>NZ_CP132194.1:0-2400000 GCF_030718935.1 Psychrobacter sp. M13
ATGATAGATACCGCTATACTTTGGGACAAATGCTTAGACGATCTACGTTATCGTGTGAAAGATAACGTTTTTACGATGTGGCTAAGACCTTTGTCAGTACATAAAGAAGAGCAAACGCTAATCATTAGAGCGCCTAACGACTACTTCGTTACTTACATAAAAAAGAACCATCTAGCAGATATTGAGCAGTTAGTTATCAAACACAGTCAAAACAGTATTGAAGAGGTGGTGGTTCGTGTAGATAATAATAGTCATAGTAATGCTCAAAATGTCGATGCTAGTGAAACAGGAACGATAGATAATAACGAAACGTCTTCTACTTCGTTGTTTACAGGCAACCAGCTCTCCCCTACCCTAGCGAGTTCAGATAATAACGCTAAGGACTTAAATAATAAGCAGCAAGTAAATACCTCGCAAGCGGCACTGATTGACTCAGCTGACATTAAATCCCTGAGCTATCTCAATCCTGATTTTACCTTTGAAACCTTCGTCACAGGCAAGTCTAACAACTTAGCTTACAAGGCTTGTTATGAGCTTACCAAACCACAATCAAAAAATCGTCATAATCCTTTATTTATATACGGACCTTCAGGTTTGGGGAAAACTCATTTAATGCATTCTGTAGCTCAGCGCTATTTAAAAAATAATAGAAGTTTTTATTATTTCACTTCTGAGAAATTTATTAATCAATTAGTTTACTCATTAAGAAATAATAAAATAGAAGATTTTAAAAAGAAAATAAAAAAAGTAGATCTATTAATTGTAGATGATATTCATGTGCTTGCAGGAAAGACTAAAAGTAGTAATGAGTTTTTAACTTTATTTGCTGATTTTACCAGTGGCGACAAGCAGCTGATACTAGCCTCAGATCGCCATCCTTCACAAATGACTGAATTTGATGAGCGCTTTCGATCGCGTTTTTCTTGGGGCTTGACAGTCGCAGTAGAGCCACCTGAGATCGATACTCGGGTACAGATCCTGCAAAAGAAGGCTGATTCTTACGGAATGTTGCTACCAAAAGAGTGTGCTTTGTTTATCGCACAAAACGTAGTTTCTAACGTTAGACGTTTGGAGGGTGCCTTAAACCAAGTATTTGCTAATGCTAATTTGACAGGCGCCCCTATTACCCTTGAGATGGTACAGTATGCGTTAAAAGATATCGTAGCTATGCGCGTGCAAGCGGTTAATATGGATAATATCCGTAAAGTAGTCGCTGAGTATTACGATATAACCGTAAAGGATCTAATGGGGCGCAAACGTACGCGCACAATTGCCCGGCCAAGACAAATAGCCATGGCGCTATCACGGGAGCTGACGGGCGATAGCTATCCAGATATTGGTCAATCTTTTGGTGGTCGTGACCATACAACAGTGATGCATGGCTGCGATAAAGTCGCTGAACTACGCGCCGCAGACCCTGCCTTTGATAAAGACTACAAAGCTTTAGCGATGATGCTACAAGCTGGGTAGTATCAGTTGTAGTACTATGCGATAGTCATTAGTTTTGCTATGTTTTAGCGCTTAGATATGGTTTATAATCATAAAAATATTTCACAGAAAAGCATTATTAATAAGAGAAATACACATGCAATTATCAATCAATCGAGAGTCATTGTTAAAAGCTATCAACTTAATCGCCAAAGCCGCCGATAAGCGCCATAATATGGTGATTCTAGGCAATATAAAGCTGCAGTTATCTGAGTCTGAGCTGATCTTGACTGCCTCTGATTTAGAGGTTGAGCTGACCTCAACGCTTAAACTACCAATCGGGGCTTGTATTGAAGAAGGTACAACTACCCTACCAGCAACTAAATTAAGAGATATTTGTAAGTCATTGCCAGCTCAAGCGCTGATTAATCTTGCTACGCAAGAAAATGAGCGTTGTCTACTAACCAGTGGTAAGAGCCGTTTTACCTTAGGAACTTTGCCGAGTGAGGATTATCCAAGTCTAGGTAACCCTGAGAATATTACGCCGCTTACGATGAGTCGTAATCGCCTTGTTGACTTGATTCACAAAACTCAGTTTGCTATGGCTATTCAAGATGTGCGTTATTATCTGACAGGTATGTTGTTTGATATCTCAGGGCAGCAGCTAACAACTGTCGCGACTGACGGGCATAGACTGGCACTGGCTCGTAGCGTTATCGATGTCAGCAGTGAGCTAAACATGCAGGCTATTTTGCCGCGTAAGGCAGTGATCGAACTTGAGCGTTTAGCGACAGAATTAGGTAAAATGCTGAGTGATAAGGATAATAACGTTACGCTAAGCTTTGGTCGTGAGTTTTTGCAAGTGAGCTTGCCCTTTGGCGACGTTGATAGTATGGGTCAAGTGAGTCAAGACTTGATGGTAACCTTCACTGCGCGTCTTATCGATGGTAAATTCCCTGATTATCGTCGGGTAATGCCAAGTAATACCGATAAACTAGCTTTGTTTAGTCAGGAAAAGATGTCTGATGTTTTGCGTCGAGTTGCTATTTTGAGTAACGAGAAGTCACGCGGCGTCGTGTTTAATTTTGCTAGTGATGGTATGGTTGAGATTCGTGCTAATAATGCTGAGCAAGATGAAGCGGTCGAGATGATTCAAGCTAAGTATCAAGGTGAGCCGATGGAACTGTCTTTTAATGCGGCATATCTGCAAGATGTGTTAGGCGTCATCCAAGGCGATTTGCAAATGCATATGAGTCAGTCTAATGCCTCTGTACTGGTCAATCAGCTTAACGATGAGTTTCATCAATATGTCATTATGCCAATGCGTATATAAGTACGACAAATAAACAAAGGTTTGTTTATTGTTGTTGAGTGTTTTGGTTAAAAGTTTTTAGTTAAGAGTTTTGTGATTAAAATAGCCATTGAGATTGTGACGATTGATAAACAGGGACGGTTATAGTAGCTATGATTGAACGCTTACAAGTCTCGCATTTACGCAATCTTGAGCAAGTAGATATGCAAGCGGCTCAATGCAATGTCATTATTGGAGTCAACGGTAGTGGTAAGACTTCATTGCTTGAGTCTGTATTCTTATTATCACGTGGCAAGAGCTTTCGTCATCATCAGCCCAAACGCTATATACAACATCATAAGCAAGCGACTACTGTCCATGCTAGGCTCGCTGACGGTAGTACTGCAGCTATTCAAAAACAGACTGATGCCACAACTATCCTGCGCCTCAATCAATCTACTGTTTATAACCAAAGCATACTTACTGAGCAATTACCAACGCTACTGATAGATCCCTCATCAATGGATATGTTAGAGCAGGGGAGTGCCAGTCGACGTCAATTGCTTGATTGGCTAGTGTTTCACATGAAACCAGGGTTCCATTCACAGTGGGTGGCATATCAGCGTCTGTTGAAACAACGCAATAGTTTGCTCAAACAAGCTAGCACCCTAACATCCGCACAGCTTAATGAGCTCAAAGCCTGGGATAAAGGCTTTGCCAATCACGCTGCATTGATTCATCACTACCGTGAAAGCGTCTTTAGAGCATGGCAGCCTTACTTTGAGGCTAGTATTAAGCAGCTACTGCCCAATTATGCTGAGCAACTGAGCTTAACTTATAATGCAGGTTATGATACTAGCATCGCTCTCGATGCGCAGTTGCACGAGCGCTTATCGCAAGACCTACAGCTTGGCTATACGCGTATAGGCAGTCACCGTGCGGATATACATGTTCATTGGCGCTCGAATAGCTTTAACAAGATAGATCAACTACAGAATACAGCGGACAACGAAACATCGGCTAACAGCATCAGTGATGTTCCTGTGGATAAGGTCAGTAAGCTGCCAGTAATAAAAGAGCAGGCGGCTAATGTATTATCGCGCGGTGAAAAGAAGCTGCTTATTACCGCATTAAGACTGTCACAATTACCACTATTATTGAATGATACTGATCAAGTAATGTCGTTAGATAATGTGTTTAAATCAAGTATGAGAGATGATGTGATAAAGAAAGTTAATACAACAACACAGCGACAAGCAACACCAGTAGTTTTATTAGACGATATTACTGCAGAGCTTGACGATAAAGCTTTGGATATCTTATTGGCCACTTTATCAACGCTACCTTGCCAAGTATTTATCACAAGCCTAACAGAGGATGTGCTACCACTTATCACTAAATACTGGTCTAACCCTAATGTGTTTCACATGAAACAAGGGCAGCTTACTATAGGTTAATGACGACAGGTTGATGAAGACGATTCAATCATCAAGCAAATACTTATATGACCTTTTTATTTGCTCATCCGCAATTATTCCCTCCCAAATTGGCACTGTTGATACTAGCTTGTTTTCTATAAAATTTAAGCCTAGCTATCTTTATAATATCGCTGGTAAACAGTGACTTAAGCCCAGAAAAATGCTAAAATGAACCTTCGTTTTCGTCCTATTTTAAGTAGGTCTGTAGATAGTTTTATATTATTGATTATTCAACTCATTAAGAGTATACACAATTGATAATAAAAGCTTTTATTTTAATAATTAGCCTTTAGTCAGTGTCTTGATAAGTTAAAAATAAAGCATTGGCTGACTAGCCCGAAATTATTTAGTTTTTGTATAGTGACATCATACTTTATTCAAAGATATTAACGTTGATAAGCTAAATCTTAGATGAGATTACGGCAGTACATTGAAATGTATAGCGGTGTCGAATCGCTGATTATGGCTTGATTAAGGAATGCACATGAGTGATTCATTACCTACTGATAATGAGCAAGTATTGACAGAGACTAGCGTTCAAATCATCGCCCCTGATACTGTTTCTGAAATAAGCGCTTCTGGAACAGTCCCATCCGACTATAGTTCTAAAGATATCCGTGTACTGCGCGGCTTAGAGGCCGTGCGCGTGCGTCCTGGGATGTACATTGGCGATACCGATGATGGCACAGGCTTGCATCATATGGTCTTTGAAGTCGTTGATAACTCTATCGATGAAGCGCTTGCTGGTCACTGTGATCAGATCGATATCATCATTCATGAAGATGAGTCAGTCAGCGTTATGGATAATGGTCGCGGTGTGCCTGTGGATATCCATCCAGAAGAAGGTGTGTCAGCGGCTCAGGTTATTATGACTGTACTGCATGCTGGTGGTAAGTTCGATGATAATAGCTATAAAGTGTCAGGCGGCTTGCATGGGGTTGGCGTATCGGTGGTGAATGCGCTGTCTAAACATTTAGAGATGAATATCTGGCGTGAAGGCTTCCATTACCATCAGACTTATACTGATGGGGTACCTGACGCTGATATCGAACAACAAGAAGCTACCGATAGAACGGGCACACAAATTCGTTTTTATCCGAGCAATGACGTGTTCACAGGTACTATCTTTGAATACGATATTTTAGCCAAGCGTCTACGCGAGTTGTCATTTTTGAACTCAGGCGTGCGTATTGTCTTAACTGATGAGCGCATCGATAAGCGTCATGAGTTTGAGCACAAAGGCGGCCTATCTGAGTTTGTCAGCTACATTAACGCAGGCAAAGATAACGTCAATGAGATATTTCACTTTACCAGTGAGCAAGATGACGGCATCAGTGTTGAAGTTGCACTGCAGTGGACGGATACTTATAACGAAAAAGTGCTGTGCTTTACCAATAATATTCCACAGCGCGATGGCGGTACCCATCTATCAGGCTTTCGCTCGGCATTAACGCGCTGTCTAAATACTTATATGGATCGCGAGAATTTATTTAAAAAAGAAAAAGTCGTTGCCACTGGTGATGATGCTCGTGAAGGCTTGACGGCTATCGTCTCAGTAAAAGTACCTGATCCTAAGTTCTCCAGTCAAACTAAAGATAAGCTGGTCTCAAGCGAAGTTAAGTCTGCTGTCGAATCAGCGATGCATGATAAGTTTAATGACTATTTACAAGAGAATCCAGGCGCTGGTAAAGCGATCGCTGGCAAGATTATTGACGCCGCTCGTGCCCGTGATGCTGCTCGTAAAGCGCGTGAAATGACCCGTCGTAAAACCACTTTGGATATTGCAGGTTTGCCTGGTAAGTTGGCTGATTGCCAAGAAAAAGATCCTGCATTATCAGAGTTATACATAGTGGAAGGGGACTCAGCTGGCGGTAGTGCCAAACAAGGTCGTAGCCGTAAGACACAGGCTATTTTACCGCTCAAAGGTAAAATCCTGAACGTTGAGCGCGCACGCTTTGATAAGATGCTGTCTTCAGCTGAGGTTGGTAACTTAATTACCGCGCTTGGCTGTGGTATTGGTCCTGATGAGTATAACCCTGATAAGGCCCGCTATCATAAAATTATTATTATGACCGATGCGGACGTTGATGGTTCACACATCAGAACCTTGCTATTGACGTTCTTTTTCCGTCAAACGCCTGAGTTGATTGAACGCGGCTATATTTATATCGCTCAGCCACCGCTTTATAAAGTCAAAAAAGGTCGTCAAGAGCTGTACCTTAAAGACGATGAAGCGCTAAAAGCTTATCTATTATCATCAACGATTGATAATACTAAGCTACATATCAGTGCGGATGCGCCTGCTATTACAGGTCAAGCGCTTGAAACTTTGCTGAACGACTATAACCAGACTCAGCTGATTAAAGCGCGATTGCAGATTCGCTATCCCGCTGTTTTATTAGACGCGCTAACGCATACGCCAAAGCTCAGCACCGATATGACTTACGATAAAGGTGTGATGCAAGAGTGGGCGGATAAGCTGCAAGTTCAGCTCAATACTTTTGGGGCTGATCTAAATTCTGAGATTGAGCTGGTTGATATTCATGCGCCTGTATCTGCGGCTACTGATGCAGTGACTGCTGATCTGTTAGGCATGAAACCGCAAGTACAGCCTGAGATTGCCAGCGTAGATGGTGAAACCGTTACTGATGTTGAAACTGAGTCGAAAAGACCGCAGTGGTTACCACGCATAACCGTTTATGTGCATCAATTGGCGCATCACTATTTGCTAGATGCTAGCTTTATCAATTCAGGCGAGTACAGCAAACTCCTGCGTTTATCGAGTGAGTGGAATACTTTGCTAGAAGATGATGCCTTTATTCGCCGTGAAGGGACAAGTGCTAATAAAGATATTCCAGTACGTGACTTTGATTATCTCTGGCAGCAAATGATGCTTGATGCGCGTCGTGGTCTATCGGTACAGCGCTATAAAGGTCTAGGAGAGATGAACGCGGATCAGCTCTGGGATACTACAATGGATCCTGAAAACCGTCGTATGCTGCGCGTGACTATTGAAGATGCAATCGCTGCCGATCATATGTTCACATGCTTGATGGGCGATCATGTTGAACCACGTCGTATCTTTATTGAAGAGAATGCGCTGACCGTATCTAACCTAGATATTTAAAGCAGATATTTAAAGCAGATATCTAAATAAGATATTTGGTTTGGATTTACAGTAAAAATACCTATAATAAAAGTCATCTTGCTCGCAAGGTGGCTTTTTTGTTTCATGTGAAACAATATAAAGTATAGGCTAGGATTTATAATTATTGGTGAAGAGTAGGGGCTTTATTATGCTGACGACAGAACAAAAAGAAGCGCTAAGCAAATTATCCAAAGCCACTTTAGTAAACTTTGTCGCTGAGGTACAAGGCGTAGATAAGTTGTTAGATAAAAAGATAGAGCGTCTATTATTGCAATCTGATACGCCCAAACTGATCAAAAAGCTGACTTCGAATTTAAAAGGGCTGCGTCGTCGTCATGCGTTCGTTGAATACTGGAGGGTCAGTGAATTCGCCACTGAGCTACAATATTTAGCCGATGACATTATGAGCTTATATCCTGAACAAGCTGATATCTGTCTGAATCTATTAGAGCTGTTCCTTGAATCAAGCAATAGCAGTCTACAGCGCTGTGAAGATAATGGCGAGGTCGCCAAGACTTATAGAAGTGCTGCTGAGTCTTGGCTGACAGTAGCCAGTAAATGCTACGAGCAAGAAAAACTCAGCTTACCTATAGATGAGCAGGATATCTTAAGTCAAGCGTGGCAACAGAAAATTAAGACCTTAATTGATGAGAATGACTACGGGTTTGGTCATATTTACGCTACTAAAGAAGCGCTAATAGAAGGTGTTAATCAGCTGTTATCAGAGTCTGAAATAGCAGGGCTTATTGAGGACTATGAGCAGTATTATGAAAGCTTGTTTGAACAAGATTCATCAGAGAGCATAAAAAGTCTATCTACAAAAAGATCGTACGATCATAGTAGAGCAAATCATCAGGAAAAGCTGAAAACAGAAGTGACGCTGATAGGGTTGGTTAGGGCACTGGGTAATGTGGCTTTGTTCGAGAAAGTATATTTACGGATTTATCCTAAAGATGCTATGACCTCGCAGCAATTGAATGAGCTATTACCATTTATGCTAGATCATAAGGCTTTTGATAAAGCTGAGTATTATTTAAATGAGGTCTGGCAAAATAATAGTAAGCAAAATAAGCAAGAGCAATTAAAACGTTTGGATTGGCTAAGTGAAATTTATCGCTTACAAGGAAATAGCGAGGCACAGATGCTCACACTTAACGAAGCATTTGAACTACACGCGTCACCGCAAAGGCTCCAGTCAATAATGGCTATTGCTAGCCCAGCGCAGCAAGCAAAATTACGTAAAACGGCTTATAAATTAGCTGAGCAGCAAGAAAGTATTGTTGATGCTATTTCACTATTATTAGAGATAAATGAGACGATACTTGCGAATCAAGTAGCCGTTACTCGTCATCTTGATTTTAATGATATCCACTATGAGACCTTGACGCGGTTGCTAAAAGACTTACCAGAAAATACAGATCTTATAAAGGTCATTATTTATCGCAGTTTGATTGACGATATATTAGATCAAGGTCGTAGCAAAGCTTATGGTTATGCAGCTCGCTATTGCAAAAAACTTATTGCATTCAATACCAGCATTGGCAACACAGTAGAGAGCTACAGTACCTTAATGACGCATCAAAACTACATCAAAGCGCTTTATGACAAGCATGGTAAAAAGTATAGTTTCTGGGAGCGAGTCGATGACTAAAGGAATATCAGCCGATAAAAAACACCGCTTTAATCATTAAAGCGGTGTTTTTGTTTCACATGAAACTTAAAGGATTAGTTCAAGATTACTTAATGTTCCATGTGAAACCTAATAGGCAAAACTATTCTTCTTCATCCATAGTAAAGCGCCATGCCAATACTCGCGTGCTCTTTTGACCTTGGCTCATCTCAATAATACGCATCTGCGCAACATCGAGCTGCTTTAATAATAACTGTAAAGGTTTTACGTTCTCTGATTTTGATACCAGTGATGTAAACCAGCCAACGTGTTCGGCAAAGTTGGCACTCTCTTTAATCATATTGGTCAAAAAAGTAATCTCGCCGCCTGTAGACCACAGCTCTTTATGTTGACCACCAAAGTTTAGGTTTTGCGCGGCATTACCTGATTTGGTTGAGCTACGGCTGACTTGCTCATTCTCGTTTTTGCCGCGATGTCGTTGCAGGTTATGTTGCTTGCGGCTATTGGATTCCATTGCTTCTGCCATTGAGGCATGAAACGGAGGGTTACAGATCACCACATCGAAGTAATCTTGACGACCAATGATATTTTTAAAGAAACTCTTAGGCTCAGGCTGTAGTTTAACTTTTACTGCGCCTTTTAGCTTAGGGTTAGTCTCACAAATAAGGGCTGCGGTATTGACCGAAATTGGATCAATGTCGCTGGCAGTAAAGCGCCAGCCATAGCTTTGACTACCGATAATTGGATAAATCGCGCTAGCACCTGTACCGATATCTAAGGCATGAATTTGCTTACCTGTCGGCGGGGTACTGTCTTTATTCGCATGTGTCGTTTGTGCCAATAAGTCAGCGATATAATGGATATAATCAGCGCGACCTGGAATCGGTGGACACAGATAGCCGTCAGGAATATCCCAAAACTTCACCCCATAAAATTGTGCTAATAGCGCTTGATTCAGCACGCGCACCGCCCCGTGATCGGAGAAGTTAATCGTCGACTCACCTTTAGGGTTGGTAATAGTATGCTTGGCTAATTCAGGCAGGGCGCGAGTCAAAGCTGCAAAGTCATAGCGACCTTGATGTGGATTACGAGGATGCAGTTGGCCAAGCTTTTTGGCGGTCGCAGGTGAGCGGTTTTTATGGGTACTAGTGTTGTTTCGGCTGTTCATAATATTGGGCTACAAAGTTTGAATATAACTAGACATTTTAGCAGATTTTGCGAGTCACTAATGTTTTATCGATTGCGAAAAATAAGGTTTAACCCTAATACAATCATTGCGCTACCCAATATACGGTCAATCCAATGCTCAAAGCGCTGAAAACGTCTGAGAATAGTGGGAATGGATAGCAGCATCACCACAGTACTAAACCATGCCATCTGCAATACCATCATCCATACGCCATAAATAGCCAATTGCCAAAGCGGAATATCAGGCGATAATACTAAAGTAAATATTGCCACAAAATACACTGGCGCTTTAGGGTTAAAGACATTACAAAAAAAGCCACGGCGCAAGATAGCAACGGTGGACTCTGTTTGTTGATGATCTTTATTTACAACGGGTCTTGCCATTGAAGCTGGCTGGTTCGCAAGCGGTTGAGTCGCTCTATTCTTAGTCTCAGTTTTGGCGATGATAGGTTGTGGTCTATTATCACTATCACCTAATACTTTTTTTGGCTTAGCTTGGATACCTTGCCAGCCTAAATAAATAAGATAGCTACCACCCAACCATTTTATAGCCGTCAGTAGAGGCTGCGAATGCGCAATTATTGTAGCCAGTCCTAGCACAGAGTAGATAATATGAATGGCAAGACCGAGGGTAATGCCTAGACTACAGATTAGACCAGTGCGACGACCCTTAGCTAAGGTCTGCTGTGAAACCAGTACAAAATCAGGCCCTGGCGAGGCGGCAGCAAGCAGATGCACGCTCGTAATTAACAAAACCCGTGCCAAAATTCCATAAAGTGCTCTGCGTCTTGCGGCTATTCGCTCAATCTTTGCACTAATTCTAAATGAGGTCAACTCTATAAAAGAAAATAGCGCGGTATCATTTTAGCGTGATATTGCCAACTGCTATGGTAGAGCGCTTTGTTACTTGTGTAATCGCGTTAGGATGTCTATATTAAAAGCCCGCTTGCTAAATAATCACAACGTCGACAAGGATAGCACTATGACCACCGATAACCGTATTACTTATGACACTGATGGATACATTTGCTTGATTGGCTTTAATCGCGCGGATAAGCGCAATGCCTTTGATAGTCATATGATCAAGCAACTCTCTGTTGCGCTAACCAACTACGAAGACGACGATAATCTGCGTTGTGCGCTGATATTCGCCCACGGTGAGCATTTTACCGCAGGTCTCGATCTGATGGAGCTGCAAGACAAAGTCGCTAAAGGGGTGTTTGTATTTGATGATAGCCAAATCGATCCGTGGGGCGTCGGTGGTAAATTGCGTACTAAACCTGTGGTGGTGGCGATACAAGGCACTTGCTTTACCGCTGGTATCGAGCTGATGCTTAATAGCGATGTGGTCATCGTCAGTGATAATAGCAACTTTGCACAGATGGAAGTCCAGCGCGGTATCATGCCCTTTGGTGGGGCAACGGTAAGATTTGTCGCGGCGGCTGGCTGGCAAAAAGCCATGCCGTATCTATTAACAGGCAAAAACTTCGACGCGCAAACCGCTGATAAGCTCGGTTTAGTCAGTGAAGTCGTGCTCAATGGCGAAGAATACGCGCGCGCGTTAACCGTCGCAAAAGAGATTAGCACTGCCGCACCACTTGGGGTAAAAGGGCTGATATCGTCAGCACAAGACGCCACGCGTAATGGCGCAGGCGTAGCATTGGGCAATATTCATAGCTATCTACCCGCGCTATTTCATTCAGAGGATGCCAAAGAGGGCGCAATGGCGATGGTTGAGAGACGGGCGGCTGAGTTTAAGGGGCGTTAGGGTTTTAACAATAAAAATAATTTTTAGGAATGAAGTATGGAGCAGATAGTTGTTAGAAGTGATGATTATAATTCTGAGTCGCAAGTAACTAAGGAGGAATGGCTAAAGATACTATCTGACGATACTTTTATGACCAATAACTATAAATATGCGCTAAGCATTTTCTTTTTAGAGCCTGATCATAAAGCAACCTGTAAGTTTCTAGCTGATAAATATCATACATCCCCTTTTTCTATTAGTGGGTTTATCACTGGATTTAGTAGGGCTGTTCAAGAGCGTTTGAATAGGTTCGAAATAACAACAGAAGAGGGTGATAAAACTTATTGGCTAGTTACAATGCTTGGCACTAAGGTTTCAGGTAAATTATTTGAATGGAAATTACGTGATGAGTTAGCCAAAGCAATGCGAGAGCTAGATTATATAAGTAATAGTGCTATGAAAATTGATAGCATTGGTCATCTAGTTAGCTTTATAAATCAAGACATCGGTGGTCTGAAAAAAGACTTTCTTGCTGCTAGAAAAGAGCTGGTAGGCAATCAAAGAATCACCAACTCAAAGTTATTGTTCAAATATGATAGCGAAGATAGAGAGTGGGCGATCAACGAAGGTGCAGGTACCGAAGTTCAGTATCATATCTACTTATCAGACAATAAAATTGGTTATGGTTTAGGTTTTAATACGCTTTATGTCAGATTTAAAGAGGAAAAGACGCCGGTAGAGTATATCAAGCCATTTATGGATGCATTTATAGCTTTGAAAGATAGTAATGAGGTTGCCAAGCTTGCTAATAGAGGCTTTAAATTAAATACGAATGAATACGACTTTCAAAACCCTGTCAAGGATGAGCATTACTTATTCGGTCGAATAGTAGAGTTAGATCATAAACAAAAACTGTCTTTGGTTGATTACTACAGTATTATCAACGATTTAAAAGGTGACTTGTTTGAGGCTTATAAGAACGTCTTTAAACTTGCTAATAAAACAACCATGAATGAACAAGCAAGTAATTCAAATGCTCAGTTATCTATCACCAATCCTTTGCTACAAGAAGTTAGCGAGCTATTGCTAGCTAACAAAAACCTAATATTAACAGGCGCACCAGGTACTGGTAAAACCTATATTGCTAAAGAAGTTTGCAAAGCGCTGGGCGCTACTTACGAGTTGGTACAGTTTCATCCGTCTTATGACTATACTGACTTTGTGGAAGGATTAAGACCTGTTCAAAATGAGAATGGCGAAGTAGGGTTTGAATTAAGAGATGGTATTTTTAAAGCTTTTTGCAAAGAAGCGCTTAAAACTGAAAATCATCAAGTATTAAGTAATTTCGATGAGGTTTATCACAAGTTTATCGATGATGTTTCTGAAAACGGCTTACAACTTGTGACTCCTTCTCATAAAAAGCCATTTCGAGTAGAAATAAACTCTCAGAAAAATTGTAAGGTCATACCAGATACCGTCAAGCAAACAGAAATGGCTGTTACTAAGCAGTTTATTAGAACTTATCTTGAAACTGACAGAGTAACTGACTGGAAACCGTATTTGATCCCTATCTGTGAATACGTAAAAGCTAATTATGACCTAAGGTTAGATTCGGTAACAGATAAGAATAAAAAGTTTGTCATTATTCTTGATGAAATCAATCGCGCTGAAATTTCCAAAGTATTAGGTGAGCTTTTCTTTTCAATCGATTCAGGTTATCGCGGTAAGAAGGGTAAGGTAAAAACTCAGTATACCAACTTGCAAACTAATGAAGATGTCTTTAAAGACGGGTTTTACGTACCTGAAAACGTATATATAATCGGTACTATGAATGATATTGACCGCAGCGTTGAGTCGTTTGATTTTGCTATGCGTCGTCGATTTGCTTGGAGAGAAATCAAGGCAAAAGATAGGCTGTCTATGTGGGATGGAGAGATAGATGAGTGGATAGAGGAAGCCAAAGCACGACTGAACTCTCTTAATGGATCTATAGAATCAATTCAAGGACTAAATTCAGCTTATCATGTTGGGCCTGCCTATTTTTTAAAGCTCACTAACTATGATGGAGATTTTGAAGCTCTTTGGATGCATCATTTGCAATCGTTACTATTTGAATATCTGCGTGGTTATCCTGATTCTGAGCAACAGCTCGAACAACTGAAAAATGCTTATGATATGGTTGATTATGATGCTAGTAACGACTGATAATAAAACTATAGAGCTGACAGAGGAATCTCAAACAGATAAAATTAATCTAAGACTTGTTGCAAACAAGAGTATTAATAGCTTAGTTTCAAGTCATGCTAATTTATTGGTTTTTCCGCAGTGTCTTAAGAGTAATGATGATATAGGTAAAGACTGTATTTTTGAATTAGAAGAAAATACGTTGATTACTAATAATATCATGGGCTTCATCGGTATTAATAATACTCAGTTAAAAATTGAATCCCGATTTTCGCAAGCTGTTGATAACGTAGAAGATTATTTTTTGCATTATATGCTGCAAAAGGTGTTTTGTATTAACCTGTTTGATTTAAAGCATAGTCAAAAGCAATCATCGCTATTTGACTTTTTAGTCTACTTATTTCCTTACTTTTTAAAAAAAGCGCTCGCACAAGGCTTGTATAAGCAGTACATAAAGAAAGAATATAATAACGCTAGCATTAAGGGAGCTATCAATATTAATGTTCACATAAAGCAGAATGTTCCTTTTAGAGGAAACGTTGCTTATAACGTGCGTGAACATAGTTTTGATAATCGGATTACTCAATTAATCCGTCATACCATAGATTTTATCAAGCAAAAAGAAGTTATGCAGGGTGTATTGCATGTCGATAGCGATACGCAGAAATTTGTCAATTTAATTATTCAGCATACACCGTCTTATCATGCTAGAGATAGACGTTCCATAATCAACGATAACCTAAAACCTTTTATGCATCCTTACTTTTTTGAATATAAAGGACTACAAAATATCTGTATGCAAATACTTAGATATGAAGGGCTAAAGTATGCTGACAATGATAGTAAAGCGCACGGTATTCTGTTTGATGGCGCATGGCTATGGGAAGAGTATCTAAACACCTTGCTGCATAAGATTGGCTTTTTACATCCTCAAAATAAACAGTTAAAAGGTGGTATAAAAGTTTTTTCTAGACCAAATACAGGTAGCAATCCTAGAAGGTTTCCTGATTTTGTTAAAGATAACGATGAGAATAAAGTTATCTTAGATGCTAAATATAAGCGGATGCTTGGCAATAGCATTGATAGAAATGACATGAACCAAATTATCTCTTACCTTTATTTATATAAAGCGGATAAAGGCGGTTTTATTGCGCCTACTTCCAATGATAATAGTTGTAAAAACATAGGTGTTTTAAATGGTTACGGCGGCAATATTTATAAGTTTAAAATCGCTATTCCGCAAAACGTGAATAGCTTTAAAAACTTCGTAAAAGTTATCGAATTAAATGAATCTATATTGATCAAAGCTATTCAAGATATTCCTAGCACGTAAGATGGGCTAGCTCAACCGTAGATCACCGAACGCTTATTCTATATACAGTGGTGGGTTACGCCCTGTCGTCGTTCTCTTCGAGAACTTGACAATGCTAACCCACCCTACGGCTTACGACGCTTAACCAACTTTTGCTTTGTCTATAGAGGTTGCCCTAAAAAGCGGTTTAGCCCTGACAGTAGCGGTTATCCTGCTGGGCTGGGCAAGTTGCGGTGGCTAGGTTTTTCAGAAGATCATAGATTTTCTCTTGCGTCGGGGTAAGTGTCTCCCAGACACTTACTATTTCCCTCCTCATATCGAGTAACAGCAATGCTACCAGCGACTTTAGTCCGCACGCCATTGGCTAAGCAGATAATAGCGGATGGCAGGATCAGCTCCAACATCACATCACCCTTAATAATCACAATCTCTAGCTAACCCTAAATCACTTAACCTTACGAGTAGCCAAGACGATTAACTCACTTCGCAGGGTAGCCCGTGATATCTTGAATGCTTTGGTATAACGGCTTTAGGCGCTGATACATCTTTAGATAGACTTCGTTATAAAGACGTTTATAGAGCTGGACATTGGCTGCAATAGGTGAGAATTCATCGCCTAAATGAGTCATCGCTTGCGTGGCGGATAAATGGTCGGGATAGACGCCGAGACCGACCGCGCAGTTGATGGCAGCGCCCAATCCCGTAGCCTCAAAAGTGTGCGGACGGCAAGCGGGCATGCCAAAAATATCGGCGGTGAGCTGCATGGCAGAGTCGCTTTGGGATCCGCCACCTGAGACGCGCAAGTGTTTGATAGGCTTGCGCGTACGCTTCTCGATAGTATCAAAACCGAGCTTGAGCTCGTAGGCCAGCCCTTCCAAAATAGCGCGATAAACGTGTGCCCGCGTGTGCACATCGCCAAAACCAATGAGCGCGCCTTTGCCCTCAAGCCCTGGATGACGCACGCCTGGCGACCAATACGGCTGCATCATCAGCCCCATACAGCCTGCTGGAATGTCTTTGACCGCTGCGTCGAGGAGCTTTTCGGTATCGATGCCCTGCGTCTTAGCCAGCTGCTGCTCGTAGTGGGCGAACTGCTCCTTAAACCAGCTAACCATCCAAAAGCCGCGATAGATCATATACTCGTGGTTGTAGTAGTGGGGCGCGGCGGCGGTATAGGCGGGCATGTGCTTGAGGATTTCGACGTAATCGGTTGAGATAGTATTAATCGTAGCGGTAGTGCCAAAGCTTAAGCAAGCGGTATCGGCTTCTAGACCTGCTGCGCCTAGAGCTTCGCAGGCTTTATCGCTAGCGGCGGCTATCATCGGTGTACCTTTAATGATACCTGTAGCTTCAGCGGCTTGGGCAGTAATGCCACCTAATAGCTGGCCTGGTGGGATAAGGGTTGGCATTTGCTTAAGTGTACAACTAAATAGTCGCCATTTAAGGTCGCTCGGCTTTAGCCACGTTTGCGCTTTATAGTCGTAGGGTAGATAGCCGACACAATGACCTGTTGAATCGATGAGCTTGTCAGTGAGTTGGTAGGTAAGATAAGCGGATAGGTTGACGTAGTGGGCAGTGTTTGCCCAAATCTCAGGCTCATTTTGCGATAGCCAATTGCAGCGGGCTTTTTGTTGCGCCTCTTGAACCAGCTCGCCCATGCCGATGACTTTGGTCAAAGGATTTAGAAAGCCGATATCATTGGTTTCGCCGCGTCGTAAATCCATCCAAACGATAGCGGGGCGTAGTGGTTGTTTATCCTTATCCAGACAAATCATGGTATAGCGCTGGGTGGCGAGACTAACACCTGCGATTTGATTGGGCGTAATGTCGCAGGTCTGCCACAATTGCTGGCAGGCCTCGGAGAGCTTTTGCCAATAGTAGTCAGCATGCTGTTCGGCATAATTGGGCTGCTCGGAGAAATACGGCTCGATAGGCACGCGAGCTTTTGCGATCTCAGTGCCGAATTGATTAAAGATGAGCGCTCTGACGCTTTGAGTGCCATTGTCGATGGCTAAGAAATAGATAGGGTCATTGGGGGTGGTCATAGTTGTCCTTAACTATGTGGATACGAAAAAAACTAAGCCGCAGGCAAGTGATAATAGCGTTGCCATAAATCATTATAGCGAGCGACTTCTTGTTGCCACTTTTGCTCATTCCAGCCCAGCTCTTGCTGGCATATTTGCTTTAGTCTCGCGCTAATAAGCGGTGTCATCGCGCCATGCGGCAGTATCAAGCCTAAGCGGGTACGACGTAATAATAAATCGTCTAAATGTATAACCTGCTCACAGCGCCCAGCAAAGCGAAGCTCCGCCCAAATAGTATTGCTATCGGTAACATAAGTTAGGTCATCATCGTGCGCCAGCTCCAATAAAGTATCGAGCTGGAGACCATAAAACCCTAATAGGCGCTGCTGCAACTGTGGCGACAGGGTAGCGAATTTTTCATTGGTTGGCACAACGGTGCTAAAGACTTGATCGCCATTTATTGCTTGGTTTTGAATGGTTGTGTCATCGAGCGCTAGCACTTGTTGGCACTTCTCAAGCACATCAAGGGCGATTAGGCGAAAGGTAGTGAGCTTACCGCCGCTGACCGTTACTAAGTTATTATCGAGCCAGACGCTGTGATCGCGCTTTTCTTTACTGGGACTAACGCGCTTACCATCGCCGCCATCAGATATCAGCGGACGCACGCCTGCCCACGTACTGATGACATCCTCTCGATTGAGCTTGGCATCATCAAACAGATCATTGGTCGCGGCCAATAGATAATCGACCTCTTCGCTAGTAATACCGACTTCGTCATCATTAAGCGGTGGGTGATCTAAATCGGTGGTGCCAAGGACGGTACGGTTCTCCCATGGGAAAACAAACACCGCTCTTTTATCAACAGGATGCAAAAAGGTATAGGCTTGATAGATAGGCAAACGCTCTTGGCTAACGACCAAATGACTACCGCGCGAGGGACGGATTTGCTTATGAAAGGTTTGCTCCGTCTCATTGCTGGCTTGCATGCGCAAAGTATCTGCCCAAGCGCCTGTGGCACTGACGACGACTTTGGCGTGAACATTGTAATTTTGATTACTATTAGAGGTTGTAGAGTCTGTATCGGCAGTGTCTTTTAAATTAGCACCGATGACTAATCCTTGCTCATTAGTGATGAGCGATTCAGCTTTTAAATAGTTAATCGCATAAGCGCCATCATGAGTGGCTTCATCAAGCACGCGCATCACCAGCCGTGAATCATCGGTAACGGCATCGCTGAATTGACTAGCACCCAAGAACTTATCTTGCTTGATATTAGGGTTTAAACTTAGAAAAGCGTCCTTTTTAAAGTACTTAAAATAGCGCTTGCCCGCTATCCTATCGTAGACCCTTAATAAGGTATTAAATATCCAAGGCGGCGGAAACTTGCCTTTATAGTGCGGCATGACGTAGTGCATCTCATTAACCAGACCGCTTGCCTCTGTAAGCATGCGCTCGCGCTCACGTACGCTAAGCAAAGTGGTTTTATAATCACCTGATGCAATATAACGTAGCCCGCCGTGTACCATTTTGCTAGAGCGGCTAGAGGTACCCCAAGCAAAGTCTTTTTGCTCAATGAGTAATACGGCAAGACCGCGCCTTGCTGCCTCACGTGCAATGCCCGCACCCGTAATACCGCCACCGATGATGAGCATATCCCAAGGTTCTGTTTGAGACAATCGGTGAGACGAGCGGCGAGATAGGGGCGCTAATGCTTGCTGGCGTTGTGTGCTTTGAGTCATAAGGTGCTCTTATTAATTTGTATGCTACTCTTCAAGCAACACACCTGGGTTCATACGCTGCTCAGGGTCTAAGCTTTTGAGCATATCACGAGTTACTTGCAATCCAAGCTCGCCTTTTTCAGCCGCCAAGTAAGGCGCATGATCGCGACCTACGCCATGTTGATGCGATATCGTTGCTTTACCGTTAGCGACACTTAAGCTGGCAGCTTTTTTAATCTTTTGCCAACGCGCTAAGGTACTAGCATGATCTTTTGCCGCTCTAAAAAAGTAAGTGGTATAAAGGCTAGCGCCCTGTTTATAGACATGCGAGATATGAGTAAAAGCCATGACTTCTTCACTTTCATCTGCTAGAGAATTACGAACGGCATCCTGCATCTGCTCCATCTGCTGGTCGATATTGTTCCAGTTAGTCGCGGTCTCAAAGGTATCGACCATGATGCCTTTATCCCAAAGCGTACCGCGTAGATAAGGAAACTTAAAGCGTCCATGTGCCCAGACATTACCCATGATATTAGTGATTTTCCCCGTAACGCTGCCATACTGTTTTAAGAGTTTGTTGAACTGCGTTAGCGCTAACTTATTCTGTGCTTTATCGCCTGAGACGCCGTAGGTCAGCATGACCTTTTCTGAGTCAAGACCACGCGCTTTTAGGTAAGTGCTAATCGCTAAAAATTGACTGGGAGAAGTGCCCAAATGCAAATGGGCGTTGGTCTCGATAGCATTGCTAAGACGGAGCATAGATAAACGAATATCAGACTGTACCGCTTGTCTGAGCACCGCTTTGCCCGCTGTCCAATTCGGTAAAAAGGCGACTTTAAATAGCTCTTGTTCAGGTTGCGGCTGTACGCGCATTTTAACTTCGGTGAAGATACCTGCACGGCCTTCAGTGCCCATCATCATCTCGCGCAGATCAGGCCCTGCTGATGATGCAGGAATATCAGCGATAGTTAATATACCTTGTGGCGTGACGAGCGTACCGCCTGCAAACATCTGCTCGATACGCCCATAGCCCAATGACTGCTGACCACTAGAGCGCGCAGCAATCCAGCCGCCAAGCGTCGATAGCTCCCACGACTGCGGATAATGTCCTAAACGGTAACCGTGCTCATCCAGTTGTGCTTCTACCGATGGGCCTTGGGTGCCGGCACCAAAGGTAGCGATTTGACTCTCATTATCTAAGTCAATGAGCTTGGCCATTTTACTCATCGCTACAGTTAATACAGATCGCGCGTCTTTGGGTGGATTAATATGACCGACTACAGAAGTACCACCGCCGAACGGAATGACGATTAGATCGTGTTCTTGTGCTAGCTTTAGTAATTGCTCGACATCATTGGTCGACTCGGGGAAAGCCACGCCATCTGGGAAGGCTTCAAAGTCGCCGCCATGCATAGCAATCCAATCAGGGAAGCTCTGACCACGCGCGTGTCTAAGCCTTATTTCACTATCAACCGACACCATAGCAAGATCGGTAACCTCGGTAGGCAAGCGCGATTCAGGTACCGTTTTAAGTACTTGTTGCATGCTGACAGATTTAAGTTTTTTGGTTTTACCGATATGCGATTTGATTAGCTTTGCGCCGTGCGGCGAGACCTTTTTATTAATATCAATATTGCCCCAACCATTCCAGCGCGTTTGCTCTATGGGCGTATTTAGGGGTATGTTGGTCTTGGAAGCCATATCTTGACTGGTGTTGTCGGCATTTTTGCTATCAGAAGTGACTGCAATAGGGATACTTCTATCATTTTTACGGATAATGGATTTGATTTTGCTCATAAGACTATGACCTATCGATTTATTATAATTGTAAAATAAAATATGATTCATTTGAGCATAACACACTATAAACAACTGTTATCTATAGACTTGCTACTAGGCAGTGGTAGGATTGATTAAAATAGAAGATAGCTGAATAAGCTATCATAATGACCGTTTTGATAAACCAAAGCTATTTAAGAGAATACTTATGTTGCACAACTTTGATGAGATAATTGATAGACGTCATACTGGATCGCTGAAATGGCCTTATACCGATGACACTATTGCACTTTGGGTGGCTGATATGGATTTTAGAGCCGCGCAGCCCATTCTAGATACGATTGAGCAAGTAGTGCAGCATGGCGTATTGGGCTATACCAAACCTACTGAGGCTTTGTACAAGACTATTATTAAATGGCATAGCAGTCGTTATGATTTGGCATTGGATAAACAGCATATCCTGTTCTCCCACGGTGTCGTTCCAAGCTTGGCGCTGATGTTGAGAGTATTTACCAAGGCTGGCGATGCGGTAATGATCAATGATCCTATTTATACGCCCTTTATGACGAAGGTTCAGGTTAATGACCGACGACTTATTACTTCTACATTAAAAGAGAGTGAAGGCAGATATTATCTAGACTTGGCTGATATCGAAGCCAAAATTATCGAGCACGACGTCAAGCTATATTTACTGTGTAACCCGCATAATCCAGGTGGTCGTGTATGGAGGCTAAGTGAGCTTGAGGCGCTATTGTTGATCTGCAAAAAACATAATGTAGCGATAGTTAGCGATGAGATTCATCAGGACTTAACCTTGAGTGGTTATGAGTTTACGCCCTTTTTACGGGTAGCAAAAGGCTATGAGCATAAGGTGGCGAGCATCACTTCAATGACCAAAACCTTTAATGTGGCAGGTATTAAAGGCTCACTAATATTTGCTAAAGATCAGGAGTTGATAGATAGAATCAGCCAACAGCAGCGCTTAGGTGATGAGCATGATCTGAATTTATTTGCTTATGAGGTGATGCGTACTGCTTATGAAGAGGGCGGGGATTGGCTGGCGCAGCTGTTAGTTTATATTGAAGCTAATATTGAATTGACCCTTGGTTTTTTACTAGAGCATCTACCCGATATCAAAGTCATGCGCCCAGAAGCCTCGTATTTGATATGGCTCGATTGCTCAGCGTATGGCGCGGATGATCAAGCGCTTTATGACAAGCTTAGAGCTGCCAAAGTTGAGCTTAGTGCAGGCATTCAATATGGTACTGAGGGACATCTAAAAATGCGCCTCAATGTGGCTTGTCCTCAAGAGGTGCTTATTGAGGGGTTGAATCGTATTCATACAGCGTTTAGTGATATGAGCTAGATAAGAGTCGGGTCATATTTTTATCAATATCGTTAAAAAAACCCCGCAATAGCGAGGTTTAAGAGATTCAAATATATTCAAATGATTTTCTAGATATTATTCTTAGCGAGCTGACTTATAGTAGTCAACCAGCATAGTGCCTAAAGTACCATTGTCGTCGATAGTGACGATTCTGACTGTGCCTGTCTGAGATGTTGTACTAGCTGCTACTTGTCCTGCGCTACCTAAGACCACTTGATTGCCTTTAGCCGCCATTGCGCCATTACCGATGGCGATGCTATTGATGCCGCCTGCCATAGATTTATTGCCTAGCGCTACCGAATTGGCACCTTGTGCTGTGGCAGCTTCACCGACTGCGGTTGAACGAACACCACTAGCATTGGCTATATGACCGAAAGCTTGCGCACGCTCGGCAGTGGCTTTGGACTGCCAGCCGATAGAGGTTGAGCCGAGTCCTGCAGCGTTGGCTTCACCACCGACGGCAGTTGCTGAATTGAGCCCTGCATTGGCTTTGTTACCGACAGCGACAGTGTCATTAGTGCCACCAGCCATGGCCGCTTCACCAACTGCGGTCGCGCGTACGCCACTAGCATTGGCTAGATGGCCGAAAGCCTGTGCTCGCTCGGCAGTGGCTTTGGACTGCCAGCCGATAGACGTTGAGCCTAAACCCGCTGCATTCGCTTGACCACCGACAGCGGTTGCCGAGTTAAGACCTGCGTTCGCCATATTACCGATAGCGACGGTATCGTTAGTACCACTAGACATAGCGCTATCGCCTAAAATGATAGCAGTACTGTTAGCATTTGCCATCATTTGAGTATGTGCATCATTCGGTTGAGAGTCAGTGGCTGTGGTCATAGCCGTACAAGCAGAGGTGGCAGCGATAGCTAAAGTAAGGGCGCTGATTTTGACTGCTGATTTTGATAAAAAGTCCATTTTCATTGTTTAATCCTTTTTAAAGCCTTTATGGCTTGATGATGAATATAGTTGTGGATTGATAAAGATTACAGGGCAAAT
The DNA here is from genome assembly GCF_030718935.1 of Psychrobacter sp. M13. Lineage (NCBI taxonomy): Bacteria > Pseudomonadati > Pseudomonadota > Gammaproteobacteria > Moraxellales > Moraxellaceae > Psychrobacter > Psychrobacter sp. M13. Next base: position 23,311 of record NZ_CP132194.1, read on the forward strand.
AGTATTAAAACATACTATCGTAGCGTTAATTAATAAAACCTCGCAGTAACGAGGTCTTATTAATGTTAAAGAGTCGAAAGTAATTTCAGCTATTAAGTTTTGGTTAGCTAACTTGGATAGATGGTTATAGGCAGCTTACCAAGCAAAAGTCACGCCGCCACGTGCGCCGACTTTGCCCGTATCAAGACCAACGCCTGCACCCGCTGAGATCGACATAGTATCGCTCAAGCGACTAGCAAATGAAGTACTTAGAGCTGAGCCACCATTGTAATAACCCGTACCAATCGTCATCGCATAGCGTTTGCCTGAGGGAATGACTGGGGTCTCTAATGCAAGCGCCATAGCGATGCCGTCTTCGGCTTCATCCAAGCGTTCTTCTTGGCGGTTATACTGGCTGCGTAAATCGCTAACTTGCATATTAGTATTAGCCAGCTGATTAACAGTCGCTAGTGAAGTTACAGAGACGCTAGTACCCAAAGTACCGTTGGCATCAGTTGTGACAATGTTGGTATTGCCTGTCTGTGAGGTTGTACTGGCCTGCAACTGACCTGCGCCGCCGATAGCAATTTGGTTGTCGTTCGCAGCTGACGCTTCGTTACCAATAGCGATACTGTTTAAGCCGCCTGCGCTTGCCGCTTCACCGACTGCAGTCGAGCGTACCCCAGTTGCTGAGGCTAAATGACCGAAAGCTTGCGCCCGTTCAGCGCTGGCGGTTGACTGCCAACCTACTGCGGTCGCGCCTGCTTGAGTAGCCTGAGCTTGGGCGCCAATCGCGGTTGAAGAAGTGCCAGAAGCTGTCGTTTGACGGACGCCACTTCTATCGCCACCTATTGCAACGCCATCTAGACCTGAGGCGACTGAATTATTACCAATAGCGATAGCATTATCTGATGACGCCGCTGCTGCTTCACCGACAGCGGTAGAGCGAACGCCACTAGCATTAGCGAGATGACCAAAGGCTTGCGCGCGTTCAGCGGTCGCTTTGGACTGCCAACCGATAGAAGTAGAGCCTAGACCTGCTGCATTGGCTTGACCACCGACAGCGGTAGCAGAATTAAGACCTGCATTCGCTTGATTACCGATGGCAACAGTGTCATTAGTGCCGCCAGCATTTGCCGCTTCACCCAAAGCAGTAGAGCGTTCACCACTAGCGTTAGCTAGATGTCCAACTGCGGTCGCTCGCTCTGCCGTAGCTTTGGACTGCCAACCAATCGAGGTGGCTGCAAGTCCTGCTGCATTCGCTTGACCACCGACTGCAACTGCTGAGTTATTGCCTGCATTGGCAGCATTACCAATAGCAACCGTATCGTTCGTGCCGCCTGCAACTGAGCCATTACCTAGAGCGACAGAAGCTTCACCTTGTGCGGCAGCTGCTTCACCGACTGCGGTTGAGCGAACACCACTAGCATTGGCTAAATGACCGAAAGCTTGCGCGCGTTCCGCTGATGCGGTAGATTGCCAACCGATAGCAGATGCGCCTGCAGCAGTGGCTTGAGCTTGTCCACCGATTGCAGTCGAGGATGTACCTGAAGCGGTCGTTGCGCGTCCACCTGAGCGGTCACCGCCGATCGCCACGCCATCGGCACCTGATGCAACTGCAGTGTTACCGATGGCAACAGCATTTGTGCCTGAAGCAACAGCATCTTCAGCGCCAGCAAAACTTTGATCACCTGAGGCTGTAGTTTGATGACCGACTGCGGTAGCCATAGCGCCAGTTGCTGCTGCTTGCCAGCCTAAAGCAGTTGCACCTGGAGTATTCGCTAAGCTCTCACCACCAATAGCAGTGGTCGAATTACCCAAAGCCTGTGCTCCTGCACGCGAACCATTCGTAGAAACACCACCACCAAGCGCTACAGCATCAATGCCGTCAGCTTGCGAGTTAGCACCGATGGAGATAGCGTTTTCAAAAGAAGCAAAAGCAGTGTTTCCGATCGCTATATCGTTCTCGTTTGCTGCAACTGCGTTTTGACCGACAGCAGTGGAATTATCACCAAAGGCACTAGTGAATGGGCCACAAGCTAAAGCGTCTGTCCCAAAGCTGACCGCACCACCTGCATTTCCGCTAGCCAATTGACACTCAGCTGCCATCGCTGTAGTCGATCCCAAAGAGGCTGCCGCGATCGCTAGAGTGAGCGCACTAATTTTTAAAACTGAAGGAGATAGAAAGTCCGTTTTCATAATGATTCATCCTATTTTCAAAGGCCGCAAAGGCTTTGGAGTGGGTTTGATTAAATACAAATAAAGAGTATATCGCTTGAAGTATCCGCCGAATCCGTAGCTTATACTGTTAAATTAACCTTAACACTGTAACACTATTCTGTAGGGTGTTTAGATAAATTTTTACAAAATATTGACTAAAATTATATATAAAACTGGTGAATAATAACTGCCTTTTACAGCCACTATTCAACCACCTATAACTAAAGTGAGCGGTAATATGACTAATAAGAACGCTTATTTAAGTAATAAATAAAATAGTCATGATTAATCAGCACACCAATCGCCATTATTCTCTTAAATCTTGTTAAAATAGGCCACCAATTTTATCTATTGATGGACATCCTTTTATGACAACCGTTGCCCCTTCGAATACTAATGTTCCCGCTATCAAAGAAGATCGCATCTTAATTCTCGATTTTGGCTCGCAATATAGCCAGCTCATTGCTCGCCGTGTCCGCGATTCTGGCGTATTCTGTGAGATGTTCCCGTTTGATATCGATACCCAGCGCATCATCGATTTTGGCGCAAAAGGCATTATTTTATCGGGTGGTCCTGAGAGCGTCCATGCTGAGAATAGCCCACGTATCAATGATGCGGTCTTTGACTTAGGTGTACCAGTATTAGGTATTTGCTACGGTATGCAAGCGATGGCAGAGCGCTTCGGCGGCAAAGTTCACGCTAGCGATATTCATGAATTTGGCGCATCGACGATCAATATCGATGGTAAGTCGACGCTTATAAACGGTATCGAAGATGCAGCAGGTAAGCTGAATGTGTGGATGAGTCATGGCGATAAAGTGATTGAAGCACCACAAGGTTTTGATATTGTCGCCAGTACGCCAAGCTGTCCGATTGCGATTATGGCTGATGACAGCCGCCATTATTATGGTCTCCAATTCCATCCAGAAGTCACTCATACCGAGCAAGGTCAAGCATTACTCGGTCGTTTCGTCCATGAGATTTGCGACTGCGCGGGTAGCTGGACGGCTGACAATATTATCGATATGCGTATCGAACAACTGAAAAAGCAAATCGGTGATAAGCAAGTTCTACTTGGTTTATCGGGTGGAGTCGACAGCTCAGTCGTGGCAGCGCTATTGCATAAAGCCATTGGCGATCAGCTCACCTGTGTATTTGTCGATACTGGTCTGCTCCGTCTCAATGAAGGCGACCAAGTGATGCAAATCTTTGCTGAAAACATGGGTGTCAAGGTCATCCGTGTCGATGCCGAAGAGTTATTCTTAACCGCATTGGCTGGCGAGTCTGATCCTGAAGCTAAACGTAAAATTATCGGTAAAACCTTTATCGATGTCTTCGCTAATAGCGCTCGTGAAGTCAGCGAGCAAAGCGACGGTAAAGTCATCGAGTTCTTAGCGCAAGGGACGATTTATCCAGACGTCATCGAATCCGCCAAGTCGCATCAAGGTAAAGCCCATGTGATTAAGAGCCATCATAATGTTGGCGGTCTGCCAGATGATTTGGCGTTTGAATTGGTTGAGCCGTTACGTGATTTGTTTAAAGATGAAGTGCGTAAATTAGGTCTTACCTTAGGTCTACCTGCGAAGATGATAAATCGCCATCCGTTCCCAGGACCAGGTCTAGGTGTGCGTATTTTGGGCGAAGTGACTAAAGAGTTCGCCGATATCCTGCGCTCTGCTGATGCCATCTTTATGGAAGAGTTAGAGCGTTCAGGTTGGTATGAGAAGACTGCGCAAGCGTTTGCGGTATTCCAACCGATCAAGTCCGTCGGCGTGGTCGGTGATGGTCGCCGCTATGCGTGGGTGATTGCGCTACGTGCCGTTGAGACAGTAGACTTTATGACTGCGCGCTTTGCTCATCTGCCGTATGATTTGATAGAGACGGTATCGAATCGTATTATGAATGAAATCGCTGAGGTGTCACGGGTGACTTATGATGTGTCGAGTAAGCCACCTGCAACGATTGAGTGGGAGTAACACTTAATAAAAGCTATCAACCTAAAAATCTGATTAGCGTTGTCAAACTCGCTTAGCCTACTTGATGTAGTGCTAGCACTCGTTTTCCTAGCTACTCAAATTTTTTGAATTGATATACAGCTTGTCATAAATAAAAAAACACTCAACTTGGTTGGGTGTTTTTTCGTTTTGTAAAACATCTTAAAGTAATAGATTTAGGTTTGCAATCTTACTAACAACTATCTAAAATCCAACTTTAGGTTACTCTCAGTGTTTAAATGTGACTACAAAGTGTCAAGTGTAAATATCAATATTAGAGACTATTTTCGCAGTCTAAGTTGTTTTTTAGGAGTTTATATGAAGAAATTATTTAAATGGATTGTTATTATATTTATTGGACTTATTATTATTGGTGTTATTTTTGGAGACGACTCAGCAGAGCAAGAAACTACAGTTGTGCAATCAACTGAAGAAAACACAGTGAATCAAGTTGCAAATACAACTCCTGAACAGACTGAAATAAAACAAGAAGAGATTCAAGTAGAAGAGGCAGAAGGTTTAAGTAGACCTCAAAAAAATGCGGTTAGATCAGCAGAACAGTATATTAATATGACTGGGTTTTCAAGAGATGGGCTTATTGAACAGCTTTCATCAGACGCAGGAAGTGGTTATGAGATCACTGATGCTACCGTAGCAGTGGATAGTCTAAACATTGATTGGAATGAGCAGGCTGTAAGGTCAGCCGAACAATATCTTGATATGACAGGTTTTTCTTGTGATGGACTTATCGAACAGCTTTCGTCTAGTGCAGGCAGTAAATACACTGTAGACGAAGCAACTTACGGAGCGCAACAGGCTGGTGCTTGTTCATAATTTAAAACGCTAAAACCACTAATGGTATTAAGTAGAATTATTAAAAGCACTTAATCGGATTGAGTGCTTTTTTAATTTAAAATTTTGAAAATAAATTTTAGTTGATTATGTTTCTGACTGCCCTCAAATACAAACTATACAAAATACCTGTGGACTGATTAATAAAAGGAGTTGATACGAGTGAACGAAAATCTTGAGAGTATGATTCGATCACCAGCAATAAAAATGGCTAATGAAGCTCGGACGCGACTGGATTCGCTTTCTTATGCCACTGGATCATTAGCTGATCTTTCAAATGTATTAAATGATTTAGAGCCTGTCAGAACATTGGCCGAAAATATGGCGAATCAAGATTTGTTATCTCAACTATCTAAAACTTTTCCTCAAAATAAACTGGTTGCTTATGATTCTATAGCAGAAATGATAAAGAGTTTGACTGAATCAAATTCTCTTAACACACGGTTTTTTGAATCAGTAGAACTCAATAAAGCTTTTAAAGATGCGTTTGAAGCAACTCATCTAGGTTTAAAACCTCAAACACAATTTGTATTACCGAAAAGCATTATATCTGAAAGCCAATTCGGTGATTTTAGTAGCATCATGTCTAAAGCAACAGAAGCTTTTAGACAGCTTGAATCGTTAAGTAGTCTTGATTCTTTTGAGACACTATCTAGAATTAAAAACTTACCAACCGATACAGAGTTAGATAAAGCATCTAATACAAATTTTGAAAGACCACAAGCCACTCTAGCTGAAGTTGAGAGACTTGATGCGAAAATAAGTACAGAAGTGTCAAATACAGATGATTTTAATAAGCTATCTGAAGAAACTCAGAGGGATACTAGTCTTTTCTTAAAAAATTATCGTTGGTTAATGATGAATCTAGTAGTTTCACTTTACCTAATTGAAGATTATTTAGATGAAGATTTAGATTTATCAAGAAAGAGTTTTACGATTGCTGATAATGTAGAAGAGGTAATGATTAACATTGGTCACTATTGGAATGGAAATAAAGTTGCGCTACTTAACGGTTTTATTGTAACTCAGGTAAATAAAATTATAAGCTTAATAATGAGTTAAAGCCATACTTAACCTAAAGTTAATATGGCTTCTAAAAGAATTCTTATATGAATCCTAACCCCGAACATTTACCACATAACGCCCAACGGTTTTGCTCGCCATAAAGCGATCTAAGTACTCAGGCGTTTGCTCAAGCGTAATCTCTTCACCATAATTTTCTAGATTAGGCAGCTTCATATCGGTGGACACGCGCTGCCAAATTGCCTTTTTATCCGCTAATGGAATGTAGACTGAATCGATACCGAGTAGGGACACCGCGCGGGTGATAAAAGGTATCACTGACATCGAAAAATCAGCGCCACTCGCTAGACCACAAGAGGTCACCGCGCCGCCTGCTTTGGTTTGCTTGAGTAAATTGGCTAGATAATCGCCACCAATCGTATCAATGGCGTTTGCCCATAGCTCACGACCAGCAGGTTTATTACCGACTTCATTGATGGTATCGCGATGACGGACTTCACTTGCACCCAGCTCTTTTAGATAGTCGCTTTGCTCAGGTTTACCAGAGAAGGCGATGACCTCATAGCCCAATTGACTCAAAATTGCGATACTGATACTACCGACACCGCCCGTTGCGCCCGTGACCGCGACTGGACCATGTTCAGGTTTTGCACCCATTTTTTCTAACTTTTGAATACTCAACGCTGCCGTTAAGCCGCCAGTACCATAAATCATCGCTTCTTTTAGTGTTAAGGAAGATGGACATTCGACTGCCCAATCGGCAGGGATAGAAATCATCTGACCTAGACCGCCATCCGTATCCATACCGAGATCATAGCCGAATACCACGACCTCTTGCCCTGCTTTGAAGGTGCCAGACTTATCGCTGACCACGATACCAGCGGCATCGATACCAGGGGTATGTGGATAGTTTCTGGTGATTCTTTTATTGCCTGAGGCTGACATCGCATCTTTGAAATTTAATGATGAATAATGCACTTCGACGAGCAAGTCGTTCTCTGGCAAGTCGCTGATATTGCGCTCTTGAATGCTTTTATTGAATTCACCATCGCTGACCTCGCGGACGACTAAGGCTTTAAACTTTGTATCGTTAGACATAAGGCTATTCCTACTTAGTTTTTTGGTACGTCTTTATTCATGAATGTAGAGAAGCGTACAAGATAATAACTTAAGGCTTTAATAGCACTTTACCTGTCTTCTCAGACTGAGTTTTTCCATCGACTGCTTTTGATATATCAGCTAGATCAAAAGTCGCTTCCGTTGGCAATTTTAATTGACCATTCACCGCGCGATCGATCAGCTCATCGACTAAGCGCTGTTTATTCTCTACGCTCATCTCTTGGCTAAGCTTACTACCCCAAAAGCCTTTTAACGTCGCTTGCTTAAAGATAATATCCGTGGGATTGAGTACCATTGCCTTACCAGACATTGCACCAAATACCGCAAACACGCCACCATGACCGAGTAGTGAAAGGAGCGCACCGCTGTCTTCACCACCAACTGAATCGACCGCTGCGCTAATCTTGTTTTCACCAATGATAGCTTTTACTTGCTCTTTCCAATCCTCATCTTCGGTATTGATATTGTTTTTGACATCGATAGCTTCTAACTCTCCAATGGCTTCCTTACTGCGTACCACATTGATGGTTTTTACACCGCGAGCTGCGGCTAGCATTGCTAAGGACTTACCGACTGCGCCATTAGCAGCATTATGGATGACCCATTGACCGCTCTCGACTTCTAAGAACTCAAGTAGCATTAATGCACTAAGTGGCATAGCGACTAATTGTGCTGCCATCTCATCATCTAAGCTATCGGGTACAGGGAATACCATATCCTCTGACGCGACAAAATACTCTGCCCAGGTCGCTTGCACACTAGCAGCTGCCACACGTTGACCGACTTTTAGGTCTTTGACTTCATCACCGACTGCATCAATGATACCGACCGCTTCAGAACCACCAATAGCAGGCATTTCAGGCTTGAAGCCATATTTGCCACGAATGGTCAAAAGGTCATGATTATGGATAGAGGCAAGGACAGTTTTGACTCGTACCTCATTGGCTTTGGGCTCAGGAATTGGGCGATCGCTTATAGATAGTACTTCGGTAGGTTTGCCAAAATGATCATAAGTTGCGCTACGCATGGTAATTTCCTTAATTTATTGATTTATTTTAAATGTTTACTTTAAGTCGTGAGCAACAGTAACAAGTCACATGCATTTAGCGCAATATTAATTTGGTTAATGAGCGTTGCTAATTTTACATACCAGTACCTTGGCGACCTGTATTTTCAGCGCTCTCGTCTACAATGTTTTCGTCCTGAATACTTACACCTTCAATAACCGCAAATTCGCCATTGACCATATCCGTAAGTAATGGCTCGCCTTTATCATTCACTCGAAATAAACCATATTCAGCGCCCTCAAACGCCTCCGCGTGACCCTCTTGAAAAAAGAAAGCATTGGTAGCGAGTTTGACCTGATTGCGGCGAATACGATAATAGATGGGCAGCTCATTAGTCGCCAAATTATTACGATTGTTACTATCTGCTAAACGCACAAACTGCCCAACGTTGTTTTTATCTAATTGGATAATGGCATAGCCGTTGCTCGATTCAACCTCATTACGGCGTTGCTCAGATGCAGTCAGTATGTCATCTGCTATAGCATAGCTTAAGGTCATATAATCGCCCTGCATAAAGCCACGCGGATCGACGGGAGCCAGCTCTAGTAGCACCGTATCACCGTTTGCCAAATGCGTCTCATATTTAGCAACATTGATAGTCATAACCGCAATGACTAAGAGCAAGCCTAGTAGCGCAATACCGATTTTGAACGCGCGTTTTTGCCACCATGGTTTTGGGTTGGGTAGAGGATTCCGAGCCAATATATTAGCGTTTATATCGCTCATAGCGGGCGCTCCTCATGATTAATATCACTTATATTTGCTGTCGCTGCACTACGCGCAGGATAAAAGATAATCAACAGCCCGCGCATCAGCAGTATTGCAATACCGATAACGAACATGGAAATAGATTTGGTGAGTAATGTGGTGTCGAGCTGATAGTAATACCAGAATATATAGCTGACTAAGGCGATGATAGCGACACCCAGTAGCACTCGTTGGCTATTGGCCATTGCGATTATAACGACTAAGCTAGTGGCTAATAGACCTGACACATAGATCGATAGTGTGCCCAAAATAAGGATAGCAACGATCGATATTATCCCTAGTGTTGAAAGCAGTTTGACTTGATAGCGACGCAATATAAGGTAGGCGGCGTATAAGCTGGCGAGTGTCAGGAGAGTTTGAGCTAAGTAGTAATTGTAGCCAAAAGCCTCGTCATTGCGAATAAAGCCATTGCCATATTCAGCCGCGATAAAATACACCGAGACAGCAAGTAACATGAGTGCGCTGGCATAAGCGACCGCATTGATAATTTTCAAGGTAGCAGCATGCCATTTGATAGGTATATGTTGAGCGAATGAATAGCGTTGTAAGTTGCTGACTATAGCGATAAATGCCAATAGCCCTAAACTGATTTCTGCTATGTAATAGTAATTAAGTAGATAAACCACAGCGCTCAAAGTGATGACTGCGCTCAATAAACGATAGACGAAGTTTGGCATGATCAGCGTCATAGCCAGCTGAATAAGCAAAAACAGCCAAATATCTAAAGGCTCTGGTAACTCATTAGCTAATAAAGCAAAAGCTACGTAGGATTGGCCCGCTATGCTGATAGCAAAGGCTAAGCTACTCATAAATACATTATGACGAGTGTGCTGGCTTTTAAAAAGTACAAAACCGACAGCGCTCAGTGACAGCCCGATGACGAGTAAAGCAGGCAGGCTATCAAAGGCCTTTGTCTCGAATAATAGTAGAGACAAGAATCCAATCAATAATAGGCTGGCAAAGACACCGCTAAAGCCAAACAGTACTTTTATAAACCAAGGCGTATCTGATTTCGGGTCATGTTGGAGGTTATTATCACCCGCTCGATCAGTGCCCAGATTAGCATCGATTAAGCCTTGCTGTTGTAGCTCTAAAAAGGCTGAATTGCGCGTATCATTACTCATGATCGCCCCCTTTGACTGCCGTATATGACGTATTGTTCTCATTGCTCTGATAGTTGGCGCGCGCCACCTTGCGTAGCCAAGTGACTGCATATGAGCTCATGCTAATCAACAAGACAGCTAATATTAAAAATCCACTAGCATCCATACTGCTGGGCTTTAGCTCAATGGCCCAACACATAACCACAGCAATGATAGAGCCACTTAAATAGGTGAGCATCAGTAAATCGAATTGCTGTCTTTTAAAGCGCCAATATATAAACCCGCACCAGCTAAGCCACAGTGAGGCTGCAATGAAAAGTAATAGAAGGCTGTTATTACCGAAAACGGTCGATATTGTCAAAGAAGAGACGTTGTAAGCGCTTAATAACGCGACCGTATAAGTACTCCAATGTAAGCTTGTGTTTTGATGTTTTAGACGTGTATTTTCAAAGCAAAATAGCCATAAAGACAAGGCTGCAAAGTTAACGACAGCTATTAGAGTAAACCGCCAAAAGTCTTGATAATAATAGTCTAAGCTAGCAAAAAGTGAGGTATCAATATAGAGCAAGGTCAAGGCGTTAATCAAACCCAACCACAATAGCCACAGCGCAGGGAAGCGCGCGATAAGTACCCACGGAATAATCAATACGGCCCAAGCAGCAAACAGCTGCCACGTGTCTGCACCTGTTTGATAAACTTGCCCAAATAGCGCCAGCAAGCTACCTGTAATGATACTAGCAATAAGCAGAAGGAGCTGACGAATAAGGGTGTAGCGCTTACGAAAAGAGAGCGCCACGTACAGCGCAATAGTCATAGCTAATGCGCCTTCGACTAAAGCGAACTTGCCCATCTTGCCCAAGTCCTGCCAGTTATAGGCCACGAAAAACACCAGCGCTAAGCTCAGTGCAATCACACCGATAATCAACGCGGCTTTATCAAAGAAGCTGCGCCAAGTAGACGCGCTGGGATAAACTTGCAAATGGGTGGCTGCTGCCTCAGCATTCGATAAAGGCAATTGGCCTTGCTGGAGCAGTTGCTCGATAGTCCGCCGCGATTGACTCATAGCGTTCTCTATATTAAAAGAGTATTTAGCCTATCTTAGCGGTTTTTGGGAGGTAGGGGTATAATGAAAGCTTCGTAATAGATGAGGGAGGTTTTAATAAAACTCAATACGACTCAAGATATGCTCTTGCACCACATAAGCACAAAAATAAGCGCTCGGCCATGCAAACACAAACGCCAACCCCCACGAGTGTAGTAGCGTCATAAAGAACCCATCATGAATGCCTGTTTTAACTGTGATAAGCGCTGCTGAGATAATAAGCGACATCATCAATGCCATAATCCCCGTAAAGATAAGCCGATAATATTTGCGACGGGTACGTATTCTGAGGGTAGGGAGATTTGCCATAATAGTGCTCAGTTTAGAACTTTAGTAGATAACAGTTATTATTTTTATATAATTTTGATTGCATATTATACTCACTACCACACTGATTGGCCTTAAACTTTGTAAGATGAATTGAAACCGCCGCTATCTAGGTAGCGGCGGCTGACTTTCTATTGAGTGAGCTGTGAAGGTATTTTTATACTAGAGTCAGCTATTAAGTAAGCTGTAACGAGCCTTTAGCACTCATCAATAGCTTGACTACATCATCACCACTGATAACCTCGAAACGCTTATCAATCGCTGATTCTTCAACGCCATTGTGCTGCATGCAGGCACCACAGACCAGTACGTTGCCGCCTTGCTCAATAAAGGCTTCTAGTAACTTGCCAGCAGGCTCAAACGGAGCGCCAATATTGATATTATCTAAGGCGTTAGGTAGTGCTAAATGCACCGCATCCACCATTAAGATAACAGTCGCCGTATGACCTTGTTTCAGGGCTATACCTGCCATGGTAAAGGCTAAGGTAATTTTATTCGGATTGCTCTTGTCATCGAACAGGGTGCTGACATAATCGGTTGCAGTAGCCATATAATTCTTCCTTTATAGTTAGTTACTATTATAGTTAAATGCTAAGTAATGAAATCATAGCACATACTATGTTTTTTTATATAATGTATTGTTATTAATAAGTGTTCTTTGCTTACCGTCACAATACTACTCGATTGCATATGTACCTATAGCACCTATCATTCTTTTGCTGTCGAATCATGCTCGCGCAGGCGTCGATGCAAGTTCACCACATGGCGTAAAGGTAAAGGCTTCCACGAGGTAGTTGGTGCCAGATCACGACACGATGCCGAAGTGCCCATCTGCGTGCGATAGCCTTCGCACCCTTGCGCGGCCTCCTCTTTGGACAGATTTTTACCTTTGCGCCAGCCACCGTGCAGATATAATGCTCCTCCCATTACTGCAGTCGCTACCATACCTGCTGGAAACGATAACCAAAGCGCATCGGTGCCAAGTATAGGATACATACCAAAAGCAAAGCCAAGGCGCACAGGATACATCGACACCACCATGACCATCAGTGGCCAGATAACATAGCCATTGGCTCGCATAGTGCCAAAAAACACTTGCGCTATGCCAAAAAAGAGAAAGCCCCAAGTCGCCATGATTTGAATATGTCGACCGATCGGTACCGCTGCGCTATCGCTACCTAGAAAAAAGCCCAAAATAGTTTTATCAAAGAGGGTCAGCACGCCAATCATAGTACCTGTCAATATCACATTAAAGATAAGTCCCCAGCGGGTAATCCCAGCCACGCGACTCCATTGATTGGCACCGATGTTTTGTGCGACCATGGCACTGGCAGCAGCACTGAGTGCCATAGCTGGCATCTGCACGTAAGTCCAAAGCTGCTGGGTGGCGCTATAAGCGGCGGTCGTCTGTACACCCTCGCGGTTGATCAGCGAGAGCATAGTCAGCGCGGCGGTTGAGATGACAATCATCTGCAAACCCATCGGCAGGCCTTTTGAGAACATAGACTTCAAAATACTGAGGTCTACCTTCAAAAATTTTAGCTCTGGCATACTGAGCGTTAGTGCCGAACCCCTCCAGTACATGGTGACCACCATACCGACTAGCGCTAGCGTATTAGCAACAGCAGTAGCAAAGGCTGAACCAAATATGCCCCACTCAGGGAAAGGCCCTAAACCTAAAATAAGCGTCGGGGTCAAAATCAGATCAATCACCACTGACATAGCGATAAACCATAGCGGCGTGGTGGAATCGCCCGTCCCACGCAGTGCCATCATCATCAGCGTAAAGGTCAAAGTCACGGGCATCGCAATAAAAATCATGCGCAGATAAGTCAGAGCGAGCTCAAACGCACTTGGCGGCGTTCCGAGCAGATCAAGTAGCGTCGGTGCAAATAGCCAGCCTATCGCCGACAATAAGATACTTATCGGAATAATGCTCCCTAGCGCCGTTCCCATAGTGCGCTTGACTTTGACATTGTCGCGTTCCCCCATAGCCTGACCAATAAAAATAGTCGCCGCCATCCCAAAACCAAACACGAATGAGATCATAATAAACATCAAGATATTACCGTTCGCTGTCGCAGCAAGCGCTTCTTCACCCAAAAACCGACCTACCCAAACGGCATTAATCGAGCCGTTCAAAGACTGTAGTGCCGAGGAGCCAAGGGTTGGCAAGGCGAACAGCAACATGGTTTTGGCAATCGACCCTTCGGTAAGGTCACGTGATTTATCAGCAGAAGTACTAGTATCGCTCAAGGTGCATCCTTTTGCGCCATTCCAGTTGTTTTCGGTTGGCTTTTCATTTTACGATAAAAACGCTTATTATAAATGACACCATTCATTCTATCTTGATTAGAAAGGTAATCAGTTAAGCGGTAGTGTTGTTTGTTAACGCAGAGGAATAATATTTTGACTACAAAGTTATAAATTAAAAAGTCTAAGCAGGAATTTACCTTTAAGATTGTAATTAAAATTCATTTGTAGGAAGATTTTCAATGCCATTAAAACGCTTAGCTCTTGCCACTATCTTTAGTATGTCAGTGGTAGGCTGTACCACTGCGCCTAATACCCTCGCCATTAGTACCACTCAAAAGCTCGTGCAGTACGAACGTAATAAATCAGATCTTGATATAAAGACATTTACTTTAGCCTCAGGCGATACGCTAACTTATGCTGAGAATGCTAATGTGACTGGCGAGCCTTTACTACTGATTCATGGCTTTGGCGGCAATAAAGATAACTTTACCCGCATTGCTAATCAACTAGATAGCTATCATCTCATCACTCCTGATTTACTCGGTTTTGGTAATTCTAGTAAGCCAATGGCGGCCGATTATCGCGCTGATGCTCAAGCTGAGCGTTTGCATGAGCTATTGCAAGCCAAAGGTGTCGCTTCTAACATTCATATCGCTGGTAACTCAATGGGCGGCGCGATCAGTGTGGCCTATGCCGCCAAGTACCCACAGGATGTCAAAAGCTTATGGCTGATAGATAGCGCAGGGTTTTGGTCATCAGGTATTCCAAAATCGCTTGAGGGTGCGACGCTTGAGAATAATCCGCTACTGATTAATAAGACAGAAGATATTTATAGCTTATATGATTTTGTTATGTATAAGCCGCCTTATATACCAAAGTCAGTAAAAGCGGTGTTTGCACAAGAGAGAATCGCTAATAAAGAGCTAGATGCCAAAATTTTAAAGCAAATTACTGAGGACAATGTAGAGGAGCGCGCCAAAGTGATAGCTGAGTATGATATTCCAACACTAGTGGTGTGGGGTGAAGAAGATCGGGTGATTAAACCTGAAACGGCTATCTTGATAAAAGAGATTATCCCGCAAGCGCAAGTCATTATGATGGAAGAGGTCGGTCATGTACCGATGATAGAGGCGGTAAAGCAGACGGCGAATGATTATAAAAAGTTTCGGGCGGGGTTGGATGAGTAGCTATTCCCGCTTTGCGCTACTATCTTAGCTGCCACTGTGGCGGTGACTAATAGGCAGTCGTGCTCCTGTTACCTCGATATCCCGTCTGCCTAAGTCACCGCAACACAGTGTTCAGCCAAGTATATCCGCTCCAATCAGGGCTAAACCGCTCTCCAAGTCACCCTTTACTGCTTTTGATAGAGTTAGCTAAAGATTTGTAGTTAAAAAATTTGACTATGAATTTGTAGTTAAGTTTAATACTGCAGTTTAGTTGTATCCAAAGTAATGTAAGATGTGACTATCGACATTCATCAACTAAAATATCAATGGACTACTTAATGAAATCTATATTAGAACAATATGATAGTTCAAAAAATATACTAGACAACTTGGATAAAACACTTCTTACTCTAGTTAACTCTCTGCTTGAGCAGAAAAATATTCGAGTACATCAAGTTCAAACTAGAGTAAAAGATAGAAATAGCTTAGAAGGTAAAGTTTTTAGAAAAGGTAAAAAATACGAAGCTTTAAGTGATATTACAGATGTTGTTGGTGTACGCATTATTACTTACTTCGATGACGAAGTAGACCAAATTGCTGATATGATTGAAAAAGAGTTTCTTATAGATCATGATAATTCTATAGACAAGCGAAAAATAGATGACGATAAGTTTGGCTATAGAAGTTTGCACTATGTAGCTAGTTTAAAGAAAGAAAGGATCAAGCTACCAGAATATGCTAGCTGTGGAGAACAAAAATTTGAATTTCAAATAAGAACGATTTTACAACATTCATGGGCTGAAATTGAGCATGGATTAGGCTATAAAGGTGAATTTGAAATTCCATCCACTGCAAAACGTACTTTCTATAGAGTCGCAGCACTTTTAGAGCAAGCCGATATTGAGTTCGTAAAACTAAAGTCTACCATATCAGAATATGAAGAAAGTTTGACTAACGATATTAAATCTAAGCCTAGTAAAATTGAAATAAATAAGGCCTCACTAATATCCTTTATGAGTAATAACAATAATGTGATAAGTTTCGAAAAAAATGTATTTATTCATGAATACAGTTTGATTATTGCAGATCCTAATATTGAGAGCTCTACTTATGACTTACTAATAAACAGAATTAAAAACTTAGGTATCGAAAATATAAAGCAATTAGAAGAATTTTACTTAAAAAATGAGGAATTACTCAGAGAAAGTATTAAATCTATTTTTCCAAACGAAAGGAACACTATCAAACGAGGTGCTTCTGTACTGATACTAATAAATTATACGTTTGCTAATCATAAAATCTAAAGAAATAATTGTAAATATACTAATACTTTTCTAATGAATAGATTTTTGCCGAAGTTGTTTTACTAATTATCAAAAATACGCTCTGTTGCTGCTGACTAAATCATTTTAGACTAATTAAGAACTGACTTACTATAAAAAGTAGGCTAGCTCTTCAAGCTATCAAAAAGATAGCCCAGAAAACTAACCTATTATAAAATTTCAATCTGAACTTTCTAATTCAACTGCAAGAATCCTTTTGCAGCTAGCAGTATCTCAGCCCCGTCATTACCACAGAGCTATTTAAAGAATGGTTTGAACAACAAGAAGAATCTGTGCAAGAAAAAGTATTAGCTGCTTTGGTTGTTCTACAGCAAAACGGACCAAGTCTAGGCCGCCCTTTAGTTGATACCGTGTATGATTCTAAATTTACCAACATGAAAGAGCTGCGTATTCAGCACCGAGGCAAACCACTTCGAGCCTTCTTTGCATTTGATCCATTACGTCAGGCCATTGTACTTTGTATCGGCAACAAAGGTGGTAAAAAGCGATTCTATAAAGAAATGCTAGCAATCGCAGATCAACAATACGAGCTTCATCTCGCAACATTAGGAGAATCATCTAATGACTAAAACACTGCAAGAACTATTGAATGAGCGCTCGCCAGAGAGCCAAGCTCGCATTCAAGAAATGGCGGACAACCTACTTTTAGAAAGTCAGCTTTATCGCATCCGTGAAGAACTACAACTCTCACAAAAAGAGCTCGCTGAAACACTTGGCATTAAACAGCCGTCTCTTTCAGCGATAGAAAATCGTGGTCATGATCTTAAGATTTCAACTATGAAAAAATACGTTGAAGCGATGGGTGGTAAACTTCGTATTGATGTCGAGCTTCCAACAGGCAAACATATAGGTTTTAATGTTTGATAAGCTTATATTTTAGGTAATTTCTCACCCCATCGGCGGCCAACGGTGATCCTTATTCGCCTCAATCCATTCCTGCACCCATGGTTCAGGCTCAATAACCAAATCAGGCTCATTCAATGCCTCTAATACCCTTGCGATTTCTATTACCTTGCCACCTTGAGTGATGCCGTTTCTTAGCAATACCGACGAGCAAGGCTTGCCCTTGACCCACATTGAATGCTCAAGATATAGCCACTTTTCATCTAAGCCAACCAGTTGCGTTTTTATCGTGATTTTATCAAACCAACGAATGCGTTTGCGGTACTGAATAGTGCTGCCAGCGACGACCATACCCCAACGTTGCTTCAATAGCGCTCTGCCAAGACCAGTACGAATGATAAAGTCCGTACGTCCGATGTCATAAACCGTCAATACTCGCCCATTATTCATCTCAAGCATCGGATCGAGATCAGTGACGCTACAGCGAACGTCTACTTCAGTAGTGTTTGCCAAACTAATAAAACCAGTTTTTCTATTATCACGAAAGGAATCAACCATAGACTTGGCATAGCGTAGATAAGGATACATAGAACACTCTCAAAATTTCAAAAATTAGGGTCAGAATGGCATTCTCTCAATGATTATTTATGGGATGAAACCCCAATATAATTAAAATAAGCACTGACCGTTTCAGGTATCCAATTGATATCAAATCTTGATTTTTTATACAGATGCGGTGATTTGTCTTTATCAGAGCGATAGCGCAAATAGCCGATATGACCACCGTGCTCAGTATCGATGATAGTGACTTGATCAGAGACATCGTTCGGCGTGGCGGTAAAACCAATAAATGGATCGTCTTTGGCACTAATGAGTAATAATGGACGAGTCACATTCAGTAAATAGGGTAGGGCTGACGAGGCTTGATAGTAGTGATTATTAGAGCGGTAGCCATGACGCGGAGCGGTAAAGATGTCATCGAAGTCACTGATGCGATTGACCGCTTTTATCGAGTCGATCTCTTCTGCTGTAATGTCATTGGCTAGCGCTTTTTTGATAATAGGGTTAAGCAGATAAGGGGTATAAATTCGATGACTCAAAAAGCTGTGCATACTAAGAGCCGCCGAGGACATATCGACAGGAGCTGAGATGACCGCTGCGCCTTTGCATAAAGCTTTATCACCGTATTCGCCCATATACTTGGCCAAGGCATTGCCCCCTAACGAGACACCAACGGCATAGATGTTGTCATAAGTTGCGCATAGATTCTGTAGAGCATGATGCACCTCCCCCGTATCGCCAGCATTATAGAACACTCGGCCGCTGGCAGGAATGCCGCCACAACTACGAAAATGGGCAACCACAAAGTGCCAGCCCTGCGCGTGCATTTGATAGGCTAGAGCGCGCGCATAATGGCTATCGCTGCTGCCTTCCATCCCATGAAACAAGACGATTAATGGTGTTTTATCACTAGCGTCAATCGTAGCGTCTACTGTGGTATCTGTCGTAGTGCTTGGCGGCCACGCATCATAAAAGTCATAAGCGATATCGCTTTCACCGAGCGAGTCTTTTTTGACCACACGTCGATATTCAGGCGTTTTTGGAGCAAAAAACTTCGGCAAGATGCTTTGCAAATGCGGATTGGTTAGCCAAAAAGGTGGCTTAAATTCTTGGTAATTAAAAGGTGCCATAGAGATATATCTGTTCGTTTAAAGTGGAAGGGAGTGTATTATTTCTAAATTTATTGGTTATATGGTTTCACGTGAAACTTATTTTTATCAAAACTATAAACTAATATTTGTCTAATCAATCGTAGTGATAATGTAGTACTGAGCAATCATAGTACTAAGCAATGAGCCGAGTGCCAATATCTTTTGGTGACTATGCTACTCATCTTTAACCAGTACTTTTCCTGCCATTGCCAGCTCAGTCTTTAAAGTCTCAATATCGCGCTCAGCAAGCTTTACGGTCAGTAGCACCTTTTTACTATAAGCCACATCGTCGATAGTACCGTTTAAACTCTCAATCACATAACGACATTGAGACTCGTTAGCAAAATCCGCTACTATCTGTACTTGTGCCATAGCGACATAAGGACACAGCTGCATCTCATCAACGGCCGCTTGTGCGGAGCCTGCGTAAGCGCGAGTTAGACCGCCTGCGCCAAGCTTTATACCGCCGAAGTAACGCACAACGATAATGATAATATTACCGATAGATTTGTGTTGTAGCACGTTCAATATCGGCCGTCCTGCAGTACCACTCGGCTCGCCATCATCGTCGAAGCCTGCGCTAGTGGTATTGTCAGGATCGCCAATGATATAAGCCCAGCACCAATGGCGCGCGTCTGGATACTTTATGCGTAACTGTTCCACATGAAACATCGCTTGTTCACGCGTATGCACGGGATAAGCATAAGCGATAAAGTCGGACTTTTTGATCTCAAGTCGCGCTGTAACTGCGCGCTGTAAGGTTTGATAACTCATAGCTCAATCACTTGTTAACTTTATCATTTAGTTTTTTAGCTTTCTATTTTTATAAAGGGTTAGATGATAAGTCTAGGTATAGTTGGGATATGGTAAACTAGCCCCACTATAACAAAACCCTATAATAGCAAAGGTAGTAATAAGTATGCGTTTAGATAAATTTATCAGTAAAGCCACCGAGTTATCGCGTAAAGAAGCTAAGAAAATCCTCCATGCCTCTGAGGTCACAGTCAATGATGAAGTTATTAAAGACCCAGGTGTGCATGTCGATATTATCAACGATGAAGTATTGTGGGTAGGCGAGCCGCTATCTGTCGCCACAGGCAATCGCTATATCTTATTGCATAAGCCCGAAGGCTTTGAATGTACGCTCAAAGAAAAAGAGCATCCGATCGTCACTGAACTGATTACCGTACCAGAGCTTAGCAGTTTACGGATGGCAGGACGCTTAGATGTCGACACCACAGGTGCGCTATTACTTAGCGATGACGGTAAATGGTTGCATCGTGTCACTAGCCCCAAGCACGAACACGCCAAAGTTTATGAGCTGACGCTAGCAGATGCTATGGATGAAGCCGCTCAGGCTAATGCCATTAAAGAGGTTGCTCAAGGTATCCTGCTAGAAGGTGAGCACGAAGAAACCAAGCCTGCTACTTTAGAATTTATCGATGAGACTCATGCGCGTCTAACCTTGGAACAAGGCAAATACCATCAGGTTAAACGTATGATGGGTTATTTCGGTAATAGAGTTACTGAGCTACATCGTGCGAGCGTCGGTCATATTACTCTAGACGGATTAGAGAAAGGTGATAGTCGCTTTTTAACCAGCGAGGAAGTCGCTAAATTTTAAAAACAAGTCAATTAATTGATATCTTATGGGCTAAATTAACGTCTTTTGTAGGGTGCGCCCAGCGCACCTGAGAAACGTCAAAAAATCGTATTACTAGAAAATCACAGATTTTCTCTTGCACTAGGATAAAGGTTCCCCAAACCTTTATTTAAACCTAGCTCATAGTTTCGCAAGGAAAATCCTTTAAATAGGATTTTCTATTATTATACCTCTACTATTAGCGCGGTTGATTTTGCGAAATTCCTATAAATAATTCTGATAAAAAGCAACTTATATAATAGGTATTAAGTTAATTCCAATCATATTCTACAAAGCCACGCCGTTTTAAGGCTCTACTTTATCAAACATAAATCATATTTATTGTGCATCCCTCGATTCTGTTACTTGTCTCTTAAGCGCAAGTAGCAGATTTGCAAAATAAGCCATAATACCTTTGCTGATTCCTTATAAAGTTAGCCCTCTGTGCTACAGTCTTATTTTATTTTTAATCTACTTTTTTATATACTATCAGTCATACAAAAACCAGCTATATACAAATAGCTGATACTGATTAAAAAGTACGCCTTATTCAAAATATGATAGGACTATCCTGTGAAACTACCTACGTTTAAATCTGCCACTATTATTAGCGCCATGTTGTTGGCGACCAGCGCTTGTGCACAATCTACACCCACTACTAATGCTAATGGCGGGAGCAGTAAAAATGTACCAAGCGTTACAGAGACGAGTACAGTAACGGCTGCTACCGACAGTTATTTACGTAAGGTACTGTTAGAGGTCGGCATAAAGACTGAGATTGTCGCTATTACGCTATCGAATTTGCCGAATATGTATCAAGTTGATCTAGTAGCGCAGCCGCCATTGCATATCACTGCTGATGGTCAATACGTTATTCAGGGTGAGCTGAACAAGAATCCAAGTAAGCGTGTCATCAGTACAACACCTGCTCGCAGCAACAGCAGCCAGATTGGACAGCCGGTCTCTGCCCAAGCCAAATCTTCCATACTCGCTAATATGAGCGAGCTCAAAAATATGAGTGAAAAAACACCGTTTTTTTATACTGCGGTGCCAGGTGTTATTTGGGGAGCGACCTTAGAGGGCGTGCCATTTCTATTATCAGATGATGCGCAGTACATCACGGATGGCGAGATATCTGTAATAGAAAACGGACAGTTTATAGGACTCGATGAGAATTTTGAAAAGCTCAAGAACCAGTCTGTATTTGAGACACTAGATACGTCGCAGCTGATTACTTATCCAGCGACTACTACTGAGCGAGCAGTGATTTATGTCGCCACTGACGTCAATTGTCCGTATTGTCGTTTGCTACATAAGCAAATGAATAGCTTGAATAGTAAGGGTGTGACGGTAAAGACCATCGGCTATCCTATCTATGAAGAGTCGCCTGAACAAATGCGCGCAATTTGGTGCCAAGCCGATGACAGCAGTCGCCGCACTGCGCTGGATAAAGCGCTATTGAGCGGCGAGATGACGTCAGCACCCGCCAGTTGTAGTAAGGATTTCGTGACGCCTAATCGCGAGAAAGCAGCAGGCCTTGCAGTGATTGCCACCCCAGCCATCTATCGTGATGATGGGGTGTTGTTTCAAGCCAGCTTTGAGAGTCCTGAGTTTTTGGCATTCTTGGGCGTAGAATAAACTTTTATAGTACTTAAGTTATTGGTTGTTTGTTACATGCTGCGCAAGGTATTGGATATGCTCAACGCCAATACCACAGCAGCCACCAATGATCGTGGCACCTGAGGCTTGCCAGAGTGAGGCCCACTTCAAATACTGTTCAGGGGTAGTGTCTTGACGCATTTGGCGCAGCTGTGTATTGGCTTGTTTGTGGTTTTGTTTTGCAACAAAAGCATTAGCGTAGACTCCTAACTGCAAGGTAGAAGAAGCGCTATCGATCATCTCTTTTGCAACTTGCAATGCAGCATTCATGACCTCGGGCTGACTACAGTTGAATAATATAGCATCGATATTTAGAGTCATCATAACCCGTATTGCCTCGGCTACTGTTTCGCCAGAGCGTAGCATAGGCGTGCTTACAGTTTGACTGGATACGATGTTTTTTTGGACGCGAATGTTATCATCGTTGCTATCTAGATCATTGTCATCTAGCGTAAAGGCGATCCAAATGGGTTTGGGCGTACTATCTGTTTGAGTCGCTGTAAATTCAGTAATCAGCTGATACCAAGTTAACGCTTCAGTAATACTACTTTGGGTCTCTACTAGCCAAGTATCGACATAGTCTACTTGTCCAGATAGTAACGGGCGTGCAATAGCAGGAGCTTGTTTGGCATCGAACAAATCAGGCTGGTACGAGCCAAATAGGGGTGGCAAGCAGCCAGCGATTTGTACAGATACAGGGTTGTTGCTTACCTTCTTTTTGCTTATTTGTACGGCTTCAAAGGCGAGTTTGGCGGCTGTTTCTATAAGCTGTTCGCCTTCACTAAAGAATCGCTCATCTAAGTGAAAAGGCGTGACGGCATAGCTATTGACCGTAATGACCGTCGCTCCAGCTGCTATATAGTCTAAATGGGTATCACGAACACTATCGGGCGCCAAACTCAATGCTAACGCCGACCATTCAGGCTGGCGAAAGGGCACACCGCGGCGCTCAAGCTCGCGCCCCATCCCGCCATCTAGTATCGTTATCGATAAGTGTTCAGACTGCGCTATCATTTTATTGGGTAATACTTGAGCGTGCATCATAAGCTCACTTGTCAGTTAGATTATCAGACCAAAACACGCCCTAAGGCAATATCACATCAACGATCTGCCAATCGATTAAACCTTGACGTTGCATCTCTATAGTCAGTGGATAGCCTTTTACTTGTCCGCTGATCGTAAAGCAATTGATACCGCAGTAACTTAGCGTTGGCTTAGAGCTATCTTCACCTTGTGCCGCTTGTCGCTCAAGCTCGCTAGCTTGCTTTGTCATAATTTGCTGCATTTGGTTTTTGACCACGGCATTGACATCGCCGCGTTGAATGATCAGCTCTTGAATCAAGTTCTTAAGATCGACTTGATTGCTCGCGATTGCCCAAGCCGCTGCCAACTCTTTGGTCGCATTATTCGCCTGACCTTGGGTGTTAATAAGCTTTTCGATGTTCTCTGTAGTAATCGCGCCTTCAACGGCTTGGCTAATAAAATTATCAGCGGCTTGTTTGAGGGGTGCACCGCCCAGCTCAGCGACCAGTGGATATTGAGTTAAAGTATTGGCAAACTTACCTGCCAATTGATTATAGACGCTAGGGCGCACCTGCTCGTAGTCAATTGCAGCAGCAATAGTTGCGCCATCCTTGGCATCATAAGCTTTTTTGAGTTGATAGGCACTGTAATAAGGCGAGCCTGCATAAACAGCAATAGTGACGATGACCAGTAACATAAGCAGAGCGAGCAGTTTTTTCATAATGACCTTTGGTGTAGGAGCGCTTTTAATAGGACGTATCGGGTTTTATAAGGCGATAAATATTAGCATGACTTAACCCTTTGCTGTTGTGAAAAATAAATGTAAATACGTCTAAAGGTAGGTTTTTGAATATCGAAACTGAATAGATAATAATTTTGGTGATGACAAGCTTGATAAATCAGCTTGCCATCACCATTAACAGCCCAAACTTTTATACTTTTTTATACTTATATTAATTGATTTAGTTAAACAGCCCTATGCTACTTGCACTAGTAAATATTCGTTTTGACTAGTTATTTAGATACCTAATGTTTCATGTGAAGCATCATTAATTATCCAAAATGACTACTAGCATAATTATCGGTAAAGGCGACTGTATTGACGATAGGAGAGCCCATGAGTAAGCGTGATTTTTATGAGATATTAGGCGTCGCTAAGACCGCAGATAGCAAAGAGATTAAACGATCTTACCGTAAATTGGCGATGAAATATCATCCAGATCGCAACTCTGACGATCCAGACGCTGAAGAAAAATTCAAAGAAGCGTCAATGGCTTATGAGGTTTTAAGCGATGCTGATAAGCGCTCCGCTTATGATCGTATGGGCCATGCCGCGTTCGAGAATGGTATGGGTGGCGGCGGCTTTGGCGGTGCAGGCGGCGGTAACTTCCAAGACATCTTTGGCGACATCTTTGGCAACTTTGGTGACATTTTCGGTCAGCAACGTGGTGGCAGTGGTGGGCGTGCGCGTCGCGGCTCGGATCTTCGATACGTCATTGAGCTGACTCTTGAGGAAGCCGTGCGTGGCTGCAAAAAAGAAGTCAGTTTTAGCGCTCCTGCCCCTTGTGATACCTGTGATGGTAAAGGCGCGAAAAAATCTTCTGATATCGTTACTTGCCAGACCTGTCATGGTCAAGGTCAAGTGCGGATGCAGCAAGGGTTCTTTGCCGTACAGCAAGCCTGCCCACAGTGTGGCGGCTCAGGTAAGCAAATCAAAAACCCTTGTTCTGACTGCCATGGTCAAGGCGTCAAAGACAAGTCGCGCAATTTAGAAGTATCGATTCCAGCAGGTGTTGACGACGGTGATCGTGTTCGTCTAGCAGGTGAAGGCGAAGCGGGCGGTGCAGGCGTACAAAACGGTGACTTATACGTTGAAGTTCGCGTCAAGCCGCACAATGTCTTTACCCGTCAAGGCGCTGATCTGTATATGGATGTGCCTGTTAGCATCACTGATGCTGCCCTCGGTAAAGAAGTCGAAATCCCAACATTGGATGGCAAAGTCAATATCAAAATCGCTGAGGGTACTCAAAGTGGCAAGCTGCTAAGAGTACGTGGTAAAGGCGTTACCCCAGTACGCACGACTATGAAAGGTGATCTGATTTGCCGCGTCATCATCGAGACACCTGTGAATCTAAATCGCGAGCAAAAAGACTTATTGCGTCAGTTCCAAGACACCTTAGATGGGGATAGCCATCATAAGCAATCACCACATAAAAAGTCCTTCTTCAAAAAAATTGGCGATCTTTTTGATTAGGTGGTTTGATTAAGAAGTTTGATAAGTAAGTAATCTTTTAAAAGTATGATTAAGCTCAACTGTTTCATGTGAAACAGTTGAGCTTTTTTAGGACAGTAGTAAAATCAATTTATGCTATGATATTCACCAAATAGCCAATTCTGATAACTTCAAAAAATAGAACTTTAGGATAAAAAGATGACAAAAAAAGCGAATAAAAAAGTGGCTGATGAACCTATAAATATCGGTGTCATCGGGGCAGGTGGGCGCATGGGGCGTATGTTAATAGAGGCCGTACAAGATAATCCACAGACGACGCTTGCTGCAGCTATCGAGCGTCAAGGTTCAAGTTTGGTAGGCGCTGATGCTGGTGAAGTTGCCTCAATAGGATGTATAGATATAAAAATTGTCGATGACTTAGTCGCCGTTATTGATGATATCGATGTGTTGATTGATTTTAGCTTACCAGAGGCTACCGAGCAAAATATGCAGATTTGCGCGGAACATAAAGTGGCGATGGTTATTGGTACAACGGGTTTTAACGAGCAGCAAGAGCAAGTGTTGACTGAGGCCAGCAAACATATTGCTATCGTCTACGCGGGTAACTACTCAACTGGCGTTAATTTATCGTTAAAACTATTGGCTATGGCGGCAAAAACCTTTGGCACTGAGGCCGACGTAGAAATCATTGAGGCACATCATAAGCATAAAATAGACGCGCCATCGGGTACGGCCTTTATGATGGCAGAAGCAGTAGCCGAAGCGCGTGGACAGGACTTAAAACAGGTCGCTGTCTATGGCCGCGAAGGTCAAACAGGCGTACGCGAAGCAGGTACTATAGGTATTCATGCGATTCGTGGTGGTGAAATAATCGGTGACCATACGGTGATGTTTATCGCTGATGGTGAAGTAGTGGAGATTACTCATCGAGCGCGGGCAAGAATGACCTTTGCCGCAGGTGCTGTACGGGCTAGCACTTGGATAGCGCATAAAAAATCAGGCCAATATAATATGCAAGATGTGTTGGGATTGAATGAGTAGGAACTAGCGACTGATGATAGTAAATTGGAGGTTATGGAGTGAGAATAATGAGTAGTATTATGAAAAACCTTGCTATAACCTCTATAGCGCTAGCAACAACATTTTCCCTTTATGCTCCAGCCCAAGCCGCCCCTTATCAGAATAATTATCAAACCTACGTTATCCATACCTATGGCGGCAATGCTCTACTGCCAGCAGTACGTCAGCAGTTAAATAGTACTAGCGATGGTGGGACAGTCACAATTTACCAAGACAAGCTAGTGCTCAGAACGACTGCCACTAACTATCAGGCCGTACAACAATTAATAAGTCAAATTGATGGTCAACCGCAAGCTCTGACAGTTGCAGTACGCGTCGGTAATAGCAGTAGTACTCAAGGCAATATCCAGCAAGGTCGAGTGATCATCAGTAATAGAGGTGTTCAAGGCGCAGGGGTTATTAGTCAAAGTAATACTAACCAGCAGAGCAATAGCTTGTATCAAGTGCAAACCTTGTCAGGCAGTGCGGCGAGTATAGGTACTAACACGCTGTATTCGTTAGCCCAAAACTATCGAATTAATAGTTATCCCACTTATAATCGCCCAACAAGGCAGATTATCATTCAACAGCAAGTTCTATTACCGACCACACAAGGCATTCAAGTTATACCGAGACTGCTGTCTACTGGACAAGTTGAAGTGCAATTGGCGCAAGCAGAAGAAAAATTAGTAAGCGCAAATTCTAGATACAGTCAAAATAATCGTAGCCAAAATAGCACTATTCAAGGTCAAAGATTAAATAGTACGATTATCGTTCCGCGCGGGCACTGGGTAACTATCGGACAAGTTTCAGAAAATAGCCAAACCCAAAGTTCAAGCTATGGCAGCAATCGTGATAGCGTTACTAGTAACAGCGTACCTATTCAGCTATTAGTACAGTAGTCACAGCTACTAAAAAACCATACGATAAAAAAACACGATACTGACATTTGCAGCATCATGCTTTTTTTATCCCAATTTTTAATAGCTAATTTGCCAGCTATTAATCGACGTAAACCACTTCTAACGGTGGAAAACCGTTGAACTCAATAGAAGAGTACGAATTAGTATAAGCGCCAGTCGCGAGCCAATAGATTTTATCGCCAATAGCGAGCTCTTGTGGAAGCTGGTAATCGGTTTCTTCGTACATGATGTCCGCCGAATCACAAGTCGGTCCTGCCAATACGACTCGACCAGATTGGGTCGAAGTTGCCATTGTTGGAGTATAGATAGGGTACTTGATGGCCTCTCCTAAAGTCTCGATGAGTCCTTGGAACAGTCCCACATCAGTATAGACCCAGCGCGTGGTTTCTTCATTCGCTTTGCGTGAAATGAGTACCACATCACTGACTAACACTCCTGAGCTAGCTACCAGTGAGCGCCCAGGCTCCAAGATAATCTCAGGCATATCATCCACACCATAGCTGTCTAGCAAATACTGCTTTACTGATCCAGCATAGTCTTGGATGGTATTGATCTGATTAAGGTATTTAGCAGGGAAGCCGCCACCTAGATTTATCATTTGCAGCTTGAGGCCTTGCTCATGCAATAGCTGATCAAAGATGTCTTTGACCATGAGCAAAGCGTCATTCCATACGGCGACTGACTTTTGCTGACTACCTACATGAAACGAGACGCCATAAGGCACCAACCCTAATTTGTGTGCTTGGATCAATAAGTCAACCGCCATATCAGGATGGCAGCCAAACTTACGTGATAATGGCCATTCTGCGGTATCTGATCCTTCGACTAAAATACGTACAAATACGTTTGAGCCTGGAGCCTGCTCAGCGATATTTTTGAGATCTGCTTCTGAGTCAGTGGCATAAAGCGTTACGCCTTTCTCAAAAGCATATCTGACATCTTTAGCTTTTTTAATAGTATTACCGTAGGAGATGCGCGTAGCATCAACACCGCAATCAAGGACACGATCTAACTCATAAATGGAGGCGCAGTCAAAGTTAGAACCTAAATCCGCCAATAAGTTAATGACTTCAACCGCAGGGCTGGCTTTCATCGCATAATGAATTTTTGCGTCAGGAAACAAGCCAACCATTTCATTGAATTTAACCTTGATACGATTAAGATCGACTACCAAAAAAGGCGTTTCACGTCCCTCAGCAGCTTTGGTGAATTTTTGCCAGCCAGCAGGGTCAAAATATTGGTCGATTTTGATCATGGTCATGATAGTAAACCTTGTTGAAAACAAAAATGTTAAATCGAATAGTTCTAAAACCCAGAGCAAAAAAAAGTGTAAACAAAGGCAATAAGCCCTCATATACACTTAATTACTGATAGCTTAGACGTTACTAGGTTGTGCTTGTTTTTCTAAGTTTTTCTCGCGAATTTTTAGTACTTTTTTGACTTTATCACGAGCACGGTTCTGCTTAAGGTTAGATAAGTAATCAACGAAGATAACGCCGTTTAAATGATCCATTTCATGCTGAATACAGACAGCCAGTAGACCTTCCGCTTCTTGATCAATAGCGTCACCGTTTTCATCCAAAGCTTCAATACGCACTTTATTAGGACGCTCAACTTTGTCATATACTTCTGGTACCGACAGACAACCTTCTTCGTACGGTTGTTTTTCTTCTACCAATGGCGTGACTTTGGGATTAATAAACACCATCGGGGTGTCTTTATTCTCAGACAGATCCATAACGATAAGCTGCAAATGCTCATCCACTTGTGACGCTGCCAATCCGATACCTTCGGCATCATACATGGTCTCAATCATATCAGTGATTAGAGTTTTAATGTTGTCATCGACCTGCTTTACTGGTGCGGCAATGGTACGCAGGCGTGGATCGGGATAGCTTAAGATATTAAGTACGGCCATGTCGCTTACCTCAAAAATACGAATGAACTTAAATAGCAATAAAAAAAGGTGCTTTATTATAAGGTAAATGGGGGCAAAAAAGAGATTTATCAATATGAATTTATAGGCGAGTATCAAAAAAGACTTTACCTGAGGTAAAGTCTTCTAGTATCACTATAAGCATATATCAGTGAATATTAAACGCACTAAACGCTATTACACGCGGCGTTTGTTCATTATCATTTCATATAAGAACAATAAGATAATGGCGCCGATTACTGAGAAGATAAGGCCTGTAAAGCCACCATCGGCGTCAATACCGATAAGACCTGCGACAAAGCCACCTAGCATAGCACCAACGATCCCTAATACAATGGTCATAATCCAGCCCATAGCATCGTTACCAGGTTTGATAGCACGCGCCAATAGTCCTGCTACTAGCCCGACGATAATCATCCAGATAAAACCCATAATAATTCTCCCAGCTTTTGTATTGTTTATAGTATTTATTAAGTAATCTTTGAAATAAGACGATTAAAAATCAACGCCTT
This sequence comes from Psychrobacter sp. M13, assembly GCF_030718935.1. Taxonomy (NCBI): domain Bacteria; kingdom Pseudomonadati; phylum Pseudomonadota; class Gammaproteobacteria; order Moraxellales; family Moraxellaceae; genus Psychrobacter; species Psychrobacter sp. M13. Next base: position 53,172 of record NZ_CP132194.1, read on the forward strand.
TATTCCAATAGAGTTATTGTAAACATTCAATAGCTTGAAGAGTAAGTACAAAGTGTTACCTATGTAGGCGCTGTGTGAGAAAAACAAAACCTTTGCTATTTTGCAGATAAAATAGGTTAACGGTCGGTTACAGAACAGAATTTAGGAATTATCAATAATATTCAATAACAATCGTCAATGAAAACTAAGTCGATACCTTATCCAAAGCGACTAATAAGCGCTGATGGATGCCCTCAAAGCCGCCATTAGACATGATGATAATAGCGTCATTCGCGCGTATATTATCCGTCATGTGCTCAATGATAGCTTCTATACTCGTTAGCACTTGCTGCTTACTATTTTGAGTCGCGCTATCATTACTATTAATATCAGCGCTCTCTATGACTTCTTTTAGTCCCCACTCAAGCCCTGCTGGCTCGTACCAGATAGTATGATCTGCTAGCATAGCTGACTGTGCTAGGCTGTCTTTATGAATACCCATTTTCATCGTGTTACTACGCGGCTCAATGATCGCCCAAAGACGTCTGCCTGTTAGCTTCTTTTTTGCGCCGTCTAACGTTGTCGCAATAGCGGTCGGGTGATGAGCGAAATCATCAAACACTAATACATCGTTAGTATTGCCGATGAGCTCCATACGACGTTTGATACCAGCAAAAGCAGATAAGGCGGCACATGCAACGCTTATATCAACGCCTACATCATAGGCCGCTGCGACAGCGACTAGGGCATTATTGACATTGTGCAGACCACTCATCGACCAATCGACGACAGATTTTAATTTGTCTTTACTATTATTATCGTGGTTATCAGCATCTGAATTATAACTTACTTTGAACTGGCTACCGTCTGCGCTAATGAGCTCGGCTTGCCAGTCAGCATTAGTAGCTGTTATTGTGCTTTTTGAGCTATCAGGTGAGGACTCATTGGTGACAGTAGTGCGCCAAACAGGTGTCCAAACGCCTTTGCTTAAAGTATCTTCTAAGCTCACAGTATCCGCTGGCATGATGATTTTACCGTTGCTCGGAATCATACGGATCATGTGATGGAACTGCGTTTGAATAGCATTTAGATCTGCAAATATATCCGCATGATCGAATTCAAGGTTGTTTAGGATAGCAGTACGCGGGCGGTAGTGTACAAACTTTGAGCGTTTATCAAAAAACGCAGAGTCATACTCATCCGCCTCAATAACGAAATAGCCTTGAGTCACAGAGTCCGTACTATCAAGAGAACTATCGCCGTCAAGAGTCTCTGCCCCTAGGTAACTACTATGCGCAAATACTTGTTGCAAATGCTCATCCGTCGTATCAACCAGAGGCACGCCACCGATCAAAAACCCAGTATCGATACCCGCGTAATGAAGTATCCACGCCAGCATAGTCGTCGTCGTGGTCTTACCATGCGTACCAGCCACAGCGATAACATGACGCGACTGCAGCACCTCTTCCGACAAAAACTGCGGCCCTGAGGTGTAGCGCAAGCCTTGATCTAACATATATTCAATCACTGGCATACCACGTTTCATCGCATTACCTACAACGACCAAATCAGGAGTAGGCTGTAGATGCTCTACTAAATAACCTTCATTAATAGTCACGCCAGCACGCTCAAGTTGAGTGGACATAGGAGGGTAAACGTTAGCATCTGAGCCAGTCACTGTGTGACCTAGGCTACGTGCTAATAAGGCTAATGACCCCATAAAAGTGCCACAAATACCAAGGATATGAATATGCATAAACGAACCTGAGCTCAATGAAGTGAATATGAAAGTGAAATAAGGATAGCAAAATAAGAATAGTAACGAAATAGGTCGCATACCCTAGCTGCGCTTATTGTAGCGCATTAATCGCAGCTCTAATAGCACTACTCTAATAGCCATATTGCTAACAGGCATACTACTAATAGACAGGCAACAAAAAACGCCTAGCGACAAAATGTCAGTTAGACGTTAACGAGTTATTTAAGATAAATATTTTATGAGTATTATGATTAGGATTTATAAGTTTGTGCAAGTTATTGTTAATGATAATTTGTTGTTGATGATCAGTAACGCGATAAAGTATAGTCAGGATCAGGGTTTTTATTGGCATCTAACATCACTAAGTGATTGTCTTGAATACGATAACTATCTATGTTTTCTTTACTATAGACGATAGTAATCATATCATTATCTTGACGATACACCCCAGTCTCAACCAGAGTGGGACGTGTTGTTTTGGGATTCTCATAGATGCTAGTTTGTTTGACTGTGCCATCAGAATGCAAGTTGAGTGTTAAGGTAATCTCATCGCAATTCGAACAGGGTAGAATACCCATATAATTACCGATCAAAGTCGCTTGTAGAGCACTACCAGCACGTTTTTCTGCAATCATAGGCGAGCGTCTCTTCTCCTCAATATCATCAGCTTTAGCCGAATCCATAAGGGATGTACCTTTATCCTCTACTGAGATTTTATCATTATTACTAGCTTCCTCAATTGTAGTGTCAGCTACTAATGAAGGCGCTTTTTCTTCGATTACTTGATCACTTACAGAACTATCGTCGTTGCTGGTGTTATTGGCACTGGATGCAGATTGATTATTGCAGCCCAATAACGGCAAAGAGCATGATGCCACCACTAAAAGCTGTCTACAGCTAAAATTAATGGTTTTGGGTAAAGGTACAAGTGCAAAAGGCAGCAAATACTTCATAATTACACCAACTATTGAACAGCGCTACAACGAGATAGAGACCATCATGCTAGTGCTACATCTACAACAGTCTCGCTACAGTTGTTAGTTGATAGGAGCTACTAGTTAACCTGTCGAAATACGTATGATAATGGACATACAGGCGTAAAAGTAAAAATTAACGTTGTAGAAATATAGTGCTACTGTAAACTTTTATCAAATAAGATGGTTGCGTAGTGATGATGATATCTAGAAGCATTGAAACAGGTGTCTTATGTGTTATTGATTTCACTACTCCTAAAACACGCCTTAATATCTAACAAACACATGGTGTATAGCAAAGATTGATCATTTTATAATCTCCAATTTATAATCTTGGCTTTAAGATTCTTACTAGTATCAGTATATGGACAATGAGCAATAGGCTGAATAACAACAGTGATTGCTCAGGAATACTAAATCCTAAAAAAGTCCAATCTACTGATGCGCACTCACCAGAACCTGCGAATACTTGATTGAGCACCTCACTCATAGGTAGAGTGTCGAGCCAATAATCAAGCCCAGGCCCACAAGAGGGGACTTGATCGGCTGGTAGATGCTGCAACCAAACATGACGCGCTGCTACGCCAGCAGCCCAGCCTATCCCTAATAAGCTACCCAGCCATAGAACGAGTCTGACCGCTTTAGATTTAGGATTAAATAGCGCAGCGACTAGTGCAAAGCTGCCCATGACCATCAGACCAATACGCTGAAAGATACAGAGCGGACAAGGAGAGAGGCCCATATAGCGCTGCAAAAAAAACAGCGCAAAGCTCATGCCGATAACGGTCATCACAACCAAGAGTATTTGCAAATTACGATAGGTGCTTAGACGTTGCATTGAAGGGATGCTCTTATAAAAGGGGCTAGGTTATAGACTTAGCAGGCTTAGCGATATTGCTGGACAAAGTCTATAAAGTCTTCTGTTTCGACAGCTTCTATTTCAGCTTGTTGTAATATTGATTTCTCAGCTAATACTTCATATTTAGCTTGAGTATTTGGGCTGAGGGTTTGCTGCAATAGAGAGTCACGATGCTGGTTAGCTAGCGTAAAGCCTAACTGCCACAGGCTACCTAAACGCTCGCTATCAGCATTCACTTGCGCTGAGATAGTAGACTCAGAGTGTCCTGCTTTGCCTTGCATCAGCGCGACCGCTGCACGATAATCATTACCGCCGTGATGCGCATCAAGCAGTGCTGCCAAAGGCTGCATACTGGTTAAATGATCTAGCATCCAATCTTGTAAAGGTTGCTCAGTCCCGTTATTCAGTATATGCAGATTATCAGCACGTCCTTCATTGACCACGCGCTCAAGATTGATCGCCAGCTCCTCCTCTTCATTGGGCATCAGCTCAGGGGAGTCATTAAGCAAGCAATACAGTGCCATCACCTCTAAAAAGCAAGCGCTTGATAAACGAATACCAACATCGCTGTATGGGTCTAGATCAATCGCGCGAAACTCAACATAAGCGATACCGCGTCGCTCTAGCGCTTCAGTCGGCGTCTCACCACGATCAGCGATTTGCTTAGGACGGATAGGGCTATAGTATTCGTTTTCTATCTGCAAGATGTGATCATTGATCTGAATGGGATTGCCATCGGCATCGTTTAGACCTAGCTTTTTGAAGCTATCATGTGGGGTTTGAATAGCACGACGCAGACCTGCCACATACTCTGGCAAATTGTTATAGCGAATATCGAGCTGCTCTTGTACGCTGTTGGTATAACCAAGTTTGCCCATACGTAAGCTGGTTGCCGTAGGCTTATAAAGGGTCGAGTCATTCATCCGCTCAAGGTCGTGCTCACGTCCTGCGATAAAACACGGACAGACGCTAGGACTGGCTCCTAACAGATAGAGCACTAAACTGGTCAAGCGCTTAAAGTTGCGAATAAGACCTAAGTACTTATCGTTTTTGAAATCAGCTAAGGACTCAGAACCTTTATTGGCTAATTGAGCCTGCCAATGCTCAAATAAACCATCACCGAAAGATAAATTATAATGCAGGCCTGCAATAGTCTGCATACGGCGACCATAGCGAATACCTAAGCCACTACGATATAGCGTCTTAAGCTTACCTGTGTTGGAGCTACCATAATCCGCCAATGGGATATCTTCATCTTCGGACGACAGCATACACGGCATAGATAACGGCCACATCAGCTCACCCTCAGGCAGTGCTTGATAGACCAATACATGCAATTGGCGCAGCATCGCTAGCGTATCTTTGGGCGTACTACGAGGGTCGGTAATCAGCTCAAGTAAGCTCTCTGAATAGTCAGTCGTGATAAATGGATGAGTGAGCTTTGAGCCAAGCTTTAAAGGGTGCGGCGTCTGAGCTAAGTAACCATCAGGTCTAACGCGCAGACCTTCTTTTTCGATGCCGCGCAGCATACCTGCTAGGTGCTCACTATCGAACCAATCTGGAATCTTAAAGTCAACAAAGCTATTGGCGAATTTACTCATAGTATTCATCTGTTGTTATTTATTATGTAAGAGGTGCTGGTATAAGCGCTGCGTTAAAGCAAAAGCTTGCTCTAAGCTAGGCAACTTTAAACTAGACAATAGAGGCCGTAAATAATGCAGTCAGTTTAGCCCAAAGCTATGCTAAAAACTATGTAAACTTACAAAATCAGTAAGCTTTAGCTAGAGTCTGTTTAATCATATTTAACCCATTAAAACTTAATTAGGTCCGCTAATAGGCGGATATTTTAAAATAACAACTCATGATAGTAACAAAGCTTTTATCATTGAACATAAGAGCATTTTTGTTGCAATCATATCAGTCTAGAGTTCTTTAAGACAAAAAAGCACCTATTATAAATAGATGCTTTAAAATGATATCAACCACCCAAAACTGTTAAACGCAGATAAAGGATAGTCAAATAGAAAACGATGAGCCACAGCCACAAGTCGTCGTCGCATTGGGGTTTTGCACCACAAAGCGCGCGCCCTCTAATCCTTCGGTATAGTCAACCGTTGAGCCTTGTAGATACTGATAGCTGAGCGAATCAACCACTAAGGTCACATCGCCATTATCAAAGTTAGCATCGTCTTCGGCCAGATCATTAGCAAAGTTAAAGCCGTAGGAGAACCCTGAACAGCCGCCACCAGTCACATAGACTCGTAGCATCAGATTACTATCGCCTTCCTCTTCACGAAGTCGGCGCACCTTTTGCGCGGCACTATTGGTTAGATTCAATATCGTAGGATCAACAGGCTGATTGGCGCTTGGATCGTATTGGGTGGTTAGTTCAGTCATAATTACCTCAGTAGCTACCGTCAAAGCCGCTATTGGCTCCTTTATAGTTACTAAAAACAGTCACTAAAAATTATTAGTAAATAAAAGATTGTAGCGCGTGCTATCAGGTTAAATAGTATGTGATATAGCGATTAAACTATGAATAATTTGATCAACAGGGCCTAGGTTTTTAAACCTTATTTCTATAGATTGTTTTTGCCTATTGTTTAAGGTTCATTTTACCACTTGAACCTGTCTTTAATGTATGAATAGTTTTTTCTAGTATAGCATAATTGGGTCTCGCATTTGTTTGTCAAGGTTTAAGCATAGAGCGAGTTAAAGCCGTTGAAAAAGCCTTCTTTCGCCTTCATTAAGCAACTAAAATTAAAATAGCTATTTAATCGTTTGCCTATCGGCTAGTCGTTTGAAATAATAGCGACCATTTATTTGCAAAAGCTTTTATAAGTGCTGATTTGCAAATGCTACCTACCTTTTAAACCGTGCAAGCTATAAAAGCCATGTTTTAACTGCCTTATCCAAACCCTCTGAGATTAAAAATTTTATGATCGAATTTAAAGACGTTAGTGTGCGCCGTGATGGCCGTGAGTTATTTTCAGGTGCCAGCTTTCAGTTGCACCCCAACCATAAAATCGGCTTGACGGGTAATAACGGTACTGGCAAATCAACGCTATTTGCCTTGTTATTGACGCAAATGAGCACAGGCGATACTGAGGTTACCCTTGATCGTGGCGAGGTCAATATTCCTGATAGCTGGCAGGTGGCGCATATGGCGCAGGAAGTCGGGGCTAGTAGCCAAAGCGCGATTGACTATGTGCTAAGCGGTGATGAGCAGTGGTTTGAGCTCAATGCAGCGTTGAGCGACTTAAGTACCGTGAGCGATGAGCAAATTCCTATTCTTTATCAGCAGTTCGATGAAATCGATGGCTATAGTACCCCGACCAAAGCGGCGCAAATTATGGCAGGTCTTGGTTTTAAGACCAGTCAGCATGAGCTCCCTGTAGAAGGGTTCTCAGGTGGTTGGCGGATGCGCTTGAATCTAGCTAAGACCTTGATGAGCCGCGCTGATTTGATGCTTCTCGATGAGCCAACTAACCACTTGGACTTAGATGCTATTCTTTGGCTTGAGACTTGGATCAATGACTTTACGGGTCTTGTGATTGTCATCTCGCATGATCAAGCATTTCTGGATGCGACTATCGGCCATATCTTGCATGTCGAACAGCAGCAAATCACCATGTACACGGGTAACTATCAGCAGTTTATTCGCACGCGCCATGAGCGTATGGCGCAGCAGCAGCAGGCGTTTGAGAAGCAACAAGCGACCAAAGCCCATCTAGATGACTTTATTCGTCGTTTCCGTGCCAAAGCCAGTAAAGCTAAGCAAGCTCAGAGCCGTATCAAGCAATTAGAGCGCATGGCTGAGCTATCGCCTATGATGGCAGATAACCCATTCTCATTTCGATTTTATGAGCCTGCGCACATGAATACACCACTCATTGAGCTGACCAAAGCTGATGTTGGTTATAGCAGTACACCGCTTATTCATGATGTTAGTGTGCAGGTGACACCTGATACCCGTCTCGGTCTGCTAGGTATGAATGGTGCGGGTAAGTCAACGCTGATTAAGGCGATGGTCGGTGAGCTTGGGGTTTTATCAGGGTCTTATACGGTTTCCGATACTCTAAAGCTTGGCTACTTTAATCAGCATCAAATGGATGCTTTGGATGCTCAGGCTACGCCGATAGAGATGCTACGCCGTCTCGCAGGCAAGACCTCCGATGCTGAGTTACGCTCGTTTTTGGGTAGTTTTGACTTTCGCGGCGAGCGTATTGATACACCAAGTAAACTATTTTCAGGCGGCGAGCGTGCGCGTTTAACATTAGCGCTGATCGTTTGGCAGCGCCCTAATGTGCTCGTACTTGATGAGCCAACCAACCATCTAGACTTACAGATGCGCCAAGCCTTGACCGTAGCCTTGCAAGGTTTTGAGGGAGCAGTGGTACTGGTCTCGCATGATCGTGAGCTGATTGCTAATGTCTGTGATGAGCTGTACTTAGTACATGATGGTCAGATTGAAGAGTTCGATGGCGATATCAGTGACTATGGTAAGTGGCTAAGCGAGAAGCGCAAGCAAGAGAACAGCTCTGATAAAAAGTCGAACAAAAAAGGCAAGAGTAAAAAAGAGAAAAAAGCCTTTGTCGCCAAAGACAGTGTTTCACATCAAACAAAAGATAATAGCGTAAAAGCAGATGGAAAGTCTTCGTCGCAATCACTGTTAAGTAAGGATGAACAACGCAAGTTGGCCGCGCAGCAGCGCAAGCTTAGTGCACCTATTCGCCGCGATATTGAGAATACCGAAAAAGCTTTAGCAAAGATTGATGATCAATTAGCTGATTTGGAAACTAAGCTGGCAAACACTGAGCTATATGAGGAAAGTCGTAAGGCTGATCTGCTAAAACTACTAGAAGAACAATCTTCATTGCAACAGCAGCATAGTGATAAAGAGGAGAGTCTATTGCTGGCGATGACCAAACTAGAAGAGATGGAAGCTGACTTTAGTTAGAGTGACTGGAGCACTAAAGCTGACTGTTGTGGGAAATAATGAGTCAAGTTGATAAGCGTCATAAGTTATAAAAAAGGGGGAGAGCGTCAGCTCTCCCCCTTTCCTTACATTATTGCTTACGATATTTACCATCACCGTAAGATAATATCTTCATACTAGTCGTACAAAGTTGGCAGTTTATTTTACCAGCAGCGCCTTTAGATAAATCAAGAATTCTTCCCTTGATAAAAGGGCCTCTGTCCGTGATTTTTACTATCACGCTCTGCTTTGTCTTTTTGTTGGTCACTTCTACCTTCGTACCGAACGGCAGCGTTTTATGTGCTGCCGTCAAAGAGTTCATATTGAAGATACTACCACTAGCTGTGCGTTTACCGTGGAACTTGCTACCGTAATAACTGGTATTAGCAGCAAATGTGGCGGTACTCAAAAGCAGTGATAACGTGACAACTAAAGACTTGATTAAATAAGACATTTAATACCTTTTTACGATTAATGAAATAGACAGATATTTTTGCCTATAATATTCACACTCCCTATGAGTATGAATAATATAGATATTTTACTATAAAAATCTTGTTGTGTCCTCACAGCTCTGTAAACGACAATTAAGCGGCTCTATTTATTTAGTTGATTCATTGAGTTACTCTATATCTAATAGAGGTAGCCGCCAAAATTATGCATAAGGAAAAAATAATGGCCGAAAAAAACTACTACGAAATATTAGGAGTCAAAAAAGACGCCACAGATAGCGATATTAAGAAAAAATATCGTAAGCTCGTCCGCCAATATCACCCCGACGTTAGTGATGACCCTGATGCGGATAATAAAATCGCTGAGATTAATAACGCTTATGAAACTATCAGAGATAAAGACAAACGACGCGAGTATGACGCTATGCTCAATAACCCATTCGCAGGTCAAAGCAGTGGCGGATTTGGTGGACAAGCAGGTGCTGGGCAAGGCGGCTTTAATTGGGAAGATATAAAAGGTCAGTTCGGTGAAGGGGAGGCCTTTGGTGACGGTGGCTTTCGTTTTGATGACATATTCTCAGCCTTTGGTCGCGGCGCGCGTGGCGGCTCCAATGAACAAGCAGGTGGTCGTACGCAACAAGGCTTTGATCAGTTCGGTGGTGGCTTTGGCGCTCAGAACAGCAAAGGTCAAGACCAACATGCCGAAATCAACGTTGATTTGGCATCCGTCTATAATGGTGATGACTACAGTATTAAACTAAATGTACCCACGCGAAAGCCCAATGGTAGTGTCGACTATGACAATAAAACGCTAAAAATAAAAATACCTAAAGGCATCACAGATGGTAAGCAGATTCGCCTGAGTGGACAGGGAGCGGCGGGTAGTGGTAACGGTAAAAACGGCGATCTATTCTTAAAGGTAAAAATCACTCATAACAACAATATCCGTTTAGAAGGCGCTGATGTTTATCAAACAGTAAACATTACCCCGTGGGAGGCCGCTCTCGGTGAAAAAATCAATGTCACCACGCCAGCAGGGACTTTGGGTGTTAGCATCCCAAGTAACAGTAAGTCGGGCAGTAATCTGCGTCTTAAGGGCAAAGGCATTCCCGCTAAGCAAGCCGGTGATCTGTATTTAACCTTAAATATTATAAACCCTGAGGTCAGTAGTGATACAGATAAACAAGCTTATGAGCAATTAAAACAAGCTTTTGCTGATGCTGGTATTAGCCGCTGATAAAGATAGTGATGCGAAAAATTAGTGAAACGTTAGCATAACCGCAACGAGGATAATAATATGAAACACTCACCCGAACTAACCGATCTCATTATGAGCTTTGATGAGCTAGTCTCTGCTTGTGGTCAAGAGCCGCAATGGGTCATTGCGCTAATCGAAGAAAATATTATCGAATATGATGTACCTGAGCAACAGCAGTTTACAGGCTATCAGTTGACGACCGTACGTCGTGCTTCGCGTCTGAGTCGTGACTTTGAGGCCAGCGTGCCTGCTATTGGCTTGATATTAGAGCTATTGGATGAAGTTGAGCAACTGCGTCAGTATAAGCGCCAATTGGATATGCAAGCACCAGTTATTGAAGTCAATATTGAGCATTTAAAATAACCTAGTCCGATAATTTTAAATTTCAGACACAAAAAAAGGGCATTGATTGCCCTTTTTTTTGTGTCTATAACTGCTGAATTAGTGACTGTTAGTCAGTTAATAAAACCAGCTAACGCGCATATTTCGGATCAGCGGCTGCGGTAAATAACACATCTGTTGATGAGTTCAGCGCAGTCTCTGCTGAATCTTGTATTACCCCGATAATAAAGCCGATAGCGACCACTTGAATAGCAATATCGTTAGGAATACTAAATAGGCTTGCTGCTAATGGAATAAGTAGCAATGAACCGCCAGCTACACCAGACGCTCCGCAAGCACTAATCGTCGCTACTAAGCTGAGCAGCAATGCTGAGGCAAAGCTGACCTCAATGCCTAAAGTATGAGCTGCGGCGAGGGTGAGTACGTTAATAGTAATTGCCGCACCTGCCATATTTATGGTCGCGCCAAGCGGAATGGTCACTGAGTAAGTATCTTTATTCAAGCCTAATTTATTGGCAAGATTCATATTGACTGGAATGTTCGCCGCAGAGCTACGAGTAAAAAACGCGGTAATGCCAGATTCACGTAGACAAGTAAAGACCAGCGGATATGGGTTTTTGCCGGTCTTGATAAAGACGATAATAGGATTAGCAATCAAGGCGATAAATACCATACAGCCAATCAATACCATCAAAATCCGTGCGTAGCCTGCCAGTGCAGCAAAACCCGTTTCAGCGACAGTGTTGGCGACTAGACCTAAGATACCAAAAGGGGCTAGAGCAATAACCCATTTGACCACTTGTGAGATAGCTTCAGAAAAATCAACGACAGCAGCACGTGTGGTTGCGCTGGCTTTACGGAGCGCAAAACCGATGATAATTGCCCATGCCAATATACCAATATAGTTGGCGTTAGCGACGGCATTGACAGGATTAGCCACAAGGCTAAGCAGTAGATTACCTAAGACTTCTTTTAGATCGGCGGGCGGTATCTGCGTCACGGCATCAGCACTCACTAATACTAAGCTGGTAGGGAATAAAAAGCTGGCACCCACCGCCGTCAATGCCGCCAAAAACGTGCCAAAGATATACATAATCAGCACGGGCTTTACGTAGACTTCACCATCACTACGATGTTGGCAGATAGCGGCCATCACTAAGATAAAGACCAGCACAGGCGCAACCGCTTTTAGTGCTCCGACGAACAGTGTACCTAGCAGGCCTAGGGCAATACCGACATTTGGCGCCAGCCAACCAACCAACGTGCCCACTATCAAACCGATAATAATAAGCGGTACTAGACCAATGCGCTTATACATTGCAACCAATGAATACATTCTTACTCCTACAACTTAATGAATAATAAAAGAGATCAAGCTATTCTCTATTTTTTGCCTTACTAGCCTCGTACTTATATATATAAAGGTAAGATTCGTAAAACAGAATAAAAATCGGTGAATTATAACCAAAAAAAGAGCCGTTAAGCCCTTTTTTATTTTTATAGCTATTCATTTGAAGAGATTGATTGGTTATTGGGGTCTGTTGAACATTTGATCATGGCACTGACAGTGACTATTTTTTAGGCGATTCTAGATTAAAAATATCTAGTTTAGTCATTCTAAGCGGATCTTTTTAATGACGAATCGGCAAAAAAGAGTCCTGTCCCACTCGAGCACAGCTCTCGTCTTGCGAACGGGCAAAGCAGTGCTTTGCTCGATCCGTTCTCAGGGCTGATGCTAAAATTGCCCTATTCGTTGTAAAAGTCTAGCTAAGGCATCTGCATTACCTGCGATTTTTACTTAGACTAGAACTATTTTAGCTATCAGCAGTGCTCACTTATAAATGTTCAACAGACCCTACCTCTCAAATGATATTAGCGTGCGTATTTAGGGTCAGCAGCGGCAGTAAACAGTACGTCTGTTGACGAGTTCAATGCGGTCTCTGCCGAGTCTTGCAGGACACTAATAATAAAGCCGATAGCGACCACTTGTAGCGCAATATCATCAGGAATATTGAATAAACTGGCCGCCAAAGGAATGAGTAGTAATGAGCCACCAGCGACGCCAGAGGTACCTCCAGCACTGACCGTAGCGACTAGACTTAGCAGTAATGCTGAGCCAAAGCTGACTTCAATACCCAAAGTATGAGCTGCTGCAAGGGTGAGCACATTAATGGTGATCGCCGCACCTGCCATATTAATAGTGGCGCCTAATGGCAGGGTGACTGAATAAGTATTTTCATGTAAGCCTAATTTGCTGGCTAGATTCATATTAATGGGGATGTTAGCGGCTGAACTGCGAGTAAAAAACGCGGTAATCCCAGATTCACGTAAGCAGGTGAATACTAGCGGATATGGGTTTTTACCAGTCTTGAGATACACAAGGATAGGGTTAGTCACCAATGCAATAAACAACATACAGCCTATCAATACTAGCAAAATTCGTGCATAGCCCAACAGCGCAGCGAAGCCTGTATCAGCGACGGTATTGGCTACTAAGCCCAAGATACCAAAAGGTGCTAGGGCAATAACCCATTTGACTACTTTTGAGATGGCATCTGCAAAGTCATTGACAGCGCTGCGAGTTGTCTCGCTGGCTTGTCGTAACGCAAAGCCGATAATAACCGCCCAAGCTAATATACCAATATAATTAGCATTGGCTAGGGCATCAACTGGGTTGGCGACGAGACTGAGCAGCAAGTTATTTAATACTTCTTTTAAGTTTGCAGGCGGTACTTGCTCGATGGTAGCATTCACCAAAGTCAATTCAGTTGGGAATAAAAAGCTGGCACCAACAGCGACTAGAGCGGCCACAAAAGTGCCTATCAGATATAAAAATAGCACGGGTTTTACATAGACTTTATTACCGCTACGATGCTGACAGATAGCAGCCATAACTAAGAAAAACACCAGTATAGGGGCAACGGCTTTTAAAGCGCCGACGAACAGCGTCCCCAAAATACCTAAGGCAATGCCAATACTTGGTGCCAGCCATCCTATCAAAGTACCCAGTACTAAACCGATAACAATCAGCGGTACCAATCCGATTCGTTGATACATCGCTATTAATGAATGCATTTTTACCTCAGTAGTTTAAGTAGCAAAAAACATAGACTTATTTAACGGGCGATATTAGCATTTTTTGACATGTTAACCCATAACTAGACTTTTAAATCATTGAAACGCAGACGAAAAAAAACGCCATGACTGGCGTTTAATTTTTACACTATTTGCAATAGAAGACTAAACTTTGAAATGGGTAAGCTCATGCCCTAATTGCTGATAATGCTTATACTTAGCCCGTCCTGCTCCTACGCTGACCGTATCCGGTTTGATAATCTCTAGGATACGGGTTATCGACACGTTATGAGTCGCACCTATAAAGTCCGTAACGGTACGAGCAGTGATATTAAGGACTATACCCTTGAACTGCTCGGGCAAATAATCACCTAGTAGCACAGGCGCAAGCAGATCATCAACAGTATTTGTCGTTAGTAACTGATGCGGGATAAAACTAACGGCATCGTGCGACCACAGCGCCTCATCAAGCTCGCTGAGCAGCGATGACTCATCACTCAATACGAGTATCGACTGTTTGCTTTTATGAAGCGCAGTCTGTACTAACTGCACCATAAAGCCCAAAATATCTTGAGCTTTAGGATCGCTGAGTACATAAAAGCTAACAGGTAGCTGGGTCACCGTTGTCTGATCCGTTGCCATTATCTATTACGCTATTGAAGCATTTTTTAGATACTGCATAAATAGCGGCACCGGACGACCTGTAGCGGCTTTGTCTTTACCTGAGATCCACGCCGTACCAGCGATATCCAAATGCGCCCACGCTTGACCTTCCTCTATAAAGCGCGATAAGAAGCAAGCGGCGGTGACAGCGCCTGCGCCTTTGCCACCGATGTTCTGTATATCAGCAATAGGCGAATCAATCAACGACTGATACTCATCATCCAACGGCATGTGCCAAACGAGATCACCAGACTGATTACTAGCGTTTTCTAAGCCAAACAACACATCTTCATCGTTACTGAATACGGCTGAGCGCACATGACCAAGCGCGACGACGCAAGCACCTGTTAGCGTTGCTACATCGATGATCGCTTTTGGCTGATAGTACTGCTGTACGTAGCAAAGCGTGTCGCATAGTACTAGGCGACCTTCAGCGTCTGTATTGAGGATTTCGACCGATTTGCCGTTCATCGCTCTGATAATATCGCCAGGACGCGTGGCTTCCCCTGATGGCATATTCTCAGCACAAGCCAATGCGCCGACGACATTGATAGGTAGACGTGATTCGCATAGCGCTTTTAGCGTACCGAGTACTGCAGCAGAACCACCCATATCAAACTTCATCTCATCCATAGCCGCGCCTGGCTTGATTGAGATACCACCTGAATCAAAGGTAACGCCTTTACCAACCAACACAATAGGCGCATCATCATTGACCGCTTGAATAGCTTGATCGGTAGCTTTATCCGCTTTTTTACCAGCGCCTTTTAATGGTAATTTATCGGCTATGGCTTTTAGGCCACCGCTAACTTTTGCTGCGCTACTAGTCGTCTTAGCACCGAACTTTGATTTGCCTTGATATTCCATGATGACCAGCTGGCCCTCGCGGGTCGAGCCTTGTGACACAGATAGGAAACAATTCATGCCTAGCGCTGCCATTTCTGCTTCGCCAAGTACAGTGACCTTTAGTACATCAGAATGTGCTTTGGCAAGCTCTTGTGCTTGCTCTGCCATGTACGCCGGGAAGCAGATGTTGCCTGGCTCATTAGCCACATCACGAGTTAGGCTTTGACCTGCAAATACTGACTCAGCAAAGTCTAGCGCTGGCTGCAAAGTAGCATCAGCCAATAGATAGATATCAGTCAATACAGGGGTGTTTTGCTCAGACTTGTATTTATCGAAACGATAAGTCGCTGCTAATAAATTCAGTGCGAATTGACCGAATTCATTTTCCTCTAAGCTGTCATTTAGCGCTACAGTAATTGAGCTAACGCGCTTTTGTGTAGCACTATAAATCGTCTTAGCAATTTTTTGTAGCGTCGCATTATTTAGCTTGTCGACATTACCCACACCTACTAGCAATAATTGTAGCGGATTTTGCTTAGTGGTTTTTTTATCACCTGCTAACGCATAATCTGCAACCGTTTCACAAGCCTTACCTGTAAAATGGGACACGTCGATCAATTGCTCGATACGCTCTTGATAGTCGGTTAATACAGCCTCTGCTAAGATATTTTTATTATTATCGACTAGCACCACTAAGCAGGCTGAGTCTTTATCCTTAGCTTCTTTTTTGAGTATTTTTTGAGTATGGGTTTTTGGTAGCTGTTGGGTGAGCTTAATATTCATATAGGGTTGTCCTTGTAAGCTTGTTAGAGTGATTATTGAATCAATTGGGCAGTGATGTGATGGCAGTGTAGCATATCAAAATAGCAGCGCACCGTCAGCGAGGGATAATGATTTTGGCTAGGTTTGCTGGCTACTTTGGCAATTATAGCTAAACATCAGCTTGTTAGCCGTTGATTACGGTATCAGTCGACATCAAAGCGGCAAATCTATCTTGCAATGCAGCCATAGCCGTATCGTGTACTACGTTGGCGGCCAGCGTTTCACCTTGAGCACTAGGTAAGTCGCGAGTAGCACAAGCATCATGACAAACAAAATTCTCAAAGCCTAAATCAAAGGCAGCTCTTACGCTTGAGCTGACACACATATGACTCATAAACCCAGCAAAGACAATTTGCGACTTGCCAGTAGCTTCGATAAGCGCTTGTAACGGAGTATCATAGAAGGCATTAGGATGCATCTTAGTAATGGTTTTTTCACTATCTAATGGTTGCAAGCTGTCCACTATAGTAACTTTGTCTGACAAAGGATCAAAAATATTACCCTTGTCTTCACCATGATGGGCGATATGAAAAATAGGCGTGTTGTTATCTCTAGCTTTATCTAACAGCAAACGCGCATTGGCAGTGGCTTTAGTACCAGCTGCGCCTAAGGGCATTTTACCATTGACATATTCATTCTGAAAATCAATCAGTACCACAGCGCAGTTTGACCAATCAAGTTTATTATACTGGCCGCCAGCCAATTCAAGTAGAGTTGCAGGACTAGACATAGTGTTCTCCAGATGGTGTGTGAGGTAAAGATAGATTCTAACAACTAATGAGCCGCTTATCAGTGCTTGATACCAACAACACACAAACCGTTTTAAATGCGCTACAGTACAGAGTGACGTAATGTATTCAAACACATTTTACCGTCATTTTTTACAAAAACATGGTAGCATTAGCGGCTATGCCTGAATGCCATATCCACAAGCATAGCTTGCATCATTTAGTTGGTTCGACAGACGCTCAGCTACGTTATTAATGCTGTTACCCTAAGCTTTTTATTAAGAGTCCTTATCGTGATATTACGCCGTTATATGACCAATCAAGTTGCCTCGACCACCGCTTTGGTATTGGGGTTTTTGGTCGTAATGATGCTTGGCGGACGTCTGATACGTTATTTTGGCATCGCCGCTGAAGGTAATTTGGATATCAGCTTATTGTTTAGCATTATTGGCTATAATCTACCTTACTTTTTAGAGCTTATCCTGCCGTTAGCGTTTTTTATCGCCTTAATGCTAGTGTTTGGGCGATTGTATGTCGATCAAGAAATGGCCGTTATCAATGGTAGTGGGGTCTCACGTGGTAAGCTGGCTCGGTTGATGACCCCATTGATTTTGGCGCTGTTCGTAGGCGAAGCCGCCTTATCGGTAGTCGCTAAGCCTTGGGGCGTGCGCTCCTCAGAAACTATCTGGCAGCAGCAAGCTTTGAGTAGTGCTTTTGATCTTATTCGTCCTAATGAGTTTGTCAGTAGTGGCAATTACCATCTGTATGTCGGTAGCTTGAGCGACGACAAAAAACAGCTGCAAGATGTAGTTTTGATCCAGACCAAAGAGACGGTTGAAAATGAAGAACCGCTTAGCAGTGATGATGCTGAGCTGGCAAGGCAACTGGCTAATACTGAGATGCCGCAAGAGTTGACGACTACTATCGACAACAGCGATCAAGCCATCACTAAAGACACCATCACTCTTGCCAAGCGTGCTGAGCAAGTTGATAACGGTGCTGGCGGTATCACGCAGTTGGATCTGTTTCAGGGTCGACGCTATGAAGTCGGCGCAGGCAGTCTAAAGTATAATCAAATTGGCTTTGATCGTTATCGGATTACCTTAACTGAGTCCTCTAAAGAGATAGTGACTGAGGATAATACCGAAACCCAAGCTATTGGCCCTTTATGGCAAGCTGCTACAGGTAGCGCGTCAGTTAATAGTACTAGTGCTATGCGGGCCGCGCAAGGTGAGCTGGGTTATCGATTTGCGCTGCCTTGGCTGATGATCATCGCGCCGATGCTAGCTGTACCTTTATCTCAAGTAAGGCCTCGTCAAGGGCGCTGGCTACGCTTATTCCCCTCAGTATTATTATTTGTCAGCTGTGCATTAGGCATTATTTCGCTCAAAAACGCAGTGGGTCAAGGCAGTGTTAGCGTTTGGGCTTATGCTTGGCTGATCGTAGGGTTTATGGCGTTGGCACTATATATGAATTGGAGCAGCCGTATAGGACATCGATTACGGGTACGACGAGAGGGTACTGAGCCCTCTCTAACAACCGATCATTCAAACGGAGGGAACTATTAGTGCGCTCTCCTGTTAATACCCAATCCACCACTCTAAAAGTGCTCAGTCGTTACGTGAAAAAAAACGCCCTACTAGCCATTATCGCGGCGATACTAGGACTGTGGGCGCTACAAATTGTTTTCTCTTATTTATCTGAACTGGACTCACTAGATGATAGCTATACGATGGCGGACGCTCTCAAATACATCCTATATCGCTCGCCCTATTTTTTAGAAGAATTTATCCCGACAGGTGCTTTATTAGGCGCGGTTATTGGATTAGGATTATTAGCTAATAAGAGCGAGCTGGTGGTCATGCGCGCCGCTGGTATTAGTGTGTATCGTATCGTCGGTTGGGTACTACAGCCTGCGCTGGTATTTGTGCTTTTAGCCTTAGTGATTAACCAATTCGTATTACCTACCAGCAATCAATTGGCACACGAAATCAATAGCGACGAGCGCGACGTATCGATTACCACAGTGCGCGGCTACTGGACCGTGCAGCCAAGTTTTACCACTACTAGTGCTGGCAACGATGCGAATAATAGCACCGATAACACTAGTGGTAGTGCGCAGCCCAATGGCAGCGATATTCTCTATATCAATTATGCAGATGTACAAGGCAATATCGGTGAAGTAAAACGCTGGCACTTAGATAATGACGGCAATCTGCAAACCGCTATCCGTGCTGAAGGGGGAAACTATAAAGGGCGCGTCGCTATTGATGCGGATAATAATACCTCGGCCCAGTCGGCCCAGTACCGCTATGAGTGGCAACTCAATAATATCACCAAGCTGAGTATCAACCAAGGGTTTGAAGCCAGTCAAGCCAAGTCACTATCAGATACGTTAAGCTTACCTTTTGCACCTGAGTCGGTCTATCTATTGACCCGTGAGGCTGAAGATCTATCGCTGACTCAGCTATACGATCATCGTCAGCTTATGCGCGCGCAAGAGCAGCGCTCATTGACTCATGAGCTGGCGTTTTGGCAAAAGCTACTCTCACCACTCTCAATTTTATCGCTAGTTATCGTCGCCTGCTCATTCGTCTTCGGCTCGCTACGCACTCATAGCTTAGGTTTACGTATTGTCGTCGCGCTACTATTCGGCTTGCTATTTAGCTACCTGCAAGACTTGGTTGGGTTTATTTCCTTGGCGACTGGATTTTCGCCGATGCTTATGGTGATACTGCCCATTATCGCCAGTACGATACTGGGAATATATTTACTAAAACGGCAAATGTAGACGGTTGTTTTGGTAAAAACTTAAGCTCAGCGAAATACAACTAAAAAGCACGCTATAACTCAACGTTAAGCGTGCTTTTTGCTGATGGGTTTTGCAAGATTATTCTTTGGTCGCCATGGTAATAGTATAAGTTTTGCCTTGCTTGACCTTTTCGCTATTCCCAAACACCTCGGTAAACGAGCGCTTCATAAATTGACGTAAGCCATTGATGGTCACCACGTAAAAACGTCCACCTTGACGCATCCGCGCATAAGCATCTAAGAAGTATAAATAATGCTGCTCTTTACCGACTTTGGCAGGCAAGTTCGACATCACAAGGCTAAAGTCTTTATCTGCCGCCACATGATTAAAGCCGTTTGATAAATGCACATCGACATTATGCAGACCATTTTTCTCACAGTTCAGGCGAGCATATTCTACTGCCATAAAGTCTTTATCAATTAAGGTGTGCTGACCATTTGGACATTCGCGCGCCGCTGCCATACCAAGTACACCATAGCCACAGCCCAAATCTATCGAGTCATCGTCCGTCTGAAAGTCGACATAATCAAGCAGCATGAGGCTACCGTCATCAAGCTTTTGCGGAGAAAAAATACCCCACGTAGTGGCAAAGTCAAAAGGTTGACCCAGCACATTCGCTTGAAAGTTAATATCTTCACGCCAGTGTTTGGCTTTTTCTAATAATTCAGCAGGTGGTCTATGTTTCATGGAGTTCTCTATGATATGAATAATTAATGATGATATTGTAACGAGAATTTAATAAAGTTTCAGCTCATTACTCATCTTTCATCTTATTTTTTGCTTTAAAAGGCTCTGAGAACTGTAGGATCAAAAAGCTAACGACAGATAAGATGATGGCAATCTCATAGCGGCTATAAGCGACTGAGATACCAATGGCAGCGGTATTCCATAGTCCTGCGGCTGTGGCAGTACCTTTAACACTGCCGCCACTTTTAAAAATAGCACCACCACCGATAAAGCCCATACCGGTGATAATACCGTACATAATACGCGCTTCGGCATCGCCCTCATTGTAGATATCTCGACCGACTAGCATAAAGGCGCAGGAGGCAATAGCCACCAATGGGAAGGTGCGCAGACCCGCACCATTATCCTTCATCTCACGATTGAGCGCGATAGGTAACGATAATATAAAGGTAATGCATAGTTGAAAAAAGTGATACTTCATCAACGCCATATCGATATCTAATTCAAACATAGCTCACTCCGTTATGCAAAAGTGAATTTAAATAAGTAATACAACTTTAAAGCTATTTAAATAGTATTGTAGCGATAACGATGTGAGTTTTCAGTTATGGATTGATAGCGGTTTGTGATTGAGATTTGGGGAAATATTATTATTTTTTATTGTGGGAGCTTATCCTGCTATCCGCTTGTATCTGCATCGCCATCGTTTGCGTCAGGATACCTTTAAAAAATTTCCTCTAAGGAATTTTCTCTTGCAAACCTAAAATTGCAGTGCAATTTTTTAACGGCTCTCATATCAGGGCTGAAAATCTTTTTAAGGCAGCGTTATTGAGCGCATTTGACATTTTACTTATTCAAGTCGGTAGGGTGCGCCCAGCGCACCGATAAACGGAGTAAGTTTAATGCAAATATCGTTGTGTCTAATCCTTCTACATTAACCTACTCTATATGAATTGCAGTTGGCTCTGAATGTGCTGTAGGTTGGTGTAGAGCTTGCGACACCCAACGTTATGAGTTCAGAATAGGCAGTCGTATAGGGTGGATTAGGGCGTAGGGTGGCTTAAGAAAAACCTACCGAACAATGTATGTTTTTTTAATGGGTTGTATCTAACGATTTGTTGTAGGCTGGGTTTTTAACCCAGCAGAATATAGCAATTAGCTTGAAATTCATAGCTAAAGTGAAATGTTGTTTGTAATATAGTACGATGTTATTTTTCTAGGTTACTTACTCATTCGCTGGGCTAAAAGCCCAGCCTACGCTTGCTGTATTTTCCTTATAAAGATCAAATTTGCGGATTAGCTCTAGCATGTTGCAATCTGGCATAAAATACTGGGTCAGTTTCAGCTAGGATAAGCTCATGCGCCTCTTCAGAAATCAAAGGCGCGATAAATTCATTAAAACTGTTTGTTATTTTGACTAAAGTTTTGATCTTTTTAGCATGAGAGCGCTCATGATCATAAAAGTACACTTCACCATATTTTTTAGGAAGTAGACAAAGGCAAAAATAATTACCACCCTCGTCGTATGCAAATGCAAGCAGTCCTGTTTTTTTAGTGCTATTACGATCACCGAATTCTGGTTCTAACCTAGCATATTCAGGACCGTCATGTATTCCTAACATATTGTGTACGCTTGTTCTACCTTCTGCATCAGAGATATGACAGACAGTATTGATAGGTTCTGCGCCATTGAAATTAAGTAGATAGTGACGGTAATCTTCTGGTAATCGATACTTTATTACCTTTTCGAACTTCTCTAATTCGTCAATACTGAGTTTGCCGTATGGATTGGCTGTCTTATATAATGCTGTCATAATTATGCGCTCCTAGTCGAATAATTTTTTTATATTAACTATCAACTTTCACAAATAAAATCTTTGGCTTACGTATTCACTAGCCCGTTATATGTATTTTTGGGATGTCCGTTTAAGGAGAAATTAATGACATTATTTGAAGAATGTAGAGAAGCATTAAATCAAGACTTCACTATAGTAGATGATGAGCAGACAGCGATAGATCTATTACAAACTTTTCCCTTAAAAAACAACTATATGGTTTGGACTAATATTGACTATAAAGACTATGATTGTATGGAAGAATTACTAAGTGATTTTTTATCGTTATCTGCAAGCTCCTTCTATGTCTTAGCTGATAGCGAAAATGTACCTATTTTTAAATCTAACCTGAAGCTAATTATAGACAATATTGATGATGTTTCAGCGCTATCTTCTAAGGTGTTTATTTTTAATGAAAATGTTGTTATAGAACCGTTATTTCCTACTTATACTTTAAGAGTAGGTCAGCTCCAGTAGAGTGCGCCTAGAGCATCAAATGATATGAAAAGTAAAGATTTTATGCGATACACATTTTATAGTTTTTGACCCAAACAAATTAAATTTACGTTGATTTTAGTTCAAATAGTTATGAATATAGATGCAGGGTAGGTTACGCTTTGGCTAACTCAGCACAATCTTAATATCATACAGAAGACCTTCTTAAAGGAACTTTCTTTTGTAGATTGAACTGATGCTATTCATAAAAAATAAAGTAGGCGTAGGGTGCATTTCATGCACCGATGGTTAGTAGTAGCGTCGTTATTTATCGGCGCGATGGATTTCACCCTACAAAAGCTGGATTAAATATTTACATCCAACATTATAATCAATCCGTTGGGTCTCGTACCTCGACACCAACCTACTCAAAAAACTAAAATTTTTCTTAATTAAACCCTAACCCCTCGGATGATGCTCAGCATGCAATTTCTGCAATCTAGCTGTCGCCACATGAGTATAAATTTGCGTAGTAGATAAATCGCTATGCCCAAGCAACAACTGCACGCTACGAAGATCTGCACCATGATTGAGCAGATGCGTAGCAAAAGCGTGACGTAGGGTATGTGGGGATAAGTCTTTATCGATACTAGCGACTTTGGCGTATTTTTTTAGTAGATACCAAAAGTTTTGTCGAGTCATATAGCCGCCTTGCGCGGTCAAAAACACTGCTTGGCAGTTGCCCGATTTTAGATGTGCGATTAGATCACCACGCGCATGATTAAGATAATCCTCTAGCGCGTCCGACGCGTATTCCCCTAATGGCACAAGACGGGTTTTATTACCTTTGCCCGTGATTTGTAGCCAACCTGCATTTAGATTGACTTGCTCTAGCGCTAAATTAATCAGCTCACTGACCCGTAGACCGCAAGCATACAGTACCTCAAGCATCGCCTTGTCACGTAGACCAAGCGCGGTGCTCGTATCAGGTGCGGCAAGTAGATTATCGACGTCGCCCTCGCTTAAATCTTTGGGTAGGGGACGACCTAGCTTTGGTGATTTGATCTGCTCACAAGGGTTGTCTTCGCGTAGATTGCTAGCGATCATCCATAGATAGAATTGACGCAGACTTGATAGCATACGTGCCTGAGTACGTGGCGTTTTGTCGTCTTGAGCAAGTAGAGATAGGCAGTGCAGCACGTCATCAGCTTGCCATTGAGTTAGTGCTTTGGTATTGGTCAGCTCACAGGAGCGCAAATCACGCACATAAGCGTTACGGGTACGAGTCGCAAGACCACGAGCGAGCATCGCCTGACGAAATTCAGTGATATAAGTTGGCTCGTCATCGACGGCTAGCGCCTTGGGTTGACGTTGTTGTACGGCGCGATCACGGCTCATCTGAAGCGCCCACTAGACACCACAACGAAGTAATCTCGCTACTCCTCGCAGCATATAACGGGTCAGTCTCATCTTGGCTACGACCATGTTTAGGCTGGGTATCTAAGCGGTATTTTATGGTTAGCCCAGCATTGGCAATCCAGTCTAATAGCTCATCACGGCTGCGCAATTGTAGATGTTCTGCTAAGTCCGACATTATCAACCAAAGCTCACCCTGCTCAGCTAAGTGCTGTTTTGTACCTTGCAAAAACCCGCGAAGCATCTTACTTTTCTCATCATACACCGCATATTCAAGTGGTGAGGTTGGTTTGGCAGGTAACCAAGGTGGATTACAAATAATCAAATTGGCTAGTGGCGCGTCTATCGGAAACATATCCGCTTGCTGGAGCTGTATATTAGATAGCTCTTGACGCGTAAAATTATCTTGCGCACAGGCTATAGCTTGCGGGTTCAAGTCGGTCGCGATGACGTTTTGCACACCGCGCTGAGCTAAGATAATCGCCAATAGCCCTGTACCCGTACCAATATCATAAGTGATATTACAATTAGCAGGCAGCGGTGCATCGAGCAATAGCTGTACATACTCATGACGGGTCGGTGCAAATACGCCATAGTGCGGATAAATGGATAGCCCTAAGCTGGCAATCGGCACGCCTTTTTCGCGCCACTGCGCTGACCCTAACGCCCCTTGTAGGTCGCGTAGTGATAGTAAGCATATCTCATTCATTTCACCAAAAGCCGCTGTGCAAGCACTACTAACATCAGGTGCACGGCGTAATTGGCTGATATAATTGGCATCCAGCTCTAGTAATAAACGGCCCAATATTCGCGAGCGCTGAGCTTGAGCTTGGCGCTGCTGATGGAATAAATTTGGGATTACTTTAGCTGATAACGAGGCGTCATCGGCAGGATTATTAATAGTATGGTTGGATTTGCTAGCGGCTTTATCATTCTTGCGCTGCTCACTACGCTCGACACGACGGGTCATAGCTTGCAGAAGTTGACGGGCATTATGGAAGTCGCCGCGATATAACAGTGAGGTGCCTGCACAGGCTAGACGGTAGGCTTTGTCTGCGCTCGTACTGTCATCAATCACTTCGATATGTGCAGGCGCTGCTTGATCACTTGATGATAACCAGCGCGCTTTATGTAAAGCATTACTGTGCAAAGTATTATTATGCAAAGTATTATTATGCAAAGTATTATTATGCAAAGTATCGCTGCCGTTTTTACTTTCGGTCCATTCTACATATTGCTTTTCTACTGTGAGCACGTCATTGACCTTTTATAAAAGTTTTGTAATAGAAAAACAAAAATGGTTATCTGCCATTAAGCAGATTTTTTCTTAACTAAATAACGATATAAAGTAACGCTTGCTTGCTCGTCATTCCCATTATTAACAATGTCACTATCTATAGTTATTTCGTCAGGATCTACGCTTAAGGTTACATTTTCAGCGACAGTTTCTTGCGTTAATAACTCATGGCCTAAGTGACGACAAAAATTAGGAATATCGCGAGTGGTCGCAGGGTCTGTCGCTAGCACCTCGATGATATCACCGCTATCAGCGCGGCGGATAGTCTTGTGCAGCATCATGACCGGCTCAGGACAGATCAGTCCTTGAGTATCTAAGTGATGATTGACGATAGTATTTGAAGTTAAAGTAGTCATATTTTAAATTACAGATAATTAAATAAATTTATAAAAGGTTTTAGGTTTTAAATGCTGCTAAAGCGCTTCATCATTTTCAGGCTCATCTTGTCGCGCTAAAAAGTCAAAAAAGCGCTTGAAGCTGACTCTAAAAAAGAACGCGACGCCAAGCCAGCAGGATAGTCCTAGCCATGCTGTATCGGCAAATATTAGGCCACCAATCAATACTATTGATGATACGCCAATACACATAATAACCATCGATGATTGAGCGAGCCGATAGCGATAGATAATAAAAGCATCGTAGAGGGTCATAGGAATAGTCAGCGCAATCAACACATAGGGTAGGTTAAAAAACAACCGATATAATAGAGCGCTATCATGGAACATCTTGATGCTGGCTATAGTACCGAACACCATAAACGCAATAATCGCCGCATAGAGCAAATAGACCGCTAGGGTATTAGCACGCTGCGCACCTTTTATACGTGCAATGGCAATCGGGGGAAAGCCATGCTGAGTTACTTGCTCTGAGACAGTAGTCATAATGATCAGCGCTTTATCTATTTGAAATAAGGATCTTTATTTAAAGTAAGAAATCATGGAGTCTTAATAATATCTGTAAGCCTATTAATCCGCTTTGCCTATTAATCCGCTTTGATAGTATCAATCGCCATAGCGCTATTAGGATCAGTAAAATAAGTCGATAGCAAAATACAGGCGGAGATATCATCAATAGGATCACGCTCGTGCTGTATCCAGCCTTGCTCCCACGCAATCTCACGTGCCCCTACCGAGGTTAAGCGCTCATCACACATTTTGACGACCACAGCTTGATGCTGCTCAACCAGGCGATGGGCTAGGCGACGAGCAAATTTATGCGCGCGCTTAGAGAGCATAGAGCTACTACCGTCCATATTTAACGGCAAGCCAACAATCACTTGGGTCACGCCCCAAACCTTGATAATACCTAGTAGATTGTCCCAGTCGGGCTGCCCATTATTCATAATCAAAATATCAAAAGCTCGCGCCGTCTGAGTCATGGTATTACCCAGCGCCATCCCCATCTTTTTGACCCCATAATCCAAACCCAAAACCAAATGGGGCTTGAGAGCGGAAACATCGACCCTTAGATCGACCGTTTCTTCAAGTTCTATGGGCGTGTTGTTATCTAGGCTATTCAATGAGCAGTCCTATATTTTTACTATTCATTTAGGTTAAAAATCATTTAACTTAAGGGTATTAGGCATGAAGGGTATCAGGCATGGCCAATATCGCTACTAAGATAATCAAGGTTAACACCGATTTTATTAGCAGCCAATTGCCAACGCTCCTCGAAAGGCGTGTTAAAGAGCAGGTTTAGATCCGCAGGACAGACCAGCCAATCGCCATTATTTAACTCGTTCTCTAATTGCTTTTTGCCCCAGCTAGCATGACCTAAGCAGAGCTGATAGTGACCAACCCCTTGACCAACCGCGATACGTTTTAGGATATCTTGGCTAGTAGTAATACAGACGTTCTCTGAGATAGCAAACGAGGATGCCCACTGTGGCTGACCTGTATGCAGCACAAAACCAACCTCAGGATACATCGGGCCACCCTCCAACGCCAAATCCTCCATCACCTGCTCATCAGTGACTTCGATATCTAGATTCTCAAGTAGCCGACCGACTTGTGCTTGTTCTATAGGCCGATTAACCATCAGACCTAAGGCTCCATGTTTGTCATGACGACAGATATAGATAAGCGCCTGCTCAAACCGTGGGTCTGACAGATCTGGTGCAGCAATTAAGAAATGATGGGTCAAATTGACTTTAGACATAGAGACAGATGCAACCTAAAAAGAGCTGAGACATTACTATATGGCGATAGCAATCGAGAAATCAACCAAAATCTAGTAGCCTACACTCTAAATAAGCAACACCTTTCATCATGGCGCTTGTTAAAATAAAGGCAGTTATTTGACATCACTGAGTAGGCTACGGGCATGGTCACGCGTGACATCGGTAATAATCACTCCACCTGACATTCTTGCTAACTCGTTGACTTGCTCCTCTTGAGTCAAGATAATCAACTCGCTTTGGGTCTGTTCGAGATGATGCTTTTGCACTAAGATATGCTGATGCGCCTGCGCGGCAACTTGTGCTTGATGGGTGATAGCAAGGAGCTGTTGAGTCTGACCGAGGGTGCGCAGTAATTCACCGACAACTTGTGCGGTGCCACCGCTGATACCGACATCGACCTCATCGAATACTAGCATAGGCTTGGCGGCATTATTGTCGCTATTGGTCACTTGTAATACCTGCATCACCAGCGCCATTCGTGACAGCTCGCCACCTGAGGCAATCTTGTGCAGCGGCTGCATCGGCATACCGACGTTCGCGCTGAATAATAGCTCAATATCATAGTGACCCTGCGCATTATACTGAGCTGCCTCTCTAGCCGTAAACACAAACTCACAGCGTGCGTTAGGCAAAGCTAAAGGTTGCAATTGAGCGACTAGCTGGGCGCAAACCCCAGGCGCAGCTTGAGCCCGCTTATCATTAAGCTGATCTGCTAATAGTAAATACGCTTGCCAAGCCTCATCAATTTGGGCGGCTAACACGTCACTGCTAGGCTCGTTTTCTAATTGCTCTAACTGCTGTTGCCAGCCTTTTGCCTCGTCTATTAAGTCATTAGCAGGCAAATTGTGCTTGCGAGATAGACGATGACCTAAGCTAATTAAACTGTCCAGCTCTTGCAAGCGTTCAGGATCGGGCAATTGCTGCTCGGCATAGTCGGAGAGTAGGGCAGACGCTTCAGTGATTTGTTGCTGGGCTAGATGGAGCTGTTCTGAGACTTGACCAAAAGTTTGACTGACACCAGTCTGATTATCACAGATCTTAATCGCTTGACCTAGCAGAGTCATCACATCAGGCTCATCAGTATCATTATCGAGCAGATGCAAGCCCTGACTGGCCTCCTGCATCAGCGCCTCAATATTGGACAGCTCTTCGTGTTCTGCTTCTACCTCATGATAGTCAACGGCTAATAGCGGTGCGATATCGCTCAGTTGGCTTTGCAATAGCTGAATACGATCTTGGCGCTGGACTTCACGACTGGCAATATCATCCGCGCGGCGCTTGAGCTGCTGATACTGCTGAAAACTCTCAGCCGTTTGCATGGCTAATGGGGTTATCTGAGCCATTGCATCTAGCCACTGCACCACAAACTGTGGCTTGAGTAATGCTTGCTGGGCATGCTGACTATGAATATTAACCAGCAATGCCCCTAAAGTTTTCAGCTCAGCAAGACTAACAGGTGACCCATTTAACCAAGCTTTTGAGCGCCCGTTACTACTGAGCTGACGGCGTATTAATAGCTCGTGCTCATCTAACTCACGCTCGTGCTGCGCGAACCACTGGGCAACTACCGCATTAGCGGTGACATCGAACTGGGCATAAATATCGGCATAGTCAGCACCATGTCTGACCATAGCGCTATCAGCACGCTCACCTATACATAAGGATAGAGCATCAAGCAATAGCGACTTGCCTGCCCCCGTTTCTCCTGTGATGACATTAAAGCCTTCAGCCACACTTAGCTCATGCTTAGCAATGAGCGCAAACTGATGTAGGGTTAGGGATAACAGCATCAAAGCCTCTCGTGGCAAGTGGTAAACAAGGTGTCAATCGTTGATTTTGTTGCTAGTCAATCTTATTGTAAATAGGTTAAGAATAAAGTTGCTATATGATGACATAAAGTGCGAAATACAACTTATAGTCAATTAAGTCAGTTGCCGATAATATCTCAAGCTGTGACATCATAGCTCGACAAGGTGAGATAGTTTATTGTTGATTTTATCATTGAAAATGTCCAGTATTATGCAGATACTATAAGCGTTGCAGCCTATTTTTCGTTAGTAATCATTGATGAATTAGATACAATTGCGACATTTTTAGTGACACAATAACAAACTTTTTAGACGTAATGTGGTAGCATAATCGCACTTAATCATAAACTCAACTGTCAAACTCTGTAAATCATAAGCAGTTTTGTGAGTCATTAGCGACAGACTCTGGTTGTCGAAGCATATTGAAAATAAAAAGCTATGTTTTAATCTTAAGTTATCACTTATTAAAACCGTAGCTTACCTTGTGAAGATATTCAATTTATACTGTTAAAACTTATTATTAAAAGCAAATAGTAAAATAATACTTATTTTAGTTTGGGTAACAATATTTAATAAGGAAGTCATTATGGCAGCGGCACAATTTACTAATGTAACCGTTAACGCTCAAGCGACGATATCGTATGATGGGCGTTGTTCAAGTCACACCCTTATGTTTGAAGATGGACGCCATAAGACTTTAGGCGTTATTCTGCCCTCAGATACTACGGTTGAGCAATATCACTTTAGCACCAATACCTCAGAGCGTATTGAGATTATCAGCGGTGAATGCGAGGTCAAAATAAACGGCGACGAAGATTTTGGCTATTATCGTGCTGGTCAGTCCTTTGTGGTCGAAGGCAATAGCAGCTTTAATCTACGTACCGAAGAGATCGTGCAATATATTTGCCATCTAGAAGGCTAGCTGCTGTTTGGATATTTAGATCAATAAACCAGTGGCTACAGATACGTTATTACCTTTAAAAGAAACAAATAAGATCATGCCGATTTTGTTTGTTTCTTTTTGCTTATGCTTCTAGTTATTACTTTTTTGCTTATAAATTGTTTATAAATACAGTAAGCTTATCTCCACTTTTTAATTAACCAGCAGGCGCGACATGGCAAAACCCATCTATTTCTATGGCATCCACGCGATTGAAGCCTTACTCACTCATCGTCCGCTTGATGCACTCAGCCTCTTTGTACAGCAAGGTCGCGAGAGTGATAGCCATGTGCAAGCTATCATTACTGAGGCCAAAGATAACGGCATAAGTATTCAGCCTACTCAAAAAGACAATCTTACTCAGCTTTGTGGTAGTCCGCAGCATCAAGGGCTAGTGCTGCATGCACGTCCTCTAAGCTTTGCTAATGAGGGGTTATTAGATGAGCTGGTCGCTCGCGATGATTGTCTCTTATTAGTACTAGATCAAATTACCGATGCGCATAATTTTGGCGCTTGCTTACGTACGGCGGTGGCGATGGGAGTGAATGCGGTTATTTGTCCCAAGCATCATGCCGCCAGTCTCACGCCAACGGTTGCTAAAGTATCCGTAGGAGCCGCTGAGATGATGCCTATCATCAGCGTCACGAATCTGGCACGGACGCTGGCGCAAATTAAGCAGGCAGGGGTATTTGTATTCGGTACGGCGCTAAGCGCTGATGCTAAGCCGATACATGCCGCTGACTTGACAGGTAAGACGGCACTGATTATGGGCTCTGAGGGCGAAGGCATGCGCCGGCTTACCACAGAGAGCTGTGATGAGCTAGTCTATATTCCGATGTCAGGTAATGAGCATGGTAATTTGCAAAGCCTGAATGTCAGCGTTGCAACGGGCATGGCATTATATGAAGTTAATCGGCAGCGCGCGCTAACAACTGAGTAAGCTGCAGATAATTTTGGTGTAGAGGCTCTAGCTGCAAATGCAGAGCGTCTAGATCAGCTTCATTGGTCACTACATCATCAGCGTGACTATTGCGCTCAGTGCGACTAAGCTGATTGGCCATGATTGCTTTAATCTTTGGTACGCTTTGTGAGTCTCGTAAGCTGGCACGAGCAAGCTGGGTGTCTTCACTAGCATCAACGACCAGAATGCGCTGACATAAATTCGCCAGCCCTGCTTCAGCCGCCTCTATCAGTAGTGGTGCTGACAATATAACATAGGCTGAAGTACTCGCTGCCAATTGCTTTTTTGCCGCCTCGCGTATCGCGGGATGGGTAATAGATTCAAGCTCAATAAGCGCGGCTGGATGAGCAAAAACATGCGTACGTACCGCAGCGCGATCCATATCACCATTATCCTTGATAGCCCAATCGCCAAATTTCCTTTGAATCTTGTGCAAGGTAGCACTACCTTTAGCCACGACCTCGTGAGCGAGGACATCAGCATCTATAATGTCCATCCCCTGCTCAGCGAACCAGGCGCTAGTCGCTGACTTACCGCTACCGATACCACCTGTTAAGCCCACTACTAGCTTTTTACTCTTAGCTTGGCTAATAGTTTGCGGCTGATCGGTATGATCATGGCTCTGCGCAGATGATGTGCTATTAATACTCATAAAGGCCACTTATTTTATAAATAAAAAGATAGATAGCTAATATAGCGCTGATATAAATTTCAAAACGACAGCTTTAGCGTAACGGTTAGTAGTGCAAAAAGTATCAGGGTGGGTTTACTTATTGTCAGCTGAAAGGGATTTTAAAGCACGCCAGCAAGCGTGCAAGATAATATAATGACTGTTGTGATAACGGTTTGTTCCGTAGCCCTAAATATACATAGCCAAATACCAGCTAATGATATCATTACCGTATAGTAAAGCAATAATCCCCGCAACTGCAATATAAGGCCCAAAGGCAAAAGGTTTGCTTGCGCCATGTATTCTCATCAAAACAATGCCAACGACAGAACCTAATAGCGAAGATAATAAGATAATAAGAGGTAGCATCATTGGCCCAAGCCAAGCGCCTAATACCGCTAGTAATTTAAAATCACCTTGCCCCATACCGTGCTTTTTCGTCAGTAAATAAAACACTTTCACTACGATCCATAAAGATAAAAACCCTAGTAGCAAGCCCCAAATAGCTTGCGTCGGACTGACAAACCAGCTTTGCGAATTAACCGCGAGTCCCAACCCCGCCAACGGGAAAGTTAGGCGATCTGGTAGTAGCTGAGTATCAAAATCAATACCTGTTAGCGCTATCAGCGTCCATACTAATATCAATGCTGAAAGACCTACCATGGTGACGCCAAAGTGATAAATAACCAATGCTGAGAGCAGAGCGGTAATCAGCTCAACGAGCGGATAGCGCCAACTGATAGAAGCCTTGCAGTCCGAGCAACGTCCGCGTAAACCTATCCAGCTGATAAGGGGTATATTCTCATACCACTTGATTTTATGAGCACAGTTGGGACAACGCGACGCTGGACGGCTTAAAGTAATAGGGGTGTCTTTAGCAATGATAGTTGCGAGATCATTCGCTTGAGCTTCTAATGTCTCAGGCTGCTGTACCAAAAATTGACTGCACTCCTGTCGCCATTCAAACTGCATCATCAACGGTATGCGATGAATAACGACATTTAAAAAGCTGCCCACACAAAGCCCTAATAGTGCAAATACGAGCAGGGCTACAGTCATGTTTTGTTGTAATAATTCTATTAATTGCATTAAACTTTTATCCTACTACATTACCCAATTGGAAAATAGGTAAGTACATAGCAATGACTAGACCACCTACTAATACGCCAAGAATAGCCATAATAAAAGGTTCCAGTAGACTCGTTAGCCCATCAACGGCGTTGTCGACTTCATTTTCGTAATAGACCGCGACTTTATCTAGCATCTCCTCTAAGCTACCAGATTCCTCACCGATACCTACCATTTGAATTGCCATACTAGGAAATAAATTGGTTGAGCGCATAGAGAACTGTAGCTGCTGACCCGTTGAAACATCATTCTTAATCTGTTGAGTCGCATTATAAAACACCACATTATTAGTTGCCCCAGCGGTAGAGTCTAGTGCATCAATCAAGGGAACACCTGCTGCGAACGTCGTTGATAGAGTACGAGCAAAACGAGCAATAACTGCTTGGTAAGCAATCTTACCAAATACAGGGGCTTTCAAAACGGCTCGATCTAAAAAATCGCGAAACTTTTTCGAGCGTTTTTTCGCTTCAGAAAAGCCAATAATAGCGCCGCCAATGACAATGATTAAAATAAACCACCAAGATTGCATCCACTCAGACATACCGACTACCATCCGAGTAAAAGCGGGTAATTCAGCACCAAAGGATTCAAAAAGGTCCGAGAATACAGGTACTACTTTTATCAATAGAATCATAGTGACAATGACTGCAACGACTATTACCGCTATTGGGTATTTGATAGCTTTACGAATCTTAGCTTTGAGTAGCTCGCTCTTTTCTTTGTAAGTGGCGACCCGCTCAAGCATAGTTTCAAGCGCCCCTGATTGCTCACCCGACTCAACAAGCGAGCAGAATAGATCATCAAAGTAACGCGGATGTCGACGTAGCGCTGAGGAAAAATTACTTCCCGATTCAATATCTGCTTTGATCTGTAGTACTAATTCTTTCATAGTAGGATTATCTAGAGAGTCCGCCACGATCTCAAAAGATTGGGTTAATGGAACACCGGCTTTCATCATCGTTGCCAGCTGGCGCGAAAAAATAGCAATATCGATAGGCTTGATAGACTTTTTAAATTCAAAAAGCGCTTTAGGCTTTTTCTTGATGGTTTTGACGGTAATGCCCTGCTTGCGCAAGGTCGCCTTTGCCAGCTCTAAATTGCGACTGGTCGTTTCGCCTTTGACTTTTTGTCCACGCCGATTGACCCCATCATAGACAAAATCTAACAGCATGTCGGTCTTAGCTTTTGCCATCTCTTAACCCTCAAATTTACTTAATTAAATATACTGGTAATGATATAAATAACACCATAACACCTGATAAAAAGGCTATTTTAAATAGCATTATATAATTTATTCAGAAGTCACGCGCATCATCTCTTGAATACTAGTCATGCCCTGCAATACTTTTAAGATACCTGAGTGGCGCAAATCACGAAAGCCGTTTTTGAGTGCCGCATCTTTTATATCGATTGCATTACCATCTTCCATAATGATACGAGAGATATCATTAGTTACTCTTAGCACCTCATAAATACCGATTCGGCCTTTATATCCTTCGCGGCATTCACTACAACCTATAGGCCCGTAGATGACATTGCCTGAATCGTCTAGTTGTTCATCACTAAAGCCCAGCTCTACTAGACTGATTCGAGGAACATCGATAGGCTTTTTGCAGTTATTGCATAAACGTCTAGCCAGTCGTTGAGCGATAACTAAGTTCACTGAAGTTGCAATGTTAAACGAAGCTACGCCCATATTTTTGAGGCGAGTCAAGGTCTCGGGAGCCGAGTTAGTATGTAACGTCGATAATACTAAGTGACCGGTTTGTGCTGCTTTAACAGCGATCTCAGCGGTTTCTAAATCACGAATCTCACCAACCATCACAATATCAGGATCTTGACGTAAGAATGACTTGAGTGCATTGGCAAAAGTTAGTCCTACCTTAGAATTAACGTTGACCTGATTGATGCCCTCTAGGTTGATCTCGACTGGATCCTCTGCAGTTGAAATATTAGTCTCGCCCGTATTCAGGATATTAATACCTGTATATAACGATACTGTTTTACCAGAACCAGTAGGCCCTGTAATCAGAATCATCCCTTGTGGCTTACTTAAAGCGGTCAAGAACAGCTCTTTTTGATCAGGCTCATAGCCTAGCGCATCAATACCTAGCATGGCTGATGAAGGATCTAAAATACGCAGGACGATTTTTTCACCAAACAGCGTAGGCAATGAGTTCACTCGAAAATCGATAGCTCTGCTTTTGGAGAGCTTGAGCTTGATACGTCCATCTTGCGGCACGCGGCGCTCAGAGATATCCATTTGTGACATCACCTTTAGACGAGCGGCAATCTTATTAGCCAGTTGTACCGGTGGATTGGCCATTTTTTGCATAACACCATCGACTCGAAAGCGTACGCGATAGCTCTTCTCATACGGCTCGAAGTGCAAATCTGAAGCACCCATACGAATAGCTTCAACCAGCATCTTATTGACAAATTTTACTACTGGCGCTTCATCAACGCTATCATTAAGGCGGGTTTCAACCTCACTTTCACCCCCTTCATCAAAATCAACGTTGAAATCGCTATCAGCGAAGCTACTGAAGCTTTGCATTGTATCCGCGTAAACACTATCGATACGTCTTCTTAGCTTGTTCTCCTCGACCAGTACTGCCTCAATAGATAGACGTGAGTTAAACGCTAGTGCATCAATCGCGTCGATACGCGTAGGATCACTCAAAGCCACAAAAAGACGTTGACCCCGCTTAAATATCGGCAAAGCGTTAAATTTACGAACGATTTTTTCATCGACTAGATCTTTAGGAATTACACTATTATTAAGCACATCGAGATCGAACAGAGGATCGCCAAAAGATTCAGACAGCAATAAAGCTAGTTTATAAGCATCAGCCAATTTGTTGCCAACCAAATAAGCGACTAGACCTACCTGTTGCTGCTGCGCCTCAGTTTGAGCACTGCGCATATCTTTATCACTGACCAGTCCTGCACTGACCAACTGCTCTGCTAAGCCGCCAAATTTACTAATAACAGTAGACATAACCTGTGTTCCTTAATACAAAACCGCTAATTTTATTATTTAAAGCAGCATCAACCGCGGATAATTATTTTTGTGTAGGATTATAAGGACATACCTTAGCACCGCACTTATATTAATTTTTTCAATAATCATGATAACGGTAAGTTGTTAAACCGTAAGTTACTATATGCAAAAATATGCAAAAATCATGACAAGTTATCAATTCGGATCAGATTTAATCGACTTATATCAGTAGCTCCAACACTATACTATAGCACTTGCCAAATATTTGTTATACTGACGCGCATATAAAAATATGTTTGATAATTTGACAAGGTAGATAAGTGATGCAGTCTTGGGTAATTGGCAACTGGAAACAAAATCCGGCCACAAATAACGACGTAAATATGTTGTTAGATCAGTTATTAGCGGCAGTAGCAAAAGATGGTGTCACTACGCCTTGTCAGTTGATGGTAGCGCCTAGTTGTGTGCATTTAGCTTCGGTAAGCGGGCGAGTGCAGGGCACGCCAATACTAAGTGCGGCGCAAGATATTAGTGCTCATAGTGGGAGTACAGGTGCTTATACAGGGGATTGCTCAGCGCAGCAAGTCGCTGATGCTGGCGCGACTTGGACGATTCTTGGTCACTCAGAGCGTCGTCAATATCATCGCGAGACCAATGATACTTTGCTACAAAAATTGACTCATGCACTCAGTCAAAATCTGAACGTAGTGCTGTGTATTGGTGAAACCCAAGCGCAGTATGACGCAAGCGAGACTTTTGCTGTACTTGTTGAGCAATTAGCAGTCGTTAAAGACTGGCTTGCACAACAATCTTTGGAGTCCATATCTGCAATACAAGCCAGCAACTTGGCTGAGCATCTTATTATCGCTTACGAGCCAGTCTGGGCGATAGGAACAGGCAAAGTGCCAACCGTTACAGAAGTGGCTGCTACACATGATTATATTAAGCAAACACTGGCAAGCTTTAACAATAATCTGGCAGAGTTTACCGTGTTATACGGCGGTAGTGTCAATGCTGATAACGCTGCAAGTTTTGCAGCTAATCCTGCGATAAATGGAGCTTTGGTTGGCGGAGCTGCTTTAAAATCAGAGAGTTTTTTGGCCATTGCTAAAGCTTTTAGCAGCGCTAAATCTTAAGTCTATAAAAGTCGCTTTAATAATACCCTTGCAATCGTGTACAATGCCCCTTATTTATAATGCTTGTTTTAGTGCTAGGTTTTTAGAATAAGTTACTTCTAATACTTAGTTGTTTTCAATGCTCAGTTCTATGGCATTGATCAGCTTGCAAAAACCTAGTCATCATTTAACTTGGGCATCATCTAAAAGCTTTATTCACATTTTATTATTGTTATCAGTCGTCATCAGGCGGCAAAAGAGGCCAGCATGTTTACGTTTATATTAGCCCTGCACATTATCGTGGCGATTGCTATGATCGGCTTGATTTTGATTCAGCATGGTAAAGGGGCAGACGCTGGCGCATCTTTTGGAGCAGGGTCTTCGGGTACAGTATTTGGCGCAGCGGGAACGGCCAACTTTTTGACTCGCGCTACCGCAGTACTGACAGTCATATTTTTTATTACCAGTATGACCCTTGCAGTGCATGCGCGTAAACAAGCTGAAGATCAGTTTCGATTAGACGCACCAGTGTCAGCGCCACAGACGCCACGTCCTTTGACTCAAAACCCTCAGTAACAATGGTGACAAGGGTTAGCTTTTAATATTCTTATTTTTTACTGATGTTTTTTTAGATAAGTAGCAATAGTTATAAAAGTAAGGTGATTTATCTAAAGCCTTGCTATTTTAGCTGCTTAGTTTTACAATACTTTTCTGTTTTTGACAGGCAATAACTTTCTTGATTGGTTTATTGGCATAGAATAGATATTATTTTATCGGCTTACTGTTATCCTCATAATAGTGAATAAGCTGAAAATAAGCGACAAGTTTGGTTAAGTAGTAAGTTATAAGCGATTGTGGTGGAATTGGTAGACACGCCATCTTGAGGGGGTGGTGGCGCAAGCTGTGGGGGTTCAAGTCCCCCCAATCGCACCAAGTTTTATGTAGCACGGCGTAATATTAATGATAGTTAGAAGCATAACAACATTAATATTATGGGTAGTAGAGAAGTTATTGCAGTAATTAAACGTTTAATTTGATATTATTTAAAATAATCGTTGACAACTCTATAAAACCTACCTATAATACGCATTCTAAATTGTTGCGGGGTGGAGCAGTCTGGTAGCTCGTCGGGCTCATAACCCGAAGGTCGTTGGTTCAAATCCAGCCCCCGCTACCACTTTTTTCGATACTGATTGTTGTACACTAAATACTCAGTGTAAATTAGCCCACCATTATGTTTGTGGGTTTTTTTGTATCTGTCAGTCAGTGTTATAACGGTATCTAGCCTACTTATGCTAAGCTCTAAACCCATATACTATGATAGCGTTGGCTATAAATGCAGCGTATCGCCTATAAGGTTTTTGTTGAAAAACATTTGCTTCAAGCTGTTTAATAATAAAAAGCAGATCGTTAAAGACAGCAGTTAAACAAATAGTTAGACAACACAACAAAGCAAATGAGCCAATAAATAATAAGTTATCAGATCAATTAGGAAACTATAAATAAATTATGAAGCTTTCGACTAAAGTTGCAGAATTAACCAGTATTATTGAACCTGCAGTAGCAGCTTGCGATGTTGCACTATGGGGTGTGGAGTTTGTACCTCAAGGTCGTCGCTCGCTATTGCGCATTTATATCGAAGCGCTACCTGAAGTGCAAGCACAAGATAAGCAAGTGACTATTGAGAATTGTGCAGCGGTCAATCATCAGGTTAGCGGTATTCTAGAAGTCCATGATCCTATCGCTGGTGAGTATATCTTAGAAGTATCATCACCAGGCTTTGATCGGGCGTTTTTCCGCGATGCACAAATGCGTGACTATATTGGTGAGACTATAAGTTTACGTTTGATCTCTGCGATAGGCTCAGGCGACAAAAAACGTCGTAAAGCCACAGGCAAACTCGATAGCATGGGTGAGACTTCATTACAGCTCACAGCTACTGATGGTGAAAAATTTGAGATTGATTTTAGCAATATTGATAAAGCCAATTTAATTTTTGAAGAAGCAACTTTTATTAATCAATAATTTAATAAATTATTGTATTTATTATTGTTTAAACTAGTAAAGTACAATATAAATTATAAAATTTAAGCCAATTATGAAATGATAGGACGGGTAGAGTATGAGTCGTGAAATCTTAACGGTAGTAGAAACCGTCAGTAACGAGAAGGGCTTAAATCCTGAAGATATTTTTGAAGCGATAGAAGATGCTCTAGTAGTATCGACTAAGAAAAAGGTCTATACCGAGCAACCAGAGGTAGAAGTACGTGTCGCTATCAATCGTGAAACGGGTGATTATGATACTTATCGCTACTGGACGGTTGTTGCTGATGAAGATCACGAAATGCCAGCTTGTCAGCTCGCTATTACTGACTTAGATCAAGATGAATGGTCTATCGGTGATATTAAAGAAGAGCAAATCGACTCTATCGAATTTGGTCGTATTGCTGCTACTCAAGCCAAGCAAGTCATCATTCAAAAGATTCGTGAAGCGGAACGTGCTTTAGTTGCTGATATCTTTGAGCCACGTATTGGCGAGATGATGTATGGCGAAGTCAAAAAACAAACGCGTGATGGGTTTATTATTGATCTCGGCGATAATGCTGAAGGCTACCTAGCTCGTGATCAGATGTTACCGCGTGAACAGCTACGCGCTAAATCACGGATTAATGCTATTCTCTATCATGTGAATCGTGAAAATCGTGGTGCGCAATTACTGTTATCACGTACGCATCCAGAAATGCTATCTGCTTTGATGCAAAAAGAAGTCCCTGAAATCGCTGAGCAAATTATCGAAATCCGTAATGTTGCTCGTCTGCCAGGTACCCGTGCTAAGATATCAGTCAAAACTAATGATCATCGTATCGATCCTGTCGGTGCTTGTATCGGTATGCGCGGTACACGTATCCAAGCAGTACAGCAAGAGCTTGATGGCGAGCGTATTGATGTCGTAGTATGGTCAGATGATCCTGCGCAATTTATTATTAGCTCGCTTGAACCTGCTGACGTCAGCAGTATCATCTTAGATGAAGATACCAAGACCGCTGACATAGTATTTAGCACTAATGATCAGTTGGCACGTGCTATCGGCTCACAAGGTCAAAACGTACGTCTTGCCTCTGAGCTGACGGGTTATAAGCTCAACATGATGCTAGAAGAAGAGTATCAACAGCGTCAGCAAAACGAGAGCAAAGCCTTTATCGATCTGTTTTACGAGCGTTTAGAGGTTGATCAAGACTTAGCGCAAGCGTTAGTTGATATCGGTTTCACTAGTATCGAAGAAGTTGCTTATGTGCCTGTTGATACCTTTTATGATATTGATGGCCTAGATGACGAAGCGATCGATATGATTCAAGAACGTGCTAAAGAAGTCGTGATAGCGGATGAACTCGTTAAGCAACAGAACATGAAAGAGCCTAGTCAAGAACTACAAGATCTTGAAGGTATGACGGTAAGCTTAGCCTATAAAATGGCACAAAAAGATATTATTACCGTAGACGACTTAGCTGAGCAGGCGGTATTTGATTTAGAAGATATCGAAGGTTTAGATAATGAAACCGCAGGAAAACTTATCATGAAAGCTCGGGAATCTTGGTTCAATGAATAGGCGTTAACTGCATATCGCTGTCTTTTGGTGATATGCTGACGATTATTCAAAGCTGATGCTAGTGCAAACTGACATGAGCTTGAGCACAATTATTGATAGTCAACAACCCAATTGAATGTATAGCAAACAATAGACAGTAGGTGATAATAAATGGCAGATAAGACCGTCAAAGAACTGGCAGACATGGTAGGCAAAACCGCAAGTGCTTTACAGCAGCAACTGCAAGATGCTGGAATGCCTGCTCGCGGTGAAGGTGATCCAGTCACTGAAGCTGAGCAAGAGAAGCTAGTGGCGTACTTAAAGCAAAGTCATGGTCAGCAAGACAAGCGTCGTATTAGTCTAAAATCTAAAACGACGAGTACTGCGCGTGTGACTGGCTCTTCAGGCAAATCTAAGAGCGTCAATGTAGAAGTGCGCAAAAAGAAAATCTTTGAAAAGCCTGATCCAGAGAAGATGGCTGAAGAGTTAGCAGCGCGTGAGCAGGCATTAATTGAAGCGCAAGCTCGGGCGGCCAAAGATCTCGAGGAGCGTTCTGAGGCGAAGAAAAAAGCTGAGGAACGTCAAGCGGCTACTCTAGCAGCTATGCGTAGTAGCTTAGGCTCTAGCAAAAGCTCAACCAGCAAAAGCGCTAAAGTCGCTAACTCATCGGTTGTAGTCAAAAAAGGTAGCAAAGACGCTGTCGAAGTTATCACCAAAGATAAAGATAAGCCTAAGAAAAAAGTAGTTGCGGCCACCAAGCCAAAAGTTGAAACTGCAGCTGAGCGTAAAGCACGCGAAGCACGCGAAGTTGAAGAAAATCGTTTACGTGAGATTGAAGCTGAAACACGTCAAGCACAAGCAAAAGAGGCACAAAAGCGTACTCTTGAGCAAATGCGCAAGATGGCTGGTAAATATACGGACCGTGAGCCTGTTGCTGAAGTGCGTAAAGATGAGCCATTGGCCGAAGGTCTAGTTGGCGACGCACTAGAAGAGTCATTTGAAAAAGAGCGTCGTGAGATCAAGCGTGGTGCTAACAGCACAGGTACTCGTGGGCGCCGCCGCAAAAACCAAGACGAGCGTGAAGTCAAAAACCGTAAGAACGGCTTACGTTCAGCGCAGGCTGGTCAACACAAGTTTGAAAAACCTGTGGAAAAAATCGTTTATGATGTTGAGATTAGCGAACAGATTACTGTAGCAGACTTGGCTCAGCGTATGGCAGTCAAAGCTCGTGAAGTCACTAAGTTACTTATGAAAATGGGTGAAATGGCGACTGAATCAGATACTATTGACCAAGCGACAGCTAGTCTTATTGTCGAAGAGATGGGTCACAATCCAGTTCCAGTCAGCGATACCAAAGTTGAAGACGATCTACATGATGCCGTTGATGGGCGCAGTAGTAACGTACAGACGCGTCCACCAGTGGTCACTATCATGGGTCACGTTGATCATGGTAAAACATCGCTACTTGATAAGATTCGTGAGACCAAAGTTGCCACTGGCGAAGCTGGCGGAATTACTCAGCATATCGGTGCTTATCATGTTAAAACGGATCGTGGCGTTATTACTTTCCTTGATACACCAGGTCACGCCGCCTTTAGTGCGATGCGCTCACGTGGTGCCCAAGCGACAGATATCGTCGTACTAGTCGTCGCCGCTGATGATGGTATGATGCCACAGACCGAAGAAGCTATTGATCATGCTCGTGCTGCTGGTACGCCGCTGATTGTTGCGATTAATAAAATGGATAAGCCAAGCGCTGATCCAGATCGTGTATTAAACGAGCTAACGGCGAAGCAAGTAATATCAGAAGAGTGGGGTGGTGACACACCTATGGCTCGTATCTCAGCCAAAACAGGCGAAGGTATCGATGAGCTACTAGAATACATCAGTTTGACTGCAGAGCTAATGGAATTAGAAGCACCATTGGACGGTGCGGCGCAAGGTGTAGTTATTGAATCAAGACTAGAAAAAGGTCGTGGTCCAGTTGCTAGCGTATTGGTTAAAAAAGGTACGCTCAAGCAAGGCGATCTAGTCTTAGCCGGTGAGTATTATGGCCGTGTACGGGCTATGGTTGACGAGCATGGCAAACGTATTCAGACTGCAGGTCCTTCTATTCCTGTTGAGATCCTAGGCTTACCAGATACACCAGCTGCGGGTAGCGAATTCTTAGTCGTAACTGATGAGAAAAAAGCGCGTGAAGTGGCGGACTTTAGGGCCAACCGTGAGCGTGAGCAGCAGCTTGAGCGCCAGAATAAAATGCGCTTAGAGAGTATGTTTGAGCAGATGGAACAAGGCGATGTGTCCTTCTTAAACATCGTCCTGAAAACGGATGTTCGTGGTTCACTAGAAGCTCTATTGGCAGCATTAAATGAGTTATCAACCGACGAAGTCAAAGTACGCGTTATTAGCTCAGGTGTTGGTCCGATCTCAGAATCTGATGTTACTCTTGCTGAATCTAGTGAGGCAGTATTGTTAGGTTTCAACGTTCGCGCTGATACTACCGCACGTCGTAAAGCAGATGCTGCTGACATGGACATTCGCTATTACAGTGTTATCTATGGTTTGATTGATGACGTGAAAGCGGCCATGAGTGGTATGCTAGCTCCTGAACATCGTGAGAAAATATTGGGTGTGGCTGATGTGCGTGAAGTATTCCGCTCTAGTAAATTCGGTGCAGCTGCCGGTTGTATGGTGGTTGAAGGTACGATTTATCGCAACAAACCTATCCGTGTATTACGTGCTGACCAAGTTATCTTTACTGGTCAATTGCAATCATTACGTCGTTATAAAGAAGATGTTAATGAAGTACGTACAGGCATGGAATGTGGTCTAGCCGTTCGTGGCTATGATGTAGAAGATGGCGATAAAATCGAAGTCTTTGAGATTCAAGAGTTCGCACGTACTATCTAAATAGGCTATTAAAGTCATATTTTCGATATGCCTTAATAAGATGTTATTAGGCCTAACAGGGTAATCCTGCTAGGCCTTTTTTATTGCAAACTAACGGTTTAAATTTTTATTAAAAATACAATATTTTAATTAGGATAATAGAATGAATCAACGTCTCCAACGTTTAGCAGATCAAATCCAGCGTGAGCTTGCGGTACTCATTCGCGATGCTGTCAAGGACCCACGTCTAACAGGATATGTCACTATCTCCAGTGTCAAAGTCAGCCCTGATCTAGGTTACGCCGATATCTACGTCACTGTCATGGAGCCTGAGCTCAATGATGCTATGACGATAACCAACCATGAAGAGAGTATTAAGGTACTCAATAAAGCCGCTGGATTCTTGCGTACTGAATTAAGCCATAGTCTCAAAACGCGCACGACACCGCGCCTTAGATTTCATTATGATGAAGTTACCGCTCGTGGTAACTATATGATGGATCTAATCAGTCAAGCCAATGCAAAAACAGATGATAACGAAACTGATAGCTTAGATACTGATGGCTTAAATATTGATGAGCCACAGATAGAAGAGCAATCACAAGAGAAATAGCTACTATGTCTAAAGTGTCTGAGCAAGCGTCTCATCAAAGTGATAAGCCATATTCTAAACAAAAAGTCTCTGGAGTTATCTTAATTGATAAACCTATAGGTATGACCTCTCAGCAAGTGGTGTCAAAGGTGAAGTATCTGTTTCAATCACCTATTCACGACAGTAAAAAAGCAGGGCATACGGGTACTCTTGATCCCATGGCTACGGGTCTATTGCCTATTTGCTTAGGTGAGGCGACTAAGTTTAGCCATTATCAACTGGACGCTGACAAATCTTATCAGGCAACGATATTACTGGGTCAACAGACCGATACAGGCGATGCGGATGGTAAGATCATTGCTGAGACAGCAGTGCCAATTATCGATAATGAACTACTAACTAGCATTGCTCAGCAGTTCATGGGCGCCCAGCAGCAAATCCCACCTATGTACTCAGCTCTAAAAAAAGACGGCAAAAAGCTCTACGAATACGCGCGCGCTGGGATAGAGGTTGAGCGAGCACCTAGAGATATCACTATCAAGTCGTTAGATTTGACAATGCTTAGTGCTAATAGTATTGAGCTGACGGTGACTTGTACTAAAGGTACTTATGTACGTGTGTTAGGTGAGGATATTGCTAAAGCTTTAGATACATTAGGTCATCTAACCGCTTTAAGACGCTTGGACGTTGGCAAGTTTAGTATTAATAATGCGATAAGCTTGCCAGAGCTAGAAGCGCTAGAGTTTGATAATAGGTTTGTACAGTTATTA
Source organism: Psychrobacter sp. M13 (assembly GCF_030718935.1). NCBI lineage: Bacteria > Pseudomonadati > Pseudomonadota > Gammaproteobacteria > Moraxellales > Moraxellaceae > Psychrobacter > Psychrobacter sp. M13. The sequence goes on from NZ_CP132194.1 coordinate 98,031, forward strand.
CCTATAGATGCCTGTATTTATATCGCAGCTCAGCTGGTTTTAGATTCAGAACAATGTGAACGGATCAAGATGGGTCAACGGCTGAACGTAATCGAACAGCTAACGCCGACGTTGCAACAATATATTATTGATAACGTTCAATTAGATGTACAAAAAACTGAAAATGCTAATATCCCAGAGCATGAACTGCCTATAGATATCCGCTTGATAGATACAAATGGTCAGTTCTTAGGATTGGGAGCGGTTAGTCTTAATGGACGCTTGCAACCCAAAAAGCTGATTCAACGATAACCTAATCGCTGCATAATTTACTAGTGTATTACACTAATCACATTCCGCTACATTTAGTTGCAGGTTTCGCCTACGGTGAGACCTGCTTTTTTTATACCATGACTATGTCAGTTAATAATAACAATTACCAAAACTAATAAATACTGACTGTTGATACAACAACTATAAACATAAAGATTAGATAATAACTAAAAGTATGGAACAAGTAGCTAAACGTAGATCTCAGATAAACTAACTTCAAATAAAAAGGAAAATACTATGTCACAGCCTAATCCAAACAATACCAAACTTGAGCAACAACGTTCTGATGCGGCACAGGATTCTTTAAAGAATCAAACCGAAGACAATTATACCGAAGATACTGAGGCAGCAGCAGACCGCATTGCTGAAAATGCAAAAGAAGATAAGTAATAATCGATAATTAATAAGCTTTAATAAACGATGTCGGCTGTACAAACAGTTGGCATTTTTTATACTAGCTTTATGTCAATAGTGATCAATATACAGGGAATAAAATTATGGATAAGCCAAATAAAGAGATGGATGTCGAGGAGAAGAAAATTCAAGAGCTAGCTGGTGAGATTGATCCGAATGACAAGGCGCCTGATAGTCTTGCTGAGGCAACTACTGCGCCGTTAAATGATGATGATTTAGGTGGCAATGCCAAGCAAGATGACGTCAATAAATAAGGGTTAATCTTTGCTATCAAAAAAGACTGTCAGCTTGACAGTTTTTTGCTATAATAGCTGACGTTTGTAGTAGCGTTAGTTATAAAACACTATCTACTATAATACCGTATTGGGTTTGCTGGCTAATAGGTCAACTCTAGTAATGCAGGGTTATCCTGAATGGACAGCGAACTATTTTATTATCTTATTATTCTATGAGTGTTCAACTACTTGAAGCTCTGTAGAATTATTAGCATTGCTGGAGAAATTTATGCTAACGAATACCGATCGCGAAAATATCATTGCTCAATATCAGCGCGGCGAAAATGACACAGGTTCCCCTGAAGTTCAAGTTGCTCTTTTAAGCGCGCGTATCAACGATTTACAAAACCATTTTAAAGCTCACAAAGCGGATCATCATAGCCGTCGTGGTCTTATCCGTATGGTTAACACTCGTCGTAAATTGCTTGATTACTTAAAAGGTAAGGACTTAGGTCGTTACACTACTTTGATCAGCCAATTAGGTCTACGTCGTTAATACAACCCTTATGTATTATCATTATAAGAATTGAGCAGTACAGAAACGGTATGAAATAGCTTCATGCCGTTTTTTTATGGCTATTATTTATTAAACCAATAAATTGGTCAATAGCCTTAAATCACTGTAAAATAGTGCACGATGAAAATATCTCAAAAATGCTGACTGTGGCATGAATAGTCAGTAGCAACGTATTACCGAATTTGAATAGTTTGATTTAAATAGCACAATAGAGCCACACGTTAAATTAGTACACAGAGCAGATATACTAACGAACACCAGTATTTAAAACCGTATGTGAGCGCTAAATAGCTGCAAACCCGTTAAAACGACAGCATTTTGAATTCATATAAAAATATTATAAAGAGTGATATTAGAGGCTGTATCGATAAAAGTCGCTTTTATCACTTTAGACACTCAACATTAGGAAAAATTTTATGTCAATGTTCAATACTATCACCCGTGAATTTCAGTATGGCAATCAACAAGTCATCATTGAGACTGGCCGCGTAGCCCGTCAAGCCAACTCTATCATGGTACATATGGGCGGCGTCACTGTCCTAGTCGCTGCAGTGGTCAAGTCTGAGGCAAAATCAGGTCAAAACTTCTTTCCGCTAACGGTTAACTATCAAGAAAAAATGTATGCCGCTGGTAAGATTCCAGGCGCTTATGGCAAACGTGAAGGCCGTGCGAGCGAAAATGAAACTTTAACTTCACGCTTAATTGACCGTCCAATCCGTCCGTTATTCCCTGAAGGTTATGTTAACGAAGTCCAAATTACGGCTACTGTCGTATCTTCTGACAAAACTCAATCAGCTGATATCGCAGCGTTAATCGGTGCTTCAGCTGCTCTAGCTATCTCTGATGCGCCATTCAATGGCCCAGTTGCTGCAGCGCGTGTCGGCTTTATCAATGGCGAATATGTACTGAACCCAACGATTGAGCAGCTTAAAACAAGCGATCTTGATTTAGTCGTTGCTGGTACCAAATCCGCAGTACTGATGGTTGAATCAGAAGCGGCAGAGCTATCAGAAGATCAAATGTTAGGTGCGGTACTATACGGTCATGAGCAACAGCAAATCGTCATCGATAATATTGCCTCTATGGCAGCAGAAATCGGCACGGCCAAGCAACAGTTCGAAGCGCCAAAGCATGATGAAGCTTTAGAAAAAGGTATGAAAGAGCAGTTCGGCGAGCAAGTCGCTGACGCTTATAGCATTAAAGATAAGCAAGATCGCTATACGAAGCTTGATGAAATCAAAGATGCCGCTATCGCAGCACTAGCAGGCGATGCTGAGTCTGATGGCTACAGCAACAATGTCTCTGAGCTAAAAGACATCTATAACGATCTTAAGTATCGTACGGTTCGTGATAGCATCCTATCTGGTAAGCCACGTATCGATGGTCGAGATCTAGATACGGTACGTGCGCTTGATGTGCAAGTCGGTGTACTGCCATTCACGCACGGTTCAGCGCTATTCACTCGCGGTGAAACGCAGGCATTGGTAACGACGACTCTAGGTAACAGTCGTGACGTCAATATGATCGACTCATTAGCGGGTACTATCCGTGACCATTTCATGCTGCATTATAACTTCCCGCATTTCTCAGTCGGTGAGACAGGTCGTGAAGGTATTCCAAAACGTCGTGAAATCGGTCATGGCCGCCTAGCGCGCCGTGGTGTCCAAGCGATGCTACCTGATAGCGATCGCTTCCCGTATGTCATCCGTGTGGTATCTGAGATCACTGAATCAAACGGTTCATCGTCTATGGCGTCTGTATGTGGTGCAAGTCTAGCGTTAATGGATGCTGGTGTACCAATCAAAGCACCAGTTGCTGGTATCGCGATGGGTCTAGTCAAAGAAGGCGAACGCTTCGCAGTCTTGTCTGACATCTTAGGTGATGAAGATCATCTTGGCGATATGGATTTTAAAGTTGCTGGTTCTAAAGACGGTATCACAGCATTACAGATGGATATCAAAATCGAAGGTATCACTCCTGATATCATGGAGCAAGCGCTCAAGCAAGCTCACGCAGGTCGTATTCATATCTTGGACGCGATGAATAAAGTATTGCCAGAGAGCCGTACTGAAATCAACGCTCATGCACCTAACTATGCGGTCATCGAAATTAACCCTGATAAAATCCGCGACGTCATCGGTAAAGGTGGCGCGATGATTCGTCAGCTAACTGAAGAGACTGGTGCGGTTATCGATATCGATGATGGCGGTACTATCCGTATCTTTGGTGAGAATAAAGCGGCAACTAAAGCCGCTATCGGCAAAATCGAAGCATTAACGGCTGAAGTTGAAGTAGGCAAAACTTACGCAGGTACAGTCGCACGCATCGTTGACTTTGGTGCATTTGTAAACGTGTTGCCAAACACTGACGGTCTAGTACATATCTCACAAATCGCAGAAGAGCGCGTAGAGAATGTGTCTGATTATCTAAAAGAAGGGCAAACTGTTAAGGTCTTAGTACAAGACGTTGATAACCGTGGTCGCATTAAACTGACTATGAAAGGTGTTGAACAGGGTACAACTACAACTACTGACGCTGAATAAAGCTTTATTTTGAATTAACTAAACCGCTCTAACTTTTTGGTTAGGGCGGTTTTTTTGTGGATGTATTAAATGATTTTGGAGGACAGGCTCGAGCGTAGGCTGGTAAATAAGAAATGATGACGCAACGCTAGTGCCTACTGCATGCAATTACTTTTTATTTCAGATATAAAACCTACCATAGTATTCGTTTATATGAATAATAAAGTAGACTTTGTGTGTTTAATAACATAATGTATATATAGCTGAGCTAAAATTTCTCTTTAACTAAGCTATTACTAATTCGAAACGACAGAGGGCGATTGAATAGTATCAAGCTAGTGTAGATACCCTTCGCTTGCTACATACTTTATATCTCAAAGGCTTCGAGAGGTTTACCTTAGCAGCGCTATGTTCTTCTTAAATCGAAGAATTAACAATATATAGTATATTTTATTGTAGTTACTGCTAAATAAGTGGTGATTGCTCAATACACTAAGAAATTGTAATAACAAGCAAGGTAGCATCCAATTAATCTAAATGAACTTTAAAGGTGACTAAAATGTCAAAGAAACCTAAAGTAATAGGAAAGTTAGAGCTAGCGACGCGTATCAAAGAGTTGGCAAAACTTGTGGAAGACAAAGAGCAGTCTGCCATACTTCCTACAAACATCGCTAACATGATTTCGGAACGTATGGATTTAGAATTTAGCCCTGTCGCCAGTTATGAGAAAGGTGGCACTTATACTAAAGAGGGTCCACCAGGATCTTACACAAAAGGTGGTACTTATACCAAAAGTGACTTTACCAAAGAGGCGAGTAGTGAAATTAACCTTAAAGATTTGGTTGCTGATGATAGTCAAATTGGTCGTGACTTTATTATACAGCCTGGTGAGATTGAAGGTCTCAATACACCTTTGAGAGTATCATCTGTTCTAAAGCACCCTGAAGTTAGAGAGCGTTTAAGGCACGCTATTGAATCTGAATTAGAAAGCTTTAAGGAATAACACTATGTTAGCAATGCAACCTGTAGCAACTCCTATTGATTTAGACAAGAAGGAGCTTTTGCAGGCTGCATTGTATTCAGTGTCTCTTTTAGACGATAGACTTACAATGATATTCAATAATTTAGACAATGGCGAGTCATATACGCTTAGTAATAGTAATGTCCGAGAACACGATAGAATCTATAATTGTATATACTTAATGAAACTAGAAGCGCGCGAAACTGTAGCTTCCGCTCTATTTGTAATATTTTTTTCCGCAGATAAGATCTCGATGGATAGAGCTGATATCGGTATTATTTTGATAAAGAAAGCTTTGATGAGTCTTTCATTGAATTACCGAGAATGGGTGATTATGAGAGTTCGCTATATTTTGGTAGATTTTGATGATACTAAAACTTTAAATAGTGGATCTTCGCCACAATCGCCTGATACTATTCGCATTTCTGGTAACCTTACAAGGCATGGTATTGCTGAAATGGTAGTACACGAGGCGAGTCATTTGCACTATAACATTACTGTTCAAAATGATGCTGTCACGCAAAAAGATGCTCCCGAAGTCTATTCTGTATTTATGCGCTGTAACCGTCCCCTAGAACGTATCGTTTTTGCTTATCATGCAGCGTGCAATATTGCATATATGCAAGGTCAGCCTCCACAATATGACCATCAAGTAAAAGCTTTGCAGGATACAGCTGCTTTGAAACAGACTATTGCCGAAAATCAACGTTTTCTGACGATATATGGACAGAAATTAATTGAGGCTTTATCATGAAAAATATTGTTGCAATGCCAACTACATTCATAGTTAAGTTGACTCAAATCTGTAATATAAACTGCTCTTATTGCTATGTTTATAATCACCAAAGCGAAGCTCATGCACAATTGCCGCAGTTCTTGCTCAACGACGATGTACACCGTCTCGGACGTGATATTGCAGCTACTCGACATATTCATTCTGATGTGGTTCGTAAAGTTGTATTTCACGGCGGTGAGCCACTTGTTGCAGGACGGAAGCGTTTGCAAGAATATATTGATATTTTGCGCAGCTATGTTCCTGATATTACATTTTCATTGCAAACAAACGGTATTCTACTCAGCTCAGACTGGATAAAATTTCTAAAAAATGAGGCAATATCACTGTCGATTAGTATTGATGGAGGTAAAGCTGATCATGATCAATTTCGTGTCGATAAACGTGGGCGAGGAACTTTTAACAAAGTTCGCAGAAGCATTGATTTACTTCATCAAACTGATATGCCCTTCGGGCTTTTGTGTGTCGTTAACCCTTATGCTAGTGGAGCAGATACTTATCGCGCACTTAAAGCACTTACACCACATAATTTTAATTTTCTTATTCCAGATGTATCACGCGATACATGTGATACCTACTATCCTGAATTGCCTAGACTATCGATAGGACATTTTTTACAAGAAGCTTTTGATCTTTGGTTAGCTGAACCAGAAGTTGTCAGAGTGGGGCTGTTTTCCGATATGGTGGCGGCAGTTTTAGGATGGAAGGGACGCACAGATGCTTTTGGTAGTGAGAATCTTGCCTATCTAATTTATGAGACAAATGGCAAATATGAATTGTTAGATGTGTTGAAGGTTTGTGGCAGTAATATGACACAAACTTCAGAGGATATAGATTTACTTAACCTTAATGAAAATGAGCAAATCAACACAATCATAAGGTCTCAACGTATAATTCCTACAGAATGTAGGGCTTGCAGACATGCTGAAGTTTGCCGTGGAGGATACTTGCCACATCGATGGGATCAACAGCGTGAATTCGATAATCCATCAGTATGGTGCGATGATCTTATATATATATGGGACCACGTTAAGCGAAGGGTTAGCGATTTAGCACGCCAAATTGATGATGTTTCACATACATTGTCAAAGAGTAATTTGATACCAGTTTATGAATTATATTGAGAGTTTACAAGGTGACCAAGCATATCATTGTTTAAAATCTTTACAGATAAACACTGCATCGAGACTTTCCCAAAAACTGTGTAACTGCTTATAATCTGCTAACAGAAGGGTAAGCAGTAACTAACCAAACTGACATTAAGAAACTGGCTGATTAAATGGCGAGTCACATGAACAGTTTTAAGAACATTAAAGACTTTCAGGAATAACTCATGCAAGCGTTTATTGATACCGCCTTAGAAACTGAGATGGGAGAGGTTCTAGGCTATTCTAAGCATAAAAAGTCGGATAAAATTAACAAGCACAACGGGCACACTAAAAAGACAACCTGCAGTGACATAGCACGTAGATACCATGAGAGAAAGCAAGCTTAAATCTCATAGTATCTACGTGTTTTTGGAAAAGTTAATATTATTGCTTTGTCTCTTACCAGCTGTTCTAAAAAGCTAACCACTTCAACCTATAGTTTTAATCACCGCTTAGATCCTCGACCTCTTGCAGGACGCTTACCATTGGTAGCAGGTCTGCCTTTACCGCCAGATTTCTTACCATCATTAAAAGGACGCTTATCTCTGCCTTTAGAACCTGCTGGTTTACTAGCACCATCCTTGGAATGTTTAGCGTTGCCTTTTGCTGCACCCTTTGAGTTTGCAGGTGATTTTGATGCGTTATTGCTATTATTATTAGAGCGAGATTTTTTTCGTGGTGTATTACTAGATTTCTTACCCGAATGACTGTCTTGTGAAGAAGAGTCTTCTATAGATTTAAGTAAAGTTGTTAACTCTTTTTCGGTCAAATCGCGCCAATCGCCAACAGGAGTCCCTTTCAGACTGACATTCATAATCCGCGTACGCTCAAGCTTGACGACTTCATAGCCAAAATGCTCACACATACGGCGGATTTGACGGTTTAAACCTTGTACTAGCGTAATATTAAACACAGTAGGCGCGATCTTAGTCACAGGGCACTTTTTGGTTATCTTGCCTAGCATTGGCACGCCACCAGCCAAACCTTCAATAAAACTATCGGTTATTGGCTTATTCACCGTTACTAGATATTCTTTTTCATGGTTATTACCAGCGCGCAATACCTTATTGACCAGATCGCCATTACTGGTCAAAAAGATCAACCCCTGAGAGTCTTTATCCAAACGGCCAATCGGGAAAATACGTGTGCTATGTCGTACGAAATCAACGATGTTATCTTTCTCAGAACTTTCAGTGGTACTGACAATGCCCACTGGCTTATTCAATACGATAAACACAAAATCATCGGGCTCTCGCGGCTCAATGAGCTGGCCGTTAACCTTTACCGTATCGCCAGAGACCACTTGATCGCCTACTTGAGCACGCTTGCCATTGACGTAGACGTTACCTTGTTCAACGAAGCGGTCAGCGTCACGGCGAGAGCAAATGCCGCTTTCGCTAATGTATTTATTTAAACGAGTCGAGGATTGGTTAAACATAAAACGCCTTTTTTGCTAAAAAGCCTAAATTGAATGGAGTATTAACAATAAGATAGCCCACATTATATAGGAAATTCAGTGCCCATTTTAGGAGTGATGGTCAAAACCTAGAATTTCCTTAGAACAGTGCAAATAGAAATACTGGTGCGATTATTGATTGACAAACTCTAACTTTTACCTATAAAAATAACAGCCCTAAACCAATTATCACGCCACTGACAATCAATACAATGACACAAAATCCCATGATGTCTTTAGCTTTAAGGCCAGCAATTGCTAGCGCTGGTAATGCCCAGAACGGCTGAATCATGTTTGTCCAAGCATCTCCCCATGCGACAGCCATAGCAACTCTCGCAGGATCACTACCAAGCACTTCTGCAGCTTCTAACATGATCGGTGCTTGTACAGCCCACTGCCCACCACCTGAAGGAACAAAAAAGTTAACTAGTCCTGCACTTAAGAAAGCAAAAAGTGGCAGTGTGTCCACTGTTGAAGCGCTAACAAACGCGTCTGACATCACTCCTGCCAAACCAGATGCCGTCATCATACCCATAATGCCGGCATAAAACGGAAACTGAACGATAATGGCTCCTGCTCCTTTGACCGCTTCCTGAACAGCAATAAGATACTTGCGAGGCGTTCCATGGAACATAATTCCAAGAAATAAAAACATAAAGTTAACTAAGTCTAACGTTAAGGCAAATCCATTTTGTGCAAAATAATAAACAATGAAAGCAATTCCCATTACACCGATTACCATGGATAAAATCCAGCTATTTTCCAAACGTTCTGCTGGAGTCATAGCTGACTTTTCAGGAAGCTCCTCAACGATTGGGTCAACTAGAAGCTTCGGATCGACGGTCACGGTATCTTCTTTTTTTGGCATCATAAAACGGTTTAATAAAGGAACAATAATCACCAAACTTACGACAATGATCAAGTTGTAACTAGCAAAAATAGTCGCACTCGTTGGAATAATACCGATTTTGTCAGCGAATGGATGCCCTTCTGTTGCAATTGACAGCGGAATCGATCCAGAAAATCCAGCATGCCAAATAATAAACCCAGAATATGCACTGGCAATCAGTAGACGATAATCAACGTGCTCAACACGCTTCGCTAATTCTTTTGCGAACAACGCACCAATAACTAATCCAAACCCCCAGTTAATCCAGCTTGCTGCAAGTGATACTAAGGTTACCCAAATAATCGCACTACCTGGCGAGCTTGCAAAACTCGCCAATTTCCCTAAGCCTTTTTTGAATATCGGACTGCTTGCCAATACGAAACCAGTGACAAGCACTAGCACCATTTGCATTGAGAAAGCGAGTAATGCCCAAAACCCTTCACCCCAAAAAGCTACCATCTGTAAAGGTGAGGAGTCGGTTAAGCCTAAGCCTAGACCGAAAATCACGACGGTTAAGATGATAACGAATAAAAATGGATCTGGTAAATACTTTTCCATCAAACTGTTCGAAAAATGTGTGATTCCCTTCATTTCTTAACTCCCTTATGTCCAAATTTTTATTGAATTTTCAATGCTACCTCATTCTGTCTTTTTATTCTTATCTATTCATTTGTAACTTGTTTTTTTAATGCTGTATTGACTGCTTAAATTATTTTTCTTCTTCAAGAGCACATAGGATAGGTATCGAAAAATCCTTCCAATCTTTAGAAAATGATTTGTGTATGAAAGTTATTTTCTGAAAATAAAAGCGGATCTAAGGTAAAAATAAATAAACCCTCCTTACCCTCAGTTATTCAGCTAAAATCATCAATAATGAATAAATTAGTAAAAATACGGTTATCCAATGAATATGCAACATATACTTGATGATATTGCCGCTCAGATGGCAAGTGAGACTGAACGTGGATATGTGGCAAATTACATTCCACAGCTCGCTCATATCGATCCAAATCAGTTCGGGATTGCCGTTGCGACACCTGATGGGCAAGTCTATTCAGCGGGTGATGCCAGTACGCTTTTCTCTATTCAAAGTATCTCCAAAGTATTTACTTTGACCATCGCCCTTGGCAAATTAGGCAATGCGCTTTGGAACCATGTCGGCCGTGAGCCATCGGGTGACCCTTTTAATTCAATTACCATATTAGAGTATGAATCGGGTATGCCGCGTAATCCACTAATTAATGCTGGCGCAATTGCGGTAGTCGACGCCATTATGATGGGGCATGAACCCAAAGAGATATTGGCTGAGATCCTACAGTTCGTACATTTTATCGCTGATGATGACTCGATTCGCTTTGATGATAAAGTGGCAGCGTCTGAGATGGAGCACAAAGATCGTAACGCATCACTAGCTCACTTTATGAAGTCATTTGGTCATATCAAGCATGATGTTGATAAGGTATTAGGGGTCTATTTTCATCAATGTTCGATTGCGATGAGTTGCCAGCAATTGGCTTGTGCAGGTCGATTCTTGATGTCTAATGGTATCAATCAACATACTGGGGTGAGAGTAATTAACCCACAGCGCTCCAAGCGGATTAACTCTCTGATGATGATGTGCGGTCACTACGATGGCTCTGGTGAGTTTGCTTATCGTGTTGGCTTGCCAGGCAAAAGCGGCGTGGGTGGTGGTATCTTAACGATTGCGCCAGGCAAAGGCTCAATTGCAGTATGGTCGCCAGGGCTTGATCCCGTCGGCAACTCAAAGCTTGGGCTAAAAGCATTAGAGATGCTGGTAGAAAAAACAGGCTGGTCTGTTTTTTCAGATTAAAATAAGTTCTTAATATAATTCAGAGTTAAATAAATTCTCGCACTACATCCATTATCCTCGCGTCGACCACGCGCTGCACCCTTTCTTCAATCTCATTACATAACGACTCAACTTTGCGTTTAGAAGTTGCGACTACTATGAACGTCCACTCACTAGCATCATGCCGATCAAGCTCGCCACTTTCACATACTGCTATTGCAGGATTACGTCCGATACGCTCATGCAAGCCGCCCATACGCTGACGCTTTTCTTTTAGAGAGCTGCATCCCGGTAGGGTAAAAGTTAGCGTTAAAATGCCGATGTGCATCGTAGTCTCCTTGATAGGTCGTTTCTAAATTGATTTAACTTTACGCTGTTGTACCATCTACAAAAGCTAAACGAGTTCGACAACCTTAATCGTATTTTTTAGATTCGATATTAGATACACACTCAGGCAAGTTTTGTACCGCCACGCTTGCCGCATCAATAGCACCAGCCGTATAGCCAGAGAACTGCCGCGACCATTCGCTACCTATGCCTGTTAAGCACTGTTGCCAGACGCCTGAGCTTGCTCTAGCATTAGGAGCTAAGGCGTGTTGACCATAACTATCCGCATTGACATCAAGATCAGCAATCGTCGCGGTAAACGGATCTTGTGCCCAATCTTTGAGGTACTCAGCTTTTGGCGTACCTGCCTCTGCGCCAAATAAACGCACAAGTTGTTCGCGACAATACTCTTTTAATACTGTTTCGGAGATGCTTTGACGCTGTTGTACTGGCACACCAATAAAACCAAATAATGCGCCGCTACCCTCTGTTATGGAGGCATCATGAATCTCAACAAGAGGCCCTATCGCACTACGCGCTTCTCCTGATAATCCTGTATCGCGCCAAAAGGGCGTATCATAAACTGCAAAGTATTTGGCATGAGGTGCCATCCAAGTCGCTGTATTATGCCATTGAATTGTCAGATCAGTCGGTAGGGCAGGGGTAAACGCTATGCTGGCTGCTGCCAATCGTGGTGGTAGCGCTAGTAGTATATGCCCAGCTTGCCAAGTCGTCAGCTGTCCAGATGAGTCTTTACTAATAACCTCAATATACTCATCAGTCTTGTTTATCTGATGAACTGGTTGATTGGTAATAATTTTATTTCGATCTAAACGGTTATATAAGGCATTGATCAAAGCTGCCATACCTCCTTTTAGACGCATTGATGGCGAAGTGCTTTTATAGCCTTGGCTACGTATAGCGGGCTCATGAGCCGAGCGTTCAACCATCATATCGCCCTCTTCAAACTGCTCAAAGCTCTCTAATTGTAGCTCATCGATAAGCTGACCAAGCTGCTGCTGAAAGTCAGGCCAAAACCAAGACGGGCCTAAATCAAAGTTGTCAGCTGATAGGGCTGTTGTCGCGTCAGTATTTGGAGACTCTAAGGGCATATCTGTAGCAGAGCGAGTAGTGATAATGCGACCACCAAGCGTAGGACGAGCTTCTAATAGGATATAGTCAATACCTTTTTTTTCTAATAATAGGGCCGCGTACAGACCACTTAGTCCACCGCCTACAATCGCAACAGAAGCTTGCTTCATCTCAAAATCCTTTATTAAAACCGATTAAAATATTATGACTACTCTTATCTACTCATTTAATAGCGCTGCGATATCCGTATGTTTTATCTGCGCTAGATATCCCGTTTTAAGATAGACAGTGACGCCCTTTAAGCCTGCGCTTATTTGTGGAAGTGTGCCTATAGGAAAGCGTAGCCAACTGCCAGACTTATAAGTCTGCTTGTTTTCAATCAGCTCACCTGCGATCACTAGCAGCTCCACGCCGCCTACTACTTCGGTCATAAACAGTGGCTGGCTTGCAGTCAGTCGCTGTAGGCTCACTTGCTCATCGTCATCAGAGAATAGCGGACAAATCTGACGATCGCCTTGTAACTGCCAGTTGCTATCGTCTGTAGTGTCGATAGCCACATGCTGGTGCTCATCAGTAGACATCTGCCAGAGTTTGACAAAAATGGTAGCACCTTTGACACTATAAGGCTGGTGCCCTGATGTCGGTGGATTGCGTATATACCAGCCTATGGGATAATCGGTATCATCCGCAGAAAAAGTACCTGATAGTACGAGTATCTCCTCGCCACCAGGATGCAAATGATGGGGAAAGTATGAGTCGGGCGCATAGCGTACAATACTGGTAGCACGGGCTTTTTCTGCGCCTACTCGATCAAGCATGACGCGCTCAACGCCTTTTTGTGGTGAATCAACCCACTGATAGTCCTCAAAGGCTAATGCTGCACGTTGTGAAAAGTCGGCATTAATAAGCATAAGTTTTTCCAAAAAAGCGGTTAGTAGGGTTAACAATTTATTTGTATCGCTAGTCATTGTTAGCGCGACTTAGCCCTTCAAAGTAGTAGGCAAAGCCAGTATCATAGCTATCATTTATTGATCATAACAAAAGGAAAATCAAGTGTCACAGGCTCAGCTCTCTAGTCATATCACTACTCTTAAACAAGATCAGCGCACTGTCCTAAAAGCCCTCACTATCATAGGTTATTTAGAAGGTACTTCATTTTTACTACTGCTCGGTATTGCCATGCCATTAAAGTATATGATGGGTATTGAAGAGGCTGTAAAGTATATCGGTATGGGTCATGGCGTCTTGTTTATAGCCTATATCGTTATACTCATGACAGTGGTCACTAAAATAAAAACACCACTATGGGCCATGCCTATCGGTGTAATCGGTTCATTCTTGCCATTTGGGCCTTTTATATTTGACCATTTTTTAAAGAAAAGCCTTCAATAAAGTATAAAAAATCCAGTGTCAAACGCTTAGTCTAAACGTCTAACACTGGATTCATAAAGCTTGAAGCTAATTAATTAAACCGATTACTCTTGATCTAACTTATCGATCATACCTTGATATTTATCTTTTTTGGCAGCGATCTTTTTGCGGCGCTCTTCTGCGGTAGCGATTAGATTTTTAGCGATATCTAAGCTCTTATCAAAAGCGGCTAATTCCATATCTACGGCATCTAGCAATTTACCAAGCATCATAGCAGTCGCTTTTTCAGAGACATCATGCTTCATGTCTACCGCGTCAGATTTAAAATCTTCTCTTAGCTTAGTTGCCCATTGATAGATACCAGCCATCGTTATACCAGACTTATCATCTTCGTCAGAGCTGTCTTTATCATTGGCTTTCTTATCAGACTTTTTGTTATCTTTATTTTTCTTGTCTGATTTGTCAGACTTATCTTCTTTTGATTTGCTATCTTTATCTGATTCTTTGTCATCATTACCAAGCTTAGCATCGGTGTCAACTTCTAGATCATGTTCAGCATTGTACTCTTCAAAATCGCCATCTTCATAAACGACAGTATCGTCTTTTACCACTTCTACACCAGTTACTGCGTTATTCTGCACTGATTTTTTATCTTCATTTTTGTTTGACATAATTTGGAATCCTTATAGGGTTAGCATTTAGATATTAGCTACGATAAACATTGATTCGCCGATAGTAAGCTGATGCTATTATTTAAGCAATAGCCGGTTATAAATCTACCTTGCAAGCGCCACAGAAGGAAACATAGCAGTACTATCCGTTTACAAACTATCTTTACAAATTTTGTATCTTAGCTAAATAATTTACTGCTCTTGCCACTGTAGCCAAAGCCTAGTATCCAGCTCAAACTGATGATAATCGGGCTCCATATGACAGCAGAGTTGATAGAAGGCTTTATCGTGATCTTTTTGTTTAAAATGCGCCAGCTCATGCACAACTATCATCTTTAAGAACTCAGGTGGCGCTTTTTTAAATAGGCTGGCGACCGTAATACTATTATGGGATTTAAGCTTGCTACCTTGTACTCGCGACTGAAAGGTGTGAATACCTAATGCCTGATTCAGTACCGCAAGCTTACTGTTATAACTGACTTGGGTGAGTGAGCCACTTTTACGCATATATTGATTTTTGATCTCATTAATATACTGATATAGCGCTTTATCGCTTTGTACCTCATGACTGGTTGGATAGTTTTTGTGAATATAATCGCCTAGCGTTCCTGTGCTAATCATTTGCGCCGCTTGAGTTTGAATATGCTCAGGATAATGGGCGATATACTTTAGGGTGGGTGAAGTCACGGAATTATCCTTATTTCTTAATACTGTTTTTTAGCTTGGAATATCGATACTTTTAGGTAAATGTAGCTCAATACGTAATTTGGGCAAGTCTTGCAGATGCTCAATTAGTAGGGGCAAGGTAATAGACTGCCACTCTAAAGGCACTGTATTAGTAATGCTCAGATCAGTATCGCTTATTGCACTGTTAGACGAATTGCTGACAGTCTGGTTGCTAGAGATAAGCGGCCGCGTCAATATGGACATTTTGCGGATGCCTTTATAGCGTATCAACGGCATAAGCTGCTGACCTAAATCATTAAGAGCCGCAACTAGCCAGCGCTTACGAGTAGGATGATAAGGGTGATCAGATATGACAAGATTGGCAATATAAATAGGCTGATTGTTATTAGAATTAGCACTCAGTCCTGCGCGTTCATGCTCGCGTTTATGGAGCAGACAGCCACCGACTGATAGGCTACCATCACGGCAGGCGCGATGATAGCGCTGATAGTTATCAGGATATAGCGTCTTACAGCGTGTCAATACTGGATCGAGTAATATGCCAGCGCTATTAACGGGCAATAATAATACTTGTGCCTTGCTATTCAAAATAGGGCTATGAGTTTGCTCGATAATAGCTATGGTATTTACCTCCCAATACTTATACCAAATCCAAAAGGTGCGATTGACATTGTTAAACTCAGCCTACTAGATATAGTGCTTGTCTAAGTTTGTCGTGCCACTCTAGTTTTGGAAATGGTATCACCTAGTTCTTAAACTTTTAATTTCTAAACTTTACCGTGCCGCTGGTGCCTGTTGCCATAGCATCACGAGCCAGCTGATCTTCAGCGTTGTTTTTGGCGCTTATTGAATCAGGATCAGGACGATGCTCGCTATGTCCGCACTGCGTACATTCAATGTATTCATCAGGCGTCGGATCAGTAATATTGACTTGTACTACCGCATCTATCGCCTGACACTTAGGACAGCTAACACCTGCTAAAAACCGACGTTTGGGCTGTGGTGATTGATAGCGCATCTAGCTGGCCGCCTTATCAACGCTAGCATCATTAAAGCCGCTATGACGTAGCAAGGCGTCGATACTGGCGCTGCGTCCACGGAAGTTCTCAAAGTTAGTCTTGGCAGGCAAGCTACCACCCACTGAGAGCACAGTATCGCGGAACGCTTTGCCTGTAGTAGCATTAAAGATACCTTCTTCTTCAAATTTGCTAAAAGCATCAGCTGATAGTAGCTCGGCCCACTTATACGAGTAATAGCCTGCCGCATAGCCACCGGCAAAGATATGACTAAAGCCATTAGCGAAGCGGTTATATTCTGGCGTTTCTGTAATAGCGATATCATCGCGTACTGACTCTAACGTTTGCAAAATACCCTCGTAATCAAGCGCTGGCGTCTGCGCGTGAATCAGCAAATCAAACAATGAAAATTCAATCTGACGTAAGGTTTGCATACCGCTCTGAAAGTTTTTGGCAGCTAGTAGCGCGTCAAGCTTGTCTTGCGGTAATGGCTCGCCAGTTTCAACATGGCTACTGATCAGCGCAATACCCTCAGCATCCCACGCCCAGTTTTCCATAAACTGACTTGGCAGCTCAACGGCATCCCACTCAACGCCATTGACGCCAGCGACATCACCGACACTCACTTGGGTCAATAAATGATGCAGCCCATGACCGAACTCATGGAACAAGGTTAACACTTCATTATGAGTCAGTAAGCTGGGCTTACCTGCCAGCGCTGGAGTAAAGTTACCGACCATAAAGCACACGGGTAGCTGATCATAGCCCTCAATATCATGACTATAACGCGCTTGAAAACCGCTCATCCAAGCACCGCCACGTTTACCGCTGCGAGCGAATAGATCAAAATAAAAGCCGCCGACTAAGCTATCATCAGCATCAAACAATTGATAAAAGTGCACATCGTCATGCCAGAGCGTGGCGATATTAGTCGTTTCGTTTTGTCCAGTTTGTTGCTCTTTTACGGTAATACCATATAAACGCTCAACGATAGCAAATAGCCCATCGAGAACTTTTGGCAAAGGGAAATAAGGGCGAATCTCTTCTTGTGATAAGCTGAATTTGCTTTGCTTCACCTTTTCAGCGATATAAGCATTATCCCAAGGTTGCAAATCATCAATACCATAGTCTTTGGCACTGTCTTGCAGCTGCTCTAGATCCTGTTTAGCAGTCGGTGTAGCTTGCACGGCTAAATCGCGTAAAAATTTCTCAACCTCGGCGACATTGTCCGCCATCTTCGTCGATAGCGAGACTTGTGAATAATTGTCAAAGCCTAATAGCTTCGCCTTTTGCTCGCGAAGATCTAATATCTCACTCATGATATCAGCGTTATTCAGTGACTCGCCCTGAGCATTGATATGTTTATCAAACTCTGAGGCACGGGTAACATAAGCATGATATAGCGTTTTGCGTAGCTCGCGATCATCAGCATGAGTCATCACCGCGATATATACAGGAATATTTAAGCTGGCGACATAATAAGGGCTAGGCAAATCATCGATTTCAGCTTGGGTTAGCTCCTCTTTTTCTAGCATTCGAACTTTGTACTGCTCACCTGTATCAGCCAACAATCCAAGTCCACTTTCAGTGATACCCGCCAATTGTGATTGCTCAATAGGTAGCATAAAAGCTTGGGTGGCATCTAATATATTATCTGAAAATTTCGCTGACAAAGTCGATAGTTTACTTTGAATCGCGGCAAAATTATCTTGCTCAGCCTTAGGTAGTGCCACTCCTGATAACTCAAACTTTTGAATAGCTAGCTCAATAGCACGAGCGCGCGCAAGCTCTAACTGGTCAAAGAATGCCTTGTCATTCTTGATGGTTTGATAACGATCAAATAGCGGTTGATGTTGCCCAACGCGCGTACCATAAGCCGATAGAGTCGGCAGCAGCTCATGATGGATATGACGTATCTCATCGTTACTCATCACGCTATTGAGATGCGATAAGATACCCCAATTGCGATCTAAGGCCAGATTGATATGATCAAAGCTCATCACGTCATCTAGCGCTTGCTCAGCACTGATTGGCGTAAAGTCTTTATCTTGAAATACCGACAGCGTATCTAAGAATTCATTAGATTGATCAATGGCGTCTATCACTTGAGCCTGTAGCTCAGTAGGCTCGGTCGCTGCAAAGTCAACGAGATTCAAGTTTTGATAAGTCATAACAGTAGTCATAAGAAGTCCAAAGGCAGTAAAAGGTAAGAATAGTAGTAGTTGAATAGGTATAGAGAATCAAAATGTTACGCTATAAAGCAAATAGGGTTAGTAAAAGCATGTTAACTATTAATCATGTTAACTATCAATAAGTAAAAGTGCTGAATGAATAAGAAATGGGTATGTTTGACTTCGAATACAACCTAATACAATAGTCCTAATGCTTAATCAAAACAAATTGTCGTCTTTAAGAATGTTTCTCAATATACAATAGTGATGGACACGCTTACAAAGCATATCATTTGCTTGCAAACTAACTCTATAGCAAAGATGCTGAACTTGTTAGGCTAGTAAATAGAGTCAAACAACAATTGAATAAAAAATGACTTTGTAGGATACTCAATAGAACGAGTCTAATTACTTATAGCTATTTATATTACTTGTAGCTCTTTAGAATCACTAAAAAAGTATTTTAGATAAGTTCATCGGCTAATCACACATGGGTCAACCATCTGTTATATAGTCTTTTATTATTGAGTTATTCGATACTGAGCGGATTAGAAGTTAATCAGCAATTAAAGATAATAAAACTAGGAGCATACTTTATGAAAGCAACTCTCAAAAGTTTACGTGAATCTAAAGCCAATCCAGCGGTAAGTATTTTTGTAAAAACACACCGTGAGCATCCTGCTAATGAACAAGATCCTATTGCCCTCAAAAACCAACTCAAAGTCGCCGAAGATCGTCTGAATAAAGAATACGATAAAAATACAGCATCGACTATCTTAGCGCACATTCACAAAGTTACCGAAGATTTGAATCATAATTATAACCTCGATACATTAGCTATTTTTGCTAGTACTGATGATGTTCAGCTGATTCGTATGCCACTTGATACCAAAGAGCGTGTAGTGATATCAGATAGCTTTGCTACTCGTGATCTCGTCCGTGATATGGCAAGTGCCGTACATTTTTATGCTGTAGTGTTGACGGGTGACGTTGCTCGCTTAATTGAAGCCTCAAATGATCGTGTGGTCATGGAGTTTGATAAAGACTCAGATAAGCAAAACAATATGGAAAACATTCCATTCCCAATTGATAATAATGGCTTATACAAGACCAGCGATGGCGGCTCTGACCGTTCAGCGAATAACGAGAGCGCTCATCTAAAAGAGTACTTCAACCAAGTTGATAAGAGCGTCCAAGAGCTATGGGGCGAGCATAAAATGCCGCTTGTGGTTATCGGTGATACCAAAAACGTTGGTTACTATAAAGAAGTCTGTGACCGTCCAGAGAATATCATTGCAACGGTAACCAATGTTACTCGTCTTGATGATGGCAGCGCTCAGCACATTATCGATGGGGTACAAGAGGCGATAGAAGAGTATCGTAGCTCGCTACATATGCAGGCGATGGGTGAGATTGATAAAGCTCGTGGCGCTAATATGCTACGTACGGACTTACAAGAAGTCTATCAGGGAGCATTCCAAGGTGCAGGCGAGACCTTGTATGTGCGTCGCTGGTATATTCAACCTGCCAAAATCGATGAAAAAGCGCAGACATTAGCCTTAGTAGATGATGCTGCTGGCGAAGGCGTAACTGATGATGCTATCGGTGTCATTATTGAACATGTCATTCATAATGGTGGCGATGTTATCTTCTTACCAGAAGAGATTATGGGCGCTGATCAGCCTATAGCTTTAGTGACTCGCTATTAATTAGGTTATCTCAAGCATAGACAGATCTAAAGTAGAGCATTGATTCACTAAGGATCAATGCTCTTTTAGTTTAAAGACATGCTCTAGTACTAAATCACATATTTTATTTCATAAAGGTATCGATAATGATTATCCCTAATAATGCTATTGGTCATAAAATCAAAAGTGCGCAGGCGTTTGTCTCATTAATACTACGTGGTGGACGTGGAGTGATGGGTACCGCCAATCCCATGCAACCTGAGAAATCACTGGTCTTATACGAATTTGAGGCCTGTCCATATTCACGCCGCGTCCGTGAAGTCATGACATTGCTCAATCTTGACTATGAGAGTCGCCCAAGCCCGCACAAAGGCCATGTCTATCGTGACGAGCTAAAAGAGCTGGCAGGTAAGGCACAAGTACCGTTCTTGATTGACGAAAACAATGTGGATGGTGCTAACGGCGAAGAGGGCGATCAGATATTAGACTCACAAGCGATTATCGATCATCTATTTGCTAATTATTCCAAAAAAGGTTTTACCCCAGATAAGTACCAGCGCCAAAATAAAAAGGATAATGCCTCATTAGCCAATAAAGTGGCAAGTGTCGCCTCCATGATGCGTGGGGCAAAAGCGGTGCATCCTAAGAAAAATTTAGCTCGTGCTAAACCTAAACAGCCGCTACATCTGTATGGTTTTGAAGCCAGTCCGTTTTGTCGTTTGGTACGCGAAAAATTAAGCGAGCTTGAAGTAGGATATATTAATCATAATGTCGCTCGTGAGCGTATCCAAGATATTGGCGCATTTGGTTTTCATTTAACTAAGGGTGAATACCAGCCTATCAAAGGCGGCAAACGCGATCGTTTGATGCATGAGGAGATTAAGGGTGAGTTGCTATTTCCTTATCTAGTTGATCCGAATACCGACACACAGATGTATGAGTCGCAAGATATTATCGATTATCTAGAATATAATTATGGTTGATAGCGGGTTAATAGTAAGTTAGTAGTAGGCATGCAGCTCATCAATAGATCTATATGGTATTAAATCCGGGTGTTAAAGAGGATAAGAAACCTCGTATATTATCTCCTTTTAAGCTACTGTTTTTAGACCTCTGCTTTTAAACGGCTTGTTAATACAGCGCTCTTGTTAACGATCATCTATTATATTTGTTATATTAACCTGTACTGACTTTTTATAAATCTACTTTAACGCTCACTCTATGCTATGACTACTAAACCTATGACTACAGACTCTTTTGTATTGACCAGCTATAACATTCATAAAGGTATGTCGCCGATGAATCGTCAGGTAAAGATGCAAGGTATTGCTCAAGCATTGGATACGGCAGGGGCGGATATCTTATGTCTGCAAGAAGTGCAAGGGCAGAACCTTAAGCGTAATATGCAATATAACGAATATCCTGATCAATCGCAGCATGAATGGTTTGGCGAGTTTTTGCAGTTAGAAAACAGCTATGGCAAAAACTCAGAGTATGAAAATGGTCATCACGGTAATGCGGTATTAAGTCGTTTTCCGTTAGATCCCAAGCATAATGTCAATATCAGCGTCAACAAACTTGAGCAGCGCGGCGTCTTGCATTGCGAAGTACAACCCATAGGATGGGAGCGGCCTGTAGTGGTGTTATGCGCTCATCTTAATCTCTTTGAGCGCGATCGGGTCAAACAATATCAAGCGATTAGCGATTATGTGCGTCACGAGATCGATGATGGTCAGCCGCTTATTTTGGCAGGAGACTTTAACGATTGGAAGCGCATGTCTTGCGACAAATTAGCCAATAGCCTTGGGATGACAGAAGCCTTTAGACACTGTCATGGCAAGCTGCTACCGACCTTTCCTGCGAAGCTACCTGTACTGAGCCTAGATCGTATTTATGTGCGTAATCTGACGGTTAAAGATGCGTGGGTACATACGGGGAAACCTTGGTCAACGCTATCCGACCATTTGCCAATCAGTGCAGAGTTGGCCTTGTTATAAACTATTTAGTAAAAAGTAAAACCTGATAAATAAAAAAGGAATCATTTCTATGTCTACTAACAATCTACCTAGCCAGCAACATGCTGTCTTAATCACTGAGTTTGGCGCACCTGAGGTCATGCAGTATCAAGACGGCGTTGCTGTTCCTGAACTAAATGACGAGCAAGTACTGATAAAAGTAGCCTATGCTGGGATTAATCCCGTCGATTATAAAACTCGTCAAGGCAAAGGCTGGGGCGCGGATAATATTCGTAAAGATAAGTTTGAGCAAGACAAGCCTGCTATTTTAGGCTTTGATGTGGCAGGTACAGTAGCTAAGAGCAACAGCGACAAATTTGCAGTAGGTGATAAAGTCGCCGCACTGAGCTTTGATAGCAGCTGTTATGCCGAATATGTCGCTGTCGATGCTGATCTACTAGCACAGGTGCCTGAGTCCGTTACTCTAGAACAAGCAGGTGCGCTACCTTGTGTTGGTCAAACCGCCGTGCAGTTCGTGGACTTTGCTGATATAAAATCAGGTGAGCATATCGTTATGAATGCGCCAGCAGGTGGCGTTGGTCAGTTAGTTATTCAGCTATTGGCAGAAAAGATTACTCGTGAAAATATAAAAGTTACTGTCATTTGCTCTCCTGAAAAATACGAGAAGCTTGATCAGCTCATCGATAAAGAGGCACTAACAGGCTGGATCGATTACACCAAAGACGATAACTTTCCAGATTTGCAAGCTGACGTACTGTTAGACTTAGTCGGCGATGATGCTGGTGTGCGCGCGCTTAGCACCATCAAATCTGATGGTCGAGTGTATGTGCTGCCTTCTATTTGGGTCGATAAGCTAAAAGCCGCAGGTAGCGATCAGCTAACTATCAAAGGCTATGCCGTCAAACCTAATGGCGAGGATATGGCACGCGTTTTACAACAAGTGGCTGATGGTAGCCTAAAGCTGCATATCGAAAACAGCTACCCCTTATCTGAAGTCGTTGCCGCCCATACTGAACTACAAAAAGGTGATGCTTTTGGCAAACTAGTACTGCAAGTGTCTATCTAGTTCATAATGATAAAAATTCTAAGACGCAAGATAGAGGCTGCCTTTATCTTGCGTTTTTTATGCTTAAATGACTTCTTATCTTTAAGTGATTTGAATGTTTTAGCAAAATAATAAGGGTTATAAGTCATTGCTTTTATTAATTTACTAAAGCCATACCCATTAACGAACTTTCTTACAAAAGACGATTTAGCATACTGTTATAGTTTTAAAGATAGCAAGTATAGAGCGAGCTGTTTTTATTCTTTTAACTTATAGGATATTGGAGAAACTAATATGGATGTTAATAATGCTAATAATGAAATTAATGAGCAAACACTCGATAATGAGGCTTATATTGCCAAAGCTCGTCAAGAAATAGAAGATTGGATGTATCCTGACAGTAGTATTTTAGATAAGACTCTTGCTGCTTTGGCTATGCCTATTGAAAAGGCAGGCGAGGCGCTGATGAATGTACCGCAGCTAGGTGATACCCTGAAGCAAGCAACTGAAAAAACTATAGTGAGCTTGAGTGACGCGGCTAACTGGACGATAGATGTGCAAGATACTATCGAAGCCTATCGTAATGACTCAGATAGCGATGGTACAGATATAAAGAAGCTCATAGATATTCAAAATCTACCTATTGCAGTCGCCGATAACCAAGTCAAATTATTTAAGAGCAAATATGTTGCCTTGACTAGCGCACAAGGGGTGACAACGGGCATAGTCGGCTGGGCAGGCATTCCTGCCGATGTGGTCGGCTTAATTACTGCCAACCTGCGTGCTATCAGTGAATATGCGACTTATTACGGTTTTGATATGACTGCCAAGCACGAGCAAGTATTTGCGATGTCGCTATTAGGGTTAGCAACGTCTACTTCAGGTGATGAGCGACAAGCCGCGCTGGATGATACTTTTAGCTTAGTAAATAGTGATAAATCGAAAAATGATTCTTTGAAGAGCGACGGCAAAGACCCTGAAACTTTGGCGCTCAATCAAATCAATGAAGAGGTCATGTCACGGGTATTACGTCAAACCGCAACAAAAGTCGCGACTAATTTGGTCAAAACTAAAGCGGCACAGATAGTACCAGCGGTAGGTGCAGTGGTCGCAGGTGGCGTCAATGCTAGCTACACAGCAAGCGTCTGTGAGGCTGCATATCAGTGCTACCGTCAGCGTTTTTTGAATAGACAAAACGTCTAAAGTAGTAAAAGTTCAAGTGGGTAGCAAACCTAATTAGATATCAAGCTTAAACAGTTAGCATACGCCGAAAAGTTAAACTAATTCGTCCCTCATGCATGGTCTTAGTCTTAGTAATCGTATGTTTCCAATACTGCTGAGTATCTCCGTGCATGACAATTAGCTGACCCGACTCAAGATAAAGCTCGACTTTGACGGGCTTGTCTTGATATCTGTTATTTCTGTGCTTAAGTTTTTTGTGTTTAAAAACAAACTTGCGCGTAGCACCTAAAGACAGTGCGGCAATAGTCGGCTGCTCGCC
Organism: Psychrobacter sp. M13; assembly: GCF_030718935.1. Classification (NCBI taxonomy): domain Bacteria; kingdom Pseudomonadati; phylum Pseudomonadota; class Gammaproteobacteria; order Moraxellales; family Moraxellaceae; genus Psychrobacter; species Psychrobacter sp. M13. Next base: position 122,733 of record NZ_CP132194.1, read on the forward strand.
TAATTCTTTTTCATCATCCGCGTGATAACCCATGCCATCTGTGCCTGTAGGATAAAAATTAAGCAGGCAAGTATTAAATTCAACTTTGATACCGATAGTTGCTAGTTTGTCTTCAACCTGTTTTTTAATTTGTAATACGGATGGTGTCCAATCGATAGCTTTGCGCGCATGTCCAGAGTAGGTATAGCTTAAGCCCTTGTCACCCATCCAAACCATCTGACGAGTAGTGATATGTGTCTTACCAAATAAAGTGACCGTATCTGCTTGCCAAGGTAGCTCAGTGGCTAATTGCTCATAAAGCGCATCCATCTCACCAATGACGATACCCAAATCGTTTACTATGCCATCATAAGGCAAGAGGTTGTCAGTAGATTTAGGGGCAAAAAGATCTTTCATTGTGCTTACTCACTATCACTTTCTTACAATTTCTTATATCTCAACTATTGGCAGCCTTATGTAAAGCCAAAATAGTATCCGCGCATACTTTCGGTGCTTCTATCGGTAATAAATGACCATTTTCGGGCAGGGTAGTGAGCTGACTGGCTGGCACAAACTTACGCCAATTATTACGTACTTTATCACTTATAAAGATAGTCGGTTTACCAACAATGAGCTGATAGGAAAGATTCATCTTTTTAAGTTTCTTTAGAGCGCCATCGATATAGGGAATACCAAAATAATTGGCAATCTCTTGCTCTGGGCTAAATATAAAGGTATAGCTACCATCGCTTTGTTGTACTAGGCTCTCTTTGGCGAATAGATACAGATGCTCATCAGAGACACGGCGATACGCTTTATTTGCTCGTAAGCTCTCATAGAGTTCATCTACGCTTGACCAAATCGTTTGTTTTTCTAAAGCGCTTTTAAAGGGTTGACGCTTTAACTTGATAGCGCGAGGAATTAACTTATATAGAATCGCTTGTGACTTGGTAAAGGTGACAGGCTCAATCAAATAAAGCTGTGAGAATAAGTCAGGACGTTTGGCCGCTGCGATAGCTGTCGCCGTCGCGCCTTGCGAATGACCGATAGCGATGATAGGAGCATCTTGCGTCTGCTCCAAAAACTTAATCAGCATATCAGCGTCTTGCTCACGGGTTAATACTTGGGCGGTCGGCTTATCATGCCAATAGCCACGCATTGCAAGCGAGCTTAGCTCAAAACCAGCAGCAAGCTCAATCAATAAAGGCTGATAATTACCTACAGTGAAGCCATTACCACCATAAAAGTGTGCTTTGACTCGTTCGCAATTTTTATCGTCAGTCTCTTTATTGACCGAGCTATTTAATTCGCTCAACTCATAATAGCGAGCGCGTTTATTATCAAGAGTAATACTTTTTGCAAAATCTTCGATCATGCGAGCAATTCCTTGTCATGTATTACTTATGGTTTACTATTCCAATTCACCCAAAAAGTCGCCACTTTGACGATGCCAAAGTCTAGCATAGACACCATTTAATTCTAATAGCTCATCATGACTGCCTTGCTCAATAATACGACCTTGATCCATCACCACCAAACGATCAAGAGCGGCGATAGTCGAGAGGCGATGGGCGATTGCAATGACGGTTTTGCCTTCCATAATGTCATTCAAGCTCTCGGTGATAGCGAACTCAATCTCAGAATCTAAGGCACTAGTGGCTTCATCTAACAGTAGTACTGGCGCGTTTTTGAGCATAACTCGGGAGATGGCAATACGTTGGCGCTGTCCGCCTGATAGCTTGACGCCGCGCTCGCCAACTTGGGTATCGAGTCCTGTATTGCCTTTATCATCATACAAGTCTTTGACAAACTCCCAAGCCTGCGCTTGCTTGGCGGCGATAATGATTTCTTCATCGCTAGCGTCAGGGCGACCATAAGCGATGTTTTCACGTACCGTACGATGTAATAAGGAGGTGTCTTGGGTGACCATACCGATTTGTTGACGTAGCGACTCTTGGGTGACCTGATCAATCGCTTGGTTATCGATTAAGATTTTGCCACTATCGACATCGAAGAAGCGCAATAGCAGATTTACCAGAGTCGATTTACCCGCTCCTGAGCGTCCGACTAAGCCAATCTTTTCTCCTGCTTTAATATCTAAATAAAAGTCATCTAGCAGCTTTACTCTTGAGCTTATAGCGGTTGTTTCCATTGTCGGGATTTCGTCAATACGCGCGCCTTCAACATCAAGGTCTTTATTACCTTCGTAGCCAAAGTCGACATGATCAAAAATGATACGCCCTTGGGTCACTTTTAATTTTGGCGCATTTGATTTGTCTACAATAGTTTGCGGCGCTGATAGGGTGCGCATACCATCTTGTACCGTACCGATACTCTCAAAGAGACTAGCAGTCTGCCACATAATCCAGCGAGTCAGGCCATTGAGCCGCAGTGCCATCGCGGTCGCAGCAGCAATAGCACCGACCCCAACAGCACCTTGTTGCCATAGATATAAGCCGATGCCAGCAGTACTACTAACTAATATTACACTGATTAGATGAGTGGAGACCTCAAGATAGCTCACCCAACGCATCTGCGCATGCACCGTCCCTAAAAACTGCCCCATAGCATTTTTGGCATAACCTAGCTCGCGGCGTGAATGACTGAATAGCTTGACGGTCATAATATTAGCGTAGGCATCAGTAATGCGTCCAACCATTAGCGCTCGCGCATCCGCTTGGACGATGGCGGTTACTTTAAGCTTTGGAATGAAATACCACATGCACAGACTAACTAGCACAAACCAAATGATAAAAGGTATCAGCAGCATGCTGTCTAAATTAAACAAAATGACGCCAGTCGTAATAAAGTAAACAGTGACGTACATAAACATATCAGCGACAGTCATCACTGTATCGCGCACGGCAAGTGCAGTCTGCATGACCTTGGCAGATACTCGTCCAGAGAACTCATCTTGATAGAACTGCATCGATTGACTCAGCATGCGCTGGTGAAATCGCCAGCGCATCTGCATTGGAAACACACCTTGCAGCGTCTGAAAATGAATAAATGAGGATAAGGCAATCCAGAATGGACTCACTAGCATCACCGCCAGCATTAACAGCAAGATATCGCCTTTCTCACTCCATAAGTTTTGCGGAGTATAGATACCTAGCCAATCGACGATATTGCCAATCCAAGCAAATAGCATCGCCTCATAGATGCCAATACCTGCTGACAAGATCATAAATAGCAGCAACCAACCGCGCAGACCTTTAGTACAGGCCCACAAAAACTTCATCAACCCATCACGAGGTGAGGGCAGTGGCATTGGAGTATCGGGAAAGGCAGATAGGCGTGTTTCAAAAAAGCGAAATAGAGCATTCATAGGCAATAACAATATATCAGTAACAATACGTCAAGATAAGCGCTGGCAGAGCTTATTTGACGCTAAGATTTACATAAATTTAAAAGATAAAACAGCACTCTATTTTAGCAAAATCTAGCTATCTGCCTTGCAGGCTAATTGTAATTTATAGCGTATAGGAATAAACCTGTTATCTGCTTGATTATTGCTTGAGCAATGGACGCTATATCAAATGTTTATAAGGAGTTAAGAATAAAATAGTATTAGGAAAATATAGGTATTGATATTAATGACATATATTGTTACATTCTATGGTTTTTGATGACCTGACCACTGTATCTTATAGCAATCATTATCGCGATATAAAATCTCAGCTCTATAACAGCAACCGTCCATATATTTAAGGCTCAAAAGGTAAATAATTATGCTGTATTTAACGCTCGCGGTGCTTTGTAGTGTTGCCGTCTCGGTACTGTTAAAGGTGCTACGCCAACGCGATATAGATATTCGTCAAACTATCGTTGCTGGTTATCCTGTGGCGTTTTTATTGACCCTATTTTTATTAAAGCCTGAAGTGAGCGCTATAGATGGTTTAGGTGGCGCTTGGCTGATTATTATTGCCTTGGGTATCTTGTTGCCCCTAGTGTTTATGATCTTGGGTCGAGCGATTGAAGCGGTAGGTATGGTCGCCACCGACGCCGCTCAGCGTTTATCACTGATTATTCCGATTATCGCCGCTTTTCTCTTATTTGGCGAAGTGTTGACTGGCACACGTATCTTTGGCTTGCTGCTAGGTGTGTTAGCGCTTGGCGCTTTAGTATATCGACCAACGCAAACGATGGCTAATACTCATGACAATACTACCGTTAGTAAACACGCACTGTATACCCCACTGTGGCTATTTGGCGTATGGATAGGCTACGGCACTATCGATATATTATTTAAGCAAGTCGCTAAACAAGGCGCGGCCTTTCCACTGACTTTATTTGTCAGCTTTGGGCTGGCAGGCTTACTGCTGTTTATATATTTACTTATCACTCGAGTACGCTGGCAGGGCAAAGCCTTAGCCGCTGGATTGCTACTAGGTGCGCTGAATATGGGTAATATTTACGCTTATGTGCGCGCGCATCAAGTGCTCTCTGAGTCGCCAAGCATCGTATTCACAGGTATGAACGTTGGGGTTATCACAGTCGCAACACTCATCGGTGTTGGGGTGTTCAAAGAGCATCTTAATCGAATCAATATGTTGGGTATAGTATTAGCAATCAGCTGTGTGGCGGTGCTATTTTTGGCGTAGTTAATAATAGATAAAACAGATGCGTATTATTGTGCCGCGTAACTGGTATAAATTTTTACTGCTTGCTGTGTCTACGCTGACAAAGGCTGCTAAAAATAGATACCAGTCACGCTATAGCGCTTTTAAGTTCAATAGACCCTAATTATATGGCGAACCTGAGCTAATTTTTAGCTTAGCGTACTTTTTAACGGATTGGCTATAGGCAGCTTGCACGTCATATGCTAAGGTAATTTGCAACCGATAAATATCTGTTATTAACACTGTTTTATTAACACTGTTTTATCGATTTATTTTTATCATAATAATAGGATATACAAGTAATGGAAAATCAAGAACAATACAACAAACAGCTCCAACGTGTCAAAGAGGGCTCAGGATTTATCGCCGCACTCGATCAAAGTGGCGGTAGTACCCCTAAGGCCTTGGAGAATTATGGCGTCACCAGTGATGACTATGACAATGACGAGGCAATGTTTGATCAAGTACATGCTATGCGCTCGCGTATTATGACCTGCGATTGCTTTGATAATGAACGTGTCCTTGGCGCTATACTATTTGAAGATACGATGGATCGCGAGGTTGAAGGCAAGCCCACCGCCAACTATCTATGGGAAGATAAAAATATCGTACCCTTTTTAAAGGTGGATAAAGGTTTAGCAGAACAGATGAGCGGCGTACAAGTAATGCGTCCGATGCCTGATCTGGATGCGCTACTGGACAAAGCAAATAGATATCCAGTATTTGGCACGAAGATGCGCTCGGTTATTTATGAGCCCAATGTCGATGGTATTGAGCTAGTCGTACAGCAACAGTTCGACGTCGCTAAGCAAATCATCTCTAAAGGTCTTATGCCCATCGTTGAGCCAGAAGTGGATATCAATAGCGCGAAAAAGCACGATTGCGAGCTACTACTCAAAACCAATCTATTGCACAATTTAGATCGTTTGGCAGATGATAAGCAAGTTATGCTGAAATTGACTTTGCCTGAAGAGGCGGGATTCTATCAAGAGTTGATCGATCATCCAAAAGTGCTAAAAGTTGTGGCATTATCAGGTGGCTATAGCCGTACTGATGCATGCGATAAGCTTAAGCAAAACCCTGGCATGATTGCTAGCTTCTCACGTGCCTTTACTGAGGGTTTGAGTAAACAGCAAAGCGATCAAGAGTTTTCTGATACGATTGACACTTCAATCAATGAGATTTATGAGGCGTCAAAGGTTTAGAATTTAGAGTATTATAGGATTAGTTTATGATCTCAGCGAGCTTGTTGCTTACTGAGATTTTTTAGTGCTATACATGAATTTTTTGCTGTTACTTGTCAAGGTGAACTATGCTCTCTATCAACTCTAAGCTCATTAAAGTAGCTTTAGTAACATCTCTATATATTCCTTGCACACTTAATGCCAGTGTCCATGAGCCAATATCCAATCCATTTACTAGAGAGCTTGCAAGTATTGACTTAGCGACCATTGATTACGAGTTACTACAAGCTAACTTTATGTATTTTACCATTAATGCTTTTATTAATAGTTGCGAAAAAAATGCTCCAGATTTGAGTCATGAAATGATTATCACTGGAGAAGAAATTTTCGAAAATAACCCTAAATTAACTAAAAGTTTAGATATAACGAAAGAACTTTGGAGGGAGGTTAGCTTAAATGACGATGCAGGTCTCTTGAACGCTCAACAAATAGACACTTTGAATATGATTAGTGGGGTTATTGGACTCTTGCGCGGTGTTGATCTTAAACTATCTGCTGATGAATGCTTAGGATTCTTGCAGAATATTCAAAATGTACCCAATCGAGAACAATTCTGGGATAACTACCTACGTCAAGCAATCCCTGTAATTATAGAGTCTTCGTAACTTCAATACTTCAATACTTCAATAAAAAATTAACTGAAAAAAGCCTAGCAACTATTAATAGCGCTAGGCTTTTTTGTGAGAATAATCAGGCAGTTTTTAAACCCCTTTACTCTCCAAACCCTTAGCATACTCCCGCACGTTCTGGGTGATTTTCATTGAGCAAAACTTCGGGCCACACATCGAGCAAAAGTGAGCGGTTTTATGAGCGTCTTTTGGCAGAGTCTCATCATGGAACTCACGGGCAGTATCAGGATCGAGTGCTAGGTTGAACTGATCATCCCAGCGGAATTCAAAACGGGCTTTGGATAAGGCATTATCACGTGCTTGTGCACCCGGATGACCTTTGGCAAGATCGGCAGCATGGGCGGCGATTTTGTAAGTGATGATGCCATCTTTGACATCCTTTTTATTCGGCAGGCCCAGATGCTCTTTTGGCGTGACGTAACATAGCATCGCGGTACCAAACCAGCCAATCATCGCCGCGCCAATAGCACTCGTAACATGATCGTACCCAGGTGCGATATCGGTCGTTAATGGCCCTAAGGTATAAAAAGGTGCGTCATTACACAGCTCAAGTTGCAAGTCCATATTCTCTTTAATGCGGTTCATCGCGACATGACCTGGGCCTTCAACCATTACTTGTACATCGTGCTCCCAAGCGATTTTGGTTACCTCTCCAAGGGTACGCAGCTCACCAAATTGTGCTTCATCGTTGGCATCTTGCAAGCAGCCAGGGCGCAGGCCATCGCCTAAGCTAAACGCCACATCATACTGTTTCATAATCTCGCAAATATCAGCAAAATGCGTATACAAAAAGTTCTGCTGTTGATGCGCAAGGCACCACTGCGCCATGATAGAGCCACCGCGTGAGACGATACCCGTTAAGCGTCCAGCAGTCATCGGTACGTATTCGAGTAAAACACCTGCATGAATAGTAAAATAATCCACGCCTTGTTCCGCCTGCTCTATCAGCGTATCGCGGAATATCTCCCACGTTAAATCTTCAGCGACACCATCGACTTTTTCTAGTGCCTGATAAATAGGAACCGTACCAATCGGTACCGGTGAGTTGCGAATTAGCCACTCACGAGTCTCATGAATATGGTTACCCGTTGATAAGTCCATGATGGTATCAGCGCCCCAACGTGTCGCCCACGTCATTTTAGAGACTTCTTCATCAATAGAAGAGCCGAGCGCTGAGTTACCGATATTGGCGTTAATTTTGACCAAGAAGTTGCGCCCGATAATCATCGGTTCAGATTCAGGGTGGTTGATATTATTAGGAATGATTGCGCGTCCTGCTGCTACCTCTGAGCGCACAAATTCAGGAGTGATGACAGTAGGAGTGTTCGCGCCAAAGCTCTCCCCATCATGTTGGCGCATATCGGTCAGCTCGTGTTGCTTTTGGGTCTCGCGGATGGCGATGTATTCCATTTCTGGAGTAATGATGCCACGGCGCGCATAGTACATTTGCGTGACGTTGCCTGCTTTACCAGCGACATCTTTGGCACGACGCGGTTTATCAATATGAGCGAATCTTAGATTGGCGGTGCTGATATCACGCGCACGCGCTAGACCATATGAGCTGGACAAGCCATCTAGCTGTTCAGTATCGCCGCGCTCAGCTATCCAGCCTTCGCGCAATTTTGGCAAGCCTTTGGTTAGATCAATCTGAATGTTGGGATCAGTATAGACGCCAGAAGTATCGTAGACATAAAATGCTGGATTTGGCTCCCACTCGTTCTCAGGAGTACCTTGTACTGGAGTAGGGTCAAGGCTAATTTTGCGCATGGGCACTTGAATATCAGGACGCGTGCCTTCGATATAGACTTTATGAGAGGCGGGCAAGATACGATGCAAGTCGCGAGCGTCTTCTTCAAAACGCGCATCAGTGTCACTACGATGAGCAGGAGTTTTTAGCGCGTCGCTCTTTTTATCTGCTTTGCTTGAGTTTGTGACAGGCGAGTTAGCAGGTTTATATAATGTCGGCTCAGAGTGTGTAGATGAGTGGCTGTCAGGTGTTGGATGAATCGTTGCAGTAGTCATATGCTGTCCTAGCGATTGTGTTGTCTAAGGGTAAGGCAACACCGCCAGTAGCTGCGGGGCAAGCATAAGTTATCAAAGTAAATGTCAGTGGATTAATAGAGTTTATCACTAAGCAAAATAGTCATAAATGCTATCAATCATACTTTGGACGCAACTTTTTATTAGACGTTATTGTTTAGCAAAACGTAAGCTGTACTAAATATACACCGATAATAAAAAGGCATTTCTGCATATCCTTTACTTCTAAATAACAAAGTGCTTAAGACTTCCCTGCGTCGGTACTAACCGCATCAGGTTCGGCGGGTGATCTCTCAGCGAATGTACGATGACTATTTAAATAGCCACCTACACCGCACCCCGAGTCTGTCAGTGTTGTAAATCGTCTTGATACTAACAAAATTTTGCCCTAAGCGCTAATGCTATTTATTTATATAGATAATGTCACTTTTTATACAATGTCATTTTTTGCTTTATGCAAAGTCATCATCGCTACAAATCTTTGTCATATTAGATCTAGTTAAAAAAGTCTGCTAAGCAACGTTGTAAAAGATGAGTTGTTAGACTATTTACTTAGTTTTAATTTACTTGCTTTCAGGCGTCCAACCCTGTGCGCGCTCGTAATCTTCGTTATCCAAAAATTTATCACGCTGATCGGTTAAGAACTTTTTAGCTTCAGGATCTAGCATGCTTAGATGGTTTTCATTGATCAGCATGGTTTGCTGCTCAAGCCATTCTTTCCAAGCTTTGTCCGAAACCGTTTCTTGTAGCTCTTGTCCTTTTTTATTTGGAAAAGGGGGATGCGCCATTTTTGGCAAGTCCTGCTGATACTTGCGACAAAATACGGTATTGGCTTGTGGGTTAAAGGTTTCAGTCATAGATAACTCCGTATTATTCAATGTTAAAAAACGAGTATTTGATAAGCTACTTTACCTGATTATCTTTATAAAAACACCCGCCTAATAGCGGGTGTGATTTACTATAAATTAATAAACTTGTATAAAACCATTTAAGCAAAAATCTCTAAACGAGTGCGCCCACGAGCAACCGCTTGCTTAACTTGATTAGGGGCGGTGCCACCTAAGTGATCACGGGCAGCCAGTGAACCTTCTAAAGTTAAATATTCAAACACATCATCGCCAATGGCGTCACTAAATTGTTGCAACTGCGCCAATGACAAGTCGCTCAAGTCGACGCCTTCTTTGATACCCAAAGCAACGGCATTGCCAACTACCTCATGAGCATCACGAAATGCCACACCATTACGGACCAAGTAATCCGCCAAATCGGTCGCCGTCGCATAGCCCTTCATCGTAGCAGCACGCATATTTTCTTTATTGGGCGTGATATTCGGCAGCATATCGGCAAAAGCTAGTAGCGAGCCTGTTAGCGTATCAACACAATCAAATAGTGGCTCTTTGTCTTCTTGATTGTCTTTATTATAAGCGAGTGGCTGGCTTTTCATTAAGCTTAGGAGCGTCATTAGCTGCCCAAATACTCGAGCCGCTTTGCCGCGTACCAGCTCTGGCACATCAGGGTTTTTCTTTTGCGGCATGATTGATGAGCCGGTACAGAAGCGATCTGGTATCTGTACAAAGTTAAATTGCGCTGACATCCATAGGATAATCTCTTCGCTCATGCGTGACAGATGCATCATTAGAATGGAAGCCGCGGAGGTAAATTCAATCGCAAAATCACGATCTGATACTGCGTCTAAAGAATTTTGGCAGATACCTTCAAAACCTAACAATTCAGCAGTAATAGTACGGTCGATCGGAAAAGTCGTCCCTGCAAGAGCGGCGCTACCAAGTGGTAACTGATTGATACGACGACGGGCGTCAACTAGGCGCTCAGTATCACGATAGAGCATCTCAAACCATGCCATCACATGATGACCAAAGCTGACAGGCTGCGCGGTCTGCAAATGGGTAAAGCCTGGCATAATCGTATCCGTATGCTGCTCAGCGAGATTGAGCAAGCCGCTCTGCAAACGAACCAATAGGGCTATAATATTATCGACTTCTTCCCGTAACCAAAGACGAATGTCAGTAGCCACTTGATCGTTACGACTACGACCTGTGTGTAGTTTTTTACCGACGGCACCGATGATATCGGTTAAGCGCGATTCGACGTTCATGTGCACATCTTCAAGCGCGATTGACCAGTCAAACTCGCCCAGCTCAATTTCGCTCAGTACTTGCTCTAGACCATCAATAATAGTCGCCACTTCGCTTTTGGTGAGAATGTCGCATTCACCAAGCATCGTAGCGTGGGCAATAGAGCCTTCGATATCGTGGCGAGCAAAGCGTTGATCAAAACCAACGGAGGCAGTAAAAGCGGCAACGAAGCTATCGGTAGCCTCGCTAAAGCGCCCACCCCACATTTGCTGTCCTTGACGGCTTTGCTCAACCGTGTTGGTGTTAGAAGCATCTGTGCTAGAATCGGATGCAAGTAAGCTGTTATTTTGCTCAAAATTTATGGAGCTACTAGGGTTTGAAGAGTTGGCGTTCATATCGGTACAAGACAAGTCAGAAGAATAAGGAGTTAAGTATAGCAAATGATGAGGTGGCCTTACTAGTTGAGCGTCTAGAGTTTTTTATTCCAAAACTTATGAAAGTGATGAGCGTTTGGCAATGGCTGCTGTATATCTGCTTTTGGTCGCTGTTCATCACCGTGATGAGCCGCCATGAATTGGCAACTTAGACAGATTTTATTATTTTTTATCTTAGCCATACTGTACAAAATATAATTGCTATACTACCAGCGCTCTTTATTATCGATTATATGGACTTCAACACTCAAACTGAACGCCTAAGAGCTTATTTTGGCGAAAATTCTTTTATAAAAAGTGAAGTAACCAGTCGGCAAGTCGTTACTGTCATTGATTATCCTTTGCAAGATGTTGGAATTTAAGGTTTTATTTTATCAAAAGTGATTACATTCATCTTTTTTGGTATATATCTTGCAGTATTACTCATATCAAACGATGTTTATGCAGAACGTTTAGACTATAAATCATTAGAATATTTTTATAGTGATTATAGGTATAGTTAATAGCTTTAAGTATTTGTCTGTATTTATTTGAAGCTACAAGATAAGTGTTATTGTTGTCATTACTGTTTACTAGGCGTCTATATGTTATAAATAATTATATAAATATGGATATAACGTGAACAAGAATTTGAAATAGTTTTCACCAATGTGTTTATAGTATAATTTTTTAGTTTTTAGTAGAGTGGGTAGCTATCGGGGAGTGTAAATGAGGATTGTAGTTTGTGACGATGAGCCTTTGGCTCGTGAACGTTTGGTCAGAATCGTACAAGATTCAGGGCACCACGTGATTGCACAAGCAAAAACAGGTGCAGAAGCGATCATGGCTGTAAAAGAGCAGCAACCTGATGTCATCTTATTAGATATCCGTATGCCTGAGATGGATGGTGTGCGGTGCGCTCAGATATTGAATGAGCTGCAACATCCGCCAGCTATTATATTTGTGACTGCTTATGATCATTATGCTATCGCCGCTTTTAAATCTCATGCTATCGGTTATTTATTAAAACCTGCTAATAGGGATGAGCTGCTAGAAGCGCTCCGTAACGCCAAAAATCTAAATGCCGCACAGCTCAATGAGATGCGTAAGCTTGAAGACCCTACGGCACGTCCTATTCGTGAGCATATCGCCGCGCGCACTCATCGAGGCGTTGAGCTCATTAAGCTACAAGATATCTATTATTTTACGGCGGATCAAAAGTATGTCAAAGTTCGACATAAAGACGGTATTGTGCTTATAGATGACACCTTAAAAGAGCTTGAGCAAGAGTTTGGCGAGCGACTGTTTCGCGTTCATCGCAATGCTATTATCAATTTGAGCTTTTTAGATTATCTAGAAACAATCGATACAGGACAGTATCAAGTCCGCTTTAAAGGCATTGAGGAGAATCTAGCGGTAAGTCGTCGCCACCTGCCAGCGTTAAGAGAGAAAATCCAAAGTATGTAGTTTAGAGCATATGCTTTATCAAGCGATTGCCATAGTCATTCATATCATCCAGCCCTTATTTATGGTTAAATAGGGGTGTTTTTTTGCGTCCTTGTTTGTCTTTACATGGCCAAACTTGATAACTATTTGCTTGTTGTTTTATCACTAGTCTACTTTTATGATAAATAGCATTTATTCTACTGAGGTCTATAATGAGTACCAATTCACCATTAGCGCTAACTACCCTAAATATTGCTACCCGTCAAAGCCCATTGGCTCTATGGCAAGCTGAGTATATTCGTGACCGATTATTGGCACTTTATCCCGAACTGACTATCAACTTACTAAAAATTGTCACTAAGGGTGACAAAATTTTGGATACCCCCTTGGCAAAAATTGGCGGTAAAGGATTATTTGTCAAAGAGCTTGAGCAAGCGCTGTTTTCAAGAGAGGCAGATATCGCCGTGCATTCGCTAAAAGATGTACCGATGCAGCTGCCTGAGGGTCTCATGCTAGGCGTATACTGCAAACGTGCTTCCCCAACGGATGCTTTTGTCTCTAACACTTATTCTACTATCGATGAGTTGCCACAAGGTGCAGTGGTCGGTACGGCAAGCCTACGTCGTCAATGCCAGATAAAAGCGTATCGCCCTGATCTGCAGATCAAAACCTTACGTGGTAATGTAGGTACGCGTTTAGGCAAGCTTGACGCTGGCGAATACGATGCTATCATTTTGGCGACTAGTGGCTTGCAGCGCATAGAGCTGGACGCGCGTATTCGTAGTGAATTGGATATTGATACTTGCCTGCCAGCGGTTGGTCAAGGGGCGCTTGCGATAGAGTGCCGCACTGATGACGCGCAGATTTTACAATTATTAGCGCCTTTAAATGATGACAAAGCACGCATTCGTCTGATTGCTGAACGTGCTTTGAATCGACACCTGCAAGGGGGCTGCCAAGTTCCTATCGCCGCTTTCGCAGTGCTCCAAGATGACAGTAATGCTAACAATGACGCCCATGGTAATAATGATAGTGGCGATAGCTTGTGGCTACGTGGACGAGTGGGCACTGAGGACGGTAGTCAACTGTTAAAGTTTGAAAAACGCATTACCTTATCAGGCAGTCAAAGTGATAAAGAGGCGCAGGCCAATCAGTTGGGCATCGATGTCGCGACGCTATTATTAGACAATGGTGCTGGCACTATTCTAGCAGCGATTTATCAATCTGATGAATAGAGCCTAATCTTGATGACTTGTGCAGCGTTTTGAGTGGTGGTACTTTTATAAATAATATCTGTATGAAGTGGTGATACTTTTATAAATAGTATCTATATAAATAGTATTTATATAAACAATATCTTTATGAATAATTTATTGACGTCAGATTTATTTAAGCCAACGGTTATTAACACTCGACCAGTAGAGCGCGCTGCTCCTTTGACTGAGTATTTGCAAGAAGCTGGTTTTGATGTGGTTAGCATACCGATGCTAGCTCTGCAATCAAGAGCTATCACAGAAGATGATATCACTATTATGCGAGCTTGGCTGGCAGGTGATTATAAAGCGTTAGTTATGGTTAGCCCTACGGCGGCCGCCTCAGGATTAGCTTTGTGGCAAACACTGGCACGACAAGCAAATGAACAAGGTGATAATCAGTCAAATCATAACAATACTTCGACTATAGCTAAAGATGCTGAGAGCGATTTAGAACTCAGCTTATCACCAAGTTCGCTCATGGCGCCTAGTCATCTCATTGCGGTAGGGTCGGCGACGGCACAAGTACTTCAGCAAGCGCAGCTATCGACTGCTAGCTATGAAGTGCTCCAGCCTACTGTTGCTAACAATGAAGGTATGCTTGCTATGCCAGAAGTTGAACAATTACAAGCGGGCGACAAGCTACTCGTTTGGAGAGGTTTGGGCGGACGACGCTTTCTGGTCGATAATTTGCAAGCGCGAGGGGTACATATCGATAGTATCGCTTGGTACGAGCGCGTGTTGCCAGATAATGCATTGAGCAATTATCAGCGCTGGGCACAAGACTTTTATAGACTGTCTAAGATGCAAGATGAGTCGTTAGATAAACGATCGAAACCTATTGTGATCATCAGTAGTGGTAGCGCTTTTGAGAATTGGCAAAGCATTGTTAAACAAGCCATATTTGTTCAACAAAATAATGATGTTGCCGTCACTGAGACTGTCTTTGAGAGCAGGGCTATTCCTTCACTGAAAGATTATAGTTATGTGGTATTAGGGGTGCGCCTAGCGGATATGCTAGCTGAGCTACAGCTTGATTATCTACGGGTAGAGGATCTATCACCGATTACTATTGCTAGCATCATTAAAGACAACATGCTGTAAATATAGGTTTTACCATCATTTCAGCTGATTTAGCTTTATTATTAATAGGTCTACTATGTCAACCGAACCTGAACCTTCCAAAACACCAACGGCTATACAGCAACGTAAACAGGCTAATCAGTTATTATTGCGTTTGCAGTGGCTGCTTATTTTAATATTAATAATAGCTTTAGCGTGGTTGTACATCAGTCAGCAACGGTTTCAGAACCAAGTGAATGAGCGCTTTCAAAGTAATGAGCAGATAGTGACTCGCCTAAATGATATTGATGATCGCCTATTTGCGAATACTCAACCAGTGCTACCAAAATCTGAAAGAGCGGTTGGTAGTCAAGCGCAAAATCAGCTCGATTTACTGCGTATTCAGGTTCAAGCGACAGATAGCTTACTGGCTAATAACAACATCAAAGCCGCTGTTAAATTGTTAAGCGGGTTACAATGGCAGCTATCACAAAATAGTAATGAGATTGCGCCTGCGTTGACTGTAGTGATCCAAAAATCTCTGCAAGAAGATATCGAACACTTGCAAGCGCTAAGTGCTCAGCCTAGTCCTTGGCAGCTACAAAATCTTGCTATTCAAGATATTCAGGAATTTTTGCATAGCCATGAGCGTGTAAGTTCAAAAATTATAGCTGACAATAATAAAGCTCAAAGCAATAAAACACTTAGTCAAAATACTTTGTTGACTCGGCAGCAGTTGACTATTCATGAAGTCATTATGACGCTGAACTTAGCGATTCAAGCCAGCAATATGCGCGAGCAAGATCAGCTCATAAGCTATCTGAATCAGGCACGTACTCAACTACAAACGCTGACTACCATAAAGCCTAAAGCCAAAGATACTAGCAAAAAACCCAACCAAGCGGATCGCTTAGAGACAGATGGTTTAGCTACAAATCGCTTGGAAAATATGCCTGCGCCAAACAATATTACAGAGGTTATAGTGTGGCTAGATCAGCTATTAGCTAATACACCGACGCCTATACCTTTAGTGACCGCTCAGGTATTAGAACAGCCTAACAATCAAATTAACCCGTGATATAGGTAATGTATGACTGAGTACCTTATAACTGAGCATTTTATGAGCAATACCTTTGATAAAGATCAAGTGATACCTGATGAGCTGGCAAGCTATGCTGTAATCCATCGCCAGTCTATACAATGGGGAGAGATGGATGCATTTAATCATTTGAATAACGTAGTCTACTATCGTTATGCAGAGTCTGCGCGTATCGCCTATTTGCAAGCATTAGGGATGTTTGATGGCAGTATGGTGACAATGTTGGCGCACTCAAACTGTCAGTATTTGCGCCCTGTTACTTATCCCGATACGTTATTGATAGGTGTGCGCTGTCAGCGCTTAGGCAACACTAGCATTGTCATAGAATATACCTACTATAGCGGTGAGCAACAAGCAATCGTTGCTAATGCTGAAGCGGTCATCGTGCGTATGGATAGCTCAGGAACCAAAAAACTTCCTTGGATAGAAGCAGAGCGTGAGAGGCTACTCACATTAGAGCAAAAATTTGGGCATATACCAGAAGTGTAGAGCCAATAAAATAAGCCTTAGACCTAATATAAGTATCCACATATGAGTATTTATAAAAAAACACGCTAACTTTTATTAGCGTGTTTTTTAGTTTTGTCTCAATCTAAAGTTGAATAGCTAGTCCTACTTAGGCGCATTCACAAAGTCGACTACATTGAGATCAAACCCTGATAACGCATAGAATTTCATAGGTGAAGAGAGCAAACGCATATCACGTACTCCTAAATGACGCAAAATCTGCGCACCCACACCGACGCTACGATACGGCTGTTGAGTGAGTGTTGATTGTGATTCATTATCTGCGGCTTTATTTAGCGCATCTCCTAAATCAACCGGTTGGTTACTACCAATCCAAACCAATACACCACGATCTGAGGCGCTAATTTCTTTTAATGCCGCTTGTACGCTCCAGCCACTACGGCCAGTCATGTCATTTTTGGCCGCAAACAAATCACGTAATGGATGGAAGCCATGAACACGTACCGTACTGACGCCTTCGCTGACATCGCCTTTGACTAACGCTAAATGAGTCTCATCAGCACCAAACTCGCGGAAGCGATGCAGGGTGAACGTACCATGTTCAGTTTCAAAAGGATGCGATTCTACTTCTTCTACGGTTTGCTCATTGGCAATACGATAGTTGATAAGATCAGCAATCGTACCTATTTTTAGATCATGCTCTTTGGCAAATATTTCTAGATCATCGCGGCGTGCCATCGTACCATCAGCGTTGATGATTTCGACTAGCACAGATGCTGGCTCAAGACCTGCTAAGCGTGACAAGTCACAACCGGCTTCTGTATGACCCGCACGATGCAATACGCCACCATCTTGTGCGATGATAGGGAAAATATGCCCAGGCTGTACAATATCTTCAGCTTTAGCAGTAGCAGAAACCGCTGCTTGAATCGTACGAGCGCGATCGGCAGCAGAAATACCAGTCGTGACACCTTCAGCTGCTTCAATGGATACGGTAAAGTTGGTGCTGAATTTCGCTTCGTTACGTTCAGACATTAGTGGCAAAGACAGCTGATGCGCACGAGCTTGCGAGATGGTTAGACAGACTAAGCCACGTGCGTGGGTGATCATGAAGTTAATATCTTCAGGGCGCACATGGGTCGCTGCCATGATGATATCACCTTCGTTTTCACGGTCTTCATCATCCATCAAGACGACCATCTTTCCAGCACGAATGTCTTCGATAATCTCAGGAATCGTATTTAAACTCATAGTAAATCTCAATATTTTATTATTTGTAGATAGGTGTGATTTGGAATATAAAGTATTACTCACTATTGTAGCAGCAGATAATACAAAGCGCTGTTACGGTCAAGCAAAGCGAGCCATTAGTAATGTCATTCAATAAAAAATGACTCACTCAATGGCTTATATATCATTATGAGGGCATTTTAACGCTTTTCATCGCAACGTGCTGCGTCATCTTCCCACTATATCGTTCAGTATGTCAAAGATAGTCATCAGTATTATCAATGACTGCTATTATTTATGCAGTAAAGCGCATGTCACATAATGAGCTGAACCCTGTTATGCGTGATTAGTCGTTACTTGCTGCTTGGTTTTTCAGCCAATCCATAAACTGCTTGCTGTGTTGTTCGCGCTGATTGTCTGCAAACTCATAAAAGCGTGTGCCGATTAAGTTGTCTGGTAAATAAGACTGCGGATAATAATGGTTGGGATAATCGTGAGGATAGACATAATCCTGACCATAGCCTTGACTACGCATCAGTTTGGTCACGCCATTACGCAGGTGTAGCGGTACTGGCGAGGCATCTTTTTCTGCCAACGCCATCGCCGCATTAATCGCTTTATACGTGCTATTGCTTTTGGCACTGGTCGCCAGATAAACCACCACTTGCCCTAAAATTAGACGTGCCTCAGGCATACCAATGGATTGCACACTACGTAGTGCTGCATCCGCAAGGAGTAGGGCGTTGGGGTTGGCATTACCGATATCTTCACTGGCTAGGATGACCAAGCGCCGCGCAATAAAGTCAGCAGGCTCACCACCCACTAGCATCCGAGCCATCCAGTATAAGGCCGCATCGGGGTCTGAGCCACGGACAGATTTAATCATGGCTGAGATGATGTCGTAATGCTGCTCACCATCTTTGTCGTAACGTACCAGGGCTGTCTGTGCTACCCGACCGACCAGTGCATCATCAATAATGATCGGAGACTGCTTAGCATCAGCCGTCTGAACCGCTAGCTCTAATAAGTTCAGCGCCTTTCTCGCATCGCCATGTGCCAGTTGGGTGATAAACTCTGTCGCCTGCAAGTCTATTTTAAGCGTCTTTAATATCTTATCCGTCGCAATAGCACGCTCTAAAACCAACGCAATTTGCCCAGCATTTAACGGCTCTAATCGATACACTTGGCAGCGGGATAACAAAGCATTATTGACGCTAAATGAGGGGTTTTCAGTAGTGGCACCGATTAGCGTAATATCACCTGCCTCAACCGCGCCGAGCAAAGCATCTTGCTGCGCCTTATTGAACCTGTGAATTTCATCAATAAAGACAACGGGCGACTCAAAGCTCAGTGAATCTTTAGTATCCAATACTTCGCGTAATTGTTTGACGCCAGTATTTAATGCTGACAAAGCATGAAAGGGCCGACCGACAGCCTCTGCTAAGAGCATAGCTATCGTCGTCTTGCCAATACCTGCTTCACCATGCAAAATAATCGATGGCAAATGATGGCGCTCAACTAAGCGTTGCAGGGGAGCACCTGTCGATAGGAGATGCTCCTGCCCGATAATGGCTTGTAGCGTCATCGGTCGCATACGCTGAGCCAGTGGCGTATCAGCATGAAAAGATGCAGACATAAAACTCTCAATACTTAATTAGTTCAGTATGATTAATTGGGTATGGTACATTTAGTATTTAATAGATATTAGGGCACATTGAATATTCACAAGTCGCAAGGCTCTAGGCTCAATTTGCAGAGCTTTATCTGATTTCACTCTAGCTGATTTAACAAAAGGAGGATCATCATGATGCCACGTTTTTCTCTTACCTCAGTATTTAAGCAGCAATGGCAGGCGCTTGTTGCAAAACCGCACTCTCGCCCCTTAACCATTGGTGAAATCGATTTGGCGTACTCAGTATTTGGTGATAGCTTAGATACTAGTGAGATACAGCTTAAAACAGCGTGGTGGGTGCTCAAAAATTATGCCGTTAGCCCCAATGGTCACATTTATTTTCATCCAGCAGACTGGATTAATGACTTTATGGATACTGGCATTGGTAAGCAAAGCTGGCTGATTCATGAGTTGACCCATGTTTGGCAATTACAACGCGGCCTTAAAGTCGTGCGCGGCGCATTGATTAGCCGTCGCTATAGCTATGTGCTGCAAGCTGGCAAGCCGTTTTTTAATTATGGTATTGAGCAGCAGGCGCGGATGGTACAAGACTATTTTATACACCGTCATTTAGGTCAAGATTGCCAAGCTTTTGAGGCCTGTATACCTTTTTTACAAACCAAACCCGTTGACTTAGTTTAATAATAAAACTGCCTATTTGAAAATTGGTCTAATTATCTCGAAGAAGCGTATTTATCATTTTAAACAAACTTATAAGTTCAAACAAAACAATAAAAAAAAGCTATACTAACTTTTATTTCAAAAACTTTAAATTCTGTGTGCGTTTAAATTTGTGTTTGATATGATTACTTATCATGAATGGCTGTTTGCGACAAGATGTAGGCACACGCCATTAGTTACCCTAAGTTTTTGCTAACTTAGGTGTTTTGCTAACTTAAGCATTAGAGTAGGAGTGACTCTGTGATAGTTAAAGCGACAAGATTACCAATAGCCATGCTGACTAGTACTTTATTGAAAGCAGCGTTATTAACAGGAGCGTTATTATTGTCAGCTTGTCAGCAGCAATCTGCCCCAGAAGTAGATCAGGACAGTCAAGTCAGTGAACCGCTAGATATCGAAGAAACCAAAAAGGCGGTGCAAAGTGATTCTGCTAAGGCTCGTATTGAGCAGTTTGAGCCTTTGTATGTTGTTGAGATGCAGCGGCTTCAGCAGCGTCTGCAGACAGAATATGAAGCTTTTGAATCGGCTGATGTCGCAGATAGTGAGGACAGTCTATTGACCACACCAACGACTTTGGACAGTGCCCTTGCCACCACGCTTCCTAATAGCCAGTCTGCTATCGATGAGCCTGCGATACCATTAGCACCGGATGCTGATATTACAGAAGACGATATAGAAGCCGACACAGCTATCAATACAAGTACGGAGGTGGGCGAGCGCGATGTAGAAGTGCTCAAGCGTATGAGTATAGAGCCGCAAAAGCCTAAGGTATTAACTCAGCAGCAGACAATTAAGCGCTATCAGCAAGCAATGAAGGCGTTGTATCAGCCAGTCAGCTCAGAGCTAAGCGCGGAGAATATAGATACTTTGATCAATATCAGCACTTTGATACCAGAGTTATTTGAGCACGAAGAGATTGCTAAGCGTGTGAATATAAAGAGCCCAGCACTAGCGCGACTAATAGTGCGCTATCAAGTCGCACAACAGATAGAAGCGCAGCAGCTATTAGATATGCAGCAAATGAGGGAGACTCAGCAGCAAGAGTTCGAAGGTCTAATGACAAAGTTTAATGAAACGATTGCAGGCTATGACGAGCAAATTGCTAAATATGAGCAAACGCTAAAAGAGTTTCAGTAATAAAATCCAACCCGCGCTAGCGATATGCAATAATTTACCTAACCTAAAGTTAATAATTGCTATTCATAAGACAATAAAAATCCCGCACATGGCGGGATTTTCATTGTCTTCAATTAAGGTCATTTAAAAGGTTATTACTTGCGATCTTCGACTTTTACAAAATCGCGCTTCGTCTCACCTGTATATAACTGACGCGGACGACCGATCTTAAACGGTGCACTGTGCATCTCAAGCCAATGACTGATCCAGCCAGAAGTACGCGCTAGCGAGAAGATAACCGTAAACATTGACGTTGGAATACCGATGGCTTTTAGAATAATGCCAGAGTAGAAATCAACGTTTGGATATAGATTGCGTTCAATGAAGAACGGATCTTCAAGCGCGATACGCTCAAGCTCCATGGCCAGTTCAAGTTTAGGATCATTGATACCTAAAGCTTCTAACACTTCGTCAGAAGCTTCTTTTAGCACTTGCGCACGTGGATCAAAGTTTTTGTAAACACGGTGGCCAAAGCCCATCAGCTTCACTTCACGGCTCTTCACTTTTTCCATAAATGCAGGAACGTTCTCAACGGTGCCGATCTCATCTAACATGTCAAGCACCGCTTCATTAGCGCCGCCATGTGATGGACCCCAAAGTGCCGCAATACCAGCTGCGATACAAGCATACGGGTTTGCACCAGTAGAGCCAGCTAAACGTACGGTAGAGGTTGAGGCATTTTGCTCATGATCAGCGTGCAATGTAAAGATTTTGTCCATTGCGCGAGTGATGACATCGTTTGTTTTATAGTCTACATCGGCAGGAGTAGCAAACATCATGTACAAGAAGTTTTCAGCATAGCTAAAGTCATTACGTGGATACATGAACGGTTCGCCTTGCGAGTATTTATAACTCATCGCAGCAAGCGTTGGCATTTTGGCAATCAAACGAATAGCAGTGATTTCACGATGATCTTCATTGCTGATGTCTAGATCTTCATGATAGAACGCGGATAAAGCACCAACCACACCAACCATAATAGCCATTGGATGGGCGTCACGGCGGAAGCCTTCAAAGAATTTACGCAGCTGATCATGAACACCTGTATGCTTACGGATTTTTTCAAAGAAGTCTGCTTTTTGCTCAGCGTTCGGTAAATCGCCATGAATCAATGCATAAGCCACTTCTAAATATTCAGCATTGTTTGCCAATTGATCGATAGGGTAGCCGCGATGTAGTAGCTCACCTTTACCGCCGTCGATAAAAGTAATTTTTGATTCGACAGGAGCTGTGAACATAAAGCCTGGGTCATAAGACCAAAAGTTTGCCTCTTGCAAAGCAGAAATGCTCAAAACTGGACGCCCTAAAGTCCCTCTTATAATAGGGAGCTGGTATTCCTTACCGTCTACACTCAGTGTGGCACTGTTATTAGCTTTATTATCAGCCATAGTTCTCTCCATTGGTTTTAAATTGTTAAAGTTAAAGACTATCAACGTTTATTTATCACATTACTTCACATCATTGCTCATTAAACAAATAAATTTAGCTAATCAGGCTATATTAGCAGTAAAGAGAGGCAATTTGAAAAGAGTTTTCTTAGTAAACCGTCCCATTCACGGGGTTCAATGGGCTTTATAACGACTAATTTTTGTATCAAAATATGTCTAATAAGTAAATTTAACGGTTTTGTATTGCTGGCTATTTGCTGAATAGTTATCATTACCTTAATAAAATAGCATGATTTTCAGTAGAAACTTTGCAGCTCATTTAACTATTAGTGTAGTCAACATAGACGGTATCTAGGTAACAGTAAAATATAGCGTATCTTTTGAGTAACAATCTATAGCAAACGTATAGACAAGGGCAAGCTGAAATATCGCAAAATTTTGACTATTGATGGTTATAGAAGCTATAACCGCTATTCACGCGATAAATTTGTATTTAAAAGCTAAGCATTTTATAATTGACATAATTTGGCTGCTGTTAATTTTATGCAAATTAACTTTATCTATTTTAACCACATCGTTTATTTTAGCTAATTGATAATTAGGTAGATTAGTCTATATTTTGTTACTATTGATAGGTTAGTCTACTGTTTTCGCAACGATTTACTTGTTGTATGTTAGCTGTATTCATATGGTATTACAGTGATGAGCTTTTAGCGATACTTAATAAAGATGACCAAAAAGTTATCTTTTTTGCGTTGAAGCATGCCATTATATCAAGCCATGATTAAAGCTAATGAGATATTTTGACAAACGTTTTTAGTTTGGTGGGTAATTGTCAAATCGTTGGCTTTAGAATTTTTTGATAAACATTGTTCTTATGAATATAGTATTTGGCTAAGAATTAGTTAAATAAAAATTAGAGAGTTATTATAGATTAATGATAGTGTTCGTTTACATAAAATTAGTAAAGTCAGCTAGCTCTTCCTTATTTATTCGTTCTATGTGGTGTTAAGTGTGTTTGCTTGACGATTAGCAAACCATAAGCAACTACTGGATATAACTGCAAAAGGATGCCCGCTTTGAAAAGCAACCGACCTATAGATCTTCCTTTGAGCCAAGTGATTAGCGTTAATGCAAAATCACCCATTGCGATTGCATCAATTCTGCATCGCGTTTCTGGCATTATTCTATTTTTACTCATTCCTGTCATGCTTTGGCTTCTGCAAACTTCACTGGCATCGCCTGTGAGTTTTGAGACGGTATTTGACAATATTCTTGTGCGTTTTGTAGCTTGGGTCTTTGTAGCTGCCATTGCTTATCATTTTGTGATGGGTATGAAGCATTTATTTGCGGATATGGGTATGAATGAAGAACTAAAATCTGGCCGCACCGCTGCTGTTGTCAGCTTTGTTATCGCTGCGATCTTGATTGCCGCGTCATTTGTATGGGTGATGTTCTAATGATTAAAAATGATTCAGGAGTTAAAAGTGCCACGGGTTTAACAGGCTCAGGAACACGTGATTGGATCGTGCAACGCTTTGGCGCTATGGTACTGGCTTTGTATAGTATCACTTTGCTAGTCTTCTTTTTGACCCATGGTAACGTGACCTTTGTGGAGTGGTCAGCATTTATGACCAGTTTACCAATGCGCCTGTTTAGTTTAGTCGCTATTGTCGCACTGGCAGGTCATGCTTGGGTTGGTTTGTGGACTGTCCTTACTGATTATGTTAAGTCAGGCAGTATGCGTTTAATACTCCAAGCTTTGATGGTCGCTGCTATTTTAGTTTATGTGTTTTGGGGTATTATGATTTTTTGGGGTACAGGTTTTGGCGTTATTGCTGTTTAAATAAGGGTCATGCGTAACCATATAGAGTAGATAACTTTATTATTATCTATTGAATTGTAAAATAGATTATTTAAACCTTAGGGTATAGAGTCTATTGATTTGCAATACTTATGGTTATGATGTCTATGAAATAATCAGCGCTATTGATATAGTAAATACCAAATAACCATTTGATAAATTATCCTTGTATTTAATCTGTGAGTATTAATAAGCATTAGGAACACTGTAATGGCAACTAGACAAGATAATACCATTAGTAATATTAAGACTCTAAACTACGATGCGGTCATCGTTGGTGGTGGCGGCTCAGGTATGCGTGCTTCACTACATTTGGCTCAAGCAGGTATGAAGGTTGCAGTCCTTACCAAAGTATTCCCGACGCGTTCGCACACAGTTGCGGCTCAGGGTGGTATCGGTGCAAGCTTGGGCAACATGAGCAATGATAACTGGCACTTTCACTTTTATGACACTGTCAAAGGATCAGATTGGTTAGGCGATCAAGACGCTATCGAATATATGTGCCGTGAAGCGCCAAAAGTCGTCTATGAGCTTGAACACATGGGCATGCCATTTGACCGTAACGAAGATGGCACGATTTATCAGCGTCCGTTTGGTGGTCATACGTCTAACTATGGCGAAAAAGCCGTGCAACGTGCTTGTGCTGCTGCTGACCGTACAGGTCACGCACTACTACATACGCTATATCAAAAAAACCTAGAGCAAGGTACTGAGTTTTTCATCGAGTGGATTGCGCTTGATTTGATCAAAGATGAAGCGGGTAACATTAACGGCGTCATCGCACTTGAGCAAGAAACCGGTACTATTGCTGTATTCCAATCACCGATTACTGTCCTAGCGACAGGTGGTGCAGGCCGTATCTTTGCGGCTTCCACCAATGCTTATATCAATACTGGTGACGGTATTGGCATGGCGGTACGTGCAGGTATTCCATTACAAGATATGGAATTCTGGCAGTTCCACCCAACGGGCGTTCATGGTGCAGGCGTACTGTTGACCGAAGGTTGCCGTGGAGAGGGCGCTATCTTACGTAATAAAGATGGCGAAGCATTCATGGAGCGTTACGCGCCAACTGTAAAAGACTTGGCACCACGTGATCTCGTATCACGCTCTATGGATCAAGAGATCAAAGAAGGCCGTGGTTGTGGTCCTAATGCTGACCATATCGTTATGGATATGACGCATTTGGGTGTTGAAACCATCATGAAGCGCCTACCATCAGTATTCGAGATTGGTAAAAACTTTGCCAACGTAGATATCACTAAAGAGCCTATTCCAGTTATCCCAACCATTCACTATATGATGGGTGGTATTCCGACAACGATTCATGGTCAAGTAATCACGCCTGATCTAGAAGCGGGTACGGATGAAGAAGGTCTATACACGAAAGGTACTATTGTTAAAGGTCTTTATGCCATTGGCGAATGCGCTTGTGTCAGTGTCCATGGTGCCAACCGTCTAGGCACGAACTCACTACTTGATTTATTGGTATTTGGCCGTGCTGCTGGTAAGCATATCGTTGATGAATTCCATCACGCTGACCATAACTACAAGCCGCTTGATCCTCGTGTCCTTGATTATACTGTGCGCCGTTTAGACAAGTTGCAACAGTCTACTGAAGGGTACAATGCTCAAGAAGTGGCTGACGAGATTCGCAGCACCATGCAACTGCATGCCAGCGTATTCCGTACTCAAGCAATGATGGACGAAGGCGTTGAGAAAATTCTAGCGCTAGGCGACAAAATCGACCAAATTCATTTGGCTGATAAGTCACAAGTCTTTAACACTGCGCGTATTGAAGCTTTCGAAGTTGCCAACTTGTATGAAGTGGCCAAAGCGACGATGATATCAGCAGCGATGCGCCATGAAAGTCGCGGCGCTCATAGTGTTGCTGATTATGATCGTCCTGAAGATGACGATTATGCGCCAAACGGCCGTAACGACCATGACTGGATGAAGCATACCTTATGGTATTCTGAAGGTAATAAAATCATTTATAAGCCAGTTCGCAAAGTTCCATTGACGGTCGATTATATCGAGCCAAAAGTTCGCGTCTATTAATCTTAGATGTTGTGCCTGATATACAGCAGCAGCGTTAATGTTTTATCCTTTATTAATTTATTAAGAAGGTGACCGCCAGCTACATGCACTTGCCAACGCTAACATACTATTAATCGATATTTGATATCGTTTATCAGTACGGATTAATAGTTAGCGTAATCCTGTTGCAATCTTTGTATGCCCGCCATCACCTACGTGTGGAGTTTAGCATTATGAGCCGAGGTACTCGCACCATCGAAGTCTATCGCTACGATCCTGATCTGGACGCAGCGCCACGCATGCAAACTTATACAATTGAGTTGTTAGACTCAGATCGTATGTTGCTTGACGTGTTATTACGCCTAAAAAAGGAAGATGAAACACTGACCTTCCGTCGCTCTTGTCGTGAAGGCATCTGTGGCTCTGATGGCGTAAACATCAATGGCAAAAATGGTTTAGCATGTTTAGTTAACATGAATACTTTGCCAGAAAAAGTAACGGTTCGTCCGTTGCCTGGCCTTCCAGTCGTTCGTGATTTGGTCGTTGATATGAACCAATTTTACGAGCAATATGAAAAAGTACATCCGTATTTAATTAATGACCAACCAGCACCGCCAACAGAGCGCTTACAGTCGCCTGAACAGCGTGAAAAACTTAATGGTTTGTATGAATGCATCCTATGTGCTTGCTGTTCAACCAGCTGCCCATCATTCTGGTGGAACCCTGATAAGTTCCTAGGTCCATCAGCATTGCTGCATGCTTATCGCTTTGTCGCTGATAGCCGTGATGGTGATACTCAAGCACGCTTGGCTCGTTTAGACGATCCATTTAGCTTGTTTCGCTGCCGCGGTATTATGAACTGTGTATCAGTCTGTCCCAAAGGTCTAAATCCAACCAAAGCGATTGGTCATTTACGTGTGATGTTGATTGATCAAGCTGGTTAATTTTTTGTTAATAGCGATATAAAGGGCACCGTCAAAAATATTGACGGTGTTTTTTTACGCCAATATTTTGTTTTTAATATTGAGCTACTTATCTTAGTTAACAGCATTAAAATAGACAGCTAAATATGATTGTTATCTATCAGATTGTAATTTTATAATCAAACTGTGTGAGAAGGCTGTAAAAAACAGACTTCTTATACGTAATACCCTTTACTATCTATCTTACCTGATAACAATTGGCTAAACGCATGACTAGTTTCAATAAATAAAATTAGTATTTATCGAATAGCTATAAAAATAGTCAAATAAAAATGCTATCATAGTGTCAGTTCGTTAAATACGGAAAATACTAGATATTTATTACTTAAATATCTAGTATTGAACAAACAAACTATGTCAGGCAATTTTTGCATGTTATTCTGTGCAGCAGTATATGTTTAGCATACAGATAGCGTATATTAGTCAAGGAAGAATCTTACAGCAGAAAATAGCTGTTCTGTCGGCTAGCTGAATATCCTAACTATCGATTGCAAGTGACTAAGTATTGAAGTCATGATACTAGGGCATTTACGTTTTAATGCTCTACGTTTATAATGATCAAATATATTATATCTATTGGCTATTTTTAGTATATAGCAATCAGTTTTGTGTGACGAGGTTGAAGATAAGACTGTACGTTCATAATTGATGATTACTAGCATTTAATAGCAGGCCTTATGTGTCTATCATCCGTGATAGCTATTCAGGTAATTGATAGCATAGCGCTGATAAACAATTACATTCCTACTAATTTTTTCTAATGGCTACGCCACCTGTCAAAGTGCCTAGCATATGACGGATCACACAACAATAAGCACAATTTCATTCATTTATCTATCAAATAGACGATTATTATGAATAGTATAACCAAACAAGCAAATGATTCAGGACACACTGAACTCGCCGCTGATAACGCCCATTATATTGAAGCCCTTTATGAGCAGTTCTTAACCGACCCTACTAGTGTCGATACAGAATGGCAAAACTACTTTAAACAGTATCAATCGCCAAATGACGCTCATCATAATGCCATTCAAGATCAGTATCTTTTATTAGCACGTAACCAAACGGCGAATAAGAGATCTGCTGCCTCTAACACCAATAGTAACGTTGATTCGGCAAACTGTGCTGACCCTAAACAGATGGGTGTACAACAACTCATTTCTGCTTATCGTCGCCGTGGTCATCGCCGCGCTCAGCTTGATCCTTTAGGTTTGCATCCTCGCCCTGAGGTTGAAGATTTAAGCTTGGCTTATCATGGTCTAGCAGAATCAGATTTAGATACTATTTATCCTACCAGTGACTTAAATATCGGTAAGTCTGAAGCGCCATTACGTGAGATCATTGAGGTCATGGAGCGTGTTTATTGCCGTTACATTGGCACTGAGTATATGCATGTCACTAGCAGTACCGAAAAGCGCTGGATGGAAAAGTACTTAGAGAGCAATTTAGGTCATATTGATTTTGATAAAGAAAAGCGCTTAGCTATTCTTGAGAGCTTGACAGCTGCTGAGGGTTTAGAGAAGTATTTGGCTCGTAAATATACGGGCGTAAAACGTTTTGGTCTAGAAGGTGGTGAGAGCTTTATACCTGCCGTTAATGAGATCATCCAACGTGCTGGCAGCTACGGTACTAAAGAGATGGTTATCGGTATGGCGCATCGCGGTCGTCTTAATTTATTGATAAACGTTTTAGGTAAAAATCCAGCTGATTTATTTGATGAATTCGATGGTAAAGTACAACCAGAAAAAGGCTCAGGCGACGTCAAATACCATAATGGTTACTCATCAAATGTGATGACGCCGGGTGGCGAGGCACATTTAGCCTTGGCCTTTAATCCCTCGCATCTTGAGATTGTATCGCCAGTATTAGAAGGTTCAGTACGTGCGCGTCAAGTTCGCCGTAACGATACCGATGGCAATCTAGTATTACCTATTGTCGTCCATGGTGATGCTGCTTTTGCTGGTCAAGGTGTGGTACAAGAGACCTTCCAGATGTCACAAACCCGTGCCTATACTACAGGTGGCACGGTACATATTGTGATCAACAACCAAGTTGGCTTCACAACCAGCCGTCAAGAAGACGCGCGCTCAACAGAGTATTGTACTGATGTTGCAAAAATGGTGCATGCACCTATTTTACATGTTAATGGCGATGATCCAGAATCAGTGGTATTTGCTGCGCAGTTGGCATTAGATTATCGTCATGAGTTCGGTAAAGATATTATTCTCGACTTGTTCTGCTATCGTCGTAACGGTCATAACGAAGCTGATGAGCCATCAGCGACTCAGCCACTTATGTATGCAGTGATAAAAAAGTTAGACACTACTCGTACAATATATGTGCAAAAGCTAGTCGAGGCAGGCGTTATTAGTGAAGCTGAAGCAGTTGAATACGAAGATGAGTATCGTGAGTCATTGGATCGTGGTGAATACGTCGTTAATTCATTAGTGTTTGAGCCAAGTGAAGAGCTGTTTGTCGATTGGAAACCTTATCTAGGTCATGAATTACAAGATGATTGGGATACAAGCGTCGATATCGAAAAATTAAAATCTTATGGTCGCAAAATGGCTGAAATGCCTGAAGGCTATAAGTTACAGCGTCAAGTAGGTAAAGTTGTTGAACAGCGCTTAGCAATGCAAACTGGTGAAGAGCCATTGAACTGGGGTGCTGCTGAAACTTTAGCTTATGCCTCTTTAGTCGACAACGATGATATTATGGTGCGTATTACTGGCGAAGATGTCGGTCGTGGTACTTTCTCACATCGTCATAGCGAGCTATACAATATCAATGATGGCAGCATGTATGTGCCATTGGCTCATGTCAGTGATACTCAAGCTCGTTTCGCTACTTATAACTCTCTATTATCAGAAGAGGCGGTACTTGCTTTTGAGTATGGGTATGCCACTACAGTTCCTAATGCAGTGGTTATTTGGGAAGCGCAGTTTGGTGATTTTGTTAATGGCGCGCAAGTCGTTATCGATCAGTTTATCGCTAGTGGTGAGACCAAATGGCAGCGCGTTTGCGGCTTGACTATGTTATTGCCACACGGCTTTGAAGGTCAAGGCCCTGAGCATTCTTCAGCACGTCTTGAGCGCTTCTTACAGCTATGTGCTGAAGATAATATGCAAGTGATTACCCCAACGACGCCTGCGCAAATATTTCATGCGCTACGTCGCCAAGGGGTGCGCCCGATCCGTAAGCCTCTGATTGTTATGTCGCCTAAGAGCTTGTTACGTCATAAGCTTGCCACCTCAGAGCTAAATGAATTAGCCAATGGTAAGTTTGAGACTGTCTTGCCAGAGATTGATAAGCAAGATGCTAGCAAAGTCACACGTTTAGTATTATGTGGCGGTAAGGTCTATTATGACCTACTTGAGCAGCGCCGTGCTTTGGGTCTAGATCATGTGGCTATCGTGCGTATTGAACAATTGTATCCATTACCAGAAGCGCGTTTGGTTGATGAGATCGAAAAGTATAGCAATCTTAAAGAGATTGTTTGGACACAAGAAGAGCCATTAAACCAAGGCGCTTGGTACTACCTAGCTCCAGATATGTTCCGTATTGTTGTGCCACATCCAACTAAGGCTAAGTTGATTGAGCCAGTAGCACGTCCTGCTAGTGCAGCTCCTGCAACAGGTTCAGCGAAGCTACATGTGCAGCAGCAGCAAGCGTTAATCGCAGGTGGTCTTGGTATTGAAGTAGATCAATTGGCTAAATAGTTCACTTTATGAATGACAGTTATTCGCGTTTTATGTTAAATGCTAATAACTGTCGCTCAAACGTTTGATAGTACAAATCTGCACTTAGAATATCAGTATTTAGAAAAGTCGCATTTGAAAACAGTATTTAGAATAACAGTATTTAGAATAACAGTATTTAGAATAACAGTATCAGGCGATGACAGTCAGCAGTTAACTACTTACTATCAGTTATCCGTGCAACTGCCTATCAAGACTTTATAACCTATAGCAATATTTAAATTTAAGGAGTATATCGATGGCTGAGATTAAAGCCCCCGTGTTTCCAGAATCGGTTGCCGATGGCACAATCGTTGAATGGCATGTCACTGAAGGTCAGCAAGTTAGCCGTGACGACCTACTAGCCGAAATCGAAACTGATAAGGTAGTATTAGAAGTCGTTGCACCTGACAATGGTGTCGTTACTAAGATCGTCAAGCAAGTCGATGATATTGTATTATCTGATGAGCTTATTGGTGAGTTTGAAGCGGGTGCTACCGCTGAAGCTGGCTCTGCTCATGCTGTTGATCCAGATCAGCCTGCTGCCCCTGTTCAACAAAAAGAAACGGGTTACGGCGATACACCAAGTCGTCCAAATGCTCCTGAAGCTGATCATAAAGATCAAAGCCCAGCAGTACGCAAAGCCGCAAAAGAGTCAGGCGTAGATCCTAAAGATGTCGAGGGCAGTGGTCGTGGTGGTCGAGTCACTAAAGGCGATATGGCAAGCCCAACTCTAAAAGCTGATAGTAGTATCAAGACTGACAGTGGTAAGGTTGTTGCAGAGTCAACGGGTGAGCGCAGTGAGAGCCGCGTACCTATGACGCGTCTACGTAAGACAGTTGCCAATCGCTTATTAGCAGCTTCTCAAGAAACTGCAATGCTAACTACGTTTAACGAAGTCAATATGAAGCCGTTGATGGATATGCGTGCTAAATATAAAGAGCAGTTCGAAAAACGCCATGGCACACGTTTAGGCTTTATGTCGTTATTCATAAAAGCGGCGACTGAAGCGTTGAAACGTTTCCCAGCGGTTAATGCTTCATTGGACGGTGATGACATCGTTTATCATGGTTACTATGACATCGGTGTTGCGGTATCTTCTAATCGTGGTCTAGTAGTACCAGTACTGCGTGATACCGATCAAATGAGTATGGCTGATGTTGAAGCCAAAATTCGTGAGTTCGGTGGCAAAGCACAAGAAGGTAAACTTGGTCTAGACGATATGATCGGTGGTACATTCACTATCTCTAACGGTGGCGTATTCGGATCACTCATGTCAACGCCTATCTTGAACCCGCCACAAACGGCTATCTTAGGTATGCATGCCATTAACGATCGCCCAATGGCAGTTAATGGTGAAGTTAAAATCTTGCCAATGATGTATCTTGCATTGTCTTATGATCACCGTATGATTGATGGTAAAGAAGCGGTACAGTTCTTAGTAACCATTAAAGAATTGGTTGAAGACCCAACTATGCTACTTTTAGATCTTTAAATTTTTGGGCTTGTATTGGCAATTGCTAGTACAAGCTTTTTAGTTATTATCTAAGCGCTTATTCACTCTAAGCTATTCAATATATCTGTCATCTTAGTTATTCTGCATCATTCAATATGAAAAATCAGCTTTAGTGATAGCCATGACTTATTAGTTATAGAGTCATTAAGCTTTGATTAATATTACTACGCGTTGATTACTACTATTAAGCTTTGATTTGTAATTTAGATGATTCACAAATTTTTAACTATACATAAAATATGGAATTCCATTATGAAAGACAATTATGATCTAGTCGTTATTGGCGGTGGTCCTGGTGGTTACGAAGCAGCTATCCGTGCAGGGCAGCTAGGTATGAGCGTTGCTTGTATCGAAAAACGAGTTTATAAAGGTGAACCTGCTCTTGGTGGTACTTGCTTGAACGTCGGTTGTATCCCGTCAAAAGCACTACTTGATAGCTCGCACCGCTATGAAGCTACTAAACATGATCTCGATGAGCATGGCATTAGTACTGGCGATGTTGCCATCGACATTGAGAAAATGATTGAGCGTAAAGAAGGTATCGTTAAGCAGTTAACAGGCGGCGTTGCAGCACTACTAAAAGGCAATGGCGTTGACTGGCTACAAGGCTGGGGCACGTTGGTTGATGGCAAAGGCGCTGACAAGACTGTTAAATTTACAGCACTTGCAGACGAAGCAGAAAGTACTATTACTGCTAAAAATGTCATTCTTGCAGCAGGGTCTGTTCCTATTGATATCCCAGTTGCCAAAACTGACGGTGATCGCATCGTCGATTCTACGGGCGCGCTTGATTTTACTTCAGTTCCTAAGCGTTTAGGTGTCATCGGTGCAGGCGTTATCGGTCTTGAGCTTGGTTCAGTATGGCGTCGTCTAGGTAGCGAAGTAGTTGTATATGAAGCGCTTCCAAGCTTCTTAGCCGCTGCTGATAAAGACATCTCAAAAGAAGCTGGAAAAATGCTGAAAAAGCAAGGTCTTGATATCCGTGTCGATACCAAAGTAACTAATGCTGAAATTAAAGATGATCAAGTGGTTGTCACTAGCGAAAATAAAGGCGAAGCATCAGATGAGAGCTTTGATAAGCTGATTGTGTGTGTGGGTCGCCGTGCTTATTCTGAAAAGCTATTGGGTGAAAATAGTGGTATTCAGTTGACTGAACGTGGATTAATCGACGTTGATGATCAATGTAAGACTAATCTTGATGGCGTGTACGCTATCGGTGATTTAGTCCGTGGCCCTATGCTTGCGCATAAAGCTATGGAAGAGGGCATGATGGCAGTTGAGCGCATCCATGGCGAAAAAGCTCAAGTTAACTATGAGACTATTATTAATGTTATCTATACCCATCCAGAAATCGCATGGGTTGGTTTGACTGAGCAAGAAGCGACCGAAGCAGGTTATGAAGTCAAAACAGGCTCATTTAATTTAGCCGCTAACGGCCGTGCATTGGCTCAAAGTGAAGCACAAGGCTCTATCAAAGTCGTTGCTGATGCCAAGACAGATAGATTGCTAGGTATGCATGCTATCTCTGCTGGTGCTGGTGATATTGTTCACCAAGGCATGATTGCGATGGAGTTCGTCTCTAGTATCGAAGACTTGCAACTGATGACGTTTGCACATCCAACGATCTCAGAAGCCGTCCATGAAGCTGCTTTATCTGCAGATGGTCGCGCTATTCACGCTATTCAGCGCAAAAAACGTAAATAAATAACGCATTATTAGCTGATCATAGCGCAGTTTTATGATAAAGACTGTCGCTGTGATTGCCAGTGCGTCAGACGAACGTTGTCGCGCGCTCACTTTCACTTTTTATTAATTGTAAAAAATAAAGGATACAATCAATGAATTTACATGAGTACCAAGCAAAAGAGCTATTAAAAAGCTACGGTTTGCCCATTCAAGAAGGCATTATTGCCTATAGTGGCGACGAAGCTGCTGCAGCTTTTGATAAAACCCCGACGGATATTGCGGTTATCAAAGCGCAAGTACATGCTGGTGGCCGTGGTAAAGCGGGTGGCGTAAAGCTCGTTAAAACTCGTGAAGAAGCTAAGCAAGTCACTGATGAATTAATCGGTACTAACTTAGTGACTTTCCAAACTGACGCTGATGGTCAGCCAGTTAACTTTGTACTAGTTGCAGAAGATATGTACCCCGTACAGACTGAGCTATATCTTGGCGCTGTAGTAGATCGTTCTACTCGTCGTGTAACTTTCATGGCATCAACCGAAGGTGGTGTTGATATCGAAGAAGTTGCAAATGAGACCCCAGAAAAAATCTTTAAAACGAGTGTTGATCCATTAGTAGGCCTAATGCCTTATCAAGCGCGTGATGTGGCGTTTCAGTTAGGTTTAGAAGGCAAACAGATCAATCAGTTTGTAAAAATAATGACTGGTGCTTATAAAGCCTTTGTTGAAAACGACTTTGCCTTATTGGAAGTTAACCCATTAGCCGTCCGCGAAAACGGCGAGATTGTTTGTGTTGATGGCAAAATCGGTATCGACTCAAACGCTTTATATCGTTTACCAAAAATCGCTGCGCTACAAGACAAAACTCAAGAAAATGAGCGTGAGCTAAAAGCGGCCGAGTTTGACTTAAACTATGTTGCCCTAGAAGGTAACATCGGCTGTATGGTCAACGGTGCTGGTCTTGCAATGGCTACGATGGACATCATCAAATTGTATGGCGGCAAGCCTGCTAACTTCTTGGACGTTGGCGGCGGCGCAACTAAAGACCGCGTTGTTGAAGCTTTCAAGATCATTTTGGAAGACAGCAGCGTTGAGGGTGTGTTGATCAACATCTTCGGTGGTATCGTACGTTGTGACATGATTGCAGAAGCTATCATCGCGGCTATCAAAGAAGTTAACGTAACAGTACCAGTCGTTGTTCGTTTAGAAGGTAACAACGCTGAGCTTGGCGCGAAAATTCTAAAAGAATCTGGTCTGAAATTGATTTCAGCTCAAGGGTTAGCAGATGCGGCTCAAAAAATTGTCGATGCTGTTAAAGCTTAAGTCTTTAATGATTAGTGTTTAGAAATAAGTACTAAAGCATAGTAGTCAAAGCGTAATAGTGGTTTCATAGCTAGGATTGATTGCCAAAATTTGATAGCAATCATATTGAAGATCACTATTACAAGACAACCGAATACAAGGAATAAATAATGAGTGTATTAATCGATAAAGATACCAAAGTATTGGTACAAGGTTTTACGGGTAAAAACGGCACGTTCCATTCTGAACAAGCCATCGAATACGGTACTAAAGTGGTAGGCGGCGTGACCCCAGGTAAGGGTGGTCAAACTCACCTAGGTCTGCCTGTATTCAACACTATGGCAGAAGCTATGGCTGAGACTCATGCTGATGCTTCTGTTATCTATGTACCAGCACCATTTGTACTAGATTCTATCGTTGAAGCGGTAGATGCTGGCGTGAAGCTGATCATCGTGATCACTGAAGGCGTGCCTACTCTAGATATGCTAAAAGCAAAACGTTACATCGAAGAAGCAGACGGCGTGCGTATGGTTGGTCCTAACTGCCCAGGCGTTATCACTCCAGGTCAGTGCAAAATCGGCATCATGCCAGGCCATATCCACATGCCAGGTAAAGTGGGCATCATCTCACGCTCTGGTACTTTGACTTATGAAGCAGTAGCCCAGACGACTAAGCTTGGATTTGGTCAATCAACGTGTATCGGTATCGGTGGTGATCCTATTCCTGGTATGAACCAGATTGATGCATTAAAACTGTTCCAAGAAGATCCACAAACTGAAGCTATCATCTTGATCGGCGAGATTGGTGGTACCGCTGAAGAAGAAGCGGCCGCTTATATCAAAGACAATGTCACTAAGCCAGTTGTTGGTTATATCGCTGGTGTTACGGCTCCAGAAGGCAAGCGTATGGGTCATGCTGGCGCTATTATCTCTGGTGGCCAGGGTACTGCTGAAGAGAAATTCAAAGCCTTTGAAGATGCTGGTATCGCTTATACGCGTGACCCGTCTAAACTTGGTGATAAGCTAAAAGAAGTTACTGGTTGGTAAGATGGACTTCGGTTTATCTAGCTAAACACTAGAACTCTGTTGAAAAATCAAGGACATCCCTAAAATGGGGTGTCTTTTTTTTATTTTTTATTGCATTATCTCTTGCAAGTGGCAGTCAGTAAGCTTGGAAAATTAAGTATTTTAAACGATGATTGTGGTACGCTTATGATAAAACTTTCCGCGACTATATTTATTTCACTGGTTTGGCAATCGATCATAGCGCTGCGCTAAATTATTTACAGCAAAAACTAACAAAACGATCAGACTCTAATTAAAACAACCTTCTAATATAGCCTATTACTTATGAAAAAAATTACTCACGCCGTCATTCCCGTTGCAGGTTTTGGTACGCGCATGTTGCCTTTATCTAAAGCTGTGCCAAAAGAGCTACTACCATTAGGTAATCGTCCTGCTATTCATTATGTGGTTGAAGAAGCTATTGCAGCAGGTATCAAACATATTGTGCTAGTAGGCCATGCACAAAAAAGTGCTATTGAAAATTACTTTGATATCAATGCTGAGCTGGATAATCAGTTGCGTGTTAAGGGCAAGGACGCGCTTGCAGATAGTTTAAATTGGCTGCCAGAGGATGTGACAATATCTACGATACGGCAAGGCAAAGCGCTAGGTTTAGGTCATGCCGTATTAGCAGCGCGACCCATCATTGGGCAACATGACTTTGCGGTGTTACTACCTGATGTAGTACTTGATCCTTTTACGACTGATCTAAAGAATGACAATTTGGCTTTTATGTTGGCTGAGTTTGCTAAAAGGGGACACTCACAAATATTAGTCGAAAAAGTCGCTGATGAGGATGTCTCTAAATACGGTATTGCTAAGCTTGATGAGAATGTCAGCTTTGAAAATAGCATAGATACTAATGTTAGTTTTAAAGTAGCGGGCTTTGTAGAAAAGCCAAGCTTAGCAGAAGCGCCTTCGCGCCTAGCCGTGGTCGGCCGTTACGCATTTAGCAATCAGATATTTGATTATTTAGCCGATACGACAGCCTCTGTCGGTGGCGAGATTCAACTGACAGATGCTATAGACGCGCTGATTAGTCAACAAGGCGTTGAGGTTACTACTATGCTTGGGTGTAGTTATGACGCAGGTGATATGCGCTCTTATATGCA
Source organism: Psychrobacter sp. M13 (assembly GCF_030718935.1). Classification (NCBI taxonomy): domain Bacteria; kingdom Pseudomonadati; phylum Pseudomonadota; class Gammaproteobacteria; order Moraxellales; family Moraxellaceae; genus Psychrobacter; species Psychrobacter sp. M13. The sequence continues at coordinate 160,534 of NZ_CP132194.1, forward strand.
AGCTTTTATTTACTTTGCTGAGCGTCAATTAGACGGTGATAAATAACTGATGAACAAACCTATGTCTATGCCATTGTATAAAAATGCCCGTAGCTCCATGCAATGGACTCAATTACAGCAGCTGGCAAAGCAAGAATGGTCTATTGCTGCATTGTTTAGTCAGGATGAAAGTCGCACTCAGCGTTATAGCGCGCAAACGGGTGCGCTATATATGGACTATAGTAAACAATGTATCGATGATAAGGTGATTACCAACTTATTAGACTTAGCGAATAGCAGTGATCTAGGCAAACGTATTACAGACTTGATGCAAGGGATGACGATTAATACTAGTGAGGAGCGGGCCGCTCTTCATACCGCATTACGACTGCCAGAGGGTGCGAAGCTGCAAGTAGGTAGTCAGAATGTGACCGCTGATGTGCACAATAGCTTAGCGCAAGTTGAACGGTTATCGCAGCGTATTCGCAGTGGCAATTGGCGTGGATTTTCTGGTAAAGCGATTACTGATGTGATCAATATTGGCGTTGGTGGCTCTGATTTAGGGCCTTTGATGGCGGCGACTGCGCTTGATGAATGGGCAGACACCGAGATTGTCGTGCACTTTGTCTCTAATATGGATGGTAGCCAGCTCGATAATTTGCTTAAGCGTCTAAATGCCGAGACTACCCTATTTATTATATCTTCTAAATCCTTTGGTACGGTTGATACCTTGTCCAATGCGAAGACGGCATTGTCATGGTTATTGGTAACCGCTCTCTTGCGTGCAGGTACGCAAGAGAGCGTTCTGCGTCGGCATTTTATTGGTATATCTGCCAATAGCGTCAAAATGAGTGCATGGGGTATTCATCCTGAGCATCAGTTGCAGCTATGGGATTGGGTTGGCGGTCGATTTTCTTTATGGTCAGCGATTGGCTTGGCGATTGCTATTCGTATTGGTATGAGCCAGTTTCGCGAGCTGCTTGCGGGTGCGCACAGTATGGATATGCACTTTGCGACAGCCGATTTTAAGGGTAATCTACCAGTATTATTAGGCTTACTTGCTGTTTGGAACAGTACTTTTCTACATATTCATGCCCATACTGTACTGCCGTATGATGGGCGCTTGAGCTATTTGCCTAGCTACCTGACCCAGCTTGAGATGGAAAGTAACGGCAAATCTGTGACTCATAGTGGCGAGCAGGTTGATTACGATACTTGCCCTATTCTATGGGGCGAGATTGGCTCTAATGCTCAGCATGCTTTTTATCAGTTGCTACACCAAGGAACGCAGCATGTCTCTTGCGATTTTATCGCCTGCGTGCGTCACTATAATGACGATGCTCAGAATGCCTCTTTGCAACATCAGCATGAGTTGTCACTAGCGAATTGTTTGGCACAAAGTCGAGTGTTAGCCTTTGGTAATGATGCTGTTGCTAATATCGCAGCCAGTTGTGATGCGGATAAATATAAGCATTATCGAGGTAATCAGCCATCGACTACGCTATTGATAGATGAGCTAACCCCGCACAGTTTAGGCGCTTTGGTTGCACTGTATGAGCATAAAGTCTATGTAATGGCTAGTATTTGGGATATTAACCCGTTTGATCAATGGGGTGTTGAGATGGGTAAGCAGATGGCAGAGTCGGTTTATCAGTCTTTACAGCAAGATAATAATAGCCCATTCGATACTTCGACCAATCAGTTGCTGGCACATATTAGACAGCTGTCTTAGTTACTATGATTTATGAGTTTTTACTTATCAAAGCTTGCGGTTATATGATAACTTTTGAAAAACGTCCCTTAGAGAGGAAATAAGATGTCTGTCGCTGTAACTACTACTGAAAACTCAAAAGTCTGTATTATTATCGGTCACGATATCGAAGCTATTACTAGTAGTGTGGTGCTGGCAAGTTTAGGTCAGCAGGTGCATATCTATGCTGACTTGGCGCTACTAGAGCAGCAATTGCAGCAGTATAGCTTTGAGCATCATCTGCAAGCACTATGGCAGCTCTATACTCAGCACCAGCAAATCGTTAGTCAAGCTTTGCCAGATAATGCTGATACGCTGCTTGAGCGTTATGAGAAAGTTACTACTGCTGATAGTAGTCAACCAATAGCCGCGATGTACTGGTTATTTTTAGATAGTATCAAAACCGAATGGTCAGATGATAACTGGATCACAGCCTTCAATCGAAGTCAGCAGCAGACGTTGCCAATCATTATCAGCGGTATTAGGCCATTAGGCTGTATTCCTACAGTAGCTGAGCGCTTGAAGCGTGCTTGGGTTTATTATGTGCCATTTGTATTTTTGCAAGATGGTGATGCTTATAGTTCTATGCTTACGCCATCCCTATGGCTACTTGGAGAAAAGACGCCAGATAGTAGTCAGCATCTAGCTGCGCTCCAGCCTATTATTCAACACGCCAAAGCAAAGCACCATGCTGATATTGCCACTATAGAATTTGCGCGTAGCAGCATCATGGCGATGCTCGCAACGCGCGTCAGCTTTATGAATGAGATGTCCCGTTTGGCAGATAGCCTACAAATAGATATTAAAAAAGTCAGCCGTATTATGGGATTAGATGCGCGTATTGGTAGTAGTTACTTGCAAGCAGGTTGGGGCTTTGGTGGTAATACCTTACCTACAGAGCTAGATAAGCTACAGCGCTCAGCGGACGAGAAAAGCGTTAATATGCCTATGCTACAGTCAGTTAGACATATCAATGAAGACCAAAAAGAGCTGATATTCCGTAAGTTTTGGCAGTATTTTGACGGGTTTATTGATCATAAGACGGTCATGATCTGGGGTGGTAGCTACAAGTCAGGATCAGGGCGTACCGCAGGGTCAGCCATTCATCCATTATTAGACTTATTATGGTCATATAACATTAATACTCTAGTCTATAGTGATAAGGCCAAGACTGAGCTGGCAGATCTTTATAGCGAACAGCCGCTATTAACGCTCGTTGACAAGCCCTACCAACAGCTCAATGAGGCGCAGGCGGTGTTTATTATTACTTTATCACCGCAGCATAGGCTGGATGTCGCCCAGCTTAATCATCAAGCTATACCTATATTTGATGCGCAAAATGCACTAGCACGGAGTCAAATTGATACCTTAATAGGGGATTATGTCGGGATTGGTCGTAGTAAATAAAAGCTTAGCTTTACTCTAATAAAAATTTTCTATAAAACTGTCAAAGTGAAAACGCTTGTCAATTTTATGCTGACAGGCGTTTTTACTATTTTAAGGGATAGATTTTTAAGGGACAGGCTGTCATTAAGCAGGAATAGCGCCTTGAGTTGCGAGCCACTGCTGGATATCTTGTGTTTTACTTGCTAATAGTCGCTCATCCCCACGAGTTTCGATATTTAATCGAATCAGCGGTTCGGTGTTAGAAGTGCGCAGATTAAAACGCCACTCGCCAAAGTCTAAACTCAAACCATCAAGCGTGTCTTTGTTAGGCTGCTCTAGGCTAAACTTATCTTCAATGCCTTTTATAATTGTCCCAGCATCGGTAGAGCTTAGGTGAAAGTTAAGCTCACCTGAGCTGGGATAAGCGCTGATATAACCAGTAACTAATTCTGAGAGCGTCTTGCCTGTGATGGATAATAGCTCTATGGTTAATAACCATGGAATCATCCCACTGTCGCAATAACAAAAGTCACGGAAATAGTGATGCGCTGACATCTCGCCACCATAGATTGCCCCTGACTCTCGCATCACCTGCTTGATAAAGGAGTGTCCTGATTTGCTAATGACCGCTGTGCCATTATGTTCGCTAATCACGGCTTTAGTGTTATAAAGCACTCTTGGATCGTAGACGATCGACTCATTGGGGTATTTGTTCAAAAAAGCTTGCGCCAGCATCCCTACCACATAACTACCATCAATAAACGCGCCCGTTTCATCGAATAAAAAACAGCGATCAAAATCACCGTCAAAGGCAATACCAAGATCGGCTTTGTTCTGAATAACGGCTTGGCGAGTAGACTCTCTATTAGCCAAAATCATCGGATTAGGAATACCATTTGGAAAGCTACCATCAGGCTCATGGTGCAGCTTGATGACCTCAATCGGAGCATTGGCTTGCGTTAGTTTATCTACTAATAAGTCAACGACAGGTCCTGCGCTACCATTACCTGAATTGATCACTATCTTTAGCGGCTTTAACTTATCCATATCGACAAAGCTTATGACATGATCGATATAAGCGCTTTTATCCGTCAATAATTGCAAACGACCTTTTACTGTCATGTCAGCGAATTGACCAGATTCTGCTAATGCTTGAATCTCGTTCAGACCATCATCCGCGCTAATCGGTTTTGAGTACTCTTTGACTAGCTTTAGCCCATTATAATTGATTGGGTTATGGCTTGCGGTAACTTCGATACCGCCTAGTACTTGGTAATGACTGGTCGCAAAATAGACCTCTTCGGTTCCCGTCATACCCAAATCAATGGCATCAATACCAGCGTCCCTAATACCAGCGATAGTGGCTTGTTTTAACTGCTCGCTTGACTTACGAATATCGCTACCGATAACGATTGCAGATTTTAAAGCTTGTAATTCACTATTGCTCTTGGCCGTTTGAGATAAAATCTGTGCAAAAGCGCGCCCGATACGATAGGCAATAGCTTCATCTAAGCTGACGCCGAGCTCACCACGAATATCGTAGGCTTTAAATGAGTCGATAGTAATAGGTGTAAATTCAGTAACAGCCTGATAGCTTGAATCATCGATAGACATAGAGTTTAAATTCCTTACGTTTGCTTATTATAGAAATAACAGTCTTAATAACAGTGTCATTAGAGTTTGGTAATTATTAAATGATACACTAACTGATAAATAGATAGGGTGAAAGCTTTTAGCTAGATCATAATATATCCAGAATTTATATGGTTTCTTAAACCCGTAATTTATTCATATACGTATTTTTTACTAAAAATATAAGAGATTTTTTATGGCTGATCAAAATCAGATTACTGCACCTATGCCTGTACAAGGCGTGCCTGATGCTACTGGCGAATTAACGGACCTTTTAGCGCTAATGGCACGGCTGCGTAGTGATTGTCCATGGGATCAAAAACAAAGCAACCATAGCCTAATCCCTTATGCAATCGAAGAAGCTTATGAGCTTGGCGCGGCAGTACAAGAGGACGATGATGAAGATATAAAAAGCGAGCTTGGCGATGTATTGTTGCAAGTAATCTTTCACTGTCAGCTCTATGCTGAGCAAGGCCGTTTTGATATTAGTGACGTCATTACCACGCTACAACAAAAGCTGATTCGTCGCCATCCGCATGTTTTTGATAGCGAGAATCTGGCCGATGAGGCTGCGGTAAAACTGCGTTGGGATGAGATCAAGGCGGAAGAGAATCAAGCTGCTGCTGCGCGAGGTAAACCTCGTCGTCGTTTAGATAGCGTAAAAGCGGGTAGCGCCCTTATGCAAGCGCAAGAAGTACAAAAACAAGCGTCAAAATTAGGCTTTGATTGGGAAAGTGTCGAGGGTGCATTGGACAAATTAGACGAAGAAGTTAGCGAGCTCAAAGCTGAAATTAAAGACAAATCCAAAAACGAGATAGCCGCCAATATTTGCGATATCGAAAAAGAGCTTGGCGACTGTATATTTGCACTAGTCAATGTCGCTCGTAAACTCAATCTCGATGCAGAAGCCTCGGCATTGACCTGTGTGCATAAGTTCAAGTCACGTTTTGGTTTCATTGAGAGGCAACTAGCAGCGGCTGGCAAAAATTTAGAGGACAGTGATTTGACCCAGATGGAGAGGTTATGGGAGGCGGCTAAACGTCATGAACGCTTATAAATACTTCTTGTATCTTATAAACTCAAATGGGCTCATCAAAATGATTAAAATACTGATCAGCTTGGTGACAGTCATTCTTATGACGGTTAGCAGCACGCAAGCCGTGCCCTGTTTTGACAATCCGCAAACGGCTTATAATTATCTAATAGCGCAAGAAAACGTCGAGATTCAGGCAATAACCCAAGCTGGCGTCAATATTAATCGCGCTGATGAGGGCGAGCTGACGACGCTAAAGGGCATCGGTAGTAGCAAAGCACAAGAGATTATTCTGTATCGTGAGATGTTCGGTGAGTTTAAAACCATTGATGATTTGGCAAAAGTTAAAGGCATAGGTACAAAAACAGTAGAAAATAATCGCTCACGCTTAAAGGTTAAAAACTAAAAATTTCCTTGTCGAGTATATTCATAGTATTAAATACTACTGTTTTTGACAAAATAGCACGTAAGTAAATGTCTAAAAACCCCTAATAAGCCTAAAATTTGTTAAACTACAAGGTACATCCGCCTGACGAGAACTGTGCGAGAATTGTATTAGTCAGGGTGGTTAAGAATATGGCAAGGAGTAGATGCATGGCCGAGCGTGCCGCCAAGCAGTTAGAACTGAATAAATCTGAATTACCTAATTCCATCACCGAAGTAATCGCTACTCTATCCCGAGCAGGTTTTGATGCCTATATCGTTGGTGGTGGAGTGCGTGATACTTTGCTAGGACTGCGTCCAAAAGACTTCGATGCCGTCACCGATGCCAAGCCACATGAGATAAAAGATGTCTTTGGTAAGCGCTGTCGTATTATTGGTCGTCGCTTTCAGTTAGCGCATGTGTACTCAGGTCGCGAACTCATCGAAGTGGCGACTTTTCGTGGTCCACCCAATAATGATGCCAATACCAATCAAGACGGTATGATCATTCGCGATAACGTTTGGGGTGATATCAAACAAGACTTTGCCCGTCGTGATTTCTCTATCAATGCCTTGTATTATCAGCCACTAAAGGGTGTGGTTCATGATTTTTGTGGTGCGCTTGAGGATATTCGCAATAAGACTATTCGCTTGTTAGGCAATGCGCCAGTACGTATCGAAGAAGATCCTGTGCGTCTATTACGTGCGCTGCGCTTCAAAGCCAAGCTTGGCTTCGAGTTTGATGATGAGCTGGCTGATCAGTTTCATGAAGGTAACTGGTCGCTACTTGAGCAAATATCGCCACATCGACTCTATGATGAGACGCAAAAGATGTTTACTGGTGGCTACCTTGTCCCCTTATTGCCGTTACTATTTGAGTCAGGTGCTATCGATAGTCTGATTATCTATCCGCCCTCCCAGCCTAACGCGTTAGTCAAACAAGTAGCAATTAATACCGATAAGCGCATCAATACGGGCAAAAGTATCAATCCTGCTTTCTTTTATGCTGCTTTATTGTGGGAAAACTACCTGCATCAGTTAGAAAAAGCCAAAAAGCGTAATATGCCTTTTGCCGATGCGCAAATGCAAGCGGCGGGAAAAGTTATAGAGCGCCAACGTATTAAGACTGCTATTCCCAAATTTGCTGAGCAGTTTATTCGCGATATCTGGATCTTGCAGCCAAAATTAGCAGCGCCACGTAGTAAACAGATAGAGCAACTGGCTGAGCATCCACGCTTTCGAGCAGGCTTTGACTTTTTATTATTGCGTGAGCAATGCGGGGATGCTGAGCATCCGTTATCTGAGTCAACCAATGAGATGGGCGACTGGTGGCAGACTTATCAGACCTTATCTGAGGCGCAAAAGCAGCAGGCAATTGAGGACTTTGATGAAGGTATCCGTCGCGGTGCTTATAAGCAAGATAAGAGTCGCAGGCGAGATCGTTCGCACAATCGTCAAAGTCATCAAAATCAGACAGAGCAAGCAAATAGCAATGATGATGAGCGCTACATAAATAGTAGTCATAAAAAAACTAGCGATAATGAACAGCCTATGAATAATGAAAATACGAACAACGGCAATGCCAAAGTGAATAACGACCCTGCAAACGTGCCTACACGTCGCCGTCGTCGCACTGATACTGAGTCGGATGCAAAGCTTGATGATAAGTTAGACAGTACACAAAGCCAGCAAGAAAGTAGCCAAAAAAACTCTCGCGCCAATAGTAGTAAGAGTAATAGCTCTCGCAGAAAGTCAGGCAGTAAGCTGACACCGCGAGAGAAGCACGATAGCCATGAGTTGGCTCAATTGCAGCAGTTATCCCTCGCTAACAACAGCATTGAGTTGCAACAAGATAAAGGGTCGACTCCTGCGCCGTTATTTGTGATTGAGCATGCTAATGTCGTGCCACCGCTGAAAAAACAGCTGGCAGAGCCAGTGCAAGCGTCTGATGTTAAAAAGACTAACGCTAAAGCGGCTACTAAAGAAGCCACCAAAGAAAAACCAACCAGCACCAGCCAAGCTAAGGATGAGTCTGATTGTAGCAGCAGTGCAAAACAAGCTAAGCCTAAGCGTTCTACCGCTGCAAAAGCGACCGTAGCGCAAACGCCGAAACTAGTAAGTATCAACAACGAACCTATACCGCATCAGCGCCGTCGTCGTCAGCCTAGTGCTGAAGCAATCGGTGCTGACAAGGCTACTGATACTGCTAAGAGTTCAGCTGCGCAGGTTGTTATTGATGCCAAACCTCAGCTGCAACCAAAAGCTAAGTCTCGTCCTGCGAAAGTTAGTAAAAGCGTAAGCTCAGATAAAGCTGCCAAAACGTCTGTCGATGAACAGAGTAATACCAGTCAAAAATCTACGCCCAATAAATCGGCTAGTTTAGCTAGTAACAAAGGAGCTGTGCCAGCAAAGCGTCGCCGTCGTCAGCCGAGTACTGATACGACAGTGAGTGAGCGATAAAGTGAATAGTAGCGACAATGCCAGCTGGGTCAGATGCTATTTAGGTCTAGGTAGTAATCTAGCGACTGAGTTGGGTTCGCCTGTTGAGCATATACAGCATACTTTAATGGCGTTAGATCAGCATAGACAGATTCGTGATCTGCAACCCTCTTCATTCTATGCCTCAAAGCCAATGGGACCACAAGATCAGCCCGATTTTATCAATGCGGTAGTAGGGTTTGAGACCACCCTCGCACCACTTGAGCTGCTTGATGTTTGTCAGCACCTAGAGAGTGAGGCAAAGCGGGCGCGACTGCGTCATTGGGGCGAGCGTAGTCTCGATGTGGATATCTTGCTATACGGTCAAGCGCAGATAAACGAGTCGCGATTGATCGTACCGCATGCTGGCATAAGCGATCGTAATTTTGTCTTAGTGCCACTGCGAGAGCTTGCGCCTATACTAATGATTGCTGGCAAGCCGATAGTAGCTTATCCAATGAGCACCGATTGGACAGACTTAACGCAGCTAAATGTCGATATTAATCATACTGATCACCACAACGACAAAGTTTTATAAGACAAGGTTTTACAAATAGCATAGAGAGCTTTATGACGACTTTATCAACTTTAAAAAAATTCAAGCGAGAAGGCACTAAATTTACTTGTCTGACTTGTTATGATGCCATGTTTGCACGGATGATGGACAAAGCCAAGATTGACACTATCTTGATCGGTGATAGCTTAGGTATGGTGGTACAAGGTCATGACTCTACTTTGCCTGTAAGTGTAGCAGATATGGCTTATCATACCGCCAATGTCGCACGTAGCAATAAGCACGCGCTTATTTTAGCGGACTTGCCCTTTATGAGTTACGTCACCTTGCCAGAGGCTATCGCCAATAGTCGTCAGCTGATGCAGGCGGGTGCGCATGTGATAAAGATTGAAGGTGGCAGCGAGCTGTGTGATTTAGTTAGCACATTGGCACAAGCAGGCACACCGACTTGTGTACATTTAGGATTGACTCCGCAATCAGTTAATGTCTTTGGTGGCTATAAGGTTCAAGGTCGTAGCGATGATTCTGCGGATAAATTGCTGAGCGATGCAAAGGCAGTAGTAGCAGCAGGCGCAGCTTTATTAGTATTAGAATGTGTTCCTGCTGAATTAGCCAAAGCCGTTACTAAGGCAGTAGCCGTACCCGTGATCGGCATAGGTGCAGGCGCAGATACTGATGGTCAAGTATTAGTTATGCATGACATGCTGGGTATGGTTTATGGCCGTGTCCCAAGATTCGTCCACGACTTTTTGACTGATGAACGTAATACTGAACATAGCATTGATGGCGCGTTTGCCTTATATCAGCAATCAGTAGTAGAGGGCAGTTTTCCAATGCAGCAGCATCAATTTGACTAGATTTCTAACGAACAGTTTTAGTAACAACTGTATTTTTAACTTAGCTTTTTCTATGACTGTATAAGAAGACTTTTTGATGCCTACTATTCATCATCATATTGCCACATTACAAGAGACGTTAAAGCCATTGCGTCAGCAACAAAGCATTGCACTAGTGCCGACGATGGGTAACCTACATCAAGGTCATCTTGAGCTAGTAAGACTTGCCCGTCAGCACGCTGATATCGTAGTCGTTAGTATCTTTGTCAATCCAACCCAGTTTGGGGTAGGAGAGGATTTTGACAGCTATCCGCGCACCCTTGATGAGGACATAGCAAAGCTTACCTCGATAGGTGTGGATTATGTCTTTGCCCCTAGCATTAGCGAGATTTATCCTGTGCTGCCACCGCCCACCTTAGTGATGGCAGGTGCTATAGCCACGCAGTTGTGTGGTCAGTCTCGGCCTACACATTTTGATGGTGTTGGTATTGTTGTCGCCAAACTATTCAATATTATCCAACCTGACAGCGCCATATTCGGTCAAAAAGACTATCAGCAGTTGGCTATTATTAAGCAGTTAGTTCGCGACTTAAGCTATCCTATCGAGATCATAGGTGCCCCTATTGTCCGCGCTGATGATGGATTAGCCTTATCGTCACGTAATCAATATTTAACGGATAATGAGCGCCAAATAGCACCTAGTCTACAGGCACAGCTAAAGCTTTTAGCAAGTCAGCTAATGGAGGCTAAACCTGAACAAAAAGTCTTTGAAAGCTTAATAGCCAAAACTAAAAAGCACATGACTGAAATAGGTTTCGACGTTGATTATTTAGAGGTAAAAACGGCTGAGTTGACAGATCTAAGTGATATACATCTGGCATCTGATTCTAGTAATACTAAGAGTCAGCAGCTAGTTATTTTAGTAGCTGCGCGCTTGGGTCGTGCACGCTTATTAGATAATCAGCTACTCACTATAAAAAGCACTCCTCAATAGTGATTCAATAGACGTAATATAGGATGATGAGTCATGGAAGTAGCGAATAATGAGCAACACAATGCCATCTCGGCGCAAAAGTTAAATGACGATGTCAGTGTATTGGTCATATCTGGTCGCTCGGGGTCAGGTAAAACGTCAGTGCTCAATATTTTAGAGGACTTAGGGTATTATGCTATTGATAACCTACCCTTATCGTTGGTTCCTGATGCGGCGTACAAATTGATCAATGAGAGTACTATAAAGCGCATTGCTTTAGGGGTCGATATTCGCTCGCCACAGGCAGATTTGTCCAATTTTTCATCGATTCATGATATTTTAAAGCAAGTTTACGGTGAGCAGACGGTAAAGGTCATTTACGTAACCGCGCAAGAGAGCACATTAGTGGCACGCTTTAATGCGACGCGTCGGGTTCATCCGCTAATGGCGCAAGACGCTAAAGACTCAGATCATACTAGCTACAATCTGCCAGCGGCGATAAAAAAAGAAATAGAGCTGTTAGAGCCGATTGCCAGCTGTGCTGATATTACAATTGATACCAGTAAGCTTAATATCCATCAGCTAAAAGAGCGGTTGCGTGAGCATATAGGTGCTGATAATAAGATCGTTATAAATCTACTTTCATTTGGCTTTAAGTACGGCAGTCCTATTGATGCCGACTTTGTGTTTGATGTGCGGATTTTGCCAAACCCACATTGGAGCCCTGCGCTACGTAGCGCTACAGGACTTGATGCGGAGGTTGGTGAGTTTTTTGCCGAATACCCTGAGGTCGCTGAGATGACAGATGATATCCATCGGTTCTTACAGCGCTGGCTGCCAGATTTTTTACATAATAACCGTCATACGGTGACAGTCGCTATTGGCTGTACAGGCGGCAAGCATCGCTCAGTATTTATTACTGAACAGTTAAAAACGAGACTTGCTGATAGTTTACCGAGTGAGCTAACTTTGGTCGCCAAACATCGCGAAAAACGTCGTTGGTAAACACTTGAGTTAATTGCTTATATAGCTCAAACTATTCATCACTATCAAACTTAATTATTATCAAACCTTATTATTATCTAGAGAGCTTATATGATTGACTGGTCAGAACAAGACATGCGCGTCTCGCGTACTGAACTAAAAAAATCCCACGAGCGCCTGCAAGAACTGTCTATTCCGCTGGCAAATCTATCAAAAAAGCAGCTAAAAAAGCTACCTGCTAGTGATTATTTTATGGCGGAGCTGATGGCGCTAGCAGATATAACCAGCGCTACTGCCCGCAACCGTCAGACCAAACGCGTCGGTAAGCTTATCAGTGAAGAAAACCGTCATGAGCTAGTAAAAGCCCTATTTGAAGCGCATTTTGCAAGTGAGCAAGTCGCCAAGATTGAGAGCTGGCATAGCCGCTTAAACATCAATGATGAGGGCACGCTTAAACAATTTATCAAGCAATATAAGATCTCTGAGCGTAATAGTCTTTACCAGTTATTATTGTGGATTGAGTACGCTAAGCACTTACAAGATGATGAGCTGATGGCAGAAGCTCAAGAAGATTTAGTAAGCTATATTCGCGAAATCGCTATTTTATCCGATCTAAAATAGTTTTTAATACTTTGCGTGCTATATTTCGCTTGTTAAAGCAGCCTATAAAAAAAGCCAATCATAATTGAAATGATTGGCTTTTTTATGCTGTTTTTGTGAATTCAGTTTTTGTAAATCAGTTACTTTTTCTCAGCGCGTACCTTGTCGACCAAATAATCGACCACTTTAGGTACATTTGCAGGATCACCTGTGACTACGTATTTGCCATGAACGACTACTGCAGGTACGCCCGTTAATTGATAACGCTTAGCGCCCGCTTGTGAGCGACCGATTTTAGTGCCGACAGCAAACGAGTTATACAAACTATTAAATTTCTTTTGATCCACACCTTTAGAGCCATACCAATTGGCCAGTGACTTTTGATCAAATAGTTTTTTTCCATCTTTTTGTACAGCGTCAAACAAGGCATCATGGGTTTTATCTTCAAAGCCTAGCAACTGTGCGGCATAAAACCCACGAGCGCTAGCTTCCCAAACAGGGTTTAGAGCTGCTGGCGTCTTAAAGAATGCCACATCTTTATCTTTAGTTTTAGACCACTTATCCATGTGCGGGTGGAGAGCATAACAATGTGGACAACCGTACCAAAAAAAGTCACGAACGATGATACTATCACCACTGATTTTTTCTGGGTTATCGAGTACACGGTAATCCTTGCCAGCGACATAGTCAGCTGCCTGTACGCCCATATTGGCAAGACCAATAGCGCAAGCCAAACCAGTCAATGCGATAACACGTTTCATAAATTTTCCTTGAGAGTCTTGAGGTATAAATACTATAAATATAATGCTATGAATAAATCCAATAAGGCTATCTAGTTTGTCGGCCACTTCACTTAGCTTGCTTAGCAATTTACTATGATAAACGATTAAGATCTAATTTGCCTATAGTAACGCAAAATGAGTATGATTGTGAATCGTATTCTTAACCAAAGGTTGCAAGCATGTAGGCGTTATTTAGACAGGCTTACTTGTACTTGTTCAAGCTCATCAAAATGCTCATAAGTATGCAAAGCATTCGTCTAGATATGCAAAGCAGTCGTCGCTAATTAGAGTATCTGACTGGTAATAAGTCTAACGACATATACAAACCTTCACTATGCGTTTACGACAAAATCGCAAGGGTCATGCTAACATTGAATGACTATAAAGACGTATAATATTAGACATATAACAATATTGACCCTATTAATGATAATCAAGGAAAATGCTATGAGCTCAGCTGCGCCTTTGGATGCTTTGCAAAGTACCCATGCTAATGATCACAATAAAAATGATCTTGATATCAGTGCTAACCAAGATATCGCTGCTAACCAAGATGCCACCGCTAACGTCGATCCTAGTGAGGTAGATAAGTTCAATAAACTAGCGAGCGAGTGGTGGGATAAAACAGGCGCATTTGCAACGTTACATGAGATCAATCCACTGCGCCTCAACTGGATAGAGGACAATGTAAAGCGTGGCTACAAAGGTAATAATGACAGCTTAGATACTGGCTTTGATACTAGCCTAGCGGGCAAAAAGATCGTTGATGTTGGTTGCGGTGGTGGTATTTTATCTGAATCTATGGCTCGTCGTGGTGCTGAGGTTACGGGTATTGATTTAGGCGTTGAAAATCTAAAAGCGGCTAGTGTCCATGCTGAGCAAAGCAGCTTGACTGATACTTTGAGCTATAAGCATATTGCAGTTGAACGCTTTGCCGCGCAGCATACAGGGCAATTCGATGTAGTGACCTGTATGGAGATGCTAGAGCATGTACCCGATCCCAGCGCTATCGTACAAGCCTGCTTTGACATGCTAGCCCCAGGCGGTGTCTGTGTGCTTTCTACTATTAATCGTAATCCTAAGTCCTATCTGTTTGCTATTATCGGCGCAGAGTATGTATTGCGTTTGTTGGATCGCGGTACTCATGATTATGCCAAATTCATTACGCCAAGCGAGCTGGACAAAATGGCTACCAATGCTGGATTTACGCGCCAAGATATCATCGGACTACACTACAATCCGATTACGAAGCGCTATTGGCTGGCACAAAATGTCGATGTCAACTATATGATGGCAGTACAAAAACCATTAGCGTAGATTTAAAGTATGGTATTGATAATCTAAGTACTACTAATCTAAATGCTAATAGCCTAAATATTAATAACTTAAATACTAATAACGTAAATACTAATAAATTAATAATAAGATAAGAGCTTTTATCATGACTAACTTTGTAAATGCGGTACTGTTCGATCTCGATGGAACTTTGGTTGACACTGCCGCAGACTTTGTGCGTATTATCGGCAAAATGAGTCTTGAGAATAACTGGCAAGCGCCTGATCAGAATGATATCCGTGAGCAAGTCTCAGCTGGAGCCTCAGCGATGGTACAGTTGATGCTCCGGCACAATGGACAGACCGTCGTCAGCCAAGAAGAGCTACTTGAGTTTCGACAGCAGTTCTTGGATGATTATGAAGCGGATATTTGTGTCGATAGCTGTCTTTTTGAGCAACTTGATGAAGTATTAATTTTCTTGGAATCAAAACAAGTACCTTGGGGTATTGTCACTAACAAGCCACGCTACTTGGCTGAACAATTACTAGAAAAAATGAACTTGCACGAGCGCTGTACCGTACTGGTCTGTCCTGATGATGTGGCGCGTACTAAGCCCGATCCTGAGCCTATGTATTTGGCGCTAGAAAAGCTAGGCATGCCGCGTGGTGGCGCGGCTAGCGTGTTATATGTGGGCGATCATATCCGTGATATTGAGGCGGGCAGGGCAGCTGGTATGCCAACTATTTTGGCGGCATATGGCTATATTCCACCAGAGGATCAAAAAACTATTAAGAAGTGGAACGCAACATACATTGTCGAGACCCCGATGCAGCTAAAAAATCTGTTAGTGAATTCTGGCAAATTTGATTATTTATAGTGCAATCCTCTACACACCTTTTAAAGTTGAACGTTTTTAAATCCCCTATAAATTCTAAAAGATAAGTATCAAGTCTATGACCAATTATTCTCACAAAGACACCGAACAAACTACTAAGCAAGATTCTAATCACTCATTGACTCATGAGGAGATTCGTAACTTTGTCGCCACCGAGAATTGCTTACAAGGCAAGACTATCTTGGTGACAGGTGCAGGGGCAGGTATTGGACGCGTTGCGGCTTTGAGTTATGCAAGCTATGGTGCAACGGTGCTATTATTAGGCCGTACTAGTAGCAAGCTAGAAGCGGTTTATGACGAGATTGAGAGCAGTGGTGGTAAGCAACCTGCTATCTTACCGATGGATTTGGAAAAGGCCAGTTACGCAGAGATGCAGCAGTTAGAAGGATTGATCAATAAAGAGTTCGGTCAACTTGATGGTATATTAAACAATGCAGGCATACTTGGCGAGATGACGCCGCTTGAGATGTATGATGTCGATACTTTTACTAAAGTTATGCAAGTGAACTTTACCGCAACTTTTATGCTGACCCAAGCGCTATTGCCACTATTAAAAGACGCAGCTAACGGCTCTATCGTATTTACATCAAGCACAGTTGGCACGCATCCACGCGCGTTTTGGGGTGCTTATGCGCTATCAAAACAAGGCGTTGAGGGTATGAGTGATATCTTTACTCAAGAGACTCAAAATACGACTAATTTGCGCTTTAACTGTATTAATCCAGGCGGTACCCGTACTAACATGCGCGCGCATGCGTTCCCTGGCGAGAGTCCTATGAGTTTAAAGACCCCTGAGGACATTATGGCAGGTTATATTTGCTTGATGAGTGATGATAGTATCGGCGTACGCGGACAAGTGGTGGCGCTACAGCCAAAACAGTAATGCTCTAAATCATATGCTTTGATCTCTATCGTTTGAACCCTATAATTTTTGCTTAAATTGTGTGAATAACTAAGTCGATTAGCCTATTGAAATAAGCTAAACCTAACCCCATCTAGCTGTTCTTAAAGACTTTATTATATTAATAATAATCTTAGAGTCAAAATTTTTAAAACCATTAAAAAGGATAAGTTATGGCAGGTGGATGGGCAAGAGATGGGGCAGAGCATGAGCAGATGGACGCGACCGTCAATGATGCATTAGAGCGCGTGCGTAGCTCGCTACCTAAAGGGGATAGTGCAGAATTCTGTGATGAGTGCGGTAATGCTATTCCAGAGGCGCGGCGAATAGCCGTACTTGGCGTACAGCACTGTATAGGCTGTCAAAATGAGCTTGAAAGAGAAGCCAAAGCTATTGAGCTATTTAATCGCCGTGGCAGTAAAGACAGTCAACTACGTTGAAGTGGATGTTTATCATTAATTTATTGTGAATTATTCAGCTCCATAAAAAACCCCTGCCAAATAATGGTCAGGGGTTTTATTTTTTTACTAATATACAGAGCCGTTAGCTATTCTGTGTCAGCACTAGTCGCTTCTGGCTCAGCTTCGTCTGGTACGAATACGTAACCTACACCCCAAACGGTCTGAATATAACGGGCTTGTGAAGGGTTATCCTCAATCAAACGACGCAAGCGTGAGACTTGTACGTCGATAGAGCGCTCCATAGCACCCCACTCACGACCACGGGCTAGGTTCATTAGCTTATCACGAGTCAAGGGCTCACGCGGATGCTGAACTAAGGCTTTGAGTACAGAGAACTCACCTGTAGTTAAAGTGACGACGTTACCATCACGCTTTAAGGTACGTGTAGATAGATCAAGCGTCCATGGACCAAACTCGACCACCTCTAGCTGATAACTAGGCGCACCTGGTAGCTCACGGTTTTGACGACGTAGCACAGCTTTGATACGGGCGAGCAGCTCTTTTGGATTAAAGGGCTTGGGCAAGTAGTCATCAGCGCCTGCTTCCAAGCCGGCGATACGATCCGCATCGCCGCCTTTTGCAGTCAACATAATGATAGGAATATCCGCATTATCTTCACGCAAGCGCTTACAGATACTGATACCGTCTTCGCCTGGTAGCATCAGATCTAACACCACTAAGGAGAACAGTTCACGTTGCATGAGTTTATCCATCTGACTACCGTCATGCGCGGTACGCACGACAAAACCATCATCTTCTAGGAAGCGTTGTAGCAAAGAGCGCAAGCGGGCGTCATCATCAACAACTAAAATGCGCTGAGTCATAGTATCTAAGCTTTTATTATCAGTCATGAATAAATCCTTTATTGAGCGTTATTATTGTCAAAGGCTACGAATAAGTCAGTTATTGTCCACTAGATTGAGATAGCTAAAAGTTAATATCACCTTATCACAGCTTTGAGGCAACCGTCAGTTATAACTAATATATATGGGTTCACCGCTTTAGTGTATAAGATTGCATCACTAAATGCATCACTCATAGACATAAATGCTGTATGCGTTTGTTTACTACGCCGACAAATCTATAATTAAAGGTTAATTTGAGGCTAAAAAGCGATAAAAAACTGCGATAAGAGAAAAAGGATTTTTATTCATCCAGCTTTTGCTATAATGCCAAACACCATTTCTCAATGATTGATAAGTATATGACTAGCACTGAATCCTTAACGTCATCGCCAGCCTCAACCTCTCAAGGCTTAGATGCAACCACACACGCGAATATTCACGACAAGCTTGCTCGCGCGCTTGGCATTAAGACAGCTCAAGTCAATGCGTTTGTCAAACTCTACGATGAAGGGGATACGGTGCCTTTTATTGCGCGCTACCGTAAAGAGAAAACCCAAAATCTTGACGATATACAGTTACGTGCGCTCGAGAAGGCGCTCACTTATGAGCGCGATATGGCGACTCGTCGGTTAAAGATTACCGAGCTGCTAAGTGTTCAAGGTAACTTGAGTGATGAGCTGCAAGCGCGCATTGATAATGCGACCTCTAAGCTTGAGCTTGAAGACATCTATTTGCCATATCGTCCACGCCGACGCTCGCCTGCTGCTAAAGCGCGCGCCGCTGGTCTAGATCTGGCTGCACAAGCATTGTTAACGCAACAGATTACCCCAACAGCTGCTTTGGCCGATTATCAGCTGCCTGCGACTATTACTGATGATAGTGGCAATGAGATCGACGTTGATTTTAGCGACATAGACAAGCAGCTGGCGGGTGTACAAGCTATTATCGTTGATGAATGGACGCAAGCACTCGCTCTTTTAGATAATCTACGCAATAGTTTTGCGAAGACGGCTAGTATCGTCTCAACGGTCGCCAGCGATGATAAGCGCGAAGTAGGCGAGAAGTTCAAAGACTATTTTGAGCATAGCGAGAGCTTAGCTCGCCTGCCCAATCATCGTCTGCTTGCGATGCTACGCGGTCGTCAAGAAAACGTACTAGGTCTCAAGATTGAAGGCGAAGATGCGCCCTTTATTGATAAAATAATCAACAATTTTGATATTGCTAATACTACGCCTGTAGAGCGTCATGAATTCTTGACTGAGGCGGCTAATAGCTTATGGAAAGATAAGTGGCGTCCGCACATTGAGCATCGTCTATTGACCCAGAAGCGTCTGAGCGCTGAGGCAGATGCTATCGATGTATTTGCCAGTAATTTACAACATCTGCTAATGTCCGCACCTGCTGGTCGTAAAGTGATTTTAGGCGTTGATCCTGGTATCCGTCATGGTGTCAAAATGGCTGTTATTGATGCACAAGGTCATGTCATGAGAGATGGCGAGGACAAATCCGTTATTGCTACCGTGTATCCATTTGCCCCTGATAATAAGATGACTGAGGCCAAAACAGTTATTGATCATCTATTAAGCACTTATAATATCGATCTAGTGGCTATCGGTAATGGTACAGCCAGTCGCGAAACTGATGCGATGGTCAAACAGATTCTCCAAGCTAATGACGCCTTGCATGCCAAAGCAGTTATCGTCAATGAGTCAGGAGCGTCTGTGTACTCAGCGAGCGAGCTGGCAAGTGATGAGCTGGCTGATTTAGATGTCTCAGTGCGCGGTGCAGTCTCTATTGCTCGCCGCCTACAAGATCCGTTATCCGAGCTCGTAAAAGTCGATCCAAAAGCTATCGGCGTTGGTCAGTACCAGCATGATGTTAACCAAAACCAGCTAGCCGATAGCTTAGATAAAGTGACTCAAGATAGTGTCAACGCCGTTGGGGTTGATGTAAATACTGCTAGTCCTGCTATTTTGACGCACATCGCTGGTCTAAATAAAAACGTCGCGCAGCAAATCGTCACTTATCGAAAAGAACATGGCGCGTTTGCTAGTCGTGAAGATCTAAAAAGTGTCCCGCGCCTAGGGATAAAAACTTTTGAGCAAGCCGCAGGGTTCTTACGTATCAATGATGGCAGTAACCCTCTAGATGCCACAGGCGTGCATCCAGAGAGCTATGCATTGGTTGCTGATTTATTGACGCAAGCAGGTAAAGACTTGAGTGAAATCATCGGTAATGATGGCGTACTGAACAGTATGGATACGACAGCCATCGCCGCTAATGATGACAATATCAGCATCAAAGCTATTTTAGATGAGCTGGCAAAACCTGCTCGCGATCCGCGTCCTGAGTTCAAAACAGCAAGCTTCCGTGACGATGTGAATAGCATTAAAGATTTAACAGAAGGCATGATGCTTGAGGGTGTGGTGACTAATGTCACTGCCTTTGGTTGTTTCGTCGATGTTGGCGTCCATCAAGATGGCTTAGTGCATATCTCACAGATGGCAAATGACTTTGTCTCTGATCCTATGAATCGCGTCAAGCCTGGCGATATTATCTCCGTACGGGTGATCTCTATCGATGAAAAACGGGGTCGTATTGGCTTTAGTATGAAGCCTGAGTCTGAAAAACTAGTACGCCCAGCAGCGAAGACTACGACGGCAAATGTTGCTAATAATGAGGACAAAGCCAGTCGTCCACGCAGCAGTCGTCCAGCTGGCGATAAGCGTCCCTCTAAGCCTAAGCGTCAACATAGTAATAATAATCCTAATGATAGTCGTAGCAAGGCTCCGCGTGCCGAAAAAGCAGAATCGCCTAGCAAAATGGGCACGCTTGGTGCGTTACTACAAGAAGCAGGCGTCAGCAAATCTAAAAAATAATCAATATCTTGGTATTTATACAATAAAAAGGCAGCCTAATGGCTGCCTTTTTTACGCATGATATATAATACTATTTTAAATATAACTAGGGCGCGTTAAAAAAGTAGAAAGCATATATCTAATTGTTTCTTAATAACGATAAACCAATCAAGGATTGGGCTAGCGTACGCAATAAGACATTTGTTTAAAGGCTATCTTCTTCTGAATCCTCTAAATCTTCTTCTAGTAAGTCTTCTTCGTCTGCCAAGACAGGATCTTCAGATATTATTTCTGTCGCTTGTACCTCTGGGTCTTGCGGCGCTTCTTGTGATGCTGCCATCGGCGCTGTCATTGGCTGTTGGGGGATAGTGTTATCAACACTTGCACGTGAGATAGTTTGAATTTCACTAACTGCAAACGTACTAAGTTCACTTGCATCAGTATTGTCAACTGTAGTCTCAACAGCGACAGCTTGTTCAGCTGCTGCTGTCATATCAGCTTGAGCTGCCATTGCTAATGTTGGCATTGTAATAGCAGCACCGATAAGCAGCGATAAAGATAGAGTAGAGTTTTTCATTTGTATATTCCTTGATTCATAGTCTTATATTATTAAATATGAAAATCAAAAAGGTTATTTATATCAAATACTATTCGATACAGCTCACATCTATTTAGTATCTTGAATCTATTTATTTAAGATATATAATCTATAAAAAAATAAAATCATGATAATCAATAAACGACTATCACGATTGACTAGTATAGAAAACCGAGTACGTTAGTACTGTTGTTTCTGAACCTTAGACATAATGGTAACAAGGACAATACAAGCAGTTCAGTAGTACATCTATGAGAAATCTAACAGACTCGTGCGAACAAGTCATTGAGTGCAACTAATGTATTATTATTGTCAAATAAAAACAGCATCTTGCTATAAAGATGCTGTCATTTTAATAGTATAAATGTTGCTTTTTAATTTTTTGCATTAGCTGTCAATTACTTCAAAGCTCAGTCCTGCATGATCTTCTAAACGCTGCATGAGCTTGTCACCCATAGCCGAGGCCGGAGTCCAAAATCCGCCCGCTACTTCATCTTGACTGATATCTTGCGCCAAGCATAAGGCCGACTGCGTCAGCATCCGCGAAGTACTACCATAGCCTGGATCTCTATCACCCGTTACTTTAGTGCTAATGGTATCTTGCTTAGTCGTCGTACCAAAAAAGCGAATATCAAAGAAGCCGTTTTCTTGTTCAGATTTAGAAGGACCAGAGCCTGATTTTGGTAAAACATGCTTAGATAATAACTCGCGACTTGGTTTAAACATCATAGCACTGGCAAAACCTAATAAGCCTGCGCTTAGACCATAGCTCATCAGCTTACCTTTAGTACCGTCTTGCATCCACATCGCTTCATCATATTTGAACTCACGCCCATACTCATAACTGAGTAACTGGTTGCTGCGATGGACAATGCGAGTGTTAATACTCGCCATCACAAAAGGCGCAAGCCAGCGCTTATGCTCACCATCATATTCAGGCTTGCCAACATTTTTTTGACGTAGAGTAGGTGCGTCGCTATCATCATTTAATAGATAAGGATTGGCCACTTGCTTACGGCGCGATTTATCTTCACCAACCTCTTCAAAAATAGTCGCCATAGAGGCAATCGTACCGCCAGATAGACCGCCTTTAGCAGCTTTGACGCGCATATGAACTGTTTCACAAGCTTGGTTGAACTTATCTTGTGCTTGCTGCTGAGTAAAATAAACCCCTAAATCTGAGGGGATAGAATCAAAGCCGCAAGAGTTGACAATACGAGCGCCGCTCTGCTTGGCGGTATCTTGATACTTATCGAGCATATCTTTGATAAAAATGGCCTCGCCAGTGAGATCGACATAATCGGTACCGTTTTGTGCACAGTATTTGATCAGCGGCTCGCCATATTTTAGATAAGGGCCTACCGTTGAGATAATCACTTGCGTCTGCTGGGTCATAGCATCAAGACTAGCATCATCATCACTATTAGCAATGATAATATCTACCTTATCGGCATCTTCATCCTGTTTGCTAGCTATTTCGTCCTGCAGCTTTTTGAGCTTGTCTTCATCACGCCCTGCTATCGCCCAAGTCACAGATTTGGACGAATTGTCCTTTTTTTGCTCAGCCAAGAACTGTGCTAAATAATGAGCAGTGATCTGTCCTACAAAGCTAGTTGCACCATAAAGCACAATGGTATAAGCGCGTTTATCAGTATTAATAGTCATAAACTATCCTTCATATATAGGGGTAAAAATAAGTTGTACACAGGATTAGTGTGCCGTAAAAGCTATCACTGTTATAGTTATATTTGTGGATGGTCAGTAATCATGACCAGCAAATAATAAAGCAATAGAGCTGATTTTTTGGAAGTATTATTTTTCAAAACTAAATAAAATCACCCAATGTGATAAATTCATTACAAATATGGCCCTATTGCTACAAAGGTTACATAACATAGCTCGAAGATTACTAAAGTGTCTCTTCAAACAAGAAGATTACTGGTATTATTTTTTCAAGTTATCAATAATTATGAAAACAATTAACAATAGCATTGCGATGCGCTTTTAGTAGTCAAGATTGGCTTTTATCATAAATTTTTACCATGACAAAGCTTACTCTGATACATAAAAGCTCAATGCTAGTACTTTTACTTTTAACCTAATTTGAGGAGAATGTTATGTTTCGTTGGGCTATTATTTTTGCAGTGATCGCACTGCTTGCAAGTTTGCTAGGGTTTGGCGGTGTCGCTGGCCTATCATCAAACTTAGCTTATATCTTCTTAGTCGTTGCTGTCATCTTGTTCATCGTGGCCTTCATCGGTCGCAAAGTCTAACAGCAAAGTATTCTATATCAATACTTCAAACATAAAAAAGTCCTCAATATGAATTGAGGACTTTTTTGTGCTTAGAGTATTTTCTATGCTTAGACTCTTTTTTGTGCTTAGACTACAGCAAGTAGTTCTATAAGTGTTTGGGCTGAATAATATATTCCATGCGTTTAGCTAAACGAATATCATGGCTAGTAATGCCGCCTGTATCATGAGAGGTGAGGCGTACATCGACTATATTATAAGTATTGTGCCACTCAGGATGATGTTCTAACGCCTCTGCATAAAAGGCGGCTTGATTCATAAAACTCATAGCTTCAATAAAGTCGTTAAAATGATAAGACTTAATGATGCTATTGCCATCACGCGACCAGCCTGTTAGATCTTCTAACTGCATGTCCACTTGTTTGTCAGATAAACTACTCATAGCACTATCCTTTTTTATATAAAAATTATCTAGTTAAATCCTGATAATCAGGGTGCTTATCAATATAAGAAGCTACAAACGAGCATTGTGGTACTACCTTTTTATTATGATCACGCGCATAGTCTAAGGCATGCTTAACCAGCGCTGAACCGACTCCTTGACCACCTAACGCTTGTGGTACGATCGTATGATCAAAGACCAAAGCATCAGAGCGCTGCTGATAACTAATATAACCTGTGTGACCATCAATAGTAGTCTCGAAGCGCTGAGCTTGCTCGTTATGATTAATGTTTAGTTTATCTTTAGAGATGTCAGTCATAAAAACTCCTTATTATTATAGGTTCTATTCTACTGTCAGCTTACTGATCATTAATGATAAACGTTCTGTGGTAATTTCTCAGTAACTTATCGTTGTTAATAGCGATTATAGACTCTCTAAGCTTTATTAGCACGAGCAAAAGCATAATATAATGATTGGCGCACCACTTGTGGGATATGCCTTTTGAGACCAGTTACTGGCTCCGATATGCGCTGCTGTTTTTGAGTAGGTTCAAGCCGTTTATTTTCATTAGCAAGTGTCTGCTCATAAGCTTGTTGCTCATCAGCATTTGGCTGACTAAAGTGATAGATACGCTTAAGCACTTGAGTAAACTGACGACCAAAGTTGCCTGTATTATAAGACAGCTCGTACTTTTGGCAGATGGCCTCTACTTGCGGTGCGATGCTGGCATAACGATGTGCTGGCATATCTTGGAATATATGATGCTCAATCTGATGCGATAAATTGCCCGTCAAAAAGTGAAACAACTTGTGACCTTTAATATTACTAGAGCCTAGTATCTGCCGCACATACCAGTCACCTTTGCTCTCTTGATCATCAAGGTGAGTATAAATATGCGCCTGATCGGTAAAATGTCCACAAAATATAATCGCCCACGTCCATAAGTTGCGCGCTATATTGGCGGTAAAGTTACCTGTCAATGTACTAATGGCGCTACCACGACCTAATAACACACCAGCAGTAGCAGGTAGCGCGATATAGTCCTTACCGACTTGTCGAGATATCTTCGCCCACAGTGCTCGCGTCTTTTGCTGCAATAGATCATGCTTATCTGTAGCATCCGCATATTCATCAACGCTGATTTGTATATCATGAAAAGCTACGGCCCACTCAAACCCTAAGGCTAAAACCATAGTCTTAAGTGGGTTAGAGCGATCCTCAGGTGTCCAAGGTTGCTCATCAGTGACCCGAATCAAGTGATAACCGACATCATGATCGCGGCCTACGATATTGGTAAAGGTATGGTGCAAGTAGTTATGCGAATGCTGCCACAAAGGTGCAGGACAGACGATATCCCAGTCGAATTTTTGACTATTGAGATGCGGATGTTGCATCCAGTCATACTGCCCATGCATGACGTTATGACCCAGCTCCATGTTATTGATGATTTTACTAAAACTAAGTAGCGTCGTACCGAGTAGCCAACCGCCCAATTTATAACGCTTTTTAGGCAAGCGCCAGGCTACTGCCAAGAGGCTACGCGCCGCGATTTCACTACCTGCGACTAGTTTATAGACCCGTTCAATATAACGGGCGTCATCCGCACCTAAGGAGTCCATTACTTCGTTATATAGCGCGTTTAACTCTGAAGCTAATGCAGCCGATTGTGCTTTGGATAAGGGTGTTTGGGTCAAAGTAGGATAAGGCTGTGCTTTGGCTGACTGTGAGGTCTCTATACATTCTTGAGAGACAGTGTTTCTGTAAGTAGTGGCTCTAGCTTTTGCGATAGCTGGCGTGGTCAAAATAGGAACAGCAGAATGTACAGGGGATATCGGCGGTAATAAGCGCATTAATAATCCTTAACCGAGACTGCTTATAGCTATTTATCATTGGCGATATCAGCGACGGTTTAATCAATAAAATAGGCTTTATCATACAATATAGCTGAAATTTATTCTATCTACATCGGCGTTAAGTTGCTGTATTTTGGTTAGTTTTTCTAATCGTGTAGTAATAATTATAAAATTAAGCTAATTAATTATTCTGTCAAATAAAGGTTAGAAATGTTCTATATTTTTAGGGCTTTGTAGAGATGTCATTCACCTAAATATCAAGCACCACATCACTCATCGCCACGTTAATACAAGTCTGGATAGAGTCGTGACCATCACCGCTCAGCTTACCTGTCTGAATGTTTTTGACGACGCCACTGATTTTATTACAGCGACACAGTTGGCAAATACCTTGACGACAACCGTAATTAAGACGAATACCAGCCTCTTCAGCACTAAGCAATAATGTGCTATCACTGCTAAACTGCTGCTGGCGCTGGCGCAAATATACCGTATGCGTGGCTAAATCAAATTGCTCATCTAGAGTATCTAACGCTAGCTCAGATAGAGCAGTGCCAAAGCGCTCAATAATAATATTCTCACGTAGTGAACTTTCTTTACTAGAATCAAGATTGCCTAATGAGTTTGCAGCTATCTCATCTACCGCCTTGTATAAACTTGCTAATAAAGCTTGCGAGCCACAAGCAAATATCTGGGTCTCTGGTAAAGGCAAATCTAACGTCAAAAGACTAGCAGCCTGCAAATGACGACTGCCTACCAAATAGCTATCAGGATTTTGCGTATCAACTAAATAATAAGTAAAGCTGGCATGCTCGTTTTTTAGCTGTTGCCAATAATTCTCTAACACTGCGCCACGATTATAATGCACTAGCGTCACTTGCCGCTTATCTGCTAGCGCTTGCGTGATCAGTCCTAACATTGGGGTAATCCCACTACCACCTGCTATAAATAACAAAGGTGCTTGATTAGCTGAACTGGCTTGCTGCAAGGTAAAGTCACCACTAGGCGCACTACTATCGAATATCGTACCAATAGCGGCGTGCTTGGTGAGATAGTCTGATACTTCTCCTTGCGGCTTGATAGCGATGGTCAAGGTTTGGCGCTGTTTGTTTTTAGCAGTAGTTTTACTACTCTCAGTCCACCATAAATCTTGCTTTGGTAAGCCGACTAGCGAGTAGCTGCGCTGATGATAAATACCTTCGATAGGAATTTTCAGATTAATATATTGACCCCCATGCCAGCCGCTATGTTGACCCTTTTTAGTATCAAAAAATCGCTGCTTAAAAGCGCGATTGACCTCAAACTGGAGCGCTATCAGCTCATCGCTCAGTGCCTGTCTAGCAATAAGTCGTAATTTTGGCGCAGTCAATGACCAAAATGGTGACAAGTGCGAACCAATGAAGTCAACAAACGCGCTTTGAATAATCTCAGGACGATAACTAGAGGTCATAAGTGAGCTATTTCATAATGAATCTTAGTAATATAATGAGGTTTAAATCGTTATTAACAATAGCTTTACCCTATATAGCTAGATAAAAAGAACTGAAAAATTTTGCTAAACAGCCTACTAGCTTGCAGCCTATGCGCCACAATGCGATAATGAATGACAATTTATAATCCTATTTTTGAGGCTGAGCAAATACATCTGCTTTTGTTCTTTGATAAAGCGCGCTTGCTCGCCTATTTTATGCAGTCCATCGGAGTGTTAATGGCTCAATATATCTACACGATGAACAACGTGTCAAAACTTGTTCCGCCTAAGCGCGAGATTCTAAAAAACATCAATTTATCATTTTTCCCTGGTGCCAAAATTGGCGTTTTAGGTATCAATGGTTCAGGTAAATCTACTTTGCTACGTATTATGGCAGGCGTGGATACTGAGTTCAGTGGCGAAGCACGTGCGCAAACAGGAACTAAGATCGGCTATTTGCCACAAGAGCCACAGCTCGATGATAGCAAAGATGTGCGCGGTAATGTCGAAGATGGTATGCGCGAAGCTTTGGATGCGCTCGAGCGTCTAGATGCTATCTATGCCGAATATGCTGAGCCTGATGCTGACTTTGATAAACTGGCTGAAGAGCAAGGCAAGATGGAAGACATCATTCAGTCTTGGGATGCGCACAACTTAAATAACCAGCTAGAAAAAGCCGCTGATGCGCTACGTCTGCCACCATGGGATGCAGATGTCAGCAAACTATCAGGTGGTGAAAAACGTCGTGTAGCTTTGTGCCGTCTGCTACTATCACGCCCTGATATGTTACTACTCGATGAGCCAACCAACCATTTGGACGCTGAGTCCGTGGCTTGGCTTGAGCAGTTCTTGCAGAATTACAGCGGTACTATCGTCGCTATCACCCATGATCGTTATTTCTTAGATAACGTTGCTCAGTGGATATTGGAATTAGATCGTGGCCATGGCTATCCGTATGAAGGTAACTATACCCAGTGGCTTGAGCAAAAAAACACTCGTTTAGAGCAGCAGAATAAGCAAGAAGAGTCATTCGCTAAAGCGCTGAAAAAAGAGCTGGAATGGATTCGTAAAAATCAAAAAGGCCAAACAGCAAAGTCAAAATCTCGTGTGCAACGTTTTGAAGAGCTAAACTCAACGGAGTTTCAAAAGCGTAACGAAACCTCTGAGATTTATATTCCACCTGGTCCACGTCTAGGTAATAAAGTCATCGAAGTCAACGATATCTCCAAGTCATTTGGCGATCGCCTGCTTTATAAAGACTTGAGCTTTAATGTGCCAGCGGGTGCTATCGTTGGTATTATCGGCCCTAATGGCGCAGGCAAGACCACGCTATTTAATATGATTACTGAGCGTGATACGCCAGATACGGGTTCTGTTGATTTGGGCGAAAGCGTCAGCGTTGCTTATGTCGGTCAGGTGCGTGATAACTTAGATGATAAAAAGACTGTATGGGAAGAGATCTCTGACGGTCTAGATATCATCACGGTTGGTGACTATACCACGCCAAGTCGTGCTTACATCGGACGCTTTAACTTCAAAGGCTCAGATCAGCAAAAGCACGTTGGTCAACTGTCTGGTGGTGAGCGTAACCGTCTGCAATTAGCCAAAACGCTAAAGCAAGGCGCGAACGTATTGTTACTTGATGAGCCATCGAACGATTTGGATATTGAGACTTTGCGTGCGCTTGAAGACGCTATTCAAGTCTTCCCAGGTACCGTAATGGTAGTCTCGCATGATCGCTGGTTCTTAGATCGTATTGCCACTCATATCTTAGCTTTTGAAGAGGAAGGCCCGATCTGGTATGACGGTAACTATACTGAATTTGAAGCGTATCGCAAAAAGACCATGGGTGATGATTCAGGTCCAAAACGCGCAAAGTATAAAAAAATTACGAGCTAAACTATCAAACGTATAGCTCAATACACAAAAAGACCGCTAATCTATTAGCGGTCTTTTTGTGTATTGAAAGTCATAAATTAAATAACTACTCTCTAACGCTTACGCCCAAATTTACGCTGTTTTTTATTGCTAATAGCGGTAATAGCATGAGTAATCTCTTCATCATCGAGGCTGGCGACTTGTTGTAATATTTGCATCATATCAGTGCTCAGCACGTATTTGGCATGATGGGCGATATTATTAATACGCTCATCAAAGATGAGGACACCAGTCTCGCTATCGGTTTGAATATAGTTGAGACGAATGAGCGCATTGACAAAACTAATAAACAAGGAGCGATCAAAGAAGTCGGGAATATCATCAGCATATAATACTGATAGTCGCTGACCTAGCAGATGACACAGATCAATGACCTCTTCTGCCGTTAGATTGCCCGAACCTTGCTGAGCGAGCAGGGCAAGGGTCATGAAGTAACGCTCTAGGCTATGCTCGACAGGCGTTGCCAATACCATTAATTGCTGATAGCTGCTGCTATTAGTCTCCGGAACACCTAAAACGCCATCACCTAACTCGACGATTAGATCATGAGCGATAAGGTTGTCTATCTTTTTGACGAGAATATCCTGTAGACCATGCGCAGAATAATATAAGAACAGCTCACTTTGCAAGAATGGATAGAGCTGAGCGACGATATCATCAAGACGATGACGCTTGATACGGCCGTTACGAGCCACTAGTGCGGCTAAGAATGACTGCAAAATAAACACATGCAAAATATTATTACGGAAGTAACTCAGCAGCGCCGCTTGACGTCCAATGACCTGAATAATGTCACCTAAGATATGCGGCGTACGCTCAATGAGTTTGAGCTTGATACCATAGTCGATAATCTGCTGCGGCTGCATATCGGTAATAACCGTATCATCATCATAGGGCTGCTGGCGAGCAATACTCTGATAGAGCGCGATCTGCTCACGGCAAATCTCTTCATCAAGCGCCGCTTTTGGTGCTGATAAGAGTACTAATGACAGTAGCGAGATTGGATTGATAACAGCGGCTTTGTTGATATGCTGCATGATCTTGACACCGATATTATCGACCATAGCAGTGGCTTTTGCATCTAACGGCGTATCAGTGCGATCCGCAGGTAGACTATCAGCTGGCACATCAAACTTAGTCAAAAAGTCCGTTAAATGCAGCGGCGCCCCAAAGCTGAGATGGACATTACCAAAGATACGCTCAATTTTGCGACTGACTTTGAGTAGACCGACTAATGATTCAGACTCTTTTTGTTTACCTTTGAGCTCACCTACATAAGTCGCTCCTTCCATAATGCGCTCATAACCAATATAAGTAGGGATAAACACTACAGGCTTATTGGTGCGACGCAGCTGACTATGTACTGTCATCGCCAGCATGCCCATTTTGGGAGGTAATAGACGACCTGAGCGTGAGCGACCGCCCTCAACGAAGTATTCAATCGGTGTATTACGTGTGATCAACGTATGCATATATTCACGCAGTACCGCAGTATATAGGGCGTTACCACGGAAGCTGCGACGGATAAAGAACGCCACTGCACCACGCAATAAGGGCCCTAATACAGGCACATCTAAATTATCGCCTGCTGCTACATAAGGAATGCTGAGTCCGCGCTTATAGATAACATAAGACAATAGTAAATAGTCGACATGACTGCGATGACAGGGTACATAGATAATCTCGTGATCCGCTGCCAGCTCACGTACGCGCTCGAAATGATGCACTTCTACGCCGTCATAAAGCTGCGTCCACAGCCAAGTTAAAAATCGATCAAAGACTCTGATGATGGGATAAGAGTAGTCGTTTACCATCTCGTTAGCATAGCCTTTGGCAAGGCTACGTGCCTCGCGGGTACTAACACCCGTCTCATTAGCCTCGCTCTCTATCGCGTGTCTGATAGCAGGGGAGTAGATCAGCTTATCGACTAGATTACGTTTGTCTGATAAGTCAGGACCGAGCATGCTGGCGCGCTGCTTATCGAGATAAATATTGAGCTGCTGCTGCATAGTACGTACCAGCTCGCGATTAGCATCGGCAGCAGGCACTAAAGGATGCGATAGTAAAGGCTGCTCTAATGCATTATTTAAGCTGGCGGTAGTCAGGTCAGTATTAATATCGGTGCCTAGATTAGCACTTATACTAGTATTGGTATCAGTACTAGAATCACGATTTATATCGGAATTGGCATTACTCTCAAAGCTAGTAGCTATAGGACAATCGTCATCATCGTCGTGTAAGCTATTATAGATGACAGCGCGCAGATCTTGTGGCGGATGAAACTGCACAAAAGTATCGCGACCCATAACACCAATATTGAATAGCTGCTTGGTGATACTAGGGTCTGCCCAGTTATCGCTCATCAATAGCTTGAATAGTGAGTCCTCCTTTTCAGGCGCGCGACCCCAGAGAATAGACACAGGTATCAGACGAATCTGCAGATCAGGATACTGCAAAATAGCAGAAATGAGACGTAACAGGCGCGGTGAGACTTGATCGTCTTTAGCGTTTGGATGATGTAAAAATACAATCGCTGCGTTCTCATCTATATGATGAGTTTCATCTTTTACTTCAAATAACGCAGGCGGTAGATTATGCTCTTGAGTTTGCAAATCGATCAATATACTGTTGGAGCGTGAATAGTCTTGCAGTACATAAAAGGTCAGTATATGATCATTAGCATCAAAATCTGGTAGCTCGCCTAATAGTTTTGGCTTGACGGCCACATCGAGCATTTGACCTGATAGCTTACGATAGAGCTGATTAATAGGTGCTTTAGAGTAGGGTTTAGCGACCACTTTTGGATAGGGTAGATTACCATCATCATTAACCTCGTCAGTATGAGCTGAGGAAGTTTCTGAGAGTTCATTTTTGGCGAACTTACTTTTTAGAAAGCTGTTTTTTAGAAAGTCGGGTATCATAATCAGTAGTCAAATTTTATAAATATAATACGCTTATGATGCCACAAAAGTGGTTAAAGCGATATATAGTATGTATAGCCATTTTAATTTTGTTAGATGAGGACGCGCTTTAATATGACCCCTGCGATTGATCTTGCTAAACAGCTTAAGCTTAACTACCAGCTACATGAATATACTCATGATAGTCATGCAGAGTCTTACGGTTTAGAGGCTGCCCAAAAGCTCGGTGTTGCCGCCGAGCAAGTATTTAAAACCTTAGTGGTGCAAACAGAAACAGCAACGCTAGCTGTCGCTATAGTGCCCGTCAATACCACAGTGAGCTTTAAAAAAATGGCAAAAGCTATCGGCTGTAAAAAGGTGCAAATGGCCGAGCCACAGCAAGTTGAGCGCAGTACAGGCTATATACTCGGTGGCGTCAGCCCATTAGCACAAAAAAAGCGTCTACTGACAATCATAGATAGCTCAGCTCAATCTAAAGCAACCATCTATGTCAGCGCGGGTCGACGCGGGCTTGAGATTGAGCTGCCAGCACAGCAATTGGCCGATACTCTAAACGCTCGTTTTATAGATATTGCCGACAATAGCTAAGATATTTTAGCGAGGTTTAGATAAACCAATCTTTGCTAAATGACTACGTCTTAAACGTACTATAAGGATAAAACCATGCCACATTTGACCATTCAAGCTACGCCAAACGTTATTATTCCTCACGAGGAGTCATTACTTAAAGCCTTAAACCAAGCGCTTTGGGATAGCGGACACTTTAATAATAAAATAGATATCAAAGCACGTTTTTTGCCAGTCACTACATTTTTGGTTGGAGTAGAAGATGATGAGCAGGCGAATGGGTTTGTTTATGCAAACTGTAAGCTGATGGCAGGGAGAGACGATGAAGTACGTGATAAGCTGGCACAGTTATTAGTAACCACTATTGAGCAAAATCTGAGCGCTGAGCAGTCAGGCCGTGCCAGCTTACAGATATGCGTTGAAGTAGAAGAGATTAGTCCTATTTATCATAAGAAAGTGATGGGGAGTTAGAATTTTAATGAAGTCGTATCGTAGTAACTATCTAAATGCTGAGTTAAAAACTTAGACTTTAAATCATAGTTAAAAGTGAAGAAAATTACAAATACTCGCATAATGATTCACTAGCGTATTTCGGCAAAATAATAACCTCAACTTTATAGCCTGCTGTTTTACCTTGAGTTGCCATCAGATTACGAGCGATACGTAGTTTATAGTTGCCCGTTTGTGGCAAGCAGCCTTGATAAACGATACCGCCTTTAGTACCGTCTTGACTGCCATCAGGCATATGCAGCACGCCAACATTAGCCGTTTCAGACATTCCTGTAAGCGGTGCAATATTGATTAACGCATATTGCCAACTTGCTGCGTTGAATTGATACCAGTGCTCATTTTGATTCGGGTTTAACTTACCTATTATCGTAGTGCTTATTTGCCCCTTGTTGATTTGAATAGGCGTAGGTTGAGTAACCGTGTGAGCGTGAGCACTGCTGACACTTATTAAACCAATAGCGGTGAAAGTCAAGATAACGCGTTTGATTGAGAGCGATTGCATAAACGATTCCTATGAAACTGAATAAAAACGATTATATTTGAGCAAGTCACAGATAATGTGACTATATTGTTTATAGTAACCATATTTTCTAATGATTATGAGACTAATTTAGACCGCATAAAAAAGCGCCTAAATATAGGCGCTTTTTTATGAATGATCTATTAATTTTTTAATCTTAGTCTAAAAATGCAAAGCTATCGATTTGCATCGACGTCATGCTCTCGCTTGGCGCGACCATACTTTCGGCGTGACCTGAGGTACGCGGTAAGATTTTATCAAAGAAGAATTCTGCCGTTTGAATCTTGGCTTGATAGAACTCTGGCGATTCTGTACCACCATTTTCTAACTTCTTATAAGCGACAGCCGCCATACGCGCCCAATGATAACCCATCATGATATAACCTGAGTACATCAAAAAGTCATCTGACGCCGCTGAGATAATTTCACGATCTTTACGGGCGATCAGCATCAAGCGTACCGTTAGCGTATTCCACTCAGCACACAGTTTAGTCAATGCCCAGACAAACTTACGCATGTCTTTATCAAGTGCATATTCGCCACACCATCTGATAATCGTTGAGGTATAGTCACGGATAATCTTACCTTTAGACTGCAAAATCACTTTACGACCTAGCAAGTCCAGCGCTTGAATACCCGTTGTGCCTTCATACATCGTTGCGATACGTGCATCACGAGCGATCAGCTCCATACCCCACTCTTTGATATAGCCGTGACCACCATAAATCTGCTGACCATGTTTGGCCGCTTCAATACCTAGCTCAGTCAAGAAGCCTTTCAAGATAGGCGTATAAAAGCCTAGCTTGTCATCCCACTTTTCGAACTCTTCGTCATCACCATTAGCGATACCTTGCGCCATCTTATCTGCGTAGCGAGCTGAATGATAAATCATTGAGCGACCGCCTTCAGCAAAGGCCTTTTGGGTCAATAGCATACGGCGCACATCAGCATGATGAATAATGGCATCAGCGACTTTTTCAGGGTCTTTAACCCCTGATAAGGTGCGCATAGAGCGACGATCTTTGGCATAAGGAAGAGCGTTTTGGAAAGATAGTTCAGTATGTGCAAGACCTTCGATCCCTGTACCGATACGAGCCGTATTCATAAAGGTGAACATCGCTTTTAGGCCTTTATTCGGCTCGCCAATCAGATAACCCACTGCTTCATCAAAGTTCAACACGCAAGTCGCCGATGAGCTAATACCCATCTTATGCTCGATAGAGCCACAAGTCACACCATTGCGCTCGCCAATCTCACCCTCAGAGTTCGGCAAGAATTTTGGTACGATAAATAATGAGATACCGCGGGTACCTTCTGGCGCATTTGGCAGGCGCGCAAGAACAATATGAATGATGTTTTCGGTTAAGTCATGCTCACCGCTTGAGATAAAGATTTTAGTACCTGATAATTTGTAAGAATCATCCTCTTGTGGAATGGCTTTTGACTTAACTTGACCCAAATCTGTACCACAATGAGGCTCAGTCAGACACATAGTACCTGCCCATGAGCCATCTACTAATTTATGTAAGTAGGTCTGCTTTTGCTCTTCAGTACCGTACTGCATCAAGGTATTGATACAACCTGTTGATAGACCTGGATACATCGACCAAGGCCAGTTCGCCGTGCCGATCATCTCAGACTTAATCAAGTTGAGTGACATTGGCAGATTCATACCACCGTACTCTTCAGGATATGAGATACCTTGCCAGCCACCCTCAACGAACTGAGTATAAGCTTCTTTAAAGCCTTTAGGCGTCGTTACTACACCATCTTTAAAGTGACAGCCTTCTTCATCAGCAGGCTGATAGATGGGCGCTAAGACATTTTCAGAAAAATCAGCCATACCTTGCAAGATCATATCGACCGTTTCAGGATCAGCATTTTCACCATTATCTAAGGTTTTGTAATGGCTTTGAAAGTCAAAAACGTCATTCATCAGAAACTTGATATCACGTAAAGGTGCTTTGTAAGTTAACATAGTCAGTCTCGCAATTTCGTTGATTAGCAATAAGAAGTTAGCAATAAGTTGATTATTAGTAAAGGTAATCCTTGCTAAGTATGTAAAGTAAAACGTATCTAAGGTAAAGCGGTTAAAATTTGTCTAGTTTTTTAACCAATGTTGTCATCAGTATAAGCTTTATAAAATAATAAATATATAATACATAACTAATATTCATATCAAAGATAACAACTCATTACATTAAATTATATAAAAACTTTATCGTTATAATTTTCAATGGTTTAAGTGGCTTGTTATCGATTTATAAAAGCAGCTAAAGGACAAAAATCACATGAGTTTGATTAAGCAACTAGTATCTTTGAAATGCTGGGTTCAAAAAATACTTAGTTATGCTTTTTATCAGAGCAATCAGCTCATAAAAGGTGAATTGGCGCATTTATTGAATGTCAATAAAAGTCAAAGGCCGTGGCATCTGCCGATAGTTACGGCCGTATCGATTAGCTTTCCGATATTCGTTGGCGTGTATTTTGGCGCATTGGCTGCAGGCATCAAAGCCTCATTGGGCGCTATGATTATCCTAAACTTGCCACTGATTGGCTCATTGCCGCATCGACTGATGACGCTCATAGCTTGGGGCTTTGCGATGTCGATGAGTTTTGCATTGGGAGCGATAGCGCAGCAATTGCCTTATCTTCGGTTGCCCGTATTTGCCTTAATAGCCTTTGCCGTGATTGTATTTGGGCGCTATTATCGCCAGCCACCACCTGCTGGGCTATTTATTATGATGGCAGGTGCTATCGCTTTATTTATCCCTATACCACTAGATCAAGTCATGCTCGCGACAGGACTGGTCATGTTCGGTAGTATTTTCTCTACATTCATGGCGCTGCTGTATTCATTATTTTTATTGTCAACGCGGTCGGCTCAGCCTGTTATCGACTATAGCTATGAGCCAGATACGTTGAGCGAGAGCTTCATTGTGGCAGGGTTTGTGAGTTTGACGTTATTAATAGCGATAGTATTTAACATGACCAATCCTTATTGGGCGGCGGTCAGTTGCTTTATTATTATTCAAGGTATTCATCTGCGCACGATGTGGATTAAGCAGTTTCATCGTCTGCTAGGGACTTTAGTCGGCATAGGATTGGCAGGATGGCTGCTATCATGGCATTTGAGCGGCTGGCAAGTAGCCGTCGCCATACTCGTGATGATGGTCAGTATTGAGACCTTGATAGATCGCCACTATGGACTGGCGGTTATCTTTATCACCCCATTGACGATATTTATTGCTGAATATGGCAGTGGGGCGCTAATAACTGAACCTGTCTATCAGCAAGTGATGCGCGCGCGTTTGCTCGATACGATGCTAGGCTGTCTGCTCGGTATTTTGGGTGGCTGGGTCATGCATTCAACTCAGCTACGTTTGCCATTTCAAAGGCTTGAACGCTGGTTATTGAAACGATTTGGGATAAAAAGCTGACGTTTGATATCAGTTTGCCGATGCTTGCAAAGCAGTCGTTGCGCCATCGACATCCACAGTGTGCCCTGTCCAACGCTCAAAGCTGAGCGCTGCTTGACCAATAAGCATGCCAAAACCATTAGATACTTGCGCACCACGCGCCACAAAATGTTGTAGAAAAGGCAGCTCGCGCCCGTACATCATGTCGTAAACATAACCACTCGTTAAGTCAGCACAGAGCGGCAAAGTATCCCCTGTTAAGCCGATAGAGGTAGCATTGATAATCAAGTCAAAATCACCTGTGAGCTTGGATGTCTCACAACTAGTAATCTTGTGATTGTTGATGACACTACTAGCTGCACTAAGCTCTGAGGCTAAGTCTTGCGCTCGACTTTCGGTACGATTGGCAAGCGTTAACGCGCCGATGCCTGCCTCAATAAGCGGTAGTATCACGCCGCGTGCTGCACCGCCCGCGCCAATAATAGCCACCCGTGCATCAGTCAGTGGCCACCCTAGGCGAATCATATGATTGACCAACCCTTGACCATCAGTATTATCGCCATATAGGGCACTGTCTTTTATCAAGATCGTATTAACCGCGCCTGCTACTTTGGCATGCTCTGATAGACTGCCCTGTGCCTGACATTGGGCATAAGCGACTTGCTTAAAGGGTACAGTCACATTTGCACCAACACCACCACCATTAAAAAAAGCCTCAACCACTGCTTGAAAGCTTTGGGCGTCATCAGGACAATATTGACGCTGATAAGAGATAGTAAGCCCGCTTTGGCTGGCAAACAATTGATGAATAGCAGGTGATTTGCTGTGAGCGATAGGGTTGCCAATTACGATAAAATGCTGGGTCGGATTAAGGGTATCTTGAGTCATGGGCGCTGAATTACCTGTACTTTATTGTGAATAATGAATGTAGATAGTTGCTGTTTATTTCCAATCAAAGTATTTGTAACTGAAATCTAGCTATATAAGCTAATAGAAAGCTGGCAAACAGCTAAATAACAAATATCTCTTAGCGGTGATTGTTATCTGTAACCTAAGGGCTAGTCAAGGCAGGAGCAGTTGGGTAAACTGTGAGGACAGCTATTTCCTGTTGTTTAGCTTTATAACTGAATAACTAAATTTTATAGTGAAACTCTACCTACTAACGTTGGCGTATAACTTGCATCAATGTTAGTCTTGATAAGGTATAGCTTATAAGCGTTATCATACAGCACGCTGCTTTTTTTAACATCAGTAGTGTCTACTTTTGAATCATCAACATCATCTAATACTATTTTATAATTCATTCAAGAAGTGTGAGTAAATTGCCCATGTGGAAGACTACCTTACAGACAACGATGATCGGTACGACTCTAGCTGCTGGCCTAGCCTTGAGTGCCTGCGGGACGGATAAGCAGAGCACTGTTGAAGAGGTCGCCTCTACTATTAGCACTGATACGCCTGAGTCTCAAGAAAGCGCAACACCTACAGCGGATAGCGACATGGATGGCGCAGTCTCTGAGCAAGGTGTGCCCGTTACCTATGATCTAGCGACGTGGAGCAAAGATACGGTCGAGCCTGTTAAAATCGATGCGCTAGATAATATCAACGCCACTTTTGGCAAAGTCATTAGCACGGATGAGAATAGTCTAGACTATGCCAGTAACCCTGCTACTAAATACCGCTTTATGACTACCAAAGCGCCTTATTTGGATGTGATTGACTCACAAAAATACTTAGAGCTGGGCTGGTATTATGCCAATCCTACCGACTCTGCTGAAGAAAAAGAACAAAGTAAATCTCATGCCAAAAAAGCTTATCAAGTCTCTCGCCAGCTGATGGGTGAGGAAGGTGGTAAAGTGCTTGCTGATATGCTTAATGGTCAGATTATCAAGAATCAGAATGTAGGCGGTCAAAAGATAGAGCTGGCAAAATGCGAGTTTTATAGCTGTATGCTGATACTCAATAAGTCAGCAGCGAGCACTTAAGCCATTCTATGATGTCAAACAAAGCCCAATGGCTAGCCCTGTACTCGCAGCCAAATGTTGCACAGACAGTGTTGACGCCTGAGCTTTCGATAATAGGCAATCGTGGCATGGCTTATGGCGATGGGTTTTTTACCACGATGGCGGTGCTGGGTGGTGCAGTATTGTGGTCAGCGTATCATCGACAGCGACTAGTGTCTCATGCGCAAGCGTTACAGCTGGATATCGATAGCGATTGTGTATTGAGTGCTATACAAGCACATGCTGAGCAGCTAGAGCAAGGCATAATAAAGCTGATTATCACCCGTGCCGAGCAGCCCGTTCGCGGCTATGGCTTCTGTGCTGATACGACAGGTCGCGCTTGTGAGGTTTGGCTAAAGTCAACTGCGATGGCTATCGAGACTCCTCGGCAGCTGTCATTATTAAATGGTAACAAAGTATCTATCCAGCCTGCTATCAGCGCTATTTGTCTAACCTCACAATTGGCTTGCCTGCCACCGATACTAGCAGGTCTAAAAAGTCTAAATCGACTCGATAATGTGCTGGCAAGTGGCGAGCTACAAGGTGTCAATACGCAAAGTACTCAAAATGCTCAGTTAGATTCAGCTAGTCATCAATATGGAGAGGGTTTAGTTCGTGATATGAGTGGTGCTTGGGTTGAGGGCACGATGAGTAATATTTTTTATCAATTAAATAATACGATTAATAGTAAAGCGATAAATTCTCTAAATACTAATACTAATACTAATACTAATACTAATACTAATACTAATACTAATACTAATACTAATACTATCAATGATTCAGAGCTTTCAAACTATCTCAAAAAATCTCAATGGTATACGCCAGCGATGGATCAGTCTGGTGTAAGAGGGGTCATGCGCCAAGTTATTATAGACTCGCTAGCGGTGTCTGATAGGCCAGTTATCGTGCGCTCATTAACGGATGATGATCTGCCTCATTTATCACAGCTGTTCTTTTGCAATGCGGTACGTGGAATCATGCCAGCCTCGGCGCTTACTTTATTAGATGGGAATGTGGTTCATTTTTGATCGCTTTTTATTTATCTTCTGCTTTGTCTAATAAATAATAAATTCAGTATCCATCATATCATCAGGATATAACACAATATCTTCGTTTCTATACTTCTCATTTGCTTTTAAAATTGCCGATGAATCATCCTCAGCTACTATCTCAACAACTCGACTCAGGGTTTCAATTATTTCTACTTGATAAGTCTTTAACTCTTTCTCATTTGTCATAACTATTCTCACTTTTGCTAATCATTTGTGCTGCTTATCGTAGCAAAAACACTTTAGAGAAGTGATCGTCTTTTGTTAATCAAGCTTGTGTATTGAAGCCAATCGATCAATGATCGCCTTTTAAATAACGAAGTTAAAAGGGGAGAGTTAAATGCGCTCAGTTTATGAGGATAAAAGAACTCCATTACAAATTCGTCGGTTGTTAATTTTCCTTAATATATGTAGAAAAGCTAAAAACAATCCTAATCAAATTATTTATTTATCAGGTTATTCAAAGTTAGCGTTTAGTGTTCAGTATTTACAAGGGAGTAGACGGTACATCGCTTACGGTGGTGTATTTGAATATGCACATACACGTGCGCAGGTCGTAAAACAAGGAGTGAATAAGTTACCTCATGATGAGTATGTAATGTGCGCTATTACTGTCAAAAAGCAAGCTTTTACTAAAGCAGTTCGTACACCGTTCGAATTACTAATTAATTGGAATAAATGTGTAAAAAACAGAGCATATAAATGTGTTGATGATCATATGGAAAGCTTTTTTAAAGTAAATGATGAGCTAGAAATGGATTATCTTCCTCATAAATATGACAGACGCTTAGTGGCAGCCACAGATTTGCCACTTTGGAAGAATGGAAACGCTTAACGTAACTTCTGATAACGACCACGTCCCAAAAATTCAATAATGCCTTTATCGCGTAGTATTTGGAGCTGTTGGCGGATTTTGTCTTGAATATGATTATTGTCAGGATGTTTAAGCTTTAGTTCCTCTGCAAAAGCATAAACTTGTTGCAAATTAAATTTTTCATTAAGCTTATCGATGCACTGCCAAACATCTAACGTCCAACCACGAGCAAGATTGCTTTGCTTACGCAAAAATAGCGTTTGCTTAAATTGCTGAGTTACTTTATCACGAGGCATAACGGTTTGGTTTTTGACCAAAAATACTTTGCCAGCTTCAGGCACTTGGCGTAAGTCAATATTACAACCGACCCACCCTGCGCGGCGAGCTGTAGCCGATAATGGCTTACGCTTAATAATAATAGTTGCGGTAAAAAAGTGCTTTGGAATAATTAAGAAATTATTAACAGCAAGCTCTTTGGAATAAGTCAAAAAAAAGAAGCTCGGATTATTATCACTGGCAATGAGTTCAAGCATCGTGTCATAAGCGCCATCATTGATAATATTGCTCAATTTAGCTTTTTTACTTTTTAGCTCAAACTGTTCACTGCAGTGGGCACAATAAAAGTCAGCGACAGGTTTATTATTACCGAATTCGGCTAAGGGTTGGCTACTACAGTTCGGACAGTAACCTTGCTCTGCGACCCAATTTTCACTTAGGACGCGGATAATTTGGCTAGGAGAGGTGTAGCCTTTAACAAGGTGCTGATTGAAATTTAAGTCCATAGTAAGCTGCCGTTATTGTTGAAGTAAGTATGATAATAAAGTGCTATTTAATGAGATATTCGCTACTAAATCTTAAGTTAAAGGCTATACTAAATAAATTACATTGAAAACCACTCCGTTCAGTGCTAAATTCTAGCAAACCTTTGCCTCGCGAGTTGCCATGAGCAAGCCGACCTCTGATCTACCGTCCAATAAGCCTGATGAACCTATTAAAAATGACAACACTACAACGAATACTAGTAGCGATGATAGCGCTGCGTCTCCTATAAACGTAGAACCTGTCGATGCGAACACTAACGTTAGTAATACAACGACAACGTCGAGCCAAGACGATAAGCCCGTAAAAGTGCTAGCGGATAGCGCTGTAGAAGAACCAGCACCAGTGACCGATATTTCGCTCATCAGTCAGCAGAATAAGCCACGCAAATACAAAAAAGACAATCAATCGTTCTTTATGCAGCGCGGTTATCAGATACTGCTGGTGCTAGGACTTATTGCTGCTTTTTTATTGGTGATGGTTTATCAGACTCTGTTCGGTCGTATTGAGCAGCCCGAACAAAAAGTGACGATAGAGGCGGGTGATACTTATTATGGTCTATTGCCACAGTGGCAACAGCAGATTCCGCTATTCTCCGCGAGCATTGCCAAGTTCTATATCAAATCCCAAGTCGATGCGCCACTGCATGCCGGCATCTATCAGCTGCCTGAGAATCCAACAATCGCCGAAGCCTTGCAAGTATTAGGACAAGGCGCAAAAGTGGCGATGGTAAAGGTGCAGATTATCGAAGGTAAAACTTCAAAAGACTTATATCAGAACTTGCGGGACAATCCAGGCATAACTAAAGAGATTCTCACCGCAGATGCGGATAATAAGAGCATCGCTGAGGCGCTAGACTTAGTCGGTATCTTGCCTGACTCAGTGATCAATAGCGATGACCCTATCGTCAGCTATAACTTGGAGGGCTGGTTTACCCCTGATACTTACTATTATGGTGAAGGTGCAACCGACAGGCAAGTATTGACCGACCTCTATAAGCGTCAGCAGCAAGCACTGACGGCAGCGTGGGAGAACCGTGCGCCAGATCTACCGTATAGCAGTCCTTATGAAGCGCTAGTGATGGCATCTATTATCGAAAAAGAAACCAGCGTGGCAAGCGAGCGTCCGTTGGTATCAGCAGTGTTCAATAACCGTTTGAACAAAAGCATGCGCATGCAGACTGATCCGACTATTATTTATGGTATGGGCAGTCGCTACGATGGTAATATTCGCCGCAAAGATATCGATGAAAAGACAGGTTATAACACCTATCAGATCGACGGCTTGCCACCGACGCCTATTGCGCTGCCCTCAGCAGCTTCTATTGAAGCGACTTTACATCCTGCTGACTCTGAGGCCTTGTACTTCGTAGCGACAGGCACGGGCGGACATAAATTTACCAACAGTTTGGCGGATCATAATAGAGCGGTGCAGGCGTATCTAAAAGTGATGCGTGAGAAAAAATCTCAAATTGCACCTACGGAAATTACTGAATAGTACAATTGGTCAAAACTTATCTCTTTTTGATACCTTTAGCTGACTACTGCCAAAATAGGCGCAGTGAGTCAGCTATTTTTTAACGATACTTATCGTAAATACTCTCTATAAATATTATACCTATCATAAATAAGGCTTACGCATGTCAGCAGCTACAGTTATCCACTCAACGACAATGACTGCTAGTAATGAGCTCAAAAGCGCGTCCGAACTGGGACGCTTTATTAGCTTTGAGGGTACCGAAGGCGTCGGTAAAACCACTGCCATTGAAGCCTTGTGTGCACGCTTGCAAGACAATGGCATTGACTATCTGCGCACTCGTGAGCCAGGTGGCAGCCCGTTTGCTGAGCGTCTGCGCTCTATATTGCTCGATCCTGCCACTAGCATCGATGATGATACGGAGTTATTGCTTTTATTTGCAGCGCGTTGTGATCATATGCAACAAGTGATTTTGCCTGCCTTATCACAGGGCACTTGGGTTATCTGTGATCGTTTTACCGACTCAACCATCGCCTATCAAGGTTATGGCCGCGCTCATGGCGATAGCGTAATGCTAACCAAGATTGATACGCTAATAGCGCAGTTTATTCCACAGTTACCTGAGCTAACGTTATGGTTAGACTTGCCAGTGGATGAGGGGATGGCGAGGGCAGGCAAGCGCAGCGTAGCGGATCGTTTTGAGCAGCAGGCGAGCGACTTCTTCATGCGCATATACGAAGGTTTTTCGGCCTTGGCAGATCAGCATCCTGATCGCATACAGCTTATCGATGCTAATGGAAGTAGCGAAGAGGTAAACGCTCGTATTTGGCAAGTAATTAGCGCGCGTTTTGATTTATCGTAGTCAGTAGCCTTTTAAAAGAAAAATTAAAAAAATCCCAGCTACTGTGAGCTGGGATTTTTGTTTTGACTGACTATTCTGACCTGACTATATTGATCAACAGCTACTTGTCTAGATCTGACTTATCTGGTTTAGCAGCGTTGTCTTTACTATCTACTTTATCGATACTATCATCGGTATCGGGTAAGCGTTTTGGATCCAATGACCCTTTTTTGGTCTTAGGTGCGCTACCACTACCATTGGCTTTTGACTTTATAACCTCTATAGATTCGGCAGTTGTATTTTTTGGTGTCGCTGAACCATCAACAGCAGGCTTAGATTCTATACTCTGCGCACTCTTTTGTTTAGCAGCATCAGCCTCATTTGCATCAGTAGCAGTTGGCTTAGTAGCTACCGAATCTGTAGATAGCGTTGTCTTGCCAGCATTCAATTTGCTTTGAGAAGAGTTAGCAATAGTATCATCTGCACCCTTAGAGACTATCTGATCTTTGTTATCAGCAGTATCAGTGTCGATATCAGTATTACCAATGGCGATCTCATTATTACTGTTATCATCTTCTAGCGCTTTTTCTTTGC
Source organism: Psychrobacter sp. M13 (assembly GCF_030718935.1). NCBI lineage: Bacteria > Pseudomonadati > Pseudomonadota > Gammaproteobacteria > Moraxellales > Moraxellaceae > Psychrobacter > Psychrobacter sp. M13. The sequence continues at coordinate 205,230 of NZ_CP132194.1, forward strand.
GCTTTTCAGGCGCTTTAGAATTGGCCTCAAAATGTGCATCAGCTACTATGCGCGCTTGTTCTTGCTTGGCGGTGACGTCCACAGCTTTTGGCTGCACTTCATCCTCGATGACTAGGGCAATGAGCTTACGATCGCGTGCTACTGTGCCATCGAACTTGTCGGTAATCACATGCAGCTTGCCTTCTTTATCGACAGTATAGAGCGGCACAAATTGCTTATTGTCGGCTTTATATTGCTCAAAGCTATAGCTGTCAGTAATGTTAGTGATCTTAATCTTAGCCTTTCTTGAGATCATACTGGCAAGCTTAGTATAAGTGACGTCTTTGCCAAACATCCACTGGGATGAGAAGTTTGACTGTTTATCATCGCGCTCATTTTTGACTTTCTCTTCACTGAATTTGAGACGATAGAGACTACGCTCACCGAATTCATGACGATAATGAATCTCAGATAAAGTGTTCATTTCGCGATCCATACTCATCGCAAACAGATGACCGATACCGATAAGATCAAGATGATGATCAGCATGATCGGAAATAGGATTACCAAAGTAAGTACGCAGGCCACTCATCCGTGCACCTGCAATGTTAGTGTAGTTGTTGTGCGCCACAATCACATCAAACCCTTGCTCTTTTAGAGAAGTCGCCACCATCAAAGCGACAGGGTTGGAGCCGACGACCAAAATACCGTTGGTCTCAGGCTCACGCACGCCAAGCAAATTACCGACAAACTTTGCCCCTAGACCCTGAATCATGACCGTACCGATAATGACCATAAATACTAGTGGAACTAGCAGCTCAACACCTTGAATATCATACTCTTGCAGGCGGATAGCAAACAGTGAGGAGATGGCAGCAGCAACGATACCACGCGGACCGATCCAGCTAATCATCAGCTTTTCATTAGTGCGCAGGTTTGAGCCGATAGAGGATGCCCAAACGGACAGCGGACGCGCGATAAACATCACGATAGCTAGTAGTACTAATCCTGCAAAGCCCACACTCATCAAGCTTGCCAGCTCAACACGAGCCGCTAGAATAATAAACAATACAGAGATAAGTAGTATAGTTAAGGACTCATTAAACTCTAGAATAGTATCGCGTGGGAATTTTGGCCAGTTGGCTAGCGCCACACCCAGTACGGTAACGGTTAATAGTCCAGACTCATGCTCTAAGTGGTTAGAGATTGAGAAGAGCAAAAGAACATAGGCAAGCGTAAACACATTACGCAAAAACTCAGGAATCATATGGCGACGCATCAAGAACGCCAAGAACCAAGCGCCCGCCATACCGATAGCCGTCGCTAATATGACAATTTTGGCGAACAGTAAAATACTGCTAGCCTCGCCACCAGAGATAATATATTCATAGACCAATACCACCGCAATGGCGCCGATAGGATCAATGATGATACCTTCCCACTTTAGGATATTGGAGATGGTCTTGTTAGGCCGCACACTACGTAGTAGCGGCATGATTACCGTAGGGCCAGTCACACATACCAATGCACCGAACAGCAACGCGATCAGCGGATCGACATCGAATAGTAGATAGGTTGAGAGCGCAACGATGGCGATAGTAATGAGTACCCCAACGGATACCAGCATCTGCACCACAGTACCGTGCTGCTTGATCTCATCGAACTCTAAGGTCAATGAGCCTTCAAATAAAATGATTGCCACCCCTAAAGAGATGAACGGAAACATCAGCTCGCCTAACACCAAGTCAGGGTCAAAAATCCCTAATATAGGACCTGCAATAATACCAATGAGCAATAAAAATAAAATGGACGGTTGCTTTAAGTACCAAGCCAACCATTGTGCCGCGATGCCTATTGCAACTACGCCAGATAGCAGTAGAGCAGTATCCATAAATTGATCCTTTATAAACGTATGCTGTTAGATATCAGCTATATAATTACCACTATAAATCATCGCTGACGATAATAATGATATAGAGTAGTTAGTAATTAGTAACAATACTCGTGGACAAAAATAGTAATATCTAAAGATAAGTAGTGTTTATAGGTAAAAGAGGCTAATTTAGACATCGACTTGTTAAGAACTATAACTAAAAGCAGCAACACATAACTAATAATATTAGCTCACAAGAAAGCCTGTAAACTTTATATATTGACTTTTGCCGACTATGATAATAATTTTACTTGTTATAATAGCATGATTTTATTTGGCTTGTATTAGACCCTATTTAACCAACGATTATGATCTAATAACTACTCTCTAATAACTATCGCTCAACAACAAGTATCACTCAATAACAAGATAAAAAAGACCGTCTAAGGAATAACCATGCAGACTCAACGCCGCGCCCCTATCATTCGCTGTTGGTTAAGACATAGTGCGTTGGCAATCGCCGTTGCGACTACTATGACTACAGGTATCGGTCTAGCGACGACTACTGTACAAGCGGCTGTGACTACCGCTGACTTCTCAGATTTAGTACAGCAAGTCACACCTGGGGTCGCCCGAGTCAATGTCACTAAGACCGTAAGTGAATCGGAGTTGGCTAAAGCCCAAACTGCTGAGCTACTGCGTCAGTTTTTTGGCAATCGTATAGATATTCCTGAGCAGGCAACCCAGCCTGCTATCGAACACGCTTACGGCACAGGGTTTTTTGTGACGGCGGATGGTTATATGCTGACCAATCACCATGTCATTGAAGGCGCTGACACAATCACAGTGACTCTGAATGATCGCACCGAGCTTGATGCCACCTTGATAGGTAGTGATGAGCGCTCAGATGTGGCGGTGCTAAAAGTCGTTGGCGCCCAACTGCCAGCCCTACCTATTGGCGACTCTAATAGCTTAAAGGTAGGTGAGCCAGTCCTAGCTATCGGCTCGCCGTTTGGCTTTGACTATTCAGCTTCTGCAGGTATCGTCAGTGCCAAATCGCGCAGCTTCTCAAGAGAGACTAGCGTACCCTTTATCCAAACGGATGTCGCGCTAAATCCTGGTAATTCAGGCGGACCGCTATTTAACCAGCGCGGCGAAGTCATCGGCATCAATTCGCGCATTTTTAGTGGTACGGGTGGTTATATGGGTTTGTCGTTTTCCATACCGATTGATGCGGCGATGGATATTTATGAGCAGCTCAAAGCCAATGGCGAAGTATCGCGGGCCTATCTTGGTATTTATCCGCAAGATATCGATCGTAATTTGGCCGAAGTGTATAAGCTAGAACGCCCACAAGGTGCATTATTGACCCGAGTGTCCCCTGATTCACCTGCCCAAAAAGCAGGGCTTAAAACGGGTGATATTATATTAGAATACAACGACACTAAGATTATGCGCGCCTCAGATTTATTGAATTTAATCAATCGCGCGCGCCCCGATGATGGCTTTAAAGTACAAGTACAGCGCGATGGTAAAGCGTTACTTATCAGCGGCAAGCTGAGCGATGCGCTAACAGATGTACAAGCAGAAGGCAGCGGGCAGCGCGATAATGAGGTGCGTTTAGGACTTAGGTTACGCAATTTGCTCCCTGATGAACGAGCGGAGCTTGAAGATGATAAAGAGGGCGTGCTAGTTACTGCCGCTGATCCAACAGGTCTTGGCGCACGTTCGGGAGTTTTGGCAGGTGATATCATCACGAATTTGCACCAAACCCCAATCACCAAAGCCTCTGACTTTAATGCGGCAATCTCCTCATTACCCGAAAAAGGGGTGGTTACTATTGGCTTAATACGCCAAGGTATTCCGGCAATTATTGGCTTGAGGATTGAGTAGATCATAGACACAACTATTCGAGAATCTTAACTCATTAACCTTGTCCTAACCTGTAATTGATAGATAGCGACCAAATTAAAATATGTTACACTAGCGGACGTTTATAGCAGTATTTTTATTATGCTTTTTATTAAAGGGTCAATAGTAATTATTGATAGCCCAAAAATCAGCGTTGCTTATAGACTAGCATTGTCTATAAGATAGTAATATAAACTTCAAGCAAGGAAAAAATCCTTGCCCACGACCTATCACATGACAGCTTTTACAAAAGCTAGGATAATACAGTAAGGCACGGTTATGAGCACAGCATATGACGAGATAAAAACCCGACTCCAAGGCTCTATGGTAGCTTTGGTGACGCCCATGAATCCTGACGGCACGGTCGATTACAAACGTCTGGCAGATCTCATAGATTGGCAAATCGATCAAGGTACGCATTGCTTAGTAGCAGTGGGCACGACGGGTGAGTCGGCAACGTTGTCCATGCAAGAGCACAGCGAAGTGATTCGTTATTTTGTGCAGCATGTCAAAGGCCGAGTACCTGTGGTAGCAGGGACAGGCGCTAATAATACGACTGAAGCGATCAAGCTCACTCAAGATGCCAAAGATGCAGGAGCCGACTGTGCGCTGCTGGTTGCGCCTTATTATAATAAGCCGCCACAAGAGGGCTTATATCAGCATTATAAAGCTATTGCCGAAGCAGTCGCTATACCACAAATGCTCTATAATGTGCCTGGTCGTACGGTAGTGGATATCGCGCAGGAGACCGTTGAGCGTTTGGCTGATATCGATAATATTGTCTCAATCAAAGATGCTACAGGTTCTTTAGAACGTGGTGAAAAACTGATTCAGGCGGTCGGTGATAGATTGGTAGTATTATCAGGCGACGATAGTACGGCGCTTGAGCTGATGAGATTTGGTAGTAAAGGCAATATCTCAGTGACCGCCAACGTCGCGCCAAAAGCTATGAGCGAGAGCTTTACAGCAGCGCTACGTGGTGATTTTGCTGCTGCAAATGCGGCGCACGATGTGATCAAGCATTTACATCGTGACTTGTTTATCGAGTCAAGCCCGATCCCAGCCAAATATGCGCTGCACAAGATGGGCATGATCGATACTGGTATTCGCCTGCCTCTAGTTTGGCTGGCAGAGGAGCATCACGCTACGATTGATGATGCTTTGGTACGAGCTAATATTGCGACCAAATCACTTTAAGCTTCAAAGCTGAGCACTTGTAGTGATTACTCAGCTTTATATGAATATCACCAACGATCAGTCAAAAGGCTGCATAAGCTTATTTTGCTAGATAACTTGCTTACTAACCTAGAGATACTATGATGAAAACATCATTTACTATGCCTAAAGCTACGCCCATCTTGTTTTCTATTATAATGGGTAGCACCTTAGTTTTGAGTGGTTGTCAGGCTACAAAAGATTTTATTGGTAAACGCGACAATGGTAGCTTGGAGTATCAGCAAAGCCAAAAGCTTGCGCCACTACAGCTACCGACTGATCAGCAGACCGCACCTTTTGTCCCTTTATATCCCACGCCAAACGTTGGGCAAAACACACTCGTCTTGCAAAACGAAGCAGGCAAACAATATCAGTTGCCAAAGCCTGAGCGCGCTGTGGCGGTAACGGCTCCGAATCAATAAACATCCTAATTACCCTTGTCTATACTATTATTGTCTATACTATCAGCTTGAATGAACAGGATACTTTTAATGCAAAAACAAAAACTGCTATATAAAGGCAAAGCTAAATCTGTCTATGAGACCGATGATAATGACTTTGTAATCTTACACTTTCGTGATGATACCTCAGCACTTGATGGTAAACGTATTGAGCAATTGGCGCGTAAGGGCGTCGTGAACAATCGCTTTAACGCTTTTATTATGCAAAAACTGAACGATGCAGGTATTGAGACTCATCTTGAAAAGCAGCTGTCTGATGATGAAGTATTGGTCAAGCGCATGGATATGGTACCGGTCGAATGCGTTATGCGTAATTTCGCAGCGGGTAGCTTAGTGCGTCGGCTAGGGTTAGAAGAAGGGTGTGTGCTCAATCCACCAACCTTTGAGCTATTTTATAAAGATGATGCGCTGGGTGATCCAATGGTCAATGAGTCGTTATCGGTGACCTTGGGCTGGGCAACAGAGGCGCAGTTAGCAAAAATGCGAGAGCTGACTTATCGAGTCAATGAGGTATTAACAGCGCTATTCGATGCTGGTGATCTAATACTGATAGATTTTAAATTAGAGTTCGGCGTATATCATGACCGTATTGTATTAGGTGATGAATTCTCGCCAGATGGCTGCCGTATTTGGGACAAGACTACTAAGAAAAAACTCGACAAAGACCGTTTCCGCCAGTCATTAGGCGATGTGATTGAAGGCTATGAAGAAGTCGCTCGCCGTATCGGTGTACCTTTGAATTAGTAGCTTATGAAGTGACAATCTAATAATTTATTTTAACGAAAAAAACTGAGCTTTATGCTCAGTTTTTTTTAGCCTTTCATATTTAATACAGCGTCAAAAGGTGTGATAGTTCGCTTACATTATAAATAATATGATCTCATAATGAATGATTTTGTATATCACTGCACAAGGCAATCGATTTGAAGATTTTGATGGTATTATTTTATGGTCTCAACAAAGGTGCTGGCGTTGAGAGAGTAGGCTCTATGATTGCTAACGGTCTATTGGATGCAGGTCATGAGGTAATCTTAGCTAGCATCGGACCTTGTGATACCCCTTTTTTTCCACTTAATAAAGATATTAAAATAATTCCATTATCAGATTCTGAACATGCTAATTGGAATCGTATTCCTAATATCGTTTATGAAACTAATATTATTTATAAAATAAGAAAGCTGTTAAAAACGCAAAGTATCGACATAGTAATGGCAGTAGACATTAAGTGTATTCCTTATACTCTACCGGCAACTTTAGGCTTAACTGTAAAACATATAGGCTGGGAGCATTTTAACTTTGATCCTAATCAAGCGATGAGCGCAAGCTCTTTATTCAGACATTTAGCAGCACGATATTGCGACTCAGTCGTTGTTTTAACTCAAAGAGATAAAGAGTATTGGCTAAAACATACTCGTCACCAGTCACAAATCAGCGCTATAGCCAATCCTTGTCCGTTTCCAGTGCAAGAGTATATTAAGGAAAATAAAAAGATAGTATTAGCAGTTGGCCGTCTAGACAGAGATAAGGGCTTCGACTTGTTACTCAAAGCTTGGCTGCATATCGTCACAGTTATGCCAGAATGGCGATTGAAAATAGTAGGCGAGGGTGAGCAAAGAGCAGAGTTAACTCAGTTTATTAGAGCCAATCAAATAACCGAGAGTGTGGAACTGGTTGGTGCGACTGACGATGTGAGTCACTATTACAAACAGGCGGAGATATTTTGTTTGCCCTCTCGGATAGAAGGGTTCGGTATGGTTTTGACGGAGGCTTTAGCCTTTGGTCTTCCTATTGTTAGTTTTGATTGTGGACCTGGGCCTGCAGAAGTTCTAAAAGATACCGGCTCTATTCTAGTGCCTAAAAATGATATTAGCCAACTCGCCTTAGCGTTAATTCATCTGATGAAGGATGATGAGCAAAGAGTAAGGATTGGCTTAAAAGGTAAAGAAAAAGTCGAGATTTATCAACCCGATACTATCATAGAGGAGTGGTTGAGTTTACTTAAAAATCTTGAATAGCATAGAGTATTATCTTAATAGGCTCTATAACTAGTGCAACAGACCCTAGTTTTATAAAAGTAATTTCGACACATTTATGTGTCACTGGTATAAATTTTGCTTGCTTGCTTTGCCTATGCATACAGAGGCTGCAAAAAATTCCTACTAGCAATATTAGAGTATTTCAAAGTATCTTGATTGTAACTTTACGTGTACTTTTGTTTATGTCTGATGTAATATAAATTCTATTATTGGAACATAAATACGGAGATTTAGATGATTGTCTTTGATAAACTAAAAATATTGTTCCAAAATAAGGCCTCTAAGATCGAAGCTGAAGCTGTCCGATGCCCTTTAACTAACGATACGGTTAATATTCTAAGGAAACATTCTATCGCCTGTAAGTGTGGAGGGATGGCCGTACCTATTAGCAAAAGGGGCAATGTATTTAGATGTATCCATTGCACTGAAGAGCATCGATATATTAATTATAATCTAGAACGGTTAAGTAACTACTTAGCAGCTCAAGACTCTGATATCACTGCTAATGAAGACGTAACATTCAACACGAATGATTACGATGATGCTATAAAACTATTGCAAGAAGAATATAAGAATCCTCACGTGTCTTTAAAGAATTACTTTAAAACGTAGATTGAGTATCCAACTATCTACCGCTGGCGGCGACAGTTGAGACAGCACTTTTAGATAACTTAAACTGATCTGAGCTCAAGTAAGATAGACTATCGGTTATTCATATTAGCATCGGCGGTTTGTTGGACGATTTGTTCTACTCGCAAAAAATCCGTATGACGCACATCTTTACCACTAGTACAGAAGATAACTAGCTCAGCGATATTTTTGGCATGATCGCCAACACGCTCTAATGCGCGTAATACCCATAGTATATTGATCACTTTAGACACGTGACGGCTGTCCTCCATGACATAAGTCATAAGAGATCGCGTGGCAGAGTGATACTCTTCATTGACTGACTCATCGTTTTGCAATACCGAAAATGCCTGCTGAGAATCCATCCGTGAGAAGGCATCAAGTGCGTCAAGCAGCATTAAGCGTACCTGATTGGATAAATGCTGAACTTCTAAATAGCCTCTAGGAGAGGCGCCATCTTCAATTAATCGGCATGCCATGCGTGCTATTTTTTCGGCTTCATCACCCACCCGCTCAAAGTCGACAATACCTTTACTAAGAGCCATGATTAATCGTAAATCATTGGCGGCTGGCTGGCGCTTGGCAACCAATAGAATAATAAGCTCATCGATTTTGATCTCTAACTGATTGACTATATGATCATCAGCGATTACTTTTTTCGCGGTCGGCTCATCTGCGCTTATCAAAGCGCGTGTCGCAATCGCGACTTGTTCTGCAGCCAAGTGTCCCATCTGTATAAATAATTCAACAACTTCATTTAAATCATTATCAAAACTCTTTGATAGATGCTTTCCTGTGTTCGGCATAATTGCTTCCTTGATAATAAGGGACTACTGTAGATGGCTGTGCTTAAATAACTACTTAAAATAATGGCTTAAATAAATAGTGACTTAGCCATAACGACCGGTAATATAATCTTCAGTGGCTTTTTGTGCTGGGCTGGTGAATATTTGATTGGTCTCACCCATCTCGACCATATCCCCCAAATACATGTAGGCGGTGTAGTCAGAGATGCGTGCCGCCTGCTGCATGTTATGAGTCACGATAGCAATGGTATAGTCGTTTTTTAAGTCGGTAATCAAGTCTTCAATAGCGCCAGTGGATATAGGATCAAGCGCTGAGGTTGGCTCATCTAAAAGTAATACTTCAGGCTTAGTTGCCACTGCACGCGCGATGCAGAGGCGTTGTTGCTGACCACCTGACAATGACAATCCTGAGGCCTTGAGCTTGTCTTTGACCTCAAGCCATAATGCTGCCTTTTTGAGAGCCCACTCGACACGCTCATCCATCTCAGCTTTGCTTAGCTTCTCATACAGACGGACGCCAAATGCCACATTGTCATAAATAGACATAGGAAACGGCGTAGGTTTTTGAAAGACCATACCCACTTGCGCCCGTAGCAGGTTGACATCTAAATCTTTAGCTAGAATATTATTACCATCGAGGGTGATTTCACCCTCGCTACGCATATTAGGATATAAGTCGTACATGCGGTTTAAAGTACGTAGCAATGTAGATTTTCCGCAGCCTGAGGGGCCAATGAAAGCCGTTACTTTTTTTTCTGGAATATTAATATTAATGTTTTTTAAGGCTTTAAAGTCACCGTAGTAGAAATCTAAATTCCTAATAGTAATCTTGCTAGGCGGCATATTATCGGGCATATCCGCTATGGTTTGTTTGGTTAAACCCTCACTATCGGGCTGCTGTAGCTGACCTAATGGCTGATTCAGTAAATCATGTTGGCTACTTCTATTAGTTATGCTTTGCTTAGCTACGCTTTGCTTAGTCGCTTTTCTTTCTAGTACATCAGACATAATATTATCCAACTATTTCAATATCTTGTTAAAGGGGCTATCTTTATTTTAAGGCATGCTGTGAATCGTACTGCTCACTGGGGTTCTTACAGCGCTGAGATATGTCTTAGATAGAGAGCTATCTCGTATGATCCTTACCACCGATAAACCGCGCCATAATATTTAATAGCAATACTGTACCGGTAATCAGTAGCGCTGCCGCCCAAGCTAGCGAATGCCAATTATCATAAGGACTCATTGCAAACTGATAAATGGTATTGGGCAAGTTGGCCAGTGGCCCGTTCATATCAGTACTAAAGTACTGGTTGTTTAATGCGGTAAATAACAGAGGGGCGGTCTCACCAGTAATACGTGCAAATGCTAATAGCACCCCTGTGGTTAAGCCAGCCTTGGCCGCTTTTAGGGTCACCGTACTGACTAGCTTCCATTTTGGTGTACCCAATGCATAGGCGGCTTCACGTAAAGTATTGGGCACTAGATTTAGCATATTTTCTGTCGTACGTACGACAACGGGAATCACAATCAGTGCCAAGGCCAATGCTCCTGCCCACCCTGAAAAGCTTTGACCTTTGACCATTAATGCATAAATAAATAAACCAATCACGATCGAGGGAGCAGACAGTAAGATATCGTTTAAAAATCGGGTAACCTTGCCAAGCAAGCTACCCTGTGAGAATTCAGCTAAATAAATACCAGCCATCATGCCGATGGGTGCACCAATGGCTAAACCCGAAAATGCCAACATCACCGAACCCACGATAGCATTACGCAGACCACCTTCTCCCATAGGCGGCGGTGTATCTGCCGTAAATACGGGCATCTGCATTAGACCTTGAAAGCCTTCAACAAACAGCGTGACCAAAATCCAAAGTAGCCAAAATAAACCAAAAATAATAGCGGATGTAGCAAACCCAAGCCCTAATCTATTTATGAGACGACGCTGATTATATAGGCTTTGGTTGTAGCGCTTTTCAATGCTGGATACAGGAGTAATAGTAGGTGCTGAATTCATCGGGCGTCTATCCTTTTTTATGTTTGATATTATCGCGACTAGTTGCCAGCTTTTTGGTCAATACGCATTAGCAGCAGCTTAGATATCGATAGTACGATAAAGGTAATGACAAAAAGAATGAGGCCTAAATGCAATAATGAGGCTAAATGCAACTCACTAGATGCCTCAGCAAACTCATTAGCCAAAGCTGAAGTAATAGTCACCCCTGATGTGAATAAACTGGGGCTAATATTAAAAGCATTACCAATCAAAAAGGTTACCGCCATCGTCTCACCCAACGCCCGACCAAGTCCTAAAATGACTCCACCAACCACACCTGCTTTGGTATAGGGCAGGATGATTTTGAACATCACCTCCCAAGTGGTAGCGCCCATGCCATAAGCGGATTCTTTTAATAAATCAGGAACGACAGAGAAAACATCGCGCATAGTGGCGGCAATAAAGGGAATAATCATAATAGCCAGCACTAGTGAGGCGGTAAACATACCAAGCCCCATAGGCGCTCCGGTAAAAACTTGACCAATGATAGGCAAGGGACCAATGTTTTCAATAAACCAAGGCTGAATGTGATCGCCAAAAAACGGTGCAAACACAAATAATCCCCACATACCGTAGATAATAGAAGGAATACCTGCCAGCAGCTCAATAGCGATTCCTAACGGCTTTTTTAGGAAATTAGGACATAATTCAGTCAAGAAAATAGCAATGCCAAAGCTGATAGGAACGGCAATACAGATAGCGATAAAAGAGGTGACCAGCGTCCCGTAAATAGGGGCGAGTGCCCCATATTGATCGTTTACCGTATCCCAGTTATTGCTGGTATAAAACCCTAGCCCAAACTCAGTGATACTAGGCCAAGCCCCGATGAGCAATGAGAGCGTGATACCGCCAAGCGACAATAGCACTAAGAGCGCAAATGCTTTGGTGGCGTTGACAAAAATAGCATCGTAACGCTTTTGTTTTACCAGTTGAGATTTTAAATCTGCCATAAAACCCTCAATACTCTAATGTATAATCTACAATCTATGATCAGCTTGCTTAACGAGTGTTGTTATTACTTTAACTGCTAAATGCACTGCCAATCTAATTGCTAATTCAAATAGGCTTGTCGGCTGGAAGATAAACAGGCTTACCTTCGCTATCGACCACTTCGTTCCATTTTGCTTTGAAGAGCGCTACGGCAGTATCAGAAAAAGGCACATAATCGAGGTTTAGGGCATCATCATCACCTTGAGCATAAGCCCAATCAAAGAAGCTTAGAGCGCCTGCGACTTGCTTGGCATCTTGCGGTTGCTTATGGACTAAGATAAAAGTAGCTGCAGCGATAGGCCAAGCTTGAGCGGTTTCAGAGTTAGTAATAACTTTATAAAACCCTTCGTGCTGTGACCAATCGATGTCGCCAGCCGCGGCAAAGCTCTCAGCTGAGGGTTGTACCACATTGCCAGCAGCGTTTTTGAGAGCAACATGTGCCAAGCCGCTTTGCTTAGCATAAGCGTATTCGACATAACCGATAGAGTTCTGCATACGATTCACGTAGCTTGAGACGCCCTCATTGCCTTTGCCGCCAGCGCCTGTGGCTGAGGTTGGCCATTTTACGGTTTTGTCCACACCGATAGTGTCTTTCCAAGTGCTTGAGACTTTGGCTAAATAATCAGTGAAGTTAAACGTCGTACCAGAACCATCTGAGCGGAATACCGTAGTAATGGCCGCATCAGGAAGAGTCAAGTCAGGGTTCATGGCAGCAATAGCAGGATCATTCCAGTTGCTGATCTTGCCAAGGTAGATATCAGCGAGCATTGCACCATCTAGCTTCAGTTCACCAGGTCCAATACCTTCGATGTTGACAATAGGAACCACACCGCCGATAACCGTTGGAAACTGAATAAGACCAGCCTCATTTAACTCATCAGGAGTCATTGGTGCATCTGAGGCGCCAAAATCAACTGTTTTAGCAATAATTTGTTTGATACCACCTGATGAGCCGATGGATTGATAATTTACTTGTCCGCCTGTTGCTTTATTATAAGCGTCTGACCATTTGGCATAGATAGGCTGTGGAAAAGAAGCGCCCGCACCCGTAATATTCATAGAGACGCTGTCAGCTGCTGTTGAGATGACAGAATCGGTAGTTTCATTACTAGTGGTGGCTTGATTACAAGCGGTTAAGGCAAAGGTACTAGCGATGGCTATAGCCATGAACGAATAACGCATTATGTCTCCTAAAATTATTTGAGTATTGGGTCGTTATAAATCACAATGACCACACCGCAGTAATGCTCTGTGGTTAATGAGTACATCGTAACGAGCAAATATGACAGTTTGATGAAATAAAGCGTTTTTATAGAAAAGCTTGCTATCTACTTATAAAAAAGAGTGCTACCTCAAAGGTTAAAGATTAATGTCATTAAATAGTCACAATTAATAGGTTTAATGAGCCTACATTGGCGAGTGTTCTATGCCTTTTTTTCAAGTTTGATACTTCAATCTTGTATCTTAATAACTGATACCCTAATAACTCACATCTTAATAACTTACACCTTAATAATCAGCGAGACCTTAGTATGCGTAACGAGCAGATATTGATTGTCGAAGATGAGCTTGCCATTCGTGAAATGATTGTGATGACGCTAGAGATGGCTGGTTTTGAGAGTTTGCAGGCGGCTGATATTGCAGAGGCGCACCAACAAGTAGTGGATCATCGGCCTGCGCTGATATTGCTTGATTGGATGCTACCAGGGGATAGAAGTGGCATTGATTTTTGTCGCATGCTCAAAAGTGATGAGATGCTGTCTGAGATACCAGTCATTATGCTGACTGCCAAAAGCGAAGAGGATAGTCTCATCAATGGTCTTGATGCTGGGGCTGATGACTATATGACCAAGCCCTTTTCAACCCGTGAACTTATCTCACGCATCAAAGCAGTATTGCGTCGTAGTCATGCGCTCAGCAGTGATAAGTCTATCGAGATCGGTCAGCTAAGCTTAGATCCAAAAAGCCAGCGCGTCACCGCTCAAGGAAATATCATTGATATGGGTCCGACGGAATATCGATTGCTGGCATTTTTTATGAGTCATCCAGAGCGCGCTTATACGCGCACCCAACTGCTAGATCAAGTTTGGGGTGGCAACGTTTATATCGAAGATCGCACTATTGATGTACATATTCGACGCTTACGTAAATTACTACATCCTTACGACTGTGATAAGTTGATTCAAACCGTTCGTGGTACAGGTTATAGGCTGTCTAGTCATCTTGAATAGCGACATGCAGATTAGGTAAGACAAAGTAAAGAAAAGGGCGTCGATGACACCATAGCAGCCAGTAATAAAGATAGAGGATAAGGGAAAAACACGATGACGATAGACAATAGCCAACCAGACAGTCACCAACAAGACAACCAGCAAAAAACCTCCTCGAAAAATACAATGGATCAACTCAAAAAGATCGGAAGCGCGCTGCGAGCGTTAAGAGATGCTGTCATCTTACTCAACGATGATGATGGGCTAGAATGGTGGAATCAAGCGGCCGCAGACTTGTTGTTATTGAGCACAACTGATCAAGGCAGAAGTATTTTTGAGTTTATTACGGCCGCTGAGTTTCGAGAGTATTATCAAGATACGCAGAATCATAGCAGTGGTATTGATATGCCATCATGGCGAGACCCTAATCGCTATCTAAAGTGTGAGCTCACGCCGTTTGGCAATGAAAAGCTACTTATTATTGATGATGTGACTCGTTTGCACCACTTAGAACAAATGCGACAGGACTTTGTAGCCAATGTCTCACATGAGCTACGTACGCCACTGACTGTGCTGATGGGTTATCTAGAGAATTTCTCTGAGCAAGAGGATATATTACCGCAGTGGCGCCGCGGCTTTGAGCTGATGACTCAGCAGACGGCTCGTATGAATAGAGTGGTCAATGACTTATTACTGCTATCTCGTATTGAAATTGAAGAGAATCAGGAACTAGATTATATAGATATGACCAAGCTACTGACCCATATCTATAGCGACGCTCAGGCTTATAATCATGAGTATGGCCATACTATCCATTTGCAAATAGACACCTATGATGGTCTCTATGGCTCAGAGATGTATCTAAATAGTGCGCTGTCCAATTTGGTCATTAATGCTATTAAATATACTCCAAAAAATGGTGATATCGTTATCAATTGGACTAGGACTGCTACAGGGTGTCGATTTTCAGTGACTGATAATGGTATTGGTATTACGGCACAGCATATCGCGCGTTTGACTGAGCGTTTTTATCGTGTTGATAGTGGGCGCAGTCGTGCTACAGGCGGTACAGGCTTGGGACTGGCTATTGTAAAACATGTGCTAAATCAGTATGAGACGACTTTGCAGATTGAGTCGTCAGAAGGGGTAGGCTCGACCTTTAGTGCGCTGTTTCCAAGTGCGTATGTTCGAGTTACTCCTGAGTGCTGATACTATAGCTTTGTAGTCTTGTTTTCAAACAATCCTTAAACACAGTGCAAACAACGTCAATGTGGTCACATTCTTTTTTTATGCTAAATTGTTAGCTACTATAAAATAAAAAAAGGTCTCATGAATGGTAACCTCTAAAACCTCAATTAATAAGGCGATGGTACTAGAGCCTGAGTGGTTTGCGCGACCCACTTGTGTCGTAGCTGCCGACTTAATAGGTAAAGTACTATGCCGACAGCTAATCGATAGTGACGGTGTACAAAAAACGTTACGCATGCGGATATCTGAGAGCGAAGCTTATATAGGTGACGCTGACGGATCAGTACAAGCACATGTGGCAAAGAAAAAAGAAAAGTCCGAGATTATGTATCGTAAAGGTGGCGTATTCTATGTTTACCTTACTTATGGTGTCCATAGTATGCTCAACCTGATCAGCGGCCCAGTAGGCTCGCCCGAATCTGTGCTTATAAGAGCTGGGTTTTTGAGTGATAGCAGTGAGCGTTTGGTTGAAGAATCATCGCTTAGCGCTGACCAGCAGTTAACCCATGTTAAGCAGTTTGCAGGACCTGGCAAATTGACCAAGCGCTTACAGATTGATAGCGCGTTATATGGCAAAGCTATCGACCCTGAATCAGAGGTTTGGATAGAGGATGACGGCTGCAAACCTCCTGTGTCAGTGCGTCCGCGTATTGGTATTGATTATGCAGGAGAGGCCAAAGACTGGCTATTACGCTATATCTGGACTGATCATCCCTCACTTTCTAAAAAATAGGACAGTATCTATGTATAAGCTAACCGTCTTCATTCCAGAGGAAGCTTTAGATCAGGTCAAGTCAGCACTATTTGCAGCAGGCGCTGGCAAGATTGGTAACTATGAGCAGTGCTGCTGGCAAGTAAAAGGCGCAGGACAATTTAAGCCTATGGCAGGTAGCACCCCGCATATCGGCTCGCATGATAGCTTAGAGACCGTCAATGAATGGCGAGTGGAGATGGTCGTAGATGAGTCATTAATGATAGACGTTATCGATGCCTTAAAACAATCACACCCTTATGAGACGCCAGCATATGACGTGATAGCAGTATTAAAATTTTAACGCAGGCTTTTAATGCAAGATTTTGACATTAGCTTATAAAAAGCCCAATAGATCGATTATTGCTCTATTGGGCTTTTCGTACAAAGGCAGAACATAAACAAAAGCTTAAGTTAGTCTTTTTTGACTTTAATTACGTTGTAGTTGGGATACCCAAGCTCAATCTTATAGTTATCATTACCGCGTTTAGCTTTTACCTTGATGGTTCGGTCGCCCTTTTTGTATTTTACATCTTTGACACGGTAGCCCATATTAGCGACTTTATTAGCCGCGCGCTGCTCGATAGCAGGGCGATAGATATCTTTCTCGATTGATTTGATGGATTTTTTATTCTTTTTATAGACGTCGGTATCTTTATAGATATCCTCATAAATATCGCCATAATCATTATAGCCACCAGGCGCAGTGACACAACCAGTAGTCACGGTCAACAAAGCGGCGATAAAGCTACTAGCAGCGATCTTTGAGCCCAAAGATGGTAATTTATTCATAAAGATATTTCCTATAAAGTAGTAAAAAATTCTAGTAGAGCTATAGGCTAGCCTACTTGGGTAATGCAGTCAAAACTATAAACATACCAAAAACTTAATCTTTCTCAAACTTGATAGTATTTAAGTCAGGATAGCTTAAGATAATATCGTACTCTTGATTACCACGTTCGGCTTCAATCTCAAAAACGTCACGATTGTCTTGTTCATCAAGCTCAATGTCGGTGACGTTATAGCTTTGATTGCTGAACTTGTTGATCGCGCTTTGCTTAATGGTAGGGTAGCGCGACTCATTTTTAATCTTATATTCAACATTATTTTAAATTAATTTTTACGTCTAGCGATAATAGTCCTTAAACACTAGCCATCAATGTCAATACGGTTTATAAGTTGTAATTATTGGGCTAGATTAAGTAATCATTACTTATTTTTAATTAGAATAGGGTTGTCAAAGACATTCTTTAGCGTTAACACTATACAAACTTGATTTCAGAAAAATCCCAAACTTAGCGGGATCAAAAATAGGGTCATCATTAATGCTACTTAAACTTATTCTCTTTTCAGGGTTTGCAGGAGTAACCGTATTCATTGGCGGATTATTAGCCAATTTATTCGATCATCATGTCAAAGATAGTCCTGTGAAGTATGAGATTGTGCATACCTTAATGTCATTTGGTGCTGGAATAATCCTATCAGCGATCGCTTTAGTGCTGGTTCCAAAAGGCATAGAGACACTTAGCGTTTGGGGGGTAATAGGCTCGTTTTCATTGGGGGCTATATTATTTATGCTCATTGATAAGCGCTTAGCCAAATCAGGAGGTCAGCAAGCTACCCTACTTGCGATGATGATGGATTTCGTTCCTGAGTCTATTGCCTTAGGTGCGGTATTCGCAATCGAGCCACAGATGGCATTATTATTGGCTGTGTTTATAGGCTTACAAAACCTGCCTGAATCCTTTAACTCGTTTCGCGACTTAGTACAAAGCGGCTTCAGTGTCAAAAAGACTTTAGTTATTTTCTTTATACTGAGCTTTTTCGGGATTATCTCAGCGCTTATCGGGCATTTTTTACTCAGACAACACCCCGATTTGACAGCGCATTTGATGGTTTTTGCGAGTGGTGGTATCTTATATCTATTGATTCAAGATATTATTCCTGAAAGTAAGCTAGATAATAACTACATGACATCATTAGGAGCTACGCTGGGCTTTTTAATAGGCATAGCAGGCGAGATGATTATTTAGCCAAGCAATAGTCATAAATGAAGACTAATTTATAATCATGTAAGCATATGCTTACAAGCAAAGAGGTTAATACCTCTTAACAAACGGTTAACATTTTGGCATTATAGTCACACGGCATCAGGGAATGTGACTCAAGGATTGAGTTTACCGTGTTAAGGACAATGATTCGATTGTTAGCGTCAGGATGACAATAGCTATCGAAGCAAGGACACATGACCTACGCTGGTAGTAGAGAACCACTAACAGTAATTGCAAGTATTGAGCAGGATGCTCGATTATTACCGTATATTTTTTATTTGCATGGATGCAAAGATGAAAATGGTAATAAAATACAAGGATAGTTGACGATAAAACCGCATAGCAAATTGATGTTATGCGGTTTTATTGTATCTAACGATTGTATATAGCTATTTAGCCTAAGATTCTATTTAGCATTAGATGCTATTAAATATAAGATATTTTTATTAAAGTGCTCAGATAACGCAATGAGTATCTAATAGCCTGTTTCGTTGTAATATAAAAACATAAAAATCCGCATCATTGAATGGTGCGGATTTTTGTGTTTTGAGTCTTAAAGCTTGATACTACATCTGAGGTTAGTATTTGTTTTCAGTACGCCATTCAGTGACTTGACGTTCAGCGTCATCTTTTGCATGACCATAGCGCTCTTGGACTTTACCTACGAGCTTGTCATGACTACCTTCAATATGTAGTAAATCATCATCAGTAAGATCAGCCCATTTTTGCTTTACTGAGCCTTTCATCTGGTTCCAATCACCTTTTAGAGTCTGTTCATTCATTGTTTTATTCCTTATTTTGTTTATTGGTTTTCATAATCTGAGCAACTTACTTAACTTATATTTGTTTTGAAGTCATTGCTTCTAAGTAAAATAGTTGCCACTAAGCTAACTAACTTGTGACTACTAATATAGAGGTGCGCACTTGAGTTGTCTGTATATCCAATGTTTATAGTGTTACTTGATGATGATTATTCACGCCATTATGTTATCGAAGTTATTTTATTGCAGTTGTATTATTAAAACGACAACTATTATATAGCTTACTGTATCTGAGATTATCTAGAGAAAAGTAATAATGAACGCATTCGCCACAATAAACACTACAAGCTTACTCTTAAAAGTAATAAAGTGAAAGAATCATAAGGAAACGGTCAATAAACAAGGAAAGTTATTATGGCTGATATTATTAATGATGTTGTAGACATGGAACAAACGCATTTTAGAACGTGTAACTTGTGTGAAGCGATGTGCGGCATTGAGATAAAGCATGATGGTCAAAAGGTGTTATCAATAAAAGGCGATAAGAATGACCCTTTTTCTCAAGGGTATATTTGCCCAAAAGCGACTGCGTTGCAGGATTTATATGAAGACCCTGATCGTCTGCGTCACCCTGTCGAGCGCACCGCTGACGGTTGGAAACAGATTAGCTGGAACGAGGCGTTAGACAAAGTCGCCACAGGTATTCAAGCCGTACAGCAGCAGTATGGCCAAAACGCTTTTGGGATCTATTTGGGTAATCCAAACGTCCATAATATGGGTGGTATGCTCACCATTAAGTATCTATTGCATAGTTTAAAATCGCGCAGTCGCTTCTCTGCGACCTCAGTCGATCAATTGCCGCATCATATCGTCAGTATGCATCTGTTCGGACATATGCTCCGTATTCCTGTACCTGATGTTAATAATACGCACTATATGCTAATCATCGGTGGTAATCCACTCGCGTCAAACGGCAGTATCATGAGTGCGCCAAACATGCGCCAAAAGCTAAAAGATATCAAAGCGCGCGGTGGTAAAGTAGTGGTCATTGACCCAAGACGCACAGAGACCGCAGAGATTGCCAGTGAGCACCACTTTATTCGTCCTGCGACCGATGTTCTATTGTTATTAGCCATGCTCAATGAAATTTACTTACAAGGCTATGCTGACAAGGCTCGCCCTAATAATAGAGCCGCAGCGTTAGCGCCTGAGATTGATAAGTTGGCGACTTTTGCAAAGGACTATAGTGCTGAGTCGGTTGCTAGTATTACAGGTATCAGTGCGTCTGAGATTAAGCGCTTGGTTAAAGAGTTTTGTGAGGCCGAAAGCTCAGTATGCTATGGACGTATGGGTATATCGGTGCAAGAATTTGGCTTATTAAGTCAATATCTAGCTATGGTAATTAATATTGTCAGTGGTCGCTTAGATGAAGTTGGCGGTTTGATGTTCCCTAATCCTGCGGTCGATGTGGTCAACAATTCAGGACCAGGCTATTTGGGCAAGCGCCATAGCCGCGTCAGCAACCTCCCTGATTTTAATGGTGAGTATCCCGCTGTCGCCATGAGTGATGAGATGTTAGTCGCGGGCGAGGGGCAATTAAAGGGCTTTATGTGCGTGGCGGGCAACCCTGTATTGAGCACGCCAAATGGTGAAAAACTAGACAAGGCATTGTCGCAGTTAGAGTTTATGGTCGCGCTTGACTACTATGTCAATGAGACCAGTCGCCATGCCAATATTATCTTGCCACCAGTCTCGGCGCTAGAGCGTGATCATTATGATGTCACCTTTAATGGTTTTGCTGTACATAATGTGGCTAAATATTCGCCAGCGTTGTTTGACAAAAAGGACAATGAAAAGCATGACTGGGAGATCTACTTAGAGCTAGCAGAGCGCTTAGAAAGGTACGCGCCTGATGCTCTTAAAGACAAGCGTAAAGGCGAACGTGATCTAACCAAGAAGCTTGGACCAAAGTTCTTGCTCGATCAAGCTCTAAAGCATGGTCCTTATGATGATATCGATTTAGAAACGTTAATCGATAATCCTCATGGTGTCGATTTAGGAGCGCTACAAAGTATGCTACCTGATGCGCTACAGCATGCCGATAAGCAGATTAATATGAACGTGGATTTTTATCAAGCGGACTTAGAGCGCGTACAACAGATGATGCAGCACTACGATGACAGCCAAATTTTATTAATAGGTCGTCGCCATGTGCGTAGTAATAACTCATGGATGCACAATAGCTATCGACTGGTAAAAGGCAAATCGCGCTGTACTCTAATGCTGCATCCTGAGACGGCAGCGCAATACAAAATTGTGGATGGTCAAGAGGTCAAAGTGACTTCACGCGTGGGCAGCGTTATCATTGTCGCAGAAGTTACCGATGAGCTCATGCCTGGGGTAGTCAGTATTCCACACGGCTTTGGACATAGTCGCCGTGGCGTCAGGCAAAAGATTGCGCAAGCGCATGCTGGGGTCAGTGTCAATGATCTGACCGATGATACTTTGATTGATGAGCTGTGTGGTAATGCAGCTGTCAACGGCGTACCTGTGCAGCTTGAGGCTATAGAGACAGAATCTAAATCGCTAGCAACTGTTAATTTAAAAAGTCTAGCCTGAGAAATTAATGATCTAAATCTTAAATTAATTAGAGCCTCAAACTAAATAAGCGCTCATCTAGGGCGCTTATTCATGTCTAGAACCTTGTAAAATTATACGCCAATAAAATCAAACTTAACGGGTGGCTTCTCGCCTTGCATAAGCAAGCTAATCGCTTTGGCTGAGCCGCAAGCATGCGTCCAACCTAGCGTACCATGACCGGTATTCAGCCATAGATTATCAAAGGTTGCATCCACGTTCTCACTGCCGTGACGCACTTGACCACAATGCGCCCGTCCAATGAGTGGCACATTGGATGGCGTCATAGGACGCAGCCCTGTCCAATAATCTACTGAGTTGGCAATGATGCCCTTGGGAAATAAAAAGCGTACGCGCTCAGTAATTGCCGCACAGCGCACGCTATTTAAGTCCATATTATAGCCGTTGAATTCTGCGGTTCCTGCAACGCGCAATTTATCGCCAAGCCTAGAAATAACGAGCTTATACTCATCATCAATTAGACTAATAAACGGCGCCAGATGTGGGGCGCGAAGGTTAACTCGATAAGTGGCTGAGTAGCCTTTAGCAGGAAATATAGGCAGATGCACGTCTAGAGGCTTGAGCAGCGCTGTACTATAACAACCTAGCGCTACCACATGACTATCAGCGCTAAAGGTTTGTGCGTTCTCACCTTTAGGACGTATGGTAATACTGTGTACATGCGGGCGATTAGAGTGCGCATCAGTGTTTAGTGCCAAAACCTCAGTATTGTACATGAAGTGCACACCAGCTGCCGCGCAACTCTGTGCTAAGCGCTGAGTAAATAGATGCGCGTTGCCTGATTCATCACGACTGGTAAAAGTCGCACCAACCAACTTATGAGCGATAGGGTAGAGCGCAGGCTCAAGGCTAGCTGCGGTATTAACGTCGATAAAGTGCCGCTCACAGCCCAACTCTTGCATGCGCTCAGTGGGTGCAACTGCCGCATCAAACTCAGCTTGACTGGTATAAAAGTGCATAATACCGCGCGTTTGCTGCTCGTATTGAATATCGATATTGCGTCGTAGCTGCTGCAAAGTCGCTCGCGAATATAGTCCTAAGCGTACCATTTGTACGAGATTGTCATCGGCTCGATCCGCTCGGCATTCCTGCAAGAACTGCATTGCCCACTTTAGCTGGTCTTTATCAGCGCGCAGTCGATATAGCAGAGGTGCGTCCTCGCGGAATAGCCATTTGAGTGCTTTCATCGGCGTTTTAGGATTGGCCCAAGGCGTGGCGTGCGATACCGATATTTGACCACCATTAGCAAACGAGGTCTGCATAGCTGCGGCGGCCTCACGCTCGATCACAGTGACCTGATAGCCCGCCTTTTGTAGATACCAAGCAGTCGTTACGCCCACAACGCCCGCGCCAAGTACCGCAATATGTGTCATAATCTAAAGTCTCTATAGTTACTCTGCTGGCATTACTAAACGTGCTTGCTACTGTTTATTTAAGACGAGCGACATCTGCTTGTAGAGCAGGCGGCAAGTCGAGAATACTTAGATCACTCTGCGCCAACTGCTCTGGACGTGCCACGACTAAAGCTTCAAAACCCTCATCAACTACTGTGGCATTGACCACTTGAATTTTATCAAGCTTTGCGCCTGCTGCTGGCGTCTCGCCTGACCCTTTTACATAGTGCAAAAACGCTTTGGGCGCAGATTTAAAGTAGATACGAGCGATCACTTCTTGACCCAAATAACAGCCTTTATCGTAGTCCATACCACCGCGCTGATGCAGGCGTAGCTCCTGCGGTTGAAACTCGCCTTGCGTTGCGGCTACTATCCAATAATTACCTGTTGCTACACTGCATTGCGCCCAAATGGCTGTATTCTCTGGAGTGTCATGGCTGTCTTTATGACTAAAGGTTGGCACCTCATCGAGTACACAAGGATATATGGCTACTGGCGCACTAGTATCGAACTTAGAGAACGCACCATACTTATTGAGGTGCGCTTGTAAGGCCTCTGCACAATCGGCGCTGATAACAACATCGTAATGCTTTTCGGCTTGTTTTTTGATCCAAATACCAAACTCGATACGACCCTTTAGATTGCCGATAGCAGCCGCTTGATAGCTAAGGCCTAGCTTGGTGACATCACAAGTTAATTGACCTTGTAAGAATTTCTCAGCATCAATACCTTGAATAGTAAGTTGGGCAAATTTCGGTAGAGCTGCTAGGTTGGTAGATTGACTCATTGTTATTATCCTAAGTACAAAATTTAGTGAGTTAAAATTTTTTAGAGTTATTTTATAGACCCAAGAAGAGTACCACAAAAAAGCTAACCGTAAAAAACTCTGACGCTAAGCATTAGATAGTGTTAAACCAGCATTTTGCAAGCGTAGGCATTGGTTGCACATTAGTCAAAAACAGCGACATACGGTACAATGAATGAGTAATCGCAAATCTAATCTATAATAATTAAAGAGATGGCTATGAGCTTACCTAATTGTCCAAAATGCGACGCTGAATATACCTATGAAGATGGGTCACTGCTGATATGTCCAATGTGTGCTCATGAGTGGACAGCAGCAGAAACAGAAGTTGCCGAGAGCGCTGAGCAAGATGCGGTGATTCGCGATGCTGTTGGCAATGAGCTACAAGACGGCGATGCTGTTACCGTAATCAAAGACTTAAAAGTAAAAGGATCATCAATAGTCATAAAAGTCGGTAGCAAGGCTAAAAGTATTCGCCTACTACCTGATGCCACCGACGGTCACGATATCGACTGTAAGGTTGAAGGTCATGGCCCAATGAAACTTAAGTCGTCAGTGGTCAAAAAGGCTTAACGTCATTTAAAGCTTTGGTTAAAACTTTGTTAGATGAGCGCTTAGCCAGTTATCTTACCTAGTTTAATAAGCCGTGAAGTGATTGAGCCTTTGGTACGTTGATGCTGCTCAACTAAAGTAGCAACAGAGCTGCCAGTGTCAAAACCATCTGCTAGTTGCTGATCTTCTGCATCTGTCCAAGGATTCCCTGCATTGGCAGGCAAGTTGGCTTTACGCGCATCGTATCTGATACGACTCTCAAGCGCAGGTATAGTCGCTTGCAAAGCGCGTTGAATGTCACTATTTAGACATAAGCTATTATCAGGCAATGGCTCATCTGATAGAGGATTGATACCGTCAATGAGCGTTTGAATGATAGTCATAGCTTCTTCGGTTTTCATTGGAGCGAGAGCTGAAGCTTCTATAGTGTCGCTGTTTTCAGCTTTATTGCTCGTATTATCTGTCATCATCATTTGCTTACTCCGTGATCAACAAAAGTTTATTTGGCTGTTTTACTATAGAACAAATGGCAAGGTATTAGCAAAAATTAATTTCAACACATTCTAAAAGTGGTTGTTTAAATTTCAATATTTTTAAAATCCAATGTCAAAAGATAATAAATGAAATAAGGTAAACTATGAGCACTAATATGAGTACTAAAAACGAACAACTTTTCGCCCAAGCTCGCAAACATATCCCTGGCGGTGTGAACTCGCCCGTTCGCGCCTTTGCTGGGGTTGGTGGTACGCCTGTCTTTATGCATCGTGCTGAAGGCAGTAAGATCTATGATACCGAAGACAATGCTTATATCGATTATATCGGCTCTTGGGGGCCGATGATTCTAGGTCATGCGCATCCAAAAGTCATCGATGCGGTCAAAAAAGCCGCCGAAGATGGCTTAAGCTTTGGCACGCCAACCCCATTTGAGACCACAGTCGCTGATACTATTTGCGACATCGTGCCGAGCGTTGAGATGATCCGTATGACCAGCTCAGGTACAGAGGCGACTATGAGTGCCATTCGCCTGGCGCGTGGCTATACAGGTCGTGATAATATCGTCAAATTCGAAGGCTGTTACCACGGTCACTCAGATAGCTTATTGGTCAAAGCAGGCTCAGGTATGCTCGATATCGGCGAGCCAACTTCTAAAGGCGTGCCAGCGGACTTTGCTAAGCATACGATTACTCTTCCCTTTAATAATCCGCAAGCGATCAAAGACTGTTTTGAGAAGTGGGGCGAGACCATCGCCTGTGTGATTGTTGAGCCTATCGCCGGTAACATGAACATGATCATCCCTGAGCAAGCGTTCCATGATACTTTGCGTGAGCAGTGTACTGAGCATGGCGCGGTGCTAATATTTGATGAAGTCATGACGGGCTTTCGCGTTGGACTTGGTGGCGCGCAGGCGCATTTTAATATTCAGCCCGATGTGACTTGTTTCGGTAAAATCATTGGTGCAGGTTTGCCTGTTGGCGCGTTCGGCGGCAAACGCGAGATTATGGAGTGTATCGCGCCGATGGGCGGCGTTTACCAAGCAGGTACGTTATCAGGTAATCCGCTTGCTATGCGAGCAGGTATCGCGATGTTTGAAGACTTAACGGTTGATGGCTTCTATGATGAGCTATCAGCGAAAGTGGCGTATTTAGTCGATGGTATTCAGGAGGCTGCCGATAAGCATGGCATCAATATGCGTACTAACAAGCTTGGCGGGATGTTTGGTATGTTCTTCGTCAAAGATAATGATACCGCGACGCCGGCGAATTTTGATGACGTGACTGAATGCGATATGGAAGCCTTTAATACTTTCTTCCATGGCATGCTTGATCGTGGCATTTATCTAGCACCGTCGGCTTATGAAGCAGGCTTTATGTCGATTAAGCATAGCGATGCAGATTTAGACGCATCGGTTAAAGCCGCTGATGAGATCTTTGCTGAGATGGCAAAGGCTTAAAGGAAGTTTTGATGCTTTAAGCAAAAATAGGTTCATTCCAAACGAAACCAGCATAAATAATTTTGCTGGTTTTTTTATGCAAATTTTTATTAAAGTCTTTGTACCCTACGCAACATTCAATTTATGTAAATAACAACAATTTATTTCATCTTAATCTTATCAAACTTAGTATCTTTTAAGCTCAGCTTGCCACGTAGTACATCGCCATACATACGAAAGTCACTAGCGAAGCTTTTCAAAGGAAACTTAAACGAAGCAGGTTTGTTTTTCTCAAAGAAAAAATGCCCAACCCACGCACAAGCATAGCCTGCTGCGATACCTTTTAATACAGGTCTAAAAGAGCGATTTTTTATAGACTTCGCCAGTCCCAATAAGCCAAAGCTACTGCCTGCAAAATGCAAGCGACGACAGGCCATATTTTGGTGCTCTGCTAAATAAAAATCATAAAATTTTTGTGGAGCAGGTGTATTCGTGGCTATAAGATCAGCGTTAGCCTCTTGAGCAACGTCGCTATCAGATTGAGTTCTGGTCTTAATATTGGTCTTAGCCGTTCGATTAGTCATAATAGCATCCTTTGCTAAAAAATCATTTGATATAAATAGAATATAGATTACGTCTAACTTAATAAAGTCCTACTGTAAAATTATTTGAACAGTCGCTAAGTTATTGTTATTTATAATATATTGGGTCAACTAAATGTAGCAAACCATGTGATATAACACAAGCATTTACTAGAGACTCAGCGTGATATAAGCGCAGTTTATTGGTGAGCGACAGCGCCTTGATTATCAATGCCTTGTCAGGGTATGGCATAAATGCTTTAATGACAAAACGTGTCGTTATTCGCCAAACTTCATCCATCATATAGGGTAACATTTTTTCTTATGCTCAAAACCCAGTTTACGAATCCAGCGCTTGCTAATGACGAGCTTATAGCCGCTATCGATATCGGTTCTAACAGCTTTCATTTAGCGATTGCACGCCTTGATCATGGTGAAGTCAGAAAAGTAGTGTCTTTGTCCGAAAAAGTGCAGCTAGCAGCAGGGTTGAACGAGCAAAATATTTTAAGTGCCGCCGCTGAGCGCCGTGGCCTTGATTGTCTAAGCCGCTTTGTTGCGCGCCTAGATTCGGTGCCAGCGGACCGGGTGCGTATTGTCGCCACCAACGCCTTGCGTCAAGCCAAAAATGCGGATGACTTTATCCAGCGCGCTAATGAGATACTCCCTAAGCCTATCGAGATTATCGCAGGACGCGAAGAAGCACGTTTAATTCATTTAGGCGTCTCTCATACCAATGCCAGTAGTGATAAGCGCTTAGTGATAGATATCGGAGGCGGTTCAACAGAGTTTATCATCGGTAAAGGCTTTGATCCGTTATTGACCGAAAGCTTACAGATGGGCTGTGTGGCATTTACCAAAAAATTCTTTGCAGATGGCGCAATCACCGATAAGGCTTTTAATGCCGCTATTGCTGCTGCGCGCAAAGAGGTCTTAGCCATCAATGGTCAGTATCAAAAAACAGGCTGGAATAGTGTTATCGGCTCTAGTGGTACTATCAAGGCGGTACGTAATGTGCTGGTCTCCAAAGGCTGGTCTGATGAGCAAGAGCGCATCACGTATAAAGGCGTCAAAAAATTAGAGAAACTCCTAATAAGCCTAGGCGATGTCAAAGATATCGAGCTTGAAGGAGTGAAAGAGCATCGTAAAGCGGTGTTCCCAGCTGGTGTTGCCGTATTACGTGCGACTATGAAAGTATTAGGTATTAGTACGATTGCCTACTCTGATGGAGCGCTACGTGAAGGCGTGATGTATGACATGCTCGGACGCTTTGCCAGTGAAGATGTCCGTGATCGTAGTGTGCTATCGCTGATCAAACGCTATTCAGTGGATAAAAAACAAGCTCGCCAAGTGGTCAGAACCAGCCGTTATTTATTTAAACAAGTCAAAAACAATTTGCATTTAACCAGTGATGATAGTGATTTGTTACGCCGTGCTGCCTACTTACACGAGATAGGCTTGGCCATCAGTCATAGTAACTATCATAAGCACAGCGCTTATTTATTAGAGAACTCTGATATTCCTGGATTCTCACAAGTCGATCAAAAGCGCATGGCGCAGCTAGTATTATCGCATCGGCGCAAACTCAAAGCCGATATGCTTGAGCAAACTTGCCTTATTGGCGGTGATCAGCTGATTTATTTATGTCTTTTGCTCAGACTTGCGGTTCTTGCCCATCATAGCCGTAGTGAATATGATCTGCCGAGTATGGAGCTGCTCATTACTGAGCCTAACTGCTGGCAAATCACCGTTAGCACTGAAAAAAAGCATTATGCTTTTTTATATTCAGATTTATATGCTGATATCGAACAGTTTGCAAAATGGGGTATTAAGTTAAGTGTCGTTGAAGCCAAAGTTAAAGCGGAAGCTTGATAGTTATGGTGAAACGCTAATTATTAACCTACTAAACGCCAACTATTAATATGTTAAACCACAAAGTAATAGTCGTTAAAATAGTCAGCTATAAAATAATCTAATTGATAACAAGCGCTAACTCAACTGTGCTACTATGCTTTTATTGAGTTTACATTTGTACTGCCGTGTGGTTTTTAAAGTGCTTTTATAAAAGTAAGGGCTAACGGCAACGAATAAATACTATATGCAGCCTTATATAAAACGACAAAAAGGATAAGTCTATGAGCACCGTTTGGGAAAGCGTTCAGCTGGCACGACATGCCAAGCGTCCATTATTTATGGATTATGTGAATCAGCTATTTACTGAGTTTGATACGTTGCACGGTGATCGTGCCTTTGCCGATGACAAAGCAATCATTGGCGGCTTAGCTCGTTTGGATGGTAAGCCGGTGATGGTTATCGGTCAACACCGTGGGCGTAGTACCCGTGAACGTCTTGAGCATAACTTTGGTATGGCCAATCCTGAGGGTTATCGTAAGGTGATTCGTTTAGTCAAGATGGCTGAGCGCTTTAACGTGCCAGTGATGACCTTTGTTGATACTCAAGGTGCCTATCCTGGTATTGGTGCTGAGGAGCGCGGTCAAGCGCAAGCAATCGCTGAGAGCATTGCCGTATTCTCAAGCTTAAGAGTGCCTATTATTGTGACCGTAGTCGGCGAGGGCGGCTCAGGTGGTGCGTTGGCTATTGGCGTCGGTGACAAGGTTAATATGCTCCAAAACAGCATCTATTCGGTCATCTCTCCTGAAGGCTGTGCGGCTATTCTTTGGAAGACGGCTGAAAAAGCACAAGATGCTAGTGAAGCATTAAAGCTAAACGCTATTAACTTGTATCAGCTAGGTATTATTGATGCGGTTATTGACGAAGGTGAGGGTGCACATTTGCAGCCACAACCTGTGATGAGTGCTTTAAAGAAATTATTATTAGAGCAATTAGATGAGCTACAAGCTATGGATGCTGACGCGCTTACTGAGCTACGCTATGAGAAGCTAAAAGCCTTTAACTCGGAAACTATGTTACCTGCTTAGTCGCTAATGATTACTTGCACTCACAAAAAGCGTACTACTTGATAGTGCGTTTTTTTGTGAGCGTTGTTTAGTTTATAATTCTGCACAAAGTACAGTATCAAATAAGGCTAAATATGAATAGTACTGCCATAAAGCCATATCCTATTGAGCCAATCACTATCCACGCGCATATGGATCAAACGCTTGCAAAGTCATTGTTAGCCAGTGCTAGTGAGTATAGTGAAAATTTACGAGGTCGCCGTATTTGGCTGGCCTGTAGCGGTGGGCGCGATTCTCTCGCTTTAGCGGCACTATGTGTGCAGCTCTATCAGCAAGGTAAGCTGAGTTTTTTGCCACAGCTGTTGCACGTTGATCATAACCTACAAGCCGATAGTCAGCTTTGGGCAGCGCATGTCGCAGGTTGGGCGCAAGCTCAGCAGCTATCTTGTACTATTTTGCAAGCAGAGGTAAAAGGTGGTGATGAGCAAGCGGCGCGAAAAGCACGTTATCAAGCAATGCTAGCCCATATCAATCAAGGCGATGTATTGTTATTAGCTCACCACGGCGATGACCAAGCTGAAACTATGCTGATGCGACTTATGCAAGGGGCTGGCGTCAAGGGCCTAGCCGCTATGCAAGCATGGCGTGAGCAATCGCAGGGCGCGCGACACAATGTACTGTGGCGACCTTGGCTGACAGTGCGTCGTACTACTATCAGCCGCTATGCTGAGCAATTACAGCTACCTTATATCGATGATCCGACCAATGAGGACGGGGATAATGTCCGCAGCCGTCTGCGCCGAAATGTCATGCCGCAACTCACGAATTATAATTCGAACGTCATAGAAAATATAGCTCGTAGTGCCCAACTACTTAGCGATGCGGCAGCGACCGTTGAATCGCAAGCCATGCAAGACTGGCAACAGACAGGTATCGAGGCATTAAGCTTAGCACCTGCTCAGCGCGTACTAGCTATCGATAAGTTAGCTGTTTTGCCTCGTTATCGACAGCGCCAACTGCTTCATTTTTGGCTAGCGCAAGATGAGCCACTACCGCCTACTAAGCAGTTGATTGATGAAGTAATGCTGTTAATTCAACGCCAAGATAATAATCATCAAACCCAGCTGGAATGGTATGCACAAAACCAGCGTTACAGTATTCGCCGCTACCGTGAGCAGCTGTATCGACTTAGCCAATCATGGCTTGACTGGCTAAGCGTAGCACCAGCTGCGCAGACCCAGCTTGTTTCTATGGATCAGGACACTGTCACTATAGATTTGCTTAAAGATGGCTGTATGCAAGATAAGCGCTATAGTTGGCAGCTGTCGTTGTCGTTAAGTGAGCTGGCATCAAGTGAGTTGGCATCAAGTGAGCTGGCATCAAGTGAGCTGGCATCGCTCCTATTAACGAAGAAGAATGAGTTAATCATAAAAGTTACAGCACTGACTCGCCAACAAAAGCTAAAAACTCAGTTGGCAGGACAGGCGCAGTCTGGCAAAAAACTCTACCAAACTCTAGGTGTGCCCCTTTGGTTACGCGAGAGTTTAGCCGTGATGAGCGTGATAACAACTGACTCTGAAACGACTATTGAGTTGCCGCTACTATTAATTTCCCCTTTTGATAGTTGGATGCTAGATACAGGCTCAGGTTTTAATACCCAAAAATTTGATTTGAAAACAGTGATTAACAATAATCTGTATTTGAACAATTAGCAGTGCTTAACGTCGCTGTTTTTCTGAATGCTTTAAGCTGGGATGCTAGATGTTTTAAGCGGTTTAATCAGAGCTTTATCGTTGATAGTAGTATTTGTCGTCACTAATTTATCAAACGGCCTTAAGGGCAGTATGCTAAACTAGCTGGCATTTTATAAGTGATTATCTTAGAATTTTAGCCAGAGATGGCTTAGATTTGCCCTTGTATATTTTTAATCGTTGCCGCTATGCCAATGTCGCCATTGTCTTAGTATCGTCAGGGTGGACCTCGTCAAGTGCAGTGATCGTTAGGAGAGTACTATGTCAGCACAAAATAATAATGCAAATAATCAATTGAACAGTCAATTAAAGAATAAAAAAATAAGCTTTATCGGTGGCGGTAATATGGCGCAGGCCTTGATTAGTGGTCTGATAGGCTGTGGTACTGACCCTAAAATGATTACTGTATCAGCGCCCAGTGCCGAGACTCGCGAGCAGTACGCTAGCCAAAATATGAATACCATTGATGCTAGCACTGAGCCAAAAGCGGCGGTTATTGATGCTGATGTGGTGGTGCTAGCAGTCAAGCCGCAAATGATGCAGAAAGTGGTCAGTGAGTTTGCCGATGCCCTGGATAACCAATTAGTTATCTCAGTAGCTGCTGGCCTGTCAACTGAGCTGTTATCTGAGATGCTAGGCGGCTACAGTAATATCGTACGCGCGATGCCAAACACACCATCGAAGATACAGATGGGCGCAACAGGACTTTATGCTACTGATAATATTAATGATCAGCAAAAGCAGCTTGCGACCGCAGTGATGCAAGCCTCAGGCCTTGTGATGTGGGTCGATAAAGAGGAGCAAATGCATGCGGTTACCGCTGTGGCTGGTTCTGCGCCCGCTTATATCTTCTACTTTATTGAGTCGATGGTCGATGGTGCTATTGCTTTAGGATTAGATCAAGAGCAAGCGTCAGCACTAGCGATGCAAACAGTACTTGGCACGGCGACTATGGCTCGAGGTAGTGAAGATAGTCCAAGTGAGCTACGTCGTAAAGTCACTTCTCACAAAGGCGCCACTCAAGCAGCTATCGAATCGATGCAGGCGAATGAAGTAGGCCGCCAAATCAGTGAGGCTATGCAAGCTTGTTACGATCGCAGTAAAGCGCTTGGCGAAGAGATGAAGAGTGATAAGTAATAACGAGTAGTTAGTAAAGCAGGAATAAAGGCCACGTTGTAGCCACTAACATTTATTAAGCTAAATTTTTATTACAAGCAAACTGAGTAGCGCTTCATGAACGATTTTCTATTACAAGTTTTCGACTTAGTCACCACTTTTGCGATGCTGCTAGTGTTCATACGCTTTATGTTGCAGTTCGCCGATATGGATGCCAGCGAGCCTTTGATTGCGCCCGCTTATAAAGCGACTCATATCGTTGATGTGTTCGGTCGCATTTTCCCAACAGTGGG
Source organism: Psychrobacter sp. M13 (assembly GCF_030718935.1). NCBI lineage: Bacteria > Pseudomonadati > Pseudomonadota > Gammaproteobacteria > Moraxellales > Moraxellaceae > Psychrobacter > Psychrobacter sp. M13. The sequence goes on from NZ_CP132194.1 coordinate 238,206, forward strand.
CAATGGACGTATCAGTATTGCCGCTATCGTACTGATGTTTTTGATTCGTCTGATTGATATCTCTGGCAAGGCGGCATTGGCTAACAAAGGTATTGCGCCGATACCACTGTTCTTTCAAGGGTCCCTAAGCTTGATTTTGGACTTTTTGCGGATGTGTCGTTACTTAGTCATCGGCTCCATTATCGTCAGTTGGATTGTGGTGTTTACTCAATCCCAGCATCCTATCATTGGTATCATCATGCGCTTAGCGGAGCCAATTTTAGAACCGTTTCGTCGTATTATGCCAAATTTGGGTATGCTTGATTTGTCGCCAATTGCCGCTTTTTTCGCGTTTTATTTGATCGAGATCATGGTCGGTGCGGTTGCTAATAGCTTAATGCCAATGCTGGGGTAATAATACTAGGTCTTAATTAAAAAGATGATTTTAGTTATTAATAAAAAAGACGCTCTAAATAGGGCGTCTTTTTTACACTTACTATTAGAGTAATGTCTAAAATTCTTTAAATAGAATTTTCTATTATCGCATTCTAGCCACTGGTGCGCATGGCGCACTCTACAAAAGCTAAACTAAAATGATTGTTATCTTTTAAAACAAACAAAACGATTGGGTATAAGTTGAGCTTGTTTATCCTCAGGGTGAGGAGCATCAGCGGCAATCAAAGTTTGCGTAATCCAATTATCTGCCGCTTTAACCGCATCAATCAAGGCGTCACCCACGCTTAATCGTCCTGCGATAAAGCTGGCAAGCGAGCAGCCTGAACCATGAAACTCTCCTAGCAGGCGCGGTAATATGCTTTTGTGTACCATCTCGCCTTGCACATACAAATACTGCTCAATATCGCCACTGTCAAAGTCATGAGAGGTTTTGACCAGTACGGCATGACACCCCTCTGCGCACAGCTTTTTTGCACCGAGATGCAAGTCTTGCTCGCCGCTGAGTGCACGTAGCTCATGGGTGTTTGGGGTGATGATCGTTGCATAGGGTAGCAGTTGTCTAAACGCAGCGACTAGCGTCTGCTCATCGCCCAAGCTACCGCCACTATTGGCGACTAGTACTGGATCTAAGATAAAAGGCGTGTCTTTCGCGATAATCTGCTTAGCGAACAGCTCAGTGAGCATAGCGATATTATCAGTAGTGCCGAGCATGCCTGATTTAATAGCTTTGACAGGTAAATCATCTAGTACCGTAGTCGCTTGTGCTTGTACTAATTCAGCAGCACAAGCTTCAAAGCCGAGTACTTGCTGCGAGCTTTGAATAGTGATAGCCGTACAAGCGATAGCAGCATGAGCGCCTGCTTGACCGATAGCCTCGATGTCTGCTTGCAACCCAGCACCGCCAGAGGGATCTAATCCTGAAAAACACAATACTACGGGTCGCATAGCGCCTCCTTGTTTGCACATAGAATTTTAATTATTTTTAATGGTAAATTTTAATTGCTAATGACTATAGCGAGCTTGAGATCAAAAAGCCATAGTAAGTTCTAAAGCAATATACACAATAAGATCTCAATAAACTGACCTTATAAACTTTAGATGCCTAAATAAATCGTTATTATGGCAAAAGCGTCATAAAATTTGCATCCAAGGCTTGCAATTCATTTTAGCTTTGTTATAATACTGCCCACGACTAAGACGTATCATTAGCATCGATACTGTATTCTATCTCATAGAAGTCTTATCTCGCTTGGTGAAATGGGTGAGTGGCTGAAACCAGTTCCCTGCTAAGGAACCATACGTTTGCGCGTATCGAGGGTTCGAATCCCTCTTTCACCTCCATTTATTCGGTTGTTTATAGATTTACAATATAGCTTATTACGGTTAGTTGCTATTAACAGTGTTTGATTAGAAATAATTTTACTTTTACTAATAAAAATATTGACACTAGCTATATTATCTATATAATAGCCAACTTAATTTGCTGCAAAAGTTACTAACTTAGCAGTAGATAATGTGCAAAATACGCGCCCGTAGCTCAGTTGGATAGAGCACTTGGCTACGAACTAAGGGGTCGGGAGTTCGAATCTCTCCGGGCGCACCATTTGCATTATCACAAGCTTAAAGCAACACCTAAATCAATCGCCTGTCTTATGACACTTTGGCGATTTTTTTATGTCTGCAGGTTTTATATAGCATATGAAGCGGGTTAGTTTATTATAGCGCCGCTTTGGCTTCATGCCTGCACACAAAGTAAGCATAAGCTATGCTAAAGGCTTTTGATTACGCCAAAGGCTTCTTATTACGCAAAGGCTTTGATTACGCTACAATAGTCACCATATAACTAATTGTTATTTAAAATTTTTTATTATTCAAATCTATATAATATCTAAACCTTTAGGCTATCTATACTATGTCAAAGAGTACGTCAAAAGCGAGTGCAAAACCTAAGCTACAGCGAAAGGCGCGTCCCACGCAAACACCTGAAATTGAAGAGCCGACCATTGCCAGTCCAACGGAGCGGGTTATCGCTATCGTCTATGACGGTATGCTCATCCTAGCGCTGCTATTCTTGGTTGGGACGGTGTTAACGGTGATCGGTACACTATTGACCATGCAAACGGGTACTGAGTCAGCACAGGCGCAGTCATTACCGACTTGGTATCAGAACTTTATTATGACACCGTCATTTATATTGACGTTAGTAGGGTTCTATGGCCTGTTTTGGCGACGTAGTGGGCAGACTTTAGGAATGCAGACATGGCGGCTCAAAACGGTCAATAATAGCGGTCATCTATTAACTTGGAAACAGTCTTTTAGACGTATCTTAGCGGCCTGCTTGATGCCCTTATTATGCGGGCTTATCGGCAGCTTAATTGGCGGTTCAAGAGCGGTATTATTACTCAGTGCAGTTTTTGGACTGATGTTTAACTATATATTTTGCTTGTTTAATCGCCGTGGTATTGCGGTACAAGATATGTTATCGAATACCATTACTTTAAAGATGCCTAAACAGCAGCATGAAGGGTTATGGAGCGGATTTAAGAACCGTAAGAAAAATAAATAATTAGGGCGTGTTGAATAAAATATTAAAAGGGCTTGTTTGACATATCAAACAAGCCCTTTTAATATTTTAAATACGAATCCGTAAAGATAAGAATTTAAATCTAAGCACCTTCATCATATCAACTAATCTACATGCTGACGGTTCTAATAAGCATAAAGGTATAGCCGACAAAGAATAAAATCAACGTTATACCAGAGCCCTGAGCAAATTTGCGCTTAGTCTTGTAAGTAAATAGACACATTGCAAATAGCAATAGAGTTATCAAACCCATAACCACTATATCGCGTGATAAAATAATGGCATTTGGCGTAATAGGAGCGATCAATGCCGCTAACCCCACAACACCCAAAGTATTAAAGATATTAGAGCCGATAATGTTGCCCAGCGCCATATCATGCTCGCCTTTGCGAGCGGCTGAGATACTAGCAACCAATTCAGGCAATGAAGTACCCACTGCGACAATCGTCAAGCCAATAATCAACTCACTCAGGCCCCAAAGCGTTGCCAATTCCACCGCGCCCCAAACGATAGCACGTGAGCTTAATACTAGTACCAATAAACCAAGAAACAATCTGCCAAGTCCACCTGCCATGCTGTGTTCAGCTTGTGTAGTGTCCTCTATAGTATCGTCTTCATGCTCATGGTTACCTTCACGTAGGCTTAATACAATCTGAATACCCAATACGGCCACTAGTAAGGCTATGAGCACCATACCGTCAGCATTACTCAGAGTTCCGTCACTGAGCTGCCAAGCCGCCACAGCAGTCACAAATAGCAGTAATGGCATATCACGATTGATAATGCTTTTACGAATGATGATCGGACTGATTAATACCGTTGCCCCTAATACTAGAGCGATATTGATAATATTAGAGCCATAAGCATTACCTAATGCCAGCTCAGGGCTACCTTCTAATGCGGCGAGTACCGATACCACCATCTCTGGTGCTGACGTTCCTAGCCCTAATATGACGACCCCAATCAAAAAGCTCGGTACATTGAGCTTATTGGCTAAGGCTACCGCGCCATCGATAAAAACATCGGCACTCCACACCAAAATTGCTAAACCTACAACTACTGCCAGTATTGCCAGCCACATCTAAGTGATCCTCTATTAAGAATAATTTTTTGATAAATTAATTTGCGAATAAATAGGTATAAAAAAAGCTGAACCTTAATTTAGATTCAGCTTTAATATTAGCATAAGTTTTATTTTACGATAATTTTGACTTAAGATAAATATAGACTGGTTCAGTTTTATTAAACAATTAATAAACTTGATTCAGCAATATTGAACCGAAAAATAGCTTAGCCAGCTTATAAGTTTTACGCCACTTGCACAGGGATAATATTCGCAGTATCTTTTACGGTATTGTCTTCGTTGCAATAGACCAGTCTAGGCTCATAAGTAGCAGCTTCTACTTCATCAAAATGAGCATAAGCACAAATGATGACGATATCGCCTAAATCTGCCATATGAGCGGCTGCACCATTCAATGAGATGATGCCTGAACCTGCCTCAGCGCGGATAGCATAAGTGCGAAAGCGTTTGCCATTAGTGACATTGTAGATATCGATAGATTCGTTCTCACGTAGACCTGCAAGATCTAACAAATCGCTATCGATACCACATGAGCCTTCGTAATGTAGCTCAGCATGGGTAACACGAGCGCGATGCAATTTGCATTTGAGCATATTAAGTAGCATAAGGTGCTTCCTTAGTGAATCTGATAATAAATAAAACTAATAATAAGTGAAACTAACAATGATTATAACTGAAACTGACGATAAGCCACTGATACTTAATGACTAAACTAAGGCATTAATGGGGACAATATCCAAAAATTCAAATGTTAAATTATGGGTCGAGTCATTCATTGGGCTTTAGGGTCTGTTGAACATTCATAAATGAGCACTGCTGATAGCTAAAATGGTTCTAGTCTAAGTAAAAATCGCAGGTAATGCAGATGCCTTGGCTAGATTTTTACAACGAATAGGGCAATTTTAGTATCAGCCTGCAAGGACAGGTCGCTTTTTTGCCGATTCGTCATTAAAAAGATCCGCTTAGAATGACTAAACTAGATATTTTTAATCTAGAATCGCCTAAAAAATAGTCTCTGTCAGTGCCAAGATCGAATGTTCAACAGACCCTAGTTAACAGCAGTTTTTTACAGTAGGCGTATCATACCCTATCAATCAGGACATTTAAAACCATTAATGTGTTCACGCGCGCGTTCAATTTTGCCATCTAGTAACAGCGGCAAAGCTTCAAAAGCAGCACTCAATGCGCTATCAATAGCGATCTGCTCATTAGGAGCTGCTTTAGAGAGTACATGACCACTAACCTTGGACTTGTGCCCTGGATGACCGATACCGACGCGCAAACGATGAAAGTCATTGCCAATATGTGGGGTAATGTCACGTAGGCCATTATGCCCACCATGCCCGCCAGCCGTTTTGAGCTTGATGCTACCCGCTGGAATGTCCAGCTCATCATGGGCGATCAATATCTCATCATTGCTGATATTATAAAAATTCACCATCGGTACCACAGATTGACCCGACTTGTTCATAAAGGTAAGCGGCAGAAGCAAACGCACATCGTGCCCGTGAATCTGCCCACGTCCTGTAACACCATGGAACTTTTTATCATGTGAGAGCGATATATTAAACTGATGCGCTAGATGCTGCACGAACCAAAATCCAGCATTATGACGGGTGTATTGATATTGCTCGCCAGGATTACCAAGACCGACAATAAGCTTAATAGACATAGGAATGCTCTGCTGAAATATTAAAGTTAATGAATTTTAAAAAATAAACTTTAAAAAAATAACATTAAGTTCTTTTGAGTACTGTGAATACTATGAGTTACTTTTTTAAAATGTAGTCATAAAAAATAAATGATACAAAAACAGCAGGAGATAGCTATCCCCTGCTGCTTTTTGATTAAGTCACTTTTTTGTTCTAACGTAATGAATAACCTACGCTATAACAAAACAAGTGCTATTCTTCGCCGTCTTTATCTTCGTCAGCAGCTTCGCTGTCGCCATCTTGCTCAGTCGCTGGTACATCAGCTGCATCAACTTCATCAGCATCTTCGTCAACTTCTTCAACCGTTGGTGGCTGCATGTTAACGATAGTACGATCATGACCATCTTCAAGCTCAAGCTCTACGATCACAGCGCCTTCAGGTAGATTAACATCTGATAGACGGAATAGATCACCGATTTCCATACCTGATACGTCGATTTCTAGGTACTCAGGTAATTGTGAAGGTAAGCAAGAGATTTCGATATCTGATACTAGTGTAGATAAGATGCCGCCCTTAGCAGTACCTGGCGCTTCTTCACGGCCAGAGAAATGCACAGGGATGTTGATCGTAATCTTCTGACCTTTTACAATGCGCTGAAAGTCAGCATGCATTGGAAAGCCTTTAGCTGGATGGCGCTGCAAGTCTTTGATAAAAACTTGCGACTCATCACCCTTATCAGTAGTGATAGTCAAGATTTGTGAAAAGAAGGCTTCGTATTCAAGCGACTTTACCATCTCATTTAGTTTGATTGAGATAGCGACTGGCTCTTCACCACCACCATAAATGATAGCAGGAACTAGATTCTGCTTACGTAGGCGGCGGCTCGCACCTTTACCTTGTTGTTCAGCAGAGCGGTCAACCGCGTTAATTGCAAAATGATCAATAGCCATGGGATTAATCCTATAGGAAGTAAGTAAAGTATCTACCAAAAAAATAAACTTGCGACCAGTTTACTGCTGGATAATCGATACGGATATAGTACTGATTTAGAGTATAAAAAAGGTACTAATTAAGAAGTATGCATTGTGTCGCTAGGCTTAAAATTATTAAGTCTAAAGTTATTGAACCTAAAAACCGTAAAAATAAGCAATGTTAGCTAGTAATGAATACAGGCGCGTATTATACGTGGTTTTGTAGCAATAAGAAAGACATACAAAAAGTCAGCGCTAAAAAATGACTTTTAGCGCTGACTTTAACTAATAACTAGCGTCTGCAAAATTTAAGCGTCAAACATCGCACTAATAGATTCTTCGTTATTAATACGACGTAAGCTCTCAGCCAACATCGGTGCGATAGATATTTGGCGGATTTTACTACAAGCAGCAGCCTCATCAGATAATGGAATAGTATCCGTCACGACGATCTCATCCAATGCAGAGTCGCTAATGTTTTTGAGGGCATTACCCGATAACACAGGGTGAGTAATATAAGCCAATACGCGGCGAGCACCACTATCTTTTAACGCCTGCGCCGCTTTACATAAAGTACCTGCGGTATCGACCATATCATCAACAATCACACAGTCACGATCACGGACATCACCGATGATATTCATGACCTGCGACTCATTAGCGCGTGCACGACGCTTATCAATGATAGCCAAATCAGCATCGCCTAATTGCTTAGCCATCGCCCGCGCACGCACTACGCCACCGACATCGGGGGAGACCACCATAATGTTATCGTAGTCTTGTTTTTCAAGATCATTGAGTAGCACAGGAGTGGCGTAGATGTTATCAACAGGAATATCAAAGAAGCCCTGAATCTGATCCGAATGCAAGTCAACGGTCATCACGCGATCAATGCTGACAATGTTGAGCATATCAGCGACGACTTTGGCAGAAATGGGCACACGAGCAGAACGAGGACGACGATCTTGGCGAGCATAACCAAAGTAGGGGATAACAGCCGTGATACGACCTGCGCTTGAACGACGCAAAGCGTCAGCCATCATCATGATTTCCATTAGGTTATCATTGGTAGGTGCACACGTCGGTTGCATGATAAATACATCTTTACCGCGCACGTGTTCTTTGATTTCTACAGCAATTTCGCCGTCAGAAAAACGCGTGATATCAGCTTTACCTAGAGGAATATGCAGGTGGTCGGCTACGGTTTTTGCAAGTTCAGGGTGGGCAGTACCCGTAAAAATCGCCAGATATGGCATGACTAAGTCCTATTGAGTGACTCAAGCAGCGACCGCTAAGCAGTGTCTAACTGCCCAAATGTAGATAAAAAGGAAATGAACGTCGTTAATGGCTGTTTTGATTAATGTCTGTTTCGATTAATGCTAAGACAGTAGAAAATGGCAGGGGTAGCTGGACTCGAACCAACGGATGTCAGGATCAAAACCTGATGCCTTACCAACTTGGCTATACCCCTGTAATGTGCAAGCAAACATTTAATAGTAAACAATATCCATAATGACTGTTAGTGACCGTCGAATACTATTTACAAAATGCTTTTACTTAGCAGTTAGTCTATCGCTAAAATGATAACTAACTTTCCCTAACGGTGTTCGTTGCGAACTATACCGAAAATAGGCGGGTGTTGTCAATTGCTATAAGATAATCAATCGGTTAAATATCGATTACTATCTATAAAACTAAAGCACAACTCATAAAACTTAAACTAATAAATGGCAGGGGTAGCTGGACTCGAACCAACGGATGTCAGGATCAAAACCTGATGCCTTACCAACTTGGCTATACCCCTATTGTGGCGACCTATTATATATAAACTTGCAAATTTTGCAAGTGGTTTACCATTATTATAGCTATTTGTTTACAATTAATTGAATTAGCTTAGTTTTGATAAATTGATAACGAATTATATTGATTGTAATTTTCGCGTAGGGTGTGCCCCGCGCACTGAATAAACCAGTAACGCTCAAAAACAGTACGCGAAAAATCTTGTAGATCAAACCAAAACTATAAATTATCCACCAAAAAAGCAGGGCAAGGCGCATCTGCAATCCACTTCGCCAGAAGTACTTCATCAGCCACAACACTCGCATCCAAAGGTAAAAATACCGCACTTCCTGAGCCGGTCATGCGTGCAGTCGCTTGCGCTTGCGACTCTAAGCTTTGCAGATAAATGAGCGCTTCGCTAACCGCTGGAGCAAGGGCAGTGACTACGGGTGTAAAGACGTTTTGATAGGGCATATTTAAATATTGCACATAGTCATCAGTCTTATTTTTAATAGTGTCAACTGATAAAGAGGCGATATTTCGCTGTAGCTCTGCATGGGCAAAAAGTTTGGCCGTATTGACATGAGCATCAGGCGTTAGGATCAAATAGTGCTGATTGAGTAAATCTATAGCCGTTAGCTTCTCACCAATACCCATAGCGATAGCATCTTGACCAAAAATAAATATTGGTACATCTGCGCCAATAGTGGTGGCAATTTTTATCAATTCATCGCGGCTTAGATTGAACTGCCAAATCTCGTTAAGCGCAAGAAAAGTCGTCGCTGCATTGGATGAGCCACCGCCTAAGCCTGCGCCCATTGGCAAGTGTTTGTCTAAAGTAATAGTCACTTTTTGCAAATGATCAGGCAGCTTTTGCATGTCTATAGCCGCTAGTAATAAAACGCGTGCCGCTTTAAATATCAAATTATCTTCTAAGCTCACAGTGATACTGTCTGCACCTGCAATTGTAATCAGCTTTTTGCAAATGCTAATGGCTTGCTGATTGCCATCACTATCAAAGGTAAAAATATCATCCAAATCTATTCTTTCAGAAGGCAGAAAATGCAAGTAATCACCCCAATCAAGCAGGCGAAATACCGTTTGCAAGTTATGATAGCCATCCGCTCGCTTGCCAGTAATATGCAAAAATAAGTTGATCTTTGCAGGAGACAAGCGAGTGATTAAGCTATCTAAAGGAGTATCGGTTGAGGCCATAACTATGTCTATAATAAAAGCTATTAATTTTGATGATTAATGGTCATGACTACTTTATGACCTGCTGGTTGGATAGCTGTGATCTTATTCGGCAGCTTATCATTGCCTTTATAATTAAAGCTGGCGCTCCAATCGCCATTAGCTGAGCTAATCAAGCGATTTTGCGCATCTAACTGTGGCGCGCTATCTGAAGGTGCCGCGCGCCCTGATATCCAATAGGGCATTTGTGAAATAGGCGCTTGCCAACCAGTCGCTTGCTGGAGCAAAGTTTCAGGGTCATCTGCGGTCAGTGTACCTGTTTTTTCACTGACTAGCGTTGCGGTCTGACCATCATATTCGATGTTAGTTTTACCGATACCCAAAGCACCAATGAGCTCAATAGCAAAACGCTCGTTTTGCTGACCCCAAGCATAGAACGCACTGCCACCTTGTGTACCTGTATCAGCAGGCATAGTCACACCAATCTTACCATTTATGTTGAAATCAGAAAGTTTTTCAGTTGGTATCGTTGTAGGCGTAGTCACTGCTTGGTTCTTAGGTAGTGATTGACAACCCGAGATAACTAATAGTGCTGCGCTCATAGTTGCTATGGATAGTATTTTGTTAGATTTAGCAGTTTTATGCGAAGTTGTTGTTAGCACGGCTGACATAGTTATACCTTAAAATTATTAATGAGCTCTAAAAGTTAGACACAGCTTAAGCCATTTATGTTGCCCAGTTATGCATGAATGTTAGTTTATCTTTGGAGCCTTGTCTTTTAAATCAATACAACTGCACTCTATCATTGACGTTTTGTTGACCAAATGAAAAGCGTTGTTGCAAATCTGCGAGCAAATCTGCCACTTTTTCATTATTGCCTAAGCCTTGATAAGCACGGAGTAATAACGTACCTGAGCGTAATGTAGGCAGCACCTCATAAGGGGTCTGTAGGTAACTTATGACTTGAGTGTAGTTGTCAGTGGCAAGGGCGTCGCTGGCGAGTATATTGAGCGCCTGCAAGTGCAGCTCATTGTCATAACGCGGATCATCGTAACGAATCTGAATGATCGTATTTGCCAGTGCTAGCCCTTGCTCTGAGCCGCGATTATTAGCCAATAATAGCTGCGCGTAACTGAGCTGATAATTCAAATTGCTAGGCTCTAATGCTTGCAAATGATTGAGCAAAGCCCGCTTAACGACATAGTCTCGACGATCATCAAGCAGTTGCGCCCGAGCAAACAAAACCAGCTGATTATCTGGATATTTGCGACTGGCGCGCGTTAATAACTGCAGCGCCTCTTCAGGCTCATTTTGTTGCCATAGAATATCCGCTTGCATAACGAAGCTCTCAGGTGCAAACACACTATGCTGTTGGCGCAATAGCTGCAAGGTCGTAATAGCGGATTCAAAATTATTATTTAACAGCTCAAGAGCGACGACTTTTTCGCGCGCAGCTAGAACTAAGTCCTCACGCACAACCCCATTGAGATAGTATTTTGCTTGCTCAAAACGTTGTTGACGCTCAGCACTGATACCTAAATAGTAATAGGCTTGGTCTAGATAAGCAGGCGTCTTCGCTAAGACGTTTAATAGCCGATCGGCACTGCGATATTGCTCAACATCCAAGCTGACTAATGCGGCAAGCAGTGTAATTTCAGGATCATCTTCAAAGCGACTGTGCGCCTCTAGTAATAGCTGCCACGCCTCTTGGCTTTGCTTTAGATCTAGCAAATAGCGAATCTCATACAAATATAAGTTCTTGCTATCTGCATTACGCAAGCGCGCTTGATTAACATAGTTCAATACAGTTTCAGTAGGTTCAATTTTACGTAAAATGTCTGCTTTTAAGGTGATAAAAGGCACATAGTCAGATTGACTAAGTAGCGCCCGATTAATATGAATAAGCGCATTTTGCGGATCATTGAACTGATAAAGTAGACCTGCTTTGAGTACTGATAATGAAGCGTTTTCTTGGCTATCAATAGGTTGCAAAGCCGCAAGTAGCTCACGCTGATCGTCGATACTATCAGGATAAATACCGATCAATATTTCGCTTAGATCTGCACGCGGATCGTAGCGCAGAATACGATTGAGGGTTTCGCCTGCTAGCCTATAATCGTGCGCTTTCAATGCTAAGTGCGCCACATAAAACCAAGCAGGAACGTGATCAGGGTTTTGATCCTGCCAAGTTTTGGCAAAGATTAACGAGTCACTGATATTTTCATTGTCTAGCGAAAAACTAAGCGCACGCTCAAACACGGCGGTAGCCTCCTGCTTGAAGGATTGCTGCTTGTAGATTGTCAAAGCACGACGGGTATCACCACGATTAGCGGCAAACTCAGCGTCTAGCAGAGCATACAAACTTGGCTCATCAAGAGCTGACTGAGAAGAGTCGATTGAAAATAGATGGTTAGTAAAGACTGTCGGCAGATTGTTTTTATTAATTTTATCATCTATATCAAGAGCAACAGTAGTGGTGTTCTTGGCTTGAGACAAATCACTAGTATCACTCTTGGGAAGTATAGCTTCTAGCAAAGGGCTAAATAGATGAGCCTCAGCGTAAGCGGGCATAGCTAAGTACAGGCAAGCCGCCAACAATAACGTCAGCTTACGTCGCTGCTGTAATCGATCGATAATAGCATCGATAAAACGGCGAATACCCAAAGAGTGATCGCAGGCAGGTTTGAACACCAGTTGTGCATGATTACGAAACTTAAAAAATCTCATAGACAGTCATATTCATCCATAGCTATAGTCATCCGCTCTTATACTACTTATAATTATAAACCCTATTGTAATTATAAGTAGTATAAGAGCGGATGACGTCAATAAACAATAGTACTCCTGTTATTTATAATCAGATAACTGCAAATCTAACGACTATGTCTTTATTACATTACTAAGCATACGTCTCTGTTTTTATTACTGATGATACTTATCGAGGCTTAGCAAATCAATTTAGCAATAAATAAGATGGGTATGAGGTGTAGTGACTAAAAGTACAGCAATGATTAAAAATATAGTAGCAGTTGATTTATTGCTATTTTGCCCAAATACAGACCATTACCGTTACCTACTTTAGGTCTGTGTCAAAAAAGTACCCCTGTGTCAAAAGAGTAAGCAACAGTGATATAATAGCCAGTCCTGTGCTTAGGGCAGCAGTTATTATGACTGTTTTAGGCGTCTTTTTATCTATGCAAGTGAGTAACACTGTCTAAGCTATCGCTTGATAAGTAGTATTTGTTAAGCGACTGTCACTATCAAATGAAAATAGCAGACAAATAAATAGCATGCACTTTATATTTATGGTTTATCAATAATGAGATTAGTGGTCATTGGGGTCAATCACAAAACCGCACCAATCGCTTTGCGTGAGCGCTTGGCGTTCGTGGGTGATGATATAAATAGTGCGTTAGTCCAACTCAGAACCTTTACCGATGGTAGTGTCATTGTTTCAACCTGCAATCGTACAGAAATCTATGCGTTAATGCCGCAACCAATCAGCGCAACGGGTTCGATAACTGTAGCGATGGAGCAGCACATTGCTGATATTAAATCCTGGCTTGGTGATTTTAAAAAATTATCGGCAGCTCAGATTGAACCCTTTTTATATGTGCATCAAGATACCCATGCACTCACTCACTGGTTACGAGTCGCCGCAGGTCTTGACTCTATGATCTTAGGTGAGCCACAAATACTCGGTCAGATCAAGCAAGCTGTGCAATTGGCACATACAGAACAGGCGCTAAGCTCGCAGTTAGGTTGGATTATAGATCAAGTGTTTGCTGCCGCCAAACGCGTGCGCAATGAGACCAACGTTGGTGCGCAAGCGGTGTCTTTAGGATTTGCCGCTGCTAAATTGGTCACCCAGATTTTTGATAATCTACCCAGTCGTACGCTAGTTGTCGTCGCAGCTGGTGAGATGAATCGTCTAGTAGCTACTCATATAGCAGGATTAGGTGTCGGTCGAATTATCATCTGTAATCGCAGTCCTGAACGTGCTGAAGCGTTAGCGACTGAGCTGCGTCAAGCCAACCTTAAGTTAGCGACTTTCAGTGTCGAGGTGCGCCTATTACAAGAGCTACCACAGGTACTAGCAGAGGCGGACATCGTGAGTAGCTGTAGTGGCAGTATGGATGTACTGATCAATAAGAATATGACCGCTCAAGCGCTCAAGATTCGTCGCTATAGACCTATGCTAATGATAGATTTGGCCGTGCCGCGCGATATTGACTCAACTATCAGTCAAATGGATGATGTGTATCTATATTCAGTTGATGACTTGCAGCATGTTATAGCAGGTAATCTAGAGCGACGCCGCCAAGCAGCAGTAGATGCGGAATTGTTGGTTAGTCAATTAGTGGTTGAGATAGAACGACGCTTTCAGGTACGTAAAGTAGGGCATGATATCGAGCAATACCGCAATCACACCCAGCTGCAAGTTGAGGAGATACTTGGCAATGCTCTCAAAAAGCTCGATAGTGGTGAGATTGATGCGAATTCAGCAATGGTTGAGTTGACGCGGCAGCTTACCCAAACTTTGAGCCATGCTCCCTCCAAGCTGATGCGTAAAGCGGCTCGTGAAGGTGACAGTGAGCTACTTGATTTTGTGGTTTCAGGCTTGCATGGTGCTTATCGCAAGCGCAGATAATGCGTCACTATATTGGCAAACCATTATCTACTATAACTATTAGTATTAGGCTCAGAACTTTAAGATTGCTTTTAAAGCGCTAATAACTGATGACAATAGCCTAAAATTCTGTTATTTTAGAATGTGTTAATAATCGATTTACCTAATATATTAATCAACAACTTATCTTGGTCAAACGCTCAAATTTGTCTTGGTTAAAAGTATAGTAGTACACAAAACATAGCGGTAATATATCAATTATCGTTACTGTTATTTCATAACCAACAGTTCCATTATCATCTGTCTGCCGCCACGCTACAACCATGATGGTACTGATGTCAAAGCAGTATTGCCTAGACTTATCATTAGACATAACTTATCAACGGCAATAGTGCAAGGTAAAAGTGCTATATCGTCAATCTCATGCAGCACCTTCTTCAATACCTGAGTAGCAAACCCTGTAATAAGCCCTATAGTTGTGTCTAAAAGTTATTGAGCACCATCAGACTTTTTACTAGAGCGATAAGCAAGCACTAGCTCAGTTTTATCTCTATTTATTTTATTTCTATTTATTTAAACTTACTTCACTTATATTTCAACAACCAACAAGGAAAGTCCTATGTCTGCATTACTAAAAGATATTGATCCAGAAGGTTTATTAGAGTATTCAGTAGTCTATACTGACCGCGCCCTAAATCACATGTCAAGCTCATTCCAGCAAGTCATGAATGATCTGTCACGTGATCTAAAGTCAGTCTATAAAGCTGAAGCGGTCGCTATTATTCCAGGTGCTGGAACTTATGGTATGGAGGCAGTAGCGGCTCAGTTGGCTCAAGACCAAGATACGTTAGTGATCCGTAACGGTTACTTTAGCTATCGTTGGACGCAGATCTTAGAAAAAAATAAACTTGGCAATACTAATACCGTACTAGCTGCGCATCACGCTGAAGATACTAACGAAAGCAGTGATGCAAAAAAGCCATTTGCTCCTGTAGATATCGAAGTCGCCGTTGCCAAGATCAAAGAGCTTAAGCCTGGTATTGTATTTGCGCCGCACGTCGAGACCTCAGCAGGTATTATCTTACCAAACCATTATATCAAAGCCTTAGCCGAAGCTACTCATAGCGTTGGTGGCTTGTTAGTTATCGATTGTATCGCTTCAGGCTGTGTGTGGCTCGATATGAAAGAGCTGGGTATTGATCTATTAATCAGTGCACCACAAAAAGGCTGGAGCAGTACCCCTTGTGCCGGCATCGTCATGATGAGCGAAGCGGCCATTGCCAAGGTAGAAACGACTGAATCTAATAGCTTTAGCTTAGATCTAAAACAGTGGCTCACGATTATGCGCGCCTTTGAAAACGGTGGTCATGCGTATCATGCGACTATGCCAACCGATAGCTTACGCCAGTTCCGTGACACGGTTAATGAGGCCAAAAAGATCGGTTTAGACAAGCTATGTGACGCGCAGTGGGAACTGGGTAACCGTATCCGCCATGTACTAGAGTCTAAAGGCTTTGAGAGCGTTGCCGCCGAAGGTTATAAAGCGCCAGGCGTTGTAGTTTCTTATACCAGCCGTGATGATATGCATAAAGGTAGCGCCTTTGCTGAAGCAGGCATGCAAATTGCCTCAGGTGTTCCTTTAAAAGTGGGCGAGCCTGAGAGCTTCAAAACCTTCCGCTTAGGTCTATTTGGTTTTGATAAACTACAAGATATCGATAGTGCCGTTGAGCGTTTTGAAACGATACTAAATCAAGTTATCGAAAAACAGCCTAGCTAATAAGACTTTTATTAGTTAAGCGCTTATTAGCATAAAAATACTGAGTTACTAATACTGAGTTACTAAAGATAGTGACTCAGTATTTTTTTATCACTATATTATACTTTATAATATAATGTATAATAGTGCGATGACATTAAGTCAAATAAAATCAGAATGAGTAACTAATTATGAGCATACAAATAGACTGGCAAGTTTTTACCCCGATATCATTAGTAGGTGGCCTGATGATAGGGGTAGCAACTGTCATTTTGCTATTGGGTATCGGACGCATCGCTGGTATTAGTGGCATCGCTGCAAGCTTATTAAAACCTAAAGGATTAGAGCTTTGGCAAGTGCTGTTTGTACTGGGGCTTATCGTCTCACCGTTACTCTATCAGTTAATCGCTCCACTACCAGCCGTGCAAGTGACAAGCTCTTTGCCATTACTCATTATTGCAGGACTGATAGTCGGCTTTGGCACGCGCTTGGGCTCAGGCTGTACTAGTGGTCATGGCATATGCGGTAATGCACGCTTATCACCACGCTCTATGGCAGCCACCGCGACCTTTATGGGTTTTGGTATTGCAACAGTATTTATCGGACGGCAGGTTTTGGGCATTATTTGATACCTTTCACCTATGATAAAACGGTTTCTATAAAGATAAATTGCGAGAAATAAAAATGTTAAAAAATATAATAGGCTTATTGGTAGGATTGTTATTTGGCTTTGGGCTATTGATATCAGGCATGACGGATCCTGTCAAAGTACAAGGGTTTTTGGATGTGTTCGGGGCATGGGATATCTCTTTGGCACTGGTGATGGGCGGTGGATTATTAGTCGCCATTGTTGGGGTGCAATTGGCAAAACGTCAACAGACTAGCTGGATTGGCACAAGCATTGACATGCCTAGCAAAACTGTTATTAATAAAAAGCTATTAACTGGCGCAATGCTATTTGGTATCGGTTGGGGACTAGTGGGCATCTGCCCTGGACCTGGAATTGTGCTGCTCGGTACAGGTGTCTGGCAAGCGTATGTGTTTATCCCTGCAATGATCGTTGGCATGCTGATATATCAATGGCTTGAGCCTAAAATTAGTTAGAGCTTTTGAGTTGTTAACAGGTGAATAAAAAGGTCAGCCTAACTCAATTAGACTGACCTTTTTTACCATTAAAAATAACTGGCTTAAATTTTTATTTGTTCGAAGGTTTCACTTTTGCGGTTTCATGGGCGAGTGATTTCGCGGCTTGACGTAGCTCAAACTTTTGTACTTTACCTGTACTAGTCTTTGGAATTTCAGCAAAAATAATGTGCTTAGGTACTTTAAAACCTGCTAAATGCTGCTTGCAATGGTTAATTACTGTCTCACGCTGCAAGGTATTGCCATCGTGAATTTCGATAAAGGCGACAGGTACTTCACCCCATTTATCATGTGGTGCAGCAACGACAGCGCAGCTCAAAATCTCGGGCATTTTATATAAAGTATTCTCAATCTCAATGCTAGAGATATTTTCACCGCCTGAGATAATGATGTCTTTAAGCCTATCCATAATTTTGATATAGCCATCAGGATATTTAACGCCCAAATCACCAGTACGAAACCAACCGTCTTTAAATGCAGCTTCGGTAGCTTTACGACTCTTTAGATATCCTTTCATGATCATGTTACCGCGTAGTGCCAGCTCACCCATTTCTTCACCATCAGCACTTACAGGATCAGTCGTACCTTGTTTAAACACTTCAAAGCCTGTCATCAAATGTGAGATCACCCCTTGACGAGATTTTTTTTGTGCGCGTTCGCTTGCGCTTAGAGCGTCCCATTCCTCTTGCTCAGCGCAGATAGTTACAGGCCCATAAGCTTCCGTCAATCCATACACATGCGAGATATCAAAACCCATCGTTTCCATCGCGGTAAGCATAGTCTCTGACGGTGGCGCGCCAGCAACCCAGCCTTTTACTTGATGAGTGATAGCTTGCTTATACTTATCTTTACCATTGGCTATCATATTATGTACGACGGGCGCTGAGCAGTAATGGCTGACTTTATATTTAGCGATCAATTGCAGTATCAAGTCGGCATCTATCTTGCGTAGACAGACGTTGACCCCAGCGCGTTCAGCGATAGCCCAAGGGAAGCACCAGCCATTACAATGAAATAATGGTAGCGTCCATAGATATATGGCGTGCTTGGGCATATCCCAATCTAAAATATTAGAAACCGCATTTAGCGTAGCGCCACGATGATGATAGACCACGCCTTTAGGCGTCCCCGTAGTGCCTGAAGTATAGTTGAGCGCAATCGCATCCCATTCATCAGCAGGCTTCTCCCAATTGTCTAAATTATCGGAGCTGGCGATTAATTCCTCATAACTCATCTCGCCAAAGCTTTCAATATCGATAGCTGCATCTGTGGCATGGATGACGATTAAATTTGGAAAAGTCTCATCAATAATCTCCGCTAAATCTGCAAACTCACTGTCCATGATTAAAACTTTGGCTTCAGAATGTTGCACACAAAAAGTGAGCGCATTAATATCTAAGCGCGTATTCAAAGTACAAAGTACCCCACCTGACATAGGAATACCAAAAGCACATTCAACCATCGCCGGTGTGTTAGGCAGCATGACGGCAACGGTATCATTTTTATCGATACCTAGTTTGCGCAGGCTATCAGCCAGCTGGCGACAACGGTTAAAAGTCTGTTGCCATGTTTGGGTGAGGTTATTATGCTCAAGGTCATCGTAGATAATAGCGGTTTTATTAGGATAAACCTGTGCGCTACGAATAATAAAATCAATAGGAGTAAGAGGCTGATAGTTGGCAGAGTTTTTACCAAGACCTGTATGAAAGTCAGTCATAGAGATAATCCTTTATTATTTAGTGGTTATAATTATTTTAACGACTCTTATTTATTATAGATAAAAGATTTTAGAAAGTAAGGTGGTTTGATCGTGTTTGCCAGGTTTTTTCTTAATAACATAATGCTCACTCATCAGTCGCCTATGTGCATAGCTGGCAATAAAGGCATTATGCTACGATGTACTACCACTGACTATTCAGAATGTTTGATTTGCTTTAATAGTAGTACTTTATTGATTCATAAGGATAATGACATGAGCGCCAGCACGAATAATACTGCCAACCAAGAAAAACGAAGTAAGTTTAAGAAGTTCAGAAAAAGTCGCAAAAATACTGATCGTATTGTCACAACTAGCGCCGCTAATGATTATGAGCACGGCTCTAGCCACTATCCACATCTATTTGAGCCCTTAGACTTGGGATTTACTAGCCTGAAGAACCGTCTGGTTATGGGCTCTATGCATACGGGGTTAGAGGACAGATTCTATAACTACGGTAAGCTTGCCGCCTACTTTGCCGAACGTGCCAAAGGCGGTGTGGCAATGATGATTACGGGTGGTATTTCACCCAATCGCGAAGGTTGGTTGCTGCCTGCTGGCGGCACGATGAATACGAAGATGGATGTTATCAACCATCAAAAAGTAACGCGCGCCGCTCATAAATATGACAGCAAAATCATTATGCAAATATTGCACAGTGGTCGCTATGGTTATCATCCGTTTGTCGTGTCATCGAGTCCGATTAAGTCGCCTATTTCACCGTTTAAACCGCGTAAAATGAGCATCAAAAATATCGAGCAGACAGTAGAGGATTACGCGCGCTGTGCTAAACTCGCTAAGCAAGCGGGCTATGATGGTGTAGAAATCATGGGCTCAGAGGGCTACTTGCTCAATCAGTTTTTATCACGTCATGTTAATAAACGTGACGATATATATGGTGGCGATATCAACGGGCGTATGAAGCTGGCTGTCGATATTGTCAAGGCGGTACGCAAAGCTGCTGGTAATGATTTTATTATTCTATTTCGCTTATCGGTCATTGATTTGGTAAAAGACGGCAACGTCATGGATGAGGTTATAACCGTTGCCAAAGCGTTAGAGGAAGCAGGCGTGACCATCATGAATACGGGTATCGGCTGGCATGAAGCGCGGGTTCCTACTATTGTCACTAGCGTACCGCGCGCCGCTTTTGTGGACTTTACTGCTGAGATCAAAAAGCATATCAGCATCCCAATGATGGCCGCGAATCGTATCAATATGCCCGATACCGCAGAAGACATCGTCGCTACTGGTAAGGCGGACTTGATTCAAATGGCGCGTCCGTTCTTAGCCGATCCGAGCTGGGTCAATAAAGCCAAAGCAGGCGATGCTGATCGTATTAATACTTGCATTGCCTGTAACCAAGCTTGCCTCGATCATACTTTTGAGAATAAGCGCTCAACTTGTCTAGTCAATCCGCAAGCTTGTTATGAGACGGAGCTGGTCTACAAAAAGACCAAAAAGCCTAAAAAAGTCGCGGTCATCGGTGGCGGTGTCGCGGGTATGTCAGCCGCGCATGTCGCAGCGCTGCGTGGTCATGAGGTCACACTATTTGAAGCCCGTGATATCTTAGGCGGGCAGTTTAACTACGCCAAAGTCATCCCAGGTAAAGAAGAGTTCTTTGAGACTATTCGCTACTATATCAATGAGCTTGAGCACTTAAATGTTGAGATTAAGCTCAATACCAAAGTCGATAAAGCGATGCTTGAGGCAGGTAAGTTCCATCATGTCATCGTCGCGACGGGTGTTGTGCCTAGAACACTAGCGGGCAAGTTAGAAGGCGCTGATCTACCACAAGTGATGACTTATGCCGAACTCCTCTCAGGTGAAAAGTCGGTTGGCGATACGGTAGCAGTCATCGGTGCGGGTGGTGTTGGCTTCGATGTCAGTGAATATCTCACCGCGCGCCATGGTCAGCCATTAGATAAGCTTGCACCTGAAATGCTTAAAGATCCCAGCTATCGTCCAGAGCCGCAATCGGTAGATGAGTGGCGTGAAGAATGGGGCGTCACTGACAATGTTGACTATCAAAGCGATGGTGGTTTAATTAAGCCAGACGCTATTACGCCTATTCGCCAAGTGTATATGATTCAGCGTAGCAAAGGTCGCTTGGGCAGTGGCTTGAATAAAACCTCAGGCTGGGTGCATCGTGCGCATGTTAAGTCACACGGCGTCATCCAAGTATCGGGTGTCCAGTATGAAAAGATTACTAACGAAGGTATTTGGATTACCAATACTCAAGGTCAAAGTCAACTATTACGTGTCGATAGCGTCGTAATCTGCGCAGGTCAAGAGTCAGTAGTCGAGCTTATGCCAAATGTTGGCGATGCACCTGACGCGCAATATCATCTGATCGGCGGTGCAAAACTAGCCGCTGAGCTAGATGCTAAGCGCGCCATTCGTGAAGGGGCAGAGGTTGCGGTTGGGATTTAGGTTTTTACAATTTAGGCTAAATACGGGACGGCGAGATTTTTTATCTTGCCGTTTTTTTTGAGTTGAGCTATGGAATTTTATTTTTTGTAGGGTGGGTTAGTCCAAGCGTAACCCACCGAATCCATGATTCGAATATTTAACGGTGGGTTATATTTCCTCTTTACTCTCTACGAGAGCTTGAACAAAATAACCTGCCCTACGCAGTTGTAGTTGGGATTTAGGGTTTGATTTGAAGTTGCACTTGGAAGCGGTGAGATTGATTGTCTCGCCATTTTATTTCAGATAGCAGGTGTAGTACACAATGGTGTTTCAATTCTGTTATGCTAATGCCACTAACAAATAATATATACAAATAATTTATTCGGTGAGTTACGCTTTGGCTAATCCACTTTAAAAGCCCTATACAATTATCAGCCCACCCTATCAATACTCTTAGGAAGTTCCAACATGATCCTCAAACTTAACGTCAAACTCCATTATCGGCTCCCCGCGCCGATGGACCTTTTGCTTCAGATCGAAGCCGCCGATCTTGTGGATCAGCGGGTGCGTTCGGCCGAGATTTGGACATCAGACGTTGCGCATTTTTCAAGGGTCGTCGCCGATGATGGCATAGGAGAGCGGATTTGGATCCGCGCAGAGGGAGATTTTAGCTGCACTTATACCGCAGAAATTGATATTGACCGTCCTGTTTTAGACATATCGGCCCTGCCCCAAACTGCCCCTCATCTTTTGCCTGGAGAGGCGATCAAATATTTGATGCCCTCTCGCTTTTGCCCATCAGACCAGTTCCATGACTTCGTGAATGCCGAGTTTGGCGATCTCTCAGGTGGCGCGCGGATTGCTGCAATGCGCGATTGGATTGAGTCGACGTTTAGCTATGTGCCTGGATCGAGCCATGCACAAACCACCGCGCTTGACACCTTTGTTCAACGTCAGGGCGTATGCCGCGACTTTGCGCATGTGCTCGTGACACTCGCACGCGCGTCAACGATACCAGCGAGATTCGTGAGCGTTTATGCGCCTGATGTGACGCCACAGGACTTTCATGCCATAGCTGAGGTTTATCTTGGGGGGAGCTGGCATCTCATTGACCCAACTGGCATGGCATCTGCCGACACGATAGCTCGCATCGGTGTTGGAGCCGACGCGTCCGGCGTTGCGTTCTTGACTGCATTCGGATCCATGGAACTGGTCAACCAATCGGTATCCGTGACCAGACAAGATTAGAGTTCTGACTCTAGGCAGCTGAGGTTGGGGTTTAGGGTTCTCAGTAATTTAGATTTAATATAGAGGCGGTGAGATTTATTATCTTGCCGTTTTTTTTAGTTATTATTTAGCGGTTTGTAGAGGTAGTTAAATTCTAACATTTGATAATTCTTACGACTTAAGTTCAGCATGTTATAATTTTGAGCTGGGTTACATATAAAAGCTAAATTAAAGCAGTAAGGAGCGCTACTCATGTTGTATTTTAGATCACCTATAGTTGAGTTAATGAAAAAAGTGATGAATACAGATGATGATTCTGAGTTGGCAAGAGGAACTGTGCTTAGAGTCGAGTTAACAAAAATGGGAGTGGTAGGGTTCGATCATTTTGGTATTTATGCTGGAAACAACAAAGTAATTCACTTTAGTGAAAAAAAGATAAGAAAAGAGCCGTTAAGCAAGTTTGTTGAAGATGCAGGATGGTTTAATGGAAATCATGTTGATGTTATGAGTTTTTCAAGAAAATTTGTAGATTATACTTCGTTAGAAGAATCTTATTTGAGAGCGAAGTCATGTTTAGGCATGACAGGCTATGATCTAGTAGATGCAAATTGTGAACATTTTGCATTATGGTGTCGTATGGATGAAGCTTTTTCAGGACAAGCTTTTGGAAGTAATTCAAAATTATTTTCAAAAATGGGCGGCACCGCTGTGGGTGCGTTGAATATTCCGAGATTAGTAGGTAAAGCATTTAACAAGCTAGAAATGGAAAAAAGTCGATCGATTTGTATTGATAATATAATTGATATTTAATTATTTTAAGAAATAATAAGTAGTTTGTTAGCAAGTGTAACCCACTAAATTTACAATTCTAATATACAAAGGTGGGTTACGCCTTGCCTTCATTCTCTACAAGAATTTGACAAGTCTAACGCCACCCTACGCCAATCAGCAAAAAAAGGAGACTAGATTTAATCAGAAACCTTTATAAAGACCTACACGCTAACCCACCTCACGCTCCAACACCATACCGTCGAAATACCCCCGCATACCACAATGTAATCTTCTATATCTATTGTCCATATCTCTTAATAATAACTGAGTGTTACCTTTATAGAGCGCTGGGTATAAGCGCAGCTCAGCAGCTTCACCCTGCTGATCATCGCTAATGACCCAATGATTCTGTGACCATATAGCTTTGCTCTCACCAATATCACAAGTATGACCATTAGTAAAAATGAAAACGCCATCAATAATCGACAGATAGGGCTTATTACTGACACTATTAATCGATAACGTATTTATGACCTCTCCTGTATCATCCCAACGCGCCATTTCTGGATTGTACATTGAAATTTGAGAAGCTTTAGAAAATTTACCAAAGGCATTCTTGCTCGGCAACTCAGATTGATTTAGCTCACTTGCATAGTTCCAAGCCACGCCGTAATTAGCCTTTTCTTCGACATATTCTTTATATTCGCGAATTAGACACTTGGTCTCTGTACAAGTATTGCGCTGAAACTTGAGCCATGTTCTTTGGTCAATAATGAGGTTGTTTTTATAGTCTTTATCAGACGTATCAGCAAGATTTTGTTTATATTTTTCTGCCATAGTTTCATCAAGCTTAGACAGCTCAGGATTTTTGCAGATAGTTTTCTCTACCCAAGCAGCGGCACTATTGCAGTCAAAACTGGCTGAATTTGCAGGAGTAGAGAATAGGCAAGCTGCTAAAATACTTATCGTAGCTAAAGCTAATTTTTTCATAATGTTCTCGATATGGATCTTCATTGTATTTAAGTAAAGCTAGTATGCATAAAAGAGTCTATCTTAAACTCAACTACCAACTACCAACTACCAACTACCAACTACCAATATTTTCCATTGAAATCCACGGCTCAGTAGGGTCTAGACGCGCGCCGTCTTGTAGTAGCTCAATTGAGATGTGGTTAGGGTCTTTCACGAACGCCATATAGCCATCTCTAGGTGGTCTTGATAGGGTAACGCCAGCATCCATAAGGGTTTGGCATAGCTCATAGATATTATCCACTCTAAAGGCAAAATGACCAAAGTTATTGCCATTGCTATATTCTTCTTCGTCCCAGTTATGAGTGACCTCAATCTCTGGTGCACCCTCATGAGTCGCTAAGAAATACAGGCTAAATCGTCCTGATTCGGAGTCCTTTTTTCTAAGCAGTTTAAGACCCATGAGATCACAGTAGAAGAACAAAGTTTCTTCTAGTTTATTGGTTCTAATCATGGCATGTAAATATTTCATAAAACACCTTATACTTTAAGATCATAATACTGGGTTAAAAATTCAGCCTAAGCCAAAATTCACAATCGTCAAAATTTATCACTGTATTTGAAAACCCTAATCTTGCATTTCACCAATCAACCACTGTTCAAAGTCATTAATTTGTGCTACTAATTCAGGCTGTGCTTTGCTTAATCTATCAAGCTTAGCTGTAATATCGCTCTTATCATATTTGATACCAGTTAACGTCTCTTTTAATAAGTCAATTAGCTCAACATTGAGCGCATCTGAGAAGATGACGACTTCTTCGATTACGGCTTGTCTAACATCCATATGTAGATCAATCAGACCCCACTCAAAGCGCGTTTCAATGCGGTGGCTAAACTCAGGCGTTTTGCCAAAGCGCCAGTCCCAATCGGCCATTTGCTGATAGTACTTATTTAAAGCAGGCTGCTTGGCGAGGCTGGCTTCATCCAAGGCTTCTGTTTCTACCGTTTGACCATAATACTCACAAAACGCTTCGATAATAGCGTCAGATAATACGTCATGATTGATACCTTCGTTAAACTCTTTTAGGTTAGCAACGCGAGAACGCACGGACTTAATGCCTTTTGCTTTTAATTTTAGCGGGTGCGGATTAAGATAGTCGCCAAGCTTTTGCATATCAGCGTTGACCAGCAAAGTGCCATGATGAAAGCTGCGGTCGATAGCATGTTTAAAGGCGCTGCCTGATATTTTCTTGTCGCCGACTTGCATATCATTACGACCTGATAGCTCAGCGTCTATGCCTAGCTTTTTTAATGCATTGACAATAATCGTAAAGTTTGCGGTTTGGTCGTAATCGGCTTTGGGTGATAAAAAGGTGAAGTTGGTATTGCCCAAATCATGAAACACCGCACCACCGCCACTCTGACGCCGTGCTAAAAATACATCGTCTGCTTCCATCTTATCGGTCTTGCACTCAACCCAAGGATTTTGCGAGCGTCCGATAACGACCGTCTCGCTATTGCGCCATAAAAATAGCGTATGTGAATCAGGATCAAGGGTGTTAAATATCCAATCCTCAGTGGCGAGATTAAACCAAGGGTTGGTGACAGCGGATTTTAGAATGCGTAATTTCATTATTTATCCTTTATCTAATTGGCTATAAATAGGGAAAGTTAATTGCATGTGAGCAACCAAATTAGACTATGTTACCTCAATGTGGAAATTAAAACTTAATATGCGATTTTGGAAAAACCAGAATTTTGTTATTGGTATTTAGGATGCAAAATACATCTATCTAAAAAGAAGAGCAAAATGGCTGATTGAATACCTAATGAAAAGATCGCAACAATCCTCTCAGAATAGGCAAGGGTCTGTAAAACTGGTGATGCTATTACCACAGACTATAAAGAAGAAAGAGTGGATATTGAACTGTCTGAAAACGATGAGATCGTGCGAATCTGGCTGAGATAACAGATAATGTGATAGAGCTTAGATGATTAGGGTTAGCAGTATTACTTAAGATTCTACCTAAAATCTTTTCCTAGAATGGTTACCATATTACGCTGCAATTAGCCTGCGCTAAAACTTATTGTGACTATGAAAAGTAGTCAATAACTTATGGCATTTTGGGAAATAAAGACATCTCGTAAGTATCGGCATATCTTATAAGATATGCCGATACTTACGAGGTGTCGTTGTGGATGCTTAATAAACTCTAAAATAGAAAGAAGGGGAAAGGGTTATATGCTGGTATCGCGCATTCCGCTTCTTCCGCGATCATTTCAGCGTCGCTCATTATATCGGCTTTACCTATAAATAAATAAACTGAACCGTAATAGTACATTTGGGTTTCGGCATCGCCTATATCTTCAGGGTCAACATCAAATATTTCAATTTTACACACGTCATCTTTTTGGTAGACGTAGTATTCTGTATCTGCTTGAACAGAAGTGGAGAAGATACTAAACAGCGCAATTAGTGATAATAATAGGGTTGTCTTTTTCATAAGGATGCTCCCAGCTAAATAATATTTAGCACAAGGCTAGATGAGGTCATACCTAATATTCAATAAGTATCTGCTAAAGTAACCTAACAGTATCAATCAAAATATACTAATAAACGAATATTAGTTATTTTTCACTATACACTATTTTATCTATATATTCATAAGCATAATTAATAGGATAAGCGCTTCTAATATTGTTAGAATTGAAACGTAATTCATTACTTTTAAAATATTCAGGGCGAGACTATGACAACTGCAAGCACATATGGTTTACATCATTTATTACTCCCTAATAATGACGGTCTTTATGGCGAGTTCGGTGGCAAGATCGGTCATCCTGAATTGGCAAAAGCCATGGAGGAGATCGAGGTAGGGTTTCGTGAGATTATCAAAGAAGACGACTTTATCGTAGAGATGAAACGCCTGCGTGAAACTTACGTAGGCAGACCGAGTCCGATATTTCATGCCAGACGTTTAACCGAGTATTGTGGCGGGGCACAGATTTATTTTAAGCGTGAAGACTTAAACCACACTGGCGCGCACAAGATTAATCACTGCTTAGGCGAAGTACTACTCGCCAAAAAGCTGGGCAAAACCAAAGTCATCGCCGAGACAGGCGCAGGGCAACATGGCGTGGCGTTGGCAACCGCAGCCGCGCTCATGGGTCTTGAGTGTGAGATCCACATGGGCGTGGTCGATATCGAAAAAGAACATCCTAATGTCAGCCGCATGAAAATATTAGGGGCCAAAATCGTGCCAGTATCGCGTGGCGCAGGCACGCTAAAAGAAGCGGTCGATAGCGCGTTTGAGACTTATCTTGGTGATTTGGACAACAGCATGTTCGCCATTGGTTCAGCACTCGGGCCAGCACCTTATCCTGAAATTGTCAGTTATTTTCAATCGGTCGTCGGTCGTGAGGCGCGTACGCAATTCTTAGAAACGACTGGTAAATTACCTAATAAAGTGGTCGCCTGTGTTGGTGGCGGCTCTAATGCGATTGGTATATTCAGTGGCTTTTTGGGTGATGAGAGCGTTGAAAAGGTCGGGGTAGAGCCTGCGGGTGAAGGCTTGGATACGCCCAATCATGCGGCGACGATGACGCTGGGCGTAAAGGGCGAGATTCATGGCTTTAAATGTTATGTGCTGCTAGATAAAGACGGCGAGCCTGCGCCTGTGCATTCAATCGCCTCAGGTCTCGATTATCCAGGCGTTGGCCCGCAGCATTCACTACTAAAAGATAAAAACATGGCGACTTATGAGTCTGCAACGGATAGCGAGTGTTTGGATGCTTTTATGGCGCTGTCACGCCTTGAAGGTATTATCCCAGCACTTGAGACTGCGCATGCCATTGCCTATGCGATGCGAGTGGCAAAAGATATGTCATCTGATGATACCATCTTGGTCAATTTATCAGGGCGCGGCGATAAGGATATTGACTTTATCTTGGATAAGGTTGAGTTGTAGGCCGCCTTTTTGAACGAGTGGATTAACAATAGCGTAATCCACTCTGCGTTCATTACTCTGTAGTTTCATCCGTACAAAACAAACCATTAAAGCAGTCCTTATCTCCAATTTCATCCCAGATTGAAGGTATCCGTAGTGCTTTGTCTAATTGATAGCGTGCGATAGCCCAATGACCTACTTCACGACCCTCTTCATCTGTATTTGGAGCAGGATATTTTTGCTGACGCTCGCTATCAGGTAATGCCAAAAAATTCAGAAATTTTTGCGCATCCTCAGCTAGAATGCTATTAGGATGTTTTGATAGTTGCTGTATCATTTGCTCGTCTTCAGGCATCATAAACTCACGAATAGCATCATCTGTCCACTGAGTATTTTCTGCACCAAAGAAAATGATATAGCGATAAAAATCCAATAAGTATCGGGCATCTTTAACCCTGTAGCCATCAGGGTACTGCTGAATATAATTTTCCCAAAAAAGAGCTCGTTTGATTAAGTCTTCAAAAGAAACTGTAACTGAAGCATCACTCCAAAATGTGTCTTGATTATCTATTGCCATACGTTGAATAAAAGCACTTTGATCTTCACGTAGGTAAGGGGTAAAAATGTCAGCCATTGCTTTTAAGTTATGAGTAAAAGAAAAGTACCCTTCACCTTCATCATAGATACTAACATCCGTATCGTTTTTAACAAGACCAACCAAATACTGATCGCGTGGCGTTAACGTCTTTAACTGTGCTGAGGATAAGCCCTCACCATAATAAAGCTCATAAATAGCACCGTTAAAAGTCTCAAGGTTCAATTCTGAATCCAAATCACTGGCTAAAAACCGATCATACATCGCCTGATAGCTTTTCAGTAACGTCACTACCTCAGCATTATTAGCGGTAGGTAAGCAGGCTTTTAGCTGATCTTGAATACCGTAAATAGCTTCGATTTTACTGTCGCTATCGACTTTTTGCATAGTTTGACTAAGTGCTATACAGTCTTTTGCCATTATGGTTTTGTCGTTAGATACTTTTGATTCTGAGGGGGTAGTCATTTTTACTGGTAGCTTTATCGTTGGCTGTTTGGTGACTTGAACAGCAGGCGTGTCAGCGATTTCAGCTTTTGGCTGGCAAGCACTCATTGAGAGCAATGTGCTCAATAATATTAAGATGAAAGTATATTTTTGCATAGGTCACCCTTTACTGACATACAGACTACTTTGCACAGTATAAGTTATTTTTTCGACTACCATCTCGTTGTGTGGCAAAGTTATTAGGATCGATCAAATAGTTAACGACTTGATTATCGACACAATAGCTCAAATCCGCTAGCGCCAAAGTATGTCCATCACTACGACGAGTCAATAATGTGGCATTTAGATATTTTTGCATCATCTGCGCATTGATATAAGGCGTCGCAGGATCGTTAGTTTGTGCAACTAATAACAGTGGCGGTGCCGATAGCTGCATCTTTGGAATATGCGGCACATCACTACCCGCTATAGGCCAATAATAGCAGGCATCTAATATCTCTTCATCATTAAATTCGCGATAATCATCCCAAGTGAGCTGCGCATCGATACGTTTTATCTCATCAATATAGTCCATCTTTTTATCGTTAGTTGGTGCACCATCAGCACAGCTAATCGAGGCAAAAGTCGCATAATCGACGTCGTTCTTTGAGTCGTCAATAAGGGTTTTGAATAGCTCAAAGTCTTTATTATTAATACTAACCAATAACTCATTAAGCAGTGGCCACTGCTCAGGCCAGGTTAGCAAATCGCCTAATACCCAAGACATATTCATAGTCGAGATAAGCTGATGGTCTAAATCATAGAGTTCATTGTTTTCGATATATAGATATAACTTAGCGAGTTTGGCTTCAGCCTGTTGTACGGTACTCGTATCTGCAAAATAACACTCTGTCTGCTGGCGACAAGACTGGACAAAGCGCTCAAAGGTTCGTTGAGCCTCTTGGGCTTGATTATAAGCCACTTGTAAGTCAGTTTCGTTGAGATTGACGATACCATCAAGGACACCTGCTCGCAGATGGGTTGGGAACTTTTCAGCATAGAGCGCGGCGATTTTGGTGCCGTAAGAGTAGCCGATTAGATTTATTTTTGGCGCATCTATGGCCTTGCGTATGGCTTCTATATCATCTACTGCGTAGTCAGCGCCCAATTGCGCCAATAGATCATTGGGCGTGTGCTCCCAGCAGCCTTTGGTAAACTGCTCTACATCCTCTGGAAACAGCATTCTCGCGGTGGTGCTACATTTGACCGTAGGCGTGCTTGGATAGACACCGCGCGGCGCGTAACCAATGATATCAAAGTGTTTGGACAGCTTGGCATAAGCGGCAGAGTCAATAGCAGAGACATCTAGCCCAGACTGTCCAGGCCCACCAGAGATATTTATCAGTGTACCGAGCTTATCCTCATCAGAGCCAGTAGCGGGCAGGCGTGATAATGCCAATTTAATAACCGTTGGTTTATCCATCGTTTCGAGCGCTTGTTGCAACGGTACCTCGATAGTAGCGCACTCTAATGAGTCGGTTGCGACATAGCTTGGGAACCATTTGGCAAAGCTCAATTGCGTACAAGGTTGCCAGTTAATACCCTCTTTACTATAAGTAGAGCGCTCTTCATCTGTGGTCTTTTGCTGGGTTAACGGTGCGGTGGTTGGCGCACAGCTACCACAAGCAAGGGTAGTCGCTGTGAGTAAAGTAATAGAAAGCAGTTTAGAGAACATGGAGCAATTAGACCTATAAAATAGCAAGTTTGACTTAAGTTTTTAGATAGCGATGGCGAGTATTATAGAGATATAACTGGCGAATACATCAATTATAAATATTATTTTAATATAGCTTATCATTGATTGCAGGTTATTGATTTAATTTATATTAGTATTGTATTTTTATAGCCTTTGTTTGCTCAAATTGATTAAAGTTAGTTTGGCTAAGGGCGGATAGTTCTACTGACAAGCATTATAAGAGCAAGAAAAATCTGACAAACTAGTGGGTTGATGCCCAAGTAAAGTTGGGACGTTAAGTCAGTAAGTGTTCGTTTGTAACTGTAAATTGAATAATTTTATGCACCCCCTATAAACAGATGATCTAAAATAATTTTAGACATCAATAATAACTAAATCACTAAGGCGCATCATGACACACGATATATTATTTCAACCCGTTAAAATGGGCACGCAAACGCTAAAAAACCGTATTATTATGGCACCCTTGACGCGCCTACGGGCGGTTGAGCCAGGTGATGTCCCTACAGCATTAGCAGGCGAATACTATTCACAGCGCGCAGCAGGTGCAGGTCTAGTCATAACAGAGGCGACACAAGTATCGTTTCAAGCCAAAGGCTATGCTGGCGCGCCCGGATTGCATACGCAAGATCAAATGACAGCGTGGAAAGTAATCGTCGACAATGTCCATGCCAAAGGTGGCAAGATCGTCGTTCAGCTCTGGCATACTGGTCTGGTCGCTCATGATAGCGTCCAACCTGATGGCGGGGCACCAATCTCCGCATCAGATGTCGATGTCGGTGCGCGTACCTCGTTACGTGATAGTGACAATAAGGCCATTCGCGTTGAAACCACACCACCGCGCGCCGCGACACTTGCTGAGATTGAGCAAGTCATCAAAGACTTCGCTGATGCTACTAAAATGGCAAAACAAGCTGGCTTCGATGGCGTAGAAGTACATGGCGCACATGGCTATCTGTTGCACCAGTTTTGGGTTGAGCAAACCAATAAGCGTAGTGATGAGTACGGCGGTAGTCGTGAGAACCGCGCGCGCTTGACTCTCGACGTTATCGATGCCTGTGTTGAGGCGTGGGACAAGGATCATGTAGGTGTGCGCATCTCGCCACAGGGTACATTTAACGCGGTAGAGGCAGGCTATGATGAAGACGATAATATTTGGATGGTTGAGCAAATCAATAAGCGTGATTTGATGTATTTGCATCTATCTGAGCCTGACTGGGCAGGTGGCACGCCTTATAACGATGGTTTCCGTCAGCGTATCCGTGCTGCCTTTGATAATATGATTATCGCGGCGGGCGGCTATACGGCGGACAAAGCTGATAAAAATGTCAAAGCAGGCTATATCGATGCGGCAGCCTTTGGGCGTGATTATATTGCCAATCCTGATTTGGCTGAGCGTATTCGCGAAGGCAAACCATTAAACGAGCAGCATCCAGAGACTTTTTATGGAGGCGGTGCTGAAGGCTATACAGATTATCCTTTTTTAGCTCAAAAACGTGCCTAAGTAGACGTTGAGTACTTGTCTTTATAAAATAAAAATTCACTCTATTATTATAATAGGGTGAATTTTTTAATATAGCAGGATGGTTTGTTGATGCCACGAAACTATCTTCTTTAATTTCACAAATTTTATAAGGTTAAGATGGTTAACACTTATTGAGCAAAATAACTGCGCATATAAAATAGCGTTGCACAAGTTGTCATCAATACGCAGATATTAGAATGTAGTATCAGACCACTTCACCGCAAACAAAACCACTAGCCCACGCCCATTGGAAGTTGTAACCACCCAGCCAGCCTGTGACATCAAGCACTTCGCCAATGAAGTACAGCCCATCTTGTAGATTGCTTTGCATCGTTTTTGAGGAAATCTCGTCGGTGTTGACACCGCCGCGAGTTACCTCAGCGGTGCGATAGCCCTCAGTGCCAGAAGGTTTGAGTTGCCAGCCATTAATCGCTGACCCAATCTCTTGTAAGCGCTCATCTTTAATATTAGCCAGCTCAGTCTCCTTTACCTCTTCCCATAACATAGTTTGTAGCGCCACTAGCAGCTTTTTGGGTAGCTGATTATCCGTATTCTCTGCCAGCACAGTGCGAACGAGTTGCTTGGGATGTGATTTCTTATGCGCTAATAATAACGCGGTAATGTCAATGTCAGGTAATAGATTGATCTCAATCATCTCGCCCGTTTGCCAGTAATTGGACAACTGTAGCATCGCAGGGCCAGATAGGCCACGATGAGTAAAGAGTAGAGGCAGCTTAAAGGCAGTACGAGTATTGCTGGCGACAACAGGTAAGCTAATACCAGACAGAGCACGCAGGATTTCACCGGTTCTATCGGTAAAGGTAAACGGCACGAGGCTGGCATCAGTAGTCAGTAATTGATGACCGAACTGCTGTGCCAGCTCGTAACCGAGGCCGCTAGCGCCCATCGTTGGGATAGATAGCCCGCCAGTGGCAACCACTAATGATTCGCAGCTGTAATTGGTTTGCGATGTTTTACTCTGAGCTGCGGTATCATGCAGCTCTTTCTTACTGAGTTTTTTACTCGTGAGTAACTGAAAGCGTTTGCTGACATCTTGCCTGTGATCTGAATTGGGTGTTTTAACCTGATCGACTTGCGTATTGAGCTTGACTTGCACACCAGCGGCGCTACATTCATCCAGTAGCATAGTGACGATATCTTGCGCTGAATCATCACAAAACAGCTGCCCATGTTCGCGCTCATGATAGGCAATCTTATGCTGCTCAACCATAGCGATAAACTCCCAGCTCGGATAACGGCTGAGCGCTGATTTACAAAAGTGTTCGTTTGCGCCGATAAAATGCTCAGATTCGACAAAGTAATTGGTAAAATTGCAGCGACCACCGCCTGACATGAGGATCTTCTTGCCTACTTTATTGGCGTGATCAAGCACTAGTACACGGCGGCCTCGGCGACCAGCAGTCAGTGCACAGTATAAGCCTGATGCGCCAGCACCAATAATAATGACATCAAAATGATTACTAATAGACTTGCTAATTGTTGACTGATTATTCACGGAATGACGGTCTCGCTTTACGGGTACTGCTTGGTTTGGTGTTTGACTCATAATGATAACTTCTGGCGTAAGTTCAGATGGGTAATAGGAGGTTTCTAAATTATATCATGCCAGCGTTAGGCTCTATCTATGATTGAAATATTTTCTTTAATAATGAGCTCTCAACGCACGCTGACTTTGAAATTTATGATACCTCTCACAATAACAAATTAAACAATAATAAATTAAGAATACTGAAGAGGTTAGTAATGGACACTTCGTTACTACGTTTTTTGTGGACAAGTTATGTTTGTTTCTATAAGGTTGAAGTATAGAAGTTGTTAACTAATACTAGCGTAGTGCTTTTTTACCTTACTACTTATTAATATTATAAAAGTTTTAAATTGAAGCACTTAGCGTCTCAGAACCACTCAGGTATATAAACTCAGTTCGTTAGAGAATTTACTTGAATGGTTAAGTTAAACAGCTTATTTAAATATTGTCACGGATGACAATACTAAGATGAAAGGGAATTTATGGATATCCTACAACTGCTAATCAGTGGTATCGCT
Organism: Psychrobacter sp. M13; assembly: GCF_030718935.1. Lineage (NCBI taxonomy): Bacteria > Pseudomonadati > Pseudomonadota > Gammaproteobacteria > Moraxellales > Moraxellaceae > Psychrobacter > Psychrobacter sp. M13. The sequence continues at coordinate 272,883 of NZ_CP132194.1, forward strand.
AACGGTTGTATTTACGGACTACTAGCACTAGGTTTCGTTCTGATTTACAAAGCCTCTGAGGCAGTCAATTTTGCCCAAGGCGACATGCTGATGCTTGGCGCCTTTTTAGGTATAGCCTTTATCAATGCCGATGAAGCAAACCTGCCATTTCTATTAGGTATCACTTTAGCTTCCATTATTATGGGTGTATTCGGCTACCTGCTAGATCGGTTTGTGCTACGCGGTATCTTTGGTCAGCCGCAGTTCGCTATGGTTATTTTGACCATTTCGATCGGCTTTTTGATTCGCTTTGGTGCTGGTGTGATTTGGGGGTATAGTCCAGTCTCATTACAGACGCCATTTTCGGGTAAGATGCTAGCGCTAGGCTCACTCAGTATCGCTTACGTCGATATCATTATTATCATCTCTACTATTGCCTTAACCTCCGTTTTATACTTCTTTTTTGCTCATACTAGGCTCGGTATCGCTATGCAAGCGAGTAGTCAAAACCAGATGGCGGCTTACTATATGGGCATTCCTGTCAAGCGCGTCAATGGTATCGTTTGGGCATTGTCAGGTGTTGTCGCAGCTCTTGCGGGTATATTATTCGCAGCCAAAGGCGCCATCGAGCCTTCCGTTGGATTACTATTCGGTATCAAAGCTTTTGCCGCTGCTGTGATTGGCGGGTTAGGATCTCTACCAGGTGCTCTTGCAGGTGGCTTATTGATCGGGGTGATAGAGCCTTTTGCCAGCCGTTATCTACCGTTAGGCCTGAGCCAGATTGCGCCTTATGTGGTGATGTTAATTGTGCTAATTGTACGTCCTGGTGGCATTTTCTCTCAGGTTAAACAGAAAAAAGTATAGTACGCGTTTTGGATTAACAGCATAGCTTGCGCTTAGTAACAGCGCCGAACAGATTTATAATAGGTTGTCAGCTTTGACTTTTTGATAACTTAGCACATTTTATACATTCATACATTCTCAAGGATGAGTACTGTCAATGAAAGCCCAGTTTAAACACAGCTATGATCAAGATATTAATATCTTTGAAGATAAGCGCCAGCTTTTCAAATATGGCATTCTTATCTCTTTACTCCTATTGGCACCTTGGCTGCTGAGCAACTATTATATTAGTGAGCTTAGTGCTATTTTGATTTGGTCCATCTCAGGGCTTGGTCTGATGCTATTGACGGGTCATACAGGACAGGTCAGCTTAGGTCATGCCGCCTTTATGGCTATAGGGGCGTTCAGTCATTTAGCGCTCATGAGCCGAGGCTGGAATTTTATACCCGCTCTCATTGCTTGCGCACTCATCACAGGTGTGATTGGCGCCTTGATTGCTCGGCCAATTTTGAGAACGAGCGGTATCTATTTGGCGATTGCGACCTTAGCGCTTAGTATTATCATCGAAGACATCGCTATCGTTGCCGAACCCATTACTGGTGGGATCTCTGGTACTTTTGCACCGCCTATTACTATGTTTGGCTTTACCATTGATCGCTATATTACGCCAAAAGCGTTTTATTACTTATGTCTAACACTCGTTACATTAATTACGCTTGCTTACGTCAATCTACTGAGAAGCAGCACGGGGCGCTCCTTTTTAGCTATTAGAGATAGTGAAGTATCTGCGCGTGCGCTAGGCGTCAATGTACCACAAGCTAAGACCCTAGCTTTTAGCATCTCTTGTGCGATTACCGCTATCGGCGGCGCTATGTACGGCCATTTTGTACAAGCGGTCAACTACGAGAGCTTTACCGTTATTATCTCTATCACTATCTTATTGCAAATTGTCATTGGCGGTTTAGGCTCCATACATGGCGCATTTTTTGGCGCGATTGTCGTGGTGCTACTACCGCAAGTCATCGCTATTTTAGGCGACACTCTTGGTCAAAGTGCTATCGCTGGTGTTACCAGTATCCCTGGTATCGATACCGCGTTATTCGCCTTGGTCATCGTGATAATGATTATCTACGAGCCACGTGGTATATACGGTATATGGATAAAAGTGCGTACGTGGTTCAGGATGTTTCCGTTGTATCGAAAAGGGCTATTTCGTCGCTCCAAAACTTACCTTAAAACGGAGCGTATGCGATGAGCTTATTACAAGTAGAGTCATTATCTATCTCATTTGGCGGTGTCAAAGCAGTCGATAACATCAGCTTTGAGGTAAACGAGGGTGAGATATTTACTATCGTGGGTCCCAATGGCGCGGGCAAGTCGACTATTTTTAATTTGATTAGTCGCTTGTATGAGCCACTAAATGGTCGCATTACTTTTGATGGTACTGACATCACAAGCTTGCCTGCGCACGATATTGCCAAACTTGGCATTGCTCGCACCTTCCAGAACATTGAGCTGTTTGATCACTCAAGCGTGCTACAAAACCTATTGATTGGTCGTCATTCTCAGCGCAATACCTCTTGGATACAAGAGATGTTATTTTTACCAAAGGTACGTCAAAGTGAACGTGATCATCGTTTGCATGTCGAAAAAATCATAGATTTTTTGGATTTAGCGCCTTATCGAGATCAGCTGATTGCAGGTTTACCTTATGGTATTCGCAAAGTCGTCGAAATTGCTCGCGCATTGGCAGCCAATCCCAAACTTATTTTGCTCGACGAACCAGCATCTGGTCTGAGCGTGGAAGAAACCTCTGAGATGGCATGGTGGATTGAAGATATGCAAAAGGACTTAGGGTTGACTATTTTGATGGTAGAGCATGATATGAGCTTAGTCAATCGAGTATCAGATCGAGTGCTAGCAGTAGCTGAAGGTAAGTTCTTGGCTCAAGGTACTGCAGCTGAGGTTCAAGCAAATCCACAAGTCATTGAGGCTTATCTCGGACAGGAGGCTATCTGATGCAAGGTATAAAAAAACCAGTGTCATCGGCAGCGCCTGCCACTGAGCTCAAGCTAGTTGATTCAGAAGTGCCCAATAATGTGCTTGAAGTCCGTAATCTTGAATCGTTTTACGGCCCTGTTATGGCATTAAGAGGTGTCAGTTTAGAAGTGCCAAAAGGCAAAGTAGTCACTATCTTGGGTGCTAATGGCGCAGGCAAAACCACCTTAATGAAAACGGTATCTGGCGTCATTAATCCTCGTAAAGGTGCCGTATGGTTTCAGGGTGAACGTATCGATGGTAATGAGCCTGATCGCCTAGTTAAAAAAGGCTTATCACATGTGCCAGAGGGCCGGGAAGTTTTTCCATTTCTCAGTGTCGCTGAGAACCTAGCAATGGGCGCTTATACACGTAATGATAAATCTGAAATACAACGCGACATCGAGATGATATATGACTATTTTCCCATACTAAAAGATCGCCGCGATCAAGCCGCTGGTACGATGTCTGGCGGTCAGCAGCAAATGTTAGCGATTGGACGCGGACTGATGTCACGTCCGTCACTTATGCTCCTTGATGAGCCTTCTCTTGGATTGTCACCATTATTAGTGCAAGAGATCTTTACTATTATTCGCAGGTTGAACAAAGAGCAAGGCGTGACGATTTTACTCGTTGAACAAAACGCTAGAGTGGCTTTGGCAGCCGCGGATTATGGTTATGTATTAGAGACTGGCCGTATTGTCATGGCAGGTTCAGCAGATAAACTGCTGCATTCTGATGATATTAAAGAGTTTTACCTCGGACAAACCAAAGATGACACCGCAGAAGCCACTCGGTGGAAACGCAAAAAGACTTGGCGGTGATAACTATGAATAATTCTACAGATACCTCGACTAATCCCGCAGATACTTCTACAGATAATCTGATTGAACCTTTAGCTGCTGATACAACCGACGTTGATATAATGCCAACAATACAAGCTTCGTCTTATGTCGAATCACCATCAGATAGCCATACTTCTGAGAGCAGTCATGATAATAGTCATGATAATAGTCATGAGATTCATAACGCACCGTACGATCATGAGCCTCAAATCTTAGAAGGCTGCGATACTCTAACTAAGCTTTGGCAACAAGTATGCTTGAGCCGAGGTACTAAAATTGCCCATCGTGAAAAGGACTTTGGTATTTGGCAAAGCCACAGCTGGTTAGACTACTATCATCGCGGTTGTGATATTGGTATGGCGCTCGTCGAGTTAGGGTTAACGAAAGGCGATACGGTTTCTATCTTGAGTGAAGACAATAAAGAGTGGCTCTATTGCGATTTGGGTGTCTGCGCCGTCGGTGGCATACCCAATGGCGTTTACACGACGGACAGTGCTGAGCAACTGGTATATATCATCAATGACAGCCAGTCTAAGTTTTTATTCGTAGAAAACGACGAGCAATTGCATAAGTTTTTGGCCGTTCGTGAGCAAATGCCGTCGCTTAAAAAGGTGATTGTATTTGATCGAAAAGGATTGCGTAGTCTTGATGATGATGACGTTATTTTCCTCGATGAGTTATACACGCTTGGACAAAGTGCGGATAACGCTTTAGAGCGCTTTAGTCATTACATTGATCAAAGCACGCCAAATGACGTGCGTACGCTTATCTATACATCAGGTACCACGGGCAACCCAAAAGGCGCAATCCTCACGCATGCTAATGTCTTATTTGGGCTAAAAACAAGCATTGAGATGATTGATGTAAAATCGACTGACGAGCAGCTGTGCTTTCTACCTTTATGTCATGTATTAGAGCGCCTTACCTCCGTTGATCTCCCTATTCATAGAGGATGTATCGTCAATTTTGCTGAGAGTACGGAGACGGTGTTCGAGAACATGAAAGAGGTGTCGCCAGATTCTTTTACAGCAGTTCCTAGGCTATGGGAGAAGATGTATGCCTCTATTAGCAATATGCGTAGTGATGCCAGTGCCTTTAACGGTTGGGCATTTGATCGCGCGTTAGAGGCGGGCAATGAGTATGCTGGTGTCGTAATGGCAGGCAATATACCAACCACAGGTCAAAAGCTTCGCTATCAGTTTTGGGACAAATTAGTTTTGCACAAAATTCGTGAGATGATAGGAATGTCTAATATCCGTCGTGCTCTCACGGGCGCTGCACCAATATCTTTGGATATCATTCGCTGGTTTCACGCGATAGGCGTGCCTATTTATGAGGGCTATGGTATGACGGAAAGCTCAGGGGTGATCTCACTGAACACCTCTGATGCACAAAGACCGGGTAGCGTCGGCAAACCACTGCCAGGTTGTGAAGTCCGTATCGCTGATAGTGGTGAGATACTGGTCAAAGGCGGTAATGTATTTGCAGGGTACTGGAATAAACCCGAAAAAACAGCTGAAGATTTGCAAGGTGATTGGTTACATACTGGTGATGTCGGCGAGCTAAAAGAGGGGTTTTTATACATTACAGGCCGTATCAAAGATATCATTATCACGGCAGGTGGTAAGAATATTACGCCTGCTGCTATTGAGAGCAAACTTAAATTCTCCCCTTATGTATCGGATGCTGTTGTCATCGGCGATAAGCGTAAATTTTTGACTTGCCTCATTATGATCGATCAAGAAAACGTCGAAAAATATGCGCAAGATAATCAAGTGATGTTTTCTGACTTTCGCTCGTTATGTCATGCGCCAGAAGTTATCGCCTTGATAGATGAGGTGGTACAGGCTGCCAATGAGACTTTAGCTCAAGTGGAGACCATCAAACGCTTTCGACTTATCGATGTACTTCTGAGCCCTGAGGATGATGAGCTGACGGCGACTATGAAGCTCAAAAGAAGTCTAGTTGAGAAAAAGCATCATACGCTCATTGAGTCTATGTATTAATCTATTTACCACCACATCAAACTGACAGCGACTTGTTCGCAAGGAGATAAGTAATGAAATGGACATTCAAAATGACGCTAATGGCATTGACCGTTGGCACAATGAGCTTGGCAGGGTGCAGTAGCCCTGAGAGCACATCACCAGCCGAAGGCTCTGATACTGAGGTCAGCACTTCTACTAGCGATATACCAGTACAAGGCGTCACTGATACCGAAATCGTCTTAGGCGGCGCCCTTGATCTGTCGGGTCCATTTGCAGGGTTTGGTAATCCTGCGGTCGCTGGAGCCAACATGTACTTTGATGAAGTCAATGCGGCAGGCGGCGTTAATGGTCGAAAAATTCGCTATATCGTCGAAGATCATTCATATCAAGTACCAAAGGCTGTACAGGCCGCTAACAAGCTAGTCAGCCGCGATAAAGTATTTGCTATGCTAATGTCTTTAGGTACACCGCACAATTTGGCCAGCTTCCCTATTATGGATCGCGCCAATGTCCCTAATGTGATGCCAATCACCTTTGCAAAGCCCATGCAAGAAGAGGGTGCCTTAAATCGCCGTTATACGCTTGGTAGTACTTATTACGACTCAATGAAAATGGGTATGGAGTATTTAATTGCCGAAAATGAGGTGAGCAATCTGTGTGTTATGTATATCCCCTCAGATTATGGTGAGGAGACCAATGCCGCTGCTAAAGACATCGCTGATAATAACCCTAATGTGACTTTGGTTCAGGCCAGCTCACATCGTCCAGATGAAACAGACTTCTCTGGTGCGATTGCCAAACTAAAAGATGCTGATTGTGATCTGATTGCTTTATCTCTAACCATACGAGGCGCTATTACTGCAGTAGGTACGGCAAACGCCATGGGCTGGACTGATGTGAAATTTATCGCCCCTGCAACAGGGTTCCATCCTGCAGTTGCTGCGGCACCAGGCGGCGCAAGTGAAGGTTTATATGCAGTTTCGTATTACAACGATTTAGCGCTAAGAGCGGATGAGCCTGAAACAAAAGCTTTTGTTGAGAAGTTCAAAGCCGCAACAGGTGAGGATGTATCAGCAGGCGCTATCTTAGGGTATCTTGCAGCAAAAATTACGGTTGAAGGACTAACAGCCGCAGGTCAAGACCTAAATGCCGATACGTTTAATGCTGGTCTTGAGACGGTCAGCTTTGTTGATGGCATTACAGGATCTACCATAGCCATTACTCCTGAGAGCCATGTTGCAATTAACGACGTTTACCTATCACAAGTAAACAGTGGCGCATGGAAAACCATCACCCAGCTTAAATAAGTACTATTGATATTTAGTCTAAAAATATTTTATAAATAAGCGGATTGCTAGCCAGTCCGCTTATTTTTTGTGCAACAGACCCTAGATAACCTAACCATCGATTACTCCTGAATGCTTACCAATTATAAAAGCCAATGCTTATTTAATAAAAACTAAAGTTAACGAGTTTGACAAGATAGTCGTTTTATAATGACTGGAGAATAGGTATGATAAAGATAGATAATGGTTTGATGTGTAACCTCCATGCAAGTTAGGTATAGTGAAAAAGATTTTTTATTTTTTATGCATAACTGCCATTTTGCTTTATAGCCATATTTGTTGCTATTACTTGATAATAAGGAAACCATTATGAAAATATTCCCTATTTCGGCTGATTTTATTGCCACTGCCAATACCAGCGCTGAACAATACCACGATGATTATGAACGCTCTGTTGCCTCATCTAGTACTACTGATGTCTATTGGGCGGAGCGGGCACAAGCTATCGATTGGATCAAAAAGCCAACTATTATAAGCAATGTCAATTATGATTTAGACGATTTTCGTATCAAGTGGTTTGAGGATGGACAGCTCAATATTTCAGTTAATTGTCTAGATCGTCATCTAAAAACCAATCCCTATAAGCCTGCCATTATTTGGGAGGGTGATCATCCCTCTTCAAACAAAATCATCTCTTTCAAAGAGCTGCATAGTGAGGTTTGCCGTTTGGGTAATGCCATGCGCAAACTAGGCGTGCAAAAAGGCGATCGCGTTACGATTTATATGCCGATGATACCTGAAGCTATGATCGCGATGCTGGCTTGTGCTCGTATTGGGGCGGTACATTCAGTCGTATTCGGTGGTTTTTCAGCGGACAGTTTGGGTAATCGTATTGTAGATAGCCAATCTAAGCTGGTGATTACTGCCGACGAAGGCTTGCGTGGTAATAAGCACAGCCCGCTCAAGGTCAATGTCGATCGGGCGCTGGACATGGAAGGCACAGAATGCGTCGAAAAAGTTATTGTGGTTTATCGTACAGGTAACTCTATTCCCATGAGTGGTCGCCGTGATATTTGGTATCATACTTTAGTTGAGAGCGAGAGCGTACACTGCGAGCCTGAGGTTATGAATAGCGAGGATCCGCTGTTTTTATTGTACACTTCAGGCTCTACAGGCAAGCCCAAAGGCGTACTACATACTACAGGCGGCTATATCACTTATGCTTTGTCAACCTTTCGTGACGTCTTTGATATAAAAGACGATGATGTCTACTGGTGCACTGCTGATGTCGGCTGGGTCACAGGTCATACGTATGCCACTTATGCGCCACTAGCTAATGGCACCACTACGCTCATGTTTGAAGGTGTGCCTGATTATCCTACTTGGGCGCGAGTAGGCAATATTATTGACAAGCATAAAGTCAGCATTTTATATACTGCGCCAACTGCCATACGCTCGATGATGAAAGAGGGCAATGACTTTGTCAACGAGTCTGAGCGCTCAAGCCTGCGTCTGCTCGGAACGGTGGGTGAGCCTATCAACCCTGAAGCTTGGGACTGGTACTATAATGTCGTCGGTAATGGTAACTGTCCCGTTATCGACACGTGGTGGCAGACCGAAACAGGCGGTATTATGCTGGCTCCTATTCCAGGTACGGTAGCGCTCAAACCAGGCGCGGCGATGAATCCAATGTACGGTATCGTGCCAGATGTCGTCGATACTGATGATACTATTCTCGATGGCCCTGCTCATGGCAATCTAGTCATTAGTAGTAGCTGGCCTGGGCAGATGCGAGGTATTTATAATGATCATCAGCGCTTTTTAGAGACTTATTTTACCGACTATCCTGGGCATTACTTCACAGGTGATGGCGTTCAGCGTGATGAGGATGGGCACTACTGGATCACAGGTCGGGTCGACGATGTGCTTAATGTTTCAGGACACAGGCTGGGTACTGCTGAAGTTGAGAGCTCAATCGATGCGCATCCGTCTATTGTTGAAGCCGCTGTCGTTGGTATGCCACACGAAATAAGAGGGGTAGGCATCGCCGCTTTTGTCGTTCTTAGTATGGGAGAGGAGGCAAATAGCAGTTTGAAATCTGAGCTCAATCGTCATGTGCGTAATGAGATTGGCCCTATTGCTAACTTAGATGCTATCTACATCGTCGATGCGCTACCCAAGACGCGCTCTGGTAAGATCATGCGTCGTATCTTGCGTAATTTAGCCGCAGGTCAATATATCGGTCTCGGTGACTTGTCTACTTTAGCAGACAGTTCAGTGATCAATCAGATGATCGAAGTGGTTAAAGCGGAGCGCCGTGCCCATGATTGCTAATCATAGTGCAAGGGCTAGTCATAATGTAAAAACAGTAAAGATCGCTATTATCGGTGGCGGCTTAACAGGCTTAATGACCGCGACCCTACTTGAGCGCGCGCTTGCTAAGCAACCTAACCAAGCTGATGTGACTAGTAATAATAAAGCAGATATTACTATCTTTGAGAAATCTCGCAGCGTAGGTCGGCTAGCAACTCGCTATCGTACTAATAAAGATACTGATGCTAATACTAACACTGATCACGAGGTTAATAAACAGTGGCAATGGGCGTTTGGTGCGCAGTTTTTTACTGCTAAAACAGATGGCTTTTCGCAGTTCATAGCGCCTTGGTTAGATTCGGGATTATTACAGCCGTGGTGTGCGCAAGTGGTTGAGTTATTACCAGCTTCAGATGACAATCAGCCACCTACTATTGATAAAAACGAGCAGTGGGATAGTACTCACGCGCGTTTTGTAAGCACGCCGAAGATGACCAGTTGGGGTCGAGCGCTGGCTGATAATCTAGCATCTAGTACGGTCAAGTTCAAAACCCGTGTCGCACCTTTAAACGATCAACAGTACAACTCTACTACTAAGAAAACTGAGCTATTCGATGAAGATGGCGCAAGTTTAGGGCAGTTCGATTGGGTAATCTGTACCGCACCTAATGGACAAGCCATAGAACTGATGGCGGACAGTGGCTTTAGCGAGCAAGCCAAAATCCTCAAGCCAGAAATGCTGGCATGCTATACCTTAATGTTGGGCTGGGATAATCTTGAGAGCTTACCAGAGTCTTTGAACGCTAAGTCTTTAGATGATAAGTCTTCTAGCGCATGGGACGTAGCCTATGTGCAAGAGTCCATCCTCGATAGAATATTCGTTGAGCATCACAAGCCTAACCACGAACATATATTGCCTAGCGTCACGATTCACGCTGATAATGAGTGGTCTCAGCAGCAGGTGGATGAAGATATTGAGGAGATGACAAGGCAACTATTAGCCGAGGCAAAGCAAGCGTTGAACTGGAATGACGACACAGCACCTAGCCAAGTAGACTGTCATCGCTGGCGTTTTGCCTCAACGCTAATGCCGTTAGATATCGAAGGTGACGAGAAGCCATTAGGCTTGCTAATCGATAAAAAGAATCAATGGATCGTTAGTGGCGACTGGTGTGGTCAGGGTAATATTGAAAGCTGTTATCAAATGGCGGTGGAGACGGTTGTGGTTGTGACTGGGGTACTGGGGAAGTAGGTACTTATCATATTTTTAGATAATTATAATTATAAATTAGATAATTGTTGATGAAATTATTTCTCGGTGCTATGGTTCGCATTTATATTTTCAACTATTAAGAGTAATATCTATGAAGATGTGGTCAGCGTTCCTTGTCTCTATGCTAATGATGGCGCCAATCATGCAGGCGAATGCTAAGAATTATCCTTGTTCTGGTAAGATGAGCGGAGTGTCTCATTGTAAGAATGGCAAGTTTGTCTGTAATAACGGTAAAATTAGTCAGTCTAAAAAAGTATGTACTGGTTAAAGAAGAGTTTGACGTTTAATTAGAAAAGCTACGCTGACTCATGTTATCAGGTGTTTATAAACTACGTTCCGAACTTGCTTCATTTCTAATTCCCTCGAATTCGGGGGAATTAAAACCCAAACTATATCAATATCATCAACTAATTAACAACCTCACCCTCGACACGCTCCAACCGATCATTTTTAACTGAGCTAGTGTAGCCGATGACCCCGCCGATAATCAGTATCGCGCTGACGATAACTAAGAACTTGTCCGTTTTAAAGCCACTTAGCTTGACCAATCCTGCTCTAACAAATGGCAAGGCCAACGCGCCGCCAAGGATGAGCATTATTGCTGAAATCATCCCGATCTGAAACGCGCCAAGACCTGTGATAATGAACAGCGTGCCCGTGAGATAAGCCCAAAGCTTGCCTTTTCGCTCAGCCTTATTATCGATGGGCTCAGCTACGACTTTCGCCACGCCGCCACATTTAGGGCATATCGTAGCATTCGCATTTATACGCTTACCACAGCTCGCACATTCGGTTTTAATAGCCATATTCATTGATCGATTTATAAGTTTAATCAACTTTAACTGATTGGTGTTACTTGAGCAATTTATCCGTCAAATTTTGGACAAAAAAAGGCCTACAGAAGAAATACTGTAGGCTGAGGAAAACTGGCTAGACAGCTAAATGAATAGACTGTGGAATCAGTAGTTACGGCTTATTGTTGTTATTGTTTCTATGATCATTATTATCTTGCACACCTTGTTAACTGAGATAAGGCTCAGCTTATATTATTCAATCATTTCTTACATCTGCTTACACTTTTCAGTGTACACCTGTATAAGGCTACATTCTCATTGGTATATTTAAAATATATTGTCGATGAATATCACTACTAAGCGTTAATCCTTATGCGTTGCAAGAGTAGGGGTAGTCGCTGCTACTGTTACTCGTACATAGATGGCATGACGGCATCGATGAAAAATGCTAAGCTAGCAGCCTTTATGGTATTTTTAGCCTTATATTTATATTCACCCTTTATTATTAGACTGGTTTTGTCATGACCAAAAATATAGATACGCCGCCTTTGCAACCCGTACCAAACGATAAAAGCATTTTTAATCTGCCGAACAATTTAACGATTGCGCGTATTTTGATGATTCCCCTATTTGTAGCAATAGCCTACTGGCCGCCCGCTATGGGCATTGGACAGGCTGCGATCTCAGATAATGTTATCGCGCGAGTAGGGATGAGCGAGTTTAGCGATAGCTTATTGCGTCATTTACTATTGACAGGCGTCTTTATCATTGCCGCTATTACCGACTGGCTCGATGGCTATTTTGCGCGCAAGCTTAACGTCATGTCAGCCTTTGGACGCTTTTTAGATCCAGTCGCTGATAAGTTAATGGTCGCAGCGGCGCTGATAATCTTAGTACAGTGGCATCCCAATATCATCATGGCGATAGCAGCTATCGTGATTATCTCGCGTGAGATTGCCGTATCGGCACTGCGTGAATGGATGGCGGAGCTGGGCAATCGTACTAGCGTTGCAGTCTCTTATGTGGGCAAGCTCAAGACTACTTTTCAGATGATTGCAATTACCGTGCTGTTATTGAACTGGGAGTCGCTTGAGCTAATTGGTTACGGTCTAATGGTAGCAGCAGTCGTGCTAACATTATGGTCGATGTTTATTTATCTCAAGGCCGCTTGGCCTTATCTTAAGCAGAGTGGCTAGTTTATAGCTATATTGAATAACAAAAAATGCCAGTAAGCATGTCGCTACTGGCATTTTTATTGGCTAAATTTAAATAACTTACTACAGATTATAGCTCAATCTTAAAGGTCTCACCGATATCTTCAGCGGTTTTACCATCTTGGACTGCTGCTACTACCATCTTAAACATATTTACGGTTGAGCTACCGCTAATCCAACATTCTACGCCATGCGGGACGACTTTGATAAGTTGTACGTTTTCATCGTCTTGACCATGCTCAAAAAATGCATTGTACACAGGTGACCACAGCTCTTCCAGTCTAGCTTTATCAGCAGGTAGCTCTGCATTGGCGCTAACAGAGACGTAGTTCTTCTCATCTTGAGTAGCATAAGATAGGCCGATCTTTTTGTTATCCTGAATGTCTTTGACAACATCTGATGTTTTGTCACCAATAAACCAAATCTCTTTACCACCGATACTGGTTTCACTGGTTGTCATCGGCCAAGCATGCAGATCACCTTTACTATTGACGGTGGTCATCATGGCAAATTTTACATCTTTTACGATTGCTTGTACTTTATCGATATTATCTTGCTTACTCATATATTTATCCTTTTATTAACAGTACTAAAATTATTTTGTTTATCTTATTTTGGACTTGCTGGTTTTAGATTTATTACTTTAATTATCAATCTAGCGTTACTGAGAAATTCTCACCTAAGCTATCACCAACCGCGGTTTCTGTTACCGCTGCCGCCGTAATTTTAAGCGCGCTAGTCAAAGTATTGCCATTCTCCCAATATTCAGCGCCGTGAGGAATAACCTTTATGAGCTGGACTTTTGGATCATCAATACCCTGCTCAAAATAAGCGTTATAAACCACTGACCATAATTCCTCAAGTTTTGCCCTATCTTCAACCAGCTCTGCTTTACCCGTGATAGATAAGTATTTCTTATTATCCTCAGCAATATAAGATAGGTTTAGCTCAGGATTATTTTTGATATTGTCGACGGTTTGAGAAGGAGTATGACCAATAAACCAGATCTCTCTAGCACCGATACCTGTTTCAGTGGTGTTCATCGGGCAAGAGTGCAGATGGTCTTCATTGGTACGAGTAGTCATCATGGTATATTTGACATCTTTTACCATGGCTTGAATTTTATCGATATTTTCTTGTTTATTCATAATGTTTATCCTTGTCGTTATGACTATTATTGAACGATTTTCAATGCGGACTATTGATAGTTATTTTTATGTGATAAATCTTTATATCATGAAGCCATCTATACAATAGCGGATTATCTGAGCGATTATCTGTAGCTTGCCAGTAATAGGTTGTGAGCGCTTGTAAGGTATAGATAGGTTAAGTAAAATAGACAATGATATTGCCGCTCTTTTATAGAGATAATTTTTATATAAATTTGTCGCGCTTTGCTCCTGCTTATTGTCAGCCTTCTTGTTATAATACATCTCTTCTATTTTATATGGCAGTAATGCCGCCTCCATCCTATAGTCTATGGAACACGCCTCTATGATGACCATCGCTGGACAGCCGTTTTTGACTGATTTTCAATCGCAACAACTTATCACTCAGCTCACCCAAAAAACCGATCTAAACGTGACTCAAATTAGTACACAACAAGTGTATGTATTGTCGCGAGAATTGAGTAATGATGAGCATAAAAAGGCATTAGATTTATTCGGGATTCAAGACAGTACTGTGCATCATCCAGCGCAGGAGAATCAGCTACAAGTGATCGTCAGCCCGCGTTTTGGTACGATTTCACCTTGGGCGAGTAAAGCGACCGATATCTTTAATAATTGTGAAATTAAGATCAATCGTGTGGAGCGGGTGATTGTCTATACCTTGACTCTTGATAATAAAGTCAGTGAAAAATTGCCTAAAGCTGCTGAAGAGTTATTGTTCGATAAAATGACCCAAAGTCTAGTTTATGATTTAGATAAAGTCAGTCATTTGTTCGATGATAATGCACCAGCATCGCTCAATCATATCGATGTGATTGGCGCAGGTCGTGCTGCTCTAGAGTCTGCTAATACTGAGTTTGGTTTTGCCTTGTCCGTTGAGGATATTGATTATCTAATGAATGCCTATGTTAATGAGCTAGGCCGCAATCCAACCGACGTCGAGCTGATGATGTTTGCACAGGCTAACTCTGAGCATTGCCGCCATAAAATCTTTAATGCCCAGTGGACGATCGACGGTGAAGTAGCCGCTAAGTCGCTATTTCAGATGATTAAAAATACTTATCAGTCCAATCCACAAGGCATTTTGTCCGCCTATAAAGATAACGCAGCGGTGATGGCTGGCGCGGCAGGCTGGCGTTTTTATCCTGTGCCTACCGATGCTCAAGACAGCACTTCAGCGCACCCGTATAGCTTTCATCAAGAAGACATCGATATCTTAATGAAAGTCGAAACCCATAACCACCCAACTGCTATCGCCCCTTATGCAGGTGCGGCGACAGGTGCTGGCGGTGAGATTCGTGATGAAGGCGCAACCGGTCGTGGCGGTAAGCCAAAAGCAGGTCTGACAGGCTTTCATGTATCACACTTACACATTCCAGAGCTGGCTGAGAAATGGGAGCAGTCGGGTCAATTGAGTACTCAGGCTTATGGCACGCCAGATCGTATGGCAACCAGTCTGGAGATTATGACTGAAGCACCACTCGGTTCAGCCAACTTCTCAAACGAATTTGGTCGTCCTAATCTATGCGGTTATTTCCGTAGTTTCCAGTTGGATACGTCAGCGGCAAAAGACGGTAGCGAAATGCGCGGCTATCACAAGCCAATCATGCTGGCAGGTGGTTACGGCAATATCAAACGCAACCTCATTGAAAAAAACGCCATCCAACAAGGTGATTTATTAATCGTCCTTGGTGGCCCTGCGATGCAGATTGGTCTGGGCGGTGGTGCAGCGTCTTCTGTTGATAGTGGTTCACTTGATGAAGGCTTGGACTTTGCCTCAGTTCAGCGTGACAATGCTGAAATGGAGCGTCGTTGCCAAGAAGTGATGGATCGCTGCTGGGCACTAGCCGGTAATGATGTCGATGCCAGCAATAACGGCAAAGACGGTAACCCTATCGTGTCATTGCATGATGTGGGCGCGGGTGGTATCTCTAATGCGATGCCAGAACTGGTCAATGACCATGAGATGGGCGCGGTACTAAACCTGCGTAAAATCCCATCGTTAGAAGCTGGCATGTCACCAATGGCGATTTGGTCAAATGAAGCGCAAGAGCGTTACGTGTTAGCCATTCATCCCGAGAGCGAAGCGCAGTTTGATGCGATATGCGTCCGTGAGCGCTGCCCGTATGCCATCTTAGGTACGGCGACTGATGTGCGTCAGCTGATCCTTGATGATGAGTTATTAGCAGACCAGCCTGTCGATATGCCGATGCAAGTGTTGCTCGGTGGTACGCCACAGATGAAGCGTAGCTTTAGCCGTACAGAAACCAGCTTGCCAGCATTAGATTTAGACAAAGTGAATCTAGCCGAATCTATTACTGATGTCTTGCGTCACCCAACGGTCGCTAGCAAATCATTCTTGATCAGCATTGGTGACCGTTCTATCACGGGTATGGTCGTGCGTGATCAGTATGTCGGTCGCTATCAAGTGCCCGTCGCAGATTGTGCAGTTACCGCGACTGGACTCGTCGCGCTTGACGGTCAAGCCATGACAGGCGAAGCCATGAGTATCGGTGAGCGTACGCCTGTTGCCTTAATTAGTCCTAAAGCCTCAGCACGTTTGGCAGTCGGTGAAGCGATTACCAATATTGCTGGCGCACGTATTAATCAGCTATCAGATATCACGATGTCGGCAAACTGGATGGCAGCGTGTGGTGATGATGCGGAAGATGCCGCCTTGTTTGACGCGGTGCATGCTGTTGGTGAAGAGCTTTGCCCAGCACTTGGCATTGCAATCCCCGTCGGTAAAGACTCTCTCTCCATGCGCGCTAATTGGACGGATAGCGACACTAACGAAGACAAATCAGTGGTCTCGCCTATGAGCCTTGTGATTACCGCTTTTGCCCCTGTCGTTGATGTAGCAAAAACGCTAACACCTGAACTCATTAATGGTGATAGTGCTTTTTATCGGATTGATTTATCAAAAGGACAATTGCGTCTAGGCGGCTCAATCCTTGCGCAAACACAAAGCCAATTGGGTAACGACTGCCCAGATTTGGCACAGCCGAGCGACTTAGTTGATTTCTTTAACTTCGTCCAAGCGGGCAACGCGCAAGGCGTCATCAGTGCTTATCACGATATCGGTGATGGCGGCTTACTTGCCACTATCGCTGAAATGCAATTTACTAGCCGCCAAGGTATCAAGCTGTCATTGACTGATGATAATATACTCGGTCAGCTATTCAGCGAAGAGCTAGGCGCAGTCATTCAAGTATTACCCGAAAACGTCGCGGCACTAATGCAGTTAGCAGTAGAATTTAATGTTGATGACATGCTGAGCTTAGTCGGTCAAAGCACTGAGGAAGACAGCTTAATTATTCAAACGCCAGCGCTAATGGGCAAAGACACTTTAAACTTTAAGCGTTCTGAATTACAGCAAGAGTGGAGCCAAGTCAGCTATCAAATCGCCCGTCGCCGTGACAATCCAGAATGCGTACAGCAAGAGTATGACTTGATTAGCGATGCCAGTCATAAAGGCCTTATCGCTGCGCCAAACTTTGATTTGAATCAAAAGGTTGAAGAGCCATACTTGGCTAGCCGTGCTGATTCTGATAACAGCAGACCAAGAGTCGCTATCCTCCGCGAGCAAGGCGTCAACGGTCAGACAGAAATGGCAGCAGGCTTCACTCAAGCAGGATTTGAAGCGGTCGATGTACACATGAGTGATCTACTGAGTGGTCGTATCAATTTACGTGACTTCGACGGTCTGGTCGCTTGTGGTGGCTTTAGTTATGGTGATGTACTCGGCGCAGGCTCTGGTTGGGCGAACTCTATCTTGTTCCATGACGAGTTACGCATGCAGTTTGTCCGCTTCTTTGCCCGTCCTGATACCTTCTCATTAGGCGTCTGTAACGGTTGTCAGATGATGGCTCAGTTAAAAGACCTCATCCCAGGTGCAGATAACTTCCCACGCTTCATCGCCAACCAGTCGGCTCGTTTTGAAGCGCGTACGGTCAACGTAAAAGTCGAGCGTACCAAGTCTATCTTGTTCAAAGGCATGCAAGACAGTATCTTGCCAATCGCTGTGGCACATGGTGAAGGTTATGCCACACTAGACAACAACGAAATCGACGGTATGGCAAAACACGGTCAGCTTGCGATGCGTTATGTCGATAGCCAAGGTCATCCAACTGAGACGTATCCGCTCAATCCAAACGGTTCGGTCGGCGGTGTCACGGGTCTGTGTAGCACTGATGGTCGCGTCACTATCATGATGCCGCATCCTGAGCGTAACCTAAAAGCCTATAACCACAGCTGGAAACCAGAAGAGTGGGATGAAGACGGCGCGTGGATGCGTATGTTCCGTAACGCTCGTGCTTGGTTGCGTTAATATTTGCCAATACAGTTTGAGTTGTTTTAAATAATAAAAAAGGTGGGCTTAGGCTCACCTTTTTTGTGTATGTACCTAAAGTATTTGTTAACTTTCTCTTATGTCCTTTAGTGTATACTTAGGCTTAGCTTGACCAACCTGAATAACACAGAATTTCACAGAAACATATTTGTGTAAATATTCGCGATTTATAACATCTGGATCTGAAAAAGAATTATCGATTTTTCCTCTTATTAGAGTTTGGTTAGAATTTTCTATGAACTCAAAATTTCTAGAGTGGGGTAAAATTCCTACAAATTCACCACTATACTCTTCTTCATATTCATTGATGTTTTCATCTGAAAATCGACTAATGAGTTTATCTAGAGTTTCTTTTGAATCGATTCTTACTAGGTTCTGGTTATACTCAATTGCAAATAAGGCTTCACTGCGAAGCATAAGATCAAGAAAGTCATATACTTTACGAACAGCTCTCGGATGAATATCTTCTATTACATCACTAATTTGTTCATCTGTACCATCAATACCATAACGTAATAATTTTTGAATATCGTCGATAGCTTCTTCAGTCCCGTTTCTTTCTGCAATCAAATCTTGATTAGGTTCTGGTAATTCTAGTTCGAAGCCAAATGAGCCTGTTGCAGTGCCTGTAATTAAAAGTTGGTTTTGTTCTTTATTTGGTATAGGACCACAAGAACTTAAGTTATTATTTAGACTAGCTACTACACTTGCAACCATATCATTTAAACAATCAAGAGCTTTGCCAGAAAATTCTGCTGTAATACCGTGACTTCTATCAACTGGTTTGCCCCTAAATGTGAAAGTGGTCGTTTTAACTAACCTACGAGTATCAATTCTTTGAATATTTTCTTGTACACTTTGAAGACGAGACTCTAGACTTATTCTATCAACAATAGCATAAGAGGGCGTTTTTTCAATTAGACTTTCAAGTGTGCTTTTTTCAGCAAGCAACTTGTTGTAATCGCTTTCACGCATGATTAGACTCTGTAGTTAAACTAGTAATATATTCAGCAGCTCTTCTGTCATCTTCGGGAGATAAATTCATTTGAAAAAAACCTTTCCAAAGATTAGTCTCTCTTTGGTGTGACCACATACTATACCAGTAAGTACAACGCTCAATTGAGTCTGCATTGAACTCCGCATCCATATCTACCCAATAACAATCGACCCTGTATTGAGCCTTTGCCTGTGGAGCACTGAATAAAGGTAAATTTTGATTAACCCAATCTTCAAAATTGGGTATAGTGTTGCACAAATGAGAAAAAGTGACTACATCAATATCGTTTGGAGCGCGTCCAGCCAATACCTCTACATTCTCAACAAAACTACCGTTTATCCATTGAAAACCTGTTGTAATACCAGCAGAGTAGAGCGCTTGCCTGTATTCTAAAAATCCTATCAATATTTTTATTCGTTGAGCTGAAAGAGCAAAATCTTTTACAAATTGAACAATATTGACTAAATATGGAGAACGATTGGCACTATGTCCTGCTTCACCAACAGCAACCGGCGGTACAACTCCTTGTATATTCCACATTCTATATCTCTTTAAAATTTTATACAGATATTAAAGGTAATTATAAATAAATTATACCTTTAATTATAAACTAATTTTGGGCTTTAAGCTGATATCATCAATCGTAAGTTTGACACTAAGTTACACCTTTTAGTCCATTAGTCCATTAGTTCACAGTTAAAATTGCAAAGAGACTTAAATTTATGTGGTTTAACTTTTTAAAACAAAGGTAATTTTGAACCAATTGATACTAATAATTTCATTTTTCGTGAGAACTCAATACTGGGTATAGAATTTCTTATTAAAACCAGTCACCATTACGAAGTTTTTCTATATCTCTGTTGCTTGCTTTACGCACCATGCTGGATATTGCACCATTAGCTTGTCCATGATCTAACTTTGTAAGAAATATGTTGACCTCAGATTCATCTGCATGAAGGATCATATCTAGATAGTATCGTTGTTCAGCCTTGTTCAATGCGGTTTTTTTAAGCTGAAAAGGTCGATGTAGTGCAGCTTTGAGCAGTGTTGCTCTATACTTATTGTTTTCAATTACTTCAAAGTCTTGAGCATTTATATCTACGATCACGTTATATTCTGCAAATCCACTTTCAACAGAAACATCTAAAATGTAAATTCCGTTTTCTACTTTTGCTAGCATACGAAGATCATAAAAAACTATTTTTCTATCCACAACTATTCCTCTCAAAACCTAACCACCACAACTCACCAAAATCAATCCCAACCTAAAATCACCTTACCGCATTGTCCACTTTCCATGATATCAAAGCCTTGTTGAAAGTCATCAATGTGCATGCGATGGGTAATGATGGGCGATAGATCGATACCGCTAATCAGCATTTGCTCCATCTGATACCATGTCTCCCACATCTCGCGGCCATAGATACCTTTTAGGGTTAAAGCCTTAAAGATAATCTTGCTCCAATCCACCGTGGTGGTGTTAGGCAAAATACCCAAGAGCGCAATTTTAGAGCCGTTATACATGTTACTAATCATCGAATCAAAAGCCTGAGGTGAGCCTGACATCTCAAGCCCGATATCAAAGCCGTGCATTTTTAACTCAGCAATGGCGCCTTCGATGGTTTCACCTTTGGCTGGGTTTATAGTCATCGTCGCGCCCATTTTTTTGGCAAGCGCCAAGCGATAATCGCTGATATCACTAACCACAATATTACGCGCTCCTGCGAAGCGGCAAATCGCCGTTGCCATCGAACCAATCAGCCCCGCACCCGTAATCAGCACATCCTCACCAAGGACAGGAAATGAAAGGGCAGTATGCGTGGCATTGCCAAAGGGGTCCATGATGGCTGCCATCTCATCGCTGATACGCTCATCGAGCTTGATGACATTATCAGCAGGTATTACCAAATATTCGGCAAACGCGCCATCACGGTCAACGCCCACACCGATGGTGTTTTCACACACATGTAGCTTACCACGGCGACAGTTACGGCAATGCCCGCAAGCGATATGTCCTTCGCCAGTGACTCGATCACCCACTTCAAAGTGCTTTACACCATCGCCCATTTCGCTAATGATACCGACGTATTCGTGCCCGATGATCATCGGCGTCTTGATGGTTCTTTCTGACCACTCATCCCACTTATAAATGTGCAAATCTGTACCACAAATGGCGGTTTTTTTAATTTTTATTTTAACGTCATTGATGCCAACCGTAGGTTCTGGCATGTCTTGCATCCAGATGCCTTTTTTGGCATGGGCTTTAACCAGTGCTTTCATACTTTTCTCTTATGTAGCTGCATTTTATTGTTGAATTTAGATAAATACTGAACGACGCTTAATCAATCACTTTCATTTGCTTGGCGACTTTGATAAAGGCGGCGATACATTGGTCGAGCTGTTCGCGAGTATGAGCAGCAGAGAGCTGGACACGAATGCGAGCCTCGTCTTTGGGTACGACAGGATAAAAGAAGCCAATCACATAAATACCTTCTTCAAGCAGCGCATCTGCCATTTGTTGCGAGACATTGGCGTCATAGAGCATCACCGCACAAATGGCCGATTCTGTGGGCTTGATATCGAAGCCTGCATCTTGCATTTTCTTCACAAAATAGGCGGTATTTTCATGCAATTTATCTTGTAGGGTATTGTCTTGCGACAGCATCTCAAACGCTTTTACCCCAGCCGCCGCTACCATGGGAGGAATGGAGTTTGAAAACAGATACGGGCGTGAGCGTTGACGCAACATCTCAACGATTTCTTTTTTACCCGTGGTAAAGCCGCCAATAGCACCGCCAAATGCCTTGCCCAAAGTACCAGTGATCAGCTCAATATCACCACGTAGATCAAACAATTCCGTCACGCCGCCACCAGTGTGACCGACCACGCCTGCTGAATGCGACTCGTCAATCATCACCATGGCATCATATTTTTGTGCCAACGCATAAATTTCATCCATTGGCGCTACATTACCATCCATCGAAAACACACCATCGGTCACAATCAAACGAAAACGCTGTGCTTGCGCTGCTTGCAATTGCGTTTCTAAATCTTGCATATCCGCATTGGCATAGCGATAACGGGCCGCTTTACACAGGCGCACACCATCGATGATTGAGGCATGATTTAATGAATCAGAAATAATGGCATCATCGCTGGTCAGCAGTGGCTCAAAGGCACCGCCATTGGCATCGAAACAGGCCGCATAAAGAATCGTATCTTCGGTATTAAAAAACTTAGAAATCGCCGCCTCTAATTGCTTATGCAAATCCTGCGTCCCACAGATAAACCGCACCGATGACATGCCATAACCTGAGTTTTCAATAGCCTCGATAGCTGCTTTTTTAATCTCAGGGTGGTCAGACAATCCAAGATAATTATTGGCACAGAAGTTAAGCATCTCACGGCCATCGGCAATCTTGATTAGCGCATCTTGCGGAGAGGTGATAACGCGCTCGTTTTTATATAGTCCTGCCTCGCGTATATCGCTGATTTCTTGTTGTAAGTGTTTCTGAAAGTCTTGATACATAAAGATTCCTTTTTTTAATATTATTAGCGTTTGTATTGATAATGCAGATATAAGGACTGCTGATAGAACCAAACTGTAGTCATTTTAAAATAAAATTGATACGCCAATATTACCGTGCTACTGGTATAAATTTTACTTGCTTGCTGTGTCTACGCTGACAGAGGCTGCATAAAATATATCCCAGCATCACCGCATTGAGTGTAAAGTGAATAGACTATTTGCTTATTAGTATGGACTACCCACAAATCGCCAAATACTGACGTACGACATTATCCATGCCTTGCTCTAGCGACTCAATTGTAAACGCATGACCAATCGACACCTCAGCGATATCACCAAGGTTTAGCAAATCCGCCAAATTATCTAGATTTAAATCATGTCCCGCGTTGACGCGCATACCGTTTTCACTAGCGAGGTTAATACAGTCGCTAAAGCGTTGCTTGACCTCATCGAAACCAATGTTGTCATCGCTCTTACCATTGCTGTAAGCGCGTGCCCATTCTTCGGTATACATCTCGATTGTCTGTACATCACTCTCGATGACCGCTTTGATTTGTTCGATATCAGGGTCGATAAATACTGCACAGCGCGTACCGAAAGCTTCTAGCTCTTTGCTTAACGTTGATAAAAACTCATGATGTTTAATGATATCAAAACCATGATCCGAGGTCAGCTGATCGTCGCTATCTGGCACGAGCGTGCATTGATGCGGTTTTACTTCACGGATAATCTTTAAAAACTGCTCATTCGGATTACCTTCGATATTGAACTCAATCTCTGGATAGTCCTTTAAGAATGCACTGATATCATAGACGTCTTGGTATCTGATATGACGCTCATCTGGTCTCGGGTGTACGGTAAAGCCTTTGACACCTAGATCAATTAGCTTCTTCACAAAGGTCAACAGGTTAGGGTAGTCAGTACCGCGAGAGTTACGGATTAAAGCCAATTTATTCAAATTTACGCTAAACAATGTGCTCATAGTATTTCCTTTCTCATTGTTGTTATGGATAGATTTTTGGTTGTTAATGGCTAATAAAAATCGTTGGTATCAGCATACTTCTTATTCAATGCCTTTGAAATAGCATAAGTCTCTAAATCTACTTCGCCCGTTGGATTACGGGGTCGAAAGTGTAGCTGAAACGCATAGACGACATCACGACTGGCTTTGTCCCACTCGTCACTATTATTGATCTGATAGCCATAATTTCTGAATTCTTGCTTCAGCTCAGGTATCGTTGCCGCTGAAAATGCGTCTGTATCCATAAAAGCAACCTTATCAGCGTCATCATACCAAGCGCCGATGCCATATTGCTTATACAGTTGCTGCCAAGGAAACTTTGCACCGGGGTCTATCTTACGTGAGGGTGCAAGATCTGAATGACCGATGATGTTTTTTGGAGAAATCTCATAGCGTGCTGCAATATCTTTAACCAATTGCGCGACTTTTTTAATCTGTATCTCATCAAATTCTACAAAGTGCTCATAGGGATGATAGTCCAAATTATCATTCTTAAGTGCATTGAGATACTGCGGCTGAATACCTTTATTGACGATCTCAATACCAATAGAGGTGTCATTTATAATAGTACGACCTGCAAAGCTACCATCACCTGCGTGCCATGCGCGCTCGCTTTCTGGTACTAGATTATAAATTTTATCGTCGTCATTTTTTAAAATGAGATAATGCGAGCTGACTTTGCCAGCGGTTAATAGTTGAATAGAGCGCTCGTTATCGCTGACGGTATAGTGTAGGACGATAGTTTTGATGCGCTGGCTTTTACCTGTGGATTTGTAGGTTGTGTTATCGACGATAAAAGAGTCAGTATTAGCGATTGGAGCCGTGGTGGTGATACAGCCAACTAATGATAAGCTTAAACCAGCGGCTAATGCTAAAGCGATGAGATTTTTTGCCATGAAGTGCTCGGTGTAGGAATGATAATATAAAATACGCTATAGTTTCTTATATTAAATTTGATAACTATAGGATTTTTTTTAGATTCTATTAGAATTGAGCCTGTTTAAATGTAAAATAATAAACAGCTCTATGTCACGGCTCATAGAAGGTTACTACAGGATAAAAACTTTCCCCCACAATCTCAACTTTGAAATGTCTATTAGGATATTTTTTCATCAGATGATACTCCCAATTATGCTTTATAAGCTCCGCTACATTCATTATAGTGTCATCGCTAGATTTATCAGCTGTATTCAAGAAAATGTCATTCACTACTAATCTGTTCATACTTTCTTGAGCTTCAACTTTGTTAACCATGTTTAGCAAACCTTTATCATACATCTCACTAATTTCTTTTTCATAGATCCCTTCGATATTAAGTAAAATAACTCCTTTATATTCAAAAGTAATTGGTAATAGAATGGTTGATATTATCTCTATATCTTCAGGATAAATTTCTAAATTAATATAATTCCAAATATCAGTGGGTATATCGGAAGGAGAATTTTCAATCCAATTTACCCATTTTTTAAACTTCCAATTACTTATGTTTTTCATTATTTTAATCCTTCCTGACTTTCTTCCTAAGCACTACTTTCCAACTGTCCTCTAAACACTCAATCGCTAACCACGGCTCAATAATGTCAGCGGCAAACTTATCTTTTGAATTAGATAATTGCCATAGTTTTTCTAAAGTCGCAAACGGATAGGGGCGTTCGATTAAGTAAACAGGTAAATCAGCGCTAATTATGCCATTACGCACCACTTGAAAGTACCAGCCTGCGATACCTTGTTTGCTTATCCATGAGGCGATGTTCGGCACTTTGGTGAATTGACCAATTTGGTCATTGATTTTATAGCAAGGACGGCGCGGTTGTACAATACGTAGCTGCACGCTAGCACTGCCATCGACTTGCGCATCACCATACTGAAAAACATCACCAATACAAACCGTAGACTCATTTATATCAGGCAAGCCGTTAACAGGTTCGGTAATCAAGTTTTCGCCCAATGTGCCCATACGCACGTTTAGATCAAACTCAGCATTGATATGTCCATAAGTTGCTGTCGCCATTTGATGTACGGCTTTTAGGGAGCCGCCATGATGTTTACGATCGGCTTGCTCATCAGTGGTAAGACCCATAAAATCAACGGCGACAGGTGCTTTAATAGGCGCTTTATCGATAGCGCTCATTGCTTCTCGCGCAAAGGGCATGGCTTTGCCCGCGCGGACTTCGATAAGAGTGGCGATATGTAGCGGTAGATTTTGGTTGAAATCCGCTCCTTTTTTCGGTGGTGACGTTTTGATTAAGTCGGTATTCATCTAAGATTCCAGTTTTTCATATTATGTTTATCAAGCAGCAAAATATGGTTTAAAGAGTACAGCTATCTTAGCCTAATCATCGTTAGTTTTCAGCTCATAAATTAAAGGTCTTATCAAAATCTAAACATAAAAAAGACCAGAATATTAATCTGGCCTCTTTGATCTAGCATGGTAATTCTAATAAAGACTGTTTATAAAAATTACTATTTATTCTTGTTACGGCGACCTGCAGTTTTCTTTTCACGTGGTACAGCGACTAGCTCAGCTAGTTGTTCAGGCGATGACCATAGACCTTCAAGATCATAAAACTCACGGGCAGCAGGCATCATCATGTGCACAACGACAGCGCCAAGATCAATCAACGTCCAATCAGAATCATTACCGCCTTCACGGCCAAGAGGCATAAATCCTGCTTTCTTGGCATCAGCGCCAAGGCTATCCGCCATCGCGCGCACGTGACGTTTTGAGGTGCCATCAGCGATGACGATACGCTCCATCACGTCAGTTAGCTCTTCGACATTGAGCACAGTGATGTTTTTGGCTTTCATATCTTCTAAAGCGGTTTTTACCAGTGCTAAGCACTGCTCTAAACGCTCATTAGTCATAGTTGGGGTCATAAAATTAAATCTCTTAAATAATCGGTAATAATAAAATAGGATAATGCTGCTAACAGGCCTTATAAAAACAAGTTAAGAGCAATAAAACAAATATAGTGCGATTTTAACGGAATTAGTCAGCAGAATATAGCTGATGGGCAATAATATAATCATAAACCTTAGGATTTAATGATTTGGATGGTTGGTTTGACATAACCGCAGTGTCGCGAGCTGATGGTAATAGCGCATTGTTTTTGGTAAGATTTTGCTCACGAAACTGCTGGCGAATCTCAGTGCTAGATACACTCATGACGGCTCGAGTATCTATATAAATGCGTCCTTGGTGAGTATCTTTCAAGGGGCGGTCTTTCAACAGGTCATTTTTCAAGAAACCGTGCGCTAGTGCTTGATGGTCTGGCGTTACTGGTATAAATAACAGCTCAGAATATGACTCAGTCACCTGCGCTTGCAGCTCAACGGCGATCTTTTTAGCGAAAGCAGCTGTACTTTGTGCGTTTAGCATTAAAGTTTCATCACGATTAAACACCCATAAATTGATGTAATCCGTCAATTGTAACCCTTGTTTCCACTTATCTAAGTTACGCACACTATCCATACCCATGATAAATATTAGGCTGTCATGAGGATATTGATTGCGCAGCGTGCGCACACTATCGATAGTATAGACAGGTGGGGTTTGCCACAGTTCGAGCTCATCGATGTTCACAGGCGTCTCTTGCACAGCAAGGTTTAGCATAGCAAGTCGATCACTAGGATCAGTGCTTTGAGTCTTAAAAGGCGAGCGCGCATTAGGCAGTAAAGAGACTTGCAGCTCGCGTTTTCGTTCAGTTGCCATAGGTGCAAGCGTGTTATAGACAGCCATTGCCATTTGCATATGACCCAAATGTATGGGGTCAAAAGAGCCGCCAAGATAAGCGCGAATAGCAGGCTTTATATTTTTTTCAGCTTGAAACGGAGCAGGTTGTTTATTCATGGCGTCATTATAACGAGTGAATACAAATTTTGCTTGATAGACTAGCGGTAACTTAACTTTCAATCTAGTTTCTAGATTAAGGATTTTAAATATTATAGGGTGAAATCCATCGCACCGATAATGACGCTACAACTAACCATCGGTGCATAAAATGCACTCTACGCCTACAATCAATAAAAAACCGACTATCATTATGATAATCGGCTTTGCATAGTTGAGTTAACTCAAAACAATAAATTAAATAGCATCGCTATATGCTTGAATAGCGGTCAGTGCGATAGTGTAGACGATATCATCGACTAGAGCACCTCGAGATAAATCATTGACAGGTTTGTTTAACCCTTGCAGCATCGGCCCAACACTAATGACATTAGCGCTACGTTGCACCGCTTTATAGGTTGTATTACCTGTATTTAGATCAGGGAATATAAACACGTTGGCTTGACCGGCTACCTTTGAATCAGGTGCTTTTTGTTTGCCGACGCTCATGACCGAGGCAGCATCATATTGTAGTGGCCCATCAACCGCTAGGTTTGGCTCACGCTCACGGACGATAGCAGTTGCTTGTTTAACTTTTTCAACGTCAGCACCTGATCCTGATGCCCCTGTTGAATAGCTGATCATCGCCACTTTTGGCTCAATACCGAAGGCTGCTGCCGATTGCGCCGATTGAATGGCAATCTCAGCCAGCTCTTCAGCAGTTGGGTCTGGATTAATCGCACAGTCACCGTAGACCACAACTTGCTCAGGCAGTAGCATAAAGAAGATAGAAGAGACCAGTGAATACTGCGGTGCGGTTTTGATTAACTGAAATGCTGGGAGTACAGTATTGGCCGTCGTATGAACAGCGCCCGAAACTAGTCCATCAACCTCATCTAACAGCAACATCACTGTGCCTAGATAGACCGTATCTTTTAGCTTTTCAGCCGCAGCGATATCAGTGGTTTTGCCCTTACGAGCGGCGACCACTGCATCGATATAATTGGTCATATCTAGCGTATCAGGATCAATAATTTCAAGCCCTTCTGGCAATACTAAGCTGCGGTTTTTGGCGACTTGCTCAACCTCGCTACGCTTAGCTAGTAGCACACAATTGGCAATGCCTCGGCTTTGACAGATACAGGCGGCCTCTACCGTACGAGGTTCTGCGCCCTCTGGTAGTACAATACGTTTTTTGGCTTGTTGTGCTTTTTTGACCACTTGATGACGGAACGCGGCAGGAGACAGACGCGGTTTATAATCGCCACTGAAATAATCTTTAATCCAGCTCAGATCGAGATGGGCGGCGACATAGCGGGTGACATCGGTGGCGCGCTCAGTATCATCACTTGGAATCTCAGCGCTCATATGCATCAGGCTCTGTACGGTCTCAAAGCTATCGGTCTCGACACTCATCACTGGAATGCCCGTTTTCAATGCCGACTGCCACAGCTCAGCGACAGTCTCATTCGGGATGACTCCGCCTGTTAGCACAATACCTGCCAGCGGGATGCCATTGATACAAGCGAGTCCCGCCGCTAATAGCAAGTCATCGCGATCTCCTGGGACGACGATTAGCGTACCGCGCTTAAACACTTCATCGACGCGTGCTACTGAACGTGCGGTCAAGCTGATATCCGTGATACGGCGACTCTTCGCCTCACCGACGTTGAGCCAAGTGGCATCAAGCTCAGCAGCGATATCCCAAGTACGTGGCACTGATAGCGAGTCACTAAAAGGCACAACGCCTATCAAGCGAAATTTATCGGTTTGAAAGTGCGGGGATAGGCGCTGAACGTCACTGACGAATTTTTCATCAAGTTTGTAGACTGCTTCACCAGGAGCGACAGGTTGATTGTCAAAAGTATTAGGGACATCAACGCGCATTAAAATGCAGCCTAAAGTGCGTTCATGAGCGATACCACCAAACTCGCGCCCGTGGACATCAAGCTTATCAGCTAGATGAGCGGGGTTACTGGTGTCAGCGGTGCTCACAAAGATAATCTTGGCATCCAGTGCATGAGCGATAGCGCGGTTGACCTGTGAGGCGTAAGAGGCCTCAGTGGTCGGCACTAGACCTTCACAGATAATGACATCTTGATCTTGACCGATAGACTGAAAGTTTTCGACCACCTCTTCCATCAAGTCATCGAGATTACCATCGCCGATCATGCGCTCAACGCGCTGGCGATTGATAGATTGGGGCGGTGTTAAGGCAAAGGCGTGCATAATAAGCGCACTTGAGCTATCGAGACTGTTTTGTTTATCGAGGGTGTCATCTTGCAAGAACGGTTTCATAAAAGCGGCTTTGACACCGTTATAATCAAGCGCGCGTATCAGCCCTAGCGCGGCTGATGTGACCCCAATACCACGGCTAATAGGAACAAGTAAAATGGTTTGCATAGCGTATCCTACGGTTTATTTTGGTTTTTAATCGGCGTGCTGAGAGTCGCTGTGTTCGCTAAGCTGTATTTGTTAAATAAGGATCAGCTACTCTCAGTTTTATCGTCGATACTTAGTTTAGACCAAGCGCTTGACGAGTTTCTTGCGCGATACGGCACTCTTCATCGGTTGGGATGACCCATAGCTCAACGCTACTGTCCTCAGTTTGGAAGCTGCCTTCCGCACCGCCAGCCAAGGTTTTGTTTTTATCCGTATCAAACTTAATACCGAAGTGACGCATCACATTCACAATACGAGCGCGGGTGGTGGCAGAGTTCTCACCGATACCGCCCGTAAAGATAATACCGGTAAATTCAGGTAGCGCACAGCTTAGGCTGGCAAGATATTTACCGACGCGATAGCTGAACATCTCGATAGCCAGTAGCGCATCTTTGTGACCCTCAGATGCGGCTTGCTCAACAGTACGCAAATCATTGGATAAGCCTGAGATACCTAGCAGACCACTTTCGCTATTGAGCATCTTATCGATGTCCTCAAGACTCATGCCCAGCTGACGCTTAAGATGAATGTGCAAGCTTGGATCGACATCACCGCTGCGCGTACCCATCATCAGACCCTCAAGTGGCGTAAGACCCATGCTGGTATCTAGACTTTTGCCATCATAAACGGCCGCTGCTGAACAGCCGTTGCCTAAATGTGCGGTCAACCAACCATGCGGGCCTTTGACTTCAGTCAGCATGCTGGCACGTTCTGAGACATAGGCGTGTGACGTACCATGAAAGCCATAGCGACGAATTTTATGATCTTCATATAAGGCTTTTGGTACAGGATAGCGATAGGCGACAGGGGGCATCGTTTGGTGAAACGCCGTATCAAAAACGGCGACTTGTGGAATGTCAGGATAGATCGCTTGTACCGCTTCAATCCCTAGCGCATTCGCTGGATTATGTAGCGGTGCTAATGATTTCAGACGTTTTATCTCTGATAGTGCATGCGCGTCAATTTTGATCGCCTCTGAATACTCGCGACCACCATGTACCACACGATGACCAACAGCAACAAAATGATACTGCTCAAGTAGCTCAAGGATTTTTTGTAGCGCCAACTCATGACGACCACCTGGAATAGCAATCTCAAGCTTTTCACCGTTCAGCTTAGTGTGCTTAATACGGGCAGTATCAAGTCCCAAATTCTCAGCCAAGCCGACAATACGCGTAGACTCATCTTCGCTGATTAGCGCGTATTTGATTGAAGAAGAACCGCAGTTTAGTACTAACGTAGGGTTGGTCAGTTGCGAGGTGTCTGCATTCTGATCGTTTTGATTATTGACGCTGTCACTCATACTCTATCCTTAGAGGGTTGATGGTAGGTTAATCATAGACGATTAACAGCTGTTGAACAAACAAAAATCAATAGCTATTTTATAGTGTAAATTTAGAAGGTGCTATATACCACTTGCTAGGTGAAGTCATAAAATATTGGCTATTTTCTATCAATACCATGTCTATTAAGCTTATGAAATACAACCCATTTGCCTGCTTTATTAGTTACACCTTGATGACTATAAGGTTTTATATTGGCTCTAGTCAAGCACCTAATAAGCTCATTTCTTAACTAACAGCATAGCTAGCATAGCAGTACAAGCGTTAACTCAAATTGTAAGTAAGTTTGTCTAGATAAGCTATATTATTTATCAAAAAGTGACACCGTCGAATTTCAACATTAAAAATAGTGTTAAAAAAAGGCTCATATCAGCTTATAATTTTGCGCAAATACACCTTGAATCTGCAAAGACTTATCAATTAATGCTATTATTGGCCGCTAGCAAATGACTCTATCTTGCTCGCTAATGATCAAGCAGACGTAGGGCGTGTACTCAATTTGAAGATGGCGATAAAAATGAGATAAATTGCAGCAGGGATAGGATAATAGTGTTATTAATATCGGGATATTGATGAGCTATTTGACACCGCCCTGCCAGAATTTAGCCTTTTTTAGCCCATCTAGTTTCAGACGCTCAGATTAGGGACACGCCCCAGGCTCAATTAAGCTTTTATACCATTGAACGGCTTTGGGATTTATAGTTGCCTCACTAGGATATGCCTACTATGTTAAGCGTTAATCATTCTTTCTTATCTGCAAAATGTGCCCTAGTGGCGATCTCTTTAGCGACATTAGCTATGACAGGTTGTGGTCAAAAAAACGAATTATATTTAGTGGATCCAGCCACTCAAACAGTGACCACTAGCTCTGATGACTTGGCAAGCACTAGCAATCCGCAGGATGCCGCTTTTGCTGATCTTGATGACAGCGATTACAAACAAGAGCGCTACCTAGAGCAGCAGCAGATATTTCCTGAAGTCAGTGATGACCCTAATGATTATTAATAACTAATAATCTTATAGTACTAATGTTTGTAGGGTAAGTTTTAGATAATAGCTGTTGGCAAAAATCTATCTCATTTTTATCATCATTTTCAAAATGAGGACACGCCCTATAATCCCAATACTTCACCTTGATAATTTAAAAAGATTAGAGATATCACTATGAGTAATCTTACGTCGCCAATGAACGCGACTCACACTGCAAGTGTAACTATCCAAACCGAGCAAGGGTTATATATTGACCCCATAGTGCTAACTGACCATTTGCCAGCACTGAGCTACCGCAATCATATGCTATATATAGAAGACGTAAGCGTTAGCGAGCTAGCTGAGCAATATGCAACGCCATGCTACGTCTACTCTAAACAAGCCATATTAAATGTTTATCAGGACTATAGTGATAGCTTTGCTACTATCGATCATCAGATTTGTTATGCGGTAAAGGCCAACTCTAATCTTGCGGTATTAAGTGTACTGGCAGAGGCAGGCGCAGGCTTTGATATCGTCTCTCGTGGCGAGCTAATGCGGGTATTAGCGGCAGGCGGCGCGGCTGCAAAAGTTGTATTCTCAGGCGTTGGTAAAACGCGTGATGATATCGAATTTGCTCTTAACCAAGGTATCAACTGTTTTAACGTTGAGTCTGTCAATGAGCTGATATTAATCAATGAAGTAGCTGAGCAACTGGGCAAATTTGCACCGATATCATTAAGGGTCAATCCTGATGTCGATGCCAACACGCATCCGTATATCTCCACAGGTCTTAAAGATAATAAGTTCGGCATCGCTCATGACAAAGCGGTTGCTGTCTACAGCCAAGCCGCAACGATGTCACATATCGATATCGTCGGTATTGACTGTCATATCGGCTCACAGCTGACTGAAGTGGAGCCGTTTATTGCTGCTTTAGACAAGTTGATTGAGCTGATCCACAAGTTAGCTGAACTAGGAATTGAGCTTGCTCATGTTGATTTGGGCGGTGGTTTGGGTGTACGTTACATCGATGAGTCACCTGTCACTATAGCTGACTTTGCAGGGGCGCTATTGCCCAAGCTTACCCAGCTTAATCTCAAAGTATTCTTTGAACCGGGTCGTAGTATGGTTGCCAATGCAGGTATCTTGCTCACACGTGTCGATATACTCAAGCCGACTGAGCATAAGAATTTTGCTATCGTTGATGCTGCGATGAACGATTTGATTCGTCCTGCACTGTATCAAGCTGAAATGGCAGTCATTCCTAGTGCGTTACCTGATAGCGTAAGTGTACATGATATGCCATCATGGGATATCGTTGGCGCTATCTGTGAGACGGGCGACTTTTTGGCAAAAGAGCGCCTGCTGAGCTTAGCGGCAAATGATTTATTAGCCATCACTGGCGCTGGTGCTTATGGCATGGTGATGAGTAGCAATTATAATACCCGCCCGCGCGCCTGCGAGGTCATGGTTGCAGGCACTAAGCATCAGCTCGTACGCAAACGCGAAACCGTCGAGGCGCTATATGCTAATGAGATGCCTTGGGGTAATAAGGGATAATAAATAGTATTTATTTGATTTCGATGTAAATATAGCTACAACTAGAACCCATTGTTACTGCAACAATGGGTTTTTTATTACCTAAGTTTTAAGCGTTTTGTATCAATTACTGTCAACTTTTATCAGCGTTACTCACCGTTTGTTATTAGCAAAAATTAATAGGTTATGATCATCTGTAACCATTATCCTACTATAAGCCGTGCTACTATAACCCACATATAAAAACAAAATAGGACATAGGTATATGTTAATAGAATTTACTAAGATGCACGGTCTAGGTAATGACTTTATGGTTATCGACTTAGTCACTCAGCGTTTGGATTTGAGCGCGGAGTTGGTGCAGTTATTGGGTGATCGTCATCTGGGAATTGGCTTTGATCAGCTGCTGGTGGTCGAGCCACCGATGCGTCCAGATGTTGATTTTAGCTATCGTATTTTTAACACCGATGGCGCAGAGGTTGAACAGTGCGGTAATGGCGCACGTTGTTTTGCCCGCTTCGTACAAGCGCGCAAACTGTCCTTTAAACAGCGTCTAAAAGTTGAGACTGCCAGTGGGGTCATTACTTTGACTACTGACCGTTATGGCTGGGTTGAAGTAGATATGGGTAAGCCAAAGTTTGAGCCCAATGAGATTCCGTTCACGCCCAAAGCCACGACCAAGATCCAAAATGCGTATCATCTTAATGTCGCTGGTACACCAGTACAGCTCTATGTGGCGAATATGGGCAATCCCCATGCCGTGATCAAAGTTGATGACATCTTAGAAGCAGATGTTGCCAAGCTGGGCAAAGCGATTGAAGCGCATTCGGCCTTTCCCAATAACGTCAATGTCGGCTTTGTACAAGTCATGAACCAGCGTCATATTCGACTGCGAGTTTATGAGCGCGGGGTCGGTGAGACGCAAGCCTGCGGCACAGGGGCTTGTGCGGCGGTAGCAGTGGGCATAAGAGAGGGCTGGCTAGATGAGGGCGAGGATATCCGTGCTCAGCTGTATGGCGGCAGTATGGTAGTACGCTGGCAGCCAGGCTATTCGGTGATGATGACAGGGCCGACGGCTTTTGTTTATGAAGGGGTGTTTAGTCCTGATGGACTGATGGCACAAGCAGGAATCGAGCCTAACCCATCGTAAGCTAAATGAAGTAGTAGCGCTCTTTTAGGGTTGCAGAAGAGGACAATGCATGACTATTGCTAACTCGCTTAAAGCTATAGAAACAGATTCAGCGCTTGTTGAGCTGCTAACACCTGTGCAGCGCTGGCTCGATATTTTAGCCGTGCGCAACCACTCTAAGCATACTTTGAGCGCTTATTTTGCTGGGGTCAGGCAGCTAGCGTTGTTTTTGCGTGGTAAGCAACTGACGTGGACGCGCTGTGACAAACGTCAATTAGCGCAGCATATTAGTCAGCGTATTGACGAGGATAAGCTGGCGCTGGCGAGTGTGCAGCAAGAGCTATCGGCTATTCGCCATTTTTATGGCTGGTTGATTGAAGAGGGACTGGCGCGTATCAATCCGACGACGGGCTATCAGCTCAAACGCAGTCCAAGACCGCTACCGTCAATCGCGGATATCGATCTACTAAGTCAACTGCTAGATCAGCCTGTACCTGAGACACCAGAGCAGGCGAGGCTGTGGCTGCGTGATAAAGCTATGTTTGAAGTACTCTATAGCAGTGGTTTACGGGTCGGTGAATTAGTAGCGCTGGATATGACGGATATAGATTTAGCCGATTTGCGCCTGCGGGTTACAGGTAAAGGCAATAAGACTCGTATAGTGCCGCTTGGCAATAAGGCCGCTACCGCTATCAAACGCTATCTCCCACACCGTAATCTATGGGTGGAGCAACAGGACAGCGCGTTATTTATTAGCGAAAAGCTCGGTACTCGGCTGTCCAGTCGAGCCGTACAACAACGACTAAAAGTTGCTGCTACGCGTGCAGGTATTGCGCAAAATATGTACCCGCATCTATTGCGTCATTGCTTTGCCTCGCACATGCTCTCAGGCAGTGGTGATCTGCGGGCAGTGCAAGAGATGCTGGGGCATAGCGATATTAGCACCACCCAAATCTATACCCATGTTGATTTTGCTAAGCTGACCCAAGTTTATGATCGCGCTCATCCGCGCGCAACTCATAGTACAAGCGATATAGAATAGATATTTTTGGTCACTTGATTTTGGATGATTTAAACTATGCCAAATTGTGACAAGCTATGCCAAGCGATGGCAACCAAAGATAGGCATACGTTGTCGTCCTTGTTGTTGCACCGCTATATCTAAAGAGCCAAATACTAGCGCATAGGGTGCATCGTCTTTATTTTCAGTTCTCTTAGTAAGCGCACTAGCGTCATAGCTATCAATGATGGTCCCATCAAAAGCGGTAATCGCGGCATGCCCCCATGTTTGACGGATACTGCCGTTCTTATAATGATGATCGCCGCCTTGCGCCGCACCTATGACCATACATTGACTGTCTAAAGCGCGTGCCTGTAATAGTAGCGACCAATGCGCTTGCCCCGTCATAAAGGTAAAAGCAGCAGGCGCACTAAGTATCTCAGCACCCGCTTGGCGCAAGCGTTGCGCTAATGCTGGAAAACGCAGATCAAAACACACCATCATACCCAATTGATAAACGCCATTCTCAACCTCAATAGGAGCCACCACTGTTTGCTCGCCAGGCTCAAAGGTCAACGCTTCATCATAGCTGCCTTGCTTATCAGCGACAGTCGCAGTGAACAGATGAATCTTATCGTAACGCGCCACTTGATGACCATCAGGACTAAATAGCTGGCTGACTTGACGCATACGCCCATCAGGCACGATGACCCCATTTGGACGATATAGACAAGGTAGCGAGCCTGCCAACACGTGAGTTTGGTATTCAGTAGCATAAGAGGCAATTGTCGCTGATAGCTCGTCAAAGCGCTGAGCGGTCGCAAACTGCTGACCCATGCTACAGCAGTTCTCTGGCAACACTACTAGCTGAGCACCTTGCATACTGGCCTCGCTAATAGCGGCTTTGATGGTTATTAGATTGGTGGCAATATCTTGCTGGCTATTCATTTGCACAGCCGCCACGATAAGTGATTTATTATTCATAGTATTTTCTCGAGTATATTTGTTAATATGGCACATACGGTTTTTAATAAGATTAAAGCTAACGGTTCATTTTTTAACGAAAATAAAGCTGATCTATTGAGAATAAATTAGCATAGTATCAGAGCTGTGAAAAATACTACGGCTACTATTTGGCTAAATCTGTTATTTGGGCTGTCATTTGGTTAGTCCAAATATCATCAATTTTATGCATCATAAATATCGGAGTGCAATAAACTGCCTATGAGTATGTCGTTTGGCTTGGCAGCTAGTCTTAGCACCTCACAAAAGCTGACCCCACAGATGCAGCAAGCTATCAAGCTATTGCAGCTATCTAGTCTTGAGCTGGCGCAAGAGGTCCAAGCTAAACTCGATGCCAACCCCTTATTAGAGCGAATAGAGGAAGAAGAGCTTGATTACGATCATGCCGATGAGCTAAACCACGAGCCAAATGAGCCGATGACGCTTGAGATGTGGAATGAGGCCAGTGCAGCCAACCAAAAAGAGCTTAAGTCAAATGCTGATAGTGAGTTTGGTAATGAGTCCGACTCTAATAGTAGCAACGATGATAACTATTCAGACAGCTTAGATAAATTACAGCAAAGTAGTCTAGATAATGAGGCTATGGATAGCAGTGATGATTATAGTAGCGACAGCTTTGAGTATAGCAGTTTTGATAGTGGCAACTATGCCTCAGCTGGCGGTTCAGGCTCAACGAGTAGCAGCGCTGGATTGGACGAATTGGACAGCTATCAAGGCAGCACCAGTGCCACTATTCAAGACTATATACGCTGGCAATTGAACTTCAAGCGGTTATCAGAGACCGATGTTTTGATTGCCAATTATTTGGTTGAGTCGATGGATGATATGGGTTTTATTCGACTCGATATCGGCGAGCTTTTGCAAAGTCTCGATACGATGGCCAGCTTCTATCAGTGGGACACTCAAATAGAATATGATGAGATAGCTGCTGTTCTACGTATCATTCAGTCCTGCGATCCGCTAGGCGTTGGCGCACGGAGTTTGAGCGAGTGTCTAGCTATACAATTAGATAAGCTCGATTCGAGCACTGACCATCTGGCAGAGGCTCATGCCTTATTGAGTGCCAGCGAGCATCTAGTGAGTAATAATATCAAAAAGCTCACTGACCTGACGGGCTTAGCTACAGAGCAAATCAATCCTGCATTAACATTACTGCGTACCCTAAACCCTGCTCCTGGATTATCTTTTCAGAGTAGTCAGCCTGATTATATGCAGCCTGCCGAGAGCTACGATATACCCGATGTATTAGTGACTCCGCTACGGGGTAGTAGCACTATCAAATCATCCAAAAAAGCCAATAACACCAATAACACCAATAACACCAATAATAAAGACAGCTCAGGCACACCCGATAGTTGGGATGTAAGATTGAATCCTGATACTTTGCCCAAACTACAAGTTAATAAAGAGTATGCCAGTTTAGTTAAGCGCGGCGATGATAGTCCTGACAACCAGTATCTACGAGATAATCTGCTTGATGCGCGGCTTTTTATACGCAGTATTGAAGAGCGTAATCAAAATTTACTAAAAGTATGTACTAGCATTATTCGTCGCCAGCAAGATTTTTTATTGTATGGTGCGCGTGCTATGCAGCCCTTAATCCTTAAAGATATCGCTGAAGAGGTAGAGCTTCACGAATCTACTATTTCACGTTTGACGACCAGCAAATCTATTTTGACGCCTCAAGGACTATTTTCATTAAAATACTTTTTTTCATCGCACGTAAGTAGTAGTGATGGTGATATTTCCTCAACGGCTATCAGTGAGATGATCAAACAGCTTATCGCTGATGAAAATCCTAAAAAACCGCTCTCAGACAGTCGATTACAAAGTGCTTTGCAAGAAGAAGGTATCGATATCGCTCGTCGCACCGTTGCCAAATATCGTGAAGCTTTGAATATCGGCTCATCGACCTATCGTAAACAAAAGTATTAGGCTGATAATCTAATACCAAACGGTTTAATCAGTGATATATGTTTGATAATTAAAAACAAAATTTTTTGATTATATATAAGTCTGTAGAAAACCCCAGCCTTAGATACATTTAATTACAATAATGCGGCTTGCTACTCTACAGCTTTCATGACAAATTAGAACTACATCGGGAGTAAAAACCCAGTAATAAAGAACGTTAATTTCTGAAGATTTTAAGGATAAATCAACGGTTTTTAATAGCGTTTAATACTCTCGATAAGGTAAGAAAATACAGCTAGTTGGCTTTATTTTCTATAGTTTTAGCTATAAATATAAGGATAACAATATGAATGTTTCGATCAGTGGTCATCATATCACCGTAACCGACGCGATGAATGCAGCGGTAAGCGAAAAATTAGAAAAAATCGAGCGTCATTTTGATCAAATTCAGAGTATCCAAGTTATTTTATCTTTGGATAACAGTGGCGCTAGTGATGGCGGTCAAAAAAGTAACAAGGCTGAAGCTATAATGCGCGTCTCAGGCAAAGAGATGTTTGTACAAGCGTTCGATGATGATATGTATAAAGCTATCAATGATATGTCCGATAAGCTTGAGAGACAAGTCCGTAAATATAAGACGCGTCAAGAGAGTAAAAAGACTCAAGGAGCAGGACGTGATGGGCGTTATATAGATAATGATGTCGCTGATGTGGCCTCTGCGATTTAATAGATCGACAGATACTAAGATCATTGGATAAATAGAGGTAGATTGATAAGTAGGTAGAGAGAAGATGTACAGTAGTCGTGTCTTTGACCGATGCGGTATTGGTTATAATTAGTGATAATTATAATACTAAAACATAATTATAGTTATGCTTATTCGGTCAATCTCTCTGCCTGATTTCAATGTTTTCTTTTTCAGATTTAATGATAATTATGTTTTAAAAAACCTCAAACGCTTGAAGCGCTGAGGTTTTTTTATATCTATTTTTGAATGAAAATAATTTTATTAAAACAGTATCAATAAAAATAAATCAGCCACCACCAACGGCTTGCACCACTTCGATAGTCATTCCGTCTACGACACGCATTAGTCCCAGCTCACTTTTGGGAATGAGCTCACCATCGACTTCGACTGCATAGCGCCCAACACTTAGTCCCAGCTCATTAACTACTAGCTGTAGCGTTTGATGTGTGGTCTGTAATGTCTTACCATTGACGGTGATAATACTCATAAGTTTATTCCTCTAATATTAGATGCTATCAAATGCTATAGAGTGCTATTTCCTAAGCGCAATGCAGTCACTGCTAACCACAGCCACCCTGCAATCATAAGCACACCGCCGATAGGAGTGATAGCACCAAACCAACGCGGAGCGCCTAACGCCATCGAATATAAACTACCTGCAAATATAATGATTCCAATCTGTAATAGCCAAGCGCTGGTCTGAGTAGCATAATTTAGGCGAATTAATAAGCCGACGATCAACAGGCCGATAGCATGAACCAATAAGTATAAAGTAGCGGTATGCCACCACGCTAACTGCTCAGCACTGGCGATATTCTTTAGACCATGTGCACCAAAAGCGCCAAGACCTACAGCAATAGCCATATTAATAGCGCCGATACCTATCCAATTCACCATGTACTACCCTTGCAACTGTTTACAGCCTTTATTGAGCTTTGCTATTGTCTAATTCGCTAACCCTACTACTCACAAGACTACTGAATATCATCTGGCAAAATCACACTATCAATAGTCATCGCATTACGGATTTTATCCATAGCATTTTTTTCGATTTGCCTGACCCGTTCTGCTGAGATGGAGTAAACTGCTGCCAGCTCATGTAGCGTAGATTTTTGCTCAGTCAGCCAGCGCTGCTCAACGATATCTCGCGAGCGATCATCCAAAGTATCCATAGCCGCTATCAGCGCGGATGAGTTATTCTCTTCCCAGTCGGCTTCCTCAAGCATCTCAGCAGGATCAATACCATCCTCTAAGAACAGTTGCGGCGCATAACGTCCATCATCATCATCGCTCGACTGAGTCTCAAAGGAGGCATCATAAGAGGTCAAACGCGACTCCATCTCTAGCACTTGCTTGCGGGTGACGTTGAGATCACTAGCGATAGCATCAGCCTCTTCTAAAGTAAGCTGATTATTCGTCTTTTTCAGACTGCGTAGATTAAAGAATAATTTACGATGCGCTTTGGTGGTTGCTACTTTGACAATACGCCAGTTACGAATCACAAATTCATGAATCTCAGCCTTAATCCAGTGCACTGCAAAAGAGACTAAGCGTACGCCTTTATTAGGGTCGAAGCGTTTCACCGCTTTCATTAGACCTAAGTTACCCTCTTGAATAAGATCGGCTTGCGGTAAACCATAGCCTGAATAACTGCGCGCGATATGGATGACAAAACGCAGATGCGACATCACCAGTAGTCGCGCCGCCTCAACATCGCCTTCATCATAATAGCGATGCGCCAGCTCCTGCTCTTGCGTGGTAGTCAAAATAGGAATCTGATGCACGGTATTAATATAAGCACCAAGATTTACGCCAGGTGCTGACAGATGCGTCGGCATAGCAGGTACTAAGTCACGCGTACTCGTCTCTTCTAGCGCGCTCGCATCATAAGGAGGGCGCTCTGCTGCTGCCTTTAGAGCAGCCTCACGTGCTGCATTTTTTTCAGGACTAAGCTTACTGTCCGTTTTATCGCTACTGATAGTTTTATCTTTCGCAGTATTCTCTTCTTGCACCTGCTTAACTACGGCAGATTTGCTCTGTTTATTCTTAGGTTCAGCCGACTTTGCTGCGACACTTTTAATTTTTTTGCTAGACGCAGACGTGCTCTTTGCTGTTGTATTCTTTACAGCTTTGGTGTTTTTCACAGCACTGGTCTTAGGGTCATCGTTGTTAGGGGTCGTCACCGATTCAGTAGCCATATTCTTGACCTTGATTAATAGAAGATTAGTTAGCGCAATAAACACTTAACTTTTAGTTATATTATGAGTTATGTTAATTGTAAAGGATAGCCCGTCTTAGTTGCTATCAGTTTTGGTAATGATGAAGTGAAATATTGTATCGAAACTTGCAGTGTCGGACGCATCAGTAGACGGCTGGTTAGTTTTAGTAGTGCTATGATTTACTAGTAATTGCAAGCAACTGCTGTCCTTAGTTTGCCAGTTTTGCTGACAGAAGGCGACAATGTCTGCTTGCGAATTAGGATCCGTTGCGATGATATACAGTGCCTCATTAATTGCAACATTACGTAGCGCCACTTTCGTTTTTAGTAGCGGCATAGGACAAGCCAAACCGCGTCCATCCACTACTTGCTTTATAATCACACCGCTATCTGTCAAAGGTATTGCACTTGAGTCTAGCTTTTGAACCTTTTTAATGTAATCGCTTGGCAATAATTGTAGATGAGTGATAATGATCTCTTGCTCAGTGGCTGTTAGATCCTGAGCAAGATTTAGCTGATAAGGCGCAGCTGGGTGAGTATTATTATCAGTGGACATAAACAAAGCCTTTAGTACTTTTGAATTTTGTACTTCTACTTATACTTTTAAAGAAGGTCTTTACAATTAAATATGATGAGCACTCTATTATAACAAACTAGTTATAAGCAAAAGTTACTGTTTAGACCACTGGTAATAAACACGATGATTGGAATTATCAATAGCTTAACTTATATGGCTATTTGATGTAACGTTATCGGATATCTCAGTGTTGGATATAGCTGTGTTGCGCAAAGGTATCACAGCGCTTAGATATTGGTAGCAGACAATAGATTAGCATTGATTTGCTCGTGCTAAGCTCTTATAGTCAAAACGACATCAAAAAAAGGTATCAAACTATTATGTTGCCTATCCATAAGTCCAAAGCTAAGCTGCTATTACTAATAATGATAAGCAGTCCTGTGTCTACTATTTTTGTAGCTAATAGTTTTGTAGCTAGTAGCTATGCTGCATCTACGCCTGTAATGAGTGCGAATCAATCTACAAGTCTATCTGTAAATTCTAATGGGTTAGATTCAGAATATAGCCCTTGGCAATACCCTATTCAAGATAGACAGGCAGAGGCCTTGGCACTGCCCAATCTACGTGGAGATAGTTTAAGCTTTGCAGAGCAGCACCAAAATAAGCTCGCTGGAGAGTGGTCGCTACAAAGGATTAATGGTCAAGCAAAAATGGAGCATGACCCTTGGGTGCAAGAAACCATCAAGGAGATGACATGGAGACTCAATGCGCAGGCGCGCCAACAAGCGCCATTGGCAGTGGTCATCATCGATAATCCTAGTATTAATGCTTTTGCTGCGCCAGGTGGCTTAATCGGTATCAATACGGGCACGATTACGGCTGCCAAAAGTATGGATGAGTTAGCAAGTGTCGTCGCGCATGAAGTCGCTCATATCAGTCAGCGCCACTATGAACATAGTGCTGATGAGCGCAAGAAGGCGTTGCTACTACAAATCGGCGGTATGCTGGCGGCGATTGCTGCTTCAGCAGTCGATGGTGATGCAGGCGCGGCAGTAATGATGGGCTCTCAGACCGCTGCAATGAATAGCGGCATGGCTTTTAGCCGTAGTAATGAGCGCGAGGCTGACCGGGTAGGGATGCAGATTATGAATCAGGCGGGCTATAATCCGCGTGCCATGGTGAGCTTCTTTGCCACTATGGATCAACAGCGTCAGCTCAATCAAAGCGCCAATCAGTTTTTGCCTAGTTTTATCCGCTCACATCCACTCAGCAATGAGCGTTTGAGTGAATCACAGAGCCGTGCGCAAAGTTATCCTTCACTGTCGCTGAGCCAGCAGCAGCGTCATCAAGCGCTGTTTGATTTGCTCTACTGGCGGGTGCAAATTACTGGTAAACAGGTAACGCCAACAGCGCTTATGAGCGCTGCTAATAACAGCGCTGGCGCAAAGCTGGCGCTATTGAGCTGGTACGGTGAGCAGCAGCGATTTATTGAAGCGGAGCAACTATACAAAATCCTAGACGCTTTGCCTGCAGTGCAGCGCCAAGCGCTAGAGCCACTATTGTCTATTACTCAAAGCCAGATATTAACTGAGCAAAA
The DNA here is from genome assembly GCF_030718935.1 of Psychrobacter sp. M13. Classification (NCBI taxonomy): domain Bacteria; kingdom Pseudomonadati; phylum Pseudomonadota; class Gammaproteobacteria; order Moraxellales; family Moraxellaceae; genus Psychrobacter; species Psychrobacter sp. M13. The sequence continues at coordinate 316,793 of NZ_CP132194.1, forward strand.
TAAATGGACGCAAGCGGCGCAAATGTTAGCAGCTCAGCAGCGTCTATATCCTGAACGTCGAGATTTACGTCTTTATTTAGCAGAGGCGCTTACTAATAGTGATAATCCTACCCAAGCACAAACGCTATTAAAGCCATTAACCCAGCAGCAGCCAAGCGACCGCTATGCTTGGCAACTGTTGCAATTAGCGAACGAGAAGATCGCTAAGACGACGACTTCACCACAATTGGCTAAGATTGCAACGATCAATGCGCTACGCTATCGCAGTCATGATCAGCTATGGAATGCCCGTTACGATAGCGCGTTGACCTCATTGACCCAAGCGCAGCAATTGGCTGAGCAAATGCAGGCAAGCGCGCAAGCCAGTAGTGCTAGGCCACTATTAGCCAATATCGCTCAAGAGGTCAAAAACGTAAAAACCGCTAAAGACTACAAGCCTTAAGCGGTACTTTAATGAGCGACAATAAAATTTTTAGGCGTTTAACCCTGTAATGCTTCTTTAACCAGCTTTGAGATGAGGGCGGGATCTGCACGACCTGCTGTTTTCTTTTTTAGGCTACCCATCACCGCGCCCATATCGCGCATCGACGTTGCTCCTTGCGCTGCAATCTCAGTATTCACTAATGCTGCAATCTCGCTATCATCCATTTGTTTGGGCATAAATTCATTGATAATATTAATCTCGAACTGCTCTTTGGCTGCTAAATCGTCACGGTCATTTTCAGTAAAGATAGCCAATGACTCTTGGCGCTGTTTGAGCTGCTTTTGCAGGACATCTAGTACATCTGCATCGTCAAGCTCAATCCGACGATCGACCTCTATTTGCTTGATGACGGCTTGTACATTGCGCATGACTTTGACTCGTTCAATCTCACGCGCTTTCATAGAAGTAATGATCGTATCGGCTATATGTTGTTGAAGTGGACTCATAGCTATTATTATTCCTTAGTAGGTAAAATTTAATTTATAAAGCAAAATAAAACCGCTATTAACAAAAATTGTAGCATAAAAAATACCACTGTTATCTATAGATAGCAGTGGTATTAGTATAACGCTTGTAGCTAGTTATTTAAGAGAGACCCAGTTGGCACTCTCGATAAATAATAATTAGTACATACGCGTAGTACGGACAGTATCACGTTGGGTTTTTTTCTTATAACGCTTCACAGCAGCTGCTTTTTTGCGCTTACGCTCTTGTGTAGGTTTTTCATAAAACTCACGCTTACGTACATCTGATAATACACCAGCTTTTTCGCAAGCACGCTTGAAGCGACGGATAGCGATATCAACAGGTTCGTTTTCTTTGACCTTAACTGCAGGCATGAAGACTCCTTATAGGGATGAGATTAAAGGCATTAGTTTGGCTGTATATTAGTATTTAGCCGCAATATCTCAAGATTGCCGACATCAGCTCAAACTAGGATAATTTTGACATAACTTTTTACAAAATCTTATGCACAGACCATAGCCGGGCACAAGGGCAGTTATTCTACTTAAAAAATGCAACAAAGTCAAAGTCTTTAATCTATATCAGCATCTTTTTAGTACAAAATCCTTACTACCTATAACGATTTATTAGCAATTTATGCTATTATAATCTCAATCTGACGGTAGCCAATTCTATGCTTTTACGTCAATTTTATTGAGGATGTTGGAATGAGCAAAGTAGGATCAAAATTAGGGTCAAACAAGTCATTGAGCGCAGCACTATTAGCGACAGTAGTGCTGACCTTGGGCGTGAGTGTGACGAGTTGTAGCAGCGAGCACGAAGAGATTTTAGCGGTTGATCGCGTTGATCAAGCGGCTGATATTGCCCGTCAGCTAGCACCAGAAGCTGAAGATATGGAGTTTCCAGAGGTAGTTGCTGCACCGATGCCTGAAGTTACGGCTACAGATATGGAAGTGGTAGCAGATGGTGCAGAAGCGCCAGCTACAGATGCTCCTGCTGCAGCCGAAGATCTAGCGGTCAATGTAGGTGCCGAGCTTTATAATAAGCAATGCATGGCTTGTCATGCTAGTGGTCTGCTCAATGCGCCAAAATATGGTGATGCAGCTGCTTGGGCACCGCGTATTGAAAAAGGTGTAGAGACTTTAGCATCGCATTCAGCGAACGGCTTTAATCAAATGCCAGCTCAGGCTTATAACGGCGTGACAGAAGATCAGATCCGTCAAGCGGTTGAGTACATGATTGCAGCGGCTAGCTAAACGGTTGCAAATGTTAGAGCGAATATTTAGAGTGAGTAGGGGTATTGACTATGAACGCTATGCGAATCTTAATAAGTAAATCATCAATGGCAAAGCTAGCATTTGGTCTTAGTGCGCTATTAATGATTAGCGCTTGTAGTGATAATACTGCAGTTGATGACACGCCCGTTAGTGAGCCTGAGGTTGAAGTAGTCGATGTCGGTGAGCCTGAGGCTGTAAAGCCTGTTGAAGAGGTCGCTGTGATCGAGGCACCAGCCGATGAGGTTGCTATTATAGAGGCAGACACTAACATTAGCGCTGAGCCTGAGATATTAGCTGCTGATGCTGATGCTGGTGCTAAGCTTTATGAGTCAAATTGTAAGGTTTGTCATACCAATGGTCTATTAAATGCGCCAAAACTCGGTGATAAACAAGCATGGATACCACGTATCGCTAAAGGCAAAGAGACGCTGTATATGCACTCAGCGCAAGGGTTTAATAAAATGCCTGCGCAGGCTGTGAACGGGATTACTGAAGCACAAGTCAAAGCCTCAGTAGATTATATGTTGGCAGCCGTTAGCTAGATAAGTTTTAGCTATTGAAATTTATCAAACTAACCGTCATTGTCAATCGCAATGGCGGTTTTTTTGAGTTAAAAATTGGTCGCTCTCTTGATGAGTACTGATAACAAATAAAGGCATGAGCATGAAAGTATTAGGACTTGAAACCTCTTGTGATGAGACAGGGTTGGCCGTTTTTGATAGTGAGTTAATAGATACTGACAATCAGGGTTTACTTGGACAAGTGTTATATTCGCAAATTGAGCTGCACGCTCTGTATGGTGGCGTAGTGCCAGAGCTGGCCAGTCGTGACCATATCCGCAAATTAGTACCTCTGCTCAATGAGCTATTAGAACAGTGTGATATCACCAAAGATGACATCGATGCAATCGCTTATACCAAAGGCCCAGGGCTAATTGGAGCGCTAATGACGGGTGCGCTATTTGGTCGCAGCCTTGCCTATGGATTAGATATTCCTGCTATCGGTATTCACCATATGGAAGGGCATTTGCTCGCGCCTCTGATGAGTGCTAACTCGCCTGATTTTCCCTTTGTATCGCTACTGGTATCGGGTGGCCATACTCAGCTTATAGCCGCAAAAGGTATCGGTCAGTACGAGATACTAGGCGAGTCGATAGATGACGCGGCAGGCGAGTGTTTTGATAAAGCCGCAAAAATGCTAGGCTTAGAATATCCAGGTGGTCCAAACATTGCTAAGCTCGCCCAGACGGGTAAGGTAGATGCTTATGCGCTACCGCGTCCGATGCTGCATCGCGGATTGGACTTCTCCTTTAGTGGTATGAAAACAGCGGTGCATAATTTAATTAAAGATACAAATGGTTCTGAAAGCGATCCGCAAGTACGTGCTGATATTGCCGCCAGCTTTCAACAGGCGATGGTCGATACTTTAGTCAAAAAATCTATCAAAGCGCTTAAGCAAGTCGATATGAATAGACTGGTTATTGCAGGCGGCGTCAGTGCGAATACCCATTTGCGCGAGACGTTAGAGATTGAGCTGGCAAAGGTGAATGCAACGGTTCATTACGCACCGCCCGCGCTCTGCACTGATAATGGCGCGATGATTGCTTATGCTGGCTACCAGCGTTTGCAAGCAGGGCAGTCTGATGATCTTGCAGTCACCTGTGTACCGCGTTGGCCGATGACCGAACTACCAGCATTGTTGCCAATGCTTTAAGCTAATTTTTAATACTAAAATTTGTTCTAATAAATAAAAGGATACCCTTATGCAGTGGCTTGCCATTGGTTTAGGTGCAGCATTAGGCGCGTGTTTGCGCGGCTATTTAGCGCGCTTTAATCCGCTGCATCACTGGATACCGCTTGGCACCCTTGGCGCAAATGTCTTGGGTGGTCTACTGATAGGGTTAGCGCTAGTTTGGTTCGAGCGCGTAGGTAGCGACTTATCGCCCAATATCAGATTGTTTGTTATTACAGGATTCTTGGGCGGCTTGACGACTTTTAGCACCTTTAGCGCTGAGGTGTTTACTTTTATTAGCGCTGGTAGAGTATTGGCAGGGCTAGGCTTGGTCGGGTTGCATGTGGGGCTGACTTTATTGGCGACGGCTGTAGGGTTTTATTTGTTTAGGTTGGTTTTGTAGGTTTTGATGGATATTAGTTGTTTAATAGACCGTTATAAGCATCTTCACTATAACGGTCTATTTTAAATAATCTACTTATTGTTTAAGCAACCTATTTGAGCAGTTACTTTAGATATCCACTATAAGATTTAAACAGATAAACACCTTAACGAAAAAGATTATAAATTATCCATAACCACCGAAATAAAATATCGAAAAGTACGAAGAGACTACTTATAAAAAGTACTGTTTGTACTGTAATTTGTATATCTTGCATAAATATATCCTTCAGGTTGTTAAAGAATATATTCTCTCACTACATTTCTGTTACAAATTTGGGTTGTTCCAAACAACAAAAATACAACGTTCAGCATTAATTTATTAACAAATCTCTGAAATAAACTTCGTCTAACTTAAATATCTTAGCTGACTCTTCTTTTTTTACTCCAATCTCATACTCAATCATTAAGTCAATTAAATCCTCGCCTCCTAGAAGGACGATATTAGCCTTGTCTGATGCAAACTCTAATCCTTTTGGAGAAAAGCTGGAATTAGTAATAAAGTAACCTTGGTGATAGTTTCTAAAGTGTAGTAAAGTTCCCAAAAATTCGCGTAACGTTTGTACGCCTATACTTTTGGAGTAGTGCTTACACTGAATACAATATTCTTGAGTGCCTTTTAGTTTAGTCTTAACTTTCACTATACCGTCCACTCCTCCATCTGCCGTTTTGCCTGTATGTTTGGATGAAACGATTGCTCTAACATTATCTTTTTCAAGTACGTTGGATAAAAGCGATAATGAGAACTTTTCAAACTCTAGAGGAGTTAAGTTGTTTATCTTACTAAGAATATCAGTCCTCGAAACACTTGTATTTTCTTCCGCAGATATTTTAGCATTGCTACCGAGCATTAGGCTCAAAACACCTTTACACTTATTAATGAGATGAGTTAGCAGAGGATCTAAATCTTCGCCATAAGCTGCTTTGTTCAACCTTTCATATTGTTTAAACAAACTACTTCTGACTCTTGTTGTGTTACCAAGACATCCTTTATCGAATTCCATTTGAGTGTAGTCGTTCATTTCAGAAGTGATAAGCCATAGACAACATCTGTTATCTATATCTATCTTGTCAAAAACTTCGGGTGTAATGGTCTCATTAATATTCAAAAAATCTAAAGTCTTATTATCATAGTTTGATACTAAGTTAAAGAAACTATTTTCTATCAAACCAATAGCATCTAAAATAAGAATGACTAGGCTCACAACCTCATCATAGCAGCAAGTCGATGATACATCTTCGTCCTCATCTTCATTTGCAAGTTCAATATCTGCGGTGCTTAAAAACTTTAGGATTTTCTGTTCCTTAGTGATTGAGAGTCTGCTATTTATATGCTTATGAAAAGCTGATTGAGTTATAGGTTTTTTGACTGCTAGATTAGACTTCATAAGTTGAATAGATTCATTTAAGATCTTACCAAAGCTTGGGAGTTTTATTGCTTCGTCCATAATATACGCTTATTTTTTGGTTAATTTATTTCATCAAAGATCATGTACTTTTATGAAAGCCTCACAACGGCTTAACAATCCCTTCTAACAAACCAGCAAAGCCCTGCATATAAGCCGTCTCTTGGCTTGAAGTACGAGTCGCCGCATAGAGCTGACAATGCACACCTTTCCCTAATCGCCTTGATACTACCCAGCCCTTTTTCTCATATTCCGCTACTACCCAATCGGGTAATGCCGCCACTCCGCGCTCGCTAGCGACTAATTGAATCAGCATCGCGGTCAGCTCCGTGGTACGAATATTTTTAAAACTTACCTCAGCTGGGGTCATAAATTTAGCGATAATATCTAAACGTTTGGCTTCTACAGGATAAGCAATCAGCGTCTGCTCGGTTAAATCTTCAGGTTGAATAACATCTTGCTCTGCCAAATCGTGTAATGGCGATAGCACTAAACGACTCTCGTACTCAAACAATGGCTGATAGCTCAGACCTTCTATTGGTAGATTACTAGTAGTAATCAATAAATCAATATCACCTTCTAGTAATAAATGATGCGGCTCAGGCTCAAACCCTGTCGCAAAGTCCAGCTCGACATCCGACCACTCACGGCGATAATGATTGAGTATCGGCATCAGCCAATCAAAGCAGCTATGACATTCAGAAGCTAGGCGTAACCTGCCTGCTTGACCATGGGCTAAGCGCTTAAGATTGGCTTTAGTACGTGTGACTTGTGGCATAATACTGTCAGCTAGCGCTAGTACCGTTTTACCAGCAGGAGTGAAGGTGAGCGGGCGAGTACGACGATTGACCAGACTGATATCGTAGTAATTTTCTAGCTCTTTGAGCTGGTGTGAGACCGCAGAGGCAGTAACGTGTAATTCATCAGCGGCAGCCGCCAGTGAGCCATGCGCTCGTAGCGCAGTTAAGGTATTAAGATGACGAAGCTCTAACATAAGGTGACCTAAATTTTGTTTTCTAAAAATTTAACGACGACGTAATAACAGCTGCGAGATCATCACTAATACTAGAGAGGCAGCTAACAATAACGTACCAATAGCATTGACCTCAGGTTTAAGACCTACGCGTACCATCGAGTAAATCCGCAAGGGCAAAATCTCATAGCTCGGCCCGGTAACAAAGGTCGATACCACCACATCATCAAGCGATAGGGTAAATGCGAGCAGCCATCCTGCCATTACTGCGGGTAGTATTACTGGAATCAGCACCGTACGTATCATCGTTGACTCAGAAGCACCCAAATCTCGCGCCGCTTCCATCAAGCTCTCATCTAAGCTGCTCAAGCGTGCAAATACAGTAATCACCACAAAAGGTAAGCAAAAAGTAATATGTGCTAATAATAAAGATACAAAACCCAACTGTAGACCAATTAATAAAAATAGCGCCAGTAGCGATATCGCAAGGACAATCTCAGGTGACATCATTAGCACAAATAGCAACCCGTTCAATAAGCCTTTACCGCGAAAGTTATAGCGATGCAGCGCCATAGCGGTTAGCACGCCTATCACCGTTGAGACTGTAGCCGCGACTAACCCTAAGACTATCGAATGCCAAAAGGCATCGAGCATCGCTTGGTTATTAAATAGTGACTCGTACCATTTGAGACTAAAGCCGCCCCAGTTATAGCCCGTCTTTGAGGCATTAAAAGACATCACTACTAAGACGATAATAGGCAAATAGAGTAGCGCATATATTAGGGTTAAATAGCCTTTAGCAGCGACGCTACCGACTTGGCTTTTTGTTTTGACAGAGGGAGGACTAGAATTAAACATTAGGCCACCTCATTAAAGTCGGTTTTGCCAATACGCTTGCTACTAGCCCGATAGGCGAGTAATAGTACTGCCATCGCAAGCGTTAATAGAACACTAGCCGCAGCACCAAATGGCCAATCGCGTGCATCTAAGAATTGATTTTTAATAATATTACCGACTAGTAAATTACGCGAGCCACCCAAGATATCAGCAACATAGAACATACCCATCGCAGGCAGTAGTACTAATAGCACGCCTGAAATAACACCAGGAGTGGTCAGTGGCAAGACCACGTGCCAAAAGGTCTGGGGCTTGGATGCCCCTAGGTCCTGCGAGGCTAGCAACATGTCATCGCGCAGATCCGTAAATACTGCATACAAGGGTAATACCATAAAGGGAAATAGCAAATAGGTCAGACCGATAATCACCGCACCTTGGGTATATAACATGTCTATTGGTGCATCGATAATACCGATGGCTAGCAATGCTTTATTGATTAGGCCATTAGTCGCTAGTAATAGCTTGAGCGCATATACCCGTACTAAAGAATTGGTCCAAAAGGGTAGGATCAGTAACAGCATGAGCAGCGGTTGCCAACGAGCGCGAGCTCTAGAGACTAGCCAAGCAAAAGGGTAGCCTAGCAATAAGCAAATAGCAGTGGTAAGTCCTGCCATCCATAATGAATGCATAAATACTTCAAAGTATAAAGGATCAACGAGACGCAAATAACTGTCGATAGTGGCGGGCAAGCTGATAAAGTCGCTGGTATCGCGAGTCAAAAAGCTCACGGCTATGACTAATATATTCGGCAGTAGCGCAAATAGTAGCAGCCAGCCCCAAATCAGCCAAAGCGTTGCAGTACGAAAGGTGCTTTTATTACTTAGACGAGTCGTATTTTTGCCAGCCATCAACGGATACCTTTATGGGTAGCATTAGATATGTCAAAGACTTTAGTTTGCGCAGTCTCAGTACTATTCTCAGTATTAGCATCAGTATCCACAGAGTCATCATCAGGCAATACCCATTCCCAGCCGTCGACCCAAGTGACTTTAACAGGCTCATGTATTTTATAGTCAAAGCTAGGATCATCCTCATCAAAGAATTCTGAAGCTTTAATGATATGACCATTATCCAGCTCAATAATGGAGTCTAGAGTGCTGCCTTTATAGTTACTCTCAATGACTCGGCCAAGCAGTCCAGCATGAGCGCTATCATCGACTTCATAGATACGCAAATCTTCTGGGCGTAATAACAGATTGACAATGTCGCCGACTTTTACGTCATTGGCAAAGTTAGGACGGCGCAGATTACGCAACGTTGTTGGGCCAGCTTGTGCCTGATTCTGTGATTGTGCTTCGCAAACTTCGACTTCGATACGACCATTAGTGACTTGCCCATTACGGTCTGGCTGCTCGGGATAGACGCCCTTTACCTCAGCTTTGAATAAGTTAGTTTCACCAATGAAGCTGGCGGTAAACAGATTGGCTGGATTTTCATAAATCTCAATAGGCGTGCCAATCTGCTGGAATCTGCCATCTTTCATCACCGCGATACGATCTGACATTGATAGCGCCTCTTCTTGATCGTGAGTGACGAATACAAAAGTAATGCCAAGCTCACGCTGCAGACGCTTAAGCTCTGATTGCATCTGCAAGCGCAATTTATAATCAAGTGCTGATAGTGGCTCATCTAATAGCAGTAGTTTTGGACGATTAATGACGGCTCGGGCAATAGCCACACGCTGCTGCTGACCACCAGATAAGTCTTGTGGACGACGATTGGCTAGATGCTCCATCTGTACCATCGCTAAGATATCGCGCACTCGCGTCTGAATTTCAGTTTTAGGTACTTTTTTCAGCTTAAGCCCATAAGCCACGTTTTGCGCGACGCTCATGTGCGGGAATAGCGCATACTGCTGAAACACAGTATTAACGGGACGCTTATCAGCTGATAATCCTGCCATCTGTATACCATCTAGGTATATCGCACCTGCACTTGGCTGCTCAAAACCTGCTATCAGGCGTAGTAAAGTGGTCTTGCCACAGCCTGATGGCCCTAAAAGCGTTAAAAACTCGCCGTGCTTAATATTTAAATTAATATCAGTTAGTACTTCGGTCTGATCGTAGGTTTTTTTTAGCCCTGTTATTTTTAGTAGCGCATCAAGGTCAGTCGTTTGTATCTGTGAGGAGGAGTCAGTCATAATAGAGGTTCCTAAACGACCAAAATATTGGCGCTGTGATGGTAAAGGGGCTAAGCCTAAGCTCGCTATAGTTGCTGCGTATTATAACAAACCTATTGCTCCAGTTGCGGTAAGTTAGCGACAGATTATGCAGGCTATACTTATTGCAAGCTATACTTCTTTGAAATAAGAATTTAGACTTTGTCTTGTTGATCTTATTCGTTGCGTGCCACTCATTTTATTAATACTGTTCTGCTCATTTACCGCTAATCGTTTATGAAGTTAAGCTTAAAATAAATTGCTTTTTAGAAAAGTTTTTATGATTATTTTGCTATACAATAATTTTATAGACGACTAGGGCGTGTCCTAGTAACCCCATTTATAACCAAGGATGACTCATGCCGAATGCCAACCGCCCAAAAACAGGAGCAGAGGCGCTTGCTTTGCTCAAACAAGGTAACGCACGTTACGTCGATAGTTTGACCAGCGATCCCTCGATGCAGCGCCGCCCAGAATTAGTCAAAGATCAAGATCCGTTAGCTATTATTTTGGGCTGTTCGGACGCAAGAGTACCTGTAGAGATTGTTTTTGATCAAGGTCTAGGTGATTTATTTGTGATTCGCGTAGCAGGTAACATAGTCGCGCCATCGCAAATTGGTTCTATCGAGTTTGCCGCTGAAAAGTTCGATACTAAGCTTGTGGTCGTCCTTGGTCATTCTCATTGTGGCGCTGTCACGGCTTGCGTAGACGCACTCATTAATCCTGAGAAAAACTACTCACCAAATCTACAGTCTATCGTTGATCGCATTCGTCCGAGTGTCTATAACTTGCATGAGCTAGCCACTGCTAATGGTCAAGACGCTGATGCTGATGAGCTCCTTGATCGCTCTATTCGCGCTAATGTAATGATGTCAGTCAGCCAGCTCAAACATGGCTCACGCGCTCTAGAGGATTTGGTCAATAGCAATCAGCTGCTCATCGTTGGTGCAGAGTATGACTTAGAAACGGGTTTAGTGCGTTTTTTAGACAGCTGATACTTTATTAAAAGGTAAGTACAAATATGCTAAAAAATAGAACAGCAAGGCGGTAACAAATACGACAGTACTGTTTTATGCTATAGCTTTTTTAACTCATAGAAAATACAAGGATAGTCATGTCTGATTCTACCACCACCCAAGATAGCCAAAATAACACTAGCGCTCAACCTGATAGCAGTATCCAAGTAAAAGGCGTCCAGCCTATCGCTATGGCGACTAATGGCTTTACTTTTAACCACACGATGCTACGAGTCAAAGATCCTGTTAAGTCATTGAGCTTTTATACAGGCGTATTAGGCATGACTTTATTGGCGATCAAAAAGTTCCCTGAAATGGGCTTTGATTTGTATTTTTTGGCGAAGCTTACCGATGATGAGCGTCAAAACTTGCCCGCAGGTGATGATTTGGCTATTTATACTTTCCGTCAGCGCGGTATTCTGGAGCTGACCCATAATTATGGTACTGAGACTAAAGACGACTTTAGCTATCATGATGGTAACGCTGAGCCGCAAGGCTTCGGTCATATCTGCTTTAGTGTGCCTGATCTAAAGGCCGCAGTTAGCTGGTTTGATGCTAATGAGGTCGAGTTCAAAAAGCGTCCAGAGGATGGCAGCATGAAAAACATCGCCTTTATTAAGGATGTTGATGGCTATTGGATTGAGATTGTTGAAGCAGGGCTGATGGGTTAGATATTATAAAGGTTGGTTTTATGTGCCTGTACAGCCTAAGGATTGAATAAGATATCGTTTAGTGCTGTGAGCTAAACCTTGCAAGCAAAACATTATAAAAATACTATAAAAGATAGGAACACTACGTTTATGCCTACCTCCGATACTGTTACTGATACTACAGTTGTTGCCGCCACTGATGATGCGCTGACCTACAAAGCCATTGCTGATACTGCCAATGAGCTATTGATTGGTTTTGTCGAGCGTATTCCGTATTTTGTCGCCGCAATAATAGTGATGCTTATCTTTTGGTTGCTATCAAAATTATTTAAAAAGATAGTGCGCAAGTTATTAGGCAATCGTAGTAGCCATCAAAATTTAGTCAAAGTATTCCAGCGAGTAGGCGGTGCATTGATATTTTTTATTGGTTTTATGATCGCGATGGTCGTCGCTATACCAGGATTTACCCCAGCCAAACTCATCGGCGCGCTCGGCATAGGTTCGGTAGCCATTGGTTTTGCTTTTAAAGATATTTTCCAGAACTTATTATCGGGTATTTTACTGTTGCTCTCAGAGCCGTTTCGTATTGGTGATCAGATCGTCTCAGGTGATTACGAGGGAACCGTTGAAGATATTAAGATACGAGCAACAGTGATTAGAACTTATGACGGTCGCCAAGTCGTTATTCCCAACTCAGATCTATATACTTCAGCATTGACAGTTAATACAGCCTATAAGCAGCGCCGTCTGCAACTAGCAGTAGGTATTGGCTATGCTGATGATATTGATGAGGCCAAGTCGGAGATTATGCAGGCATTAGAGAGATCTGATACTGTATCAACGAATGCTTCACCGACAATCATCGCAGTCAATCTAGGCGACTCTACCATTGATCTAGTTGTGCGTTGGTTCATAGATGATGGCACTCAAGCCAATAAAGTAAAATCTATCGATCAAGTGCTCGTTGAAGTCAAAAGAGCGCTAGATAAAGCAAGCATCGATATGCCGTTCCCAGTACGTACGCTAGATTTGAGCGACCCTTCGGTCAAGGCTATCGTCAAGAAGCTGGCTGATCAACAACAGGCGAGCACCGAACAAGATGAGACGCCAAGTTTAATTACTAAGTAATTGAGCCTAAGAGTATAAGAGATATTAAAAACGAAAAAGCCGCTATATTTCAAATATAACGGCTTTTTTAGGCACTTAAAAAATCTTAATCGTCTGTTTCTACTTGGAAATCAGTATGGCACGACTTACAGCTTTTACCGACCGCGCCAAATTCAGCCTTGATGTCATCCACACTAGTTGCCGTTTGAGCCGCAGTATTTAGTTCTGCTGTTACTTTTTGAAATTTCTCTGATTCGGCAAGGAAAGTTTCTTTATCGCTCCAAACCGCTTCAGTAGCATTGCCTACTGCTTCTTGATTTTCAAAATGTACCCAAGGATCTTTAGAGGCTCCTGCCAAAAATGAAGCTTGCTCTTTCGCCACATCAGCGTCGAACGTATCAGGCTCTTTAACCATACCGCCGACAACCTTCATGGTATCGCCGTAGTTTTTCATAATATCTTGACGGGCTTTGACATCTGGGTCAACAGAGCCACTACAAGCTGTGAGACCAAGTGCTGCACTCATCAAAGTGATGCTAACCATAGATTTTAACGATTTAGTGCTATAAAGCTTTGACATATAAAAAATCCTCGTATGTGGCTATTAATAAAGAGAGTAAGCAAGTCCAACGGCAAGCTACTCTCAAAATTCGGCTACAAACTAGTATTTGCATTATTTATAAAACAAAGGTCAGCTACAAAGCTGACCCTATAAAATACAAAATTCATTTGCCTATTAGATCCATTATGCCAATAAAGACTATAAAGTCAACCAGTCACGCGGCTTTAGATAATAGTCAGTCAATTCAAATTCTGCTGTACCTGCTACAGGCTCAAAGCGATAATGCCAACTGGCAAGGGGCGGCATGCTGACTAAGATGGACTCAATGCGACCATTACTTTGTAGGCCAAATAAAGTACCACGATCATAGACTAAGTTATATTCGACATAGCGGCCACGTCGATACAGCTGAAATTCACGCTGTTCATCAGTAAAGGCAGTATTTTTGCGCTGCTCAAAGATAGGTATGATACCGTCGAGATAACCTTGACCTACTGCTTGCATAAACTCAAAGCATCTCTCAAAGTCCCAACCACGACTCTCAAGATTGACATCATCGTAGAACAGTCCACCGATACCGCGCTGCTCATCACGATGACGTAGATGAAAATATTCATCACACCATTGCTTAAAATCAGGATAGACGCTATCACCAAAAGGAGTGCACAGATCATGACAGACTTGATGCCAATGCACACAATCGGCTAATACAGGATAAAAAGGCGTCAAATCAAACCCGCCACCGAACCACCAAATAGGGTCTTTGTCAGCAGCTTCTGCAACGAACAGGCGCACATTAGCATGGCTGGTTGGTACATTGGGATTTTTGGGGTGCACCACTAATGACACGCCCATAGCTTGTGCCTGGCGACCTGCGATATCAGGGTGACGAGCTGTGGCTGACGCAGGTAGATTATGAACATGAATATGGCTAAACATGACCCCCGCTTTTTCTATAACTTTACCATCAGCTAAGATACATGAACGACCGCCACCACCCTCAGGACGCTGCCAGTCATCAGGGACAAAAGTTGCGCTGCCGCCACCATCTTTCTCTTGGGCCTCTAACGCCTGACAGATACGCGCTTGCAGATCGACTAAAAACTCACGAACCCGCATGATGTCATCGTTGGTTGGCGTTGTAGCGTCTGCTACTGATAAGTCTGGCGCTGACAAATTGGAAAGATTATCACTATTTAAAATACTCATAAAATATCCATTTATTGATTTATGAATGTCTATTTCTATTACTTTTTTTATTTTTATTTGTTGAGATGCATGGCGGTATTAAAGTCTTTATCAAGCAAATGACCCATACGATCGCGCTTGGTTGCCAAGTATTCCTCATTCATATCATTAACACCAACTACCAAAGGCACACGCTCAACCACTTCGATACCATGATCAACTAGATAAGCGACTTTGTCTGGATTGTTAGTGATGAGCCGAACTTTATCCACACCCGCATGAGCGAGCATCGCGCCACACATCTCATAGGTACGCGCGTCTGCTGGAAAGCCTAACATCAGATTGGCATCTAAGGTATCATGACCTTGATCTTGCAGCGCATAAGCACGAATCTTATTGGTCAAACCTATGCCGCGCCCTTCTTGACGCAGATATAAAATAGCCCCACAGCCTGCTTGCTGAATGGTCTGCATCGCCGTATTGAGCTGAGCACCACAGTCACATTTGAGCGAGCTAAAGGCATCACCTGTTAGGCACTCAGAGTGAATACGCACTAAGGGTGTTTGCTCAATGTCTTTATCTAATGCAGCTCTGGGGAGGCCAACGGTCAGCATAACGTGCTCTTGACCGTCACCGTTTTCGAACATATGAATATCGAACTCGCCATGACGAGTCGGTAATTTGGCACTGGTAATAAAATGATATGACATTGCTGTCCTGCGTAGGCCGATTATTTGGGCATTAATTATTTAAGCATTAGAGGGTTAAGAGTGATGGCTGCTAGGGTAACTGTAGTTATATTGGCATGATTAACCAAAATACTAGCCCACATCGACTAGGCTAGCAATAAAACACATAAAATTCACACAGTCAGCACGATGGTTGGAGCGATGGTTTAAAAAAAATGCTATTATGCCATACTATTTTGACAGATACAGTCACAAGTCTTTGCTTGGGCTTACTGTACCGTCATCAACATTTAGTATGAATCTCCAATAACAACGTTTATTATCAATGAGCAACAATATCTATTACTAATAAATAACAACGTTTATTATTGACATTCAAAACAAATGATTTAGTGGTGATCCCTTGAACCTATTGTCATCTGTAGCTCATAATGGCTAGTTTTAGTCTGCTATTGTTAAGGCTATAGAGTAGTTATGACGCCGTATCCTAATGATAACGGTGTACATTCGATATGGTAGGTCATTATCTTGTCAGCAGCAGGTATAGTACGGTTTATGCAGCAGTCATCTCATTCCCCACAGTCTCGGTCTACATCGACGTCAGCTATTGATTCTGCTGTTCACCTATCTGGTTTACAACAGACTTATTTGACGATTCCAGAGGCGTGTCCTAATACGCCGTTATTAGACGCTATCGCTAGCCCAGCCGATCTCAAGTCGCTATCTACCGAACAGCTTATCTGTTTGGTGGATGAGCTGCGCCTATTTCTTTTATATTCAATCGGTCAAAGCGGTGGTCATTTCGGTGCTAATCTGGGAGTGGTTGAGCTGACTATTGCCTTACATTATCTGCTAGATGCGCCACGTGATCAGATCGTCTGGGATGTCGGTCATCAGGCATATGGTCATAAAGTGCTAACGGGTCGCCGCGAGCAGCTGGCAAGTATTCGCGCAAAAGCAGGCTTGACCGCTTTTCCTGAACGCGCGGAATCTATCTATGATACGTTTGGTGTGGGTCATTCCTCAACCTCAATATCGGCAGGTCTAGGCATGAGCTTGGCACTACGATATCAAAAGCGCGAGCAGACGGTCGCCTGTATCATAGGCGATGGGGCGATGAGCGGTGGCATGGCTTTTGAGGCCATGAATGATGCTGTTCAACAAAACGCTGATCTACTGGTTATCTTAAATGACAATGATATGTCTATCTCCTGTTCAATCGGTGGCTTTTCACGCCATTTAGCGACGCTTTGGGAGTCAGGATATCAAGTTGATATCTCAGAGTCAGGTGAGCCAGTACTACGTGCGCGCCCTAGTATGCAGGGTTTTGACCGTCGTAATCGCCATGGCGAGCTGCGCGCTGTGCCAAAGATTGAAGATAATTTATTCAAAGCCATTGGCTTTACCTATTTTGGCCCCTTTGATGGTCATAACTTGCCTGAGTTGTTGCGCGTATTAAGCCTCGCCAAACAAATAAAAGGCCCTGTGCTGATTCATATCTATACGACCAAGGGTAAAGGTTTTGCACCTGCTGAGAGTGATCCCGTTGGCTTCCATGCTATTAGCAAGCTCGCTGCTAGCTCCGAAAAGACAGCGATGAGTAACGATCAGTCCTCTAAGCCTGCCCTCAAGCCCACTCTTAAGTACTCGCAAGTATTTGGTGAGTTTTTATGTGATAAAGCCGCTGCTGATGATAAAATGCTGGCGATTACCCCCGCTATGGAAGAAGGCTCAGGAATGACGGACTTTGCGCGTCAGTATCCAGAGCGCTTCTTTGATGTGGCCATTGCAGAACAGCACGCGGTAACACTAGCGGCTGGTATGGCGACTCAAGGGGTAAAACCCGTTGTCGCTATTTATTCGACATTTTTGCAGCGCGGTTATGATCAGCTCATTCATGATGTTGCCCTACAGAATCTTGATGTCACCTTTGCTATAGATCGGGCAGGGTTAGTCGGTGAAGATGGCGCAACGCATGCAGGTATATTTGATTTTGCCTTTTTGCGCTGTGTGCCCAATATGCTGATAGCGGCACCCAAGGATGAGAACGAATGCTACCAGCTACTTAATACTTGTTATGAGTATCAAGGCTGCACGGCGATCCGCTATCCACGCGGTAGTGGCATAGGCGCAGTTATCGAACGCCCCGCTCAGCTATATCCAATAGGTAAGGGCGTTATAGAGTCAGTATTGGGGTTAGAGCAGGCGACGACTAAATTGGCTGTTTTAGCCTTTGGTACTCTTGTGGATACCGCTTTGAAGGCTGCTGAGCAGTTGATCCAGAGTGATAATAATTTGCAGATACAAGTTATCAATATGCGCTGGGTCAAGCCTTTAGATTGCGAGCTGCTAGAAGAGCTGATAACGCAAGGCGTCACCCACATTGCGACCGTCGAGGAGCATGTGTTGATGGGCGGTGCAGGTAGCGCGGTCAATGAATATCTGCTCAATAGCTCGACAGCTTTTAAGACCAATCGAGTGGCTATAACCAATATTGCTATAGCTGATCGGTTTTTGGAACACGGTTCGCCAGCTGAGCAATGGGTGGATAGTGGTATAGACGTGGCAGGCGTGCTCAAACAGTTACAAGCTTTATTAAAGTAGTTTTAAGTTTCATATAACAGTATCTTAGAGCTGGATAGTATCTTAAAGCTAGAAAGTATTTTAAAGCCAAAAATTATTTCGTTTTTTATTCCTCAAACAAACAGGTTATTTATGGAACCCATGGTTGTCATCGCAGCGCGTGCTGCTGAAAAAGTTGGTAAAGAGATTTTATACGCGCATCAAAACCGCCATAAAGTTGAATTTGATATTGAGTCAAAGGGCCTTGATGGGTTAGTGACACGTATTGATCGCTTTAGTGAAGAGCTGACTATAGAGACACTAAAGAGCAGCTATCCTGACCATTCCTTCTTAGGGGAGGAGTTCGGGATGAAGCATGGTCGCGGTGAAGACGCTGACTGGTGCTGGATTATCGATCCGCTCGATGGTACCAAAAACTTTGTACATGGCATTCCGCAGTTCTGTGTGTCGATCGCAGTACAGCATAAAGGCGTCACTCAGCATGGGGTAGTCTATGATCCTGTACGTGATGAGATGTTCTCAGCCAGTCGTGGCAAAGGCGCACGCTTGAACAATCGCCGTATTAACGTTAGTGAGCGTAAAACTATTGACGGTGGACTATTCACTACAGGTCATCCGCTAGAGCGTACCCGTAATGGGGAGTCCATCTCTTACGCCAAGCAGCATTTTGATAGCCTATTAAAGGTCACTGAAGAGGGCGGGCAAATTCGTCGCTTAGGCTCAGCAGCATTGGATCTTTGCTATGTAGCAGCGGGTCGCTTTGATGGTTATTTTGAGATGTCAATTAAGCCTTGGGATATTGCCGCAGGCGAGCTTATTGTGACCGAAGCACGCGGCACTGTGGTCGATCACAAAGGCGCGCACGACTCTATGACCACAGGCTCTATCTTTGCTTGTAATATCAAAATGCTTAAGCCGTTGATGCAAGTGGTCGTGCCAATATGGGGCGATGCGGTTTAAGATTCTATTCTCTTAAGCTTTGATTAAATACAGTCAAACTGCGCCAAGTAAAAAAGCTGACTCTGTAATGGAGTCAGCTTTTTTATTATGTTCTTCACATACCTAAACTTTTATAGTCTATTAACTTTCACGCAGCCCTAAGCGTTTTTTTTCACTAATACTCTCAAGTAAGCTTAGCTCTTGCTCGATCAATCCTAGCATATCCTGCACATGGGGCAAGATCTTACTACAAGCGGTAATACAGAACTCAATTTTATCTTGATAGCTGGCAAGGGTGATATTGAGCGCTTGTCCATCGACTAAGATTGACGCTGGGTATAAGGCCTTGAGCGGTGCACCATTCCAATACAGCTGCTTTTTGGAGCCAGGGACATTAGAGATAATGAGATTAAAGGCCTGCTTTTTTGGGAACAAACCTGTAAAGACATTCAATCCTTCCCAAGCGTAGGCAACTGCACTGTAATTGATCACTTGCGCTTTATTCATCCGTCGAAAGCGGCGCTTACCGCTGTTCATACTGTCATGAATCAGCTGCATACGCTTAACAGGATCTTCTAAATGCGTCGCTAAGTTCGCCATCAAAAACGAGATTTGATTGCCAGAAGCGCTTTCATCACAGCGTAGTGACATCGGTACGAAACCCACCAGTGGCTTAGTTGGTAACGCATTCATATCTAATAAATAACGACGTAACGCTCCTGAACAGACTGCCAGCACTACATCATTTTGATTCATGCTAAAGGTGTCGGCAATATCATAAAAGCGCTTTATATCATAAGATTGCGCCGCAATACGCCGAGACGCTGAAATACGACGATTCAAAATACTCATAGGTGCATCAAAAGTGCCAACGTAATCCTCGTCGCCACTGTGCTTAAAATTATCTACTAACTCTGTAAAAACAGGTTTAATAGTGGATAGCTGCTCCTTTATAATTCGCAATGCTGCACGGGCTGTGGGTTGAGCCTTTTCAGCTTTACTGGTTTTTCGAGTGATCACTGACCATATCGGCAGCGTCACGGGTTCAGTAGGCGATTGTGATAGGGCCTTTTCAACGATACGCATAGCGGCGATGCCATCGACTAGCGAGTGATGAATCTTAAAGTAAAAAGCAAAGCGCTCAGGACCGCCCTCAGTTTCAGGTAAAATACCCTCAATAACGTGACACTCCCACAGCGGCATAGCTCGATCAAGCAAGCGACTGTGCTCTTTGGAGATATACATCAGCAGCTCGCGGACGCGTCCAGGATTGGGCAATGCGACATGACGAAAGTGATGCTCAACATCAAACTGCTCGTCTTCTTTCCAAAATAATAGGTTCTCAAGCACCTGATTAAAAGGAAAGCTGGGAGGTGCTTTTGAAGTCTGCATTTGCTGCACTAATTTATAAACAAAATCGCTATCTATATCGCGCTCAGTTTCAGGCAATTCAAACAAAAATAAACCACCGACATGCATAGGTTGTTTACGCGATTCTAAAATTAAAAATAATTGATCAACGGCGCTCATTAGTCGCATGATAAGTCCTTTTACGGCGATTAATAAAAGTTAAGGTCTATTAAGTATTTGACCGGGCTTATTTGTAAATATTCAACAAGCCTTAAGATTATAATGAATAAGTAGTCGTATAGTAATTAAAAGTTCACCCAACAGAGTATAGTAAAAACTTGCTAAAGACAGATCATTAAAATTATCTATTGAAAGTGGTTTATCAAAAACTGTTTATTGAAAGCTGCTTATTGGAAAAAGTACCCAGTCTGTGGCGAGCTTGCGCTAGCCATCCTTCTCATTGGCATACGCCCTGCCAAAAACGCCTCGCGTCCTGCCCAAACACCATGCTTCATGGCTTGTGCCATTAGCACTGGATTTTGCGCATTGGCAATCGCTGAATTCATAAGCACCCCGTCACAGCCTAGCTCCATCGCAATTGCTGCATCAGACGCCGTGCCAACGCCTGCATCGACTAGCACAGGTACTTTAGCGTTTTCAATAATTAGGCTGAGGGTATGGCGATTAAGTAGGCCAAGTCCTGACCCTATCAAACTACCTAACGGCATAATAGCTACGCAGCCCATACTCTCAAGCTCTTGGGCGACTATAGGATCGTCTGAGGTATAGACCATCACCTCAAAGCCGTCGTCGATCAATATTTTGGCCGCTTTTAGGGTTTCCATAACATTAGGATAAAGACTGGTTTCATCACCTAATACCTCAAGCTTGACTAGATTATGTCCGCCCAATAGCTCACGGGCGAGCTTACAAGTGCGTACCGCGCTATCGGCATCAAAGCAGCCAGCGGTATTGGGCAAGATAGTATATTTATCAGGGGAAATCACATCTAACAGATTAGGTTCATCGCGGTTTTGACCTATATTAGTTCGACGAATAGCCACCGTGACAATCTGAGCGCCAGAGGCCGCAATAGCGTGACCTGTCTCACTCATATCTTTATACTTACCCGTCCCAACCAATAGCCTTGATGAAAACGTGCGACTACCTACTGTAAAGCTGTCAGATATCAATAAGTCTTGCTCATTAGAAGTAACTTGTGACATATATAGAATCTCAGTGCGTATAAGTGATAAGGTTAAAATAAGTAAAATACCATATCTACTGATTGATGACATGCTGTAGATAATACAAAATGTTAGTATAACAAACTCATGCCAGCTCACGAGTACTCTTTTTTGTGCTAATGCGGTCACGACCAACTCGTTATAGGTGAATGTTCGACACGCCCTCAGCCAGTTACAAGACAGTTAAATTTTTTATCAGGTTATTTTTATTAGGCTACTTTTTATCAGGTTATTCTTATGATGCAATTGCCATACCCTTTTGCCAAGCGCCATCAGCTATTGATTGTATTGGCAATCGACCCTGAGCTACCACCTACGCTGGTATTAACCAAAGCGACGCCACTATCGGCTATTAATGAAGCGGTACGGTTTATGCAGCAGCAAGGCATACGCGGCATACCCGTCTATGAGAGCATCAGCGCAGATGACTTTGAAAAACGTATGAACGCCTCTTATGCGGGTAACACAGGTGAGTCGCAGCATATTGCAGCTGGTCTTGAGGATCATCCTGATCTAGATAGATTGGCCGATAGTGTTCCTGAGACCGAAGATCTGATGGACTCTCAAGACGATGCGCCCATCATTCGGCTGATTAATGCGCTGCTATCTGAAGCCATTCGTCTCAATGCCTCAGACATTCACATCGAGACTTTTGAAAAACGCTTAGTGGTGCGTTTTCGCGTCGATGGTGAACTCAAAGAAATTATCACCCCAAAAAGGCAGTTAGCGCCATTGCTGGTCTCGCGTATTAAAGTTATGGCCAAGCTGGATATCGCTGAAAAGCGTGTCCCGCAAGACGGGCGTATTAGCTTACGGCTGGCAGGACGCGAGGTCGATGTACGGGTATCGACACTGCCCTCGAGTTTTGGTGAGCGCGTCGTTATGCGCTTGCTCGATAAGCAAGCAGGGCGCTTAAACATGACTTATCTAGGACTATCAGATAATGACTATCAAGAGCTGACTCGCCTTATCTATCAGCCGCACGGTATTATTTTGGTCACAGGGCCGACAGGCTCAGGTAAAACTACCACCCTATATGCAGGCCTTACGGATCTCAATGATCAAACCCGTAATATCTTAACCGCTGAAGATCCTATTGAGTTTCAGCTCGATGGTATCGGGCAGACGCAAGTTAATAACAAGGTCGATATGACCTTTGCTAAGAGTTTACGCGCGATGTTGCGCCAAGATCCTGATGTAGTGATGGTCGGTGAAATTCGTGATTTAGAGACGGCTGAAATTGCCGTACAAGCGTCATTGACAGGGCACTTAGTGTTATCTACTTTACATACCAATAGCGCCATTGGTGCCGTGACGCGCTTGCAAGATATGGGTGTTGAGCCGTTTTTATTATCCTCATCTCTTATTGGTGTTGTCGCTCAGCGCTTAGTACGTACTCTATGTACTCATTGTCATAGCTGGCAGCCAGCAGATAGCGAGCAAGCCAAACTATTCACTGAGATTAACGTAGGGGCTGATACCTCAATAAAGATACCCAAAGCGGTCGGTTGTGACAAGTGCAATCAATCAGGCTTTAAGGGTCGTACGGCAATCTATGAAGTCGTGCCTATCAACGATACTATGCGCCGCATGATTCACAGCAATACCGCAGAGTACGAGCTTGAGGAGTATGCACGTAAGCTGACACCGTCTATTCGTGCTGATGGTCTGCACAAGGTAATAGCTGGCCGAACCACTTTAGAGGAAGTACTGCGCGTCACCAAAGAGAGCGCCATGCTGGATGACGCTCTGATTATTTAATGATTCTATAGCCTAAAAAAAGCGTCAACATGCTCTAATACTTACTAGGTATTTTGAAGCTTGTCAGCTTTATCTGAAGCTGATTTATCGTGAGCCATGTTACTGTCAGCTACATCATTCGCAGATTCTGTGCTTTGCGTTTTGCTATTATTACCTTGACGGCGGGCTTCCAGCTCAGATTTGGGTATCCACGCCCAAGTCATCTCAACGACGATCGGGTCGCGCGCGCTATCGGACTCGCGATCATTAATGACACAAGGGATAATCATTTCACCCTTAGGTGTCTCTAAAATCTCTAAACGTTGCGTATCAGACAACGTAGCAATAGCCGCTATTTGTCCCTTTTTGAGGGGACGATAAAAGTTAACTGAATACGACTTAATCAATAATATCCGATCGCTAGGTAAGTTTAGACCCAAAATAAAACCAGTAGCCGTTTCTGCGAGCAAAGTGACAGCAACCGCATGCACAGTGCCAATATGGTTTTGTACCGCCTTGCTGTTGTTCAAACTGACCACTACCTCATTAGGCTCAACAGTTTCGTAGTAGACGCCCGTAGTACCGACATAAGGCACAACTTTGCCAAACGCTTTGGATAATATCTTTGAGCGCGTGCCAGCGGGTAGATATTTAGTTACTGACAACAGCTTTGTAAACTGATTGTTGATCGGCTTGAGCTTATCATTGGCAGGCTTGTCTTGTGACGTGATAGCATCAGTGATTCTGGCAGAGAGCTTAGGAAGCTTAGTCTCTTTTGCTTTATTGGATAGTTTATTTAACAGCTCTGACATGTCATATTCCTTGGGTTTTAATAACTGATTTTAATAACTGGTAGGTCTTATAAAAATTAAAAAGATGTAGCAATTTAATAATAGCAATGATGATAAGTAGGATGATTGCTCACTATGACCTGTATTTAAGCTACTGATTTTAGACACATAGTTTTTTATAGTGATATAACTATGGTAGCATTAACCAGCGCTTTTTTAGTATGAATAACATAGACTGCTGCGCTTAAAAAATAATAAGCTAACGGCAACATAACGATTAGCTTAGTAATATAATTTTGTCATTCACAGTCTATTTTGCGGTATTTTATAGGTCAATTATGCGCGATGTTTCTAGTACTCCCTCTAAGACCTCAATCACTACAGCGACCAATATTATTTATACTGGGGTTGCAGGTACAGGTAAAACGTATCAGCTATTACAAATTGCCAAGCAGTATACTGATCATCTGCCAACACTAAGTGAGCAGGCATTATTAACTCAATTATTGCAGCCGTTGAGCTGGCGTGAAGTGGTGTGTTTGGTATTATTAGATCTGCACAATCAACAGCAGGATTTGGCAAAAGTGCCTGAAATTGTCGCGCATGAGTTTTTTGTAGCAAAAGCGGCACAAAATGCACGCGCTAAGAATTTAAATAGCACGGCATGGTCAGTGCTGCAAATGCACAGTCCTATAGAGTCTACAACGGTCAGCTGTGATCATCGTGCCAGCCAAGCTTATTTTGATAAAGATCAGAGCGGCGCTTGGTATTTATTGACTGATAGTTTGCCATTATTAAAGGATTTGGTGCAGCAGCTGATAGAGCTTAAGCAAGCACAGTATGAGCATAGGCCTGCAAGCTGCCAAGACATCAGCATCAAACGCTATAGCATGGTTAGCTTTCATCAAGCTTACGGTTATGAAGAGTTTGTCGAGGGAATTCGACCTGTTATAGGCGCGATTGGGTCACAGGGGCAGGGCGGTCAAATGCGCTATGATATTCAAGATGGCGCATTCTTAAAGTTATGTCAGCGTGCCATAAGTGATCCCAAGCAGCGCTATGCGATGCTAATTGATGAGATCAATCGCGCTAACGTATCGCGAGTATTCGGCGAGCTACTCAGTCTGATCGAGCCCAATAAGCGTAGCGGGCAAGCACAGGCTATGCAAGTACAGCTGGCCTATTCTGGACGGCCCTTTAGCGTGCCAAGTAACGTCGATATCTATGCGACGATGAACACTCAAGATCATTCGCTTGCGCCCCTTGATATGGCGATGCGTCGGCGATTTCGCTTTATTGATTGTCCGCCAAAACCTGAGCTATTAGCGACTATTCAATGCTCTGATACCAAAATTGATGACAACGATGAAGATGAGCCTACAGAGTCAGCAATAGATTTGGCTAAGATATTAGCAGGCTTTAATCAGCGCATTGTGCAAACGTTAGGCGTGGAGGCGCAGTTGGGTCACGCTTTTCTATGGTCAATTGACACTGTAGAGACTCTGCAAACCGCATTGATAGAACAGATCATCCCGCAACTAGTACAGGCAACTGGTGGTCAGCTTGGCTTATTACAGTATTTATTCAATGATGAATCGCAGCCGTTTGGGTTGCAGTTTATTCAAGACGCGCAGATACAAATTGATGATCGCTCTAGCTATCAAACGCAGCAGGCCGATTTTAATGCAGGATTCAATACACCAAGCGGCTTTTTGGGGCAATCCATGATCGCAACGAGTTACCAAATAAATCCACAGCTGATCGCTAGATCGGGTGAGTTTACTACTGCTAAAGTGTATCAGCGCTTGTATTGAATATAGCCTGTATAAGATATATTCTACGGTTTTAAGAGTATAACTTACTCTTAATTTGGACGGCGGGTTACGCTGCGCTAACCACACCCTACAGCAAAAATTTAAATTTTAGTTGATTACATCGAGTATTTACTTAATATCGCGTAGGCTGTGGCTTTAGCCCAGCAAACAGGTTTGTAAAGTTACAATATTAGATAGTAAGCAGTGAGTTTTGAATTTATTTGAGAGTCGCGTGACGCCTTAATAGTGTATATCTTTGCTCATAAAAATGGATGCTAGCTTAATGCTGACAGAAGAAATAAATAGTCATCGTATGAATAGAGCTCAATGTACAGATAAGCAAAACGGTGCTTATAGAGCGCCTTATGGCGATAGTATTATTACGGTCTTTGAACATCAACGCTTGACGGTAAATGACTTTAGTCAAGCGGCTGATTTTGATTGGCTCTTAACCCAAGAGTTTGCCGTTTTTAGTTTCAAGCGTCAGAGTGGACAGTGGCAGCTAAAAGTCGGTCATTACATCGGCATTATTGTACTGCCAAGTGGTATGACGCTGGAGATATTGCCGAAGCCTATTAATGAAAGCAACAGTATTAATAGCCACCAAGGCCCTAAAGATATCGCTGTAACACGCCTGTGGGTGCAGCAGATGTTAGTTGATTTATTTCATAAAGACTGCGATCGGCAGCCCCATTATAAGACCTTAGATCAGCTCAGCGGTGATGTCGAGGTGCTTGCAGCATTACCCATGCAGACCCTACCGATATCCGAATGGTTAACCAAGCAGTTTATGCAGCTGATAGCACTCTATAAACCGACACAAGGTTATCAGACCCTCACTCAGAACGCTTCTAGCTTGCAGGGCAAGTTATTGATCAAAGAGCAGCTAAGACATAATGGCGCACAGCCGCATAAAATGATCAGCGAAGTGAGTCATTTAAGCCAAGATACGCTAAGTAATCGGCTAATCAAAAGCGCGTTAGGTTTACTAGAACCGCTATTATCTCAGTCTTTATCCTCACAACACTCAAGCTTGGCGATATCATTACCCGCTAAGCATTTATCAGCATGGCGAGCGGTAAGCGCTTTTAGTACCCATGAGCTGAACCAGCTAAATGCCCTATATAAATCTGCTAAAACTCAGCTTAATACCCAACCGTTGATGCGCTCTCAGCTCCATATAGCACAGCAGCTGTTGGACTGGGCTTACTGGTTATTGTACAGACAGCAAGCAAGCCTACAAACAGGCAGCAGTCTTAAGTTAAATCATACAAATGATGTCTTTAGAGCTATAGCGTCTAAAGCTATAGCGTCTAACCAGCCGCGATTGTGTATATTATTCAATATGAACCAAGCTTTCGAGCAATGGGCAAGTTTGCGTATCACAACGATGTTTGCGCAATTCAATGATGGCTATCAGACACTGTATCAAGCGCAGCACAGCTGGCTGCGAGATCAGTGGGGACAGAACTGCTTGTCTATACGGCCTGACTTACTTGTTGGTCAAAATACGCCTTGTGATGATACTTGTGACAACAACTATGACAATACAAAGGTTTTGGTGTATAGCCATGTCATAGATATTAAATGGAAGGCTTTAGCGCAGGCCAATGCCATTAGTGCTAGCGACGCTTATCAATTAACCAGCTACGCGCAAGCTTATCAAGCCGCGCAAGCTTGGCTAGTTTATCCTGTCATTGAGCACACGCGCCAACCTGTTGCTCTACAGCAGCACCGCTCAACGAGTCGCTTAGAGCAGACCAATCACACTCAGCTATGGCTTATGCCCTTTAATGTATTGACAGGGACTTTGAACGACTGGCAATCAATAAATAAATCATTGATTACTAAAAAGTGAAGCTATTTTTGCTGAAAATTTAAGCTAATAAAAAGCTGTTTAATAAAAATTAGACTTTATTTTAAATAAATTGAAAATAGCAGTTGACAGCACCTCCTTTTGCCCTTAATATGTGCACCTCGATAGCGAGGAACGTTAACCAGTTAGCAGCTTTGCTAGTTTGTTAAAACAACACTTTTTATCGAGATAATAGAGTACATCGGAGTGTGGCGCAGTTTGGTAGCGCATCTGGTTTGGGACCAGAGGGTCGTAGGTTCGAATCCTATCACTCCGACCATCTATTTCAAGAGCCTTACAGGCTTTTTTTTATGTATAATGCTTTAATTGCTTAAAGTCGATTATTTGAATGAGAGCAAAAGTTAAATATATAAAAAGCCCTTAAGAGCGCCTGTAGCTCAGCTGGATAGAGCATCTCCCTTCTAAGGAGGTGGCCGCAGGTTCGAATCCTGCCAGGCGCACCATTTAGCCTGTAGATATGCTGATCGTTGGCAACAGTTATGGCGGTTGTAGCTCAGTTGGTAGAGCCCCGGGTTGTGATCTCGGTTGTCGTGGGTTCGAGTCCCATCAGTCGCCCCATATTTTATAGTATCTATAACTTGTTAAATGTTAAGACTACCTATGCCTCTTTTGGCATTTTTTTTCGTCTACATTTTATGTTTTTTATAACTATTAGCATTGTATTTATACCAATCATTTTGTACTTGCCATTCCCTATCTATTGCTTGACCTTATTTTTATCATCTTTTTAGTATATAATTATTAAGAATATTTAAATAATACTTCAGATTATCTTAATTTTTTAGCTAAGATAGACAATTCTCTAACTGCATCTCAAGCAGAAGGTTATTAGGGATGCTGATAGCACTATTTTTAAAATGTGTTAACGTATTTATATTCTCATGTAAGGTCCAAAATAAACGATTTACCTTGTGTGGTACTTAGTAGGTGGTTTATTTTCTACGGTTGGCTAGCTCAATGAGCCGTTAAGGAAATTATCAATGGACGCATTAAGCGTATTGCTAC
This sequence comes from Psychrobacter sp. M13, assembly GCF_030718935.1. Classification (NCBI taxonomy): domain Bacteria; kingdom Pseudomonadati; phylum Pseudomonadota; class Gammaproteobacteria; order Moraxellales; family Moraxellaceae; genus Psychrobacter; species Psychrobacter sp. M13. The sequence goes on from NZ_CP132194.1 coordinate 345,182, forward strand.
AAAATGTAAATTTGCTCGAGACCAAATACTATCGTTTGAACGGGGTCGGCAATTGGTCTTATTCGATTGATAAAAAAGATACTATTTTATTTTATCTTGTGCTATCTGGTGGGTTTTGTATTGATGTTGGAGATGAAGTAAGACAAGCGAATGCAGGTGATATTCTAATGATATCTAACGCCGCTCAGCATATTAGCTACGCGCTTGGCTATAACGGTGATGATGCAAAACCTTTAGAACAGGCGTTGGCAGCTGATCATAACCATGTGGTTCAGCTCAATAACACAGGGGATGTGAATGTTTGTTTGATCTTGATTGAGTGCCAATATGATAAAGAAATGATCCGCCCTTTGTTATCAGTATTGCCTACATTATTGCCTGAGCTGAGTGAGAAATCTGATGGTAGATTTGGGGTAGTTGATGTTGAAGTCAAGTTATTGACTTTAGAATCCGAAAAAGAGCGTATGGGTAGAACGGCGGTCATCAATCATTGGGCAAGTATTATGATGATAGAGTGTTTGCGAACTTATGTCGAAAGTATGCCTGAAGCAACTGATAACTGGTTAAAAGCGCTGAAAGATCCTTATTTGGCAAAGGCAATAGTGGCTATGCATTATGAGCCTAATAAATCTTGGACTATCAATAAGCTTGCTGAGGTTGCAGGTATGTCGCGCTCAAGCTTTGCTCAGCGTTTCAAGGATGTCGTAGGTATGCCGCCATTGACTTATCTGATCGATTATCGCTTGCGTCTAGCAGCACGCTACCTGCGTCTGCAACAGAATAGCATTAGTCGTATTAGCGAGCTGGTCGGTTATGCCTCAGACTCGACCTTTAGCCAAGCCTTTAAGCGAGTTTATGGTGTATCACCAAAAGCTTATCGTCAGAGGCATCAAAAAAAGCTAATCGCTTAACTATGAATTTTGCTGAATGAGAACATGCTCTACTGTGAAGCTCAATAGCATCGAAAAATAGCGTTAAGAAACGATCATTCTTAACGCTATTTTTTATGGCTGATAAGTATTTCTTTATATCCATTAGTGCGAAAGCTGACAAGCTTTCGCAGTTGAGGTACTATAGCCTAATAAGCTGGCGGCTTTTGCTTGAGCTATTATTGTTAAGCGTATGTGGCTACTTATAATAGGCGACTAGACTTACTTTTTATTGGTGCTAGCAGATTATGACTCAACCGATGCTTAACACGACAGATAAAACCTCAGCTAAATCTAGCCATAAGCTTGTTAGCACTACGACTGCTACAGATAAGTCTACTACTGAGCAAGCAACAGCTATGGAGCTGGCAACACAGCAGTCTCATAATATGTCACAAAGCGTCGCGGATATAGCCCTTACTAAAGCTGAGCTACTAGATTTATTTATAGTGCCAGTCACCAGTATAAATGCTGAAACTAATGCGGGCGTACAAAGTTCATTTGATAAAGGTTTATCTGATAAAGGCTTACTTGTAAAATACAGTGCTAGTGCCGTAGATGCCCCTGTTACTACTGTCAACGAAACCAGTGTTGCTGATCAGCGTTTGGCTTTGTATCGTAATCAGCATGCGCGTACGCGTCTGCTATATCAAGCGTCTGCCAATAATCGTCCAACATATCTGGTACAAAATCTAAAGCCGCAATTTTTAGAGCGTCAGCAGTATCTACTATCACAGCAGCTTGATAAGCGTGGATTGTTAGATATTGATGCTATTGAGCGTCTCTGGCAACAGCTACATGTGGTTGATGATATCATCGCTGATATCGTAAGCCATATGCCGGCTCAGCAGCCTGTAGGCTGGCAACTCACTGTCCAAGACGGTCATAATCCTTTATGCTTGCCGACGGTCGGCAAGCTCAAACATCCCAAGCCAGTAGCGGATCTTGCCAGTCTTAACAGCTATGTGCTTAGTCACTTTGGTGTGAGTAGCTTTACCTATGATCGCGCTTACTATATTGGGCATGTCATCGGTTATTTATTCAGCTGTTACTTTTGTGCGCATTTGTCGATCAGCTATGGCGTTACTGCACTTGGCTCTCAGGTAATCTTGGACTATGATTACGCCAGCCTTGAGACCCCGTATATGGTACGCTTATTACAAGGACTCGATGGCTACTGCAAAAAACGCATTTATCAGCTGGCGGTAATTTGTGCTAGATTGAGCGTCTATGCCAGTGACAAGCGAATTGAGAAAATGCTCATTGCTGAGGTCAATGATTTTGATAAAAAACTCCAGCAGCAGCATTTAGATGTTTTGCTACTGCAAGGCATCATGCCTGATAGTAGTGACTCGACGCCGCTTTTTTAGAGTTAAATTGTTCACTAACTATTTTAAGTAACCTTTCGCTCGCTCTAGGATGCTCAAAGCTATGCCAGCTTACCACTACAAAGCGCTTGATGACCAAGGGGCGATGCAAAAGGGCCTGCTTGAGGGTGACTCGGCACGGCAAATACGTCAGCAGCTGCGCGACAAAGCATGGACGCCCGTTGAGATTAACGCAGTCAACGATAAGCAAAGCTCCAGTAAAAGCCGTTATAAGAAGCCCTCTGCTTATGAGCTAGCTTTACTGACGCGCCAGCTATCGGTGTTGCTGGCAGCAGGTATTCCATTAGAAGAAACCTTAGCCGCTGTCGCCAAGCAATCACCCAAAACCCATATCAAGTCCTTAATGCTAGCGGTGCGCTCACATGTGTTAGAGGGCTTAAGTCTAGCTCGCGCGCTACAGCAAGCAGCCAGCTTTCCACCGCTATATATCGCCACCATTGCCGCTGGTGAGAAGTCAGGTCATCTAGATCTTATTCTTAATCAATTAGCCGACTACACCGAAAACCGCTTTGCCTTGCAAAAGAAAATCCAAGGGGCGATGATTTATCCTATTGTGCTGATGGTTATGGCGCTGGCAGTGATCATCGGACTTATGAGTTTTGTTGTGCCCAAAATCGTCAAAGTCTTTGAGCAATCTGAGCAGGCTCTACCACTCATCACTCAGATTGTACTGGCGCTATCGAATCTAATTACCCAATGGTGGTGGCTGATGCTCATAGTGTCAGTGGCAACCGCCTTTTTGTTTTATCGCTTTGCGCATACGCAAGCGGGCAAGTTAACTATTGACAGTGTAGTGCTTAGATTGCCTATACTGGCTCGACTTTCCAAAGGGCTCAATGCCGCGCGTTTTGCCAGTACATTGGCGATATTAGTGCGCTCAGGTGTGCCTTTAATTGAAGCGCTACATATTGGCGCTGCGGTTACTACTAATTTGCATATTCAACGCACTATTATCACTGCGTCTGATCGGGTCACCGAGGGTGCTAGTCTTTCAAGCCAGCTTGAGCGCTCCAGCTACTTTCCGCCCATGATGGTGCAGATGATAAAAAGTGGTGAAAACTCAGGTGAGCTTGAAAATATGCTGAGCCGCGCCGCCAATATGCAAGAGGCAGAGGCGACCAACTTTATCAGTACTTTACTTGCGCTATTAGAGCCATTGATGCTGGTGTTGATGGGTGTGGTGGTCATGATTATCGTTATGGCAGTGATGTTACCTATCGTTAATATGAATGATTTGGCAGGATGAGATACGTTTTAATAACAACTTTCATAAGTAGATAATTTTAAAATCATAGTCTATAGTGGCTATTAATCAAGCATATTATTTTTTAAAATGAACCATGAATCACCAAGAGCGACGATATTAATGACGACTATAATCGATAAGAAACAAAACTCTAAAAAATTACCTAACAGTCAATCTGGCTTTACCTTGATTGAGATCATGGTCGTTATCGTGATTTTAGCTATTTTGGCAGGGTTAGTCGTGCCGAGAGTCGTTGGACAAAGTGATAAAGCTCGCGTAAAAACGACAGAAACCGCATTGGCTACCGTATCTAATGCCTTAGATATGTATAAAGTGGATAACTCGCGCTATCCCACAACAGCGCAAGGTTTGGATGCCCTAATTACCCCGCCAGCGGATGCCAAAAACTATCCTGACGGTGGCTATATAAAAGGCGGCTATCCAACAGATGGTTGGGAAAATGAGATGCAATACGTCGCTCCTGGCAGTGATGGCAAGCCTTATGATTTATTCTCTTTAGGCGGCGATAACAGCCAAGGCGGAGAAGGTCTCGATGCGGATATCTATGCTCAGATTTAGTCTCATATAAAGATTTCGCTCGAGCAGATTGCTGTTAGCTACTTATGATATCAACCAGTAAAGTCTTATTGGTTGATATTTTTATTGCCGATCATTTATTGCGGCTTGAAAACTCATATTTCTATCATGTATCTTACTTACAGCAGTGATGTTGCGATAATTGCTTTTATTATTGTATAGACGATAATTGACATCATAAACACCGAATATTAAAACCATCTTAGAAACACTGTTAAGAAATTACCGTTATAAAAACTACCTTTGCAAAACTCAAGCTTCAAGAATACAAAATAATAAGGTGCTCTCTTTATGTCTTTTAACTTATCAAAAAAGTCTCATGTTGTGAAGTCAGCTTTAACTAGCGCAGTGCTGGTAGCTACAATGGGCGCGACAACTATGACGGCTCAAGCCGCGGGTCTCAGTGACTTATTCGGTAATAATAAAAGCTCATCATCCAAGTTTTTGTCAGTAGACAAAGCCTTTGGGGTAGTCGATACCGCAAAGACGACTTCTAAAGGTACGCAGCTAGCTATTAAATTCAAGATCACCCCAGGGCATTATGTTTATAAAGACCGTTTGACTTTGACTTTCCCTAAAGGGGTGCGGGCTACGCCATTTACCTTTAGCCAGTCACCCGTCTCGGTGAATGACCCTACCTTTGGTCGCGTACCCGTGTTCGATCAAGCCACTATGATTGCGACGACGACCTTGACTTCTACTAATGGCAAACCGCTTAAAAACGCTGATTTAGTCATTGGTTGGCAAGGTTGTGCCAAAGCAGGACTGTGCTATCCACCCGAAAAGATTAAAACGAGCGTAAATATCTTAGCGGCTAAGTAGCCCTTAAATGACTCGTTAATAATGAGCTTATCGTTCATTATTATAAAAGCAATCAGCAGCAAGTTTCAAACATAAGCAATAAAGGTAGCTTTCATGTTCACAAAGACACCAGCAAACAAAACATTATTAAATAAAAAAGCTACCTGCAGAAAATCTTACGCTTTAGCATTGGCGCTTTCCAGTACCAGCCTAGTAACCTTAGCAACATTAGTCACTGGACTGAGCGCTACAACGACAGTGCAAGCCGCCAGCTTAGGCGATTTATTTAGTAATAACAAAAGCGACGCGCAAGCCAAGTTTTTGCCAGTCGATCAAGCCTTTCAGGTTAATAGTATTAATAAAGCGACTGCTAAAGGGTCGCAATTAGCGGTTAACTTTACTATTACGCCTGAACATTATGTCTATAAAGATCAGCTCAAGCTAACTTTGCCTGCTGGTGTCAGCGCTACGCCTTTCACTTTTAATCGCACGCCTGTGATGATTGACGATCCGACCTTTGGTAAAGTGCCGGTATTTGACCAAGCGACTATGGTGGCGACGACCACTTTGACGAGTGCTACTGGCAAAAGTATCACTAATGCTGATCTCACTATCGGCTGGCAGGGCTGCGCCAAAGCAGGGCTGTGCTATCCGCCTGAAAAGATAAAAACCACAGTTACGATTGCTGCTACGGCAACCGCTACTAACACGAATCAAGATAGTATTGCTAAAAGCGATGCCGAAAGTGATGCCAAAAATGATAGTGCCGAACCTGCCACCACTAATACTATAACTGGAGCAGACACTAACTCTATATCAGGTGATGATACTAATTCGATATCAGGCGCTGACAGCAATACTATGTCTGGTGCCGATAGTAATCCAGTTGGTGACAGTATCAGTAATATCAACAGCGCAGAGGCAAGTGTTAATGTAGACGAGGCTGATCCGTTTGGCTTAGCTGAGCATCCTTGGTTGGCAATGCTATTGTTATTCTTAGCAGGTTTAGGCTTGGCATTTACACCATGCGTGCTACCGATGCTACCTATCGTCGCCAACATTGTAGGACGTCAAGAAAATCCAACGGTAAAAAAAGGCGTCATACTAACGACTAGCTATGCTATCGGTGTCGCTACTGCTTACGGTATCTTGGGAGCATTGATTGCCGTATTTGGTGAGTCCTTAGGGATTATTGGCTGGCTACAAAATCCGATTATTCTGATTAGTTTTGCGATAGTTTTTGTGCTCCTTGCGCTATATATGCTGGGCTTATTTAGTATTCGCTTGCCACGTGCACTCAGTAGCAAGATGCAAGGCTTAAGCCAAGCAGGGGATAGCAAATTAGGGAGCGCAGGGGGTAGCTTAGCCGCTGGATTTTTATCCGCGTTAGTCGTATCCCCTTGTGTTTCTGCGCCATTATTTGGTGCCCTATTGGCCGTCTCCACTATCGGCAGTCCGCTACTTGGTTTCGCTGCATTATTCATGCTAGGCTTTGGCCTGTCGGCACCGCTTATTCTCATTGGCGCAACCCAAGGCAGTATTATGCCTAAGGCTGGCGAGTGGATGAACTGGGTCAAAATCGGCTTTGCGTTGCTGCTATTAGCCGTAGCACTGTTATTGATTGAGCGGGTATTTATTTCATCCGCTATGCTACTGGTTTGGGCGTTATGGTTTATGGTGGTCGCAACTTGGGCGTGGAGCTGGCTTGGCAAAGGCAGGATACTCACCCAAGCACTGGGTTTGATCTTTGGTATTTGGGCCATCATTTTGGTCGTTGGCGCAGCATTAGGCAATGATGATAGCCTACAGCCACTAGAGTCTATAAGCGCCACGTCGATGATGCAATCACCAACAGGACAGATAGGCAGTCAGAATCTATCTGCAAATCACACCACTGATAAGAATATTACGAGCTTAGCAGAGCTTGATGCTATTACGGCGGCTAACCCTAAAGTCATAGTCGATGTAACCGCCGAATGGTGTATTGAATGTCGAATAATGGATAAAAACTTATTCACCAATCGTCCCGCGCAAATGCAAGACTGGCAACTGGTTCGCTTGGATATCACCGATACTACTGAGGACTCAAAAGCGATCTTAGCGCGCTATCAGTTATTCGGTCCACCAACGCTGCTGTATTACAAAGACGGTGAACTGGTCAATAAACAAGTCGGTGAGACAGGTCGCGCCCAGTTTGAGCAAACCTTAACGGAACTAAATAAATAACAGATCTCAAGGTACTAGTGTCAAAAGCCAGCGACTATTAAAATAGTCGCTGGCTTTTTTAATCGCTTTTAATCTAAAAATGACTGGCTCTGTATCATTTACTCATAAGGATATTTAATAATGATAAAGCTAGTATAGTGACCTTATTTTTATTACAATAAAGCAACAATATCTAATACTTAAAAGTTCCCCTTCATTTATTAGCTCATCTTCTAGATCGTCTATTGGCATTACTGCCACTACCGCCATTTAAGATAAAGGATTTCTATGTTTGCTCATATTATCTCGCAGCGTCAGGCTGGGTGTGTAACGACTACAAGTCATCGCTCAAAAAGTTATTTGAGCCTAGCTATTGGTTTGGCTCTAAGTGCTACTGCGATACAAGCTCAGGCGGTTACGGATGATCGTTTTACCGAATTGCCTGCTACTGGCGTACTAGTTGAGCAAGATGACGACTCCCCAGAAGTTATTTACGATAAATTAAAAAACCCAAATATGCCTACGGCGAGCCGCAAACCTGTTAGCAAAGCCTTTGTCGCACAGCAAACAGAGCTGTTTTTTGAGTGTACTCAAGTACAGACTAACGCGGCACGCTTGGCTTGTTTTGATAAAGTTGCCACCCAAGGTGAGACGAATACGGCGACCAAGCAATCGCTAGATTTGGTTAAGACAATCAAATCTACGATTACTGGTAATCCGCAAATTATATTAGCAGGCGATGAAGCTTTTGATAATGATCTTGCGGCTAATGATCAAGATTTTGATAATGATCTAGCAGCCAATCAGTCAAACAATGCCACCTTAGATACTGTAGGACTGACTAAAAGTGAATCTCAAATACTAGTAGATGCCGGCGTCACTCAAGCAGATATTGAGCAATATTCGCCACTCAGCTTGGCTTATGATTTGGATAAAAACAGCCAGCGTGGTACTTGGACTATTCGCCCGTATCGACCAAATTATGTCTTGCCACTATATTACACTGTGGATCCCAATCTAAATCCTAGTAGCCCCTCTCAAGTGGGTGAACCATCGACCTCTAATGATGTCCGTAATACTGAGCTAAAATTTCAGTTATCACTAAAGACCAAAGTCGGTGAGGATTTGTTTGATACCAACGCTGACTTATGGTTTGGTTATACTCAGCAAGCGCACTGGCAAGTCTATAACGAGGATAACTCGCGACCATTTCGAGCGACTGACTATCAGCCCGAGATCTTTTTGACGCAGCCTGTCACAGCCAATCTACCTTTTGGCGGTCGTTTGCGTATGTTGGGTGTTGGCGCTATGCATCACTCAAATGGACGCTCTGATCCTGTCTCACGCTCATGGAATCGAGCTTATTTGATGGCTGGTGCTGAATGGGGTAAGTTCTCAATCGTACCCCGAGTATGGACGCGGATAGGTAATGAAGATGATAGTAGTGAAGATAACGAGGATATCGAAGACTTTATGGGTTATGGCGATATAAAATTCCTTTACGACTTATCTAATCAGCAGAGTATCAGCGGTACACTACGCTACAACCCTTCTACCAATAAGGGCGCAGCGCAAATTGACTATATCTATCCTTTAAGTGATAACGTCAATGGCTATGTGCAGCTATTCCAAGGCTATGGCGAGTCCATTATCGACTACAACTATGAAAATACTGCTATTGGATTTGGCATCGTACTCAATGATTGGAAAGGCTTCTAAAATCAAACACGCCCTAAATGTGTTGTATAATTTGATAGCCTAGTATTTATTTTTAACCAGCTATCTCTAGTCAGCTATCTTTGATAAGTCATCCCTAACGATCTAATAAGGAGGTAGTCATGGCACGTCTACCTCCTTATCAATTTGGGATTTGGCTGGCTGAGTATCTTTATAACCGCTGTCAGCTTTGTCACATCCAGCGCAGTATGTCGCATGCCAATATTGCATCTGCCAGTACGGCATCTACTGCCAAACCTACCTTTGCCTTATTTAATAGTGGCCTATTATGTGAGCATTGTCAGCACAGTATAAGTTGGCTGCCAGATCCTTTCAGCGTTGATATCGCCTCAAACCTTGCTTTGCCTATTCAGGCTGCTACCTTTTATGACTATCCTATCCGTCAAGCCTTTCGCAGCTTTAAGCATTCTGAGGATATAACTAAGTTGCCATTACTCGTTCATGTATTGCGCCAATTACCACGGCCTACAGGCTGCAATGGCAGCAACAGTGTCATTGTACCGATGCCAACTACCGATAATCGCTTACGTCAGCGCGGCTTTGATCCTGTGACTATACTATCTAGCTATTTGGCCAAGCACTGGCAGATCCCATTGTGGCGCGGTGTTGTACGTATTGATAGTACGGTAAGTCAGCAGGGTCTGACTCGTAGCGAGCGCTTAGCCAACCTCGACGATGCTTTTAGGGTTACCGAGCTACCGCCTGTCAAACGTCTATTATTATTTGATGATATCGCGACGACGGGCGCCAGCTTACAAGCATTAGCGCGAGCGCTGTATGAGACGGTTGATGCTCAATATGGAACCAATACAAGCTCTGACTCTGCAAATACTAACAGTCATAATCATAGATTTTATGCCTATGCTTTAGCCCATGGCAGTAATTAGCGCATGTCATGATATTGTCAATAACATTTGATGTAGACATCCTGTATAATAAATATAACTATTTGGTTTATAAAGACTTTTATATAATTTTTAGTACGTTTTTATTTATCTGCTATTGAGCATGAGCTAGGTTTATCTCTATTGCTAGGATAATTACAATCGATCTGATAAATATAATGGTACGAATATTGCATCGATTAAGTATATGACTAATGAATACTATAGTGAATATCTAGTCAAAATTAGTCTACATGTTATTCATAAATGAATATTGCCATTAGCATAATTAAGCAAATAAATAGGATTTGGCTGTGAATGCATCGATAACTAATAGCGCCTTTTATAGACAGACCAGCGCAGGTTTCACGCTTATTGAGCTTATGATAACGATTGCGATAATGGCTATTATTGTTAGCATTGCAGCACCTAGCTTTGGTACTCAATTGGCTAATCAGCGGGTAAAGTCAACTGCTATAAATATTGAAAGTGCCCTAAAAGAAGCCAAGGCTGAGAGTATCATCCGCCGTCAAGACGTTACAGTTGCCTATAACAGCACGCTAAAGACAATCACTCTGACGGGTAGGAATAGCGCCATTATAGCTAGCTATAGTATTAATAGTAAAAGCGATATTACCCAAGTTATTACCCCTGATAGTGTCACTCAAGTTATTTTTCAGCCGAATAAAATGGTAAGTGGAGCAAGTACTGAAGTTGTCTATACTATCTGTGATACGGGTTCTACTAAAGAGACAAAAAAGCAAGTTGTAGTCAATAAAATTGCGAATATTAGTATCAAAGATGCTGGGAGTTGTTAATGAACACTAAGACCACACAGGCAGGCATAGGTTTGGTAGAAGTGATGGTTGCGTTGTTGTTACTAGCAGTAGCTATGCTGGGCTATAGCGCCTTACAAGGTCAGGCTATTAAAGTAACTAATGAATCATTTGAGCGCTCACAGTCATTGGTCATGATGCGTAATATAGCAGAAAAAATTCATGCTAATCCTTTTGCTGTCACGACTTATGAGACTCAACTCAATGTTGTAACAATACCTACAAAGCCAGGTGAGATGTGTGGTTTAGATGGTACAGCGGTAACTGCACTTTGCGAAGCAGCAGAGTTAGCGACTGCTGAAAGCTACAAATTCAGGACTGAATTACAGAACTACGATTTTCAGATACAGATGCATCCTTGTCCTAGTACGGGTGGTAATGGCACTGATCCAACAGCTAATATTATGTATTCATACTGTCTAATTTCAGCATGGGGTGATACTACAGCTACTATTGGTAGTGATGATGAGACAGACTGTCTAACAGCGCAAGTGGCCGCTGCCGAAGGTGTAGCCGCACAAGCAGGTGGTAATTATTACTCTGCAGCCACTTGCATGATGATGGAGATATGAGATGAACTCAAAGCATCATAGCTCCTCGTGCTCAAGCACTTCAAACAACAGCGCACCTGCTGTGAAAGTAGTGACTTTTAATAGGGTAAAGGGATTTACTTTAGTAGAGTTAATGATCTCCTTAGTGCTAGGTCTGCTTATCTCTGCAGCCGCATTGCAAATATTTTATACCAGCTCAGTCAATAGTCGCCGCCAAGAGGCCAGCTCACAGATTCAAGACAATGCTACTTTTGGTTTTTCTCAGATTCAGCAGCACTTAAGACGTACTAACTATGGTGCCAAATCAACAGGGGTCTTTAATGAGTTTTTTATGAATCATTTGACCCCGCAGGGAGGAGTGGTACTCACCGCGCCAACTGGTACTGGTTCACCAGTTAGTTGGTTACAAGGTAATTTATCTGGATTGGTACTAGATGGTGCTGCTATTCCAGCAGCTTTATTATCTAGTAATGCATCCGCTAATAGTACTAGCAATTTAGCAGGTATCACCAATAGCGATCAGCTAACGATTCAATATCGATCGGATAGAGAAGGCACTTTTGATTGCGAAGGGGCTGCGATACCAGAAGGATTTTATGTGATTGAGCGCTATTTTGTGAGAACGGATACTACAGTTACTCCCAATGCACTAGGTTTAGCCTGTGCTTCAGCTATTTATAATTATAATGAGACTACTGCTGGAAGTCAGACAGGTATTGATATAACCAGTTATACAGTACCAGCCGTACCTGCAGTAACTACAACACCAACTGCTCCAGCTGTAGCAGCTAGTGTAAAAAATAATAATCTAGCAGGGACTGGCACTATTATCATACCTAATGTTGATTATTTTAGAGCGACGCTAGGTATATCCTCTAGTAGAGACTTTGCTACTGATCCCGAAAATTTAACTATTGCATACGTACCGATTCCCGCAGCTGCAAGTCTTGCCACAGTGCTCGACACTAGGCGTATTGTCAGCTTGCAGATAGGTATATTAGCGCGTTCAAACAATCCAACCGCGACTGCGCAGAACAATAGTGATTTACAGTTCACCGTTTTGGATAAGGTAGATGCAGAGCTTAGTGATACTGTAGCAGCGGGTCCAACCTACTTACGTAATGTTTACGAGACGACTATTTTGTTACGTAATGCGAGAGGAGGTTTATAATGAAACCTGAAACTATGAAACATCCTAAAGTGTTTACGAGTTTAAACAGTCAATCAGGTGTTGCGTTAATTGTAGTTTTATTAGTGTTGATCTTAATTATGATAGTAGGAGCAGTCGCTGTTAGGCAGAGCACCACCGATCTCAAAGTGACAACCGCTGATCAAGTAAACAAGTTATTGTTTCAAGCTAATGATGCCGCCCTGATGAAAGTTGAAAAAGAAGATCGCATCTTGAGTGCTGCTAGCCGCGAAAAAAATGATACTCTTAAAGGTTATATATCGAGTAGCGAACGAGAAGGCCACAAGATCAGTTTTTGTGTTAGACCGCGGAGCACGAAGCTATTTAGTATTCTTGAGATCAGTGAGGTTAATAGAAACGATGCCTTATTGACCGCCAAAAATAACGGTTATTGCGATCCCAGTAATGGCGATGATTATGTCAGTGAAGGTCGAGTCATTACCCAAATGACCTTTGTACGACCTGAGAGTGCAGGTGTTTTTTCTCAAGAAGGATCAGGCACCTCGTCTAACAATGTTGAACCTGCGACAACTGGGGTTAATGCCGCTATCGGCTGTACTACCTTTATCGGTTATGTCACCTCAGTTATACCAGCACTTTCTAACGCCCCATTAGGCAGCGCTAGTACTAGCCGCAATGATACTACTTCTATCGCGGGCTGCTTTAAGCAGATGCGTACAGGATCTACTACGGTAGATAGCTGTCTAACCGCATTAAGCGTACCGTATCAGACTCAACAGCAGACTTATATCAACCAGCCGGTTGGGGTGACTTGTGTTTCTGGAAACTAGGATTATTTAAGCTATTGCTATTTTTAGCGCGTCAGCTTAAAAGCAATAAATGACTAACAATTTACATATAACAGCAATCAATATTTAGGGATGATGACTATGAGAGTCTTAAACAGAATCAAAACTGATAGAGTCCGTCCTATTATGAAAGGCTGGCCTATCAAGTTATTATCAACAGTAGTTTTGACTTGTATGGCAACGAGTGCTGGTCATACTAGTGATCGTGAGATATATCAAGCGGCGCAAGGGGGTAATGCCTCTATTATGATGATGCTCGATAACTCAATCAGTATGGGTCATAGTAGCGGCTTTGACAGCATTAAAGATGATTACAATATAGATCCAAGAACGGTACGAAATTGTTTCTTCTTTTTTTGTACGACAACATTGGTTACCGACGATAGAATGGAGCCACAGCTATTGTACAATGATCAAGGGGTAAATATTGGAGAGGTTAGCTATCGAGTTTATTATCGTACTAGAAGTGGCCAACCATATTATGATCGTATGTCGCGTCTAAAAATGGCGCTCATTCCTTTACTTGCTAATCCCAAAACTGCTCGAGGGTTCGGTACAGATGTTAACCTAACCAAATATAAAATTGGCTTAGGTAGCTTTTTGGGCAGTGGCGGCAATATAGATGCCCAAATTGCTGATTTGACATTCGAGAATAGAAAAATATTGATTAATAAAATAATTGCCCTAGAACCGACAACGACCACGCCAATAGCCAATGCCTACGCCGAAGCGGGCGCTTATATGTTGAAAGGGAATACCTCCTATTCATCTCCTATGCCTGCGACGCCAGCCCAGTGTGATGGTTATGGCGTATACTTTTTGACTGATGGCGAGCCCAATGGGGTTTCCTCAGAAGCAGCTACTCGAAGTCTCATGAATACCAGTTTGTCGGGCAGTTCGCTGTCTGTTAGTAGTATTAGTAATCCTAAGCTGACCTCTGAAGGTACCTATTATAGATCAGGTAATACTCCCTCTGGAGCAAATGTCGGTACGCCCGGATGGGAGTTGATTGGACAATATGCAAAGGCATTAAACAGTGACAATAACTCCAAAAAAGATGCTATTGCAACTGCAACTGTAGGTTTTGGTAGTGTATACAAAGAGTTATACGACAGACGGACGATAGTAGGAGGAAAAGATACCTACAACTGTAATGATCCTAGTGTCACCAGTCAGGATGCCAAAAACTTATGTAATTTGGGCAAAAAAGATCAAGGCTTTGGTGAAGGTGGATTTTATTATACTGCAGAGTCTGACGATATCGCCAAGAGTGTCAAATCATTCATCAAAGAAATTGGTGAAACTGAGATTGAACCAATATCGGCAGGCACGATGTCAGTACCGCTCGATAGCTTAGGGGGACTTGAGTCACGTCAATTTGCTTATCTGCCTATACTTGAGCCTGTTCCTGGATCATCTAGTCTATGGAATGGCAACCTAAAAAAATACAAGGTTAGAAATGCTACTTTACTTGGTGGTAATGACAGTTTTGTATTCTCTGGTAACAGCGGTTTGTTTGCAAAAAATACTTATGACTTATGGAATACTCTTGATTCCAGTCGTCCTGATGCCCTAAGACCGGATGGCGGTGCGCCACAGGTTGGTGGTGCTTATCAAAAAGTATTCGAAAATGTGACTACTAGTGTAGGTAATAGAAACCTGTTTGTCGATGTCGGCAGTAATCTTGTCAATCCACAAGTAGTGGCAGGAAATAAGCCTGCAAATTTTGGCTCTCTAGCGGGTTACACTAATCCGCAAAAACTAACCTTACTTAATTTTATGGGGTATGGTGAACCTGTGCCTACAGCTCCCTCTACAGGCACGCCAGTAACTGATGGTACCGCAATCACTGCCTCATTAAATACTAGTCTAAAAAATATCGGTGGTGTCCTGCACTCTATACCGCAGCTCATCACCAAAAAAGTAGCCGTTGATGCAACTGGCAAATTCGATACTAGCAAGCGCGAAGACTATGTTATCTACGGCTCTATGGATGGTGCGCTGCATATGCTCGATGATAGTACGGGTAAAGAAGTTTTTACTTTTGTACCCAAGCAGATTCTTGACTTACAACCCAAAGCGCTCGCTGGTAACGGCTCTGCCGAAGACGGCAGTTATCCTTATGGTGTCGATGCCCCTTGGCTCACTTATGCCTCTTATACTACTAAAGCGACCCCTACAGGTGCTGGTGATGCAGCAACGACTGTCAATACTTATGAGGCTGATCAAAGCTTTGCACTAGGTGGTCTACGAATGGGCGGCTCTATGTATTATGCCCTAGATGTCTCCATTCCTAGTACCCCTAAGATGATCTATAGTGTCGGCTCCAACTATGCTAATAAGTTACAAGACCAACTTGGAGCGACCGCAACAGTGCTAGCAGGTACTACAAGTAGCACCACTAGTAATGCAGCAGAACAGCAAGCCTTTGCAAAGATGGGACAATCGTGGGGTAAGCCGGCTCTAGGCTATGTCAAAAGCGGCGGCAAACGCGTCATGGTGAGCTTTTTACCTGGTGGTTATGATACTTGTTATGAGGATGCAAAGTTTAAATTAAGTACTAGCTACCCAAATAATGCCCAATGTAACAATAAAGCCGCTGCCCAAGGCAATGGCGTCTATATGGTACAAATGGGTGAAGTTAAAACCAAAACCAATAACGAAGAAAAGGTAGATGCTGAAACTGGTAATGGCAAGCTATTATGGTGGGCTAATAACAGTGGTACTAGCGTTACTGCGACCTCTGCTTCTATGACCGCTTCATTACAGTATTCAAAAGCAACTGATCTTAAGCATAGCGTAGTTACTCAAATTAGAACCTTAGACCGCAATTATGATGGTCTAACCGATCATATTTATTTTGCCGATCTAGGCGGCCAAGTCTGGCGCGCTGATATCAATAACAATGCAGATACTAATAACTTTAAAGTAGATCGAGTCGTTAAAGTGCTAGACGTCAGTGATCAAGTGGGTACTGGCGATGCACCACCGCGTATTTATGAGCGTCCACTGATTACCTTTTATAATGGCAAGTTCGGCTACACGAATGCTGCTAATCAGCCAGTTACTGCTAGTGGTGTACAAGCTATGGTGACCGTAGGGACAGGCGATCGGAGCAATCCAGTAACGGCCACAAGGAGTGTTCCTAACGCGCTATACAGTATCATCGATAAGGACGTGGCTCGTAGCGACTTGTTCTTTTATGGAACAGGGACAGCACCGACGATAAGTTTACGCACACCTGTATCTGTAAACGGAGTTGGGATAGCATCTAATGATAGTAATAAGTTACAAAAACTGACCTTTACTGCTGCTGATATTGGTGCAGCAGCGATACCTGGTGGAGCAGCCGCTAGAGATGGTATCAAAGAAAATATGCAAAGTGGTGCGATACAAGGCTGGTATATGCCGTTTGATACTTGGTTAAATGAGCCAACGCAGACTACGGGCTCTTATAAGATGAAAATGTTCAATGAGCCTGATGCACTAGCTGGGATATTAGTCTCCTCTTCATATAATCCTGATAAGGGCCAAGCCGTTCAAGCTTGTAGCGCTGGTGTCATAGGTGCGACTCAACGAGAACGTACTTGTCTGCCTTATGGTACTTGCCTAGATGGCAATGGTAATGGGGTAGTGACTGCTCGCTCTACCTTTAATGCAGGGTCAGGAATTGTCGATAATATTGTCACTCAGTTCAATGATACTAGTATCTTTAGTAGTTTGGTCAATCGTTGTGAAGGAGATGCTTGTAAGCCCAAAGTTATCTGTCCAAATGGCGACTGTGATCCTGACCCAGCGGTATGTACGGGTCCCGATTGTGATCCTTTAGCTGGTGTCAATACTGACAAACGTATCAACCCACTGAGTTGGATTGAGCATTGATATGACTATACTGATGAACGATAAAGCTACAAAGCAATCCGGCTTTACTCTAATAGAGCTGATGATTGTGGTGGCTATTATTGGCATTCTAGCGGCTATCGCTATACCGAGCTATCGGGCTTATATCATTCGTAATGCTGAAGCTAATGCACAGCGTAAGATGTTAGCCCTTACTAATGAGCTTGAGCAGTGGCGAGCCAAAGCTTTGACTTATAAAGGCTATAAGCCTCAAGCGGATACGATTGCAGATAGCACAGGAGAGCTTGGGTTTGCTACAGGCAATAGTCGCTATACCATAAAAGTCGGGCATATCGTTGGAACAAGTACCTTTAGTACTTTGCACGAAGGTAGCACCAGCGCTAATGATTGGGTGATGATAGCTACACCCATTGATCTGACAGGCGCTAAGAGTTTTATGATCAATAGTCAAGGTCTGCGCTGCGCTACTACATCAAGCCTTGCTATAACTGCTGCCGATTGCGGTACAGGAGTGACGACATGGTAATATCCTGGTCGACCACAATAAATAAAAGATCTGACAGCAGTCAGCAAACAGGCTTTACGCTTATAGAGTTGATGATCGTGGTCGCTATTATAGGTGTTTTAGCGACTATTGCTTATCCCGCTTATAATGGCTATATAGAGCGAGTCAATCGTGCTGAGATGATGAGCGAGATGCAACAGATCGCCAGTCGCATAGAAGCCAATAAAATAAATTATAAGCGCTACGATAATATACCATTGACAGCCGTATTCATATCTGTGCCCGATAACGCAGGCAGTAGCCGCTTTCCAGTATCAGGTACCGCTTTATATACAGTAACGATCACGCCGAACGATGGTACTGAGTTGACCAGTAAAGATTGGACAATTACGGCGACTCCTGTCACAGATCAAAGAATGGCAACTGATGGGACTATAACTCTAGATGGCGATGGTGAAAAGTGTAGAGGCAGTGGTACTGATAAAAAATGCGGCTCGAATGATGAATGGAATAAATAAAGCTAATATCTACCAAAACTCAATAAAGGTGACAAAAATTGTCAGCCTTACATTCATATAATTGAATACTACTATAGGGTGACAATTTTTGTAACGTAAAGCTAACAATTGAGCTGTATGTGACAATATTTGCTGAGTGATTGGTAGTTTGAAGGCTTTTAAGCCAAAATTTACTCACAAAGCAGCTATATTCTTTGTTTAAATACATTTGAATGATGATTTAGATAGTGATATTTATAGTTTTACTGATAGAAGGCGAGAATAAAAGTATCAAAGGGGTATTGTTCTAAAAAGTTGGCACGCTACCTGCAACAATTATAATAAGAGGAATAATAAAACCGTTAGTAGGTTTGATCATCACCCTCTACTAGCGTTGATATTATTCAACACACATTATATTTATAGTTGGCAGGCTTAATAAATAGCCGTCACCTTATCTTAAAGGATATTATTATGAATGCTCAAAAAGGTTTTACCCTAATCGAACTAATGATCGTTATCGCTATTATCGGTATCTTGGCGGCGATTGCTATCCCTGCGTACACTGACTATACGACTCGTGCTCGTGTCTCAGAAGCACTAACGACTGCGTCATCTATGAAAGCAACCGTATCAGAGAATATTATTAGTAACAATAAGATTATTGCTGACGGGGAGGAAGGTGCTGCTTGTACAGGAGTATCTACTATCACTGCTAGTAGCTCAGCAGCAACTAAAAACGTTGCATCATCAGGTTGTGTAAACGGTGTAATTACAGTGACTACTACGGAAGCTGCTAAAGAAGTACCATTGACTTTAACTCCTGAGTTTGGTGGTGGTGGTGTTGAATGGGTATGTAGTACTACTGCTGATACTAATCAAAAGTTTGTACCATCTGAGTGCCGTAACGTAACGGCAGGTGGCTAGACTTCTATAATGTTACTTTCTACTTTTTATATACTATTAGGGCTAAGTTATCTTAGCCCTATTTTTATGCAGCCATGGGTCAGTGCCTTCCAAGACCTTTGCGCTATCCTCGCGCTTATCGTTTTGCTTAGCTCGCAAGCCATTACCAAAGACATTCAAATTAATAAAGCTTATAGTTACGCTTTCTTATTTATCTTATCCATTCCTATCGTTCAATATTTAACTGGCTTGCTCTATTTCCGACAAGAGTTAGTCCTCGCTACTCTATATCTACTAGTGTTCTTTTTAAGTATCGTCGCTGGTACTAGCCTGCACAAAACAGCAAATGCTATTGATAAACTCTCTACCTTTTTCTCTTCGATAGCGGTAGCCTGCGTCGTACTACAGCTGATCCAATGGACGGGTATTGTAGAGTCTGTATTGATACTAGATAGCAGCGCTTTGCGCCCCTCTGCCAATATCGGTCAACCTAATAATCTCGCGACTTTATTATTTATTGGACTGTTCTCAAACCTATGGCGCTATCGTAATCAGCATATAAAAGCGCCGCTCTATCTCAGTATCAATGCATTTATTATGTTTGGGATCGTCCTGACTCAGTCCAGAACCAGTTGGGTTGTCGTTATTTTATTGCTTATCCTATTCTATGGTAAACGCCAGTTAAACTTATTTAGCACTATGCTAAAAAACGCCTTAGTATTCTTTGCTTTAGTGATAGTCGTGCCTTACTTCACTTTGCTTATTCGTGGTAATAGCATAACGATGCTTGATAGAGCTGGCGGTGACTCTTCGCGTCTGTATATATGGAAGCAGACCATCATCGCCATAGCAGATAAACCGTGGTTCGGTTATGGCTGGAATCAGACCTCTGTTGCGCAAACTAAAATCAGTACCACATATCCAATTAATGTATGGCTTGAATATTCTCATAATATGTTTTTGGACATTATGCTGTGGGTGGGCATACCGATAGGGCTATTGATTATTGGCTCTATCGTTATTTGGTTCATAAGGTCTTATATAAAAATAACAACCACTAATGATCTTATCTACCTCTCAATGGTCATTGCCTTTACAGCTCATTGCCTGCTTGAGTATCCTTTTGCTTATGCTTACTTTTTAGTGCCTATTGGCATATATATTGGGGTCATTACCTATAATATTGATAATAGTAGTCTTGGTAACAATAATCTTAATAAAAATAGTTTTTATAACCATAAACTTTCTAATAATAGTCTCAATAAAAAGAGCACTATAAAAATAAATAAGCTGGTCATATTTGGCTTATCATCAATGACTATCGTAGTAGTCTTGCTAGTCACTGATTATGTAAAACTGGTCGATAAAAGAAATCTATACGCTCAAGAGAGCTTATTCTCTGAACAAGTCACCTCTATCAAACCTCAATTGCTGATATTAGATGCGGTCGATTTAAATAACGATATATTGTTTTTGGGCGACTGTTATGTACTCCAAAACCATCAATTAGAATCGCTAGAAAATATTTATTATCGTTATCCTAGTAATAAGAATTTGATTATGTTTTATAAAGCTAGTATTTATAATGAGCAAGAGGCAACAATACCGCTAAATTATATGAATTTAAAATTTAGAGATAAGGGTTTAAGTTTTGATTTAAATGATAGCTGTCTGTAAGATGTTTCGATTTAGAGCGCTTAGTCCAGACTTTTGGCTAGTTCAATACAAAGTGCAACACTCTATGTCATCTGGTTTGAAAGGTATATTTGGATATTTTGCTAAAAACACTAAGGCACGAGATATGCATCATAGGTTTCTACTTTTGATTTCATTATTCAATATGAAATCAAAAGTTTGGCACTCTTATAAGAATTCGCAGTCAGGCTTTACGCTAATTGAGCTGATGATCGCGATAGCTATCGTAAGTATCTTAATGGCGATTGCGCTTCCTGCTTATCAAGACTATACGCAGCGCGCGCGGACTTCTGAATGCTTATCACTAGTAGGAGCCGCAAAGAATGTGGTCATGACAAACGCGAGCATAGGTACTGAGTTTGCCTCAGGCTTTACTACCAATGCAGTCACTAAAAACTGTGGCCCTGTCGCTATTAGTGAAGCAGGTGTCATTACGGTAAAAGGGACAGCGGCTTCAGGTGGTGCACAGATAACTTTGACGCCAACGCCTGCATTAGTAGTAGGAGTAGCCGTCACTGCACCTGTGAGTTGGAGATGTAGCGCTCAAGCTGATGATCAGAATATTATTCCTGCTGAATGTCGTACTGTTGCAGAATAGCTGCTCATTAGCTATTGTATTTTTAGCTTAATAATGAGGTATGACTATGAAATATATTATTGGTGCAGTACTGATCAGTACGCTTATTTTCTTTTTAATGGCTTTGTTTGTAAACTTAATTGGAATAATACCCTCTGAGAGTATTTTACAATATGGTTGGATAGTTTGGGGCATACTCATCGTCTTATGTTATCCCTTAGCCAAAAAGATAATGGTTTAAAGTACAGTCTACGGTCATGCTTAACTCATCTTTCTAACGCTATAAAATTTGCCTCTCTACGCAAAAGCTACTTCTTAATAGTGTAAACTCGCTCTATTATAAATAGTCATAGCGATGGATGGATTATGCAACGAAAAGTCTTAGGAATATGTCTCGCTATCGCGCTACTTGAGGGCTTTGCAGGTCTCGGTATCGAGATCTATGCCATTCGCATATCTGCCACTTATATAGGCTCCTCCATTGCTATTACTGGCGTTATTCTCGCTATGGTGCTAATTGCCATAGCCGTTGGTTACTGGTATGGCGGGCGGCTGTCCAATGGTATTACCACCCCACGGCAAGCACTACTCAAGGCAGGGCATGTACTGTCACTGTCCGCCATCTCTCATGCTATCGCCTGCGTTATCCAACTGCCACTACTCGCCGCTATGACTATGAGTACTAGCAGTCCTATCATTGCCGCTATGGGTGTGGGCTTATTATTTGGAGTAGGGTTAGCGTTTGGATCGACCGCTATTCCGCTGATTACGCAATTTTTGACCTTGAAATATCCAAATAGCACTGGCGTTGACGCAGGCAAGAACGCTGGAACAATGGTGGCAATCACCACAGTAGGCAGTGTGCTCGGCTCGACACTCACGCCGATTTTATTATTACCTTATATAGGTCTGATGAGTAGCTTAGCCTTATTTATCGTTGCTTTGTCGAGTAGTGCCTATCTATGTACTAAG
This sequence comes from Psychrobacter sp. M13, assembly GCF_030718935.1. Classification (NCBI taxonomy): domain Bacteria; kingdom Pseudomonadati; phylum Pseudomonadota; class Gammaproteobacteria; order Moraxellales; family Moraxellaceae; genus Psychrobacter; species Psychrobacter sp. M13. The sequence continues at coordinate 367,367 of NZ_CP132194.1, forward strand.
CTGGCAGTGCAGCTTTACCCAGATGATTATGCTAGTCAGCTAACACCGAAGCAAAACTATCTACTCGCGGTATCCGCTATTATCATAACGGGTGGCTTTATCTTCTTAAGTAAAGTCGATACAGGCTATCAGACCGCGACGGGTGCTTGGTTCATTAAGCAGATCATCTATGAGGATAAGCTGGCGGTCACCATCACGGATAAGCCTGGGCAGTCTACCAGTAGCTGCTGGATATACCTCACCAAGCAAAACTGTCATTGGTATGGCAAGATTACCGTGGCTGCTATCGAGCAAACAGCGCCACAGTCTTTGATATTTTTAGGTGGGGCAGGGATGGGTACGCCGAGTGAGGTGGCGCATCATAATCCTAAAATGGCACTCACTGTAGTCGATATCGATAAAGACTTACCTGATATTATCGAAGCACACTTTCTAAAAGCTCCGATAGCATCAAATATTGAATTTATAGGGGATGATGCGCGTGGTTATTTGACTCGCAACGCGCAAGCTCGTTATGACTTTATGCTGATTGATGCTTTTCAAGGGCGCTATGTGGCAGGTAACTTATACACCCTACAAGCGCTCAGACAGTTTCAACAAAATAGTAAATACATCATGGCCAATATGATCGGTAAGACGCTCAAAGATCATGGCTATACCCAAACGATACTAAAAAATTGGCATGAAGTATTTGGCGACTCAGCCTACATCATTACCAGAAATGACAGCAATAATTTGCAGAATATTATGCTCTGTAATTTTGCTTGTCCTGATAGCCAAAAGTTATCTCAAGTAAAGTTCTTTAACGAAGATCAACCCGTGCATACTGATGATCTGCCAAGGCTAGATAGATATTATTATCGGTCTATTGAGAGTTTGTAGGTGAAGATATAGTCCAGAAAAGTCGCGTAGGGTGCGTTCCACGTACCAACGATGTGTGAAAAAAATCATGAGGGTAATGAAAATGGATAACTATAAATATGTATCTAAATCCTTTATTCCTTATGAAACGGTGCTTAAAAAGCACCCTACAAAAGATAAGTATTTTCAATAAAATAAATCTATAACAACGCATAAGGGTTGCCAATTGATTGGCATGAAAAAAGGCCATAGCAAAAGCGATAGCCTATTCACAACAAAAATAATAACGATGACTTAAGCCATTACTTCTCTAAATACTGAATTTTGCCTTCGACACCATCCCACTTTTCGGCATCTGGCATAGGCGGTTTTAGCTCAGTGATGTTCGGCCATGTTTGCGCCAGCTCAGCGTTTAGCTCAATGAAGATCTCTTGACCCTTTGGTACTTCATCTTCTGAGAAGATAGCATTTGCGGGACATTCAGGCTCGCATAGGGCGCAGTCGATACACTCGTCAGGATCGATGACTAAGAAGTTTGGGCCTTCATAAAAGCAATCCACAGGACAAACTTCCACACAGTCAGTGTGCTTACAAAGAATACAATTATCTGCAACGACAAAGGTCATAGTGATAGCTACCTGTTATTGGGTCGGCTGATGGCTTAAAGCATCAGACTAAATAAGTGACATAAAATAAAGCGTATTTTAGCGCTTTTGCGCCATTTAAACAATTGCCTTTATGAGCTAATCAGTTGTTTTAGCATATAAAGCATATCATGGGCCTGTTTGGGCGTTAAACTATCAGGATGGATGTCATCAAGAGCCTGCTGTAGATCAAGTAATTGATTCTGTTTAGTTTTTTCAGCTGTGCTCGTTGCTTGCTCAGCAATAGTATCCGCATGACTTTGATTGCTATTAGGATAGTTGAGCTGGCGTTCGTCATTTACTGAATTAGCTAAGTCGCTTTTACGATTAATAGTGTCATCTAGCGCCTGAGTTGCAGTAGCATTGTTAGCCGCAACATTGGTAATCGCTACGTTATCGATGTTTAGATTATCCACCAGATAGCGTTTAGCATCTTCTAATACTTCATGCGGGATGCCTGCCATCTTAGCGACATGCAGCCCAAAGCTAGAGCTGGCAGCACCTTCACGAATTTGATGTAGCAGCAATAACTGTCCGTCGACGTCGCTTGCTGCTACATGGACGTTGCGTATGCCTGTAGGCTTATTACTGTTTTTATAAGGGCTGATATTGTTATTGCCATCAGTATTGTCACAACTATAAAAGCCCCTATCAGCCAATTGGGTCAGCTCAAAATAATGGGTAGCAAACAACGTTAGGCAGCCAATCTCTAATAGCTTATTGACACAAGCATGAGCAATGGCTAGCCCGTCGGTCGTTGCCGTACCGCGTCCGACTTCATCCATCAGCACTAATGATTTATTGGTCGCCTGATTGAGAATATTAGCGGTCTCTATCATCTCCACCATAAAGGTCGATTTGCCACCTGCTAAATCATCAGCTGAGCCAATACGAGTAAAGATACGGTCGATATCACCGATACGGGCACTCGCCGCTGGCACGTAGCTGCCGCAATGGGCGAGTAGCACTATCAGCGCAGTCTGGCGCATATAAGTCGATTTACCGCCCATATTCGGGCCTGTAATCAGCAGCAGCCGCTCAGGATGTCTGTTTTTATCAAGACTGTTGTTATTAAGGCTGTTGTTATCAAAACTATGATTATCAAGGTTACTTGCACCAGTGCCAAGCTGGCAATCATTAGCGACAAAGGTGCGAATTTGCTTAGCGGTACTGTTTTTATTGGCTTTGCTAGTAACGAAGCTAGGGTTCAGTGCGGCTTCTACGACTAGATGGCGACCCGCTTTGATATCGATACTGGTTGGGCTATTTTGACTGCTTCTACTAATGCTATTAGGAGCTTGGTTATTTGCTAATGACGGCTCATCAAAGTTAAGCTGAGTTTGCTGACGCTCGTTATTTGAGTTTAAGTTATCTGAGCCTGCGTTGTTTAAGTTTGGTCTATCTGCGTTTTTGCTATTTACTAAGTCGTCACTCGCTATCTCATTGCCCATTATAGGTCGCTGCCAGTTATAAGTGATAGCCAATTGTGCCCAGTTGCTGAGCACATCGATTTGGGCGATGGCAGCGCTTAGCTGTTGCAGCTGACCTAACTGGCCGCTTAAAGTAATCAATAGCTGCTGATAAAGCTGTTTTTCGCGAGCTAGCGCTAGGGTTTGCGCACTGAGATATTCGGTCTCGACTGTCTTTAATTCATCAGTAATAAAGCGCTCGCTACTCTTAAGAGTTTGCCGACGAATAAAGTGCTCAGGGGCGTTTTGTGCCTGCATCTTTGGCAGCTCAAAATAAAAGCCGCTAACTTTATTAAAGCCAACTTTTAGACTGGACAGTTGATGCGCTTGCCGTTCGCGCTCTAACATCTCATCAAGAGTCGCTTGGATATTATCATGCAAGTGGCTGAGGCGATCAAACTCTGCATCAAATCCTGAGGCTATCATGCCGCCATCACGGATATGCGCAGGCGGCTCGATGACGATAGAGCGCCCAATCAGCTCGGCTATTTCCTTAATAGCAGGCATTTGGGCCGGTAAATACTGCATCAACAATGGCAATAAGCCTTTTTGCTCAGAGCTTTTCTGCTCAGAGCCTTTGCTAGTACCCATAAATAGCGTATTCAGCTGCTCACCCAATTGTGCACTGCTGGCAATGCTATCGCAAAGCTTACGTAAGTCGCGCGGACGAGCACTCATCAGCCCAATACGGCTACTGATACGCTCGACATCGCTAATAGCATTTAGGGTTTGACGTAGTTCAGTGACCGAGGTGTTCGGTTGATGATCGTTTGATTGACGCTCATTATTTAGTAGAATACCGATAGCATCTAAGCGCTGATCAATAAGACTGTGTTGGCGCAAAGGTCGCTTCATCTGTTGTACTAGTAAGCGTCTGCCCATCGGGGTCTTGCAATGATTGACGACTGAGATTAGCGAAGTGCCATTGCTACTGACAGGCGCGAACAGTTCAAGGTTTTGTTGGCTATTGGCATCGATGATCAAATAGTCATCATCGTGCTCAACGATCAACTGATTCACTTGAGGCACATGGCGCTGCTGGGTTTGACGCGCATAATGAATGAGCGCCGCGCAGCTGGTCTGCGATAAAGGCATATCCAATATACCTAAGCCATCGAGGCGCTGGACATCGAACTGCTGGCACAAGGTATTGGGTGCGTGATCTTTATGGAAGTCATTGGCGGCTACTTCGATTATCGGACAATCAAGCGTGCTACGTAACCATAGCAGCCAGTCCTCACCAATAGTATCATTGAGTGCTTCGCTTACGATGCACTCACTAGGGGCAAAGCGCGCCAATACCGTCAGCATTTGTATTTGCAACTCATCACTACTAGTAGCGCTTAACTCCTGAGTGGTCAGCGTACCAGCTGCCAAATCGAGCTGACTGATAGCCGCTTGTAACGGTTGTTCTTTACTAGCATTTTTATTAGCATCTTTGCTGACACCTTTTGTCATAGCTGCTATGTCGATAGCGACGACTGTCGGGGTGGATCCTTCGCTAATAAGGGCATCATCAGTGATAGTCCCTGCGGTCAGGGTTTTGACCACTTCGCGGCGCATAATCGTAGCCGCTTTGGCCTTGCCGCCTTTGGATGAGGTGTTAATATTATCGGCAGTATCTTTTTTACTTTTTGCGCCCATAGTAGGGAGTTGACTAGTGGTGGACTCATCGATTTGCTCGCAGACGACTACGGTCTGCCCAGCAGCAATAAGTCTTGCCATATAGCTGTCGGCGGCATGAAACGGCACACCTGCCATCGCGATAGTATTGCCTGCTTTATCGGTACCACGACGGGTCAAAGTGATATCTAATATCTGCGCGGCGCGTTTGGCATCGTCAAAAAACAGCTCATAAAAATCGCCCATCCGATACAGCAGCAGTGCCTGTGGATAGTTCACTTTCATCGTCAAATACTGCACCATCATTGGCGTATGATCGTCCAAATCGTAGACTGCATCACCGATTGTGAGTACTTTAGAGGTGGGGCTATTGGATGAGTGCTGATTTTGGGTGGCTGGTTTTACGGGCATGCAAGATCTCTTATTTGATATATTGGTGTTGCTTGATGATTGCTATTTTAACATGCCTTAGGGCATTTATACCGCAGCAAATATCTGTCTACGGCTCTTGTATTCATCGGCATCATAACCATATATAATGTCGACATCTTTAAGTTGATACTCAGTTGTTTTTACAACAGCCCCTAATAACAGTCGCATATGACAGATATAAAAAAAGCGGGGCTCTAAAGCACATTAATTATTGCAAATTATCAAAAATTTTATAGGTTAAAATTATGTTATCGAAGATTGTAGGCAGTGTGGTAGGTACCAAAAATGATCGTGAACTCAAACGTATGCGCCGTGTTGTCACTAAGATCAATGCCCATGAGCCCAGCATTCAAGCCTTGAGTGATGAGCAGCTGCAACAAAAAACTGTAGAGTTCAAAGAGCGCTTTCAAAAGGGCGAGAGTCTAGATGCGCTATTACCCGAAGCTTTTGCCGTGTGTCGTGAAGCGTCCTTACGCATCACAGGTATGCGTCACTACGACGTGCAGCTGATCGGTGGTATTACCTTGCACGAAGGCAAAATCGCTGAGATGAAGACGGGTGAGGGTAAAACCTTGATGGCGACCCTAGCCATTTATCTGAATGCTGTTAGCGCTAAAGGCGTGCATGTGGTCACAGTGAATGACTATCTCGCAGCTCGTGATGCGGATTTGAACCGTCCTTTATTTAACTTCTTGGGATTAAAGGTGGGCGTTATCTACTCGCAGCAGCCGCCACAAGAGAAGGTTGAAGCTTATCAAGCGGACATCACTTACGGTACTAACAACGAATATGGTTTTGATTATCTACGCGATAATATGGTGTTTAGTTTACAAGAGAAAAAGCAACGCCCGCTGAACTTTTGTATTATTGATGAGATTGACTCTATCTTGATCGATGAGGCACGGACACCGCTTATCATCTCAGGTCAAGCGGAAGACTCATCTCGGATGTATGCGCTGATTAATACTATTATTCCAGTGCTGATACGTTCAAGAGATGAAGAGGCTAATAAGAATAACGAAGAAGAAGACTTTTGGATCGATGAGAAAAACCGTCAGATTGAGATCAGTGAAAAGGGCTATGAAAAGATCGAAAGCTTTTTGATTGAAGTTGGCGAATTAGGTCCTGAAGAGAGTTTATATAGCCCAAGTCGTCTACCACTATTGGCTCACGTACAAGCCGCTATCCGCGCGCATCATGTCTTTGTCAAAAACGTTCATTACATTGTTGATGAAGGCGAAGTGGTTATCGTTGATGAAAACACAGGCCGTACGATGCCAGGTCGTCGCTGGTCAGAGGGCTTACACCAAGCGGTCGAAGCCAAAGAAGGTTGTGATATCCAAGCGGAGAACCAAACGCTTGCGACAACGACTTTTCAGAACTTTTTCCGTCTATATGAAAAGCTATCAGGGATGACAGGCACAGCTGATACCGAAGCGGCTGAGTTCAAGTCGACTTATGACTTAGATGTTATCGTTATTCCAACGCACAAGCCTATTGCGCGGGTGGATATGGACGATCAGATCTTTTTAACTAAGCTTGGCAAATACAAGGGCATCATCCGCGAGATCAAAGAGATTCAGGCCAAAGGCGCACCTGTGCTCGTCGGTACAGCGACTATTGAGGCCAGTGAGGAGTTATCGTACTTACTGGATCAAGAAAGCGTTAAACATAATGTCCTAAATGCCAAGCAGCATGAGCGTGAGGCAGAGATTATTGCGCAGGCAGGTAGTCCAAAATCAGTGACTATCGCTACTAACATGGCAGGTCGTGGTACGGATATTATCTTGGGTGGTAACTGGCAGTCATTTATCGAAGACATCGATTCTGTCAGTCCTGAAGAGATGCAACGCCACAAAGCAGCATGGCAAATCAAACATGATGAAGTCGTTGCCGCAGGTGGCTTACATATCGTTGGCTCTGAGCGTCACGAATCGCGCCGTATCGATAACCAGCTACGAGGTCGTGCAGGTCGTCAGGGCGATCCTGGGATGTCGCGCTTTTTCTTATCATTAGAAGATGATCTTATGCGTATTTTCGCAGGGGATCGCGTGGTCAATATGATGCGAGCGATGGGTCTCAAAGAAGACGAGGCCATCGAGCATAAGATGGTATCCAAATCTATTGAGAACGCACAAGGTAAAGTTGAAAGCCGCGACTTTGATGCGCGTAAAAACCTACTAAAATATGATGACGTCGCCAATGAGCAGCGTAAAGTCATCTACGGTCAGCGTGATGATCTACTCGATGAGACTGATTTATTAGAAGCCATTGAGGTGATGAACTTCGAGGTCTATAACGCCATGATCAATCAGTTTATTCCACCAGGCTCTATTGATGATCAGTGGAATGTTGATGGTTTAGAAGATGAGCTGGAAGACGAGTTCAAGCTCTATATGCCGATCAATGACTGGCTAGATGAAGATCGTCGTCTTGATGAAGAGGCGCTACGAGCAAAAATCGTTGATACCGCGCTGGAGCATTATCATAGCCGCCGCGAGCAGATGGGAGAGAAAAACGCTGCTCAGCTTGAGCGTCACTTTATGCTTCAAAGTCTCGATAAGCATTGGAAAGAGCATCTTACGCAGATGGATCAGCTGCGTAAAGGGATTCACTTGCGTGGCTATGCGCAGAAAAACCCTGAGCAAGAGTACAAGCGTGAGTCGTTTGAGCTGTTTCAGATGATGCTTGGCGCTATTAAGTCTGAGACGGTACAGGATTTATCGCGAGTACATATCCCAAGTAAAGAAGAGATGGAAGCACTAGAAGAGCAAAAACGGGCTGATCGCGAGCGCATGCAGATGCAGTTTGAGCATAATGATGCTAGTGGTATCGAGAATGATGGCCAGCAGCCTGCTAATGCCAATCAGGGTCAGTCTAATCAAAGTGCGCGTAGCAATGCTCGTACTAATGGTCAAATGCGAGTCAACTTGAGTGGTGGCGTAGCAGCGGCTGGTGCAGGTGCAGCGATTGATGAGGGCGCGCAAGCCGAGCCTAATCCATATGCTAATATGAATGTAAGTCGTAATGCGGCTTGTCCTTGTGGCTCAAACCTCAAGTATAAGCAATGTCATGGCAAAATTTAATAACGGGTAGTTATTAGTAGTTATCGCTTACAAATTCAACATAGGCGTTGATAAGCGGACGCGCTATAGTATTTTGCATATCAGAGTCTGGCATACTGTTATTTGACATGTAGTTATTTGATATATAGGCATTTAGCATCTTAATTTAGGAGTAGGGTATGAGTTTAAGATCATTACAACAGTTTCGCTCGTCCGTTATTGCAGCAACTTTACTAGCTGGCGTCATTGGGCTTAGTGCTTGTCAGCAGCAAGCTGAAGTAGAGCCAAGCTTAGAAGAGGATATCGCAGCTGAACAAGCCGTGCCAATGTCAGCAGATCCAGCCGAGCCAAATGATATAGTAGTGGCAACCGACGATGCTACACTGAATGAAGTCACCGATGATACCATTGCTAACGTCAATGCTGATGTGACGCAAATGATCTATCTATGCTCACCTGAACTAAAAGTTGAAGCGACTTATAAAGATGACGAAAATAGTGTGGTGCTAGTGACCGATAAAGGTACAGTGAGTCTGAACAAGACCAATGAAGGCGCTAACCCTGAAGTATTTGAAGGTAGTACGGCACTAGATGGCGGTCAAGGTTTTGTGCAGTGGCGTACGGCGCATACTGAGCGTGCAACGGGTGTCATACGTACCGCAGGCGCTGATGAATCTAATGTTGATACTTATGAGTGTAATAAAGCCAGTTAGTTAAATCTCTATTAATTGAACCTTTACAAAGCAAAAAAGCAACGATAACGTTGCTTTTTTGCTTTGTAAAATTTATGTCTGTCAGTTTTATGATTATACGTTTAATGAGTTTCTATCATTACCTCTAAGTTTAGGGTTATTACTTAACGATAGGCCTATTACCATGATCTAAGAACCCTTCCTCTTGTACATCCAGCTCCTCATGCTTAAGCTCGACTTCTATGTTATCGACATGAGTATGTACGCTTTTATTTATCGCAACTTCTTGGATAGCATAAGTCTGCTTGGTAATAGTCGCAACTTGTCTGGATATTACGATCTCAATAGGTGCATCGCCTATAGCCACTTGTTTATCATTAACAGTAATCACCGCTTTACTATCCAAAGAGGGCTCAACATGACGTAAGATATCTTTATCATCATAATTACCTGACAATAGATCACGGCTTTCGGCATCGTGGTATTCGGTTTGGACAGTGATATATTCTTCGACCAACTCGATTGGCACTTCGATCATTTTAGTGCGTTGATGCTTAGTCACGGTGACGCGACCAGTATCTAGGCGCTCTTTGTTGATTACTGGGCGCTCTTCTAATAGCTCTAGATAACCACCTCCACCTCGAATAGCCGCTACTTCTTTATCAACAGTACTATCTGCGGCAGCAAGCGTATTGTCATTGCTTTCATTAACAACTCTCGTGTTATCAGTAGCAGTAGCAGTAGCAGTAGCAGTAGGAGATAAGGTAGGGTTTTCAGTTAAGTTATTACTGTTATTATCATTATTCATAGTATAAGTCCTTTAGTTTGAAAACAGGTAATAGGCAACTATATAAAAGTAAATCAGCTAGTAATCTGTTAACGATATTAAATGCAATAAAGCTCATTGATAATAATGTATACCTTATAAGCTCAGTTATCATTAGTATCAAAGTATATTTTAGTAAGTTATAAAATATGCTGCCATAAAAAAAGACCAGAGACGGACTCTGGCCTTAATTCACTAAACTAAATTACTTAAAACTAAGTTACTTATCAATAATCTTATAAGTAATAAAGAGTAGCGGCTATTATTTGTTAACCAATAATGAGTCAACAATTAGCTTATTACATACCACGAGCGCGGCGTACGTCTTCTGCAGTGATGTTGTCACCTTCGTACAAGGCACCATTAGCATCTACTACGTTACCATCACGATCAATATCTAGCTCTTCACGTTGGATAGTATCAACGATGGTCTCAGTATGACGCTCAGTGGTTTTACCGACATTAACTTCTTCAGTGACATAAGTCTCTTTACCAACGCGAGCACGTTCTGCTTCTAGTTGAACTTCAACCGTACCAGTACCATCTACATCGCCAATACGCTTGTCAGTCATGCGGTCTACATTAGTACGTTCGATATGCGCATGCTCTTCTTCTAGCTCAACTTCTACATTGCGCTCTTCAGTTACGACATGCTTACCGACTTTAACAAGACCCGCTACAATACGATCTTTATTTACGGTCAAACGCTCTTCTAAAAGCTCTAAGGTATTTGGCGCATCATAGTTAGTATCAGTAAATTCCATACGCTCTTCGGTTGGAATAGTATCTGCTACAAACGCTTTACGATCATTCTCATATTGCTCTTTATAGCTGTACTGATAGTCATGGTCATACTGCTCCATAGCTTCTACTTGAGACTTGGTCAAGCTGTCAAAGAACACATCATCACCAACGATACGAGCTAACCCTGCTGGTACTAATACTTCTTTTGAGCTGAACCAACCGCCTGCATCTACGATTAGGTAACGAATACGACCTGTAGTATCTTCTACTAGAGCACCATCGATTTTACCGATTTTTTCTTCATTAACGCCATAAGCCGTTTTGTGAGTTGGATCATAATAGTCGTCACCAATTAGATCACGGTGAGTTGCTTGAATATCTTGTAAACGAATTAGTTGGCTCATTATTGTCGTCCTTTTATATGAGTAAATGTTGATTATTAATATTAAAATTCAAAAACACTAGCGTCAGAAACAACGCTAAGTAAAATCTTTCGTTATATGCAAATGACTGTTTAAATAATTAATATCTAAGTAATAAATAGTCTTAAAAATGTTTTGCCTCAACTTGTAATAATAGTAGCACTCAGGTTTTTGATGAGATATATGCGCGAGGTAGCAAAATGTGCGCTAGACGTAAAGGCGTGTAATAGGCTGTAAATGCCATAACATCCTTTGGGTATAAGTTAACGTGTTTTTACAGTGTCGGTGGATATGTGTTGTTTTGACGAGTCTTCAAAAGAAGCAAACAAAAAAACCGCATTGACTAGAGCCAATGCGGTGGTCATTATCAAAACTTTCAGATTATTTTTTAAATCTATGTGCTGCAACTAATACTTTGGCAGCTGTTATGGCAATTCAATAGCCACAGCTACTGCTTCGCCGCCACCTATACATAACGTTGCAACGCCTTTTTTACCACCAGTACGCTGTAATGAATTGATTAGCGTGATTAGAATGCGAGCGCCAGAGCAGCCTACTGGATGACCTAATGCACACGCACCGCCTTCTATATTGACCTTGGCATGATCGATAGACATTTCATCTATTGCCGCCATAGTCACCATCGCAAAAGCTTCATTAATTTCCCAAAGATCGACATCGCTAACAGACCAGCCTGCGCGAGCTAAGACTTTTTCGATAGCACCAATCGGTGCGATAGTGAACTCGCTTGGATGACGTGAGTTAGAAGCTGTGGCGACAATTCGCGCTTGATAATCTAGACCTTTAGATTTAGCTTGCGACTCTTTCATAACGACAACCGCTGCGCCACCATCTGAGATTGAACTGGCATTAGCCGCAGTGATCGTACCGTCTTTGGCAAAAGCGGGACGCAAAGTTGGGATGCGTTCAGCATTGGCTAAGCCTGGCTCTTCATCAGTATCGACCGTCTGCTCGCCTTTACGAGTCTCAAAAGTGACAGGGGTGATCTCATTATCGAAGTGACCATCTTTGATAGCAGTAAGGGCACGATTAAGCGATTCGATAGCGAACTCATCCATCTGCTCGCGAGTATAGCCTTTTTTATTAGCCATATCTTGAGCGAATTGACCCATTAGCTTGCCAGTCTCAGCATCTTCTAGACCATCTAGGAACATGTGGTCTTTGACTTCTTTGTGTCCCATACGGTAGCCGCCACGTGCACCTGGCATAATATAAGGCGCATTGGTCATCGACTCCATGCCGCCAGCCACAGCGATATCGAAGCTACCAGCTTTGATACCGTCATAAGCTTGCATCACGGCCTTAAGGCCAGAACCACAGAGCTTGTTGATAGTCACCGCACCTGTAGCATCGGACAGGCCAGCTGCACGCATGGCTTGACGAGCTGGACCTTGACCAAGACCTGCGGTCAAAATACAACCCATAATGACTTCATCAATATCGTCGATTGCGACCCCAGCACGGGCTACAGCAGCTTTGATTGCCGCAGCACCTAATTCGGTAGCGCTGACGTCTTTTAGTGCGCCCTGAAATCCACCCATTGGCGTACGAGCACCGTTAACGATTACAATGGCGTCATCTGACATAGTTGCTGACATAATTATTTTCCTTATCTTAATATTCAAATATTTTTAGAGTAGCTATACGCTACGCTCAGCCATGTTATAACAATTTTTTGCCAATTAGAGTAAGTATAAGGCGCACTAGCTAGTCAATACTACTGTAATAAGGTTATTGCATCAGAGCTACTAGGCTATTAGAACTACTGAAATAAAGGTACTAAGCTAGAACTACTAAGCGAGCTCGTCTAAACGGATCCGTACCACTTTACCTGCGATAGCCTCTAACTTTTCGATCTTTTCAATAGCTAGATTCATCTGACTCTCAACCACTGGCAAGGTTAAGATAATGACAGGCACTTGACCAACTTTATGAGCAGGTTTTTGTAGTATCGCATCGATATTGATACCAGCATCGCTTAGGATACGGGTGATATCAGCCAGTACACCTGGATTATCAAAAGCATGAACGCGTAGATAGTAACCCGTAGTCATCTGCTCCGCGCGTAATACTGGCGTATCTGATAATTGTTCAGGCTGAAAAGATAAATGCGGCACATGGTGGCCGTTATCGCCATGATTGGTACTACTCAATACTCTTACTAGATCCATCACATCAGCCATAACTGCTGAAGCCGTTGCGCCTGCGCCTGCGCCATCGCCATAATAGAGCGTCTGACCTAAAGGATGAGAGTTTACCAACACTGCGTTTTTGACGCCATTAACATTGGCGAGTAACGTATCTTGCGGAATCAGAGTCGGATGGACGCGCAGCTCAATACCCGCGTTGTCTCCATCAGTACCCGCACGGCGTACAGCGAAGCCAACATGCTTGATACGATAGCCTAATTCTTCAGCATAACTGACATCTTGCAAAGTAATGTTTCTTATCCCTTCGCAATAGACCTTATCGAACTGTAGCGGAATACCAAAAGCAATAGAGGCTAGTAGGGCAAGCTTGTGCGCGGCATCAATACCCTCTACATCAAAGGTCGGGTCAGCCTCGGCATAACCCAGCTCTTGCGCCTCGGTCAATACGTCAGCAAACGTGCGACCTTTATCACGCATCTCCGTCATAATAAAATTGCCTGTACCATTGATGATACCTGCTAGCCAGTCGACTTTATTGGCTGCCAAGGCCTCGCGCATGACTTTGATAATAGGAATGCCGCCTGCGACAGCCGCTTCATAAGCAACATGTACATTATGGGCTTCGGCCAAAGCGAATATCTCGTTACCATGCTCAGCGAGCAGCGCTTTATTGGCGGTGACCACATGCTTACCGTTTTTGATGGCATGCATAATAATATCTTTGGCAAGCGTAGTTCCGCCGATTACTTCAATAATGATATCGACATTATCACTCTCGGCGATAGCCATTAAGTCATGGTTTTGGATGATGTTTGGGTCGATATCATCACGCTGACGGCGGGTGCCAACCTCACTAATGATAATATCGCGACCGCTACGACGCTTTAGCTCGTCTAAGTTATCGTTGATTAGATTGATTACGCCGGTACCGACAGTACCTAGGCCAAGTATCGCAAGTTTAATGGATTTGCTCACAGTATCCTCAAAAGTTTAAAGTATAAAATAAAAGGGGATGGTGGTATTCAGGTATACAGCATTTAGGAATGCAAAAATTATTTTTCATTATCGTATCATATTGCCAAGCATCTGCCAGCAAATAACCACCGTTGAGATGCGTGGTTATTTACTTTAGTAGTAATCGGCTCTTAGTAGTAATCAACTAATACAGATAATGATCAGTTAATACCGACTGCCGCAGCCAATTGCGCAGCAGGTAGATAACCACCGATTTGCTCACCCGCTTGAGTAAAGACAGCAGGCGTACCACGTACACCGAGCGCTGCGCCGAGCTCTACTTGTTGCTGTACAGGATTAGCGCAGCTTGGGCCTTGCACATCAGCGCCCATTTTGGCCTGATTCATAGCTGCCATGCGATCTTCACTGCACCAAATGGCCTCCATCTTAGGCACGCTCTCTTGACTGCGTGGCCAAGCTAGATAACGCACTTCGATGCCCAGAGCATTGATATCAGCCATCTCTTCATGCATCTTACGGCAGTAACCACAGTCTGCATCCGTAAAGGCATATAATACAGATTTGGTTTCACCTACAGCCGGATAAATAATCATGTCTTTTTTATCGACGGTTTCTAGCGCTTGTTGAGCGCTATCTGCCATAAAAGCGGCGCTGATATCAATAGGTGTCGGTTCACCAACTGCGATGATCTGACCTTGAATAATATGCTTACCTGCTTTATCTGCAAAAAACGGCGGCAGACCCTCACCCGTCACCCAATAAATACCTTCCATATCGGTAGGGGTGGCTGAAAGGATGGTCTCTTCGATACCCGAAGCTTGCAGATTGGCTTGCAATGACTTTACAACCGCAGGATCACTGGCTTTTGCTACGCTGTCAGCTTTGATGCTTTGAGCACCCCCTATACTGCTAGCGCTATTAGTCGTTGCATCAGCAGATTTATCTGAGCAGCCGACCGCTGCAATGATCAATAAACTACTCATCACAGTACCGAGTCTATTACGGGTAAGCTTGCGAGGAGTAGTGGCAGCTTTAGCAGATAAAAATAAGGACATAAAATTTTCCTGTAGGCTAAGCGCCTAGATACTGATAAATAGTGATAAATGCCATTAATAGATTCTATTGATAAGTACTAAGTGACAAATACTGAATAATGAGTACTAAGGGTCTATTAATAAAGCAAAAACAAGAGCGCAAATACACGTTTAGGGAGTAAAAGCTTTAAAATAGCTTTGAAATAATAAGGCTTTGTATATTAACATATTTTTCAAAATGACAGTCAAAAGCATATTAGCAGTCATAACTACTTGGAAATAGCAGTTACAACTACTTAGAGATAGATGCTGATTCAATAAAGTAGTTTATAGAGATACGCTATTAATAGCTAAAATTTAAAATCGTCATTAAAAAAATACATTGTTACTATTTATTCTAAGCCAATCTCCAAGTAGGCTATGATTAATCGTAGAGCGCGTAAGTTATGTTATTAGTATACATAACCATAAAACCACTATAAATTTAATAATGTTAAGGAATAGATATGGCAGGTGGTAGTTTATTACTCTTGCTCGATGACATCAGTATTTTGATGGATGATGTCGGTGTTATGACCAAGATTGCAGCCAAAAAGACAGCGGCTTTGGTAGGTGATGACTTGGCATTGAATGCTGAGCAAGTGACTGGTGTCAAACCAAATCGTGAGCTGCCTGTGATTTGGGCAGTCGCTAAAGGCTCCTTTGTCAATAAGCTGATCTTAGTACCCGCAGCATTATTGATCAGTTACTTCATACCTTGGCTGATTACGCCACTACTAATGATAGGTGGTCTCTATCTGAGTTATGAGGGTGCTGAAAAGGTTATTCACAAGTTTTGGCCTACTCTCTTGCCACATGATGAAGAACAGAACGCTCGCCTAAAAGCCAATGCTGATGAAAGTATCGATCTGGTGGCTTTTGAGAAAGATAAAATAAAAGGAGCTATTCGTACTGATTTTATTTTATCCGCTGAGATTATAGTCATCTCTTTAGGAGCAGTTACCGCAGCTGGTGGCGATATTTTACAAAAAGCTATCGTATTATCTATCGTGTCTGTTGTAGTGACGGTTGGTATTTATGGTCTAGTCGCTGGTATTGTAAAGATTGACGATGCGGGTCTGCATTTGATCAATGATTCGGCTGTTGGTGATAGTAAGCGTAAGTTAGGTGAGTTTATGTTATCAGCGGCTCCTAAATTGATGAAGTTCTTATCTATTGCAGGCACTATCGCTATGTTCTTAGTCGGTGGCGGTATTATCGTCCATGGTATTGGCTTTTTATATCACAGTGTAGAAGATATTGCGCATCTAACAGGAGTCTTTGAGGGACTGACTAATGCCTTATTAAATGGTGTCGTCGGTTTTGTTATCGGTGCTATCGTTGTCGCTCTCTTTACTATCGTTGGCAAAATGCGCGGCGACGAATCTGCAGCGCATTAAGATTATAACGGTAATCCTATAGCATTGTGTTTATAGCATTACAGCAATTGAATTTACAAAGTATAAAAAAGCCCCGAAACAAATAGTTTCGGGGCTTTTACTTGCGTACTAACACTAGTGTTACTAGTAACTACTCTTAATGGTTAGCTATCAGTATCTGTATCATCCGTCTCTACCTTTTCAGCCTGCGTCGGCTTTTTATGCTCAGTCTTTGGCTTACGACTGCGAGCCTTTGGCACTTTTGCAGTCGTCAAACTGAACATGCCAGTCTGTGGTAATAGCTGCTCAGCGACATTCTCAATCATGTTCTTATAGCTGGCAATAGTGGTTTTCGACTTATTACCTTGACTGTCGTCTTTTGCTAATGCCTCTGATTCTAGTGAAGAGCCCTCAGCGTGTAAAGAGCCCTCACCTGATAGCTCGGCACTTTTGGCTTTCAAGCTTGCATCAGCCTCTAACAGCTGCTCGCTTTCAGCACTGACATCGTCCGCTTGCATAGCACTAGTTAACGCGGTTGCAGCAACGTTGTGCGCATCTACGTCATCGGCACTACCATCGATACTATCGGCACTGTCCTTTTGAGTATTATCCGTTGCAGCACTCTCTTGTGGTGACACCTCTGAGGTCTGTGCTACAAAGCTTGGATGCTGACCACGCGGATCATTGCTAGCGCGTTGAGTGATAGTGCTTGGCGCTACTGACGTCTTACCTTGATCCGCTGCAAACTGACTCACTGCTGCCGTCATTGTCTTAAAGCGACTTAGGTAATCAGCGCTCAGAGGCTGATAGCCATAATTACTAAAGTCAAAGCTAGCGCCAGAATTGTCACTATCAGCAGTCGCAGCATTCATTGCAGGCTTCGCTGGTGAGTTGTGCTCAGCAATCGCCGCGATAAAGCAATTGATCACACCGTCCTCTTCTAGACGCGCCTGTGCTTTGGCTAAGGTTGAATGAATAAATTCACCAACCGTACCACGTATAGCAGGTGCTTTGACTGATGTTTGCTCAGTTGCAGGTAGCTGCGTTTCTGACGACTGTACTTGCTGCGCCCGAACCACACGCGGATCGTTGCTGGCTTGACCGAACTTAGCGGCAGTAATGTAACGCTCAGCAAACAGCTTTTCAGGAGTCAGCGACTGTGCTGATTGATTCGCTGGCACAGTTTCTGTCGCCTGATCTTTGTCTGTCGTTTGAGCTTTGGTGGCAGTATTAGCAACTTCACTAACGACATCTTTAACTGTATCGACAGTATCAGTATCAGTTGCAGGCACTACAGCTTCATTGACAGTCTCTTTACTATTATCAGCAACCTGTTGCTCCGAGGGTGCAGGCTGCGACTGGCTCTGGCTCGCAGAGCTTGTCTCAGTCGCGATATTAGCAGCACTGTCTTTAGCGGCATTGTCTTTAGCAGCACTGTCTTTAGGTAATTCAGCTACCTTTTCAGCTTTTACAGTTTCAGACTCAGTCGTTTTCTGCTCTACTTTAGCCGCTTTACTATCATCTAAAGATAAATGCACGATCTCATGCGACTTAAGTTTTGCTGGCGCCTCATTGATTTGTAGAACAACTTCATTAGGGTTCTGATTGCTACGGGCATCAGCTCGGTTGTTACTGCTAGCGGCTTGTTGACCGTTTTGCTTAGCATTATTATCAGTAGGGCTATCACTGTTTGAGCCAGTTAAGGTCTCATTACGCTCAAGCGTTCCACGTGAGCTACGTTTGCTATGCGGCTTACGCTTGCTACGTGCTTGCTCATCAGCTGTGCTAGGGTCTTTACTAGCATCGTTACTGCTATCATTTTGAGTGCTGTCTTGACGACTATTGCGACTGCGCTCATTTTGGCGTCTATTGTCATTACGCGGCTCATTGCTACGTGTATTGCGATCATCAGATTTGACATTCGTCGCGTCACTAGTGTTGGCATCGTTATTGTCTACGTTATTACTAGTGCTACGATTGTCTTGTGTCTCATTATCGTCACGCTGCTCTCTTCTTTGGCGCGGCTTTGATGATCTTGACTTACGTGCCTTACGTCTTCTTTTGTCATCATTACTCTCGTCATCATTATCGTTATGGCGATTATTTTGCTGACGATTGTTTTGATTATCTGAAGTTTGCTCATCACGCTGCTGATTTTGTCTATCACTTTGTTGGGTAGATGAGCTTTGAGCGTTAGCTAAAACACTGCTATCTACCTGACCAAACGAGCCTAAGCTGGTCGCCCCAGTATTCACTAGTGTTTCGATAGCTTTAGCGGCGTCCGTACTACTGACACTGTGTGCTGTTTGGGCTTGTGGCGCTTGAGCAAACAGATTGGACAACCAAGCGACGGCTTGCGGCTTAGCAGTAACAGCTGGTGGCTGCGTATTGTTTTGTGTAGCCTGATTTTGTGTAGCATTGTTTTGTTGAGTACTGCTTTGTTGAACGTTACTTTGTCGAACACTGTTAGCGACATTCGATTGAGCCTGATTGGCCACAGCCTTGTTATTGTTAGTGCTATTATTGTTACGATGCTCATTGCTATGAGTCACTGTATTGGTATTTTGACTGTTATTTCTATTATTATCTTGCTGATTGCTTGAGCGCGCGCTTTTATCTGCAATAGCCTTTAGTGGCTGGCGCGTAGGCTGCTGTTCAGGACGCGCTGAATCAGCGGTCTGCCAGTCAACATCATAGCCCAAATCGCTGTGCTCTTGGGCAGTATCAGTAATACGCTCATAGCTTGATGGCGCAAAGCCATCACGGTTAAAGTGCAATTTAAAGTTCGGCGACTCTAGATGAGCATGCGGTAGGATAGTAATACGAGTACCACTATCTTGCTCAAGATAAACTAAGCTGTCGCGCTTTTCATTTAGCAAAAAGGCGGCGATATCAGTAGGTACTTCTGCTTGTACTTCACCTTGACGCTCTTTGAGAGCAATCTGTTCAATTTGGCGCATAATTGATAATGAGAGCGAGCGCAGATCACGAATCATACCATTGCCATGACAGCGCGGACAGATATAGCCTGTAGACTCTTCTAACGACGGACGCAAACGCTGACGACTCATTTCCATCAGACCGAACTTGGAGATATCGCCGAACTGTACGCGAGCACGGTCATATTTAGTGGCATCAATCAGCCTTTTTTCGACTTCCTTTTGATGCTTATTGTCATTCATATCAATAAAATCAATGACAATTAAACCGCCCATATCACGCAAACGTAGCTGGCGCGCGATCTCATCAGCCGCTTCTAGATTAGTATGATAAGCAGTTTCAGCAACATCTGAGCCTTTAGTCGATTTGGCTGAGTTGATATCGATTGAGACTAAGGCTTCGGTCTGGTCAATGACAATAGAGCCACCTGATGGCAGACGAACTTCACGCTGATAAGCAGTCTCGATTTGTTTTTCGATGTTAAAGCGCGAGAACATCGGCTCATAGTCGGTATATTTGCGTAATTTTTCTGCTTGTTTTGGCATAACAGCATCTATAAAACCTGCCGCTTCGATGTAAGCGTTTTCGTTATCGATCCAAATCTCAGCGATATCATCACGCAGATAATCACGCACCGCACGAGTAACCACACCAGCTTCTTGATGCACTAGACGCGGAGAAGGGTACTTTTGATTTTGCTCTTGAATAGCTTGCCAGATATTAAGCAGATGATTGAGATCATGCTGTAAGTCTTCTTGCGTTTTGCCGATGCCCGCAGTACGTATAATGACGCTCATACCTTTGGCCAGATCAAGATTGCTCAGCATCCGCTTCATATCTTCGCGTAACTTGCCTGAGATTTGGCGAGAGATACCGCCACCGCGTGGGTTGTTCGGCATCAGTACTAAATAACGTCCCGCTAATGACACATAGGTCGATAGGGCAGCGCCTTTATTACCGCGCTCCTCTTTTTCGACTTGCACGATCAGCTCATCGCCTTCTTTGATCAGCTTTTTGATGTTTTCATCGCGTGGATTGCCACTTAGATATTCGCTTGATATTTCACGAATCGGCAAAAAGCCTTGACGCTGTGAGCCATATTCGACGAATACCGCCTCTAAAGAAGGCTCGACACGGGTGACATGGCCTTTATAGATATTGGATTTTTTTTGTTCGCGAGTACGGTTTTCTAGATCAAAATCATAGAGATGATTACCCGTACAAAGGGCAACACGGATCTCTTCGTTTTGAGTAGCGTTGATTAAAATGCGTTTCATAATAGTTTCCTATGAGTACGCAGAGCAACGACAAGGCTTTTGTTCAAGAACAGGAGCAAGAATAATATTAATAGATATTCAATATCAATATAATAAGAAGCGATCAAATGAATAAATAACTTAAATAGGTCAGTCAAACAAAGCTCGGTCAAATACAGGTCTGTAAAACTGATACTATTCACTCTAAAGTTCGGCTATAAGCTCAAGCGTTTAGATACCTACGAGTTCAGCTATTCTGCTAAACCAAAGCGTTATCCTAAAATAAAGATGATTATAATTTAAACCTATTTTAGCTATTTGACCGCACTATGAAGCACTGTATTTAGCTATTTAGATACTTAAATTAATTAGACAGCGTGTAAGACTGTCAGCATCTACCTTCTCAGGTTATATTTCAAAGTCACGTCACTGACATTAGTAAGTCATTATATTCAAGATAAACTTATCTACTGACACGATCTTTCACTATATTATCAATAGCCTGTCATCCGCTATAAGTCGTAAGCTTATTGTGATTCGAGACTAAAATTTAGTCATTCTATTAATTGGTCATTCTATATTACAAAATAATAAAGGATTATCGGCTAAGGTCTCGCTATGTAAATAGTCAACGGGGCGCACTTGGCAAACGAGATAATCTTTTACAAGAGCTTAGTTATAAGCGCTTAAAGTACTAGCTTTGTAAGAGCTTATAAAATAAGAGTTTAACTATTATTATCTGTTTGGCCGCCGATATTTAGGCAGTAGAAAAATCCTAACTTTAATCTATCATTCCTTGCTCAACTGCACATATCCATCAAAGCTGCAAATCAAGTTGTAAAATCTGCAAATCAAGTCGTGGTCATACGTTTAGTGAGTAAATGGAGTAAAATTTTGCTCAATAAGTAAGGCTATTGGCCTGATTTATCAAAGCATGGTTATATAAGCACTGCTATAAAAACGTTTGTTGTCAAAAATAATGCTAATAAAAAAGCCATTAGTACAAAAAGCTATCAAAATACTGGTTTTGCTAAACAGTTAACAAAAATTTAATTAGGCATGATCTACATATCAGTAAGATCCTCGCCCTAAAAATCAGATGAAGCATACAAAATCAGCAAAGACATCAATGAGGTTTTGATACCATAAAGTTTTGATACCATAAACTTGGTATCATGAACTTAGCATCAGACTATTTAGCTGCGAAGACTACCCAGCTAAAAAATCAATAGCAATCTCTTAGCACAATAATTCACAATGAATGATTCACGATGATTATTATTGCAAGCTCTGCTCAATTGGCATTCAACATGCTAAACTATAGCAAATCTTTAAGCAAATCCCTAACTAAAAATGACAAACTCCAAAATGACTAATGACGCACCCGTTCACGAAGCCCCTGCTATCTTCAATAGTAAAACTCGCCCACAAAGCGCTGACGACGAGATCAGCAACTTTGAAAAGGTGAATTATCTAGAGGTTACACGCCATCAACACGATCAGCGCCTAGATAATTTTTTGCTGAATCGTCTCAAAGGCTTGCCTAAGCCTCATATCTACAAGATGATCCGCTCCGATGAGGTACGCGTCAATAATAAGCGCTGTAAGCCACACGATAGAGTGCAGCGTGAGGATGTAGTGCGTATCGCGCCTGTGGTACTGGCTACTCGTGAGAAGCCTATTATCAGTACTGAGTTTGCCAAAAGCTTGCTAGCACGCGTAGTCTACGAAGATGAAGGTATGATGGTGCTGAATAAACCCTCAGGTATAGCTGTACATGGCGGTAGTGGACTAGATTTTGGAGTGATTGAAGCCATGCGCGAAGTCACTGGAAAAAAATATCTGGAGCTAGTGCATCGTATTGATAAAGATACCTCAGGGCTGCTGATGATCTCCAAAAAGCGCTCAGCGCTTAAGACGTTGCAACAGCATCTCGTCGATAAAACCATTCAAAAACATTATTTGTGCCTAGCTAAAGGGCAGCCAATACTGAATGAGCAACGTATTGACGCGGCATTACTGCGCTATACGCTAGCTAGTGGTGAGCGCCGAGTAAAAGTAGATGCGCAAGACCCGCAAACCAAAGAGAGCCAAACGGATATCATTGTGCATAGCCGCTTTATGCACAATAATCAGTCTATTAGCCTAATAGAAGCTAAGCCGTTGACGGGACGTACCCATCAGATCCGTGTGCATTTAGCGCATATTGGTCATGCCATCTTAGGCGATGACAAGTATAACGTCCATGATAAGTCAGGCGTACATCGCTTGTGCCTGCATGCTTGGCGCTTAGATATTCCAGGTTATAAGACGATTACCGCACCACTACCTGAAGATATCGTCGCCTTACTGCCAGAAGGTACTGATCTGCCTAAATAGGCTTAGTCACTATTCGGTAAAACATAAAGCCAAGCTAATAGCTTGGCTTTATGTTCAGTCTTATTCCTACTTACTGATATTATGTTATTTACTGATATTATTTTATTTACTGATACTATCTTTATTTCAGCGTTCATAAGGTTTGTTTATGAGTGAAGCGCATGCCAAACGTCCACTACCTGCTATTGGCGTCTCTATGACAACACTACAATCAGCAACTGATTGTTTAGCGAGTAAAAAGCTGATCATCTTTGACTGGGATGGCACATTAATGGATTCAATAGGCTTGATCGTTGAGGCCATGCATAGTGCCGGAGAGGCGCATAGCTTCTCTACTACTGACAAACACATCAAAGATATTATAGGGTTAAGCTTAGATGTAGGTATCGATATTTTATATCCAAATGCGACTGTCAAGCAAAGGCTAGCTATTCAAAAAAGTTATAGCGATTATTATATTGCTAACAGTTACCGTACGCCCTTTTTCCCTGATATTGAGATCATGCTGCAAAAATTACAACAGCAAGGTAAACAGCTTGCAGTAGCAACTGGTAAAAAACGCCGCGGTTTAGAAAGAGTACTAACGGCTTCTAATAGCCATGATTATTTTGTCAGTACACGCTGTGCTGATGAGTCTGCCTCTAAGCCTGATCCAAAAATGCTGATTGAGGTTTTACTAGCAGTGGATAAGCAAGTCGCTGAGGCGGTATATGTTGGCGATAGTATCTATGACATTCAAATGGCAAATCAGATAGGCATGACTAGCATAGCTGTCGACTACGGTACGGCATCTAGCGCAGAGCTTGCTGCTCAGCGGCCAACTTATCAGGTCGCAACACCACAAGCTTTGGCCAACTTATTGACTGTCTAGCGCTTGGCAGATGAGTACTGTAAATGAATACTGCATGTAAGTACTTATAAAAACAATAAAAAGGGGTTATCATTGTTAGTGATAACCCCTTTTTTCGTATCTATTATGAACTCATTGTAAGCTTTAAAATAAAAGCTTATTTATCACTTTCAGGTTCAGCAGCTAAGTTAGCAGCGTCTAACTCAGCATTCAGTGACGCTAGATCAGTCTGCTCATTAAAACCTGCTGCGGATACTTTTTCATCATCTAGCTTATAGTCATACCAATTGCCCATCACGCCAGCCAATTCGTCTAACCCCTCTTTTCTAAGCGCTGAAAACAGTTGAATAGTGCAGTTTAGCCCGAGCTTTTTGAGATGCTTGCGGGTATTAAGCAGTGCATTCTTGGAGGCACCATATTTCATCTTATCAGCTTTGGTGAGTAGAATATGGACAGGAAGGTTACCCTCATTGGCCCAATGTAGCATCTGCTCATCGTAGAACTTTATAGGATGACGGATGTCTGTTAGTAGCACTAAACCTGCTAAGCTTGAACGCGCTACTAGATATTCCTCAAGCTCAACTTGCCATTCCTTTTTCATCTCTAATGGCACTGCTGCATAGCCGTAACCTGGCAAGTCCACGAGTCGTCTATCGGTATCACCAATACTAAAAAAGTTAATCATTTGCGTGCGCCCAGGGGTCTTGGATGAGCGTGCCAGCTGCCGCTGATTGGTCAGCGCATTGATGGCAGATGATTTGCCAGCATTTGAGCGTCCAGCAAAAGCAACCTCAAACCCAGCATCTGGTGGGCAAAGACGAAAAGTAGGAGCTGAGGTCATAAACTCAGTTTGTTGAATTCGCTGACGGGCTTTAGTATTAAAAGCCGCATGTTCAGCAGCAACATCATTATACGGGGTACTCATAAGGAGCTCATTAATATTTAATATTTAATATTTAAAATCAAGTGACTAATTGCTTAAGTGACTAATTAGTGTGGACACTATTTAATAGCATTACCTATAATCTCTATTGAAAATAGCACTATTGCCATCATATATAGAATAACACTAAATTCAAACAAGGCTCAAAGAAAGTTGCTGATAGTGCTTAAGCTTTCCTAAAGTTATTGATGAAGCTTTGCAGGATTTTCCTTACATAATTTGTTACAATATAGGCTAGGTTGGAAAGTTTGACAAAGAGCAGCTATAGACTACAAATAAAGTCTATAGCGGATCTAAGGAGAGATATCATGCACATTATGACTCAATTATTGGCTAAAATTAAGCGCCTATTAATACCTGTCTTTATCACTATTATAGGCAGTGCTGCTATGATGACAACTGTGTCTGCTGCTGATATTGCAACGACTTATAGTGACTCCTGCGGTGCTTGTCATGATAGCGGTGCTTTAAACGCTATCAAAAAAGGCGATAGTGCCAAATGGCAGCAACTAATAGAATCTAAAGGTATGCCAGCGCTAGTAAAATCGGTCAAAAACGGTATGATTCAGATGCCTGCTGGTGGCTTGTGCAATAACTGTAGCGATGAGGATTATCGTGAACTTATAAAGTACATGAGTAAATAGGCAGTATTTACGGTTATCAAACGCTATAATTTATGGTTAGCAAAACTACAGATGTTAAGATTAAGTAAGCAAATAGCGTGAAGTCTTGCTATAATAATTGCAAATAAACCCCGATGTCAGTAAGTACTTGCAAACGGTTTCGAATTAAGGCTTGTCATACTTAGCTGTCTTACCGAATAGTAAGGTAGTTTATAATGTACCTAGTTACAGTTTATCTAGGATATGGTGTATCTTGGCTTTTATTAACGCAACCATTCTAAATAATACTTACGTCGAGTTAGTAGGATTCATATCAATGAAAAAGTTAATCGCTGCCGCCAGCTTATGTGTTGCAAGTTTCAGCGTACAAGCTGCTATCACCGTTCCTGAATATGACGCTAATGCTGGTAAAAAAATCGTCGAAGCACAATGTGCGGCCTGTCACGGTGTTAATGGGGTAAGTGTAGTGCCCTCTCAGCCTAATCTAGGCGGTCAAAATCCGAAATATCTGTATAAGCAATTAGTCAATTTTAAATCAGGCTACCGCGTTAATGGTATTATGCAATCACAAGTCGCTAATCTATCACAGCAACAGCTTGCTGATGTAGCGGGCTACTACGCTGAACAAGCGCCTTGGGGAGTTGGTTTCGGTAATCCCGCTACGACTGCCGAGGCGACTAAGATCTTCTTAGGTGGTGACAAGTCGCGTGGTGTTATTGGCTGTGCAGGCTGTCACGGTCCAGATGCTGCTGGTAATACGTGGGCAGCATTTCCACGTTTAGGTGGTCAGCATGCTCAGTATATCGCCACTCAGCTCAAGCTGTTCCGCGCAGCTGGCCGTGAAGACGATGTCACAGGTGATGATCAAAAACGTTATAACGATGCGGCCAAAGAAGGCGATATGGGCATGATGCAAATGGTAGCCTCAAAACTATCAGATCGCGATATTCGTATTTTGTCAGATTATGTTAGTGCCATTCACTAATATTAATCATTAGTGAACATCATTAGAATTAATTTTTTGAATTGATGCTTAGCCAGTCGTTATCGTTACGTTTTAAAAGCCCCGTTCTCGGGGTTTTTTTACAGCTTACTATTAGCTTTCATAAAATCTATCTATAGCCGCGTATTAGTGGTCTGTATAATTGATTACCTTTTAACTTTAGATCGTTTGGATTGAGATTATGATGATCCGCTATGCTTCTTATTTTATGGCAGCATTATTGCCTTTATTACTGTTTCGCTTTTTTGTCAGCTCATCCATTAGCGAGATTGACTTTTGGCTATTGTGGTTACTGGCGATGGTCGTCGTAGCATTGCCAGTCGTTTATGCTGAGATTGCTTTAGCTTATCGCAGTACTGAATCGCCACTAGCAGGTATGCAAAAGCTCACCCGCGAAGCGGATGCCAGCTCCCTATGGCGCAGCTTTGGCTGGCTGGCAGCCGTAGTTGCGATAGCGATTGCCGCTTTGAGTCTATCGGCAGCTAGTAGTAGTCTATTATCAGCACTGACTGAGCTAAATGGCGCAGCTGATATTCCGCTATTTGCTATTGCCGCAGGCTTGATGGTAATTGCGGTGCTACTCAGCTTACTTGGTGCTGCGCCCTTACCGATTGGTTTAGGACTTATGGTGATTGGGTTGGTGCTAGGGGTTACTAGTGGGCTACCGCAAATTAGTTTTACGATGACTGATGTCAGCTTGAGCGAATGGGCGCGAGCTGTTGCTTTGGCCTTGGTCAGTGTTGGCGCTGGTACAGGCTTATATTGGTTCGCTCAGCACTTAAACTATAATCAGACGTTGACCGTTGCTAACAACACCGAAACTAACCGTCAGCCACGAGCAGCTGCGATCTATCGTGCTTCTAGATTAGTACTGCCTGTCTGGCTATTACAGTTAGTCGTTGGGGTGATAGCTTTATTCATAAGTGGTTTGAATCTACCACCTGTCGCTCAGATATTATATTCAGTAGGCGTGCTGTTTGTCGTGAGTTATTTATTGCATTATGCTGCGCAGCAGTTAGCGCATAAGTTCGGCGTGTTAATCAGCCTAGCATTGACTTTAGTTTTGGGAGTGCTACTAGTAATAGCAGTACCAACCGCTTGGCTGGTTGGTGTGCTAGTCATTATTAGCAGTATCGCGGTTCTGCTATTATCCATATTTGTTGGATGGCAAATGAAAATAAGTCATTTGCGCAAATCATTAAACTTTGCCAGTGAAGGTTTTTATAATGTGTGGCGGATAGCGATTCGTATCATCGTACCGTTAGCATTGGTATTAGCTTTATTAGGCTGGATATTACAGTGGTTGAGCTGATGAGTACAGATCATAGCGATAGCAGAGCAAAGCAGTCGATAACGGTGCATTTAGCTTATGCTAAGACGGCAACTGAGCAGCATTATCAGGCACTGCAAGTGATCAAGGGCAGCACAATATATGAAGCTCTGGAGCAGGCGGGATGGCTGAGTCAATTTACAGATTTAGCGTTATGGTGTCAGCAAGCTATAGATATCAAAGTGCCTACAGCTAAGCTGTGGCATGTCGGCATCTTTGCGCAAAAGCAGCCACTTAGCTATCAGCTTCAGCCCTTTGACCGTATTGAGGTGTATCGTAGCTTGAGCGCTGATCCTATGTCTCAGCGCAAAAGTAGATCTAGAAGTTAAAAGCTTAAATTCTTATATAAATAACCTTTTAGCGGCTATTTATTTAGCCTGAGGTAAGGTTTCGATACCTTCAATACGACTCACTAAGCTGTTGGCGTCAAAATAGATTATTAAATGCTGACTGGCGTCTCTTACATCAGCAATCCCTTTACGACTGCCCTCAGTACCTGCCTGAAAATCATAGACATAATCCCAGCGATTAGGGGCTAAAGTGTCCCTAATAGCAGGGCTACCTAGTATGTACAATACTTGATTTTGGCTCATGCCAAGCTTTAGCGACTGGGCTTGAGTCTGAGTGATTGGTGTACCTTGTGGTAAATCAATCTTATAAACACTAAATAGCGAACAACCTGATAAGGTAAGTGTAGCACCCAGACCGATGGCAAGGACAAGCTTGCGTAGAGTACGATTAGAAAAAATAGCTAATGAATTTATCATGATAAGATGACTCATAAAAATGGGTTAGGCTGGGCTAAACGTCAGTATAACAACGCATACCAGCAATCTTGGACAAATGATACGTCATTTACTTGCAATTGCCTATCACTTACGACATTATTTCATAAACCTAATTTCATAAACCTTATAGGATAGCGATAGCGATAGAGCAGATGTCTGTAACGCTCTAAGCTGTGCAGCTTAGAGCGTTTGTAGTCTGTAGACTAAAACTCTGTGCTTGCTAAATACCGCCGAGCTAGTATGATTACTATAATAATTGCTTTATTATTAAATAAATAGCTTCTTAAAATAACCACTATGAACTACTTATATTTTAATTTTTACTTATTTGGACTTTAATAGTCAAAGGGAACATTATGTCTTTTACTAATCAAGATTTGCGTAAAGCGGGACTCAAAGTGACCTTGCCACGAGTCAAGATTCTGGAGCTGTTAGAGAGTGCAGAGCTTCATCACATGAGCGCGGAGGAAGTGTACAAAGCCCTCATTGAACAAGGTGAAGATGTTGGTCTAGCGACCGTATATCGAGTACTGACCCAGTTTGAGCAAGCAGGCATCGTTGAGCGTCATAATTTTGAAAATAATCTATCCGTATTTGAGATTACCCAAGAAGAGCATCATGATCATTTAGTCTGTGATATCTGTGGCAAAATTATTGAGTTTCACAATGCTACTATTGAGCTTGAACAGCTTGCCGTTGCAAAAGAGCATGGCTTTAAGCTCTCGGGACACTCGTTAGTGCTATATGGCATCTGTAATAATAAAGAGTGTCAAGATAGCGCTAAATAGAATGATTAGGGTCTGTTGAACATTCATAAATGAGCACTGCTGATAGCTAAAATAGTTCTAGTCTAAGTAAAAATCGCAGGTAATGCTTAGTGCATTGGCTAGATTTTTATAACGAATAGAACAATTTTAGCATCAGCCTGCAAGGACAGGACTCTTTTTTGCCGATTCGTCATTAAAAAGATCCGCTTAGAATGACTAAACTAGATATTTTTAATCTAGAATTGCCTAAAAAATAGTCTCTGTCAGTGCCAAGATCGAATGTTCAACAGACCCTAGTCTTTATGATTTTAATTCGAGATGCCATTAACCATTAAGCCTTCATAACGAAGGCTTTTTTGTGACTTTAAACTTTGTGATCTTAAATAAGGTTTTGCAAATTTGAACGACTTATTCTAATCGATAGCTTTTAATTGACAATTTCTACTCAACAATTAAAAAGTGTCTAAGGATAGGTTATCCAAGTCTTGATCTTGATCCTGAGCACTACTGCTATGCTTACTGTTTAGCTTGATTTGCAGGCGCAAATCATTAGGGGAGTCTGCATATATCATGGCATCTTCATAAGTGACTTCATTATTTTCATATAAATCAAACAGTGCCTGATCAAAGGTCTGCATGCCGTTGTTCCGTGAGCGCTTCATTACCTCTTTGATCTCATGCACCTCACCTTTACGGATATAGTCACTGATCAGTTGTGAGTTTAATAAAATCTCAATAGCGGCGCGACGCCCTTTACCATCAGGGGTAGGGATAAGCTGCTGAGCAATGATAGCTTGCAGGTTTAGCGATAAATCCATGAATAGCTGGCTATGACGATCGGCTTCAAAAAAGTGAATGATACGGTCAATAGCTTGGTTGGCATTATTGGCGTGTAAAGTTGCAAAAACTAAATGGCCGGTCTCAGCATATTGAATAGCGTAGTTCATCACTTCACGATTACGAATTTCACCAATCAAAATAACATTTGGTGCTTGGCGAAGGGTATTTTTGAGGCCAGACTCAAACGATAAGGTATCGATACCCACTTCGCGCTGGGTGATAATGCAGCCTTGATGCTGATGGATAAACTCTATTGGATCTTCAATAGTAATAATATGACCATGCGAGTTTTGATTGCGATGCCCAACCATAGCAGCAAGGGTAGTCGACTTACCTGTACCAGTCGCGCCAACTAATAGGATGATGCCACGGTTTTTCATAGCCAGCTCTTTTAATAGAGGTGGTAATTGCAGCTCATCAACAGTCGGAATTTTATTCTCAATTTTACGTAGGACCATTCCTGGCATATCGCGTTGCACAAAGGCGCTAACGCGAAAACGGGCTAATTCAGCACTATCAGTGATGGCGAACTGACATTCATTAGTCTCAGAGAATTCTTTTCGTTGCGCAGGCGTCATCACCCCTTTTACCAAAGTATCGACTTGCTTGATAGTCAATGGCGTTTTACCCACGGGATGGATAACCCCGTTCATTTTCATTGAAGGCGCGACGTCAGCTGTGATAAATAAGTCAGAGCCATTTTTTTTGATCATTAACTGTAATAACTTATCGAAGTCCATAATAGAGTCACATATAAATAAAGAGTAAGGGTAAGTACTTAGTGATATTGAATATCAAACGTCCATCAACTTAACTTATAATAATTTTACTTATAAAAAGGCATCTGGTTGCTTGGCATAAGGTCTAGCAACTTCCTTACTAATAGTGCCTTTAGTTATTAGATTCTTGAGCGACTGATCTAAAGTAATCATCCCTTCACCTGCACCAGTCTGTATCGATGAATACATCTGTGCCACTTTATTTTCGCGGATCAAATTACGAATGGCGGGCGTGCCTAACATGATCTCATGCGCAGCCACTCGGCCACCTGTCTTACGGGGTAATAAGGTTTGTGAAATGACGGCTTGCAGTGATTCTGATAGCATAGCGCGAATCATAGACTTCTCAGAGGCTGGAAAAACATCAATGACTCGGTCAATCGTTTTGGCCGCTGAGCTGGTGTGCAAAGTGCCAAATACTAAGTGTCCTGTTTCAGCAGCGGTCAGAGCCAAACGAATGGTCTCAAGATCACGTAATTCGCCGACTAAGATCACGTCTGGATCCTCACGTAATGCTGAGCGCAGAGCAGGCTCAAAACCTAGAGTATCACGGTGCACTTCACGCTGATTAATCAAACTCTTTTTGGATTCGTGAACGAATTCAATAGGGTCTTCGATAGTCAAAATATGCTCTTTACGAGTCTCGTTAATATAATCCACCATAGCCGCTAGGGTAGTGGACTTACCCGAACCAGTAGGGCCTGTGACTAATACCACGCCGCGTTTGAAGTCAGAGACGCGCTTAAACACTTCGCCCATGCCTAAGTCCTCCATAGTGAGCACTTTAGAGGGAATAGTCCGAAAAACTGCCCCAGCACCACGATTTTGATTAAAAGCATTCACTCGAAAACGGGCTAAGTTTGGAATCTCAAATGAAAAATCCGTCTCAAAAAACTCTTCAAAATCTGCGCGCTGCTTGTCATTCATGATATCGTAGATCAGCTGATGAACGGTCTGATGGCTCATCACGGGCATGTTGATACGAGTCATCTCACCGTCAACGCGAATAATAGCGGGCATTCCTGCGGAGATATGCAAATCTGATGCGTTATGCTTCACCGTAAAGCGTAATAAATCTTCAATACTCAACGTGCTTTTCTCAGACTTCATTGTCTATTCCTAATAGTAAATAAAATATACTCACATACCTATAATAGTTATTCATCTAGACTACAAAAATTCTATGTTACCCTATTTTGCTACAGGCAATGAGCCAATACTCTGTTAACAGTATAGATTAAATCATGTGACCCTATAATAACAACCTTAATTAATTTTAATGACCCTTTTAAACGTACAACTAAAACGTGAGGCTTTTATGAGTAATGATATGATCGGAAAGCTGCCAGACAATAAAAATGCCAACATTGATAATGCTAATAATGAAAACATTGATCAAGCTGCCTTGATCGATAACTGGCAAAAAGTTAGCGAGCAAGTAGCACAAGTGCACAAGCAAACCGCTGAGCAACAGCATAGCAAAGCGGCGGCTAAAGTGACCTTGCTAGCGGTGTCCAAAACTAAGCCTGCCAAAATGATTGCGACACTTGTCAAGCAAGGCCAGCACGAGTTTGGTGAGAACTACCTACAAGAGGCGATTGAAAAGATCACAACTTTACAGGCCGATCCTGAGATGAGTGCTATTGTCTGGCATTACATCGGTAGTATTCAGCGTAATAAAACCCGCGATATAGCAGAGCATTTTGATTGGGTGCAGACCCTGGAGCGCGATATTATCGCCAAGCGCTTAAACAATCAGCGCCCTGATGATATGCCACCATTGAACGTACTTATTCAGCTCAATATTAATGACGAGGATAGCAAATCAGGATGTCTTCCAGCAGAATTACCTAAATTGATTGAGACTATTAAGGGTTATGAGCGCTTGCAACTGCGCGGACTTATGATCATTCCTGCCAAATCTGATACTGATGCATTTGCGCGGACTCAGCGATTATTTGCTGATATAAAACAGGATCATCCTGAGCTTACAGGATGGGATACCCTGAGCATGGGCATGAGTAGTGATATGAGTGAAGCTATCGATAATGGCTCGACTATGGTGCGAGTGGGTACGGCGATATTTGGGGCGCGTGATTAACCAACAACCGAGTTATATTCTACAAATTAACTTATGCTAATTTTCTTCTTCAAATTTAGTCACCAGTAATTGGTTGATCTTTAAATTTTCGGTAGCCAGAATCTCAAACCGATAATTAGTATACTCAATGCTATCGGTCTTTTTAGGGATTTTGCGCAACATATACATCATAAAGCCACTGATAGTCTCGTAGTTTTGACTATGCGGTAGCTCGCCCATACCCAAAGCGCGAATGACGTCTTCAATAGGCGTCATACCATCGATCAGCCAAGAGTTATCAGTACGCTGTACAATAGGCTGCTCCTCTAAAGTCACCAGCTCGCCCATAACGATACTCATCACATCCCTCAAAGTAATCACACCGACCACCAAGGCATACTCGTTAACGATGACTGCAAAGTCAGCGCCTGTTGATTTAAAGGTTTCAAGCACTTCAAATAAGGAGAGCGTGTCTGGGATAAATAACGCGGGCTTTAGCAGAGCTTTATCCGTCAAACATACTTGCTGCTGCTCAAGCACTGAGGCCAAGAAGCTACGTGACTCGACATAGCCGATGATATGCTCTAAATCATCATCTATGCAGACCAAAAACTTATTATGTGGCTGCTTGATCATGACTGCGACTATTTGCTCTGTGCTGGCTTGGCTATCAAAATAGACCACATGCTCGCGCGGATTCATGACCGAGGTCACTGTACGCTCTTGCATCTCAAATATGTTTTCGATCAAGTGATGCTCTTGGTGCTTGATAACGCCTGCTTCTGCGCCAGCATCCATCACCGCATAAATATCCTCAGAGGTCATCTCATCTTTACGTACGGTTGAGATGCCTGCCAGTTTAAATATCAAATTTGCAGCGCTATCGAATACCCAAATAATGGGCTTTAGAATAAATATCAAAAATAGCATTGGTCTTACTAATTTTATAGCAATATTTTCAGTGTCTGACATAGCTAAGCGTCTGGGTATCAGATCAGCAAACAAAGAAAATATACTGGTAACTAGCACGAATGATATGACGGAGGATAGTGCTTCATTATGGAAGAGACGCTGCAAATAGGGGCTAAGAGCTGACTCACCTACAGCACCGGCTGAGATAGCGACAGCATTCAGAACGACTTGGACTAAGGTAATAAAATTACCAGGATGCTCTTGCATATTTAGAACAACAAGCGCACGGATATCACCTTCTTTTGCTAGTACTTGTAGCTTGATCCTACGAGCAGCAGCAATGGCTATCTCAGCACTAGAGACTAGCGCACTTAACGCGATTAGTAATAAAAGAAACACACTAGCTGCTAGCAAGCTCATGAAATACTCGTATAAATGGGATAAAATAAAGGTGAGATTTAGAGAATAAAACCACTGAAAAAGAGTAGGATCAAATAATAAAAGACAAAAACTAAAAAAGCTGGGCAAGCACCCAGCTGATAGTTATACGATTAGTTTTCGTTAGTTCAATTAGTCCTTTAACGACCACTTATTGACAAGTGGATAGCGACGCTCACGGCCAAAGGCTTTATGACTGATTTTGGTACCGATTGGGGATTGCACACGCTTAAACTCGCTGTTATTGACCATAGCAATAGTTTTGGCAACCAGTTCGGCCTCAAAGCCTTTGTCAATTATATCTTGATAGCCCATATCCTCATCGATATACAAGCTCAAAATACCATCTAAAATCTCATAATCAGGTAGGCTATCCTGATCGGTTTGATCAGCACGTAGCTCAGCTGATGGTGGGCGAGTGATAACACGCTCAGGAATGACGGGCGTATCCTCTAAACGATTACGATAGCTGGCTAAGTCGTAGACTTGCGTTTTATAAACGTCTTTTAACACATCAAAACCACCTGCCATATCACCGTACAAGGTTGAATAGCCTACTGCTAGCTCTGATTTATTACCCGTAGTAATCACTAAATGGCCAAATTTATTCGACAAGGCCATCAAGATAACGCCACGAGCACGCGCTTGGATATTCTCTTCTGTTGTGTCCGCAGGTGATTTATTAAATAATGGCGCAAGGGTATGGCGAATACCTTCAACGGCATCAAATATCGGACAAACCGTATAAGATACGTTTAAGCGGCGCGCTTGCGCTTGCGCATCCTCTAAGCTGATTTTTGAAGTGTATTCATAAGGCATCATCACCGCATAGACTTTATCCGCACCCAAAGCATCAACAGCGATACAAAGCGTCAAAGCAGAGTCTATACCACCTGATAGACCGATAATCACCCCAGTAAAGCCTGAATGATTGACATAATCACGCAAGCCTACAACTAAAGCTTGATACATCTCAGACTCACGGCTTAATGATAATGGCGCTTTGGCTTGCGTATCAAAAGTCGTCGTCGCCACATCCAAAGTGGTCAGCAACAGCTGACTCATAAAGCGTGAGGCTTCATGAGCAATCACTCCATCAGCTTGTACCGCCATTGAGCCACCGTCAAATACTAAGTCGTCTTGACCGCCAACGGCATTAACATAGAGAATCGGTAGTTTGTTTTCACTACTACGCTTAGTCAGCATAGTTTTGCGCATCTCTTGCTTGTCTCGCTCAAACGGTGAGGCATTTAGACTAATAACCAAATCTGCGCCTTGCTCTTTGAGCTCAGTGATCAGATTTTTCTCCCAAAGATCTTCGCAAATAAGCAGACCTATGGTAACGCCCTTATAGTCAAACAGTACTTGATTGCGACCTTTATCAAAATAGCGGCGCTCATCAAACACCCCGTAATTAGGCAGAAACTGCTTATGATAAAAGCCTTTTTGATGACCATTATGCAAGATGGCGGCTGAATTAAAAGTGCCGTGATGATCAACGTGTGGATAGCCGACGATCATGACAATATCTTCGATATCACTCAGATTTGCCAAAGCAGCTTTGATACGACCTGAGAGATTAGGGCGTAACAACAAATCTTGCGGAGGGTAGCCTAAAAGGGAAAGCTCTGGAAATACAATGACATCAGCGCCTTGAGTGCGCGCTTCAATAGCTAACGTACGCATCTTTTCAGCGTTGGCGCTAATATCACCAACCAAAAAGTGTGACTGAGCTAGAGCAAAAGTGATGGTATTAGAAGCAGGGTTATCGGTTGTTGTATTAGATTGAGTACTGTCTTTTGACATTGTTATTTTTCCTATCAATATGATATTTAAAATGTAGTGGATTATTATTTATTTAATTTTCAAGTGAATGACTAAACCCATAATAGGCAGGTAAGCAATAAAATAAATAGTTTTAGAGCGTATTATAATTAAAATAAGTTAAACAACAGTCACACTAATTAAACAGTTGATGACCAATAATGCAAAATAAAAGTCTAAAAATAGACTTAATACAATTAAAGTGTAGAAAATAATACCTTTAGTATAACACCAATTATCTAGGCTAAGAGAACGCTATGGTATTTTAGCCGATTAAATGAGCGGGTATTATTGCTAATATAGCACAAGAAAATGCCCGCCTGTTTTGATAGCACTTCACAAGCGCAAACTAAGTCTCACACATAAAATTGTAAGTAAAAATTACAACATAGTGTTATATCTTTATACTAGGCTGTTGCATAATGAGCGCTTGAAAACACAAGCTTTTGGGGTGTTAACAAGGTATGATTTATAAGATTATTCTATATTCCTATTTATATCTAAAGTGGTAGCATCTTATTTGGCTCTCATTGTACGTTATTGGCTCATAAACTATGATTGAAAACTGGACAAAAGAGGTCGTCATTCAGCGACTGCTAGCGATTACTTTGTTAGTGATGTTGTTTATACTCTGCTTTCAAGTGGTACAGTTTTTTATTGTACCTGCACTTTGGGCGGCGATTTTAGCTTATGTTACTTTTCCTATTTATAATTTTTTCCATGAAAAAGTAGAGCTAAGTCCCAGCTTTAGTGCGGGGATTATGACCGTTAGTATCAGCCTTATGATCGGTGTTCCCTTAGTGGTCGGCGTGTTTATCTTGCAGCAAGAAGCACTGAGTCTTTATAGCAATCTTATCTATCGCGTAAAGGTTGGCTATCTAGATGTGCCTGAATCGATAAAAGGCTTGCCAATTATAGGCCAGCAGATTCAGGATGCCTTATGGAGAATAAATAAGAATCCTGAGGGTACATTAGATGCTTTTCGCGCTTGGATCCAGTCGCATCTTTACTATGGTAAAGTCGCGCTTGATGTAGTGCTAAGCAGCTTGGCTAAACTCGGCATGGCCTTGATGACGCTATATTTTTTCTATCGCGATGGCATCAGCTTAATCAAACAGATTCGTCAAGCGCTACGCAATATTATCGGTAATCGTATCGATGGTTATATCGATTCAGTAGGAACGACGACGCGCGCTGTGGTCTACGGCATTGGACTGACGGCATTGGCGCAGGCCATATTAGCTGGCATCGGATACTATTTCTCTGGAGCACCTAGTCCTATCTTAATGACGCTCATAACTTTTGTGGTAGCGCTGATCCCCTTTGGTACTCCGTTCGCATGGGGTGCAGTATCGATTTGGTTATTGAGCCAAGGTCAGACTGTAGAAGGAGTTGGTCTAGCATTATGGGGTATCTTGGTCATTAGCTGGGTCGATAATTTGATCCGTCCTATCGTTATTAGCGGCGCCACCAAAATCCCATTTATTATTATTTTTATTGGCGTATTAGGCGGATTAACTGCCTTTGGGTTTGTGGGCTTATTTATTGGCCCTGTCGTATTGGCAATCGGTCTGGCGGTTTGGCGTGAATGGATCACTCAGCATAAAGGCGATATTTTTGAGTCTAAGCAACCGCCAGTCATTGATAATCAGATGCTATTAAATTTTGATAAATCCGTTGAAGACGATGTGAGCCAATAATAATAAAAAGCCTTAAAATACAATTTTTGCAGCACTTATTCTTAAGTATTTTAATTGTAATTCTAAGACGACTGTAATTCTGAAACGACTATAATTCTGAGACGATTATGCCTACTAAAAACTCAGCTAGCTTTACTATTATTGCTGACAGCAATATTGCCAGCCTTGATGCTTTTTTTAATCCTCACACGTTATCCCAAGATCTAACACAAACGATAACTATCATCAGGGCTGTAGGGCGTGATATCGATGCGCAGCTGTTACATGATTTGCAGCCAGATGTGTTGCTCATTCGTTCAGTGACGCCTGTAGATGAGTCTCTACTAGCTGATAATACCAGCGTCAAGTTTGTAGGTTCTGCCACTATTGGCACTGACCATGTCGATCAAGCTTATCTGGCTGCACGTAATATCACTTTTGCTAATGCGGCAGGCTGTAGCAAGCACTCAGTGGCGCAATATGTGCTTACGGCGATTTTAACTTTGCGCCCTCAGTATTGGCAGCAGCCTTTAACTTTAGGTATTGTCGGGCTGGGCAATATCGGTAGTACTTTGGCTAAATATGCCACTGATTTGGGCTGGCAAGTATTGGGCTATGACCCACTGCTACCCCCATCGAATTATAATAATGCCAGCTTTGAGCAGGTAATAAGTCAAAGCAATGCTATCAGCTTACACGTGCCCTTAACCTTTAAGGGAACGACTAAAGATCAGGGTGCTGACTATCCAACACAGCATTTAATTGACGCTAGTGCTTTAGCATTAATGTCGCCTGATACTATGTTGATTAACAGTGCGCGCGGGCCTGTTATTGCCGCTGATGACTTAGAGCAAGATATTAAGAGCACTAAACGTCAAGTTGTGCTCGATGTATTTGAGCATGAGCCACAAATTGCTGAATCATTACTAGCTCAGCTAACGATAGCAACGCCGCATATTGCAGGCTATACGTTAGAGGGTAAACTGCGCGGTACGCAAATGATTTATGATGCGCTATGCGAGCAGTTTGAGGTAGAGCCAGTACAGTCTATGCACCAGCTAATACCTGTCAATATGTATCTGTGGTCTGAGCTCAAAGCACACCCTGATCGACTCGCAA
The DNA here is from genome assembly GCF_030718935.1 of Psychrobacter sp. M13. NCBI lineage: Bacteria > Pseudomonadati > Pseudomonadota > Gammaproteobacteria > Moraxellales > Moraxellaceae > Psychrobacter > Psychrobacter sp. M13. The sequence continues at coordinate 406,293 of NZ_CP132194.1, forward strand.
AATTTTATGACATTATGGCGGATGACAAGTCGCTACGCTCGCAGATTTGTGATGGACAAGTCGCTGGAGCTGACTTTGATCAGTTGCGCCGTGATTATCATCTACGCCGCGAGTGGCAGTCCTGATGAGCCATTGAGTCTCAAAAAGCCATTGAGTCTTAATCAACACCATATTGAGCGATAAAAAATGAGCCAAGATCCTAATCTTTCTACTTCACCAACTTTTGATAAATCCCCTTACGCGCCAACGATGAGCTTAGCCATGGCGCGCCAACGTGCGCAAATGCTGGCTAGTATTCGGCAGTTTTTTGCGCAGCGTGAGGTGTTAGAAGTACAGACGCCACTGCTATCGCAAGCAGGCAATACCGATACTTTTTTACAATCGGTATCAGCCAATGTCACTTACCAGGATAAACCCTGTCGCTATTATCTGCACACCTCACCTGAATTTGCGATGAAGCGCTTACTTGCCAGCTGGCAGGTGGCTATGTATCAGATTTGCCCTGTATTTCGTGATAATGAAATAGGCTCGCGGCATAATATTGAATTTACTATGCTCGAGTGGTATCAGCCACACTATGAGTTGTCTGATATAGCGGATGAGTTGGCTCAACTGCTAGAGGCGCTCTACGGCTATCCTGTGATTATGAATCACTATCGTTATGTTGATGCGTTTATGGATTTTGTTGGTATTCATCCTTTGACTGCTAGCATTGACGCATTGCAAGCGGTAGCTGAGGATAAAGGTTTGCCGGTTTTCAATACTAGTGGCAGGTTGGATGAGCAACCATCAAATGAGAAAATAGATAGTGAGAATAGCCGCCAAGATTGGTTAGACTTATTGTTCAGTCATAGCGTCGAGCCGAATCTTGGGTTTGATTTACCGACGCTTATCACTGAATATCCACCTGCTACCGCCGCTTTAGCCAAGACCGCGATTGATAAAGACGGCAATTTGGTGGCTAAGCGTTTTGAGCTCTATATCGACGGTATTGAGATTGCTAATGCTTATGATGAGCTGGCAGATGGGTCAGCACTACGCGAGCGTTTCGAGCAGGATAATGCGTTGCGTCAGCAGCATGATCTGCCAGTCATGCCGATAGATGAGCATTTGCTAGCCGCTTGCGATGATCTACCGCCTTGTAGCGGTATTGCGGTGGGTATCGATAGACTGCTGATGGTGATTACGGGCACAAAATCACTACAAGAGGTCATTGCTTTCTCCAGTGGGCGAGCTTAAAAGCTAGTCACTTAGCCTATTTTATAATTGTCATTAAAAAGCGGATAAGCTTAGGGGCTTATCCGCTTTAAGTTTTATATTATTCGACTTAGTAAAATAACGCTATAGAAAAGCAACCATGCACTGTTACCAAGTGCTACGCTAAATTAGCAATGGCCTCATCGATAGAGGTGTCGCCGTTTTTCATATTGAATACTTTTTTACTAGCGCTATTAGCCTCTAACACTGCTTTTAGTGTCGCTGCCACATCTTCAATCGCATTTTCACCTGCTTTATCACTATTGACCGTGATTTTGCCAGTACCCGCGCGCTCTTTTAACGCACCTGCTTGCACAATGGTGTAGTTTAAAGTGCTATCGTTGACTAGCCAAGCATCGGCATAATGCTTACCGATATAGTAGTCTTTTAGATCAGCAATCGCAGGACTATCCCATTTGCTCGTATCTAGTGAAAATACAGTGCTGAGCATAATATAGCGCTTGATACCTTTATCTTGCGCGGCTTGAATGGTTTTGATCGTACCATGTAAGTCAACTTCTAGCACTTTTTTGCCGCCAGAACCTGCCACAAAATACACGGCATCGATATCATTAGGCATTTGCTGCTGAATCTCATCTTTGCTAGCGGTAATATCTAAATCTAGCTGACTATAGTTATCGGCATCGAATAACTGCTGCTCTTGACGAGTCGTACCGATAACTTGATGGTTATCTGCTAGCAGTTTACTGACTAGATCTTTACCAACACGACCACTTGCGCCTATGACTAAAATTTTCATAATTTCTCCTATTGTTTTTATCAATGGTTATTAAAAGTTAGGCATACGATAACAAAAAACCTAGCAATAGTAAGTTATGATAAGTGGATATTAGCAGCGGTTTGGTTGCAGACTGTATACTCTTTGCAAGGTGAAACTTGATTTTAAATTTGCTTAAAAGGCGTTAACGGACTAATTTATTCAGACCATCCGCAAAAGCCTTTTTGTCGCGGTCGCCATAGGGCTTTTGTCCGCTCATCTCTTGTAGCTCTAACACGCCAGTGCCGCGCATGGTGTCCATAAAGTCGCGCATATTAAGCTTTTGCTTGATGTTGTTGTGATCGTAAATGACGCCGCGTGAGGTCAGCACTTTACCGCCTTTATCTAAGATATCGTTGGCTAGTGGAATATCACTGGTAATAGCCAAATCACCGCTTTGAATATTATCAGCGATATAGTCATCAGCTTTATCAAAACCCGACGGCACTACGGTCATGATTAGTAGTGGCGATTTACGCAGTTTGATAGGCTGATTGGCAACGAAGATCGCAGTCGTTTGGGTGCGCTCAGCGGTTTTTATAATGAGCTCTTTAGCGATTAATGGTACTGAATCGGCATCCACCCAAATCTGCATTATTTCTTCGCCTTATTATTTGCCGATTTATTAGCGCTAGTCTTTTTGGTAGTGCCTGCTACTATTTTGGCTGCAACTGCTAACACTTCGGTTTCAGCGGCAACTTCTTCAGTAGCTTTAGCGTCATCAGAGGTGTTGTTCTCAGAGATACGGATGGTAGACATATCATCTTGCACGTCAGCTGTCATTGCCGAATCGGTAGTCATCAATACGGTTGTATTTTTATCTAGTCCTACTTTGTTCGGTAGGCTCGTCACTAGCTTAGCTAAAGCAGGTTCTAAGTCTGCCACGTCGTTTGGCATCAAGGTGATATGGGCAATCTTGCGATCAGGGCGTTCAGCCTTGTGATAGCTGTGATAATGCGCCCCATCGATCGCCATTACCGCTGTAATGTCAGGGTAGCGGCCGAGTACATTAACCATAATCGATGGATGGATATTGTCGGTATCGCCAAGTGGTAAGCCCACTACCGCGCGAATATGGTTCTCAAACTGACTGGTAATAGCGCCCTCAATACTCCAGTGACCCGAGTTATGTACGCGCGGAGCGATCTCATTAGCGAGCAGATGGTCATAGCCTTGCTCGTCTTTACTAACGAATAACTCCAATGCCATAACCCCAACGTAATCGAGATGATTCATCAAGATCGTCATGGTTTTTTGGGCTTTGATAAACAGATGGCTAGTACCGACGGCAGGCGCTTGCGTCTTGGCTAGGACCCCCTGATGATGGTAGTTTTCGACTAGATCATAGCAGCGTACGCTACCGTCTTGGGCGCGTGCCGCTATGATAGACACCTCGCGGCTAAAATTAATAAAGCCCTCGGCAATTAGTGGCGCAGGTGTCGATGTCAGGCTACCTTTACCACTGACCGCGTCTTCTAATGCTTGCCAAGCCAGCTTTATATCGCTGGTCTCTTTGATGACATATTGACCCTTACCATCGTAACCGCCACGGCTGGTTTTTAGCACTATAGGCAGACCCAAAGTCTGACTGGCTTGTTGCAAATCTACAAGCGAACTTACGCTCACAAAAGGCACTGTGGCGATATCTAGCTCATTAAATAACTGCTTTTCTTTTAGGCGGTCTTGGGCAACGTCCAGGGCAATCAGTGATGGAAACATGCCTTGCTTATGCTTATCTTTGGATAACTTGGTTAAGCGCTCAACCGTCGCTGTTGGCGTATTCTCAAACTCTAAAGTAAATACATCAGCGGCAGCGATAAACGCCTCTAACTGCTCGCTGGTATAAACCCGACCATATAGGCTGGCAGGGCAGTCCGCACTGTCTTCTAAGAACACACATTTATAGCCCAAAGGCATTGCCGCCTCGGCTAACATCATTCCTAGCTGACCACCTCCTAAAATACCGATAGTGTGAATCGTTTGAGTAGTAGGATAAGCATTGGCTATAGTCATATCAGGCCTTTAAAATAGTAATGAGTTTGGAATACTGAAATTAGCAAAACAGGAATAGTGTGAAAACCTAGTATAAATCAGTTTGATAAAATAACAAAAGGTGCACGATTGGCACCTTTCAATTGTGCTTTTTAAGGTAAATATTAGTTATTGATGATACCAGGTGTTGGACTGGCCAAAATAGTCTCGGTTTGGTCTTTACGTAGATTATGCAGCTTGGTCGCAATCAAGTTGTCGTGCAGTGCTAGTATCTGAATAGCAAGCAGCGCGGCATTATAAGCGCCAGCGCTACCGATCGCTAGAGTACCAACCGCGACGCCTTTTGGCATCTGTACGATCGAGAGTAAGCTATCCCAACCGCTCAGCATAGAGGACTTTACGGGTACACCAAGCACAGGTAATGGCGTTTGACTGGCGCACATTCCTGGAAGATGCGCGGCGCCACCTGCACCTGCGATGATAACTTGTAGGCCATTATCTTTGGCGCCTTTGGCATAATCGAATAGTCTATCAGGGGTGCGATGCGCTGACACCACTTCACATTCAAAGGCAATATCAAAATCTGCTAACAGCTGGGCGGCCGCGCTCATTGTTGCCCAATCAGACTGTGAGCCCATGATAATGCCTACTTTTGCTGCGCCAGTAGGAGATTCAATAGGGCCAAGTGATGTAGTAGTGCTCATAACGCAATATCCTCAAAAGGGTCATCATACAAAAATTTAGCTAGTAGCGTAAAGACAAGTTTTAACAATCAGTTCGATTTTTGACTATTTTAGCCATACAAAATTAATCATGAATATATTGGACAAAGTTGTCAGCGGTTAAAGGTAGCGGCTGATCTGTATCTAGCTGATAGCAAGTCAAATAACCACTATCGACGGCAGCCGAATAGTCAGTACAGATAACTTGCGCGCTCAGCGGTGCAGGCTCGCCTGTCATCCAGTAGTGACCGACAAATACGGGCTTATAAGTTCTTAATACAAAATCAATATTCTCACTTAGAGCATCTTTAGGGATTTGCGCCAGTCCCGAATTAGGAGCGCGCGCAATTTGATGGATGGTTTGTTTATTAAGATCATCAAGCCACCAGCGCACTCGAACGCGCGTGCGTTTTGTGCCTTCTTTATCGATCATCGATAGTCCTGCTGGTAGTGGTGTCTCGACGCCTTTTAATACTCGCTCTAGCGCCTCAAACGGCTCGCTGTGCTTTTGTGAGGTCAAAATTAATGCTTGCTCGGTCAAGCAGTTATCAGCCGTCAACATCGGCTGAAGTATCGCCATACTATCGACATCCCAGCAGGCGTGTACAAAGCAAGCATAGTCATTCTCAAGCCATAACGGAATCTCATACAAACGCGCCAGCCAATGCTTATGCAGCGCTGAGCCAAAAGGTATTTCAGCCAAAAAAGCTTCGTGTTGCGTGGTATGAGTCTGATTGTGTTTGCGTAAATATTGCTTAGGATGGTCAGAACTAAAGTTAGAATTAGGATCAAGGGTAGCAAAAGCCAGCGCGTTGTACTCATGATTGCCCATCACCGCATCAGCTACATTAGCATCAAGCATAGCAAATACGATCTCAAGTGCTGCTAGCTGCTGCGAGCCGCGGTCAATAAGATCGCCAATAAATAACGCCCGATGATTAGCAGGCGGCTCATAAAAATCACCATTGTGCACATAACCCAATTGGATCAGCAAGCCTGTGAGCTTATCTGCATAGCCATGGATATCACCGATAACATCTATAATCATAATTTGAAGTCTAAAGCTAAGCGCAATTTAAAAGCTGGGTGAGAGTAGCGCATTGATGAAATAAGGCAGAATCTGTGGTTGCAGCGCGATAGTAGCAACAACCCCAAACGCGCCGCCCCATAAATGTGCCATGTGGTTAATATTAGAACCGCCGCGCCTGTCGGCGTAGATGCTGTAAGCCACATAAGCCACGGCAAATAAAATGGCAGGGATAGGAATCACGGCAAACAGATAAATCATATCCCATGGCGCAATCAAAATAAACGCGAATAATACTGCTGATACGCCGCCTGAAGCTCCAAGACTGAGATAGCTGGCACTGTTTTTATGCTTAATATAGCTAGGTATCATCGCTACGATAATAGCCAGTACATAAAAAACCACAAAACCATAACCCGCTAAAAATGGCTTGTATAATCCTTCGATAGCGCGACCGAAGAAATATAACGTAAACATATTAAACAGTAAGTGCATACTGTCGGCATGAATAAAGCCATGGGTAACAAAACGATCCCATTGACCTTTACTGACTGCAGGTGGATAAAAAATCAAACGGTTAAACAGTGTCTTGTTTTGCCAAGCCAACAAGCTCACAATAACCGTAATAATAATGATAAGAGTAGTATGGTCAAACAAAGGGTAATCCTTAGGCCAAGCCTAATCAGTAATATTGTCAAAAACCTATAGTTGTCAAAAGCCCAGTAGCTGGCATAGAATTTTAGAACAATAAGCAAATTTGATAGCGCTAAGTCTAACGCTAAATCATCGTTATAGCTCTATATAACTTACATACCCATACAAATTATAGTCAATAAGTTATCAAACCTAACTATTTACTGTAAGATATTTTGATAGTGGCAGCAGTATAAATTATATACTCAAATATATCCTACGTACTCATCAAATATTGATAATTTTCATTCTCAAAATGTTATCGCAAAAGGCAAGATTTATGACCATTATCGACCAGCTAGAATCCTTGATTACGCCTGCTATCGTAGGGGACGATCCAAGCGTTGCCTCTATCAGCTTACTTGAGCAGTTCTATGCGATCTTAGTCAGTCGTCTAGCGATAGCAGATGTCTATAATCAATTGCAACGCAATCAGGCATCGATTGCCACGCATAATAATATGTTTGAGCAGTTTTGGACTGAGCCTAGTGAGCGTGAGCTTATCATCAGCGAGCTGGCGCAAACCCATCATCTTGACGAGCTTGAAACTGAGCACTTAATTACGAATGCTGCCCACTTAGGTTTTGGACAGCTCAAAGAGCTTGCCAACGACCAGTTTTTACCCGCGTTTTTGCAGTCCAAACAAGCAGATATACGTCACTATTTACCTGTATGGGCATCAGAGATTATAGCAAATCCTATCACACCAATTGAGCAAATAGCCTTATTAGATAATGATAAAAAGTTAAATAACGATAAACAGTTAGGCAGAAATAACCCCTTAACTCTCGATCCGCAAGAGAACAACGAGCCAGTCGTCGCTATTGTAGAAGAAACCCTAGTGGTCGATGGTCTCAATGACATAAATGGCATCAACGATATAAAGGCTCTCGATGACGTAAGCATCCTCAACGACACAGATACAGACACAGATACAGAAAATACTATGGCTATGCCAGTCATAACGATTGATAAAGATGACGGTATCAGTAATGAGAGCCATGATAAAGCTATACCAACCAATGCGTCAGCTGATAGCTCTCCGGCCTATGCCAGTTCTAAAAACCTGTCTAGCACTCACGCTAATAAACCGCCTAATAACTGGCTTATCCCTATCTTGTTATTGATTATCGCTTTAGCGGCTTTAGCTTTGTTATGGTCTTTAGTCATCCAGCCTAAGCTTATGCAGCCTGCCGAATCAGTGATAATAGAGCCAATAGTGATTGAGGATAAAGCGCCTATCGCAGCTGTACTAAAGCCCGCTCAACTGATCATAACCGTCGATAATAGTGGCAGCTTATATACTTGTACAGCAACTATTGGCGATGTCAATTTGCAAAATAGTTTGCGCCAAGCTTTAACTACTAGCTTTGGCGAGCAGGCGAGTATCTGTGAATTCATCATAGAGCAGGACATTGCCACAGATTTGGCAAATATAAATATCAATAGCTTACCAGAGATTCTAACCTTAGTACGCGCCACTCCTTTTGCCCGTCTAGAGCTACTAGATAGCAGCATTCGTCTGGAAGCACCTGATAGTAATCTATTGCAGCAACTGGCAATCAATATGCGTAGTCTATTGCCAACGACTTCTATCACTACTACCGATCCTACACCATTGACAAATGATGTTAACAACCCTAACGGCGCTAATAATCTAAATAATTCTAATGGCAATTTTGATAACGGCGCTGGATTCAATACTAATGATCCCAATTCAAATTATCAATCCTCAGATGATGATACCAATGACAGGGTAATGCCCGCGCCATCAAGTAATAATGACAATTTCAACAATACTAACAACGTCAATAATCCTAACTATGCTAATAGCAATAATAATAGCAATGCCAATATCAGAAACAACGCTTTTAGTGAACGAAGTCAGCAATCAGGACCTATATCAGAATCAGAGGTTGATAATCTTGCCAATACTTCAATCGTAGCAGAGCCATTACGTAATGCACGACCTGTCGATAACAATTTAAATCTTAATAACTAACTATAGAACAAAGATTATCTGCCAAAAATTATAGGTCAAAAATAATAGAAATCGTTATTTTTACCATTGGAATAATTAGCTTATGTCTACATTGTGTTATCCATTAGCTTAATATAAGCGCTACAGTTACGTGCAACAACTGAAACATTACTTATCGTAGCAATTACACAACAGCGAGTTGATTGTGATATTCGAAGTATTGAATTTATAATAGAAAAGTTAAATAAAGTGTTGAATCTTTGCATTATTGTATTTTGAATAATTTTACTTTGAATAAAGAATAAGATAAACACTTGCTAAGCTTCTTATTTATTTGCAGTAAGTAGCACATCGTTTTAGATTTCTAGAAAGATAATTATAATTGGAGGAAACATATTATGGATATTATTGGTCATTTAACCCGTACGGTGACACCAGCGGTACTAGGCAGTGATAACGACCCTGCCAAAAAAAGCTTACTTGAGCAGTTTTACGCAGTGTTTACTGCACGTTTAGCGGACAAAGAGACTTATGGTCGTTTTGCTAATGAGAATATTGCCCGTGACGATCAAGGATTTTATGATCGTGTTTGGACAGATGGTAGCCATCGAGATCAAATCTCTAACGAGCTCTCAAGTGGTCATAACGTAGATCCTACAGCGGCTCGTGGCCTTATCGCTATGGCGGCTCCATTGGCCTATCATGAAATCAAAAGCTTGGCAGGTACTACACCTGTACCACAGTTCTTAAATGACAATCTATCCAGCTATCAACATCATATTCCCGCTTGGGCTGCAGGTGTCGTTCCCGCTGGTATGCTAATGGCAGCGCCTGCTGGTGAGCGTATCTCAGATACCACTAGCATGGCACCATTGGTACACGAAGAAGAAAAGTCTGGCAGCTTTATGAAGGCACTATTGCCGATTATAGGTCTAATTATCTTAGGTGCATTAGCTTGGGCATTACTGCGTGGCTGCCAAGATAATCCAGAGCCTGTCGCGACGCCTATCGTAACTGAAGAGCAAGTGAGCGAAGAGCCTGTCGCAGCAGTTGCTAGTGATATCGAATTGGCATCATTACGTGTCGCTACGGGTGAAGGCAATACTTTGTACGCTTGTAATATGAATGTTGGCGACGAAGCGCTACAAAATACAGTTATGGGCGCTATGAGCACGACGTTTGGCGCTGAAGCAGATAAATGTGTTGCCGATGTTGATGATAGCTTTGCAGCAGATATGCCTGCAGCAGCAGTACTAGCGGATATTTTACCCATTATCCAAAGCTCACCAAACGCTAGCATGATTGTCAAAGGTAATGAGATTATTGTTAACTCACCAGATGCAGCAGCGCTTGAGCAATTGGTTGCTGATTTGCAAGCAGCTGCGCCAAACATGATGGTAAGTGCAGAAGGTCCACTAGATCTACAGGGTGAGATCGATAATAGTTTAGCCGCTGCAGATGTTGCTATTGGTCGTCTTGGTGAAAATCCAGATCCCCGTGATGTAGCACGAGCGCTTAGCATACAAGTTATCAATTTTGAGCTGGATGCAGCTATGATTCCAGATATCAATAAGCCGTTCCTTGATCGTGCTGCCAAGCTAATTACTGAAACGCCTGATGTGCAATTGACTATTACAGGTAATACCGATAGCTTAGCATCAGATGCTTACAATCTAGACTTATCACGTCAACGTGCCCAAGCAGTTAAAGAGTACTTGGTATCACAAGGCGTCGATGCTAGCAAGCTAGTTACCAAAGGTGCTGGTGAGTCCAATCCAATTGCGGATAACTCAACCGAGCAAGGTCGTTTCCGTAACCGTCGTATTGGCTTTACTGTATATGATGAATCTGTAGATGGTAATGGAGCTGCTGTAACAGCTGGTAATAGCAGTGATATGGGAACTACTACGACTGGTAACACAGGGATGGATGTCAATATGCCAGATCCTGATCTAAACCCGCTAGATGATAACAATGATGATGTGTTACCAGATGGTGATGATCCTACGCAAGGTACTGTATTAGATCCTCAGTAATCTATATTTAGATAAATATCTAAAAGTATTTTCAATTTAAAAAGACCGCATCTGTTATAGATGCGGTCTTTTTGTATAATACGCCCTAGTATTTATCAATAACAAGTGGGGTCACGTTGCTCATCGTTATTATCTAAAAGCTTTGAATCGGCTGATTCGTTTTTACCGCTACTTTTACTAAAAAAAGCTTCAGTGACTGCAAGCTTTGCTTGATGCCAATGCTCAAACTGCAAGCAAGTATCGTCAAGACTACCTTGCCATACAGGTATTCTCCCACACATGGTTTTGATACGTCTTTGATTGGGATAGGGTAGCTCTTGGGCGGCCTCAGCAGCTTCGTGAGCAGAAACTCTATCATTACAGACCAATGCAATATCACAGCCTGCTTCAATAGCCGCTTGTACACGAGCGCTAATATCGCCAGCTGCCTGAGCGCCTTGCATAGATAGGTCATCAGAGAAAATCACCCCATCAAACTTTAGCTGATCACGCAAAATATCTTGTAGCCAAATTTTAGAGAATCCAGCAGACTTATCATCGACTTGTGAGAAAATAACATGAGCTGGCATAACGGCATCAAGCCAAGGTAGTGTCTGCACAAAGGGCTGAATATCAGTCGCCATAATGTCATGTAGGCTACGCTCATCGATAGCCTCTGCCACATGCGAATCAGGGGCAATAGCGCCATGACCTGGGAAATGCTTACCTGTCGTTGCCATGCCTGCATCCTTTATGCCGCGCATCAACTGTGTGGCCAAAGCTATTATAACTTGCGGATCTTGATGAAAGCTGCGATCACCGATCACTTGACTGATACCATCGCGATCAAGCACAGGTGCAAAACTGATATCGATGCCTACGGCTAGTACTTCAGCCGCCATTAAGTAGCCACAGTCATATGCCAAGCTTAGCGCATCACTCGGCTGTTGATCGAAGAGTTTACCCAACTGTCCCATAGCAGGTAGTTTACTAAACCCCTCACGTAGGCGAGCAACCCGACCACCTTCTTGATCAATGCCTATCAAGATATCGGGATTATGGTAACGTATATCATCACAAAGATAACGTACTTGCTTAGCATTGTCGATATTACGTGCAAACAAAATAACGCCACCGACCTGAGCTTGTTTGATAAGACTAACATCTTCAGCTGTCAAACCTGTGCTATCGATATCTATCATTAATATGCCGTACATGGCTTTGTCCTTAAAGTGCTAAGCACCATTTCATTTGGTTTATAAGGGTTTAAAATAATAACAAAAAGTTTGGTGTATAAAGGGATTGCGTGTAAGATTGATTATACATTTTGAGACAATTTCAAATTAAAACACATGCTAACATCACCTTTAACTGAGCCATATTGAATAAAGTTTCTCCAAATTAAATGCTTGATTATCGTACACAGCTTTTTAATTTAGCGGTCTAATTTAATAGTCTAAAGGTTTTGTATAATCAATAAAAGAGACCTTAAGGTAATCATAAATAACCCTATAGTAATCATAAATAAACGGTTGTGATTAGTGTATGCTTATCTCATCGAAATATTAGAATATGTTTTTGTTTTATAAAGTTTTATAAAAATAGATCCATTTATTTTCAACTCAATACCTCATTTGAAATAACTAGGTAGATATAATGAAGAAACAACCCGCACAATGGTTACTTAGCGCTGCATCTGTTGGTATCGCAGGTCTAATATTGACGCAAAGCTATGGTACTGCATTAGCAGAGACTAACACTGAAGGTTTTGTGCCAACACCTGAGCAAAAGATTACCACTCGTCAGGTTGCCGCCTTGCTGGATCGCAGTCATTATCTCAATCAGCCCTTAGATACTAAAATGGGTAATGAGATACTAGCTATGTATATCGATAGCTTAGATCCTAACCATACGCTATTTCTGCAATCTGATGTTGATGAGTTTACCCAAAAGTACGGCGGTGATTTTGGCAATCGTCTCAAGCGCGGTGACTTATCAGCAGGCGTTGATGTGTTTGAGCGCTATCGTAAACGCTCAAATGAGTATTTTGAGATGGCTACCAAAATGCTTAAAACTAAAATAGATCTGACCAGCAAAGAGACCATAGTGTTAGATCGTGAAAAATTAGCGCATTTTAAGACTAAAAAAGAGCAACGCGATTATTGGGCGCGCCAGCTAAAGTTTCAGCTGATGAGCATTACTTTGGGTCAAGAGGATGAGAAAAGTAAAGAAAAAATATTCTTAGACAATCCAGATATCACGCGTGGACAAGACTTGATACGCGATGATCAGCGTACACCAAGTGAGATTTTACTCAATCGTTTCTCGCGTCAACAGGGTCAGATGAAGCGTCTTAAAGACGATGAGATTATGGAAACAGTACTAAATACTGCAATGCTGACCTATGATCCGCACAGTAATTATTACGCGCCTATCCAAGCCAATGAGTTGCAGATTCAGTCGAGTTTACAGTTAGAGGGTATTGGGGTCTCTATCCGTCCTGATCGTAAAAACCCTGACTATACACGCATTGTCACCTTAGTTGATGGCGGCCCTGCTGCTAAAGGCGGTCAGATTAAGCCTAATGATCTAATCGTCGGTGTGGCCCAAGACGGCAAGACTATGACCGATGTAGTAGGGTGGTCAACGCGTGAGATTGTGGCGCTGATCCGTGGCAAACGTGGTACTACGGTAGTGCTTAAGGTGCGTCAGCCTAATACCCCTGAAGCGGGTGCCCGTACCGTCTCTATCGTCCGTGATGTGATTCAGCAAGAAGAGTCGGGCGTGACGCAGCGAGTGATCGAGGTGCAGCGTCCTAATATTGACGCCACGCCTAAACGTATTGGCGTACTTGAGATACCTAGCTTTTATTTAAACTATCGTGCGCGCCGTAATGGTGAAGACTATCGCAGCGTCAGTATAGATACTGAAAATGCGATCAAAGCGCTTAATAAACAAAATATAGACGGCTTAGTGGTTGATCTGCGTAATGATCCAGGTGGCTCATTAGATGAAGTCGCAAAAATGTTAGGGCTGTTTATAAAGCAAGGACCTCTAGTACAGATCCGTGACAACCGCGGTAATATTCAGGTCTATCGTGATGATGACGGTGGCAAGCAGTTGTATGATGGCAAGATGGTCGTCTTAACCAATCTAGCTTCGGCCTCTGCTAGTGAGATATTTGCAGCGGCGATTCAGGATTATGGTCGTGGACTAGTCGTCGGTAGCACTACGACGGGCAAAGGATCTGCGCAGATTCAATTAGATAGTTTAGCTTTGGGTTCAGCGACGCTAACTCAGCGCAAATTCTATCGAGTCACTGGTGGTAGTACCCAAAACAAAGGTGTAGTACCTGATGTTGAGCTGGTAAATATCTACGATGACGCCACTTTTGGTGAGCGTGCGCAGAAAAAAGCACTGCCTTGGGATACTATTAAGACCGCCCCTTTCAAACCTGAAGGAAAGTTTAGCGCCAGTACTCTAGCGACGCTGAATCAGCAGTCGAAGATCCGTCAGCAACAAGACCCACAATTCGTCTATTTATCGACGCTGAATGATATACGAGATATGGACGACGAGAAGAAGCCAGTAGATCTAGATATCAATAAGCGCCGTGCCAAAATGCAGCTTATCGAAGATCGTACGCTAGCGGCTGAAAACAAGCGACTTAAAGCGACAGGTGAGCGTCCTTATGCTAATTGGAGTACTTATCAAGCCGCAATGGACTCTAAGTTTGAAGAGCGTAGTCAAATGAAAGAAAGTGAGCGTCCCCAGCTGCCTGAAAACGAGACCTATATAACAGAAGCTGCTTATTTGATGCTAAGTGCTGATCCAATAGTTTCCATTAGCCCTGAAGAAAAGCTGTAATAGTAGTTTCAGTCTAACAGCGTCGTGGCTTGTAAGTATATGCTTACAAGTAACGACGCTATAGCGTCTTACGTTGATCTATAAAATTTGCGATCATTACCTCGCAGCACAATTTAGTGATAATATTTATCTATACTGTTTTGAATACTATTTTAAATACTAGGGATTGGTATTTAGGATTGATATTTACAAGCAGCTAATAAATTGATCTAGGGATGGATAGCTGGTTGTAAGTGATAAAGTTAATAGCTTAATCATGATTTTGTATCTCGGGATTAGATGCAAAACAGTATTAATAGTGACATAGGCAAGGATGTCGAAGGTGCTATTAGCTGATGTAAGACTGTGATAAGAACCGTATAGCGCTCGTCGTTATGCGGTTTTATTACGTTTAGAGAGCAAGAAATTACTAAAATTTATCCTAATTATTGATCACAACTACTAATCGTAACTTTAAAAGTCATCAATTGACTCAGACACAAAAAAGCCAGTAGCATGACTATGCACACTACTGGCTTTTATGCTTTAGACGACATATTAATCTTTATACCACTATCAAAATGTCATCTAGATACTTTATCGATAATGATAAAGAATTAGTGCTCAACACCACCAGCACCATGGACATGGCCATGGTTCAATTCGTCTTCGGTAGCAGCACGTACTTCTTGGATTTCTACATCAAAAGTCAAACGCTTACCTGCTAATGGGTGGTTAGCATCTACAGTAACTTCTTCGTCATTAACATCAGTGACTGTCACTAGCATGACTTGACCGCCCGCTTCAGACTGAAACTGCATACCAGGCTGAATGTCTTCAACACCTTGGAAGTTATCACGAGGTACCTTTTGTACGGCTTGCTCTTGGTATTCGCCGTAGCCATCTACAGGCTCAACAACGGCATTAACGCTTTCGCCAGCAGACTTGCCTTCTAGCTGTTTCTCAAGACCTGGAATAATGTTGCTATGGCCATGCAAGTAAGCTAAAGGTTGACCTTCTGGTGACTGGTCAAGAACATTCCCTTCATCGTCTTTTAGAGTGTAGTTAAATTTGACAGAGGTATCTTTTGCAATAGTAGTCATAAATTATCCTAAATAGATTATAAAGATTAAATTCGGTTGTAATAAACCTAAAAAAGCCAATCAATGCGCTAAACAGCCATATTATCAGTCAATGACTTATAGTTTATTAGAGTAACTGAAACAGTTAGCCTCTTTAATTGAGATGGTTATAATAACTTTCAAGGCAAATACCTCAAAAAAAGCCAATTATTAAGATATTGACAACTTTTGAGTGAATGTTTCTTACAATTGTAGTCACTGACGGTTTTATCGTTGCGTTTTTGACTAATCACTTCTAACATAACACTAAATACTCGCCAAGTTCCTACTATGACTAAAACTATCCAAGATAACGATGATTTATCACAGACAGCTAGTGTAGCTGCTATAAGCTATTGCCTTAACTTTGCACGCTTTAATGAGCATCTGATCGATGTTACCTTAACTTTTACAGCCTCTGTTGATTCTCCGCGGCTGTGGTTACCAGTCTGGATTCCAGGAAGCTATTTGCTGCGTGAGTTTGCTCGAAATATCACGGCGCTGCATTATAAAGGGAGTGATGAGTCATCAAAGGTAGGGCGCGCGCAAAAGGTAGATAAGCATACTTGGGCGCTGCCAGCAGTCAAAGCAGGGCAGATTGTGAGCGTAGATTATGAAGTCTATTGCTATGATCTGTCAGTACGGACTGCTTATGTCGATCAGCAGCGTCTATACGGCAACTTTACCTCACTGGCCTTAGCAGTTGAGGGGCAAGAGCAACTGCCTGTACAAGTTAGCCTACTGGTGCCAGCCGCGTTTTTGAGTGACAAATGTGAAAATAATGTGGTATTGGCTTGTGGGCTTGATGCGACCTATCTAAAGAGCCTCAATCAAGAAGATGATAATAAAAACAGCAGCACTCAGCATGGCTATGGTCTGCAGGCCGATAGCTATCATCAGCTGATTGATTATCCGTTTGAAATAGCCGAGCAGCAGTTTTTCGATTTTATTATTCAAGATAGCGATAATCAAACGCTAAGCCATCGCTTTTATTTATCAGGCAAGCATAGCGCCAACATGGGCCGCTTACAGCAAGATATTACCCAAATCTGTCAAACTTATTTGAACTGGTTGGGGGATGCACCCTTTAGTAATTATACCTTTATGACCTTTGCTAGCGGTCAAGATTACGGTGGCCTTGAGCATATTAATTCAACCAGCCTTATCACTCCGCGACGGGATTTACCGTCTATCGATGAGCCTGAGTTGCCCAGCACTGACTACAAGCGCTTTTTGGGGTTATGCAGTCATGAGTATTTTCATGCATGGTGGGTTAAGACCGTCAGTCCCGATGTGATGATCGATGTGGATTTGCGCCGAGAAGCCTATACGCCACTACTTTGGGTATTTGAAGGCTTTACCTCTTATATTGACGACTTTATGTTGCAAGCATCTGGTGTCATCGATCAAGATGGCTATTTGACCTTATTGGCTGAACAAATAAGCCGTTATTATCAGACGCACGGGCGTAGCCAGCAGAGCGTGGCTGAGTCCAGCTTTGATGCTTGGATTAAGCTGTATCGTAGTGATGAAAATACAGGCAATGCGGGCATTAGCTATTACAATAAAGGTGCATTAGTAGCCTTATGCTTAGATTTAACTCTATTTGAGAAAAGTGCTGGTAAGCATCGACTATTCGATGTCGTCAGATCCTTTTATAGTCAAGCTAAACAAAGCGGTACTCAGCGTATTGGTATTAGTAGTGCTGATATGGGTGAAGTTATCAGTCAGTTTATGCCAAGAGCAGATTGGGAAGATTTTGAGCAGCGCTATGTTAATGGGGTAGAGGAGCTGCCTATTGAGGCATTACTAAATGCTCACGGCACGATTATTTATAAGGATGCTAAAGATAATGCTGATAAAAAAGTGCCTTGGGGCATGCGCTGTACAGAGACGCCAGCAGGTCTGAAGGTCAATCGGGTACAACGTGGTAGTATCGCCGCCAGAGCTGGTATCTCAGCGCACGATATCATCATCGCTATTGATAGGATCAAGGCGGATAATAAGCATTTAGCGACTTTAAGCCCATTATTACAAGATACCACTTGTCACTTGTTTCGCCGTGATGAGCTGATGACTATTACTATAAAAGCTGAGCCTACTGCGCAAGCTGAGGTAGATATTACCGATGCGTATAAAGTCAATCTAAGACGCAAGGAATCAGAGTTTGAGCAATGGCTAAACCCTGATTTTATCGAATCTTAATAACTCTTAATAAGATAGGGTTTTTGACAATATAAATAAAAACCGCCAAGCTTTTATTTAGAAGCTTGGCGGTTTCTTTAAGCCATGTTAAGTCATCAGTTGCGCCTAGCCAAAACGCTGATGTAAATAGGCGTTGATATCGTCTGATTCATACATCCATTGGACGTCGTTATTTTCTGTAGTGTTATCTTCAATACGCAAGCAAGGTACTTTGACACGTCCACCATTTTCAGCAAGCTCACTACGAAACTGCTCATTATTTTTGGCGTCACGCAACTCAATAGGCAAGTTTAGCTTATGAATTTGACGGCGTACTTTGACGCAAAAAGGGCAAGATTGAAATTGATATAAAGCCAAATCTTCACAAGCTTCGTCTACGCGGGCTTGCTCCTCGGCAGTGCGTGTCACAGCTTTGCCCTGAGTCATGACACTGCCGCCTGCTATGAGTCGTCCTAGCCCTTCGCGCATAAATTTTACTAGCATTTTTGCCTCTATAAATTTTGTTGTGTGGGTGTTGGGTGAGTGCTTTAAACACTCAAAGAATAAGATGTTAATTAGTTTCTATTGCTTCTTTGGTTAAATTGTCATCAGCATCGTCTGCGATATCGTCGTCAGTAATATTATCACTATCTAAAGAAGTGCTATTTGCCGCCAGCCAGTTCTGCAAGTCTACAATGATAGGCTGTTGAGCATTGATAATCTGTCGTGCCAGCACTAACATCTCCTCATTAGTACCATATTTAAGCTCAATTTTTGCCATCTTACCAGCGCTGATATAGTGCGCGAGCATAGTACGAGCAAAAGCTACATCCGCTACTGGATCAGCAATACTTAATGACATCTCATCTAGCATAATCTGCGTAGTATCGGTATATTCTTGTTGTACAAAAGGAGTCTCAAGCTTAGCTCTAGCGCTATCAAGATGGCTGGCAAGCCACTTATTAATAATGTTAATCTCGCCCTGTTGTGAGTTAATGACCTGCTGAGCCAATTGACGCATGACAGGATCACTGCCGTACTTAAGTTGTAGA
The DNA here is from genome assembly GCF_030718935.1 of Psychrobacter sp. M13. NCBI lineage: Bacteria > Pseudomonadati > Pseudomonadota > Gammaproteobacteria > Moraxellales > Moraxellaceae > Psychrobacter > Psychrobacter sp. M13. The sequence continues at coordinate 424,961 of NZ_CP132194.1, forward strand.
CTAGCCATATCCAAAGCGCCACGACTGTGCCCGAGCATACTCTTGGCAAATGTCGTATCAGGATCATTATAGCCCATACCGATCAGCATCTCATCATGCATTCGAGTTATCGACTTATCATAGTCCGCCTGCATCGCCGTCATTGGTGCTATATCAGCGATCATATCATTAGCTGAGAGATTATTATCGACATAGCCCTCGTCATCCGTGCCTGCTTCAGGGGTAGTAGAGTTATTTATCACATCATCAGCTGGTGCAGGCTGAGTGGGCTCTACAGAGTCAGCCTTGGGCTGACAGGCGCTGAGCATAAGCGTCATGCAAGTAGCAATAGCGAGATGATAAACAGGAGTCATAAAATACCCTTAACTGGATGGTTGTATGGCAAGGCAGGCGACTAAGGTATAAAAGCACATAAAGCTATGAATATTAACAGATAAGTCTTACTAGTTTAAGACGTAGCGTTATAAATATGCTAATTACTTAAAGTCCGTAGGCGATAATAGACTGCTACTTTATGTTTTTAGCTAGGTCTTATGGTTATGTCGGTAATGGATAACTAATACTGGCTAATATTTAACGTCTAATATTTAATACCTAACTGTCGATAGTGTGCTTTGTTTAAGACCAAAGTTATAGAGTCTCCGACGGCTAAACTCCCTAGCTCAAATCCTGCTACAGACCAGCGAATCAAACGCAAACAGGGCAGACCAACGTGCGCAGTCATTCGCCGAACTTGACGGTTTTTACCTTCATAAATCGTTAGCATCAGCCACGACGTTGGAATGTTTTTGCGCTCGCGAATAGGCGGGTCACGTGGCCATAGCTCGATTGGCAGCTCAGACTCATCAACGATGACAGCGGTAGCAGGTAGGGTTTTGCCGTCTTTTAGTATAACGCCACGGCTTAACTCGGCCAATTGGATAGCTGTCGCTATTCCTTCAACTTGTACTAGATAAGTTTTGCCTTGCTTATGAGTAGTATGATCAAATTTTTCAGTCTTTGGCGGTTGAGTAATGGCTTTATTCACGCGTCCATCGTTGGTTAATATTAATAATCCCTCTGAGGTCGCATCCAGCCTACCTGCTATGCGCAGTGACTTATCGCTAAAGTACTCTGATAACGTCGTATGCTTATTATTGCTATCCTCTCGAAACTGACTTTGCACGCCAAAAGGTTTGTTAAATAGCACAAGATTTGAGATCGACATAAAGCAAAGATTCCTAGGGTGTTTCCTCATTTTGAAAATAGAGATAAAAATGAGATAGTTTTGTGTCAGGTACAGTAAATACAACAAACCTTAGTCATGTTAACAAGGTTTTGCATAAAAAACACCTTAACAGTCTGAGACCATTAAGGTGTTTGCAATACTAGCCAAACCCGCTCAAATATTAAATCATTCAAGCGTGTTTTGGTTCAGGTTATAAAGAAGCTGAGTTACAACGAAGCCAAAGCTTCATTGAATAGTTTGCTTGGGCGCATGGCTTGCTCAGCCAAGGCTTCATCAGCGAGATAATAGCCTTTAATATCGACAGCTTTGCCTTGGGCACTATTCATCTCCTCGACGATAGCTCGCTCATTGCTCGCAAGCTTTTCGGCTAGCGGGGCAAACTGTGCTTTTAGATCAGCGTCTTTATCTTGCGCAGCGAGTTCTTCGGCCCAGTACATGGCTAGGTAGAAATGGCTGCCGCGGTTGTCAAGCTCGCCCGTTTTACGCGAGGGCGACTTATCATTTAATAATAGCTTTTCAGTCGCTCTATCTAAAGTGTCGGCCAGTATTTGTGCTTTAGCATTATCATCATTCTTAGCTAAATGCTCTAAAGACTCTGTCAAAGCCAAGAACTCACCCAACGAATCCCAACGTAGGTGGTTTTCCTCGATCAGTTGTTGAACGTGCTTCGGTGCAGAACCACCAGCACCGGTTTCAAATAAACCGCCGCCTTTCATTAATGGCACGACTGATAGCATCTTGGCGCTAGTACCCAATTCTAGAATAGGGAACAAGTCAGTCAGGTAGTCACGTAAAATATTACCAGTAGCAGAGATGGTATCGAGACCACGAGCGACGCGCTCCAAGGTATAGCGCATGGCGCGAACCTGTGACATAATTTCGATATGTAGCCCTGTAGTATCATGATCTTTTAGGTAAGTTTGTACCTTTTTGATCAGCTCATTCTCATGTGGACGATAAGGGTCTAACCAAAAGATAACCGGTGTATCTGATTCGCGCGCACGGCGTACCGCAAGCTTGACCCAATCTTGAATAGGCTCATCTTTGACTTGACACATGCGCCAGATATCACCTTTTTCAACGCGCTGTTCAAGTAATACTTCATCTGTAGCTTCGTCGACAATACGCGCTATCCCTGCATCGCTGGCTTCAAACGTCTTATCATGCGAGCCATACTCTTCAGCTTTTTGCGCCATCAAACCAACGTTTGGCACCGTACCCATAGTCGTTGGGTCAAAGTTACCATGCCATTTGCAAAAGTTAATCATCTCTTGATAAATACGTGCAAAAGTGGACTCAGGCATGACCGCTTTACATTCGTACATTTTGCCATCAGCGCCCCACATTTTACCGCCTGAGCGAATCATAGCAGGCATAGAAGCATCGACGATGACATCACTTGGCGAATGGAAGTTGGTGATACCTTTGGCTGAGTCGACCATCGCTAGACGCGGACGATGTACCTGACAAGCATGCAGATCACGTTCAATCTCTTCACGCTTACTGGCGGGTAGCTCTGCTATTTTTTCATATAGCGAGGCCATGCCGTTGTTGACGTTGATACCTAGCTCATCAAAGTAGGCACCATGCTTGTCAAAAGCGTCTTTGTAATAGGTCTTGACCGCATGTCCAAAGACAATAGGGTGCGACACTTTCATCATCGTCGCTTTTACGTGCAAGGAAAATAAAATGCCCGCTTCACGGCAGTCTTCCATTTCACGCTCATAAAATTCAATCAGCGCTTTTTTACTCATGAACATCAAATCGATGACTTCTTTGTCTAGCAGCGCAATGCCTGTTTTGAAGACGCCGATAGTACCATCTTCAGCCACGCGCTCCATACGTACGCTACGTGCTTTATCCAAAGTAATAGACTGCTCACCTTCATAAAAGTCGCCACTGTGCATGTGCGAGACATGAGTACGTGACCATTGTTTCCACTCGCCCATAGAGTGCGGATGCTTACGGGCATAGTTTTTGACTGCTTTAGGAGCACGGCGGTCTGAGTTACCCTCACGGAGTACTGGATTCACTGAACTGCCTAGACTCTTACCATAGCGTCTGCGTAGCTCAATCTCTTCCTCAGTTTTTGGATCGTCTGGGAATTCAGGTAGCGCATAGCCTTTGCCTTGCAGCTCTTTGATACAAGCTTTGAGCTGTTGTACAGAAGCGCTAATATTAGGCAGTTTGATAATATTAGTGTTGGGATCTTGAGTTAAGCGTCCGAGCTCAGCTAGATTGTCAGGAACACGCTGCTCATCTGTTAAATAGTCAGAGAACTCAGCCAATACACGCGCAGCAACTGAGATGTCACTGGTCTCAACGACGACGCCTGCCTTGTCGGTAAAAGCTTTTACGATAGGTAAAAAGGATAGGGTTGCCAGTGCTGGGGCTTCATCGGTTTTGGTATAAATAATTTTTGACATGACAGTAAAATTTCCTCTTGAATGTTTTTATTTAGTGCTCTTTGATATCGCCATCAATAGTATATAACAGGAACGCTCTTGTTTCTAAGGCAATAAGATTAAAGTATAAGGTAATTGCTAATAGTCTCTATAAATAATAAAAATGACTCATATTATCAGGTTCAACAAAAACCCCAACACTCTTAGATCATTAAGGTTTTATATTGTAGGCTCAGCTAAAAGCTAAGTTTAAAAGCTAAGTTTAAAAGCTAGGCCTAGAGCAAGTATTGTCGTTTATCACAACGCTTGCCTTTGACCGTGTTTCTATTAAATCGAAGCTATAATTTCATTTAAGGTTTTACTTGGGCGCATAATATCTGTTGCCAGCTTTTCATCAAAGAAGTAATAGCCATTGATGTTGGCAGGGCTACCTTGAGCATCATTGAGCTCTTTGACGATAGCATCTTCATTATCCTTCAGCTTCTTAGCTATTGGAGTAAAGGTCTCTTTTAGCTCGCTGTCTTGGTTTTGATTCGCCAGCTCCTCGGCCCAGTACATAGCTAGATAGAAGTGACTACCACGGTTATCAAGCTCACCAGTCTTACGTGATGGCGACTTGTTATTCATCAGCAGAGTCTCAGTCGCAGTATCTAAGGTATCTGATAATATTTGCGCTTTAGGATTATTTTCGTGAATAGCTAAATGCTCTAAAGACTCGGCTAACGCTAAGAACTCACCTAATGAATCCCAGCGCAGATGATTTTCTTCAACCAGCTGCTCGACATGCTTCGGCGCAGAACCACCAGCACCAGTCTCAAATAGACCACCACCATTCATAAGCGGTACGATAGAGAGCATCTTCGCGCTAGTACCCAGCTCTAAGATTGGGAATAGATCGGTTAAGTAATCACGTAAGACGTTACCGGTAACTGAAATCGTATCTTTGCCTTCTTTTAGACGCTCTAAAGTAAAGCGAGTCGCCTCGCGAACGGGCATGATGCGAATATCTAAACCAGTCGTATCGTAATCTTTTAGATAGCGTTCTACTTTTTTGATCAATGCAGCATGATGCGGACGCTTATGATCCAACCAGAAGATAGTAGGCACTTTGCTAGCACGAGCGCGCGTTACCGCAAGCTTGACCCAGTCTTGAATCGGCGCGTCTTTGACCTGATTCATACGCCAGATATCGTCAGTTTCCACTTGATGCTCAGTCAATACCTTATCATTGCTATCCAGTACTTGCACAATACCCGCAGATGGGATCAAGAAAGTCTTATCATGTGAGCCATACTCTTCTGCTTTTTGTGCCATAAGACCGACGTTCGGTACTGAACCCATAGTCGTTGGATCAAAGGCACCGTTTTCTTTACAGAATTTGATGGTTTCATCATAGATGCAAGCATAGCTGCTATCAGGGATAATCGCTTTGGTGTCGTGTAGCTCGTTATCCGCGCCCCACATCTTACCTGAGCTACGAATCATAGCTGGCATTGACGCATCAACGATCACATCACTCGGTACATGTAGGTTAGTGATGCCTTTGTCAGAGTTGACCATTGCTAGATCTGGATTGCTCTTATAGATGCTTTGGATATCCGCTTCGATTTCTTGACGTTTGTCATCAGGCAGCTCTTTTAATTTAGCGAGCAAGTTGCTAAAGCCGTTATTGACGTTAACGTCGATCTCTTTGAACGTATCACCGTGCTTGTCAAACAACTCTTTGAAGAATACTTTTACTGCTTCACCAAAGATAATAGGATCAGAGACTTTCATCATCGTCGCTTTTAGATGTAATGAGAATAATACATCTTCAGCTTTGGCGTCTTCGACTTGCTCTTCTAAAAACTCAACCAAGGCTTTGTGGCTCAAAATAGCCGCATCGATAACTTCACCCGCTAGTAATGGTGCAGGTGCTTTTAATTCAGTGACACTACCGTCGTTAGCAGTGAACTCAATACGGTAATCAGTTGGCTCGTCTACAGTGACTGAAGTCTCCGTATCGGCAAAGTCGCCATGATCCATAGTCGCCACATGAGTTTTAGAGTCTGCACTCCATGCCCCCATAGAATGAGGATGGCTACGAGCATAAGCTTTTACCGCTTTTGGTGCACGGCGATCTGAGTTACCTTCACGTAAAATCGGATTAACTGCACTACCTTTTATTTTGTCATAACGATCTCGCACATCTTTTTCTTCGTCGGTCTCTGGATGATCTGGATAATCAGGTAAGCCGTAACCTTTATCTTGTAACTCTTTGATCGCCGCTTTTAGCTGCGGTACTGAGGCACTAATATTAGGCAGTTTGATAACGTTAGCACCAGGGGTTTTAACCAGTTCGCGTAGTTCTCTAAAAGCACTAGGAATACGCTGCTCTTTAGTAATAAAATCTGGAAATAAAGCAATGATACGTCCTGCTAAAGAGATATCAGCCGTTTCTACTTCGATATCAGCTGTTTTGGCAAAAGCTTCTACGATAGGTAAAAAAGATAGGGTAGCAAGCGCTGGGGCTTCGTCAGTTTTCGTATAAATGAGTTTTGACATTTTAGTATTTATTCCTTTAGGTTGTGTTTGATCATAAAGCTGAAATTTAACAGTATACCTAGCCATAATAAGGCTAAAGGCTGAAAGCAATTGCGTTACAAGATAGGTGGTTTTTCGAAGAGTTTTAGGCCGACGTAGAATGTTTCGTGACTTTTATTTAGATATTTTTTATTTACACTATTTAGCTAAGTCCATCTCTACCAAATAACATTCCATTTGTACCAGTAACTTAGGTAATTCATATCGTTCAAAACAGCTAAGGGTAGCCTTACTTATGAATAAGAGAACATGGCGGCTGATAAGCTCACTATAGATTTACTACAATGTCAATATTACATAATGAACTTAAGATACTGTTTTTGCTCTTACCACACGTATCTTAATTGTACTAGACTGTCAGAAGCCTTATTCTAGCAGTCATCGGCAAAAATAACATCTTTTACCGATACCTTAGCTCACTATTATAATAAAGTTAACGTTAAAAAAAGCTATCGGTAACGTTATAAATGCCTTTTTTAGGCCGAACTAGGGTGTGTCATTATAAGTTGAATGAATGACAAGGGTATTAAAAGTACTTATTTTTCAGCTTCGACAATCACAACTCGATCATCGCGCTGCTCAGCTTTTGCCTCAGCAACATCGTCTATGCTGTTGCGTTCCATCTTATCTTCATTAGTTTGCGCTGCATTATTGCTACCAAGGGTTGACTCATCAGTGATCTCTTGAGCGTTATTGCAGGCTCCTAAAAGCAATGTGCAACCTATGACAAGTATGACCAATGGTGTTTTGATGACTTTGGTAAAACTAGGTGAGCAATATGGTCGAGAGTTAATCATAGTATTCTCCAGATAAGTAATAAACTTCTATCTATCCTAGAATTGCCTATATCATTTGCAAAAATCTAGCTGATTTTTGCAAATTGTGACAGCAATTGAGTAAAAGTTTGCTAGTCTAGAACTCATAAAAACTAATAAACAGTGATAATAAATAATATGAGCATGAGTCTACAGTATGCACTCGTCGGCGACATGAGCTGGCAGAATCGCGCCCAGTGGCAAGCTCCTGATACCCCTTTTATGAGCTTTGCTTTTTGGCAAGCATTGACTGATACTGGCGCTATCGGTGAGGCTGCTGGTTGGCTACCTATTTTTATATTGGTTTATCGTCATAGTAATAACGATAATAATACCGATGCCGATATAGATGTTCATAAAAATGAGATAAATTTAGATGTAATGCAGCCTGTGGCGGTGATGCCAGTGTTCGTCAAAGGTCATCATCGTGGCGAGTTTGTTTTTGATTATGCGTGGGCAGAGGCTTATGCGCGCTATGGCATTGACTATTATCCGCGTTTGGTGACCAGCTCGCCATATACGCCGATCACAGGTCAGCGTATATGGCTGACGGTAGGTCAAGCTTTAGACCGTGAGATTATACAAGCCATAATGGCAGGGGTTGATGATATCGCCCAGCAAGTTGGTGCATCAAGCTGGCATGGCTTATTTGTCACACCAGAATTAGCAAGACTTGCGGCCTCTACACAGACTGAAGTAGCCAAAGCTTTAGCCAATAATCACAGTATCAGTCAAGATAAAGAGACTATTGGTGATGACGATAGTGCTTTTACAACACCTATATTAGAGCGGCAAGGTTGTCAGTTTTTATGGCAGAATAAAAACTTAACTAGCAACAATAAGCCATTTACCGGCTTTGATGATTTCTTGGCTACTTTAAAAGCCAAAAAGCGCAAGACCATCCGCGCTGAACGTCGAAAGGTCGCTGAGCAAGGTATTGAGTGTGTGCGTAAGTGTGGCAATGCTATCACTGACGCTGATTGGTCAGCGTTTTATCATTGTTACGTGATGACTTATGCGGTACGTGGTCAGCAGCCTTATTTGACCGCTGAATTCTTTGATTCTCTTGCAGTTAGCATGCCTGAGCACATAATGCTTGCGCAAGCGCTCGATAGTGATGGTGAGATTATTGCGAGTAGTTTATTTCTCTACGACAAGGTTGATAGCGATGAAAATAATAAAGCCACCTTGTACGGTCGCTATTGGGGCGCGCTTGGCGAGTACGATAGTTTGCACTTTGAGCTGTGTTACTACCAAGGTATCGAATTTGCTATTGAGCAAGGCTTAACTTACTTTGATCCTGGTACTCAAGGCGAGCATAAACTGGTCCGTGGCTTTATCCCGACGACTACGCACTCCTTGCATCGTATCTATGATGCGCGTTTTATTCCTGCGATAGCGAATTTCTGTATTGAGGATAGAGGACGGATGGCGCAGTATCGCGCACAGGCTCATGAGGCGCTACCTTTTAATCAAGATAACATGCCTACGTTCGATAGCGATGTATAAAGGTTTGATAGCAATGTACCAATGTAGTGGCGGTGGATTATGTCTGATATAAGTAAAACTATCATTGCCAAAACGTCACCACCGATAGCGTTACTACCTTGGCTTGAGGCCAAAGGCTCTTTGACGGCATTATTTGAGGCAAAAGCAGGGCAGCCACTGCGAGTTGAGCGCCAGTTCGAGGGCTATAAGCGGCTATCGTTAAGCCAAAAGCGGCAATTGGGCTTGCAAGGCTCAGCGCTCAATCGTCCTCTGATGGCTTGGGTACGTGAGGTGCAGCTATATGGTGATAGCGATCAGCCTTGGGTGTGGGCGCAAAGTATCTTTCCTCTAACCAGCCTGCAAGGTCAAGCCCGTCGCTTGCAACAGCTAAAGGGCACGCCTATCGGTTACGTGTTATTTAAGCGCAACCGTACTTTGCCCAATCAGCGGATTATTAAGAACACGGCTAAAGGCTGGCAACGACAGACGTATTACGATTGGTATGGGCGCAAAGTGCTTATTAGCGAGACCTTTTTGTCTGATTTTTTGGTCACAGTGTAGATTTTGAAAAACAAGATCGACATAGATAATCAGCCATTATTATTTAAAACTAATAACTGAATAGGTAGCTAATAAGACGTAACGCTAAGTTAGTCTAGTATCAACCCTATGATATTGCTAACTATTTAATTCAGTGATGATGTCATAAAAAACTCTCAGCTATAGCTGAGAGTTTTTGCTCTCATACCGTAAAGTTTCATGTTACACTTGCTTCACAGCAAAACGTATGGCGCAATATGATGTAAAGAAGCCTCAAAATTATTGCTAAATAAAGTAAACCAACGCTAGGCTAGATTTTAGATTACTAGCGTCTTTATTAATAGACTTTCTCTGATATACATTTTCTAATAAAAGTCACTCTATAGGACATAACTATGTTTAAAGATATCTCTATAAAAGAATATGATCCAGCATTATCAGCAGCTATGGAAGCTGAGAGCGTTCGTCAAGAAAACCATATCGAGCTTATTGCTTCAGAGAACTACTGCTCACAAGCAGTGATGGAAGCGCAAGGCTCAGATCTAACTAATAAATACGCAGAAGGCTATCCAGGTAAGCGCTATTACGGTGGCTGTGAGCATGTCGATGTCGTTGAACAACTAGCCATCGACCGTGCAAAAGAGCTGTTCGGTGCTGAATATGTCAACGTACAACCGCATTCAGGTTCTCAGGCCAACTCAGCGGTATTTTTAGCACTGCTCGATGCCAACGATACTATTCTTGGTATGAGTCTTGATGCTGGTGGTCACTTGACCCATGGCGCTCATATTAACTTCTCAGGTATCAACTACAATGCGGTGCAGTATGGTCTAGTTGAAGAGACGGGTCTTATCGATTATGATCAAGTCGATAGCTTAGCCCGTGAGCACAAGCCTAAAATGATTATCGCTGGTTTTTCAGCCTACTCGCAAGTAGTTGATTGGCAGCGTTTCCGTGATATCGCGGACGAGATCGGCGCTTACTTCTTAGTTGATATGGCGCACATTGCTGGTTTGGCTGCTACAGGTGCTTATCCTAACCCAGTACCATTCGCTGATGTCGTCACTAGTACTACGCATAAAACGTTACGTGGCCCACGCTCAGGGGTCATCATGTCACGTGATGATAAACTTGCTAAAAAGCTGAACTCTGCCGTTTTCCCAGGCAACCAAGGTGGCCCGTTGATGCACGTTATCGCGGCCAAAGCGATTTGCTTTAAAGAAGCGCTAGAAGATAACTTCAAGACGTATCAAGAGCAAGTCATCAAAAACGCTAAAGCGATGGCAGCGGTCATCCAAGAGCGTGGCTATGAAATCATCTCTGGTGGTACAGAAAACCATCTCATGCTGATCAGTTTGGTTAAGCAAGAAATGACCGGTAAAGAAGCCGACAAATGGTTGGGTGAAGCGCACATTACGGTTAATAAAAACGCTGTACCTAACGATCCAAAGTCTCCGTTTGTGACTTCTGGTATCCGTATCGGTACTGGTGCTGTGACCACTCGCGGCTTTGATGAAGCAGATGTCAAAGAGTTGGCGGGTTGGATGTGTGATGTACTAGACTCGCGCGGTGATGAAAAAGTATTAGCTGAAGTATGCGAAAAGGTTGAAGCTATCTGTGCGAAAAAACCAGTGTATGCTAAGAATCAGTAATATTTAGAATCGTATAAAAAATAAACCGCTTAGCTTTTGCTTGGCGGTTTTTTTGTGGTTAAGGTTTTCAATTAAGAGTTGTGAATTTGTTGTAGGCAAATGATTTAACTTAACTGCGCTAACCATAAATTCATGGCAAAGCCAATAAATAGTAAGCCTGTAAAAGTGGTGCTAGCTACGATTAGTGTCGGTGATTGGCTGAATTTTCGAGAGAGGTTTTTACCTGAAAATACCATGACGCTTAGATAGCTAAAACTAATGAGCTGTAAAATAATGGCTAATACTAAAAAAGACAAAAAAGGATAAGGATAAGTAGGCTCAACGAACTGCACGAAAAACGATAAGAAAAATAATATGGCTTTAGGGTTGGTCAAACTAAGTAATAGCGCACGATAAAAGAAGTTTTGACTTATGGGCGCTGTTATCAGCTTTGGTTTAGCATCAGCGATTTGAGCTCTATGACGGAAGGTTTGATAGCCACTTATGAGCAGTTTTGTCCCCAAGTAAGATAAATATAATCCGCCCAATAATTTGATAGCGGTGAAAAGAACAGGGTAGAGCTTTAGCAGGCTGCCCATTCCTAAGACGGTCACTAGTATCAAGATACTATCACCCAAAAATATACCCGCTACCGTGCGATAGCCTTTTCTAGTGCCGTGTGCGGCTGACACTGATAGGCAGTATAAACTGTTAGGACCTGGCAGCAAGATAATGATGATTGAGCCAATAATATAGGCAGTAAGATCAGTGATACCGAACATAAATAATTTTCATCATCCAAAGTAAAGGTCTAATTATATCGGTGCGCGGGTCAACACTCTATGCCTAAGCTATATACTTTAAACCGATAATGTCTATTCTAATTTGCCTATTAAGATAAAGTGTTGATTTGGGGTGTAGCTTAGCTCAAGCGTAACCCACTAGATCTATCAATTAATTACCAACTTTTGAAAGCTAAGTCGATGATTAAATAAATAAAAATATATCAATGTTTTTGTTTATTTAATTTTATTAGTATATAGTCAGTATTGATTATTTAGTAGTAATAGCAGTACAAAGTGTAATACATAACCACTCACTTAGTATCGATATTACTATAATTATCAAGATATTCACTAGGAAGTGATTCTAATTAAAGGGATTTTTATGAAAAAACAATCGTTAGTCGCCATGCTGCTACTCTTCAGCGCCAGTATCGTGCAAGCCGCTGAAGAATCGGCTTTAGCAGCAGAACAAACAGGTTTAGAAGCATTTGGTACAGGTCTTGATGGCTTCATGGCCAATACCTTTGGCTGGTTTGTAGATATGATCTTCTTCTCAGTGCCGCTCGGTGATGTAAGCTTTCCATTAATCGTAGGTTGGTTATTAGTTGCCGCAATAGTATTTACGCTCTATTTTAGCTTTATTCAGTTTCGTCTTATAGGGTTGTCTCTCGATATTGTCAGAGGTAAATATACCGATCCCAACCCCGCTGTCAAAGAAGAAGGCGAGGTTAGCCATTTCCAAGCCTTAGCTACTGCTCTATCAGGCACAGTCGGTCTGGGTAATATTGCTGGTGTCGGTGCAGCACTTGCTATCGGTGGACCTGGTGCCACGTTTTGGATGATCGTGGTTGGCCTGTTCGGTATGGCATCCAAGTTTGTAGAGTGTACGTTAGGGGTAAAATACCGTACGATACTGCCCTCTGGTGCCGTATCAGGTGGACCTATGTACTACTTAAGTCGCGGTATGGCTGAACGTGGTATGGGCGGATTTGGTAAGGTCTTAGCCGTTGGTTTTGCCCTTATGACGATACTAGCCACTTTTGGCGCTGGTAATATGTTTCAAGGCAACCAAGCCTTTGCAATGGTAAGCTCTACTTTTTCTATTCCTACTGAGTACAGTATAATCTTTGGTGTTGTCTTAGCGGTTTTAGTCGGTTCGGTCATCCTCGGTGGTATGCCTCGCATAGCAACGGTTACCGAAAAAATTGTACCTTTTATGGCTTTGTTATACATCACAATGGCAGTGATTGTACTGGTTGCTAACTTTAACCAAATTGGCACAGCGTTTGAGCAGATCTTCGTTGGTGCCTTCACTGGTGCTGGTGTTGCTGGTGGTTTCATTGGTGCATTAATCCAAGGTTTAAAACGTGCCACTTTCTCTAATGAAGCAGGTGTCGGTTCAGCCGCTATTGCTCACTCCGCGGTAAAAACAAATGAGCCTGCAACTGAAGGTTTGGTCGCTTTACTAGAGCCTTTCATTGATACGGTTATCATCTGTACTATGACCGCGTTAGTTATCACTATATCTGGTGTGAACACAGCAGCAAACTTGCAAGATCAAGCGATTACTGGTGTAGAGCTAACCCGTGCCGCCTTTATGCAAACAGCACCAATTTTCCAGTACTTCTTAGCTTTAGCGGTAATCATGTTCGCCTTTTCAACGATGATTTCATGGTCGTATTACGGTCTAAAAGCTTGGACTTACCTATTCGGTGAAGGTAGAACTAAAGAAATAATATACAAACTTATCTTTTTAGTCTTCGTCGTTATCGGTACTGTCATACAGTTTGGTTTTGTTATCGACTTCGCAGATGCCGCCCTATTCGCGATGGCTATCTTTAACATCATCGGTCTATACTTCTTGATGCCAGTGGTGAAAAAAGAGGTTAAATCTTATGTCGCTCGTGTGAAGAGTGGTGAGATTAAGAAGTTTAAATAACGAGTTTGCTTAAACAAACTGTCACAAGCTTACAATTTATAAAAGCCCGCCAAGATTAGTATTGGCGGGCTTTTTGATATCTGCTATTTATTATTAGCTAGATGTTTATAAATTTTTAGGTAGAAGCGTCATTCAATATAACGTGACTTAAACTGATCGCTTTTTATACCACTACCCACAACTGCGGCTGACCGAAATCTCGATAAGCGTCCTCAATCATACTTTTAAACACGTTAAAGTCCTCAGTATTAATTTGCTTTACATCTGTCAAATCTAAACGTAAATGCTCAGCATCGCTATCAGTCAAGCAGTCCCATGCGCTATCCCAATTATGGGCAAAGTAATCGGGGAAGCTCAGCGCCTTATCCAACGCTGTCAATAGCGTGGCTTTATTTAGCTCATGGTCGATAACAATAGCGATAGCTTGCTCAGGTATTGCAGTCGCTTCATCGTCTTTATTACTATAATAAATAGCTTGGGTCATATTAATTTACCTCAAGTTGGCTAAAGCTGTCGTAGTGATCAACAGTTAAATAATAGACTGCCGGCGGATTGCCACCTGTGACGATACGGCGCGCGCCGCGATGAGAGACGCCAGGGGTAGGTACAGTATACTCTCGGTAGTAGCCACTGGACTCTTTAGGCAGGCGACCTTCACGATTATAAAAGGTCGTACCGTCTTTAGCAGGATAAGGGAAAGGCCCGCCCTGCCCAATGAGCGCAATAGTATTGTCAATTTGCGCATCACCCGTGATAGCGTTTTGATTGGTAGTTTCTGCTGATTGAGCAATAGTAGTTGACCCAGGACTATTATCAAAGATCGATTGTAGATCACCAAAGAAATAAGCCGCTAAGGCGATGATAGCGATGATACTAAATAGGCGTGAGATAGGGCTTCGGTTTTTTTGACCGATGCGGCGCTGATTACTTTTATGGTTTTTGGAGTTGTCTTGAAGATTGGCGTTCGCGGCGAGCGTGGTCGATTTTTTTGTTGAGTGAGATGATGGTGCCTCTTGCAAACTCAGTGATGTAGAGGTCACCTCAACGGCACGCAACTGGTTTTTGTCATTGCGCTCACTAGTGAAGTAGACGCGCTGACCTTCGCTGACTGGCTGAGACAAGCGCACTGACGTAATATGAAAAAACACATCCTCACTTTGATCGTCGACATCGATAAAGCCATAGCCTTTATCTTTATTCCATTTTTTTATTTTGCCACTTTGCATAACGACACTGCCTTAACAACGGTCTATTTTGAAACAGTATATATAATATCTGCTTATTAACAAAACCAAGGTCTGTAGTAAGCGTTTTTCGCCAGCATAAAAAACGCCAGCATTTAGCTGACGTTTGTTATTTGACAATGGTTTTATAGGCTAAGCACGGGTTTCGCCATGACCATAGACGATCCATTTTTGAGAGGTTAGACCTTCAAGTCCCACAGGGCCACGCGCATGAATTTTATCTGTTGAAATACCGATTTCTGCACCGAGTCCATATTCAAAGCCGTCAGCGAAGCGGCTAGAGGCGTTAATCATTACACTGGCTGAGTCGACCTCACGGATGAAACGCTGTGACTTACTATAATTCTCGGTGATAATCACGTCAGTGTGATGGCTACCGTGAGTGTTGATATGCTCAATCGCCGCGTCAAGTCCATTAATGACTTTGATCGCTAATATTGGCGCTAGATATTCAGTATCCCAATCCTCAGCGGTCGCAGCGGATAGATGACCTTTGAGCTTGGCATTATCCTTCAAAATAGCTTGTGATAGCTCATCAAGGCGTAGCTGCATAGCGTCGTCCGCTGCAATAATTGCTTCAGCAATCTTCGGTAGCATAGTATCAGCGACCGCTTTATCGACTAATAAAGTCTCCATGGTATTACAAGTACCATAGCGATGGGTTTTGGCATTGACGCTAACCTTTACCGCAGTATCAAGCTCAGCATCGCTGTCGATATAAGTGTGACAGTTACCATCTAGATGCTTAATAACGGGCACTTTAGCATCTTCACTAATACGAGCGATCAAGCCTTTACCGCCACGAGGTACGATAACATCGACATATTCGGTCATCGTAATCAGCTCGCCGACTGCTGCGCGATCAGTCGTCTGTAATACTTGCACGCTGTGCTCAGACAGATTGACATCTTTTAGACCCTGATGGATACATTTAGCAATCGCTTGATTAGACTCAAAAGCCTCAGAGCCACCTCGTAAGATAATAGCGTTGCCTGATTTTAGCGCAAGTGATGCCGCCTCTAAGGTCACATTAGGGCGTGATTCATAAATCATACCGACAACGCCAAGTGGTACGCGCATCTTACCTAAATGAATACCTGATGGCTGAAAGGTCATATCGGTGACTTCGCCAATAGGATCAGGCAGGGTAGAGACGTCTTTGAGACCTTGCAGCATACCGTCAAAACGCGCGTCATTGAGCTCTAGTCGATCAAGAAGAGCTGCATCGAGATCGTTGTTTTTACCATTGTCCATATCGATCTTATTGGCCGCTAGAATGTCAGCCTTCGAGGTGACTAGCTGATCATGAATAGCGATCAGCGCTGAGTTCTTGACTCCTGTATTAGCAGCCGCTAGTGCGCGCGAGGCTGCCCGAGCTTGTTGTCCTACGGTTTGCATATAAGCTTTAATATCTTTAGTATTCGATTGAGTCATATATTATTTTCCTTATATATAAATTAATTTTAGCAGTTGTTATAAAAGTTGAAACGAGCTTAAAGAGTAGAAAAACTAAATTTACTGAGTATTAGTTGTACTAAATAGAGGTAAAAACTGGTATAAATAGAGGTTTTAAGCACTTCGTAGCATTATGCTACTTAACATAGAGTAGATAAAGACGATAGTAAAGGTAGATTTATAGTTAATAAGTAGCGAGAGGGCTATTTTGAGTCATTTTTACAGGTTCTATGCGCTTGTTACGCATTTTTAACACAATTAGCCTGTAATTACTAAAGCCGTAACTATCAGATACCAGTATAGTTATAGTCAATTGATAAATAAGCTCATCACTTCTTAGCTACCGTTGATTTTGCTTTTGCTATTTACTTTTATAATAGGCATTGAAATGATTGATAAAGATGATGTTAAACAACCTACAATTTCTAAAAAGTGGTTGTATGGTTCTCTAGCAATTGCAGCGTTACTCATCGGTCTTTTTTTTGATTTTGGCTAGTGATGCTATTGCATCTGACCTAAATTCTAATGCTAATTCGGTTGAGAAAGCAGTGATAGATGGCATTTACTAGGGTTTATAAAACAAATACATAACCACTTTTTTATTACTAACTTATACATCAACTAATAGGTAATCATTATGGTAGCTCAAGTGTCACTGATTAAAAAATTATTATTGGCCTCAGTAGCAGCGGCAGCATTAACGCTTAGCGCTTGTGCTGATCCAGACTCAGCAACTACTCAAGATGATGTCGATGCCGTTGCTGATCCACAAACCCAAATTGAGCAAGAAGCGACTAGCGTTGATGATGTTGTACAAGTTGAAGAAGATATTAATAGCGTTGAAACGGATGAAGATCCTATGGCGGTTGACCCTGTTGTTGCAGAGGGTGATGCTACTATAGTTACTGCAGATGAAGTCGCTGACGCTGATATGCTAGACGGTACAGAGTCTGAAGAGCATGTATCGACATATTAATAGGCGTCACTTTGTAAGTCTCAGCTGAACTATGATTAGCAGTATAAAAAATACCAGGGTTCATCTTAAGATGATAAAATAAAGCTCAAGCTGACAATAGTAGCTTGGGCTTTTTTATGAGCGCTTAAATAAAGACAAAGGTTGCCTTATTAAACAGTTTTACGCACAATGCCTCGCTATATGATTTATTCTAAAATAGGCTACTGCAAATTTTATCAGCCTAATTCGTGGCTTTGAGCTCTATTTTATAACGCTACACTCATCAATTGGAAATACGGTAAACCATGCTTGATATGACTAAAGACTCAACTCGCCCTATCGCCTTGGATATACAGGATTTGCATAAGAGCTACGGCTCTTTGGAAGTGCTCAAGGGTGTCTCTCTCACAGCTTATGATGGCGACGTCATTTCTATCTTAGGCTCGTCAGGCTCTGGCAAATCTACCTTGTTGCGTTGCGTCAATCTATTAGAGAAGCCAACACAGGGTCGTATTATTGTAGGCGATGAAGAGCTGAGGTTGAAGCCGAATAAAGCAGGTGAGTTGCAAGCGACTGATGTCAAGCAATTAGAGAGCCTGCGGGCGAGCGTGGGTTTTGTGTTTCAGAATTTTAACTTATGGCCGCACAAAACCATTTTACAGAATATTATTGAAGGCCCAACTCAAGTACTCAAGATCAAAAAAGACCAAGCGATCAAAGATGCGGAAGCGCTACTTGATAAAGTCGGTCTGCTCGATAAGAAAGACGCTTATCCCGCTAACTTATCAGGTGGTCAACGTCAGCGCGTTGCTATCGCTCGCGCCTTGGCGATGCAGCCTCGTGTGCTATTATTTGATGAGCCGACCTCAGCGCTAGATCCTGAGCTAGTCAATGAAGTACTGGTCGTTATGCGTGAGCTGGCAGAAGAAGGTCGTACTATGCTTATCGTCACGCATGAGATGCGTTTTGCCCGCGAAGTCTCAAGCCAAGTAGTGTTTTTGCATCAAGGGGTAGTAGAGGAGATCGGAACGCCTGAACAAGTCTTTGACAACCCTAAGTCAGAGCGAGTTCGAGACTTTATGGCTTCGCATCGTCAAAATACCTAGAAAGACACAATGAAGAGTTATAAAATTGATTGAACAATAATTAATCTATATGACTCAGTCAATAGCGCTATCGAATTATCGATTAGCGCTATTATTTTTTGAGGGTGCCGTTTATTACCCAATAATGACAGTCAATACCTAAAACGTTTGTTTTTGATATTTTAGTAAGGTATTATCGATGAGTTTATAACTTATCGATATATATAACTATTTTGCTAAGCTGGCAGGGATATCAGCGTTAAAAAGGATAGCAATATCGGTAACAACCCTATTAAAAGCTTGATAAAATTCATTAAAAATTTGAGGAACGTATGATGTTTGATCTCCGTCTTTTATGGCCATCTGTTACTATTGCTACCGCTATGAGCTTAGCGGCTTGTAGTCAACCCGCCCAAGACACTGCTAGTGCCGATGCCGACGCTCCTGCTGCTGATACTGCTGGTAAGACTATTCGTATTGCTACCGAGGGGGCTTATCCTCCGTTTAACTTTACCAATGCCGATGGTAGTATTGGTGGCTATGATGTGGATGTTGCCAACGCCCTATGCGCGCAGATGCAAGCCAAATGTGAAATCGTCGCTCAAGATTGGGACGGTATTATTCCAGGGCTATTAGCACAAAAGTACGATGCCGTTGTAGCGGGGATGTCTATTACACCTGAGCGCCAAGAAAAAGTTGATTTTACTGAGCCGTACTTTGCTAATACTATGGTTTGGCTGACTGACATCAATGGCGGCTTTGATCCTTTAGCGATTAAGAGCTTAAACTTAGGTGGTCAACGTTCAACGACACCTGGTGCGTATCTACAAGATAATTATGAAGGCAAAGACGGCAATACCGTGCAGTTATATGACAATTATGATAATGCTTATTTAGATCTAAAGTCAGGTCGTAGCGATGCGGTATTGGCTGAAAAAGTCTCTGCAAAGTCATGGTTAAAAGACAACCCTGAGGGCTTTGGTATTGTCGGCGATGAGATCGACAACGATGACAATATTGCTATTGCAGTGCGTAAAGGGGACGGCTTACGTGACGATTTCAACAAAGCTTTGAGCGAGATTCGTAGTAATGGTGAGCTGGCACGTCTTGAACAAGCCAACTTTGGCGAGTAAGCTATAGTTTAGTTGCCAAAGTAAGCTTCAAGCACTATTGATTCGCCCCATTATTCAAGGTTTAAGCCTTTATTAGATCAATGTAGGAATACTCTTTATGTCTTTTTCAATATCAGCTACCGTAAATAAAGCCCTTTGGCTGGCTCCACTTAGCGCTGCAATGCTTATGCTAGCAGGCTGTAATAATAGTACAACGACCACTGAAAACGTAGCAGTCGATTCAGCAGATGCTACGCCTATGAATATCAAGATTGCGACCGAGTCTAGCTACAAGCCTTTTAGCTATACTGATGCTGATGGCAAGCTTATCGGTTATGAGATTGAGCTGATTGATGCCTTGTGCGCGCAAATGAATGCGGAATGTGAAGTCATCTCGCAAGATTGGGATGGCTTGATTCCAGGTCTTAATGCGCAAAAATTCGATGCGGCTATTGCTGGGATGTCGATTACCCCTGAGCGTAAAGAGGTCGTAGAGTTTAGCGATCCCTACTTTTATAGCGGTATTATCTTGATCGGCAAAAAAGGCGATAACGTCAGCGTTGATGATCTAAAATCTCAGCCGATCGCCTCCCAGCGTGCAACAGTTTCTGCGCAGTATTTACAAGATGAGCATAGCGACGCTGATATTAAGCTTTATGATACCCAAGATAACGCTTATTTAGATTTAACCTCAGGACGCGTACGGGCGATGATGTCTGATAAAGTCACAGGTATTGACTGGTTAAAAACAGCAGCAGGTAAAGAATACGAAGTCAAAGGCGAAGAGATCAGCACCGACGATGATGCGATGGGTATCGCCTTTCGCAAAGGGGATCCTTTAGTCGCCAAGTTCAATACCGCTTTAGCTGAGCTAAAATCTAATGGGTCTTATGATCAAATCACGGGTAGCTACTTTGGTACTAGCACTACGGCTGCTGCGCAAAATACAGTAGTTAATGATGCAGAAGTGGTCGAAGGTGAGCCCGCTGAGATGGCTAATTAGGACCTGCCAAATATTCATAATAATAAATATACGGGTTGATTTAAGATTAGCTGCTGTTGCTAACTGGTTCAATGGCTCGTATTGTCAAATAATCGTCATAAGGAAGTCATGGATGATCACCCGTAGCCACTTTACTCCAAGCTTAAAGTCTCATAATGTGTTTATCAGTCGGGTAGCTAAATGCTGTTTGTCAGCTTCAACGCTTGCCGCCGTGGTGGTGCTAGCAGGTTGTAGCAATAGTCAACAAGCTGGCGAAGAGGTGGCGAGTGGTGCTGATGCTAGCACCGCTGAAACGCTCAGCGCTGATGATAGTGGTGTGCTGCGTATTGGTACCGAAGGCGCTTATGCCCCTTTTAACTACACCAATGCTGATGGTACGCTTGGCGGCTTTGATGTCGAGCTGGCTCAAGCGTTATGCGCGGATATGCAAGTGACTTGTGAGATTGTCGCCCAAGATTGGGATGGTATTATCCCAGGTCTAAAGGCTGGTAAGTATGATGCTATCGTAGCGGCGATGTCAATTACGCCTGAACGCGCCGAGCAGGTCAGCTTTACCGATCCTTATTTTAGCAACACCTTAGTGTTTTTGGCCAAGCAAGAAAGTGGTTTTGATCCTGATAATAGTAATGATATCGATGATAATTTGATCGCTGCTCAGCGCTCAACGATTTCATCACAGTGGCTTGAGAGTGCTTATCCAAAGGCCAAAATGAAACTTTATGATACTTTAAGTAATGCGTTTTTGGATTTAGGCTCAGGTCGTGTTGATGCGATGATCTCTGACAAAGTGCCTGCGCTACAATGGCTGAACTCTGCATCTGGTAGTGATTATGTGCTCAAGGGCAATGAAATCGATATCGATGATAACTTTGCTATCGCAGTGCGATCAGGTGATGAGCTACAAGGCAAGTTTAATCAAGCGTTGGCTAATATAAAGTCCAACGGCACTTATGATGAGCTCAATCATAGATACTTTGCCGTATCAGCCGACACAGTGCAATAGTAGCTAAACCGCTTAAACTTAAAAGGGATATCACTAGATCAGTGATATCCTTTTTGCTTTGTGGGCGAGCTAGTTTTTATTAAAATTTATCATAGATACAATACTTTTTATTGAGTAAGTTTTTTATAATGATTACTTTTGAGTCAAGCAGTACCCTGCTAGGTGCTGAATATGATAAAATCAGCGCTCATTTTCTGTATATACCATCAGCGAATCAATCACTGATTCTCTTGATTACTATATTATTAACTGAATTATCAATTTATTAGGGCGTTCAGCGCGCCCTTATCGAGAGAGACTGAGTGAGCCCTAGTGTTTGATTTACAAGGATTTGGCGCGCTATTATTAAGCGGCGCAACCGTCACCATCAAGCTTGCCGTAACCAGCCTAGTGATAGGTATGGCCTTAGGGCTGCTAGGTGCTACTGCTAAGCTATCTAATGTTTGGCTATTACGTAAGCTTGCCACCCTCTATACGGCGACGATGCGCGGTATCCCTGAGCTACTGTTAGTGCTGTTTATCTACTATGGCGGCTCTATCTTACTGATGAGCATCCTCAAAAAGTTCGGCTATAATAATTACGTTGAAATCAGCGCTTTTTGGGGCGGGGTAATGGCACTGTCGATTGCTTTTGGCGCTTATGCTACCGAAATCTTTCGCATGTCTATTCAAGAGATTCCAGTCGGTCAGTCTGAGGCAGCCAAAGCCATTGGTATGCGTCCTCTACAAACCTTTTATCGTATCACTCTGCCGCAAGTTTGGCAGATTGCTTTGCCTGGGCTTGGCAACTTGTTTCTAGTACTCCTAAAAGACACAGCGCTAGTGTCAGTTATTGGTCTCAAAGATATCATGTATCAGTCGTCGCGTGCTGCGCAGTCTACCCAGCAGCCTTTTACTTTTTATATGGCAGCGGCGATTATTTACTTAGGGCTGACCATGCTTATTACTGGCTTTATGATGTGGCTTGAGTGGCGCGCTAATCCTGCGGCGCGCTATGCCAAAAAGCTAAGTCGTCAATCCACCACTCAATCGATAAAAGGATAGGGGAGCGTTATGGATTGGAACTGGCAGGTTATCTTTGAGCATATTCCAGATTTGCTTGGCGGTGCAGTAGTAACTGTGCAGCTAGTCGTTGTATCAGGTGTGATTGGATTGCTCTTCGGCATAGTACTGGCACTACTACGCTTATCTAAAAGCTGGGCGGTACAAATACTGCCTTTTTGCTATATCTTCTTTTTTCGTGGTACGCCATTACTAGTACAGATATTTTTGATTTACTATGGTCTTGGTCAGTTTGAAGCAGTACGTGACTCTTGGCTATGGGAGCCTGTACTCAGTCAAGCATACTGGTGCGCGATCATCGCTTTTACTATGAATACCAGTGCTTATTTGGCAGAGATCATTCGTGGCGCTATTCAGACTATTCCAGTCGGTGAGCTGGAAGCGGCTGATGCCGTTGGTATGTCCAAATGGCAAAAGCTCACTCGTATCACGCTACCACGCGCTTTTGGTATTGTTATTCCTGCTTATAGTAATGAAGTTATCTTTATGCTAAAAGGCAGTGCCTTGGCTTCGACCATTGCATTGATGGATATCACTGGCGTTGCCCGAACTATCAG
The DNA here is from genome assembly GCF_030718935.1 of Psychrobacter sp. M13. Lineage (NCBI taxonomy): Bacteria > Pseudomonadati > Pseudomonadota > Gammaproteobacteria > Moraxellales > Moraxellaceae > Psychrobacter > Psychrobacter sp. M13. The sequence continues at coordinate 447,851 of NZ_CP132194.1, forward strand.
TGCTCGTACTTATACTTTAATGGAATTATTCTTTGCGGCAGGTATTGTCTATTTACTTCTGTCGTGGGTGATACTATTTAGTTTCAGACTGTTTGAAAAGCGTATGAATCGCTATATGACCTATGTACCGCCTGATGTGGTCACTCGTACTATTCCTTAGTTTGCCCTAAAAACTCATTATTTAATTGAATAATGAGTTTTGTTTAGTGGCTACTATCAGCAGTAATATATTAGCCAAATTATTTACCGCTGATGAAGATAATGAAAAAACAAAAACCTGCTAAGTATCGCTTTATTGATGAAGTAAAGTTTAGATAGTTTATCCAATAATATAAATAACTAAAATAAGCCTTAATTATGACTCTCTCTGCTAAATCTCAAGCTGTTGGTAAAGTCGTTTGTGTCGGTCGCAACTATGCTGCCCATGCTCGTGAGCTCGGTAACGAAGTACCCAGCTCGCCGCTACTATTTATGAAACCTGCCTCCTCTATTGTCTGGATAAATAGTGAGTCTGATAATAAAATAGTTCGTCCAGAGGTAGCCCGTTATGGTGATACTCATTACGAGGCAGAGCTATGCATTCAGCTCTCGGCTGATCTGAGTGCTGCCACCATCCAGCAAGCTAAGCAAGCCATTGGCGGCGTGACTCTAGGCTTGGATTTAACCTTGCGTGATCTGCAAAGCCAGCTTAAGGATAAAGGTCAACCATGGGAGCGCGCGAAGTGCTTTGATGGGGCCTGTGTATTAGCGGATTGGCTAGAGGTACAAGCATTTGACGACTTTACCCAAGTAGCGTATCAGCTCTATATTAATGACGAGCTCAAGCAAGATGGCGATAGTGCTTTGATGCTATTTCCTATCTATGAGCTATTGGCTGAGATTAGTCACGCGTTTAGCTTGCAGGCAGGCGATGTTATTATGACAGGCACGCCGAGTGGCGTTGGTATATTACAAGCAGGCGACAAGCTAAAACTAGTGTTAGGGACTCATAAATGGCAAGCACGAGTACAATAAAAATTTAAGGTATCAAGAGAATATAGACTATTTAAATCTTATGGACTACTCAAAGCTTATAGATGATCAGTCTATATTCTCTATAAAACTTACCTTTATTGGTGTATTGTTGTTTATTGATGTTCATAATCTACTTGAAAACATCCTCTAATTGCAAAAAACACCTATAAGTCAAATGCGGTTCTTCTTTTTAGCACCGTTTCCAGCTAGTATGACACTAACCTTATTATCAAAAACCTAAATCTATGTCCAACTATAAACCGTTTGTTACTTATCACGACCTCTCCAGCACTGAAATTATTGTTGGGCATAAGATTGATCCTGATGCGGCTATTGATGAGCCAACGAGCGAGCACCTGCAAGATAATGTCTATGAGCAGTTAGCTGAGCTTGATTATATCTATGTCGATCGTCCAACTGTAGACAGTAGCAACTTTGCGCTTAGTCAAGGGCCGACATCACTGGCGGATGTGTTTGAGGGGCTCGCGCAGCTGGCAACGATGGGTGTGGTCGAAGTCACTGATATTGTAGAGGCCATTCATCGCGAGATTATTCTGCGGCCAATAGGTCGTCTTAATGAGCGCAGTCTAAAAAAATGGCCGCGCGGTATCACGGGACGTATCTATGGTACGGTGCGCCACATTGCTACTTTTGTCGGTAATAATCTGACCACAGGCTTATGGTTATATAATAATATGACCAAACACAAAAATGTCCAGCGCCTTCCTAGAAGCTTAAGACGGCTGATCAATATCTTAAACGGGGTCATGGGCGATCATTTAGTCACTCATAAAAACGCACTTGCCATTCCTATGGTGCTGTATGATAAATATAATTATCTACAAAGCGGTGAACTATCAGGGCGCATTATTATTCTATGCCATGGGCTATGTATGAGTCATCTGAGCTGGAATATTCCTGAACATGATAGCTTGGGTGAGACGCTTATCCGCAGTCAGCCAACCTCTACCATTTTATACCTCAATTATAATACAGGACGCCGTATTTCTAGTAACGGTCGTAGCTTCTCTAAGCTTTTACAGAGCTTAGTCGATAATAATCCTGATATCGCGCAAATAGATTTGGTCGGTCATAGTATGGGCGGGCTCGTCTCTCGTAGTGCGCTGTTTTATGGAAAGGAGCAGGGCTATCATTGGGTGCAGCGCGTCGGCAATCTTGTCACACTAGGGTCACCGCATAATGGTGCGAGTCTAGAGCGCATTGGGGTTTTTGTGCAAGAGATGATTGGCAAGCTCCCTTTTGCAGGGTCTCTCGCTAAGCTCGGTGACTTGCGTAGTGCAGGTATCATTGATCTGCGCTATGGTAGCGTTCGTGATGCCGACTGGAATACTTTAGAGGGTCGTAGTGTATTGCCGCAAGAGTTTCGCCATCCTGCGCGTCTGCCACTGCATGTACGCAGCTACTTTGTAGCGGGCACTATCGTTGAGGCGCACTATGATTCTAAGGCGGCAAGTCTATTGGGTGATGGCTTAGTCACCGTCAATTCAGCACTTGGAGAGGACTCAGCTGAGCATACTTTGTTTGTACCTGAGGGTCATAAAGCGGTGTTTTATGGGGTCAATCATTATGATTTGATCTACAACGAGCGGGTGCATGCGCAAGTAAAAGCGTGGCTGTTAGATAATGGCCGTAGTGATACCAATCAGATGTTCCACGTACTTAGAACGCGAATTTATTCTTATCCTAATGATTTGGATGTCGTGGTTTGAGGGTATGTTTATTTGATTAGTCTATATCACAAAAATAATATCGTCAAAACTAAGTTATCACTACTTATATTCCATTACTTAAACAATTAGTTTACTCCAAAACTTTATTTTTCTCGGATCTATATCTTCTTCATATAGTCTCGGTAGCTCAAGCCTAAATTCTTTTATAAAATAGTCTAATAAGTCATAGCCGTAATGAATAATATCTGTTTGATAAACTGAAAAAATAGGGTTTCCTTCTAAATTAGGTTCATCAGGAATATATCTGTGAGAGTAAAGGGGGATCAGTTTAGGTTGATCAGCTAATGCAGCCTGTACAATTTTCTTTTGATCTTCATAACTTGTAGGTTTTTGACCCCACTCGTCTAACCAAAATGTACTGAACTTAACATCAGATAGCATTCCTTTTAAAGGCCAGTTAAATCTACTTTCTACCTCTTTCTTACCTTCCTCACTATTTATCGCATAACGCCAATGAACAAAACCCAGAGATACAGGCAATGCTGTTTGCAAAAACAGCCTTAAATCCGGAGGGAATGTAATAGAAAATGTGCTTTCTGCTATCTCTACCTCTTTATCTGATAAACCCGTATTAAAAACAATATCCTTTTCTTCAAGTAAATTTATTACTTTATTTAATCTATTTTTTCTCATATATTTCTACTTTTATGATTATAAATTTTAGAGCTACATCTTAAATATTATTATATTAAATCATAAAGTAGGTGCTTTAAGACTATTAATTTGAAACAAACAAAAACCCCTCAATCATCACACTTGAGGGGTTTTTTAATAACTAAAGAATCATTTATATTAAAATTAATGCGCAAATATCTCAGCGATATTGTCTTTATCAAAGCGATAAATCTCACCGCAGAAGCCGCAATCCATCTCAAACTGACCGCCTTGCTCCTCACAGATATCAAGCATCTCATCCTGTCCAATTTGTAATATCGCAGTCTCACACTTTTCGCGCGAGCAGGTACAACCAAATTCTAAAGCAGTAGGCTCAGGAGCGACGACGTTTTCTTGATTGTACAAGCGATAGATAATTTCGCTAGCCGTCAATGTGGTTAGCTCTTCTGCTTTTACAGTGCTCGTTAGCATTTTTAGGCGCGTCCATAGATCATCATCGATGCCCGCATCTTGATTTTGCTCGACCTCAACCGTCTCCTCTACCGTACGCGGCAACATTTGCACTAGTATGCCGCCTGCCTGCAAGGCATCCGAGGCCAAGTTGATGAGCGTTGGAATCTGCGCCGATTGTTTTTGATAATGCGCTAGGCAGTCGGCTAGATTATCATGGCTACGCTCAACGATACCTTGATACGGTTCGCCTTGCTCGGGCTGGATATTGATAAATAATACCCCTGCGCCTGTAGCACCAAGCTCTGAAAAAGCTTCATTTGCAGTCGTCATGCTATTCCATGCTTGAGACTGTTCATCATTATCGCTCTTCCAGCTGGCAAGCGCGCGAATGATACCGTTTTGGTCACACTCAGCCATCGCCCAGTTCAGCAGACTATTGCTATCTGAAGACTGCAATTGAATAGACAGGCGACCATCAATTTTGACCGTTCCTATCAATAGGCTGGCTGCGGTCAGCATCTCTCCTAACAAACGCTTAATGGCCTCAGGATAAGGCTTTTGCGTGATAGTATTAGCGTAGCTGCGTGATAGGCGTACCACGTCACCACGTACAGGGGAGTCTTGGATAAAAAAGCGCTGACGTACGTCGATATCGGTACTAACAGCAGGGTTGTTTGAGGTTTGCATATCTTGAGTCATAGGTCATTTATTATATTGAGAAGTTGTGCTCTTTATGGGGATTATCCATTATTTATCAATAATGACACTCTCTTATCTTACAAGGCATCACTTTTATATATATTTTCACTATCAAATTGACCATAATCAGCCAAGGTAAAATCAATTTGCTATATAACTTTATTAACGTAACTTTATTAACGTAATTATACAAAAACATTACTAACTGCTATAAAAGTGATGTACAGTAACATGAAGTTGCATTATGATAATTAGCAGTAACAGCTCCAAAGTAATAGTGTTTACTGAGTTTGGTACTGCTCTAATAACTATTAGCTTCAATTAATTTTACTTTAATGATGTGATAAAAGGATATATCTCATGGCTTACTCATTCGCAAAACCTTTAACTTTTGCTGCTTTTGTAGCGTTAGGGTTGGCTGGCTGTAATAACAGTAGTGAAACAGCTGTTGAAGCACCAGCAGATGGCGCAACGACAGAAGCTGCTGCTAACCCCAATGGCACGCTGCAAAAAATTAAAGATTCAGGCACTATCGTTGTCGGTTATCGTGACTCTTCTATTCCATTTTCTTATGTTGCCGATGATCCTAATCAGCCGATGGGTTATGCGCATGATCTTGAAATGAAAATCGTCGAGGCAGTTAAAGAAAACCTAAACATGCCAGATCTAGAAGTTCGCTATAACCTTATTACTTCCCAAACCCGTATTCCTTTAGTACAAAATGGTACGGTTGATTTTGAATGTGGCTCAACCACTAATAATGTCGAGCGTCAAGAGCAAGTGGCCTTCTCTAATGGCTTCTTTGAGATTGGCACGCGCCTATTAACCAAAGCCGATGGAGGTGTCACAGGTTTTGATGATTTAGCGGGCAAAAGATTAGTAACGACCGCCGGTACAACCTCTGAGCGTTACATCCGCCAGTTTGTAGATGAAAACTCTTTAGATACGGATATTATTTCAGCCAAAGATCATGGCGAAGGCTTCTTGATGTTAGAGAACGGCCGTGCCGATGCCTTTATGATGGATGACGTATTGCTCGCAGGCGAAAAAGCCAAAGCGAAGAATCCTGCTGAATGGGTTATCGTTGGAGAGCCACAGTCATTTGAGATCTATGGTTGCATGATGCGCAAAGACGATCCTGAATTCAAGACAGTAGTGAACGACGCGCTAAATCAAACCTTTAGCTCAGGTGAAATCAATAGCATTTATGACAAGTGGTTCTTAAACCCAATTCCACCAAAAAATGTCAACTTGAGCTTTGAGATGTCGGATAACTTAAAAGCACTTATAGCCAATCCGCATGATAGCGATCAGCCAAAAATGGCGACAGCGCAGTAACGAGCCTTTGTCCCTCAACATAGCTAGTACTCGGGTTAGATTAGGGTTAAATGTTTAACAGACCTTACTCTAATCTGAGTGTTAATGGATTGCAGCTGGAGAGACAACTATGAATTATAGCTGGAACTGGGGCGTACTGTTCGAGTCTACAGGCATCGGTAGTGAGCTATATCTAAACTGGATTATTACAGGTTTAGGCTGGCTATTATTAATCGGTAGTATTGCTTGGACCATCGCGATGGTCATCGGTACTATCTTTGGTATTATGCGCACCCTGCCGAACAAAACTGCCCGTAGTATTGGCACCGCTTATGTAACCTTTTTCCGTAATATTCCGCTACTTGTACAGCTGTTTTTTTGGTTCTACGTAGCGCCTGGGTGGCTCACACCCTCGCTTCAAGAATGGTGGTTTAGAGAGTTATCACCCAATACCTCAGCGATGCTCTCAGCGAGTATCGGCTTAGGTCTATTTACCGCAGCACGTATCGTTGAGCAAGTACGTACGGGTATTGAATCCTTGCCTCAAGGGCAGATCAATGCCGCCTATGCACTTGGCTTTACGATTCCGCAAGCTTATAAACAAGTATTATTGCCCCAAGCCTTCCGTATCATCCTGCCACCGCTAAGCTCTGAGCTGACTAACTGCTTCAAAAACGCTTCTGTAGCCTCGCTCGTAGGTGTTATGGAGCTGATCAGTCAAACCAAAACTATCAGTGAGTATACTCAAAACAGCCTTGAGATTTATACTTATGCGACGATTATCTACTTGGTCTTTAACTTGACACTCATTGCCATTATGGGCTTGATTGAGCGCAAACTACGCGTGCCTGGGCTCATTGCAGGAGGTCAAAAATGAATATGATGACCGAACTTGCCACCGCCTACCCAGGTTTGATGGGTGGTATGATGACCACCTTAAAGGTACTGTTTTTAGCTATTATCGGCGGCATCAGCTTAGGAACAGTATTAGCGCTGATGCGCTTATCTGGTATTAAGGCATTAGAGATACCCGCTAAACTATATGTCAACTACTTTCGATCAGTCCCGTTACTGTTAGTACTGTTATGGTTCTACTTTGCAGTACCGATGATCTACTTTTGGGTAGCCGGTAAGTATCTGCAACTAGATGCTGCTTTTGCCTCATGTGTGGTCGCTTTTATGATGTTTGAGGCGGCTTACTTCTCTGAAGTCGTACGTGCAGGCATTCAGTCTATTGGTAGTGGACAGGTCAATGCTGCTAAGGCTTTGGGTATGACTTATGGTCAGACCATGCGCTTAGTTATTCTACCGCAAGCCTTTCGTAAGATGTTGCCGCTGATACTACAGCAGTGTATTATTTTATTCCAAGATACTACTTTGGTCTTTGCTATTGGTCTGACTGATTTCTTCCGTGCCGCCTATGTACGCGGTGAGCTGATGGGATTATTAACCCCTTATATCTTAGGAGCGGGAGCGGTGTACTTTATTCTTAGCTTAGCGGCCTCGATAGGGGTACAACAAGTACAGAAAAGGTTAAGATTTTAACGCGAGCGCTTAAAAATTAGAGTAGATCAAGACTGCGCTATTTGCGCAGCTTTACTCTATCAAAGCTCGACTAGGGTTTTATCAATACAATTTGGCAAGAGTAAGAATAGGTTAGGAGCCAACGATGAATGATGCTAAAACGTTTATAAATGAGTTTGGCGGACTGGTCACAGATAATGGTCATGCCAGCGATGAGATAGTTGTTGATATAGACAGCGTTAGCAAATGGTACGGCGATTTTCAAGTACTCACTGATTGCACAGCACACGTACATAAAGGTGATGTGGTTGTCGTCTGTGGCCCCTCAGGGAGTGGTAAGTCAACGTTGATCAAGACAGTTAATGGTCTTGAGCCGTTTCAAAAAGGTAATATTCTAGTTAATGGAATATCTGTTGGCGACTCAAAAACGAATTTGCCAAAGCTACGCAGCCGAGTAGGTATGGTGTTTCAACATTTTGAATTGTTTCCGCACTTAACCATTATCGATAACCTAATGGTTGCTCAAATAAAAGTTTTGGGTCGTAAAGAGGACGAAGCTAAGAAAAAAGCCATGGCTTATCTAGATCGGGTAGGCTTAGTGCTACAAGCGGCTAAATATCCAGCAGAGCTATCAGGTGGACAGCAGCAGCGAGTGGCAATTGCGCGCGCACTGGCGATGGATCCTATCGCTATGCTGTTCGATGAGCCGACCTCTGCGCTTGATCCTGAGATGATCCAAGAAGTACTTGATGTCATGGTCGAGCTGACCCGCGAGGGTATGACGATGATGTGTGTGACCCATGAAATGGGTTTTGCCAGTCAAGTTGCCAATCGCATTATCTTTATGGATGAAGGGCATATCGTTGAGAACTGTAGTAAAGATGAGTTCTTCGAAAATGCAAAAAGTGAGCGGGCGCAGCAGTTCTTATCCAAGATCCTTAATCACTAATGTTTTAATCACTAATGTTTTAATCATTAATGTTTTAATCTTAATCGTATCAAGCGTCTTTAATAAAGGCGCTTTTTTTGTGTCTGTTAGTTGTTCTAAATAGCTCAGCTTACAAGTGTTCCTAGTTTACTGCTACAATAGGCTCAATAATTTCTTTGTAAAATATAGAACTGAACGCTAAAAAATTATAACTAACCAGACATCTTGGAGCTTTTATGAGCGCAGAGCATTCTAATACACCATTAGGTATCGTCATTATTGGCGCAGGTCTAGCAGGCTGGCATGTCATTGATGCGATACGTAGTAAGGATCAGGATATTCCCATTACTTTGATCACGGCTGACAATGGTGATCGCTATCATAAGCCGATGCTAACGATGGCGATTAGTCAAAATAAAAGCGCTACAGATTTAGTGCGGGCGACTGGCGCTGAAGGGGCGACAACCGCAGGAATAACGCTACTGGCTGATACTAGTGTTAGCGATATTGACGCTGATAAGCAGCAGTTGCAGTTGATCTCAGCCAACCGCTCTGATCCTGCTAATACTAACTATGCCACTATCAGCTACGACAAGCTGGTGTTAGCGATGGGCGCGCATCCTATCTTCCCAAAAAGTCTACCGCAAGACTTGGTTTGGCATGTCAATCATATTGAGCGTTTTGGACAATTGCAAGAAAAGCTAGCAACAGGTAGTCAGCGTATTGCTATCGTTGGTGCTGGTATGGTAGGTACTGAAATCGCTGAGGATCTGCTAAAAGCGGGTCATACTATCACTTTGATTGATCTAAATGACGCGCCACTAGCCCAGATGCTACCCGCACAGGCTACTGCCCGTATTGCAAAGGCAGTTGAATCACAAGGTATTGAGTTCTTAGGCGGCTGTCAGGTATCAGCAGTGACTCGCAACAGTGATGGTGCTTTGCAGGTTGATTATGAGCTATTAGCGTCTAGCTCAGACGATAAAACATTATCTGAACCCTTAATCGTAGATCATGTCATAGCCAGCACAGGTCTGTTGATTAATGAGACTTTGCCTACAGCAGCAGGTATTGAGTTTAACCGTCGCACTGGCATTGTGGTCGATAGCCAAACGCTACAAACGGCTGCGGCAAATATTTATGCGATTGGCGATTGTATGTCAATTGATGGGGTTGCTTGTCGTTACGTCGCACCGCTACGCGCGCAAGCGGCAACGATTGCTGATGGTATTTTAGGTCTTGAGCACACAGGCTATGAGCATAAGCCACCCATGATCCGCTTAAAAAATAAAGCTATCTCAGTGATGGTAACAGGCGTACCAAAAGCGGATGGCAACTGGCAGGTCAAAACCGAAACGGATGACGAGCTGGTAATGGAATTGCTTAACGACAACAATGACGTCAGCTCAGTAGTCACTGTTAAAGCGCCTGCTACGGTATAATTACTTACTTAGCCACATAGTGCTAATGAAATTTTAGAATGATAGCCAGCATTGCGTTATTCGCGCAGTGCTGATTTTTGTGGATGCACATTTTTGACTGTATTAATTGATACCTATACCTCTCAAAATAAGTGTCAAAAGGTTTTAAGCATACTTTTCATCTGATACTCAATTTTAATTGATAAATGTTGTATCGGTATTATTGACAGTCTTTTGTTAACAGCGCTATAGTAATATAAAACAGTTTCTTCAAGGAAGAATGGTGTAAATAAATAGCCTGTAAGGCTTTGATATAGAATAATAAATCGAGTAAAAATGAAAGGACTCGTCATGATACACTCTTCTCAATTCTCTACTGTTGATAATGATACAGACTATAATGATATTTTAGCCAATGTTCCACAAATCAATATGGGTGCACAATCCAGTAATGCACCGCTGATTCAAAGCTATGATAAAGGACATGATGTGGCACTTATCGAGGCGACTATCGGTGACTTTTTTGATGCCATTGTCGATAAGTACCCTGAGCGTATGGCGCTAATATCTTGTCATCAAAACATACGTTGGAATTACCGCGAATTACAACAACGCGTCAATCAATTGGCTAGCGCTATTATTGAGATGGGTCTTGAGAGTGGCGATCGTATCGGCATCTGGTCGCATAACAATGCAGAATGGCTATTAATGCAACTAGCAACCGCTAAAGTTGGTGTTATTTTAGTCAATATTAATCCAGCCTATCGTACCTTTGAGCTGCAATACTCTCTGAATAAGCTTGGCTGCTCAGCACTAGTGCTCATGCGCCATTTCAAGAGCAGCGATTATGCTCAGATGGTGCGTGAGCTGTGCCCTGAGATTTATCATAAAACCTATAATCAGCTCGATTTGGTCGAAATTCCAACGATTGAGCGCATCATTTGGATCGATGAGCCAGGCAATGATGAAGACTTTGATTATATGCAAAAGTTTTCAGAGTGGATAAGCGAAGGTGACGCTAACGATCCTCGTATTGCCGAGCGGCAAGCTCAGTTAAAAAATACTGACTCAATTAACGTACAGTTTACTAGTGGCACTACAGGTACGCCCAAAGGCGCGACCTTGACCCATCGCAATATTTTGAATAATGGCTACTTTATCGGTGAGGCGATGAACTTAACCGAAGAAGATAAGCTATGTATTCCCGTACCTTTGTATCATTGCTTCGGTATGGTGCTCGGTAATTTAGCGATCTTAACTCATGGTGGCTGTATCGTTTATCCCAGTGATGGTTTTGATCCCTTATTAGTATTACAAGCGGTAGAAAAAGAGCAGTGTACTGGCCTGCATGGCGTACCGACGATGTTTATCGCAGAGCTTGATCATCCTGAGTTTAAGCGCTTTGATTTATCCAGTCTGCGTACAGGTATTATGGCAGGTTCTAGCTGTCCGATTGAAGTGATGCGCCGCGTCATCGATGAGATGCACATGAGTGAGGTGACTATCGCTTATGGTATGACGGAGACCAGTCCTGTATCCTGCCAAACCAATAAGCATACCCCACTTGAAAAGCAAGTCGCCACTGTCGGTCTTGTGCAGCCAGCGCTTGAGGTAAAAGTCATCGATACTAAGACGGGCGAAACCTTACCGATTGGCAAGACAGGTGAGCTATTAACGCGTGGCTATTCAGTGATGAAAGGCTATTGGGGTAGTCGCTTTAAAACCCGCGAAGCCATTCAAGATGGCTGGATGCATACGGGCGATCTGGCAACCATGGATGAAGAGGGCTATGTCAAAATCGTCGGACGTAGCAAAGATATGGTCATTCGCGGTGGCGAAAATATCTATCCCGTAGAGATTGAAAATTATCTTTACCGCCATCCGAAGATTCGCGATGTACAAATTATTGGTGTACCAGATGAGCGTTATGGTGAGGTGCTAGCGGCGTGGATTATTCCCAAAAATCCTGATAGCTTGACCGAAGAGGAAGTGCGTCACTTCTGTCAGGAGCATATCGCTCATTATAAAGTGCCAACTTATTATCGTTTCGTAAGCGAATATCCCATGACCATCACAGGTAAAATTCAAAAGTATAAAATTGTAGAACTTATGAAGGCAGAGCTAGGCTTATAGTGAATTCAAAATAAGATCGATAAGCTAATATCAAAGTGCAATGGATATAAATTTTCCTTGCGTGCTGTATCTACGTCAAACTATATCAATAGTTGAATTCGAAGTAAAAGGAATATCATGAGCGCCGTTATTACTAGTGAATTAAGCCCCAACTCAAGCGAATTTCAACAAAACAGTGCCGCGATGCAAGCTATCGTCGATGACTTATATCAGCATCTTAATAAAATTGCACAAGGCGGATCAGAGCGGGCGAGAGCCAAGCATCTAGCGCGTGGTAAGCTATTGCCTCGCGAGCGCGTAGAGCGCCTGCTAGATGTGGGTACGCCATTTTTAGAAGTTGCACCTATGGCCGCTTTCGATATGTACGATGCTGATATTCCAGCGGCTGGAGTGATTGCAGGTATTGGCCGTATCAAGGGTGTTGATTGTATGATTGTCTGTAATGACGCCACAGTGAAAGGCGGCACTTATTATCCGATGACGGTCAAAAAACATCTACGCGCGCAAGAGATTGCTCAGCAAAACCATTTGCCGTGTGTATATCTCGTTGACTCAGGTGGCGCTAATTTGCCCAATCAAGATGAAGTATTTCCTGATAAAGACGACTTTGGGCGAATTTTCTTTAATCAAGCTAATCTAAGTGCGGCAGGTATTCCACAAATTGCGGTGGTTATGGGCAGCTGTACCGCAGGCGGGGCTTACGTTCCTGCCATGAGTGATGAGTCTATTATTGTCAAAGACCAAGGCACTATCTTTTTAGGTGGCCCGCCACTGGTCAAAGCAGCAACAGGTGAAGAAGTCAGTGCGGAAGATTTAGGCGGCGGTGATGTGCATACGCGCTTGTCTGGCGTGGTTGATTATTTGGCACAAAACGACACCCATGCGTTATCCATTGCCCGCGATATCGTCGGGCATTTAAATCGCGATACAAAAGTAATTCCTAATCAAATTACCCCGCGTCCACCGCGTTATGATGCCAAAGAGCTATATGGCATTATCCCAACCGATAAACGCAAGCCATTTGATATCAAAGAAATCATCGCTCGCATCGTCGATGATAGCGCTTTTGATGAGTTTAAAGCGCGCTTTGCCACGACTTTGATTTGTGGTTTTGCGCATATCGAAGGGATGCCTGTTGGCATTATCGCGAATAACGGCATCTTATTTAGTGAGTCAGCGCAAAAAGGCACCCACTTCATTGAACTATGCTGCAAACGCAAAATTCCATTAGTATTTTTGCAAAATATCACTGGGTTTATGGTCGGGCGCAAATATGAGAACGAAGGTATCGCTCGTCATGGTGCCAAAATGGTGATGGCGGTTGCCAATGCGAAAGTGCCCAAATTTACCGTTATTGTCGGTGGATCATTCGGCGCAGGTAACTATGGGATGTGTGGTCGCGCTTACGATCCAAGATTTTTATGGATGTGGCCGAACGCACGTATTTCGGTAATGGGTGGTGAGCAGGCGGCTTCAGTATTGGCAACCGTTAAGCGTGATAACTTTGACCGTAAAGGAGAGTTGTGGAGCGCTGAGGATGAGGAGGCGTTTAAAGCGCCAATTCGGGAGATGTATGAAGAGCAAGGTCATCCTTATTATGCTACTGCTCGTTTATGGGATGATGGCGTTATCGATCCAGCCGATACGCGTCAGGTATTAGCATTAGGATTGAGCGCTGCTCATAATGCGCCTATTGAAGAGACTACTTTTGGTATTTTTAGGATGTAGATTAGGTAATAGTCTGAAAAGAGAGGTAAGGTGGGTTATTTCCCCAAATTCTTATAGAGAATGCAGATAAAACGTAACCCGCCATTTTATAAAGTGCTAAGCCAAAATGACCTTGATGAGTAGCACGAAAAACAGGAATAACTGAATATGACTAACTATAAAAACTTACTAGTAACGATAGAAAATCACGTTGCAACAGTAACTTTAAATCGTCCTGAGATTCGCAATGCTTTTAATGATGAGATGATTAGCGAGTTGACATCCGTTTTCGAGCGATTAGGTCAAACTGATGATGTTCGGGTGATTGTGTTAGCAGCGGCGGGCAAAGCTTTTTGTGCAGGAGCCGATCTAAACTGGATGCGCGCGATGGCAGATTATGACTATGAAGAAAACTTAGCAGACGCAGATAAATTAGCACAGATGCTTAAGACTATTTATGAGTGTCCTAAGCCAACAGTTGCTGCTATTCAAGGTGATGTTTATGCCGGTGGCATGGGTCTAGTCGCTGTCTGTGATGTGGCCATCGCGGTTAAAAACGCTAACTTTTGTCTTAGCGAAGTACGTTTAGGTCTCGCTCCAGCGACGATTAGCCCTTATGTCATAAAGGCCTTGGGCGCGCGTGCCTCACAACGTTACTTTTTAACCGCTGAAGTATTCGATGCCAAAAAAGCGCGTCAACTTGGCTTTATTCACGAGCGAGTTAATGCAGACGAGTTGCAAGATAGCGTGGCTGTAATAGGTGCCAAGATTGTCAATAATAGTCCTGAAGCGGTTAAGACGTGCAAGCGACTTTTGCATGATATTGCAGGCGAAACTATTACGGATGGGTTAATCGCTGACACGGTAAAAGAGATTGCCGATATTCGCTCGTCAAAGCAAGGTAAGGAAGGCGTGCAAGCGTTTTTGCAAAAGCGTAAGCCTGATTGGTTCGTACAGTAATAACGATAAGCAATTAAACAATCTTCAATAAAACAGTAAACAAATAAATACTAAGCATGGGACTCACTATGTTCTCCAAAATACTAATTGCCAACCGTGGTGAAATTGCTTGCCGAGTAGCGGCTACTGCCAAGCGTTTAGGCGTTCGCACCGTTGCTGTCTACTCTGACGCGGACCGCCATGCCAAGCACGTAGCAGTCTGTGATGAAGCCGTCTACCTTGGCGGCTCTGCACCAAAAGACAGCTATCTTAAAGGTGATGCTATCATTGATATTGCCAAGGAGCGCGGCGCACAGGCCATTCACCCAGGCTATGGGTTTTTGAGTGAGAACGCCGACTTCGCGCAGGCATGTATAGACGCAAGCTTAGTGTTTATTGGACCATCTGCTGATGCTATTCGAGCGATGGGCGGCAAATCAGAGTCTAAGCGCTTGATGGAAGCGGCAAACGTACCGCTGATTCCGGGCTATCATGGTGATAATCAAGATGCTAAATTCCTGCAAACGCAAGCGGATGAGATTGGCTATCCCGTGCTGATTAAAGCCAGTGCAGGTGGCGGCGGTAAAGGCATGCGTATTGTTGAAAACAGTAAAGCGTTTAGCGACTTATTAGACTCTTGTCGCCGTGAAGCCATTACTAGCTTTGGTAATGACCAAGTCCTCATCGAAAAGTACGCCCTCAAACCGCGCCATATCGAAATCCAAGTCTTCGGTGATAGTCACGGTAATTACGTGCATCTGTTCGAGCGTGATTGCTCTGTGCAACGTCGTCATCAAAAGGTGCTTGAGGAAGCGCCTGCGCCTGACGTCGATGAGTCCATGCGTAGCGCTATGGGTAAAGCTGCGATAGAAGCGGCGCGCGCGGTTGAATATGTCGGTGCGGGTACGGTGGAGTTTATCGTTGAGCAGCGTCCCGAGGGTATGAGTTTTTATTTCATGGAGATGAATACTCGCCTGCAAGTCGAGCATCCCGTTACTGAAGCGATTACGGGCGTGGATTTGGTTGAATGGCAATTACTGGTGGCTGCTGGTCAGAAATTACCTAAATCTCAAGAGGATCTGAAGATAAACGGTCATGCGGTTGAGGCGCGAATTTGTGCTGAAAATCCAGATAATGATTTCTTGCCTGCGACGGGCACGCTGTTTAGTTATCAAAAGCCAGCACACAGTACTTTTATTATTGATGAAAATGGCAAAGATGTCCGTATCGATGATGGCGTACGCGAAGGCGATGTGATTAGTCCATTTTACGACTCTATGATTGCCAAGCTCATCGTCCATGCGCCAACTCGCGCGCAAGCTTTAGCGAAGCTGGATCGCTCTTTAGCTTTAACCCGCATTGTTGGACTGCCCAATAACGTAGCGTTTTTGCGTTATGTTATTAACACTGACTCTTTTAGTCAGCCAAATCTTGATACCGCTTTGATTGAACGTGAAGCGGATGAGCTGTTTAATCAGCAGCCACTTGAGCTATCAACGCTGGCTACTACTGCGATTGTACAGCAGTTGGCGAATGAGTTTAAAGCTGCTAATGCTAATAGTCATTATAAGTATGATCCCTTTAATCGGCCTTCAGGATTCCGTGCTTATACGAATTATACGCGCAAGTTTAGTTTGTCTTATGATCAGCAGCCCTATGTTGCAAATATTAGGGAATGGCAGAATATTAATAATAATGCAGATAAGAAAAGCGCAGAGAATCTAAGTCACTTTAAGCTAGTAATCAAACATGACCCAGTTGGCGACGAGCAAGCTGAGGCATCAGTTGCACCTGTCTTTGAAGCACAAGTCAGCTATAGTAGTGATGACGCGCACAATCATACTCTATGGCTAAATGGCGCACGTATTAGTGCCCAAAGCTGGATCTACAACGATACGATACATGTTTTCACCGATGCTGGTCGTGATCAGATTAAACTCATCGACGTCATGGCGCATGTCGGTGAAGAGTCTGCCGCAGTAGGCAGTCTAAAGTCGCCGATGCCAGGACAAGTGATTGCCTTTAAAGTAGCGGTTGGGGATAGTGTCAATCAAGGTGATGCGCTCGCTGTGATTGAAGCGATGAAAATTGAGCATACCATCACTGCACCAACGGATGGGGTAGTAGCTGAACTGTTGTTTGCAGCGGGTGACTTGGTCGCTGATGGTGATGAGCTATTACGTATTGATAGTGAGACCAGCGAAGTTTAAGGATAATAACTATGAATAACGCTTATCCAAAGCACGTTTCTATCGTTGACGTCAGTCCGCGTGATGGACTACAAAACGAGTCAAAGACAGTGCCGACAGCGGTCAAGCAAGCGCTAATCGAAGATTTAATCGCGGCAGGAGTTAAGAAGATTGAAACCACTAGCTTTGTCTCCCCTAAATGGATGCCACAGATGGGCGATAATAGTGACTTGATGACTGCGCTTATGCCTAGCAGATCGAATGACGTTATCTATTCCGTGCTTGTGCCCAATATGCGCGGCTTTGAGAATGCTACTGTGCATCGCCCTGATGAGGTGGTTATCTTTGCTTCCGCTAGCGAAACCTTTAGTCAAAAAAATATCAATTGTAGTATCGATGAGAGCATTGCGCGTTTTGCGCCAGTAGCCGCTGCTGCCAAGGCGCAAGGCATCAAAGTTCGAGGCGTTATCTCTTGCACGGTCGGCTGTCCTTATGAGGGCGAGATTGACCCCAGCCAAGTCGCTTATGTCACCAAACGCTTAGTAGCAATCGGTGCGGAGCAGATCGGCATCGCTGATACCATTGGGGTAGGCACACCTATAAAGGTAAAAAAGGCTTTGCAAGCCGCATTAGAATATATAGATATTGAGCATATCTCAGGGCATTTCCATGATACTTATGGGCAAGCGCTAAGCAATACTTTAGCGGCGCTTGAGATGGGTGTTAGCGAATTTGATACCTCAGTAGCGGGCCTCGGCGGTTGTCCCTATGCCAAAGGCGCTACGGGTAATGTCGCAACCGAAGATGTGGTGTATATGCTGCATGGCATGGGTATCCATACTGGTATTGATTTAGATAAATTAGTTGTCGCAGGCGAGCGCATTAGCGCATTTTTAGGACGCCGTAACGACTCTAACGTCGCGCGTGCTTTGATTAATAAGCGTAATTCTTGAAGACGACCTTTTAAGACTAAGTTCTAAAAATAAATTTTAAAAAATATCAAAATTTAAAACATCAAATAATTAAGGATAGATAATGAGTTTACCTGGTTTAAATTTTCAGCTTGGCGAAGATATTGATGCTTTGCGCGATGTCGTGGCACAGTTCGCTGCCAAAGAGATTGCTCCGCGCGCTGGCGAGATTGATAGCAGTGATGAGTTTCCGATGGATCTTTGGCAAAAAATGGGTGATTTAGGCTTGCATGGTATCACTGTGCCTGAAGAATACGGTGGCGCTAATATGGGCTATGTTGCGCACATGGTGGCGATGGAAGAGATTAGCCGCGCGTCAGCCTCTATTGGTTTGAGCTACGGTGCTCATTCAAACTTATGTGTTAATCAGATTAAGCGCAACGGCTCCGAGGCACAAAAGCAGAAATTCTTACCGAAGCTTATCACTGGTGAGTTCATCGGCGCTTTGGCTATGAGTGAGACGGGCGCAGGTTCTGATGTGACTAGCATGAAGCTAAAAGCTGAAGAAAAAGGGGATGCTTATGTGCTAAACGGTAGCAAAATGTGGATTACTAATGGTCCCGATGCTGATGTAATGGTGGTCTATGCTAAGACCAATCCTGAGCTTGGCGCGCAAGGTATCACTGCCTTTATCATTGAGAAAGGTATGGAAGGTTTCGGTACCGCGCAGAAGCTAGATAAACTAGGTATGCGTGGTAGTCATACAGGTGAGATGGTCTTTAATAATGTTGAAGTACCTAAAGATAATATTTTGGGCAATTTAAATGAGGGCGTTAAGGTGCTGATGAGTGGGCTTGATTACGAGCGCGCGGTATTGGCCGCAGGGCCTATTGGTATCATGCAAT
This sequence comes from Psychrobacter sp. M13, assembly GCF_030718935.1. NCBI lineage: Bacteria > Pseudomonadati > Pseudomonadota > Gammaproteobacteria > Moraxellales > Moraxellaceae > Psychrobacter > Psychrobacter sp. M13. Next base: position 466,357 of record NZ_CP132194.1, read on the forward strand.
CGGTTATGGATAATGTCGTGCCTTATATTCACGATCGTAAACAGTTTGGTCAAGCTATCGGTGAATTTCAATTGATTCAAGGTAAGGTTGCCGATATGTACACCATATTGCAAGCGGGTCGTAGTTTTTTATATACTGTCGGTAAGAATCTCGATATGTTAGATGCGCAAGGCGCTGGTCACACTCGTCAGGTTCGCAAAGACTGTGCTAGTGTCATACTTTGGTGCGCTGAAAAAGCCACATGGATGGCAGGCGAGGGTATTCAAATCTTTGGTGGTAATGGCTATACTAATGAGTATCCGTTAGGTCGCTTATGGCGTGATGCCAAGCTATATGAGATTGGCGCTGGCACCAGCGAGATTCGCCGTATGCTCATTGGTCGTGAGTTATTTAACGAGACAAAATAGTCGTTACTGCTATTTCTTCAAACCAGAGAATCAATGTAGGGTGCGGTTAGCAAAGCGTAACCTGGCGCATAAAGTTTTAATAACGCCTTTATATAATAAAAGAGCAGCTCGTCTGTGACGAGCTGCTCTTTTATTGCCATTATTTTCATTATAAAACGCTAATCAGCCAACTGCTGACGATGATCAAAATAACGCGCTAGTCCATTTAATAATAAATCATCGCGCAGGCGTACTGATCGGCTGACGTGTTGGGCGATCATTCTAGCGTCGCCACCTGTCATGATCAGCTCAAAGTTAGGATGACGACGGCTGATCTCATTGATTGACCCAACGATGGATAATAAAATACCGCGATGTACCGCATCTTGAGTATTTATACCTTGGGTAATACTATCAAAAGTACCGTTAGAGATGGTAATTTGCTTAGTTCCTGAAAACAGCGATTCACGTTGCAGATAGATACTAGGAAAGATATAGCCGCCTAAATGCTGGGCATGGTCAATCAGATCGATCGTAACCGCTGTACCACAGCCTATAACGCACTGGCGCTTTTTCTTATCAACAGCGCCTAGCATCTGTAACCAACGATCACAGCCGAGCTGATTAGAGTCATAAGCGCTATGCATGAGCGGGTGCTCGGCATCGACAGTGACGAAATCAAATGGAATGTCTAAGCGGCTTAGCGTCTTGGATACTTGACCGTTGAGCTCATCTCCCAATACCGATGAGATACCGATAAAGTCGGGCGCATAGTGCTCAAAACGATCGGTGAGACCCATAAGTAGCTCAGCGGGCGATTGCAGATGCTGTCTGGCATCATGCGAGACGATTTGACCGACATCATCAGTCAGCCAATATTTGAGTCGGGTATTGCCAAGATCTAGCCAAAGCATAACTATCCTCTTAGGGGCGGTTTAATTAGCAGCTATAAGTGTAAAATTTGACTTTGAATTGATATCGCTTTGACTGTAAATTATAAAATATATCAATAGCTTAGCTATTATTAATGACGTCAATACGACCAGTGAAAAGCGTGGCAAGCTTACCGTTATCTTGACGTAATTGCAAACAGCCGTTTGTATCAATGCCATCAGCACAACCCGTTATGATCTGTATATTACCATCATGGTTTTGGCTCACTTGAGTACGTAGGCCTGCTAGCGCATCTAACTGATCAAACTCTGCAATAAAGCTTTCGCTAGCGCTTTTTTGCATAGGTTTTGTTTGCTCAGCTAGTTGCTCTTTAGCTATACTCTCAAAGCCTCTTAATGCATCAATTAATGCCTGACTAATTTGTGCGTACAGCTCTTTTAGGCTAGGCAATGAATCAACTAGATTGTTTTGACTATCAGCAGGCATATTTAATGCTAGCGTCTGTTTTATATCCTGTAAACTCAGCGCTTGATAGCTCATACCTTCTAGAGTATGAGTCGTTAATTTTGGTGTGGCTTGGACATTAAGACCAACACCCATGACTATCCCAATCAACTTATTTGCCTGCCATACAGGTTCAATCAAGATACCTGCTAGCTTATTAAAGTAAATGACAGTTGGTTCTGAGCTTTTGTTGCCATTCTTATTAGTATTAGAATGATTGCTTACGTTTACTTCTAAAGGTTTGTAAAAGCCTAAATCATTAGCCCATTTTACGCCAATAGCAGTTAATCCTTGCGCCATTAATTGCTTATTAAAAGCTGCAATAACCGGCATCTTTGCCAGCTCAACACCGATAATTAAAGATAGCAAACCACTGATTGGTATACGTACAGGATGATAGAGCGAAAGATAAACGTTGCCTGCTGGTGACTGCCAAGAGCGTCCTCGTTGGCCGCGTCCAGCCGTTTGCGTATCGGCAGTTAGCAAATGTGGCTGATCGGCACTTAAACTTTGATCTTTTATAGCCTCAATTAATTCACTATTGGTCGAGAGGCTGCTAGGCACATGGCGATGATTCACCATTTTTAGCGTCTCAAGATACTTGGAGTTATTAGCGTGTGGCATAGGTTTGGTCGCTGTGATGCTGTGATTAGGTGGAATCTTGCTATACTGTGCCGATTGGTACGGCGCTGTATGCTGACGCTATTATGATCTAAAAACACTCTCAATAGAAGCTAAGTACTCTAAGAGCTTGCTACCCTGTAAGCCAAGTATCGAAAAATAAGCAAAAAAGGATTTTAACAATGTTATATGTATGGTTTGTGATTGCAGGTGCATTTGCAGGAGTCTGTGCAGGCCTATTTGGGGTTGGTGGTGGGATGATTATCGTGCCTGCACTGGTCTGGATTTTTACCGCTTACAGCTTCCCACCTGAGGTGGTCACCCATCTCGCCGTTGGTACTTCGCTTGCGACTATCGTCGTCACTTCTATCAGCTCATTGACCGCGCATAATAAGCGTAGCGGTGTACGCTGGGATATTTGGCGCAAGATGGCGCTAGGCTTAGTCATCGGTAGCTTAGTCGGTGCAGGTGTCGCCGATATGATCGATGGTAAAGCGCTGCAAGCGATCATCGGTGTTGGTGCACTACTAGTCGCCTTAAAGATGCTGTTTTTATCGAATAGAGAGCAATTGGACAAGCCTCTGCCGTCTGCTGGTACACAGTTTGGCGCGGGTACAGGCATTGGTCTTGCCTCATCTATCTTCGGTATTGGCGGTGGTAGTTTAACCGTGCCGTTCCTTAATTGGGCGGGGCTAACGATGAAGCAGTCTGTGGGCACTTCCGCCGCTTGCGGCTTACCGATTGCGATTGCTGGGGCATTAGGCTTTGCTTGGTTTGGTCAAAACACGGTCGACTTACCAGAGGGCACGATTGGTTTTGTGCATATCAGCGGATTTTTATGTATATCAGTCATTAGCTTTATTATGGCAAAGGTCGGTGCCAAGCTAGCTTATAAACTACCTGCACAAACTCTCAAACGCGCCTTTGGCATATTGTTATTATTTGCAGGCGGGCAGTTGTTATTAAGTGGGGTTGGGGTGATTTAATCTAGAATATTAGTATAAAAAATAATAAGTTGCTTTATGAATAATAGAATACTGCTACCCAAATCTTTATGCTAATATTTTGCTTATCTCTATTCATTTAAATCAATAGATTATCATGGAAGATAGTCAAACGGCCTGTTGATGATAGGTCATCACCTACAGTATAAGGAAGCACTGATTATGAGCCAACAAGATGATAAAAGCGCAAAAATAGATGCCAATGAAGATAATTCTATAACAGAAAGAGTTATTCACAATGTTTTTACCGATGGTATCTCGTCTGGACGTGCTGATAGCAATGCTGAAGATGAGATCCCATCCAGTACTCAAAATGTAGCAGGCTTTAATAGACGTCGTTTTATGAAAGCTTTTGGTTCCGTAGGGGTCACGGCTGTCGGAGCTAGTAGTTTGGGTCTAGTAGGATGTAGCGATGACGATGATGACTCCAATGCAAACACCAGTGGCGTTGTTAGCTTTGATCATGGCGTTGCCAGTGGTGACCCTTTATCTGATAAAGTCATTTTGTGGACACGAGTGACACTGCAAAGAGCAGGTTCTTTTCAGCCTGTTGTTAAGTGGGTGCTGGGTCGTGATCCACAAATGCGCGACATCGTTAAGCAAGGTGAGGTAACTACAAGCGCGGTCAAGGATTACACCGTCAAGGTAGATGTCAATGGTTTACAGCCTAATACCATTTACTATTATCAATTTGTCGTGGGCAATACAGTGAGTCGTATCGGTAAAACCAAAACTTTACCCGTCGGCAACATCAACCAAGTTAAAATGGCAGTGTTTAGCTGTGCCAATTATCCAGCAGGGTTCTTTCATGTCTATGCAGATGCCGCCAAGCGCAATGATTTAGATGTTTGCATCCATTTAGGCGATTATATTTACGAGTATGCGCGCACTATTACTAATGCCCAAGGAAATACCGTACCAGCCTATGCTTCAGCGGATGCGGCATCTATTGATCGTGAAGTGCTACCCGAGCAGGAAATCGTTAAAATCAACGAGTATCGCCTGCGTTATGCTCAGTATAGGTCAGATCCAGATTTACAAGATTTGCATGCCGCTCTTCCTATGATTGCTGTATGGGATGATCATGAGTTCGCGAATAATGCTCATATCGATGGTGCTGAAAACCATCAACCTGCTACTGAAGGGGATTGGGATGAGCGTAAGGTAGCGGCATTTACCGCTTATCATGAGTGGATGCCGATACGTACTGAGATCAAAAGTGAAATATATCGTCGCTTCGATTTCGGTAATTTATTAAGTCTAAACATGTTAGACACCCGAGTTGTCGGACGTGATGTGCAGCTCAATTATGTTAATTTTATTAAGGTAGATAGCACAGGAAAGCGCTTTATTGACGCTGCCGCCTTTAAAACGGCTACCAATAATCCTGAAAGACAGATGTTAGGACTCAAACAGAATAATTGGCTAGTCAGTCAACTACAGCAATCAACCGCGACTTGGCAAGTTTTAGGTCAGCAAGTTCTTATGGGACGTATGGCGATACCTGCGCCCGTTATTTTAAACCTCGCCGATCCTAGATTAGGGCTAAGTATCACCGCTTATCTAGCTTTAGTTGATAAATCACAAACTAGCCCGCAAACCTTAACCGCTCAAGATATAGCCAATTTGCAAGAGCCCCCTATCCCTTATAATATTGATGCTTGGGATGGTTATGGCGCAGCACGTGAGCGAGTGTTAAGCACTGTCAAAAGTCTAAATAAAAACCTAGTCGTCCTCGCTGGTGATTCGCATAATGCGTGGGCAAACAACCTCACTAACGACGCTGGTGAGGCAATCGGTGTTGAGTTTGCGACAAGCTCTGTCAGCTCGCCAGGCTTTGAGGTGAATGTGCCTAATATTCCACCAGCAACTTTGCAAGGGGTATTGCTACAATTGATACCTGGATTAAAATATACAAATTCTAGCCAAAGAGGCTATATGGTGGTCACCATCACACCTGAAGCTTGTCAGTCGGAATGGATATTCGTCAGTGATATTTTGCAGCGAACTTATAGCAGTGAAGTTGGAAGAACGCTAAGAGTGCTCGCGGGTCAAAAAGCGATCGATATTTAGTTTTTTAAGGTATAAGTAGCAAGGGCTGCAATAGTTATTTATTGTGGCCCTTTTTGTTTTTGGTGGGTTCTGTTTTCAAGCAAACAACTACTATTTAAATTTCTAATACAGTAAGGATAAAGATTAATGATAGATGAGTTATATTTTAAAAGACAAAAAAGTATTGATAGCAAGCTCTCAAGTTGCTCGTAATAAAGTAGCTGGTCATGGTGCAGGTAATGAAGTTAGAGAGATACCTGAGTATTTAGTTAGCTATATACTTCATATGACAGCATCTACCATTGTATTTTTAATCAAAGCAGATGAAGCTTTAGGTTAAATGTTTTTATCTACAATACTAGCTACTACAACCTCCAAAATCTCCCACATTTTCAGGTACAATGGCCGCCTGTTTTTATAAGTATATTACTCATTCATGCGCCTTAAATCTCTAAAATTAGCAGGGTTTAAATCCTTTGCTAACGCAACCACTTTTACCTTTCCTCGTGGCATCACCGCTATTGTCGGGCCAAATGGCTGTGGCAAATCCAATGTCATAGACGCTATCCGTTGGGTATTGGGCGAGACCTCTGCCAAGCAATTACGTGGCGGCGCGATGAGTGATGTGATATTTGCTGGTACGCAAGATAAAGCGGCAAAGAGCGTGGCTAGCGTCGAGCTGACCTTTGAGCATACCCAAGATGAGCAGACGGGTATTCGCCATCAGTTTAACCTCTATCAAGAGCTGTCGGTGCGTCGGCAAGTCAATCTTGAGGGGCGCTCCGATTACTTTATCAATGGCACGCGCTGCCGTCGCCGAGATGTGGTTGATGTCTTTTTAGGGACGGGACTTGGTGCACGCAGTTATGCGGTGATTGAGCAGGGGATGATTGGACGCATTGTTGACTCCAACCCCATGCAATTACGCGAATTTATTGAAGAGGCAGCAGGCGTCTCACGCTATCAAGCCCGCCGTGAGGAAACTCAAAAAAAGTTAGAGACCACCCAAGATAATTTAGCGCGCCTGCACGATATGCAAAGCGAGCTAGTACGTCAACAAAAGAGCTTAGCAAGGCAAGCGACTAGCGCTGAGCGTTATGAGGCGCTGACTCTATCGATTGCCGATGTGCAGCAGCAACTGGCCATCCAGCAGTTATACCAAGCCAAGCATACTCAGCAGCAGCAAAGACAAGCTTATAATAATAGCACCGCTACCGTCTCGACGTTGCAAACGGATTATGAGCGTATCAAAGCCAAGCTAGATAAGCTTAGCGCACATATCAATCAGGAGCAGTGGCTCAAAGACGAGGCACAGAGCACTTACTATCAGCAGCAGCTTGAGCTCCAACAAGCCGAGCAGCAATTGCAAAGCGTACAAGCGCAACTTGAGCAAGCCAATCAGCAGCTCATTAATTTAGACATTCAACGCCAGCAAGCCGACGCTGAAAGTGTCAGTCTACAAAGCCGACAAGCCGAGCAACAAGCCGAGCTAGCTGATTTACACCCGCAGATCGATGAGTTAAAGTTGAGGCGCGCCCGTTATGACGCTGATGAGCCGTCACTAAAACGCGCTTTGTATCAGGCGCAAGACCTACAGACGCAGCTGCAACACAGTGAGCGCAGCCTTCTTCAACAACAAGCGCTAAATACTCAATCACAGCAGCGCTTGCAAGGTAGTGAAGATAAGTGGTCACGCCGCGAGCAGAGTTGGCAAGCGTTATGGGCGCAATTATCACAGTCTAAGAGCAATACCGAAAGTGACAGTAGTGCTGATAGCGGCAGTGATACTAATAATGATAAGTCGCCTCTTGTACAGATAGAGACGCTTAAAGAACATTTGCAGCAAAACGCGCGGCAACAAGACAGCGTAGCGGAGCGTTTGAGCGAGCTACAACCACAATTGCATGGTGTGCAGCAGCAGCTAACGGTGCAGCAGCGCGAGCTGATCGAGCAGGAAAAATCACGCGCCGCGTTAGCTGGTGAATACGATACTCTCCATAAGATTTTGCATCCAAAGCTTATCAAAACTACAGACAATAAAACTGTAGAGGGCAAAGCTGTGGTTCAGGATGGAATAGTAAGCGCTCAGCATGTAGCTCATCTACCCAAGCTACCTATCAGCACTTTACGTGAGCAGATTGAATTGAGCACTCAAGGTCAGCAGTACGCTGATTTACTCGATAGTTTATTAGCTCTGTGGCTGGATAGTCAGGTCTTTATAGAGAGTGAGTTAAACGATGCCGCTGCAGACTCAGTTGATTATTCAAGCAATCAATCAGCCAATTTAGCGCAAACACTGACGCCTTTTTTAACATCATTAATAAGTCATCAGCGGCAGGGCAGTATCAAAAACCCGTTAAATCATAGCTTATGGTTGCCTGCTAGCCAGAATAACCAAAAAAATAGCCAGCAAATCTCTTTTATCAATGAGCTAGCAGATGAGGTTAGCGCTAAAGTTTTGCCTTTATCTGAGCTAATAGCGCAGCCTGCTTTAGCATTATGGCAGCAGTGTTATTTATATCTCGCTGATAACAAAGTTACTGACGATGCTACTGACAATGAAATCACCGATGAGCTTGCTACTATCCTACAAGCTTTGCCAGCAGCAGCGCTATTATTGACTACGGATGGCTGGATAGTTCATAGCCTAGGGATGATCAATGTCGCAAAGTTTGCCAGTGCGCAAGACCCTAAAAACAATAATCAAAATAGCCAGTTTTTAAGTCAACGTTTACAGCAGCGCACGCGTTTAGAAGAATTAGAAACTCAGCTTGATGAGCTTGAAGTACATATCGATAGCCAACAGCAAGCTGTAAAACGCACCCAAACCAGCTTCGATACCTTAAATATCAGCCTAGAAGAAACCCGTGCGCAAGCAGAGCGCTTAACGCAAGATAAGTATCGCTATCAGCAGCAACTCAGTGACGAGCAAGCCGCGAATGAGCGCCTGCAAGTGGCTCAAGAACAACTGCAAGCCGATAAACAGCGATTGCAAGCTGACAAATTATTATTAGAGTCTGAACGGCAAGAATTAGTAGAAGAGCAGCAATCACTGAGTAGTGATCAGCAGACTATTGAGCAAAACATAGCAGCGCTTATACCTAAGCTAAAGGCGGCACGGGCGGCCTACCAGCAACTGCAAGCTGAGCGCAATGAGCTCGGCCATAACCGTCAGTTAGATGATAAGGCGTGGCAGGCTCTACAATTGACCCTACAAAAAGTTGAGATGTCTCTAGAGAACACTACAACCAGCCTTACGCGTGTCAACGCGGTCTACGAGCAAGCGCTACAAAGCGAAAAAGCACTGCGCTCAAAGCTTGCTAACTTTCAGCAGCAATTACCTAGTTTACAAACAAAGTTACAAACCGTTCAGCTAAAGCGTGACGATCAGCAGCTGTTATTAGCAGAGCGTAATAGCGCTTTAGCGGCGCTCAAACAAGACTATAGCCAGCAAGAAGAGGAGCTAGAACTGGCGCAAACTAATTTGCAAAATCAGCAAGCGGAGCTGGCAAGCCTATCGACTCAACTAGCGCTTAGTGAGGCAAAATTGCAAGAGCGCATTTTGCGCACTCAAGAGGCTCTAGATAAGTATCAACAGATAAATGACGCTAATAAAGAGCCCGCGTCGCAACCCGTGATCAGTGTCTCAAGCTTACTGACAGACTTTATTACCCATGAGCGCCGTGTGCGCCCTGACAAAATCAGCGAGCTACAAGCTGAGTCTGCCAAACTTGAGCAGCAACTGAGTAAAATCGGCCCTGTTAATTTAGCGGCTATTAGCGAGCTTGATGACGTCAACGAACGTCTAGAGCCGCTTGCCCAGCAAACCCAAGATATTGCCGCTAGCATGGCGACGCTAACTGAGGCGATTGCCGCTATTGATGAGACCACTAAGACGCTATTTATGCAGACGCTGGATAGTGTCAACACAGAGCTTGCCAAGCTGTTTGCCAAAGTATTCGGCGGTGGTCAAGCCAGCCTCACGCTAAATACTGATGATATACCGGTAGAAGAGTCAAAAGCGGAGCAATGGCGCGCAGGACTTACCTTAATGGCACAGCCCAAAGGCAAGCGTAATAGTCGCTTAGCGGTCCTATCCGGCGGTGAAAAAACATTAACTGCGCTAAGCTTGATCTTTGCGATATTTAAGCAGCATCCAGCGCCGTTTTGTGTGCTCGATGAAGTCGATGCGCCACTTGATGATGCTAATGTCGCGCGCTTTACTAGCTTAATCACAGATCTTGCCGATGAGGTGCAGTTTATCTTTATTAGCCATAATAAGCTGACCATGCAGATCGCTGATGAGCTCAAAGGTATCACGATGCCCAGCGCAGGCATCTCAATGCTAGTGAGCGTGTCACTCGATGAAGCGGCTCGCTATATCGATAGCTAGGTATTATTAGTTAAGTTAAGAGTATGGCTAGTTAAGTTAAAAGTATGGCTCAGCGAGGTGAGAATGATTGAATCCGCTAGAACATATTGAATACTTATTAATAGAGACTGCTGATAGCTAAAATTAAACCCAGCGCAGATCCGATACAAATTGATGACGCCATAGGGTAGCCATGCTAAACTATTGCCATTTATATCTTGTTGTTTATTCTCATTTATCGTCGTTATTAGGATGTGTCTCTCATGACCGCTATTCAGTTTATGTTGATTGCTATTGCTGCGCTTATTGTCCTTGCAGGACTGTTTATGGTCACTCGTAGCTTTAAGCGTCGCCAAAGCGCTGAAATAAATGCTGTGAGCTATGATAAAAACGGTATTCCTATTATCCCGCGTCATGAGCGTAATGTCGTGGATCAGCCCGACTTGCAAGATACCGTAGCAGGTGAGACGACCATTGGCCCTGATCGTAATTATTTACAGGCAGTGATAGATGATGAGCCGCTGACTCCAGAGTATAGCTATCCCAATGAAGCGGCGGCGCAAAGTCATAGCGAGACAGACAGCTTCGATGAGGATGAGGACTATCAGCGCTGGCAAGCAGAGCAGCGGCACGCTGATGATGCTGAGTTTACTCATTTTTCACAAGAGCTGAGCGATAGGGATAGCGACTATCAAGCTGGCGTCCAAGAGCCAGATGCCTTTTCAAGTCTAATGTCAGCGACTGATAGTCTGATGCCCGTGATCGACACTGCCGATGAGCCTGAGTTTGATGATAATAGTCCTGTTCTTGATCAGCACCTGCTCGCACCTGTGAATGAGGCGCAAAATGGTCCGTTGATTAACGCCAAAGACAATATTAATATCACCATCTTGCCGCACCAGTATCGTGACCGTTCGCCTGCTATCATTCGTGGTCGTGACTTATTGACTTTGATTGACAAATACGGTTTGCGCTTTGGAGCGATGAATATGTTCCATCGCTATGAGCAAAAAGATGGCACAGGCATGTTGTGGTTCAGTATGATGGGTATCACTGATAACGGCATTGCACCTTTTGATCCACATAGTGTGGCGACGGATAGCTATAATGGCATAGTGGTGTTTTTGTCACTGCCACATCCGCAAGCGCTGCGTAGCTTTGATAGTATGATGAGCATCGCCTATATGATGGCTAATGATTTGGACGCTATGATTCTCGATGAGAATAACGAATCCATCACTGCTGAATACAAGCAGCAACTGCGCAACCAAGTGCGTGATTATGGCGAATAGAGCCACACCCTAGTTTTAATAAACGCAGCTTTTGATTTTATCGGGCTGCGTTTTTGTCTCAGTCGCTCGTGTAAATGTATCCTCAAATTGTTATGATAGTCGTTATTATAAATCGATAGATACCGACTATGACCGATTCAAAAAATACCAATGCTGAAACTAGCCCTCAAGAAACGCCCTCCGTTCACGATAAAACCATTATCAATAAAATGCGGACGTTAATAGCTGCCCTAAAAACTCATAATAACGCTTATTACGTCCTTGATAATCCTATACTTGAAGACAGTGAGTACGATCAATTGCGCCTGTCGTTAATCAAGATTGAAGAACAGTACCCTGATTTAGTACAGCCAGATAGCCCGATTAATACAGTGGGCGATATACCATTATCAGCCTTTACGCAAGTGACTCATGATATTCCTATGCTATCGCTAGGCAATGTCTTTGAATATGATGACTTACGTGACTTTATGCGCCGCGTCAATGACCGTCTAAGTGATGCTCAGAAAAACCCTGAATATGAAGTCGAGCTAAAACTCGATGGCTTAGCCGTTTCATTAAAATATCAGCATGGCAAATTTATACAAGCGGTGACGCGCGGCGATGGGCAAACTGGTGAGGATATCACTCAAAACACCAAAACTATTCGCAATCTGCCGTTATATCTTATCGATGCTGCTGATATCGAGCTATTAGAAGTGCGCGGTGAGGTGCTGATGCCAAAGGCTGGTTTTGAGCGACTAAATCGTCTAGCAGAGGAGAAGGAAGAAAAGACCTTTGCCAATCCACGCAATGCCGCTGCGGGTAGCTTACGCCAACTTGATCCAGCGGTAGCTGCCAGTCGTCCACTCGCGTTTTATGCGTACTCGGTCAATCAAGGCTTACCTGAACGTATCGACACGCAGTCAGACGCATTGGCTTGGTTAGGTGACATCGGCTTTAGTGTCAGCGCCGTGCGAGTGGTAAAGAACCCACGAGAAACCCAAGAGTACTATGAGTCGGTGATCGAAAAGCGCGCCAAGCTGCCGTTTGAGATTGACGGTACGGTCATCAAAGTCAATAACTTGGCATTGCAGCAGCAATTAGGCTATCTCTCGCGTGAACCGCGTTGGGCAACGGCTTATAAATTCCCTGCCGAGACCGTGATGACGCGCCTACATTCTATTGAATGGCAAGTCGGTCGTACGGGAGCCATCACTCCAGTAGGCAAGCTAGAACCTGTAAAAGTCGGTGGCGTCACCGTCAGTAATGTCACTTTGCATAATTTTGGTGAGATTCAACGCTTAGATGTTCGCGCAGGCGACATGGTCAGTGTGCATCGCGCAGGGGACGTCATCCCTAAAATTTCACGCGTTTGGCATGATCAGCGTCCAGCCGATAGCCAGCCAGCCGTCCTACCTGAAAACTGTCCCGTATGCGACTCCCCAGTAATACTACCTGAAGATGAAGCGCTAGCACGTTGTACTGGTGGACTATTTTGTCCTGCCCAGCAGCAAGAGGCGCTGATTCATTTTGTCTCGCGCCGAGCCATGGATATCGATGGGCTAGGCGAGCGCTGGCTGATTAGCTTCTTTGAGCAAGGACTGGTCAAGACCGTCGCTGATATTTATCAGCTGCATAACCATCAAGAGCAAATGATTACTTTCGAGAAGATGGGCGAGAAGTCGGTACAAAATATTATCAAAGCAATAGAGGCTAGCAAACATACCACGCTATCTCGCTTTATCTACGCGCTTGGTATTCGCGGTGTTGGTGAAGGCACCGCGCAGAATTTCACCCAGCAGTTTGGTGATTTAGAGCGCTTAATGACAGCCGATATCGAGACGCTAATCCAAACCCCTGATGTCGGTACGATTACCGCTGAGCTGGCCTACGAATTCTTTCGCGCGCCGCACAATATCGAAGTCATCAATGCTTTGCTAGCAGCTGGTGTGTATTGGGATAAAGTTGAGAAAAAGTCATCAAGTCATTTACCTCTTGATGGGCAAACGTGGGTCATTACTGGTGCATTATCTAGTATGGCGCGTGATGAGGCCAAGGCTAAACTGCAAGCCTTAGGCGCAAAAGTATCGGGTAGCATCTCTGCGAAGACTACAGCGCTGCTGGCAGGTGAAAAAGCAGGCTCTAAAATGGCGAAGGCTGAGAAGTTAGGCGTGAAAGTGGTGGGTGAGGATGAGTTTTTGGGGATGGTTGGGGAGTAGGATATTTTGAATTTAGCTTGATTCATAGCGTTTAGTGTAGGGTGCGCCCAGCGCACCATGAACTATAAAACACACTATTCTATTAAAGTGATTTTTATTCTAACTACTTTTAAAAAGACAAAGATTTAAAAGCATGGCCTCAGCATCGCGTTCTTTAGAGGTCGGTAAATATGCGGGTCATGGTTATTCTTACTTTAATGGTTCGCCTCGGCGCTCGTCCCTCGCGTGAAATTGTGCTTGGACAAAGTAGCGCTTTGCTATTCTTGTTACGCATTCGCTAAAAGAGAAATATCACACATATTTGATATGATTATATTGGTCGAGTAGGGTGCGCCTCGCGCACTATTTAAGAATCGAATTTTAAAACACAAAAGCATTATTTGATAAATAATTATATAAGAAATAATTTACGCAGAGAGGTAGGTTTGGTTGTTTAATACTCATACATCGGTGCGCAGGGCGCACCCTACAACTGCTCACTATCATCATAAACTACTCTGACCTAGCCGAAAAACTCTCTGAAAACTCAATCAAATTGTCACCCCAATTTGCTGAATAAACACCAGCTTTAACATAGCGATGAAAGCTTGAATACTGCCAATCTATAACTCTCTTGACCAATCCATGCTTAACAGGATTGTAATGAATGTAATCCATATGCTTAATAAAATCAGCTTCACTATTTATTTGATGCTCAGAAAATCGTCGTTGCCATATTCCTCTCTCATTCCTACTAACTTTTGAATGGCTCAACTCATGCGCTGTCAGATGATACTGCGGACAAGCTTGAGTCGTCAGTCGTTTTATCTGCGACCAACGCATACTATAATTTGCATCGTTCTCAGGCATCTGCCAAATGCAATGCAGATGTTCAGGTAATTGTATCCATGCAATGATTTCAAAAGGATACTGCTGCTGAATTTGTCTGATACTGTTTCTAAGAGCTTGCAAAAAGTCCTCATTGCAAAGTATTTTTCTTCGGTTATACGATACCAATGTAAAAAAGTAAGTAGCGCCTTCCGTATATGAGCGGATATATTGCGGCATTTTCACTTTTCCTTGAGAGGAATATTTTTAATCGGTATCTCGGTATCAATGTGCAGGTTTATTTTGAATATCATCGGTGCGCGAGGCGCACCCTACAAGTAACATATTTGGATTAAGGTTTCTATTTTATAGACTCGCTTCTTGCTCTTGATAATCTCCGTGCACATCAATATCACTCTTCACCCCATCAGGCACAATCTCAATCGGTAATATTAGCCCTTTCGCAAAAGGCTCAGCGAAGACATAATCATAGCTGCTGGCATCGATGTCAGCAGTGGTATGTATCACTAGCTTAGCGTCTTTACCATCGATAACTTGGTGTGAGGTATAGCTCGTATCCAGCTGATCGAGCACCTTAGATAGAGCTTCATTACTCGCCGTACTTATCGTCAGATTATGCTGGGCAGTAGCATTGTCTACCTTAAAATAATCAGCGTAATTCTTGACGTTTTGACTATCGATTGCAAAGGGGTATTCGTAGTCAGCGACAGTAGCGGCTGGCTCGCCACTGTCTACTTTTGACCAATCAATAGCAGTAACTTTGGCATCAGTTTCGGCACTATCAGAGTTTTCAGTATCTGCTAGAGAGGTAGCTGTTTGCTCAGTAGCGACGCTCTCTATAGTAGTGTCACTATTATTATCACAGCCTGACACTGTTAATGTAGTTGCCATGCCAGCTATAGTGATTATCAGCATAGGTGCTAAACGCTTGACCATGAATCTTACCCTCTTAAAAAGTACCGTTGCTATTATTGTCGCATAATTGACACCGAATATCGTTATTTTGCCACGTTTACTTATTGGAAAACACATAAAAAAACAGCCATCATAGGATGACTGTTTATTCAAATATTGAGCTACTTGATTATAATTTTATCATTATTACTCAACGACTAAACTAACCTTATTATCTGCCTATTTTGCAATTAACTTGATAGGTCTTGCCATCAGCCCATTTCATGGCCAATACCCCTTCGTCAGCTTGCATATGCCATGCATAAATAACTTCTGGATTCGACTCATTAATATAGCTTGATACTTTACCGTTAGGTCCACCATTTAAGATTATAGGCTGCTGTGACCAGTTGATTTTTGGTACAGTAGCATTAACCATAACTTGCTCTTTATTGATAGACTGCTTGACCATAACTTGGCTATCATCAGTGCAAGTGTATGGTGCTGGTGCCATGCGATCATAAGCAAGCGTGGTCACACTTTCTGATGGCGTCGTTACTGGCATGTTAGGCTTAGGGCTCATCGTTGAACAAGCACCCAATAAAGCAACAGCAGGCAAAGTGGCAGCTAATTTAGCTAAATTATTCATAGAAATCTCCAAAAAATATAAATTAAGAGGTTAAGGTCTTAGGGTAAAAATTAATATTATTGATGCGCCCAGCGCATGACGTTCATAGTAACTAAAACTTATACTTTGCAATGTTAGGAATTGTTCCTAACATGTGAGTTATCTTACCTAAATATTTTCTAATGTAATTATTCAGCTAAGCTAAATAATAGAAGATAAGCACTAAAAAACGCACATTACTTTATAAAATAATGTGCGCTGTTTTAATCTATATCTGATATATCTAGCTGGCGAGCTTATACTGTTTTGGTGTCAATTTATTTAGTTTTACGCGGTGGCAGACCAGTATGTTGAGTTTGGAAATTACCCTTACTTACTCTTTTTTTAGTAGGGTTACCTGTTGTATTAGCAGCCGTATTATTATCACGACGTTTTACAGAGTCGTTACCGACGCGGCTGTTCTTTTTACGAGCAGACTGATAGCCATTTTGTTCAGCATCACGCCCTTCTAGACTAGCATTGAATGGTGGTATGAGACAGCCTCTATTCTTGCCAATCAGATCGCTACGACCCATATCTTGCAATGCTTTACGCAACATTACCCAGTTTTTCGGATCATGATAACGCAAGAATGCCTTGTGCAATTTGCGCTGCTTACCTGACTTGACGATATCCATATCACCGCCTTCGCGACTCACTTTATGTAGCGGGTCTTTGTGGGTGTGATACATCGTCGTTGCAGTCGCCATTGGACTTGGATAAAAGGCTTGTACTTGATCAGCACGGTAGCCATAGCTTTTGAGCCACAGCGCAAGATTCATCATATCTTCATCTTTAGTACCAGGATGCGCGGCGATAAAGTAGGGGATTAGATACTGCTCTTTACCCGCTTCTTGACTGTATTGCTCGAACATGGCTTTGAACTTATCATAGCTGCCCATGCCCGGCTTCATCATCTTCGTCAGTACCGCTTCTTCTGAGTGTTCAGGGGCAATCTTTAGGTAGCCACCGACATGATGGCTAACTAATTCCTTGACGTATTCAGGATCTTTTACTGCTAAGTCGTAACGTAGACCTGAGGCAATAAGGATTTTTTTCACGCCTTTGATATCACGCGCTTTACGATATAGCTTAGTTAGGTTGCTGTGATCGGTAATTAGGTTTTCGCAGACATCAGGGTAGACACAAGAGGGCTTACGGCAGTTTTTCTCGATCGTCTCATCTTTACAGCTCAAGCGATACATATTCGCGGTTGGGCCACCCAAATCAGAGATGACGCCAGTGAAGTTCGGTGCTACATCACGGATAGCTTCTACTTCACGTAGGATAGACTCTTCTGATCGGTTCTGAATGATACGCCCTTCGTGCTCGGTAATAGAGCAAAAAGTACAACCGCCAAAACAGCCGCGCATAATATTAACAGAGAATTTGATCATGTCATAAGCAGGGATGCGCGCATCGCCATAACTAGGATGTGGCAGACGGGCATAAGGCAGGTCAAACACATAATCCATCTCTTCTGTCGATAGCGGAATCGGCGGTGGGTTGAGCCAGACATCGATAGAGGTATGCGAGTTACCAGCGCCGCTACTATGGCGTTGAACCAAAGCGCGGGCATTACCTGGATTGGTCTCAAGATGCAAGATACGGCTGGCATGAGCGTAGAGCACAGGATCAGATTTAACATGCTCATAATCTGGCAGACGGATAACCGTTTGCTCGCGCGCAGGCATTTTTAGCTTATATTTACGAGCGGTTTTAGGTCGGTATTCTTTACTCTCTTGCGTATCCATACCGCGCATTTGTACTACTTGGGTGTCTTCATCGACTTGATCAGCGTTAATGATTTTATTAGCCACAGGCTCAGATACAAACCCTTGATACTGCGCGGACATACCTGTCATCGCTTGTCCAACAGGCCCAATTGGAGATGAGCTCGGTTTATCTTGTTCAATTGAGCACTGATCCAGATCTTCGGTCATCACATAAGGATTGATAATCGGATCAACGCGACCGACAGTATCGACATCGTTACTAGCGACCTCTGTCATATCCGCCTGCCAGTGGCGACGTGTCGGTGTCAAAAGGTACGCCGTACCACGCATTTTACTCATTTGCTCAAAACTATAGCCTTTGGATAAACCATGTACCACATCAACGATGGCACGCTCGGCATTACCGTATAATAAAACATCCGCACGCGCATCGAGTAAAATACTGCGGCGCACTTTATCCGACCAATAGTCATAATGAGCGATACGGCGCAGGCTACCCTCGATACCGCCTAAGATAATTGGCACATCAGGATAAGCTTCACGGCAGCGTTGACTGTAGACAATAGCCGCGCGATCAGGGCGCTTATCTGCGACGTTGCCAGGTGAGTACGCATCATCACTACGGATTTTGCGATCAGCCGTGTAGCGATTGATCATGCTGTCCATATTGCCAGCAGTCACACCATAAGCATAGACGGGCTTGCCCAGTTCCATGAAGGCATCTTTACTCTTCCAATCTGGCTGAGCAATGATCCCCACTCGAAAGCCCTGCGCTTCTAATAGACGACCGATAATCGCCATACCGAAGCTGGGATGATCGACATAAGCGTCGCCTGATATAATAATGACGTCGCAAGCATCCCAGCCCAGCGCATCCATCTCAGCGCGGCTCATCGGTAGATAGGGCGCAGGCTCGTAGCAGCTCGCCCAATGCTTATCATAATCGTAGAGTGGCTTAGTGCCTTGTTTAAAGGCGGTGCGGGCGATGGTATCAGCAGACATGGGACAACCTTAATAAAAATACAGGTAAAATTCAGCGACTATTTAATGACTATAATAGATGTCAATAATGACCGTTATAGATAGAGGCTAATTTAAAGGCGCTCATTTTAACATGAATCACACTCATGATGCGACTCATTATATCGGTAAGATTAATGATAAGTTATTGATAGTTTTGGGTAATCTGAGGATTAATAGGAGGTAAAATAAATAAGATTTCTAACGCTTTATCTAGCCAATTAAAACTGGCGCAGGATGTACTCTAATAAACTAAGGTTAACTATGTCGAATCGTCTAGTAATGCTTATATCTGCTTTGCTATTTCTTATCTCATTCATCTTACGACAAAGCATAAGTAGCAAAGCAATTTATCTGTTTATAAACCTTACTTCACAGCCATTACTCTATATAAATCTTCGTCCCACTCTTCGTGAAATTCATCACAAACTGACTTTTGAAATGACGCACATTATTCTCATAAGTGAGTAGATTGCGCGTAAATTGATGATAATCACTCATATTCTTAGCGCTAACCATCAGCATAAAATCCGCATCGCCTGATACCTCATAACAGCTCATCACTTGCGGCTGCGCATTCATTAGGCGCTCAAATCGGTGCTGCATTGAGTTATTTGATTTTGCCATCTCTACCATGACGACCGCTGTCAAGCTATAGCCTACCTTATTGGGATCAACAATAGCGACTTGCTTAGTAATCACTTCATTATCTACTAAAGCTTGTATTCGCCTTTGAGCAGTAGCAATAGACACATGCACGTGCTCTGCAACCGTTTTTAACGGCAGAGTGGCGTCGTCTTGCAGTAGATTTAAAATAGCCTTATCAGTGTTATCTAATTGCTGATTCATAATATTAGCTTTCCAATTAATGTAACTATTATCATTATAAATGCTGAGACAATAAATTATAAGCAATATAGATATTATTATAATAAATATTATCAAATATATCTAAAAATAGAAATAATGTATCAAAGCACAAAGGTAAAATAAGACTTATCAACTATAACTTAACTTATTCAAAATAAAAATAATGATAGTTAAGTATTTTCTTTTATAACGCGCAAATCAGAGGGTCTTATGTCTACTTCAACCTTATCTACTACTCTAGCCTCAACGCTATCACGCTTGCCGATGCCAGCGATGTGGACGACTGGTACCGCGCAGCAGCGCACCTTAATGATGGGCGTGTCTTTGGCTGTATTATCCAATCTGCTATTCGGTGTGCTCTACGCTTATGGTAGCTTTTTAGCACCTTTATCTGGCACGCAAGTTTTTATTTGGCGCATGCTCGCGATGTGGGCGGCATTGATAGGCTATCTGGTGATTAGTGGTCGTCTGACTTCGCACCTTGATAAGTTAAAGACGCTGCGTTCGCTTAAGCAGTGGGCATGGTTGTTATTGCCGACACCGATATTTTTGAGCCAGTTTTGGCTATTTATGTGGGCACCTGTCAACGGTCAAGGCGTACAAACTGCGATGGGTTATTTCTTATTCCCATTGATGATGGTGGTGTTTGGCTGTGTGCTATTTGGTGAGAAGTTAAGCCGATTACAATGGTTAGCGGTGGGCTTTGCAGCATTGGGTGTGAGTAGTGAAATTGTACGTACACAAAGCGTTTCATGGGCAACATTATGGGTTTGTGGTACTTATCCACTGTATTATATCCTGCGTCGCTTGCAAGGTATCGGCGCGGTTACAGGACTGCTGGTTGATTTGACTATCTTTGCGCCTTTTGCCTTAGCTTACTTATTCTTTATTGCACCTAGTAGTTTAAGCTTAGTTAGTGGCTCTGGTTTTTTTATCGCGATGCTGGCAGGTTTAGGGGTTCTAAGTGTGTTGGCAATGAAAACCAACGTTGATGCCAGTCAGATGCTACCTGTTAATGTCTATGGCATGATGAGCTACTTAGAGCCTGCATTGTTATTTATCTTAGCGGTAACGGTACTAGGTAATCCGTTTGAGTCAGCGATGATATACAGCTACGGCTTGATTTGGTTAGGTATTGTCTTTTTAATCGCGCATGGTGTGCGCCAATTACGTAGTGCTCGTAAGCAAAGATTAAATACGCTTACTGCTTGATAATAATGATTGTAATGAACCTAAAAAAGCGGACAACTTGATAGATTGTCCGCTTTTCTTATTACTAGAGTGATAGCAATCTTCTAGTCCAAATGCTGCTTAAAGCCTCGCTGCTTATCACGTTCCCAATCGCGATCCTTTAGCGTTTTACGTTTATCATGCTGCTTTTTACCGATGGCAAGCCCGATTTGACACTTAACCATCGAGCGCTTCCAGTAGCAAGATAACGGCACGCAAGCATAGCCTTTTTGATTCACCGCACCAAATAGTTTTTCGATTTCACGGCGATTGAGTAGCAGCTTACGCGTACGAGTCGTATCTGGACTGACGTGCGTCGAGCTACTTATTAGTGGCTGAATATGCGCGCCAAACAAAAACGCTTCGTTATTGCGAAAGATCACATAGGCTTCGGTAATAGTCATCTTGCCTGCACGAATAGACTTAACTTCCCACCCTTGCAGAGACAACCCTGCCTCAAAGTTCTCTTCAATAAAGTACTCGTGCCGCGCTTTTTTATTAGCGCATATTTGATTATCTGGCTTTTTTGATTTTTTTGACATAATTTCCTCTTAAGGACTTTCAGGTCAGAGTCACTATCTTTCTCTGACTTATTCCTCATCTTATGGCTAATCTTATAACTATAAATGAGTCGAGCCGCTATTGTAGCAAAGCTATAGGTGCAAGTGTATGTAGCTGTTATAACAAATGTAGTGACTGCGTTGCTAGGGCATGTTGAGAAAAACAATCAATATCTATAGTGATAGCTATTTAATAATTACTCAATAGTTATCTAAAAGCTCATGTATGCTCTTTTTAGCGATAGATAAGTGTTAAATTCGGCAAAAATTTGTTAGCATATAGAGCAATATTAATGATTACATTAGCCCTGCTATGAGCCTTGCCGCAACTTCCTCCAAATCTTCAAAACTGCACACCAAGATTTTATACCCTGGTACCTTTGATCCTATTACCAATGGGCATGTGGACTTAGTTACCCGAGCGACCAAGCTATTCGATGAAGTGGTCATTGCTGTAGCCTTAGGTCATCATAAAAAGCCAATATTCGATTTTGAAGAGCGTGTCGATATGGTCGAGAGCGTCTTTGCTGATTTGCCACAAGTATCAGTGGTAGGCTTTGAAGGCTTGCTGGTTGAATTTATGCGTGAGCGAAACGCTACAGCGGTACTACGTGGCCTGCGTGCTATGTCAGATTTTGAGTATGAGTTCCAATTGGCTAATATGAATCGCGAGCTGGATGAAAACTTTGAGGCAGTATTTTTGACGCCATCACAGAATTACTCTTTTATCTCCTCAACGATGATTCGTGAAGTTGCCAAACTTGGCGGTGATGTTACAAAATTTGTCCCAACCTGTGTCACACAGGCATTTGCGCAAAAGTTTAATAAGTAATCTAACCCTTCATCTATTTATTAATACTATTATAAGGAGCAGCTCATGGCACTACTAATCACTGATGAATGCATCAATTGTGATGTCTGTGAGCCTGCTTGCCCTAATGATGCCATCTATGAGGGCGAGGATATCTATGAGATTAATCCCGATCTATGCACCGAATGTGTTGGTCACTTTGATGAGCCACAATGCGTGGTGATTTGTCCGATTGACTGTATTCCCCATGATCCCGATCATGTTGAGACCCAGAGCGATTTGATGGCTAAATACAAACGTATCACGGGCAAATAAACTAAAATTTTTCTCCTATTAACTCTCAGCTTTGCTATACTAGCGCGCTTGGTAGACTAGGCAATCGCCGCTGCACACTGGCAACAGATGCGCAGGGGAGGAAAGTCCGGGCTACATAGGGCAGCGTGCCAGCTAACGGCTGGGCAGGGTAACTTGACGACCAGTGCAGCAGAGAGTAGACCGCCTTTGGCTTAAGTGAGAATCGCAAGATTTTCATGTCATCGGTAAGGGTGAAAGGGTGCGGTAAGAGCGCACCGCGTGGATGGCAACATCTCACGGCATGGTAAACTCCACGCGTAGCAAGACCAAATAGGCATCGGCATGGCGCGGCCCGCGTTCGATGCGGGTAGGTTGCTTGAGCGTACGAGCGATTGTACGCCTAGAGGAATGATTGTCCACGACAGAACCCGGCTTATCGGTCTGCCAAATCTTTTTTAGTGCTCGTTTTTTATTACGAGTAGTAGCTAGTAGTTGCAGTTAATTTGAAAAATATGCATATCTTTTGCAAAAAATGCCTTTTAGGGGTTGACGGCAGTCAACAGCTTGGGCATAATATGCAGCCTAAAATGGCGATGTAGCTCAGCTGGTTAGAGCGCATGACTCATAATCGTGAGGTCAAGAGTTCAAGTCTCTTCATCGCCACCATTTATTGCTCGTTTACTGGTAAAACAGTAATTAAAATACCAATCCACTGTGATTGGTTTTTTTTTGCCTAAAATTTTTGGTTGGATGATTTGGTCATGGTGTTAATTACTATAACTAGCTCTTGCAAGCTCTAAAATACTTACTGACAAAATCGCCATACTTTATAGCCAAAAACTGCTAGAATACCAGCACATGCCTGCGCGTATCGGTAAGCTTTATTTGCGCTTATTCTGATGATTTGCTGACAGGCATTGTTAATTATTGTTTTTTGATATCTCTATCCCATTCCTTTATTTAGTAGGCGCTTTGTGACTGCATTAGCCAATATTCGTAACTTTTCTATTATTGCCCATATTGATCATGGCAAATCGACCCTTGCCGATCGCTTTATTCAGATGTGCGGCGCGCTACAAGACCGTGAAATGCAAGCGCAAGTGCTTGACTCGATGGATATTGAGCGTGAGCGCGGCATTACCATCAAAGCGCAATCGGTGACGCTCTATTATGATCATCCTAACGGTGAGCGTTACCAGCTTAACTTTATTGATACCCCAGGTCACGTTGACTTTTCTTATGAAGTCTCGCGCTCACTAGCGGCTTGTGAAGGCGCGCTATTGGTCGTTGACGCGGCACAGGGTGTTGAAGCTCAATCTGTGGCCAATTGCTATACCGCGGTCGATCAAGGGCTTGAGGTGATGGCGGTGCTGAACAAGATTGACTTGCCACAAGTTGAGCCTGAGCGCGTGATTCAAGAGATTGAAGATATCATCGGTATCGATGCGGTGGATGCGCCACGCGTTTCTGCCAAGTCAGGTCTAGGTGTCGACAAGTTGCTTGAGGCTTTGGTTGAGTTTATCCCAGCGCCAACAGGCGATCGTGATGCGCCATTGCAAGCTTTGATTATTGACTCTTGGTTTGATAACTATTTAGGCGTAGTCTCTTTAGTTCGGGTACGTCAAGGTACTGTAAAATCAGGCGATAAAATCTACATCAAATCGACCCAAGATGCTCATTTAGCAGGCTCTATAGGTGTCTTTACACCGAAGCCATTAGATACTGGTATTTTAGAAGCAGGTGAAGTAGGTTTTATTATCGCGGGTATCAAAGACATTGCAGGCGCACCTGTAGGTGATACGATTACCCATGCCAAAACGCCTGATGTCGATCGTATTCCAGGCTTTAAGCAAGTGACGCCGCAAGTCTATGCAGGGATGTTCCCTGTCGAGTCTACTGACTTTGAAAAGTTTCGTGAAGCGCTACAAAAGCTGCAAATTAACGATGCGTCCTTGTTCTTCGAACCAGACACCTCAGATGCGCTAGGCTTTGGTTTTCGCTGTGGCTTTTTGGGTATGCTGCACATGGAGATTATCCAAGAGCGCTTAGAGCGTGAGTACGACTTGGATCTAATCACCACTGCACCATCAGTTATTTATGAGATTGTCAAAAAAGATGGCAGCATCATTCATGTCGATAATCCATCACATTTGCCTGAATCGAATAATATCGAAGAGTTCCGTGAGCCGATCGCTCGTTGTCAGATCCTAGTACCGCAAGAGTATTTAGGTAATGTGATGACCTTGTGCATGGAGCGTCGTGGTGTCCAAGTCGATATGCGCTTTATGGGCCGTCAAGTGCAGCTGGTATTTGATATTCCAATGGGTGAAGTGGTCATGGACTTCTTTGATCGATTGAAGTCAGTGTCGCGCGGATTTGCCTCTTTAGATTATAATTTTGAACGTTATCAAGTTGATAAACTGGTCAAAGTCGATGTGCTCATCAATGGCGATAAAGTTGATGCTTTAGCAATGATCGTGCATGAAACTCAGTCTCGTTACCGTGGTAATGCGCTGGTTGGTAAGATGAAAGAGCTGATCCCACGGCAGATGTTTGATGTGGCAATCCAAGCGGCTATTGGTGGTCAAATTATTGGTCGCAGTACGGTCAAAGCCATGCGTAAAGATGTACTTGCCAAATGCTATGGCGGCGATGTGTCGCGTAAGAAAAAGCTACTGTCCAAGCAAAAAGCCGGTAAAAAACGTATGAAGCAAGTCGGCAACGTAGAGATTCCACAAGAAGCTTTCTTAGCAGTGCTACAAGTAGACTAAGCTGCAAGTAGACTAGGTATTTACTTTTTATCGCGACTTTAATTGATAACGGTTACAGAGCTAGCTCGCTAATAGGCCATTCAGTATGGATTTTGATTTTAATTTGGTTTTAGTACCTTTAACTTTAGTTTTTGGTGCCCTTTGGCTATTAGACAAGTTTGTGTTTAAGCAGCGCCAAACTCAAGGCCGTGGCAAAGAGAGCTGGCCTGTACGCTGGGCTTATGACTTTTTCCCCGTATTGGCAGTGGTATTAATTGTACGCTCGTTTTTGCTTGAGCCGTTTAACATACCGTCATCCTCTATGGTACCAACGTTGTATACAGGCGATTTTATTGCCGTTAATAAATACGCTTATGGGGTGCGTCTGCCATTGACTTATAATAAAGTCATAGATACAGGCTCGCCTGAACATGGCGATGTGATGGTGTTTCGTTTTCCAGAAAACCCTAAAATATACTATATTAAGCGGGTTATTGGTCTGCCAGGCGACAGCGTCAGCTATAACAACGGTCAGTTATCTATCAACGATGTACCGATCGCTACTAAGCCTGAAGACTTTACAGCTGATGCTGAGCTTACTGCGCGTCTCTATTTAGAAGGTCAGCAAGTAGGGCCTAATACCTATCTTAATAAAGAGCAGGCACTAGCTAGAAGTCAAGAAGAAGAGTTTTATGCGCAATACTTTCAGGAAACTCAAGGTGAGCATGAGCATTTAGTACGGTATTTGCCAGGTGCTAATAGTTCGCAAGCGGGGCCGTTTTTACAGCAGCAAGCACCAGAAGTAATCACTTCCAAAGGGACTCAATGGCGTATAACGGTTCCTGAAGGAAAATATTTCGTGATGGGCGATAACCGAGACAGCAGCGCTGATGGCAGGTTTTGGGGGTTTGTACCTGATGAAAATCTCGCTGGTAAAGCGGTTTATATCTGGATGCACAAGCCACCAGGTATAACCTTACCTACTTTTGCGCGTAACGGTAGCATTGACTAAAACTTACTTTGCTAGCAGAGTATAAGCAATAAAGAAGTATAAGCTCTTAACTATTTAGCAGTCATTTGGAGGCGTTATGTCGCAGCGATTAGCGAGTTTATCTTCACAGCGCGGTGCTAGTGTTACTAGCGTCATTTTGATATTGATTGTAGTCGTTATCGCTGCAAAACTTATGATCGCTATTGTTCCTGCTCAAATTAGTGATTATCAAATGACGCAAATGTTAGGTGAGCAGCTAAAAGAAGCCAATAATAATAGAGAGACGCCTGCACAGTTCATGGCGCGAGTTGATCGGCAGCTCGCTATTAATGCCAGCTATGATACCAAGGCTGAAGAGACTTTTACGTTTACTAATGAAAAATTAGGACAATTGGCTATCCGCAAGGACTATGATACAACCAATAATTTTTTTGCTAATGTAGACATTATTAATCATTTTGAAGGTGATATTGACTCTAAGTCTGTAGAGTAGTTGGCACAGAGTAGGGACAAGCATCAAAGCTTCTTTTTCACTATAATTCATTTAATAGGATAGTAATAGCCGCGCATGAAATCAGACCTACAACAGCATCATCCTGTAAACCATCACCCTATTAATGCTGACTTCATAAAGCGTTTGGCAATATTAACGCGTCAATTAGGTTATGAGTTCAAGGATCTAAGCTTGCCCAAACTGGCGCTAACGCATCGCTCATTCGATAGCAAAAAGAACTACGAGCGCTTAGAGTTTTTGGGGGATGCGTTATTGGGTATGATCGTGGGCGAGGCTCTGTATTATCGATACCCCACTCAAAATGAAGGTCGATTAACGCGGATGCGTGCCACTTTGGTACGTCAAGAAACTCTAGTCATCATTGCGCAAAAGTTAGATTTATCCAATCACCTAATTTTGGGTATTGGCGAGCGTAAAGGCGGCGGACGCAATCGTGCCTCAATCCTAGCGGATGCTGTAGAGTCATTACTCGGTGCCATCTATTTAGATAGCCAAGATTTGACCATTACTCGAAATTGCGTTTTGTCTTGGTACGGCGACTTAATTAACAATGTAAGTGAGCAAAAAGTTCTCAAAGACGCCAAAAGCCGTTTGCAGGAATGGCTACAGTCAAAACAGTTCGACTTACCTCATTATGAACTAGTGGAAATCCAAGGCAATGCACCTTACCAGATCTTTGTGGTGCGCTGTCAAGTCAACATTATAGGCTGTCCTGATATTACTGAATCAGGTGAAAGCCGTCGAATCGCTGAACAAAAAGCTGCTGAGCTGATGATTAATCAATTACATAAACTACCAAATTCTACCAAAAGATAGCGGTGATGGATAAGCTTAGGTTTACCTATACACCCTAAGATAAGTAAAAATAAATATTAATAACCAGTAGTTTAATAAATTATTATTAAACCGCTGGTTATAAGCCTATGAGATGAACCTATGAGTAATAATACTGATCTACCATCAACTGAGAGCGCTGTTATTACTAACGCTGTCGTTGACGACAATAGCACAAGTCGACTTAAAGAAGCTGGCTTGAAGAGCACAACGACCGATACTGATGTAGCGGACGTTAATGGTAGCGAAGCTGCTGCTGCCAACGTCATAGATACTAATGGCACTGATAATACCGCAAACGATAGTGCTATTGAAGAGTTTTTTGCCACAACTAATACGGCTCAAAGCGCTGATAAGCGTCAAGATAACACTATTAATAGTGATAGCTTTAAGACAGGATATGTCGCGATTGTTGGTCGCCCTAATGTGGGTAAGTCAACACTGATGAATCATATGCTAGGTCAAAAGCTCTCTATCACCTCACGCAAACCGCAAACCACCCGCCATCGTATTCATGGCATTCTATCAAACCATGAGATGCAGGCGGTGTTTGTTGATACGCCAGGTATTCACCGTAACGAAGTACGAGCTATTAATGAGCGCATGAATAAGGCGGCAACCTCAGCCTTAGTCGATGTTGATCTAGTGCTATTTGTGGTGGATTCAGATCAGTGGCGTGATGATGATTTATTGGTATTACAAAAGCTTGGTGACACTAATCTTACCGTTGTATTGGTTATTAATAAAGCAGATACCTTAAAAGACAAAGGCACATTACTACCTTTGATTGAGACCTTTAGTGATAGCTTTGACTTTGCTGATATCGTCCCTGTTTCTGCTCTTAGAAATCAAAACCTTGATCGTTTGCAGGAAGTCATTGCCTCGCATTTACCTATTGCCGATCCTATCTATGACACCGAACAAATCACTGATCGCTCAGAGCGCTTCTTAGCCAGCGAGATTATTCGTGAAAAGATTATGCGTAGCGCAGGGGACGAAGTGCCTTATGATTTGACCGTACAAATCGACGGCTTTAAAGATGAGCCTGCGCATACTGATCCAAAAACAGGGCGTCCGCGTAAAGCTTGTACCTTTATCGATGCCACTATCTATGTCGAGCGTAATGGACAAAAAGCCATTATTATTGGTGACAAAGGTCAGCGTATCAAGCAAGTAGGCATTGATGCACGCAAAGATATAGAACAGCTGCTTGATAAAAAAATTATGCTAACGCTATGGGTCAAAGTCAAACGAGGCTGGTCTGATGACGAGCGTGCGCTGACTAGCTTAGGGTATTGAGCAGATTTTGAGAAGTTAATATTAAGCTGACGCACTGAGTAGTATAACTTGTTGATAGCTAAGTTTTGCTGAGATAAATAATAGAATAAATAAGGGGGTCAAGCCATGCGTAATGAAGCGTTAAATGGTTACTTATTGCATCAGCGCCCTTATCAAGAAAAGCGTGCCTTATATTATTTATTTTCAGAGCACTTAGGTATTGTGCATGGCATAGGTAAAAAAGGTGCGCCGTTGTTTGAGCCGCTGCAACTATTTGCAACGGGTAAGCGCGACCTAAAAACCTTTAGCCAAATCACTATTAGCCCTATCGAGGTCAGTCAGCTAGATAAGGGTCTAAGCAGCGATATTTCAAACAACAGTGTTTCAAAAAAAACTCAAGCGGCCAGTAGCACGCCTCAAGTATTGACTCCTCAGCCGCAGCGCTATCAGCAGATTACGGGTCAACAGCAATATGCGGCTCTCTACTTGAATGAGATATTATTAAAACTCCTGCCCGTAGAAGACCCAGCCCCTGCGTTGTGGCATCACTATCAGCATAGTCTGTTAACCCTTAAACAGTCGCTAAGTGCTGATGAACTACGTCTATGCTTACGTCAATTTGAACAGAATTTGTTTCAAGAGCTGGGTTTTGCTTTGAATTTAACTCAAGATAGTATGCTAGATAATATCGAGGCTGATAACGATTATAGGTTTTTACCAGACATCGGCTTAATGCCTATTATTCAGTACCCTAATATCCAACATAATGATATCCAAAATACGGATCAAGTAGAAAACACTAATTTGCAAGCCATATTTAAAGGTAGTGAAATCCTTGCGATGGAGCATTCTGGTATTACTATAGAGACGCTTAATTCTTGGTCAAGACTATATAAACACCTTATCGATCATCTTGTAGACTATCAACCTCTGCAAAGTCGATTATTGTGGCAGCAGCAACAGCGTTATCAATAAGTTTTTTTAAGCTTAGAACAAGTGCATTGCTTTAATTATACTAACGTTAGTAGATATCTGTATTTTAATCATGCTTTAATCGCAGTCAGTAGGGTGGCTGCTATTTGGTTTGTACCTAATAATACCAATATTATTAAAAGAGACTTGATATTTATTAGTGTTATAGCTTGTGTTTGGGCAGTACTTAATATGACCAAAGTGCCCACGAGGCGTACCTGTATCGCCAAAAAACTTAATGTGATGACGTCCAGCAGAAGCACGTAAATGCAGTGTGGCATACTTAGGATCTAGTCGTTGCACAGTCAGCAATAAATCAACCCCTGCATCGAAACTTTTATTATCGTTGTTGTCTGCAAACAACAACAAGGCTGAGTTGCTATTCTTATTGCAGGTACTATTATCATCAGAGAGGCAGACTATCAAATTTTGACGATGAATCAAGCTCTCGGCTTTAGCGATAGATAAGGTGTTTGAAATATCATAGCGAATGCGTTTGGCTTCTGTGGCTGCCAGCTGAGTCAGCACATAGGGTGTAGCGACAGTAATAATAATAGCTATGATAGCTATCGTTATAATCAACTCTATTAAAGTAAAAGCTTTTTGTTGTTTTAACTTAAGCGAACAGCTAACGCCAGGATGATTTGTAATCAAGATATCGATACCAACGCCAGTATTAGTAAATTTATGATAGCGATATGCCGAAGTAGCAGCAGGGGGTTGAGTTAACTGATTCATCGTTGTCTCCCACTTGTAAGCCTATCTGATATATCATTTACTATTGATCGATCCCTAAAACTGTAATTATCAATACTTGTAACTATCAATACATACTCTAAATAAAAATATATTTGATAATATGAATATATACCTAATATAGTTCAAATGTCAAAAAATGTTTCATTTAGTGAGTAAAAGTTTTTATAATAGAGAAAAAAAACTACATGTATTAAAATGCAGTAAGTAATCAAAAACATAGTAAAATTTTTGTTACGAATGAGATGGTACATATTCGGAAAAATCTTTATTTGTGTTTGTTATCAGTAATATACAGCTGCTATTGTGTTTTTCTTACAACACAATAGTGTAATAATGTGTAGCTCCTTGACGAAAAAAGTTGTAAAGTGTATTGATTGTCGCTAAGCTACTCCGTAATTAGTTTTGTTATGTAGTAATGTGCTTAAAAAGCCTTTTTAAAGATTGGCTTAGCTTGCATATTAATTAAATTATCCTTTGGGGGAAGTCCATGAAATTGAATAAAATTGCTTTAGCACTGTTCGCTGTAACAGCTGCTCCACTAGCGGCTAACGCTGGTGTTACTATCAGTCCAGTATTGTTAGGCTATCATTACAGCGAAGGCGCTGAAGATGAGCAAAGTGATCAACTCGGTTATTACAAAGAAGATGGTTTGTATACTGGTGCGGCACTAGGTATCGAGCTTACTCCTTCTACTCAGTTTCAAGTAGAGTACGGTGTAGCAAACAATGATGCTACTCGTAGAGACGGTGTAGAGGGTTTTGATGGTGAACAAGAAATGATCTCTGGTAACTTCTTGATCGGTACTGAGCAGTTCACTGGTTATACAGATAGCTCATTCAAGCCATACGTATTAGTTGGTGCTGGTCGCTCAAAACTTGAGTTTGAAGACAATTCTGGTAATCAAGTATCAGAAAGTACTGATACTATTGGTAACCTAGGTCTAGGTGCTATGTATCGTATCAATGACGCTTTAAGCCTACGTGGTGAAGCTCGTGCGATTCATAACTTTGATGAAAACTGGTGGGAAGGCATGGCTCTAGCTGGTCTAGAAGTCGTACTTGGCGGTCATTTAGCACCTACAGTAGCAGTTCCACCACAATTAGAACCTACTTTAGTACCAGTAGTACCAGTAGTAGAGACTCCAGTAGTCGTTGTTACTCCTGATGTTGATTCTGATGGTGATGGCGTATTTGATAGCGTTGATCAGTGCCCAGGCACACCAATGAACTTGGTAGTTGATGCTCGTGGTTGCCCAGTAGACGTAGTCGTTAGCGATGAGCTAAAAATGGAATTACGTGTATTCTTTGATAACGATAAATCAAACATCAAAGCACAGTACCAGTCAGAAATCGCTAAAGTTGCTGAAAAAATGCGTGAGTATCCAAACTCTGGCGCACGTGTAGAAGGTCATGCTTCTAAAACTGGCCCATCAGCACGTTATAACCAACGTCTGTCTGAAGCTCGCGCTGTAGCGGTCAAGTCTATGTTGACTAATGAGTTCGGTATTGCACCAAACCGTGTATCAACTGTTGGCTATGGTTATGATCAACCAATCGCTTCAAATGACACTGAAGAAGGTCGTGCTATGAACCGTCGTGTATATGCCATCATCACTGGTGACAAATCTATGACTGTTGAACAAACTAAAGATATGGTAATTAACTAAGATTATTCTTATTGAAAGCTACTATTAATAGTTAAGTGTTAGAAGAAAAAGTCACCTGTAGGGTGGCTTTTTTGTTGCCTGTATTTATTATTCATACATTGAGATGACTTATAAATACTTATAAAAACAAGTTAAATTATAAATTTGACAATGAATAATGTTATACTAGCCGCCCAAACACTTTGTGCATTGACATAGTGTCTACTGATATCACATTTTATTAAGACAAAACGAGCATTTCATATGGCGAACGACATCAAACATTTGCGTAATATTGCAATTATTGCCCACGTTGATCACGGTAAAACTACTTTGGTTGATAAACTATTACATCAGTCAGGTACTTTTGGTGACCGAGCCAATATTGCCGAACGCGCGATGGATTCTGGTGACATTGAGCAAGAACGTGGTATTACCATCTTGGCTAAAAATACAGCTATCAAATGGACAGATAAGTCTGATGACACTGAGTATCGTATCAATATTGTAGATACTCCAGGTCACGCCGATTTTGGTGGTGAAGTTGAGCGCGTTATGTCTATGGTTGATTGCGTACTTTTAGTCGTTGACGCTGTTGATGGCCCTATGCCTCAAACTAGATTCGTCACTCAAAAAGCTTTTGAGCAGGGCTTGAAACCTATCTTAGTTATTAACAAAATCGATCGTCCTGGTGCACGTCCTGACTGGGTAATGGATCAAATTTTTGATTTGTTCGATAATTTGGGCGCTACAGATGAGCAGTTAGATTTTCCAATTGTTTATGCTTCAGCATTGAATGGTATTGCTGGTTTAGAAGCAGATGATCTTGCTGACGACATGACTCCTTTGTTTAAGACTATTGTTGATGTGGTTCAACCACCACAAGTTGATGCAGACGCACCGTTCCGTATGCAGATATCTAGCCTTGATTACAATAGCTTCGTTGGTGTTATCGGTATCGGCCGTGTTCAACGCGGTAGAATCAAGACTAATACGCCAGTAACGATCATCGATAAACAAGGTGAGACTCGTAATGGTCGTATTTTAAAAATCATGGGCTATCATGGTCTTGATCGTATCGAAGTAGAAGATGCTCAAGCGGGTGATATTATTTGTATTACTGGTATCGATGCGTTGAATATCTCAGATACTATTTGTGATCCAAGCAATGTTGAAGCGCTAAAGCCGTTAACCGTTGATGAACCTACTGTATCAATGAACTTTCAGGTGAACAACTCACCATTTGCAGGCCGCGAAGGTAAATTTGTGACCTCACGTAATATTCGTGAGCGTTTAGAGCGTGAGTTGATTCATAACGTAGCATTGCGTGTGCAAGATACAGAATCTCCTGATAAGTTTAAGGTATCAGGTCGTGGTGAGCTACATTTGTCAGTATTGATTGAAAATATGCGCCGTGAAGGTTTTGAAATGGGCGTATCGGGTCCAGAAGTTATCGTAAAAGAAGTTGATGGCAAGCTACAAGAGCCTTACGAAAATGTAGTCTTCGATATTGAAGATCAGCATCAAGGTAGTATTATGGAGCAGGTCGGTCTTCGCAAAGGCGAGATGACCAATATGGAGCTCGATGGTAAAGGTCGTATGCGTATTGAAGCAACCGTTCCTGCTCGTGGTCTGATTGGCTTTCGCTCTGAGTTTTTGACACTGACTTCAGGTTCGGGCATCATGACGTCAAGCTTCTCACATTATGGACCACAGAAAATTGGTGATGTAGGTGGTCGTACTAATGGTGTATTAGTATCAATGGCTAAAGGGGTTTGCTTAGGTTTTGCTCTATTTAACCTACAAAAACGCGGTAAGCTCTTTGCTGAGCCTCAGCTTGAAGTATATGAGGGTATGATTGTGGGGCAAAATTCACGCAGTGATGATATGGCTGTGAACCCAACAACTGCTAAGCAATTAACTAACGTCCGTGCTAGTGGTACTGATGAAGCATTGACTCTAACGCCTGCTATTAAGTTTACGCTTGAGCAAGCGCTTGAATATATTCAAGATGATGAGTTAGTTGAAGTCACGCCAAAAGCGATTCGTTTGCGTAAGCGTTACTTGACTGAGAGTGAGCGCAAGCGTCATGGTCGCAAAAAAGGCGCTTAATCGCTACATTTGATTGAGTTCTAACCACAAAAAAGGCTAACGTTATGTTAGCCTTTTTTATGTCTGTTGATATTTTCACGCTTGATTGCTTATAGTGTTGGGAATTTAGAGCACTGCGTTTAGATAGGGATATAAATTAATTTGCCTTATATCCTTTTAAAATCGCGTGCTGTCAGTTTTATAATGGCACAGCTACCAAAATTTCATATAATGAGTGTTTACAATAACGAGTATATGAAATGAGCATGATAGATGAGTTTAAAGAGTTTGCTTTAAAAGGCAACGTGATGGACTTGGCAGTGGGTGTCATTATCGGTGGCGCTTTTGCTACGATTACCACGTCATTAGTAGAAGACATCATTATGCCAATTGTGGCGATGATATTCGGTGGTGAGCTGAACTTCACTAATATGTTTGTTGTATTAGGAGACATACCAGAGGGCATGGTAAGAAACTATGCCAGCTTAAAGGCTGCTGGTATCCCAGTACTGGCTTACGGTAACTTTATCACCGTACTCATTAATTTTATCATCTTAGCGTTTATTATCTTTATGATGGTCAAGTCTGTCAATCGCTTACGCCGACAGCAACCAGCCGTACCCGATGCCATAGCTGAAGAAATCGTCTTGCTGCGTGAAATTAGTGACAAGCTTGGTAAAAATCAGCTAACTAAATAAAACATTTTCATTATGAACCAAGTATGAAAAAAGCTGATTTAATAAATCAGCTTTTTGCTTTAAAACGCTTATCATCAGCAATTATTACTGGCAATAGCTATTGTGGATTTACTACCACATAGTCATTAGTATTGATAAAAATCTCTGAGGGCTGATCGACCACGATACGTACTACGTTATCGTTGACTACTTGCGACTTATAATAGTTATCCTCAGCAACGGTGCACCCTAAGCAGCGTGACATGGCATCCCAAGGCTCTACGAATAGCTTTTGTTGTGCCTGATCTGCGTTACCTCCTATTAATGAAAAAGGCAAGCTGACTACATATGCTGCAGTGCCAGCAATAGCCGTCACCAGTTGCAACGGCTTGCCAACAACTGTGTCCGCTACCATAGTGCCATAAGAGGGACCAAAGTCGCTCTCATCAATTTCTATGGCAGCGCTAGCAGGCTGTATTATAGCCATGACGCAACTGACACTAATAATAGTGGTGAGAAGGTTACGCTTAATAGAGCGCAGGCTAACGTTAGTAGTCATGACAATATTCCAAGGCTTATTAAAAAAAGTAGCAAAAAACGGGTTTAGAATCTGTTGAACAGATTTTAATAGTATCTTCTATTAAAGCAAGATGAGCGCTGATAAGCAATATAAATAACATCACTACGATGACGTTACTAGTACTTAACCGGTATTTAAATAGTATTCTGCTATTAGGAAGTTTATAACGGCTGACATAGTGGGCAGTAAACGCTAGCTCTACCGTTAATTTTAAGGTTCTCAAGCTCAGATTTACAGCTTGGACAACACTCGCCCTGCTTACCATAGACATTTAAGGTTTGTTGAAAATAGCCTGTCTGACCGCTAGCAACGGTAAAGTCACGCAAGGTTGAGCCGCCAAGCTCAATGGCTTTGCTTAGAATTGTCTTAACATGATCAATTAATATAACGATTTGCTTATAATTTAATTGATGAGCTGGCGTCGCTGGATGGATACCTGCCAAATAAAGACTCTCAGTGGCATAAATATTACCGACACCAACCACCACCTGCTGCTCCATAATGACTGACTTGATCGCTCGGGCAATAGGACGTTTGGCTATCTTTTTATCTTGCATTTTATTGGTAGAGGTATCGGAAATAGCTTCACTCTTTAAGGGCTGAATATTATCGGCTGTACGTTGTATCAAGTGATACAAATAATCAGCATCAAACTTATTTGATAAAGGCTCAGGCCCTAGATGATCCAGTAATTTAGCACTATAGTCGGCATGCCATAGCACGGCGCCAAAACGTCTTGGATCATGGTAGTGTAGTTGAGTCTGTTTGCCTGTGATATCGTTAAAAGTGATAATAAGATGGTCATGTTTGCGCTTATCGGTATCGATAGGATATTGTTGCAGGCTCCCTGACATTCCCAAATGCATTATCAACTGACGCTGTAATGATACAGTATTTTGCTCAATTGGCTCGTTTTCTTTAATGGCACCGTCTTTTTTACCAGTAAGCTGTGTAGTAGGTAAAAAAGTTAGGATTAAATACTTAGCACGGCGCTTAACGCTATGTAAAGCATAACCAACCAGTTCTGACAAATCGTCAGGCATTCGCCAGCGCAGTTTTGGCTGGAATACTTGTACTTTATTGACTTGCTGTCCTAATATAGGCGCAAGACTGGCTTTAGTGGTTTCAACTTCGGGTAGCTCAGGCATAATCTTAAAGCTTTATAATAGTAAAATTTAATATTGTACAGATAGAAGTAAACGGTTGATATAATAATGTCTAGCTTATGAGCTTATTAAACCACAGCACGGCGCGCATGCAGAATGCCAGGTTGCTGCTCAAGCTTCGCCAATAACTTAGATAAATGCGCCAATCCTGAAACTTCAATATGAAACTTTAAAAAGGCAATATTATCATCAGTACTCGAGGTTTGTACTTGGCGAATATTGACGTTTTCTTTATCGATTACTTGGGTCAAATCCCGCAATAGACCGCGCCGATCATAAGCTTCTACATGGATATCGACAGGCTGATAGCGACCAGACTTTGACTTCCAAGCGGCACTAATCTCGCGCTCTGGGTCACGCTCAATTAAGCGTACATATTCAGCACAGCCGCGATTATGAATGCTCACACCACGCGATAGAGTAATATAGCCTGATATCGGCTCACCATGCACAGGGTGACAACAGCCTGCCAAATTAATCTCTATATTATCCAGCCCGTCGATACAGATTTTATAAGCGTCAAGCTTGCCAGTAGCCTTGGGATCAACACTCGGCGTATAGTCATCAATCTCCTTTTCAGGCTCTAAATGCAGCTGTCGAGAGATATGATTGGTGAGTTGATTAATCCCAATCTCACCTGTGACCAGACCGACGACAATATCTTCAGTGCTATTGACATTAAAAAACTGCAAGTAGTCATTTAGATCGATACTGTTAGGGTGTACAGACAAGCGCTCCAACTCACGGCCAAGCATCTGTCGTCCAATCTCGATATTTTTATCGCGATCTTGTTTATTAAACCATTGGCGTAGCTTTGAGCGGGCTCTATTGGTATGAATATAGCCTAGGGATGCCACCAGCCAGTCCCGATTAGGCTCGCGTGAAGATTTGGTGATGATCTCTACTTGTTCGCCCGTTTTGAGCTGGTAGGTCAGTGGCACGTAGCGCTGGTTCACCCGTGCCGCTTGCGCGCTATTGCCCACCTGTGTATGCACGTAATAGGCAAAATCAAGTACTGTTGCACCCTTTGGCAGCTCAGTAATATCGCCATCACGACTGAAGATATAAATTCGCTCAAGCTCATCAAAGTCAACGGTTTGTTCTTCTTCATCAAGCTCTAATATATCGCTGTTATCAAGGTCATTACCACTGGCTAAAGCAGTACGAGTTTGATTATTAATAGATAGCAGTTGACGCAATGAGCTGATGCGTTGATTGAGATAGTTATCTTTTTTATTTTTCAAGCCCTCTTTATAGTTGACATGAGCACACATACCGAGCTCAGCCTCAAAGTGCATTGTATGAGTACGTATTTGCACCTCAAGCGACTTTTTTTCAGCGATAACAGCGGTATGTAGTGAGCGGTAACCATTGGCTTTAGGGTTAGTAATATAATCATCGAACTGCTCAGGAATATAACGCCATAGACCATGTACTAACCCTAATGCGTGATAGCACTCTGAAGGATCGTCCACTAATACGCGTAGCGCCCTAATATCGTAAAGCTGATCAAAAGATAGACCTTTTAGCTTCATCTTGCGATAGATAGAATAAATATGTTTAACACGTCCAGAGACTTCAGCGACAATGTCAGCAGCCGCCAAAGCTGTACTCAGCTGATGCTCGACGCGCTGAATATAGTCCTCACGCTCGCTACGCTTTTCTGATAGTAATTTGGCTATTTCCTTATAGCGATCAGGAGCCAAGTGGCGAAAGGCTAAATCCTCTAGTTCCCATTTGAGTTGTGCAATACCCAAGCGATGAGCAAGGGGCGCATAAATCGTCATCACTTCACGGGCTACGCGCTGCTGGCGCTCTTCATTAGAAAACGACAGCTCACGCATGGCAAAGGTACGATCAGCCATCTTGATCAATACCACACGGACATCGTTAGTGACAGATATAAGCATGCTATAAATATTTGATAACTGATCACGTTGATTATTGGCAAAGTGATCCTCTAAGCGCTTATTGCTCTCTATAATAGCGGACAACTTACCCATAGCCAAAGCGTCTTTGACCAAGTTGCTTATATCAGTGCCAAAGTTTTTTTGGATATCGGCTAAGCTAATGAGCGACTCACGAGCGCTACGATAGATCATAGCGGCGACTAGCGCATCTTCGTCTTGATACAGATATGTCAAAATGTCAGTCATACCGATACCTGTGACATAAGCACCAGAGCGCTCAGATTCACTAGTGTTCATACGATTGCGAATAAATTCACAAGCGATTGTCAAGTTAGGAACCGACTCTTGTCCAATGCGTCTAGCCACATTATCCAGCCACATCGGCACATCAATATTGGCATGATCTAAGTCAATATCTTCGAAAATATCTGTAGGCGAGGCTAGGTTATCTAGATTATTATTGACATATTTCTCGTTAAGTTTAGGGTTATGACTATGATAAGCATGACGCTCTGAGCGATCAAAAGTGGTATGCAACTTATGAGTGGTCAGTTGCTTTTTGATATCTAGTGGGATTTGGGCATAACTATTGGCGGACTTGTGAGAACGTTGACTGGCAACCAGCTGCGCTGCTAGTGAGGCGCTATCAGTCTCAGTGGTTTGCCCATCCATTAATGGCAATCCCTCACGGATCTTTACCATAGTTGACTCCTATTAAATATTTATAGCTATATAAACCCAACAACTCGCAAAGCGTTTATCAATATTGTATTTACCAAAACTATTAGTATCAAGATATACAGTTTAATTTAATAATTCTTATCTCTAACATTATGTCATCTCATAATCTCAGTACAAGCAAGGATCTGTAATAATTGGCGTTATAATAGTAACTTTAAAAATATTAATAAACATTAATCGTTTTTAATAGATCTTTATTATAATCTTTAACAGTATTTCGAAATCGTCCAACAGTCCTGATAATTCTTAATGTTAAAACAGCTACACTTTATTACTGTTGTGAGTTTTACAGACAATAGGAATCTATTACCTGTAAAATTCACTTTAATTAGCAAGTAGCTGGCTTTTTATGCTCATGATTAAATTGAAGGTATGACTTAGAACACGGATTATCTATTTTCTGCTATTTTTGAGCTTATACTTTTTCAAAGCGAGCTATAGACTCCACATGGCCTGTATGACAGAACATATCCATAACCCCTGCATGCGTTAAGCGATAGCCTTGCTCAAGTAGAGCTTTAGTATCGCGGGCTAGGGTTGCTGGATTACAAGAGACATAAACAATGCGCTGGGCATTAAATTTTGGTAGATACTGCATAATATCCCAAGCACCAGAGCGCGGCGGATCAATTAATAGCGCATCAAAGCCTTGATTAGCCCATGGCTTATCTGTGCAATCTTGCGTTAAATCTTGGCTATAAAATTCAGTATTGTGAATGCCATTACGGCGGGCATTGTCAGCCGCTCTCAGCGTCATCGCTTCGCTACCTTCAACCCCAATAACTTTTCCTGTTGCGCCAACCAACCGTGCTAATGGCAAACTAAAGTTACCTAGTCCACTGAATAAATCTAGAACTCGCTCACCTGGCTTTAGGTCTAATAAGTCACAAGCCAACTTGGTCATTTGTCGATTTACCGATAAATTGACTTGGGTGAAGTCAGTTGGGATAAATTCAAAGGTTAAGTCGTACTCTGGCAGCTGATAATATAGACGACCAAATTGTTGGCTCATATCGTCATTAGGCTGTAGAGCAATGCGCTCAATACTATCGACACCTTTTGATTGTAGATACAACTGCCAATGACGCGCGGCAAAAAAGACTTTGAGTTTATCTAAGTCAGCATCAGATAAAGGTTCTAAGTTACGCACAATCAATGCCACAGGCTGATCGCCATCGGGCAACTCTGGGATATATTCACCCATCGCCAGCTCAAGTTGAGCGATTTTATCACGAGCATCGAGCGTGCTAATTAATGCTTTTAGGTTTTCAATCTCAAAACCTATGCGCGGATCTAAAATATGACACTCGTTAAGCGCTGCCAAAAAGTTACTTGAACGCTCACGAAAGCCAACTAACGCTGTCTGCTTCTTGGCGACATAACGGACACCCAGTCGAGCCTTAGTGCGATAGCCGAGACGATCACCGACTACAGGAGTAAGCCAAGTCTCAGGTGCGATATTGGCTTGATGTAACAACATTTCAGCGAGCACTGACTGCTTAAAGCTGATTTGCGCCTCTGGTTGCCAATGCTGTAAGTTACAGCCGCCACAAATGCCAAAGTGTGGGCAAGGCGGTGTGGTGCGTTCGGGGTTGGGGTCGGCCATGATTTTTATCGCATCGCCTTCTTCAAAGCTGGCACGGCTATTGGTAATTTTTACTTCGACGCTCTCACCTGGTAGTGCAAAGCTAACGAATACTTTTTTACCGTGTTTGTCCTCAGCATGACCATCATCAATACCAAAGCCGTCACCATAATTTGCCACCCCTCGACCATCATGAGATAGCTTGTCAATTTTGAAGGGTAGTGGCTCAGCATCCTTGAGGCGACGGCGTACTTTAGATGAAGGTTTTGACTTTTTCTTACTAGGTGCTACGGTAATTTGGCTACTATTGGTTTGCGCAATAGCATCAGTCGTTGCGTTAATAGTCACGTTAGAGTCTGAGTCGGTGGGTTGCATAAACCTGCCTATAAAATGAATAATATAAAGGAATTAGAATGAGTGCAATTTTAACATATAAAGCTAGTAACGTATGAGTTGCTATCAACTAAAAAATGGCAACCATAGTAAGTATAGTTGCCATTGAAATGTCGGCTATAGTTTTATCTGCACTTACAGCGCTGGTTTTGATGACCAATCCGCTAAAAAGTCTTGATGACGGACATTACCATCGGCTTGGGTAAAGCTCTTTAGATAATCTATACTTTGCTGTTGCCAATGATCAAACGAAGGTGAGGATAACTTACCAGTCAGACGCAGCCAGCGCAGATAGATCAGCCAAGTATTCATCACATCAGATTCACAATATATCGATAGCGTTTGCCAATCATCATCGGCAACCAAGGCACCGACCATACTACCATCGACATCCGTTTTGCCAGGTAAGCCATAGAGGCTAGCGACGACATCCATCGCCTCACGGCGACTGGCACCGTATTGGCTAAACCTATCCATTAGATCAAGATGACGAGTCTGAAAACGATTGACATAATTATCAAAACGCATGTTTTTTATACGCTCGCCTTCTTCGAATAGCCATGGCGCGGCTAAATCATACTGCATAGCCCGATAGATCAACACGGGAATATCAAAACCTGAACCGTTCCAGCTGACCAATTGTGGTAGTTTTTCGACATCGCTAAAGGCACGGAAAAATTTAGCTAGAATTTCTTTCTCACTAAATTT
Organism: Psychrobacter sp. M13; assembly: GCF_030718935.1. Classification (NCBI taxonomy): domain Bacteria; kingdom Pseudomonadati; phylum Pseudomonadota; class Gammaproteobacteria; order Moraxellales; family Moraxellaceae; genus Psychrobacter; species Psychrobacter sp. M13. Next base: position 508,187 of record NZ_CP132194.1, read on the forward strand.
ATCAGCGGTCAAAGAAAACAGTGAAAACTGACCATCTTTGATGTAGAGCGCTGATATACAGACGATACGCTGTAGCGGCAAACGCATGAAGTCATGGCCTGCCTCTTGCGTACGAATAGCAGTCAAAGCGCTCAACGTATCGGCATCATTGAGCTTGGCCAATTGCGGATAAATACGCCGCGCGCCATCGATATCGGCAATGGTTTCTATATCAAAAACTAAAACAGGACTAGTAGGTAGTGCATGGGGCATAAGTAGCTCTCATTATGATGACTGAAACACTTTTAACTTTTCAACAGACTCTATTGTCTAGCTGACATTGTCGTCATCGATATTATAAAGCCCTGTCGATAGATAACGATCACCACGATCACAGACAATAAAGGCAATAACCGCGTCAGGGTTAGCTTTAGCAATCTCAATAGCTGCCCAAGTCGCTGCGCCTGAGGAGACTCCTGCAAAGATACCTTCAGACTTTGCCAGTTTACGCATATAGACCTCTGCAATAGTTTGATCAATATCCATGGTCTCATCAACTAAATCTGCCTCAAAAATGCCAGGCATATAAGCGGCAGGCCAGCGACGAATGCCCGCGATAGAAGCCTCTTCATCGGGTTGTAGACCAATAATCTGCACCGCTGGGTTTTGCTCTTTAAGATATCGCGAGACCCCAGTGATCGTACCTGTGGTGCCCATAGAGCTGATGAAGTGAGTGATTTTACCGTCCGTTTGTTGCCACAGCTCAGGACCTGTGGTGAGATAATGCGCTTGGCTGTTATCAGGGTTATTGAACTGATCGAGCACGATACCTTTGCCGTCCGCCTGCATCTGTAGTGCCATATCGCGCGCCACTTCCATGCCTTCATCAACTTCAATCAAAGTGGCGCCGTAAGCTAGCATGGCATCTTTACGCTCTTGAGTGGAGTTGGTCGGCATCAGCAGTATTATCGGATAACCACGCATCGCGGCAACCATCGCCAAAGCAATACCCGTATTACCACTAGTCGCTTCAATCAAAGTATCACCAGGGGCGATATCACCGCGCTGCTCGGCCTGATAGATCATATTAAAAGCAGGGCGATCTTTGACTGATCCTGCGGGATTATTGCCTTCAAGCTTAGCTAACAGCTGCGCGCCATTATTGACATTTTCCTGCTCAGGTAAACGATGTAGCTTGACTAAAGGCGTCTGACCAATAACGTCGGCAAGGCTTGTGGTTTGGGTGATAAAGTTAGCGTTTGATATAGCCGTAGACGACATAAGGCATCCTTAATTATTATAGAATAGCGAATATTAAAAGATAAGTAGCAAATACAAGCTCAAGGTTGTAGAGCTTAAGCTAGTAGAGCCTAAAACATAAAGATTTATTATATCATCTTGTTTTTGGCTGCGCCCAGCTCTACAGCAACGATTCGTAACCATAATGAGTGACATGTATTGAGATATATAATACTTATTCGACACCCTCCAGCACCAGCTTACTGGTAAAATAACTCCAGCGTTCATTTTCTAACGCTAATAGCTCCATTGTGAATAAGGATTCAGCTTAGCATGGCATATAAAAAACGTTTTGATACCAGTAGTGCTTATGGTCAACTGATTATATTGGTGTTTGTGCCGATATGTCTGCTGGCAGCAGTAGGCGGTATCTTAGTCTTCTATGAGACTATGCGTGCCAGTAATTCTGAGCAAAAGGCGTTAGCAGAGGCGGTATTGATACGTTATAAGCCTATGGTAACAGAGCTGATACCAACGCTACTTGAGCAAGAAAGCCATCAGTCAATCGATAACACTCAAAACGTTCAAAGTATGATTAATGCTATTGAATCAGCAAAAAGAGCGGCGCTTGAGTCTAGTATTCCTGTTAATCAACAGCCAAGCCTATTAGCACCTGTTAAGCAAAGTAGCTTTTCTAAGTCTCCTATACTCTCAGAGAAAAATTTAGAGGTAATTGACTCGCCATCGCTACAATCAAGTATTACAAGCGCTGCTTCTGGGAGCGATAATGAGGCAGCGACTCAAGGCGCGATGACTACTTTAGTTACCATTCGCGATAAACTTAGCCGAATGCAGTCTGAGCAGCATATTCAGCGTATCGCGATCATTAATGAAAATAATCAGGTGCTAGCAACGGTCGGTTTTGGCGTTGATGAGAGCTGGCCTATCATAGATACTACGCAAGGGTTTTTATCCAAACAGCCGACGCCTATCGGTAGTGCTTATGGCAGTATATTAGGCGAGTTTGACGGTCAGCGACTATGGCTGCTGATCGACATGGATAATGAGCCGCTATATATCGCTCGCTACCGTATCGCTATGGCGCTCGCGATTACTGGCTTGTTTACTATTTTGATTTTGTTGCTCAGCCTTAATATATATGCCAAACGCTGGATTGCCCCTATTTATGAGCTGCGCTTGCAGCTACAGCGTACCCATGTTGATAATTTATACAAGCCTATCCCTGTTGAGTCTAATGGTGAGCTCAATCTATTACAACAAGATCTCGTCAAAACCCTTCGCCGCTTGCACTCAAGCTTTCAAGAGCTTCAAAATCACGCTGAGCAGACCGAAGATGACTTGCGCTTAGCTTTTGATGAAATGGAGATGCAGAACATCTCTATTCGTAATGCACGCGATGCCGCAATCTCAACCAGTCAAGCCAAGTCAGCATTCTTAGCCAATATCAGTCATGAGCTACGTACACCTTTGAACAGTATCGATGGCTTTATTAATTTGCTGGCGCGTCATGGTGAGCTGAGCTCCGAGCAAGACTTATACGTCCAAACCATCCGTAAATCTTCAGCGCATCTATTAGCGCTCGTCAATGATGTGTTAGATTTTTCCAAAATTGAAGCGGGGAAACTGCTCCTTGATCGTCATGAGTTCGATCTATATGACACTATTTATGATGTGGTCGATATGCTCTCACCAGTTTCTGCCGAGAAGGGTTTGCGTACCGCAGTATTATTTTACAACGATGTGCCCATGCGAATTAATGGTGATGCATTACGGCTCAAACAAATTCTGACCAATATCGTCGGTAACGCAATCAAGTTCACAGATAGTGGTGGCGTGGTGGTAAGAGTAAGCTTAGATGACCATCAGGATAATTACCTGATGATAAGCGTACAAGATAGCGGTAAAGGTATCTCGCTTGCCGATCAAAAAATGCTATTTCAAAGCTTTAGTCAGGGCGACCCTTCGATTACTCGGCAGTATGGCGGTACGGGTCTAGGGTTAGTCATCTCCAAGCAGTTAACCCGATTGATGGGCGGTGACATAGGTTTTTATGATAACGCCCAAGAGAATATCGCTAAGCAGGGCGCGACGTTTTGGTTTCGGATGCCAGCTCATATTGAGGTATCGACTGCAATAACAGGGCAGACAATTGCGCCACCTATCTTGCAACCCTTAGCGGGCGCAAAAGATGAGTTCCATGTATTGGTTTGGATCAATCATAATGCCTCTAGACAAGTGCTCAAAGCCAGTTTGCAAAATCTACCTATCAAGCTGACTCAAGCCAATTCATTGCCAGGGGTGCTCGAATCACTAAAAGAGCATGGCAACCATTGGGATTGGGTGATCGTCGATAATGATACCCAAGATGACATGATGGCGCTCCTCAAACAGATTCGCTTGCATTATCAAGGCAAATTGGCCGTATTTGGCTATCAAGTCGCCGCCGATCAAGCTTTGTTGAATCGCTATCACGCCAATATATTGTATGAGCCACTCGATAAACGCCAGCTTTACGCGATGCTAGATACTCAGAAAAAGACAGTATCTGTCAAAGAGCAGCTGCCTATATGGCAGGGTGTCACAGTGCTAGCAGTGGATGACCACCTGCCGAATCTACTTGTATTAGATGCGCTACTAAGTGAGCTGGGTATCACTGTAATCACTGCCAGTAGTGGTTTTGAAGCGATTGAAATCATCACTCAGCAGCAAAGTAAAAGAGAGAAGAGCGCAAAATCCCAGTCTCAATTGCAACCTAAGCCACAAAGCTTATCCAACAAAACGCAAATAGCCAAAGCCGAAACGCGTGCCAAAGTGAATAAAGACAAGCTAAATACGCAAGCAATTGATACAGAAGATAAAGCGCAGATTAAGCTAATATTTATGGATATCCAAATGCCACGTATGTCAGGTCGCGCAGCAGCCGAGCAAATCCGCAAAATAGAGCATGCTGATGACCATGTTCCTATCATCGCTTTGACAGCGCACGGGCTCGCTGATGAACGTGACAAGCTCCTTGCCAGTGGTATTGATGATTACGTAGGCAAGCCTATTAGTCAGCCGCAGTTGCTACAAGTGCTGCAAAAGTGGCTGGGTCGTGCTGATAATACACCTTCGACAATAATAAATGCTACTGATATCGCACCACCTGCTCAAGCACTTGAGCACAGCTTAGCTATAGATAGTGATACTGATAGTGATTCTAGGGGTGATGATGCTTATGCCAATAGGAGTGGGCTCAGTAGAAGGATTGTCGATAAAAAAAGTAGCGATACCAGCATGGCGACCAGTGCCAAAGATACGGTAATACAGGCTAATAAACGAATGGTTCGGCCACTATCATTAAAAAAAATACGTGATGACTATTTAAAAAGCAACTTAAAAGACAGCTCAAAGGACAATCAGTTAAAAGATAGCCAATTAAAGAATAGCCAGTCTAACAATAGTCAGTTGTATGACAATCAAGACCATTCGTTAGACATGCAAATAGTGGAAAATCAGGAACCACTATTACAAAATATTGATTCAATAGATGGGCTAGAAGATGAAGTAATAGCTAATACCTTCGATAGTACAGAAGCAGGACTAGAGAACCAATTAGATATTTTGAATTGGGATGATGCGTTAGTCCGTGCCGCAAATAAGCCTGATCTTGCGGCTAAACTGATTATTATGATGCTTGATACTATCGCTGATGAAAAAGAGGCTTTATCGCAAGCATGGCAGATGCGTGATCGTCAGGAGCTGGCACAAATTGCGCATCGTATTTTAGGTGCTAGTCGTTATACAGGTGTGCCACAGCTACGGCAGACCAGCCAAGACTTAGAGGATAAGTGCTTGCTTAATTTACAACATACGACACCCGCTCAGTTTGCCATGCTAAAACCCTATTATGAAGTGTTACTACAAGCGCTGATAACTCTGCAAACCTTAGATTTATCTTCTTATGAACAGCTGAATTATCACCGATTAAATGAGAATGATATGAATTGGAAAATGATTTAGTATCTATAATTGATAACTGGTACCAAAATCATTTTTGAAAGTTGAATGCAGGGTCAGTTATTGCTAGGACTGATGAGCCGACTGCCTGTTATGATTGACGACAGTTTTTGTAGCACTTTGAAAGTGTTGTTAATTATTTATTATAAAGCTAAGGATTACTATGCACGCAGTCGCCTCTTATGAATATCGGACTCTACAAGTCGCTGTAAGCGCAAACATCTTGACGGTTACCCTAAATCGTCCGCACAAAAAAAACGCCATGAGCTTTGAAGTCGTCAAAGAGCTTATCGCGGTAGCTGGACATATCAGCAAAGATAAAACCTTACGCGCCGTTATCCTCAATGGCGTTGGAGGCACTTTTTGTGCAGGAATAGATTTGGGTGATTTGAATAATCCATCGAACCAAGCTTACGCGTTATGGGAGCTTATAAAACCTTGGCAAAGCTCGTTTCAGCGCGTGTGCCTAGTCTGGCGTGAGCTACCCATTCCTGTCATTGCCGTACTAGAAGGGCATTGTATTGGCGCAGGGATGCAGCTGGCGCTGGCTTGTGATATCCGTATCAGTCATCCTGATTGTCAGCTGTCTATTATGGAGGCTAAGTGGGGACTGGTGCCCGATATGGGGTTGACTCAATCGGCATTGGGCGTCGTACCTGCCGATGTATTAAAAGAATTGGCAATGACGGCACGTATGCTTGATGGGGAGCAAGCTTGTGCGTTAGGATTAGTCAGCCATTGTCATGATACGCCACTGATTCAAGCGCAAGCCTTAGCGCAAGAATTAGTGCAGCGCTCACCTGATGCGGTATTAGCTAGTAAACGTATCGTCAACGCTATGTACCAGCAGTCAGCACTGACGCTCTATAGAGAGAAGGTATGGCAGATGAAGCTGATGCTAGGGCGCAATCGCAAGCTGGCGCTTAAAAAAGCCAAAATCGCTACAACTGAATTTGCGAAGCGTCAATTTCGCTAAGTGTAAGTTTTATGATAATTTCTTAAAATAGAGTCTTAAAATAGGTTCTCAAAATAAGGTCTTAAAACTTATTATTGTTGAGGGGTTGTTTCTTTAATCTCTTAAACCTATTGAAATAACGATAGACAGTACGATATAACAGAGTCTAGTTGTTTATGCGCAAAACTTACTGGTTTGCGCCCAAATAATATTCTTATATTAAACGGTTCTGTTATGTCTGCTCCAAAATTCAATCTATCTTCTCAAACGGCTACACCAACCAGAGTACGCTCAGCGGAGCTGCCTGTTGCTTGGATTATGATGCTCGGGCTGATTGTCGCCGTCGGGCCATTATCCATTGATATGTATCTGCCTGCACTTCCTGCAATGGCGGATAGCTTTGGGGTCTCAACCGCTTTTATGGCAAACTCAGTACCTGCCTACTTCATCGGGCTAGTGTTTGGTCAGCTGTTTTATGGCCCGTTTAGTGATCGGGTAGGTCGCGTTAAGCCTTTATATTTTGGCATGACTTTATATATCATCGCCTCGATAGTATGCGCCACTACCAACAATGAGTATGTGTTATTTGCAGGACGTACAGTGCAAGCGTTAGGGGCTTGTGTTGGTGCCGTCGTGACTCGAGCGGCGATCCGAGATCGTTTAACCGCTCGGCAAACCGCTAAAGCCTTTTCTATTATGATTTTAGTGATGGGTTTAGCGCCGATACTCGCGCCCTCGCTTGGCGCAGTATTTTTACGTTTCTTTGATTGGCACTCTATCTTTTGGTTCTTAGCCGCTTTTGGCGCCCTTAATCTATTACTGACTAAGTTCTTTTTCTTTGAAACGCTAACAGAAGAAAATCGCAATATTCGCCCTGCCAAAGAAGTATTGAGCCAATACTGGGATCTACTTAAAGACCCAACCTTTAATTATCCTGCGATCGGTGGCGGTTTATTGATGGGTGCGATGTTCGTTTATATTAGCGCCGCCTCTGAGCTGATCATGGATACCTATGGCATATCGGCAACCCATTTTGGCTGGATATTTGGTCTGAATGCGGCGGGATTTGTGGGTTTGACTCAGCTTAATCAATGGCTGACCAACCGTTTTCGCATTCTTAGTATTTTGCGTTTTGGTGCGATGATGCAGGTTATCTCTGCTGGGGCACTTTTTACCATTGGGCTTATCTTTGGGGTAGATGCTTGGCTACCCGTAGTATTAGCCTGTATTTTCTTCTGTATTGCAGGTCTTGGCCTTACTCAGCCGAATGCATCGGCTATTGCACTAGCTTTTCAAAAGCGTCGAGCGGGTATGGCAAGCGCCTTGCAAGGCTCACTGATGTTCTCAGTAGGTATATTTGGTGGGCTGTTGTTGAATATATTCCCAGTGAATCCCGTACTCAAGATTGGCACTGCGATGTTTGTCTTAATGAGCCTTGGCTGCTATCTGATCTGGCAGATTGATCGTAACTTAAATTTGGATGATGCCGAATAACTCAAATGATAATGAGTAAAATTAGCGCAAAAATGAATACTAAGCACAAAAGCTCAGCATCGAATAGCGGCTTACAAGCATGGTAATAAGGCTAGTAGTGCAAGCATGTTTTATGATAAAATACAGCGCAGCTAATTTTTAGCGCTATTACTTTGAGTTATTAGCATAAATAATGACTCATTTTTATAAACCAACCAATGACACACACATCATGGCAAAAAATTGCTGGGTGTTTGGCGACTTGATTAATTTGCAGCGGTACAGTCTGGCATAATTTATGCTCACACTGTCAGCAAATGCGTGTTGCTAGATAGGCAGTTTTTGTGATGTGGAGGCATAACCCAACCACTAGGATATTTATCATGGCTACAGAAAACCCAACCAAAATGCCAATGCGCGACTTATTACAAGCTGGCGCTCACTTTGGTCACCAAACTCGCTTTTGGAACCCAAAAATGGGTCCTTACATCTTTGGTGCGCGTAACAAAATTCACATCATTAACTTAGAGCACACTGTAAAAGCTTTTAACGAAGCGCTCAACTATGTAAACGGCTTAGCCGCTAAGAAAAACAAAGTATTATTTGTTGGTACTAAGCGCGCGGCAAGTGGCGTCATTCGTGAGCAAGCAGCTCGTGCTGGCATGCCATATGTTGACCATCGCTGGTTAGGTGGTATGTTGACTAACTGGAAAACACTACGCCAGTCGATCACTCGTCTAAAAGAGCTTGAAAAACAAGCAGAAGACGGCACCTTTGCTAAGCTTACCAAACGTGAAGCGCTAGAGCGTACTCGCGATATGGAAAAACTTGAACGCTCGTTAGGCGGTATCAAGGATATGGGCGGTTTACCAGACGCAATCTTTGTTGTTGACGTTGATCACGAAGCTATCGCTATTAAAGAAGCCAAAAACCTTGGTATTCCAGTTATCGGTATCGTTGATACTAACTCAAACCCTGATAACGTTGATTATGTTATCCCAGCAAACGATGATGCTATTCGCGCAGTGACTTTATACGTAACGGCTATGGCTGATGCTATCATTGCAGGTAAAGAGTACGCACAGACTCAAGCTGGTAATAAAGCAGATCAAGCAGCTGAGCAAGAAGCACCTGCTACTGAAGAAGCACCAGCTCAAGTTGACACCTCAGCGGTAGAAACGCCAGTTGTAGCAGCACCAGAAGCAAAAGCTGAATAATATTTAGCGCTATAAAGGGATGCTTTGATAATTATTCACTGTCATCCCTATATTATTAATGATAAGTATAAAAGGCATGATGTAGTTTTACTCGTCATGCCTTGTTGCTGCTAAGCTTAAAAGAATTTGTAGTACCTCACACCAACTAATAAGGTATCTCTTATGACAGAAGTAAAAGTATCCGCCAAAATGGTAAAAGAATTGCGTGACCGTACTGGTCTTGGCATGATGGAATGTAAAAAAGCTTTAGAAGAGTCAAATGGCGATGTCGAAACGGCCATTGATAATCTACGTAAATCAGGTCAAGCGAAAGCCGCTAAAAAAGCAGGTAATATCGCAGCTGATGGCGCTATCATTATCGCTCAAGGCGACAAAAAAGCATTCTTAGTAGAAATTAATTGCCAAACTGACTTTGTAGCCAAAGACGATAGCTTTACCGCTTTTGCTGAGAAAGTAGCTAACATAGCGCTAGAGAATAACACCACTGATGTTGCGGCTATCTCTGCATTGGCTTATGGCGATGGTCAAAGCGTTGAAGAAGCTCGTGTATCTTTGGTACAAAAAATCGGTGAAAACATTCAGATCCGCCGTGTTGAAACTCTAGAAGGTGACAACATTGCTGCATACCGTCATGGTTTACGTATCGGTGTAGTCGTATCTTTTGAAGGCGGCAGTGCAGATACTGGCAAAAACCTTGCCATGCATATCGCAGCGTTCAACCCTGTAGCGGTAGATGATGAAGATGTCGCCGCTGACGTATTAGCGCGTGAAAAAGACATCATCGAAGCGAAAGCAAAAGAGTCTGGCAAGCCTGATAATATCGTTGAAAAAATGATCGAAGGTGGCTTGCGCAAATACCTAGACGAAGTGACTTTATTACGTCAGCCATACGTTATGGACAATGACAAAAAAGTCGGCGACGTACTAAAAGCTGAAGGCGTAAAAGTGCTTGGCTTTAAACGTTTAGAAGTTGGCGAAGGCATTGAGAAAAAGCAAGAAGATTTTGCTGCTGAAGTTGCTGCAACGCAAGCGTTAGCTAATAAGTAAGTTCGAATTTTGCATTAATTTTAGTCAATGAAAAGCCCGTTAGTTAACTAACGGGCTTTTTTTGTCTGTAAGATTTATTTCAAGTTAAAAGCGTTCTAGCGTAGCGCGTCGTAAGCTGAATTGATATAGCTGGCACTATTGCTATTATTACTAGTACCATAACTGATGTTTTGCATGCTGGCATTGTTGAAGCTGTTATTTGAGCTGGTATTGCTCGCGAATAGTCCAGAATCATTTTTATAGAGACTGTGGTAACGACTCATGACACTTTTGACGTAGTTGCGTGTTTCTTTAAAGGGAGGGATACCGTTGTATTTATCAACGTTACCTTCACCCGCATTGTAACCTGCAATAGCAAACTCAACATTATTATTAAAGCGTTTCATAAGCCAGGCGATGTATTTTGCAGAGCCTTCGATGTTTTCTGCTGGATTCCAAGCATTACTGACTTTAAATCGTCTAGCCGTAGCTGGCATAAGCTGCATTAATCCTTGGGCGCCAACGGGCGAACGGGCATTGGGATTGAACGCGGATTCAGTGTGCATCATCGCTTTCATAAGGGCAGGATCAACACCGTGACGTGCTGCTGAGGCAGTAATATAGCTATCATAGGCGTTGCGAGTACCACTCTTACTAGCAGCGCTACTACCGTAGTTATTGCTGCCATAGTTGCTGTTGCTATTAGTATCGTAGTCGTTGCTGCTTTTATAATAAGTCGTTTTAACTTTTTTATTAAACTGCTCAAAGCTGCCGCTCGGCTTACTAACGTTGGTGAGCAGCGCTTGTCCCGTTTTGCTTTTATAGATATACATCTCGCCTGCATGAGCGCTAGCACTCAAAGTAACTATTACTATGCTGGCAGTTAATATTGATAACAAAGAGCGGCTAAATGAACGCTTAATTTTTGTCATAAAAAGTCACTTTTAATAAAATTATAAATATTGAACGTACGTGGACAATAGTTACTATAACATAAATTTACTTTTAGCTACATTCGATTACAGACTTATCCTTATGATTTATAACCATTTGTCACAAACCATAATCAACTATTTAATAACTGCTGGTTATGAAATAGTGAGCGCACTGATAAACAGGGGTACCCAAACAGCAGTCACTAAACCATTTACTGCTAGGCCAAAAGCAGCATAGCGTCCTGCGGTATGACTAATCTGCCAAGCTTCTACTGTACCAAAAGCGTGTGCCGCCAGTCCTAAAGCTAGGCCTTTAGCGCGATCATCTTCGATACCGCGAAATAAGAAGCGCGCCATAGTGGCACCCATAATACCTGAAACCACAATGATTAAGTTCACCATAATTGGTGGCGCTTTGATTAAGTCGGCAACGCTCAAGCCAATTGGTGTAGTCACTGAGCGCGTAGCAAAAGCAAGTAGCGTATCATGGCTAAGAGAGAATAGATAAGCTAAGCCCATAGGCAGTAGGGCACCAATTACGCTGGCCATCAGTACGATAAGGGTGAGCTTTTTAACAGGCAAGCCCTTAAAGCTCATCGCGGCAAGCGGTATGGCGAGGAGTACCGTGACATAACCTAGTAGATGGTCGAACACAGGTTTTGCAACGTCATAGTAATCATTATAATCCCAGCGCACGATATAGAGAAATATAATGACCAATCCCATGGCAGTGACGACCATCGGTATCCATGCTAGTTTTCTGGCGAGTATGCGCGAGCTAGCATGAGCTATCAAAGTCAATAAAATAGCGGCAACCGTTGCTACAACAATATTATCCATGCTTATTGCTGCCTTTTTTTGCATTATTGAGCCAGCGATTGGCGAGTATGGCAAGTCCCCATAAGGGAATCAAAGTACTTATTGCCATCGTTAGCATGACGCCCCACAGCTCATCACCAAGCCCAAATAATAAAATGCCAGCCCCTGCTGATACAGGCAAAAAGGCAAAGCCACTATCGACTAATAGCACGTTGCTGGCACGGGTCAACCATTTAGGTAAGCCTTTTGTCATTCTCCAAATAACTAATATCAAGAACATCGCCACCATAGCCACGACATTAGACGCCTGCTCAATACCGAACGAGCGACAGATGATAACGGCCGATTCGCGCACAGCAACGACCATGATCAATGTCACTAATATCGCTAACCATGGAGGTAGCTTAAAGGAGGAAGGCATAATAAATCCTTGCGATAGCAAGAGTTATATAGTCGGAGCACTTTTAAACCGCTACGGTGTTGCCCACCCTAAATGTACTGGTTGTACTATCTGCGGTCGGTCGTCTTGTAGCAATTTTAAAATTCCTTGACCATAGAAGGTGAGATGGCGTGCAATCAGTTGGCGTTATCCGCCAATAATAATCGACTGGTTTTGCAATTTTAACGCGGTTGATTATATACCCAAAAGGATTATTAATAAATGCCGCTACATTTTTGCTTACTTTTTGAGCTATAAAAAATGGGTATATTGAACCAATCAATATACCCTATGCGCTATTAATATTGCTATAAGCTAAGCTACTGACTTTTAAGGTCAGCATCGACATTGTTATTAGCATCGTCATTAACACTACTATTTGAGTCATAGTCACTCTCAAATATTTGCTCATAAGTCAGATCTTCACCGATATCTAGCTCGACGTCATCCTCGTTATCCTCTATCTCAAAGGGTTCGAGCACGGGCATCAGTAAAGTGGCTTGCGCAAGAGGCAATACATCTTTAGGTAATATATTAGCCTGACCTAGCAGCTGAGTTAGGCGCTCGCTTGGCAAGCGCACCGTCAAGCATTCATGACCGCTATCGTCATAGCTCTCCTCCAGAATAACACCAAGCTCATACAGGGTGTTTTTGAAATGACCTGCATCATAAGGTAAAGTTAAGTCAAAAGTTGTCAGGGTACCTATCATCAGCTGTTGTACAGCTAGCGATAACTCTTCCATGCCTAAGTTGTTTTTGGATGAGACATAAACGCGGTTTGGCTCGTCCTCATTCGCATAGCCGATATGTGCAGACTCACCCGTTAGGTCGATCTTGTTATAAACATTGAGCACAGGTACATCATTATCAATCTCAGCCAATACCGCTTTGACTGCTTGAATTTGCTCATGCATATCTTCGCTAGAAGAGTCAATCACATGCAATAGTAAATCAGCCTCTAACGTTTCTTCTAAAGTGGCATGGAAAGATTCAACCAACTCATGTGGCAGATGGCGTACAAAACCGACGGTATCGACCAATACGACGCGACCAACTCCTTGCCAATCTAAGCGGCGTAGCGTGGGATCAAGCGTGGCAAACAGCTTATCAGCGGCATAAATATTCTCATCGACCAAACGATTGAACAGCGTTGACTTGCCCGCATTGGTATAACCCACCAGTGAAATAGTAGGGACATCAGATTTTTGTCGACGCGCACGCCCTTGTGCCCGAGTTTGACGGACCTTATCGAGCTTGGTTTTGAGCTGAGTCACTCGCGTTTGCAATAGACGACGATCGGTCTCAAGCTGAGTTTCACCTGGTCCACGTAGACCGATACCGCCTTTTTGACGCTCCAAATGCGTCCAACCTCGTACTAAGCGCGTCGATAGATGATTCAGCTGCGCCAGCTCAACTTGTAGCTTACCTTCGTAAGTACGCGCGCGCTGGGCAAAGATATCGAGAATTAAGCCAGTACGATCGAGCACTCGGCACTTAGCGATCGCCTCAAGGTTACGCTCTTGTGAGGGCGAAAGACTATGATTGAATATGACGATGTCAGCATCGTGCTGGCTAACCAATTCCGCAATTTCTTGCGCCTTACCTGAACCCACAAAGTATTTGGCGTCGGGACGTTGGCGTGTACCCGTTACTAGCTCTACGCGCTGTGCACCAGCGGAGTCTACGAGCAGCTCAAACTCACCCAAGTCATCAGGATCTTGAATTTGACGGATGTCTAAATGAACTAAAATGGCACGCTCGCCACCTTCATATCTTCCAAAATATTCCAAAAAATATCACCTATATGATTAATTTAAAATGAGTCGCTATTATTATTGTAAATTTTTATAATAAAAAGATTCACGACAACTAGCGTTTTGATATCCTACTATATAGGGTCTTATCAATTGATATTAAAGGTTATAAGGTTAATTATCTGTCATTTTGTTGCAGCTATTCTAACCCTAGACCGCTGATAAAAACTGTTAAACAGCGGTGCGTATTTGAGTGAACAAATCATCACTGACTTATAAAAGTTTGTTATACTAATTTCGGTTTTCGCAGTGCTTTAGATCAGTAGCATCTAAATTGCTGCTATCGAATGATCTATATAGAATAAAATCATCTAATAATGAGAGGCACAGATGGGTCAATCTAAGTCAAAGTTTTCGCTCAGAAAACAGTTGGGTCGTGGTAAGCAAATAGCGGGCATGACGACGACGATCGCTGGTGGTTTGCGCACAGCACAGCGTATTGGTGCCTTTCGAGAGCCACCACGCGAGACTCTGCCACGTTATATTCAAGTATTCTGTCGTAAGATGGCAAGCTCTTTTGGTGTTAAGATCGTCCAAGTTGAGCCAGTACCACAGCATCATGGATTGTGGGTATCCAACCACGTGTCTTGGATGGATATTCCCGTAGTTGGTAGCGTGAGTCCAGCGTTCTTTTTATCCAAAGCTGAGATTGGCGAATGGCCCGTATTCGGCAAACTTGCACAAGCAGCCGGTACGGTCTTTATTGAGCGTGGCTCTGGTGATGTTGGATCAGTCGCCACACAAATGGCTAGCTTTTTGAGCAAAGGCTATTCGGTTATTTTTTTCCCGGAGGCGACCACCACCGATGGTACTAAGGTCAAACGTATCCATGGCACACTTTTGCAGGCGGCCATAGATTCTGATGTACCTGTACAGCCTATAGTGATCGCTTATGTTGATAAAGACGGGGCGCTGAGCAAAGAGCTACCGTACTATGGCAAGCTGACGATGAAAGATAGCATAAAAAAAGTGCTTGATAGCCGGCAGGTTACTGCATACGTGCTGCCGCTTGAGCCTCTAGATCCAAATGGCCATAATAAGAGCCAATTGACCAATCTATTGCAGCAGCGCATGAATGAAGGTCTAAAAGAGCTACATGCGCGAGTATTGACGGATGCTAATAATACTGCTGCATCTGTGCTTTAAAGTAAAAAAGTACAAAATTTCAGCTAACTTAGAAGTTATTAAAAAAGCGCAAATCATTATTGATAATGATTTGCGCTTTTTACTATGCACAAGCTTCTATACAAATAAACTATGGCGATGGATTTGGCTGACGCGTATGCACCGCTTCGATAGCTGCTAATACCTCATCGCTTAAATGCACATCGACGCTATCGATATTGGACTTGAGCTGCTCTATACTAGTCGCGCCAATGATATTGCTAGTCACAAACGAGCGCGTATTGACAAAAGCTAAGGCCATCTGCGCCATGTCCAAACCTGCGTCGCTTGCGATTTTGGCATACTGCTCCGTTGCCGATATCGCCTGCTCGTTAGTATAACGCTCAAAGCGATCATACTTAGTCAGCCTCGCACCAGCAGGGCGTTGGCCATTGAGATATTTACCTGATAATACGCCAAAGCCAAGGGGCGAGTAAGCCAATAAGCCGACGTTTTCACGATGGGCAACCTCTGCCATATTGACCTCATAAAGACGGTTTAATAGACTATACGGATTTTGCACAGTAATAGGCGCAATCAAGCCGTTTTTATCCGCTTCCCATAAATATCGCATCAGTCCCCAAGCAGTGTCGTTAGACAGTCCATAAGCGCGAATACGACCTTTTTTAATCTCATCATTGAGCGCTTGAATCGTTTCCAGAAATGGCGTTAAATCCTCCAACGACTGCGCTGCCATCTCCTCAGAGTAACCGCGCTGACCAAAAAAGTTGGCTTGACGCTCAGGCCAATGCAGCTGATAGACATCGATATAATCCGTTTGCAGACGCTCAAGATTGCCATCGATGGCGCTACTAATATGCTGCGCCCTAAAGCGCGTTTCACCATCACGTAAAAAGCTCATTGGGGATATTTTACTGGCGAGTATGACTTTGTCACGCTGTCCCGTTTTGGCAAACCAAGTGCCCATGTGCCGTTCAGTATCGCCTTGCTTATCTTTATCAGGCGGAGAAGGGTACATCTCAGCGGTATCCCAAAAATTCACCCCTTCGCTCAAGGCAAAATCCATCTGTTCATGTGCTTGGTGCTCATCATTCTGTTGACCCCAAGTCATCGTGCCAAGACAGATCTTAGAGACCTTTTCATCGATTTGCGGCAATATTTCGTACTGCATAAACATTCCTTTTATCTTTTAATATAGAAATTGTTGTAGATTTTTGAATAGTGATTACATTAGTTTAATACCAGTGACCCCAGCTGGAGTGACTTTAAAGACTTTAACTTTGAACAGTACCGCTTGACCCGCTAATGGGTGATTGAAATCAACCTCAATTTCGTCCTCATTCATAGCGCTAATGGTGCCGGGCAAAGTATTTTTACCTTTATCCTCAAACTCAATCATCATGCCAATCTCTGGGTTGTCAGCGACTAGAGCGAACTGAGTACGGCTAAAGGTTTGGATATTATCAGGATTCCACTCACCAAAAGCTTGTTCAGGATCGAGGTGAGCGCTACGAGTATCGCCCGCTCGCAAGTTCATCAGTACTTGCTCAAAGCCAGGTAACAGACTCTCATCACCGATAGTCAAAGTTACAGGCGCATCACGGCTAAAGGTCGAGTCAATCATTGTGCCATTTTCAAGTGACACTTCAAAATGCAGCTTAACTAAGCTGCCATAAGCGATACGAGTGTCTTCATTAGGGTTAATAAACTGTGGCGAGTTCTCAAAGTCGGGTTTGGTTTCTTTAGTCATAATTAGGATGCCGTTAGCTGGTGGAATGAATAGTCTCAAATATTTTAGCACACTATACCCATTACACTATGTTGAGTAATATTTGCTGCTCATTAGATTATGAATTAGATAAATGTAAATATTTTTTTATGCAATAAGTAAATTTAAGTTGACTTATGTTTCATAAATCTATATAAATGTTATCGAATTGTTAAGCATTCAATTTATTATTTAGTTGTTAAACTTAAATTACTTTTGGAATGATTATGAAGAAAGCTCTTGTAGTGGTTGGCGTATTGGCATTGTTAGTACAAGGTTGTGCGACACCACATGTGGTACAAACTAAAAAGGTAAGCGATGTTAATTTATCTTGCCAACAAATCTTAAGCGAGATAGAAGAAGCTGAAAGATTTGAGAGTGAAGCACGCGCTGAGCGTAAAGCTACTGGTAAAAACGTAGCAGCAGCATTACTATTCTGGCCTGCACTAATTGGCACTTACTCTAATACAGAAGAAGCTATTAATGCTGCAAAAGAACGTCGTACTAATCTAACTAATTTGTACGGACAGAAAAAATGCAGCTAATCTTAATAAGATAGCGACATATAGTTAATGTGTTAACGTACAAAAAAGCTAAGAGATGACTCTTAGCTTTTTTTATGAGCTACTGAAAAGTATATAATGACCGTCAGAATTAAAGGTTGATGAGATAAGTGAGTAAGTATGGCGGACAGACAACAGCAAAGACATCAAGGCCAAGTTGAAAAATGGCAAGAGGACAAAGGTTTTGGTTTTATTAAAACCGATGCGGGCGAGTCGGTGTTTTTTCACATTAGTGAGTTCAAAGCGCCGCGCAGACCTAGCATCGGCGATAGCGTGATATATACGGTTGGACAAGATAATCAAGGGCGTTTGCAAGCTAGACACGTTCAAGAGCTGAGCTTTGTACAACAACAAATGGCACAAAAGAATAAGCAGATTCGTAAGCGTAATTCACAAAAAAGCCAGCAAGCAGAGTTTGCAGATGGGCAGAAAAAACGTGCCTTTCTTGGTATAGGCTTTTATGGCGTGCTGATATTACTCGCATTTACAGAGGAGCTTAGCTGGCTAGTCGTTGGCTGGTATGTCGCGATAGGGATTATCACTTATATTATGTATGCCAAAGACAAAGCCGCTGCGCAAAATAACGAATGGCGTACCCCTGAGATGACTTTGCATATCCTAAGTGCGCTTGGCGGTTGGGTCGGGGCACTGGTGGCGCAGACTTACTTAAGACATAAGTCGCAAAAGCCAGAATTTCGTGTGGCTTATTATCTGACTGTAGTGATTAATTTGGCAGGGCTGTTATTTATTATGACGGGTGGTGATTGGGATAAATTACCGTAAATCTTTTGTTCTTGTATTTAGATCATTTCTTCATCTAAAACTAGATTGGTTATAGTGTATTGCAAAAGGTTAATTCATTTTAATTTGTTCAAACTCCTCATTGAATATAACAGGTGTACCCGTATGGTTACTCTATATAAATATACTCATCCAAGTCGAGCAGAGACTGTGCTGGGCTAAAAGCATCAGCCTACAGAAAAACAAACCCTGCTATAGCAAACTATAACAGGGTTTATTTAAAGCAACTGTATCAACTCAAATTAGCTTTGACGCTTCTTTTCCAAAAATATCATATCAATCACAATCATCGCCACACCGATCATAATAGCCATATCCGCGATATTAAAGATAGGATAATGCCAAACATCGGCGTAATGCACATGAATAAAATCAACGACTTTACCAAGGCGTAAGCGATCTATTAAATTCCCAACGGCACCGCCAAGCACTAGAGCCAACCCTAATGATAATAGCTTAGCTTGTCGTGGCGCTCGGGTTAAATACACGGTCAAAAAGATAGACATGACGAGCGCTAATCCCGAAAAAAACCACTTTTGCCAGCCGCCAGCATCCGCCAGGAAACTAAACGCTGCACCATAGTTATAAGCTAGTGTCCAGTTAAGGAACGGCTCAATGATTGGTATAGGCTCATTAAAGGTCAAATTGGTTTCGGCAAGCCACTTAGTGAATTGGTCAAGTGCGAGCACCAATAGCGATAGCGCATACCAAGCAAAAGCGCGGCTGCCGTTGGCAATCATCTTTGGCGTTTTTGTGAGCCGACTGATAGGCGTCATCGAATTGCCCGTAGTCACATGAGCCGCTTTGGGTGCATGACCGGCGGATGCAATAGCGGGTTCAGGGGTAGCGAAAGGCTGTCCGTCATTAGTAACGCGATCAGCCGTATCATCACTGAGATGACTCGTACTAAGCGCTGACGTGTCATCCAATGGCGTGCTATCAAGCTCAACACTATCAATGTCAATGTCACTGTCTAGTTTGACACTATCTAGATCATCGTTAGTCCTATCGTGCTCAGATGAGTTAGGCCTATTATGCATAGTGACGCACCTCGCCTGAGCCTGCTACGTTGGTGACGCAGCGCGCGCATAGCTCAGGATGTGCGCTATCGACGCCGATATCATCACGGATGTGCCAGCAGCGTACGCATTTGGTGCCCTTAGCGGCAGTGATAACGACTCTTAAATCAGCAGAAGCTTCGTTGCTGTCATCAGCGCTTAACGTACTAATATCAGCAGGTGCTTTATCTATTGGTTGCAAGTCCGCACTACTGGTAATCAATACAAAGCGTAGCTCCGCGCCAAGCTTGGCTAAGCTGTCATACATCGCGCCATCAGCGTAGAGAGTAGCGTCAGCTGATAAGTTAGCATTGATAATCTTATTGCCACGCGCAGTTTCGATGTTCTTGTTGACCATATCTTTGGCGCGCATAATGTTGTGCCAATCATCTGTGCTGATAGCGCTTAACTCAAGCGCTGGGAACTCATACCAAGCTTGAGTGAACACATAGCTATCTGAGCTTTCTGCATTGACAGCTGTACCGTTTAGTACTTCCCATGCTTCTTGTGCGGTAAACGACAAGATAGGGGTAATCCAACGGATTAAGGCTTGGGCGATATGATAAATCGCCGTCTGTGCTGATCTGCGCGGTTGACCATCGGTTTGGGTGGTGTACTGACGATCCTTGATAATATCAAGATAAAAGCTGCCCAAATCCTGCGAGCAAAATGCAGTGATATGCTGAGTGACTTGGTGAAAGTCCATCGCATCATAAGCGCTGATAATCTGCGCTTGTACCGTTTGTGTACGCTCAATCATAAACTTATCGAGACTGACTAACTCATTGATATCTATGCTATTGGTTGCAACATCAAAATCATCAGTATTGGCAAGTAAGAAGCGCAGGGTGTTACGGATGCGACGATACATGTCGATTGCGCCTTTAAATGAGGCTTTACCCGCAGACATCTCATAACGATAGTCGCTAGAGGCAATCCAAAGCCGTAGCATATCCGCGCCCGTTTTGTTGATCTCTTCTTGCGGGGTGATGATATTACCCAAAGACTTACTCATCTTGCGGCCATTTTCGTCGACCACAAAGCCATGGGTTAATACTTGTTTGAATGGCGGGCGCTGATACATGGCTTCTGATGTAAGCAGTGAGGTCTGAAACCAGCCGCGATGCTGATCTGAGCCTTCTAAATACATGTCTGCAGGATTGGTTAGTTCATCGCGCTGCTCAAGGACAGCAAAATGGGTGGTTCCTGAGTCAAACCAAACGTCTAAAGTATCAGTCGCTTTATCATAATCAGCAGCCTCACTACCTAAGAAATCCTCACAGCTGGCATCGAACCATGCTTCGACGCCACCAGCAGCAATTTTTTGCGCCGCAACTTCCATCAGCTCTAGCGTATTAGGATGCAGCTCACCCGTCTCTTTATGAGTAAAAAAAGCAATCGGCACGCCCCACGTACGCTGGCGTGAGATACACCAGTCTGGACGACCATTCATCATCGACTCAATGCGATTCTGACCCCAAGCTGGGGTCCAATTTACCGTTGGAATATCAGCAAGCGCTTGCTCACGCAAACCTTTAGCCTCCATGCTTATAAACCACTGCGGTGTTGCGCGAAAGATAATCGGCGACTTATGACGCCAGCAATGCGGATAGCTGTGCTCAATCTTGGTATGGCTAACCAAATGACCGTTTTCTTGTAAAGTGGCGATAATCTTTGGATTGGCTTTATAGATATGCTCGCCGGCAAATACCGCTGCGCTCTCTAAATAGACACCATTACCACCGACGGGGTTTTCGACGGGCAGACCATATTTTAGACCGACATTATAATCGTCAAGACCATGACCGGGCGCAGTATGCACTAGACCCGTACCACTATCGACGGTCACATGATCCCCTAAGATAACTGGCACTTGACGATCTTTGATAAGCGGATGTTGGGCGAGCAAGCCTTCAAGCTCACGACCAGCAACGGTAGCAAGCAAACCTTGATTGGTCAATTTCAGCGCTTCCATCGCGGTGTCGATAAGCTCGGTGGCTAATAGCAGATTACTCTTTTGGGTAGCCACGACACTATATTCATGCTCAGGATGTACCGAGATAGCTTGGTTAGCAGGCAACGTCCAAGGTGTAGTCGTCCAAATAACCGCTTCAATAGTGTCTTCAATATCAGCAAACGCAGCAACCTTGTCCGTCCCCAATACATCAAAACTGACATAAATAGCATCAGAGGCTTTATCTTGATATTCCACTTCTGCTTCAGCCAATGCAGAGGTACAGTCCAAGCACCAATTAACTGGCTTCATACCGCGCGTCACATGACCGTTCTGATGGATTTTAGCCAATGCACGGACGATATTAGCCTCTTGCGTAAAGTTCATGGTGAGATAAGGATTGTCCCAATCACCAAAGATACCTAGGCGCTTAAAATCTATCTTTTGCAGCTCAATCTGGGTAGTCGCATACTCACGGCACAGACCACGAAACTCAGTCGCTGATACCTTTTTGCCGACTTTACCTACTTTTGCCTCGACTTTTTGTTCGATAGGTAAACCATGACAATCCCAGCCTGGCACATAAGGCGCATCGAATCCTGAAAGCGTCTTTGACTTAACAATAATGTCTTTGAGTACCTTATTGACTGCATGACCTAAGTGAATCTGACCATTCGCATAGGGAGGGCCATCATGCAAAATATACTTAGGTGCACCTATACGCGCTTGACGAATTTTACCGTAGACATCGTCGGCCTCCCACGCAGCCAACCAATCAGGCTCGCGTTTAGCCAAATTCGCGCGCATAGCAAAGGGTGTGTCCGCTAGGTTTAAAGTGTCTTTATAGTCGATAGATTCAGTCATAGTCTTAGTGTTTATCTCTATTCATATAGTGGAGGGGTGGCAATTTGGGGCTGATAATTTAGAGCAGTGCAGCTAATAGCTTAACAGATCATTCACAGGTAAACAGTTATGATCAGCAAAAGTAAAGCCACCTATTATAGGATAAATAAGTGACTAAAAATAGGGGAGATAAAACTCTGATAAGCCTGCCAATGTTGCGAATTAATATATAAGGAAAGGGTTTAGAAAAAGAAGTGGCACAGATTATATAGACAAAGAAAGTAGTGGCTGATCAGAAGCTTTATTATAGGCGCGTTTTAATTTGGAGAAATAACAAGCTGCTCCGCTAAGTCGAATAATGATTTTGTCGTGCTTTTAAAATTAAGCCCAGACTCTAGATGCTGCAAATGCTCATCAATCAAGGTTATAAGAAGCGTCTCATCTTTGGCTTCGATAGCCTGTACGATGCTCAAATGCTCATCTTCAGCACAGTTAGAGGAGCCAGCTTCATTATATAGCCCTATGATCAGTGTCGTACGTAACGTCAGCTCATTCAAAAAGTGTTCAAGTACTCGGTTATCAGCGATAGTCGCTAGATGCATGTGAAACTCGCGCGACAACCGTAGTTCGGCAGGCTTATTACCTTGCGCCCGTGCTTCAGCTTCAGATTTGATAATCGCTCGCATGTCGACCATATCTTGTACAGTAGCATTATTTATTACTTGACACGCTAGCGTACGTTCTATGATACGACGAGCTGAAAAGACATCTTCGGCTTCTTTCGGCGATGGTGTCGAAATAAAAGCCCCTCGATTGGGCTGTAATTGTACGACATGCATAGTAGCAAGAGTTGAGAGCGCACGTCTTACATTAGCTCTATTGCACTGAAATAAGTCACTCAATACCTGCTCACCTAGCTTGGTACCAGCAGGTAACCGTTGTTCTGAAACAGCGGCTACTATTGAGTTGATGATGATTTGCTCTGGGATGGCTTCATCTTCAAGGATCTGTTTTTTGATTTTTGGTTTAGTCATAGCAGCGATTATAGTGCGCTGTATCTACGCATACAACAAAAATAAAAAAATAGTTGTATTGTTAACAATAATAGTTAACAATGATTGTTAACAATACAACTATTTTTTTAAAGTTAATGATGATACAAGGCAGGGAATCTGTATGAAAATTTTAGTCATGAATCCAAATTCAACTGTTTCGATGACCGATAAAATTGTAGAGAGCGCCCGTCAAAGAGCCAGTGCAGGAACCCAAATTATTGGCGCATCAGGCATAGACGCTCCTGCATCTATACAAGGTCATTATGATGAAGCAATGTCAGTACCAGGCTTACTGGCGCGCTTAAAACAAGCGGAAGCTGATGGCGTTGATGGCGTGGTTGTCGCCTGCTTCGATGATCCAGGTATTGGTGCATGTCGTGAAGTATTTTCAGGACCAGTGCTAGGTATTTGTGAAGCGGCGGTTAAAGCGGCTAGCATGATTTCGACTTCTTTTAGTGTCGTCACAACCTTGCCACGTTCAGTGCCTGTGATTGAAGAGCTCATTCATGGCTATGGCTTATCGCATCGCTGTCGTCGTGTGCGCTCAGCTGAAATACCGGTATTAGCGTTAGAGGAAGAAGGGTCAGGCGCTCGGGAAAAGGTACGTGATGAGATATTGCGCGCTGTAAAAGAAGATAATTGCGAAGCCGTAGTACTAGGCTGTGCTGGCATGGCAGATTTGACTGAATGGTTGACCGAGGAGACGGGCGTTCCCGTTATTGATGGGGTTACAGTCGCAACACGTATGGTCGAAGCCTTAGTCGGTTGCGGTCTCAAAACCAGCAAAATAGGCGCTTATGCGGCACCTATTAAATAAGAAGTCATCCAAAGATATTTAGGGTGTTTGATGACTAAATACAGTCACTGACGGACCCTAGTACTTTCTCAAGGAAGGAGAGCAAAATGGAAAATTCAAAAGCTGCCACCACAGCAGGGGTAGAGATAATTGATCATAAAACTATCGGAGAGGAGAGTCTAGCTCCACAAACCACACGTATCATGGATCCTTGGTCGTATCTTTTCGCATGGCTCGGTGGCTGTGTCTCTATCGCAACCTTCACTGTGGGCTCTGGTTTGGTCGGGACTCTAAATCTACTACAGGTTGTACTGGCGATTGCCATTGGTTGTAGTGTCATCGGCGCAGCCCTAATGATTAATGGTCGTGCAGGCCATAAGTATGGTATTCCATTTATGGTGCAGTGCCGATCGTCATTCGGCTTTACAGGTAACCGTATTCCAGCGTTAGTGCGTTCGATACCGGCAATCGTCTGGTACGGTTTCCAAAGTTGGATTGGCGCTGGCGCGCTGAACTTGGTCTCTGATGCCTTATTCGATTATAACAATATCGTTGTTTTCTTTATTGGCTTTCAGTTTTTGCAGATTGCACTATCCGTATTAGGCTTTCACGGTATCAAATGGCTGGAAAATATTGGTTCCGTTTTTATTATCGGTTCACTGATCTACATGTTTATTAGTGTTATTAATAAGTATGGAGATGCGATATCGACCAACCTAGTCAATGTTGAGGGGACATGGGGTGCGCCGTTTTGGGGTGCGACCATGTTATTCCTAGGTGTCTATAGCACCATGATGCTCAACGTTTCAGACTACTCGCGTGAATTAAAAAAAGAGGTTGGGCTGTTTCGTCAAGTCGCCATCTATGCCAACTCAATCCTACCAGCAACTTTATTTATGGGTTTGATCGGTCTGATGGTCACGAGTGCTACTGGAGAAGTCGATCCTATCAAAGTGTTCTCAAGCGCCGTTGACAATAAGCCTCTGTTGATTATCACCATGCTGTTCATTGCCTTCGCACAGGTCACAACCAACATTCTAAATAACGTGGTACCACCTGCTTATGCGTTAATGGATATCTTCAAAATTAAGTTCAAGACCGCGGCCATATTGGTTGGTTTGCTTGCTTTTTGTACCTTCCCATGGGAGCTAGTCAAAGATGAGTCAGCGGCAGGTTTGAACTTATTTATTCAGACCTACTCAGCATTCTTAGGGCCTATCTTTGCTATTTTAGTAGTCGATTACTACATCATTCGCAAGCAAAAACTCGATATTGATAAGTTATATGACGAGAATGGCCCCTATAAAGGCGTCAATATGGCAGCGATTATCGCCATGGTTGTCGGTATCGTGGTTGCCTTAATTTTCTCGAGCATCTCTTGGTATGCCAGCTTAGTTCCAGCCGGTGCTATCTACTGGATACTGATGAAAAAGATGCCTTCTGCACAGCGCTTTATGCCATAAGTTTTTGACTTAATAAACGCTAATTAGTAAAAAGTCCTTATGACAGCCCATGCTATTGTGAGGATTTTTTGTTTGGAGTGTGCTGCATTTCAGTAGTATCACACTACTTCTAGAGTGCTTCGATTCTACAGTAGTAATAGCAGAGCTTAAGCATATTTTAGACAAACAATAAGAAAAGCATTCGCAAGTTAAAATAAGTGTTACGATTAAGATAAATGAATTGATACACAAATAACTCTCAAAACAATACTGCAAGGAGCAACCATGAAGATAGGAATTCCAAGAGAAGTCAAAAACAATGAGAACCGTGTCGGCCTACCACCGAATGGCGTTAGTGCCTTAGTTGATAGTGGTCATGATGTCTATGTTGAGACCAATGCGGGAATGGGCTCGCAATTCACAGATGAAGATTATAAGAATGTCGGTGCTACTATCGTTGATAGTGCGGCAGAAGCTTGGCAGGCTGAACTGGTTATTAAGGTTAAAGAGCCACAGTCATCAGAGTACCAATATTTTAGAGAAGATTTAACGCTTTTTACTTATCTACACCTAGCAGCAGAATCTGAGCTGACTAAAGCATTAGTCGATAAAAAAGTTACGGGTATTGCCTATGAAACTGTACAGTTAGCGGATAATTCACTGCCGCTGCTTACGCCTATGAGTGAGATCGCAGGGCGTATGAGTACGCAGATCGGCGCACAATTTTTGCAGTCGTTTTATGGCGGCAAGGGCATATTGCTCGGCGGCGTTCCAGGTGTACAAAAAGGTAAGGTGGCGATCATTGGTGGCGGCGTCTCAGGTACTGAAGCGGCCAAAATGGCGATCGGTCTTGGCGCTGATGTGACGATCTTAGATCTTGATCCGAAACGTCTCAAACAGCTATCTGAGCTGTTCGGCAATGACGTGCAGACATTGATGTCAACTAAGCTGAACATTGCTAAGGCTGTCAAAAATAGCGATTTAGTTATCGGAGCCGTACTGATACCAGGGGCAGCAGCACCTAAGCTCGTCAGTGAAGAGATGATTGAATCGATGAATGATGGCGGCGTCGTTGTCGATATCGCTATTGACCAAGGCGGATTGTTTGCGACTACTGATCGGATTACGACTCATGATAATCCGACTTACACCAAGCACGGCATCATTCATTATGCGGTGGCTAATATGCCAGGTGCAGTGCCGCGAACATCGACTCTCGCGCTATCCAATGTGACATTGCCGTATATACTAGCACTGGCCAAAAAAGGCGTGAAGCAAGCTTGTCTCGATAATCCAGCGTTTGCCAAAGGCGTTAATACACTGCAAGGTCATGTCACTTATCAGGCGGTAGCTGAGGCGTTAGAGTACGAGTATAAAGCGTTGGATGAGTTGCTTGGTTAATAGCTAATAACTTGTGCCATCATAATATCGACAATAAAGACCTGCTAGTTTATTAAATTGGTAGGTCTTTTATCTTTTAAAATGAGCTTAACCACAGCCGCAGTTTAAGCGACCATAACGGCTGAATACCCGTCAATCCTTGTGTCATTTTGCCATCTTTTAAGATCACATAAGAGGGCGTCACTTGTCCTTGCCAATCATCAAATATTTCACCTTCTGCATCGTTAATAGTCGTAAAGCTATAGTTATGCTCATTTAGGTAAGCTTGCAGATCTCGATCACTACCAGATTGTATGGCCACTGTCACTACGGGATAGTTATCTGCTATAGCCAGCTTATTGATAGTTGGGGAAGTTACACTACAGATCGAACACCAAGTTCCCCAAAAGTATATCAGTGTTGGTTCGTCGGCACTTAGAATTGCCAAATCGACAGCTTGGCCTTGATAGTCCGTCAACTGCAATTGTGGATCAGCTGGCATGATAGGCTGGCGCCACCAGTTAACAGCAGTATAAATAAACAAAAATATAAAGCCATATAAGAGCACGTTTTTGACTATTGACCATGCCTTTTGCTTTGGGCTTTTAACAGGCTTTGGATTAGATTCTATAGTGTCGGTAGACATAACAGTACCCTTTTAAATGAGGCATCAAGTAGATAAAAATAAACGGCTGAATCGTCAGCCGTTTGTTTAAAGTTTAAATATATTCAAGACGCTAAAATTTTTGTGCACGACCTTGCAGTGGGTCACCTAACAGTACGCTACCTGAGTTCTCACGACGTTCCTCATCGCTCAATTTGCTGGCAGAAACCGCTACTTTACGTTTCCACTTTAGGCTAAACAAATCATCACGGCGATCCAGCAAGTTATGGACTGAGCCCTCATTACGGACATGAATGAGCTTGTCCAAATTGACATCGGAGAAGAATACCATTTCAGTATTAGGTGTAGTCTCGGCCATAATAGCATCATGGGTAAAGGCAAAGTCCGATGGCGAAAAGATAGACGACTGCGCATACTGAATATCGAGACTCTCAACCTGCGGTAAGTTACCCACTGAGCCACAGATCATCACATAGCACTCATTTTCGACCGCACGAGCTTGGGCACAGATACGTACACGCAAATAGCCGTTTTTGGTGTCGGTCCAAAAAGGCACAAACAAGATGTCCATATCATCAAGCGCCATCAGTCGTGCCAGCTCTGGGAACTCAACATCGTAGCAAACTAAAATACCAATGCGACCAGAATCTGTGTCGAACACTTGGACTTTATCACCACCTTCGATCACCCATGCACTACGCTCATGCGGAGTAATATGGATCTTGCGTTGTTCCTCAACCGTTCCATCGCGGCGACACAGATAGCTGACGTTATACAGCACATCGTTTTCATCGAGTAGCGGCATTGACCCGCAAATAACGTTGACGTTATAGCTGACCGCTAGATGAGATATTTCATTCTTAAACCATTCGGTATATCCTGCTAAGAACCGTATCGCGACATTTTGATCGGTCGATTCACACAGACCCATAAGTGGCGCATTAAAGAACTCAGGCAGACAGGCAAAGTCAGAGTTATAGTCGGCCATAATATCGACAAAGAACTCAACTTGTTGTAGCAATTCTTCAGGTGACTCAACCTCGCGCATCTGCCATTGAATGCCGCCGATACGCACCTCAGACTTGCGAGTATTAGGCTTATAGTCTCGCGGCTCATAATAAATATTTGCCCACTCAAGCAAGGTCGCAAAGCCTTTTGACTGCTTATCATCAGGTAAATAGCCGGTCAAAATACGCTTAACAATAAAGCCATTGGATAGCTGAAACGATAGCGCTGAGTCATGAATCTCACGTGACTCGACGGCATCTATATATTCGCCTGGGGTCAAATCTTGATGATTGTGATAATTAGGAATACGGCCCCCTGCGAGAATAGAGCGCAGATTGAGCTGACGACATAGCTCTTTACGGGCATCATAGAGCCTGCGACCTAAGCGATAGCCCCGATAGTCAGGATCGATAAGCGCGTCCAAGCCATAGATAGCATCGCCAGTAGGATCGTCTTTGATAATCTCTTTGAGACCGATCAAGTCCTCATAAGTATGCGGGTTTGAAAATCTAGCGTAGTCAACCCTTACTGATAAAACGATACCGATCAGTTGATCATGATCGAATAAAGCAATTTGACCCTCAGGAAAAGCATCAATCAAGCTATTAATCGTAGTCTTTGACCAAGAGCCACCTAAATTGGCATAGACTCGATCCATTAGGGCTTTTAGTTGCGGATAATCTTTCTTTTTAATCTCAGCAATGGTTAAGTGCAGATCGTCTAACTTTTCTATTTTACTCATAATGTTCCTTTCGTTGCTCTTGTTGTCGCTTTTGTTGTCATTGGGGCCGTCATATTTGTCTTTGTTTTTGATCATGCTCAAAGGACTGTTCTCAAAGGATTATGCTCAAAGTTTCTTGTAACCGTATAGATAAAAACATACCAATAAATAGTTAGAATCGTTACAATAAATTATCCATGCAATTACAATGAGTTATAAGATTTAACTCAAGCCGCCGCTCATTGCTAACTCACTGCTACATTAGTCATTGCTGTGCTGTAAAGATAACATAAGCACTCAAGATTTTTATTTTACAACGGCTATTCGTCATTGCTTTTCGCCAAGCTGCTATCATAACAAGTCTAAAAATATAGGATAGTTTAACGTAGTAATCATTTGCTGCCTTCTTGTGAGTCTATGACTTGTAGTCGTTGTTAGTACATTTGCTGGCTTTTATTTATCGCTCAATGGATAGGGCGAATTTTGGAATTATTTTTATGTCTTTGGATAACAGTAGCAAGCTGAATACTTTGGATCATATAGCAGATTCAGCGTTGATTCAGTTGGTCTATGTCAGTAGTCTGACGCTAAGCTCACGACTAAGAGCCTCAATATTTGATGAAGTAGAAGCGCATGCTCGTAATTATAATGAGCAACAAGGTATCACTGGTACTTTATGTTATGGCAACGGACACTTTTTACAATGTTTAGAAGGCGAAAAGACCAAGGTATTGGCATTGCAGCAACGTATATTCTCTGACAAGCGGCATAAAGATATAGAGATATTGCTAGTACAAGCCATCGATCAGCGTATCTTCATTGATTGGCGTATGCGTTTGCTGTTTTTAGAGCGTTGGTTATGGTCACCTGCCACCAAAAGACAGGCTGTACAATTAGCACCTTTTTTGCCTTTTGCTCCGTATAGCTGGACATCTATACATACAGAGCAGTTTTTACAAATTATAAGAACGTTTGAAAAACCACCACATATCAATGCTGCTGGTATAACTTATAATGCCTTGGGTAATATGGTTCGTCATATAGCAGCGCCTCATCAGGCTTTTTTGGTCGTTCAAGGGTTTTTAACCTTGCTGCTTATGATAGGCATATTTATTCTATTTTTATAAAGTATGTAACAAACCCCAAGGTTAAAAGCGTCTTCTAAATAAACCTTACTTTTAGTTCAGAGAATTTATCAAGCGTTTAACATGTATATTATGGACGGCTCATCTATTGTAATTGCTTTGTATTAGCTATATTATTTATTATAGCTAATTGTTAAGATTTATAATCTACCCTCATTATGAATTCTAATTTGCTTAACGGTAATCGCAGATAATAATCATAAGCTTATTATCTCTATTAAAAAGCTAATTTTGGGATTATTCATCATGAATTTAGATAGCAGTGACTTAGACAGCAGTAACTTAGATAAGAATGATTCAGATAAGAATAATATAGAAAAAACACTACAAAAATTATCAGATACGGCGCTAGTTCGTCTAGTCTACGTGAGTAGTGCTACTCTAAAAACTCGTCTAGATAGGTATATAGCGGAACATATAGAAAGCCATGCCGTTGTTTATAATAAGCAGCACGGTATTACTGGTATTTTATGTTATGGCAATGGCCAATTTTTGCAATGTATAGAAGGCAGTAAAGTTGAGATAGTAGCGCTGATGCAAAAGATTCGTGCTGACAAACGCCACGACGATATCGAAATACCTCTATTACAGCCTATAGATCAGCGTATGTTCGATGACTGGCGAATGCGCTTATTGTTTCTAGAGCGCTGGTCATGGTCGGCAAGTACTAAGAGTCAAGCCAACAGTTTATCACCCTATTTACCATTCACACCTCACAATTGGTCAGCTGAGCGTCATGAGCAGTTTTTAGAAACGATTAAAACTTTTGCGGCTTCACCAAGTATCCATGCTGCAGGTATTACTTATAATGCTTTAGTCAATATGTTCCGCCATATTGCTAGCCCACATCAAGCCTTTTTAGTGGTCCAAGGGTTTTTGGCCATACTACTCATTCTAGCTTTATATCTAATAAACTTTTGATTTAGCGTAGTCATCTTCTCCTCTGAACGACTCGTTGCAAGATAGAATATTTAAGCCATAAAAAAGACGCTAGCCTTCAGGGTTTAGCGTCTTTTTTGTGGCTTAATACGAACTACATATCAAAAATCTTACCACGGTTCATAATATTATTAGGGTCGAATACTTTTTTGACTTCTCTTAAATATTCAATCTCTGTTGCGCTACGACTGTATTGTAGATAAGGCTTTTTGGTCATGCCGACACCATGCTCCGCAGACACTGAGCCGCCATATTTTTGTACCGTCTCAAAGACGTATTTATTGACGATTTGACATTCCTCAAAGAATTCATCTTTACTCATAGCGTCGGGCTTGAGGATGTTTAAATGCAGATTACCATCGCCAATATGACCGAACCAGCAGACTTCAAAGTCAGGATAATTACTACTGACGATATGATCGATATCGGCAATAAAGTTGGGCACATGGCTAATAAGTACGGAGACATCATTCTTGTAAGGGGTAAATACTGAGATAGTCTCAGAGATATATTCACGCAACTTCCACAGCTCCTCAGCTTGCGCCATACTCTGACTCATCACGCCATCAACGACCCAGCCTTGCTCCATACAGTGCTCAAATATCGCCATAGCCTTATCCATAATTGGCTCATAAGGCGCTTCAAACTCAAGCAAAGTATAAAACTTAGTCCGCGACTCAAACGGCTCTTGGACTTGCCCATGCGCCATCAGCTTATCGATAGCCGTATCATCAAAGAACTCAAAAGCAGTCAGATCAATTTTGGCTTGAAAAGCGGAGAGCACATTCATCACGTCAGTAAAGTTATCCATGCCGAGCACCATGACGCTCAAGTCTTGTGGCAAGCGCTCAAGCTTAATCTGCGCATGAGTGACCAAGCCTAGCGTGCCTTCACTACCGATAAACAATTGGCGCAAATCGTAACCTGTAGCGTTTTTGACCATACCGCGATTCAACTCTAAGATATCGCCTTTACCTGTGACTACGGTCAGACCCATAATCCACTGACGGGTCATACCATAACGAATCACCTTGATGCCGCCTGCATTGGTGCCGATATTACCGCCCATTTGGCTCGAACCTGCGGAGGCAAAATCGACAGGATAGTATAAGTCCTTTGACTCCGCAAACTGTTGCAATTGCTGAGTGACCACGCCTGCTTCAATCTCAACTAAGCGATCGGCGGCATAAAACTGACCGATTCTATTCATCTTATCCATGCTGACGACAATCTCACCATTAGCTGCGACTGCGCCTGCGGATAGCCCCGTGCGACCGCCACTTGGCGTCAATACGACTTGATGCTCATTAGCCAATAAAACGATAGCCTGCACTTGCTCGGTCGACTTTGGAAACACAATTGCAGCGGCCGCTGGCGCGAAATGCTTGGTCCAGTCTTTACCCCAATGCTCTAAACTCTCGCTATCGGTTTTGATCTGACTCTCATCAAATTGATGGTTATAAACGAGTGTATCTAGGATAGCCTGTACAGCAATAGTATTCGCAGCAGACGTACTGATTATCGTCTCATTGCTATTGTCTTGATTATCAGCTTGATCTGCGGCATGAGTACGTTCGTGAGCAGGGCGGTTGTGCATGGTCGGTGATACAGTCATAAGGGTCTCAATGTATAGTTACCAAGTTTGAGCTAGCATTATTTTGTATATTATAGAGCGTGTTGTAGTTTACCGTGAATAATAACAGACCGCTAGCCTATATAGAGAGAACACAAAAGCTCATTAACTTGATTGGATAAATTTACGTATAAATTCAGGAAAAAACTTAAGTAAAAACTCAGGTAAAAAATAGTAACTATTTATTTAAGCTTGTCTCTAACATCATGGGGTTAATTTGTGTAAGATGATTGCATCATTTTTCTTTGCATTCGTGCAACTCACCTTAGTTAATTATAGGACAGTTTTCATATGGCGCTATCACTACAAAAAGATAAGATCCGTTTTTTATTACTCGAAGGCCTGCACGAGAACGCCTTAAAGGTATTAGAAGGCGCTGGTTATAGCAATATCGAATATCTAAGCCATGCGCTTGATCAAGATGAGCTGATCGAAAAAATAAAAGACGCCCATTTTGTTGGTATTCGTTCGCGTACTCAGTTAACTCGTGAAGTACTTGAGCATGCCGAAAAGCTTATCGGTATTGGTTGCTTTTGTATCGGTACGAACCAAGTTGACTTGGAAGCGGCTCGCGAGCTAGGTATTCCTGTCTTTAACGCGCCATACTCTAACACCCGCTCAGTTGCAGAATTGGTATTAGCTGAAGCTATTATGCTCTATCGTGGCATACCTGAAAAGAATGCGACCGTCCATCGCGGCGGCTGGGGTAAGTCAGCTACTAATTCGCATGAAGTGCGCGGCAAGACTATCGGTATCGTCGGTTATGGTTCTATCGGCTCGCAGCTGTCTGTACTGGCAGAGAGCTTCGGTATGAAAGTTATCTACCAAGATGTGGTGACCAAACTGCCACTCGGTAATGCTGAGCAAGTAGCCAGCTTGGAGGAATTATTAGGCAAGGCGGATATCGTTACCTTGCATGTGCCTGATCTACCAAGCACACGCTATATGATGGGCGCTAAGCAATTTGCGCAGATGAAAGACGGTAGTCATTTTATTAATGCTGCTCGCGGTACTTGTGTTGAGATTGATGATTTGGCAGCGGCATTAGAATCTGGCAAGATATTGGGCGCGGCAATCGATGTGTTCCCAAAAGAGCCAAAGTCTGCGGATCAAGAGTTTGAATCGCCACTGCGTAAGTTCGATAACGTGATCTTGACGCCGCATATCGGTGGCTCAACGCAAGAAGCACAGGCGAATATCGGCCTTGAAGTCGCTGAGAAGTTTGTCAGCTATTCAGACAAAGGTGATACGGTAACAGCAGTGAACTTCCCAGAGGTTTCTATTCCGTTCAAAGAAGGCACTCATCGTCTATTACATATCCACAAAAACGTCCCAGGTGTGTTGTCACAAATCAACCGTCTGTTCGCCGAAGCGCATATCAATATCTTAGCGCAAAGCCTCATGACTGAAGGCGATGTCGGTTATCTGATCATGGATGTCGATTATCAAGACTCTGATGCCGCGCTTGATCAATTAAAAGACGTTGAAGAAACCATTCGCGTACGTATCTTGTTCTAAAGTTAATGCACTTTTAACTAATGGCAGATAATCTATGAGATTGTCTGCCATTTTTTATGCTATAGCTTATGTTTCTCAGAGATTAAGATTAGCTTACTCATTATTATATTAATTAACATTTTCTTGACGATGAATTAATTTTGACAACTTATACTACACAACTGATGAGCTCTAGTGTTTACTATTTTTATGAGCTTCACAAAGTTAATTTCAAAAAAATTAGTATCAGAAATTAGCGTTAGAACAATAAGTGATCAATAATAAAATAATTTGAACGATTAATAGGATTTTTATGAAAATGAATATATTAAAAGCTGCTGCTTTGGGTGGCGTATTAGCTATGACTGCAACTGCCAGCCAAGCCGCTAGTCAAGACGATTATCAGTTATCAAGCCACATTTTAGACATAAGCACGGGTATGCCTGCGCCAGATGTTAATGTAAAATTGATGATGCAAGAAAACGGTGAGTGGAAACTGCTTAACGAGCAAAAAACGGATAGTAATGGCCGTATCGGTACTTTTTTATCGAATGCAGATAATGCTGACCACGATGGTACTTATAAATTAATTTTTGAGACTTCACCGTACTTTCGAAATAAAGGTTTAGAGTCTTTTTATCCTTATGTCGAAGTGAACTTCAACATCGATGACGACAATCATTATCATGTACCTATTACTTTATCTGCTTATGGATTTAGCACTTACCGTGGTAGCTAAATCGTGAGCGGACTAGATTCATAGTCCTCATAGAAGAGATATAAAAAAAGAGAGGCGCTATTATTTATAGCGCCTCTCTTTTTTATGGAAAACTTAACGACTTAATTAAAATGATGTTTTGTCGTAGGGTGCTTTTTAAGCACCATTAATGAAGTTGTAAATCATAGATGGTGCGATGGAGAGCACCCTACGCGACTCTTTTGCCTATGTTTTAAGCGAAAACTATTTGGCTTTATTCGCCGCGTCAGCTTTACGGCGAGCTTCAATCTTAGCTGCCTTGCGCTTTTCTATAACGTCAATTACATCGCTACCGATATGGACTTCTCCGCGCTTTAATGCCAATTGCATCTGATGTTCACGCTCACGAAAGCGTACTTTTTGCTCGTCAGTAGCCTTATCGATACAATGCGGGCAAGATTCGCCTTTGATATAAGCGCTAGATTGCATATCAGCTGCGGTGATCGGCATACGGCAAGCAAAACACTGCTCATAATCGCCCTTTTCAAGATTATGATTGACCGAGACGCGGTTATCAAACACAAAGCAGTCGCCTTGCCACATCGACTGATCTTGCGGCACTTCTTCCAGATATTTTAAGATACCGCCTTCTAAGTGATAGACCTCATCAAAGCCTTGTTGACGCATATAAGCGGTCGATTTCTCACAGCGGATACCGCCCGTGCAGAACATCGCGACTTTTTTATGTTTAGCAGGATCCATCTCTTTAGCGACGTATTCTGGGAAATCACGAAAAGTCTCAGTATTGGGGTTTAGCGCATTTTGAAAAGTACCGATTTGCACTTCATAATCGTTACGAGTGTCGATTAAGACAACGTCAGGGTCAGATATCAGCGCGTTCCAATCTTTAGGCTTGACGTAGCGGCCGACGGACTGTAATGGATCGATATCTTCTACGCCCATGGTAACGATTTCTTTTTTGAGTTTGACCTTGGTGCGATAAAACGGCTGCTCGCTGGTATAAGACTCTTTAAAAGTAAAGCTACCGATAGCGTCGATGCTACGTAAGTATTCTAAGACATTATCGATGCCCTGACGACTGCCTGATATCGTGCCGTTAATGCCTTCGCTTGCGATGAGCAAGGTGCCTTTGACGTCATTATCTAACATCATATCTAAAATAGGCTGGCGATAATTCTCGAAGTCAGTAAAGCGAGTGAACTTATAAAGCGCGGCGACGACGATATTATTTACTTCGCTATCGTATTTAGGGGCTTTTTTAGAATTATCAGGGGTGTTGTTTAGGGTAGTGCTCATATGATTCTCCTGCTGGCTAAGTCGTAAACCTAGTGCAATGATGGATTAAATTTTTATTAAAAAAAGTGATAGCATCTATCAGATTGTGGAATTGATAAATGCGGGCGTAGTGTAGCAAATTTTGGCTGGATTTTGGGAGGTTATTGATATTTGTTCTACAAGTTATTAAGCAATCATTAATGGCCATCTCTTCCCTGTTAGCGCTCGATTATAGTAAACTCATGCAGGCTAGTTTTATTCTCTCTTGCACGACACTCTTGTTTCACTTTGCGGTTTACCGAATTTACTTTAAGGCGCTCGTATGTCTCTGTTTCAGTCAGTAGTAGTCAATAGATATGTCAAAGAACTAGATGCTCAGCTACTGAGTAAAGCATGGCAAAGTTACGCTGATTGCTTTTTGGATCCGATCAAGCAAGACAATATTCGCTTAAGTAAAGAGGAGCAATATCAAGAAGGCTTTTTGCGTGATCTGTTCGTTGATGTCTTTGACTATACGCTCAATCCTAATCCTAATTATGACCTGACCACTGAGTTTAAAAATCAAACCAGTAGTAAAAAGGCCGATGGGGCGATACTCAAAGATGGCGATGCTATCGGAGTCATTGAGCTAAAAGGCATGAATACTACCGATATGGGAAAAATCGAGGCGCAAGCGTTTGGTTATAAGAATAACCAGCCAAAATGTCGTTATGTCATTACGTCTAACTTCCAAAAGCTACGGCTGTATATCGATAATGCCGTTGAGTATGAAGAGTTTGATCTATTTGCGATGACGCAAGATAGGTTTGCGCTATTGTATTTACTATTACGTCAGACCAGCATGATAGCGGATTTGCCAGCTAAGATTAAGTCGGAGTCGATATCACAAGAGGAGGCGATCACCAAGCAGCTGTACAAGGATTACTCAGTATTCAAGCGTGAGCTATTCGCTGACTTAACCGCTAATAATGCTGATATCGATGCATTACTATTATTTCAAAAGTCACAAAAGCTACTGGATAGATTGCTATTTATTTTCTTCGCTGAGGACAGTCATCTACTCCCTGCTAACTTTGCCAAAGGTATGATTAATGAGTGGCAGCAGCTCAAAGCGCTAAAAATGACAGTGCCTTTGTACGATAGGGTCAAAGCCTATTTTGGCTATTTGGATCAAGGGCATAAAGACGAGCATAGCGAGATATTTGCCTATAATGGTGGGCTATTCCGTCCTGATACGTTGCTCGATAGCATGGTGATTAGTGATGAGCTACTACGCACTCATATTCTCATTTTGTCTGAATACGACTTTGCCAGTGAGGTTGATGTCAATATTTTAGGCCATATCTTTGAGAATTCACTATCGGAGCTGGATGAGGTCAAGGCGCAGCTGGCAGGCGAGGTGGTCGATAAGTCGCAGACTAAGCGCAAAAAAGATGGGGTGTTTTATACGCCCAAATACATCACCAAATATATTGTCGAAAACACGATTGGTAAGTTATGTGCAGATAAAAAGTCTGAGTTGGCTATTATTGATGAGGATTTTATTAAGCCCAAAAAGCTGACTGGTAAAGCTAAAGAGACGCTGCAATCTCAAGACTCAGCTCTTGAGAGCTATCGCAACTGGCTATTACAAATTACGGTGTGTGATCCTGCCTGCGGCAGTGGGGCGTTCTTAAATGAGGCGCTGAATTTCTTAATCGCTGAGCACAGTTATATCGATGAGCTACACGCCAAGCTGTACGGCGATAGTATGATATTTCCTGATATCGAAAACAGTATTCTTGAGAATAATCTATTTGGCGTTGATATTAATGAGGAGAGCGTTGAGATTGCCAAGCTGTCATTATGGCTACGTACCGCGCAGCCTAGACGTAAGCTCAATAATCTAAATGATAATATCCAATGTGGCAATTCACTGATTGATGATATAGAGGTCGCAGGAGATAAAGCATTCAATTGGCAAACGGCCTTCCCACAAGTCTTTGCTAAAGGTGGATTTGATGTCGTTATTGGTAATCCGCCTTATGTACGACCAAGATTTCAATCAGAGAAAGAAATTATGTGGCTTTTAGATAGATTCAAAGGTGCTGAAAATCAGTTTGATTTGTATCATTTGTTTATTGAAAAAGCTGAGGAAATAAGAAACTCAAAAGGTACTGTTTCATTCATTCTACCAAATGCATTTTTAGCTAATAAAAATTCTATGATGTTAAGAAAGTTTTTATTAGATAATGTCCATTTTAGTAAAATTATTGAATGCGGCGATTCAGTGTTTAGCGATGCGTCTGTTGATGTCTTGATTTACATATCCGATACTGAAAAAGAGGTCAGTCAGTTTTATCGACTTGCCAATCGTGAAATAGTTTTTAAAAACTTTTTTGATCAAAACTCTTTTTATGAAAATGAAGGCTATAATTTTACGGTAACCCTTTCGCCAGAACAGTTAAGTATCTTCCAAAAGGTTCGTGATAACTCAGATGAATTAAATGGTTTCGTTGATGTGATGGGCGGAATCAAAGAGTATCAGGTTGGAAAGGGCAAGCCACCCCAAAATATTTCAATGAAGGAAGATAGAGTTTTTAACTCTGATATGAAGAAAGACGATACTTTCGTAAAAGAAGTACGAGGTAAGCATGTTTTTCCATTTATTTTAAAATGGGAAAATGAATATGTCTCATACGGCTCATGGTTGGCAGAACCTAGAAATCCTAAGTTTTTTACAGGGCCTAGAATATTTATAAGACAAATTCCAGGGAAAGAAAATTTATATTGTGCGTATACAGAAGATGATTATATTGTCGATCAATCGGCTTATATTATTAAACCAAAATCGGATGATTTAGAAAACTTTCGTTCTTTAGAGTGTATTCTGAACTCTAAATTAATTTTTTGGTACTATAGAAATCAGAATAACGAGTTTGATACTTTGTTCCCTAAGATTAAATCTGGAGAAATCAAAGTATTGCCAATACCTAGTGTAACTTTAGACAAGAATCTAGCTGAAAAAGCCGATCTTATGTTATCGCTAAATGAGCAGTTGCAAACGCTAACCAGTAAATTTATTCGTACTCTGCAGCGTAAATTTGAGATAGATAAGCTAAGTAAAAAGTTAGAAAACTGGTATGAGCTAACTTATGCAGAATTTATCAAAGAGCTGGCAAAAAAGAAAATAAAAATGGGCTTGAGTGATGAGGCCGAATGGGAAGAGTACTTTTTAGCCGAACATAGCAAAGCCCAACAGCTCATGCTACAGATAGAAACTACCGATAGTGAGATAGACCAAATGGTCTATAAACTATACGAGTTAACTGACGATGAGATTGCCATTATCGAAGCCAGTTAATTTGCTTTTATGTTGTTCACAAAGTCAAACTCACCCTACAAAAGCTAATCAACTGTTAAAACCCCACAAACAAAAAATCCAGCGCAAAGGCTGGATTTTTTATGCTCTAAACTATTAAAGACTTGCTTAGCTATTTATTTACTTTGAAACCAAGTATCGGCTTTGCTGCGAGCACTAGCGATATCTGAGCTTGAAAGGTTCAAAGCTAATTGACCGATTTTGCCACGGGCTTTAGTACGTACCTTCTCATCAAGCATTCCATCACGAGCCGCTAAATCATACCATTTATAGGCATCAACTAAATTCTTTTGCTTCTCATCGAGTAAGGCTAGCGTATAGCTGGCACGGTTATCGCCACGCATAGCGGCTTTTTCTAACCATACTTTGGCTTGTTGTAGATTAGGCTGTACCCCTTCACCGCGTAGATACATAATCGCTAGATTAAGCTGAGCAGGAGCAACGCCTTGTTCGGCCGCGCGCGTATACCATTGAATCGCTTGCTGGGTGTTTTGTGCTATGCCTTCACCTTTTTGTAGACGCTTGGCTAAATAAAACTGCGCATGATCGTTACCTTGTGCGGCACGAGCAGAGAGATCGGCCATGCTCATCAGCTCAAAACGTGAAGTATCAAGCGGTACGTTTGAGATTAGTTCAGCATTAGCAAGACCTGCACAAGAGAATAGAGCAGTGAACAAGGCGGCTTTTAATAGTTTCATAGCGGCTCCGAAAGTGAGTCATAAATTAAAATCAGAAAAAAATAAAGCTATACCATAAATAGATATGGTGATAACTGATTACTCTTTATAATTTGGACTTATCATTTTATGAGTGGACTAGTAGTAGTCGCTAAAAAACGAACTAGTCGTAAAAAAATAAGTAGCAGTCAATATGAGGTTGTTGACAATAATTAACTAGCTTAACACCCAAAGTTACCAAACTCAAATACTAATTATGTACATCAAGCTCGTTTTAGAGTATTAGTACTCAATAAAATCAATTGGTTACAAAATATCAAGGCTATGGCCATAAAATAGACAAGGTGTTTCGCCCTACAAACAAAATTTTATATCAGCGTTTAGTGACTCTATAGATAGCCACATCGGCAAGTAAGTTTGGCGCTTGACGAATAAGTGCACTCATAAGTGGCGAATGGCCTTTATCCGAATCACTGACTGCAAAGCGGTTGATAATATGAATATCATGCTGAGCACATAGCTGCTCAAAGTCCTTAAAAGTACAAAGATGAATGTTAGGGGTGTCATACCACTCATAGGGCAGCGCCTCTGAGACAGGCATCATGCCCTTGAGTCCCAAATGAATACGGTTTTGCCAATGAGCAAAGTTAGGAAAGGTGATAATGGCTTCGCGCCCAACCCGTAG
The DNA here is from genome assembly GCF_030718935.1 of Psychrobacter sp. M13. Classification (NCBI taxonomy): domain Bacteria; kingdom Pseudomonadati; phylum Pseudomonadota; class Gammaproteobacteria; order Moraxellales; family Moraxellaceae; genus Psychrobacter; species Psychrobacter sp. M13. The sequence goes on from NZ_CP132194.1 coordinate 549,172, forward strand.
CATATCAAGTAGCAGGGTATCAGGCGCTTTGACCGCTTGTAGGGCTCGTGCCATAACCACGGTATCAAAGCTATTGTCAGCGAAGCGTGCTAAGCCGTCATTAAGATCTTGCTCAACGATAGATAGGCCTTTGGCGATCGCTTCGTTGATTTTTTCTTCGTCAATCTCAAGACCATAACCGCTAACGCTCAGCTTATGTTGTAAGTGTGCGAGTAGCTCGCCATTACCGCAGCCCAAGTCTAATACATGCGAGCGCGGTGCAATCCAGCGCTCAGCTAATTGATGATCCATTCTCATGTACGCGCTCCTATAGTGGCTGTATTTTGCGCATCGTATTCATTGCTATTAGCATCAGTGTTAGACGGTGTCGTAATAAAAGGCGCTGTCAAAAATCCTTTAACAGCATCCATATAGCGCGGAATATCAAAAAGGAATGAATCGTGACCGTGTGGCGCGTCGATATCGACATAACTGACGGGTTTACCTGTCGCCATCAGCGCATTGACGATCTCCTGCGAGCGCTCAGGAGCAAAGCGCCAATCACTAGTGAACGACACAACGAGATACTGGCATTGGGTATGGGCAAGGGCAACTTTTAGATCATCGTGCTCATGCTGATGTTCTTGATAAACGTCAGCGCTATCGAGCGTGTCCTCTTCTATAGTCGTTTTCAGCGACGGCTCTGCTACTGGCGCTGTGGCTCTTCTGACCCGTCCACGAGTCGGGTCAAAATAATCGAGCGCTTTGGTCATCAATAGGTAGGTATTGGCATCGAAGTTTTCGCTAAAGCGCTCGCCTTGATAACGCAGATAGCTCTCTACCTGAAACTCGACATCGTAGCCGTAAGTGAATTTGCCCGCTTTGAGGTCACGACCGAATTTAGCTTTCATCGCGTCTTCAGTCAGATAAGTGATATGTCCGACCATGCGCGCCAAGATAAGTCCGCGCCGCGGGTAAGTACCCGCTTGTAGATAGTGGCCGTCTTTAAAGTCAGGGTCTGAGAGTATCGACTGGCGAGCGACCTCATTAAAGCCGATATTCTGTGCCGATAGCTTAGGCGTACTAGCAATCACCACGCAGCGCTTGAGACGTTCAGGATAGTCGACAGACCACTGTAGCGCTTGCATGCCACCCATAGATCCGCCAACGATGGCATGCCAGCAGTCGATTTGCAAGCGATCCGAGAGCATCGCTTGGGTCTTGACCCAGTCCTTTATGGTGATCAGTGGGAAGTCGGGGCCATAGACCTGAGCGTTATTCTTATTATTATTGACGTCATTGTTATTAGCGTTATCACCATGAATACTGTCAGGGTTGATCGAAGTTGGACCCGTTGAGCCAAAGCAACTACCGATATTATTGACACATAGCACAAAAAACTTGTCAGTATCGATAGCTTTGCCAGGGCCAATCATATTGTCCCACCAGCCGCTTTTTTTATCATCAGGGCTATGCACCCCTGCCGCATGATGATTGCTAGATAGGGCATGACAAATCAAAACTGCGTTGGACTTATCCTCATTGAGGACGCCATAGGTTTCATAGACCAAGTCAAAATAAGGCAAGGTGCGATTGCACTCTAAGGTGAGTGGCTCAGCGAAGTGTAGGGTCTGCGGAGTCACTATACCGACTGAGCCTTGCATACCTGCAAAAAACTCAGGATAGTCAGTAGAGCGATCATTGGGCTTGGACTCATTAACAAGATTAGGACGGGCTATCAAAGCTACCTCGCAGACGACAGTTAATAGTGATGTGGTGCTATTTGATAATATGGCAGTGCGGCAATGCAATTGCGATCAAAAGAGCAAGTATAGCTATTGTAGGGCGATGCGGTTATGAGTACAACCATGCTAGCGGCTGATTCTCAAAGATTAGACCGCTATTGCGTATCGAATTGTATAGTCGCTATTATTTGGCGTTTATCCGTGCCATAAAATGCTAAACTATCCGCTATGACTTGCAGCTATTTTACCATGCTATGGGGAATACCTTTTTGCTATTATTGTCGGGTCTGTTTTACTCTTATATTCTATAGGGTCTATTGAACATTCAACCGTGGCACTGACAGAGACTATTTTTTAGGCGATTCTAGATTAAAAATATCTAGTTTAGTTATTCTAAGCGGATCTTTTTAATGACGAATCGGCAAAAAAGAGTCCTGTCTCTACGAGCTGATGCTAAAACTGCTCTATTCGTTGTAAAAATCTAGCCAAGGCATCTGCATTACCTGCGATTTTCATTTAGACTAGACCAATTTTAGCTATCAGCAGTGCTCATTTGTGAATGTTCAACAGACCCTTTAACTCATTACAAGATATACCGCTATGAAACCTGAACTACCCCCGCGTATTGCTGTGTTATTGATCAATCTAGGGACGCCTGATGAGCCGACTGCTCCTGCGGTTAGACGCTACTTAAAGCAGTTTTTGTCAGACCCTAGAGTCATCGAAATTCCTAAGTTTTTGTGGGCGATTATCCTAAACTTATTTGTATTGCCGAGCCGACCAAAGCGCGTGGCCGAAGCTTATGCCAGTATTTGGGATGGGGACTCACCGATGCGTAATATTTTGAATACGCAAGTAGAGAAGCTTGAATCGCGTTTGGTCGATACTGTCGCTCCTTTTCGAGTGACTACTCATGCAGCGATGAGCTATGGTAATCCAGGCTTACCTGATGTTATGGATAAATTGCGTCTTGAGGGTGTCGATCATTTTGTGATGTTGCCCGTATTTCCGCAGTATTCAGCGACCTCAACAGGTGCGGTCTACGATGCGATCACCAAATGGTCACTCAAACAGCGTAACTTGCCCAATATTACTATAGTCAAAGACTACTTTGCCCATCCGCTTTATATCAAAGCTTTAGCCGATAGCATTCGTCGCTTTCAAGCTGAGCATGGTAAGCCTGAAAAGTTGATGTTTAGCTTCCATGGTATTCCGCAGCCGTATATGGATAAAGGCGATCCTTATCCGCGCCGTTGCAAATGTACTGCCGCGCAGGTTGCTCATGAGCTAGGACTCTCTGATGATGAATGGATTATCAGTTTCCAATCACGCTTTGGTAAGCAAGAATGGGTCAAGCCTTATACTGATGTCGTGCTAGATGAATGGGCGAAGTCAGGAGTGAAGTCGGTACAGATTCTTAGCCCAGCATTCTCAGCCGATTGTCTTGAGACTCTAGAAGAATTAGCGATTGAGAACCGTGAGAACTTTTTAGAGGCGGGCGGTGAGGAGTATCATTACATTCCTGCCCTTAACTTCGATGAGGCGCATATCGATCTATTAGAGGCGATGAGTGCGCCCCTAGTGAAAGGCTGGGCGGGCACGCTGGACGGTTGGGTATAACGGCTTTAGTTAAATTATAAAAAGTAATAGGTCATAAATCACAAAAAGCACGCTCAATAAAGTTGGGCGTGCTTTTTATTTAAAATAACGGCTTTAAGTTAAAAACTTATCTATAGATCATTATCATTATTGCTATGTTCAGCGGCTTCTCTATCGGCGATATCGACAATATCAGGATAGTCGCTATCATCTAGATTATCTTGTACCAAGACATTGTCGATAGTCGATTCGTCTATATTTTGACGGTGCATTGGTGTGAGACCTTGAGTAGCGCCGCTGCCTGCTTGTGAGTTGTCAAACCCTGCGCTGTTATCAATCACCTCGTCATCATTGATAGTGTGCAGCATGTCATTGTCTAGATCGACCAGCTGATCATCGCGATCCATATCGGTGCTCTTGTGACTAGCAATTTCATTCATCTCATCAGGTAGTGGCTGTTTTGAATTATCCATAATTTATTCCTTAGTTCTTATTTGATATTAGTAATTATCCGTTTACTAGTGTGCAAGGATATGCCGCTCACCGCTAGTAGTAAGCTGTGAAAAGATGTGCAAAAAATGTAAGGCAGCTATTATTTTTAATGACAAATTTAACGATGCTTTTAAGAAGTAAACCTAAAAAGCAAAACGGCTACCAATATTTGATAGCCGTTTTGTTTGTTCAAGATTATAATCATTAATAGTATCTGCTAGATAATCTACTTAGTACCGATTCTACTATTTACAAAGCGCATGATTGGATCGGGTGCTACTTGTGAGGCCTTTTGCAATACTTTCGCTGGCAAGCCAATAGGGTAGTGAGTAGCAGTCAGTTTACGGTTAGGGCAAGTGCTTAGCTTAGCGAGCTTTTTGGCGACATCATCAACGGTTAGATTGATGCCTAAACGGTCAATACTAGTGACGGTGATGTCTTTGGTCATATCAGACTTGACCCATAACGGCATGACATCGATAACCTTAACGCCCATCTCGCTATATTCGATGTTTAGCCCTTCGGTCAGACCACGTACAAAGAACTTACTGGCCGCATAAGGCGCAACTTCTGACTGCCCATAAATAGCAGAAGCAGAAGATAGATTAATGATTTTACCTTCTTTACTCTCTGCTAAATGCGGCGCTAGCTTATGACAGCCGATCAACACGCCTTTACAGTTAATATCGATTAATGATAGTTGCTTGTCCAAATCAGTCGTCGGCAATACGCCACTGACCAGTACGCCAGCATTATTAATAAGCGTATCGATACCACCGAAGTTATCGGTCATTTGCTCAATCGCTTTATCCCAATCTTCAGGCTTAGTCACATCTAGATTACCTGTGATAATACGCTGTTTTTTATTGGCTTTTTTAAAGGCTTTGTCGGTAACGACGCGTTTTAGCTCAGCAGTATCGATATCGAATAGACCGACGCTATGCCCTTTGGCAGCTAGACGTTTGGCAGTTGCTAGACCGATACCGCGTGATGCACCTGTGATTAGAATGTTCATAGTAGTTTACTCAATAGTAATTAATAAAAAGTTAGTTGTCTTCAACCATTACTTTAGTATAGCAAACTGCCACTGAATATAACTAAGCAAACGACTAGCTATCATTGATTTGCCACCTCAAAGCGCAGTTTACTCGTTGATTGTCCTTCAAAGCCAGCTAATTTGAGGTGCCACAAATAAACTAGAGCAATACTGTAGATAATCAACTCAGACAGCTCCTCAACTATCATGCCAAAAGTAGTAGGGAAGACAATGGCATGCTCTCCCATATATTGAAACAGTGCTAATACGGCTACTGCTATATATAAGGCTACAGCGGTGTGCTTCAATAGTGCCCAGCAATAACGCCATGAATAAATTAACAGGCCAATAGTAATGATATAAATAATAGTAAGGACTAAGTCTTCCCACCAGTCGTAAACATATCCTAATAAGGAAAAGTCTGGCGCAATAAGTAAGTCGGGTAGATAGTTCAATTCACGCCGAATAACAGTAAAGAACACCAATACTGAGGCAAGCCAAAAATGATGGCCGCGTTTGATACTGCTCTTTACCATATATTGCGCACAACGTAGCAAACAGGCTAGTAAGATAAAGATGCTAATAATTTCAACGATGCCACTTTCAATAAAGATAGTTAGCTCCTAAAGTATGAGAAATAAAGCTATAAAACAAAAAAGTGAACCCGAAGGCTCACTTTAAAGGTCAAAATATCCTATGCAAAAAGGATGTTTTGATAATGATATATTATAGTACTAGATTTAATCGTTGGCTAGCATGGAAACTTGTAGATTGAACGATTTTTTCTACTGACGCGTCTATTTTTAATACGACTGTTTTTAATGCGCCTCATCCCAATTAGCACCACTATCGGTCTCAACCAATAACGGCACGACAAAGTCTACCTCCCAGCCCATATCTTTTGCGGTCTCTGACAATACATTCTGCATCGCGTCTTTGATCAACTGACTGATCTCAGCCACTTTGTCGCTATCAACTTCGAACACTAGCTCATCATGGACTTGCAGTAGCATTTTGGCTTGCTCTTTAGGCAATACTTTATCCACCGCCACCATCGCCAGCTTGATTAGATCAGCCGCTGAGCCTTGCAGTGGTGCGTTGATAGCCGCGCGTTCAGCGCCTCGGCGTACCATCTGATTGCTATGAGTGATATCAGGGGTGTAGAGTTTGCGGCCTAATATGGTCTCAATATAGCCACGCTCATGAGCGCTGGCGCGAGTATCTATCATGTATTGCTTGACGCTAGGATAGCGCTCAAAATACATATCGATATAGTCTTGTGCCTCACCGCGACTCATCTGTAACTGCTTAGCCAGTCCAAAAGCGCTCATACCGTAGAGCAGACCAAAGTTAATGGCTTTTGCATTACGGCGCTCGGTTGCACTGACCTCAGTTACCGCTTTGCCTAATACTTCAGCAGCGGTTGCGCTATGAATATCTAGTCCTTCATTAAAGGCACGGGTTAAGTTGGCATCCCCTGAAAAATGCGCCATCAGTCGTAGCTCAATTTGTGAATAATCCGCTGCTAATAGCACACGGCCTTCTGGCGCGATAAAAGCTTGACGAATCAGACGACCTGTCGCCGTACGGATAGGGATATTTTGTAAGTTAGGATCAGTGGATGACAAGCGACCTGTACTCGTTAAGGCTTGATGATAGCTAGTATGTACGCGATCCGTTTCACTATCGGCAACCGCATCTAGCGCATCGGTATAGGTGCTCTTAAGCTTAGATAAGCTACGATACTCCAGCACGATATCAACCAGCGGATGATCAACCTTTGATAATACGGCTTCACCTGTTGAGTACTGCCCCGATTTAGTCTTTTTGCCACCAGGGACACCGAGCTTATCAAATAACATCTCGCCTAATTGTTTGGGCGAACCGAGATTAAATTCTTCGCCAGCGACTTCATAAGCTTGCGCTTCAAGTGCAATAATCTCTTCATCAAAACGCTTGGATAGCTCGTTTAAGAAGGGGCGCTTAATTAAAATGCCGTGCGCCTCCATCTGGCAGAGGATTTGGGCGACTGGAATCTCTAACTCGTGTAGCAATTTAATGTTATTAGCGTCATCAATGAGCTTTTCATTAAAGACGTCAAATAGCTGATAAGTAATATCGGCATCCTCACAAGCGTAGTCGCTGGCGATATCAATGGCGACTTGATCGAAGGTCACTTGTTTCGCGCCTTTGCCAGCGACGTCTTCATAGCTGATGGTTTGGGTTTGCAGATAGTGCCGCGCTAGATCATCCATACCGTGGCGGGTAATAGCTGCATTGATGACATAGCTGGCGAGCATAGTATCCATCGCCCAGTTGTTTTTTGAATGCTCGGCATTGCTATGAATGCTACCAATCAGATCAATATCATAATGACTTAAGATATGCGCGTCATACTTTAGATGTTGACCGATCTTGCCGATATCGGCATTTTCCAAAATCGGCTTTAATCGCGCAAGTACCGTATCACGATCCAGCTGCTTAGCTATTAATTCATCACCTTCTAAGCTATGGGTCAACGGGATATAATAAGCTTCGTGTGCTTGTAGGGCAAAAGATAAGCCGACGATTTCAGCTTGACGCCAATAGATGCTCGTAGTCTCAGTGTCGATGACGAAATGCGTCGCGGCCGCTAATTGTGCCACTAAGCTATCAAAAGCTGGCATGTCCAATACGGTGTGCCAAGCTTTATCTTGAGATTTGCTACTTTTAATATTTTCAATCTTAGTCGATTGCATCGCTTTGGCGATTTGCGCTTGCGATTCAGTGCTGGCTTGGCTATTGGCAACACTACCCGCACCATTATTGGCGGGGTGGTTGGGATGATCTAACGAGGCCAGCTCGTTTTTGAACTCAAGCTCAGTGTACAAAGCGCGTAATTCGTCGATATGAGCGCTCGGGTCGGTATTGATACGCAGGTCTTCCCAGTCCTGCCCAATATCCAAGTCCGTCACGATAGTTGCCAGCTGCGCGTTAAGTGGAATCTCATCCGCGTGTTCGATTAAGCCTTTTGCACCGCGCCCTTTTATATAGCCGATGTTTTTGAGCATGTTATCGATATCGCCATACTCATTGAGCAAGTCTTTAGCGGTCTTTTTACCGATACCAGGCACGCCTTTGATACCATCAGAGGAGTCACCCATCAGGGTTAGATAGTCGATCATTTGCTTAGGTTCGATACCCAGCTTATCTATCACCCCTTGAGTATCGGTGATCTTACCGGTAAAGCTATCTTCGAGTATCACCGCGTCATTGACCAGCTGCATCATGTCTTTATCACCTGTCGAGATGACAACGTGATGGCCCTCGAACACCGCGCGATGGGCGAGAGTACCGATAATATCATCGGCCTCAGCGCCTTCAATACGGAGTAGCGGAATACCTAAAGCCGTCACTAAGCGATGAATAAAAGGGATCTGCTGCACCAGCTCGATATCCATCGGCGGACGCGCTGCCTTATAATCTGTCGATAATTGATGACGAAAAGTAGGAGACTTAGTATCAAAAGTCACGGCCATATGAGTCGGGTGATAGCGGCGCATCAGCTTTAGCAAAGCGTTTAGAGTACCGCGAATAGCATTGGTATGCTGGCCTTGAGTGGTAGTCATTTCAGGCAGCGCGTGAAAGGTACGAAATAGATAATAAGAGCCGTCGACTAAGATAAATGGCGGCTTGTCTTTATCCACTTGACTGGTATCCATAGTCGCCACATTGGGCATCGTCGCAAAGCTTGGCAAAGTATTCGGATCAACAGGTGAGTGTGAGTTATGGTCACTGTCTTTAATAGGGTCACTCATAAAAGGTCACTTATAGTTTAGGCAAAAATCTGGTTTATGTAAGAGCAATATGGGCAAAAATTACTTCTATTATAACGATAAAATAAGTGCTTGCCGAACGGCTTGTGCGTTACGATGTGTACGCGTCGTTAATTCGATATGATAGTCAATACTAAACAAGATTTTCATAGTTAGAGCGTGAGACTGATATAGTTTTTACTTGCTTGCTGTGCCTGCGCAGCTCGATGCTACGCAAAATTTATACCAGTCTCACTATATAGTTTATATTGAATAGACTAGCTAAAGGATACAGACATAAAAAAAGAACCCAGTGCTGACTGGATTCTCATAATTATAATAGCAATTGTGACACTATAATTGTAGAACTGTCTTGTTACTTGACCTCAGAAGTCACTTCGATGTCGATATTGCCTTTAGTGGCTTTTGAATAAGGACAGACATCGTTAGCTTTTTCGACTAGCTTTTGGAAGTCATCGCTCGAGATATCAGTACTGTCGGCAGTCACATGGATTTTTACTGCTAGTTTGTACTCATGATCGCCGCCTTGCATCAAGTCAACGGTAGTCTCTGTGGTCGAACCAAAACTTGCGCTTTCCATCTTTTTGACCACACCTAAGGCACTGTCAAAACAAGCGGCATAACCCATCGCTAATAATTGCTCGGGATTGTTACCCTCTACATTACCGCCTGGAGGTGCCATTTTTACTGTTAAATCACTGTCGCTTAGTGAAGCATTACCTGTACGACCGCCAGTAACGGTAGCTTTGGTTGAATATAATGATTTCATAAAATGTCCTTTTTTGGATGAACGTAAATATATTAATGAATGAATAATTAAATGACTCAGTCAGCATAACAAATCTTGGTGCTGACTTTATATAAGCGGAGTAAATCTATGCTAGTGATTTGTAAGTGTCGCATTGGCTTTGAATCAATTAGGACGGAAGATATCATAAGTACAAGCTGTCTATATAAACCTTAGACCTAGTAAGGTAAAATCAGTATCTATATCAGTATCTATATCAGTATCTATAAAAGAATAAGATATTTTAAATAGGATGTTTTGTGATGAATAATAAATTATTGATACCCTTTGTGTTGACTGCGCTAGCAACGGCTTTGATCGGTTGCGGCGAGGGCGAGGATGCTATTTTTGGCTCTAGTAATAATGAGCTTGAAATCAATAGTTTTGAGCGCGTAAATAATAATATTGCGCGTATTGAAACTGAGTACAGCGATGGCGAGCGCGATATTGATGTGACTAGCATTATAGGCAGTTTTGATCTTGCAAGTATCAATAACTTATCTGTCTCAACGGTGTTAGCCAATAACTTCGAAGGTACGCTCGAAGATCGCTACATTGAGGTCAATAATCGGACAGTCACGCGACCTATTTATGCTAAAAATAGCAATGAGCGTTTTGACTATCAGGTTACTTATCGAACGCTCGATTTATCAAACAAAGATGCAAGTAGTTATCAGAAGGGTAATCGTCCTATTGATGATCGCGGCATCAAAACGGACCTAAATAACTATAGCAATATTCCTAGTAATATTAGCTTTCCTAGTGGCTCGGTGTGCTATGTCCCTGTGACTGACAGTGATCTCTCGTTTTTTGTCTTTAACGATAAAAATAAAACAGGCTATTCAACCCTTAATGATTGGATTGAGGCGAATGAAAAGCGCTTTGGCAGCAATCAATCATCGCGTACAGACATAGTAAATATTGGTGTAAATAATAACGATCGCGCTGCACAAGTGAAGTTTTTTACTACTAATCAGCGCATCGAATACAACTACTATGGGACTGAGTTTGAGCGGAATATATTTGATGCCGATTTTGTAGCCAAAGATAAAACGAGTCCTAATGAAGATAGTTTTCGTGGTGTAATTGATTGCACTTTAGTTAACGATACAGCAGCAGACTTTTTAGAAAGAGAAATCAGAACAGCCTATTAATAGTAAAAACCATGAACACTTTCTATTTTTAATAGGGAGTGTTTTTTTGCGTGAGTTCTGCACCTTGCAGCGAAATCAGCTACAATACGCGCACTATTATGTTTATATAATTATTTATACGAAGCATACCCTAAATTATTATTATCGAAGCTAAAAACTATGAGCGTAGATTCAAAAACTCTAAATAAAGAAGTCGCCAAACGCCGCACCTTTGCCATTATCTCGCATCCTGATGCGGGTAAAACCACGATGACCGAAAAGCTATTATTGTGGGGTCAAGCCATTCAAAAAGCAGGTGAGGTCAAAGGCCGTAAAACCGATCGCCATGCCACCTCCGACTGGATGAGCATGGAGCAAGAGCGCGGTATCTCTATCACCACCTCGGTTATGCAATTCCCTTATAGCGACAGCATCGTCAATCTGCTCGACACCCCAGGTCATGCTGATTTCAGTGAAGATACCTATCGTACTCTCACCGCTGTCGACAGTGCGCTAATGATGGTCGATGGCGCAAAAGGCGTCGAAGAGCGTACCATCAAACTGATGGAAGTGTGTCGGATGCGTGATACGCCGATTATCTCTTTTGTCAATAAGCTCGATCGGCAGATTCGTGAGCCATTAGAATTGCTCAGTGAAATCGAAGCGGTACTTAAGATCAAATGCATTCCGCTGACTTGGCCTATCGGTATGGGGCAGGATTTCGTTGGGGTGTATCATTTGACCGAAAACAAAACCTATCTTTATCAAAAAGGTCACGGTACCGAAATTGTAGCGATCGAAACTCGTGACGGTTATGACTATCCTGACATCCGTGAGCGCTTAGGTGCACTGATGTTTGCCTCGTTTGAGGAGTCGCTAGAGCTAGTACAGATGGCGCTTGAGGACTTTACAGTCGAAGAGTTTTTGGCAGGTGAGATGACGCCTGTGTTATTCGGTACAGCGCTAGGTAACTTTGGCGTCAACATGGTGCTCGATACGCTAGTCAAGTACGCCCCGCCGCCCAAAGCGCATCCAACAGAAGAACGTGAAGTTGCGGCGACTGAGACGGAATTTAGTGGCTTTGTGTTCAAAATTCAGGCCAATATGGATCCGCGCCATCGTGACCGTATTGCCTTTATGCGTGTCTGCTCTGGCAAATACGAAAAAGGCATGAAAATGAAGCATGTGCGTCTGGGTAAAGACGTGCGTATTGCTGATGCGCTAACCTTTTTAGCGGGTGATCGTGAAGCGTTAGAAGAAGCTTATCCAGGTGATATTATCGGTCTACATAATCACGGCACTATCTCCATTGGTGATAGCTTTACCGAAGGCGAGATGCTCAATTTTACGGGTATTCCACATTTTGCTCCTGAATTATTTCGTCGGGTAGTCTTACGTGATCCACTTAAGTCTAAAGCACTGCAAAAAGGTCTACAGCAGCTAAGTGAAGAGGGCGCAACACAGGTCTTTATGCCGCAGATTAATAATGATTTAGTGCTAGGCGCGGTTGGGGTGCTTCAGTTTGAAGTAGTTGCCCATCGCTTAAAAGAAGAATATAAAGTTCAGTGTACCTTTGAACCTGTATCGATTGCCACCGTGCGCTGGATTCATTGTGATGATGAAGTAGCCTTAGCAAAATTTAAGAAAAAAGCCCATGACCAGTTATCGCTTGATGGCGGTGGTTATTTAACTTATCTAGCACCGTCTAGAGTCAATCTACAACTGATGCAAGAGCGCTATCCTGAAGTGACTTTTAGCAATACGCGTGAGCATTAATAGCTAATTTGCTTATCCTGCTGTAACTAGAAAAGACACGCTTGGCGTGTCTTTTTTTGGGTTAATATCTATCACAATTACTTTTATGTGAATATAGCTGAACTTACCTAATAAGCAGGGTTTATAGGAACAGTTAGAATCGTTATTTTGCCCTTGCCCTTACAGGGAGCCTAAAAAAATAAAAACCTGTAATTCGTATGTTTGATGACAAAGGTTATGGTTACCAGAAAACTCTTAATTACTAGAGTCTGTTAAACATTTGAAGTTTCAACTGAAAGTAAGCTCAAGCTTTAGCCTGCTCAATAACGTTATGGATCACAATATAAATGTGCTCTAATTCTCTTTTCTTTGGCTACACAATCGGCGTACTCTCCATTAGTTACTCCATCCATGTATACTTCATCTCGCCATTCCTCGTGCCTTTCCTGTGCTTTTTTTTGGCTACAACTTATAACCATTACACCAATTAGAATAATGACTACAAATCCTAGACAACCATAACTTGCATCCCTATCGAAAATTAAATTTAGTATTACTATGATAAAAACGAAAGAAATAAAAAAAGTCATACAAACTCATTCATCAGTAATATCAGTATCGTTCTTTTATTTGCGTTCTACTACTCTATAGTAATCGTTGCGCTGCTTTAGAATCTACACTGACATATTAAAAAAAGGTATACCTCAAAAAAGGTAGTGAATCAGGTGCTCAATAGTGTAAGTAGACCACTTAAAGTAGACTAATATAAAGGAAACATTATTATTAGACTACTGAAAACAGCATCAAAAGACACGCCCGCCGTGTCTTTTTTATTGACTATATCTATCTTCTTTTTAATTTTATTTATAATTACTTAAATAGCTCAACACCCTAGCTATATTTGATTACTACCAACACATCTTAAACAATGATTTATCGAGAGATAAGCTATGATTATAAAAATTACAGCAAGCTGTCGTTTACATTATTAAAAACTAGGATTTGTTATGCTACTCAATCCAGTAAAAATCAACACTAAAATATTAATAAAACCTTTTTTAGCCGTTATGGTCAGTAGCGCGTTTACGATTCATGCAAGCGCCAGCACTCTGATTAGCAGTACCGATTATCTAGAGTATGAGTTACCACAGAGTATTCAAGATGAGTGTTACGAGCGCAGCAACTGTCCAAAGATTGAAGTCAAATATCTTAATACTAATCACGATTGGATAAATAGCATCGTCAATGCGCGTATCAACAATATAATTGTGTATGATCAATCAAGACAAGCGCCTATTGATATGACTACGAATAGCAGTTTGGTCAAGATGGCTATCGATGACTTTGCCAAGTCGCAATTTGCTGATTTACCAGATGATGTGCCGTGGTCTTATGAATTGATCATAAAGCCTGATTACCTTGGTCATGTGAAGTTAAGACAGAGCGAGGACTTAGAGTTATTTGAGATTAACTCTTACGTATTTACTGGCGGTGCTCATGGCATGCCTACTAGCGAATACTTAATATTTGATCCTAATACTAAGACGCAAATCAAGCTTGCTGATATGCTACAAGAAGATAAAAAGCCTTACTTTGAAGCTTTGGCTTATAACGCCTATAAAGAGTGGGTCAAGACAGTTGACGACGACATTAGCAGCTATGAGGAAAGTTGGCCATTCATGTTAAGTGATAATATTACTTTGACCGATAAAGGCATTGATATTCGCTACCAGCATTATGCTATCGGTCCTTATGCTTATGGAATGCCAGTATTGAGTATTTCTTATAACAAGTTAAACGGTATTATCAAACCAAATTTTTTGCCAAAATAGTTTTTGCTAAAACAATAGAACCGTCAAAAAGTTATCAGTCTTAGATTAATTAATAACAGGGTAGTTAGAGCGATTAAGTAACCACTCAGTTAAGTATCAAATAAATTAATGATTAAATAAATTAAAACAAGGAGTAGGGTATGAGCGATCATTTGAGCGAATTGGATGTGGATAATACAGATAAGCAAGCGAGCTGGCAGCTAAATGCACTGACAGAGGCGTTAGGTGATTTAAAAGTGACCGTCAGTGATAGCTTATCGATAGGTCGCGGTAGTGACAATGACGTGGTGTTAGGCAGCAAAGAGGTTTCGCGTAATCATGCGTTACTTAGCGTATTAAATGGTCAGCTATACGTCAAAGACTTGACCTCATCGAATGGTACTTTCGTCAATAATGAACGTATTGAGAGCAATCAGTCAAAGCTATTAGAGCTAAATGATACTTTGGGTTTTGCCAGCTTTAACTTTACCGTGCTCCAGCCTGACGTCATTACTGATGCTGATGCTGATGCTAATGCTGATATTGATATTGATACTAGCGTTGCAAATGATATAACCGCAGCTCCTGTGACGGATGCTGATGCTGATGCTAGTATTGACACACAGAGTGAGATCGAAGCGCTGTCAGCTGGCGTTGAAAGCGACATAACGACAGATCCTGCATCCGACTTTAGCCCTAATACCTCAGCTGATCCAGTAGCAGAATTAGTGCAGAACGATGTCTCTGAACTGGTTAGTAATGAAGCCGAGCCGCCTGTTGTGAAAAAAACAATTATAGAAGATGTTTTGCAGTCTAGTGACGCTATTAATAATGAAAGCTCGGTCAGTGACAGCACAAATAATAACATTGCAGCGGCGATGCCTATAGCTGCAGCTCTAGCGACAGAATCAACAACATCTAAGCCAAATACGGTAACTGAGACAGTAGCTGAGAAAGAGACAGCGACCTCCAATGAGATACCTACACAGCCTTTAGTTGAAGAGCTGCCAACCAAAGAGCCAGTCTCGCCAGAGCCATTGACCACAGCGCCAGTAACCGACGAGCCATTAATGCATAATAACGCCAGTCATCAGGAGTCAGTAGTCAGTCCTGAACACGACAAAACGACGACTACTGAGCTTCAAGAGGAAGCAGATCCTGATGTATTGCGCGCCAAACAAGCAGCAACGTCACAGTTCTCAGGAACGGCAAACTTAGGTGCAGGTCGTGACTTGGGCACTGAAGGTAACAACGCAATGGATCAGGCTATCGATAATCCTGCCAATGCGGGACACCCTGATAAAAAGCCTAGTGGCGGCTGGTTTATTTGGGTGTTTTTAGCCATTGTTATTATCGCTATAGCGATGTGGCTATTCAATATGGGCGGTGCATAGCGGTCAGTTAAATAGCTATTAAGTGAATAGTCTTTATTAATTAATACAAAGTAGTCGTTCATTTATGAGCGGCTACTATTTACGTATTGGCTAACAGTTTAGTTCTAAGACCGTCATTTAGGCCTATAAAGCTTGCCAGTTTTGCTATACTGGCGGGCTAAGCTATAGTTAGTATTTATACTTTAACGCTATTTTGTCTTATCTATATAGCATTCAATTATTACTACGCTTATTCCCATCTTTTAATCTGCATTTTTTATATTGCGTATTAGAGTCTTACTCTTTATTACCTTAAGATTTGCCAATTCATACCTAATTACTTTAGCATTAATTACTTTAGCATTAAGAGATCGTTTATTATGATGACCTTTAAAGAGTATCAAGCCCTTAAAGACGAAGGTTTTAGCCATGTCCCTTTAGTCAAAAAGCGTCTTATGGATGCGCAGACTCCCGTTTCGGTGTTCTCTAAAGTACGCGATTTAAGCGGTTCTGCTTATCTGTTTGAGTCAGTAGTAGGCGGCGAGCGTTGGGCACGGTATTCGATGATTGGCTTAGGTAGCGATTTAATTTTGCAATACGCCAACGGTATAATGACTGTAAAAAAAGATGATCAAATAGATAGCGATGCGGTAGATGAGCCGTTCAATTATATTCGTAAGCTGATGGCGCAGTACAAAATGCCAACTGCGGATGATGTAGCAGGCTTACCTAGCTTTAGTGGTGGGCTGGTCGGTTATTTTGGCTACGATATGGTACGTGTCATTGAGCCAAGCGTTGGTGAGTCTGATGCGCCAAATACGATGTCGCTACCTGATATGTGGTTGATGCTGTCGATGAGTGTCATTGTCTTTGATAACCTAGAAAACACCTTATCGATTATCGTCTATGCAGATTGCAGTAATGAGGATGGCTATGGTACTGCTATCCGTGAGCTTGAGAAAATCGAAGATAAGCTGGCGGAGATGCCAGATCTGCATGCGCCTATTATGCCGACGCCCAAGTTTATCTCGCAAACAGGTAAAGAGAAATACTGCGCCGACGTGAATAAGATAAAAGATTACATCATGGCAGGGGATGTGATGCAGGTAGTGCCAGCGCAACGCTTAACCGCTGACTATAGCGGTGACTCTTTAGCTGTTTATCGAGCGCTACGATTCTTAAATCCATCGCCTTATCTGTTTTTGGTGCATGGTTATACTTTGGATGATCATAAACGCTTCGATATTATTGGTGCATCGCCTGAAATTCTATCGCGGGTTGAGGATGGTAAGGTAACCGTGCGTCCATTAGCAGGCACACGGATGCGTGGTCGCGATGAAGCGGAGGATTTAGCGCTTGAGCAAGAGCTGCTCTCAGATACCAAAGAAATTGCCGAACATCTAATGCTGATTGACTTAGGTCGTAATGATATTGGTCGTGTTTGTGAATATGGTAGCGTTAAAGTCACCGAAAAGATGTTTATTGAGCGTTACTCACAAGTGATGCATATCGCCTCTAATGTCGAGGGCACCGTATTGCCTGACAAAGACGCATTAGATGTGTTTTGTGCGACTTTTCCAGCAGGTACGTTATCAGGTGCGCCTAAGATCCGCGCGATGCAAATTATCGATGAGGTTGAGCCAGTACGCCGCACTGTCTTTGGTGGCTCAGTGGGCTATTTAGGCTGGCATGGCAATATGGACACGGCTATTGCTATTCGCACAGCGGTAATGCGCCGAGGTAAGATTCATATTCAAGCAGGTGCTGGGGTAGTAGCGGATTCCGTGCCAGAGGCAGAATGGGATGAAACTAACAAAAAGGCCTTGGCGTTGGTTAAAGCGGTAAAGATGGCTTGTGATGGTTTGCGTATTCGCTAGAACTGACATATTAATAATATTTCCATGTATAAAAACTAGAGTAGAAATATTTGCATGCGAAAATTAGTAATATAATCAAAGTATTAAAATTTAATTTTAAAAAGTTAATAAAAAAGAAGAAAAAGGGCTTGCGTTCCAGCAAATATTTGATAGAATACACCCCTCTTTGAGAGAACAAGCCGACTTAGCTCAGTTGGTAGAGCAACTGACTTGTAATCAGTAGGTCGCCAGTTCGATCCCGGCAGTCGGCACCATCTCTTTCAAAGACGCTTTTATTAAAGGCAGTTGAATATTATTCAAAGTCATTTTATAAAAGCAAACTAAGGTGGGATTGGGGAGCGGTCAAACCCAACAGACTGTAAATCTGTCGCGAAAGCTTCGAAGGTTCGAATCCTTCTCCCACCACCATATTTTTTTAGTTTTGCAATCGTTTTTGCAAAAAGTATTGTAAGACATCATAGCGCCAAGCACACTCTAAGCAACATCGTTTGATTTAAATTAGAGTATTGCGGGTGTGGTATAATGGTAACACCTTAGCCTTCCAAGCTAATGACGCGGGTTCGATTCCCGCCACCCGCTCCATATACAGCACTAGTCTTAGACAATGTACGATCAATCACGACAATCAGTTATTTTGGCTGTTTCGTGATATTTTTTTATAAGTGATACGATAAGTTATCAGTTATAGCTTAGTTATAAAAAGCATGCTCATATAGCTCAGCGGTAGAGCACTCCCTTGGTAAGGGAGAGGTCTTGAGTTCAATTCTCAATATGAGCTCCATTTTTTAAAGCGGCTACAATCACTATATAAAGTTTTATGCTAATATTGAAAATGATAAAGTTAACTCGGTAGTGATAGATTGAAGGCGACACTGAGGTGTTGCCTTTTTGCGCTGTCTACAGCTGATTAAATAATATCTGTTGACCGTACTATATTAATAATACGGTCATTAGTAAATAAAAATCGTTACCAGAATTAATATTAAGATTGAAAAATTCAGTCTAATACCCATATATAGTAGCTAAGTTAATATACTGTATTTAGTAGATAAGCCATAGCGTCAACGGTGCGATGTTTTCATTGTGTCATAAGCCGTCAAACCGCTATTTATTAATCTTACTGTTTATTATTTTTTAAGCATAAAGATTCACCAATAAAAGAGGAAACACCCATGGCAAAGGCCAAGTTTGAACGCAAAAAGCCACACGTCAACGTCGGAACTATCGGACACGTTGATCACGGTAAAACCACATTGACAGCAGCTATTGCAACGGTTGCTGCTATTACCTCAGGTGGCGAAGCCAAAGACTACGCGTCTATTGACTCAGCCCCAGAAGAAAAAGCACGTGGCATCACCATCAACACCTCACACGTAGAGTATGACACTGACGCTCGTCATTACGCTCATGTTGATTGCCCAGGTCACGCCGATTATGTTAAAAACATGATCACCGGTGCTGCACAGATGGATGGCGCTATCTTAGTCGTATCAGCGACTGATGGCCCAATGCCACAGACTCGTGAACACATCTTGTTATCACGTCAGGTTGGCGTACCGTACATCGTCGTATTCATGAACAAATGTGACGTAGTAGATGACGAAGAACTACTTGAGCTAGTCGAAATGGAAGTACGTGAATTACTTTCTGATTACGACTTCCCAGGTGATGACACCCCAATCATCCATGGTTCTGCGACTGAAGCCCTAAAAGGCTCACAAGAAAAATATGGCCAACCAGCCGTAGTTGAACTACTAAACATTCTTGACACCTACATCCCAGAGCCTGAGCGTGACATCGACAAAGCATTCCTAATGCCAATCGAAGACGTCTTCTCAATCTCAGGTCGTGGTACCGTAGTAACCGGCCGTGTTGAATCTGGTATCGTAAAAGTTGGTGACGAGATCGAAATCGTCGGTATCCGTGACACTCAAAAAACCACCTGTACCGGTGTTGAGATGTTCCGTAAACTGCTTGACGAAGGTCGTGCAGGCGAAAACTGTGGCGTACTACTACGTGGTACTAAGCGTGAAGACGTTCAACGTGGCCAAGTACTAGCTAAGCCAGGTTCAATCACTCCTCACACCAAGTTTGACGCTGAAGTATACGTACTATCAAAAGAAGAGGGTGGTCGTCACACACCATTCCTAAACGGCTATCGTCCACAGTTCTACTTCCGTACTACTGACGTCACTGGCGCAATCCAATTACAAGACGGTACTGAAATGGTTATGCCTGGTGATAACGTTGAGATGGGCGTAGAGCTTATCCACCCAATCGCTATGGACAAAGGTCTTCGCTTCGCTATTCGTGAAGGCGGCCGTACTGTAGGCGCTGGTGTTGTTGCTAGTGTTAATGTTTAAGTTTTAATTCACAGAGCAATCTGTAGCTTAAGCTAAACCGCTAGTCAAAAGCCGCTCTCTTTATTGAGGGCGGCTTTTTTATGGGTTATGATGGTGCTGTTCTGGTAGATGGTTTAAAGGAATACACGGCTGATAGTTTATTAGGTTTTTTGAATAGACAGGCAGATAAAGATTTAATGAAGGATTTCATAGTGAGCTCGGGTAGCGAACCAAAGAAAAAAGAGACAACTTCAGAGACTAATAGCTATGTAAATTCAGCAGCTGATGAGAAAGAGTTATGAGTCAAAAACAGTTAACGAGTAAGCAAGAATCAAAGGTTTTGCAAGATGCGTTATGCCGTAAACTTTACAGTGATCCTGGCGAGGAGTTTTATGATCAATGTCAAGAGTTAAAGCCTCAAATTGACGTACTCGAACGCGAAATTGTTAAGCAAAGTAATTTGGCAAAAGAGAAAGACAATGAGTGGATGAAATGGCTTATTGTGATAGCAGCTGGTGTTTTTTCGGTTATTGTTACTCAAGTAGCTAAAATGTCGTCACTATCATTAGATCAGCTACTTTTATTAAAAATCGCTATATCCGCAAACGCACTGGGTATCGTGTTTGGTGCTATTTATCTATATACAGACGTAATCAATGCTAAAGATTTGGGCTATCAACTACAGGTGCAAAGAAACCATTTGCTATTAAAAGGTAAAAAAAGATACGAAGCAAATGCGATATATTCTAGAAAGTTATGGTTCACTGAAACCTCTAAAAATCTTAGTCTACTTTGCTTTCTAGCTGTTATAGTTCTTTGGGTGTGGTTCGTATGGCAGATGCAAACAGATGTTAGCCCTATAGTGAATAATCCTCAACCTACTGTAAAATCGTAAAACAGCTATACTCCAAGGGAATCAGTTATTTCACTTTTTAAACATATTAATAGACCACTTAAAATAGACCGCTAGCCTTAATACTTTAAATAATCTCTAATTGGACGCTTCGAGACCATCCTAAATTTCGTGTAAGTACTGCTACAAGCTAAAGGGCAATTACACAGAATTCGGGATGGTCTCTTATATAGAGCAATATTTTCTAAAAGATTAAAGGTCTAAAAAATAGTATCCTTATTCTCCCTTATTCTCTGGCAAGTCAAACATACCAATTAGATAAGGAGCAGAATTCATTCCAACTACTATGCCACAGAACCTCGCAACTGAGTTAGGCAGAATATCACCAGAAGACCTTACTGCTATCGCGTATGCATAGCTACGATATGGAACATACATCACTGCATTAGTTATTAGTGGCTTTATAGAACGATCAACTTGAATTTTGTGTACTGTTCCTTCAAAACAAAAGCGTTTACCAGCTTCAGCAACAACGTCTTTTTCTATCTTGTCGTAGTTAGTTTCAGGAATACTATTCAGACCTTTCCAAGTCATGCCAACTATCCCCTCCCAAAGTAATAAGTTCCTTAATAATTCAGGTGGGTTGTCGTCGTTGAAATCTACACCTACTGAATCTTCGTTATTGTAGAGAGCAATAGCAGAAGCTAAAGTAGGAGCTTCTTGTTTTAGCTTCTTTATTTGATTTTCACTTAGAACTTCTTCAGCTGTTGTTTTTGGCTTAGCTGCCATTACTGGCTTAGATAACATTATGGGTTTAGCTTCTATTGCTTCACTGGGCTTAGTAGAAGTAGTGTTTAAATCAGTTTCTACTGTACTGTCGTTTGAACATGCAAACAGCGAAAGTGTAGTGACAATCAAAAATAGACGTTTATACAAGACAATATCTCTCTCAATTAAAAAAATTATTCAACCATTCTATATCATTTCCAAAAATTAGAAAGACTGCCGAATATATCCCAAAGGAACCACTTATTTTAACCTTTAAATCTATTAACAGACCACTTAAAATAGACTGGTGTAATTGAACCACGTATGACAGACTATTTTAGGTATTTATGTTAATCAGAGTCTGCTTTCGAGCATCCACCAAAGAGCATATAGAGCGCAAGCAGCACATACAAATAGTTTAGTAAGATAATAATAGCCCGTAGATACCATGAGAAATAATGCAAACTATCGAATTACTCAATAAAAAATCATCTAACGCTCAAACTACTATCCAAGCTGTTGCTAATATTGAAGCTTTGATACAGCTACAAGATACTTGGTCTTATAAAACATTGAGTGAGTTACTTGTACAAGATAGTATTAATCTTTTAATAGTCTATCAAAACGATAAAATCGTCGGCTATTGCTTATATCAAGCCCTATTTGAGCAAGCGGAAATCTTGCGCATAGGTACTCATCCTGATTATCAGAGGCAAGGCATCGCTTCGCGATTATTTAAGGTATTAAATAAAGAGCTGCAAGATAACAAGGTAGAGAGTTTATTATTGGAAGTTAGAGCGGATAACATACCAGCGATAGCTTTGTACGAGCGCCAAGGGTTTAAAGTTATTCATCAGCGTAAAGGGTATTATAGCCAACCAAACCAGTCTGCGATTGATGCTTTAATTATGCAGCTCACCTTGTAAAAGCTAAGGGTTATGAGGATGGAAACTAGGGCAGGGTAGAAGTTCTAAAATCTTTTTTATTATTTAAGCCGTCATCACTCTTCATCTGCTCAAGCGTAGCAATGCGCTGAGCTAATAGCTCGACCATTAGATTGATATTGGCTTGTTGTTTTTTGACTTGCTCAAGCTTTTGCTCAGTAAGTATTAGCTGTTCATCTAGATCAAGATTGCCGTCATAATAGTCATTCAGGCTATCTTTGATTTCTATCAAGGTAAAGCCAATCGCTTGCGCACTTTTTATTAGCTCAATACGCTCAATACATTCAGGATGAAACTCAGTATACAGACGTGATCCTGCTTGGCGCTTACGTGATTTGAGCAGCCCTAGCTCATCATAATGGCGGACTGTATCTTTGGTGGTATTGGCTTGAGCAGCTAATGTACCGATTAGTAGAAATGTACTATCTTTACTCATAGCTCACCTATTTATAGCGCGAGCTGCCAAGGTGTGACAGTCGCTAATTGAGACACGGCTAAGGGTCTATGGGAATTGGCTTGCCATCGGACAGAACGGCTATTGATAAGAGTCTCTAGTTGCGTCAAAAACTCAGGACGAGCCAAAGTCGTAGCGCCTAAGCTCATTAGATGGTCATTAGGTAATTGGCAATCTACTAGCTCGACATTGCTTTGTTCACATAAGCGCATCAGTCCCCAAAAGGCTAGTTTGGAGGCGTTAGAAGCGGTATGAAACATCGACTCACCAAAGTAGATACTGCCTATCTTGAGACCATATAAGCCACCGATAAGCTGTCCATGCTCAGGACCGTCTTCATCCCAGACCTCAACACTATGAGCAAAACCGTAGCGGTGTAGCTCAGTATAGGCGTCAATCATCTCATCGTGAATCCAAGTGTGCGCGCCCTCATCAAGGCCATCACAACGCGGTAAACTACAAGCCGTTATTACCTCATCAAAAGCTTGATTGAGCGTCAGCTGCCAGCGTGAGTTTTTGGCTTGTTTGCGTAGCGATTTACTAGGCTTATAGTTTGTTGGCATAATGATACAACGTGGATCAGGACACCACCAAGCGATAGGTTCGTCTTCATTGAACCACGGAAATAGCCCTTGCGCATAGGCAGATAAGATAGTCTCAGACGCCAAGTCAGCGCCCATAGCGACTAGTCCCATACCATCAGGATCAACGTTTATAGGATCGGGAAAGTCATAATGCCCAAGACTGCGAATGGTTCGACCATAAATCTCAGGCGTTATATCATTAGCAGTATCATCAGCATAGCTAGCATCAGTCATCTTACCAAATGCAGAGTCACTCACTGATTAGACCTCTGACGCTTTATCAGTCGCTTGGTTATCAGCAGTCAAAGTGGAGGCATAAGTATGATCGCGAGCAACGGTTTCGCCTATAGCGTCTAAATATTTTTCGGCATCAAGGGCAGCCATACATCCTGTACCTGAGGAAGTAATGGCTTGACGATAGACATGATCGGCCACGTCTCCGGCGGCAAATACGCCTTCGACACTAGTCTGAGTGGCATTACCGTTAAGACCACTATTGACGATGATATAGCCATCTTTCATTTTTAATTGGTCTTTAAAAAGATCAGTATTTGGCTTGTGACCAATGGCGACAAACATGCCAAACACATCTAATTGCTTAGTGCTGCCATCAACGGTAGATTTAATTATCACCCCATTAACGCCCATATCATCGCCGACCACTTCTTCGACGCTATGGTTCCATTCAATTTTGACATTACCATTTTTGGCTTTTTCGAACAGTTTATCTTGTAGTATTTTCTCTGAGCGTAAGCTGTCACGGCGATGGACTAGTGTCACCTCAGCTGCGATATTGGATAAATAAAGCGCTTCTTCGACAGCTGTATTACCGCCACCGATGACCGCGACTTTTTGATCTTTATAAAAGAAGCCATCACAAGTTGCACAAGCCGATACGCCTAGACCTTTGAATTTTTCTTCAGACTCAAGACCTAAGTACTGTGCAGAAGCACCCGTTGAGATAATCAGTGCATCACAAGTATAGCGACCATTTTCACCGGTTAACTTAAAAGGACGAGAGCTAAAATCAACCGCGTTGATATGGTCATAAACCAGCACCGTACCAAAACGCTCGGCATGGGATTTCATACGCTCCATAAGCGCAGGGCCCGTCAAGTCATAAGCATCGCCCGGCCAGTTATC
This sequence comes from Psychrobacter sp. M13, assembly GCF_030718935.1. NCBI lineage: Bacteria > Pseudomonadati > Pseudomonadota > Gammaproteobacteria > Moraxellales > Moraxellaceae > Psychrobacter > Psychrobacter sp. M13. The sequence goes on from NZ_CP132194.1 coordinate 573,662, forward strand.
GACCTCAGTGGTGGTGGTTAGCTGTCCACCGACTTCTAAACCTGTCACCATAACGGGCTTTAGATTCGCGCGCGCCGCGTAGACAGCAGCAGCATAACCTGCTGGGCCTGAGCCTAAGATGATGAGTTTTTCGTGACGTGGGTCTTGGTTGTCGGAGGTTTTATCAGTGCTCATAGAGATTCCTTATTTAGATTAGAATTTTTAACAGTTATAGAGGTTCATTGTCACTTTTTTACTATGTATTTTTGTACTGGTTATTTATGGTTTCTACTTATATTTTGAATTATTATAGGCCAGCACTAACATAAGGGCTGAGAGCCAAAAGTGCAAGTTTGCTAAAATAAACGTGGGTATTGTTATAACTTAATCTAGTTCTTAAAAACAACACTAATTATATCGCAAACACAGTCGCCACTTAGCGTAGGTATTTGTTATTATAGGCAGTTAAGCCCAGTCTAAGTTCGGATTCAAAATTTTAAAACTAATTACTCATCAGTATCGATTATATTTAGTATTGATTATATAGAGGCAGACCTTACGTGATATCAGCAGCGACTATCGACTATTTAAAAAAAGGTATTTTTACTATTTTGGGGATTATAGTAGCTACCTATCTGTTTGTCATTTTGCTCACCTTTACAGGTAACGATCCTAGCTGGTCGCATATTAGTAGCGATATGACGACCATAAATAATATGGGCGGCGCTATGGGCGCTTGGTTATCTGACTTATTGTATAGCTTTTTTGGCTTTGGCGCTTGGTGGTTACTGGCATTTTTGATTTATGAATCTATACTGATTTGGTGGGATAGTAAGCCGACGTTTTGGGTTTTACGTCTGGTGGCTTATGTGTTTTTGCTATTGAGTGCCAGCGCCTTATTTGCGCAAGTGGTCGCACTCATTCAGCACGTCACCGATCCTTTAACAGTCGGCTTGCATGGGGTGGCAGGTGGTATCGTCGGTCTAGAGCTACAAGCGCGCTTGGCGCAGCTACTGACTAAATGGGGCAATGTGGCATTCTTGACGGTATTTGTCATTATTACTGCAACTTTTGCCTTTAATATCCATTGGCAGGCGCTATATCATAAGCTGACTCGTTTGACCAAATTTGGCTCTGGCGTGCAAGCTCAAGAGCAGCTCAGCACTCAAAAGACAATAGAAGATAGCGACGAGCAGCTGCAAGATGACTCATTGCCACGACGTACAGATGATAAAGACCTAGTAACCAGTACGCTTGCTCGAAATAAAACGGATCTCGGTCAGCTACCGCTTGAATTGCAACCGCAACCATCTGATACAGCTCTAGAAGCTGACGATAGTCATTCTCGCTTCGGTCATGTGTTAACAGACTTTTTAAGTAAATCAGGGCTGGGTGCTAGTGTCAAAGCTTCGATGCTTGCGGCTACAGAGGCGGCGGCGACCAGCAAACTGATAAGTGATAATCTACGACCTGCTACTGCTATGCCAAGTAATAACGGAGCAAACAATACTTACCAATTAGATGTCCCAGTAACGAAAGTAACAAAAGTAACTACAATAACTGAGCCTAACGCTTCTATCCGTAAAGTTGAGCCAAGTTTTGCTTGGAATGATTCAGGTATGGTCGATGACTTATTAGCTAATAATGAGTTTGCACCTCAGTCGCCTATGCCTGACTCTACTACTCCTGCTACTGAGTCTATTAATAAAGCATTAGTAGCGCCTAGTCATCGGGTTGATCAAGCTAATCACTACGATCAGCCCAACAATAATGAAAGCGCCTATAGTGAGTCAGCTCCAGTGCCAGCTCATATTGGAATCGAAACCGAAACCAGTGCTGAAACCAATATCAGCGCCGATACTGACGAACCACAGCCTCAAAGCGAACAATCTCAAGCGACGACTGTTGATAAGCTGGCAGACTCATGGTTAGCAGAGCATGAATCGAACCTAGTAGAGATAGAGCCTACTGCTATTGATAATGCAGCTGAGACAAGCGCTGGGCAGACGATAGAGCAGCCTACTAAATCTGAGACTGTAGCAGCTGAGAGCGTAGCACCAGTAGCCACATCGCAAATACAAGAAGCGCCTGAACTGGATACTAAGCCTGAGCCAACTTCACAGCAACCTGCTTCGGTCACTAAAGAGCAGGCGCTCGTCACTGATATGACCCCGACTAATACGCCACCTGCCGATCCAAAGGCTGCACCGACTGCTACTGCTAAGCCAACAATGAGCTTCGCGGTACCTGATGGCGACTCTAGCAATCATATCGAAGATATGATACCTGAGGAAGATGATTCGCCAGCGCCAACGATGCCAGAAATCCATGATGATGCGGCGTTCAGTAGTAAATCAAGATCGATGCAAACTGCTCAATATCGAGCACAACTGACGCCGATACCTGAAGTGTCAATGTTGGATAAGCCTGATCCTAATCGTGAGCCAAGCTATACTGTTGCTGAGCTTGAGCAATTATCAGAGTTGCTTGAGATTAAATTGCAAGAGTTTAATGTCAAAGCCAGTGTTGTGAACGCCATTCCAGGTCCAGTCGTTACCCGTTTTGAAGTAGAACTGGCTGCTGGGATAAAAGCCAGCAAAGTCACGGGTATCTCGCGTGATTTAGCACGTTCCCTATCGATGGCGTCATTGCGGGTGGTCGAAGTCATCCCAGGCAAACCTTATATCGGTATTGAGGTGCCTAATAAACAGCGTGAAATGGTACGCTTGATTGAGCTGCTCGACACCGATAAATTTAAAGATCCCAAAGCGCAGATCAGTATGGCGATGGGTAAAGACATTGGTGGTAAAGCGATTATCACCGATTTAGCACGAGCGCCGCATATGCTAGTCGCAGGTACGACAGGCTCAGGTAAATCAGTCTTGGTTAACTCTATGTTGCTATCGATGTTGCTTAAATACACACCAAATGAGCTACGACTGATCTTGATTGATCCTAAGCAGCTTGAGCTGGCTAATTATAACGACATACCGCATTTGCTCACGCCAGTCGTCACTGATATGACCGAAGCGGCCAGCGCCTTATCATGGTGTGTGGCTGAGATGGAGCGTCGTTACCAGCTGATGAGCTTGCTCAAAGTGCGTAAATTAGATGAGTTTAATAAAAAGGTACGTGCTGCTGAAAAAGCGGGCAAGCCAATGCTCGATCCTCTATGGCGACCTAATGATAATGTCAGTATTGATCAAGCGCCTAAGCTTAAAACGCTACCTATGATTGTCATCGTCGCGGACGAGTTCGCCGATATGATTATGCAGGTCGGTAAGCAAGCTGAAGAGCTGATTACACGGCTAGCGCAGAAGTCACGGGCAGCTGGTATTCACCTCATACTTGCGACTCAGCGTCCGTCAGTCGATGTTATTACTGGTCTGATCAAAGCCAATATTCCAGTGCGAGCAGCGCTACGGGTTAACTCAAAAGTCGATTCGCGCACGATCCTAGACAGTGGCGGTGCTGAGGATATGCTTGGTAACGGCGATATGCTGTTCTTAGGGCCAGGACAGATCGAACCTGATCGCGTCCACGGTGCTTATGTCAGTGATGAAGAAGTCAACCGCGTCTGTGATGCCTGGCGTGAGCGCGGCGCTCCTGATTATATTGATAATATGGCAGGCAACTTTGAGCTATCTAGTTCAGGTAGCGGCAGCTCAGGCGGCGCGTCTGGTGAAGATGACGATCTGTATAATGACGCAGTCGCCTTCATTATAGAAACCCGTAAAGTCTCCGCATCGTCCATTCAGCGCAAATTTAGCATTGGTTACAACCGCGCTGCACGTATTGTCGACTCGATGGAGGAGGCAGGATTGGTCAGCTCTATGGGCAAAAGTGGTAAGCGTGAGTTATTGATGTAGCGCTTACAGGAGTTAATTTTTAACAAATTATAAAAAGCGAGTTACGAAAGTAGCTCGTTTTTTTTATATAGAATAACTATTATAGTTTTATTGAAAGTTTTAGTTACGCTTAAACTATTGAAATATTAATACTCAAGGACGATAAATTATGTTTAAAGAATACACCCAATACGACGCATTAGGACTGGCAGAGTTAGTCAGCTCTAAACAAGTTAGTGCTAAAGAATTACTCGATGCTGCGGTTCATCAAGCGAATAAACTCAATCCAAAGCTCAACGCTATTATTCACCGCTTTGATGAGCGAGCGTATACTGAGGCGCAGGCAGGATTGCCAACGGGAGCATTCACTGGCGTGCCTTATTTGCTTAAAGACTTATCGTTCAGTCTTGAGGGTGAGCCACTGACCATGGGCAGTCGTAGTGTCAATATTATCTCAGAGCAAGACAGCGAAATTGTTAAACGTATGAAAGCGTCAGGGGTCAACACTTTTGGTAAAACCAATACTCCAGAGTTTGGTCTGATTATCACTACTGAGCCCAAGGCGCATGGCGTCGCTCATAATCCATTCAAAAAAGGCTATAGCACGGGCGGCTCATCGGGTGGCAGCGCAGCAAGCGTTACTAGTGGTATCGTACCGATGGCAGGCGCGGGTGATGGTGGCGGCTCAATACGTTTTCCAGCGGCGTGGTGCGGGGTATTTGGCATGAAGCCTAGCCGAGGTCGTAACCCAATGGGACCTGCGATTGGTGAAAGTTGGGATGGTGCGGCGACTGATCACGTGATAACCCGAAGCGTGCGTGATAGCGCGGCGATGCTAGATGCGACTAGTGGCGCGGAAATTGGCGCGCCATATGTAATAGCGCCACCTGATGGGACGTTCCTACAAGCGGCAATGCGCGCCCCTCGGCCACTGACTATTGCACTACAAAAGCGGCCTCTGATTGCTAATACAGTAGTCGATAAAGAAGTACTGGCAGTGTTAGAGCAAACCGTTAAGCAGCTAGAGTCCATGGGTCATCGAGTGGTATCTGCTGAGCCTACTATCAATATAGAGCAGTTCTGGCACGACTTTATCGTCGTGGTGTGCGCGCATACTGCTTTTACTATCGATAACATTGAGCGTAATTTTGGCTCAGAGCATATCAAAAATTTAGAGCCACAAACCTATAACATGGCATTGCTAGGACGCTCATTATCCGCGGTGGATTTAGTGCATGCCAAGCATGGCTGGCATAATAGTCAATATCAGACAGGCCTGCTGCTTGAGCAGTACGATATGATATTATCGCCGACAGTGCCTACCTCTGCGGTCAAGCATGGCGTATTACCACCGAGCCGTATGGATGAGCTATTAATGCGTAGCTCAGGCGTTCTCAATAAAGGTCTTAACATGGGTAAGTTTGCTTTTAATTCGGGCGCGATTGAGAAGCTTAGCCATCCAGTATTGAGCAAAATGGCCTTTACTTTACTCAGCAATATTACAGGGCTACCCGCGATGTCCGTACCGCTTGGCATGAGTAAAAAAGATCTACCTATTGGTATGCAGTTCATCGGGCGTATGAATGATGAGGCGACTTTGTTTAGCTTAGCAGGAGAGCTGGAACGCGCAGGTCTATTTACCAAACCTGCTTTTGAGAAATAGGATTTTAGATAGGTTTAACAATAGTTAGACATTACCCTTAATCAAAACGATAAATATCCATACCTAAGCTATGATGCGCCATGCTTTGATGCACAACCGAAACCCGTTGACCCGCACCTAAAGCAAAGAACAACGGCAATAAGTGCTCATCGCTAGGATGGATATCTTTGTATTGAGGATACTGCTGCCAGTCTAAAGCTGTAGGAATATCGATTTTTAATTGTTGCAATAACCACAGCTTAAAGTCTTTGGCTTGTTTGTCGATGCTATCAGCATCCCAGCGCATCGCTTGTAGGTTATGAGTGATATTACCTGAGCCAATAATCATAATCTGCTCATCGCGCAATTGCGCCAGCTGCGCTCCTAACTGATAACAAGCTACGCTATCGTAATTTTGCGGTAGCGATATTTGCACAATAGGCACATCAGCCTCAGGATAGAGGTGGCGTAACGGTGCCCAAACTCCGTGATCACAGACTCGTATCGGGTTCACTCTACAAGTGATGCCGCGCTCGCTCAGTTGCTGCGCTAATGACTCAGCCAGCAGCGTATTACCCGCTACAGGATACTGTATTTCGTACAGCTTTCTGTTAAATCCCGAAAAGTCGTGCCACGTCTTAGGACTAGGGTTACTGCTAATCTCAAGCTTAGCCGATTGCCAATGTGCTGACATGATTACAATCGCGCGCGGCTTAGGTAGGTTCTGACCGATACGCGCTAGAGCGCTAGTAGTTGCTGACTGCTCAAGAGCAAGTGTTGGCGCGCCATGCGAGATAAAAAGCGCAGGCAAGTGTGCCGCATTGGTTAAGCCAACAGGCATATCTGCCCAAGCGGCAGCACCTGTGATCGGTAGCGCTGATAAAGGAGAAAGTGACACTTTGGACTTACTAGGTTTTGAATAGCTCATGTGCCATTTATTAGGGCGCAGAGCCATTTTTCAATCATAGGTTGGGTAGATATTTTTATTGGACTATTTTGTTAAACTATTGCTTTAAATAAGGAACGTGCTAATTGCCTCGATGATAGGGATGATTGTTATTGATGCTCATCGCCCGGTATAACTGCTCCATCAATACTACTCGCACCAATGGGTGTGGCAGCGTCAAAGCAGATAGCGACCATTTAATATCGGCCTTTGCCAAGACCTCAGGTGAAACACCGTCTGCGCCGCCTATCACTAATGCTACATCATCACCTTGTTGCATCGCCTCAGATAGTTTGTCCGCCAAGCCTTCGGTCGATAGCATCTTGCCTTTGACATCTAGCACCCATAATTGCTCGTTATTAGCGCTATTATGCGTGGCTAAGATAGTGCTGCCCTCACTGTCACGGTACTGTGCCAAATTAGCATCAGAGGGGTTTTTGGCGCGTTTAGCAGCTGCAAGCTCGACGATCTCTGTCGTTAGCATGGGCTGAATGCGTTTATGATATTCATCAAAGCCGCTTTGTATCCAGCTGGGCATCTTATTGCCTACGGTCAAAATTCTTAATTTCATATTGATAGCCACTTTTAATTGATAGTCATTTTTAAAATTGAGTTGATTGACAGGCGCTAATGAATCACTCGTCCACAATAAATCGTTGTTTTTTTGAGAGATTTACTATAATAATAGCGCTGATTGTACTTAGAGCTAAACACGCCCTAATCTTTATTTTTTATTTTTATTATACGAAAGGAATCGTTTATGAAACGTATTATACCAAGTCTACTCATTGCAGTTACTAGTACTCTGCTCTCTACTGCGGTATTTGCCGCCTCTTTAAATAATACCCAATGGCAAACGGTCGATGAAAAAACAGGTGAGAAAAAGGCTATTATTCAATTGAGTGAAAGCGGCGATCAAGTATCAGGAAAAATCATTAAAGTGCTTGATAGCAAGAAGGCTAAAGCCAATTGTGAAAAATGTACAGGTAGTCTGAAGAATAAACCCATTGAGGGCTTACAGATATTGACAGGTATGCGTGCAGACGGCACCAATCAATGGAGTAACGGTAAGCTGGTCGATCCTGAAACGGGTAAGATATACTCAGGCAAGATAAACTTAAGTGATAATGGTCAATCGCTAAAGCTACGAGGTTATGTTGGTTCACCTATGTTCGGACGTACGCAAACGTGGCAACGTATAAAGTAGCTTTATTGACTCTAAACAGTGCTCTTAAGCATTAAATAGTACTCTTAAGTATTAAATCTAAATAATGTCTCTAGACTTTGACTTTAAACAAGGCAGTCTCTAGCCACTTTATGACGCTTTAATCAGTCAGTGGTTTTAGCGTCTCTGAAATACCAGCACTGCCTTTTTCTTTATCTTTGGTAATGACATTGAGCGTAGCATCTGATTCAAAGACGATAGCTTCTATCTCATCAAAGCTATGAATACCGTTTGAGCGCATAACACTCTCGATCTCTTGACGGGTCAAACGCTCGTCTTGCATGGCTTCTGGTAAAAACTGCCCTTGATAAAAGACAATCTTTGGATCGGATAAAATAAAACTACTAAATTGTGGTGAGATAGAGGCGTATTTAGTCACTAAAAATTGCAATACATATAGCACTATAATGGAGGCGACACCTTCAATAAAAGGGACGTTTTTTAGCAAAATAGTACTAGCACCGATTGAGCCGATCATCACTGTGACTATCCAATCAAAGTTATTCAGCTGAGAGGTTGAGCGTTTGCCAGATATCTTGGTAATAAGTACTATAAAGATATATACCATAACAGTCGTTAGAATAATCCGTGCTAGCTTTTCAATATCGTCAAAAAACAACATGTCCATTATATTTCTCCTTATGCTGATACTTTAAAATATCACTGTTTAAAATGAGCGTAACGGATTTTATACCAAAGTAGTGCAAAAGTTTTGTAGCGGCGTTGAATAAAGGGTACAGACTAAACAAAACTGGCTTATGAATAGCGCTAGCTTATAAATAAAGAGTGCAGTCTTTATTTGTAAAGAATCAAACAGCTCCTAGTGTTTTGGCGCTAATAGATGATTAATAGCCCATAGGCTTAGGCGAGTGACTAGTAGCGTAAAGACAATTATCATAGCCAGCGCGAATAATAAAGGCATGGGTTGCTGGCGCGTCATATCTATTAATACTTCGCGACTGACAGCATCGAACACCAAGAGCCACAGACATAAAAAGTACAGTGCCGCTAGTAGCCAAATGATAGCAGTACTACGAACGGTCAATCGGTTTATCTCCTTGGCAGTCAGTGCACGCTGTTGATGTTTGACAAATTTATAGATAGCGACGTAAGCAGCTATAACGATAGATAGCCCTGTAATCAATTGCGAGTTTAGGGTGATTTTGCTTTGTATCATCATAAATAAAGCGCTGGCGATGATAAACCCAAGCGCGAAAAAGCCGACATAGAGTGTCAGCGCTGTACTGGCTAGTTGCTGATTGGGCATGTTTTTCGCTTTTAATTTATTGAGGGAAAGGTGTGACATAACATTGCCTATATAGCAGGATAACAGGGTTTTATTGATAGCTATTAATTATAAATAGCTACTTATAATCAATAGCTATTTGTAGTCGATATAGTGTGGTTGATTGTCGATCTAGCTTGGGAGTAGAGAAGGCGCTAGTGCTGAGCTGTCCAGTCAAGCATCGTATCTAATACCACTCTTGCGTCATCGGCATTGATGGCTTGTTCGGCATTAATGATACCAACCACCGTATAGTCTTGCCCTGATTGACCCTTTACGTAGCCTGCCATTGCAGTGACATTATTGAGCGTGCCTGTCTTAATCCAAGCCCGTCCGATAGCACCTGAGTCAGGCAGTCGCGCACTATGATGACTGATCGTACCACTGACCCCAGCGACTCCCAGTGAGTCGACGTAAGCATCAAAGCTCGAATGGTTATAAGCATAGCCTAGCAGCTCACTTAAGTTGGCCGCGCTCACTGTGCACTCGCGGCATAATCCTGAGCCATTGGTCATAAAGGGCGGCGGCGTTATCAGATGAGTCTGCCACCACTGCGTCATCGTTTGCAGCGCCTGTGGATAGTCAGTTGTGTTCGGTTTATCGAACTGATATAGGCTAGTAGCGGCTAGCTTTTGCTTTTTTGAATTGGTCGTGTTCGAGCCTGCGCTATTACTAGCAGTAGTACTTATCGCTACGTTAAACGGTGCATAGCTGCCAATCGATAAGGCAACTTGCTCGGTCATCACATTGTTTGAGAAGTGATTAATATCATAAATTTGCTGGGTCAAATTGAGCGAGGGATAGCTCACTAATGGCAGTGGCGATACAGTCGTCGCCAAGAGACGGTTATGCGATCTGTTACTAATGGTCTGGTCTTTGGGATAAATGCTATTTGTGGCATTAGAAGTAGCAGTATACGGCTTTTCTTGAGCACGCACTGTACCTGTCAAAGTATTGCCTAAAGCTTGCCATTTGGCGGCTATAACACGCGAGGCAAAGTCCTTGGCATCAGGGTAGGCCACATAAAACACATGCTCACCGCAGCGCTCTGGTAATGGATTATCAAAGGTGAGCTTATCAGTCTGCCATTTTGGCGCTAGGCTATAACGGGCGCTTGAACAAGATGCCTCTCGTGTGTTGACTTTACTTGGCAGCTGATAGTTTGCAAGCTGCGGCTCATAGCTCAGTTGCGCTTGATTATTAGCTAGCGAATGACTACGAATACTGACGCTATTAAAATTTACTAAGAACCCATCAGGACTGGCATTATAAGGTCGCAGTGGCGCGCGATCAAAGCTAGCTGGGTCTTTAGTGACATTATTAAATATTGCACTATCTACGATGATATCACCGTCAATATGATGAATACCTGCTTGCCCAACTCGATAAAGCATCTGCTCTAAGCGCTCATGAGTCATTTTGGGATCGCCACTACCTTGGATGATCAAGTCACCTTGCAGACGATTACCGATAATCAGACCTGTATGATAGATGCGAGTAAACCAGACAAAATCAGCGCCCAAAGTATCTAAGGCGATAAAGCTCGGTATTAGCTTCATAGTACTGGCAGGGGTGCGCGCGCTATCAGGATAGTGACTGACTAACGGCAAAGGTGTGGCTATGGAGTCCTTTGATACGTCATCATTGCTGGAAACATTGCCATCGTCATTAACGCTACTATCGGTATAATCGTTACCACTTTTAGGGACTATAGGTGGCATGCTTACTAGACTTTGATGGGTATAGGCATCATCAGTGTAAGCCTGTAACTGTTGCTCTTGCAGCTCGATAGTTTGTTTTTCGATTATAATTAAAGGTGTGACAGCTTTATCTAGCGCATTAATGTTAGCCGTATTGGTACTAGACGCATTGGTACTAGACACATTGATATTAGGTTTATACTGATCAGTGACAGTAATTACAGATGGCAATCGGCTGCTATTCTTATGACCTACTGGGGTAATAAGTATGCTGATGTTATCAGAGGTTAGAGCCGCGCCATCAAGCGCGCTTTGTATCGACTCAGGCAATGCAGCGTGTGCGTATAGAGGTAATGAAAAGATCGCAGTCACAGCGCCAGTCATCAATAACGAGCGTCGATAAAGAGGGTTCAAAAGAGCGGGCATGAAAAAGATTCGTCTAGTCAATAAAGCCTGCCATGATAGCATAAGTCGCTATAGCTATCTTGCAATAGCGTAAGCGGGAGCATGCTAATTACAGAAGACTTTTACCTATAAACGTTTTGAACGAACATGCAAAAAAGCCATTGCCGTCATCATCGCGTCATTATAGGCATCATGATTACCAAACTCTGGAATATTATAATGCGCTAGTATCTTGGGCAGTTGCTGTGATGATTTGGGTACTTTTGGATTACTATCGCCCATCCGCTGAGCGTAAAGATAGCGTACATCGAGCACCTGATTGGGTAGCGCCATACCCATGTATTGCTTAATCAAAGGATTTAAAAATGTGATATCTATTTGCGGACAAAACCCAACGATAGCTCTATTACCAATAAAGGGCAATAGTAGCGCTAGCATCTCATCATAGCTCATACCATGAACCACATCAGTGGTGCGCAAACCATGAATGACTATAGTATCGCGTTCAGGCATAGCTGGTGGACTACAAACCAGATGCAGACCATTACCCGTATCGATCATATTGCCATTAATGTGAATAGCCGCTACTGATAATATATGATGCTTTTTGGCATTGAGCCCTGTCATCTCACAGTCAATGGCTACCCATTGATCTGCTAATGGCGGCACAAACATTGAGGCAAGCTCAGGACGCTGTAGCTGGTTTTTTTGCCATGAAGATTTTACTTGTGAAAACCAGCCCATAATATCCTCCGTTATAGCTGCCATAGGTTTAAAGCTAAGGCGTATTTGATTATTCGACCGTGGCACTGACCAAGACTACTGTTAACTACCGAATCGTTAATTACCAATCTCTAGCTGATAATGTTGACGTAACTGATTTTTAAAGCTTTTGACTACGCTTAAACACTCTTTTAAGACGTCGCGCTCAAGGGCAGACAAGGTCATCGGATCGACATGGCGCGCATACTTATCGTCCGTGAGTAACGCCACATCCAAGCGCTGCGCCATAAAAAACTCTAGCGCCTCATTTAAGGTATCAGCGCGTTCTTGGGTCATGACACTCGCTTGTACTAAGGCTTTTAGACGGTTTTTGCTGCTGGGCACATGCAAGATATCTCGCTCTAAGGCTAGAGCGCGAATACCATGTACCAATGGAAAAATACCAGACTTTTTGAGATCGACGGTGTTGGTGTCAGGCTTACCTAGTAGCGGTACAAACCTTTGCCACCACTGATTACCATCACCAAACTGCAGAGCTGCACGCGCGAATTGACGTATAAACATAGGATCGGACTGACGATGGGCTACTTTTAGATGATCGCGTACTTGTGTGAGCAGCGATTCATCGCCGCAGACATACTCGCCATCGAGTATCGCTGATAGATAGATACTGTGTATAGGATCGGTGTTTCGAAACCATAAGCTTAGCTGAGCCTTAAAATCCTTGAGCGGCTGTCGCCACATCGGATTGGTCATCATAATATTGCCATCGCATAAGGGATACCCAAAGTCTGCTAATTGGCTATTAAAGGTATCCGCAAATTGCGCTAAATCTGGATGTGAATAGCCATCACGAATGAGCAGGGCATTATCTTGGTCAGTACGCATGATCTGCTCACCACGTCCCTCTGAGCCCATGACGATCACACAGGTATTTTGCATGACTTCCTCAGGGACGATAATTTGCCACAGCTTTGTAAAGACTTGCGCATTGAGGGTCTGTACCATGCGACTGACAATACCGATCTTGACTCCGTTTTGTTGTTGAGCGCGAATATAGCGTCCAATCAGCTCGACGGCAGTACCGATACTGGCAATATCATCGGCTTGCTCAATCTGAATACTGATAAGCTGTGAGTGATGACCAAGATAAGCTAATACATCGCTTTGTCCCAATATGCCTGCGACATTGCCACTATCATCAATAACAGGCAGCCTATGAATACGATAGCGGGTCATAGTCAAAAGAGCATCGCCAATCTCGTGATCAGCATCAATAGTACGTAGATTAAAGCTGGCAAAGTCTTGACAAGGTGTGACCGTCATATCTTGCTGCTGGCTGACCGCGCGGCAGATATCAGTATCAGTCAAAATACCTAGCTCACGATCAGTGCTATCAGGATTTAATAAATGATGAGTAGGACGCACTAATACATGCTTGAGCCGCGCTTGCGTCATCACTTGTGCAGCTTGATATAGGCTTTGGCTTGCGTCAATAATATGTACGGGCAACAAGGTCACATCAGTCACAGGTTGGAGCATGATTTGTTGAACTTCTTGCTGCTCAGTATAGCTGGCTGCCCCTAAGCCTTGAGAGCCACGGCGCTGTTTTAATGCCTTGAGGCGCTCAGGCAATTTATCGGATAACAACTGACGGATAAGGTGGTTTTGAGCACTGATTTTGTCAATGGCACTGCCTTCTACTTGTAGTAGTAGGGTGTCCTCATTGGCCCGATAATGGTAATTTTTGTCATCACCTTTATCATCAGCAGGCAATTCTGGCGTTCGTCTACTATCGAACCAATCATTACTGTTGAGGTGGTCGGAGTGATCGCTACCTGAATAAGCGGTGACTAGTTCGTCATTGAGTGTTTGCTCGATCTGACCTTTGAGGACAATAAAAAAATAATGCAGATCTGCAGCTGATAGGTATTCCTCAGCAGCAAGGTAGCGTACTTGCGTATGCTTTTTGAGACTTTGACGCTCAGCTGGGCTTAATACGTCAAAGGGGGGTTGAGCAAAATCAAGAGTGGGCATAGCAGCATCCTTGAGCGCTTTTTGTAGAATTGAGGTCTGTAGTAGCAGAAGCTATACTAATAAGTAGCAGTAGCTATAGTAATAAAAAGGAATAAAAAGGAATAAAGCTTAACTATAGCATTATCCCTAATAACTTTGTGGTTATAGTTTTTATGATTCAAACGCCCTTATGATTTAGTCCACTTTGTGATCTGAGTCATTCTATGATTAGTATTAATTATTAAGTAGCATACGTATGCGACGAATGGCCTCTAGATTCTCTTCAATACTAGCCACAAGAGCGATACGGACATAGCCTTTGCCAGGATTATAGCCCTGCACTTCACGGGATAAGTAGCTGCCAGCCAAAGCATAGATATGCACCTGCTCATACAGAGCTTTGACAAAAACTTCATCGTCACCATTGAACGCTTCAGGGACTTTTATCCAAAAATAAAACCCAGCCTCAGGCATACGCAGATCTAAAAGCTGACCTAGCTCCTGCATCCATAACGCAAATTTTTCTTTATAAAGTGCGCGGTTTTGTATGACATGTCTCTCATCTTGCCAAGCGGCAATAGAGGCGAGCTGATGCGGTATCGGCATGGCACAGCCTTGATAAGTACGATATTGTAAATAAGGCGCAAGCAAGTCAGCATCTCCTGCAATAAAGCCTGAACGCAAACCTGGCAAGTTTGAGCGCTTTGATAAAGAGTGAAAGACCACACAGTTTTTGAAGTCATCACGGCTTAGGTTAGCGCAAGCTTGTAATAAGCCAATAGGTGGCTCATTAAAATACAGCTCGCTATAACACTCGTCACTAGCAATAATAAAATCATACTGATCAGATAAGCGAATCAGCAGTTCCCAATCCTCCATAGTCATCACGGTGCCCGTTGGATTATTAGGACTACAGACGAATAGTAGTTGGGTCTGCTCCCAAACACTTATAGGAACGCTGCGATAGTTTTCTTTAAAGCTATTTTCTGAGCTGCAAGGTATAAAGTAGGGCGTTGCCTGCGCTAGAATGGCTGCACCTTCGTAAATTTGGTAAAAAGGGTTGGGCATTATTACGATAGGTCTCGGCTCAACGTGCGCCACATCTTTTGACGTCGGCAGTGAACTATTTGGCTGATTCGTTTCGTGGCTAATTTTGTGGTTTAGGCGACTCGTATCAATCGCTGCTTGTACAAAACTAAAGATCGCTTCACGCGTGCCCATGACAGGTAATACTTCGCTATTGGGATTGACATGATGCAAAAAAAACCGCTTCTCAAGCCAATGAGCGATGGTTTGACGCAGCTCAAAGCTGCCTATAGTCGTCGGATAACGAGCTATACTGTCCAAATTTTCTTTTAATGTGTCCAGCACAAAGCTTGGTGGTGTGTGTTTTGGCTCACCAATACCGAGCTTAATCTCATTGTAGGCGGGGTTTGGCGTGCTATCGACAAGTAAATGACTCATCTTGGCGAAAGGGTAAGGGTGGAGGGCATGCAAGTTGTTATTCATAATTGGGCTTATTATAATTAGCAGACATAAATTATAACGAAAAGTTATGGTCAAGAAAGTTTATTTAGCAGTAATCATTAAGACACCTTATCTTAATGATTAAAATTTTGAGTACTGATATGGGTAATGTTGAGTTTTATAGACAGCTAAGACATCACGAACAGCAGTGGTGGCTTTTACGTCAGCGTCTTATTGTACTTAGAGAGCGGCAGATTTTTTGGTATGGTGAAAAAAGCTTAATGATGTGGTTACTGTGGCAGCTAGTCAGTTATGTCGTCGTCGCGATTATAGTTATGTTGCTCAGCAAGCTGTTATCGGTGCAATTAACATTGTGGCAATACCTGACTATCTTTGCGCTACAAACCTCTATTTTCTTAATCATGCTTTTATTGAAAGAGCGCATGGCTAAAAAAATGCAGATAAAAATCCATAAAGAGGAGTTAGCAACTGAGCAAACGCTCAACGAGATGACGATATTAGCCACTGATAGCCTCTTTGATAAGGTGCACAGTAGCTCTCCACTATCTTTACAGCTTATCCATCAACAGTACGCCTCACATTTGCACTTAGTCAGCTTATATCATTTGCTACAGCAAGAGGTAGGTAGAGGGCGTTTATCTCTATCGCAGCACGCTAGAGACACGCTTGCCTTGCCCCTTGATTTGGCTGATGATGAGCTTACTCTGCATGCCGATGAAATACTTTATAAAAGCCTTGTATGAGCGCTATTGTATTTAGAACTTACTAGGGCGTGTCCTCAATTTGAAAATGGTGATAAAAATGAGCGAAATTGCAGCAGGGCTAGGATAATAGCGCTATTAATATCGAGATATTGATGAGCTATTTGACACCGCCCTGCCAACATTTAGCCTTTTTTAGCCCATTTAGTCCTATACATTCAGATTAGGGACACGCCCTATATTAGCGGTAGTCAATCACTCTAGGCAATCAGATAATACGCTTAAACAATCGATCAATGCTTGCTTTAGCGTTTCAAGCTTGGCTGGCGTCAAAGGCGCATCTTCTTGATCGCTGAGATAGAACATATCCTCAGCACGCTCCCCTAAGGTGGTAATACGCGCTGCATGTACCTCAATCCCTTGTTGTAAAAATACTTGTCCAACGCGGGCAAGTAATCCTGGCTGATCAAGGGTTTGCAAACTCATAATATGCTGATTAGAAGCCTCATTAAACTCAAAGCTAATCTGCGTTGGTACTTCAAAATGTCGTAGCTGACGTGGCAAGCGCTTTTGGGTCAGCTTAGGCACGGTTGGATTCTTAAAAGCATCGATGAGTCGCTGCTTGAGCTCCTGTTGACTATCAGCATCAGCCAGTAGCGTACCACTACGATCTAATAGCACATAAGAGTCTAGCGCAAAGTCGCGCGTTGCGGTAATGATCCGTGCATCTAATACATCCAGATTCATCTGATCAAATACTGCCATAGTCACCGCAAATAAATTCGCCTGATCTTGAGTATAGACGAACACTTGTACCGCATCTAATGCCAGCTCTCTATGCTCACGTAATACCACCAAAGGTGTACTTTGGGCATCAGAGGCACGCCCAACTGGAGGATGATTTAGGATCGCCTCAGTATGCCATAAGACATCCTCAGCAAGCTCACGCAAAAAGTACTCATCGCCTAGGTCATCCCATAGACTGAGCACTTCATCACGATTCATCCGCTGATTATCGACGTCATCTAGCAAAGCCTGCGCTTGCTTGCGCGTGGCACTGATCATATCTTGACGGTTGGTTGGCGCATCGATATCAGCCCGCAGTATACGTCGCGTTTGCGAGTAGAGCTGCTTCATGAGGGTTGCCCGCCAGCTATTCCAAAGCTGAGGATTCGTCGCATTCATATCCGCAACGGTCAATACATACAGATGATTGAGGTGGGTCACGTTACCAATGAGATCGGCAAACACGGAGACCACTTCAGGATCAGAGATGTCCTTCTTTTGAGCGGTCAACGACATCAATAAATGATAGCGCGTGAGCCAGCCCACTAGATTGGCATCGGCCTCGCTCATACCATGAGCTAAGCAAAATTCAATAGATTCACTTTCGCCAAGCAGACTGTGATTGCCGCCACGACCTTTGGCAATATCATGGAACATCGCGGCTAGTACCAAGATCTCTTTGCGCTCAATACGTTGATACAAAGCGCTGACCAGTGGGAACTCTTGCTGCAAGCTCGGATCGGTAAAGCGATGCAAAATACGAATCAAAAACAGCGTATGCGCATCGACGGTATAGCGATGGAATAGATCGTATTGCATAAGCCCCGTCACTTGCGCAAAAGCGGGAATGTAATTGCCGAGCACTCCATAACGGTTCATCGCCCGCAACCGATGAAACAGATAGTTTTGTTCTTTTAGATTGGCTAAGAACAGCGCTTGATGCTCAGGGTTATCCCGATAGGTCTGATCGATACCACGCGCAGCAATCTTCAGCGCGCGTAGAGTATGTGTACGGATATTCTTGATACCGTATTGACCCATCAATAAGAACATCTCTAAAATTGATTCAGGGTGTTGGGCGAAAACCCGATGATGCGAGATGGCGATTTGATTGCCTATTTTATTAAAATGCGCGTTTAATAATTGTTTGGTAGGTCGCTCATCAGAGGGGAGTAGAGGCTCGATAATCGTCTCATAGTAGTGATTGATGAGCATCTCAGACAACGTCGATATCTGCATCGCACAGCGATAATAATCGCGCATGAAGCGCTCAACCGCCGCATTTGGCTCATCATCGGGCTGGGTCTCATAACCCATACGCTGGGCGATATCACGCTGATAATCAAATAATAATTTATTCTCGTTGCGTCCCGTCATCTCATGCAAATAGTGCCGTATTTGCCATAAAAAGCTTTCAGAGAAGCTGAGCTCATCGAACTCTTTTTCGGTCAAAAAGTCTTGTTGCACTAAATCATAAAGCTTACCAACTCGAAAGTAGCGTTTAGTTACCCAGCCGATAATATGGATATCACGCAGACCACCTGGTGCGGTCTTTATATTGGGTTCGAGATTGTATTCCGTGGCATTATGACGCAGATAGCGCGTCTTAGCCTCAGCTATTTTTACCTCATAAAAATCAAGCTGTGACCAAAGCTGGTTGACGATATCAGTTGGCGTGTCTTGCAGATCTTCATTGCCTACTAAAAGCCGTGCCTCAAGCAGGGTGCTTGCGACCGTATGGTCTGTTGCGGCCTCCAAGCAGTCAGCGATACTACGTACCGCTAAAGCAGGCTCAAGTCCAACATCCCACAGCATCGCTACCAAAGCGTTTATTTTAGCGCTAACCTCATTACTCATATCCTGTGGGGACAATAATAAAATATCGATATCAGAGTGTAGAGATAACTCACCACGCCCATAACCGCCAGTCGCGAAAAATGCTAAATCAGTTTCATCAAGCTTGAACCAACAAAACATCGCAATGAGCAGCTCATCAATGGCACAGGCGCGTGCTGCTACCAGCTGACGAATATTAATACCACGTTCAAGCGCTCGGCTGATGTCGTCATTTATTTGAGCAAGCCATTCAGGAATGCCAAGCAGTGAGGCTCTAGTAGGATCACTAACCACTAACAAGGGCGTATTTGTTGTCCCATCAGGCGGTATTAACGCAGGTAATGGCGTAATATAAATCGAAGCAACATCGCAAGTGAACATGAATAATTTCCATTTTGATGATCGAGTGAATCAAAAATTAGCATAAAATAAAATTAAAAAAAAGACTACCAAAAAAAAGACCACCTAAGCGATCCTTTATACTATCAGTTTCTGTATAGCTACTGCGTCAAAAAACTCAAATCTTCTTCAGGGCGAGTAGTGAATACCTCACAGCCATTGTCAGTGACGACCATCGTATGCTCCCACTGTGCGGAGAGCTTACGGTCTTTAGTAATTGCCGTCCATTCATCTGGCAAGATTTTAGTCTGCCATTTACCCTCATTAATCATCGGCTCAATGGTAAATGTCATGCCCGTCTTAAGCTCAAAGCCAGTGCCCTTTTTGCCGTAGTGCATGACTTGTGGCTCATGATGAAACTCATTAGAGATGCCATGACCACAGAACTCACGAACGATACTAAAACGCTCAGGTTCAACCACCGCTTGAATAGCGGCGCCAACATCACCTAAACGCGCGCCATCCTTTACGACACTCATACCCGCATATAGTGCCTCTTGCGCGACCTTGCAGATACGCTGAGCCATGATAGAGCCATTGCCGACGATCCACATTTTTGAGGTGTCTCCATAATAGCCGTCTTTGATAACAGTCACATCGATATTGATGATGTCACCGTCTTTGAGCAGTTTGCTCTCTGTTGGGATACCGTGACACACCACATGATTGACCGAGGTGCAGATAGATTTTGGGAAGCCGTTATAGTTCAGAGGCGCAGGGATAGCCTCTTGTACGTTAACGATATAATCATGAGCGAGTTGATTGAGCGCTTCGGTACTGATACCTACCTTGACGTGCTCATCTAACATCACAAGTACATCGCTGGCAAGCTTACCAGCAATACGCATTTTTTCGATAGCCTCTGGAGACTGAATTAAAGTTTTTTTAATCATTATTATTAATCTTATCGTTATGAAAATATAAGTTGATCGAACACATCAAATTATAGCATATATGCATGATTTATATAATTGATGCTATAACGATGACTTTAATATAGATCTCAAAAGAAGCTTACTAATCAGATGTTTATAATTGACTAAACGGTCATCTGTTTATATTCACTAAGCTAGATTATCAGTTGAATGTTACGAAATTTACAAGTAATGTAAGCATCACTATCAAATGGATTGATAGTTGTTTTTGATACCCTATGTGCTATTTGCTTTGTAAATGGTCGTACTTTAAATAGGCTCGTACAAAAACTACCATACCGTTACAACGACAAGGAAGTTGCTATGAAGCTGAACGCTTATTTTTCTGCTGCGATCTCACCAAGTAAATTTTTACCGACCTTAGGTGCTCTAGGTACTGGTCTACTCCTCATGACGATGCAAACCACTTCTTCTCAAGCCGCTGGACAGCATTATAACTGCGCCAATGCGAATGGTTGCCAGCTGGTCGATAGTCAATATTTTACCTCAAGCTATACCAAAACTCAGTATCCTGTGGTTATGGCGCATGGACTTGGCGGCTTCACGTCAATGTTTGGCGTCATTGACTACTTTAATGGCATCCCTGGAGCGCTAGTAAGAGGTGGCTCAGAGGTATATACCACCAAAACGTCAGCCGTTAATAATAGTGAAGTTCGTGGTGAGCAGCTACTACAGCAAGTCAAAACAATCTCAGCGATCTCAGGCAAGTCTAAAGTTAATCTATTGGGACATAGTCAAGGCGGTATTGATATTCGCTATGTCGCTGGTGTTGCCCCAAGATACGTCGCTTCAGTAACGGCCGTTTCAAGCCCAGAGCAAGGCTCAAAAACGGCAGATTTTGTCAAAGCCACGCTTGAGCCAAGTAACGATGATAACTCTGGCGATCAGCTCAATCTAGGCACGCAACTGGTTGCGGGTCTGTTTCACTTGATTGGCGGCTTTACCGATATCGGCTCTGGTATTAGCTATAACGAAATACAAGAGCAAGATGGTTGGCAAACGTTGGTCGCTTTATCTACTAGCGGCGCTGCTACCTTCAATGCAAAATTCCCAGCCGCCATGCCAACGAGTTATTGTGGTCAGCCAGCCGACACTGCAGTCAACGGCATCAAATACTACTCATTCAGTGGTGTTGGACAACTGACAAGTGCGCTCGATCCCAGCGATTATTTGCTAGCAGCAACCAGCGTACCGTTTCTTTTTGAGGCTAATGATGGATTAGTCTCGAAATGCTCAAGTCGTTTAGGTTACGTGATCCGTGATGACTATAGAATGAATCATTTAGATTCAGCAGACCAAGTATTAGGTCTGACAGCATGGGGTAGCTCTGAACCCAAATCTGTCTATCGTGCGCAGGTCAATCGCCTCAAAAACGCGAGTCTTTAAAATCATAAGCAGACTACCGCTTTGAATCTATTGCTGTTGTAAAAATCAGGGTCAACTGAGTTGACCCTGATTTTTATATATCAAACTTCATACATAACGGCGCTTATATCATTGAAACTTTAGAACCGTACTGTACCTAATTTATAAAATAAGGTATCTCGATCATGCCCAATAAACATCGCATTCCCTATTTTTCGCTTATCACTATCGCGATCATCGTTGCTATCACGGTAGCCGTTATTCTGTGGTTCAGACCTGATCAAAGTGATGCCGATGTCGTGACAGGCACCTCAGTGACAGTCGATAACGGATCTAGCAACGCAATGACAGATATGTCTGATCCTTATAAAGGACTAGAGGTCTCATCGACGCAGAACAATACTGAATTTACCACTGGTTTAGAGCGGCTGCCATCCTCATTACAGGGGACACAAGTTGATGGTGAGATTATCATCGATGAAAACAAACAGTTGGTTGTCACCGAAGGGTTACGGCGCTTGTTTGACTATTTTTTATCGGCGCTAGGAGAGGAGGATGAGGCGACTATTCTTGCACGTGTGGAGAGTTACATCCGTCATCACACCCCAGAACCTGCTGCCAGCCAAGCCATTGCAATCTTTAATCAATACGTCATCTACCTAAAACAGCTGTCAAAAATAGAAGCGAGCTACGGTAACTTGCAATTGCAAGCCACCCAAGATGGCAAACTTGATCTCAATATGATTGCCCAGCGTCGCCAAGATATTACCAAAGCTCGCCAGCAGAATTTTGATCAGGCAACGATTACTGCGTTTTTTGGCTCAGACGATACTTATGATGATTATAGTATTAGTATGCTCACTATTGAGCAGGATGATCAGCTCTCTAGCACCCAAAAGGCCGCCGCAAGACAAGACTACATCAGCCGTATGTCTGATAATGCTATCAAAGCAAACATCGAGCAGCAAGCTAACTTAAACGAGCTGATAACCCGCACTGAGCAGATGAAAGCACAAGGCGCTAGTGCTGAAGCTTTATATAATATGCGCCGTAAGTTAGTTGGCGAGGCCGCTGCTGGCAGGTTAGCGACTGTCGATGTCGAGGATGCCAACTTCGATCAGCGCTTTGATCAGTATCAAGCCCAAAAGCAAGGCATACTGACACAAAATTCTGACAACGCACAAGCTCGAGCGCAGATTACGCAGTTAGAGCAGCAGCTATTTAATGATGCTGAGCGTAAGCGCTTAGAGGCTTATGGCGCTATGCAAGCAGACAAGTAATAACTCTCCTAATCTCCCTACAAAAAAGCCAAATAAGGGATAGCAATAACTCAGAAATAAAGCTACTGTATTAAATGCTAAATATTAAGTAGCACAAAGCTATGCCTTTGACGTCAATAAGGCATCAGTGACATAGCTTTTGGTAAAGATGGATCTAACTTAATGATTAATTTAATCCCCTCAGGAGCTCTTATGAAGAACATAACCAAAGTATTAATGACAGGTATTGTAATGGCAAGTTTACTGGTAGGTTGTCAGTCGCTTACCAAACAGCCGACTCAGCAGCCAGACATAACGGGTACAGATGTCATATAAGATGATAAATAGCTTAATTGTAAGGCCAGATGACTGTTAAATCAGATAGTGGTTAATAGCTATAATCACGAAAAAATCTTAGGCTTTGCCAATAAGAACCTCATTTTAACAAATGGGGTTTTTATGCAAATGATAAATAATTATTAAACCACCTTACTCCTAATTTTTTAAGTTATTGATTTCAATGATGCTATAAATTATAGGTTTGTTTTAAGCCGATTTAAGGCTAATAAAATTAAGGGCTGTTTTAAGTTGAGAGTGGCGTCAAACAGTTAGCAGGTAATGCTATGAGTGGCAATAGCTGATAGCAAAACACCTATACGTCAAAACAATGTGTGAATAAAGAACATACATAAGGCTGCATGACAATAATGATTAGCCAGTCCATAATAGCGGCATTGTTTAACAGACATACACATTCAATTTAATTGTCTTTTAATAATTAGAGGGTTTTATATGAAAAACGTGACCAAAGTTATGATGGCTAGTGTATTGGCAGTAGGGACGCTGGCAGGTTGTCAGACAAGCCCAACGGTGACTGCACCAGTGACTCAACCTATCACAGTTAACACGCTACAATCTTATGATTGGCAATTGGTTGATGCTAAGCGTAGTAATGGACAAAAAGTAGCTCAGTTATTCTTTGATCCAGCAAAGCCATTAATGCTAAGCTTTAATAACTATAATGGTGAAAACCGCGTTACCTTCAAAAACACTTGTAACAACATGGGTGCACAGTACAGCGTTGTAAATGGCAATGTACAACTTAATAATGTGTTAAGCACTATGATGGCATGCCCTGAGCCACAAGCGAGCTTTGATACCGCTACTATGGCGACGGTTCAAGGTAAATATAGCTTCAGTACTGGCGCTAACAATGTGCCTATGCTAACCATCAGCAATGCTAATCAAGTTGCACAGTTTAAAGCAGTTAACAAATAAGCTGACCGTATTTTTTATTTAGCTTAATACTGTTTTAGTATAAGACTGTTTATAAATGCCTTACTAATTAGTGAGGCATTTTTTTATTCAAAATTTGCTGACTTTTAGGCTACACTAGGCTTTACCAATAATGCGCTCGTAAATAAAACCTGAACGCATGTTGCTCATAAATTCTTGGCTTCACGAGATTTGACATGACTAATACTAGCCGCACAATCAATAGCTCGATAACACTGAGCGTGACGACAATAATCACTGTTCTGGCTCTAACAGGTTGTCAGACTATGACGACTGGTAAAGCCGTATCTAACAATAGTATGACAAGCAATCCACTAACTGCGCAAATGCCAGTGATAGATCGCCAAGGGCGTATCGCTTATGTTGAGGAGCAAGGCGTTGGCGCAGCGAAGATTTCTACTCTTTACAGTATTAGTCCTGATGGTAGCGATAGACGACTGATCGATCAGCTCAATGGTTATATTTATGCGCCTGCGTGGTCAGCTGATGGTCAGCATTTGGCTTATAGTAAGCAGCCTGCGCGCCACTATCCTTTTATCTATATCTATGATCGCAGTAAGCAAAGCAGTGAGCTAGTCGTCGATGCTAAAGGCAGTAATTTATCCCCTAGCTTTTCACCTGATGGCCTGCGTCTGCTGTATAGCTCATCAGTCGGTGGTAATGCGGATATCTATGAGCGCTCGCTAACGACTGGCATAACTAAGCAGCTGACGACACTGTCCAGCACAGAGGTGCAGCCAAGCTATGCGCCTGATGGACAGAGCTTTGTCTATGTCAGTGACAAAGTACGATCAGGACGACCTAGTATCTATCGTTATACCTTTGCAACTGGCAATGCTGCACTACTATCGGCAAATGGCTATGCCGCTAGTCCTCAGTTAAGTCTAGACGGTCAACTAATGAGCTACCTCAATGGTCGTCAAGCGGCCGTTATTACCTTAGCCAATAAACAAGTAGTCAATTTGGCGGAGACAGGACTCGATGAGCCAGCACGCTTTTCACCGAGCGCTCAGTATGTGGTCTACGCTATGCAAAATAGCAAAATAAATGGACAGACGGGTAGTAGCTTAGTAGTACGCTCTTTGGCTAGTGGCAGTAGCTATATTATTAGTAGCAAACTTGGCAATAGTCAATCTCATAGCTTGGTACGTTCGCCCGTATGGGGACGTTAAAAACAAATCTTTTGAATATAACTAGCTGCGATTGATAAGTATTATTGAATTATTTTCGCTATAATCACTAACTAAGAAACATAAGTTGATTTTATTCAGTGTAAAATCACCACTCAGAATATCTTATAACTTATAGAGTCAGGTGACAAAAAGAGAATACACAATGCAAGAGTCTTTCTTAATTTTTATGACCAAAATCAGTCTATATCCGACTTTCGTTTTTACGGGTTTAGTAATGTTTGTCACCTTATATTGGCTGGTATCCTTGCTCGGCATGGCAGATATGGACGCGGTAGACTTAGGTAATGTGGGGGGCGATGCTGGCGCAGATGTGAGTAACAATAGTGGTGATTTATCCTCAGCAGGCGTTTTTTCTGGTCTACTGCTCAAATTCGGTCTCTACGGCGTACCGCTGATCATCATACTTAGCTTAGTCAGTTTGATCGGTTGGCTACTCAGCTATCTATATACTAGCCTATTACATCAGTATTTTGATTCAGGCATCTTGTACTATGTCTTTGGCACAGGGGCATTAATACTAGTACTCGTCGTTTCTATGTGGCTAACGGGCATTATTATTTCGCCAATTCGTAAAAAGTTTGCCAAGATTCCTAAGCGCATCGCCGCTAATAATATTGGTAAAATCGCTATCGTGCGCACCTTGTCAGTGACAGATATTCATGGCGAAGCGGTGCTTGGCGATGGTGGTGCAGGACTCATCCTTAGAATCCGGCCGGATATCAGTAGTGATAAACAACCCCTGCAGCAAGGCGATAAAGTAGTATTAGTAGAGTACCTAGATGAATCCAACGCCTACCGCGTTACTGCGGTTAAAGACTGATTATATGAATAAAAGCACGCAATCTATTGATCTATCTGTCTATCTATAAGCAAATAAATAATTAGTAATCTTAAATTTAGTTTGACGGTTTAACTTAAAGGAATAGTTATGGACACACTTATTATCGTCGGCGTCATAGTCGTGCTGGCGTTTGTCTTTCTTATGATAGCGCTTTTGATGCTCAAAGCTTTTTATTATAAGGTTGAGCAGGGCACAGCACTAATCATCAACGGCGTGAGTAAGATCGACGTACGTTTTGATGGCGGTATTATTTGGCCAATCATTAATAAAAAAGAATTAATGCGAATCTCGCTGATTACTTTAGAAGTCGATCGCCGTGGTAAAGAAGGTCTTATTTGCGCCGATAATATGCGTGCTGATATTACCGTCGCGTTTTATCTACGGGTCAATGAGACCGAAGAAGATGTGTTAAAGGTTGCCAAATCAGTTGGCGTTGAGCGTGCCTCGGACAAAGTCGCGGTCAACGAGCTATTTAATGCGAAGTTCTCTGAAGCGCTAAAAACCGTCGGTAAGCAGATTGATTTTGTCAAACTATTTGAGAACCGTAGCGAGTTTCGTGACAGTATCGTCAAAGAGATTGGCAATGATCTAAATGGTTATATCCTAGAAGATGTGGCGATTGATTATCTTGAGCAAACGCCGAAATCATCGCTTGATTCAAGCAATATCTTAGATGCTGAAGGTATCAAAAAGATCACTCAGCTCACCGCTTTTCAAAACGTTATCACTAATGAGCTTGAGCGTGATGAAGAGCTTGCGGTTAAAAAGAAAAACGTTGAGACTGTGGAGGCAATGCTGGAGCTTGAGCGTCAACAAGCTGATGCCGAGGCCAAACAGCATCGTGAAATCTCTTCTGTGAGAGCCCGTGAAACAGCTGAAACTCGTAAGATTGAAGAAGAAGAGCGTAAAAAGTCTGAAACCGCTATTATTTCAGTTGAGCAGGATTTGGCTATTCAGCGCGAGAATCAACAACGTGAAATCGAAGTTGCTGGACAGAATCGTCTGCGAGCAGTCATCATTGAAGAAGAAAAAGTAACGCGCGCGCAGGATTTAGAAATCGTCTCGCGTGAGCGTGAAGTCGACTTGCAGCGTATTGAAGCTGAAAAAGCCATTGAGATTGAGAAAAAGGAAATCGCCAACGTTATTCGTGAGCGTATCGCCGTCGATAAAACAGTCGCGCAAGAAGAAGAGCGCATCAAAGAAGTCCGTGAAGTGAGCGAAGCCGATCGCTCGAAACAAACTCGTGTCTTAGCGGCTGAAGCAGACGCCGAAGAGATCAAAGTCCGTCAAGTCAAAAAGGCCGAAGCCGATGAGATGGCAGCTAAGCACAAAGCCGTTGAAATCACTACCCTTGCTAATGCGAACTTGGAAGCGGCTGCTAAAGACGCTGAGTCAAAAGTGAGAATGGCTGAAGGTATTAAAGCTGAAGAGTCTGCCCATGGCTTTGCTGAGGCGGCTATTCAAGAAGCTAAAGCCTCGTCGCTTGAAAAAGAAGGCGTTGCCAAAGCGAACGTCATCAAGGCTACAGGTCAAGCGCAAGCCCAGTCGGATCGCGAACGTGGTATGGCGGACGCTGAAGTTATCGCCGCTCGCGGTGAGTCAAACGCCAAGGCGCAAAGAGATATCGGCATGGCAGACGCCGAAGTTATCGCCGCTCGTGGTCAATCGAACGCGCAAGCTGAGCGTGAAGTTGGTCTTGCTAAAGCCGAAGTTACTCGCGCCCATTTCCAAGCCGAAGCGGATGGTCTAGTCGAGAAGTTCAATGCGATGGGTAGCATGAGTCGTGAGGCTCGTGAGCACGAAGAGTTCCGTATGGGTCTCGAAACGGCGCTACAAGAAGCGATGGCGTCTATTGAGGCGGGTAAAGAGATCGCTAAAGAGAATGCTGAGGTGTTAGCAGTAGCGCTACAAAAGGCCAAAATCGATATCGTTGGTGGTGAGGCGCACTTCTTTGATAACTTTGCCAAGTCACTTTCTATCGGTAAAGCCATCGATGGCCTTGCAGGTAAGTCAGATACGCTAAGCGGTATTATCAATACGATGATGGCGAGTAAGTTAAGCAATCAGAGTAATCCGTCAAATGATAAGTCTGCTGAACATAATGATTAGTTTGTAGCTTTTAAATAGATAGAGTCAAGTAGCGTGGGTGGTAACTCACAGAATATAGGAATGAATCCATGGGTTAAGACTCACGCTACAAAATCTAAAGTTGCCGTATAATTTTTAACGCTTTTTAAGGTTACCACCCACGCTACAAATATTAATCGTATAAATAAATGGTCATTCAAATTGCTATTTATTCTGCCAGCTTAAATTTAAAGCAACACTAAGTTGGCTACTCTAAAAGAATGATCAACGCGCCCTTATTTTTCTAACAGGGTTTATGTTTTTTTAGACTAGTCAAAATTTAACAACCATTTGCAAAATTTTCCTTATCGCCTAAAAATTAAAGTAGAGAAGAAGAGTAATGGCAGATACACCAAACCCAAACGATTTAAGTAGCACTGGCAAACAAGACCAAGCGGACAAGGCCGTTGCCTCAGGCAATGCTTATGAGCTGATTAAAAAGCGCTTAACCGAGCAGGGCAGTCGCTTAGAGCAGCAAACGGCGACCTTAAATAACGCGCGACTTGAAGAGTTCGGCAGCACGCAAATGCAAGTCATTGCCCGCACCCGTATTCGTACTGAATACAACTGCGTCGCGCAAGATATGGTGCAAGTCGGCGAGTATCTGCTGTTTGGCTACAACGTGTTTATGGGGCTTAAGCGCGCCAGCAATATCAAAGATGTGCTCTCGCTATATCGCTTGCTTGAGCCAGCAGGTGGCGAAGAAGAGTATCAGCTCGAAGAAGTAGAGCTAAAAGATACTTTTTTAGATCAGACCGCCTTTGTACAAGACTTCAATGAGCTATATCGCTATTATAAACAAACCCGTCTGATTCAGATCACAGTCAAAGACAGCAAGCTGCTATTGGCGTTTCAGATCGGTGAGCGTATCACGGATATTCGGGTGTTTCGCTTTGCCTTAGACTTTAGTGAAGGCACGCCAGAGTCTGCACAAGTCGCTTACGTGGACAATCGCGGCGAGCGTGATATTGAGCTGCCACCCGCTTATGATTTTGAATGGATTGATACTACCCGCGAGCAGATGGTCAACGGCAAGCACCCACATATGAATATCTTAGATACGGTATTTGTCGAGACTATCGGCGGTGATTTAACCATTAAGATCGAGGATAACACCCAATCAGGATTGGGGATCTACAAAGAATCGGTAACGGATACCACGCAGTCGCTGACCGACGCTCAGATAGCTTATGCCAAAGTGGGCAGCTTAATATTACTCAAAATACTGCCGTATCGAGAAACAGATTATCGCTATTTTGTCTATAACACTTTGACTGAGACCGTACTGCGCCTAGACGCTATCGGCCAGTCGTGTGTACAGCTGCCTGAGGATCACGGCATTATTTTCCCTGGTGGCTATTACTTACAAACGGGTGAGCATAAGCTGTTTGAGAGCCAAGAAGCTAGCGCTAAAGACTTGAAGTTTAAGCGCAAAATTGTCTCGCCTAATGGTGAGGATGTGTTGTATTTATTTTATGATATGGCGCTTGGGGTTACTGGATTATTCCCTTATAACTTAATCAAAAAACAATTGGCAAACCCAATTTATTGCAACGGCATGGCGCTGGCTGAGAACGGTCAATTGGTACTGTTTAGCGCCCAAACTGAGCCATCACGTATTCATCCGATGCAAATATGGCATACCCCTTATGCCTCAGATGAGTATATTAGCGAGCTACCCGAGAGCACCAACTTTTATGGCAAAATCGGTAATAAAGAGCTAGTACGCGGTATCTCAGATCTATATAGCATCACCCGCTTGATTGATAATCAAAGCGTCTCACAAAAGCTTTATGAAGAGCTTGCCGATAATACTAGCCGACTGTTTGACAGCTATTATTGGCTAAACGAGCCTGAGCTTGCCGAGGTCGCCAGCAGTATCAAAGAGGTCACAGCGACCGCTGAGCTGGTCATTGATGAATTTGCCAAAGTTCAAAGCGTCCAAAAGCAAACGCAGACCGCCTTAGCCGATGCCGAAACCAAGCAAAATGAGATTACTCGGCAGATTAAAATCACTACCTTTGAGTCTGCAAGCGACTATGTCGAGCAGTTATCAGCGCTTAGGCGACAAAAGGGTCATTTAGTCAGCTTAGAGAACTTACGTTATTTAGATAGTGATAAGTTGCAAGCGCTACAAGAGCAGCTTGAGAGCGCAGAGAGCGAGCTTGCTGAGCAAACCGTAAAATATCTTAGTGGCGATGATGCATTATCGAGTTACGAGGGTATTTTGACTGACGTCAACGAGCGTTTGCAGACGAGCGAGACTAATTCTGAGCTCAAACCCGTGTTAGAGACTATCGATAATACCGCGCAAGGCTTAGATCTATTAACTGAGCTACTCGGCACGCTTGATGTCGCTGATGCGACGGTGCGTACTCAAATCATCGATGATATATCTGCTATCTACTCGCGTCTCAATCAGACTAAAGCTAAGCTGAATCATAAGCGCAAAAACTTAGGCTCAGTCGAAGCTATTGCGCAGTTCGGCGCGCAGTTTAGGCTGTTTGGTCAGTCGATAGCCAATGCCTTATCTACCGCCAATACTCCTGAAAAATCAGATGAGCAAATGGCCAAGCTGCTGGTACAGTTAGAGGAGCTTGAAGGTCAATTTGCTGATCCAGAAACGGGCGGTGGTGATCAGTTTTTAGCAGATATCATCAGCAAACGCGAAGAGATTTATGAGACCTTTGAGAATCATAAACAGCAGCTGCTCGATGCGCGTAACCGCAAAGCTCAGAATTTAGGCGATGGCGCTCTGCGTATGCTAGAGAGCATAAAAAAGCGCACTCAAAGCACTGGAGTCACAGGCTTTAAAGATGAAGATGGCCTCAATACTTATTTTGCCGCCGATGGACTGGTACAAAAGGTACGCGCCATTGCTAAGAGCCTGCAAGAGATGGGCTTTAGTGTCAAAGCGGATGATATCGATGCGCGACTAAAAGCCATTCAAATTGAGAGCTACAAGAGTCTAAAAGATAAGTCAGACTTATTTGAAGATGGCGGTCAAATCATTAAGCTTGGCAAACACCGCTTTTCGGTCAATACTCAGCCATTGGATTTAACCCTGCTCAGTCGCCAGCAAACCAACGGCCAGCGTATTCTTAACCTACATTTAACGGGTACGGACTATTACGAAGTGCTCGATAACGCTGAGCTAAACGCATTACGTCCTTATTGGGATATGAATATCGCCTCCGAGTCCGAGCAAGTTTACCGCGCCGAGTACTTAGCTTATAGCATTATTGAAAGCGCCAAGAATAATAACGATGGCCTAACGGAAGCGCGACTTTATCAAGCTTATGACGAGACAGCGAATACTATAGATAGCAGTGGCGAGCTAGATGATGACAGTTCATTATCTAAGCTAGTAAAAGCCTATGCCACGCCGCGTTATCAGCTTGGCTATGAGAAAGGCATCCATGATCATGATGCCACCTTGCTGCTCATGCAGATATTGCCAACGCTACGCGAAGCGGGCTTGCTGATTTATACCCCGCAAGTACGTGCTTTAGCCCAGCTGTTTTACTGGCAGCTCAGGCTAGTACAAGCTTTAGGATTGCCTGCATTAAATCAATACAATTACAGCCAATGGCTAAATGAGCAGACATTGACGCGTATTAATAATTGGCTGGATCGCGCGATTACCGCTGAGCAGTTGCGTCGCAGCTTAGGTAGTGATACCGCCAAAGCCTTACTAATCGATGATATAAGTACAGTGATGAGCGACTTTGTGTCCGCTTATAATGATATTGATAATAATAGTAGTAACGATAGTAAAGGTGACGCAGACAGTAGTATATTCGCCCAAAGTCACGTACAGCTGGCTTGTGAATATTTGGTCAGCGTGATGGGTCAAGCCGCCGAGCATAATGCAGCCCAAGGAATACAGTGGCAAACCAGCCAAAAAGCCCAACAGCTATGTGAGCAGTTAAACAAAACGCTAAATAAAGCAGCAAGCAGTACTGTGAATAAAGGCAGTGCCAGCTTTGAGCAGTTGCAAACCTCAGTGGCCAAGTTAAGCTTCCAGCCTAAATCTGCTTATGAGTTACTAGCCACTTGGTTTAATGCGCTACTAGATAAAACCTATGGTAGCGAGGTGGCAGGCGAGTCAACCGCTGATAGCAACGTTGATGCTAATGTGGATAGTCAGGGCAACCCGCTCAGCGAAGCGCAAATCGCTACTATGGAGGAAGAGGAGGCACAGCGTAAGCAGCAGCTGGAGAGCGGTCGTCATTATATACCTGAAGCGATCAGCATGTTATTGACGCAGCTAACCGATAGCCAGCGCGAAACGCTTATGCAAGGGGTGCTGGATTCAGGTGCGAGCGCTAATAAAACCAATAAGCCTATAACTAGTGGCTTGTCTACCCAAGCTACTCAAACATCACTAACCAGCCTCAATAATCCACTCAATCAAGCGCAGAGCTTTGAGCGTAGCACAGGCAAGGTATCACTTGAGATAAAAGTAGATAATTTATTAGGTGAGCATGAGCGCATCCACAGCCAAACGCTCACCTTTGCGGTTGATGACTTCTTAAATCGCTTGCACTATCATGATGCACAGGTCATCCCTAGCTATAAGCGCTACTTGTCGTTACGCTCAGAGATATTAAATGACGCCAAAGAGACGCTAAGACTTAATGAATTCATGGCGCGTCCATTATCCTCGTTTGTGCGTAACCGCCTAATTAATGAGAGCTACCTACCATTGATAGGTGACAACCTCGCCAAGCAGATGGGCAGCGTCGGTGAGGATAAGCGTACCGACTTGATGGGTATCCTGATGATGATATCGCCACCAGGTTATGGTAAGACGACTTTGATGGAGTACGTGGCGAACCGTCTGGGCTTAATCTTTATGAAGATCAACTGTCCGTCATTAGGTCATGATGTCACCTCTCTAGACCCTGCCAAAGCGCCTAATGCTACCGCGCGTGAGGAGCTAAATAAAATTAACTTAGCCTTTGAGATGGGCAATAACGTCATGCTCTATCTTGATGATATTCAACATACCCATGCCGAGTTTTTGCAGAAATTTATCTCACTAGGTGATGGTACGCGTCGTATCGATGGCGTCTGGCAAGGCAAGACTAAAACTTATGATATGCGCGGCAAAAAGTTCTGCGTCGTTATGGCAGGTAACCCGTACACTGAAAGCGGTGAAGCCTTTAAAGTTCCTGATATGCTCGCTAACCGTGCCGATATCTATAACTTAGGCGATATCATGAGCGGTATGGAAGAGGTGTTTGCCCTCAGTTATATCGAGAACTCGTTAACCTCAAATAGCGTACTTGCGCCCTTAGCTAATCGTGATTTAAGCGACGTCCATCGCTTAATAAAAATGGCAAAAGCTGACAATACTAATTTGCTACAGGCACAAAGTAGCGAGCTGAGCTATCCGTATAGCACCTCTGAGATCAATGAGATTATCGCCATCTTGCGCCATATGTTCACCGTGCAAGAAGTGATCCTCGATGTGAACCAAGCCTATATCGCCTCGGCATCACAAGATGATAGATATCGGGTTGAGCCGATATTTAAGTTGCAGGGCAGCTATCGTAATATGAATAAGATGACCGAAAAGCTATCAGCGGTCATGAACAAAGATGAGCTAAATCAGCTGATTGACGATCACTACCTAGGCGAGTCACAGCTCTTAACTCAAGGGGCTGAGAGCAACTTACTTAAGCTTGGCGAGATGCGTGGTGAGCTGGATGAGGCAGAAGCGGAACGTTGGGAGCAGATCAAAGCGGACTTCCTACGTAACAAAGCTATGGGCGGCGCAGACGGTGATGTTGGCGCGCGCATCGTGGCGCAACTGGTCGATGTGGTTGGTGGCTTTAAGACCATCAATAGCCAATTCGATCAATATCTCATTCAAAACGATCCAGGGCAACTGGCGCGTTTAAAAGAAGCAGAGCAGCAAGTGCGGATAGCCGCACAGTTAGAAGCGCAAAAGTTGCTAGCGGATGATTGTGTCAAAAGTCTTGTCACTGGTTTTGTGAATAACGCCAATGTCGTCAGCAAGAGTATCGATAATGGCTTTGAGCAGAGTTTAGATAAGCTCACTCAGATCTATCGTCACGATCATAAGATAGAGGGCGAGCACCTACAGCAAAACCAAGCGCTACAACAACAGCTGGTCATCAAGCTGATCACAGCCGCCGAGCAGCTGGCAGGGTCTATGTCAAAAAATATGGCGCAAAATATCGGCGATAGCTTATCAAAAAGTCTACTCGATAGCGGGGTGGCAAATACTACCAATCATACGACTGATACTGCACAGCAAACTGAGCTAATGGCAAATGCATTGAAGCAAGCATTAGCGCCACTAACCACGCGTATGGATGAGAAGCTGGCACTTGATACTAGTACAGAGCAGTCTGGTAAAATGATCGTAGAGTGCTTAAATCGACTGAATACTATCTTTAATGAGCATAACCAATAAATAATTTATTAAGAGAAAATCATGGCGCATAAAAAGAAGAATGTCCGCAAAAAAGAATGCCCTGTCTGCGAGCGCGAGTTTAGCTGGACTAAAAAGTTGGATAAAAACTGGGAAAGCATGGTTTATTGTTCAGACCAATGCCGAAGGGTTAAGAAATATGAAGGTTTAGAGCATCAAAAATAATGCAAAAAATTGTGTTTGAAATTTATGGTCGGTTGTATGCTGGGTTTTTAACCCAGCATTTTATATCTCGGTAACAAAATTTTTGCAATTGACGAGTAGGGTGCGCCCCGCGCACCAGTTTAGAAAGCTATCCTATTAACACAATATTAGCCTTCTAAATAACTATGAAAATAATAAAAGGGAACGTCATGGCACATAAAAAGGTCAACCTACCACAAAAAATCTGCCCTGTATGCCTGCGACCTTTTACTTGGCGCAAGAAATGGGAGAAGGACTGGGAGCAGGTGATTTATTGTTCTGAGCGTTGTCGGCGGGCTAAATCAAAAAATGATTAGCGCAAAATAAAAAACTCAGCCTATCCCTTGATAAGCTGAATTTTATTTTTGGGATTTAATGACGTTTGAAATTATAAGTTCGTAGATCCTCGTTTTCATCCTGTTCGCTTTCATCAATGACAAGTATCAAGTTATCACCAGATACATTAATAGAGATATATGGAGAGCCATATAACCCAGTATCCCCGGGTGAACTAAAGATTCTCGAACCCATTGTGAGTTCACCTTGATTATTTATTGTATATCCGCTCCAAGTCATACCAGATTGTTTTGGGTCTGAGTCCGTAGAATCAAACGGTGGCTTTTCATCGACTTCTATATGTGCAAGGGTACCATCTTCAAAAAATGCAAAGGTCAGTAGCTCATTTTCATTATTAGCATCAATGTTTGTCCAGACTCCTAATTCATTCTCAGATTTTGCTCTAGAAAAATGATAAGACTCATTATCATCTATAACACCATTTTGATTTTCGTCAACTTTAAGCGTTAGTGTATCACCAGAAAGGGAGAGATAATGATTACGGGGGTCTGGTAGCATATCTGGGTCTGATAAGCCAGTATCACCGTTGTTGTCAGAGATTGGAACGATCGTCAATGCGCCTGTCCTATTGTTCAGAGTGTATTTACCCCACTCAAAACCAGATAACTCATCGTTGGAAGTATCGTAAGGTATCTCTTCATCAACCTCCACATGAAGGTAGGTGCCATCATCATAGAATGCTAAGGTTAATAGCTCATTGTCTGTATCTTTATTTTCCCAAAGCCCTAATAGATCTTTTGAATCTACTTGATCTGTAGGGTTGTTATCAGCGGTAAGTTTTGAAAAGCCAAATATCTCGTCATTATCTATAGTGCCATTTTTGTCTTCATCAACTTCAATGATTAGCTTACCGTTCACGATTCGAGCATATCGAACGAGCGGATCGGACAATCCAGATTCGCCATTGTTATCAAACAGTTGAGTGGTAGTGAGTGACCCAGTTACATCATCAATAACGTAAGTTCCCCATTCCATGCCGTTTTTAGGATTGTTAATTGATCTGTCTTCTTCATCGACTTGTACGTGTACATAAGTACCATCTTCAAAAAATGCCACTCCTAGCAAGCCTTCATCGATATCATCACTGCCCCAAGCACCTAAGAGGCCTTCAGACTTGGTTTCTGAAAAACTGAAAACTTCATCGCTACCTATTATACCGTCATCATTTTCGTCTATTTCAAGCGTGAGCGTGCCATCTGAAACCCGAGCATAGCGTGTGATAGAGTCTGACAGTCCAGCGCTACCATTGTTATCAAAGACGGGGGTCGTGGTCAACTCTCCAGTATCATCATCAATAGTATATTTACCCCATTCCATACCTCCTTCTGAATTAGTCACTACTTGTCTTAAAGATTGCATCTTAGCAATTTCAGGTCTTTCATTAGCTTCTAAATGAATGTAAGTTCCATCGTCTAAGAAAGCTATAGTCAAAAGCTCATCATCGGTATCGTTACCAGTCCAAACCCCAAGGATTTCAGCCTTTATATCTGATTGATCGGGGGGTGTAGTCGAAGATCCATCATCGTCATCATCACACCCTTGCAAAAAGAGCGCGGTGGTAATGGCGAGCAGGGTTAATTTAAATAATTTCATTTTCTTTCTCTCCTTGAATGAAAAATGCAAACCTAGATAAACTAAAAGCGCTACGTCATCACCTTATTTTTGTCTTAAAAAGTAAAATATTGAAGCGCTTATATAACAAGGTATCATTTTTAAAACGTTTGTCAATATGCGTTTATATGAATATATTAAATATCTTTAACACTGTTGAATAGGATAGGATGTCTTCTGAAGATAAAGCATTTAATGAATAGCAATTAAGCTAACAGACTGATACTGATACTTATTTTTAAATTTTATCGAGATAAAGAGCGGAGAAAAAGTCACATATTGCATCTTAAAAAAATATCTGTAGATGAGTTGCTATTAATTCGGTATATTGAATATAAAGGGAAACCTGGCTTTGAGTGCCACACGTCTACCTTACTGTACGGATCATGAAGAAATCTATTTTATCTTTGATGTAAATAAACGAATCGAGGAACTGATAAGTTTTTGCTGATGAAATGACTACAAGGATGTTTTTTATGAAATATATAGTCGTTGTTCTTTGCTACTTTATATTGAGTTCTTGTGCGACTATTTCTGATCAGGCCTATCATAAAATTGACTGCCTAAATAGAGAGGCTTGCTCCGATGTAGAGTTAGATACGTATATCAACCCTGTCACTACTATGGTCATCAAAAATGGATTGTCAGCCCATAAAAGTGACGACGCGAGCATAGAAGAGGGTGACAAAATTGAGCCAACGGTTTTTGGCTCATTTTATTTAGAGTATAACGAAAGGGGTCAAAAGTTTGAGGGTGATAGGCAGATGGCTGTTATCAGGCGTGCTATAGATACTTCTGACAAGCCGATTTATTTGGTAGTTTATGTGCATGGCTGGAATAACAATGCAGACACCACTAGCGTGCAAAAAGAATTCGATACGGTCACTTTCCCCTATCTACTTGCTCGTCGCAGCTTTCAGAATCCTGATATGAATATCATAGGTGTCTATGTTGGCTGGCGTGGCGCCAAATACAAATATTTTCCAGCGAAGTTTTTGACGCCGCTGGATGGAGCTCGTACAGCGGATACGATTGGCAGTTATGGGGAAGTACGAGGTGATCTGATTGCTTTGGCCAAGCATGTTGAAAAAAGTACCCATTCAGGATACTCGCTGATTATAGGACATTCTTTTGGTGGTAGGCTGTTATCGCGGGCTTTTATGGCTGACTTAGCCCATATAGAGTCTATTGATGATTGGCCTTTAGGGAGCCGATCCCTATTGATGTGTTTGAATCCTGCTATAAGTGCAAAAGCTTTTGACGAAGTATTTAATAAAGCTGCTGAGAATAAGGTGGGCTTGCAACGACCTATTTGGCTGAATGTAACCTCCAAAGATGACTTTACTACCCGCCGTCTATATCCGCTAGCGCGTTTTATTGGGCAAAACCTATCGACTGAACCTGCTAATGTCAATCAAACTCACAAGACGATAGGGCATTATGAGCCTTATCTCTCCTATGAGCTTATCATCGCTGAAAAAGATAAGTTATCTGGCAAAAGTCACTGTAGCCCTGATAATGATAGCTGGTTTGCAGTACCTTCACGCGAGTCAAAATACAATAGTAATAACAATAGTCATCGAACCCAAGCCAATAAAGCTTGTAGTGAAGCTCTGTATCTATATGGAAATAAGAGCATTACCAACGAAGAGCAGCGTTCTAATATAACTGAGCTGATAGCGCTTTATGAAAACCCAGCAAAAGAGGCGAGCCATATCTGGAATGTAAGGATGGATGAATCCCTGCTGGAACAGGGGTCTGCTGAGTCTGTTCTCAGAAAAGGTGGTCACTCTGCGGATGTGCGGGCAGTCCTCGGGCGTATGCTGGATGATATGTTATTCACCCCACCAGAGAAGCCGTTGGAGTGATTGGGGTTTTATAGTTAATCGGGTCAAAGTCGTTTTGATAGGCGTAAGAAAGGGGAGCAGATGGTTTGTTGTTTTGGGTATTGTTGGCAGACGAAAATGAAAATGACTAGTTTGAAATATTCACGATTGAATTAATAATTACTATATTCATAATTTATCTTAATAAAATAAGTTCTTTATTTTCTTATAAAAATTTTGTATATTTATATATGTCATATATTGAATATATTGAATAGCTTCTTTAGCTATACCTGATAAAAATTGTAGTTTGACAAGGAGCTTATAATTCATTTCAGTAAAATAAATACAAGGATGTTTATTATGAAATATATATTTGCTTTTTTTTGCTGCTTTATTTTAAGTTCCTGTGCGACTATTCCTGATCAAGCCTATCATCCAGTGGATATAAATCCTGTCACCAACATAGTTATTAAAAATGGTTTTAAAGCTTATTTGGATGATAATGATCAACTTGATTATGATAAAGATATAATAAATAAAACGTCTTTTAGTCGGTTTTATTTAGAATATAACGAAGATGGTAAGAAATTTGAGGAAAATAAGCAGTTAAATCTTATTAAGAATGCTATAGACACTTCTGACAAGCCCGTTTATTTAGTTGTTTATGTGCATGGGTGGAATAATAATGCCAACACTGATGGAGTAGAGGAGAATTTTGATACAGAAGCATTTCCATACCTACTGGCTCGTCGTAGCTTTCAGAATCCTGATATGAATGTAATTGGTGTTTACGTTGGTTGGCGTGGCGCTAAATATAAGTACCGTCCCGCTCATTTTTTAACTCCACTTGATAGAGCTCGTGCAGCTGATTTTATTGGTGAGAAAGGAGAAGTGCGAGACGACTTGATAGAGTTAACTAATCACGTTGAAAAAAGTACTCACTCAGGTTATTCATTGATTATGGGTCATTCTTTTGGTGGCAGGTTATTGTCTCGAGCATTTATAGATGATCTAGCCAATACAAAGTCTATTGCCGACTGGCCTCTAGGAAAAAAGTCACTACTTGCTAATCTCAATCCAGCAATAGGAGCGGATGCATTTGACAAAATATATAGTGATATTCCTGGGCGTGGTGAGAGTTTACAGCGTCCTCTATGGATAAACTTAACCTCTGAAGATGATAATAGTACTAAAACGACATTTCCAAGAGCTCGATTCCTCTTACAAGACCTTACTGATAAGCCTTATTCAGGGGTGAATGATACCGTAGGTCATTATATGCCGTATCTTTCTCATTGGGTTACTTCTGCAGGTGGTATAGTTGGCCCTGTCGATAACAATAATAAAAACACAGAGGCAGATTTAATTAATTGTAAGTTTGAAGATGCTGAAGTAATTTTGAAAGATAATAAACCTTGGTTTGAGATACCTACAACTCTTGAGGATTGTGCCACACGCCACCTTTATGAAAATAAAGAACATGGAAAAAATGAGTTTCAGTACTATACAACAGGATTATGGCCTTTCGATTGGGCTACGGCAGAGACTGCCAAAAGTAAATTAGGGTATATGTGGAATTTTCAGGTAGATGATACTTTGATTGATCATAGTGAAACTGAGGAAAAAGCTAGTGGGAACGGACCACACAATGCCTTTGTACAAACAATCCTTGGTCGTATGCTTGATGATATGTTATTCACACCACCAGAGAAACCATTGGATTGACGGTCTAATGTGTTTGATTTAGCTTTAAAAAAGGCGCTTTTCAAGAAAAGCGCCTTTTCCTATAAATATACGTACGCAGCCTACAAATTCGGATTTAACCACTTCTCAGCGGTTTTCATATCCCAGCCTTTACGCTCCGCATAACTCTCTAACTGATCGGTGCTAATTTTACCGACATTAAAATACACACTTTCAGGATGCGAATAATAAAAGCCACTAACCGAAGACGCAGGCCACATCGCGTAGCTCTCCGTTAGCGTTGTACCGATAGCCTCAACCGTACCGAGCCAATCGAATAGCTTGCCTTTCTCCGTATGCTCAGGGCAGGCAGGGTAGCCAGGGGCAGGGCGGATGCCGACGTATTTTTCCTTGATCAGCTCATCATTGCTTAATTCTTCTTCAGGCAGGTAGCCCCAATAGTCGGTACGGATTAACTTATGCAGATGCTCAGCAAAGGCTTCGGCTAAGCGATCAGATAACGCCTGTACCATAATCGCATTATAGTCATCGCCGTTGCTCTTGTATGCTTCAGCGATCGCCTCAGTACCTGTCATTGAGACGGTAAAGCCACCAAGATAATCGGTATAGGCATCGACTGACGAGATAAAGTCTGCCAAGCTATAGTTAGGCGTGCCACTGGCTTTGTCACTCTGTTGACGTAAATGCTCAAATTGGTATTCTGCTGTGCCGCCCTCAGTCGGTGCTTTGTCGTAGACAGTAACCGTGTCGCTACCCGTACGCCGTGCTGGCGCTATCTTAAAGACACCTTTGGCAATGACTAACTTTTCATCAATCATTTTTTTGAGCATATCTTCTGCATTACTGTATAAGTCACGCGCGGCCTCACCAACCACATCATCTTGCAGAATCTTAGGGTATTTACCTGCCAGACCCCACGAGATAAAGAACGGTGTCCAGTCAATAAAGGGAATTAACTTCTCTATCGGATAATCATCAAAGATAACTTGACCTAACTTATTAGGCACAGGCGGCATATAGTTTTCCCAATCAG
The DNA here is from genome assembly GCF_030718935.1 of Psychrobacter sp. M13. Lineage (NCBI taxonomy): Bacteria > Pseudomonadati > Pseudomonadota > Gammaproteobacteria > Moraxellales > Moraxellaceae > Psychrobacter > Psychrobacter sp. M13. The sequence continues at coordinate 614,840 of NZ_CP132194.1, forward strand.
CTTTATAACCTGCCTCGATTGATTCAGCATAGGAGAGCTTGGCGGCTTTGGGTTGGCGCTTAGCTAGGCGCTCGCGAACTTTGATATATTCTTCGCGAGTTTCATCGATGAGCGCTTGGCGGTTGTCTTTGGAGAGTAGCTTAGTGACTACACCGACGGCGCGTGAGGCATCAGAGACATAGATGACGCCATCGTTTTGATATTGCGGCTCGACTTTGACCGCCGTATGCGCTTTGGAAGTCGTTGCGCCACCGATCATTAATGGCAAGGCCATACCGCGCTCTTGCATTTGCTTGGCGACATAAACCATCTCATCGAGACTTGGGGTGATCAGCCCTGATAAGCCAATGATATCGACTTTTTCCGCGATCGCGGTATCGAGGATCTTTTCGCACGCTACCATCACGCCCAAATCGATAATATCATAGCCATTACAGCCGAGTACCACGCCGACGATATTTTTACCGATATCATGGACATCGCCTTTTACGGTCGCCATCAGGATTTTACCTTTGGTTTCGCCTTCGACCTTTTCAGCTTCGATATACGGGTTCAGCCAAGCGACCGATTGCTTCATCACGCGTGCGGATTTGACGACCTGCGGTAAGAACATTTTACCCGCACCGAATAAGTCACCGACGATATTCATACCATCCATTAATGGCCCTTCGATGACCTCTAGTGGTTTGGGGTATTTCTCCCACGCCTCTTTGGTATCGGCTTCGATAAAGGTGGTAATGCCTTTGACAAGAGCATGAGCGATACGCTCTTCTACTGATCCTTCGCGCCAAGTCATATCGACAGTGCTGTCTTTTTTCTTGCCGCCATCTTGGTAATTTTCGGCAGCAGTCATCAGCCGTTCAGTCGCATCTTGTCCGCTCTCACCTTGATTGCGATTAAGCATGACATCCTCAATCGCCTCGCGAGCATCGACAGGAATGTCATCATAGATCTCCAGCATGACAGGGTTGACAATACCCATAGTTAAGCCGTTTTGAATCGCATGATAAAGGAATACGGAGTTGATCGCCTCACGAATCGGATTACCACGGAAACTAAACGAGACGTTAGAGACGCCGCCTGATACCATCGCATTGGGCAGATTATCAGTTATCCATTTGGTCGCGTTGATAAAGTCCGCGCCGTAGTTATTATGCTCAGTGATACCCGTGGCGACCGCAAAGATATTCGGGTCAAAAATAATGTCCTCTGACGGAAAGCCCACTTCGTTGACCAATACATCATAACTGCGCTGACAGATTTGAGTTTTGCGCTCAAAGGTATCGGCTTGTCCGTCTTCATCAAAGGCCATAACAATGATAGCCGCACCATAGCGCATGCAGAGACGGGCGCGCTCGACGAACTCAGCATGACCTTCTTTTAAGGAGATAGAGTTGACGACGGACTTACCTTGGATACGTTTGAGACCTTCTTCGATGATGTCCCATTTCGAGGAGTCAATCATTAAAGGCACACGGCTGATATCAGGCTCGCCAGACACGAGGTTCACAAAATGAATCATCGCCTGCTTGGAGTCCAGCATGCCCTCATCCATATTGATATCGACGATCTGCGCGCCGCCTTCGACTTGGTCACGCGCCACATCCAGCGCCTCGTTATAGGCTTCGGTCTTAATCAAACGTAGGAACTTTTTAGAGCCTGTAACGTTGGTACGCTCACCAACGTTGACGAATAAGCTATCGGCGGTAATATTAAACGGCTCAAGTCCAGACAATCGACAGGCAGGGGCAATCTCAGGAATCACCCGCGGTGGGTAGTTGGCGACCATATTGGCAATTTGCCGAATGTGCTCAGGGGTTGTACCACAGCAGCCGCCAACGATGTTTAAGATACCCGCTTTAGCAAAACCCTCAAGCAATGCTGTTGTTTCTCTCGCGCTCTCATCATATTCACCGAACTCATTGGGCAAGCCAGCATTAGGATGCGCAGACACATACATGTTGGCGATATTAGATAGTGTCTGAATATGTGGTCTGAGCGCATCGGCACCAAGCGCACAGTTAAAGCCAACCGATAATGGTTTGGCATGGCGCACTGAGTTATAAAAGGCTTCAGCAGTTTGCCCCGATAACGTACGACCCGAAGCATCAGTAATCGTGCCTGATATCATAATCGGCAGCTCAAAACCGATATCAATAAAGACGCCTGTTACCGCAAAGATTGCCGCTTTGGCATTGAGCGTATCAAAGATAGTTTCGATAAGAATAATATCGACACCTGCTTCTATCAACGCAAGTGTTGATTCGCGATAATTCAGCACCAGCTCATCAAAGGTGATATTACGAAAGGCAGGATCATTGACATCAGGTGATAGCGAACAAGTACGCGAGGTTGGCCCAATGACGCCAGCGACAAAACGCGGTTTATCAGGATTCTGTGCAGTAAATTCATCAGCGGCCGCACGTGCAAGCTTTGCTGCGGTTTTATTGAGCTCAGGCACTAGATATTGCATATCATAGTCGGCCATCGACAGCCGTGTACCATTAAAGGTATTGGTCTCAATAATATCAGCACCTGCCTCTAAGTGCGCCAGATGAATCTCTTTAATCATATGCGGCTGGGTTAGCACGAGCAGATCATTATTACCACGCACGTCTTGCTCGATATCAGCAAAGCGCTCACCGCGATAGTCCGACTCCTCCAGCTTATAATTCTGGATATGAGTGCCCATCGCCCCGTCAAGCATCAAAATTCGTTTTGCCATCTGCTCAGTAATACGCGCGCGTGCTGTCAGTTGTGCCTCTTTGAATGGGAACACCTCTGGCGGCGTCAATATAAAATCGTTAGGGCGAGAGTTATCGGTGGCAGGCACAGCCGTTATTGAATCAGTCATAGGAAATAGCTTATATCGTCAGATTTAAAGGGGAGAGGGCTTAAATAATGAGCAACAAATACTGAATATTTTAGCATGGAATGATTAGTGAATAGGGACAACCTATAATCAATATTCGACTAATAAGTAATTCGTTAATAGTGTTTTATGTAAAGCATAGTGATCTAAGCTCTCTAATTAACAACTGTAGTTACATGGATATTACAAAAAGTAGCGTAATCACAAGATAACATCTTTACTTTGTATGTTAATTTAAGTTCAGAAGGATAGCTCCTACATTAGCTTTACTTATAAATAGTTTAATAATGAAGTCAATAAAAGCTATGCGAGCTTGCTTTTATATCAAAAATTCTCGTAAGACTAATTTTTTTATCAAGGATATGATTATGAAATTTACTAAAATTGCCACCATTGGAACGCTAGCACTTTCAATAGCTGGGCTATCTGCTTGTAATAACATGATGCCTATGCAAAAAGCAGAAATGAAAGCGCCAATGCACAGTCAATCTATGGCTAAAATGAACATTGTGCAAGTTGCTCAAAGCAATCCTGATTTTTCAGTATTGGTTGAAGCAGTACAAGCAGCAGGATTAGGCAGCATGTTATCTGATCCTAATGGTCATTATACTGTGTTCGCTCCTACTAATGCTGCATTCATGCAAGCACTGCAAGAAACAGGAATGACTAAGGCTCAGTTATTTGCTAATAAGCCTTTATTAACTAAGATTCTAGCGGGTCATGTTGTTGATGGTGATATGGCAATGTACGCCAAAGACGTCAAACCAGGTAGCGTTATGACGGCCAGTAACGATACTATTGTAATAACTCCGCAGATGATGGTGATGGATGAAAATGGTCGTACTGCTAAACTATTAAAAACAGATATAGCAGCCAACAATGGTGTTGTCCATGTTATCGATAAAGTACTATTACCAAAATAAATAATATCTATACATTAGCTTATATTACATAGGTCGAACATAAGTTAATATTTATGATAAGCTGATCTACTGGGTTGCCAATAATGAATGCTATCCTTATTGGCAATTTTGATATCTAACTCACTGTTCATGTTTAGTAATGCATGCATTGCTAGCCGTTATTCTTCACGAGTTACTTGCACAATGGCTGCTGGTATCTTTTCAATATTTTAAAGTTAATAGTTTAAAGTCAGAATGTTTATTTTTATTAATCGTTTGACTAATATTTAATTTCAAAAGGAAATATCTATGTTTAAGAAGAGTTTATTATCGCTAGCAATCGCTACAACAGCTTTAACTTTAGTTGCTTGTAATAATGCAGAAACTGTTGATCCTGTTGAGCCAGAAGTAACCACTGAAGAAGTCGTTGTTGAGCCAATGGCAGAAGCCGATCCAATGGTAGAAGCTGATCCTATGGCTACTCAAAGCATCGCAGAAATCGCGGCTGGTAATGAGAATCTAACTATTTTAACAGCAGCGCTTCAAGCAGCTGGCCTTGATACGATGATGATGGATGCTGGTACTTACACTGTATTCGCTCCTACTGATGATGCTTTCGCTCCTGTTTTAGAGAAGCTTGGCGTAACCAAAGAAGAGCTATTGGCTAATACTGACTTGTTGAAAAAAGTACTTCCTTATCATGTAGTACCTATGGTTGTTATGGCAGCTGATATTCCTTATGGTACTGATGTTGCTACCGTAAATGGTGCAACTATCAATATCAGCGATGCTAATGTCATCACTGATGCATCAGGCGGCACGGCTAACATTACTGGTACTGATATCATGGCAACCAACGGTGTTGTTCACACTATCGATGCCGTATTAATGCCTGAGTAATATCTAATCTAAGCAACATTCAGTAGTTAACACTGATAAGAGCCCAGCCACTAACGCTGGGCTTTTTCATGGCTGCTCAATTCTTTAAAATTAAGCTATCCATAGAGTATGCTCTGTGCATCGCTCATTTGTCATATTGTTCTCTACTAGTAAAACACTACTGATAGCTACAGCTTTCCGTCTCGCTTTAAAAACTAATAATAGTCTTATCATTTGGCCTTGCATAATTAAAGAGTTTGTTAAACTTGCCTTAGACTCATTACACCTCTTCAATCATAAAAAATAGCAGACTGCAAAAAAGCCCGAGACTTTGGTCTCAGGCTTTTAATGTTTTGCTAGGTTTAACTATTTAAGCTTAAATTATACTCTAGGCTCTTTACGTAGCACTTCCTTCTCTTGCAAAGCGACTTCAGCAGCATGACGCTCTTCCCAATAAGTTGCGTTCTTGATACCGAATTTCTTAGGATCAAAGACGAATCTCTTGGCAGTCGTACCACCACCCGCTTTTAGCTGGGCTTCGTAATCTCGTAAGATGTCGATAGCAGGACGGGCAACAAAGAAGATCACGAGGATACCAACAATGTTGAGCCAAGCCATTAAGCCAACACCAACATCGCCAAGACCCCAAATATAACCCGCTGAGTTAAGACCACCATAAGCGACCATAAACATGATAACAAGCTTGACAACAAACTGACCTGCTTTACTAGCGCCTTTACCCATAGAGCGAGTAAGGTAAGAGATGTTGACTTCAGCGATGTAGTAGTAAGCCAAGATTGTCGTAAAGGCAAAGAAGAATACCGCTATCGCAATAAAGGTATTACCAAACTGACCGTAGACTGATTCCATCGCCATCTGCGTAAATGAAGGTGAGTTAATCTCAACAGTCGCCGCTACGTTTTGGACTAAGAACTGACCATCAGCAAGTTCACCTTGGATATTGTACATGCCTGTAGATAAGATCATAAAGGCAGTAGCAGAACAAACAAGTAACGTATCAACATAGACTGAGAACGCTTGTACTAGCCCTTGCTGTGCTGGATGATCGACCGCTGCAGCTGCTGCCGCGTGAGGACCTGTACCTTGACCTGCTTCGTTTGAGTAAATACCACGCTTAACACCCCAACCGATAGCAGCACCAAAACCTGCTTGAGCAGTGAAAGCGTCACCAACGATTGCACCAAACACTTCTGGAACGGCACTAAAGTTTGCGAACATGATAAATAGTGCTAGAACGATATAGCCTACTGCCATAAAAGGAACAGCATATTCAGTAAAGGTAGCGATACGCTTGATACCACCAAAGATAATGAAGGCTAATACCAATAAGATAATACCAAGGGCGATAACACGAGTAGTACCCGTCTCAATCCCCATGAAGTTCATGACTGACCCTTCACCAGCGACCTGTGCTACCGCGTTGATAACGCCGTTGGCCTGTACACCAGGTAGGAACACACCACAAGCAATGATCGAGGATATAGCAAATAAAATACCATACCATTTTTGACCCAGCGCTCGCTCGAAGTAATAAGCAGGACCACCACGATACTCGCCCGTGACCACGTCACGCTCTTTATAAATCTGACCTAAGGTAGATTCTACATAAGCGGTTGATGCGCCCAAAAAGGCCACAATCCACATCCAGAATACGGCACCTGGACCACCAAAACCAATGGCAGCGGCAACACCTGCGATGTTACCCATACCGACACGACCTGCTAGAGAGACTGCTAATGCCTGAAAAGATGAGATACCATCATTATCAGGTTTTCCTTTAAATAGCAGACGTATCATTTCGCCGAATAGACGAACTTGCACGAAGCGGGTCATAATTGAATAAAACAGACCGGCACCCAAGCATAAATAAATTAATGCTGGGCTCCAAATAATATTGTTCGCTAAATTGACTAAACCTTCCATATCTATATTCCTTTAACTGTCTCAAATTGGATACGCTCAGTGAAGATAACTATTCTTCATTGAAGCATACCGATGAGTATGGATATCAGTTGTCTGTATTTGTCCGCTAAGCTTTAGTATTATCTTTATTATCATATCGATAAAAGCTGTATAGATAAAAACTTGAGCTGCAGGGAAATTCCTTTTGCCGTAATAGTCACAATAACGCAGGGTTATCAATAAGCTATAATACTTTAAAACATCATAAACTAATGTCTTAAAACATCATGCGATAATAATAATCCTGTTAAAAGCTAATGCATAACGCTAATAATGATATCTAAATCTAATCTACAAATAGCAATATGAATCTATGAGTATTAAATATGTTATCAATTACTTACTAAATGTATGTGAACCATACGGCTACGTAACTGCAATTTGCCATAATTTCAATGTAATTGCTAGGTATTTTTTTGATTCATCAGTCTCAAAGCTAGTAAAATTGAGCTAATTAGATAAACGTAGAGTAATTCAACTGTCTTGGTATTTACTCAAATTGCAAATAGGCAGAATCTGCTTCTTTTGTCTTTAAGACAAACTATGAAGTTGTATTTTGTAACGGTGAATTGTAAAACAGCCGCCATATCGTCATTATTATCACCATATACGCAGTCTGAGTGTTATTTGCTACAAGCTATCACTGCATACTGAATAATATTTTATAAAACGAATTATTTATCTGTTTATAGTTATTTATTAGGAGAAACCTATATGATATCGAAATCTATCGTAAAACCCATGCTGCTATCAGCGGTATTAGCGACCTCTACTATCGGCCTGAGCGGCTGTGGCTATAACAATCTACAAGCGCAAGATGAGCAAGTAACGGCTTCTTGGTCAGAGGTGGTCAACCAGTATCAGCGCCGTGATGATTTAGTACCCAACTTGGTCAAAGTCGTCAAGCAGTATGCCGATCAAGAGCAAGAAGTATTTACTGGTGTGGCTCAAGCGCGCTCACAAGCAGGGGGTATTACTATAACGCCAGAGCTGCTCAACGATCCACAAGCGATGGAGCGTTATGCTGAGGCGCAGCAGCAGATGACAGGCGCTTTATCACGTCTGATGGCGGTGTCTGAGCGTTATCCTGATCTCAAGTCAGACGCGCTATTTCAAGACCTGCAAGCACAGTTAGAAGGCACGGAGAACCGCATCGCTGTCGCGCGTAACCGCTATATTCAAGAGGTACAGGGCTATAATACTACGGTACGTCAGTTCCCAACTAATATCACCGCCAAAGTATTCGGTATGGATGCTAAGCCGAACTTTAGCGTAGCTGATGAAGAAGCTATCTCTACCGCTCCTGACGTTGAATTTGGTGAGTAGCTTTTTGCATAACAGCGAGATGAGCATAAGAGCAGATAAAGCATGGTTTTGTCTGCTTTGCTGATAATGCGGTAGGCTTTACTCATTATCGATAAGTTTGCTGTATTTTCTAGTAGGAATAACTAATTATAATTTTAAGGTACTGATTTTAAGTGCTGATATTAGGTGGTAGAGAGCAGATGACCAATTCAAAAGCAATCGCAGCAGCCTTACTTCTAACGCTTAGCGCTACTAGTATGACGGCGCTACATGCTGCATCGAATGACGTTGCTGTTGCTGCCGCTAATGATATCGCCAGTGGCAGTGACGAGCAAAATCGCAGTGTCGAGGACTTAATTGCTATCGCCAAAGCGGGCGAGAACAATGAGGCGATCAATGATGCGGTGCTGGGTAATGAAGCGATTAACGAAGCTATTTTAGGTAACGATGCCTTAGGCAACGATTCGATTAACCCAAATGCGCGCTCAGAGGCTAATAACAGTGCTACGACCAATCAAGCGCCTGTTACTTCTAGTGCTACTGGTGTTGACGTGGACAAATTGATTCTCAATAGTCCAGTCGTCGATCAAGCCAATATCTTAAATCCACAACAAAAGCAGCGCTTAGAGGCGCAGCTACAAGGTATCTATCGTCAGGGCTTAGCACAAGCGGCTGTCGTCATTGTACCGACGACTAGTGGTATACCTATCTTTGATTACTCACTACAAGCGGCTGAGAAGTGGCAGTTAGGCGAGGCCGATACTGACGATGGCTTGCTGATTGTGGTCGCTGTCAATGATCGAGATATGTACATCTTAACGGGTTATGGTCTAGAGGGCGTATTACCTGATGGTGCCTTGAACCGTATCATTCGTAAAGATATTACTCCTTATTTTAAGCCTGAAAACGGCAGTCGCTACTTTGAGGGCATATCTAACGGTATTAGCCAGATTGAAGCGCGCTTGACCGCAGATCCAGAGATATTAGCGCAAGCCGATGCACAAGCCGCTGAGCGTGCTCAAAGTACTGGTAGTTCTGACGAAGTGCCATCTCCTGTTTTCCTATTCATCATGGCGATGATATTCGGTAGTTTTATTACTAATATATTCGGTCGAGTATTCGGGTCAATCTTGACTTCTGGGGGTTTCTTTGTCGGGTCGCTAGCGTTAGGCGGTGGCCTTTTTATGACCATTATTATGGCTATCTTCCTGTGGTTATTCTTAATTTCACGAGGTTCAGGTGGCGGTAGAGGTGGTGGGAAAGGCGGACGTGGCGGCGGTGGGATGATATTCCTCCCAGGTGGTGGCTCTAGCGGTGGCGGCTTCGGCGGCGGTGGATTTGGTGGTGGCGGCTTCGGCGGCGGCGGCGGTGGTTTCGGTGGCGGTGGTGCTGGTGGCTCTTGGTAGCGACTATCTATTTTGCCATCTTGCTATAGCAGCTATTTTAGCGACTTTGGTTTAGCTGCTTTGGATTAATATTTAGACTGATAACGTAATTTGCTTTTATTTTGAGGAATACCCAATGGAATCACTGCGCACGCAGACCACAACGACCAGCTTTTCACGCTGGTGGCGGCAAGTGCTTTTCGTACCGCTATTGCATAGTAGATGGATCACCACAGAGACTCGCCAACGGCTAAGCGCAAAGGTGACCGAGGCTGAGCGCGGTCATCGTGGCGAGGTTTTTTTGGTCATAGAAAATCATCTACCGATTAGTAGTGCCTATTATAGTAGTGCGCATGATCGCGCGGTTGAGCTATTTAGTCGCTGCCGTGTTTGGGATACCGAAGAGAACACTGGGGTTTTGGTCTACGTTAATGTCTGTGAGCACTATTTGGATATCGTCGCTGATCGGGGCATCAATGCGCATGTCAGCCCTACGGTGTGGCAGGCGATGTGCGATAAAGCCATTGCAGGTATTGCCAACAAAAACACCGAGGATAGCTTAACGGACTTGCTCGATGAGATCGGACAGCTATTGCGTCATTATTATCACCTAGAAGATGATCCAGCAGGTAATGAGCTGTCTGACACCGTGCTTTATATCAAGTAATTATTAAAAAACTAAGCATCAAAAAACAAATAACGCATATTAGATAAAAATTTATAAAAGGCGAAGATATCATGATTGAGTTCATCAAACGACTGCCAAAAGCCGAACTGCATCTGCATATTGAAGGTTCACTAGAGCCTGAGTTGATGTTTAGATTGGCCAAAAAAAATAACGTTACTATTCCTTATGAGTCTGTTGAAGAACTACGCGCGGCTTATGACTTTACGAATTTGCAGAGCTTTTTGGATATCTATTATGCTGGGGCAAAGGTTCTGATCACCCAAGACGACTTTTATGATTTGACTTGGGAATATGTCCTAAAATGTGTAGAGAATAACATCGTCCATACGGAGATATTCTTTGATCCGCAGACTCATACCGAAAGAGGCATTGAGTTTGCTACTGTTATTAACGGTATCAAGCAAGCGCTAGCCGATGCCGAAAAACAATATGGTATTACCTCGGCTATTATTATGTGTTTTTTGCGGCATTTATCACAAGAGGAAGCTTTTGCCACCTTTGAGCAGGCCCTAGAGTTTAAAGATGATATTATCGGCGTTGGGCTTGATTCAGCAGAATTAGACAATCCACCATCGAAATTTACCGAAGTGTTTAAAGCGGCTAAGGATAAAGGCTTTAAACTGGTCGCTCATGCTGGCGAGGAAGCGGATTATTCTTATATTTATGAGGCACTAGACTTACTAGATATCGAGCGTATTGATCACGGTGTCCAGTCTATTAATAGCCCAGAGCTGATGCAGCGCCTCAAAGACGAGCAAATACCATTGACCGTCTGCCCGAACTCCAATATAGAGCTAAAAGTATTTGACAGCTATGATGAGCATAATATCAAAGAGCTGCTGGACTACGGTCTAAATGTCAGCGTCAACTCTGATGATCCTGCTTATTTCAAAGGCTATATGAATCAGAACTTTATTAACTTGTATGAGAACATAGACCTTTCAGAAGCGGATGTGATTGAGCTAGTAAAAAATTCATTTCGCTCAGCGTTTATCAGTGATGAGCTAAAGGCCACTTATCTAGCGCAAGTCGATGCTGCGGTATAGTGCATAGAGTAATAGTGTTTTTATAGAATCCTATCTACCAATAACGGCATGACCTCGCCTGCTTTTGCGGCTAAAGTAATATCGACGAATGAGTTAGCCGTAGGGTTGGGGTTGATCTCAATAATTTTAGCGCCGTTTTGCTTGGCAAGTTGCGCCAGCCCTGCGGCAGGATAAACTAAGCTTGAGGTGCCAATGCTAATGAACACCTCACAATTTGCCGCGGCTTGCTCAGCGATTTGCCAAGAGTCCACTGGCAGCGACTCCCCAAACCAGACGATATCAGGTCTGATAAGCCCGTCGCACTCACTACAATGAATGAGCTTAGTATCAAAATCGATATCAGATTTTGGCTGAGCTGATTGCTCAGTATAAGGCTTATGGCATTGGCTACAGCGATTACGCCATAGATGTCCATGCAAATGATGCACGGTACTGTCGATGTTATTAAGATTACCTAATGGTTTACTGTCATTTGAAGGCTCATGGCGGCTTGTTCGTTCATGATGCTTTGCCTGTTCATGTAAGTCATCTACGTTTTGAGTAACTAATGTAATCTTGTGCGATCCTGCTTGCTGCCAGCGCGCTAGAGCAAGGTGCGCCGAGTTTGGGGCCTTGTCATGTACCAGCTGACGCCGCCACTGATACCAAGACCATACCAGCTCTGGATCACGCTCAAACGCTTCAGCACTCGCCAAATCTTCAGCGCGATACTGCTCCCAAAGCCCTGTCTGCTTATCTCTAAAGGTAGGAATACCACTCTCAGCTGAAATACCAGCCCCTGTCAAAATACAAATTTGTGACGATTGAGCCAAAATTTGCGTAGCTTGTTGTAGGTTATCGGTTAATTTTGCCGAGGTTTCTGCTAACATAGTATTACCCTCTAATAAAAATGGATGCCCCTCTATGATAGACGGAATTTGGTGGCTTGTCATACTACTAGCAGTTGGTATTGCCTTATGGCTAGTAGCCAAATCGCGCGGTGAGTCGGGCTCAAAAGGTGAGTCTGCTGTAGATATGAATTCATCTGCTAATGATGCGCTACAAAAGACCCTAAAGGTAGTCAAACAGCATTTTCCCGACTATCGAGTCGCCCGTAATCGTAACCACCTATTGATCACCAAGCAAGGGCTAAAGGTGGCTATGATTACTATTGATAAAAAAATAGCCGTTGGTCAGCGTCACTTAGGAGGCGTGCCTGTCGTTAACTACCACCGAGTACCAAATCGCACTCAGCTAAACGCTTATTTGCAGAGCGTAGAATAAGCACTATAATTTTTATAAGTGAAGTTCTTCAAATAGGATTTTTGATAAAACTATACTTACTAATATAGTTACTAATCTTATGTGGGGTCTTATTTAGGTTTTAAAGTAGAGATAACTATAGATAAGGTGCAGGTTTTGCAGGGCACATTATAGGTATTTTTGAAATTATTAAAATAAACGATTGTTTATTGGGGTTAGGCTACGTATATTTTAAATTATTGAAAACGGATATTAATTATTTGTACTGCGCCTTTATTTTGTAGGAACCCTAATGACCTCATCTCTATTCAAACAAAAACTCACCTATAAAGTGATGGCTATGGGAGTAGCGCTGGGAATCTGCGTATCAGCGCAGGCGACTAGCCTAATCACCACTGAGACCCTAGCGGATAGAGGCTATGCCGCCGCCCAACTTAGCCTCGGCATCAAATACGACGTCAGCGGAGCCAGCGCACAAGATATCGCAAAAGCTGTGTATTGGTATACCAAAGCGGCCAATCAAGGCAATGTCTCTGCTCAGAACAATCTTGCTTATATGTATGAGACAGGAACAGGCGTCGAGCAGGATTCTGTCAAAGCGATGTACTGGTACAAAAAATCGGCACAGCAAGGCAATGCACTGGCACAAAAAAACCTAGGAACCTTGTACGCTACAGGTCGCGGCGTTACAGCAGATGATAATCAAGCAGCGCTGTGGTACCAGCGAGCCGCTGAGCAAGGGGAAGCCTCCGCTCAGTACAATATCGCCATTTTGTATCAACAAGGCCGCGGTGTCGAGCAAGATATTAGCAAGGCGGTCGAATGGTATCAAAAGGCGGCAGCTCAAGGCGATAGACGCTCACAGACGAGACTTGGCATCCTGTACTACAACGGCTTAGGCGTGGTAAGGGACTATAATAAAGCCTACGAATGGTATCGAAAAGCCGCCGCCCAAGAAGAATCCTCGGCACAGTATAATATCGGCCTGATGTACGATCTGGGCACAGGGTTCCAGCAGGATTATGCTGAGGCCATAAAGTGGTACAAAAAGTCAGCCGAGCAAGGTTATGACTCCGCACAAAACAATCTTGGCGTAATGTATGAGGCAGGCACAGGTACGCAGCAGAATTATGCTCAAGCGCTACAATGGTACAAAAAAGCGGCTGATCAAGGGCATGCAAACGCGCAAAATAATATTGGTCAGTTATATCAAAAGGGTTTGGGCGTCACGCAAGACTATAAGCAAGCAGTCTACTGGATGCGCAAAGCGGCGGCTCAAGGCAATGTGCTGGGTCAGAATAATCTTGGCTATATGTATGAGAGAGGGTTCGGTGTCGAGCAAGACTATGCTCAGTCAGCCCTATGGTATAAAAAAGCCGCTGAGCAAGGTAATGCAATAGGTCAAGGCAGTTTGGGCTGGGCGTATTACTCAGGATTGGGCGTCACCCAAGACTATGCCCAAGCGCTCAGCTTACTTGAGCAATCAGCCCAAAAAGGCGCTGCTGTCGGTCAAAATAATCTCGCCATCATGTATCTAGAGGGCAATGGCGTACCGCAGGACTATGCCAAAGCGCTTGAGCTGCTGCAAAAATCAGCGGCACAGAACTATGCCAATGCTCAGCGTAACATAGGCATTATGTACGTCAAAGGCCAAAAAGTTGCGCAAGATCTCGAACAAGCCAAGCGTTGGTTTAGCCAAGCCTGCGATAATGGCAGCTCATCTAGCTGCCAAAGTTATAAAGCGCTAAACGGTGATAAACAAGAGTGACTAATGCTCGATGTGAGCCAAGTAAAAGCTGATAGAGTGTATTCCATACATCATTAAGGCTTGCTACTACTCACAGAGCATACTTATCATAGCGGCTAATGCTACATACGATATAGCGCTAGCCGCCTTTTTTATGATCGTTAAGTGTTAAATATCTTTACTAAGCACTGTAAAGTAACGCTCGATATCTGACTCAGTTAAAGCTTCTAATTTGTTAGGATGCCAATTTGGAGAGCCATCTTTATCAACTAGTACCGCACGCACGCCTTCATAAAAGTCAGGGGTAGCCATAAAATGAATGGCCATGTCCTTTTCCATCTCCAAGCATTCGCTAAGCGATTTATCTTCACCATTGATGAGCTGCTGTAAGGTCACTTTTAATGAGGTAGGTGATTTTGCAAGGATGGTTTTTAAGGTCAGTGCGGCCCATTCGTTGCCATTAGCGGCTTCACTTTCTAATGATGCGACTATCTCTTCGATGGTGTCATATTGGAAATGACGATTTATGTCATCTTGGTTTGCTTTTAGCTCGGTAATATCTGCTGATTTAGTAGAGTTTGATTCAAAGAAGGCATCGAGATCTTTATTGATTGAGTTCTGTGACCACTTTTGAGTGAGTAGTTTTTCTTCTATAGTTTCCCACTCACTGCTGTCTATAGTGTAATCAGCGCTGCCACTATAAATAACGTCATTTGCCTTGATAACCTTAGCGGTTAGAGCGAGATAACGACCGGTGTACCTTGGCATTTGATTGAGGAAAAAGCTTGCGCCTACGTCAGGGAAGAAGCCGATGTTCATCTCAGGCATGGCCCATTTTGTTTTTTCGGTGACGATACGGTGAGAGGCGCCGACAGACAGTCCGACACCACCTCCCATAACGATGCCATTCATATAAGCGATAATAGGTTTGGAGTAGTTATGGATGAGAGCATCTAAGCGGTATTCTGTAGAGAAAAACTGCTCCGCGTAAGGTATGACCTCTTCGGCTTCTAGATCATAGAATTTGCGCATATCGCCTCCAGCACAAAATCCTTTTTCTCCTGCGCCAGATAGGCAAACGAATAGCACATTAGCATCGTCTTGCCATTCCTCTAAAGCGTTCGTTAGAAGTTCAACGACTTCTGCATTAATAGCGTTTAAGACTTTAGGTCGGTTTATTTTTAACCAACCCATACCGTTTTTTACTTCCGATGTAACCACCATTTATATCACCTCATGATTTGTTTTATTTACGCTATACGAGATTAAATTTTTCTAAAATCGTTATAAAAAATAAAGCATGATCACCGTTATATATCACAATCAGTATAACGATAACCATGCTTTAGATTGAATTTACTGACGACTAAAAAGAGAACTACCCCTTAAAGTTAGGCTTACGTTTTTCCATAAAAGCGTTAACGCCTTCGACCATATTCTCTGTCTCGAATAGCTGCGCCCATTGTTCGGCTTCTATCTCCAGTCCTTTTTCTAAGGTGGTTGCCATGCCTTCATTGACAGCTATAATCGTTGCTTTGACAGATTCGGCGCTTTTGTTAAGAGCAATAGATTCAGCTAGTTTTTTGGTCTCATCCATTAATTCAGCGAGGGGAACTGATTTATTAACTAGACCGATTTTTTCAGCCTCTTGACCACCGATAAATCGACCTGTAAGGATTAGCTCTAATGCTTTAGCTTTATTAGTAATACGAGCAAGGCGCTGAGTGCCTCCGAATCCAGGTATCAGACCTAGATTTAGCTCTGGCTGACCTAACTTGGCTTCATCAGCGGCCAGACGCAAATGGCAACTCATAGCAAGCTCTAACCCGCCACCTAGACAAGCACCGTTGATAGCGGCGATAACGGGCTTGGTAGAGGCCTCAATAGTATTCATCACGGCTTGAGCATCTTGTGAGAGTTTTTTGCCTTTTTGAGCATCGTTAAACGCTTCGGTAAACTCTTTGATATCTGCGCCAGCGACGAACATTTTACCCGTACCCGTTATTACAATTACCTTAATGCTTTGATCTGCTTGCGCCTGTTTGAAACACTCAGATAGTCCGTTAATTGTAGTCGTACTTAACGTATTGGCAGGTGGACTATTGATAGAAATATAACCTACTTGGTTTTCTACACTGAAATCGATGTTTTCGAAAGTTTGATTTTGCATGGTGTTTTACCTTATTGAAGTGATATTTAAAATTCTGCTAATAAAAAAGTCTTATAAAAAGTTATTTATAAAAGACGACTGATAAAAAATAGCGGTTAAGTTGGCATAGAGAATTGTTTCTCTTCTCTTAGTGCCGCACTAGGCCAGCGCTGGGTGATCGTTTTGCGACGAGTAAAGAATCTTACGCCATCTGGTCCGTACATAGCCAAATCACCGAATAATGAACGCTTCCAGCCGCCAAAGCTTTGCGATGCTACGGGTACTGGCAGTGGAATATTGACACCGACCATACCGACCTGAATGTTGTCAATAAAATAACGCGCCGCTTCACCATCTCTAGTATAAATACAAGTGCCGTTACCATATTCATGGTCATTGATGAGCTGTACGGCTTCGCTCATAGTCTGTACTCGTATCACTTGTAAGACCGGACCAAAAATTTCGGCCTCATAGCTGTGCATCTCTTTGGTGACATGATCAATCAAAGTTGGACCGACAAAGAACCCTTTCTCGTAGCCTTTAGGTGAGGCATTAGAGCCATCGATAACCAGCTTGGCACCTTGATCGGTAGCGCTTTTGATATAACCTAAAACTTTAGATTTGTGTGCCTCTGTAATGACAGGGCCAAAGTCGTTACCTTTATCTGAATGCACACCAAACTTGAGGCCTTCAATAGCAGGTTGTAATGCTGCAATCATTTTGTCAGCAGTCTCATCACCGACTGCAACGGCGACAGACAGAGCCATACAACGCTCTCCTGATGAGCCAAAAGCGGCACCTAACAGTGAGGTCACTACATTATCTAAGTCGGCATCTGGCATAACGATTGCATGATTCTTTGCACCGCCTAATGCTTGACAGCGTTTGCCCTGCGCAGCGGCGGTGGTATAGATGTATTCAGCGATAGGGGTAGAGCCGACGAAGCTAACGGCTTTGACATCAGGGTGATGTAAAATGGCATCGACGGCTTCTTTGCCACCATTGACGACATTGATGACGCCATCTGGGACACCCGCTTGTTGTAGTAGCTGCGCGATAAATAACGTGACACTTGGATCACGCTCAGAGGGTTTTAGCACAAAGGTATTACCACACACAATAGCCATAGGAAACATCCACAGCGGTACCATGACTGGGAAGTTAAAGGGCGTGATACCAGCGACGACGCCTAGCGGATGAAACTCACTCCAAGAGTCGATATCAGTACCTACATTACGACTGTGCTCGCCTTTGAGTAATTCAGGTGCGCCGCAAGCATATTCGACATTCTCGATACCGCGTTGTAGTTCGCCCGCAGCGTCGTGAACAATTTTTCCATGCTCTTCACCAATCAATCTACATATCTCGTCAGCATTTTGCTCTAATAACTCTTTAAATTTGAACATGACACGAGCGCGTTTCATCGGTGGGGTTTTGCTCCACGCTGGAAATGCCGCTTTTGCCGCAGCGACGGCTTCACCGATGGTTTTTACACCGCCTAGTGCCACTTGCTTGCTAATTTCACCTGTCGATGGGTTGTAAACATCTTGAGTTTTGCTGTCATTGTTTAACAGGCTGCCGTTAATAAAATGTCCAATAGTTTGCATAATGTGTTTCCTTTTAGAGTTTGGATAATAAGTAAGTTAAAAATTAATGAAGACTGTTTCTGCTCGGTGTACTAGCTCGGTGCATTTTCGACCGAATTAGTATCATTCCACAGTAAGGTATATAGCTGAATCATCTCTTCTAAACTGGGTATGCGAGGATTATTATTAGGCGACCCTGACGCAAATGCTTGCTTACACATGGTATCGATAAGCGCATCGAAATCAGTTCTTTGTACGCCAAATTCAGCGAGTGTCGGCACCTGTAGTTCTTTATTTAAGTTTTTTAGGTAACTCACCAAGCTAACGTTTGCCTGATCGTTGGTGTCGCTATAATCAGATACGCCTAGTGCGCGCGCACAGTCAGCATAACGATCGGGCGCACTCGCTATGCCGAATTCTGTAATGGTTGGCAGTAACATCGCGTTAGATAAGCCGTGCGGCACATGAAAAAAAGCACCGATTGGACGACTCATACCATGTACTAAGGCCACTGAAGAATTACAGAATGCAATACCAGCTAAGGTAGAACCTAGCATCATTGCCTCACGTGCGGTCTCGTCTTTGCCATCGTGATAAGCGGTTTGAATATTGGGCCCAATCAGGCGTAAAGCGGCGAGCGACTGTTGATCGCTATAAGCATTACGTTTGGGGCTGATATAGGCTTCGATAGCATGGGTCATCGCATCGATGCCAGTGTCTGCGGTGGTGCGCGGTGGTACGCTCATCGTCAGACTATAATCGATAATGGCTGCAACGGGCATAAATCCCATACCCACGCACAACAGCTTTTCGTTATTAGCGTCATCGGTAATGATAGTAAAACGGGTCACCTCTGAGCCTGTGCCAGCTGTCGTTGGTATCGCGACAATAGGTAAGCCTGCCTCGTTCACTTGACGAGGAAACTTATAATCGCGCATGACACCACCGAACTTTCCTAGGATAGAGATGGCTTTTGCACTGTCGATAGGACTGCCGCCGCCTAAGGCAATGAGTCCGTCGTAGTCTTGAGCTTTTACTAGCGACACTCCAGCTGCGATAGAGCTTTCGGTAGGTTCTGGCACGGTGTCTGAGAAGACATCGGCAACGATATTCACCGCTTTCAAAATAGCTTGTACATTATCGACATAGCCAAGCTTGACCATCATCTCGTCAGTAATGATGAGCGGCTTTTTTATACCTAAACTGGCTAATATCGTGGGCAGGTTTTGACAAGCCTCGCGTCCAATCTCCATGGTTCTGGGTAAAACAATACTGTGTGACATAGTGACTCATCCTTGCATTAATGACTATAAATGAGGTCTTAGTAAATCGCTGATTTATAGTACAAACCACTCACCAAAGTAGACGGTATTTAGATAAAAAATTCGTATAACGATAAATATTTTATCGATATGTAAAAGTTAACAGAATATTTTTGTAATAGCAAGACGCAAAAAGATTAATTTTATCGTTATAATAAATAAATTTATTCGCTGAGAATCAGCTAGAGGTTTAGAGTAAGTAATGAGTAATACTAAAAAGAAAGGTTCAAGCGTTGAGCGCGTTTTGCAGATAGTAGAGGTTCTCGCCGCTTCGCAACGGCCATTAAGTGTCAGCGACTTAGCAGAAACGTTAGATGTGCCTGTGCCTAGTATGTATCGGTTATTGGATCAATTGCAGAACCTTGAATTTGTTCAATTAGATTTGCCAGGGAAGGTCGCTTGCGGGAAACGCACCTACAAGCTTGCCATGAACTTATTGCAAAACAGCGATTTTAAAAATGAGCGGTTAGCCATACTCAATGAGCTGTCAGCAAAAATAGGGGAGACGGTAGGTATCTCGATCATGCAAGACTTAGACGTGGTTTATATCGACCGTGTTATGTCGGATTGGCCGCTACAAATATTTTTACCTTCGGGCACTCATGTCCCCGTTTGGGCGAGTGCCAGTGGCAAATTATTGTTATCACAGTTAGCGGATGATAAATGCGAGCGCATCGTTGAAAAAATGTCGTTACATGCGTTAACGACCAAAACTCAGACCGATAAAAAGCAACTGATGCAAACGATTGCCACAACGCGCGAGACGGGAGTAGGAGTAGATAATGAGGAGTTTATTCCAGGTATGGTCGCTTGTGCTGTCATGATTCCTAATGGCGATCAACAAGCCTTTGCGACGGTGTTCACCCATGGACCGACAGTGAGAAAAAGTCTAGAAGAGTTGCTCAGCTACGTGCCTCTTATGCAAGAGGCAGCTAAGGAGCTGTCAGTGATTTTCAGTCAGGATTACGAGTAGATAATGTTTTTGTAAGGTCATTTTATATTACTTACCAAAAGGTAAAGTTCTAAAAGACGGTAGTTCAATCTGTACGACTAGCCCTTGATTATCTGTCCTATTACGAGCATGTATTTGACCTTTATGCGCCATTATCACGGCATGGGCAATCGCCAGACCGAGCCCATAACCGCCCGTTTGACGCTGGCGCGCTGAGTCAAGACGGACAAAAGGCTCAAATATTCGCTCCACATCTTTTTCAGCGATACCGCCACCTTCATCTGCTATATTAACTTGTATTATTGATACCTGCTCCGTTCGGGCTTTGTCTATAGTTATAGTTACTGTTGAGTGCTCAGGCGTATGTATAAAGGCATTACGAACCACATTCTCAAGAGCGCTATGTAATTGCTCCTGATTGCCAAAGGTTGAATACTCTACTTCATTGGTAGGGCGCTGCCACTGCAAATGCACGTTTTTATTTTGAAATTCAAAGCAGACATCTTGACTAATGTCACTGATTAAGTCGATCAGATTTATCGCTTCTTTGTCTGCTTTAGTCGTCGTATATTGCTGCATTTGTAAAGATTGAATGTTAATAATTTGCGCAATTAGCTCATTCATACGAGCGGATTCTTTTTGAATACGATCGAGGTAATGAGTAGCTTCTGGCGCATAGTCGCGAGTGAGCTCAGTTGCCACCTCAAGACGTGCCAAAGGCGAGCGCAGTTCATGGGAGATGTCACTGAGCATCTGTCTGCGTGACAGCTCACTATCCGCCAGTCGATCAGACAATTTAGCGACATCTTTAGCCAGTACGCCCAGCTCATCGTCACCTAGCTTAGATAAGTCGTCACCAGCTCGATAATCGCCTTCGCTCATACGGTGTATCGTAAACTGAACCCGATGAATCCGTTTAGACAGAGCATGGCTAAACCAATAACAGGCCAATAGACTGAAGAGTAAAATAATGCCAAAGCGTACAGGAAAGTTACTTTTTTGCAGTGCTATAAGCTCTGGTAGAGGCAGACGAGGTTGTAGCTGCACGGTATAAATAGTGCCATCGAGCGTGGTGACAGATACATCTTTAAGCTCAGGATAGTTATCTGTGTTTGGCACAACCTCTTGAACCCTCTGATTGGGTGGTAGCGTCGGTGGCAAGGCTGGATTATTCAATGCTTCGGATGGTCTATTACTCCCTCCTATTAAGGGTCTAAACCGAGAAGATATAGGCTCGCCTTGTTCATCGACGATGATAATCTGACCTCGAAGACCACGCTCATTGCGATAGAGTTGTCGCAGGGTATTATAGTCACTTGATTCTAGTGCCTGTATCACGTCTTCACGGACAGCGACTAAATGCGATACTTGCATCGCCATCCGTGACTCTAATGCTTGCGCATTTATCCAGCGCTCTATAGTGACTGATATCACCGACGTTAATAGTAATAGCAGTAGCAGACTCAAAAATAGTCGCCAAAACAGCGGTAGTGACGGCGTCCCTTTGCGCTTTTTGTTTATAGTGCTATCTAAGCTTTTATCCATAATATTCATTACAGCACCAACTGATAGCCTTTACCACGAATGGCTTTTATAGGCTCATCATGAAAAGGCTGAAGTTTTTTACGCAGGCGTGAGACATGGACATCAAGACTACGATCAAAGGGTTGTAGTTCGCGCTGTAGCACCGTTTGTGATAGCCACTCTTTACTGACCACTTCACCTTTTTGCTGTAGCAGTGCAACTAGCAGATCAAACTCAGTGCCCGTCACTTGTAGCTCAATACCATCGATAGTACAGATACGATGACTTTGATCTAAAGTCAATCGGTCATGAGTGAGCGTAGGTACATCCATCTTTGGCATAGTCGTGCGCTTAATGACCGCATTGATACGCGCCAGCAGCTCCCTTGGGTTACAGGGCTTGGCGATATAATCATCAGCGCCAAGCTCAAGGCCAATGATACGATCAATCTCATCGCCTTTTGCGGTTAGCATAATGACGGGCAATTGACTGCTGGCAGGTAATTGTCGCAATACGCTGAGACCATCTATTTTGGGCATCATAATATCGAGCACCAGTAGATCATACTGATAATCGGGGTCTTGTAATCGTTCTAACACTTGCGCGCCATCATAGACGCAATCGCAGCTGACCTCGTGATTGCCTAAGTACTCTTGTAGCAATTGAGTCAACTCTTCATCATCATCACCAAGTAATATATGAGTCATAACACAGTCCTATATTTTTTATTATAACGGTGTTTTTAGAATGCACTCACATTTTAAAAACGCTCATGCTGTTTGATCTGAAGCTATCAACGTATTACGCAAGTTTACTAAAGATAATAGCTCAGTGGTGACAAACGTTACCTTTCTTAAAGTTTCATAAATCTACGTAACCTCATTATTACTTATACTTTCCTTCGTAGACAAAACATCAATGATTACGACAACGTTATATTATTGATAATTAATATAGAGCCTTAAGGAAATAATGATGAGAAAGTTAATGATCAGTTTAGTTATAGCGGCTTCTAGCTGTTTCGCGATGCTCAGTCCAGCTAGTGCTGCTAGTCATAAAACAGAAACGCATTCCTCTCAAGTCCAACATCAAAAGGAGAAAGCAAAGACTAAGCACGCTGTTGTATCAAAGCACAAAGTAACCAAACAGCACTCAAAGCATGAGTCTATTAAAAAGGCTGCTACTCAGCATAAAAATATACATGCCAAGGCCAAGTCTGTACCTGCAAAACATTTTACTGCTCAGAAAAAAGTCAGTCAAAGATAGCCGTTATAGAGCATAAATTAATGACAGACACTTTGCATAAAAACCAACCTAGCAAGGTTGGTCTTTGTATTTGCAAAAGCTAATAACACAGAATATAGCAGCAATCGTTACCTTTCTTAAAGTTTCATAAATCTACGCAACATAGAAAAGGAATATAATTTTTTATAAAGTAGGGAAACAACTTCAGTGTTTTTAATCGTCGATTCAAGCCGCTAAATTATAGCTGTTCATAATTGAAATTTAAGTGGAATAACGATGAGAAGTTAAAATAAAAAAATTTAAACTCAATCAAAGAGCTGAATTTAGAAGCTCTTATCTTTTTATACTGATAACTATTGAAATGAGTATCTGAGCACTACTGTTATATCAAGGAGCATAGCTATGAAAAATTATTTTACTCTGTTTAGCACTAAGGTACGATTACTCTGTTTAGGCTCAGCATTAGCTATAGCGCCACTAACCTCTGCGTTTGCAATATTACCTATGATGTTAGAGGTATTTGAACCTAGCTCAGTTACTGTTGCTTCTGCTAATGAAAAGCAATGGAATAACCTCAATGATTCAAGTCGTGAAGACAGTTATTTAGATATTGACAGCAATACAGCTAAAAAATATGAGTCTAAATTATTAGCATCTGATGTGCAGCAAATACCTACTGTACGTCTTAGTGAACGAACGACCATTATGAGATCGACATCATAAACACAGTGATCTGCTATCGATAGCAAACACAGCAAACACAGTATCGAAAATTCAGCTAATATTTTTGATTATTAAAAATATTGGTTAGATAAAATAAATCTTTATTAACCAAAACAAATAAAAGGTATCACAATGAAAAAATTATTAATGGCATCCGTATTGGCAACCTCTAGCATCTTTGCAGTTACCGCTTGCACCAGCGTAGGTGCTACTACAGACACCTCTGCAAGCAGCTCACTGCAAAAACAATATAAAGGCACCAACAAGGACGGTACAAGAGGGCCACTAGCGCAGCTCAATCTAAGTGCTACGCAGCAGGCACAAATACAAGCCATCAAACAAAATAGTCGTAACGAGCGTGTGCAAACCCGTGAAGCGATACAGCAGGTATTAACCGTTGAGCAAAGAGCGCAGCTAGATAGCATGAAGTCAGAGCGAAAAAATAAAGGTCATCAAGGCCAACATAAAAGAGGTCAACAAAATCCGCTAGCGCAGCTAAATCTCAGCAGCGCCCAACAAACACAGATTGAAGCGATCAGAAAAAACACTAGTATCGATCGTATGCAAAAACGAGAGGCTATGATGGCGGTCTTGACCAATGATCAACGCGCGCAGCTCGAAGCCGCAAAATCTCAAAGACAAGATAAAGGACGTCGTGGTATGAATCAATAAACCTAGCAGTCATGACGGTATAAAAAAGCGCATCAGTTTTTAGGATGCGCTTTTTTGCATTGCCTAAAAGCAGAAGCCGTAAAAGCCGTTACTTATACCGCAATTAGCGGTTCAAGATTTCGATGTGTTAGGCAATAATGTATTAGGTATTACTAGGGAAGGGGGTGATATGATGATTGGTGCGCTCGGCGGGAATCGAACCCACGACCCTCGGCTTCGGAGACCGATACTCTATCCAACTGAGCTACGAGCGCATTAAGCAGGTTTGAATTAAAGACCGCTAGTCTAGCAAATAAAAGCCCCAATGCCAATAAACAAAGTTTGCTATTCAAGTTTTTGTATAAAAAACAACTCAGTTAGCAAACAGGCATGGCAATTTGCCCCGCTTTTCCCTTATAATGGCAAGGAGAATAACCACTAATAACCACTAATATTCATCGATCACAAGTGTGCCTGTAAAATAGCCAGCCATTTGTATTAGATATAAGAGAACGTGACGAATGAGAAAAGTAGTGATGTTATCGGCAGCTGCCATTCTAGGAATCGCTAGTATCGCGGTGAGCCAAGCTGAAGATATTGTAGATACTCCTGTAGCTATCTCTGCAGTAGCAGAAGGTCAAGAAGCCGTAGCTGAGGCTCCTGCAGTATTAGGCGATGAAGTACAAGCCGCTGCGGATACTACTGATGGTGAAGCTCCCGTTGATGGCGCTGAGCTTGCAACGGATGCTCCTGTAGCTGTAGCAGCAGCTCCTGCTGTTGAAGAAGAGCCTATCCCTGAAGATACCCCACAAGTACAAAAGCTGATTGCACTATATCCAAACCTGATTGCTCGTATTCAGCCCGTTGGTACTGTCTGCTTTGAAGAGGGCGAGATATGCGATGTAACTGCGCGCTCGTCTGGTCCTGCCGCAGGTGATGGTCCACGTGATGGTGCTGCTGTGTATAATGCAGTCTGCCAGACTTGTCATGCTTCAGGTTTGCTCGGTTCACCGATGTTAGGTGATGCTGGCGCTTGGGGACCACGTATTGCCAAAGGTGCAGATACTTTATATACTCATGCTATCCAAGGTTTTAATGCCATGCCCGCCAAAGGTGGCGCTGATATTCCTGATGAAGAAGTTCAAAACGCAGTTGATTATATGATTGGCGAAGCCAGCTAATTTGGATGTTTTGTAATAACTAAAGGTAGTATGTATACACAAGGCACTTACTTTATTGAATAAGGTAAGTGCTTTTTTGTGGTCAATACTTATCAGAATTTATGACCTATTGAACGTTGTTAACTAGTGAATGTTAGTAGCTGATTAGTTTTACTTATCTCGTCATTATAAATAGTTGACAGTTGAAATCGGTACCAATTAGCCTCACATTAAGGCCTTAGATTGATCTTAATACTTTATAAATTAATTGATAAACAAATAATAAAGAGGCTTGCATGTCTGAAGTACCAGCGTTATCTATTAAGAATTTATCCAAAACCTACGATAATGGATTTTCGGCTTTAAAAGACGTTAGCTTAACGGTACCGCAAGGCGGGTTCTTCGCCTTATTGGGGCCGAACGGTGCTGGTAAATCAACGATGATCGGAATTATCAGCTCATTGTTTAAGCCAACAACGGGCAGCGTTGAGATATTCGGCACTGATTTATTAGCTAACCCTTCGGTCGCCAAGCAGTATTTAGGCATTGTACCGCAAGAGTTTAACTTCAATATGTTTGAAAAAGTTGAAGATATCATTATCACACAAGCAGGGTATTTTGGTATACCTGCTAAAGAAGCTAAGCCACGTGCCGAGCGTCTGCTCAAAGCGTTAGGTCTATGGGATAAGCGTGATAGTAAGTCCCGCGAGCTCTCTGGTGGTATGAAGCGCCGCTTAATGATTGCCCGTGCGCTTATTCACAAGCCTAAGCTGTTAATTCTCGATGAGCCGACCGCTGGGGTAGATATTGAGCTGCGCCGCTCAATGTGGGAGTTTATGCAGCAGATCAATGTCGAAGAAAACACCACAATTATTCTAACCACCCATTATTTAGAGGAAGCCGAGCAGCTGTGTAAGCGCATCGCTATCTTAGACCATGGTGAAATTCGTATTAATACTGAGATGAAAGATCTCTTAGCGCAATTATCCGTTGAAACCTTTGTTTTAGATTTAGAGCAGCCACTTACGAAGACGTTGACTATCGATAAAGTAACCGCGATTGATCAACCTGATGAGCAAACGATAGAGGTGACTTTAAGTGAAGGCGAGACTCTCAACGCTGTGTTTGAGCAGTTAACCAATCTAAACATTAAAGTAGCTAGTATGCGCAATAAGTCCAACCGCTTAGAAGAGCTATTCATGCGCTTAGTGGATAAAAACATTCAAAGTGCAGATAGTATGAAGGAGGCAGGGCTATGAAAAAGGAAATTATTATAGATCCTAACGAGACCATGTCATTTAGTAAAAAATGGATCGCTTTTAATACGATATTGATGAAAGAGATCCGCCGTATTCTGCGTATTTGGCCGCAGACTTTGCTACCACCTGTCATCACTATGGCGCTGTATTTTGTGATTTTTGGTACGATGATTGGCGATAGAGTAGGCGAGATGGGCGGCGTACCTTATATGCAGTTTATCGTGCCAGGCCTAATTATGATGGCAGTGATTACTAATAGTTACTCTAACGTGGTTTCCAGCTTTTTCAGTGCTAAGTTCACCGCTAGTATTGAGGAGCTGTTGGTTTCCCCTGTCTCTAAACACGCTATATTAGCAGGCTACGTCAGCGGTGGTATCTTTCGCGGTTTAGTGATCGCAATCATTGTCTCTATCGTTGCGCTATTCTTTACTGAGCTGGGCATTGAACACTTATTTGTGACGGTATTTACGGTGCTAGGAACAGCGATTTTATTTTCGCTAGGTGGTTTTATTAATGCAGTATATGCACGCTCATTCGATGATATCTCTATTATTCCAAGCTTTGTATTGACGCCCTTAACGTTCTTGGGCGGGGTGTTTTATTCAATGGAAGATCTATCAACCTTTTGGCAAAATATCTCATTATTGAACCCGATCGTCTATATGGTTAATGCCTTCCGCTATGGCATCTTGGGATATTCTGATGTCAATGTTTGGTATTCGATGGCAGCTATTTTTGTCTTTTGCGTAATTTTTTATATTATTTGCTATCGTTTGCTTAGCGATGGTTCACGCATTCGCTTGTAGATTCATTGGTAAAAATACGCTTATCGCTTTATTTTAAGAGTCCAACGTTGTTGGGCTTTTTTATGTTTAAAGTAAGCTGTCTAACGGGTATTTATAAAGGCATATTTGATTCTTCAAATTCGCTTAGTCAGTAAGTGTCTAAAGTGAATTTATTAAGGTAAAATGCCTCAAACTATTATATTTCTTTATAAAGTCACTTCTTATAAAAACAGGTTAAATCTGGAAGGTAAACTATGAGCATTCACGGTATTTTAGGCGAGCAAACCACCGATTATCCAACTGAGTATAGCCCTGAGACGCTATATCCTATTGCTCGCAGCTTAGGTCGTGATTCTATTGGCTGGCAAGATGACAAAGTAAGCGTCGGTATGGACTGGTGGCATGCGTTCGAGATGTCTTGGCTCAATACGCAAGGCATTTCACAAGTGGCGATGGCGCGCTTTGTCATTCCAGCCACATCTGTATTTATTGTTGAGTCCAAATCGTTAAAGCTATATCTTAACAGTATTAACTTCACTGAATTTACCAGTTGGGATGAAGTGCAAACGCTAATTGCCAAAGATTTATCAGCTTGTGTACAGGCAGAGGTACAAGTTGAGCTATTCGATTTAGAGGATCGCAATTCAGAATTGATGATAACTCAGCCCGATGGCGTCTGTATTGATGATGCTTTGGCTGATAGTAAGGAAAAGGTAGCACTAACCCTTCATCCTGATGCATCGTTGTTAGAGGTTTTGAAAAGTAGTAGCGTTGATTCAAATAGCAATACAGAACGAACTTATCGCTTTTATTCAAACCTTTTGCGTAGTAATTGCCCTGTGACTAATCAGCCTGATTGGGGAGCTTTAGCAGTTGAGATGACTAGTAAGCGAGAATTTGATCAGGCTAGTATGCTGCATTATATTTTGAGTTTCCGTCAGCATAATGGCTTTCATGAGCAGTGTGTTGAGCAGATATTTGCAGATTTGAGCCGACATTATCAGCCAAGTGAATTGATAGTAAGAGCTTGGTATACGCGCCGAGGCGGTATTGATATTAATCCTTGCCGCGTCAGTGATTTGAAATTACTACCTCAACCGAGTCGTTTGATTCGGCAGTAAAAACTGAGTACCAAATACATACCCCAAGCACAAGGAAGCGCCTATCTTTCAAGAAGACAGGCGCTTTTTTATAACATCAAAATTATTAATAAATTTATTTACTAATGATCTTCGCCAATACTTCATCATGGCTGAGCATTTGCTTTTCACCATCGCGACGATTGACGTATTCGTATTTGTCTTCAGCCAAATTGCGATCAGATACCACAATACGATGCGGAATACCGATGAGTTCTAAATCGGCAAACTTGACACCTGGACGCTCATTACGGTCATCGAGTAGCACGTTGATACCTTGTGCTTTTAGCTCTTCATAAAGCGCGGTCGCGGTCTCCATGACCGTGTCTTCTTTTGACTTCATCGGCACGATAGCGACTTCAAAAGGTGCTAATGAGTCATTAACGTCTGGTGTTGCTGGCCAC
The DNA here is from genome assembly GCF_030718935.1 of Psychrobacter sp. M13. Taxonomy (NCBI): domain Bacteria; kingdom Pseudomonadati; phylum Pseudomonadota; class Gammaproteobacteria; order Moraxellales; family Moraxellaceae; genus Psychrobacter; species Psychrobacter sp. M13. The sequence continues at coordinate 643,788 of NZ_CP132194.1, forward strand.
ATGACGCCATTTTCGTCATGGTTCTGTTCGATAGCAGCAGCAATGATACGACTCACGCCGATACCATAACAGCCCATTAATAAGGTAACAGGTTTGCCATCTTCACCTGAGACCTTACAGCCCATGGCTTGCGAGTACTTATCGCCTAATTGGAAAATATGACCGACTTCGATACCGCGTTTGATCTGTAGTGTACCTTTGCCATCTGGAGATGGGTCGCCCTCAGAGACATTGCGAACATCGACAATACGTGTAATGCGAGCGTCACGAGCCCAGTTCATACCAATAGTATGCTTATTGACTTCATTAGCACCGCAGACAAAATCAGACAAAGCGGCTGCTGAGCGATCGACGAAAACAGGCATATCTAACTCTACACCGATATAGCCTTTGAGCAGACCTGCTGCTTTTAATTCTTCATCTGAAGCCATAGTAAGTGGCAAATTAGCCTCTTCTATTTTTTCAGCTTTGATGGTATTTAATTGATGGTCGCCGCGTAACACAATAGCGATCAATTGTGGCTCATCGTCTTCAGTATGACCATGAACGATAAGCGTTTTAACGGTGGTTGATAACGGAATATCTAAGTGTTCAGCGACCATTTTGCAGGTGGTCATGTTTTCTGTTAAGACATTTTCGCGCGCCGTTGCAGGCGGTTGACGCTCAGCGGTACTAATAGACTCAGCAAGCTCGACGTTCGCGGCATAATCAGAGGCGTTAGAGAAGGCAATATCGTCTTCGCCGCTATCCGCTAATACGTGAAACTCATGTGAAGCAAAGCCACCTATAGAGCCAGTATCAGCTTGCACTGCACGGAAATCGAGACCTAAGCGAGTAAAGATACGCGTATAAGCATCGAACATATCGTCATAAGTCTTTGCCAATGATGCTTGATCGACGTGAAATGAGTACGCATCTTTCATCGTAAATTCACGCGCGCGCATCACCCCAAAACGTGGGCGAATCTCATCACGGAACTTACCTTGAATCTGAAAAAAAGTAATAGGCAGCTGCTTATAACTACGCAATTCACCTTGCGCTAGAGTGGTGATGACCTCTTCGTGAGTTGGTCCTAGTACAAAATCGCGATCATGGCGATCTTTGAAGCGTAGCAGCTCAGGACCGTAATCATCAAAGCGCCCTGTCGTTTGCCATAATTCAGCGGGCTGAGTCATTGGCATAAGCACTTCTTGTGCGCCAATATTCTGCATCTCTTCGCGAACGATACGTTCGACCTTTTGCAGCACCCGTAGACCTAGCGGCAACCATATATATAACCCAGAAGCGATTTTGCGAATGAGACCGGCGCGCACCATCAATTGGCTTGAGGCGATATCAGCGTCACTTGGGGTCTCTTTAAGTGTGGCAAACAAAAATTGACTGGCTTTCATAAATAAAGCGTAACCTTATCTTTGATTAATTAATAATAAGCAGGGCAGTGCGTAACAAAGGATCGCAAGCTTGATGCACAGGGTCTGTTTGATCATTCGACCGTGGCACTGACAGAGACTATTTTTTGATCGATTCTATATTAAAAATATCTAGTTTAGTCATTCTAAGCGGATCTTTTTAATGACGAATCGGTAAAAAAGAGCTCTGTCCTTGCAGGCTGGTGCTAAAATCGCCCTACTCGTTGTAAAAATCTAGCCAAGGCATCTGCATTACCTGCGATTTTTACCTAGACTAGGACCATTTTAGCTATCAGCAGTGCCTTCTTGTGAAAGATCAAACAGACCCTACATAAATGTTGATTATTCATCAACACAACTAGACCATGTTAGGTAAACTTCTGCTAAGACGCAATACCTTTTTGTCTTTTCGCTGATAACAGGGTGCAAACTCGTCATTCTAAGCACTAATAAGGCTAAGCGTGCTGCTTTATACTAAATATTTAACAGACCCCAATTATCTATAATAACTTTTTGTCATGCCTTTATAAGCAATTGTGTAGAGAAATAGTAGCGGTAACTTGAAGTGACTTTCAAAAGACTGCATTTATCATAAAGTAAGCAATGATGTCGATGATTTTAACCGACAGCCATTCAATAGCTATTAATGAGGCTGTTAATCACAATAAAGGTAGCAAATATGCCCACACCTGAGAATAGATCCGACAATGGCGACACTGTATTAAGCAAATCGCCCAAATCAAAGCCACAGTCCAAACCAGCTATTGCCAAAATGTCATGGTTATTATTGCTTATTGGCTTGGCCGCATTAGTTGCTGCTATTTATATTGCACAAAACAACAGCGACGAGCCAGAGATTAACACGATCACCCGTGAAGGAGTGGTGACACAGATTCAGCAGCTCAATCGCCTGCAAACAGTGGCTTTTAATGTCGATACTATTATTACAAGCGAGCGTGAAGGCAGCTGGATGAAGCTGTGGCAGGATGAGCAAAAGGCGCTATTTATCGCTAAAGGACGCGTACAAGCAGGGATTGATTTGAGTGCACTAACCCCTGAGATGGTGCAAGTCGTGCAACCTACTAATGAGCAGCTAGAAGCCGCGGATAATTCGACTACGCCACTATCAATCATGCCGCAGATAAACATCACCGTACCGCCCTCAGAGGTATTCGCGGTCTACTTAGATGATATCGAGATTTATGATTGGCAAACAGGTGTATTTGGGATGATGCAAGTGGACCCTAAAATACTTGAGCAAGCGCAAAGTATGGCCAAAAAAGAAGTACTAGAGCGCGCGTGTCGTGGTGATGTGATGACAGTAGCGTTAGATAATGCACAGACTCAGTTGCAGCAGCTGTTTTCCTTGACAGGGGCTACGGTGACGGTGAATACGCAAGGCGCTGGTGCTTGTCAAATGCCTGCGAGCACAGCATAACCTTTATAGATAAAAGCCTATTGATAGTTTTTGCTTGATATTACTGGGAATAGCGTTATCATATTATATAGCAAGACTTATTTATTATTCATCGTAGCCTTATCAATGCTACCGATAAAATAGGCTCGTATAATAGGAGGCGTTTATGACCGTTCCTAACCAAAAACCATCTACTGATACTAAGCGCAACAAATTGAGTAAACGCTCTAATGCTAATGAAAGGCTATCATTTGAAACTTGGGTGTTATTGATTATTAGCTTTGCCTTATTGGGCTACGCTCTATATGTGATTCAAACTCGAATATTAGACACCAATATTGATAATATTCAAGCGACCCCAACCGTTACTCAGCAATCACAATAGCGCAGCGACTAGCGAATTGATTCCTTTTTTAGCTTATTCACTAGTGCTGCCATATTATTAATTAGAGCATCATTGTTTTTTAAATTCTGCAATAGCGGCTAGTCGGGCGTCTTTGTGTTTGACGATAGGCACTGGATAGTCAACGTTAGCAAATTTACCTGATTTAGATAGCTCCTTACGTAGCTTGTCCTCATTATGCAAGATGCTGGCAGGTACGTCTTTGAGTTCAGGTAGCCACGTCTTGATAAATAAACCCTTAGGATCATGACTATTGCCTTGGCTAAACGGGTTCATAATCCGAAAGTAGGGTGAGGAGTCCGTGCCAGTGGATGCGCTCCATTGCCAGCCGCCATTATTGGATGCAAAATCACCATCTACGAGCTGCTGCATAAAATAACGCTCACCCCAGCGCCAATCAATAAGCAAGTCTTTGGTCAAGAACATCGCTGTAACCATGCGCAGACGATTATGCATAAATCCTGTGGCGTTCAAGCAGCGCATCGCGGCATCGACTAGGGGTACGCCTGTTTTGCCTGCGCACCATGCGGCAAAGTCCTCTTCATCATAAGACCAGTTTATTTTTTTATCGACCTCTTCTTTATAGGCGTGATGGCGTACTAGTCTTGGTTTATTGACTAAGACATGTCGATAAAAGTCGCGCCACGCCAGCTCACTTATCCAGCGGTTGATATCTTCGTTATCGCCATCGTTACCATGCAGCTTTTCCTGCGCTTTTGCCGCCTCAATATAGCAAGTTCTAGGGCTGATACTTCCTATAGTTAGATACGCGGACATATGGCTGGTGCCCTGCAATATAGGTTTGTCGCGGCTGACATCGTAGTTATTGATATCGTCAGTAGTAAAATCCTTGAGTCGCTGGCACGCTGCTATTTCGCCCGCAGGATAATCCTCGCGCGACTGCTCAAGTTGTGCATCGCTATTGCTATATTTTAGAGCGTCCTTTTTTTGTAGCGCTTGTTTATACTCAGTCAATAGCGTATCGCCAAGCGCCTCTATATCATCTGCGTTATGAGCACTGGTAATAGCAGATTTCAGGGTGATTGGCTCAAGCGATTTTGTATCAGCATTGTCATTAGTAAGGGGCTCAGAATCATGACTTTGTATTTGGCTGGCCTCTAGTGTATCGCGCCATTTCCTATAAAAAGGCGTGAACACCTTATACATACTATCGCCATCATTAGTGGTAATGCTCAGCGGCGGCAAAATACACTGATCATGATGACGGATAAATTCAATATTTTGTTTATCGAGTTGCTCAATCAATTTTTCGTCACGGTCAATCTCGTTCCCTTCGTACTCGTGATTTGCCATTACGCAGCCGATATTTTGACTGGCGCAGAGCTCATCGATAGCTTGTATACAAGTCGCAAAATCTGGGCAAACATAAACGTTTAAGGTGATATTTAATTGTTCATGCAGCTCTTGGGCTAAGATAGATAAGGTACGCGCAATATGATCGACTTGCGCAATTGAGCAATCATGCTCTTGCCACTGCTCAGGCGTACAGAAAAACACAGCGGAGACTTGCGCCTTGTCCTCTTGCGCACGCGCGCACAACGCGGCTAGTGCAGTATTATCATGAATGCGTAGGTCACGGCGAAACCACATCAAGTAATGCGGTGGCGTCGTGTTACTGTTATTTTCATTTTTAGCATTGGTTGTAGCGTTAGCTTCAGTCTTTTTAGACATTAAAAAATCCTTATCGTAATCATAAACAAAACTATGAATAAAAGTATGCTAGGATAAGTTTTTAGATGCAATTAATTTGGCATTCAGGTAACAAATCATAATCATTTCTTATGAATGGTGCGCCTTTATATTTTGTATTGGCGCTTACTCTTCACTAAGGTCACTCAATGCACGTAAAATTTTGTGGTTTTACTCACCTTGCTGATATCCAAGCGGCCACCGCATTAGGTGTTGATGCCGTCGGTTTAGTGTTTTATCCACCGAGCCCTAGAGCGGTAAATCCTATACAGGCAGCAGCCTTAGTCGCTGCCGTACCAGCTTTTGTTAGTGTGGTAGCATTAGTAGTCAATATGAAATCTGATGAACTGACTGAGCTGGCTAATACCGTTGCTTTTGATATTATCCAATTTCACGGCGATGAGAGTCCTGAGCGGTGTCAGCAGCTGGCAGACAGCGTTAATAAGCGTTGGATAAAAGCTTTACGGGTCAATACTGAGCAAGATAGTCAAGCTAGCGTGCTAGCTCAAATTGAGCAGTTTGCAGCGGCAGGGGCGAGTAGTATCTTGCTCGATGCTTATCATGCGCATAAATATGGCGGTACAGGCGCACGCTTTGATTGGAGCTTAATACCTACTAACAGCATCTTGCCTATTATTCTAGCAGGTGGTCTTGACGCGAAAAACGTCGCTGCTACCCGTGACCTATCTATTTATGGCGTTGATGTCAGCGGTGGCATTGAGTCTGCTAAAGGTATCAAAGACAGTGCGAAAATGCGCAGCTTTATGAAAGCGGTCAAAAACGATCGATGGCAAAGCGATATTTTAGTAGAAAGTTAAGCGAGCTTTACGAGCATATTTCATTATCACTGCTTAGCTTTTTTAATCATAAGTACTCTGTTTTATTATTCAAACTTAATCCCAAATATCCCATATCGTAGGAAATCCCATGAGTTATATTGAAGAAAAAGCACCATCTGCTACTACTCCACAAGATATCAATAGTTTTACCAATCCCACAGGCGTCGCTGACTTCAATCAGTATCCCGATGCGCGTGGACATTTTGGTGTTCATGGCGGCCGCTTTGTCTCCGAGACTTTGATGGCAGCGTTAGAAGAGTTAGAAGCACTATATACCAAAGTTAAAGCCGATCCAGCATTCTGGGAAGAGTATCATCATGACTTAGTCAATTATGTCGGTCGTCCAACGCCGCTGTATCATGCCAAACGTTTAAGCGATGAGATCGGCGGTGCGCAGATTTACTTCAAGCGTGAAGATCTAAATCATACGGGCGCGCATAAAGTAAACAACACGATTGGTCAGGCGCTACTGGCCAAAATGTGCGGTAAACAGCGCATTATTGCCGAGACAGGCGCAGGTCAACATGGCGTAGCGACGGCGACTATTGCTGCGCGTTTGGGACTTGAGTGTATCGTCTATATGGGTGCTGACGATGTTGAGCGTCAAAAGATGAACGTCTATCGTATGCGTTTATTGGGCGCAACGGTCGTACCGGTTACCTCAGGCTCACGTACCCTCAAAGACGCGATGAATGAAGCCATGCGTGATTGGGTTACGAACGTCGATACGACTTATTACATCATCGGTACGGTTGCAGGCCCGCATCCTTACCCGCTACTCGTACGTGACTTCCAAGCGATCATCGGTAAAGAAACTCGTATTCAGCATTTAGAAAAAACAGGTAAGTTACCAGATGCGCTAGTCGCCTGTGTCGGGGGTGGCTCTAATGCTATCGGTCTGTTCTTTGACTTTTTAAATGATCCTAATGTGAAAATGTACGGCGTTGAAGCAACTGGCGATGGTATTGAAACAGGTCGTCATTCTGCGCCACTTGCCGCAGGTCGTATCGGGGTGTTGCATGGTAATCGTACTTATCTGATGGCGGATGATGATGGACAAATTCAAGAGACTCATTCGATATCAGCAGGTCTGGATTATCCGGGCGTTGGACCTGAGCACAGCTTCCTAAAAGATATGAACCGTGTCGAATATGTGGGCTGTACCGATAAGGAAGCGTTAGAGGGCTTCCATGAAGCGACTCGTAAAGAAGGTATTATCCCAGCACTAGAAACCGCTCATGCGGTCGCTTATGCGCTTAAACTTGCGAAGACGATGAGACCTGATCAAACTATCGTGGTTAATATGTCAGGTCGCGGTGATAAAGATCTACATTCAGTTATGAAGGCGGAAGGGATTGAGATGTAAGCTTCTTTAAATAGCAGCTAATTCTTCTATCACTCAAAACAAATCATTAAAACTAAAGGCTATAAATAATGGCCTTTAGTTTTAAATAAAATTTATAATAATAAGAGACCTCTTATGACCCGAATTGAAAGCACTTTTGAAACTCTAAAATCACAAAATAAAAAAGCCCTGATTCCTTATGTAATGGCAGGCGATCCTAATCCGACCACTACTGTAGGTCTGTTGCACGACTTAGTGAAACACGGCGCAGATATGATCGAAGTTGGTCTGCCATTCTCTGACCCTATGGCGGATGGCCCAACCGTTGCCTTGGCAGGCGAGCGCGCCTTAGCAGCAGGTACCAGCACTCGTGAAGCCTTAAACATGGTCGCTGAGTTTCGCAGGCAAGATACGCAAACGCCTATTATTCTTATGGGTTATCTAAATCCTGTTGAAATCATCGGTTACGATAACTTTGTCGCACTATGTGAGCGCTCAGGCGTTGATGGTATTTTGATGGTTGACTTGCCACCAGCGGAGGCGGGTAGCTTTACTCAGCATCTAACCGAGCACTCGATGAATGAGATATTTCTATTATCACCGACCACTTTAGCGGAGCGTCGCCAGCAAGTATTGACCCATTGTGGCGGTTATATCTATTACGTATCACTCAAAGGCGTAACGGGTTCTGCAACACTAGATACTGACGATGTCGCCACTCAAGTACAGGCGATCAAAGCGGAGACCGATCTGCCTGTTTGCGTAGGCTTTGGTATTCGTGATGGCGCTTCGGCCAAAGCGATTGGCGAGCATGCTGATGGTATTATCGTCGGTAGCGCTTTAGTGCAGAACTTTGCTGATATCGATGCCAATGATGCTAATGCTGTAGCGGCTGCCCAACAGCGCATTATGACAAAAATGGATGAACTGCGCACTGCGCTGGATAGTTTATAGCTCATAGACCATAAATGACTTTGCTAAATTTAGTTTACGTGTGTAAACTAATGTGATGTATAAATATTCATTATTAAATTAGACTATATTTGTCACAGGCAGGATGCACAATAACTGACGCAAATATAATGGTATATCCAAATACTCACTACACTTCTAAAATTAGCTATTAGGGATAAGCGTTTTTAAGCTCAATAGCCTTAGACGATGGCAAATAATATGACTGATACGATAAATAAATCTGAAACTCAAGACGATAGCGCCACTGATGCGACTGCTACGCAAGCAGGTCACTCTTGGTTTAATCGTCCTGTACCTGGTGTTAAACAACAATTAATGGCGCCTTTGACAGCGGTTGAGACTGAACCATCAACCAAATGTAGCAATTGTCATTCGGTCATTACTAATACAGCGCTGATATTTAACTGCTACGTTTGCCCCATTTGCGATCATCATCTGCCTATGTCGGCTCGTGAGCGCTTGCAATGGTTCTTAGATGAAGTCGATGGCGAGCTTGGGCAGGAATTTACCGCCAAAGATCCGTTACGCTTTGTCGATAGTAAGCCTTATCCAGCGCGGATGGAGGAAGCACAAGCTAAGACGGGTGAGACCGAAGCGCTAATCGTATTGCATGGTAAGCTACGCAATATTGAAGTCGTCGCTTGTGCGTTTGACTTCAAGTTTATGGGCGGCTCAATGGGCTCAGTGGTTGGCGATAGATTTGTACAAGCGGCTGAAAAGTCTTTAGCCGATCGTAAACCTTTAATCTGTTTTGCGGCCTCTGGTGGCGCACGTATGCAAGAGGGTATTTTATCCTTAATGCAGATGGCGCGTACTGCTGCGGCTGTTGAGCGCTTAAGATTGGCAGGTGTTCCTTATATCGTCGTGTTGACCAACCCTGTTTATGGTGGTGTTACTGCGTCATTAGCTATGCTAGGTGATATTCATCTAGCAGAGCCAAAAGCGATGATAGGTTTTGCAGGTAAGCGCGTGATTGAGCAAACTGTACGCGAAACCTTGGAAGAGCCGTTCCAACGTGCTGAGTTCTTATTAGAGCATGGTGTGGTCGATGAAGTGGTGCATCGTCATCAGCTGGTCGATACGACTTATCGTTTATTGGCTAAACTATGCCATCAGCCTAACGTTGACGCTTAGCCTATAATTGAACACGTCCTAAGCTCTCTAAAAGCATTTATCAATGATTGGTAAATGCTTTTTTTTATGGTAACAACATATCCAAAAATAATATCAATGAGCAGTTTCCATAATTTATTAGCCATATGAATAGACAGCAACTCAATAGGTAATAACTTCTAACTGGGCTTTATATTTTGGTTTTTAGCCCGTTTGTTATACACTGAGCTAATACTTTTAATGCTGTTGTTACCTTCTCTTTTATTTAGGTTTTATTCATGTCCTTGCCTCTCCATCCTGATAGTACTCCTGACACGCCCAAACTTGACGCCAATTTGAGCGAATGGCTCAATTATATGCAGCAGATCCATGTGTCAGCGATAGATATGGGGCTGGCGCGTGTATTACCAGTAGCAGAGTCTTTAGGGCTAGTGCAGTCTGCCAAAGACGATGCTTTTGTATTTACCGTCGCTGGTACTAATGGCAAGGGTTCAACCACTGCTGTTATTAGCGCACTGTGTCAGGCAGCAGGCTATAAGACCGCCCTGTATCAGTCGCCGCATCTCAGCCAGTTCAATGAGCGTATACGTATCGATGGTGAGATGGTTAGTGACAGAACCTTGATTGATGCCTTTAATAAGGTAGAAGCAGCACGCTTAACATGCGCATTGACTCTATCGTTTTTTGAGATGACGACATTAGCGGCTTTGTTAATATTCGCTGAAGCTAATTGTGACGTTTGGGTGTTGGAGGTAGGGCTTGGTGGACGCTTGGATGTGGTCAATATTATCGATGCAGATATGGCAGTGATTACCAATATCGGCATCGATCATGTCGATTGGTTAGGAGATAACCTTGAGGCCATAGGTCGTGAGAAAGCGGGTATTTTACGCGATGATATTACGCTGATTTATGGTTCTACTGAGATGCCAAACAGCGTACAGCAGCTCATTGATGAGCATCGAGCGACTTGTTATCAAGTGAGTAAAGACTTTAGCTTTCAGGCTCAAGATAAAGATACTTGGCACTATAGCAACGCTGCACTCACATTACAGTTACCGCGACCGGCACTTTCGCTCACTAATACTGCCAACGCCTTATCAGCAGTATTGGCCAGTCCGCTCAATGTCGATATCGATGCGATTGAGCGAGCATTGACGACTGTTAAATTAGCAGGCCGCTTTGACTATCGAGAGATTAGAGATCGTCACTGGCTGTTCGATGTGGCGCACAATGAACAAGGGGTTGAGTTTCTATTAGCGCAGCTAGTGCCTTTGTGGCAGCAGCATCTTGCTGATATCAATAGCGCTCAGCAAGATGCTGCTGATGTCAAAGAATCTAACATCAAGATACTCTTCTCCATGCTAGCGGATAAAGATATTAATAGGGTAGTCGAGCAACTCACCCAAGCCCATTTGCCGATTACTGACTGGTATATTGGCGAGATTGATTATCCGCGTGCCGCGTCTATAGAGCAGTTAGAGACTGTAGTAGCGTCTTATGTTGATAAGAGTAACTGTCATGCATTTGCTAATTTGCCACAAGCGACAGCGGCGGTTATAGCCAATAGTCAACCGCAAGACTTGATAGTCGTATGCGGCTCATTTCATACGATTGGCGAGACGCTAACAGCGCTTGCAGCCGATTAAAAGATGCGATAGTTAAAATAAATTAAAATGAATAATAAGCAGACAAAAACAGGGCGATAGCAGACAGCGTCAAAAATATGTTTTATAATCAAAACAATAGCAAAATGTGCTGATCAACCATTTATCAACTAAGAGATGTGAGAAGATGAACTTTTCGAGACAAGCCTTATTGGGCATTGGGATGATACTTGGCGGCAGCGTCATGCTATATGCGATGGTGCAGCAAATCGGCGCAAGTGATGAGCAGGCATCTGCGCCTGTTGTAGTTGAACAAGCAGAGGTTGCTCCAGCCACATCAAGGCCTCTGACCACTGATATCGATACCGAAACACGACTCTTAGCACAAAAGCAACAAGAGCGCATCGCCCGCATTAAAGCTCAGGAGGAACGTGCTGAGCAGTTTTTGACAGAGCAAGAGTCTGCTGAGGCGCAAGCATTAGCCAAAGCAAGAGCTGAAAACCAACGTTATCTTGATAACACTACGCCAGCAGTTGAAATTGATAGCGACGAAGCAAGTGTCGCCACTCAGACCGCTATTGCCACTCCCCAAGTTCAGCCGCGAATTGATAAAGTTGAGCCACCGGTTACTCCTAAACCTAGTGCTAGTACTAATGCCAGTAATAATGCCAGTACTACCAATGACGAGGTGCAAAAAGCGGCACAAGCTAAACAAGCTGCTGCTAAAAAGAGTGCTGAGGATGCGGCAAAGAAAACAGCACAGTTAAAAAAACAAGCGGATGCTGAGCTTGCCGCTACTAAAAAAGCCGCTCAAAAAGAGGCGGACGCTCAAAAAAAGGCCAAACGAAAAGCTGAAGATGACAAAAAGGCGGCTGAAGTTGCCAAAACTGAGCCACCCAAAGCGCCTACTGATTATAAAGTCCAATCTGGCGATGGTTTAATAAAACTGGCTCGAGAATACAATGTACCTGTTGCCGCTCTAGCACAGGCTAACAATACCTCACCGTCAGCATCGCTAAAGCTTGGGCAAACCATCACTATCCCCTCTCGTAAACAAGTTCAACGTTTAGAGCGAGAGGCTGCAGAAGCCGAAAAAGCGCGTGCCGCTGAACAAGCCAAAGCTGAAAAATCAGCGAAAGATAGACGTGAGGCGCAGCAAAAATTGCGCGAAGCCCGCAAAGAGGTGAAAGAGACCGATGCTAAAGGTAGTTTTGGCGTGCAAGTGTCATTGGCAAGCAATCAGGCAAAAGCGGATGAAGTCGCTAAGAAGTTTAAGGCGGCAGGTTATGATGTAAAAACCAGTGCAACCAGTCGCGGTGTACGTGTTGTTGTCGGCCCTGAACGTGGCAAAATAGCCGCACTGGCGCTAAAAGATAAAGTGAACAGTGATCCCAAAGTTGATACGACGGGTGCTTGGGTACTCTACTGGTAGTTAGTAACTGAGTTGATCATTACCTGATTATTTTTGATTAAAAAAATCTTTTAAAACACGACATTTATTGTCGTGTTTTATCGTTTATGGATTGCCGATCACCATGGGCTTAGCTACTATAGGCGCCACTAATATAAGCGCAATCATATAAGCAAAACTACTCACTATATCCTATAAGCGTAGTCGCCGATACAGACTGCTGCGCTGTGATTACTATTTTGCTCGCAATCACTCTACATTTTTTATAAGGCAGAACTATGTCACTTGGCGTTATATTTTTAATATTAGCCGGAGCCTTCTTGGTGCTAATTATACTGCCAAAAGTATTAAAAAGCCGTCCTGCTAATAAAGAGCCAGATCCACAGCCCGTTCGCGGTGATGATTTGGCTATCTGGCCATTTACGCCTATGCCTATTATGACTGATACTGAGGTTATATTTTTTCATAAGCTGCAAAATGCGCTACCTGAGTATCACATTTTTGTGCAAGTACAGCTATCGCGTATTATAGAAGCCAATAGTGACGAGGCAAGCGAGCGCAGCTTTTGGTTTAATCGTATCTGTCGCCAAAGCGTCGATTATGTCATTACTGATATCGATGGGCAGACCACTTTAGTCGCGATCGAGCTGGATGACTGGACGCACAGTAGTAAATCAAGACAAAAGGCTGATGACAAAAAAGATAAAGCACTCGCCAGCGCAGGTATTGCTATCGTACGCTTTCATGCTGAGCGAATGCCCAGCGCTGATATGCTCAGATATGAGATTATGCAGGTTATAGAAACGTACTAAAAAGTATCGAGCCGTATTAAAAAATATTGAGAGTTATTGATTTAGAATTAAGTTTTTGCATGAAGCTTCTAGAGCCAATTGTCGCTATGACCAGATACATGCGGATGAATAACAATAGCTCTGTCACCATAAAAGTATAACCCTGTTACTAGCGACTGCTCATCTACCCAGTCCACTGACGGCAGGCGCTCATCATAAAAGCTGCGTTTGGTAAACCATTCTACATAAGTCGCTTGACGTAAATTATTGGTATCAAGGGTTGCTAGAGTGGCGTTATCTTGCTTATCACACCACCTGTGCAGTGGAAAATCTTTCGCTAACCAGTCAGGATAAATAAAGTCAGTATTATGAATCGGCAAGAAAAAACGCCCTTTAATCACTGCATAACGCTTATCAATTTTGACCCGTCCACGATTCTCAGTATCAGTATCAGTATCAGTATCAACCCAAACTGATCGAAACTGTTTAGTCTGCATATGTGTCATTTTACGCTGTAGATTATCATTGGAGTTGATGCCGACCCAACTTGATGGGACAAACGGCGCTGATCCCATAAAGAACTTAATCGCAAGTTCCCAATGTTCAGTGAGCTTGTCTCGATGATTATATAAAATCAAATCCAGCTCACCAATGGTTTGCTTGCCCTGATACAACTGTACGTTACTCGCCAGCATCTCATGAGCATGTAGCCCATGGGTATAGCCATCAGTTAGCCAAAATGATAATAAGCCCTCAAAGTGAAAGCCCAAGCGTTTCGGACTTGGTCGCCTTATCAAATAGCGGGTTAGCTGTTGGTAGGCGGTAGTATTATCCAGCTCATGCAGGCGCTGTTGATAGGCCTCAAACTGAGTCAACCAAAACTCGCTACTGTGAACTTCAATGGTATGAGTATTTTGTTGAGGGGAGAAGTCAATCCAGCGCGTCAAGACATCAGGGCAGGCAAGCACATAAGCCAAATCACGAACGTACGGACGCTTAAATTGCTCCCAAGGGGCTTCGTTAGCGAGAGTAGAAGAAGAGAATAGAAGGGCAGAATCGGACATAACGTATATCATATAAGGTTACAGAACATTCACCCTAACTGCTGGCTCGGTAAAAGTCTATAGACAGTTACACCCTTTTTACTAAAGCTACTAGCTAGCTTTTATATATGATTAGCGCTATATTATATTAAATTTTTGGTTAGCGATTAATGGGTTTATGGCAGATAATTTACACTCTATAGATGAAAAATCTAATGCTCATACTGGCTCTGAGGTTGTAGATCCATTTGACCACAACCATCTTTGGCATCCCTATTCAACCCTGCCGCCAGCTTATCCGAATGTCATTATCGAGCGCTGCAATGGCGTTTATCTTTATACTAAATCTGGCGAGCAGCTCATAGATGGCATGTCGTCGTGGTGGGCTTGTGTTCATGGATATAATCATCCCAAATTAAATCATGCTATTCATGAGCAATTAGCTAAGATGTCTCATGTTATGTTTGGCGGTCTTACGCACCAACCCGCCATAGATTTAGGTAAAAAACTGCTCTCCATTGTACCTCAAGGTCTGGATGCTATTTTTTATGCAGACAGCGGTAGTATCTCCGTTGAGGTCGCATTAAAGATGGCAATGCAATACCAATTAGCTAAAAACAAACCTGAAAAAAACAAAATTGCCACGACCTACTCTGGATATTATGGGGACACTTGGCATGCTATGAGCATCTGCGATCCTGTCTGTGGCATGCACAGCATCTATGGTAGTCAATTACCCGTACAGTTATTCACAGACAAGCCTATTGAAGGGTTTAAGAGTGAGATGACAGGGAGTGAGAGCGATAAACTGGCTCAATTCTTTGAAGAAAACCATGATGGTATGGCCGCATTTATCATCGAGCCTATCGTGCAAGGTGCTGGCGGTATGCGTTTTTATAGTCCTCAGTATCTACAGTTGCTACGTCAGCTGTGTAGTCAATATGATGTGCTTATGATCGCCGATGAAATTGCAACGGGCTTTGGACGTACGGGCAAAATGTTTGCCTGTGAGCATGCCTCTATATCACCAGATATTATGACCGTTGGGAAAGCACTAACAGGCGGTTATATGACGTTTGCAGCGACGCTGTGCCAATGTTATGTAGCGGATATTATTGCCAATAGTCGTTATGCTGCATTGATGCATGGCCCGACCTTTATGGGTAACCCGTTAGCTTGCTCAGTAGCTATTGCTTCACTAGATTTGCTCATTGAGCATGACTATCCTGCTCGAGCTAGACAAATACAGCACTATCTACAGTCGCATCTATCTGAAGTAGCAGACTACTCTGAAGTAGCAGATGTTCGTATACTAGGTGCTATCGGTGTGATTGAACTAAAAGAAACCATTGATATGCCTAAGTTTCAAAAACTTTTGCTCATCAATAAAATTTGGGTAAGACCTTTTGGTAAACTGATTTATATCATGCCACCGATCATCATGACTGAATCAGAAATAGCCAAACTATGTTGCCGATTAAAAGCAGTGATTAGGCAGTACTTAGCTTTGGGTGCTGATTAATTTTACTTTATAAATGTGATATAAGACGGGTGCAGTCCTCTACGGTTAGCTTAGCGTTCATCACCATTCGAATACGAGCGGTGCCTACAGGTACGGTAGGTGGGCGGATTGGCAGCACATAAAATCCAGCATCTCGCAGCTCTCGCGCCTTATTTACAGCACTTGCATTATCTCCTGTTATAAAGGGAATGATAGGAGACTGATAGCACGCAGTTGAACCACCCTCTATAGCCTCTACCAATTGCAATGATAGCTGGGCAAGATGAGTACGTAAATGGTGCAGCGAAGGCATTTTTGCGAGTATAAACCTTGTCCAGCTATGGGTAATAGGAGGTAGTGCGGTGCTAAATATGAAGGAGCGCATTTGATTGATCAACCAGTGCCTAACCTTTTCATCACAAATGATATAAGCGCCCATCGAAGCAAACGCTTTGCCAAAGGTACCTACTAGATAGTCTATGGCTTCTAATGTTTGGGTCTCCTCGCTCAAACCTAGTCCGTTTCGACCTAAAACGCCAACCGCATGTGCCTCATCGACATACAATTCAATGCGAGGATCACACGCTTTTAGCTCGACTAATGCCTTTAAATCCGCACGATCGCCGTCCATGCTAAAGATGCTCTCGGTGACAATGATAATGCGTTCAATAGAAGTATCCGCGCTCTCAATGATAGACGCTAAATGCTCTAAGTCATTATGGCGATATCTCTGTTTAGCACACTGCTTATTACTGATCAGACGTATCCCGTCAATGATACTGGCATGAATGAGCTCGTCAGATAAAATGAGAGTGTGAAGGGGCAGCTTAGCGAGGGCAGGTAAAATTCCAATATTGGCATGATAGCCGCTATTCATTACTAATACAGATTTTGTCGAGGTTTGTCGTTGCTGTGGCGATAAGGCAAGTTGGTACCACTGTAGTAATTCTTCTTCAAGCAGTTGCAACTGTTCATGATTACCGGTTAGCAAACGAGAGGAGGTAGATCCCATGCTCGGTAACAGTGAGTCAGGTAGCGCTTGCAGTTGATCTAAAAACTGTGTTTGCAGACGGGTGTCACTACCTAAACCTAAGTAATCATTACTCGAGATATTCAGTAATGAGTTATCATTAGATATGATCCACTGGTCTCTATGCTTAATAATAGGAAGCTTTCGATATTGATCCTTAGCATTTAGCTCATCTAAGTGATCACTGACGCTTGTAAGCGTTGGTCCTGTCATAAAGCCGTCCTAAATTGATAAAATACTAAAGTAAATTGAAAAACAGCTCTAAAGTCTGTTTGCTATTTGATCACAGCACTGACAACGACTATCTTTGAGACGTTTTAGAGATTGAGCTTTGAGTATTCTAAAGATAAGAATAATAAGAGTAGTTATTCTAACTCGATATCCTTCTCAATGAAACGATATTAAAGAATTAACGTCTATCCTATCAAAACTAAAATCTTAAATTGAGGAACAGTAAGTATGACAGTACTATTTATAAGTGGTATTGATACAGATATAGGTAAAACAATAGCGACAGGACAGTTAGCAAAAGCTCTGTATCAACAGGGATGTAAGGTAATTACGCAAAAACTGGTACAGACAGGATGTCACGATATTGCAGAAGATCTGATTGTTCATAGAAAGATGATGGGAATGCCGTTGCAAAGGGCAGATAAGGATGGGACAACTTGCCCTTATGTATTTAGAAAACCAGCTTCACCGCATTTATCATCAGCTCTAGAGCACACTGTAATTGACCCTGAGCTTATTACTACTGCAACGAATAAACTCTTAACAGAGTATGATATTGTGCTTTTAGAAGGTGCTGGCGGGCTTATGGTGCCGATTACTCCTTCATTATTGAGCTTAGATTATATTGCCAAGCTAGGCTATCCTATTGTTTTAGTCACCTCGGGTAGACTCGGCAGTATCAATCATACCCTGCTGAGCATTGAGGCAATAGAGAGTCGCTCGTTGAGCCTGCACGCGGTGATATATAATCAATGGCAGCCTGGTAATTCTGACAATGACGACTCATCTTATAAGAAAGATGATGAGATCGTCGATAGTACCAGACAATATCTATATCAGTATCTGCAAGCTAAACACCCGCAAGCCTATTGGGTTGATCTGCCTGATGGCTCATCTGATCAGCACGTTCAAGCTGCCAATAGTGATATTCGTTTTTCACTGGCAAACTATGTAAAAGTATTTGAATAGAGCGCGGTAAAACTACACTCTTACATGGAGCGCTATGTAGAGTGTTAAGCTTGAATTTTAAAAAATGGAGCAAAATATGCAATACCTTTTACAGATGGACTTTCCCTATACTGGCCCTTTCGGTGACGATTTTTACAAGCAAATGAAAGATCTAGCTGAAGACATCGTTACCGAGAAAGGTTTGGTTTATAAGCTATGGACTGAAAACCAAGAGACTCAAGAGGCAGGTGGTATTTATGTTTTTGATAATTTGGATGACGCTAATAGATATCTGGCTAAGCATACAGAGCGTTTAGAATCATTTGGCTTTACTGATATTAGTGCCAAGACTTTTATTATTAATGAAGAGTTGAGCGCTATTACTAAAGCGTCTGTTTAACGTTTAGCTGACAATAATTAATAATAGAAAAGCCAGCTCTTGGATTAGGGGCTGGCTCTTAAAAAGATAGCAGATAATAATGGCAATGTTTCAGCGACGGCAAAGCAGCTTGGTATCGCCATGCAGACCTTATATTAATTGCTACTAATTTTTTAGATTTCCATATTATCGATATGGTACTGTAAAATTTTTATTTGTATCTCCGCAATTCTAATAACTGATTTTAAAACTTTAGTATCTTCTGGGTCGCTCCAATTAAGTTCTGCATCAGCTGACTCCTTAGCGGCCTTGAACCATTTCATAGCTTCATTATAATCTTTTGGTGTTCCTATCCCCATACTATGCATAAAACCCAGATCTAATTGAGCAGGAGCATAAGCATAATCTAAAGAAGCGGCGGCTTTTGTCAGTGCATAAGCTTTAGGGAGATCACGAGGCTTACCCTGATTCCACATGTATTTTTTGGCAAGTGCTAACTGGCTACGCTCTAAGTAATAATGATCTTTAGGTGATGTCCCAAAAACATTATATTCGGCCTGAGATGTCCTATAGCCCACCTCATAAGCCTTGCTAAGTAAGTCAATGGCTTCTTCATAATCCTGTTCTACTCCTAATCCTTTGCTATACATAGCTCCAAGGGCGTATTGTGCTCCCCCATAGTTTTGATCAGCTGACCTTCGATACCATTTAGCGGCTTCTTCATAATCCTGTTCTACTCCTAATCCTTCGCTATACATGTCTCCAAGACGGCTTTGGGCCCTATCATTACCCTGATTTGCTGCTTTTCTATACCAAAATAGTGCTTTCTCGTAGTCTTGGTCTACACAAACGCCATGTTGATAACCATACCCTGAAATTAATTGCGCAAAATCGATACCTTGCTCAGCGAGAGGAATAGCTTTTACACACTTCTCCTTTTCATAATTTATGATACCCATATCAGACATATCTCTACTTAATTCTTCTTCTAAGTCACCTATAAACCACTTAGGATACGCATTATATTCTGTACTCCATGTTACTCGATCCGTTCTATTCGTCTGATCATAATCAGCCAGTGTTGGAACTGATACAAAACAAGTTAAAACTAAAGCTGAAAATTTAATTGAGCGCATAATCATCCTAAAATTGATGTCTTGGGAGGGCTAACTATTTAGCATAACGTCATTTTATACGCTAAAAGACTGACTATTATTGGTGTGTATCCAATATTTAAAATTGACCACTCTACTCTGATAGACAAAGATATGAACCAGCTAAACTAAATGCCACAAAGGTATTATTATATTAGAGTACACTTGCGCTACGCTTGCTCGTTAAAGCATTTGGTTTACGTTGCCTGCCTAGTATATTACTTGCTACGAACAGCACGCACATATCCCTCATTCGTACCACCAAAATCTGTGACATTAGGTTCAATGCTACCGTTACCTAAATGTAAATTCCAAGTTGGAGAATAAGATCTACCGTTAGGCGGGGATGAAAAATAACGACCATCGGTAGGTGTATTAGGAAAAATATTTGTATTTAAAGTAGGTTTACTTGAACCATCAGCACATCTTCTAGGGATATCTCTCTCAGCACGGCCACTGTAATTCTTATTTATCATCTCAACAGGAAGAGATAATGTTTTTATAATATTGACGTCTTGCGTCACTCGTCCTTGAGCGGTCAATTCACTGGTTTTCTTAGATTCTTTTTCCCAACCTGCGGTGCATACTCTAAGACTAGCAAGTTCTCCAGCAAGAGGTAATCTCCAATCTTTATGACCGCCTGTACGAGTAAAATCACGTACATAGTTCCATATATCATCTCTGTTTAACTTCAGCGCCGTACCTACACATGTAGTACCATTCCATGTTTGCCCTGCATTACATCTATCCCAAATTAACCCTGTATTAGGGTCTTTCCACATCCCTTTTGCCATTAAATAACTGTTATTCGTAGTAGGAACAATTAAAGTATTGCTAGAGGGTGGTGTGCTTGTACAAGCAGGTAATATAATAGTACAAAGCACTGTTAATACAGGTATCGATATTGATTTTTTCATTAGAATCCAATCCAGAGTTGTTTAGATGTGAATAAAATAAGATCTGAAATATTAACATGAAAGTGAATAGATTGAGTGAAGCTTATTAACCCTAAATATAATGTGTTAAAAAAGTGACCCCTGCCGTCAAATCCGTACAGTTAAACTTGGGAGATTTTAGTTACGCAGCCTGACGATAAAAGTCAAACCACACCTGTCTTGGCGACTTATAATCCAGGCCCTTTTGAATCCTCGTTTGATTGTAGTACAGCTCAATATAGCCAATGATCTCGTTTATGGCTATAAACCTTGTTTTATAGTCGTGATGATATATCAGCTCATTCTTTAATGTGCCCCAGAAACTCTCTATTGGCGCATTATCATAACAATTTCCCTTACCGCTCATTGAGCCTATGAACTGATGCTGTTTGATGATCTTGTGATACGCATGGCTGCAGTACTGACTGCCTCTGTCTGAATGAACAATCAATCCTGGGTTTGGTCGTTTGTTTTTGACTGCCATACTGAGTGCTTTGCCAACTGAGTCAGCAGTCATGCGCTTATTGATAGCATAGCCGACCAGCTCTTTAGTGTAGAGGTCTTTCACTCCTGCCAAATACAACCAGCCTTCATCGGTCCAGATATAAGTAATATCGCTGACCCAAGACTCATTAGGATGCCTAGCACCAAACTTCTGATCCAGAACGTTTGGATAGACCAGCTTGTTATGGTTTAAGTCAGTGGTTACTTTAAAGCGCTTGTGGCGACGGCATTTGATACTATGTTCTTCTTTGATACGTCTGACCATGTACAAGCTAATGTCTTGGCCTTGCTCTATTAGCTTTGCATGCAGTCGCTCACGAGCTTCACTGTGAGCAGCCCTAACCAGTAGCTCAGACTGGTGACGATGTATCTGTTGGTCGCTGATATCGCGATTTATCCAGTCGTAATAACTTGATGACTTAACACTTAGCACACGGCACATAGTGGTGTTGCTAAAGAAGATCTGGTTATCTTTGATAAAGGCGTACCTGACTAACTGTGCTTTGCAAAGTACGCGGTGGCCTTTTTTAGGATCTCTCGTTCCTCTTCGGCTACTTTAAGCTGTCGTTTGAGCTGCTTTATTTCCTGAAGAGCCGTCATAAGATCAGGATCATATTGTTCTGTGCCGATAAGCTTGCCTTGATTGGCTTTATTATGCCAATTAGATAAGGTCTGCATGGCGATGCCAAGGTGCTTTGCGGTCGCTGAGATATTGCCATTATTGTCTGCTATCTTCTTGACGGCCTCGGCTTTAAATTCGTCACTGTAGGCTCTTACTTTCTTGGTCATGATAAACTCCGATTAATACGCTTAGTTTACCAAGTTTAGGTGTACGGTTTTTTCAGCATAGCTCACATTCATGCCTTTAGCTTTTGCTACATCGTTCAAAGCTTGGATAAACTCGCTAGGTATACCATAAGCTGAAACTAAAACAACTGGCTTTTATAATTTTAGTTTTGATAACACTCTACCTTAAATTTAATAAAGTCTGCGGTGATTGAGTCGCGACTTTAAGTAGAGTAGCTGCTGAGCCTGAAGGTTGACGTTTACCTTGTTCCCAAGCTTGCAATGTGCGAATAGAGACCTGCATAATATCGGCAAACTCTCTTTGGGATAGTCCTGTCTTATGACGAGCTTCGATTGCTTCGTTTACCGTCGCCGTATGAGTTCTACTAATTTCTCCAGCATTCATTTGCTGAACACTGGCTAGCAACAGATCTCCAAGCTCATCACCTGTAAATTTGTGAGTAGTTACATCAATATTATCTAAATCATTAGTATTCATTTGGTAAGCTCCTGCTTAATCTGACGGAGTTTATGACTAGGTATAATATCCAAATTTGATTTGGCATAAATAAGTAATAAAGTAATTAAACCGTCTTCTAATTGATTAAAATATATAATTCTAACGCTACCGCTTTTACCTTTACCTGCTTGCTTCCAACGTATTTTACGACAGCCACCGCTACTTTGAATAACATCACCTGCGTCTGCGTGACTAGCAATAAAAGCGTTCAGTTCTCCTTGCTCCTCCAACGATAATAGACTATCTACCATCTTAGTGTAGATAGGTGTTTCTCTTAGAGTGTACATTCTATTATCTCTTATTATGTATACTACATTGTAGCATAAAGACTATTTTCTTTGTTTTAATATAAAAAATAATGTTTGTTTAAAAGGTAGGCTAGCTAAATCTAGTCTTTATAACCAAAAAAAAGCCAGCCATTAATTAAAATGACTGACTTCTTTAATACTGCTATGTTTGGTCGGAACGGCAGGATTTGAACCTGCGACCCCTACACCCCCAGTGTAGTGCGCTACCAGACTGCGCTACGCCCCGAATGACTGACTATTTTACGCAAATTTACTTATATTGCAAGGGTTAATTGTTTTGTAGATTAACCGCTAAATTTACATATCACAATCAGCTTATTCTATTGATCGAAGCTGCTTAATCCAACAACACTTTTAAAATCTCATTCACTTGCTGTGGATTGGCACTACCGCGACTGGCTTTCATTACTTGACCGACTAGACCGTTAAAGGCTTTTTGCTTGCCACCGCGATACTCATCGACCATCGCTTGGTTATTAGCAATAACTTCCTCAACGATCGCCTTGATCGCGCCCGTATCGGTTTCTTGTTTTAGACCTTTAGACTCAATGATTTGATCAGCGGCATCATCGCTATCGCCACCCTCACGCGCGTATAACGCGCTAAAGACAGTCTTGGCCATTTTGCCAGAGAGCGTATCATCAAAGAGTCGCTTGAGCATATGAGCCAATTGTTTAGCGCTGATAGGTGAGTCAGTGATCTCTTTATCGTCTTTATTCAATGCACCAAGTAGCTCACCCATCACCCAGTTCGCTGCGATCTTGGCATGCGACTGTCCTGTTTCCTCAACTACCGCTTCATAATAATCGGCTAGTTGACGACTACCCGTTAAGATACGCGCATCATATTCAGACAGATCAAGGTCATGCTCTAAGCGTGCTCGACGAGCCACAGGTAGCTCTGGCATAGCAGCTTTGATCTCATCGACCGTATGCTGCTCGATACGTACAGGCAACAGATCAGGATCAGGGAAGTAGCGATAGTCGTTAGCGTCTTCTTTAGTGCGCATAACCCGAGTTTGATCTTTTTCAGGATCATAAAGCATCGTCGCTTGTATGACTTTACCGCCGTCCTCTAAGATATCAATTTGACGCTCGATTTCGCGATGGATAGCGCGTTCGATATTCCTAAATGAGTTTAGGTTTTTCAGCTCAGTACGCGTGCCAAGATCGCCGCCAGGCCTACGTATCGAGACGTTACAGTCACAGCGGAACGAGCCTTCAGCCATAATGGCATCAGAGATGCCGAGCCAAGTGACCAGCTGATGGATGGCTTTGATATAAGCGAGTGCCTCGGCTGCGGAGCGCATATCAGGCTCAGAGACAATCTCAATCAGTGGCGTGCCAGCACGGTTCAGATCGACACCTGTCATACCGTCGACCGCATCATGTACTGATTTGCCTGCATCTTCTTCTAAATGCGCTCGCGTGATACCCATGCGTTTAGGGTATTCATTTTTATCCCCTTCATTGACCACCACATCGATATGTCCGCGACCGACAATAGGATTGGCCATTTGGGTGATCTGATAGCCTTTTGGCAAATCAGGATAAAAGTAGTTCTTACGGTCAAAAGTATTGAATAGCCCCAACTCCGCATTGATACCGATACCGAATTTTAGCGCACGATCGACGACGCCTGCATTCAATACTGGAAGCACGCCAGGTAAGCCCAAATCGACAATACTGGCTTGAGTATTGGCTTCATGACCAAAATCAGTTGGGGCACTTGAGAATATCTTACTGTCAGTATTTAGCTGACAGTGAATTTCAATACCAATAACTACTTCATAGCCATCGACGAGCAATTCTTCGCGAACGGCAAACTCTGTCATTTCCATCATAAAATCCCATCATAAAATTTAAATAGATCTTAAAACTGCATTTATTACTTATTATTAACTTATCTAAAGTGTTCTAACTAATACGGCTAGCGAAGTAGGCTTAGTATCAATCCGTTTGTTAAGGATTAATTCATTAAGCACCCTTTAATGATGATTCAACATCTGCGTATAAGTGTCCGCAAAAATCTCACTATTTCCGCCACTTTGATAAAAGGCAGGAATAACATAACTTACTAAGATTCTAAATTTACCTTGGCGATACAAGCTGCTTATTAAAGGTTCCACTTGCTTAGCATCTTCAAATCCATAGGGTGCAATCGTTTTTTCAAACCTTTCGTAAAACGCTGCAAAAAAACTTGGACTATCTTCGAAGTTTTTATCAAAGTATTCTTCTATCTTTTGAAGCTCTATTTTTAGAGCGTTGGCTTGATTATCATCTAAGTCATAGTCTTGCTTCATCATGTCAATAAAACTCATTTTATATCTCCAGTGAAGTAAAAGGTAAAGTTAAAAGCTAAGTCAGAATTTTGTACACTTGAAAGTTTCAGTTCGATACAGTAAGTTATTTAACTATAGCAATATCTTAAACGCTCTGTTTTGCGATAAGTGAATGCTGCAAGTGGTGATCGGTGTGTTGCTGGAATAGATGCGCTGTGGTCAGCAGCTTGCTTTCTTCCCAATGTTTACCGATAAGCTGTAAGCCTACTGGTAGGCCCTCAGACGTTAAGCCGACGGGCTGGCTGATAGAGGGCAGACCTGCAAGATTGACCCCAATAGTATAAACGTCACCTAAGTACATCGTCGCTGAATCCAAGTCATCGCTAAGCTTGTAAGCTGCGGTTGGCGCAGTAGGACTAGCAATGACATCACAACTCTCAAAGGCATCTTCAAAGTCTTTGATGATGATACGGCGTATCTTTTGTGCCTTAGTATAATAAGCATCAAAGTAGCCTGCCGACAGGGCGTAAGTGCCCATCAAAATACGGCGCTGCACCTCAGGGCCAAAACCTTCCGAGCGTGAACGAGTATACAGATCAATTAAGTCTTTTGGATCCTCGCAACGATAGCCAAAACGTACCCCATCAAAACGCGATAAGTTTGATGAAGCCTCGGCTGGGGCGAGCATATAGTAAGTGGCAAGGGTAATCTCAGGATCAGTAATAGTGACTTCAACGATAGTAGCGCCCAGCTCTTCATATTTACTCAATGCCGCGCGTACTGATTTTTCGACCTCACTATCAAGACCTGCACCGAAGTACTCTTTGGCGACACCGATGCGTAGACCCGCGAAAGGCTTATCGCCTGCATTGGCTACTGCTTCATCAAGATCGCTCACGTAGTCAGGCATATCATGTTTGATAGACGTGGCATCACGTGGATCATGTCCGATCATTGGTTGCAGCAGATACGCACAGTCGCGAGCGCTATGACCTAAGCTACCTGCTTGATCTAGGCTTGAGGCATAAGCAATCATGCCAAAGCGTGATACTCGGCCATAAGTCGGTTTGATACCGGTTAACCCACAGAATGATGCAGGTTGACGAATCGAGCCACCCGTATCGCTGGCAGTAGCTAGCGGGACGAAGCCTGCGGCAACCGCAGCGGCACTGCCGCCTGATGAGCCACCAGGTACACGCTCCAAATCCCATGGGTTTTGTACCGTGCCATAATAAGAGCTGCTATTATCAGAGCCCATCGCAAACTCATCCATATTCAGCTTACCTAAGCTAATCATGCCCGCGTTTTCGATATTCGATACGATAGTGGCATTATAAGGCGAGACAAAGTTATGCAGCATTTTTGAGCCACAAGTGGTCAGTACGCCTTGAGTGCAAAAGATATCTTTATGTGCCATAGGAATACCCAGTAGCATACGATTATCACCTTGTGCACGCATCTCATCAGCGGCTTTTGCTTGCGCAAGCGCTGTCTGGGAAGTATGAGTAATAAAGCTGTTAATCTTGCTATCTAAGGCGTCAATGCGCTTGATATAATGCTCGGTTAATTCCAAGCTGCTAAATTGTTTATTCTGCAGACCCGCAATCAATTGCTGGGTGGATAAATGATGAATCTCAGACATAAGGGGTCGTCCGTCATAATGTTAATAGTGCTAAGTGCACTAAATAAGAAAATAGTAGTGATGCCATTTAATATAACTAAGCTAATCGTATAACTGAGCTAGTTTATGTACTAGGCTGAGCCATTATTCGATGCTGTTATTCAATAACTTGCGGCACTAAATATAAACCTGCCTCTGTTGCTGGCGCGACAGATTGATTACGCTCACGATCGATATCATGATGGGCAACATCAGCGCGTAGTTCTTGGCAAGCCTCATGGATATTGGCGAGGGGCGTCAGCTCGTCAGTGTCGACAGCGGCTAGCGTATCCATCAAAGTCAATACTTTACTGATCTCATTAGCATAACTGTCAGCAGTATCGGCATCGACACCTAAGCGAGCTAAGCTGGCAACTTCTAATATTTCTTGACGACTGACGCTACTATCACTAGTTGACGTTTGCGGTGACATAATTTCTCCAATTAAAGCAGTGTTAAAAAAGGATAAGAAACGACTACGTAAATAGTTAGAGTCGGGCTAAATAATTTGAAACATAAACTATCATAAGTCATTTATTATAAAGCATCTGAGATGATTTTACAGAATATGAGCGCTTATTCGCCCGCAATTGTAAAGAGTGAGTAACATGAGCTGGTGATTATTTATTTATTATCAATTGTTTGCCTATTTATAGAACAAATAAGATACAGTAAATACTAGGGTCTGTTGAACATTCGAACGTGGCACTGACAGAGACTATTTTTTAGGCGCTTCGCAGATAAAAATTGTAAGTTTAGTCATTCTAAGCGTCTATTTTTAGCAATGAAGCGGCAAAAAAGAGTCCTGTCCCACTCGAGCACAGCTCTCGTCTTGCGAACGGGCAAAGCAGTGCTTTGCTCGATCCGTTCTCAGGGCTGATGCTAAAATCGCTCTATTCGTTGTAAAAATCTAGCTAAGGCATCTGCATTATCTGCTATTTTTACTTAGACTAGAACCATTTTAGCTATCAGCAGTGCCCTCTTGTGAATGTTCAACAGACCCTAGATAATAAGTAGATTGAGAAGATTAACTGAATTCTTTATAAAGTCTCAATTTCAGTAATAACTTTGCTATTTATGAGATTAGTAACAAATTCTAGCATTTTAAATGAATATCATGCACTACTACTAAAAATAGCTGTGTTTTTTCCAAGCTAAATCGGTATAATTTGTCCCACCTTAATAGTGTTGTTTAGGCTTTACTTGTTGTGTCGGTAAGCTTTCGTTACCATAGGCGGCTAATGCTAGCCTATTTATTGCCAATAAGTACGTCTTAGCTCTCTCATTCGCCTCATTTGCCTTATTTTGTAAAGCGCTGGATATACTAGTCATGAACCCTTTTGGATTTTTATCAAATAACATTGCCATCGATCTTGGCACTGCAAACACGTTAATTTTTATTCCTGGTAAAGGGGTGGTGCTCGATGAGCCTACCGTTGTTGCTCTGCGTAGTAACCGTACCCAAAACCCAACCGTAGCCGCAGTCGGTATTGATGCTAAGCAGATGCTGGGTCGTACGCCCTCTAACATCACTGCTATCCGCCCTTTAAAGGATGGCGTTATTGCTGACTTTGAAGTGACGCAAAAGATGCTTAAGCATTTTATTGCTAAAGTAAAAGCCAAGCGTTTTATGGCGCAACCAAATGTCGTGGTTTGCGTGCCTTGCAAATCGACCTTGGTTGAGCGAAAAGCCATTCGTGAGGCAGTATCGTCAGCAGGTGCTAGCAAAGTATTGTTGTTAGAAGAGCCTATGGCTGCTGCAATTGGCGCAGGTATGCCGGTACATGAAGCGAGTGGCTCTATGGTCGTCGATATCGGTGGCGGCACCACTGAGATTGCAGTTATCGCTTTGTCAGGTTGTGTTTATGCTGAGTCGATTCGCATCGGTGGTGATATGTTTGATGAAGCTATCATCACTCACGTACGCCGTACGCATGGTTGCGTCATTGGTGAGACTACCGCTGAGCGGATCAAAACAGAGGTTGGCACAGCGCTTAATGAAAGTGAACAACTAGAAGTAGAAGTTCGTGGTCGTAGTATGGCAGAGGGCGTTCCTAAGACTTTTATTGTCAATTCAGAAGAAGTGCAAAAAGCGCTGAGCGACCCATTGAGCGGTATCGTCAGCGCAGTAAAAGCAGCACTTGAGCAGACGCCACCAGAGCTATCATCAGATATCGCCGAACGTGGTATTGTTCTAACAGGTGGCGGAGCCTTGCTACGTGATTTGGACAAGTTGATTTCAAGAGAAACAGGCCTGCCTGTCTCTGTGGCAGAGGACCCATTAACGTGTGTCAGTCGTGGCGGTGGTATGGCGCTTGATTTTATTAATAACAAAAGTTTGAATATGATCTTTGTATAAGTTTTTGAGTTTAAGCAGTATAACTAAAATATAAAATTTAAGGCAGTCGTAAAGACTGCTTTTTTTATAGCAGTATCTTCAAGCATG
Organism: Psychrobacter sp. M13; assembly: GCF_030718935.1. NCBI lineage: Bacteria > Pseudomonadati > Pseudomonadota > Gammaproteobacteria > Moraxellales > Moraxellaceae > Psychrobacter > Psychrobacter sp. M13. The sequence continues at coordinate 672,534 of NZ_CP132194.1, forward strand.
GATAAAGTTAGATAATTTATGATCCCAAGTATTTTTGCACGCCAGCCTTTATCACTACGTATTACTGCTATTGTATTAATAGCAGCGCTCATACTTATGTGGTTTGATAGCAAAAATCCTGAATGGTTCAAACCAGTGCGCAATCTTAGTCATTCGGCAATGCAGCCTATCTATGAGTTGTCCTTGTTGCCAAGCTATGCCAGTCATTGGGTGAGTGGTAGCGGCCAATCAAAAGAATCACTACGCCGCGAAAACGTTCAGCTCAAATCCCAGCTTATTCACGCCCAAGCCAAACTGCAACAGCAGGACTATATCTTAGCGCAAAATGCGCGGCTGCAAGGTGTATTGTCAACGACTAGGCCTGAACAGTTCGATCTAAATTTAGCGCAAGTGATCGGTACTGACACTAATCCGCTCAAACAAATCGTCGTGCTCAATAAGGGCGAGCAAGACGGGGTACAGGTCGGGCAAACCGTCATTGATGAAGATGGTGTATTAGGTCAGATTATCAATGTTTATCCGAATACCAGCCGGTTACTGTTAATCACCGATAAGCAGCAGTCGGTCGCCGTGACCATCAAGCGTACTGGTCAGCGCGGTATTGTAACGGGTGAGGGTATTCCGTCCTCATTGCGATTAAACTATGTTTTTAAGACCTCAGATGTGCGCGTTGGTGATGAGCTAGTATCATCAGGCCTAGGTGGTCGGATTCCTGCAGGTTTTAGAGTAGGGCGCGTTGCACTCATTAAGGATACCCAAGCGGATAATTTTAGAAGTATTAACGTTACCCCAGCGGCTAATTTTATTGACAATGCTTATGTACTTATTTTGCAAGATAAAGCGACTGTTGCTGCTGATATCGACCAGCCAGAATTTGCTACTGCACCAAATACGCCTATAGCAAATACTTCTATAGATAGTAGTGCTATAAGTTCGATGGCAACACAGTCAAATCATCAGTCAACATCTCAGCTAAGCGCTCAAAACCTTGTAGCAGCTACTCATGATTCAGTGTTGAGGTAGGCTGTCATGATATACCCAGAATCTGAGCACCCCACAGGTTTTTTACTATTAGCCATTATACTAAGTTTCGTGGTTGCCTCATCGCTAAATGTTTATCCTTTGAGTCCGACTATGGCGACTTTGCGGCCGATGGTGATGATCATGGTGTTGATTTTTTGGTTGATGTTTCAGCCGCGCTATGTCGGGTTTTTCATTGCCTTTACTATTGGCCTTATCGCTGATTTATTGCTGGATACACGCTTAGGACAGCAAGCCTTTGCGGCGGTAGTCGTAGCGCTAGTGGTCAAGACGAGTAGTATTTATATCAAGCAGCTTAACACTGCTAGCGCTTGGTTTATAGCGACATTAGGGCTAATCGCTTTTCAGCTGAGTCTTTGGGTCTTGCAGCTCATTACACAAAATGCTTTTGTTATTCAGTCAGGCTTATCTATAGTGATGAGTATCTTAAGCTGGCCATTAATTTTATTAGCGCTACGCAAATTTACTCGCTAAATCAACAGATCTCAATATACTTAAGAGAGCCATCATGGACATTATCTTAGCTTCAGGCTCACCGCGTCGCCGTGAGCTACTGACGAGCGCACAGCTTGACTTTCAAGTAATCAGTGTGGATATCGACGAGAGTGTCTTGACGGATGAGTCGCCGCAAGACTATATCCAACGTATGGTCGCAAGCAAAGCTGATGCTGCGATTAAGCAATTAGATCTTAACGATCAACACCATCAGCCTGAATTATATATGTCATCCGATAGCTTTATTATGTTGACCGCTGACACTATAGGCGTCTTGCCAGATGGTAAAACCGTATTGGTCAAACCTGAGGATCGCGCCCATGCGTATGATATGTGGCAGCAAATGTCTGATAATACCCATCAGGTCTGGACGGCGGTGCAAGCGACGTTAGTCGTAAGGGATCATGAGTCTTTAGTAGCGACATGGCAACAACAAATTATAGAGCGTACAGCGGTTAGTTTTGTTCCACTAACACTTTCAATGATGAGCGATTACTGGGATAGTGGCGAGCCTGCGGATAAGGCAGGTGCTTACGGTATTCAGGGTTTAGCCGCAGCTTGGGTCACTCATATCAATGGCAGTTATACTAATGTCGTCGGCCTGCCATTAGCACAAACTTTGGCGCTTATAAATAAAGCATCTACAGAATACAATCGTCAAAGTGCTAGGTGTCTGAGTGCCAGTCACTAGGTTTCGCCATTTTCTTTTTCTTTATAGCCTTCGCCACTCTTAAAACTGTATTGAGACACATAATGATACGGCTATACAGTGGGCGAGCCTGAGCGCGTTTGTTACACTATCAGCTACAAAATCATCTATGAGCATAATAAAAGAAGAGGCCCTATGTCTGAAGAGCTACTAATTAATGTCAGTCCTATGGAATCCCGAGTAGCTGTGCTGGATAACGGAGTCTTAGGTGAGATCTATATCGAGCGCCATCATAAGCTTGGCTTAGTAGGCAATATTTATCTAGGGACAGTGGTACGAGTGCTACCAGGTATGCAAGCTGCGTTTGTCGATATTGGACAATCACGCACGGCTTTTTTACATGTGAATGACATGCAGCGAGAGCCACGCCCACAAGCTAGTATCGGGCCCTCAATAGTTCAGATGGATGATAAGACTGCTGATAAAAACGACACCATCGATAGCATTAATAGTATCAGCAAAATAAACAAGACTACTAATGATGCGCCAAGCACTAATGAGAAAAGTGCCACTGTTATATCCGCTGATAATATCAATGCAACACCACCTGTTGTACTGCCAAAAAGTACAGTTACCATAGCTAGCAAAAGCCTTATTCAAAATCGCTTGCATGAGTCTCAGCGCGTGTTAGTACAAGTCACCAAAGATCAGCTGGGGAGTAAAGGCGCGCGTTTAACCACTAACATCTCTTTGCCCTCGCGGTATCTTGTTTACTTGCCATCGAGTGATCATATTGGTATCTCACAGCGTATCGATAGTATTGATGAGCGCACTCGTCTCAAGACTGAGCTGACTAGTTTGATGCAAACCGTCAACCTAAAAGGCGGATTGATTGCGCGTACGGCAGCTGAGCGCGTCCCTGTTGATAAGCTTGAAGAAGATATCTACTATCTTTTGCAACTATGGCGCACTATCTGTGCGCGTCGCCAAGAGATTACTCATCATCAAAGCTCTGAGCTTATTTATCAAGAGCTATCGCTACCACTGCGCTCTATTCGTGATTTAGTGCATAGTGACACCGAAAAAGTTATTATCGACAATGCACAAATCTATGAGCAAGTACTCCGTTTTGCCAAAGAGTTTGTGCCTTTTATCGAAGAGCGTATTGTTCATTATACCGCTGAACCTGCACTCTTTGATGTGCACCGCGTTGAGGAAGATCTGCGTGATGCTCTCAAACGCCGTGTTGATCTAAAGTCTGGCGGTTATCTGATTATTGATCAAACTGAGGCAATGACCACTATTGATGTTAATACAGGCTCTTATGTTGGTGGTCGTTCGTTAGAAGACACCGTATATAAGACCAATCTTGAGGCCACCCATGCGATAGCCAGTCAGCTGCGCCTGCGCAATTTAGGTGGTATTATCATTCTTGATTTTATTGATATGCTTGAGCAAGAGCATAAAGATGATGTACTTACTAGCTTGCGAGAGCAACTGGTTCGTGATTATGCTAAGACCAATATCACCCAAGTCAGTGAGCTAGGTCTAGTTGAAATGACTCGTAAGCGCACGCGTGAGTCACTAGGCCAACAGTTATGTGAGCCATGCGTGACTTGTCAAGGTCGCGGCTTTATAAAAACCGCTGAAACGGTCTGCTTTGAAATATTTCGTGAGATGATGCGCTGCGCTCGTACTTATAACTCACCGAAGAAGTTTACCGTTGTCGCTCACGCTGCAGTTATTGATTTATTACTGACCTCAGAGGCGGACACGGTTGCTGACTTAGAGTATCTACTTGGGCGAGTGATCACTTTTGAAGTGGAGAATCTATATACTCAGGAACAATATGATATTGTTTTGGATTAGAGATTGTCCTTGCAATGAGCTACAAGGTGTGTATAATATACACCACTGAATTATATAAGCGCCGCCAAGTAAACCGCTGGCGCTATAACAGCTAGAGCATCGTTTCTAGCACTATTTCATTATGCCTTTGCTGATTTCCATATTAATAGGAGATTCGGCGGGGCTTTAAACTATTTTGCTTTTGATGGCAGCGGGTTTTGATAAAAGACAAGCGATCATTGCAAGTGAATATTTAATTAAACGGCTTTTTATCATTACCTTGTATTGCGTCGCATTGCAAGAATGACAAAAACACATATTAGGAGCTTGCTGGCATGGCTAACCAGAGAATCCGTATCCGTCTTAAGTCTTTTGATCATCGTTTGATTGATCAATCAGCACAAGAGATTGTTGATACTGCAAAACGTACCGGTGCGCAAGTTTGTGGTCCTGTACCGTTGCCGACTCGTATTGAGCGCTTCGACGTTCTAACCTCGCCACACGTCAACAAAGATGCTCGTGATCAGTACGAAATCCGTACTCACAAGCGTATGGTTGATATCGTTCAGCCTACTGACAAAACTGTGGACGCGCTAATGAAGTTAGATTTAGCAGCAGGCGTTGACGTTCAAATTGCTTTGGGTTAATGCAACATATCCAAACCATTAATAGAAGATATAAAGAGGTTTAAAATGGCGATTGGTTTAGTCGGTAAAAAATGCGGCATGACCCGTGTCTTCACTGAGGCAGGCGCATCTATCCCTGTTACAGTAGTAGAAGTTGACGCAAACCGCATTACTCAAGTAAAAAACACGGATACAGATGGTTATCAAGCCATCCAGATCACTACTGGTACTCGTCGTGATAGCCGCGTAACTGCTGCTCAAAAAGGTCACTTTGCTAAAGCTGGCGTAAAAGCTGGTCGTGGTGTTTGGGAGTTTCGTGCTAATGAGAGTGATCTTGAAGGCCGCGAGATTGGTGGCGAGATACTAGCTGACTTGTTCGAACAAGGTCAGATGGTTGATGTTACAGGAACGAGTAAAGGTAAAGGTTTTCAAGGTCCTGTAAAACGTCACAACTTTAGTATGCAAGATGCGACTCATGGTAACTCAGTATCTCATCGTGCACATGGTTCAACTGGTCAAAACCAGTCACCAGGTAAAGTATTCAAAGGCAAAAAGATGGCGGGTCAGATGGGTAACAAGCGTGTTACTGTTCAAGGCCTAGAAGTGATTTCAGTTGATGCTGAAAAAGGGTTGCTTGTCATCAAAGGTGCTATCCCAGGTGCCACCGGTGGCGATGTTATCGTACGTCCGTCAGTCAAAGCCTAAGCAAGGGGATTAACGTGGATTTAAAAACAGTTACAGGTGCGGCGGTTGAGCTTTCTGATACGGCTTTTGGTCGTGAATTCAACGAAGCATTAGTGCATCAAGTCGTCACCGCTTATTTAGCTGGTGCTCGTCAAGGTACACGCGCACAAAAAACCCGTGCCGAAGTTTCTGGCGGTGGCATTAAGCCATGGCGTCAAAAAGGTACTGGTCGTGCTCGTGCAGGCTCTATTCGTAGTCCAATCTGGCGTGGCGGTGGTCGTACATTCGCGGCAAAACCACAAGATTGGTCACAAAAAGTTAACCGTAAAATGTACCGTGGTGCTATGCAGTGCATCTTAGCCGAATTGATTCGCCAAGAGCGTTTGATTCTGGTTGAAGATATGACTATGTCTGCACCTAAGACCAAAGATCTTATCGCTAAATTAAATGATTTAAACGCACCACGTGCTTTGATCATTACTAAAGAAGTCGATGAGAACTTGTACTTAGCGGCTCGCAACATTCCAAATGTCAATGTACTCGGTACAAGTGAAGTGGATCCAGTGAGCTTGATTGCTTTTGACAAAGTAATCATGTCAGTCGAAGCGGCGAAACAATTTGAGGAAGCACTAGCATGAATAACGCAAGACTTTATCAGATCCTAAGAGGACCTGTCTTCTCAGAGAAATCTCAAATGCTTGGCGATTCACTTGGTGTACAAGTATTCAAAATTGATTCTAAAGCGACTAAGCTTGAAGTCAAAAAAGCAGTTGAGTTGATGTTTGAAGGTGTTGAAGTTACTAAAGTAAACACTTTGAATGTTAAAGGTAAGACAAAGCGTTTTGGTAAAACTATCGGCCGTCGTAATGACTATAAAAAAGCCTATGTTACCTTAAAAGCTGGTCAAGATGTACAAATGGCTGATGCTGGTGAGGAAGTAGCTAATACTGCTCCTGCTAGTGAAACAGCGAACAACGAATAAGGATTACACTCATGCCTATCGTAAAAGCAAAGCCAACATCACCAGGCCGTCGTTTTGTTGAAAAAGTTGTGCATCCACACCTTTACAAAGGTCGTCCGTTTGCAGCACTTCTAGAATCAAAAAGTAAGTCAGGTGGTCGTAACAATAATGGCCGCATCACGTCGCGTCATATTGGTGGCGGTCATAAACAGCATTATCGTATTATTGACTTTAAACGTACTAAAGATAATATTCCAGCGATCGTAGAACGTATCGAATATGATCCTAACCGTACCGCTCATATTGCATTACTTAAGTATGCTGATGGCGAACGTCGTTATATCATTGCTGCTAAGAAGCAAGCCGTTGGTGATACTGTACTATCAGGTGAAATGTCACCTATTCGTCCAGGTAACTGTTTACCGCTTAAAAACATCCCTTTGGGTACTGTGATCCATAATATCGAACTTAAAATCGGTAAAGGCGCACAGATGGCTCGAGCAGCGGGTGCAAGCGTACAGTTACTAGGTCGTGATGGTATCTATGCAATCCTACGTATGCGTTCAGGCGAAACTCGCCGTGTGCATATCAATTGCCGCGCCGTTATTGGTGAAGTCTCTAATACTGAAAACAACTTGAAATCACTTGGTAAAGCTGGTGCGTCACGTTGGAGAGGTATTCGTCCTTCCGTTCGTGGTGTCGCAATGAACCCAGTTGATCACCCACATGGTGGTGGTGAAGGTCGTAACAAAGGTCGCCATCCTACTAGCCCTTGGGGTCAGAAGTCTAAAGGACTGAAAACGCGTCACAATAAGCGTACTGACAATATGATCATCCGTCGCGCCAAGAAGAAGAAATAAGGAAGAATTTCATGCCTCGTTCATTGAAAAAAGGTCCATTCATTGATGCGCATTTGTTTGCTAAAGTTGAGACTGCTATTGAAGCCAACTCACGCAAACCGATCAAAACTTGGTCGCGCCGCTCGATGATTCTGCCACAAATGGTTGGCCTAACTTTATCTGTTCATAATGGCCGTACTCACGTACCGGTTATCATTAGTGAGCAGATGGTTGGTCATAAACTAGGTGAATTTGCTCCGACCCGTACCTATCGCGGTCACGGCATTGACAAGAAAGCTAAGAGATAAGGTGCTTACCATGGAAGTAACTGCAAAATTACGCGGTGCCGCCATCTCGGCACAAAAAGTTAGACTCGTTGCTGATGAAGTTCGTGGCAAATCTATTGAGCGTGCTTTGGATATCTTAACGTATAGCAATAAAAAAGGCGCTGTGTTTGTTAAGAAATGCCTTAACTCAGCTATCGCCAATGCCGAACATAACAACGGTTTAGATATTGATACGTTAAAAGTATCGACTATCTACGTTGATGAAGGCATTACGCTAAAACGTATCCTACCACGTGCTAAAGGTCGCGCTGATCGTATCAGCAAACGTACCTGTCACATCACTATAAAGGTAGGAGAATAAGTTATGGGTCAAAAAGTACATCCAATCGGAATTCGTCTTGGTGTTGTAAAAAAGCATAACGCAAACTGGTATGCTAGCCCTAAACAATACTCAGAATACCTCATTAACGACATCCAAGTTCGTGAGTATCTCCGCAAAAAACTAGACAACGCTATGGTCAGCGGTATTATGATCGAGCGTCCTACTGGTGCTGCTAAGATTACCATTTCCACTGCGCGTCCTGGTATTGTTATCGGTAAAAAAGGCGAAGATATTGAAAGACTTCAAAAAGAATTGACCAAAATTATGGGCGTACCTGCTCAGGTCAACATTGAAGAAATCACCTCACCTGATCTTGATGCTCGTTTAGTAGCAGAAGGTATCGCAAGCCAGCTTGAGCGTCGTGTTATGTTTCGCCGTGCTATGAAGCGCGCCGTGCAGAACAGTATGCGTTCTGGTGCTAAAGGCATTAAAGTTGAGCTGTCTGGCCGTCTTGGCGGTGCTGAAATTGCTCGTACTGAATGGTATCGTGAAGGTCGTGTACCTTTACATACGCTCCGCGCTGATATTGACTATGCGTCAATTCGTGCAGAGACTACTTACGGCACTATCGGTGTAAAAGTTTGGATCTTCCGTGGCGAAATCCTTGACGGTATGAACAGTGTTTATAATCCCGTTAAAGAAGAGCCTCGCGCGCCAAAACGCCGTGGTCGTGGTGGAAACGGAAATCGTCGAAACTCAGACAGAGGGTAAACTATGTTACAGCCAAAACGTACCAAGTTTCGTAAAATGCATAAAGGTCGTAACACTGGGCTTGCTCATCGTGGAAGCACCGTTGCATTCGGACAAATTGGTCTAAAATCTTTGACTCGTGGTCGTATGACTGCCCGTCAAATTGAAGCAGCACGTCGTACCATTACTCGTAAGATCAAACGTGGTGGTAAAATTTGGATTCGTGTATTCCCAGACAAACCTATTACCAATAAACCATTAGAAGTACGTATGGGTAAAGGTAAAGGTCCTGTAGAATATTGGGTATGCGAAGTCAAACCTGGTAAAGTGCTATATGAAATCGAAGGGGTTTCAGAAGAACTTGCTCGCGAAGCGTTAACGCTTGCTGCAGCAAAACTGCCCTTTAAAACTACCATTGTTAAGCGGACGATAATGTAATGAAGATCAGTGAATTACGTGATAAATCATTAGAAGAACTGACTCAGTTACTTGATGAAAAGCAACTTGATGCTTTCCGTATTCGTATGGCTAAAGCAACGGGTCAGTTGGGGAATACCCATGAAGTTCGTGGTAATCGTCGTACGATCGCCCAGCTTCAGACTTTGATTAACGAGAAACAACGAGGCGACTCATGAGCGATAACAATCAAGCAACTAACGCAAGCTTATTGACCGGTCGAGTTGTGAGCGACAAGATGGATAAGTCCATCACAGTTTTGATTGAGCGTCTGGTTCGTCATCCTTTGTATGGCAAGCAGCTTCGTCGTTCAACCAAAATCAAAGCTCATGATGAGAACAACGTTTGCCAACAAGGCGACCTTGTCCGTATCAAAGAGACGCGTCCAATTTCGAAAACTAAAGCTTGGACTTTAGTGGAAGTGATTGAGAAAGTAGAAAAAATCTAAGTAAATTGCAATAAAGACTAGAAGCTGTTAAAATAGCCGCCTTTTTAGGGATGCCGTATGTGCTTTGTGCACATCATTAGCACTAGAGAAGTTGGTTATTGATATTAAAATGCCGACGACTCATACTGAGCTTGCGGCAGCAACTGGTTTTTATTGCTCATACCTGTGGAGTAACGCTATGATTCAGGTTGAATCTATGCTGGAAGTTGCAGATAATAGCGGTGCAAGACGAGTTCAGTGCATTAAAGTACTGGGTGGTTCTCATCGTCGTTATGCATCAGTCGGCGATATCATCAAAGTAACGGTAAAAGAAGCCATTCCTCGCGGTCGTGTCAAAAAAGGCGATGTGATGAATGCAGTAGTTGTACGTACCAAAAAAGGCGTTCGTCGCCCTGATGGTTCGGTTATTCGTTTTGACGACAATGCTGCGGTATTGTTGAACCAAAACAAAGCACCGATTGCAACTCGTATTTTTGGACCGGTAACTCGTGAACTACGTGGTGATCAGTTTATGAAAATTGTATCCCTAGCACCAGAAGTATTGTGAGGTAACCCATGGCTAAATTACGTAAAGGCGATACAGTTATCGTGATTGCTGGTAAAGACAAAGGCAAGCAAGGTACTGTTCAAGCTGTTAAAAATGACCGTATTAAAGTTGAAGGCATTAACATTGTCACTAAACATCAGAAGCCAAATCAGGCGACTGGCGTTGAGGGCGGCATTTTAAAGCAAGAAGCTTTTTTACATATCTCAAATGTCGCAATTTTAAATGCGCAAACCCAAAAAGCAGACCGTATTACTTACCAAAAGAATGATGATGGCGTTAAACAACGCGTTTATCGTTCGAATGGTGAAGTTGTGGCGACTGCGTAAGACACTAAGGGTGTAATGGTAATGGCAAGATTAAAAGCTTTATATAACGATGAACTAAAGCAAAAGATTAAAGAAGAACTTGCTTTAGATAATGTGATGCAAGTGCCTAAAATCACTAAAATCACTTTAAACATGGGTGTAGGCGGCGCGTCTCAAGACAAGAAATTGCTTGAAGGTGCAGTAGCTGATATGACCGCGATTGCTGGTCAAAAACCTGTAGTCACCAAAGCGCGTAAATCAATTGCAGGCTTTAAGATTCGTGAAGAATGGCCAATCGGTTGCAAAGTAACGCTACGCGGTGAGCAAATGTACGAATTTTTAGATCGTCTCATTGCCGTTGCTATTCCTCGTGTTCGTGACTTTCGTGGTTTTTCACCTAAAGCCTTTGATGGACGTGGTAACTATTCACTGGGTATCAAAGAGCAAATCGTATTCCCAGAAGTAGACTTTGACAAGATTGATCGTATCCGTGGTATGGATGTGACTATCACAACGTCAGCTACTACTGATGACGAAGGTCGTGCGCTACTTAAAGCATTCGGCTTCCCATTTAAATAAGGTAAAGACGTTATGGCAAAGAAGAGCATGATTAACCGCGAATTAAAGCGCGAAAAAATGGTTGCTAAGTACGCTGATAAGCGCCTTAAGCTAAAAGCGACTATCAACGATATCAATGCAACTGACGAAGAGCGTATGGATGCGATGCTAGAGCTACAAGCCCTACCACGTAACTCATCGCCTGTACGTCTGCGCAATCGTTGTGCTATCACAGGTCGTCCTCATGGTTATTTCCGCAAGTTTGGCTTATCACGCAATATGTTGCGTGAGCGTGTCATGCAAGGTGATGTACCTGGTGTTCGTAAAGCAAGCTGGTAAGGAGTAATTACATGAGTATGCAAGATACTGTTGGGGATATGCTAACCCGTATTCGTAACGCCCAAATGGCTAATAAAGTTTCAGTAGCTATGCCAAGCTCTAAGCTACGTAAATCTATCGCTGACTTATTGGTTAGTGAAGGTTATGTTGCTAGTGCTGAAGTTAAAGCTGAAGATAACAACAAAGCAACGCTAACTATCGAATTAAAGTACTTCGAAGGCAAAGCCGTTATCGAAACTATCCAACGTTACAGCCGTCCTGGTTTACGCCAGCATCGCGGTAAAGACGCTATCCCTACTGTAAAACAAGGTATGGGTGTTGCTATCGTATCAACTAGCCAAGGTATCATGAGCGATCGTGCTGCACGCGCTGCTGGTATCGGTGGTGAAATCGTCGCATTTGTAGCGTAAGCTGCAATTCATTATTAATAATTAGTAATGGCACGATGAAGTCTATTTGATTTCTATAGATCAGGCTTATAAGCTCTAAGTTAATTTTTTAAATTAAACGTTATGAGCCTGATACCTATCAATATTATAAAAATTTCATCTAATGGATAGTTTTATAATATTGACAGGTGCTTAATAGAGTCGTTTATGATAAACTAGCACGCTTTTTAGCCTGTTAGTTTTTTCGCTATTATCATAGTCTTAGTTTTGATGATGGTTTGCTAACAGAAGATTTTAATTTTTTAAGGAATACTCCTATGTCTCGTGTGGCTAAAGCCCCGGTAACACTGCCTAGCGGCGTAAGTGTTACTTTGAACGATCGGCAGGTCGAAGTGAAAGGCAAGAACGGTACTTTGTCTTTACGCCTGCACGAATTGGTCGAGCTGAAACAGGAAGATGATGCTATCATTCTCTCACCTACAGTCGATTCAAAAGAAGCTATGATGCATACTGGCACCGTCCGCGCTTTGCTTAACAACCATGTTAAGGGCGTAACTGAAGGCTTTGAGAAACGTCTTCAATTGATTGGTGTTGGTTATCGTGCACAAGCTACTGGCGATAAAGTAACCTTGAACGTCGGTTACTCACATCCAGTAGAATACACGTTACCTGAAAGTGTGTCAGCTGAAACCCCAACGCAAACTGAAATCGTTTTGAAATCAAACGATAAACAGCAGCTTGGACAAGCTGCGGCTAATATCCGTGGTTTCCGCCCACCAGAGCCTTATAAAGGCAAAGGTATTCGTTATAGTGACGAGCATGTGATTCGCAAAGAAGCCAAGAAAAAATAAGGTGAGTTGAAATGTTTGATAAAAAAGCAGCTCGTCTACGTCGAGCAAAGAAAACCCGCGCGCATATCCGTGTTTTAGGTGCACATCGCCTTACGGTTAATCGTACGCCAAAGCATATCTATGCCCAGATTATCTCTCCGAACGGTGGTGAAGTGATTGCACAGGCATCTACCTTAGACGGCAGTCTGCGTTCAGGCGCAACTGGTAACACTGATGCAGCGACGTCTGTAGGCCAATTAATCGCAGAGCGCGCAAAGGCAGCTGGCATTACTAAAGTTGCTTTTGACCGTAGTGGTTTTAAATATCATGGTCGAGTAAAAGCTTTAGCTGAAGCTGCTCGCGAAAACGGATTGGAGTTTTAATCATGGCTAGAAATGACAATAGAAATGATAAAAATGAACAAAGTGATGGTCTGGTAGAGCGTTTGGTTACTGTTGATCGCGTTGCTAAAGTCGTTAAAGGTGGTCGTATTTTCTCGTTCACTGCATTGACTGTCGTTGGCGATGGCAATGGCCGTGTTGGTTTCGGTCGCGGTAAAGCCCGTGAAGTGCCAGCTGCTATTCAAAAAGCACTAGAAGCTGCTAAGCGCAATATGATTACTGTTGAGCTAAATGATGCAACTTTATATCATCCGATCAAATCACGTCATGGCGCAAGTAAAGTCTATATGCAGCCTGCATCTGAAGGTACTGGCGTAATTGCCGGTGGCGCAATGCGTGCCGTATTAGAAGTTGCTGGTGTTAAAGACGTTTTGACTAAATGTTATGGTTCTACCAACACTGCTAACGTGGTTCGCGCTACGTTCAATGGTTTACGTGATATGTCAACTCCAGAAAAGATGGCAGCAAAACGTGGTAAATCTGTAGACGAAATTTTGGGCTAACCTTTTATAGATAGGAATAGGTGAGTTACTATGAAAACAATGAAAGTTACTCAGTTTAAATCGGGTGCCCATCGCCTCAAGAGCCACAAAGCTAGCTTGAAAGGATTGGGTTTACGTCGTATTAATCACACTGTAGAAGTTGAAGATACTCCTTCAACTCGTGGTATGGTCAATCGCGTTAACTACATGGTAAGAGTGGAGGAAGCGTAATGGGACTTAGATTAAATGAATTATCACCAGGTGTTGGCGCCAAGAAAACTGCCCAACGTCGTGGTCGTGGTATCGGTTCAGGCCTTGGTAAAACAGGCGGCCGTGGTGTAAAAGGTCAGAAGTCACGTTCAGGTTCTAGCATACGCTCAGGATTTGAAGGTGGTCAAATGCCATTATACCGTCGTCTACCAAAATTTGGTTTTACCAGTAAGATGGCAATGACGACTGCTGAAGTACGTCTGTCTGAACTTAATAAAGTTGAAGGCGATGTAATCAGTGTTGCTACCCTAAAAACAGCTAACATTATCCGTCATGATATGAAGCGTGCGCGCATCATCTTGTCAGGTGAAGTCACTAAAGCTTATACCTTCCAAGGTGTAAAAGTGACTAAAGGCGCCAAGCAGGCAATCGAAGCTGCTGGTGGTAGCATCGAGGAGTAGTAACGTGTCAAAACAATCAGTGTCATCGTCAGGCATTCCGCTCAACCCATTCGCTTTTATACGTAAGTATGATGAGCTATGGTCGCGTCTGCTATTTTTGATCGGCGCATTGATTGTTTATCGTTTAGGGTCACATATTCCTGTACCTGGCATTAATCCTGTCAATTTAGCCGATCTGTTCTCACGTAATGAGAATACCATCTTGAGCATGTTTAACATGTTCTCAGGTGGGGCATTAGAGCGGATGTCTATTATGGCACTCGGTATTATGCCGTATATTTCGGCGTCTATTATTGTACAGATGATGTCAGCAGTACTACCTTCGCTTGAAGCGCTTAAAAAAGAAGGCGAGGCGGGACGACGTAAGCTAAATAAGTATACTCGTCAGGGGACACTTGGATTGGCTTTGGTACAATCTTTGGGGATGTGTGCAGGTCTTATCAGTCAGAATTTGACGTTATCAAGTGGTCTTACCTTCTATATACCTGCAGTGACCTCACTGGTCGCAGGTGCTATGTTCTTAATGTGGCTTGGTGAGCAGATTACAGAGCGTGGGGTAGGTAACGGCATTTCAATGCTTATTTTTGCCAGCATTGTGGCGGGTACGCCAGGTATGATTTCGCAATCTATCGAACAGGTCAATCAAGGTCAAATGAACTTGATTGTACTCTTTATCTTTGTGGTATTAGGTGTCGCGGTAACTGCGGGTATCGTTTATATAGAACGTGCTCAGCGCCAAGTGCCTGTTAACTACGCACAAAAGCAGCAGCAAGGTCGCAAAATTTATGCTCAGCAGCAGTCACATTTGCCGCTGAAAATTAACATGGCTGGGGTTATTCCTGCTATTTTTGCTAGCTCTTTGTTATTGTTTCCAGCGAGTTTAGGACAGTGGGTTGGTCATTCAACAGATCCTACCTTTGTACAAAAGATATTGCAGAATATGGCGTTAGTATTGTCACCAGGACAGCCGCTATATTTAGTCTTGTTTGGTGCGATGATTATTTTCTTTTGCTATTTTTATACGGCATTGGTCTTTAGTCCGCGTGAAGTTGCTGAGAACCTTAAACGTAGCGGGGCTTATATCCCTGGTATTCGCCCTGGACAACAAACTCAACGTTATCTCGATCATGTATTGAACCGCTTGACCTTTATTGGCGCGATGTACATGACGGTGATATGTTTAATGCCTATGCTCATCCAGTCAGGTTTTGGTGTGCCGTTTAACCTCGGTGGTACGTCGTTACTGATTATGGTGGTTGTGGTAATGGACTTCATCTCGCAAATCCAAGCGCATTTGATGACCCATCAATATCATGATCAGACGTTAATTCAGTCGCCCAATCAGCCTTAATGGTTCTTAATATTTAAGAGTAAATGAACAAGGCGATACTTCAAGGAAAATACGATGAAAGTTCAAGCATCAGTAAAAAAGATTTGTGGTAGCTGTAAGATTGTCCGCCGCAAAGGTCGTGTACATGTTATCTGTACAGCAGAGCCACGCCATAAGCAACGTCAAGGTTAATAGATCAATCAGCTTTGCGACTCGCTGAGCTGATTAATTCAATTAATGCTTGAAAAATACTGGCGGATGAGATATCATCCGCCACTTGCCGTAGTTGCTACCTATAACTTTTATACTTTATCTCCTTTAGCTTAAATGTTTTGGAGCGATTTATAAAGTTTAAGGTATTAACCGCAATAACTCTGAAAAACAATACTTATCATTTTTATAATAGATAATTTTGTTTTTCTTTAATGGAGAGAAATCAATGGCTCGTATTGCCGGTGTTAACATTCCGGATAATAAGCATGCTGTTATTTCACTAACTTACATCTTTGGTGTAGGCCGTACCACTGCTCAGAAAATCTTAGAAGCTGTTGGCATTGCCCCTACTACTAAAGTTAGTCAGTTAGATGATACGCAGTTAGATGCTATCCGTGCACAAGTTGCAAACTATATGACTGAAGGTGATCTTCGTCGTGAAGTTTCAATGAATATTAAGCGTTTAGTTGATCTTGGTTGTTACCGTGGCATCCGTCATCGCCGTAACCTGCCAGTTCGTGGTCAGAATACTAAGAACAACGCTCGTACGCGTAAGGGTCCTACACGCCCTCTCAAAAGATAATTAACTTAGGAAGCTAAAAGATGGCAAAAGACACTCGCAGTCGCAAAAAGGTGGCTCGTCGTTCAGTATCGGAGGGCATTGCCCATATCCATGCGTCTTTTAATAACACCATTGTTACGATTACCGATCGTCAAGGTAATGCATTGGCTTGGGCCACTTCAGGTGGACAAGGCTTCCGTGGTTCACGTAAATCTACACCATTTGCAGCGCAGGTTGCAGCTGAGGTCGCTGGTAAAGCGGCTCAAGAGTATGGTGTTAAGAATGTCGATGTTTTGGTCAAAGGACCAGGACCGGGTCGTGAGTCTGCGGTAAGAGCACTAGGTGCATTGGGTTATAAAATTAACAGCATCTCTGATGTAACCCCAATCCCACACAATGGTTGCCGTGCGCCGAAAAAGCGCCGCGTCTAATATTAAAGACGAAGCTTTTTATTATAAAAGCTTATAGGAGACATAACAATGGCCCGTTATATTGGACCAAAACTGAAATTATCACGTCGCGAAGGTACGGACTTAGGTCTAAAATCTGGCGTGAAGCCGTATGATGTAAAAACCAAAAAAGCTGGTCGTCCACCAGGTCAACACGGTGTAAGCCGTAATAAGACTTCGGAATATGCACTACAGTTACGTGAAAAACAGAAAGTTAAGCGTATCTACGGTGTACTCGAGCGTCAGTTTGCTAACTACTATAAAGAAGCTGCTCGTAAGCGCGGCGCTACTGGTGAGAACTTGCTAGCTATGCTAGAGAGTCGCTTGGATAATGTGGTCTATCGCATGGGCTTTGGCTCAACTCGCGCAGAAGCCCGTCAGCTCGTTAGCCATCGTTCTATTATGGTAAAAAAAGCTGGCCGTGATGAGTTTGTTCGTGTGAACATTCCATCAATCCAGTTGCAAGATGGTGATGTCATCGCCGTTCAAGAGAAGTCTCGCGAACAACTACGTATTCAAAACGCATTAGAGCTTGCGTCACAACGTGGTATTCCAGAATGGCTAGATGTTGATAACAGCAAATTACAAGGCACATTTAAGCATGCGCCTGATCGTATCGATCTACCTGCTGAAATCAACGAAAGCTTGATCGTTGAGCTATACTCTAAGTAAGTAACGTCTGCTCAATGTTATGAGAATAGCATTGAGCGATCAACGTTAATTAAACCAGTTAAATAAATCGAGGTGACATCATGATGCTAAATGCAACTGAGTTTCTAACGCCGAATGCCATTAATGTGGATACGGTCAATGAAACGATTGCCAAAGTCACACTCGAACCGTTAGAGCGCGGCTTTGGGCATACCTTAGGGAATGCTTTACGTCGTATCTTGTTATCTTCATTACCTGGTGCTGCAGTCATCGAAGCTGAGATTGATGGTGTTGACCATGAATACTCTACTTTAGAAGGTCTGCAAGAAGACGTGCTTGATCTGCTTTTAAACCTTAAAGGCTTAGCAATCACCCTTCATGATCAAAATGAAGTATTTTTGACCTTAGACAAACAAGGTCCAGGCATTATCACTGCTGCAGACATCACTTTGCCGCATAACGTCGATATTATCAATCCAGAATTGGTACTAGGAACGCTAAGCGAGCGCGGTCATCTTAAGATGCGTCTGCGTGTAGTTATGGGTCGTGGATATGAGCCAGCAAACCAGCGCCGTGAAGATGGTGATACCAAAGCGATTGGCCGCTTAAAGCTTGATGCAAGCTTTAGCCCAGTGCTACGTGTTGCTTATCAAGTTGAGAACGCTCGTGTTGAACAGCGTACTGATCTTGATCGTCTTATCATTGAGCTTGAAACCAATGGCACTATCGATCCAGAAGAAGCAATTCGTAAAGCTGCTACTATTTTACAACAACAGATTTCTATCTTTGTTGACCTAGAAGCTGAAGAAGCGCCTGAGCCTGTGAAAGAAAAAGAAGAGGTTGACCCAGTGCTACTACGCCCTGTGGATGATCTTGAACTAACGGTTCGCTCAGCCAACTGCTTAAAAGCTGAAAACATTTACTATATCGGTGATTTGGTACAGCGTTCAGAGACTGAACTACTAAAAACCCCAAATCTTGGTAAGAAATCATTAACCGAAATCAAGGACGTACTAGCGTCTAAAGATTTAGAGCTCGGTATGCGCCTAGATAACTGGCCACCCGCTGACTTACGTGTTGATGATCGCTTCTCTTATCGTAGCCGTTAAACTTTAAGGATTTTTGACTATGCGCCATCGTAAGAGTGGAGTGAAGCTGGGTCGTACCGGCAGTCATCGTAAAGCTATGTTCCAGAACATGACCAACTCATTATTTGAGCATGAACTGATCAAAACGACTTTACCAAAAGCTAAAGAATTGCGCCGTGTTGCTGAGCCATTGATCACTATGGCTAAAGAAGACAGCGTTGCTAATCGTCGTTTGGCATTTAGTCGTATGCGCGATAAAGCTATGGTAGGTAAACTATTTGGTACTTTGGGTCCACGTTATCAAACGCGTCCAGGTGGCTATTTACGTATTATCAAATGTGGCAATCGCGATGGCGATAACGCACCTATGGCCTATGTAGAATTAGTTGATCGCGACTAATTTTATAGACTTTATTGTCTAGTACGTTCTACTGTATAAATAGCAAAAAGCGCCAATCAATTGGCGCTTTTTTTTGTCTAAAATAATTTGTAGAAGGCTTAAGTCAAGGTAACTCTAAATCAAGCTACTAACGTCAGCAGCCCCTTGTCTAATGATTTCTACCTGAGAGCTTGTCATATCGACAATGGTGGTCAGCTTAGTAGTCTGAACACCTGCATTAATAAGACCATCTATCTGGTTACCTAACGCTTCTTCGATATCGAAAGGATCATCCATCACTTCATCACTATTTGGTAATATCAATGAGCTGGTCAAAATAGGCTCATCCATCGCTGCTAATAATGCCTGTGCAATAGGGTTGCTTGGCACTCGAATACCAATGGTTTTTTTCTTGGCATGGGCAAGCTTTTTCGGCACATCTTTAGTGGCGTTTAGAATAAAAGTTATGGGTGCAGGAGTGTGCGCTTTTAGTTGTTTGAACTGAATATTATCTACTGCTGCATAGTTGGCAATTTCACTTAAGTCGCGGCACAGTAGAGTAAACTGGTGCTTATCGCTAAGCTCACGAATTTGCTTCAGCTTCTCCAGCGCATCTTTTGATCCTAGACGGCAGCCAAAGGCGTAGCTGGTATCTGTTGGGTATACTATTAACTTATCTTGGCGTAAAAGTTCGACGGCCTGTTCAATAAGGCGAGGTTGTGGGTTCTCAGGATGTATGTAAAAGGTTTCCATAATAGCTCCAAATTATTTTTTCTTACTGCAATAAGTATATCTTCAAACTAAAGTCAGATAATAGTGCTTAGCCGTTATTATTAGTAGGAAAACGTTAAAGAGATAAGCGAAGGCTAAGTTTCTCTATTGAATATATTTGATATGCAAAAATAGTAGTGCCCACAACAAAGTTTTAGCATCGCTAGGTAAGCTTTGTGGATAATCAATGTAATATTGTGCTTGGTTGTAAACATCAGTAGCAAAGGTGCTATCGGTAGTATCAAAAGAGGCAAATAGATTGTCTTGTGATACTCGAAAGTTTCTCTGACAGGCGAAGGTAAATAAACACTCTAACGCTTGCGGTTTAATTTCTACGCGCTCAAAGGCTTGTTGTTGTGCTTTATTGCGACCATCAGCAGCATACCAGTAGCCGAAGTCGCTAAGCTTGCGCCGCTGCTGACCTGCGACACACCAATGGCTGATCTCATGCAAGGCGCTAGAAAAGAAACCATGAGCAAACTCGATACGAGCGGGACTAGAGCTTGTAGCAGGGAAATACTCAGGCTCGCCCGCACCACGTACCAGTACTACCTTTTGCTCAGCAAATAGAGTGTCAAATAGTTTAATAAGCCAGTCGGTTGCAAGCTGCTCAATATCCTTTATAGAAGATAGTTTTGTATTCAAAGAATCTGCGTTGTTAGCTATCGCTTGCTTGATTATAGTCTGCTGCCAGTTTTTATTTTCATCACTAATGTGCCTATCAAGCCGGTTTAATAGATCTATAGCCGTTTTATAGGGCAATAAAGTAGTAAAATCTAGGGCGGTAGAGTCAGATATCATAAAGGATTATAACGATTTTATAGAGCTGATAAAGATCAAAGGGATATCAGAAATAGGTCAGTATTGGTAACATACTAGCGCTAGCGTCATAACGGACTTTGGGTTAGTATGGCAGGCAATATTATACACCTTTTTGATCGTTGAGAGCGCTTATGTCAAACTCTAATAGTAACCAAGCTGATGCTCAATCTAGCAGTAATTTAGCAGCCAACCCAGCAACCATGCCTCAAACTATCTCCTTAGACAAATGGGCAGATACAGGTTTTGAGTGGGCAGGAGGCGTTGCTCCAGCATCATTTGAGCGTTTGGCTAGTACCTTGACGGATGAGCATGAGCAAACCAACTTACAGCTCAGTACGACTTTGTACCGCCGTAGCAATGTGCTGCATTTGGCCTTTACCTTAACGGGTGATGTTTGGTTGACTTGTCAGCGTTGTCTACAACCGATAGCTATAGACTTAAGCGATGACTATGATATTGCCCTGCTAGAGGATGAGAGTCAGGTCAACTTGATTAATGAAGAGCAAGATTATCTGATACTAGATGAAATCATTACCGAGCCTGCTCCTGAGTGCCTGCTGCCTGTCAAAAAGTTAGTAGAAGATGAGATACTGCTAAAAACCCCGCTTGCGCCAAAGCATGAAGACTGTGAAATGACTGTCGACCAAGTTGGTGATATCCCTGAGGAAGAAGTCGAAAATCCTTTCGCAGCACTGTCTTCTTTGAAAGGTAAACTATAAGCGTTTTAGCTAAATAACGCCTTTTATAAAAGTCTCAGCTATAGGGCTTTATTAATTGGCTAAATATGCGTATAATGTCCCGTTTATTGCATTCTGACAATACACTGTTTACTAGGCACTACTGATCAAACCGATTTATCCATAGAATTTTGGTTCGATCAACTGCTTGAGCAAATAGTCACCTTTTAATTCGATGATAAGTCAACTTATGGCAGTGGTTAACTCAACTATCTTGTAAGCCTAAGTCCTTATTCATCCAAGCTGAATTTAAGCTTATCCATTTTAAGTATAGGAGCTATATCATGGCTGTTCAAAAAAGTCGTAAAAGCCGTTCGCGTCGTGACATGCGCCGCTCGCACCATCGTATGGAAGTGGCTGAGCTAAGTGTAGATGCCACAACTGGTGAAAAACATCGTCGTCATCACATGACTAAAGATGGTTTTTATCGTGGTCGTCAGTTATTTAAAGTCAGTCAAGACGCTTAAATTATTAGCTAGTGATAGTTGATCGATAGTGAGCTAGTTGCGATTATAGTTATGAGTATTTAGCTTAGTATTTTTCATCTAACATTTAGGTATGATAATTAAGTCAAAAAAGCCAAGTTACTTTGTTGTCCTAAATTAGGTCAATGGATAGCTTGGTTTTTTGTTGTCTAGAGTATTGCTAATTGTTATTTCACAATAATCTTATACAACGCTACGTTTTCTACTTTTAATATATCTGCTTTTAAGATAATAATGCTCTAACGGCTTATTTTGATGTTGTATCCTTTCATCCTTGACTAGGATAATAGTGCCTAGCAGTGTATAGTTTGCTATCAAGCCTAGTATTATCTAAACCTAGCATCAATTAAACGTAGTATTCATTAGATATAGTATTAACCACTTATAATAAAGAATTCTTATCCATTAAAGAGATCTCTGCAATTTACTTAAGGAATATTGGCTATGGCATCAGCATCTGATACCGCATCACCTACCGCACGCATTGCAATAATTTTCCCAGGACAGGGCTCACAAGTATTAGGCATGACAACTGAGCTTGCCGAGCTATATCCGCAAATAAAAGAAACTTTTGCTGAGGCAAGTACAGCGCTTGGCGAAGATCTATGGGAGATCTGCCAAGATGAAGAGCGACTCAATCAAACTCAGTATACTCAGCCCGCCCTGCTAGCAGCCAGTATCGCTATTTGGCGAGTACTACAAGGTAAAATCACTACAAAGCCTTGTTATTTAGCAGGTCACTCATTAGGTGAGTATAGCGCTCTTTGTGCTGCTGGCGTATTGTCTTTGGCAGATGCTATTCAATTGGTACATAAGCGTGGCCAATTGATGCAACAGGCAGTAGAAGGTATCGATACCGCGATGGCTGCGGTATTAGGTCTAGAGGATCAGAGAGTTGAGACTTTATGTGAGCAAGCGACTGAACATGTCGACGGCGCTATTGTTGGTGCAGCAAACTTTAATAGCCCAGGGCAAGTAGTGGTCTCTGGTAATGCTGTGGGAGTAAATGCGGTCATCGACAAAGTACAAAATACGGGTAAGAAGGCTATCTTACTTAAGGTGAGCGTGCCCTCACATTGTGCTTTGATGCAACCTGCTAGCCAAGCACTTGCTGAGGCACTGACCGAGATTCAATTTGATCAAGCCATTATTCCAGTGATTCAAAACCGTCATGCTCGTGTCGAAACTAACTCTCTAGGTATCAAGCAAGCCTTGACCGAACAATTAAGCGAGCCAGTATTGTGGTCGAAAACCATGCAAGAATTGGTAGATAAACAAATTAATGTTTTAATTGAATGCGGTAGCGGTAATGTGCTGAGCAATCTTGCCAAGCGTCAGGCTCATCCTATAGCCAGCTATCCTACTGACAAGCCAGCTCGCTTAGATAAATTAATGGAGGTATTATCATGAGCCGTACGATTACATTAGTCACGGGTGCCAGCCGCGGCATCGGTAAAGCCGTCGCCAAACGCTTTGCAAAAGAGGGTCACTTTGTTATTGGTACTGCTACCACTGAAAAAGGTGCAGCACTGATAAATGACTATTTGCATGATTCTGGTGGTATTGGTCGAGTATTAGATGTACGCGATGGTGCTCAAATTGATAAGCTATTTGAAGAAATTGAAAGCGTTTATGGCGCAGTACAAGTACTCGTGAATAATGCTGGTATTACCCAAGATGGGCTACTGATGCGTATGAAAGATGAAGATTGGAGTAACGTTATTGATACCAATTTATCATCTGTATATCGCATGAGTAAACGGGCTATACGTGGCATGATGAAAGCGCGTCGCGGCCGTATTATTAATGTCAGCTCTGTTGTGGCGCAGATGGGTAATGCTGGACAGTCTAACTATGCTGCGACTAAAGCGGGCGTCGAAGGTTTTAGCCGTACGTTAGCTCGTGAGATTGGCTCGCGTCAAATTACAGTTAATAGCGTAGCACCAGGTCTTATCGAGACTGACATGACCGATGAGATGGACGAGCGTCTGCTTAACTCTATGCTGGATGCTGTGCCTATTGGGCGTTTGGGTCAGCCAGAAGATATCGCTGCAGCAGTGTTATTCTTAGCCAGTGATGAAGCCAGTTATATTACAGGCGCTGTCATTCCCGTCAATGGTGGCATGTATATGTAACCTTAATAAATGACCTTTGATAAATAAATAACATTTGCCACATAAAATTCTTTGTGAACGAGTGTAAACTATTATTAATGATGATATAATAACGGCTACTTTTATGGCAAAGCCTTTTATTACAATCTAGTCTCAGCTAATATTGAATTATAATGATATTAGCTGTAGGATGTTTAGAGTATAGGTTTTGACATAACGTACCTTATTTTATATAAGTTCTATATAAGCCATTAGCTGTATAATAAAGCTAAATGGTCATTTTTTTAAATTCTAATCTATAACGGAGTATATTTTATGAGTAACGATACTGAGCTAAGAGTAAAATCAGCAGTAGCAGAGCAGCTAGGTATGAATGTTGAAGATATCAGCAACGAAGCTTCTTTTATGGAAGATCTTGGTGCTGATTCTTTAGATTTAGTTGAATTAGTAATGTCATTTGAAAGTGATTTTGGTATTACTATTCCTGATGAAGATTCAGCTGAGCTTACTACTGTGCAAAAAGCAATTGATTATGTAAACGCTCAATTGTAATACGCTGTTTTATAGTAGATTTTGCTAGACCGTTTATCTTCGCAGATAAGCGGTTTTTTTTGTGGCTAAATATTTTATGGATTATTAGTCACTATTGAACATTGCTGATTACCCTTAACATAAGCTGATTTTTCTTAACATTATTCAACATACTCAACCTATGCAAAGTAACAAGGTTTGTTATACTAATTTTCAGTGATAATAATTGAAAGTGATAATTTGAGCTTATTTGATAGCTCTAAGGCCGTTTTAATAATTTTGTTAGGTCACATTTTTTATTATCATTAGAACAATTTATACCCCTCAATAACAACAATTTAAGGAATAATTAAATGGGAATGTTCAGTTTTGCAAAAGATATTGGTGATAAAATTTTTAATCGTGACGATGCTAAGCATGATGCGAAGGCAGAGACCAAAGCTGCTGCTAATACGCAAGTAAAAGCTGATGAGCCATCTGCGCAGTCTGTAGCTAGCTTATTATTACGTCGTATTCAGCAGCAGAATCTAAATATCAGCGACCTAAAAGTAAAATATAATGGCGCAACTGACACCGCCGAGATCAGTGGTACCGCAAAGACACAAGCAGACCGCGAAAAAGCCATTATCGCTATTGGTAACGTACAGAATGTCGCAAAAGTTATTGACAATATCGACATCGAAGAAGATGCTCCTGAATCGACTATGTACACAGTAAAATCTGGTGATAGCTTATCTAAAATCGCCAAAGAGGTTTATGGTTCAGCAGGTGATTATATGAAAATATTTGAAGCCAACAAGCCAATGTTATCTGATCCTGATAAAATTTATCCAGGTCAAGTACTGCGTATTCCTAAGCCATAAGCTAATAGCTCTTAGCTAAGCACTTAAAGTTTTAATATATATTTAAAAACGCCTGTTAATAATTAATAGGCGTTTTTTATGTCTGTCTATTTACGTGCTTGTCTATTTTAATCGCTATTTAACATGATTAAGTTTGCGTTTTTGCTCTTCAATTGCCCAATCAATATGCTCATCTAATATCTCGTTATGCAGATTCAATTTAGATTGTAAGTGTTCGATGTTCATCAAGCTAGCATTAGCATTGCCTAAACCAATTGAGATGTTGCGCAAAAAATTAACATAGCCCGTACGCCTTAACGGACTGCCTTCAGTAAATCTTAAAAATTCGGTCTCAGTCCAACGCCATAGCTCAATCAAACTACTTTCATCGAGCTTATGCCTAGGGGCAAAGTCATCGACTGCGGTCAGCTGCGCGTAGCGATTCCACGGGCATATTAGTTGACAATCATCACAGCCAAACACGCGATTACCAATAGCACGTCGATACTTAAGATCAATGACGCCTTCATGCTCTATAGTTAAATAAGAGATGCAAGCGGCTGCATTAAGCTCGTGTGGCGCAACAATAGCCTGAGTTGGGCAAATATCAATACAAGCGCTACAGCTACCACAGTGCGCCTCGACAGGCTTATCATCAGGCAACTCAAGGCTGATAAATAGCTCACCTAATACAAAGAACGAGCCTGCTTGTTTATTAAGCAGCAAGGTATGTTTGCCCGTCCAGCCGAGTCCTGCTGCGTCCGCTATGGGCCGCTCAAAAATCGGCGCGGAGTCACTGAAGGGTCGAAAGACAAAATCAGTTTCAGCGCCAATATTCAAGTTTTGCCACTCAGGTAGCTTAGATTCTATCAATAAAGCCAATTGTTTGAGCCGACCACGCATGGTTTTGTGATAGTCGCGACCACGGGCATAACGGGCGATAATGCCATGGTTGGGTCTACTGTCATCTTCAACCGTGCGCGGCTTTGGTGCTTGGGTTAAGTAATCCATGCGTACGCTAATGATAGTTTTGGCACCAGCTACTAATTTGTCAGGATTGGCCCGTAGCTCATGATTGTTATGCATAAACTGCAATTGACCTTCATAGCCTTTAGCAAGCCACTTTTGCAATTGGACTATTTGCTGCTGAAATAAAGGATGATGTACCGATAAAAATCCGCAGTCAGCGAAACCCAAAGCTTGTGCTTGCGCTTTGATCCACAGCTTGACGTCTTGAGCGCTTGCAAAAGAGCTTGGATTTAGTACGGTTATGTTGCCGGCCGTAGTCGCTGTTGATAATATTTTAGTCATAAAGGTCGGTTAGCTAATAACGTGATTGTTAGAATAGTTGTATAAATAGGACGATACCAGTCATTATAACAGCTAATAAATAGCTATTGACCCTCTATGGTAATCCGTCTATCTATAGCAAGCCGTCTAAGCTTTTGTTAGGATGATGACAAGAATGATAAAAATATAAAGGACGAGTTATGCGCAGTAAAAAATATCTATCGGCGGCTATGTCGAGCATGCTACCTGTTGAGTTATACACCAGTGAGCAAGTCTACTCGATAGAACAAGCATGGTTTGCACAGGGCTATGATAGTTTTGCTCTTATGCAACAAGCCGCTTGGCAGATGACTCAGCACATTGTGCAATTAGCAGCACAAAACCATAGTCATCTAAAAGCGACGTTAGCGCAAAGTAGTACTTTATTGACGCGCAACGATAAGCAACCGACTGCTAGTATTTGGGTCGGTTGCGGTAATAATGGCGGTGATGGCTGGTTGATTGCTTATTACCTACAGCAGGCAGGCTGGCGAGTGGAAGTGATAACGGTCGGTATTAATAATAATATTGGGTTTGATAAAGATAAAGACTTAACCGATGCAGCAAAAGCTAAACAAATAGCCATAGATGCTAACGTACCTCATCAAAGCTTCGAAGACCAATACGATGAGAGCTCTAAGAGTATGGATCACTTGCAAGCGGATGTTTATATCGACGCGTTATTCGGTATTGGTCTTGATCGCGCGCCCACGGGTATTTATCAGCAAGCTATTGAGACTTTTAATAAAGCTACCGATTCTCACGCTAGTCATAGCAAAAAGTTGGTAGTTGCAGTCGATATTCCCAGTGGCCTAGTAGCTTCAACGGGACAAGTATTCAAGCAATCAGCCGTCCAAGCGGACATAACACTGTGTTTGATTGCTCGAAAATTTGGCTTACATACTAAAGATGGTAGCGACTATGCAGGCATGGTCATTGATATTCCTTTGATACCTTTTGAACCAGTTGAGCCCGCTGCTACATTACTTAGCACTGCCCAAAGTTTGGCAGCGCGGCATAATAACAGCTATAAAGGCAGCTACGGTCATGTGTTAATTATTGGTGGTAATCAAATAAATGGCTCACAAGGGATGGGCGGTGCGGCAATACTCGCCTCTGCTAGTGCAATGGCGACTGGTGCGGGCAAAATAACAGTCGCTTGTCACAAGGCTTTTCACGGAGCAGTGCTAAGCTCGCAACCAGACGCTATGGTTATTGATTTGCATGATCAAGATGGGGTCAACCATTTAATTAAAGAGGCTAGCGTTGTCGCCATTGGCATGGGACTGGGTCGTGATGATCAAGCCAAAGCACTGTTTGTTAGCTATGTACAAGCTGTGATACAACAAGGTTGCGCCCTAATTATCGATGCCGATGGTCTGTATCATCTAGCGTCCCTGCAAGCTGATGGTCACCAACTAGTCAGAGATCTAAAAGCATATAGCTCAACTCAGCGAGTCTGTTTGACCCCACACAGTGGTGAGGCAGCTAGATTATTAGATAAACAGATTTCAGTGGTAGAGAATGATCGACTGACTGCTATCAAGCAATGCGCCACAACTTATGGCGGTGATTGGGTACTAAAAGGCGCAGGGTCGCTGGTACTGGAGCAGTTGCCAAATAAACCAACTCAAATCTACGTCTGCGCTGTTGGTAATGCAGGTATGGCAACGGCTGGGATGGGTGATGTACTATCTGGGGTAACCGCTGGACTATTAGCACAGCAAGATCTGACAGAGGCAATGCGTAGCTTGTCGCAAGCAGTGCTGATTCATGGGCTGGCAGGCGACTTATTAACAAACCAATTGACTTATCCTATTAGCACCTTTTTATATTATGATGCGAATACTATTACAAGTAACAAGCCAAAAACCCTGATAGGGCAGCGCGGTTTGCAGGCACAAGATATGCCTGCGGCTGTCCGTCAGGTGATAGATTTGGTTACAGAATGATTAGCACTAAGCATAACAGGAGCTAAATATAGCTATAAGATTATCTGAGCTGTCAATTAGCTACAATATTGGCTGATTGCTTTTTGTACGCGCTCACTTTTCAGCTCAATTTCACGACTATCAAGATATTGGCGTTTGCCACTAGCATCCATCTCATAGATACGACCACCGACATTGAGGTTGGTCAAGTTATTACGTAGAGATTGACAGCGCTGAGCATTAGCCTGTGCTTCTTGATCTTTAATACGAGCCTCTAGCTGGGCTACCCGTTGATCTTCAGCGCTTTGAGTGGGCTCGTTTTGATTGGATTGCGTTTTACCTGCCATTTGACCTGCATTATTTTGGCGACCATCACTACGAAACTCAATGAGATCAAAGTTTTTATTATCTCTTGGTTGATGCTGGCTGTATTTTACTTCGCCGTGAGCACCAATAGATTTATAGACTTGCACAGCATAACTATCGCTGATTGATAGCGCCCATAGACTCACTGCTACTAGACATAGCGCTATTAAGCCTACTGGTTTTGCCATGTCATTCGTTAAAGATACTTGTGCCATAATAGCTATCCTGTCAACTGAAAGTAAAAGTGCTATAGGTTAGGGTGTGTCAAATGGTCAAACACGTCTCAATATAATAGCCATTTATCGGTCAAAATAATATAATTATAAACGTAATAAGAAAAGCAGTATGGCTAATAGCAATACTAGAGCGCTTAATTTTAGCAAATAAAGGTTAGCAATGCTTATTAAATAACTTTTAGTTGGCAGACCCTATTATAAGTTTTTCTTGACAATAGTGGCTAAAACCTTGAAAATATTGGCAGTTGGTTGGTCAGTGAGCGGCATTTATATTTTGCCGTAACACTTGAAGACAATAATTATTAGATGACTTATCGGTGATTTAATAGATTTTGTTTTCTTTGTGACAGTACTCTAATACAACAGCAGTCATCACGATGGCTGATTATTAGTGCTATTTGTCAGCGGACTTATCGGTCTACAATGACTAAGATAAACTTATTATTGACATGTTTTATACCTTATTTTGAGATGTTCGCTGATGTCTATATAGCGCAAGCACAAAAACATAATAGGGCTAACGATATATAATTTTGCATATACTTGTTTTAAGACTATAACCTTTTGGTTAAAGTTTTAAATTGGATCGCAACTTTTATACTATTATTAGGTCATTAGTTTTTAGGGTATTAAAAGATATTAAGCTGATAATAAGACTCTATTATAGGTGCACTCGCATCTAGTCGCTGTATCCGAAATATTCCATTACAAAGCTGACCGTAAATTCGCTGTGGTTTATTAGCAGATAATGAGCTATTCATTTTTAATAGCCTTCTACTGGTGTCTAGCGAGAACCTATTCTTATATGGACAACGACGAGTAAGCTTTCTAGGTATTCATCTAGCAATTAATAATGACGGACTAGTGAAAGTACTGAAAAACCATGCCTGTCTATCTATGTCAACTATGCCGAAAAAAAAGGTGATGATAATGACACAAGCGACGCAAACGACCCAAAGTCCAAACATGACTGGACATAGACAAGCAGCTCATGCCGCCAAGCACTTTCCTGAAAAGCAAGAGCAACTTGCCGAGGAAGGTCATGCTCCTGTAATGATGTCTGGTGCTGAGATGCTAGTACAGTCGCTAACCGATGAAGGTGTCAAATACATCTTTGGTTATCCCGGCGGCGCGGTCCTTCATATCTATGATGCGCTATTTCAGCAAGACAACATCGAGCATATCTTAGTGCGCCATGAGCAAGCTGCAGGCCATATGGCTGATGCTTACTCGCGTGTCACTGGTAATACGGGTGTGGTACTTGCAACTTCTGGTCCTGGGGCAACTAATACGGTTACGGCTATCGCAACTGCCTTTATGGACTCGGTGCCTATGGTTGTCCTAGCTGGGCAGGTACCTAGTAGTTTAATTGGCGAAGATGCGTTTCAAGAGACTGACATGATCGGTGTCTCACGTCCTATCGTCAAGCATAGCTTTCAGGTGCGTCATGCCAGCGAAATTCCAATGATCGTCAAAAAAGCTTTTCATATTGCCAAGTCTGGTCGTCCAGGTCCTGTTGTTATCGATATCCCTAAAGACATGACCGCGCCTAGCGAAAAGTACGTTTATGAGTATCCAAGCGAAGTGTTTGTCCGCTCGTATCAGCCTTCTATAAAAGGTCATAGTGGCCAGATCAAAAAGGCCGTCGAGACCTTATTAGCTGCTAAGCGGCCAGTAGTCTATTCAGGTGGTGGTGTCATATGGAGTAATGCTCATGAGGAGCTGCGAGATATCGCCCATCGTTTAAACTTGCCAGTGACTAATACTTTGATGGGTCTAGGCGCTTTTGATGGTTTTGATGAGCAGTTCTTGGGTATGCTAGGTATGCATGGCACTTATGAGGCCAACATGAGTATGCATCACGCAGATGTTATTTTGGCTGTAGGGGCGCGTTTTGATGATCGCGTCACTAACAATGTCAAAAAATTCTGTCCCAATGCAACTATTATTCATATCGATATCGACCCCACTTCAATCTCAAAAACGATCTTTGCTCATGTGCCTATCGTTGGCGATGTCAAATCAGTATTGACTGATATGTTAGAGATCATTGGCACTGATAAAGAGCTTGATCAGCCCGCATTAACGGATTGGTGGTCGCAGATTAATGAATGGCGCAAACGTCATGGCTTGCGTTATGACACTAGCACTGAGAACGGGATTAAACCGCAAAGCGTTGTAGAAGCGCTTTGTAGAGTGACCAATGGTAACGCTATTATTACTAGTGATGTCGGTCAGCACCAGATGTTTGCTGCACTTTATTATACCTACAGAGAGCCACGCCAGTGGCTAAACTCAGGTGGTCTTGGTACGATGGGCGTCGGTTTGCCCTATGCTATGGCGGCCAAACTAGCTTGTCCTGATCGTGATGTGGTCTGTATCACAGGCGAGGGCTCTATTCAGATGAATATTCAAGAGCTATCGACTTGTCTGCAATATAATCTGCCTGTTAAGATATTGAATATCAATAACGCGCAGCTCGGCATGGTAAAGCAGTGGCAGGATATGCTCTATGAGGCGCGTCATGCGCAGTCTTATATGAATTCACTACCAGATTTTGTCAAATTAGCTGAAAGCTACGGTCATGTCGGTATCAAAATTACTGATCCTCAGACTATGGAAGCTCAGATCGCCGAAGCTATGGCAATAAAGGACAAACTAGTATTTATTGATGTTTATGTCGATCGTAATGAGCATGTTTATCCGATGCAAATTGCGGGACAAACTATGCGTGATATGTGGTTAACCAAAGGAGAGCGCACCTAATGCAACAACATCTGATTTCGGTATTGATGGAAAACGAAGCAGGCTCGTTGTCGCGAGTGGTAGGACTGTTCTCTCAACGCGGCTACAATATTGAGACTCTAAACGTCGCACCGACAGACGATCCCAGTATTTCTCGTTTGACTTTGACGACTATTACTTCGCCTGAAAAGATTGAGCAAATTACCAAACAGCTGCATAAGTTGATAGAAGTGGTCAAAGTGCTTAATCTATCAGATACCGTACATGTTGAGCGCGAGCTGATGCTCATAAAAGTACGCGCCACTGGTAATGTTCGTGAAGAGATCAAGCGTAATGCCGATATTTTCCGGGCGCAAATCGTCGATGTTAATGCTAATATCTATACGATTCAAATCGCTGGTGATGCTGCTAAACTTGACGGCTTTATTGATGTTCTAGGTCGTGAACGTATTCTAGAAGTGGTACGCTCAGGCGTCATTGGTATCGCTCGCGGTGAAAAAACACTCAGCATTTGATACTGAGCGTCTAACATATGCTAGACATTCATATTTATAAACTAACTTAACGCTTATAACGCACCTTTTTTATAGAAACTGTCTATAAAAAAGGTGCGTTATAAATATTTTACTATCCATGGCTCTCCATGATTGAGGAAAAGGACTCTACCTATGAACGTTTTTTATGACAAAGATTGTGATTTATCTATTATCCAAGGTAAAAAAGTAGCTATCATTGGTTACGGCTCACAGGGTCATGCCCATGCGCTAAACCTGCAAGAGTCTGGTGTCGACGTAACTGTTGGTCTACGCGCTAATTCAGGCTCATGGAAAAAAGCTGAAAACGCAGGCCTAAAAGTTGCTGAAGTTGCTGATGCGGTAAAAGCGGCTGACGTCGTAATGATCTTGACGCCTGATGAGTTCCAAAAAGAGCTATACCAAAACGAGATCGAGCCGAATATTAAAGATGGCGCGACTCTTGCTTTTGCTCATGGTTTTGCGATTCACTATAATCAAGTTGTACCACGCAGTGACTTAGACGTGATTATGGTTGCACCAAAAGCGCCAGGTCATACCGTACGTAACGAGTTCACTAAAGGTGGCGGTATTCCTGATCTTATCGCGATTTATCAAGATGCGTCGGGTCAAGCCAAGCAGTTAGCATTATCTTACGCAGCAGGCGTAGGTGGTGGTCGTTCAGGTATTATTGAGACTACTTTTAAAGATGAGACTGAAACTGATCTATTTGGTGAGCAAGCAGTCCTTTGTGGTGGCGCTGTAGAGCTTGTCAAAATGGGTTTTGAGACGTTAACTGAAGCAGGCTATGCACCAGAGATGGCTTACTTTGAGTGCTTGCATGAGCTAAAACTCATTGTTGATTTGATGTATGAAGGCGGTATCGCTGACATGAACTATTCAATCAGTAACAATGCTGAATATGGCGAATACGTGACGGGTTGTGAGGTTATCAATGAGCAATCACGCGAAGCTATGCGTAATGCCTTGAAGCGTATCCAGTCTGGTGAATACGCTAAAATGTTCATCTCTGAAGGAGCTACTAACTATCCTTCAATGACTGCTCGTCGCCGTAACAACGCTGAGCATCCAATCGAAGTCACTGGTGCTAAATTACGCGCCATGATGCCTTGGATCGGTGGCAATAAAATCATCGATAAAGACAAAAACTAAGACAAAAACGCTTTAGTTTAGCAGTAGATTTTTTGATTTAGTAAAGATTAAACCCATGTTGTCAACTTGATAGCATGGGTTTTTTAGTGGGCTCTATTATTAGAGCTAAGAGCATTATATAAGCTGTCATTACGATAACGCTTGAAATTTGCTAAGAGCTACCTAATATAAACAGCTTTGCTGCATTTATTAGTAAGTAGCTG
Source organism: Psychrobacter sp. M13 (assembly GCF_030718935.1). Classification (NCBI taxonomy): domain Bacteria; kingdom Pseudomonadati; phylum Pseudomonadota; class Gammaproteobacteria; order Moraxellales; family Moraxellaceae; genus Psychrobacter; species Psychrobacter sp. M13. Next base: position 705,931 of record NZ_CP132194.1, read on the forward strand.
AATAATGGCTATTTACAAGTTCACCATTCTTGTTACTCTTTATTTCTCATTTTAGACTATAGGTTGTACTGTGCAAATATCTTTTCCAGACTGGCTGACCCCGCAATTTGCTTATATTACTTTTAGTGCGCTAGTTGCCGTGCTGATTTGGATAGAAGGGGAGATGCTCAGGCGTAATGATGGCAAGCTACCCAAGTCTAAGCTATTTCAAATCGCATCATTATTAGATACCTCTTGGTTTTTTGTATCAGTGGTGATGTTATATATTATTGACTTAACCCCACTTGCCGCTGCCGTTCCTGCCGCTTATGGTATTTATACTGTGTTTGGTTGGATTTATGGCACACGCTTGCTCAAACTCAAAGGCATACCTGATTCAGCAGCAGATTTAGTCGTACCTTCTAAGTACATCGCTTATAGCCAATCGTTTGCTTTAATATTTTTTGCCTTGTGCTCATTGGTGCTGGCATCGCCTTGGTTGCCTTTGCCAAACTAAGGCTAGATTGCTATATAGAAGCGATCTATTGAGAAAATTATAGGCCTAAAAACAGGCAGAATTATCTAAGAATATGATGCTAATACTGGTCTTAAATTTTTTACAAAACGGTTTAATTTAGCCTATCTTTGATTATAAAAACTGCTATACTACAAGGGTACTTAAGCGATTTAAGGCTGGAATAGTACTGTATCATTGGGATAGAGTGTTATTTAGTTTTAGCATTCTGCTAATAGATCGAATAAGTATTTGTCAATTAATCGGTAATGACACACGTCTTGCCAACCGTTAAAGAGTTAGGAAAATTTATGTCAGATAAAGTTGAAGGTACTGTAAAGTGGTTTAACGAAGCTAAAGGTTTTGGTTTTATCGCACAAGATAATGGCGGCCAAGATGTATTCGCTCATTATAGCGCTATCCAAGGTGGTGGTTTCAAAACTCTAGCCGAAGGCCAAAAAGTATCTTTCGTTTTAGGTGAAGGCAAAAAAGGCCCACAAGCTGAGCAAATCGAAGCCCTTTAATTCTTATAGCTATTGAATATGATCCGCTCTATTTATTAGCATTAATTTTAAAACGTTAGATTACTTTGTTTGTTAAAACAAAAATATTGTCTAGACTGTATCGCGAAAGCAACCTAATAAGAGGTTGCTTTTTTTGTGCTAAATTTTTGTACAACACGCCCTATTTGTAAGTCTTGTTAAATTATTGCCAAAAGAAAGCAACACGCCCGACTAACAAACTCCTCTATAATTAATAATTAATAAAAATGTTTAAACGCACTAAATCAAGGGTAGGGTATAGGAAGGTTTTATGGAGTGGCAAGCTTGGTTCTTGATTGATTGGCAGCAAGTCATTGGCATAGCGCTGTCAGTGATAGGGTTTTATTTCTGTTTAATATTGTTCACACGCATCGTTGGGTTGCGAAGTTTCTCAAAACTGTCCAGCTATGATTTGGCCATGACCGTCGGTATTGGTAGTATTCTGGCGTCTACTGTATTGTCAAAATCTACATCGCTATTACAAGGCGTATTTGCGATCGGCATGCTATTTATGCTGCAAGCGCTACTCTCTATTATGAGACGCAAGTTTAAGCCTTTTAAAGCCTTGATAGACAATCAGCCTATCATTTTGATGTCTAATGGCGAGTACCTCTGGGATAACCTAAAAGAAGCTAAGCTCAGCACCAATGATATCAAACAAATATTGCGTCAAAATGGGATTAAATCTAAATCAGAGGTATTTGCAGTCATTATGGAAACGACAGCGAATATAAGCGTGATAAAAACTAGCGATATTAGCCCTGATTGGTCGTTGTTTGATGATATTCGTGACAACGAGATCTTAGTGACGGCTTATAACAATGGCGTCAAACAAAAAAGCAATGTTGAAGTGTTTTCTAAAACATAACAAAACGTTAAGCAAATTAAAGCACAGTGATGCTATAAAGGGTTACCATTGTTATTAACAAGGTTATAACTTATAAAACAAGGCTATAACTTCTAAGATATAATCGAAATTTTCAAGAATATTTGTAGCTTACAAAGCTTGTGTTTGAAAACAGTGATAAATTTATGACCGATTATTCACCGCCTCGTCTTGACCTTGTAGATGCTCTCACGCAAGATAGTCAGGTCTAGTAAACACAGTCAGAAAAATCATTAGCCACTAGTTATTACAAAATGAGCTAAATAGCTTAATTATAAATTTACGTCTATAACATAAGACTTTTTATTTATTTTTTAATTCAAAATTTACATTTATATATAACAAAAGAGGAACGTATGAAAGCATTAGTAGCGGTCAAGCGCGTTATCGATTATAACGTAAAGGTAAGAGTAAAAGCCGATCATTCAGCGGTCGATTTATCCAACACTAAGATGTCTATCAACCCGTTTGATGAGATTGCCGTAGAAGAAGCGGTTCGTCTAAAAGAAGCCGGTATCATTGATGAAATTATCGTCGCATCTATTGGTCCAAAAGAGTCGCAAGAGCAGATTCGTGCAGCATTAGCGCTTGGTGCAGATCGTGGCGTATTGGTTCAAACAGATGATAAGCCTTATCCATTACAAGTGGCTAAAATCTTAAAGAGCATTGCTGAGTCTGAAGCGACTGATATCATTCTTTTGGGTAAGCAAGCTATCGATGATGATAATAACCAAACGGGTCAGATGCTGGCGGCGTTGATGGGTATTGGTCAAGGTACTTTTGCCTCAGAGGTCAAAGTTGACGGCGATAAAGTAAACGTCACTCGTGAAGTTGATGGTGGCTTGCAAACCGTAGCTTTATCGCTACCTGCGCTAATCACTACCGACTTACGCTTGAATGAGCCACGTTATGCCAAATTGCCTAACATTATGAAAGCTAAGAAAAAGCCACTTGATGAGAAAACTCCTGCTGACTTTGGCGTAGATATGAGCTCTAAGCAACAAATCATCAAAGTTGAGCCACCTGCTGAGCGTAAAGCTGGTATTACAGTAAAATCAGTAGATGAGCTAGTAGATAAGCTCAAAAATGAAGCAAAAGTCATTTAATTGAGCCGCTAGTTGAATAGGCTAATCTTATAAGATAATACGAATAAATAAAGGATAATAATCATGGCAGTTTTAGTATATGCAGAACATGACAATGCCAGTCTAAAAAAGGCAACGCTTAATACGATCGCTGCTGCCAAAGAAATTGGTGGCGATATTCATGTATTAGTTGCAGGTAGTGGTAACCAAGCTGTGGCTGATGAAGCGGCAAAAGTTGAAGGCGTGACCAAAGTGCTAGTCGCAGATAATGCCGTGTATGAGCATCAGTTGGCTGAGAATATCGCGCTATTGGTTGCTGATATCGCAGGCGACTATAGCCATATTCTTGCGCCTGCTACTACGACTGGTAAAGGCTTTATGCCACGTGCAGCTGCCTTGCTGGATGTAAGTATGTTGTCAGAGATTACCAAAGTAGTCGATGCACAAACCTTTGAGCGTCCTATCTATGCAGGTAATGCTACAGCTACGGTCAAGACTTCAGAAGATAAAGTAGTGCTCACGGTGCGTGCGACTGCTTTTGATCCTGCTGCAAGCGAGGGTGGTTTAGCGACTGTTGAGGCTATCGATAATGTGCAACAGTCTGATAAAGCTACTTTTGTGTCTGAAGAGATGGCCAAATCTGATCGTCCTGAGCTGACTTCAGCATCCATTGTGGTATCTGGTGGTCGAGCGCTGGCGAATGGTGAGAACTTTACCAAATACATTGAGCCACTCGCTGACAAATTAGGTGCCGCTATCGGTGCTTCACGTGCAGCAGTCGATGCCGGTTACGTCGCTAACGATATGCAGGTCGGTCAAACAGGCAAAATCATCGCCCCTGATCTGTATATTGCTGCTGGTATCTCAGGTGCTATCCAGCATCTAGCTGGTATGAAAGACTCTAAGGTTATCGTCGCTATCAATAACGATCCAGATTCACCTATCGCTAGTGTAGCGGATTATTTCTTAGAAGCCGATCTATTTGATGCCTTGCCTGAGCTGACTAGTAAAGTTTAATTATTCATTATGATCGCTCAATTTAATTACTGAGCTTTATACCGTCTTATAAATAAAAATCCCGCTATTACTAATAGCGGGATTTTTTTAGAATTAGTTTTTTGGCCAATACTTTATGAATATTGCCGTTGTCGTAGCGTCTCATAAAGACAAAGCGCGCCAGCAATCGCTACATTAAGGCTCTCCTGTCCATTGGGCTGGGGTAGGGCAATAGGAGTAGCGCATTGCATTAATTCATCACAGACGCCTTGACCTTCATGTCCCATGATCCACGCTACAGGCGCACGTAGATTATGTTGATAAATGAGCGTATCGGTATGTGAGCTGGTTGCTAATAAAGGAACTTGTACTTTATCTAAGATATCTTGGCTACTTAAGCCCTCATAAATAGTCAGAGCAAATTGTGCGCCCATGCCCGCCCGTAAGGTCTTTGGTGACCACGCTTGCGCAGTGGCATTAGTACAGAGCACCGTACTGATACCTACCGCTGCAGCAGTGCGCAATAATGTACCAACATTACCACTGTCCTGTACATCATTTAGCACTAAGCAGTCGGTCGTAATAACAGGCAAGACGGGCGCTGGTATATCAATGATCGCCATAATATCAATACCTGAGCCTAAGCTACGGATGCTCTTGTATAACGAGTCTGATAAAGTCAAAACATCAATATCTGTGGTTAAGCGACTCAATATCTGCTGCACCTCAGGATGCGATTTTGCTGATTCTGAAACCAATATTTGTGCAAAGCGACAGCCATGACCCAGCGCCGCATCCAATAAGTGCACCCCTTCAAGCACCGTTTGCGCCAGCTTATTACGCTGGCGTGCTTGTGATAATAAAGCCTTGAATAGCTTTACGGTTTGATTTTTATCAGAGGTGATCAAATCGTCAGGTCGATGTAGGTCTGCTGTCATAGTGAACCATATAATGATAAAAACAAGTTTAAGGGATTAGGGTCTGTTGAACATTCGATCATGGCACTGACAGAGACTATTTTTTAGGCGATTCTAGATTAAAAATATCTAGTTTAGCATCCTAAGCGGATCTTTTTAATGACGAATCGGCAAAAAAGAGTCCTGTCCTTGCAGGCTGATGCTAAAATTGTTCTATTCGTTATAAAAATATAGCCAATACAATAAGCATTACCTGCGATTTTTACTTAGACTAGAACCATTTTAGCTATCAGCAGTGCTCATTTATGAATGTTCAACAGACCCTGAGACTAATAGCAAAAAGGCTATTTAGCCGCATGTTGCAAATGTAAGTCTTTGACATAAGCCACTTCGTTTTTGCTGCCAAGTACAACAGGCACACGCTGATGGATATCGTTAGGCTCGATATCTAAGATACGATTAACAGCATCCGTTGCACCGCCACCTGCGCGTTCAATCAGTAAGCTCATCGGATTGGCTTCATACATCAGACGCAGCTTGCCTGCCTTGTGCGCGTATTTAGTATCAAAGGGATAAGTAAATAATCCACCGCGACAAAGGATACGATGCACGTCACCGACCATAGCCGCGACCCAGCGAGTATTAAAGTCGCGTCCGCGAACCCCTGCCTCGCCATCGATTAACTCATCGATATACTGCTGCATAGGCGCACGCCAATAGCGATAGTTTGAGCTGTTGATAGAATACTCACTGGTGTCAGCGTCGATTTGTATTTTTTCTTCAATAAGGACATAGTCGCCACTATCAGGATCTAAGCTAAACATAGCCACATCGTTTGCTATGGTCAGCGCGAGCATAGTGGAGGTGCCGTACAGTAAATAACCTGCTGCCAGTTGTTGATTACCCGCTTGCAAAAAGTCTTTATCTACGCTGATTTGACCTTGGCGCTGGTAGGGTAGGATTGAGAAGATAGTGCCAACTGCCATGTTAATATCGATATTTGATGAGCCATCTAAAGGATCAAATAATACTAGCAAGCTACCATCAGCATGAGCAGGCGTTGAGTTGTCCAACTCCTCCGAGGCTACCCCAGCACAATGCGCGTTACTCGCTAAAGCGTCTAATAGTAAGTCATTGGCTAGGACATCGAGCTTTTTTTGCTCCTCGCCTTGCACGTTCTGATTACCAGCCTCGCCTAAGATGTCAGCTAATGCACCGCGTCGCAGGAGTTGGGCAATCGTTTTACCGACCTCAGTAATAGTAGCAATCGTCTCGTTCACAGCAGTATTAGTCGAGTGATTATTTAGATATTGAGTCAAAGTGGTCATAAACTTTCCTAGTCAGTAGGATTATAATAAAATTTTGATAAGCGCTATGGTTTTGGCAGGTGCTGTCAGCTGAACACGGTTATTGAGTGATCATTAATGACTGATCGCTGGCAATATACCTAATACACCTAACGGGTGCAAATGAGATGCTACGCTATAGTCAAGGAATTTTAAAATTACTACAAGGCGACCGACCGCAGATAGTACAATAAGTATATCTAGGGTGGGCAACACCGTAGCGGTTTAAAAGTACTCCGACTATATCTTTGTCAGTACGGTAAAATCAGCTACACTATAGCTAATATTGATAAGCTTATAAAGTCCATTAGCAATTATTAGTAAAACAGGTTCGATACAATTTGAGCGTAGTTTTGCTGTTTATTGCCGATAGTATGAGCCATCAATTGCCCTAAACTAAACCAACAATAAAGACTTGCCATTATGCCAAATTCTAACAGTAGTCGTGTAAATAATACGGTATTACCTTCTGAACATGCCAAGTTTGATCCAGAAACTATTCATCAGCGGCTCAATACTTCGCTGAGCCTGCCACAGCTCAATAGTGATGGTAGTATAAGGCATTTTTTGGGAGTAGAAGGCTTAAATAAGGCGCAATTGCAAGCGATCATTGCCAAGGCTGAAACCTTTATTGATGAAAATGGTCAATTGATCAACCGTCCTGAGCTAGAGGGCTGTACAGTGATGAATCTGTTTTTTGAGCCTTCAACGCGTACACGTACTACGTTTGAAGTAGCAGAAAAGCGGCTCGGCGCGAATGTGCTAAATCTCGATATTGCTAGCTCTAGTGCCAAAAAAGGTGAGAGCTTGCGTGATACGCTATGGAACTTGCAGGCGATGACCGCTGATATCTTTGTCGTGCGTCATTCGGCCTCTGGTGCGGCGCACTTTATGGCGACTGAGGTGACGCCAAATATTGCTATTATCAATGGCGGTGATGGCTGGCATGCGCATCCTACCCAAGGCATGCTCGATATGCTAACTATTCACCGTGAAGCCCCGCGCCCGTTCGAAGAGCTATCAGTAGCTATCATTGGTGATGTGAAGCATTCGCGTGTTGCTCGCTCCGATATCAGTGCGCTGCAAACGCTTGGGGTCAAAGATATTCGGGTGATTGCACCGCGTACCTTGTTACCTAAAGGTATTGAACGTTTTGGTGTCACTGTTTATGAAGATATGAATGATTGTGTGCGAGACTGTGATGTCATTATGGGGCTTAGAATACAAAATGAGCGTATTGGCTCGCCGCTATTGGCTTCATCAAACGAGTATTATAAGCAATATGGTATTACTCCTGAGCGCGTAGCACTGGCTAAGCCTGATGCCTTGATTATGCATCCAGGACCGATGAATCGCGGGGTTGAAATCGCCTCTAGTGTGGCAGACGGGCCACAGTCAGTGATTCTTAGACAAGTCAGTAATGGCGTTGCCATTCGTATGGCAGTATTGTCCATGGCTATGGAGGGACAGCGTTTTCATCAGGCGCTTTCATCAAGTGCTAAATAGCTAATATTTGGATAGCTAGTATGTAGATACGCTGTTTTATTCTTATTTACACCCTTTATTGATACGGTAATAACGCTCATGACTAACGTTACAAATTCAGATACTAAGATGCACGATTTACTTCCAGAAGCCTTTAAAAAAGCATTGTCAAAAACGACTAGCGCTCAATTAGCAAAACTGACCGATGAGCGTGAGACTTGGCTACTACCTCCACTAGTCGATCTGTGCGCGCGTTTGCGTGAGCCTGGGTTACAGCAGCATGGCACCTTGGCATCTGAAGGTCGTGCGGCGCGCGCTAATGGGTTTTTGCATGTGGTGACGCCACCTGATACCAATCCTATATTAGAAAATGGCTCATTATTAAAAGGTCTGCGTGAGCGTGCACTAGACGATGGCGGGATTTATCTGCATATTTTAGGCGCATTGACCGAAGGTTTAAAAGGGGAAAACCCTTCCAATATTGCTGGACTCAAAAAAGGCGGCTGTATTGCTGTCTCTAATGCCCGTCGACCTTTTGCTAATGATTTGGTATTACTACGTACCCTAGAGTACGCAGCAACTTTTGGCATGAAAGTATTTTTCTATCCTAATGAGCCAAGCTTGTCGGGTGATGGCGTCGCTCATGAAGGTTATATTGCCTCTTATCATGGTTTGCAGGGCATCCCGTGGATTGCAGAAACGGTCGCCTTATCTACTCAGTTGTTGATGGTCGAAGAAACGGGCATCGCTGCGCACTTTAGCCAACTGTCCTGTAAGTCTTCAGTAGAGCTGATGCGCTGGGCAAAAAATAAAGGATTGCCAGTCACTTGTGATGTGGCGATGCACCAGCTGTATTTAACAGATGATAACCTAGAAGGCTTCAACTCTATGGCGTACGTATTGCCGCCGCTTCGTAGTAACACCGATCAAAAAGCACTACGTCGAGGCCTCAAAGACGGTACGATTGATGCTATCTGTAGCCATCACGAGCCGCTAAATGCCACTGCCAAAAAAGCACCATTCGCTGAGAGTACCCCAGGCATTTCCAACTTTGACACCTTTATGGCGCTAGCCTGTCAATTAGTACGTGATGAGGTGCTAAGTAGAGAGCAGCTGGTGGACAAGATTTGTCTAAACCCAGCACGTATCGCTGGTATTGATGAGCAGTATGCTACTACAGGCGGTGCGGTGGTGGTAAATCCTAACCTGGAGTGGCAAGTCACCTCCGATACTATGCATTCTAATGGTAAAAACACGCCATTCTATAATCAGTGTCTGCAAGGGCGCGTTGTGGAGACTTTCTTTGGCTAAAGCGCCACAGTACCAATCCAAGTCACCGCCTGTTACCGCTAAAGCGTCTTCTGAGTCTATAAAAGCTGTCGCTATTTATGAGATCGTCAAAGGTGTTGGTGCGTTGATAGCCGCTGGTGCATTAGGTCTATGGCATAAGGATTTAGATCAATGGCTGGCAACGGCTACTGAGACTTGGCAGCAGTGTTTTGGTCAGCTGCTCGCGCCGCAAGTCGAGAGCACAGTAGCGCTTGCGCAAAAAGCGAGTAAAAACTGGACGCTGTTCTTGATATTCATCTGTGTTTATATCAGTTTGCGTTTTATTGAAGCTTATGGCTTGTGGCAAGATAAGACATGGGCGTATTGGTTCAGCGTCATCGGTTATGGGATATTTATTCCTATTGAGCTTTATTATTTAATAGTAAGTCCGTTTGACTGGTTCAAGCTGGGTATCTTACTATTAAATATCGTCATTGTGATTGTGGTTTATCGCAATATGAAACGCAAAGGTTTGATTTAAAGTATCCTATTGTCAATGCTATAACTGCTCATCCTTAATAGGGCTGATGGTTTTGGCCACTCGGCCCACACTGAGTCCTTGCACCAGTATAGAGAATACAACGACCCCATAAGTCAATGCCAGTAGGATGTCACGCTCGCGACCTGCTGGCAGCTGCAATACTAGCGCTACCGAAATACCACCACGCAACCCGCCCCAAGTCAAAACTTTCCAAGCGCCAACAGGTAGCTCAAGCTGATGTCTAAAGGTACGCGTGGTAGTACCGACGACGATAAATCGCGCCAACAGTGCGATAATAATCGTCAAGCCTGCTGCTATAAATAGATTGCCAGAGTAGGCAATCATCACCACCTCTAAACCGATTAATACAAATAAAATCGCATTTAATATCTCATCAATCAATTCCCAAAATAGATCGATATAATGGCGAGTTTTGTCACTCATCGCTAAGGCGCGACCGCGATTACCTACCATTAGTCCCATCATCACCATAGCCAATGGCCCTGATAGATGCCAATGGCTGGCAAGCGCGTAACCGCCGATTACGCCAGCTAAGGTCAACAGCACCTCTTCTTGATAACTATCAATACTCTGGAGCATATAATATAAAATAGCACCGAGCACTAGACCGAAAACGATACCGCCGCCAGCTTCAACGGCTAGCGTATGCGCCACATAGTTGACTGTGGGAATATCGCCACTCGATAAAATACCTAGTAATAATACAAAGATAACAACGCCAATACCGTCGTTAAATAAAGACTCGCCAGCGATAACGGTCTCGATGCTCTTAGGAGCACCCGCAGAGGCCAAAATACCCATAACTGCGATTGGGTCAGTCGGTGAGATTAAAGCGCCAAATAGTAAACACCAAATAAAGGATAGCTCAAAGCCAAACAGGGGCAGCATATAATAGATAGCCGCTGCAATAAGTACTGCTGACACTATAGTGCCGATGCAAGCTAAAATACCAATAGGCAGCTTATATCGTCTCAAATCGCTAACATTGACGTGTAATGCGGCTGCAAATAATAGCATAGAGAGCATACCATCGAGCAAAACCTCAGTAAAATCAAGCTGATCTAGTAAGCTCATCTCATAATCAATCAACTGATCAAATCCTAAAAACCCCAAAAATATCGCTACAATAGATAGCAAGATAGAGATTACCATCACGCCGATGGTCGTTGGCAGTCCAATAAAGCGATGATTAACATAAGTCAAAAGCGCTGTGATTGACAAAAATATAGCGCTGATTTCAAGTACAGTTAGGCTGGTTGCGGATGTCATAAAAAGCTCTTTGATAGGTCTTGATTGATTCAAAAGTAATAAAGCGAAAGCTAGCTTGATTGAGTCTCTAATGCTTTACGAATATGCTCATTAAAGGCGCTAGTGTATTCAAAATATTGATGCTTGGCGTTATCATCATGGATAAACTGCCGAGCCTGAGCACACATGGCTTTCAAGTCTAACATCAACTCATTATAGGCAAGGTTTTCTCGTCCTGCACGCTCAATGAGAGTCAGCTCATGCAGTAAAGCTTGACGCTGTGCGCTATTGACCCGCGCATAGTTCAAGTCTGTAATAGCTTGGCATAGCGCTTTCAACACCATTAAGTCTGCCGTAGCGTAGCGACGTATTTCACCGAGAGAGCTATCGATAAAGTCCGAAATCTTAGGGTTTTTGGTAACCACTGCTAAGGTTGCTATTCGCAACTTATCAGCAGCAACATCGACTACATCCTTGTCATGAGGCAATATATAAAAATGATAAGGACTGGGCGGTTGGCGCCGCATCATTATACTGATACAAGTCGTTAGTGACTGCACGCAGTTCACTGCCGTTTTTGGATCATTAATACCAGGGGATAGGGCACGGACAGCAATTTCAGTCATTTGCCCTAAACTGTATGCAATATCATCGGAATGAGAGAGTCTAGGCTCGATCTCGATACCCGCCGCAAAGCGTTGCCAGAATAAGCCATCGGGTGCTCTTGGCATGACAGCCAGATGTGAGGTTTTGGTTTTTTGTAAGAAGCTTATGTGATCGGCAGGACGCTGATAAAAGTATCCTATAATATTATGATCAGTGACAAAGTCGCCAAGATTAGTATGCAGCTTTATGACGCCGCCATAGTCAGTGGCTAGGGCAGTTAGTGTCTCTATATATATCTGATGTAAATATCCTGCGGTAGGGGCATAGATCGACGTTGCCGACCAATCAAGATATTGCACGACATCTTTATCTTTTGTATCGCGCTGATGCTGAATATCACAATGATCACTATACCAATAATGAATATTCTTAATAGCTTCATTGCTCGCACCCTCAATGACGTGAGATGCCTGAATAGCATGCACCATATGCTGTACGAAATATACCAATAGTAAGGCACACATGATGGCTAAGATAATAGCAAAAGTAACGGCTAATTGTGGCACGCCAAAATCAACGTCAAACTTATGGATGGACTTGAGTACCAATAGGCTATAGCTAAAAGTGCCTAAGAATATACCTAAGACAAACTGATTGGGTGTATCTGTCAAAAAGTTACGCAGTAGCCTGGGGCCAAATTGCGAAGATGCCATAGATAGTACAGCAATAGTAATCGAAAAAGTAGTACCTGCTACTCCTAATACCGCCCCTGCAATCGAGGTCATAATCGCGCGTGCCGCATCAGCATCACCAGTAAAGGCAAAGCCAATATCTCGTACCATTTCCCTATCAAAGCGCTCATCAATAGAGAGTATTAGAGGTGCTAAGAGGATACCTAACACAATCAAAGCAGTAGGGATAAACCAGTAAGAGCCGAGCAGCTTTTGCCAGATGTTTCTTAAACGATCGGGCAAATTGGTCAAAGTCTCGAGCGATAGCAGATGAAGAAAATCTTTTGGCCATGTCGTAAGACTATCCAAGATGCGTTTAGAAAGCTTGTTTTTAGAGTTCTCTTGCACTGTCGTAAGCTCCTAGTTAGAGGTAGCAGTAATATAAACGAGCATCAAGCTTAAGATTCAACCAAACGCTTATAATGGATCTATTTAAACCCTGTAAATATCAATAAAAGCTACTTAAACATTTCGGGGTTATCAGCTTCGGTGATGATATTGTCTTTGGATAAAATAGGCTGTGCCTCGCTGCGAGTAGCCTTTTTGTTATTGGTTCTATTAGATTTGCTAGGTTCAAGGTCATCTGGAATGATGGCTTCGTGATGGTTGTTGTCATGTACAACAATACTGTCTTTGTCATAAGCTTCAGGGACAAAATGCGGGGTTGAGTTATCGCTATGCACTTTATCACGACCTTTTTGCTCATAGTCATGATCTTTATTGTCCGCTGGCGTTTTTTCGCGCGGCGCGCTATGGACGAAGATAGTCGCTAATGGCAAATTAAGTTGCTCTTTGGCATAGCTCTCGGTGTTCTCAAGGCGATCCACTAACAGGCTAAGCCATGGCTTTTGCTGATTATGCTTCATCTCATCCAGCTCATCTTTGATGGGCAACGGATAGGGTAGTGTCCGATAAAAGTCCCATAGCGTCATATTACTCAGATCTTTTTTGAGTACATACTCATCATCTGCGGTCATCGTAATTAGATTGCTATCTTGTAAGTAGTTAATATAGGTATACCATTTTGGCAGCTCTTTACGGCCTAATACTTTACGCAACTCCTGCTCACTGACCGCATCGCCTTCTAGATGACGACTATAAACCAAATTGAGCATATCCAATAAGCTAAGCAAAGGGTGACGCGGGTAGACCTCTTCGGTATCAAAAATCGTCAGGGTATAACTGATCTCCACACCTAATAGAATCAAATTCCAAGACAGGTATATCCATAATAAGAATATTGGTAGCGCGGCAAACGCACCATAAATGGCCTCATAACTGGTAAAGTTAGTCATCACAGTGCCAAAAACGTGCTTGAGCATCTCGAACACAATAGCGACAATAACTCCAGCAAGCGCCGCACTTTTAAAAGGCACCTTTGCCTTAGGTATAAACCAATACATAGCGATAAAGCCAGTCACCGTTATACCGATAGTGACCAGTTGAATCCAAAATGCCCAGTCGATACCATAGCCACCAATTTGACGATTAAGAAAACTCAAACTTTGCACTGCGCTTGAGGCTATAAACGCTGTGCCCAACACTAAAGGTCCCAAAGTCACTATGGTCCAATAGCGCAATATACTCTTAAGACCACCTGAGCGATCTTCCACCCGCCAGATTTGGTTAAAGGCGCGCTCAATAGTGGTCAAAGTCACAATAGTGGTGACAAATAAAATCATCGCGCCAATAATAGTTAAGTTAGAGGATTTTTCAGCAAAGCTATTGATGTATTTACTCACCTGCATGCTCGACTGTGGCAGCAAATTGCTATAAATGACTTCATAGATCTGTGCTCGAACTGAAGCGAGTGCAGGTACAGAAGACAAAATCATCAACAGCACTGTCAACATAGGTACGATTGACAGCATCGTTGTATATGTCAATGAAGCGGCCTTCTGCTGACAGTTATCTTCAAAAAAATGCCGTATCAAAAACTTGGTAAACTGAAACCAGCGCTGCTGCAAAAAGGGTAGTTTTTTTAAGGTATTATTCATAGCGGTCATTTAGCAGCAGTAGAGGTACGATAGTGTAACAAAATTATAGCGTTAAATTCTGCTCATAATTTGTGTCAAAATGCATAGTTATCGCTTGCTGTCACTATGATATTTAGATCTCTATTGGATAGCTGTTAGATGACTATTAAGCAGTTAGGAATAAACAGTTAGGAAGTCAATCAGTCACAGCTTTATGTATTAGCTGATAACCCACGCATGGTATAATTAGTGTCTAAGCCTGATAGCTATTTTAAGCTTAACAGCTCCCTCAAAAAGGATTTTATTAATGAGTCAGAATACCCCTTATGTCTTAGTGCTTTATTATTCTAATCATGGTACGACCAAAACGTTAGCTTATGCCATAGCACAAGGTATAGAAGATGCTGGCATGACGGCGCGGATTCGCACAGTGCCGCCCGTAGCCCCTGAAACGACTGCCAGCTCGCCTGCTATTCCAGATGACGGTGATCTGTATTGTACGATGGACGATCTAAAAGACTGTATGGGTCTAGCGCTGGGTAGTCCGACTCATTTTGGCAATATGGCCGCGCCACTGAAGTACTTTTGGGATAATACGGTTACTATTTGGCTGGCGGGTAACCTGCAAAATAAGCCTGCTTCGGTATTTACTGCCACAGGCTCCATGCATGGAGGGCAAGAGACCACGTTACTTACGATGATGCTGCCACTGATCCATCATGGGATGATGATTGTCGGTTTGCCTTATGGTGAGCCTGCGCTCAATCGCACTCAGCGCGGTGGTACGCCTTATGGCGCAAGCCATGTCAGTGGTGCAGGTCATGACCAAAAAGTGACCAATGATGAGCGCGAGTTAGCAGTTGCTCAAGGGTATCGTCTGGCTACTGCAGCGGTCGCTTTGGCCAAAGCTGATTGGCAGCGTTAAGCTACAATAATAAGCTATGTTCGTTGCTGTGAGTAGCAGCGCTTAATTAGGAAGTAGATATCTTTAATGACTAATAAACTCTCTGATAATAAAGCCGACTTAGACATATCAGCGCTGCCCGATACTGATCAAGCTGCCGCAGCCAAGCGGTCTGCTACGATTGGTAAACCACCAGCACGCTCTACTAAGACCAGCAAGCCTATCGCGCCTATGCATAAGCGTTTAGTGATAACTTGGCTGCTATGGTTGGCTTATCGATTGTTAGCTATGCCCTTATTTATTAGCATGGTTAATCCTAATAGCCCTGATATTCTCGGTGGTATTGTTTGGTATGGCTTATGGCTATTACCTGCCTTTATCTTTACGCCTGCGATCTTTAAGGGTAGATCTCCTTATGTACTGCTAGTGGGTAGCATGTTGACTTTGGTTTACCTAGGCGCTAGTGGGGTTACGCTATTTGTTAGACTATATGGTAGCGGCTGGCTTGAGATTTTACTTTATAGTATCGATTTTGCTCTACTGATGCTGATTAATACGTGGTTGTTTTTATTATTAAAGCGTCTACCTTCTATGAATAATGTGATCAAGAAACCTCGCTCTCATTAATTTAAATTTTGTTGTAGTAAAATAAAAAGCGGCGCTCTATATTTAGAGCGCCGCTTTTTTTGTAAAATCCATATTATCTAAGCAAAACTTAATTTACTTTGGTTAATTCTAAATCCATTTTCTTACCATCATTGAATTGGCTTACCTTTACAGGTAGATAATCTAAGCTAGGCGCTAACCAAAAGCTGGTTGAGCGGCTATTATCATCATGGATACGATCAACGCGTACGGTGTCAAAAGTACCAGCAGGAACCGTGATTTTGGCTTTGCCTGAGTTTTTAAACGGGGTTTTTTCAATTTTATCTTTTTTGGCCATATAGTAGTTGCCAGAGAATTTACCATTTAGCAAGTCTTGGCGAATTTGTACTTCTAAGCTTAAATCATCAAAGGCTTGCTGTGCCATATTTAGATTAACCGTTTTGCCTTTATAAGTACTAGCCACTTTTTTATTGCCTGAATTAAAGCTGAGGCTGTGAGTACGACCAATTCCAAACAATTTGTAAGTTGTGCTGGCCTGAGTTGGGGCTACATTGTTGCCATTAATGACAAAAGTACTTTTTTGCGAAGCGCTGGCAACTTTAGCGACTAAAGCATTGACATCGTATTTCCAAACGTTGCCTGACTTGCTTAGTGTACGAGTAGCTGTGCCTTTATATTTGTCTTCAACGGTAAAGCTATAATCAGCACTTGAGGGTGCGATAGTTTTTGCGTTAGCGAGAGTAGGGGTAGTCATGCTTAAGGCTCCAATAGCAGCGACACTTGCACCCATTGTTAATGTGGATAAGAGCTTGCTGCGTGTTGTTTGAATAGTAGCGTTCATAAAGCTTCCTTAATGTATTTTTTAATTTATTAGACCCCACTCTCAACTTCGAAAGTGATTGAAAAAAGAAGAGCACCTCACTAATCTATTGTTTTCGACCAAGAATACAATGGAGTTGTGAGATGCCCATAGACGAATTTATCATCAATATCTATTTAATGGTAGAGCAATATTACAAAATAGTCGTCATCAAACCCTTGCGAAGTGCAGGTTACGCGCCAAAGCTAAGTGATCCTGAGGTTATTTGCATGGAGATGGTCGGTGAATTTTTACACCTTGATCAAGACAAACAAATTTGGCAATACTTTACCCAGCATTGGCAAGACTGGTTTCCAGCCATCGGCTCATACCCTAACTTCGCAAAGCACTGCGCCAATCTGTGGCAAGTCAAACAGCAGATACAAGATAAAGTCAGTCAAATTGAAGGCCGTGACAACATTCATTTTATGGATGGCTTTCCGATACCCGTCTGTCATTATGGACGCGCTTATCGGCATAAGAATTATCAAGACTTAGCAGCTTTTAGCTACTGTGCCGCTAAGCAAGAGAGGTACTATGGCTTTGAAGGCCATTTGCTTGTTAACTTATCGGGCATGATTAAAGGCTTTACCTTTGCTCCTGCCAATGTTGATGAAAGAGCGGTTGCCCCAGAAATCACCACTCATATTCATGGGCTACTTGGCGCTGATAAAGGGTATATCAGCCCTAGTCTGACATCGTACTACGATGCTCAAGGCGTGGATTTACAAACGCCACTCAGAGCCAACATGAAAGAGGATAGACCCAAACCTGTGGTAAGGCGGCTAATGAAAGCCCGCCGTATCGTTGAAACAGTCATTGGTCAGCTATCAGAACGATTTAATATACAAAGGGTACGAGCAAGAGATTTATGGCATTTGTCTCATCGATTGATTCGTAAGATTCTTTCACACAATCTGTGCTTTGTACTCAACAAAAAACTTGGTAATCCGCCTCTTCAGTTTGATTTGCTTATTTCAAGTTGAGAGTGGGGTTTATTAGCTATTGTTATAAAGGTATAGGTATAGCTCTTTGCTCAACTCCTATAATGGTCATATCCTGTTACATTTTCAAGAGTGAGCCGCGCTATAGATGTTTAGATGCTGTATGCAATCTTGCCAAAAAGTCTTGAGTCTTGACTATGGGTAACGCCGTGTAAGTAAAGCTACGGGCTAAACTCTAATTATGATAAACAGACACTGTTATTTTGAGGCTGCAGCTTCCTGCTATTGTTCTAAAAATATCACACTTTTAGAGAGTGTTAGGCGACGATGGCCAATAATATTGTTGTAATGTTTTTAGCTTTACACTTGAAGATATCTATTATTGCCCCCACTTTTGGGGACAAGCTTAATAGTTATCTTCGCTACTGTGAGTGTCTAAAAACAGTACTAAAAGATAATGATATTAAGACCGCTACATTAAATAATTTTAACCTCAAATAAATAACCTTTTGGAGTCATATTAATGAATATCCGTCCTTTACATGATCGTATCGTAGTCCGCCGCATAGAAGAAGAAACAAAAACAGCGGGTGGCATTTTACTACCTGGTTCAGCCCAAGAAAAGCCGTCACAAGGCGAAGTGTTAGCAACTGGTAATGGTCAAATTCGTGACAATGGCGAGACTCGTGCTTTAGATGTCAAAGCTGGCGATAAAGTATTATTCGGTCAGTATGCTGGTCAAACGGTAAAAGTTGACGGCGAAGAGTTACTTATCATGAAAGAATCTGATGTATTAGGCGTGCTAGAAGCTTAATAGCAGTAATCTTTATCATATTTTAAAAACTATAAATAATTGGAGCAAATCAAAATGGCAAAAGACGTAAAATTCGGCATAGATGCCCGTAAACAAATGATGGACGGCGTAAACGTCCTTGCAAATGCAGTACGAGTAACGCTAGGCCCTAAAGGTCGCAACGTGGTCATCGATAAGTCATTTGGCGCGCCAACCATCACTAAAGATGGTGTTTCAGTTGCCAAAGAAATCGAGCTTGAAAACAAATTTGAAAACATGGGCGCTCAATTGGTTCGTGAAGTCGCTAGCCGTACTAATGATGTGGCTGGTGATGGTACAACCACAGCTACTGTATTGGCTCAGTCAATCTTGCAAGAAGGCATGAAATCAGTTGCTGCTGGCATGAACCCAATGGATCTTAAGCGCGGTATTGATAAAGCGGTTCGCGCAGCTGTTGAGCAAATTCATTTGCTATCAACCCCAGCTGACGATTCAAAAGCGATTGCCCAAGTTGGTTCTATCTCTGCCAACTCAGACACCAAAATTGGTGAACTAATTGCTGAAGCGATGGAAAAAGTCGGTAAGCAAGGTGTTATCACTGTTGAAGAAGGTTCAAGCTTTGAAGATACCTTAGAAGTCGTCGAAGGTATGCAGTTTGACCGTGGTTATATCAGCCCGTACTTTGCTAATAAGCAAGATAGCTTGACCGCTGAATTTGAAAACCCATATATCTTACTAGTTGATAAAAAAATCAGCAATATCCGCGAAATCGTGCCATTACTTGAGCAAGTCATGCAGCAGAGCAAGCCATTGCTAATCATCGCTGAAGACGTAGAAAACGAAGCATTGGCGACATTGGTTGTCAACAACATGCGTGGCGGCTTGAAAACTTGTGCCGTTAAAGCACCAGGTTTTGGCGATCGTCGTAAAGCCATGCTAGAAGATATCGCAACGTTAACTGGCGGTACCGTTATCTCTGAAGAGATTGGTTTGAGCCTTGAGACTGCGACTCTTGAGCAATTGGGTACGGCTAAAAAAGTTACTATCGGTAAAGAAAACACCGTAATCGTTGACGGTGCTGGTAACTCTGCTGATATCGAAAACCGCGTTGAATCTATCAAACGTCAAGTTGAAGAATCAACGTCTGATTACGACAAAGAAAAGCTTCAAGAGCGTATGGCAAAACTAGCTGGCGGCGTTGCCGTTATCAAAGTTGGCGCTGCGACTGAAACTGAAATGAAAGAGAAAAAAGATCGTGTTGACGATGCGCTACATGCGACTCGCGCTGCGGTTGAAGAAGGCGTAGTTCCTGGCGGCGGCGTTGCCTTAGTTCGTGCAATGAATGCATTGTCTGAGCTACGTGGCGACAACGATGACCAAAACGCGGGTATCAATATCCTACGTCGCGCCATGGAAGCACCATTACGTCAAATCGTGACCAACTCAGGCGAAGAAGCCTCAGTAGTGGTTAACGAAGTCAAAAGCGGTAGCGGTAACTACGGTTACAATGCTGCGTCTGGTGAATACGGCGATATGCTTGAGATGGGTATCCTAGATCCAGCTAAAGTTGCTCGTTCAGCACTAGAAAACGCAGCTTCTGTCGCAGGTCTCATGTTGACTACTGAAGTTATGATCACTGATTTACCAGAAAGCGCTGATCCTATGGCTGGCATGGGTGGCGGTGGAATGGGCGGAATGGGTGGAATGGGCGGCATGATGTAATTTATGCTTCATTAATCTGTAAAGCTTAGTAAAGTAAAACCCCGATAGGCGAGAGCTTATTGGGGTTTTTTGTGCACAATAGTTTTTATTTTAGGAGGACTATAATAATGAATAGGAAAAGCATAAGGCTACTGGCTACAATTGTTTCAGTTGTATGCGTTACTCAAGCACAAGCAGTGAGTTCAGAAAGTATCGATATTAGAGAAGTCAGTTATGCCTTAGGTTATCAAGAGGCATTGGCTAATGAAGATTTAATACCCAGAATAGACTTAGAAGCATTTCATCAAGGCTTTAGAGCAAGTTATAACGATGCAGACCCTCTATTTTCTGAAAATGACATGCATAACACGCTGGTAGATTTTTATGAAACAGATAAGCAAAGAACGCCTAAAATTTCTGATAAGTAATTCTAAACTTAAGAGTTGAGGATAACCTATGAAGTCTTATTTTTTAAAAGATCTACTGATCTCCAGCATCCCGCCGAAAAGTCCAAGTCTTATCATCAGAAGCCTCCGCACAATAATAATATCCCGCCAAAT
Organism: Psychrobacter sp. M13; assembly: GCF_030718935.1. NCBI lineage: Bacteria > Pseudomonadati > Pseudomonadota > Gammaproteobacteria > Moraxellales > Moraxellaceae > Psychrobacter > Psychrobacter sp. M13. The sequence continues at coordinate 726,440 of NZ_CP132194.1, forward strand.
CAAACTGTTTTAATTGTTCCGCATGGTTCAGCTTATTATCTGCTGCATATTTAACCATCAGTCCACGGGCTTTTTTGGCATAAAAGCTAATCACTTTATACGTGCCATTTTTCTCATCCTCAAATCTAGGCGTGATAATTTGCGCATCTAATGCCTTTTTCTTAACCGCTTTAAAGTATTCGTTCGACGCCAAATTCACTAATACTTTGTCCTCACTATCTGCCATTTGCTTATTGATAGCGTCAGTGATCTGCTCACCCCAAAAATCATATAAATTAGCACCGCGCTCGTTTTTAAGCTTAGTACCCATCTCTAATCGATACGGTAGCATCAAATCCAAGGGTTTTAGTAGACCATATAGTCCTGACAGAATACCTAAGTGCTCATTGAGATATAATATGGTCTCTTTATCCATCTCATAGCTGGCAAGCCCGGTATAGACATCGCCATCGAATAGATAAGTCGCAGGCTTAGCATTATCAGAGGTAAAGGGTAGCTGCCACGCTTGATTGCGCTGTGCATTCAATTGTGCTAGATCGTCAGAAATACTCATCAATTCTTGCAAGTCTATCGGATCTTTAGCTTTGAGGTTTTTTATGAGCGCAGCTGAGTCTTCAATAAGGGCGGGCTGACTATAATAATTGCCAAGATTTAATGGCACAGCATCGGTCTCATTTAAGGATTTTGCAGGAGAGAGTACAAAATACATATTTATTCCTTGTTCTGATTATTGTCTTGGTGATTTATTAATATGATATCGCTACCATAGCATAAAGGAGTGAGTCGCTACATTTCCCCCTGCCAAAACCTAAGTTGACTTAAGTATACCTAAGTTTATATGGGTTCTGATTCGGTGATATTGATAGCAATAAAAGGTTTGGATGCAGCAATAAAAGTTATAGTAAAAAGTTTTAACTTAACTTTTTATTTACTTGTGAGTCATCAATAGTCAATGAATAGTACGTCAAGGTATCTCTATAATAAATAAAAATGATGAAACAGCCAAAAGTATTTATTAAATCTATGACATTATGCAGATAGCGGCTATTCTTAGGCGTGAACAAGCTCTGTACTACTAATAATGCCTTTAGTAGGATGTTTCAACAATAAACGGCTATCAATAAGCGACTAATAATAGACGCTAATCAAAATTATTTGTTATAAGGAGACGGTATGAAAATCGGTGTAATCAGTGCAGATCAGGCAGAAAGTGCTCATGAGAATCGAGTCGCTATCACCCCAGACGCCGTAAAAAAGCTGAGCAAGCTTGGCTTTGAGGTCATTGTACAGGCTGGTGCTGGTCGCGGCGCTTATTATGATGATGCCAGCTATCAAGCCGCTGGCGCTAGCATCGCTGCTACTGCTGCCCAGACGATTGCCGATGTTCGTATCATTACTACTGTTCATGACTTGCCAGCCTCTTTGGTCGAGCAGCTAAGCTTGGGTCAGATTGTTATCGGTATGCTTGATCCTTATCGTAATACCAACCTTGATAGCTATGCGACTAAAGGCGTGACGGCCTATGCTATGGAGCTGCTGCCACGCACTTTGTCACGGGCGCAGAATATGGATGTGCTGTCTTCACAGGCCAATTTGGCAGGTTATAAGGCGGTATTGTTAGCGGCCAACGAATATACCCGACCGTTTCCGATGTTTATGACCTCAGCAGGAACAGTCAAGCCTGCTAAAGTGGTGATATTAGGTGTAGGCGTTGCAGGCCTGCAAGCGATTGCAACCGCTAAACGTTTGGGCGCGGTAGTCGAAGCTAGTGATTTACGCCCGACGGCTCGTGAGCAAGTCGAGTCGCTTGGTGGTAAATGGCTAGATGTACCGATGAGTGAAGCCGAAGCGCAAACCGCTAAGTCTACAGGCGGCTATGCTTGGACACCTTCAGAGCAATATATCAAAGACCAAGCAGCGGTCGTAGACAAAGCCGTGAGCGCAGCCGATATCGTCATTACTACGGCGCAGATACCCGGTCGCCAAGCACCACGACTGATACATCAAGCCACCCTTGCCAAAATGAAAGCAGGCTCAGTCTTGATCGATATGGCTGCAGGTACTGGCGGTAATGTTGAAGGCAGCGTCGCCGATGAAACCATCACTACTGATAATGGGGTGCGTATCGTAGGCGCTGATAATATTCCATCATTGCTAGCCGCTCAGTCATCCGATCTATACGCCAATAATTTGGTGAACTTTATTACTACGCTGATCGCTGAAGTAGAAGGTGAAAGCGCCGCCAATGATTTAACCTTGAATCTAGATATGGATGATGAAATTCAGGGCGCATTAGCTGTGACTTATGATGGTCAAGTACGACTTACTAAACGCTAATTTTTGCTCAAGTTAATGGCTATGATTATTGAATCAAGAGTTATTGAATCAAAAGCATCAAATTAAGAGTATTGAATAAATTAAGGAGGATAAAATGATTGCGACCGTTCTAGCAGCATCAACAGCTGGTGACGCCATGGGTAGCACGCCCTTTGTAGCGATTTTTACCATATTTGTACTGGCTATTTTTGTCGGGTACTACGTGGTGTGGGGGGTGACGCCAGCACTGCATACCCCACTGATGGCAGTGACCAATGCGCTCTCTAGTATTGTCATAGTAGGGGCTATGCTACAGACCGTCACCATTGACGGCAGCGCTTTTACCGCAACTAGCTTACTCGGCGCTTTCGCGGTGTTTTTGGCGAGCGTTAATATTTTTGGTGGTTTTGCGGTGACAGAACGGATGCTCTCGATGTTTAGACCCAAACCCAAAAAAGTAGTTGTCGCTTCTGATGTTAGTGAGAACGGGAGCGAAGTATGAGTGATTTAACAACATTGATTGCTACTAATGCAGACTGGTTTTACTTAGTAGGCGCTATTTTATTCGTCTTAACCCTGCGTGGTCTATCTAGTCCAAAGACGGCTATCAGAGGTAATCGCTTCGGAATGGCGGCGATGGCTATTGCCATTGTTACGACCTTTTTCTTAGCCGAAGGACCTATACTTTGGATGATTGTCGGCGCTATGGTGCTAGGTGCTATTGTTGGTTTGTGGAAAGCGCGTACGGTGGCGATGACGCAAATGCCAGAGACAGTCGCTTTAATGCATTCCTTCGTAGGTCTAGCTGCAGTCGCTATTGCCTTAGCTACGGTACTGCATACCGAAGTAGCCTATAGCACTGTCACCCGCTTAGAGCTATTTATCGGTTGCTTTATTGGAGCGATTACCTTTTCAGCCTCCTTTTTTGCCTTTGGCAAGCTTGCCGCTAAGAGCTGGGCAAAGACTTTAGTCGGTGCTTGGGTCAAGCCCGTACAGGCGTTGTTATTTATCGCTATGATTGGCTTTGGTGCGGTCTACTTCATGACCGATTCCCTACCTGCCTTTTATGCGATGACAGTACTAGCGATTGTCTTTGGGTGGATGTGGATTGCACCAATCGGTGGCGGTGATATGCCTGTAGTGGTTTCATTACTCAACTCCTTCTCTGGTTGGGCAGCGGCTGGTATTGGCTTTACCCTTGGCAATTCAATGCTCATTATCGCAGGTTCGCTCGTTGGCTCATCAGGTGCGATTCTATCTTATATCATGTGTAAAGCGATGAACCGTTCGTTATTGAACGTCTTGTTTGGCGGTATGGGTACATCAGCGGTAGCGGGCGGCGCGGATGATGGCGCACCAAAGAATTACAAATCAGGCTCAGCTGAAGACGCTGGCTTCTTAATGGCGAATTCTAGCGATGTCATTATCGTACCGGGTTATGGCATGGCGCAAGGTCGCGCACAAAACGCGGTCAAAGAATTATATGAGCTACTAAAAGATGAAGGCGTCAGAGTACGCTTTGCGATCCATCCTGTCGCAGGTCGTATGCCTGGGCATATGAATGTCTTGCTCGCTGAGGCGGATGTGCCTTACGACGATATCATCGAGATGGATGAGATCAACTCTGACTTTGCGGGCACGGATGTGGTGTTAGTGATTGGCGCTAACGATGTCGTCAACCCTTCTGCGAAAGAAGATCCAGCGTCACCTATCTTTGGGATGCCAATATTAGAAGTTACCAAAGCGCAAACGGTAATGGTCATCAAACGCTCAATGAATACAGGCTATGCAGGTCTTGATAACAGTCTGTTCTATATGGATAAAACCATGATGATATTTGGTGATGCCAAGAAGATGGTTGAAGAGATGGTACGAAGTATTAACGGCGCTCATTGATTATATTGTCAGTAAGCTTGAGCTAGACCCTAGCGTCTAAGCTCTATACTACTGATAATCGATAGTAATGTTAAGATAGTCGAATAGGCGTTTAGAGTAAGGTACAGTAAAAAAGTCACTACGGTGGCTTTTTTGCGTTGAAGGGTTTTGATTTATTTTTTATAACTTTTATCCATACCTAAAAATAATTAGAGAATTATCTATGAATATGTTACTGCGTTTTTTTATTATGACTCATTTACTTAAGCAAGCGCTAAAACAACAGTCGTCAACTAAGAAGTTAACAATAGAAACTCTAAGTGCTCCGATTATAAGTAGCTATCGGGTGTTACCGCATGACATGGGTTTTCGTGATCATCTACCCAATTATCGTTATTTATCCTTTATTGAGCTGAATATTACTCGTTGGGCTATAACTTGCTGCCATAAAAAGGGTATCAAAAACCTACAGTGGGTCATCGCTATGCAAGAGATGATTTATCTCAAAGAAATAAAATTTTTGAATAAGATGACAGTGAGTAGTGTGCTGGCTGGTTGGGATAAAAAGTACGTTTATTTTGAAACTCGCTTCTTTGTCAAAAACCAATTAATGGGCGTGGGTATGACTAAGTTTGTACTCAAAGACAAGCGCGGCAAAATACATACGCCAACGATTCTAGAGATGGCAGGCGAGCAGTTAACTGAGGTTATTACTACATGGAGTGCTCATCAAGTGGCGGTAAAATCTGTAGAGCCGAAACGATAAGCCGATATTGAATGAATTAAAAATGCTGATGAAATAAATGTAGGGTGCTTTTTAAGCACCATTATTAAGATTTTATATAGTAAAAGGTGCTTGTAAAGCACCCTACAAAAGCTACAATCGACGCATGAATTTTGTTAGGATAGACATATTATTTTTATCGAACTAAATAGCTTTATTAAGGAGCGATTATGATCCCGCAAAAATTAAAATGGACGGACAGTTTAGATATCGCTATCGAGCTGTATGAAAAATTTCCCGAGACCGACCCACAGTATATTCGCTTTACGGACTTGCATCGCTGGGTCACTGAGCTTGAAGGCTTTGATGATGATCCGCAGCGCTCAAATGAAGGTATTTTAGAAGCCATTCAAATGAATTGGATTGATGAAGCGGATTAAAATTATTTAATACTGTTATAAAATCTAGGTATTTATTCTAATAATTATAAGTTTAAAATCATAAATTAAAACACAGGCGCTATTATGAGTTCAGACGTTCAACAGCTAGCAGAAGCAATAAACTGCAAAGGTATTAGCATTCGCACTACCAATAATGCTGAAATCAGCCATGACACAGCAAAGTTAGGTCGGCTCTGGCAAAAGTTTCATCAGAATCATGTTAGCCATTTGGCGCAAGGTGCTGATATTTATGGTATCTATCATAATTATGAGAGCGATGATTTAGTCGGTGCATTCGATGTAGTTGCTAGTTGGAAAGCAGAAGATGAGCAGACGGAGGGCGAGAATGTTCTCAGTGCTGAGAGTGTGCTTAGCGCTGCTCATTCTAGCGATGTTGTATCAGTGACTATCCCTGCTGGTAAGTATTTGGTATTTAGCGAGGAAGGGTATATGCCCAATACGGTAATGAACGCATGGGAGAAGGCGTGGGAATATTTCCATGATCGTGATTGCAAACACACTAGAACTTTCGGTGTCGATTTTGAGCGTTATGTTGAGGGTAATCTAGAGTACGGTCAAGTTGAGCTTTATATTGGGATTGAGTAGGGCTGACTTACTAAAGTCTAGATATTACTTTTTAGTTTTTGTGATCTAAATGTGTTGAATCTACAGAGAGAAATTGATGAATGCGATTGAAACGTTTGTCAATGAACTTACTGACTTTCAAAGTACTGAAACAGTATTTAATCCATACCTAAATGCTGATGCCGCTAAAAATCTACACATATATCTGCAAGAAATGATGAAAGAGAAAGGGACACGTATTCTTCTTGTAGGAGAAGCGCCTGGGCATAAAGGATGTAAAATTACTGGTATTCCATTCACTAGTGGATCTGTTTTTAAAAATGTCAATCATTCTTTACTAAATAAAATAGTTGAAAAGCTGGTTTTTTCAAAAATAGAGTCAGAGAACACAGCCACTATAGTTTGGGAATATCTTGCTAATAAATCAATTACTCCTCTGTTTTGGAATTCGTTTCCTTTTCATCCTCACTATGAATATAATGAAAATAAAAACAGAACTCCAACTTCCGAAGAAATTGAAATAGGAATATATTATTTAGAGAAACTTAGACTAATTTATAATCCTGAAGTAATCGCTGGTATAGGATGGAAAGGCGTAGAATGTGCTAAAAAAGCTTTCCCAGATGAAGACATCGTTTACATTAGACATCCCTCTTATGGTGGGAAGCCTGAATTCATAGTTGGAATGGAAGAAATTCTTACGTAGCAGTTTTCTTAAGAAAGCGCCAAATTTAAAACATATGGCGCTTTTTTAGGTTTCAAATTAGACCGTTATCCAACAATAGCCCTTCCAAAATACCCTCATATATCTGCGCTAACTTGCCCAAATCATCGACCTCAACTTTTTCATCGACTTGATGAATCGTCGCGTTACGCACACCCAGCTCAACCACTTGCGCGCCAGTCGGGGCGATAAAGCGTCCGTCGGATGTGCCACCAGAAGTAGATAACGTGGTATCCGTACCCGTAACTGATTTAATCGCTTGCTGGCAAGCTGAGACTAATTTGCCTTCAGGCGTTAAGAACGGATTACCTGATAGCTTCCATTCAATCTCATAGTTGGCTTTGCTATCGCTAAAGTGCTTATCAAATATCGCATGGGTTTTCTCTTTCAGTTCCTCTTCAGTAGTTTCCGTTGAAAAGCGAAAGTTGAACACTGCATCAAGCGTTTCAGGAATGACATTAGTCGCGCCTGTACCGCTATTGATATTGGAAATTTGCAAGGAAGTCGCTGGGAAATAGCCATTACCGTTATCCCAAGTCGCAGCCGTTAGCTCGCTAAGCGCTGCCGTCGCCGCATGAATAGGATTACTTGCCAAATGCGGATAGGCGACATGACCTTGCTTACCTGTGACCGTCAACCATGCACCCAGTGAGCCACGACGACCATTTTTTATAATATCACCGAGAGTATCGGTGCTTGATGGCTCGCCGACTAAGCAGTAAGTTATTTTTTCTTGACGAGCTTCTAAGGTTTCTATGACTTTTACTGTGCCATTGATGGATGGCCCTTCTTCATCGGAAGTAATCAAAAAGGCAATTGAGCCTTTGTGCTCAGGATAGTTAGCGACAAAGCGCTCGGCGGCGACAGTAAAAGCAGCAATACCTGTTTTCATATCAGCAGCGCCACGCGCCCATAGATAACCATCTGCAATAGTTGGGGTAAATGGCGGATAAGTCCAATTATTGACATCGCCTGTTGGCACGACATCAGTATGCCCTGCAAAGCAAATCACAGGGTCACTTGTCCCGCGCCTTGCCCATAAGTTTTTGACTTCAGCATGTTCACCCGTCTGGTCTCTATCGCCAAAGTACATAAACTCACAATCAAAGCCTGCCTGTGTCAAACGCTCAGATAAAATATCTTGGCAGCCATCATCATCAGGGGTGACTGAGGGACGTTCCAGTAAAGCGATGCTAAGATCTAAAGTGGCTTGTTGGTGGGTCTGTGATAGAGTATTTTCGTTATTATTTGACATGAGTAACCTTTATATATGAATTATTTCGTAGCGTAGGTGGTAACCCTGAGAAGCGTTAAAAAATTGCACTGCAATTTTAGCTTTGCAAGGAAAATTCTTTAAGTAGAATTTTCATAAAACTTTGTAATATCATACGTTTTATAATAAGTTAAAATTTAGAAGTTAACTAATTATCCTCAACAAATGGCACCAAGCCATCGCGCCGCATCCATGTCGCGATAGAGTAACGCTGGCGATGGGCGATTTGTACTTGATGTTGTAAGTCACTATCAAAAATGACTAAACGATTGGCAACGGGACTTACCTCATGATGAATGCCATGATTGTCCACGACTTCTAATGCGCCACCATCCATATTCTCCCAATTATCATTGAGATAGAACACCGATGAGATAACGCGCTCATCGCGCCCAGCAGGGTTATCACTGTGCCACTGATAACCAAAGCCAGTAGGATAGCAAGCATAATGCGCCTCACTATGGCGAATACCTGCGTATAGCATGCGATTAAGCACTTTCGCTAACTCATTAATACTCTGCAAGTAGTAAAACCCTGCAAAAAAGTCTTTATTAATCCAGCGAATTCTATCACCGCGAATATCGCTGATGCGGATGCCAGCGGTCAGCTGCGCCTCTCGATAGTTGATAAAGCCACTTTCCGCTTGCAAAGCTAATAACGCTTTATGAGTAAATACCTGATTAATAATGAGCCAGCCGTCATTGACTAAGGTATCAAGCTGAGCGTCAGTCAGCTTAGCTTGCCAATTCACCTCAAAGTCAGCACTCTCTAGCACTTGTTGCGTGGGGATACTGGTATTAACGGTAGCATCGATGACAGAGGTAAGCTTATTACTAGGTATAAGCAGGGGTGGATTGTCTGCGCCTATAGGATTATTGACCGCTATAGGGGTTAGATTCAAGTCTGTCAGCTCAAGGTTACTGATAATTGCTGTCATTTTGTCCTGCCCTTTGTTTAGTAACGGCTGTATTAACGGCTAAGAGAGCGCTGAATGTCAAAACCATTACCAAAAGCATCGTTATCTTTTAGCTATCCTATGCTACCATAGATGCAATTTTTCTCACTTAAACTTTTCACATTGTGACCAACTATGAACTATAAACATGCCTATCACGCTGGTAATTTTGCCGATGTGGTCAAACACATTTTACTCATACAACTACTCAATCAATTGGGCCAAAAAAACAAACCCTTTTATGTGCTCGACGCTTATGGCGGACGCGGATTGTATTCGCTCAGTAGTGAAGAGGCACGCAAAACAGGTGAAGCAAAAGGCGGCATTCAAGCCGTTATGAATGCTGATACGGACAAAGCTCCTGCGGCTGTTAAACAGTATGTAGAAGGTGTCAAGCACGCCCGTTTTGTCTACGACAGTAAAGTCTGCCCAGGTTCGCCGTGGTGGATTGCTCATCATATCGAAACCAATGCAGATGCTGGCGTGCGTGGTGAGGCATTTGAAGCCAAAGCTTCTGAGTATGATGCGCTAAATTATCAACTACACAAGTTGCCAATTGGTATTCAGCACCGTGACGCTTTTGAAGGTATCACTGCGGTCATTCCTCCAAAAGAAAAACGTGGTTTAATTGTGTTAGATCCACCGTATGAGCAGGAGCATAAAGACTTCACTCGTCTCATTGATTTGCTGGTCGCCGCTTATACCAAATGGCCACAGGGCACTTATGCGCTATGGTTTCCGATTAAGAATATTGATGCCGTTGAGCTGTTTTATAAAAAGCTAAAGCGCACTGAGATGCGACGCCAGCTTATTTGTGAGCTTAATATTTATCCCAATGATGTCGCTGTTGGGCTTAATGGTACTGGCATGCTTATTATCAATCCGCCTTGGCAGTTTGATAATCATGCCCGTGAGATTTTACGCTTTTTACAGCCTATCTTAAAAGTAGCTGATGCACCTAATCTATCTCCTGATAGCGCGACCAATGTACGCTGGTTAGTTGGCGAATAAATGAGTAAGGATGCATTATGAGCACTGACACGAGCACTGATAAACAAGTCACTGATAAAAAATTGATTGATAAGCAAGGTGCTGAGCTATCACCCAACGATAAGCTAAATAATATTAGTGATAACGCGGCAACTCAGCCACCCTTTATAGATGAGCACGATTTCAATATACGCTTAGCGGATAATGATAACTATGATGGGCTAACTTTTGAAGTTATTGAAGCAGAAGTTGCTGAGGGTGAGCAAGTCGTCAGCCGTGGGGTCTATTTAGCGCCTAATTTGATTACCACTTTATCGTTACTATCAGGGTTTTATTCGATCTTAGCTAGCACCAGTGGCGAATTTTATAAGGCGGCATTGGCTATATTTTTATCGGCTATCTTGGATGGTGCAGATGGACGTGTCGCACGCATGCTCAATGCGCAGAGCCCATTTGGCGAGCAGTATGACTCATTAGCTGATATGCTCGCTTTTGGGATTGCACCTGCGATTTTGATTTATAGCTTTGCGTTACAACCTTTAGGTCGTATTGGCCTCGGCTGTGCTTTTGTATTTACCGCTTGTGGCGCTTTTCGTTTAGCTCGCTTTAATGTGCAGGTTGGTATCGTTGATAAGAAGTACTTTGTCGGTTTAGCCAGTCCATTAGCAGCTATTTTGGTTACTTCTGCGGTAATGGTCGCAATCGATCACCGTCAATGGGTTGGTCAATATGATGGTTTGATAATGGGTTTGTTTGCTGCTTGGGTGGTAATATGTGGTTTGCTCATGGTCAGCAATGTCAAATACTATAGCTTTAAAGAGTTTGATAAAAAGAAAGTACCTTTTGTGGCTTTAATTGTTGCAGTATTAGTGCTAAGTATCGCTATTTACGATATCCCAGTTGGTATCCTTGCTATTGGCATTATTTATGCGTTATCAGGTATTGTAACTACTGTGAAGGCAAAAGCAGGTAGCTAATAAAAGCATAGTAAAACAGTCGCTTTTGGCGATAACTTTAATGAACTTCCAAAATTTGATCTCAAAAGAAATATTAAGCCTACTATTACAGTAGGCTTAATAGCTTTAATTATAGCTTTCATGCTAATTAATTATAGCTTCTATGCTAAATTGAATGAGTGGCAAAGCAGCCACAGCTAAAAGCACGCGTAGTAGGAAATAAAACTTAAAGCTAAGCCCTTGATAAAACTACACTAATAAAGCGCAGTTAAATTAAATAAAAATAAACCTTAAACTAAGCTTGACCCTCATCCAGAACTGCGTATAATGCCACCCAGTCGAGAGGGAAGGCGGATTGGGAAAGTGGTTTACCACTTACTATTAATAGCGAAGCTATTAACCAATCAGCCGATAGATTGAATGTTAAAACCAACTATCTAGGTAGCATGATAAAAACATTCAAACTAAATAAAATAAACTCTTGACAACATAATTAAAGCGTCTATAATACGCACCTCATCAAGACGAGCTAGAAGTTAAACACTAAGAGATATTAGTGATAATGACAGCAAATCGGATGAAACAAATTATAAAGAAATAAAATAAAAGCTTGACAGACTTATCGATTGTGTTATGATAGTCAGCTCGCTAAACAGCATAAGCCACATGGTTTAGAGCCGAATAGCCAGACAAGAATACTGATACAAACTACTTACTGGACGACAGAAGTGGTTACTATTTAAAAGCTTAACTAAAGAACAACTTGTGTGGATTTTTGCTGAGTCAGGATGCATAAATAAAGTTGGTTGAGACTTCTTTTCGGAGTTGATTCTAACTATAAAAATTTATCATCTAAGACAGCAGAAAAACTCAAAGTTAATTCATTACGAACATAATTTTTAGCGATTTTGCCAGAATAGATGAGCCAAGTTTAGTAACCTCTTTAAAGGGTTACATAGCAAGATTAAACTGAAGAGTTTGATCATGGCTCAGATTGAACGCTGGCGGCAGGCTTAACACATGCAAGTCGAGCGGAAACGATACTAGCTTGCTAGTAGGCGTCGAGCGGCGGACGGGTGAGTAATACTTAGGAATCTACCTAGTAGTGGGGGATAGCACGGGGAAACTCGTATTAATACCGCATACGACCTACGGGAGAAAGGGGGCAACTTGTTGCTCTCGCTATTAGATGAGCCTAAGTCGGATTAGCTAGATGGTGGGGTAAAGGCCTACCATGGCGACGATCTGTAGCTGGTCTGAGAGGATGATCAGCCACACCGGGACTGAGACACGGCCCGGACTCCTACGGGAGGCAGCAGTGGGGAATATTGGACAATGGGGGCAACCCTGATCCAGCCATGCCGCGTGTGTGAAGAAGGCCTTTTGGTTGTAAAGCACTTTAAGCAGTGAAGAAGACCATATGGTTAATACCCATATGCGATGACATTAGCTGCAGAATAAGCACCGGCTAACTCTGTGCCAGCAGCCGCGGTAATACAGAGGGTGCAAGCGTTAATCGGAATTACTGGGCGTAAAGGGAGCGTAGGTGGCTCGATAAGTCAGATGTGAAATCCCCGGGCTCAACCTGGGAACTGCATCTGAAACTGTCGTGCTAGAGTATGTGAGAGGAAGGTAGAATTCCAGGTGTAGCGGTGAAATGCGTAGAGATCTGGAGGAATACCGATGGCGAAGGCAGCCTTCTGGCATAATACTGACACTGAGGCTCGAAAGCGTGGGTAGCAAACAGGATTAGATACCCTGGTAGTCCACGCCGTAAACGATGTCTACTAGTCGTTGGGTCCCTTGAGGACTTAGTGACGCAGCTAACGCAATAAGTAGACCGCCTGGGGAGTACGGCCGCAAGGTTAAAACTCAAATGAATTGACGGGGGCCCGCACAAGCGGTGGAGCATGTGGTTTAATTCGATGCAACGCGAAGAACCTTACCTGGTCTTGACATATCTAGAATCCTGCAGAGATGCGGGAGTGCCTTCGGGAATTAGAATACAGGTGCTGCATGGCTGTCGTCAGCTCGTGTCGTGAGATGTTGGGTTAAGTCCCGCAACGAGCGCAACCCTTGTCCTTAGTTACCAGCGGGTTAAGCCGGGAACTCTAAGGATACTGCCAGTGACAAACTGGAGGAAGGCGGGGACGACGTCAAGTCATCATGGCCCTTACGACCAGGGCTACACACGTGCTACAATGGTAGGTACAGAGGGCAGCTACACAGCGATGTGATGCGAATCTCAAAAAGCCTATCGTAGTCCAGATTGGAGTCTGCAACTCGACTCCATGAAGTAGGAATCGCTAGTAATCGCGGATCAGAATGCCGCGGTGAATACGTTCCCGGGCCTTGTACACACCGCCCGTCACACCATGGGAGTTGATTGCACCAGAAGTGGGTAGCCTAACCTTAGGGGAGGCGCTCACCACGGTGTGGTTGATGACTGGGGTGAAGTCGTAACAAGGTAGCCGTAGGGGAACCTGCGGCTGGATCACCTCCTTATAGACGCATCCACTTGGCAAGAATTCACAACAAGTTGTTCTTTAGTTAGCTTAAATATTAGCATGAGGTATATGCCTCTTACAGGCCTGTAGCTCAGCTGGTTAGAGCACCGTGTTGATAACGCGGGGGTCGGCAGTTCAAGTCTGCCCAGGCCTACCATTTTATTACGGGGCCATAGCTCAGTTGGTAGAGCGCCTGCCTTGCACGCAGGAGGTCAACGGTTCGACTCCGTTTGGCTCCACCATACATTAATAAATGCTAATATAGACAATGAGTATAAATAGAAACAAATGATTCACCTTACCTGAGGGTAAGATTGATTATTTCTTTCTGTTTTATACAGAGCTTACGACTCGACGAGAGCGTAGGAACTATTTAAAAACATAGATATGAGTCTGGGTTAGAAAGAGCGTGTTCACGCGTTTCTTTCTAACCTTAATAACTCACCTCTTAACGACATCAGTTGTTATCCCAGGGGTGGGTTATTAAAAAAGTAAAGAGAACTGAATCAAGCGTATAAATTAGGTGATATCGTTATAATTGCTGACAAAGACCCTTTGGGGTTGTATGGTCAAGTAATTAAGCGCACATGGTGGATGCCTTGGCAGTCAGAGGCGATGAAAGACGTGACAGCCTGCGATAAGCTTCGGGGAGGCGGCAATATCCTGTGATCCGGAGATTTCTGAATGGGGAAACCCACCTATCATAAGATAGGTATTCCATACTTGTATGGGAAGCGAACGAGGGGAAGTGAAACATCTCAGTACCCTTAGGAAAAGACATCAAATGAGATTCCCCAAGTAGCGGCGAGCGAACGGGGAGAAGCCGATTGTTTCTAGAATAGAAGAACAGCGTGGGAAAGCTGACCGTAGTAGGTGATAGTCCTGTATTTTAAATTCTAGAGATGACATATTAAGTAGAGCGGGACACGAGAAATCCTGTTTGAAGATGGGGGGACCATCCTCCAAGGCTAAATACTCCTGACTGACCGATAGTGAACCAGTACCGTGAGGGAAAGGCGAAAAGAACCCCTGTGAGGGGAGTGAAATAGAACCTGAAACCGTGTGCGTACAAGCAGTAGGAGCTTCAATTTATTGGAGTGACTGCGTACCTTTTGTATAATGGGTCAGCGACTTATGTTCTGTAGCGAGGTTAACCATTTAGGGGAGCCGTAGGGAAACCGAGTCTTAATAGGGCGAATTAGTTGCAGGGCATAGACCCGAAACCGAGTGATCTATCCATGAGCAGGTTGAAAGTGTCGTAACAGACACCGGAGGACCGAACCCACTGTCGTTGAAAAGCCAGGGGATGACTTGTGGATAGGGGTGAAAGGCTAATCAAACTCGGTGATAGCTGGTTCTCCCCGAAAGCTATTTAGGTAGCGCCTCGGACGAACACCATTGGGGGTAGAGCACTGTTTCGGCTAGGGGGTCATACCGACTTACCAAACCGATGCAAACTCCGAATACCGATGAGTGATATCCGGGAGACACACAGTGGGTGCTAACGTCCATTGTGGAGAGGGAAACAACCCAGACCGCCAGCTAAGGCCCCAAATTCCTAGTTAAGTGGGAAACGAGGTGGGAAGGCATAGACAGCTAGGAGGTTGGCTTAGAAGCAGCCATCCTTTAAAGAAAGCGTAATAGCTCACTAGTCGAGTCGGCCCGCGCGGAAGATGTAACGGGGCTCAAACTAGGAGCCGAAGCTGCGGATTTGAATTTGTTTTCAAGTGGTAGGGGAGCGTTGTGTAAGCCTGTGAAGGTGTGTCGTAAGGCATGCTGGAGGTATCACAAGAGCGAATGCTGACGTGAGTAACGATAATGCGAGTGAAAAGCTCGCACGCCGGAAGATCAAGGGTTCCAGTCCAACGTTAATCGGGGCTGGGTGAGTCGACCCCTAAGGCGAGGCCGAAAGGCGTAGTCGATGGGAAATCGGTTAATATTCCGATACTTGTTTATAATGCGATGGAGGGACGGAGAAGGTTATGTCAGCCTGGCGTTGGTTGTCCAGGTGAAAGGATGTAGGCTTGTGGCTTAGGTAAATCCGGGCTACAACAAGGCTGAGATCTGATAGCAAGCTGTACTTGTACAGTGAAGTGGCAAATACCATGCTTCCAGGAAAAGCTTCTAAGCAATAGTTATAAACGAATCGTACCCTAAACCGACACAGGTGATCAGGTAGAGAATACCAAGGCGCTTGAGAGAACTCTGCTGAAGGAACTAGGCAAAATGGTACCGTAACTTCGGGAGAAGGTACGCTGCTGATGGTGATAGGACACGCTCCTTGAGCTGTTGGCAGTCGCAGATACCAGGCTGCTGCAACTGTTTATTAAAAACACAGCACTCTGCAAACACGAAAGTGGACGTATAGGGTGTGATGCCTGCCCGGTGCTGGAAGGTTAATTGATGGGGTTAGCGTAAGCGAAGCTCTTGATCGAAGCCCCAGTAAACGGCGGCCGTAACTATAACGGTCCTAAGGTAGCGAAATTCCTTGTCGGGTAAGTTCCGACCTGCACGAATGGCATAATGATGGCAGCGCTGTCTCCAGCAGAGACTCAGTGAAATCGAAATCGCAGTGAAGATGCTGTGTACCCGCGGCTAGACGGAAAGACCCCGTGAACCTTTACTACAGCTTTACATTGAACTTTGACCTGACTTGTGCAGGATAGGTGGGAGGCTTTGAAGCCAGCACGCTAGTGTTGGTGGAGCCAATCTTGAAATACCACCCTGGTCATGTTGGGGTTCTAACTCAGGTATAACAGTACCGAGGACAATGTATGGTGGGTAGTTTGACTGGGGCGGTCTCCTCCTAAAGAGTAACGGAGGAGTACGAAGGTGCGCTCAGACCGGTCGGAAATCGGTCGTAGAGTATAAAGGCAAAAGCGCGCTTAACTGCGAGACCCACAAGTCGAGCAGGTACGAAAGTAGGTCTTAGTGATCCGGTGGTTCTGTATGGAAGGGCCATCGCTCAACGGATAAAAGGTACTCTGGGGATAACAGGCTGATACCGCCCAAGAGTTCATATCGACGGCGGTGTTTGGCACCTCGATGTCGGCTCATCTCATCCTAGGGCTGAAGCAGGTCCTAAGGGTATGGCTGTTCGCCATTTAAAGAGGTACGCGAGCTGGGTTTAGAACGTCGTGAGACAGTTCGGTCCCTATCTACCGTGGGCGTTGGAAATTTGAGAGGAGCTGCTCCTAGTACGAGAGGACCAGAGTGGACGAACCACTGGTGTTCGGGTTGTCATGCCAATGGCATTGCCCGGTAGCTACGTTCGGATGGGATAACCGCTGAAAGCATCTAAGCGGGAAGCCCACCTCAAGATAAGATTTCCCTAAAGAGCCGTTGAAGACTACGACGTTGATAGGCAGGGTGTGGAAGCACAGCGATGTGTGTAGCTAACCTGTACTAATTGCTCGTTTGGCTTGACCATACAACACCCAAGTGGTTTTGTATATAAAGCATTATATCGATATCACCTTATCCTTGATTCAGTTAGGATAGTGATACTTAGTCAATAAGTAAAACAAACAGACTCATATCTAACCCCCTTTGCTGACGACAATAGCAAGACGGAACCACCTGATCCCTTCTCGAACTCAGAAGTGAAACGTCTTAGCGCCAATGGTAGTGTGGCTCCGGCCATGTGAGAGTAGGTCATCGTCAGCTCTCTATTCCTAGATAAAGCCCCCAACGTTAATTCGTTGGGGGCTTTTCTTTGGCTGTAGTTTTGTTAGCTAGAATTTTTATGCTACCTATCTTCATTTATTAAATCTAAATCTATCAAAATTTTATAGTTATTGATTAGATTAATATTGGCTGCAATTAACTTTTAGTTACAAGTATATTAAAATCAATTTATATTCTTTAATCCACATATATTTACTAACAGGTCTCTATTTGTTATATTATAAAAACAACATTACTAATTAGTTTAATTAATAGTCATGTTTAGTAATTTATTATATTCATATATTATAAAGAGGAACTAAAGATGAAAACTAACACTAAATTAAAGCTGTTATGCAGCTGCATTATGGCAGTTGCTTTATTAGGTTGTGATGATGATAATGATAATGACTCGTCACCTGTCGATGATGGTATAACGATTCCCACTGAAACAAAAGCTGCATATGTGGGTGGGAATATAGCTGTCTACGGTGATATTGCTAAAGATAAATTTGGTAAGACCTCTCTTACTGATAATACTGGTGTAGTGTTGTTAGATGATGGCACTATAGCAGCTAGTTATGCAGCTTTAGGCTTAAAGCTACCTTTTCTTGCACCTAAAGTATCTACAGCTATTTATGCGACCGAAGTTAGTAGCAAGGTTGCCTCCTCCACACTGCGCTCTCAAGCGGATGCTTATCTTGCACTCATCGAGCAGATACTTAAGGATGAAGGTGCAGATGTTAATATATTAGTGAATCAATCGTCACTAAATGCGCAGTCTTCGGTAGTTCAAGCTACTTTAAGTGTCAATTTTACCAATACTACTCAGAGTGCTAGTAATATCAGAAATCTGGTGCTAAAAGCGATTAATGATGGTGTATTACCAGCCAATATGATGTCAAGTGGCACAGACTTTGGCGATAAAATCCGCTTGAATTTAGCTTTTTGGGAAGATCAGGGTAATGTTTTCTTATGGGCTGGTGCAAACTTAGCTGAAGATGCAAAAGCGGTAGCAGCTAAGTATAACGATCTTAGTAACGCTGCTGCATTAACTTCAAGCCGTGTGTTAACTACTGTTGCCTCTAAAGAGACGTTTAAGCAGACTGAGGCTAGTGCAGGTGGAGTAGATATCCTTTGGTCGATCGACGCATCTGGCTCTATGAGTCAAGAGCAGCAGAATCTTGCAAATGGGGCAGAGCAGTTTTTTACTACGTTGAATACTGCAGGATTGGATTATCGCTTAGCAGTGAATACTCAAGGTAATGATAACACCCGCTATAGCTGTACGTCTTTGCGTCAGACAACGGCAGGTGAAAGCTTCATCGATAGTAATACGCCTGATGCGCTTGCAAAGTGGCGTGTTCTAGCATCACCAGGCACTAGTGATTCTGGTAATGAAACTGGATTCTATTGTACTAGAGAAGTTAGTCTAACAGGCTTTGATCGACCCAATGCGAAAAACTTGGTTGTGTTTGTCTCTGATGAGCCTGAAAATGAAACGGTTAATTCTTCTCGTCCGAGTGCTAGTGGTAGCTCTAGTTATGTTTCCCGTGACTTTGAAGATTATAAACAGTACTTTACCAATACAGGTGCTACTTATTTTGCCATTGCAGGTACTGGCTCGATTTTAAAGCCAACGTTTAGTAGTAACGTTAACTTGAATGCAAATGGGGATTATAGCTGTAATGGTCAAGGTGGCAGTGCTGCAGGTGGTGCACACTTTAGCGAAATTGCTAAATTGACAGGCGGTAGCTCAGCATCTATCTGTGCAGATTCTACAGATTGGACCGTTATGTTTGATAAGATTTTGGAAACTGCAACAGGACTGGCCAGTAACTTTAAATTGCAGTATGCTCCGATACCTTCTTCAGTGAAGGTAATGGTAGCAGGTAAGGCACTCACCCGAGATATTAGCCATCAAAATGGGTTTGATATTATATATGGCAAAAACGATATTTCACTTGTATTTTATGGTAATAGCTTACCTAAACAAGGTGATGCAATTGAAATAGAGTATGACTACTTAGCTGGTAAAGTTGTTAAGTAGATATGTACTTTAACTATAATTTTTATCACTTCTGAAATGAGCTTAAAGCTCATTTCAGAAGTTAATAATCGATAGTCAGTGATTGATTATTGTACTGATTAATACCTATTTCAGGTTTTATTTTTGCTCAAGTTTTGGCACGCCGTTTTCCCAAACGTTCCAGTTATTAACGATATGATCGACAGTTTCTGATCCTACCAATACTATATTCTCCACTGTTTCTGAAAAGCCACCAGCTGTTTCTCCTGGAGCTGGGTCTAGATGTTGAAGAGTAGTCTCGTTTGGATGACCTTGGTCAAAGTTCACCGCACCACGTAAGCTCATTATGCGTTCAGTTCCTACAGTTCTATCTAGTACTTGCGCTATTGCAGCGGCTTCCATTTCAGTGATCACGTAATCATCTGTTTCATACAGCTCAGTGATGTATTGAGCTTGTTTTGACAAGCCGGGACCATGAAAAAACGTATCTCCTGTCATATGAGTTCCTACCGTTACGGCTGGACTACGTCTTGCTTCAGCATTTGGATATCTCATTCGATAAGCATTAGCTTCTTTTGAGTCTTTCAAAGAAACGGACTCACTCAAATGTAGATTCCACTTAAGTAATTCAGGGTTGAGTTGATAGCGACGAATGTCTTCATAACCTTTACGAGGCGTAAAAGTAGGCGCACCTTTTTCACCTTCTTCTGCTTTCCAGCGATGACCTAAATCATAATCCACCAGCCAAGATGCCCAGCTTACATCTCCTATAGTGCCTTTATTAGGTGGGGTGCCTGCGACGCCGCTTAGAATGAAATAACTCTTTGCAAAGTCAAATTTAGGAGAGAGTGTTATTGCTTGCACAGATGCTGAAGATCCTACTTTACCCATGCCTAATACTGATCCACAAACGCCTTCAGAGTTGCAGTAGACTGGGCTGTGAGCACCTTCTACTTTTATGGGTTTACTGTCTGCAAAATATCGATTATACCAATGCTGAAATTCGCCGGCTTTATCTCCACTGTTTTCACCAATTTCAAACATCGCGGCGATAAATACTTTCACTTCGATCTTATCTTCATAAGTTTCAGCTTGCGCATTACTACAGAACATAAGCATTACAGTAAAAAAGGATAAATAGAAAAAACGTTCTTTTATAAACATGTTTGATGCCTATTTGAAATATATGGTTCTGGGTTAACTGCTTAATTAGAAGTAGCTAAAATTTTTGCTAAAACTAGGATAGTTTACTTCGTGTAGAATAACATAATCTGTAAATAGGCTGTACAGCTTAGCTAGCTCAAAGTGTCGTTCAATAAAATGTAATATAAATAGCTTTAACCTTATTGACAATCAGCAATGCTATCTCACTATAGAAGTATTGTTTTAAGCAAACTATAATCAAACATTCTGAAACTATTACTAGCTAGTATTATGTTAACCTGAAGTTTATTAAAGATAAATTTTAGACAACTATAATCATTAAAGAGAGTCCTATGACCACTTCAAAAGTAACTTATCAAGGCGAACTGCGTACCACAGCGGTACACTTGCAATCAGCTAACGAGATTATAACGGATGCACCTGTCGATAATCATGGTAAAGGTGAGGCGTTTTCGCCAACTGATCTATTAGCGACTAGCTTAGCCAGTTGTATGCTGACTATCATCGGTATCAAAGCGGCTGACATGGAGATTGATGTCACAGGCACTACCGCTGAAGTGACTAAAGTAATGTCAGCTGATCCTAGACGCGTGAGTGAAGTGCATGTCGCTATCACCTTTAATCAAGCGCTTGATGATAAGACGCAAAAAATATTCTATAACACGGCGCTCACTTGCCCAGTAGCTAAGAGCATCCATCCTGATATCATTCAAAATATCACTATAAAATGTGCTGATGAGTCTTAGTATGACGATTAAAAGTATGACCACCAAAACCTTGCTTATCGTTGCTCATGCACCATCGCCAAATACTAAAAAGCTAGCACAGACCGCTTTTAATGGTGCTAATCATCCTGACCTCGATATTAATGTGATAATGAAGTCGCCACAGGATACGTATCCAGAAGATGTGCTAACAGCGGATGCTTTATTACTGGGGACGACTGAAAATTTGTCCTATATGGCAGGATTGACCAAGGACTTTTTTGATCGCTGTTATTATCCAGTGTTAGAGCACAAACAAGGCATGCCGTTTGCGCTTTATATACGAGCAGGATTCGATGGTACAGGTACCAAACTGGCTATGAAAACGATTATCACAGGATTGCGTTGGAACCAAGTTCAAGAAACTTTAATCTTAAAAGGGGATTGGCAAGAAGTATTCACTGAGCAAGTCGAAGAGTTAGCCATGACTCTTGCTGCTGGTGTAGAAGCGGGAATTTATTAATAATTTTACTTCAAAGCCAAATATTTTATGTTTGCATAAGTGACAAAGGTCTATTCTATGAGAAGCCATGATAATAACTTTAAGAGCTTGAACACTCATCTACCTTGTTCGCAAGCCTGTGAAAATAATAAGCAAGCTATTCTTGAAGTGTTAGAAAAAGAGCTCGCAGGACGTTCGCATGTGTTAGAAGTAGGCTCGGGAACGGGTCAGCATAGCGTATATTTTGCGCCAAGATTATCGCATTTGCAGTGGCAAACGAGTGATGTTATTAATAACCATCAGGTCATTCAAGCTTGGCATAATAGCTATCCTGCACCGAATTTACACGCGCCATTAGCGTTTGATTTGATAACAGATACTATGCCTGCCTATAAAAGCAGTAAACCATTCGACGCAGTCTTTAGCGCTAATACCTTACACATTATTGCTTGGTCTTTGGTTGAACGCTTGTTTAAATTGGTTGGGGAGGCGCTACCCATAGACGGTAAGTTGATTATATACGGGCCTTTTAATGAAAACGGTTTATATACTAGCGCCAGTAATCAAAGTTTTGATTTTTCATTAAGACAGCGCGAACCTAGCAGTGGCATTCGTAATAAAGAAGACATTACTGCCTTAGCAAAGCAGCATCATTTAACCTTAGAAAATGAATATCAGATGCCAGCAAACAATCAAATATTGGTCTTTAAAAAATAACCGCTACCTTTTATAGTAAGCGGTTATTTGAATTTAGAACCCTAGCCCGTATTACGTAAGCCCGCTGCTAAAGCATTAATACTGCGAATTAAGGGGTCTTCTACCGCGAGTCTATCATTATTATCAGTGTCAGAAGTATCTTGCTCACGCATCCGCTTCAGTAGCTCGATTTGAATATAGTTTATCGGATCCAAATAAGCATTACGCCATTTTAATGAGGCGGCTAGCTCTTGTTGATTAGAAAGTAGCGTTTGTTGATTGAGTAGTGAATTCAAGCCAGTAGAAGTTAGCTCGTGCTCATTGATGACTTTTTGCATCACTTGCTCGCGCAGCAGCTCATCCTCACATAACAGACTATAAGCCTGAGCAATATCTATCTCACATTTAGTAAAAGCCATCTCAATATTACTCATAAAGACAGTAAAGAATGGCCAGTTCTCATTCATCTCCTGCATTAGAGCTTCATCCTGTTTGACGCTATCCAAAGCACTGCCGACGCCATACCAAGCGGGTAGCGTAAAACGTGCCAATGACCACCCAAAGACCCAAGGTATCGCACGGATAGTGGATTTGCTTGGCAGGCCTTTTTTGCGATGGGCAGGACGGGAGCCAATATTTAATAAAGAAATCTCTTGAACGGGCGTTGCTTGAGAATAAAATTTATAAAATCCTTCGGTATTATCGGTAAGCTCTCGATACTGAGCTTCGCCTGCGTCAGCTAAACGCGTAAAAAGCGCTTCGTAATCTTCTAGTTGGCTAGGCTGATCAATAAACCTTGAAGAGCTGGCTTTGAGAGCGCCAGTAATTCCCATCGTTAGCTCAAATACTGCTGTATCTGGATTGGCATATTTGGCATAAAGTACTTCACCTTGTTCAGTGAATTTGATTTGTCCCATTAAAGTGCCAGCAGGCTGCGCAGCGATAGCTTTATGGGTGGAGCCACCACCACGACTGACTGAACCACCTCGACCATGGAAAAGGCGAGTCGTGATGCCATATTGATGGGCAATGCTAGTGATGGTCTGCTGAGCGCTATAGAGCTGCCAAGCTGAGGTGATAATACCACCATCTTTAGAAGAGTCTGAGTAGCCAAGCATAATTTCTTGCAAGTTTCCTGAGTGCTCAAGCAACTGACGATAGAGCGGATTATCTAAAATCGTCGGCATGATCTTATCGATATTTTTTAGATCATCAATAGTCTCAAATAGCGGCGCAACAGGTAAAGCGGCAAACATATGACCTTCGTCTGTGATGCCAGATAATCCTGCAAACCGCATGAGTAATAGCACTTCTAACAGCTGACTAGCATTATTAGTCATGGAGATCACGTAGCTGCCAAAGGTATCCTCACCCACTAATTTTCGTAATTTTGCTACCGACTGCATCAAGGCTAGCTGCTCGCGAGTCTGATCCGTTAGATTATCGCTGTAAATAAGTGGCGTACCAGGATTACTAAGTAAGCGCGTTAGCCATTCCTGACGTTCTGTTTCGCTCAGCTGAGTATAATCAGGTAGGTTTGAGGCATTGGCGAAAATATCAGCAATGACCTCACCGTGATAGCCTGAATCTTGACGAATATCAAGTGCCGCTAGATGGAAGCCGCAAGTTTTAACTAGACGTATCAAATCCAGCAAGGCACCATCGGAATGAGCTTTGTCATGATTAGCAACGCTTTCGCGAATAAGACGTAAGTCTTCTAAAAAGTCTTGCGGCGTTGAATAGGCGCGCTTTTGAGCTTCAGGATCAGCACCTTGGCTCTGAATATGTAGAGTAGTGGCTTTGATTTTGGCAATAATTATTGAGAGTAAACGGCGATAAGGTTCATTATCATAATCATCAATATTGTAAGAGAATACTTCTTTATCAAGCTCGCTATAGTCTGCTATGCGAGCATAAACATCTGCTGCAATATCGACAATGGTGTCACTATGCACAAGCTTACGGCGTAGTTTTTTTAGCAAAACTTGATAGTGACGTAAGACCGCATTAGCATGCATTAATACGGCCATTTCTGTCGTCTCGTGAGTGACAAAAGGGTTGCCATCCCGATCACCACCTATCCAAGAGCCGAAACTCACAAAAGCGGGTAGAGGATAATCGCTCAATTCAGGATAGATATCGACAATGGCATTTTTAATATTACGATAAACTTTGGGAATCGCGGTAAATAAACTGACATCAAAGTAATGTAAACCATTATTGATCTCGTCATAAACTAAAGGCTTGCGGGTACGAACTTCATCTGATGACCATAGTAGATCAATAGTCTCTGCCGTTTTTTGCTTGGCTTGCTCGAACGCCTGGCTTCCTTCAGGCAGATCATTTAGCGCATCGCTGTGTTGATAAAGCGTCTGTAAGATATTCATAGTGGTGCGTCTACGCGCTTCGGTAGGATGCGCGGTAAACACTGGCATGAACTTCAATCGATCGATAAGCTCTTTGATCTGATTGGGCTCAATATTACGCTCACGGCACTCCAGCAAGGTATGGCGAAATGAGCCCTCCCAACTTTGATTAGACTCAGCACGTTGTGTACGACGTTGCTCGCGTAAGTAGTTTTCTTCCGTTAAGTTTGCTAAAAAGAAATAAATAGAAAAGGCACGAATAACATTTTTTAAAGTTTGATTATCTAAAGAGGCAATAAGTTCGATAAGCTGTTGTTTATTTTTGGGATTATGTTCACGGCGCTCCTGAATAAATCCGCTGCGTAAAGTTTCAATCGTGTTAACAGTATCTTCTCCAGACTGACGAGAAATCGCCTCTCCTAAAAATGATCCTAACAACCTGACACGGGTACGCAATACCTCATTATTCAACAGCATATCTGAACTCCTTATCTTTTATTGAAGTGTTTAACCTATAGTGAATTTACTTTATAGGTGTTATAGCATAACTGAAATAAAAATTGCGCCGCCTCTGGAGCACGAAGCAACCAGCAAGCGAGACAACATTTATTCCAGTCAAAGGTATTACGGGCTTTACTACTTTTATGATATATAGACGACATAAAGGATAAAATTTCTGCTTAGTCTAGGCTATATTTATTTATATTCGCTAGATAAAAAGTCCATATAGCGCTTCCATGAGCGCGTATCTGCACGCTCGTCATATCTATCACTACCGAATACCGTATAGGCGTGTCTTGCGCCACTATAAGTGACCATTTCATGAGGGACTTTTGCCGCCTCAAGTGTCTTACCAAGGGTCATAAAGCTTTCCATAGAGACAGCTTCGTCAGCAGTACCATGGAAGACTAAGATCTCGCCTTTAGTATTCTCATAGTTCTGACCCTTGGGGATATCGAAGGCGCCATGAAAAGGCACAAAGGCTTTTTGAGGAAAGCCTGCACGCGCAAGCTCTAACGCGACCGTACCACCGAAGCAGTAGCCCATTGTCACACCTTCTTGAACGTTATTACCTTGATCCTGTCCGACATTCAATGCGGCTTCAAGCAATCGACGCATTTTGGCACGATCATCATATAAAGCTCCCGTTAAGCGTTTTTTATCTTCCATTGCAGTCGGACGGACACCTGTGCCAAACATATCAGCCGCTAGCACATTGTATCCCTCTTCAGCTAGCATATCAGCGCGCTTACGTTCATAGTCAGTGACGCCATCCCAATCATGAATGAGTAATATAAAAGGCGCATTAGGCACATCAGCACGGGCGTAGTAACCTTCATAAGCTTGATTGTCTACAGTATAAGTAATGTTCTGTGTGGTAATGGCGCTCGCAGTTTGACTAACAAGTAACACCATTGCACTAATAGAGGCGCTGGCTAGCATCGATTGAGAAGGGGTTTTGGATAAACGTTGAATGAATGAAAACATAACTGACCTCACTATTTATATTAAGATAATTGGATCAAGCCGTTCTATTTAATAATGCTTTTAATATCTAAATCTACTCTAAATAATATCATAAGATAAAATACTATTGAGAATCTTTTTTATTTGTGCAAACTTTAACCAAATATCAACACGGATAGTCATGAATTTATTGAGTTTCTTGAGTAATATTATTTATCTCTTCTCTTATAGTAAACTTAAAGAATTAGAGTTAATTTAAAGTATTTCTAAAACTGAACTCATAAAATCTAGCAAGGATGGATAATGAAAAATAATATTGATCATACCGACCCAGCTCTAACCATGAATCCTGAGCGTGGCAACGGTGGTGAGACTCATCAACGTGCAGATGCTGATGGCAAAGTTCTCACTACTCAACAAGGGGTAGCTATCGCAGACAATCAAAACTCTTTGAAAGCTGGCCCGCGTGGTCCTACGCTATTAGAGGACTTTGTGTTGCGTGAAAAGATTAATCATTTCGATCATGAGCGTATTCCTGAGCGAGTGGTTCATGCTCGCGGTAGTGCAGCGCATGGCTATTTTGAGCTGACTGAATCATTGGAAGAATATACCACAGCCAAAATCTTAACTGAGACAGGCAAGCAGACGCCTCTATTTACTCGCTTTTCTACGGTCGCTGGTAATAAGGGTTCAAAAGATACCCCACGTGATGTGCGCGGTTTTGCGGTAAAAATTTATACTGAAGAGGGCAACTGGGATATCGTAGGCAATAACATGCCGATTTTCTTTATTCAAGATGCGATGAAGTTTCCAGATTTAGTTCATGCGGTAAAGCCTGAGCCGGATCGCGGTTTCCCGCAAGCGGCCTCTGCTCATGATACTTTTTGGGACTTTGTCTCATTGAGTCCCGAGACTATGCATAATTTGATTTGGCTGATGAGTGATCGCGGTCTACCGCGTAGCCTGCGCATGATGGAAGGCTTTGGTATTCATAGTTATCGTCTGCTTAATAGCGATGGTAAAAGTACCTTTGTACGTTTTCATTGGAAGCCTGTATTAGGCGTACAATCTACGACTTGGGATGAAGCGGTCAAAATATCAGGCGCAGATCCTGATTATCATCGCCGTGACTTGTATGAAGCAATCGATAACCAAGATTATCCAGAGTGGGAATTTGGGGTTCAGCTCTTCACTGAAGAAGAGGCAAATGAATTTCCCTTTGATCATTTAGATGCAACTAAGCTCATTCCAGAAGAATTAGTGCCTGTAAAGACAGTTGGTAAAATGGTATTGAACCGCAATGTAGATAATTTCTTTGCAGAAACAGAACAAGTTGCGTACTGTCTATCGCATGTGCCGCCTGGTATCGATTTCAGTAATGATCCGCTCCTACAAGGTCGTCTGTTTAGCTACTTAGACACGCAACTAAAGCGCTTGGGTTCGCCAAACTTTGCCCAGATTCCAATTAACGCGCCAAAATGTCCGTTTGCTAATAATCAACAAGACGGTCATATGCAGATGCAAGTGCCAAAGACTCGCGTGTTGTATGAGCCACAAAGCTTAGATCTAGATCGTCCACGTGAAAGTGTCAAAAAGGGCTTTGAGTCGTTTGCCGAATCTATGGATGATGGCGTCAAAGGTCGTATTCGTGCTGAGAGCTTCGCCGATCACTACAGTCAGCCACGTATGTTCTATCGTAGCCAGACGTCAGTAGGACAGGCTCACATTGCTTCAGCTTACGCGTTTGAGCTGGGTAAGGTAGATACCGCACATGTCCGTACTCGTACGCTTAGTCATCTACTTAATATAGATGAAGATTTGGCCAATCGTGTAGCCACAGCATTGGGTATGGAGTTACCTGAAGCTGCTGAATCTGCCGCACCTATTGTAGACATGGCAACTTCTAAAGCGGTGCAAACGATTGGTATTAGTCCTAAATCTTTAAAAGGTAGATTAATAGGCATTTTGGTAGCTGAAGGATCTAACCATGGTGAAGTTGAGAAGTTCGAAAAGGCAGCTATTGCTGCTGGTGCCAGCGTCAAGATTGTCGCCCCTAATAAAGAAGTGACATTGGATGATGGTACACGAATTCAAGCTGATGAACGCCTAGCAGGTGGTCCTTCGGTACTGTTTGACGCTATTGTAAGCATCATTATGCATCCACCAGCTAAAAAACTCGCCAAAGACAGTGCTGCATTAGACTGGTTTACCGATGCTTATGCTCATTGCAAAGCTATCGCTTATTGTCCTGCAACTGAAGAGCATATCTTGAGCAAATTACCCATTGAAAAAGATGCGTTTGTTACCCCGCTTGATAATGTTGATGGCTTTATTGAAAATGCCAAAACTCGTCTATGGGAGCGTGAACCAAAGGTGCGTGATTTGGCTTAAGTTTGGCCTAAATGAGCTTAATGCATAGCTAACTAAATGTTTTAATTCAAAACCAGTCATATTAATATGGCTGGTTTTTTTATGTATTGATGCTGAAATTAATTAAGTTAAAAGTTGCTGTCACGTGCTAGCGCAAAAATACCACATAACCTTTAAAGTGAGGATTGTCTTCCAAAAACGCTGTGCCTTGCCACTGACCACCCTCAATAATACCTACCTTAAAATCAAACGGCAAACTCTCTAACTTTTTTAAATATCGAGCGTAATTGGGTAAAGTTGTTGTGCCTTGATAGGTTTGTATAACTAGCTCATCGATGGCGTCACTTAGTTGAATAAATTGAGCATCGTCTGCTTGGTTTGACCAATCTAGCAATCCCGTTACACTCAATTGATACTGCGCTGGTAGCTGCTGACGAATACTCTTGAGCAGTTGTGCGTATTTATCGAGTCGATAGGTCGGAGCGTCATAGTCTATTTGAATGCCCATGACTTGATTGCCGGCCCGCTGCCATTTCTCTAAGCGCTCAACAACCTGCACCATAACTTCGTCTGACCACTCTTGACTGGTCGCCCGATAGACGAGCCAAATCTTTTTATCACTCAAAGAGCGAACGCCTAAACCTTGAGGTATCAGTGTTGCAAGTGTAGCCTGGACTCTACTTTCATTTCGATTTTCAGTCACACCTTCATTCTCAGTGTCATCAGTATCAGTATTGAAACGATAATAAGGCACGTTATGCGAACTAATTTCACCTTGTAAGAGGTATAAGGTATGAGCTTGTCTGAGTTTTGAGTCATCTTTGGGCGGTGTCCATAGCCAAAATTGCTCATAATCCTTAGGATTTATAACTTCATCGTTATTGATAGCACTGTTATTAATAGCACCATCGTTAACAAGAGTGATATCAGGAGACTGAGCGCTACTAAGACTGTTGAGACTATCAAGATGACTATCCACTACTGTTGCTTGTGCAGAGTTTTTAGACTGATGAGCTGGTAGAGAGTCCATGATTTGATGATAAATAAAAGTCGCAGCTATCAGTATAACTAAGCCAATAAAAGCTAATCTCAACCCTCTATGTTTCTGCTGATTTTTGCTCAAATCAATAATCCTTTATATCTACCAGTAATATTTTTGATTTTGCGCCCAGCTGGTATTTTTAAAGTCCGATTTTAAACGTTTGAACCAGGCTTTACGCACTGACATATCTACGTCTTCATCGCTACATTGGTTATTACCAGAACTGGCAAAACAGCCAATAGCACGATGCAGTGCATAAGCGGATAGCTCATCATCTCGATTGCTTGCAAATATAGACTTATAGATGTCCAATCGATTCAATGTTTGACCTTTAAAACGACTAGGTATATCACCCAAATAAGGATAGCGATAGTTTGAGCCGCTTTGAGCAACAGTATGGTAATCTTGGTCGTAATCCTCAAAATAGTAGGAGATACTTGTATCGTACATAAATTCAGTTAAGCATATTTGTTGTAGTCTGTCTTTTGGATTTTTGCTTAGGCGAGTAACGGTCGTAGTTAAGTCTTGGCAGATTAGATTAGGACTTATCTTTTTACCTTGCCAATTAAACTCACTGAATGAAGGTAAATGCTGCAATGTCTCATCGACGCTATCATAACCTAAATATTCTTTAGAATTTTTTGGTAGATAGTCTTTTTTATAATTTAAGAAGTCGCTATAGCGTCCATGCAGTAGCGATTTGGTCAGTAGGGCGTAGCGAGCTTCTGCACCAACAGTATCAGTGTTTGAGGAGCTATCAGCGATTTGTTTTAATAGCGCTGGATCAGCTGAATACTTTATGATACGCATTTTTAGAGTTTGAGACTTTATAGTAGCGTTATTGCCAAACAGTTTACTATAATTATTGCTTTGATCCGCTTGCAGCGCTAAAGCAAGCTCAGTTATGGTGTTTTGAAACGGTTGTTTGGGCAATTGATGCAAGCGATGCCATAGGGCGTTCGCTTCGTTTATATCTCCCATCTCCTGCAAAGCTCTTGCCTTTAATACATACTGACTAAACCTTGAATACGACATTTTGCCCGTTGGCACATCGGTTGATACATCTTTTGGCAAATGGTCCAAAGCTTGTTTTGGATTGTTTTTCTGCACAAGGTAATAGGTCGCTAGTAGATACTGATACAGATCCATACGATCTTTGAACTTGGGTTTTAACTGCTTGAGGTCGGTGAGTGTCAAAGGTTGCATAGCATTAAAAGAGCCGGTAGGTCTTAGGCGATACAAGGCAAAACTGGTGAGTAAAATAGGATCGTTAAATTTATTTATATCTAGGAGTTTATCGTAGTCAGCAAAGAAAACTCTTCGTTCAATCTCTTCTGGCAATAAGCGACTGTCAAGATTAAAAAGGGGGGAGTCTGGATGGTTAATTTGCCATTCGATCTCAGTAATTAACTTACTATCTTGTCCTGACAACCAATATAATCTGCGCTGTAAGCCGCGAGCTGAGGCAATATAGCGGCCATCTTTGAAGCGACTAAGGTAGGTGTCAATAGCCTCTTGAGTGCTTAAAAACAGTCTCGGATTAACAGTCTCGCTTTTATAGCGGTAGTCTCCCATACCATCCTGATAACTACGGTTAATACCCGTACGAATTAGCATGTAGTTAGTAGTATCGACTAGCCAAGCTAGCCCTGCATTGTTATCTGTTTCGAGATCAATTAAGGCACGGTATAAATTATCGGCACTATCAAAGTCTGATTTTTTACCTAAATAAAACAGTTGAGTTGCTAGGATATAGTCGGCGTATGGCTGAGCGTTGATAGACCATTTCAATGGAAAGGTAGGGGTGCTCTTTGTTGATGTTGTGTCTACTGATGGAGTGTCATAACCGAATGAGTCAATACATTCGCTACGAATAGCCCCGCGAAATTGTATCAGTTGCAAGCGCTCTTTAGGTGTCAGTTTAGGATCAAGTTTTAGAGCTTCTTCTAGTGCCTTTTCACCCGTATAAAAGCTATTACAATACTCGGCATAGTTACTTTTTTCGGATTGCTCCAAAAAATCTTGATTCGGGTTTTTGACTTTATTCACCGCTATCTGCTTTAAACTCTGCAAACTTAATGGAAAGTCATGACCATAATAGAGCTCTGGACCAATCGATTCAGAGATGTCAAAGTCAACCAAGCCTTTGTCAGCGAGTAATAAATACAAATTGGTTTGTGTATCATTGCCTGTATCCAAGGTCGGAAAATTGATTTGGCACTCAGCATAGCTACGATTATCCAATGAAAAATTAGAGCTACAGTAGTCACCACCACCCGCTTTTGCTTGTATAGAGATCCCCGTTAAAACAATAGTAAATACTGTTAAAAGTAATCCCTTAGCAAAAATATCTAAGAAGGGTTCTTTGGGTAATCTGACAATCTCTGCAACGGTATTCATAGACAACTCGTTTATGATGTTTTCATTAGATCCTATAAGCATAACAGGGTTCTTTATAAAAACTAAATTCTAGGGTCGTTTAATAGACCTTATAGTTTTGTAAGATAAAATAGACACAACCGTTCACTGAAAGTGAGGTGCCAACTATTTTGGGGCGCTATAATGATTACCACTATCGGCTTGTAAGCCTGTAGTTCTTTCAAGATTAGAGTTTAAGTAGCAGTCAAAGGTCATTCTTGCGCCAGTACATAAATCATTATAAATCATTATAAATCTTTAAAAGTGTCGTAGCAGATAAAGGAATGTCATGGATTTAATAGATATAGTTGCTATAGAAGGATATATTCAGACCACTTATATGGCTGTTTATGCTGATAAATTACTGTTGCTAGATTCTGGATGCAGATGCGATGTCGATAAAATATTGACTTACATCACCGATGTTTTGCAGCGTCCCATCAGCCAGCTAAAAGTGGTTATGGTCACTCATATGCATCCTGACCATGCAGGCGGTGCAGAGCTATTAAAACAAAGAACAGGGTGTCAGATCGTCACTGCAAAATCTGTACAACCTTGGTATAAAGGTATTTTGGGTCGAGTTGAACATTTGAATGATTTGGGATTGACTTATTACGTTGCTAATAGGCAAGGTAAATCGGTCACTAACGTTTGGTATAACCCTATCTTAAAAGCTGATAGTGAGGTTCAAGATGGTGACTATGTACCCTATTTTGAAGATTGGATAATCCTAGAGACACCAGGACATACTGATCGTGATTTATCCTTATGGCACCCACAGACTAAGCAAGCCTATACAGCGGATTTGATATTGGTTATCAAAGATAGATTTGTGTCCCCTTATCTTATTACTTTACCTGATGCTTATCTGGCTTCTTTAAACAAGATTAGAGCATTGCAGCCAGAGAGCTTATTACTGGCACATGACAAGAGAGCTAAAATCTACGATGAGGACTTTGATCGATTGATAGAGAAAACGCCGAACGAGCCTCGTAAAACTTCGTTAAAGAATATTCTAGGCACTGCTATTCTAAAAATTAGATTCGCACGTAAGAGAGTTGATACGCCTTAATTAGAACAATAGATAGCGAATGTTTAGACAATAAGCGAGTAGAACAATAAAAACCCCGATAACCTATAAAGGCTATCGGGGTTTTTCTAAGCTTATTACTAAATATGGTGGGCCGACCGCGACTCGAACGCGGGACCAATTGATTAAAAGTCAACTGCTCTACCAACTGAGCTATCGGCCCTGAAGAGCGTATAAAAAAAGCACTGCTTTTTTAGCTCTGCAAGAGAAAATTCTTTAAATAGAATTTTCTTACAACTAAACTCATTAAGCTAATACCGAGTAGGGCAAAATACTTAACAAGCATACTACTAAAATGGTGGGCCGACCGCGACTCGAACGCGGGACCAATTGATTAAAAGTCAACTGCTCTACCAACTGAGCTATCGGCCCTGAGAACCGTCAAGAAAACGTTCATAGAACGTTTTTAGGTTCGCAAGGGAAATCCTTTAAATAGGATTTCCAAAAGTCTTGCATTTAAAAAAAGCATTGCTTTTTTAACTCTGAAAGAATAATTCATTACAACTTAACTAATAAACGTAAGTTCTAATCCACATCGAGATAATTTCTATCCCTAAACGTGAGAGCACATTATATATAGTCTTGTGATAAATACAACCCTATAGACCCAAAAAAACGTAAATTCTATGTAAAAATTACTAAATGCTTAGTATATGCTTTTTTATATTCTGAGTTGTTTGGTTTAATCTCTTGATAAAGCCTCAACAGGATCAAGTTTGGCAGCATTACGTGCTGGCAAGAATCCAAAGATAATACCAATTAACGTCGAACAGACAAAAGCGGCAACGATAGAAGTTGTTGAATAAATAACTTGAAAGCTATCACCGCCGACTCGGTTAATCAGCTCGCCAATCGCGAAAGCTAAACCAATACCTAACAATCCTCCTAAAATACAAACTAGCACCGCTTCTATCAAGAACTGTTGCATTATATCGTTTTGACGAGCGCCAACTGCCATACGGACACCAATTTCATTGGTACGCTCAGTTACCGATACCAGCATAATGTTCATGACGCCAATACCGCCAACGATCAGGGCAATAATAGCGATCGAGGATATGAGTAGAGTTAACGCAGTCGTTGTTGACTCTATGGTCTCGCGAATAGAGTCTGAGTTACGAATACGAAAGTCATCGGTACCATGTCGGCTGATCATTAGGGTTGAGATGGCGGATTCAGCGGCAGCAGACGATATATTATTATCAATGAGCGCGACGAAGTTCTCAATATAAGTACCGCCTATCAGCCTTGACAGCATAGTAGTGTAGGGCATATAAAAGGTTGGTGTATCGGTATTTCTAAAGCCGCTATTGTTTTCTTCAAGCACACCAATAATACGTCCAGGCACACTACCGATAAGCACGACTTCACCAATAGGGTTAGGGTTGTCGGGAAAAAAAGTCTGTAGGGCATTACTATCGATAATAACGTCTTGAGTACGGCGCAAAATACTCTGCTCATCAAAACCCTGACCTTGGGCTAGGCTCTCGCCACTGACATTAAGATAGTCTTTGCCGACACCGCTGACACTAGCCGCTTCTTGTACATTACGGTAGCGTACATTCATATTGCTATCGAGCTGCGGGCTGACACTAATGACATAAGGCTGATCAGCGACCGCTTGCGCATCATCGGGTGTCAAATTATCATCACCGAAGTTTCGCCTAGGATCACCGAATGGATAACCATCGGTAACGGTAATAGTATTGGTGCCAAGTGAGCTAATATTAGATAGGATTTGCTCTTGAGAGCCTTTACCAAGCCCGACCACGGAGACCACCGAAGCAATACCAATGATAATACCTAGCATGGTCAAAAGCGTACGCATCTTATGTGCGCGCATGGCGAGTAGTGACATCTTAAAAGCTTCAAATAGGCGATCAATAAAGCTGCCAAACGCACTTTTTCGATGCTGATCAAGAATCGGCTCGGGCTGAGCATTTATCGGATTGTAGTGCTCGGTCTTATAATCCGCAATCTTGTACCCATCTTTGAGTTCAATGACGCGTTCGGCTTGTTCAGCTAGGTTTGGATCATGAGTAACCATGATAATCGTATGACCTTGAGCCTTTAGATCATGCAAAATTTGCATCACATCATCACCAGACTTACTATCGAGCGCACCCGTTGGCTCATCAGCTAGAATGATATCGCCACCGTTCATCAAGGCCCGCGCAATAGAAACCCGTTGCTGCTGACCACCTGAGAGCTGATTAGGGCGATTACGAATTTTGTCTGCTAGTCCCAAATCTGAAAGCAGTTTCTCGGCGCGATCATTGCGAGCTTGCCCATCCATTCCTGCATAAACGGCAGGCACAGAGACATTGTCTTGCGCGCTGATATC
This sequence comes from Psychrobacter sp. M13, assembly GCF_030718935.1. Lineage (NCBI taxonomy): Bacteria > Pseudomonadati > Pseudomonadota > Gammaproteobacteria > Moraxellales > Moraxellaceae > Psychrobacter > Psychrobacter sp. M13. The sequence goes on from NZ_CP132194.1 coordinate 761,643, forward strand.
GCCTAGTAGATGATAGCGCTGAAAAATAAAGCCAAAGTGCTCGCGACGTAGTTTTGCAAGCTCATCGGCATCAAGCTTGCTCACTGATTTACCAAAAATTTTATACTCGCCTGCGCTTGCCTGATCTAAGCAGCCCAAAATATTCATTAAAGTAGACTTGCCAGAGCCTGATTGACCGATGATAGCGACCATTTCACCTTGATTAATGGTCAAATCGATGTCGTGTAGCACGCGAATAGTCTGTTCGCCCGCTTTAAACTCTTTGATCAGTCCCTTTACTTGCATCAAAGGAGTACCTGCTGCGGTATTTACAATAGAGGGTTTGGTATCCATCTGCGCGTTTGCCTATATCAGTCTATCGGTCAAAATTATAAAAATTTTGAATCTATGCATCTCTACGTCTACAAATTATCATTAAAGCCTTTGATTAAAAGGGACGCCCACCACCACCACCTCTACTACTACCTTCTGCGCTCGCTTCGCTTAGAATGACTTCATCACCCTCGCTTAAGCCACTTAAAATTTGTACATTGACGCGATTATTGATACCTGTTGTAACAGGTTGATTGACGATTTCACCATCAGCCTTTAATACTCTTACCGTAGCAGTGGCTGCATTGTTTTTGACATTTTTTGGAGTGCTTTTTGTATCAGTTTTTGAGTTGTCAGGGGTATCCGCTTTATCAATACTAGTATTAGTATTACGAGTTGAACCATTAGGTTTGCTGGCTTGCAGGGCGGCTGATGGAATCAATAAAGCATTTTTTGCCTCATTGATAATGATATAAACTTGCGCGGTCATATCGATACGGAAACGACGATCCGTATTAGGTACTTCGATATAGCCGACATAGTAGATAGCAGAATCAGTAGAGCTAGTATCGCTGATGGTTTCAGGGGCGGGCTCGATAGCTTTTAGGACAGAATCGAACTTCTGATCAGGATTACCGATGATATTAAAATAAACAGGCATATTGGCTTGTACGTTAATGACGTCTGCTTCAGAGATTTGCGCGTTGATTCTAACAGTCGATAAATCCGCTAAAGTGACGATAGTTGGCGCAGTTTGATTAGCGTTGACTGTGGTGCCTTGTTCGGTCGTCACTGATACTACAGTACCTGACATTGGCGCGCGAATAGTGGTGTAGCTTAGGTCTTCTTTTGCTGTGCTGACGTTGGTCTCAGACTTTCGTAGTGCCGCTTGTTGACTATTGACGTTAGCATTCGCAGTGGCAATAGCGGCCCTAGCTGTATCAATAGCAGCGCGAGCACTAGCGACGGCTGCCTGTGCCGTTTCAACTTTTGTCGCTTGGGTGTCATACTCTTGCTTTGAGATAGCGTCGATTGCGACCAATCCTTGTAGACGATCGAAGTCTGTTAGAGCTTGTCTTAGCTCTGATTGACGGCTAATAAGATCAGCTTGTGCGCTCTTTAGACTAGCTTGACGGCTAAGCACTTCTGCTTGTGCGCTTTGAATAGCGGCAACACTTTGCTCTAAAGTGGCCTGCTCATTACTTAGAGTGTTATTTTGGGTGACTTGATCGATTTGCGCAATTAAGTCTCCTTGCTGCACCTCATCACCCACCTCAACATAAAGCCGAGTCACTTCACCTGAGACTTGAGCACCAACATCAACGGTGTTTAACGCTTTGACTTTACCTGATGCCATAACATTGTTTTCGATATCACCGATTTCGACCATTGCGGTAATATAGTTGGGAGTAATCTCTTTGGGTTTAAAGGTTCTGTAGGCTAATATTGCTAAAGCTATTACCACTAAGGCGATAACGCCCCATTTGATAGCGGATTTTTTATTCATTTTGCGCATCACAACAATCCAGTCACAGTTAAATCAAGTCTAACTATGATAGAGCGTTCAAGTCAAAAAGGGAATGGCAATTAGTTTGCGAAAGGTTAAGAGGGAAAAAATAAATCTTTTGAGGTTTACTAAGAGGTCGCTCTGAATTAATATCTCAAAAAGCTATCAAACTGGAAATAAGCGCTTTCCCGACAGCTCAAGAGCAGCTTGCAATAACAACTCCCATGCAGGCTGGCGAATTAATCCTTTAATAGCTTGGTCGCAGCGGTAAAGCAGATTAGGCCATTGGGCCGTTTGAGCGGTAGATTGGCGACGGCAAGCTTGGCTGTACTGGCCTTGCTTACTGCGCCAAATACCTAATCCTTGCGCATCTTGACCATCCATTAACGCCATAACCAGCCGCATATCTTTGGCTATTGCCCATAGCACTAGAGTGGTTGGTTCATCGGTGGCTTTTAATTGAAATATAATCTTGGCAACTTGCTGACTGTTACCTGCGAGCATCGCATCGGATAAATCAAAAACACTAAACTGCGCATCACTGACTAAAGCCGCTTGCAGGTCAGTAATATCTAAAGCGACTTCTTTGACAGTAGCGTTTTCATTTTTATCATTTGGCTGCTCACAGTTAAGGGCCGCGAGCTGCGGCGCAAATAGATAGGAGAGCCGCCATAGAGTTTGATAAGCGCTAAGCAGGTGGTGCTCAGTATGTGACATTAGTAGCTGCCAAGCATCCAGCGATAGACGCAGACCAAATTGCTGCGCCTGTACTTGTAGCAATTGCTGGCGCTGACGCTCATCGTATAAGTTACAATCAATGATATGCCCATACTGAGTAAAGAGCGCAAACCATTTGCTGGATTGGCTACGTTTATCTTGCTTTGGCGTGAGCCACAATAGACTGTGACTATGTGCCCCTGTTTGTGCGTCTACAGCAAAACGTTCAAGCTCAGCAATGATGGCTTTGTCAGGCTTATGATTACCCGTAACGATTAGAGCACTGGCATCATCGAACAAGGATTGGCTACTAAGCTCAGATAGGACTTCTTGCCAAGTCTTTATCGATATCAGCTCAATACGTTTGATGGCGTAGTTTTGCGCGCGCCAATGCGGTCGCATGCCATCAATCAACCACTGTTGTAATAGTGGCTCATCACCATGCGCCAGCCACAGTCCCGCTATTGCAATATTGGGTTGCAGTAGTTTGGGATAAGCTTGATTAAAGGACTCTTGCATATTAAATAGTATTAACTTTAAAGGATATTAATTTTCTAATAAAGGCGATGAGGTACTATTAGGGTTAACTTTTGGCAAGCCTATCGCGACATATTGATCAGTAATACGACGGGCTAAGCTGTCGTATAGCCAATCACGAACCTGATCACCTTGTTGATCATCAGTGTTCACTGAGGCTTCGTTATACTGATAGCTACGCTCAACTTGAATAGGATTGGTCAAAGTGACAGGCTGACCATTTTGCACCGTTGTATAGGTCACATCAGCGGACAACACCAGACGAATCTCTGTCAATACCCCAACCAGCTCATAATTTCTAAAACGCACGTTGCTAATATTAATAGTAGCAATCGGCTCAGCGGTAGTATTATTAACACTGCTGTTGGCCGCGCTTTCAATCATGCTAATACCGTCAACTACATCGACGCCTAGAGCTTGCAAGCGCCGAGTCAAAGGCAATTTGAGCGGGAATGAGATACGATTGTCCTCAATAAGAATAGCAGTCTTAGCCACATCAAACTGCATCGGAGCATCATATCCGCGTAGATGGAAGCCGCAACCTGTGAGCAAACCAGCTGAGCCTAACACGGTGAGCAATGGCAAACTTGCAACTATTGCCGTAGCTAACTTATTGACCACTGGTGAGCGTTGATGCTTTGGGTAAGATGTCATAACCGCTATCCTTATTTTATAAAAGCGTTAATACTAAAAGGGCTTAGCCCACTACTACGATATTAACGAGCTTATTGGGTACGACGATCTCTTTTTTAATCTCGCCTGTAAGAAACTTAGCCACGCTATCTAAGCTGCGAGCTTGTGCTTTGAGCTGCTCAGGATCGCTATTAGGCGCGACCTCCATTTTGCCGCGCATCTTACCGTTCACTTGTACGATCATAGTGATGCTATCTTGAACTAAAGCGCTGGTATCAACACTTGGATAACTGAGTGCTTGAGTATCAAGCCCTAATGCTTCAAGCAAATGCTCGCCGACGTGAGGCGCGTATACTGACAGCATAATTAATAGATCAACGAGCGCTTCGTGCTGCACTTGTAGGTCTTGATTGCTAGCAGCACTAAAGCTGGCCAGCTCATTAGCTAATTCCATTAAGCTTGAGACAGGCGTGTTTAACGCCAAACGCTCGCCTAAGTCATTATCAATCTTGGCGATAGTCTCATGAGTCTTACGACGCAAATCTTTACCCGCTTTGCTCAAGTCAGTAGTATCAAGTGGCGTACTGTTAATAGCAGTAAGAGAAAAACTAGCATCGCTCAAAGCCTGCATATGCTCAGTTGCAATTCGCCAAACTTTTTTGACAAAGTTATAAGGCCCTTTTAGTGCATCATCTGACCATTCAAGCGTTTGATCAGCAGGAGCTGTAAATAAAGTATAAAGACGAACGGTATCGGCACCATATTGATCGATCGTGGTTTGTGGATCGACACCGTTGTTCTTCGACTTTGACATTTTCTCAATTTTGCCGATAGTGACAGGTTGCCCATCCGCCTTTAATAAGGCTTTGATTGGCTGACCACGCTCGTTATAGTCGATATCAACATCATCTGCAAAGTAATAAGTGGTACTACCATCGCTATTGACACGATAAAAAGTGCCCGCTAAGACCATGCCCTGAGTCATCAAGTTCTTAAACGGTTCATCGCCTGATACTAAGTCTTCATCGCGCATCAGCTTATGGAAGAAACGCGCATAGAGCAGATGCATAACCGCGTGCTCAACACCACCAACATACTGATCGACAGGTAGCCATTTATTGGCAGCCGCTTTATTGACCATATTTTGGTTGTCTTGCGGGCTGGCAAAGCGGGCGTAATACCAGCTCGATTCTACAAAAGTATCAAAGGTATCAGTCTCGCGCTCAGCCGCGTTACCACACTTAGGACAGCTGGTATTGACAAATGCTGGCATGTTTTTGAGAGGATTACCACGACCATCAGGAACGACATCAGTCGGTAGCACTACAGGCAGATCTTGCTCTTCAACGGGTACTGTGCCGCAATGCTCACAGTTAACCATAGGAATAGGGCAGCCCCAATAGCGCTGGCGCGAGACGCCCCAATCACGCAGGCGATATTGAATCTTTTTATTACCCAGTTCTAATGGCTCAAGCTTTGCGAGCATTGCTGCAAACGATTGCTCAAAGTCCATCCCATCAAATTCACCTGAATTGATTAAGGTGTTGCGCTCGGTATAGGCGAGGTTTGGCTCAGATCCATCAGCGGCGGCTTGTGCAGTTACGGTTTCAACGTAATCTGCTGGCATATCGATGACTTGTTTAATAGGCAGATTATATTTAACCGCAAACTCATAATCACGCTCATCATGCGCAGGCACTGCCATTACCGCACCTGAACCATAGCTCATCAGCACGTAGTTGGCGACCCAAACGGCGACCTTTTCGCCCGTTAAAGGATGCGTCACTTTAAGACCTGTATCCATGCCAATTTTTTCAGCTTTAGCCAAGTCGGCTTCTGCAACTGAGCCTTTTTTGCACAAGGCACAAAATTGTGCGATGACGTCATCATGCTCAGCAGCATACTGCGCTAATGGATGCTCAGCAGCGACCGCCACATAAGTCACGCCCATCAAAGTATCAGGACGAGTCGTAAACACATCTAAGGTATTGTCTTGACCTTCGAGATCATAAGGGAAATGTACTTCCATCCCCGCGCTACGACCGATCCAATTGCGCTGCATGGTCAACACTTCTGAGGGCCAGTGACCCTCTAGCTGATCCAAATCGTCCAATAGCTCATCAGCATAGTCAGTAATGTTGAAGTAGTACATCGGAATATCGCGCTTCTCGACGGGCGCGCCACTACGCCAGCCTTTACCATCGATGACTTGTTCGTTAGCCAATACCGTATTGTCAACAGGATCCCAGTTGACAGTAGCGAGCTTTTTATAGACTAAGCCTTTTTTGTACAATTGTAGAAACAGCCATTGCTCCCACTGATAGTAATCAGGATTACAAGTGGCCAGCTCGCGTGACCAATCAACGGATAAGCCTAATAGCTTTAATTGTGCGCGCATGTTATCAATATTGGCATAAGTCCAAGCTGCAGGGGACATCTGATGGGCAATGGCTGCATTTTCAGCAGGCAGGCCAAAGCCATCCCAACCCATGGGTTGCATGACTTCAAAGCCCTTAAGGCGGTAATAACGGCTCAGAACGTCAGAGATAGTATAGTTACGCACATGACCCATATGCAGCTTGCCACTTGGATAGGGGAACATCGATAGCATATAGCGGCTTGGCTTATCGCTTGGCTCATTGCCGACTTCGTAACGCTTATCGCTTGCCCATTTGGCTTGTTGCGCGGCTTCGATGAGTTGTGGCTGATATAGGCTGTTGTCCATAACATGATCAATAGCATGGTCATTATCAATAGCGTTGATAGGATTATTAGTAGAATGGTCAGATGTTACAGTGCGGTTCATAGTTGGCTCAAGAGTAAAGGTTTTAATAAGAAAAGTGGAATAATTTAGATAGGGTAGAATAGCTTAAATTGGACAAAATTGCGATGGGATAGAGTAATAATCAAGCGTATTAAATTGATAACTGTTATATTTAAAAATATAAATTAATAGTCAAACGTAATCGAGTTTTATCTAATATTTGAGTAAATACACTATGAGTGAAATTATTATAAGTAAACCTGTCAGTGTGCTTAACCGCAACGTCAAATTTGATTTAAAAGACTTTTTTGTTCAAGCATCTAAGACAGCGGTTCAAGCTACTGCTCAAGGAGTAACTGGAAACGTAATAGGTAGTGCTGCAACTATCGTAAAGGGTTTATTTGATATATCTAAGACTACAGAGCTTGAGCTAAAGGTTGAAGAGTTAGCTTGGTTACTCCTTGTCCGCTCCTTAACACATGCTATTAGCGAAATTTTAAATAGTAACCAAGATTTATTCAGTAGTGAATTTAGCGAAGAGGCAATAGAAAATATTGCAACTAAGATAGAAGCTAAAATCAACGAATCAGAAGTTATTATAGACAATGAATTTTTTAACGCGCCTCGTAGTTTAGCTTTATTAGATGAGTTGGCGTTTGTTTTAATAGAATGGCTACAGCAATTAGGTCTTGACAAGTATCAAGCAAGGGCAACTTATAGCCGTCTCAAAAGTCAATTTGCTTTCTCACTTGATAAAGAGTGGGCAACAAATACTTCTCAATATATTTTAATTATAGACCAGTTAAGTACACCTTTTACTAAAGCTACCGCTACACAAAGAAGTATCATGCAGTATCGATCATGGCTACAACAACAAGTTAACGAGCGCATGTTTGATGAAGCGTTCGGATTAAAACAAATATATGTTCCTTTAAGGGCTTACTATATGGAACCAAAGGAGCAGGATGAAAATGCAATTGCTCAAAATCTGATAGAACCTATAGACATTAGTACTACTAGAAGCATGAATAAAATCGTATGTGATTTAGAAAATGAAATTCAGAAATGGCTGAGTGAATACAATGAGCATGATACGTTAAGAGTTATAAGTGGAGGTCCTGGTTCTGGGAAGTCCTCTTTTGCTAAGATATTAGCTGCAAATCTATCTGCACAGTCAGATATACCTATATTATTTATTCCTCTACATCATTTTTATCTGAGCGACTATCTATTAGAAGCTATTAAGAAGTTCATTGATAATCAGTTAATACTTTCTCAAACCGATATGACTGAAGAGAAAAACTTACTACTTATCTTCGACGGTCTAGATGAGTTATCTATGCAAAGTGGTGCTAATGTAACAGAGGCATCAAATAGATTTATTACTGAGGTGCAAGACGCCTTAAGAGACAGAAAGAATGTCCGTTGGAAAGCAATTATTACAGGTCGTGAATTGTCTATTCAGTCTCAACAACACAAGCTTAAAAAACCAAAAACAGTCTACTATCTATTGCCTTATTATATTGATGAAGAAAAAAGAGAAGGTTTCAGTGATTCTAATGGATTATTAATGAACGACCAACGTAGTGAGTGGTGGCAAAAACTAGCTAAGTTGAAAGGTCTCAAATTCAATGATCTACCAAAAGAATTAGCTACTAAACATTTAGAGCCTATTACTACTGAACCATTACTCAACTACCTTGTATCACTGAGTTACTTGAAAGAAGGTGGTATTGTATTTTCAGAAGATACTAATTTGAATGAAATATATGCTGACCTACTAAATTCTGTACATGAACGCAAATATACAGATAGTGGTATACACAAGAGTGTAGACAGTATAAATAAGAAAAAATTCATACGTATTTTACAGGAAATTGCCCTAACAGTCTGGCATGAGAATGGGCGAACGGCTAGTGTTAGTCAAATTACTGAACAATGTAAAAAGGCTAACATTGATAGCTATTTCAAAGAGTTTACTAAAGATGCAGAGTCAGGAGTTATACGCCTATTAATGGCATTTTATTTCAGAAAGTTTGATGGCAACAATAGTGATGAAACATTTGAGTTTACCCATAAAAGTTTTGGTGAGTATTTAACAGCAAAGCGAATAATGCTTGAACTGTCTAAGATGCTGCATGAAGTAGAGCGTTTTAAAGAAGAGGCTGATTCGGGATGGACTCTGGAGTATGCATTCGAGAAATGGATAAGAGTATGTGGACCTCAAAGAATTGACACGTATTTAAGTGAGTTTTTAGCTGGTGAAATTCAAATACTAGCTAGTAGTAGATCTGGTTTATCTATAATAAACCAATACCAAAAACTATTAATTGAGCTTATACAAATGGCAGCAAACGGTCAGTCACCAATTAAAAAATTAGGACTAAATGACTTTTCTGATGATATGAAATTTAGTCAAAATTCTGAAGTAGCATTACTAGAATTACATTCTTTATTTGCTATTAAGACTGGAAAAACAATAAAAGATGTTGGTAAGGAGTATAGAGAAAACTTTGATACTTGGCTAAAAAGGTTAGACTATAGAATAAGAGCAAAATTAAACCATCTAGATCTAAGTCAATGTAATATTCATGGAAGTTTTTTAAACTGTGATTTTAGATCAAGTATATTGGATGATAGTCAGATACTTTTCAGTAATTTTTTTGATTCAGATTTTAGAAATGCTAGCTTTAAAAATGCGGTCTTATACGAAACTGGTTTCGATAAAGTAATATTTGATGAAACTATACTTATAAACACTAGGTTTATAAGTATTAGTTTTAAAGGTTCGAGGATTGAAGAAGTAGACCTAAGCAAAGCTGTTATTAGGGGATGTAATTTCACACAAGTAAATGCTAAAAAAGCTAAATTTAATAGTCTAAAATCAGTTGATGATGATTTCGTAAATTTTTCAAAAAATAATTTTAATAAAGCAAATCTTGAATATGCTGAATTCAAAAATACTGATTTTAGAAATGTAGATTTTTCACATGCTAACATTACAGGTACTAACTTTACTGACGCTAACCTTGAAAATGCTAATTTTGAAGGTACAAACTATGAAAAAGCGATTTTTACTGGAGCAAACCTGAAAGGTACGATTTTAGAAAATATTTATCCATCAACAGAAGAAGAGACAGACGAATGACAATCACTATCTACGGTATAAAATCATGCGACACTATGAAAAAGGCTTTTGCTAAACTGGATAGCTTAAATATTGAGTATGTTTTTCACGATTATAAGAAAGAGGGTATCGATAAGCAAAGCGTTCAGCGCTGGGTTGATAGTCTGGGTATTGATAAAGTGTTGAATAAGCGCGGAACCACGTGGCGTAAATTGAGCGATGAGCAAAAGCAAGCCGCTGATGCTGATGTCAATAAAGCTATCGAGTTACTCATTGCTAATAGCAGTATGATCAAGCGACCAATAGTAGAAGGTAGCTATAGAGATGAGCCAATCATACTCTGTGGTTTTGATGAAGCTGCCCTTAATGAAATTTTTAGTTAATTACATTAACTTTTCATAAACCTATATTTTATTTGGTGTATTCTAAGTTATATCGTTTAATAACATGTATTTTATTGCCAATTTAGAATCAACCAAAAGGATTAAGCTATGAAAAAAATACTGTTAATCGCAGCGTTAGCTACGGCACCTTTACTGACTATGACTGCCCAAGCAGCAGACACCGCTACCAAAATTACCTTTGCTAAAGACAGCTATTGCGGTAGCTTTTCAGGCAATATCAAAAACGGTAAAGAGTTTCGCTTATGGCTAATGCCTGAGCAAAACTTAGTCATCCGTAACGTCGGTGATGATCAGATCAATGTCGCTTATGTGACAGGACCTAACGGTCGCTTGACAGGGGATCGCTACGACAATGAGACCTCGTATTTTACTGAGCGCAAAGGTAACCATAAAATGAAAGTCTATGGCAACAGTAGTCATAGCTCCGTTGAGTTCTGTGCTTATTGAGCTCTTATACTCTATTCTTAATTCATATCATTTTTAGTGTAGGCTAGGTTTTTAACCCAGCCTTGTATGATAAAAAGTGCCACTATTAGCGTACACTAATGGAGGCACTGTCGGCATAGAGTTGAACCCAGCCTTAGGTTTAAAACCTGTAACGTAGATAAAGCCTATGCCGACAATCCATAACACACATCTCGAATGGTATCCTAGGCACACAGTCGTGTAGCCCGAATCTACAAGGTTTAAGAGTACTATGGATCATACTTATTATATTGGCATTGACATCTCATGCAAGAGCTTTGATGCCGCTTTATACATCGACAACACCCACTATCAACATTTAAGCTTTGATAACACTGCCCAAGGCTTTGATTCGCTACTATCGTGGCTCGACAAAGCGCCCTCAGATTTGCGCTTTCTGATGGAAGCGACTAACGTTTATTGGGAACCACTGGCATATTACCTAAACGCTAAAGGTATTACCGTTAGTGTGATCAACCCTAAATGCATTAAAGGCTATGCGAGCAGTCTTAACATTCGTAGCAAGAGTGACATCGTTGATGCTAAGCTTATTGCTCGCTATTGTGCCAAAGAGCAGCCACAAGCGTGGCTACCCCCTAAAGAAGCAGAGCGAGGCTTGCTGCTAAAGCTACGTCAGCTTGAGCATTTAAAGTGCCAGCATCAATCTGAACAGGTGCGTAAAACTATGCTTAGAGACTGTGATGCTATAGCATCCTGTCAGCGAACACTTGACTTTCTAGCATCTGAAATCACTTTGATTCAAGCGACTATAGATGAGCTTATTGCCTCTGATGAGACGCTCAAACGTAATGCCAAGCTTCTAGCCTCTATACCCGCTGTTGGCAGGCTCACTGTGCCTTGGCTACTTGCCTATCTAGGCGATGGGTCTAAGTTCAAAAAGGCAAAACAAGCGACAAGCTTTGCAGGTCTCACTCCTATGATTCATCAGTCAGGAACCTCTGTTGAAAAGAAGCCTCGTATCTCTAAGATTGGTCATTCCGAAATTAGAAAGGTGCTGTATATGCCTGCTATGGGGTTCGCATTTGGCAAGTATAAAAATGGTGCTTATCAAAGCTTTGTCACTCGCTTAAACAGTCATGGCAAACCTAAGATGGTGGTGATCGTCGCTTTGATGCGAAAGATTCTATCCATCGCTCAAGCGGTTCTCAAAAACCAACAGCCTTTTAATGCTGCTTTACATAAAAATTGAGCTTTTAAGCTTGCTTTTTCTCATGGTATCTACAAAAGCGAAGCTTGGGACTATTTATACATTAGCTCATCGCTGAATCTATATCACGACTGATTAGTGTACCGACGCCTTCATTGGTAAAGATTTCAAGCAAGGTGGCATGGGGTACACGACCATCAACGATAACCGCGCTTCTGACACCGCTACGTACCGCATCTAGCGCGCATTGTATCTTAGGTATCATTCCGCCTGATATCGTACCATCCTCGATAAGCGCGTCCACTTTTTGTGGGGTTAGACCTGTAACTACTTCGCCATCATGGCCTAGAACACCCTTGATATTGGTCAATAACATCAGCTTTTCAGCTTGCAAAAATTCGGCAACTTTACCCGCGACTAAATCTGCATTAATATTATAAGTATTACCCTCGCCATCGACACCAAGCGGTGCAATAACAGGGATAAAGTTTGAGGAAATTAGCATGTTAATGACATCTTTATTGACACTGACCACATCACCAACGTAGCCTAAATCGACAGATACCGCTATACCATCGTCACCAATCTTTTGCATAGCCATTTTTTTGGCTTGGATTAAGTTGGCATCTTTACCTGTTAGGCCGATAGCCTGTCCACCGTGCTTATTAATTAAGCTGACAATGGATTTATTGACGCCACCACCCAGTACCATTTCGACGATATCCATCGTACTTTTATCAGTGACCCGCATGCCATCGATACGTTTGGAGGTACGCCCCAGCTCTTTTAATAAATTATCAACTTGTGGGCCACCGCCATGAACAACGACAGGATGTAGGCCGACGGTTTTGAGTAGCACAATATCACGGGCAAACGAGCTTTCAAGCTCTGGATCAGTCATCGCATTGCCGCCGTACTTGACGACGATTAATTTACCCACAAAGCGCTGAATGTAAGGTAAGGCGGTAGTGAGTACTTCAGCGGTGATCTTGGCATCGTCTAGATTAAGCGACATTATCTACTCCTAACATAGGGTTATCAGTTCAAAAGTTATTTTAAAAGGGTGAGGTTTAGCTATTTTGAAATAGTACAGAGATTTTAATAATATAAATTTTTTTATGGTATAGGAGCTATCAGCTAAATTGTTCGGGTTGAATATTCGCCATTTGCTCAGCCACATTCCTATCGAATAGTCGGCATATTGCGACAAAACGCGCTTGTATCGCTCGCATCTCGTTGAGATTATCTCCAGCAAAACGTACGGTAAGACAGTTACTGGTATTAGAGCGTCGTACTACTCCAAAACCATGGGCAAAGTCTAAACGAACACCATCTATTGAAGACAAGTTTGTCTCTGGTAGAAATAATTGCTGTGCGACTTTTTTGGTCTTGAGCATAGGCGGCTTGGCGTCAAAACAACTACAGGATACTGACTCTATAAATACCGCCTTTTGTGTCGAGATATCATTGGCCGTACTATCGTTAACCAAGCGTTGTAAGTAGCGACAGTACTCAACCAAATGCTCAATAAAGGTACAGCTAGTGGCATCATTCTGAGCCAAAAAAGTTTCATTTAAAGGTAAGTAATAATCGGCACTGCTGACGGCGATAGGTAACTTTTGCGTAATATCAGTCAGCTGGTAGGGTGGTATAGCCTCTCTAGGTTCGCCCCATACATCTGTTTTGCGAGAACTTTTAAGAGTATTACTACTGGTGCTGTCGTCAATGCGTAATACAGATGCTTCAAGATTAGGGGCAGTATTAGCCAGCCAATATAATAGCCGCAATCCTGCATAGATCGCATCATCATAAGCTATAAAGTAACCGTCATTAAATATAAAATGACCCGATAGCTCGCCTGCAAATATAGGTGGCTCAGAGGTGTGCAGCTGTTGGCGTAATAAACTACTACCTGTTCTGGTCATGATAGGCGTAGCACCAAGGGTGCTCAAAAGCTTCGGTAGATGGTGTGAGCACTTTATATCGAATAGCACGGTAGGCGCTGACGCTAGTTCAGCTGTACTAGCAGATCGTTCAGTAATCGCAACTTGTGCTAATAAATAGAGTAGATGATCTGCGACAATCACTTTACCGCTATTGTCAACGACCATGAGCCTGTCACCATCACCGTCAAAAGCCAGACCTACATCAGCGTTGCTAACGATGACCGCTTGTTGTAGTTCAGCTAAACGATTAGGCTCAGTAGGATCAGGGTTACCTGTAGGGAAGCTACCATCAGGGACACTATTGAGCATAATAACCCGCTGACAAAACTGCTCGAATAATGACTGAGCGATAATACTAGTCGCGCCATTCATACAGTCTATAACTACTGTAAAATCAAGCTTAGAGTCATGAGCATATCTATTTTTACTGGCAAAATTGATATCGATAAAGCTTTGCGCTATAGCATCGCTATAGCTGCTAGCAATAAGCTTGGCTGGCAAGTTAATAATGTCTGTTTGCTCAATGCTATGTTGCTCAATACTATTTTGTGTAGAACTGCTGTGTTTAGTACAGCTTTGCTTAGTGCCGTGCAGCTCAGTGCTGTGACATACTTTATTTGTTTTAAAATAGTCGTTTAGGTCAGAGTTATAATTAAAGTTTTGCAATTGGCGGTTTAAGTCGTTGCTTGGGCAAGTTTTATGCTTGGAGTTATAGTGACTTAGCTGATAATTATTTAGATGATAATGACTGAGCTGCTGATACAAGGTTTGAATCTCTAAACCACTCGGTGAGGTATTATTCAGTAGCCACTTAATGCCTAGGATATTTTTTTCTGAATGGCTGGCTGTGACCATGATGCCATGACCGTCGTACTGCTGCGCCCAAAATGCCATCATCGGCGTGGTCACCAATCCCAGACTGACAACAATAAGACCTCTTTTATGTAGAATATCGATCAGCGTTTTTGCAATAACATCGCTACCAAAGCGCACATCATAGCCAATGACGACGGTCTTAGCTGGTTGAATGATAGAGCGCTCTAATAGCTGGCGGCTTTGATTGTAATAGCTTTGAGAGTGATATAGATTTGCAAAGACCTCACCTAATACGGCTATAAAATCAATGGTAAAGTACTCGCGCGCGCCGCGAATGTCGTAAGCACGAAACAAGGACTGCTGTGCAATAAAAGCAGGGGTTATTATCATTTTCTTACTCCCATATTCTTATTGCAATCTATAACATTTTTAAGTGCTTAACCTTATATACCAGACAAAAGTGATTATTGACGGCCTGAGTGACCAAAACCGCCAGCACCGCGCGCGCTGGTATCGCTAAACTCATCAACTACCTCAAAATCAGGACGGGCAACAGGTACGACAATATATTGTGCCATGCGATCGGCAGGGTTTAGCACAAAATCATCTGGACTACGATTCCATATACTGACCATCAGCTCGCCTTGATAATCAGCGTCAATCAGTCCAACGAGATTGCCTAATACGATACCATGTTTATGACCAAGTCCTGAGCGTGGCAAAATCATACCTGCATAATTAGGATCAGCAATATAAACCGCTAGGCCAGTACTGATGAGATGGGTCGTACCTGCTTTAATGGTCAAAGGCTCATCGATACAAGCCCGCAGATCAATACCCGCTGAGCCATCAGTAGCTCGAGTAGGCAAAGAGAACGCTGAATCTTTTAATAGTTTAGGATTTAATACTTTAACTTGTACTGCTTGCATAACATACTCACTTTATTAATTTAATTATATATTCTTTTATATAAATATAGCATAGCGATGCTGTATTTAAGAACCTATTAGTTGAATAACTATCTCTATTTATTGATCATCAAAGAATCAAAATACTGGCCAAGCCTAAGAACGACATAAAGCCGACGATATCCGTCACTGTGGTTAGAATAACCGAGGCCGATAGCGCAGGATCGATATTCATATTTTTGAGCATTAATGGAATGGCAATACCGGAGGCATTAGCTGCCGTCATGTTAATAGCGATAGCGCAGCCAATCACCGCGCTAATCTTGATATCTTGAAACCAAAGCTGGGCAATAACCGCCATAATAAATGCCCAAATGATACCGTTTATTGCGCCAACCCACAGCTCTTTATTGAATAGCCACCAGCGGTTGGAACCGCCAATCTGACCCATAGCCATACCTCGTATGACGATAGTTAAAGTCTGTGAGCCTGCGATACCACCCATACTGGCGACTACTGGCATCAATATTGCCAGTGCGACTACTTTAGCCAGTACTTCCTCAAACTGTCCAATAACCGCAGCGGCTAATAGCGCAGTACCAAGATTGATGCCTAGCCAAATACTACGAGATTTGGCACTGGTCAAGATAGGTGCAAATAGCTCTTCATCTTGGCTAACACCAGCCAAGTTACGCATTGTACTATCGACATCATCTTGGATAATCTCCATGATGTCCTCGCCATTAAGCTGACCGACCAGCTCACCATGACTGTTAATCACAGGCGCAAAACGGATATCCTCTGAGCGAAAGATCGCAGCGGCATCAGTAATATCCAAACGATCATTGATAGTTACTGCATTGTCGATAAGGCTGGATACCAGACTGCTCTGATCGTGTTTGATCAAATCTCCTAAGCTAAGTAGACCCAATAGTTGCTGACTTTTATCGACGACCAGTAATTCTTGGCTTTGATCATCCAGTAAGCTGTCATCGCTACGCAACCACTCTTGTACTTGCGCAAGGCTAATATCATCATGTACCTGAACGATATCCGGATCCATATAGCTACCAACTTCCCAGTCTTCATAAGTATCCAGCTTATTGACCTGAATTCGAACGTCTTCATCTAAGGTTGCCATGACTGAGGTACGAACGGTTTCCGTCACCGTCTCTAGAATCTCGGAGATATCTTGAGCATCTAAGTCTTGAGTAAAGACCGATATCTCTTGCGAGGAGACGTTCTCTAACAAGGGCTGGCGAGTATCGAGCTCTAATTCCGCTAGGACCTCACCCTTAATTTCCTCCGGAACTTGTGCCCAAATCTTTAGTCGAGCTTGGGCTGGAAACGATTCTAACAGGTTGGCAATTTCATACTCAGACTGCTTGGCCAAAAACTCTGTAATGGCTGTATAGGCGTCATTCGCTACTAAGTCTTGCAAATATAATAGCTTATATTCAGCACTATATTCTAATGGATTATAGTCTGCCGGTAGTGTGGAGGGACGATCAGGACTAGGCGTAGGGGCAGACATAAAATTTCCAAAATAGTAAAGATAAAAGGAGTATAAAACTATAGCTAAGAGTATTCATGGCTAAAAATACAAATGCTAAAACTACTAACAACTAAGGTAATAGCAAAGCAAAAACTAAGGTCAAATTACTAATCAAACTCTAAGTTATTCAAAGAGTCAAAACTTAACGATTACCTAATAACGCGCGTATATTGGCTAAGTATTCATCAGCGACTTTTTCAGGATCTTTAGTCGCTTTTTTCTTTTTAGCTTTGGCAGGCCAATCGATATGATCTTCTGGTAATTCATCCAAAAATCGCGATTCAGAAGTCACGCGCATTTGACCACCAGCACGGCGCTGAGCGGCAAGGGTCAAGGTCAGCTCACGCCGTGCGCGAGTGATGCCCACATACATCAGGCGGCGCTCTTCTTCTACCGTCTCACTCATAATAGAGTTACGGTGAGGTAGCATTTCCTCTTCTAATCCCATGATATAGACGTAGTTAAACTCAAGTCCTTTTGCCGCATGCAAAGTCATAAGGTTAACTTTATTGGTGTTTTCTTCTTCTTGCTGCTGCTCAAGCATATCGAGTAGCACTAATTTACGAATAATCGTATCAATAGTGCGCTCATCATCACTCTCAGCGCGATTGATCAAGGATTGAATACTGGTATAGAGAATGTCGATATTATCAATACGGTTTTTTTCTTGTTGCGGGGTTTTTGAGTCGCTACGGACAAAATCAATATAGCCGGTCTCATCGATCATTTGACGGACAATAGGCACAGGATCAGGATGCTGATCTAACTCACGCGTATAGTGCTCAATAAAGTCGCCAAACTCTTTAAGCGTGCTATAAGCCTTGCTTGGCAATACATGGCTCAGACCAGAGTGAGTACAAGAAGCGAGTAGGGAAATGCTATGCTCTTGCGCAAATAGGCCAAGCTTTTCTAAAGTCGCTGGCCCCATACCGCGTTTTGGGGTATTAATAATACGCAAAAATGCACTATCATCTTCAGGGTTCAAGATCATACGCAGATAGCCCATGACGTCTTTAATCTCGCTACGCGCAAAGAACGACTGACCACCAGATAACTTATAAGGAATTTGCAGCTGACGTAGATTCGCCTCTAGCATGCGTGCCTGAAAGTTACTGCGATAGAGCACTGCATAATCTTCCCACTCATTGCCATAGCGCAATTTATGAGTAGCGATTTCTTTGGCAACGCGTTCCGCTTCATCATCGTCATTACGA
This sequence comes from Psychrobacter sp. M13, assembly GCF_030718935.1. Taxonomy (NCBI): domain Bacteria; kingdom Pseudomonadati; phylum Pseudomonadota; class Gammaproteobacteria; order Moraxellales; family Moraxellaceae; genus Psychrobacter; species Psychrobacter sp. M13. Next base: position 779,716 of record NZ_CP132194.1, read on the forward strand.
CAGTTAATGATACGGATTTTCTCGCCTTGACCTTTATCAGACCAGAGCTTTTTTTCAAATAAATGCTCGTTGTTGGTAATGACCGCATTAGCCGAGGTCAAGATACGACTGGTTGAGCGATAGTTTTGCTCTAGCATGACAATCTTGAGTTTAGGGAAATCTTCTTTTAGCAGCGCCATATTTTCAGGTTTTGCTCCGCGCCATGCATAAATAGATTGGTCATCATCACCAACCACGGTAAATCGCCCTTGTGGTCCGACGAGATATTTAATCATTTCATACTGGGCGGTATTGGTATCTTGGTACTCATCGACTAATAAATAACGAATACGGTTTTGCCATTTGTCACGCAGCTCGCGGTTTTCACGTAGTATCTTGGTTGGCAATACGATTAAATCATCAAAATCAACCGCGTTATAAGCACGTAAGTTACGCTCATAAAGGGCATATAAAGTCGCAAAGATCATATCTTCTGGATCATCAAGCGTTTCCATTGCTTGGTCAGGCTCAACCAGATCATTCTTCCAATCTGATATCATCTTGATGGCTTTGCCGACCAGCTCTCGACTCTCAGCGCCTGATAAATTATCACGCATCATCAGCTCCATCAACAGACGCTTACTATCATCGCTATCCATGATCGAGAAGTTGCCTTTGAGCGGCGTATGAATCAACTCGTAACGCAAAAACTGTAAGCCAAACTGGTGAAAGGTCGAGACAGTAAGCCCGCGAGTCTTTTCGCTTGGTAGCAATTTGCTTACTCGCGCTTTCATTTCACGCGCGGCTTTATTGGTAAAAGTCACCGCTGTGATACGCTCAGCTGGCATGTTGCATTCTTCGATAAGATAAGCAATCTTACGAGTGATCACTGACGTTTTGCCTGAGCCTGCGCCTGCTAATACTAGCAAAGGCCCAGATACGTAGAGCATAGCTTCTTGTTGTCTGGGATTGAGTTGACTCATAGCATGACCTTTGAAATTTGGGGCAAATAGTGCGAATATGAAAAGAGCTCATTCAGGCTATGCTAAGATAAAATTGATCTAGCATATAGCAAAATAGATGCAGCAAAACTGAACGGATAGCGTAAATATAGGTTTGAAATTAGGTGGGTTATTATAAAGCAAAATCGTTACTTTTTGGGAGGAGATGGATAATGATGCGTTTATATCGTAGTAGCATGCCATTACTATTATTATCAATGATAGCGTGTACTAGCTTGCCAGAGCATACCATTCTGCAAACCGTTGAGTTAATGCAAGCCGAGCATTTTATAGAAGGGGCGAGTTTTGATTTAATCAAACAACGAGAGGGTTGTTTATTGCAGGGCACAGGTTATGGCGAATCTGGCAAACGCGATTATACTTTTTATTTTGATGATAAGGGGATTACGGCTGCTCATTATGAGGAGTCCCGCTATGCACAACCTATTTATGTCGATAGCAATGTCAAAATAGTCAAAACTACTAAGAGCGTATATAAAGAGAATTCAGAGGAAAACGAGGCTTTCGAAGCACTGTTTAATGATTTACAGGCACTAATTACGCAGAGCAATTTGGCACATTGTTTTTAGTAGAGCGCTCAAAGATATAGGTTATGCTGAGGGTAAAAAAACAGTATTCCTAATAAAGACGCACCAACTAAGATAGATTAGCTAGTGCGTATATCAAACTTTTAAAACTAGTTTTTAATGAACTATTTCAGTCTTATGCATTATTCAACTGACGCGCTGCCTCTAAGGCAAAGTAAGTTAAGATGCCATCAGCGCCTGCGCGGCGAAAGCCAATCAGCGACTCTAAAATCACCGCATCAGTTAGCCAACCGTTTTGAATAGCTGCCATGTGCATCGCGTATTCACCTGAGACTTGATAAGCAAAGGTCGGTACACCAAAAGTGTTTTTGACTTCACGAATCAGATCAAGATACGGCTGACCAGGTTTAATCATCACCATATCAGCACCTTCATTGATATCCATCGCTACCTCATGCAAGGCCTCAGCGCGATTACCAAAGTCCATCTGGTATTGTTTTTTATGACCGCCTTTGAGATTGCCCGCACTACCAACTGCATCGCGGAATGGGCCGTAATAGGCTGAAGCATATTTGGCGGAGTAGGCCATAATAGCGGTATTGGCAAAACCCTCTGCTTCAAAGGCATCGCGCATGGCTTTGATGCGACCATCCATCATATCGCTCGGAGATATAATATCAGCGCCTGCACGCGCATGAACGAGTGCCTGCTGCACTAAGACTTCTACCGTCTCGTCATTGACCACATAGCCCGTCTCGTCAAGTAAACCATCTTGACCGTGTGAGGTATAAGGGTCTAAGGCGACATCAGTCATAACCACCATTTCAGGAACCGCATCTTTTACCGCTTTTACTGCTCGTGCGCTAAGGCCGTTTTCATCGTAGGCCGCGCGGCCGTCAGGGGTTTTTAAGCTATTATCAATGACAGGGAATATATCAATAGTGGTCACGCCTTCCGCTAATAAGTCTTTGGCGTGCTCGATGAGTAGATCAATCGATAGACGCTCAACGCCTGGCATACTAGCAATAGATTGGCGTTCATTTTTGCCTTCTAATACAAATACAGGCGCAATGAAATGCTTGGGATGCAGCTCAACTTCACGAATCATGGCGCGGACATTGTCGTTATAACGCAGACGGCGCAAGCGTGTAGCGGGGTATTGACGGTTGAAAGTATAAGTCATAATAAAACCTTATTATATTTTTAATTCAAAGCAGTTTATAAAACCACTACTATAACCAAAAGCTAACTGTAAAAGCAAAAACCCCGCCAAAGTGGCAGGGCTGTTTGGACAGTAATAAAAATCTATTCAACAATTTGAGTGACTGGTACGCTCTCAACAGGGGTCTCTTGAATAATAGTACCGACCGCAGCATCTGCATCGCCATCGTTATCGACGATAGCTTTTGGATCAAAAGTAGCTGCCGCAGGTGTTTTGGACTGTTTGATGTCGATGGCCTCAGCTACAGAGGTTACGCGCGCTGAGCTTGCCGCATCAATAGCATAAGCCGCTTGAGCTTCAGCATTGTTACTAGCCAAACCACCAATACGCGCTAAATTAGTGTATTGCGGTACTGGTATAGCGACGGGTACATCAAGGTTAGCACCGCCACCTAGTGCTTGATAAAGCTCTATTTGGCTAATGATTTTTTGTAGTTCTAAATCTAAGATACCTTGTTGAGTGGAGAACAAGGAGCGCTGCGCATCAAGAACATCCAAATAGTTGGCAATACCTGCTTTAAAGCGGGCATCAGCAATCTCAAAGGTTTGATCAAAGTTATCTTGCAGGCGATACTGCGCGGCTAGCTGCTCACCAAGGGTCGCTCGCGTCGCTAAGACGTCTGAAACTTCACGGAAAGCCGTTTGAATAGAGCGCTCATAGCTGGCTAGAGTCTGCTCGCGTTCTATTTTTGCAACATCATAATTGGCATCTAAAAGCCCAGCATCAAAAATAGGCACACTAATATTTGGGCCAAACGACCAGCCTACTGAGCCGCTTTTGAATAGATCATCTAAGCTACTACTACCAACGCCGACACTAGTTGCAAGACTAATAGAGGGATAGTAAGAAGCGCGTGCGACTTCGATATTAGCGCCAGCCGCTTTTAGATTGTATTCTGCTTGTAGCACATCAGGGCGGTAGCGTAGCAGCTCGCTCGGGAGACCAGTACTAAAGACATCTTGAGTCGTTATATTGCTGATAGCGGGTGCTGGAATGAGCTCGGTTGGAATTGGTGCACCCAATAAGAATTGCAAAGCATTACGTGACTGCAAAATGCTACTTTGAGCGCGTAGAACGGCCAAATTAGCATTCTCAAGCGCTGCTGATGATTGCAGTGAGGGTAGTTTAGGGTCAATACCGGCCTTGAAGCGAGCATCAGCAATAAACAAGGATCTCTTACGACTCTCAACGGTTGCTTCGGCTAGCCTTAACTGCGCTAAGCTAAAGCTCAAGTTGGCATAGCTTTGGGCAATATTACTAATCAAACTGATTTGAGTTGAATCTTTAGCCGCTGTGGTCGCCAAAAAGCTCTGTAGCGCTTGATCTTTCAGACTAGCGATCTTGCCCCAAAAATCAAGCTCATAATTAGCTAGACCTAAATTAACATTATAGTTATTGCCAGTGGTGCTGCCACCCAATATGCTTCCTTGACGCCGCCGCGTGACGCCTGCGGTGCCCTCAATCGTCGGTAGGTCACGAATATCCGTGATCTGATACTGGGCGCGCGCTTTTTCAATCGCTAAGCGTGCACTCTCAAAGTCTTTATTGTTCTGTAGGCCTAAAGCAATAAGGCTTTTTAGGCGCTCATCGCTATAGTAGTTTTGCCAACGTTGAGCGGCAATGCTGGGCTGCTCAGCGTTACTGACGGTCTCTCGATCAAACGCGCCATAAGCCTGTTGAATCAGTAGATTAGGCTCAGCAAGAACAGGCGTTAAATCTTTCTTTGGAATAGTATTGCAAGCGGTCATACTCAATATTAATGCGCTTAGACCTAAGAGCCGAGCAGCATTTGTACGCGTAGATAATGCTGCAAACCGCACACCTACTGCTGAACGGTGAGTAGTAGTATTGACTACTGGCGCAGCTGCTGCGTTGAGTGTAAAAATAGTTCTAGAACTCATTTGGTATTATCTCCAAAGCTTTCAGGTTTATAACTCTCATCAGAAGCTGGGTCTGGTGTATCGTCAGCTCGCGGCGTCGGTGGTTCAGGATCGTCATCATTATCAGTATTGCTATCGTAGCTACCATGACCGACAACTTCATGAGCTTCGTTATTCATATAAGGGAACGCACTACGTACCCAGACGTAAAACATCGGGATGAAGAAGATACCCAGTAGCGTCGCTGTGACTACGCCACCAACCACACTGGTACCAATAGCATTTTGACTGCCTGAACCTGGACCAGTCGCCAAGAATAATGGCACAACACCTAACCCAAAGGCAAGTGAGGTCATAATAATGGGACGTAAGCGCTGACGAGCCGCCGTCATTACCGCCTCTCTTAGACTGTACCCTTCTTCTTGATGCTCTTTTGCAAACTCAATAATTAAGATAGCGTTTTTGGCGGATAGACCTACGACCGTCAGTAGACCGACCTGTAAGTAAATATCATTGGCAAAACCACGTAGCCATGTAAATATCACCGCACCCAATACCCCAAGTGGAATTACCAGTAGAACCGATACAGGTATAGACCAGCTTTCATATAAGGCCGCTAAACACAAGAATACCACTAGTATTGAAAGGGCATAAAGCATGGGTGCTTGTGCCCCTGACTTTTGCTCCTCTAGTGACATGCCTGTCCATTCATAACTGATGCCTTCAGGCAGATTTTCTATCATCGCTTCCATCGAGCTCATAGCTTCACCCGTACTTAATCCTGGCGCTGCGCTACCTTGAATATTCATAGACGGTAAGCTGTTGTAGCGAGTGAGACGAGGTGAGCCTGATTGCCATTCGCTACTAGAAAATGCATCAAATGGAATCATACTGTTCATGTCATTTCTTACATACCATTTTCCGATATCGTCAGGATTGGTACGGCTACTGGCGTCACCTTGTACGAAGACACGCTTGATACGGCCACGATCAATGAAATCATTGACATAGCTTGAGCCCCACGCAGTAGAGATGACACTGTTGATGCTACTTAGCGACAAGCCATAAGCCGCGGCTTGTTCTTGATTGATATTGATTTTCAATTGTGGCGAGTCTTCTTGACCATTAGGACGCACGCCTGCGACTTGGTCGTTTTGTCCAGCCATACCCAGCAGCATATTACGGGCTTCAAGTAGCCCATCGTGTCCGAGGTTGCCACTGTCTTGAAGCATCAAATCGAAACCACTGGCATTACCAAGCTCGGTAATAGCTGGTGGTACAATGGCAAATACTTGTGCTTCATTTAACTGAGTAAAGAAATAACCCATCGCTCGACCAGCGACGGCTTGGGCGGTGTTTTCATCACCGGAGCGTTCCTCCCAATCTGACAGACGAACAAACGCCAGACCCATGTTTTGCCCTTGTCCTGCAAAACTAAAGCCTGCAATGGTAAAGACAGAAGCGATGTTATCGGTCTCTTGAGTATCGTAATAGTTTCTGACTTTATCCAGTACGTCTTGGGTTTCGTCTAACGTAGAACCAGAAGGTAGTTGCACCAAGGTAAACATAATACCTTGATCTTCCTCTGGTAAGAACGAGCCAGGAATACGTAAGAATACAACTGCCATAATGCCGATAATGACCGCATAGCCAATCATATATAGCCATTTGAAACGAATGCTTTTACCAACGAAGTTCTCGTAAGAGCGACTAACTTTAAAGAAAGAACGGTTGAACCAACCAAAGAAACCTTTTTGCTTTTCAGTACTGCCTTTTTCATGGCTTTTGCCACGTTTGAGCAATGTCACACATAGAGCAGGGGTGAACACTAGTGCGACCATGGCTGATAGCACCATAGCAGTAATCAGAGTAATGGAAAATTGACGATAAATAACACCCGTTGAGCCACCAAAGAACGCCATCGGTACGAATACCGCAGACAAAATAAGCGCAATACCAATAACGATTTTACTAATTTCACCCATAGATTGGGTAGTCGCGTCTTTGATAGAGATATGTGGATCTTCTTCTAATATTCGCTCGACGTTTTCGACGACGACGATCGCATCATCGACCAGTAGACCGATGGAGAGTACCATGGCAAACATAGTCAACACGTTGATACTAAAACCTGCAATGTACAGCACGGCAAACGTACCTAGCAGAACAACAGGTACGGCAAGTGTTGGGATAATAGTCGCGCGCCAGTTCTGTAAGAAAATAAACATGACGATAAATACTAATACGATCGCTTCAATGAGCGTCATAACCACTTGTTCGATAGACAGACGTACAAACGGAGTAGTGTCATAGGGAACAACTGACTTCAATCCAATTGGAAAGTTCTTTTCAAGCTCCGCCATACGTGCGCCAACGGCTTCACGAGTCTCAAGCGCATTAGCACCGCCAGCGAGTGATATACCCAAAGCCGCCGCTTCTTGTCCATTATATAAAGACAAAATACCGTAGTTTTCACTACCAATCTCGACATCTGCAACATCGCCTAAGCGCACTTGCGCACCAGCCGTGTCTGTTTTGAGTAGAATGTTTTTAAATTCTTCAGGAGTTTGTAGATAGCTTTGAACCGTGACAGTCGCGTTGATCACCTGTTGATCTAAATCAGCAGGGGCTTGGCCTAGCTGACCGGCAGATACCTGAGCGTTCTGTGCTCGTATTGCATTGACGACATCAGATGGCACCATGCTGTAGCTGCGCAAGCGCGAAGGGTCAAGCCAAACTCGCATGGCATAGGTAGAACCAAATACTTGTACTTCACCTACTCCTTCAACACGACTGATCGAATCAAGGACGTTGGAGTTGATGTAATCGGCAATGTCTGAGCGATCCATACTGCCATCTTCAGAAATAAATGCCTGTACCATCATAAAGCTGCTAGAGGATTTATTGACGTTGACACCCTGACGCTGAACAGACTCAGGTAAGGAGCTCATCGCTGCTTGCAGCTTGTTCTGTACTTGTACTTGTGCGGTATCCGAATCCGTACCATTTTCAAAAGTAAGCGTCACTGACGCACTACCGTTTGAAGAGCTTGATGATGACATATACATCAGGCCATCGAGGCCTTTCATACGTTGCTCAATGACCTGAATTACCGAATTTTCAACGGTTTGCGCATTAGCGCCTGGATAGCTTGCACTGACCGAAATCGTCGGTGGTGCGATACGTGGATACTGTTCAATCGGTAGACTGACAACCGATATTATCCCAATCAGCATGACCAAAATAGCCAGTACCCATGCAAAAATAGGGCGATTGATAAAAAAACGTGACATAGTATATCCCTAGGTCTTCCTAGCTTTAAATGGAATTAGTTAGTGGCGGCAGCTTTAGTATTGTTAGGGCTGTCACCCGTTGACTCATCCATCGATTTTGCAGCTTGCTGTGGTGTTTTGACAGCAGCTTGAGCATTACTTGATGCAGATGGGGCAGAATTCGGGTCTTCTAATGGTTTAGCGACGACTTCTTGTTCAGGTTTGACTTTGGAACCACCGATAATGACTACTTTATCGCCATTTTTTAGACCATCAGTGACCACCCAGTTGCCATTGTAAGTGCCATTAATAGTAACGGGACGCACTTGGATTTTATTGTCTTTATCGACAATATATACTTGGGTTTCGCTTTTGGTAGAGCGCATCACCGCACTTTGTGGTACTAAAGCGGCGTTATTGATAACACTCTGAGTCAGACGGGCGGAGACATACATACCTGGCAATAGCACATTATTGCTATTAGGGAATACGGCACGTAGCGTCACGGCACCTGTTGACTCATCTACTTTGGCCTCTGATAATGCTAGTTTGCCGGTTATCGGATAGACGCTACCGTCTTCTAATACTAGCTCAACACTATTCATACCTGCTTGCGCTTTGCCTTCTGAGATTTGCTGACGCAACTTTAGTAGCTCAGAGGAGGATTGACTAATATCAACGTAGATAGGATCTAAGCGCGAAATAGTCACCATAGGATTTGCTTGACTGGCACTAACTAGTGAGCCTGCGGTCGCTGTTGAGCGGTCACTACGACCTGTGATAGGAGCACGTACGATAGTACGGTTTAACTCTAACGTGCTGGCATCCAAACCTGACTTAGCGCTTTGAATACCTGCTTTTGAGCTCTCTATACCAGCTTGAGTTTGACCAACAGCCGCTTTTGCACTCTCAACAGCCGCTTGTGCTGTGTAGACCGCTGTCTGTGCTTGGTCATATTGTTGCTTAGAGATAGCATCGATCTCAACTAACCCTCGCAGACGTTGAAAGTCATTGATCGCTTGCGCTAGTGAGGCTTGACGACTAATCAGTTCAGCCTTGGCATTAGCGTTATTGGCAAGTGCTGTTTGCAAGTTAGCTTGTGCCTGTTGAACGGCGGCTTCACCGCTCGCTATAGAGGTTGCATAATTGTCGGTATTGATACGATACAAAGGCTGACCTTTTTTGACATTGCTGCCTTCACGGAACAATATCTCGTCAATAATGCCGTTCACCTGTGGACGGACATCAGCAGTTTGAAAAGCTGTCGTACGACCAGAGAACGTCTGTACTTGCGGTACGACGCCTAAAGTTACCGTTTGGACGTTGACAACAGCAGGTGGCATTTGTTGCTGCGCGGCAGCAGGGTCAGCGTCCTCTTTTTTGTCACAGCCGACTAGAACCGCTGTCGATAATACAGATGCTATTACCAGCGCAAGATATGAGTGCTTCATCAATGTCCTCGGGAGTATTCAGTTTTAATAAAGGTTTAAATAGACTAATTTTGCTAATGAGCTTCTATGAACTAACTTTGCTAATTAGTTCTGAAAGTATTCGTTCTAAAAGTGACAATTTCTAAAAGTGATAATAAAACTTAGCTTTAACTATCTAAGCTATAAATTTAATCAGCTATTATAAACTATTGGGTCTACCCTACAGTCAAGCTATCAAAATCTTAATTTTATCTGTAAATGAAAGAGGACAGAGAGGTAGTTTTAACAGAGCGTTGCAAATAGTAGGTTTATAACAATTTTGACGCGATATTTTAGTAGCTAATGAACCGTGTAAAAGAATGTTAAGTTTTGTTATAAATATTCATTTTTAAATATCTGACACAAAGTACTTAGTAAATACTAATAAAAGCATAGGCTGCCACTAAAATAATTTATTTAGCAAATGATTACTGCGAACACCATGTTATAGACAGCTGGACTATTAGTAACGTCTGTTTATATAACAGTATCTATTTATAAGTCTCTAACAGATTATAGGTCTCTAACAGATAGTAGATATCCAATAAACAACTTAAGCAAAATGCAAGCTTACACTAAACGCGCACTAGCCATTTCAGTTAACTGATACAGCCCTTGGCGATAACGATTGTCAGGCAACTGATTCAATGCCTGCTGAGCCAAGCGTGTTTCTTCAAGCGCGCGCTGGGTACAATAAGCCAATGAGCCAGAATCCCGCACTAAAGCAATCAATTGCTCAGCGTTAGGGGTTTTGCCTGTTTGTACAGCTATGCGCAGCTGTTCGTAGCCTGCTTGATTACTATTCTTTAATAGCTCAAGGGCTTTGATAGTCGGTAAAGTCGGTTTGCCCTCACTCAAATCATCACCTAAGTTCTTACCCATTAATTCGCTGTCTCCACTATAATCAAGCACATCATCAATAATTTGAAAAGCGTTACCAAAATGCTGACCAAAGTCAGCTAATGCTGGCATGTACTGAGTCTGATCTTGCAAAATAGCTGCGCCTTGGGTGGCCATCATAAATAATCGTGAGGTTTTGCCATCGATGATGCGCAAATAATCGGCCTCAAGCGCGCTAGGGTTGTGTTGGTGCTGTAGTTGTAATACTTCACCTTCAGCAATATCACAAGTGCCGTCAGAGAATAGCTTGAGCAATGGCAAGCTCTCAAAATCTACTAATAAATTGAACGAGCGGGCAATGAGATAATCGCCGACCAACACCGCAGTCGCATTATCCCAAGTTGCATTAGCGGTCGGCTTGCCACGGCGCTGACCCGACTCATCAATCACATCATCATGCACTAGAGTGGCCGTATGCAGCATCTCAGTAATGGCAGCTAAATGCATCGCCTGCTGCGAGGGCGCATCATTGAGCATGCGTGCACATAGCAAAGTAATTAGTGGACGCATGCGTTTGCCGCCAGCATTGATCACATGCTGAGAGACACTCATTACCAGCTGAACTTTGGAGTTGAGACTGCCAAAAACTTGTTTGTCCATGATCTCAAAGTCGCTTGCTACGATGCTTTGAATATCGGCATAACTCGGTGCAGTGTTTGGTGCAGATAGCGAAACAGAAGATGTTGAATCGGTTAAAGAGGTGCTAGTCATAATAGGTAGTCATATTAATTAAGTAAAAAGTTATAGTATAAATTAAACAAAAAGCAAATCGGAATTACCAAATGCTTCCATAATAGCATAATCTGTCATTCTAGTTGTTGGCTAAAATGGGTTATTGATAACTTGAGCATTAAGGAATCAAGTAAAATAAATAGACGTTTTGCTGTTTAGGTTTGTACCAAAGAGTACTAGAAAACCTCTCATAAAATAGCACTGTAAGTTATTGATTGGATAAGCTATAATAACCATCGCTAAACGCTATCATCGTATTTTTTCCATACGATTTATGACTATATTCATTCGTTATTAAATGAATGATGAATTGACTGTAGTGTTAGCTAACAAAAGCGTGATAAGCCACTTGCTTTTCTGGTCAAAAAACCGTAAAATTGCGCCTTTAATTTTTCCCTGTCGTGTTCGTTGTCGAAGCGTTGGTATAATATCAGCCACGGCACACGGGTTAAACGGAGTTATACAATGTACGCAGTAATCAAAACTGGTGGTAAACAGCACCGTGTAGTCGTTGACGAGTTGCTTAGAGTTGAATTGCTTAAAGCTGAAACTGGCGAAACAATCAAATTTGAAGACGTATTGATGGTTGTTGATGGTGATACCGTCAAAATCGGTCAACCAGTCGTTGAAGGCGCTAGTGTGGAAGTGGAAGTGGTTGAACATGGTCGTGGCGAAAAAATCCGCATCATCAAGCACAACCGTCGTAAGCATTATCACAAAGAGCAAGGTCACCGCCAATGGTACACCTTGTTAAAAATCAAAGCGATTAATGCTTAATTAGCTATCATTGCGCAGTGATTGATGCACAGTTAGTGATGATTAATAGTGCACTAAAAGCTTAAGAGTTATCGTATTAGCGATAACTTACATTAACAAGGAGAATTATCCATGGCACATAAGAAAGCTGCCGGTTCAAGCCGTAACGGTCGTGACTCAAACCCAAAAATGCTTGGCGTAAAAATCTTTGGTGGTCAGACCATCGTTGCTGGTAACATCATCGTTCGTCAACGTGGTACAGAATTCCACGCAGGCGAAGGCGTTGGTATGGGTCGTGACCATACTTTATTTGCACTAAATGACGGTGTGGTAAAGTTTGCGACCAAAGGTAAATTTAACCGTCGTTATGTGATGGTTGAAAGCGCTTAATTATCGCTTAGCTAATAAGTTATTGATTTGCTACAAAGCTATATCGATAATTTAACAGCAGAAAAATCCCTATTACCGAGTGGTGATGGGGATTTTTTGTATTCGTTTTTTATTTATAGATATTGCCAGTTTTAGCTAACACTAGCCGTTACAAGCGTGTATGGCAGGCGTAGTATTGCTTGCAATTGCCCACTAGGCGCGTAATAAAAAAGCTGGCACACTAGCATCATCAATTGGTGACAAGGTCATAATCAGCAAGATATCCATTTAAGTAGGATATTTACTTAAAACAATAAGCAAGCTTTGTTATACCGATTGATCATTTTGATTGATGTTTTACTTTTACTGATTTTATGAGAGGAAGAATAATGAGTTTATCAACTAAACAAACTACGACGATAAAGCAAAAACTAATGGGCGGCGCGTTAGCAGGCGTACTGCTAACCAGTTTTGGTGTGGCTGCCCCTATGATGGCATTAACTCAAACTGCCAATGCTGCCCCCGCTGATAATTTAACCGCTGCCAAGCGCTTAAATAAACTATTAACGAATACTAAAAGTATGACAGCGAGCTTTAGCCAGACAACTAAAGGCGCTAGTAGTGGCTCCTTTACAGGTACAATGAGCGTCCAGCGCCCTAACAATTTCCGCTGGGAGACTAAATCACCTTCACAGCAGCTGATCGTCGCTAATGGCAGCTCAATGTGGATTTATGATAAAGATTTAGAGCAGGCGACCAAACAGGCGGTAGATAGTCAAGTAGGCAATACGCCAGCACTACTCTTATCAGGTGATCCTAGCAAGATAGATAAAAACTTCAAAATCACTCAGCCTTATGATAACAAAAACTACTATGTGCTTTATCCAAAGTCAGATAATGCCAGCTTCAAAAACTTATCGATAAGCTTTAGTGGCGGCAAGCCTGTAATGATGGTATTGAATGACACCTTAGGTCAGACAACTTCTATCAAGTTCAGTGGTATTAAATTGAATCCTAGCATAAGTAGTAGTCAGTTTAAATTTACGCCACCAAAAGGTGTTGACGTCATCAATCAGTAGATATCAGATTAACAGTAGTAATAAATAAGTATTATAAAAAAAACAGGTCGTTATTCGGCCTGTTTTTTGTTGTACTGCCAATGATAAAATCAGGTTGGCACATAAGAGCCAATCGAGTTAAATATTATTCATTATAATTTTTAAATGTTCAACAAACCCTAGCCAAAGCTCATTTTATTATACTAATCGATATCTTTAGAGCTTGTAAAAATTAAAATAAAGCGTAACCTATAGCAGGATTTAAAGTATTAAATACATGTTTTGTAGCATATAAAATGACTGCTCGATGCAGTGAAAAACTGGCTTTTAAGCACTAATATGCGTATAGTGTATGAACAATTTATACCAGTTATCACGCCAATATTGACTATTTGTAATGAGTTATTAAATCAATTAAATTGTTCGGCATTTCGCGATTATCATATTGATTTAATAAGTTTATTTAAAGTGGTTGCCAGCCGATGACCAGCCTTTATCCGCGAGTGGGCGTGATAATATCAATGCTAGTTGCCGCTGACACAATTCTCAATAAGCATGGTAGTTGGCTATTACCACCATAGATGACATGCCGATTTGTAAAATGTTATCTATGTTTTCGTCTGAGTTATAAATGCCGATTAGGGCAGGTGTAACACTCGATTGGGTGAGGAGCACGCAATATCATGACTGCCTTTAACTGGTCAGCCGTAGCTTTTATTTTGGCCGCCATCGGTCTCGTTATATTTATGTTAGTCGTACCGCGTCTACTTGGTGGACGCTCTCATGGTATGCAAAAAGAACAAGTATTTGAAGCGGGCGTTGTCGGATCTGGCAACGCCCGTATTCGCTTGTCTGCAAAATTCTATTTGGTTGCGATTTTCTTTGTCATTTTCGACTTAGAAGCGTTATATCTATACGCTTATGCTGTCTCTGTGCGTGAGACAAGCTGGCTTGGATTCGCTGGAGCCTCAGTATTTATTGGTGTATTAATTGTGGGCTTGATATATGAGCTCAGATTAGGGGCAATAAACTGGTCACCTGCTGATAAGCTACGCAAAAAGCCGCGTCTATATGCTGCGCCTGCAGGCTTCAATTTGGCCAGCATTACTAAGTTCGATGGCGTAGAGGAGCTGACGCGGGACCCTGCAGGGAAGATTCCAGCGCAGTCATCAGGGCAAATTAATGTCTCAAACAATATAGAGGCTAATCGTCGTCACTTACAAACTATAGATCATATCAACACTACGGGTAATATTACTTCAGTAGACTTTGCTAGCTCGAATCAGCCCAGCTAAGTTGAGCGATAATCAGTAATCGCTTATTACTAAATAGCTAGCTGATAGCTTTCATTTGATTTGAATGTAGACAAAAAGTTGTCATTGTTATACTGACAGCCTTGCTCTATTAAAAGGTTAATGGTTATGAAATATACTCTCACTAAAGCGAATCCAGATGCCCAGACGTATCCCGCTGAGACTCGTGAAACGGTCAATGACCCTATCGAAGATGAGGTCAATAAAAACGTCTTTATGGGTCGCTTAGAGGATTTAATTCATTCGACAGCCAACTGGGGTCGCAAAAATTCCTTATGGCCGTTTAACTTTGGTACCTCTTGCTGCTACGTCGAATATGCGACTACTTTAACTGCTGTCCATGATTTATCACGCTTCGGTGCTGAGGTTATCCGCGCATCACCTCGTCAGGCTGATGTCATGATAGTAGCTGGTACTTGTTTTATTAAGATGGCACCTGTCATTCAACGGCTGTACGAACAAATGCTAGAGCCAAAATGGGTGATCTCAATGGGTGCTTGTGCCAACTCTGGTGGCATGTATGACATCTACTCAGTGGTGCAAGGGGTGGATAAAATTATTCCTGTGGATGTCTATGTGCCAGGCTGCCCACCGCGTCCAGAAGCTTTGATTCAGGGGCTCATGCTATTACAAGAGTCGATTACCAAAGAGCGTCGTCCATTAGGTATTCATATGGATGACCAAGGTATTTATCAGCCGCAAATGACTCCTGAGCGAGATCGTAAACAGGCGGATCGTATTGCGGTCAAAAACCTACGTAGCCCAGATAGTATATAAATCAGCGGTATAGCGTTAGGGTTTTGTGGGCGCTATTTTTAGCCAGCTATTTATGCAACTATTCGCAGCAAATTTATAGAGTAATGAAGGAAGACAGCATTCATGGTCACGGTAGTCGAAAACAAAGATCCTAAGATTAAGCCTGTACCAGCCGTTATTCAAGAGCTGGGGCATAAATATGCGGGTAAGTTTGTAGTACAGCAGACCATTGATGAGATCCCTACGGTTTGGGTGGCTCGCGCGGATTTACTAGATGTACTGCTATTTTTGCGTAAGCTGCCCAAGCCTTACGTGATGCTATTTGACTTATCGGCAATGGATGAGCGTCTGCGTCAGCATCGTCAAGGCCTTCCTGATAGCGACTTTACCGTGTTCTATCATTTGATGTCACTTGAGCGCAATAGTGATGTGCGTATCAAAGTCGCTCTTAGTGAAGATGATTTAAACGTTCCGAGTGCTACGAATATCTGGCCAAATGCCAACTGGTATGAGCGCGAAGTTTGGGATATGTTCGGTATTGTATTCAGTGGCCATCCGCATCTGACGCGTATTTTATTACCCAAATATTGGGAAGGTCATCCACTACGTAAAGAGTACCATGCACGTGCTACTGAATTTACACCTTATTTTTTGAATGCTGCCAAGCAGCAATACGAGCAGGAAAACCTGCGCTTTGTCCCTGAAGAGTGGGGCATGAAACGCTCAGGTCGTGATGAAGACTTTATGTTTTTGAACATCGGTCCCAATCATCCTTCTGCTCATGGTGCATTTCGTTTGGTGCTACAGCTCGATGGCGAAGAGGTCATTGACTGTATTCCAGATATTGGTTATCACCATCGCGGCGCTGAGAAAATGGCTGAGCGTCAGACTTGGCACTCCTACATTCCTTATACCGATCGGATTGATTATCTCGGCGGCGTCATGAATGAGCTGCCTTATATCATGTCGGTTGAAAAGCTGGCTGGCATTACTATTCCAGCGCGCGCTGAAACTATTCGCGTGATGATGAGCGAGTTTTTCCGCATTACCAATAACTTGCTATTCGTCGGTACCTTTATTCAAGATGCGGGTGGTATGACCCCTGTGTTTTATATGTTTACCGATCGTCAAAAAGCTTACGATGTGATCGAAGCGGTGACAGGCTACCGTATGCATCCTGCTTGGTTCCGTATCGGTGGCACAGCCGCTGATCTACCGCGTGGATGGCAGCGCCTTGTCCGTGAGTTCTTGGACTGGATGCCTAAGCGCTTGGATGAATATGTCAAGGCTGCGCTTAAAAACAGTGTATTGAAAGGTCGTACTCAAGGTGTGGCGCAATATAATGCCAAGCAAGCCTTAGCTTGGGGAGTCACTGGCGCAGGTCTGCGCGCGACAGGTGTGGATTTTGATTTGCGTAAAGCCCGTCCTTATATGGGTTATGAAAACTATGATTTTGAGGTGCCAGTAGGTTATAACGGTGATGCTTATGATCGCTGTATGATCAAAGTCGAAGAGATGCGCCAGTCACTACGTATTATTCGTCAATGTATGGATAATATGCCGCAAGGACCTTATAAAGCAGATCATCCATTAGCCGTGCCACCGCCTAAAGATCGGACTTTGAACGACATTGAGACTTTGATTAACCACTTTATATCCGTATCGTGGGGGCCTGTGATGCCAGCTGGGGAATGTGCCACTATTGTTGAGGCGACCAAGGGGCTAAATAGCTACTATATAACCTCTGATAAAGCCACGATGAGCTATCGTACGCGTATCCGTACGCCTACTTTTGCCCATATTCAGCAGATGCCGTCGGTAATAAATGGCTCGCTGGTGTCCGATGCTATTATGTATTTGGCTTCCATTGATATCGTGATGGCAGATTGCGATCGTTAAAGTTTTACTAAATCTATTCATTTGGTTATGACTATTTTTGTCGTTATTAATATTATTATACTGGTTGTGAATACTGCGAGTCGCATGAGGCGTCAAGGATATAAATAAGTTATGAAAATTGTTACTGATAAAGCGCCAAAGGTCGATGTAGCTAGTATTTTGACAGCGACTGAGATTACTGCTATTCATGAGTTTATGCATCATTATCCTCATGCTCGTGCCGCCTCCTTAGATGCGTTAAAGATCGTCCAAAAGCGTAATGGCTGGATCGATGATGCTCAAGTTAATGCTATCGCGAACCTGCTAGATATCCCCGTGACTGATATCGATGGTGTGGCAACATTTTTTAATCGTATTTATCGTCAACCTGTCGGTCGTCATGTGATCCTTATTTGTGATTCTGTAGCCTGTTATTTGACAGGTTATGAAGCGTTGTCGACTGCTTTTAGAACAGAATTAGGCATTGAATACGGTCAGACTACCACTGATGGTCGCTTTACTATTTTGCCGATTTGCTGCCTAGGTAACTGTGACAAAGGTCCAGCTGTTTTGATCGATGAAGATACTTATGGCCCTGTGCAGCCTGAAGAGGTCGCGCAACTATTGGAGCTATACGCATGAGTTTAACTGTTGCAGAGCAAATCGCTCAACGCCAACGAGGCTTGGCACCTAGCCAACTAAACGAGCAGCGCATCCCTGTCTATGGTGATAAAGCGACGGCTACTAGCGAGACTAAACCATTAACGTGGCGTTTAGCGCATCATGATGCCGTGCTTGATCTCGCGACTTATGAGTCATTGCGCGGTTTTGAAGCGTTAAAAATAGCGCTCAATCAGTCCGCTGATACTACTATGAAGACCATCAAAGACGCGGTAGTAAAAGGTCGCGGCGGGGCAGGTTTTCCTGCAGGTATCAAGTGGTCGCTGATGGCGCCACCTGATGGTGGGCCGCGCTATCTAGTTTGTAATGCTGATGAGATGGAGCCAGGCACCTTTAAAGATCGCCTGCTTATGGAGCGCCTGCCATTTCAATTGATTGAGGGCATGTTGATATCCGCTTATGCCATTGAAGCAAACGTAGGATATATTTTTATTCGCGGTGAATATATAGTGGCAGCCGAGCGCTTAAACGCGGCCCTCGATGAGATGCGTGCTAATAATTTAATTGGCGATAATATTTTAGGCTCAGACTTTAGCTTTGATTTGCATGTGCACACAGGGGCAGGTCGCTATATCTGCGGTGAAGAAACAGCGTTACTCAATGCTTTAGAAGGTCGCCGCGCTAATCCACGTACTAAGCCACCATTCCCGCAAGTCGCTGGGGCATGGGGTCGTCCAACGATCGTCAATAACGTTGAAACCTTACATAACGTCTCTGCGATTATCTTACATGGTAGCGAGTGGTATCAGGATTTGCCAAAAGCCAAAGGCGTAGTTGAAACGCCAGGCACTAAGCTATTTGGCTGTTCAGGACTGGTGAATGACCCAGGTCTATGGGAATTACCTTTTGGCTATACCGCGCGCGAGATTATAGAAGATTTCGCTGGTGGTATGCAGGAAGGTCGTACGCTTAAGGCTTGGTTACCAGGCGGTGCATCTACTGACTTTTTGACCGCTGATCATCTAGATACTGTTGTTGATTTTGATACGATTCAAGCCGCTGGTAGTCGTATGGGCACAGGGCTGATTATGGTAGTCGATGAACAGCAAGATATGGTGCCACTACTACGCAATTTAGAGATATTCTTTCAGCGTGAGTCTTGCGGATTTTGTACGCCATGCCGTGATGGACTGCCTTGGGGAGTCAAGTTGCTAACAGCTATCAATGATGGCGAAGGGCAGTTGGGTGATGTCGAAAAGCTAGAGGGCTTAACACGCGACTTATGGCTTGGTAAGACTTTTTGTGCTCACGCCCCAGGTGCTATGGAGCCACTAATGAGTGCGCTTAAATACTTCCGTCCTGAGTTTGATAGTAAGATTGCGCAGTCGGTTGGTAGTGATGTCATCGAAGCTGCGGACCGTCAACAGCTAGTAGCAAAATAAGGAGAGCGCCATGGCAGTCATACATATTGATGGAACGACCGTTGAGGTAGATGGTGGCGATAACTTGCTACAAGCCTGTCTATCGCTCGGCATTGACGTACCTTATTTTTGTTATCATCCAGCGCTTGGCTCAGTAGGCTCTTGCCGTCAATGCGCGGTGAAGCAATACCAATCTAAAGAAGATATGGAAGCAGGTCGCGGTCGCCTTGTAATGTCGTGTATGGTCGCGCCAAGCAATGATATGTACATCTCAGTCACTGATGACGAGGCAAAAGCGTTTCGTGCTTCAATGATTGAGCTACTGATGACCAACCATCCGCATGATTGTCCAACATGTGAAGAGGGCGGACACTGTCACTTGCAAGATATGACTTATATGTCCGGTCACAATCATCGTCGTTATCGCTTCACCAAGCGCACTCATCATAACCAAGAGCTTGGTCCTTTTATTGCGCATGAGATGAATCGCTGTATCGCTTGCTATCGCTGTGTACGCTTTTATAAAGACTATGCAGGCGGTGAGGATTTAGGCGTTTATGGCTCTAATAATCGAGTCTACTTCGGACGTGATGAAGACGGCCAATTTGAGAGCGAATTCTCAGGTAATTTAACCGAAGTGTGCCCAACGGGCGTATTTACGGATAAGACTCACTCAGAGCGTTACAACCGTAAATGGGATATGCAGTACGCGCCAAGTATCTGTCATGGCTGTTCAGCCGGTTGCAATATCTCACCAGGTGAGCGCTATGGCGAGTTGCGTCGTATTGAAAACCGCTATAATGGCGAGGTAAATCGCTACTTCTTATGTGATCGTGGTCGCTTTGGCTACGGTTATGTCAATCGTAGTGATCGTCCTACCCAAGCGCTTGAGCGTATTAATGACAAGCATGTCAAAATCAGTCTTAATTATGCGCTTGATGAAACTATCGATCGTTTGCAAGGTAAAAAGGTCATCGGTATTGGCTCACCACGCGCCAGTCTTGAGACTAACTTTGCCCTCAAAAGCCTAGTAGGTTTTGATAACTTCTCAACCGGTCTCAATCATCAGCAGCAGGCGCTAGTCAATAAATGCATTGAGGTATTGAGCACTGAGGGTATCTACAACCCTGGCATGACCGATATTGAGAGTCATGATGCGGTGCTGATTTTAGGCGAAGATATCACTCAGACATCCTCTAGAGTGGCATTATCTATTCGTCAAGCCGCCAAAAACGAAGCGATCAAAATGGCCGCTGCTGCCAAAACTCAAGCTTGGTTAGCTGAACCTGTCCAGCGTATCGGTCAAGGTGCATTAAGTCCAATTTATATCCTTGATGTGAGTCAGACTAAACTCGATGATGTCAGTAAAGTCAGTATCGTGGCAACCCCTGAAGACATTACAGCGCTAGGATTTAAGGTCGCTGATGAAATTGCTAATTTAGCAGATGATCTAACTCAAATTAAAGCTCCTCAAAAGCTGTCGAATGAGCAAAACGCGCAGCAAGCAGATCCTATGCAAGCTCTGGCGCAGCAAATTGCTTATGATTTAATTCAAGCAGATAAGCCGCTTATCGTCTCAGGCACTAGCCTGTCCTCTATCGCTATGATTGAAGCGGCAGCGCAAATTACTCAGGTACTTACCCAGAAGCGCACCGCGATCAAAGCGACTGAGCATGGTCAAGTAGAAGCGCATAATGCCCATGTTCGTAATGATAATGTTCGTGGTGATAATGTTCGCGCGGCTGAAGATCAAGCAAAGACGGCTCAGCCTACTGAGGATAAAGAACTAGCAGCCAAACCTGCTAAGCCTGAAACTGGTACTAATAAAGATGCGCAAGATGATATTGAGCGTGCGCCTGCTGATAGCTTAGAGCTTAAAGAGGAAAATGCTGACTACAGTGCGCAAGCGAGTATTTATTTAACGGTTACTGATGCTAATAGTATGGGTGTTTGTATGCTCGGCGGTCATTCGGTTGAAGAGCTATTGGCAACCGACTTTGAAGTAGTCGTAGTCGCTGAGAACCAACTTACTGACGCTATCGATGCGCAAAAATTAAGTCAGCTATTAAGTGATAAAACGGTAATCGCACTTGATCATCAGCTATTAGACTGGCACAAAGATGTCGATATTGTACTGCCGGCGGCTAGCTTTGCTGAGGCTGATGGAACTTTGGTCTCAAGCGAGGGCCGTGCCCAGCGATTCTTTCAGGTCTATGATAATAACTACTATCATCCGACCAGTAATATAAAAGAAGGCTGGCGCTGGCTGCATGCAGTGCATAGCAGCCTGATGGATAGATCTATCGATTGGCTGCAACTCGATGATGTGATTAGCGCATTAATCGCGACTCATCCAAAACTTGCGGGTATAAAAGACGCCGCTCCTGATGCTGATTATCGGATTACAGGGCTTAAAATTGCCCGTGAACCGCGCCGCTATTCAGGCCGTACCGCTATGCGCTCACCGATATCAGTGCATGAGCCTATGCAGCCCAAAGATTGGGATACCGCTTTGACTTTCTCTATGGAAGGTTATAGTGGCACACAAACGCCAAGCTCGATGATTCCGTTCGCCAGTGCTGCTGGCTGGAACTCACCACAAGCTTGGAATAAATATCAAGACAAAGTCGGTGGTAGCCTGAAGAACGGTGACCCAGGTATCCGTCTGTTTGATCAGTCAAAGCGTCTGGCGACTCGTCAATATGTAGCGCCAGAAGTGAGCACTATATCTACGACGGATATAGACCAAGGCCAAGCCAAGCTTGTACCTATCTATAATATTTATGCCAGCTCTATGATGGCATCAAGAAGTCCCATCGTCGCTGAGCAATTACCTGTGGCGACTTGGCGCATCGGTACTGATGATGCTAGCAACTGGAATATGGCTACAGGTGATTATTTAGAGATTACTGTTGATAATCATCAGATAGTCCTACCTATACAAGTAGTGCCTTATTTGGCAGAAGGCTGTATAGGTTATCCTGTCGGTCAAGTTGCTATTATTCATCCCTCAATGCCAGCTTCAGTGCGCCGAGTAGCTGCGCCTGTACCAGTGGCAGATATAATAGATGAAATGACGACAGATGCGATAGATTCTGCCGCTTCAACTAGCATACAGGAAGTGTAATATGTCGTTTACTCGTATTATCCCTGATGTGCCAAGCTTTTTGGCCGGCACAATGAGCTTTGATAGCTGGTCGATACTATTCTTAGTTGTACAATCACTGGTTATCTTTTTAGTAGTCGTTATTGTCGCTGCAATGATGATTGTTTATGAGCGCCGTATGCTAGCGCTTTGGCAGGATCGTTATGGCCCCAATCGAGTAGGGCCTTTTGGCTCACTACAATTGGTCGCAGATATGCTCAAAATCTTCTTCAAAGAGGATTGGACGCCAAACTTTACTGATAAGTTTATGTTTACATTGGCACCTGCGGTCGCGATGTTTACCGCGCTGGCCTCATTTGCCATTATTCCGATTTCACCTACGCTTGGTGTTGCAGATTGGGATATTGGGATTCTGTTCTTCTTTGCTATGGCGGGACTGGCAGTCTATGCGGTGATGTTTGGCGGTTGGGCTTCTGCGAATAAGTTTTCTTTATTGGGTGGACTACGTTCAGCGGCGCAAACGATTAGCTATGAAGTATTTTTGGGCTTATCTTTGATGGGTGTGGTTGCTTTATCAGGCTCATTCAACTTGCGAGTCATTGTCGAATCGCAAATTGACGGCTGGTACATTATTCCGCAATTCTTTGGTTTTTTAACCTTTGTCGTTGCTGGGGTGGCAGTCACTCACAGACATCCCTTTGATCAGCCAGAAGCGGAGCAAGAGCTTGCCGAGGGCTATCATGTTGAATACTCTGGCATGAAGTTTGGCATGTTCTTTATCGGTGAATATGTCAACGTAGTACTGATATCAGCGTTGATGACTTGTCTGTTCTTTGGCGGCTGGCTGCCACCGTTCAATTTAGATATTCCGTTTGTGCCTCCTGTATTTTGGTTTATGATTAAAACGCTATTTTTTATGACGTTGTTTATTTTGGCGCGTGGCTCCTTGATGCGTCCGCGTTATGATCAAGTGATGAATTTTGGTTGGAAAGTTTGCTTGCCGATAACTTTAATTAATTTATTAATTACGGCCGCGGTTATATTAATCTTCTTTCCAACACCGATAGTGTAATAATTAGCAGGATTGCGCTAATAAGGATAATAAACTCATGTTCACTAGTATAAAAAAGATCGTTGTTGGGTTCTATACTATTATTCGTAGTATGTGGATGGTCAATAGCCATGCCATCAGACCGCGCGATACTATTCTTTATCCAGAAGTCCCTGTGCCTGTACCACCAAGATTTCGCGGGCGAATTATTTTGTCTCGTGATCCTGATGGTGATGAGCGCTGTGTGGCTTGTAATCTATGTGCCGTTGCCTGTCCTGTAGGCTGTATCTCCCTACAAAAAGCGGAGCGTGAAGATGGACGCTGGTATCCTGAGTTTTTTCGGATTAACTTCTCACGCTGTATATTTTGTGGCTTGTGCGAAGAGGCGTGTCCAACGACTGCTATTCAGATGACCCCAGACTTTGAGATGGGTGAGTACGTGCGTCAAGATCTGGTCTATGAAAAAGAGCATCTACTAATATCAGGCCCAGGTAAATATCCTGATTATAACTACTATCGAGTATCTGGTATGGCATTGGCAGACAAACCAAAAGGTGCCGCACAAAATGAGGCCGCACCTATTGATCTAAGGAGCTTGCTGCCATGATGAGTTTTATGAACAACCCTGAGCTAGTCGGATTTTATGCTTTGAGTGCAGTGGCTATATTTGCCAGTTTACGCGTCATTATCCTTGCCAATCCCGTCCATGCTATTTTATCAATGATAGTTACTTTACTGGCTATCGCGGGTATCTTTTTCATCATCGGTGCCTCATTTGCAGGAGCGCTTGAGATTGTCGTTTATGCTGGGGCAATTCTAATTCTTTTTGTCTTTGTCATTATGATGCTCAATTTAGGTATGGCGAATGACGCTCGCGAAGAGCGTTGGCTAGATGCTAAAACTTGGGCAATACCGACAGGCTTGACGGTTATTATTGCGGTCATCATGTTTGCTATGGTCGGGTTTGACAGTGCAGATACCGTAAATACTCCGATGATTGGTGGGATAAGTGTTCCTGCCAAGGTAGTCGGTACTGTACTGTTTAGCAAGTACGTTTTGCTAGTGGAGATCGCCGCATTATTACTATTAGCAGCCCTAGTTGCCGCTTATCATCTGGGCAAAGAGTCTATCGATGATGAGATCGTCGGTAATGATAGTTTGAGTTTTCAGCCAAGCGTTGGCAGTATTGAGATATATGATCACAATACTGCTGGTGATACGATTGACGGCGTTGAGATGGCTAAGCCTTATAAGTATAAAGACGTTGACCCATATGATTATGTAGGTAAGTCGGTGGACAAGTCAGTCGGCAGAGCGACAGATAATTTAGCAGATAGGTCACAAAACAAGCCTATCTCGCGTAAGGAGTCAGACTAATGCTGCAAGCAGCAAGCGTAGCCGCAAAGGTGGCAACTGTACCGTTTGCCCATGAGGTAGTAGGCTTAATAGAGCCTGCCGCTCAGGTACAAAACGTATTAGGCGTGATTCCTATGAGTCACGGACTAATATTAGCAGGTATCTTATTTGCTATTGGTCTTTGTGGGGTAATGGTCAGACGTAACTTCTTATTTATGCTAATGAGCCTTGAGATTATGATGAACGCGGCCGCTCTAGCTTTTGTGATAGCGGGTAGTCGCTGGGTTGATCCAGATGGACAAATTATGTTTATCTTCATCTTGACTTTAGCAGCGGCTGAGGTCTCTATTGGTCTGGCATTATTACTGCAATTTTACCATAGACGCGGGCATCTCGATGTCGATAGCGCCAATGAGATGAGGGGATAATCATGAGTTTATTACCCTTAACCTTTATCTTTCCGCTGATAGGCTTTTTAATTTTGGCCTTTATGCGTGACAAGTTAACAGAACAAGTGGCCGGCTTAGTAGGGGTTGGTAGCATGGCGCTATCCGCTCTTTGTACGCTAGTTGCCAGCTTTACTTTTTTGAGCACTTATCCTGCGGGTACCGTAATAACTGTCCCTTTATGGACTTGGATGCAAGTCGGTGACTTTGCGCCGACGTTTGGACTTAGCTTCGATGGCTTAGCCTTAACCATGCTTGGCGTTATCACAGGTGTCGGCTTTTTGATTCATCTGTTTGCTGCTTGGTACATGAAAGGTGATACAGGCTTTGCACGCTTTTTTAGCTATATGAATCTATTTGTCGCCAGTATGTTGCTATTAGTATTGGCAGATGATTTGCTGCTGTTATATTTAGGCTGGGAAGGCGTTGGTATTTGCTCCTATTTACTGATTGGCTTTTATTTTGAAGATCGCGCCAATGGTCGCGCAGCGATGAAAGCCTTTACGGTAACTCGTGTTGGTGATGTGTTTTTAGCTTTTGGACTATTCTTGCTATACCGAGAATTTGGTACGCTTAACATCCAAGAGATTATCACGCGTGCGCCTGAGATGTTCAGCGTCAATGATCCAATTATGATTTTGACGACGATGATGCTGGTTGGTGGTGCTATGGGTAAATCAGCCCAGTTGCCACTACATACGTGGCTGGCTGATGCGATGGCAGGTCCGACGCCAGTATCGGCACTGATTCATGCTGCGACTATGGTCACTGCGGGCGTTTATTTGATCGCTCGTATGCATCCTTTATTTGAGCTGACGCCAGGTATTTTATTATACTGGGTTGGCGGCGTTGGCGCGCTAACGCTAGTGGTTGCAGGGTTTTGTGCGCTGGCGCAAACCGATATCAAGCGTATTCTTGCTTACTCGACAATGAGTCAGATCGGTTATATGTTCTTAGCGCTTGGCGTTGGTGCTTGGCAAGGGGCTATCTTCCATCTAATGACCCATGCTTTTTTTAAGGCATTGTTATTCTTGTCATCAGGCGCAGTGATACTCGCAGTCCATCATGAGCAAAACATATTTAAAATGGGCGGTTTACGTAAGAAAATACCTTTAGTGTTTTGGTGTTATATCATCGGTGGCGGTGCATTAGCCGCGATACCTTGGGTGACGGTTGGTTTTTATTCAAAAGAAGCAATCCTATGGGAAGCTTATGCCACAGG
This sequence comes from Psychrobacter sp. M13, assembly GCF_030718935.1. Taxonomy (NCBI): domain Bacteria; kingdom Pseudomonadati; phylum Pseudomonadota; class Gammaproteobacteria; order Moraxellales; family Moraxellaceae; genus Psychrobacter; species Psychrobacter sp. M13. The sequence continues at coordinate 806,072 of NZ_CP132194.1, forward strand.
TCATCAAGTTCTATTCTATATGGGCGTATTTGGTGCTTTCTTAACGGCGATTTATACTTTCCGCATGATTTGGATTGTGTTCTTTGGTGAAGAGAAAACCCCAGCACATAAGCTATCTGGTGTTTCATACTGGCTGCCGCTGAGTGTGTTATTAGTACTATCCACTGCTGTAGGTGCATTGATTGTGCCACCATTACAAGGCGTCCTACCTGAGAGCGTTGGGCACTTATTAGAAGTTGCAGGCAATGCGCATGGCAAACACACTGCTGAGTACATTGCGATGGGTGCACTAGCAGCAGGTTTGGTAGTAGCTGCCTTGCTATATGTGGTTAACAAAGGTCGCCTATTGGCTAGCTTCAAGCGCTCCAGTATTGGTGGAGCCTTATACTATTGGTGCTACCACGGTATGGGTTTTGATGCGTTGTATGATTTGGTGTTTGTAAAACCCTTTTTATTGATTGGTCGCTTGTTCAAAACTGATCCCGTTGATAAGACTTGGTTGATATTACCAGCGCTGGCATCAGCAGGTAATAAAATATTATCACAAACGCAAACAGGGTCACTTCGAGGCTATGCTACAAGCTTTGGCTTGGGAATGGCAGTACTCTTGGTACTGGTAATGATGACGGTGGTATAAGATGATAGAGTTACAACAAACGTGGATGCTACCTGCACTGATTGCCATTCCATTTATAGCAGGGTTATTATGCTGGTTGGTTGAGCGTCATAATAAGCGCTTGCCGCGCTGGATCGCTCTGATTGGTATGATACTGACCTTTGGGTTGTCTTTAGTGCTATGGCAGTATGGCAACTTCAATGGTATGAGTGATCGCGTTCTTGATCCACAAGCGAGCGCCCCTTGGTTTGCAGAATTTAGCGTGCCGTGGATACCAAGACTAGGTATCAGCTTTCATCTAGCGATGGATGGTATGTCGTTGCTAATGGTCGCTTTAACTGGTCTTTTGGGTGTGGCAGCGGTTGCTTGTTCTTGGAATGAGATCCAACGCCGAGTCGGCTTTTTTCACTTAAACTTGTTATGGAGTTTAGGTGGGGTCATTGGCGTTTTCATGGCCATTGATATGTTCTTGTTCTTCTTCTTTTGGGAGATGATGCTGGTTCCTATCTACTTCTTGATTGCTATTTGGGGTCATGATGTGGTCGGTGGCAAAACCAAAGAGTACGCCGCGACTAAGTTCTTTATTTATACTCAGCTCTCAGGGCTGATCATGCTTATCGGTATTTTATTACTGGTGCTGTTCAGTCAAGCGCAAACAGGTCGCTATAGCTTTAATTATAATGATTTACTAGGCACCTCTATGGGTGGCTGGGAATATCCGATTATGCTGTGCTTCTTTATTGGCTTTGCGGTTAAGCTACCGATTATCCCGTTTCATGGATGGTTACCTGATGCGCATGCGCAAGCGCCAACAGCAGGTTCAGTTGACTTGGCAGGGGTACTGATTAAGACGGCGGCTTATGGTTTGATTCGTTTTGTACTGCCGTTATTCCCAGCAGCCTCGCAAGAGTTTGCCCCAATCGCTATGACTTTAGGTACTATCGGCATCTTTTATGGCGCGTGGCTGGCCTTTATGCAGACCGATATGAAGCGCCTGCTCGCCTATACTAGTATCTCGCACATGGGCTTTATCGTCTTAGCTATCTATGCAGGAACGTTGCTTAGCTTACAAGGCTTGATGGTACAGATGCTCGCACATGGTCTTAGCTCAGCGGCGCTATTTATTATGGCAGGTCAGCTCTACGAGCGCTTGCATACGCGCGATATCACTGTGATGGGTGGTATGTGGGGGCAGTTTCGCTACTATGCGCCGCTATTGATGTTCTTTTGTGCTGCGCTATTAGGTATCCCTGGTACAGGTAACTTTATTGGTGAGTTTATGATCTTATTTGGCTCATTTGCTCAGTATCCTGTGTTTGTAGTATTTGCGACATTCAGCTTAGTATTAGCAGGCTTGTATTCATTACTACTAGTGTATCGAGCGCTATTTGGGGCTAATACTACCAAAGAAGTTGCAAGACGTGAAACCAAAGATCATGGTCTACCTGAACGGCGCCTAAAAGATTTAGGACGGCGCGAGATATCATTATTGCTGGTGTTGGCAGTAGGTTTAGTATGGCTTGGGCTTTACCCACAGCCAATATTAGATACTTCAAGCCATGCGATGCAGTGGATCAATAATGCTTATATTTATAGTGAAATCACTCAAGTCGATGCGTCACAACTGCTTGATGCAATGGAGGCACGTTAAGTCATGAATGAGTCTATGATGAATGATTTGATGGGGCTGATGCCTTATGCACCAGTAATTGCCGTATCGATTACCGTGCTGATAGTAATGATTGCCATTGCTATTAAGCGCTCGCACTTTATCACGGGCACGATCACAGTAGTTGGTCTCAATATCGGTCTGTTTATCTTGATCGGTCAGATGACAGGCTATATAGAAAGTGCACCTGTATTGTTAGAGGCTGGTCAGCTATTTGCAGTCGATGGTTTTGCGCAGTTCAATATGCTCATTATCTTTATCTGTGCGCTGGCCTGTTGTACGCTCTCTTATGCTTATATGGTCAGTTATAGCGACAATAAAGATGAGCTATATTTGCTCATGCTATTGTCAACAGTTGGTGCGCTCTTAATGGTTTGCGCGCAACACATGGCCTCCTTCTTCGTGAGCTTAGAGCTATTATCTGTACCCTTATACGGTATGTTGTCCTATACCTTTTTACGTAGCAAATCGCTTGAGTCAGGTCTGAAATATTTGGTGCTATCAGCTGCCGCCTCAGCGACTCTGCTTATGGGTATGGCCTTTATCTACGCGCAAGTGGGCTCACTGAGCTTTAAATCTATTAGCTTGCAGCTGGCGACTATGTATCAGTCACCGCTACTGGTATTGGGAACAGCCTTGATGATGTTCGGTATTGCCTTTAAGCTTTCAGCTGCGCCGTTTCATATTTGGACGCCTGATGTCTATGAGGGTGCACCTGCACCTGTTGCGACTTACTTAGCTTCGGTGACCAAAGTGGCCATGATGGCTTTGGCCATTCGATTTTTACTTGATACGCAGCTATTGGCGCTGCCCTCAGTACAAATACTAATCACAGTGATGGCAACCTTATCTATTTTAGTAGGTAACTTATTAGCCGTACGCCAGACCAATCTTAAGCGCTTACTAGGCTATTCATCTATCGCTCACATGGGTTATGTATTGATTATTATCGTCAGTATTGGCCCTGGTGCTGATAGCGTCTCGACAATGTATATGGCGATTTATGCCTTTACCTCTATTGGTGCTTTTGGTGTAGTAACCTTGATGTCTAGTCCGTTTAGGCTTTCGGGTGAGGCGGATGAGTTAGTTCATTATCAAGGTCTTTTTTGGCGTCGTCCTGTATTGACAGCCTCGATGACTATTATGATGTTATCTCTAGCAGGTATTCCACTGACCGCAGGCTTTATTACCAAATTATTTGCAATATTTGCAGCGGTACAAGGCGTACAGTGGTTCTTAGCCGCGATGATTATTATCGGTAGTGCTATCGGACTGTTCTATTACTTGCGAGTGATGCTAACACTCTTTAAGCGACCTAAACAGTTTATCGAGTTTGACGTAGTAGGGCATTGGGGTGTGCGCACTGGTGGTATTATGGTGATTGCGGTTACCTTGGTCATTGTGTACTTTGGCATCTTACCAAGTACGATGATCGAATGGTCTACATTGGCTCGTATTTGGTAAGTTAAAGTTTTTAAAGTTCAATCGATTTTAGGCTGTTATCAATAACAGTCGATCAATAACAAAGGTTAGCGCAGGCTGGCCTTTTTGATTTTTACTGTTTCATTTCAAAGTGAGTTGATTTAAGTTTTTACGACCGCATGACTAATGATTAGCAATCAAGTACCCGAATATAATTATCAAAACTGACTACCGATTATGAGTGATAACTATTATGAGTGACAATATTCAAAGCGTGACTGTGCTTAGTAAGACCACTTGGACACCTAATTTATTTAGCTTCACCGTCACCCGTCCCGATAGCTTCAAATTTACCGCAGGGCAGTTTGTACGCTTAGGGGTCAACCCGAGCCAGCTGCAATATTACAAAAATAATGAACAGTCAGCCGTTGATGAAGCAGTTAATGAGGACATCTTTCGCGCTTATTCTATTGTGTCATCACCTTTCGATGAAGTGCTAGAGTTTTTCTCTATTGTGATTCCTGATGGCGCGTTTACCTCGCAGTTGCAGCATTTGCAAGTCGGTGATGAGCTGTTACTAAATACAATGCCGTTTGGGTTTTTAACTTTAGCGCGTTATCAGAAGCCTGAACCCAAAGATTTATGGTTATTAGCCACAGGTACAGGGCTTGCGCCATTTTTATCTATGCTGCAAGACTTGCAAACGTGGCAAGATTACGAGCATATCGTGTTGGCTTATAGTGCACGTACCATAGAAGAGCTAGCTTATTTAGATAAAATTCAGCAACTGGAGGCAGATTTTGGTGCTTTAGTTGATGATCCTGCTAAGCTGATATTCGTACCGATAGTGACTCGCGAGCCGATGGAGGGCGCTTTGACCGAGCGCTTGCCTAAGCTTTTATTGGATAATAGCTTGCAGGAGCGGGCAGGTATATCTTTGGACACGGACAGTGCTCATGTCATGCTCTGTGGCAATCCTGATATGGTAGAGGATACTAAGGAGACCCTGAAAACTTTAGGCTTTGTGATGAATCGTCGCGGAGAGGGAAATATTGCGGTTGAGAATTATTGGTAAGCTTGCTTGATGAGTTAATAGTCCAATATAGACCCAAAAAGCCGCAAGCTGTCTTTAATCTTAGAAAAATTGCGGCTTTTTATTGTTTACATACTGGTGGATTTTTTACCTAGTAAAGAAGCTTAAGCTTCTTTACTAGGTTCAGTCGCATCACCAATTGGGTTGATCGGACCTTTCATCATCTCAGGCTCTGCCTCGCCGCCATAATAGTCCGCTTGTACTTGCTCCGCCTGTTTTTTATTATCAGCATCAATGACGTCAACTGTACTGTCACTATTGCTGTTATTGTCCTTTTCGCTAATGATGTTATCGCCATTACTGCCGCCTAATAAATCACGATAGTTGACTTGAGTTTTTAATACCAACTGCTCTTCTTCAACCTCACCGTAGTTCACTTGCACTTTATGCAAGGTGCTCATGATTTTTTCATTATTCTTCAGCCAGCGATGAATATCTAAATATATAATGTCTTCTTTAGCACGGGCGATATTGATATAAGTTAAGATCACGCCTAAGGGGTCTTTTTTGAGCACTTTGTGATAAAACCAAACCGCAAGCTTGATGCCTTGGCGTTTGACAAAGGACTCACAGCGTAAATTAAGCACATCGGTAAAGGTGAGCTGGCCAAATACAAAGCGCTGTACGTTACGATCTATCTGCACATGCACTAGCCTAAAGTTACTAGCAACTTCGACGTAAATACCCGCAACATTGATCGTACAAAACAGGCGAAACCACTTTTCATGTAGCTCAACTCGTATCTCCAAAATAGCATTAACATTATCGGTGACGAACTTTTGCAGCGCATCATTAACATACTTTTGTGCCACTGGCAGGGCGATTTCATCTTCGATTTTGTCAGTGGTTTTGCCATATAGGTTTTTGAGAGATTGGGTAAGGCTATCCCAGCCCTTGGTAAAAGACTCACTAAATCGATAGCCTAGCGTTTCGATAAAATCATCAAATTCGTTTAGGGTATCAGTGCTACGTTTGCTACCACGCTTGCCACGGCTATAGCTTGCATTATCGGTGCTATTTAGGTCGTCACGGTTATCATAGATCAAGCGGTTAATCCTTGTAGTCGATTGTTGGCAGATTTGCTGACAGTCGCAAAGCAGTAAGAAAAATTATTATATAGCAAAACGGTTAGACACAAAACTGATGCAGGTTCATTGTAGCAAATCAGCTAAACATTCTAACAACAAAGACGACACTAATATTTAGGGCGTGTTGAATTCTTTGCAAATGAGCACTGCTGATAGCTAAAGAATTAGCAGCGCTGAATATAAAGCGAGTAGCAGCTGTAGCCGTCTAATTAGCCTGCATGTTATGATAGCACCGATTGAATATTTAGCCACTGAATTGCAGCGCGTCAATACGCCTCAACACGTTTTAAACTAAGAGTAATAGTTACTATGGAATTTTTAGGATTTACGATAGATGTCGCTACTTTGACAGATAGCGCTTTGAGCTTATTATTTAAGGTGCTGATTGCGCTTGCGATATTTATCGTCGGGCGCTGGCTGGCACAAAAAGCTACTACTTTCATTAATAAAATCATGGTGCGTAGTCACTTAGATGTGACCGCCGCTAACTTTTTAAGTCGTTTGATTTATGGCGTGATGATGGTCGTAGTGGCGTTGGCCGCACTCAATCAAGTGGGCGTGCATACTACCTCAGTAGTCGCAATCTTGGGTGGCGCAGCAGTGGCTATCGGTCTTGCGCTAAAAGATCAATTATCAAACTTTGCCGCGGGCATCATGATTGTCACCTTCAAACCTTTCGTAAAAGGTGATTATGTGCAAATCAGTAGTTATACAGGCACGGTTGGTGAGATTACTTTGGTCAATACCCATCTAACTACTATCAATAACCATGACGTTATCATTCCAAACAGTAGCATCACTACCTCAGCCGTTGTTAATTATACTGCTCTCCCAAATCGACGTGTCGATATCACTATCGGTGTCGGCTATGATGCTAATATTAAAACAGCCAAAGATCTAATATTAAAGCTAGCTATCGAGAATCCTGTTTCTTTTAACGATCCAGAGCCTATCGTACGAGTGACTAATTTGGGTGATAACTCGGTTGATTTGACCTTGAATGTTTGGACGACTAACGCTGATTGGTGGTCAATGCAGTGTGATTTGCTCGAACAGTTCAAAGAAGTATTTGACAGTGAAAAAATCGATATTCCTTTCCCGCAGCGTAGTGTGCATATCAAAGGCTTGGATCAGATGATAACAAATATGGATCAATCACAAAAGATACCGATGACTAAAGATACCGGTGACTAAAGATTGATTATTGATGCTGAGTTTATTATTAATAAGGGTTAGCTAAGCCTAATCCTTCTAAAATAGCAATCTCAAAGCGCTCCATCTGCTCCTGTTCAGCTTGTCCAATCTCATGATCAAAGCCTAGCAAATGCAATATGCCATGTATCAATAAATGGGTAATGTGCTGCGCTAGGGCTTTATTTTGCTCGTCCGCTTCACGCACTAGCACGTCATGACAGATAATCAATTCCCCCAAAGGGACAGTCGGCATCAGCTCAATAACACTCGCTGGTATCTCGCTGGGATAAGACAAAATATTAGTAGCATAATCTTTGCCGCGCGCCTCCATATTTATCTCGCGACCCTCTATAACATCAGTTATATAAACATCTAATGCTTTAGGCTTAGATTGCCACAGCTCATTACTGACCTCTGCAAAGTAGGGTAGCTCAAGGCCATCTTTGATATGGGCATCTACGTATTCCAAAGTCGCTGTTAGCGCAGCTTGTATCGTTTGTTCGGTATAGAGGTCGGTGAGCAGGTTATCGTCACTATTTTCATTGGCGCTGATGGTTATTTGGTTACCGCTTACATTGTTATTCATAATCGTATTATTCGCTTTAAAATATAGATAGGTGTCTCATGATATTGTAACTTTGTTTTATGACTATACAATTTATGACCGTAAAATAAAAACCAGACTAACAAAGGTCTGGTTTTTATTTTTAAAAAGCTATACTCGAACGTAAAACTACAATCTAGCCGCCGCATTAGCCATAATAGCACGGCGATCTTGCTCAGCGATACGCTCACGCTTTTGCTTCTCTTGTAGTATCAATTGCTCTTCATCGAACATATCGTAAGCTTCAACGATTTGCTGTACCAATTGATGGCGTACCACATCTTTTGAGTCAAACTTAGTAATGCGAATCTCTTCGATATCCTTTAGAATCTCCATCGCTTGCGCCAGACCTGACTTGGTACCGCGTGGCAAGTCAACTTGTGAGATATCGCCTGTAATGACGGCGCGCGAGCCAAAGCCCAACCGAGTCAAAAACATCTTCATCTGTTCAGGCGTCGTGTTCTGCGCTTCATCCAAAATCACGAACGAGTTATTTAAAGTACGCCCGCGCATATAAGCGAGTGGCGCGATCTCAATCTCTTGGCGCTCAATCATCTTGGCAACCTTTTCAAAGCCGATCATCTCGTAGAGTGCGTCATATAGTGGACGCAAATACGGATCGATCTTTTGGGTTAAATCACCTGGCAAAAAGCCTAATTTCTCGCCCGCTTCTACCGCAGGACGTACCAGTAAAATACGCTCAATCTCATTACGCTCAATCATATCGACCGCACAAGCGACCGCCAGATAAGTCTTACCTGTGCCCGCAGGGCCTATACCGAAAGATACATCCGAGGTTAAGATATCTTTAACATAGCGTTGCTGATTACCACCGCGTGGGATGATTCTACCTTTACGAGTGCGCAAACTAATTGGTGTAAAGTCATCGACGCTCTCTCCGTCAGTACCATCTGAGTCCTCTTCATTGAAAGCCGCGCCTTTTTTCTTATTCTTATCCGCATTTTTAGCAGCACTTTTGGCGATTCTGTCATCAGCGATATCTTGGTCACGTGAGATACTAGACTGAATAATAAGATGTAGCTCTTCAGCGCTAATGTCTTTAGAGTTTTGCGCCTCATCAGCCAGCTTGTATAAGATACGCTCTGCGCGCTCAATGTTCGTAATATCACCACTGACACAAAAGTCACTTTGACGTTGGCTTATTTTTACATCGAGGCGATCTTGGACATATTTCAGATGGTTATTATATTCGCCAAGCATGGTTTTAAGATGAGCTTGGGTGAGGTGTTCAAAGATTACATGGCGGCTCATAGAGTCAGTCAAGCGATTATCCTTATGGTGTTTGCCTAATAAAGCAGGCTAAATAGATAAAATGATTATTAAGTTATAAGGTTAAGGTGAATGAATATCTTACTTTCATTATGGTTGATAATATTTAAATTTCAAGCTATGAGCTGTGTTGAACAACGCCATTTTGTATATAGATTGCAACCACTCAGCTTGATGATAATATTACTTAAGAGCAGAGCACCTCACAAGCTATGCTAAAGGCTGTTCAGTAGCGTTAAGCGCACAGAAAAAAAGCCAATCTATGCTACTCTATTAACCAGTTTATAGTGGTTCAACAACCCTATTCAAAATCGTAATATAACGATGATAAGTGACATTTATTCATTTTATAATAGGACTTATGATGCAAAATTCTGATTTTATAACGGCTGATAATTCATCTAGCCATCATGCTGATGAAGACAGTGCTAAATTGACGGATCAGCAAGTACTGATCGTCGGTGGCGGTCATGTCGGCTTATCGTTTGCCTTGCTATTGGCGCATCACGGTATCGCCAGTACGTTGCTGGAAAAAAACAGCTATCCTGAGATCGGTCCTGAGAATGATCGCAGCCGTAGCCATTATTTGGACAGTCGCAATACCGCTTTGTCACGGCGTACGGTACAGATTTATCAAGAGATAGGCTTATGGAGTGAGCTACAAAGTCATGCTTGTCGTATTGATGCGGTGCAGATTAGTGAGCAAGGTAGCTTTGGAAAGGCGCAATTAAATAAAAAAGATGAGCGTGTTGAATCCTTTGGGCAAGTTATGGAGAACGCTTGGTTAGGACGTAAGCTATTATTAGCCGCGCAAAACGAGCCTTTGATTACGATTATAGATAATGCTGAAGTGGTCACTATTGGTCAGCAGAGCGACAGCGTCACCCTGACGTTTAGTTACTATAATGGTAGTGAAGATGAGCAGCAGTTGCAGGGCAGTGTACTGGTTGCTTGTGATGGGCGCGACTCCAATATACGTCAGCTATTAGACATCGGCATTAGCACTTATGACTATCAGCAAACGGCTATCGTTGGGGTAGTCGAGACTTCTATGCCACATGAGCATACTGCGATTGAGCGCTTTAGCCCAGCAGGTCCACTAGCTGTATTACCATTGACGGATCCTGATGGTGATGGCAATGACGACTATCAAAAAGGTCATCGACGTTCAGTGGTCTGGGTCTGTCCTACTGGGGAGGAGCAGCAGTATTTAGAAGATGACGTGCACTTTTTGGCGACGTTGCAACAAGCTTTTGGCGAGCGTGCTGGCAAATTCACTGCGGCAGGTCGTCGCGGTGCTTATCCGTTGACTCGTGTGCTAGCCAAATCACAAGTCGATGGTCGCTGTGTGATTATGGGTAATGCGGCGCACACGCTACATCCAGTGGCAGGACAAGGCTTTAATTTATGTATGCGTGACGCGCACGTACTGGCGCAAATGATGAGTACGCAAGTAATGAAAGGCGCTGATATCGGTGATATTAGCTTATTAAAACGCTATGCAAAAAGTCGCCAAACCGATCAAAAACGCGTCATTCGCTTTTGTGATGCAGTAGTACACGGCTTTACTCATCCGAATCCTGCGATTAAGCTGGCGCGTAATGTAGCGCTAGTGGCCTTTGATAAATTACCTAATATCAAGCCATTAGTTGCCACTTATGCGATGGGATTGAAGTCTTAATACGTTTATAAAAATAGAAAAGCTCAAAGGATAACTTATGAAAACCCCACATACTCTTATTATCGGTGGCGGCATTGTCGGCGCGACACTCGCTCTAAAACTAGCACAAGCCAAAAGTCCAGTAACCCTAGTCGATGCTGCACCTAGTCGTGATGAAGCGACTTGGAATAAAGCATTAAGTCAGCGTGATGCTCGGGTTTATGCCTTGAGCCTAGCGAGTATTGGGCTACTAAAAGACGTGGGCGCATGGCAAAAGATAACCGCGTCAAAACGCAAAGCAGACTACTCGCAAATGCAGGTCTGGCAGTTGAATGGTATTGGCGAATTGCTATTTGGTGAGCCTAATGATGATAATAATCATGCGCCAATGCTCGGTAGTATGGTCGAGCCACTCGTCATTGAACATGCGCTAAGCCAACGCTTATGCGGTAGTGATGTCAGCGATTATCTAACAGTAATTGCAGGTCATAAGGTCGTGGCAATGGACTGGCTTGGCGCACAGCAAGGATATAGCGTCAGCTTAGATAATGACCAAGTTATCAAGACCGCGTTAGTCGTCGGTGCTGATGGTCGTGGCTCGTTTGTACGTAAGCAAGCAAGCATTGGTCTAGATACTCTGGACTATAAGCAAACGGCGATTTGCTGTGCGATTCAAACGACTAAGCCACATCAAGCCACTGCGCGTCAAGCGATGTTGCCTACAGGAACGCTTGCATTATTACCATTAGCAGATATAACCGATGAAGATAAAGCTAATCCGCAACATTGGCAGTCGGTGGTGTGGACCCTGCCACGTAATCAAGCCTTAGCACTCTTAGACGAATCGCCACGCTTTATCGCGGACAAACTCGCTGCCGCTAGCACTTATGAGCTAGGAGATATTAATCAAATTGAGTCTATCGCTAGCTTTCCGTTAGCCGCTCAGCAAGCCAAGTCTTATGTCGCTGATAATTTAGTATTAATAGGTGACGCTGCGCATGGCGTACATCCGCTGGCAGGACAAGGGCTGAATCTAGGTATGTTAGACGTACAAGCTTTATATGAGCAGCTAGAGCATGACTTTGCTCGTAGTGGTAGCACGATGTGGGGCGCAAGTCAAACCTTACGCACTTATGAACGTGCGCGTCGTCCGCATAATAGTCTGATGATGCATAGCTTCTCAGCATTGAACTGGCTGTTCGCAGGCGAGCTGGCACAAACCCGTCCTATTCAGCAAATCCGCAATGAAGGCATGTCAGCGGTTAGCAAAATCAAGCCGTTAATGCGGCTATTTGCCAAGCAGGCGAGTGGGGTTTGAGCGACTGTAACTAATAGCAAATAATAAGAATATTTTGATGAAGCATATTTTAGTTGACTATGAAAGCATTCAACCAAAAAACTTCGATACTATGAACACAAATGAGTGTCATGTATGGTTGTTTTTAGGCGTTAATCAGCAGAAAAGTCTACCGCTTGAGTTGGTGGAAACCTTGCTTGGATTCGATAATAAAAATGTGCATATCATTAAGATGCAGCATGTAGGTAAAAATGCATTAGATTTTTATTTATCGTTTTATTTGGGCAAAATATCTGAGATTGACCCTCAAGCCAGTATTTGTATTGTAGCCAGAGATAGTGGTTATAATGTTTTAGTTGAGCATCTAAACACTGTTTATAATGGCTTGGATATTGTGCGTTTAGCAGATACCAATGAGCTTTATCCTAATGATGAGTTGGATAAAGTGGCTACTATCACTACTGCTACGCCAAAAGCAGAAAAGAACAAAAGTTCTGCTACGATATATCAACGCGCAATAGCATCAATAAGAGAAAAACCTATAAGCACTCGACCCTCAAAAAAATCAAGCTTGATAAATTATCTTAAAAGCTATTTACGCGATGAAGACCCCAAAGCAATTGATAATGTCGTTAAACAGATGGTTAATAATAAAGTAATAATAGTATCCAATACTAATAAGCTTAGCTACAAAATATAAAAATCTAACTAAAACGATTAGGCAAACCCCATGCTCATCCCTAAATACTGGGCGCAACATAAGCAGCGCTTTGATGCAAAACCTGAAACTAACAGCACCTTAAAACAAGCTACTATCAAGCGCTATGGCTGGTCAGATGTTAGTCAAGCCGATGCTCTTATTCATGCTAAGGAGCGAGTTATTGAGGCGCATAAGCGCTGGCTGGCTGGTGAAGATATCGTCCGTCGTGAACGCGCGGAGCAGTATAACCAAAGCAATGTCATCCCGATACGTGAAGCGATCATTTCCAAGTCCATCTTTTCTAACAATAAATCAACCACTCAAGTAATCGTCACGCGTAATAGCTATGGCGCGCAAGTCGCTAACGTCAATAATGTTGCCATTATCGATGTTGATACTATTGATTTACTGCTTCATATATATCCTAACGACTATACCAACTACGATAGATTTATCAACGCAACGCCTACACTGTCTACAAACATAAAGCTTTCTGACAATAAATCATCAATCAATACACCGAAAAAATCAGCTTCCATGAAACTGCAAGTTTGGGGTTTTGTTATTATGGCGATCCTCATAGCGAGCTTTATAGCTTGGCAGTCGCTATCGTGGGCTTGGTTGATTATACCGATGTTCATTGGTACGGCATTGTTATGGCGGCAAGCCAGCAAGAATGAGCAAGCCCACTACCAGGAAAACCAGCAAAAGTATGAGACGCACTTAGCTGAGCTACAGCCGTTTATGACGGGTCTAATTGGGAAGCGAGTTATTCGTCATCCAGATGAGCAGTTTCGACTGTATGAAACTCCTGCTGGATTTCGCATTATCGCCACTCACGCTACTATTTTGCCAAGCGATGATATCGTTGCAGAGTGGTTCAAATACTTCCACGCCGATGATAACTATGCACGCTTATGCCAAATGCAGCAGTGCTTTCGGGCGCGTCTAACAGCTAAGCCTTGGCGGATGACTGAGGTTAATGACAATAAATTAGACAAACAAATTCCTGCTAATAACTTTTGGTTTATCGATACCAGCCTTGATGATGTTAGCTTAGATGAAAGACTTGATGCGATGGATGAAGAGCAGTATGACGACTTTGAAAAGCAGCAAGCTGAACTAGACGCGCGTCAGCAATGGATTGAGCGTTATGATAATTTTGCTAAAAATTATAAAGCTTGTTGTTATGTAAGAAGTTTTGGTGCTCAACAGGGCAATAACCGCTTAGCCCTAAAAGCTATTAATGAGTTTGTAGAGTGGCATGATAGCGCTTGTCAGGTGGATAAAGGCTTGCCGATGGGGTAATGATATTTCGCTTAATGAACTTACCCTAAATAGAAAAAGCAGCTTTTAACCATTTCAAGGAAGAATGATTATGACTATTAAAATAAAATGCTACAGCGCTTTATTATTAACGGCATCTACCAGTCTAGTAGGCTGTCAATCTATCGAAATTGTAGCGCCTCAGACCACACCACAAGATAGACCTATTATGATTATGAAAGCAGATATTCCTGATTCAGATGGCGATGGGGTGTTTGATGATATAGATGAGTGTCCACAAACGCCAACTAATGTAGTCACGGATGAGCGAGGTTGTCCAATATCTGTAGATATATTAGAAGGTCATTTCTATGGAGGTATACTTCCTTTTCCAATGAATAGTAGCCAACCTAGTGCTACTACTCTTAAAACTCTTAAAGGCTTTGCAAATGTAGATGAGGAATGCATTATTATATTGAGTGGACACATTAGCAAGTATGAGGATACTGAAAGAAATAAAACGCTAGCAAAGAATCGTGTTGAATTTGTCAAAAATTATATAATTATGAATTATCAGGTTAATCCTAAGCAGATTGAAACGGCTCATTATGGCAGCGAAAGATCAAAAGCGTCTAGTGAAAGTTATGAGGATAGCAAAATAGATCAAAGAGTTGATGTTAGAATGGAGTATAACGATAACTGTCGCAAACCACTTAGCATGAATAACAAATAGATGACGCTTTGGTAAATAGTAAGGGAATTATCAAAATTTATACTTATCCCAAAGACGAAAATAAAACCATCAGCACAGGCGAGACAATATTAATAATAAAGCCAAAGCTAATCGCTAATGGCACAACCTTTAATCCGCCTGATTGCTGGATAATTGGTAGGGTAAAATCAAGGCTAGTCGCACCACCGAGCCCGACTGACGCAGAAGGATATTTACGCATAAACACGGGGATAAATATCAGCGCAAAGAACTCACGGATTAAGTCATTAAATAGCGCCACACTGCCCCAAATTGCGCCATAAGCATCAGTCATCACGATAGCCGATAGCGAGTACCAACCAAATCCTGAAGCAAGTGCTAAGCCCTTTGTCCATGATACATCAGCGAATATCAGCGCAAATAATAGCCCACCAACCAATACCGCCACTGTAAAAATAATGCTCATCTCTACGCCACGCTTATTGAGTAGCACCTCTTTAAGCGTAATCCCTGAACCTTTGAGTCCAATACCGACCAATAGGATTAATATCATTAGCATAATAGTCATCGTGTTTTCAGGCGGCATATAACCTGCTGGCAAGAAATAACCGATCACCATACCAATCACCACACAAACCACTTGTACTAAGCTGCCGCGAATACTGACGCGATGCTCTTTTGACTTTACGCTTGGTTTTTTGGCGTCCCAAGGGTTCAGATGGTCAAATAGCATTAGCCCAAATAGACCAGTGCCGATAGTGAGTATCGATAATACGGTGACATAGAGCGCTATTTCACCTATTTGACTGCCCAAGCCTTCAACTTGTGATAGCTCAATCCCAATTAATGTTAAGATAATAAATACTAAATAAGTCAGCCCTTTATCAGCAAAGGCGGTCATCTTATGATTGGAGGGAATGGCAAAGCCAATAAATAATGGCGTTAATACTAAAACTAGGGTGAGTAGACTTTCCATACGGGCGGCTCGAAATAGCGGACTTATTTGTAAATGTTCAACAGACCCTAAATAAGGACATGGTGTTTTTATAGGCTGAGAATTGTATCATAAGCTATCTCATACACTGCTATGCGTCAGTAAAATTGTTCAGGTTTCTATAGTAATCGATATCACTTTTGACAAAGTCAGTTAAGCATTTACCTCACCGATGTTTGCTGCTACATTAATAGCATTCTGCTTGTGAAGTGTTAGCCAAATCTATGTCTTTATACCAGCTTAAGTCTCAATTTCAAGACCAATTACGACCGCTCAGCGATGCGCTAGTCGAGCGTCAATTTACCGCCAATCAGGTGACAGTATCAGCGCTAGTATTAAGTGTGGGTACGGCCTATATGATCTATAGACCTGCGCAAAGCCAGCCGCGACTATGGTTGCTACTGCCGACCTCATTGTTTGTGCGGATGGGACTTAATGCCATTGATGGCATGATGGCGCGCGAGCATGGGCAGGCCTCGACGCTTGGTGCGTGGCTCAATGAGGCAGGTGATATAATTGCTGATACGGCTTTGATAGCCAGTCTGTCGCCGCATCTTAATAATATTAAAGCGGATGCTCATAAATTAGGATTTGTTGAATCTAATTCGTATATTAATAAGCATTATATTGTCATTATTAATATGCTCAGTACTAGCACTGAACTGCTGGCTGTTATCAGTAATATAAGCTTTAAAGAGCGAGCCAATCAAGGGCCTCTAGGCAAAAGTGATCGGGCTTTGGTGCTAGGAGTTATGGGTACTTGGATAGGTACAAAGCTACCATTTGCGACGTTAACGCTTAAACCGTTAATGTTATTGACTCAAGCGTTACTGCTCAAGACTTGTTCAAATCGTATGCGTTTTATAGCGGAGCTTTATCTACTGCGTAACCCGCCAATCTCTAGGCTTGAAAATAACGCGCTTTCTATCGCTAGTCACCCCTCGGAGTTTAACCTTATGCCAACCCCTTCTTTAGACGCAGATATGCACCAAGTCATCACAGGCGAGAGCTGTTATAACGCTTACGATGGCACAGCGATTTTTTATCGTTATTGGCTGACTTATTCTTTAAGTGCAATGCCATTAGCTGAGATTAAAAATACAGACCAGCCATTACGACAAGTCATTCTTTTGCATAGAGGGCATGAGCACTCAGGACGCCTAAATGAGATTGGCGAGCAGTATGCTGGGGCAGGCTATCAAGTTTTTGCTTGGGATGCGCGTGGTAATGGGCGCTCAGGCGGTATCAAAGATCATGCGGCAAGTGTCACTGAGCTGGAGCGTGATTTAGAGGATTTTGTGCAGCTCGTTATCAGTCAGACGGGTATTGCTATCGAAGATACGCTAGTAGTCGCGAGCAGTATTGGTGCGGTATTAGCCGCCGCTTGGGTGCACGATTATGCGCCTAACATTCGCGGGATGATCTTAGGTACACCCGCGCTTAGTATTCGTTTGTATATACCGTTTGCGATCCCTTCGTTAAAAGTTGCTCGTGTGCTGGGTCTGATGTCACGGGTGAGTAGCTATGTAAAAGCGCAAGTATTGACCCATGATAAGGAAGCTCAGCAAGCTTATAACGCCGATCCACTGATATCGAATAGTATTTCAACCGACTTATTGATCGATACTCATGCGACAGGACAGCGCTTACTTGATGATGCAGCAGCGATTACTGTGCCGACCTTTGTACTCTGTGCGGGTAGAGACTACGTGGTCGATAAGCAAGCTGAGCGCCAGTTTTATGAAGCGATTAATACTGATAATAAGCGCTGGCAGCTCTATCCCGATAGCTATCATGCGATCTTTCATGAGACTAATAAAGCCGATGTTATTGCTGATTGTATTGAGTTCGCCGAGCACCTATTTAGTAGCGATACGCCAAGTGCCAATTTACGTAGCGCGCATTTGAATAGCGCCAGTAAAGATAAAGTCGATCGGTTAGCGATTAAGCCATTTAACCCAAGCTTTGCTATTACGCGCTTTGCTATGCAAAAATTCGGTCATATCAGCGATGCTATTGCTACAGGACTTGAGCATGGCTTTGACTCGGGCAACTCGCTCGATCATGTCTATTATAATCAACCCAGCGGTAAAGGCGCGATTGGACAAGCCGTCGATAAGTTCTATCTGAGTAATATTGGCTGGCAAGGCATTCGTATTCGCCGTGAGCATATATTAGAGTTAGCAGCTCAGGCGCTTGATAAAATTCAAGCAAACAATGACATAGCAAATCAGCCTCAGCAATTTAAGCTATTAGACATTGCCAGTGGTCATGGCTACTATGTTTTTGATCTATTGACCCAGTTCGATAATCTACAAGCTGAACTGCGTGATTATGATTCACATAACATCCAAGCGCTACAAGCTAAAGCCGAGAGCTTAGCGATGGCTGATCGAGTGCTAGCTTATAAAAAGGATGCTTTTGATTCTGCCAGCTATCAGTCTGAGCAGGGTGATAAAAAATTCGATATCGCTATTGCCTCTGGTGTATTTGAATTGTTCTCAGACAATACTTTACCTGCGACAGCTTTAGCAGGAATATATGCTAGCCTAAAAGCTGACGGCTATTTGTTATACACCAATCAGCCTTGGCATCCTGAGCAAGAGTTTATTAGTAAAACCTTAAATAATCATCGGGGTAGTGATTGGGTCATGCGTTGTCGCTCACAAGCTGAAATGGATCAGCTGGTCGATGATGCAGGTTTTGAAAAAGTGGCGATGCGCATTGATCGCTTTGGTATTTTTACGGTGTCATTAGCTAAAAAGCGTCAAGTAGTAGACAACAACGTTTCTAAGTTAGCTGAGCCAAATAAAAAAAGCCAGGCTGATAATCAATGAGTGACGCGGTAAATAAACTTTATAAGCGCGTGCAGCTGTTCTCGGGCGGCGGCTCACGCTTTGGTTATTATTTAGGCAGTTATGCGGCATTAGTTGAGCATGATCTGCGACCAGATATCATCCTTGGTACTTGCGGTGGTAGTCTAGCGGCATTGCTAGTACAAATAGCGCCTGACCCTGAGCAGTTGCAACAGCTGGCTTATAGCCGTGAGTTGTATCGAGTCATCAAAGCCATTAGGCATGTGGATGCTACTGAGGCGACTATTAAACTAAAACTACGTTATAGCTTGAATGCTATTGAGCGTTGGCGCTTGTCTCGTAATAGTACTCGCCATAAGCACTATCAAGGTAAAGACAATCATGAGCGGCTAATAGACGAGCTACAACAACTAGCGATGTTTCGAGTTGATAACGAAACGCAGTGGCTTGATGAGCTATTACGCTTTTTGCCAAGTGAAAAAAGCAGCGGTAATTTTACCAGTACCGCGCCAGATATAGCGATTATTGCTAGTCGTTTACGACAAACGGTTGGTGCTTCAAGCTTGACTAATAATACAGCTCAGCTACAAGAATTACTCTTTGCGTCAAAACGTTTATCACTAGCAGATAGCCATTTTTTTAAAAACCCTTTGTCATCGCCTGCCCATGCTTTTGCTAACGGACGTATCAATCAGTCAGTAAAGATAATTACCGAGTGGGATATAGCAACGGCGGTACGCGCATCGATGGCGGATATGTATTACCTGCCACCGATACATGATCAAGATTTGGGTTGGTGCTTAGGTGGGGTAATTAATCTGACGCCTATTGAGCTGGCTTGTACGCTTGCCGATACGGTATTTGCGGAAACCAAAGCAGGTTATGATTCTTGGCTGGCAGCTCCTGCGATTCAACGCATCTTTGGCTTTGATCCCAATCAGCGCTTGGCGCAAGTGCATGATTTCTTACCACCAACTATACATCACAGCGAAAACAACAAGCAAAATAACAGCCAGCTCCATTGGCTACCGTTCGCGGATAATGGTCAGCAATTGATCGGCTCAGTGCGCAAACGCTTTAGTATTAAGCAGATGACCGTGGCGCTGATTCATCATGATTACGATGGCTTTGTCCAGACGATGCAAGCGCAATGGCAGTATGGCTATCAGCGCACCACTGACTATATCCAGCAGCAGCAATTATAAGCGATAACTATGAGTGTTTTAATCAAAGATGATGCCCCGCACCTCATTGTAATAGGCGGCACTAGCGGTATAGGATTAGCGCTGGCTTTGCAGCATCAAAAGCTTGGCTGGCAGGTTACCATAGTTGGAAGTAATGAAAATAAGATTACCAAGCTTAATCTTGAGCATCCTGATATTAGGACTTATCGCTGTGATTTAACGGACTTGATACAGCGTCAGAGATTAATGACAGAGTTATCTAAGGTACGTTTTGAGCGACTTATTTATAGTGCAGGTAGCTATACTAATGAGCGAGTGCATACCCTAAATCAAGTCGATAGCGAGCAGATTTTAGCGATTAATCTGCAAGCTTTTCAAGATATATTTAGCTGGGCCAGTCAGCAGTTAAAAAGCCAAGCTTTAGAGGGAGACAAAGCTCATGCTGATAAGTTAAGTTTACTCTGTATCGCCTCGATTGCGGGTACTCTCGACTATCCTTATGCTAGCCTTTATGCCAAGAGCAAGCGAGCAATGATAGCTACGAGTAGTGCCTATCGGATAGCACTCGCCCCTTTTCATATTCAAGTCACTTGCATTGCATCGGGTTATATTGACACTCAAGCGCTACGCGATTTGAATAACGGTGATGCCAGCCATAAGCCGTTTATTATTAGTATTGATAAGGCAGTCAGTCATATCATGCAAGCTATCGATAACAATGTAGAGCTTGGCGTATTTCCACGGCCTATGCGCTATATTGTTCACGCTTTAAACCATCTTCCTAAACCGCTGTTAAATCGATTATTACGCGCCAAAGTAGATAAAGATAATTAATAAGCTGTCGTCTAACCAAAAACCCAATAAGCTACTGTAAATAACGGCACCCCAATCAATAAACTATCTATCCTATCCAGCACGCCGCCATGTCCTGCCAGCATAGTTCCTGTATCTTTGACCCCATGTTGACGCTTAAAGGCGGATTCTAATAAATCTCCTGCAATCCCGCTGACCGCTAGTCCATAAGCGACTACAAAGCATAGCCACCAAGCAAAAGGCGTTAGCCAAATACCTAATAAAGTAGCTAGCAAAGCTGATAATAAGCTACCAAACACAGCGCCTTCGATACTTTTATTGGGACTGATTCTAGGGGCAAGCCCGCGTTTAAACCATTTACCTTTAAATAGCTTGCCGCATAAGAATTGCGCAATATCATTAAACTGACTGGCGAATAACACAAACAGTAATATTCCGTATTCACCGCGCTGCCAAGTTAGCAGTTGCAAACAAACTAAGCTGATAATGAGTAACATAAAGGCCAAGCCAAAAGTGATATCCAAAGTATTTAGATAGGCATAGGGCTGAATAAGGTTTGGCTGCTGAGGACTAAGATAATTACGCCTAGTAGCACTATTTGAGATAGTAATATTGCTTGAGTCATTAACGGTGAATTTGCTTGGGTAGGGAATAGCGACGACTTTGGCTTGTAGACCACGAGCTTGTAGCTTAACAATGAGCCGCTCCTTACTCTCTAAGCGCCAGAGACGACTTATCTCATAACTACCGCGTAGACCAATCAGCACAAAAAAACCTACCAACAAGTATTGATAGGGTTGCTCGCTATGACGAGTGATTTTGGCAATGAGATAACAGCTACAAAGCGCCGCTAACATCCACCACCACGAGCGCGCAATCAGATAAATAGTTGGCAGACGCTTACGCAGTTTTGGCAAGGCAAGTGCGCCCCAAACGACACTAACCACTGTCATCAATCCAATAATAAATAGGGTATCAGTCGTCATGGTAGTAACGCTCTAATTAGATATTCAAGGACACATAAAAGCTTGCGAAGATAGCGACCGTTATAAACCAAAAGTGACTGTCTATCTAAACTATTTAAACAAAGCTCGCAGCTTGTAGATCGTCATTATTAGCACTTTTAGTCTTATAGTACCAGTTTTCACTATCTACTATATCCGCTGAGCTTGGCATAATGATACTAATTTTGGGCCGGCTTGCCATATTAGGATAGTCTTGACGATAATGACCACCACGACTTTCACAGCGCTGATAAGCGGATTGCACAATCAAAGTTGCTAATTGTAGCTGGCGTGCCAGTTGAAAGCGGTCTAATTCATTAAGTGTAGCAGAACTAGGGTTGGCCGTTAAGGTTTCCTTTGATAGCTCTACATTCCATGGATCATATTTATCATGGTTCATAGCGGTGATATCTTGCTGCCACTGTTGTATTTGTCGTAATGCTCGCTCTAATTGCTTGGCATGACGAGTAATACCTAGATGACTGCTCATTAAGGCTTTTAGCTCAGCGCTGATAGTTGCTGTATCAGCAATATCAGTAGTAACGCTTTTAGTGTGAGAAAACGTGTTAAAAGGTGTGATTGCTGATTTCTTGATTGATAAAGTTATTCGCTCATAGTCCTCAACTATAGGGGATGACCATTGATAATCTGTTAAGTAAGCTGGCAAATGAGCGGCAATATTGCGTCCAACGGCTACGCATTCTAATAGCGAGTTACTGGCTAAGCGGTTGGCCCCGTGTAGACCAGTATACGCCACTTCACCAGCGGCATATAATCCTCGTACATCCGTTAGACCACTACTACAAGTCACGATACCGCCGCAGCTATAGTGGGCGGTTGGCGCAACGGGAATCGGGTCAGTGGTGATATCTAATCCTAACGCTAATAGCGTCTGATAAATCTGCGGAAAATGCTGCTTTATAAATGTCGCTGGCAAGTGACTGACATCCAAATGTACAAAGCCCAAACCATTACTTGCAATTTGTGCTGCTATCGCACGCGCGACAATATCTCGCGGTGCTAATTCTGCACGCTCATCAATATCTAGCATAAAACGCTCGCCAGTCTTCGGGCAAGACAGGTATCCGCCTTCACCGCGCAGCGCTTCTGATATTAGAAAGCTACTATCAGCTAGTGCCAAACCTGTCGGATGAAACTGTACAAACTCTAAATTAGCAAGGCGACAGCCTGCCTGCCATGCCATCATAACGCCATCACCGACACAGACATTAGGCGCGCTGGCACGAGCGAACAATTGACCTAATCCGCCACTGGCCATAACCACGGCGCGACTATGAATAGCCAGCTGCTGCTGAGTACTATGATCAAAAACGATCGCCCCAAAACAGTGCTGCTGATGGCTCTGGTTAGCGGACTTGTTATTAGTGGATTTGTTATTAACAAGTTTATTGTCAGCGTCTGTAGACTTGGTTAATAAAGTTAAAGCCTCATGAAAAGGTAAAATAGTGATATTAGTGGCCAATTGTGTTTTTGCGATGAGCGCCTGCATAATATGGCGACCCGTAGCATCATCAGCATGTGCCACGCGCCGACAGCCGTGACCACCTTCTTTAGTCAAATGCAGATCACTAGTATTTGTAGTCGTATTAGTATTAGATAGACGATTAGTGTCATTCAGTGGAATCTGAGTAAAAGGCACACCTTGAGCACATAACCACTGCACTGCTTGCCGACCTTGACTTAGAATACTAGCAGTATTGTCAGGCGCACATAACCCTGCACCAGCGATTAAGGTATCAGCAACATGGTCACTGACGCTATCGTCTTTGGCTAAGCTTGCCGCGATACCACCTTGGGCATAATGACTTGAGCACGCTTGCAAGTCAGCTTTGCTTAATACGATGATCTTAAGTGATTTGGGTAAAGCCAGCGCGGTACTGAGACCTGCCAGTCCTGCGCCAATTATTAGGACATCAGTATAAATCACCTTAGTATTAGCTAAAGAAATCATTTTAGGCTGCCCCAACATCAGCAAACAGCTCACGGTCTTTGACTATATCGCCACTAGCTGCTACGCGTTGATTGTTATTAGCAGCAAAATCGAGCATACGCTGTAGTGGCTTGCGTGCAGCTGTTGCCATCTCTTGCGTTAGTAAGACTTCACCGCTGTTATTAATTAAGCACTGCTCAACCCCTTGCAACGCATTCATCGCCATCCAAGGACAAAAGGCACAGCTTTTACAACTGGCGCTCTTGCCAGCCGTTGGCGCTGCCAAAAAGCGTTTCTCTGGTGAGCGCTTTTGCATCTCATGCAGGATGCCTAAATCGGTCGCTACTATAAAAGTATCCGCATCTAGCTCATAAGTGGATTGTAGTAGCTTGCTGGTCGAGCCGACGACATCAGCGAGCGCGACGACGCTATCAGGTGATTCAGGGTGGACTAATACTTTGGCCTTTGGGTGCTCAGACTTTAACTGCTCAAGCTCTATCGCCTTAAACTCATTATGCACCAGACAAGAGCCTTGCCATAGCAGCATATCCGCGCCTGTCTCTTGCGCGATATACTGACCCAAATGGCGATCAGGACCCCAAATGATAGTCTCACCTTGCGCATGCAGATGACGGACAATATCGATGCCAACCGATGAGGTCACTACCCAATCGGCCCGTGCTTTGACTGCGGCACTAGTATTAGCATAGACCACTACCGTACGCTCTGGGTGAGCATCACAAAACGCTGAGAATTCATCAACTGGGCAGCCTAAGTCCAGCGAGCACTCAGCCTCTAGGTCTGGCATGAGGATAGTCTTATCCATACTCAAAATCTTTGCCGACTCGCCCATAAAACGTACGCCTGCGACGACTAAAGTCTGAGCGCTGTGCGCTTGCCCAAAGCGCGCCATCTCTAGCGAGTCTCCGACACAGCCACCTGTTGCCAGTGCCAAGTCTTGGATAAAAGGGTCAACATAATAGTGAGCGACCAGCACGGCATTATTATCAATAAGTAATCGCTTGATGTTAGCCTCAACTTCTAAACGTTTGGCGCGTGGCAGATCTGCAGGCATCTTAGCCTTGGCATATTCGATATTAAGCTGAATGGCGTTGCGTTTATCAGTGCTAAGTAGTGGCGCGTCATAAGGATAAGTCGTCATAGTGAACCCTTTTTGAGATTAATATTTTAGATGAAGAAACAATGAGCGAAATAAGTAAGTTGATTTAATTATGCTCATTTTGAGCATTAATACAAGTTATTTTTATATTATTTTGCTTTAAAATAGCTTTGACGATGATGACTTTGTCTTTTAAAAGTATAAACAGCGCCTTGAAAAGGTTATTCAGGCTATACTGATTAGCATGTTTTTTTATGGCGATAGCGTTAATAATTAATAATTAATGAGAGTAATTGTAAAATATGACTATGTCTTATTCACATGCGCACCAACAGGGCAGTGGCACTACCGAAGTCGTTGCCGTGCTGGTTGCTATTACTGATCATACCGCACGAGTATTGACAGTAGATCAAGGTAAGCTTCTACCTAATGGGCCACTTATGCCGTTGCATCGCTCATTACAAGCGGGTGTGCGCCAATGGGTAGAAGAGCAAACTCAGCAGCCAATGGGTTATCTTGAGCAGCTGTATACCTTTGTCGATACTAATAGACGCAACATCGACGGTCATGCCTTGGTCTATGTCAGCTATTTAGGACTGGTGCAAGAAACTCAGACGGCACAGCTACAGACCGCAGCGATTTGGCGTGATTGGTATGATTATTTCCCTTGGGAGAATCATTTGCTAGGTCGACCTATCGTGATTACTGAGCTGATTGTACCGGCTCTTGAGGCATGGGCTAAGAGTGCTGAGAGTGATCTTATTAAGAAGCGCCGCCAGCAACGTATTGGACTATGTTGGGGTATCGGCGCTCATGAGTGGGTGACTGAGCACGCTTTGCTACGTTACGAGATGCTCTATGAAGCGGAATTAATTCCAGAAGCGCCTAACTATCAGCCAGATAAGCTAGCGGCTGGTCAGGCGAAGCTACTAGGTATGCCGATGTACTACGATCATAGAAGAGTCATCGTGACCGCTATCTCCAGATTGCGTGCCAAGATAGAATACCGACCATTAATCTTTGGGCTAATGAGCGAGGTGTTTACTTTGTCTCAGTTGCAACAAAGTATTGAATCACTATCAGGCGTGAGCTTACATAAGCAAAATTTCCGCCGTCTACTTGACTCGCAAAATCTAGTAGTGCCTACAGGGGAGAGTAGTAGCGCCCAGCGCGGTCGCCCTGCCAAGCTGTATCGCTTCGCTCATGATATCGAGCTGCAAAGCCTACTTATGGACAGCAAACTGCCCAAACGCAAGTAGTTGTAGTGAGGTGAATGTAAGCTTTTCGTATTTTGATAAAACAAACAACAGGTATAGTTAGTCCGATATAAAAACGTTACAGCGTGACGGGTATCTGTTTTCAGCAGCCTCTGTCAGCGTAGACACAGCAAGCAATAAAAATTGATACCAGTTGCGCGGCATAATAATACGTAAATGTATTATTTAGTATCGATTACATGCAAAGTTAAAATATAAAGTGATAGATAACAAAGCTTAAATTTAGATAAGAATGACATACTTTTTTATATAAATAATCAACAACTCTTGCAGGCATGCTTACTTTACGTTATATTTATGCTCATTTTGAGTTTAATTAACTTTGAATAGGTTAAAAGATAATTATGAGCAGACAAGTAGAGTCAGCGAAGCATTCAGAACCAGCCAAGTATGCAGAGCCCGCATTGAATCGAGTATTATTAGAGCCTTTAGTGACAGCTGCATTAGCAGAGGATTTAGGTCGGCGCGGCGATGTGACCTCGCAAGCTACCATACCAGCAAACAGACAAGCGCAACTACAAATTCGCGCACGGCAAGCTGGCATCATTTGCGGGATGGACTTAGCACGTTTAGCCTTTGCGTTGGTTGATAGCCAAATTGAATTTGTAGCATGCGTGAGCGATGGTGAGCGAGTAGCGGCTGATACCGTATTAGCGACGGTTCGCGGTAATGCCAGACACCTTTTGACCGCTGAGCGTACGGCTCTGAACTTTTTGACGCACTTAAGTGGTATTGCGACAGCGACTCAGCAGATCCTCGATAGCGTAGCCGATTATCCTGCGCAGATCACTTGTACGCGTAAGACCATTCCAGGTCTGCGTATTGTGCAAAAGTACGCCGTACGTTGCGGGGGCGGTCGTAATCATCGCTTAGGATTAGATGATGCGATACTAATCAAAGACAATCATATTGCCATTGCAGGTGATATTACGACTGCTATCAAGCAAGCGCAAGAGTTTGCAGGACATCTGATACCGATAGAGGTTGAGGTTGATACCTTAGCGCAGTTAAAGCTCGCACTGGAAGCAGGCGTCAGCTTAGTATTGCTAGATAATATGGCGCCCGATATTTTGCAGCAGGCCGTCGAACTTTGTAAAGGCCGCGCTAAAACCGAAGCTTCTGGCGGTATTACGCCCGAGAGCGTACAAGCCGTCGCCGCAACAGGTGTTGATTTTATCGCGATGGGCTATTTGACCCACAGTACTACTGCGTTAGATATTGGGCTTGATTTTAGTGCTTAAGCTTATTTTAGTCAGCAATATTTTAATGAGCTATAGCCATATTAGTAAAGGTAGGTTTTTACATGAATACTCCGTTCTCAACTTAATATAGATCTTTGTAGGCTGGATTTTTAACCCAGCTTTAATCTCTTACAAAGTATCAATGCTGGGTTAAAAACCCAGCCTACGCCAAAAATTAATCCTAGTTGAGAGTAGTGTATTAATAGGTCTTAATTTACGCTGAGATTTCACTAGGTTTGTGTATCGAACAGTGAGTCATAAATGACACAAAGGTAATGATTTAATTCACTTATCCGCCTATGGTACAATGCGCAAAATAGCACGGCGATAGCCTATCGCTGCTAATTAAATATGGGGTCATCGTTGCAATTGCACGGTGGCCTTCTCTTTTGCCAAAACTTATGTTTAATAAGAAGTTATCAATAGACGAGTGAGCGTTTAGTGAACACTGAAATTATCAAAATTATCTTAGCTTTTATGGTACTGATCAATCCATTTAGCGCGTTAACCTTGTTTTTGGACTTAACCCGCGGCTACTCGATGACCAATCGACGTAAAGTGGCGCGTATTGCTTGTTTGACTATTTTTATCACTATTAGCTTTTTTACCGTAGCAGGCGAGACTTTACTCAAGGCATTAGGTATCTCTATCGGCTCGTTTCAGCTAGCAGGCGGTATATTGGTATTTTTAATCGCGCTTAATATGATGAACGGCGATGGTAATCCGGTCAAACCCGATCAAGAAAACTTCGATGTTGATCATGTCACTAGCTCGCCACCGACGACAGCCGCTGCGGTTGTGCCGCTCGCTATTCCGATGATGATTGGGCCTGGCGGTATCTCAACGGTTATTATTTACTCCTCACAAGTCTCAGGTATTTTGCAAGTATCCGCTATCATTATCGCGGGACTGTTGATTAGCCTGTTTTGCTATTTAGCGCTAATGGCAGCAGGGCGTATCAGCCGCGTACTAGGTGATACAGGTCTTAATATTATGAGCCGAATTATGGGTATGCTGCTAGCGGCGGTATCTATCGAAATTATTGTCAGCGGTTTACGTACACTGTTTCCTGATTTGCTATAAGGCTTTACCAAAACCATTAGAATGATTGTTTTTCAATGGCTTATCAACTACCTATGATAAGCCAATTTAGGTTTAGGTATAAAAATATGTTATAATATTGATCTAATATTCTAACAGGAGTGAATCTTGAACAACAAAAAAATTGCTATTTTAGGTGCAGGTCCTAGTGGTTTAGCACAATTACGTGCTTTTGAAGCAGCTCGTTTAGCGGGTGCTACCAATTTGCCTGAGATAGTTTGTTATGAGAAACAAAATGCTATTGGCGGTATGTGGAATTATAACTGGCGTACTGGTTTAGATAGAAATGGTGAACCTGTTCACGGCAGTATGTATCGTTATTTGTGGTCGAATGGCCCAAAAGAATGTTTAGAGTTTGCTGATTATTCGTTTGAAGAACATTTTGGTAATCCTATCCCATCATATCCGCCTCGTGAAGTTTTAAAAGACTACATTATGGGTCGTATTGATAAGCAAGATATCCAAAAGTACATCCGCTTTGAGTGCCCCGTGCGTTGGGTAACTTTTGATGATGAAACACAGTTGTTCACCGTCACCGTTATGAATCATAAGACTGGTGAACAAGAAGTAGAAGAGTTCGATTATGTGGTCGTTGCTACAGGTCATTTCTCAACGCCGAATATGCCTTATTTTGAAGGCTTAGAAGAGTTTCCTGGTCGCGTCTTACATGCGCATGATTTCCGTGATGCGCTAGAGTTTAAAGGCGAGGATATCTTACTCGTAGGCAGTAGTTATTCAGCAGAAGATATTGGTACGCAGTGTTATAAGTACGGAACTAAGTCAGTGACTATTAGCTACCGTACCAAAGCCTTGGGTTACGACTGGCCAGAAGGTATTGAAGAGGTGCCGCTGCTCACCCATTTTGAAGGCGATGTGGCGTATTTTGCCGATGGTAGCAGTAAGACTTTTGATGCCATTATTATGTGCACAGGTTATCTATTCCATTTCCCGTTTATGCCAGACGAATTACGTTTGCAAACGCATAACTGCCTATATCCAGCAAACCTTTACAAAGGGATCTTTTGGCAGCCTAATCCAAAGCTTATCTACTTAGGTATGCAGGATCAGTACTTTACCTTTAACATGTTCGATGCGCAGGCTTGGTATGCTCGTGACGTGATGATGGGTGAGATCGACTTGCCAGATCTAGCGACTCGTACAGAAGATGAGAATCATTGGTTAGCGACTTACGATGATACGGTAACGGTTAACGATTCAATTGATTTTCAAGCCAGCTATATCCGTGATTTGACCAACTCTACGGACTATCCAGAGTTTGCTGTAGAAAAGCAGGCCGATATCCTAAAGCAGTGGCAGATCGATAAAGTCAGTAACATTATGGGCTTTAGAGAAAAAGCCTATCGTTCGACTTTGACAGGTACGCTAGCGCCAGAGCTACCAGAGCCTTGGTTAGATGTCCTTGATGATTCGCTTGAACACTTTTTGAACTTAACCTTTGTTAAACCAACCAAGCGCAAAAAAGCCTCTTAAAAACTCGGTTATTAATAATTGAGTGAGTTATAAAAAACCAAACATCCTTAAATAGAGTGTTTGGTTTTTTATTACCTTTGAATTTTATGAATAAAATTATTTTTAATATTAACTACTATAAAGATGCCATGCTAAATACAGCATTAACACACCAACCAAGCCATCTAATATGTTCCACGCTTTTGGTTTGGTAAATAACGGCTTAAGCAAGCGCGCACCATAGCCAAGCGCAAAGAAAAAGCAGAACGAGGCACTAACAGCGCCCAGCCCAAACAGTAATTTACTGTCCGCGCCTGTTGAAACCATGCCAACTAGCACCAAAGTATCTAGATAGACATGCGGATTGAGCCAAGTAAAACCGATACAAAGTAATATCGCCTTTTTTAGACTAGTTACTACCGCTCCCTCAGTATCGAGTGCATGTGATATGCGCATACTGGCATAGAGACTTTGCAGACCATAGCCCAACAAAAAGATAACCCCTGCAACTTTGGCTATAGTCACCACTTGCGGGAAGCGCGCAGTAACCGCGCCAAACCCTGCGACCCCAGCAGAGATGAGTAGGGCATCGCTGACCGCACAAAACAGGCAAACTATAAATACATGCTCACGCCTTAATCCTTGTTTGAGAACAAAAGCATTCTGTGAGCCGATAGCGATAATTAAGGATAGGCCGAGCAAAAACCCAGAAGTATAATCTATAAGATTCATAAGATAGAGTCATTCTTAAAATAGCGTAGTGAAAGTTTTAAGTCATAGTTCAAGGCGTATTCTGGGACACAGTTTAGCTTAGAGTGTTGACGTTTACTTACTGGCAGAGTCACAAAAAACTGGTAAGATACGCTGTTAGTTTAGCTTTTACAACCGTTATAAATGCTAGGCTAGTTTAGCTGGTTTTAGATATTAGCTTAGAGATGGAACCAAGATAAGAGCCTTGGCAAAGGTGTTGATATTAACAGTATTAGCTCTCACAGTGAGGAGCAGGGTAGGCTATGGTGGTAAGTTTAGCAAGAATGCTACAGTCATTTGCACAAGGATATGATGATCTACCAACGCAAGCGGCTAAAAATGCGCAGCAGACGGCTGAGATAATGACTGACGGCAGAGATGAACAAGTTACGGATATTGCTCTGAGGGCTCCCAAACGCGTTGAGCGAATTTGTGACGCTCTAGCACAAGTCAATGATATTCGCTCGCCGACGCCTTTAACCGATCGCTATTTGGCCAATCGCGCAGTATGGCGCTCGCCCAATCGCCCTCCGTTTGACCCTGATACCCTATGGACATTGAAACATGGACGCTGCCCGATTATGACTGAACTTATTGATGTGGTTGATGAGCCCACCCTGAACGCTATGCCTATCGAAGCGGTTGCGATATTAGATCGTATCAATGGCAAGCTCAAGCGCTATCGTGATTGGAGCGAAGAGCTAAATGATGAGCAACAGCAGCAGCACAATGAGCGTCAGTTTGTGATAGATAAGCTGGTCAAAGAGAGCATTCCTGAAGCCTTGCATCACTATGAGCAGCTACTGCGTTTTAGTCCGCATCGCACTAGGAATAATTTTGCACAAGGTAGTATGACCGCAGGTGATATGCTGACCGATTTATTTTTAGAGATCGACTATGAGCTTGATGAGCTATTAGATGAGCTGCATCAGACCGTACTCAATCGGTTAGCCTCAACCCATCGTTATGTCAAAAGCCGTACGCAAAATTAAAAGGAAGCCTTAATGACCCAAGTCACTGCTATGTTAGTCATGTTTGTTTTATATGGGGTACTGCCAGCAGCGGGTCTGTTTTTGGGCTATCGCGGTGTCAAAAAGCTTACCGCCCCTAAAATGCTAGAATATCAAGCTATGCCACAATTGGGTTATATTCCCGAAAAAAGCCTGCCCGCTGATGTAAGAACCGCTCTTGCTCAGATCAATGAAAAAGGCGAAAAGCTAAGTCTTATCTATGGTGATACTAATAATGACGGGCAGATCGATGATAAAGATACGGTTAATGAAACTTATATCATGATCCAAAACTTAATGGATCGCCATATCCCACAAGCGGTCGCTGATTATCGCCGTTTGCATGACTTGGATGGCGGGCGCGCTGATACTACCAAAATTAAGCACTCTAATGTCACAGGTAAAGAGGCGCTCTTAGATGTACTAGGCACGATCAATGTGCAATTCGATGACTTGCTCAATGCCTCTTATCATCAAGATGGACAAAAACTACTAGCGACCAATCGCTACTTGCAACAGCGCTTTGATACGCCAGTCACTCCAAATCAAGCACGTCAATCGATTGATATGATTACTAACCCTGCCAATATAGACGCTACAGATAATAATCGCACTATCGTTATAGATAGCGTTAAGGATTAAATTTAAAAGATGCTAATGTTGCTAGGTATGGGCGTGCTCAGTACCGTAACTGTTTTTTATTTAACTAAAAAAGGCTGGCATGCGCTGCATAAGGCGGTTGGTATTACGCCAGGGGTACTCACCTATCAAAACCCACAAGCTCGTTTATCTGTAGATACTCTAGTTTGGCGGAATCTAAGCTTGAATAAGCACCATCTAACGCATCTTTCAGAGTTACAATTGCGTCAGCTACAATACATCGATAAAAAGATAGACCTCTATCAAAGCTATCAGCAATCTGTAGAGCAGCAGAACATTACCCCAGCGCTAACAGAGCAGCAGTTTGTACTGCATAAGCTATTACATACACGCTTAGCAGAGATGCTAGCCAGCCATCATCATTTAGTTAGCGTGAGCAGTGACACTGACAAACAGGCTGAGGCCAATCAGCTTTTGCAAAACTTATTAGATAATATTGAGCAGCGCATAGATAATTTATTGGTACAGATTGAAAATAACAATTTGCAAGATCTACGAGTGATGAAGCAGTATATGGATAGTCATGATTAATAGATCATAAAAAGCGCTCAATGATAAATAATCATTGAGCACTTTTTATTTCTAGCTTGATCTAGCGTTTATTATTGCGATCGCGAGTATTGCGCGAACCGCGACTAGCAGGGCTACCGCTAGTCTTGGGCTTGCCGTCAGTACCAGTATTACGATTGCTCTCACTACGACGCGCTTTGAGCGGTTTGTTTTTAATACGCTCCTGCTTCTCTTTGGCCGCGCCATGCAATCCTGTACCATAACGCGGACGCATATTGACTAAGTCCGTCAGAGTATTGATGTCTTTTTTATCAAGCTCCAAAAAGCGACCGGTACGAAGCTCTTTTGGCAGAGCAATGCTACCGTAGCTGGTACGTAATAGACGACTCACCTTGAGACCTTGAGACTCAAACAGACGACGTACTTCACGGTTACGACCTTCTTTGAGCTTGACGTGATACCATTTATTGACGCCTTCACCGCCGCCGTCTTTGATATCTTCAAACTGCGCCATACCATCTTCTAACATTACCCCAGAAGTCAGGTTGCGAGCGATCTCAGAAGTGACTTCGCCTAATACGCGTACTGCATATTCGCGAGTAATCTCATTAGACGGATGCATCAAGCGATGCGCCATCTCGCCATCATTAGTGAACAATAGCAGCCCTGATGAGTTAATATCCAAACGACCGACCATGACCCAGCGATCATGAGTCAGTTTTGGCAAACGCTCAAATACCGTTGGACGACCTTCTGGATCATTAGCTGAGCAAATCTCGCCTTCGGGCTTGTAGTAGGCAATAACGCGGCGGCGTTTTTCGCTCTCAGCGGTATACTTGATCTGACGACCATCGACGCGAATCTCATCACCAGGGCTGACCCGATCGCCAATAGTAGCAGGGCCATTATTGACACTGACACGACCCGCTTTTATCACTTCTTCCATCTGACGGCGTGAGCCAAGACCCATGCGAGCGAGGGCTTTTTGCAGTTTTTCATCTTGCATAACGATATCCTTGAATCGGTATAGTTTACATTTCTCAATGTAGTGAATAGGGTAGATAATACGCATTATGCGCAGGTCGCTATTCTACGCTATTTATAGCTATAATACAGCTTTTGATAGTTATAATTTTAGAGCACTATTAAAGTACTAAAGGATATTTGTTTATAAGAACTCATATATTTTTGGATCAAAAATGCGAATATTAAAGATAATAGATGTGTTTTTTAATTAATAAGAGTTTATTAATTCGTAACCAATTATGCTATTATGGCTTTTTTTGTAATACAGATAAGATATTTATATAAAGACAGCTTTGGTTGGTTGTTGGTAACTACTATCTATTCCTAGGGTTTATAAAGGTTTTTATTATGGGTCAATCCTCTAAGCTATTAGGTGCAACCAGCTTACTACTAATCAGTTTGTTATCCGGCTGTGCAACTATCAACTCTGGTCTACAAGCGGGTGATTTACCGCCAGTAGGTAGCTTTGTAGCTGAGAACGGGCTACAGTTCAATGTGCAGCCTCTAAGCTTAGCCACATTGCCAGCACCACAAATATCAACACCCAGTAATGATATCTATCAGCTTATTAATAGCTCTACTAAGAAAGAATATCGTATCGCTCAAGGTGATGTTTTGAGCATTGTGCTTGTTGGTTATCCTGACATGAATAAAGCTAGTGAAACAGGTTATCCTGTAGATCAGCAGGGTTATGTACAGTTCCCACTAATAGGACGAATCAAAGCCAGCGGCATGAGCGTGCCACAGTTTACGGCTACCTTACAAAGTAAGCTCCAGCGCTACCTAAAGTACTCTGATCCACAAGTACAAATTATTAACTACCGTGGCAATAAGTTCTTCATCGATGGTGAAGTCAACAAGCCTGGTGAGTTTGCTATTAATGATGCACCTGTATCCTTGTATAGTGCTATTTCTATGGCAGGTGGTGCTACAGCTACTGGTGATTCAAATAGTCTAGTATTGAACCGTAACGGTAGAAACTATAATATTGGCCTGCAAGCTCTACGGCAAATAGGCTCATCAGGTAATCAAATATATCTGCAGGATGGTGATTCTATTCACGTCAATAGCCAAGATCGTAATAGAGTCTACGTACTGGGTGAATTTGGTAAAGTTGCACCTGTGCCAATACTGGAGCAAGGACTCAGCTTAGCGCAAGTATTAGGTGAATCACAAGGACTGAAATCATTTACGGCCAACGCTGCTAAAATATATGTGGTTCGTGATAACGTCGGGTACTCCTCAACCAATATCTATTACGTCGATATGCAATCGCTTACTAGCTTTCCTTTAGCCAATCGTTTTGAGATGCGACCTAATGATATTGTTTATGTCGATCCTACTGGTCTGACGCGCTGGAATCGTGTTCTTAGTGCACTTTTACCATCTACATCAGCAATCAATACCCTTTCAGGTCTATAGGTTAAATTATAATATGAGTTTTAATAATATTTTAGTAGTCTGTGTGGGTAATATTTGTCGTAGCCCTATAGCCGAGGCACTACTTAAAGAGAAGTATCCAAACAAACATATTGACTCTGCAGGTCTTGGTGCTTTAGTGGGTAATCCCGTTGACTCTAATTCGCAAGAAGTCATGAATCCCTACAACATAGATATGTCGAATCATGTTGCCAAGCAAATCGATGAGCAACTAGTGATGACAGCAGATCTGATATTTACGATGTCTGATGGTCAAACTAAGTGGATTGAAGAGCGTTGGCCGCATTGTCGTGGCAAAACTTTCAAGATTGGTCATTGGAATGACAAAGACATAGCTGACCCTTACAAACACGAGTTAGCACAGTTTGAAATGGCTAGAAAAGACATTGTTGAAAGTCTTGAGCCATGGCATAAGAAAATAAGCTAAAGTCCCAGTGATGGATAATAGATATTAAGCAGTTAATAACCAATAATTACCTTTAAATGACGATACTATAGATATGACTACAGATTCTCAAAAAGCACCTAACTCGACTAATAGTAATCCTAACGATGATGATATTGATCTACTGGCATTGCTTTGGGTGGTATTGAGAGGCTGGAAGATTATTTTGCTACTGGCTATATTGGGTCTAATAGTAGGGGTGCTTTATGGGCGCTATGTTAATCCAACCTTTAAATCTGATGCATTAATACAAATAGAAGATAATTCATCAGGTATCTCAGCAC
This sequence comes from Psychrobacter sp. M13, assembly GCF_030718935.1. Lineage (NCBI taxonomy): Bacteria > Pseudomonadati > Pseudomonadota > Gammaproteobacteria > Moraxellales > Moraxellaceae > Psychrobacter > Psychrobacter sp. M13. Next base: position 841,779 of record NZ_CP132194.1, read on the forward strand.
TTGGTAGCGATATTTCAGACTTAGTCGCTCCTCAATCTAACAAAGCCCAAACAGAAACAGAGCTTATCAGATCACGAATGATATTAGAGCCAGTGGTTAATCTGCTGAATCTGCGTATCCGCTTATCTGATCCTGAGATTGGCTATATTGATAAAATCAAGAGCAATCGTACTGATACTCAAATTAATACAACTGAGGATGTCAATCTTCGAACTGAAGATGGTCAGGCAAGAATCAGCCAGTTTAATGTCTCTCAGGGTTATCTCAATCAAGCTTTTACTTTAGTAAGATCTGAGTCAGGCTTTACGCTGAGTAATGGCTTCGACGAATTTAAAGGTCAGCTTGATAAAGCTCATCAGTTCAAAGGTGTAGATGGTCAGATTCAGATCACAGTGACTGACTTACCTAATGACTCGCATCCCGTTATTATCTCTAAACAATCGTTACAGCGGACTACTGACGCTATAAACAGCTCATTGACAGTTGGGGAAAAAGGCCAGCAGACAGGTATCATTCAGCTATCGATGACAGGACCTAACCAACAACAAACCAGCCTAATTCTAGAAGAAGTCATCCGCTCATACATTGCTCAAAACCAATCACGTGGCTCTGAAGAGACAACCAAAACAATTGCCTTTATGGAAACTCAGATTCCGTTACTAAAGGAAAAGCTTGAAGATTCTGAAGCAGTCTTTAATGATTTTCGTAAAGAGAACGGTACTATTGATGTTAGTCAAGAGGCTGAAATCTTGCTATCTGAAAACGCTCAGATCGATGCTCAGCTCAACGAGCTAAAGCTTAAAAAAGCCGATCTAACAACTTATTATACAGAAGAGCATCCATTAGTTATTCAGATAAATGATCAGCTTAGAGTCTTAAATGCGCGGAAACAAGATATTGATAACACTATTACAGGACTGCCCGAAGTACAGAGAGAGTTCTTAAAGCTATCACAAGATACTGAGATTAATAGAGAGATCTATCTCACTTTATTAAAGAATTATGAGCAGCTAAAGATTGTCAAAGCAGGTCAAGTAGGTTATGCACGGATTATTGATCTTCCTATTAATACTTTCAATGCCATTGCACCTAAAAAGCTATTAATATGGACACTAGCGACTTTGTTAGGGGCAATGATCGGTACTATCTTAGCTCTGATCAAAGGCCTACTTAGAAATGCAGTGAAAGATCCTGAACGCCTCGAAGCCAAAACCGGCGTGCCAGTCATTGCCACTATTCCGCGCTCACCTTTGCTAACTCGACTAGGTAAGAGTAAAAAGTCTCAAAACCTTTTGTTAGCTCATGCCGATAGTAATAGCTTAAGCTATGAAGCGATAAAGAGTCTAAGAACCAATTTAATGTTCGGTATGCCAACAGTAGGTAAAATAGGTCAACGTGCCAAAGTCATCTTGATTACTGGCGAGAGCCCAGGAGTGGGTAAGTCGTTTATCTCATCTAACCTATCTGAAGTATTTGCACAGCTCAACAAAAAAGTTCTAGTTGTCGATGCTGATATGCGTCTAGGCGAGCTGCATAAAATGTTCAATATGACTCAAGATAATGGTTTAGGTAATTATTTAGCGCAAGGTGTCAATCTAGTCGATGTCATTCACCCAACAGCTATAGACAATATTGATTTTATACCTAGAGGTCAGCACCCACATAATCCAGCGTCGCTACTATCTGGAGATAGGTTCAGCGCTATGATGACTGAACTTAATGAGCATTATGATTATATCGTTATTGATTCTCCTCCTTTATTAGCGGCCTCAGATGCCATAATTATGTCACAGTACGCTGACAAGGTGCTGATGGTAACGCGTTACGATCAGTCCATTGAGGGTCAAGTCGTTTATGCTATGAAGCAGATGAACAAGGCCAATATCCAAGTCGATGGTATTATTCTCAATGATGTGCAACAAGGTCTAATGAGTAAGTATAGCTATCATTACAGCTATGCCTATGGTAATAATAAATAACTATTGTTTTGTTAGTTCCGTATACTATTAAGCAAGTTTCTAGAGTATGAATAAAACAGTTGCCAACTATGTCTATAGAATCAAAAGGTATTAATACTCAGCAGAATGATGAGGCTAATAGCTGGTCGAAACATACTGCTGATTCTTTATTAGCCCTGCCGCGCAGTAGTAAGCGAGCTATTTTAATTTCAGCTGATTTTATTATGGCTGTCGTTTGCTTATATCTTGCTATTGCAGCACGATATGGTTATATAGGTAGCCATATAAGTCTGTTGAGCCTATGCTTATATGCTTCTATTCCAGTAATAGGACTCTATGTCATTGGGTTTTATAAAGGCATCGCTCGTAGCTTTTTTTATGCTTCTATGGGTAATGTTCTACAATTGTTTTTCGTATTAATTGTCATTGCACAAACTGCATTATATTTTCAACTGGCACCAAGTATTCCTCGTGCGGTTCCAATTTTATTTTTATTTTTATTTTTTATTTGGTTATGGAATAGTCGTCTGACCATTAGAGAGTTATTGGCACGCCTGCAAGGTCAACGTCAGCACCCTCGCAATATGGATGATTATGACGATGTGCTTATTTATGGTGCAGGGGAGGCGGGTAAAGAGTTATTAGAGGGACTAAAAAACTCGCATAAGTATAATGTAGTTGCTTTCATTGATGATGACCCTCAATTAGATAATGCTTATGTATTTGGCAAACGTATTTATAGTGCTGATAAACTTATAGAAATCGTGTCAAAGCTGAATATCTCGCAAGTCTTTTTAGCGATTCCCTCTATCAGCCGTTCACGCAAAAGACAGATCATCGATAAGCTTGCCGGCATCTCTATTCAGATAAAAGAGCTACCAAGCCTAGAAGAGATCGCGGATGGCAAAGTTACGGTCAGCAGTATGCGCAAGGTCGATATCCTAGATGTCTTAGACCGTCAAACCGTTCAGCCAGTCGCCAGTCTGTTACAGCTCAATATCACTGATAAATGTGTGCTAGTGACAGGTGCGGGCGGCTCTATTGGCAGTGAGCTATGCCGACAGATTGTAAAAAACCAGCCTAAGCTTTTGGTGCTTTATGAGTTATCTGAATTTGCCCTTTATAGTATCCACCAAGAGCTGATCGCCAAAGTCGCGAGCAAAGATATTTATAAAGGCATCGACGTTGTCGCAATGATAGGTAATGTGACCAATCAAGACCATTTGACACGCATACTCAAGCGTTATCAGATCCAAACGGTTTATCACGCTGCTGCTTATAAGCATGTCCCTATCGTCGAAGCGAATCCTTTTGAAGGGGTTATCAATAATAGCAAAGGCACTTACCACTGTGCGCGTGCCGCTATCGAAGCAAAAGTTGCAACCTTTGTGCTGATTTCGACGGATAAAGCAGTACGACCGACTAATATAATGGGCGCATCCAAACGCTTAGCTGAGCTAGTTTGTCAAGGCTTGAGCCACGATAGTAGTAATACTGAAACCTGTATAAGTATGGTACGCTTCGGTAATGTGCTCGGTTCATCAGGATCAGTAGTACCTGTGTTCACTAAGCAGATCGAAAAAGGTCAGCCTATTACGGTGACTCATCCTGATGTTACCCGTTACTTTATGACTATCCCAGAGGCTGCCAACTTAGTTATCCAAGCTGGCGCGATGGCTAAAGGCGGTGAGGTATTCGTATTAGATATGGGTGATCCTGTTAAGATAGTAGATCTAGCACAGCGGATGATCCAGCTAAGTGGCTTTGAAGTTAAAGATGATGAACATCCTCAAGGCGATATCGAAGTAATATTCACAGGTTTACGTCCTGGCGAAAAGCTCTATGAAGAGCTGATCATCGGTGAAGACAATGTTGAAGATACTGATCATCCGCTGATTATGCAAGCGATGGAGCATAGCTTCCCATTAAACGATCTTGAAGACATTTTGTTTAAGCTAGCTGATAAAGCAAAATTATATGATGTAGAATGGCTAAAAGAGCAGTTTAGGCATTTTGTGGTAGGATATCAGGAAGGGACGCCCGCAGAAGATGACAGTAACGATAGAACTGGTACGGATAAGTATATAGCAAAAATAAGTCAAACAATAAAACTAGGTTGATAATAAATTATGATGAACATTAACGACATTAAGATAGCAGTAATAGGTCTAGGCTATGTAGGATTGCCTTTAGCTGTAGAATTTGGCAAGCATCGTTCAGTAGTAGGGTTCGATATACATGATGAGCGTATCTCGGCTCTCAAAGCAGGTACTGATCATACCTTGGAAGTTAGCGGTGAAGAGCTAGCGCAAGCGGCCCATTTAACGTATAGCTCAAATATCAGTGAGCTAAAAGACTGTAACTTTTTTATCGTGACGGTTCCGACCCCGATAGATGACTATAAGCAGCCTGACCTTACTCCGTTAATTAAAGCGTCAGAAGCTATCGGTAGTCTACTCAAAAAAGATGACATCGTGGTTTACGAGTCAACGGTCTATCCAGGAGCGACAGAAGAAGTCTGTATTCCTGTATTAGAAAAAGTGTCTGGTCTGACATTTAATCAAGACTTTTATGCAGGTTATAGTCCTGAGCGCATCAATCCAGGTGATAAAGAGCACCGCGTGACTAATATTCTAAAGGTAACAGCCGGATCGACGCCTGAGATTGCTGACCTTGTTGATGAGGTCTATAACCTTATCATTACTGCTGGTACGCACAAAGCGTCTTCTATAAAAGTAGCAGAAGCGGCAAAAGTCATCGAGAATACCCAACGTGATGTCAATATTGCTTTAATTAACGAGCTTGCCGTAATATTTAATAAGATGGGCATAGATACTCAGGCAGTGCTAGAAGCTGCGGGTACTAAGTGGAACTTTTTACCATTTCGCCCAGGTCTAGTCGGTGGTCATTGTATCGGTGTTGATCCGTATTATTTAACTCATAAGGCGCAAGCTATCGGCTATAATCCAGAGATTATTCTCGCGGGTCGTCGTTTAAATGACAGCATGGGCGAGTATGTCGTCACTCAACTAGTCAAAACCATGATCAAAAAGCGCATTCAAGTAGAAGGTGCGAGAGTTTTAATCTTAGGGCTTAGCTTTAAAGAAAACTGCCCGGATGTACGCAATACTAAGGTTATAGATATCGTCCATGAACTAGAAGAGTATAATATCGAGGTTGATGTCTACGATCCTTGGGTAGATAGTGCCTCGGCTCAGCACGAATATGATATTACGCCTATCGATAAGCCTGTTGCCGATCAATACGATGGTATCATCTTAGCGGTTGCCCATGAGCAGTTCATCGATATGGGTATAGATAACATACGTGCATTAGGTAAGGATGATCATGTCCTTTATGATCTTAAATATATCTTTACTAAAGATGAAACTGATATCCGTCTATAACTTATACAGCAATACGAGAAGATTATGACAGCTACCGCGTACGAAGCAGTAAAACAAACAATATTGACTGAACCTAAGACTTGGTTGATCACTGGAGTAGCAGGTTTCATTGGCTCTAATTTATTAGAGACTTTACTGCTCCTTAATCAGAAAGTAGTTGGGTTAGATAACTTTGCAACAGGATTTCAGCATAATCTCGATGAGGTGCAGTCGTTAGTCAGTGCTGAGCAATGGGAAGGATTTGATTTTATAGAAGGTGACATCCGTCAGCTTGCAGACTGTCAAGCAGCGTGTAAAGGTGCAGATTACGTATTACATCAAGCTGCTCTAGGCTCTGTACCTCGCTCTATTGCTAATCCTATCGCAACTAATGAGACCAATATTTCAGGCTTTCTAAATATGCTAGTCGCTGCTCGTGATGCCAAAGTCGCTAGCTTCACTTATGCAGCCAGTAGCTCAACGTATGGTGATCATCCAGCACTGCCCAAAGTCGAGGAAAATATAGGTAACCCTTTATCACCTTATGCAGTGACCAAATACGTCAATGAGCTATATGCCGATGTGTTTGCCCGTACTTATGGTTTTAGCACTATTGGTTTGCGCTACTTCAATATCTTTGGGAAGCGTCAAACGCCTGATGGCGCGTATGCGGCAGTCATCCCTAAGTGGACGGCAGCGATGATCGCAGGCGATGAGGTATTTATTAATGGTGATGGCGATACCAGTCGCGACTTTAACTTCATCGAAAATGCTGTACAGGCCAATATATTAGCAGCCGTGGCTAGTGATGAGGCTAAAAATCAAGTCTATAATGTAGCGGTCGGTGGGCGTACCACGCTCAATACTCTATTCACAGCGCTACAAGAAAATTTAGCACTCAATGGGGTGGACTATACTCAAGATGCTGTGTATAGAGACTTCCGTGAAGGAGATGTGCGTCATAGTCAGGCAGATATTAGTAAAATCAAAAATGCATTAGGCTATGAGCCGCAGTTTAATATTATTCAGGGCATAGAGAAAGCTATGCCTTGGTATGTTAAGTCTCTGAAAAAATAGTGACTTAACTTTATGATTCGTAAAATTCGCACGGCATTACAGGTTGAGGATATTAGACAGCTAATGAAGAACTTCTTTTCATTATCTGTTTTGAAGTTAGTCAATGCTGTTCTGCCTTTTATAACCTTGCCTTATTTGATTAAGGTGTTGGGGCTTCAACAATATGGAGCAATTGTACTGGCACTATCTTTGATTGCTTATTTTCAATCAGTAACAGATTATGGTTTTAATTTATCAGCGACACGAGAAATAGCAAGGCATAAGAGCAGTCGTAAGCAGTTGAGCTTTATTTACAGTAAGACACAGGCGTCAAAGCTTTATCTATTATTGTTTTCACTGAGTATATTGATACCTGCTGTCATGATCGTGCCTCAATTTAGAGAAGATTTACTAGTATATTTATTAATGTGCTTAATGTTGATTGGGCAGACGATGTTCCCTGAATGGTTCTTCCGAGGTGTGGAGCAGATGGGCTATATCACTATATTAGATTTGATCGTTAAGGGAAGCTTTACTATAGGTGTCTTTATATTGATCAAATCACCTGAGGATTATTGGCTTTATCCTCTGTTGTTCGGTCTAGGGTATGTGTTTATTGCCATACTGTCTCATTTTTTAATTGTCAAGAAGTTCAAACTGTCAGTTCAGTTAGTAAAAAAGAATAGCATAATAAAAAATCTAAAATTTGGTTTTCCTTTATTTATTAATCAATTTATGCCTAATTTTTACAATAATACAACTACGTTTTTAATAGGGATGTTGCTAGGGAAGCAAGCTGCTGGTGTTTTTGGGGCAGTAAGACAACTTGTAAACGTGTTAAGTGTACTAAATTCAGTTGTTTCCACCGTAGTATTTCCTTATTTGGTACGTAGACAAGATAAGTTCAATTTATTTAGTAAGTTTTACATGATTGGATTTTCAGCCCTAGCGATTATTCTAGTTATCTTGCATAAGTATATACTAGGATGGATGGGAATATCTGATCCGTTATCTTCTAACATATTTCTTATTTTGGTATTTGGCGTCACTTGTATCGTATTTTATAGTATTTACTCTACAAACTTTTTGATACCAAGGGGCTATGATAAAACTGTTATGAAACTAACATTTATTATATCGTTAGTTGGTTTGTTGACTTCTTATCCACTTATAACCAACTTAGGTGTGATAGGCGGCGCAATAAACATTGCGTTTGCACAATTATTAATGGGTAGTAGTGCGTTTGCTATGTATAAGATTATAAGTAAAAAATCACTTTCTTTAAATTTAAACAAGATATAGGAAGCATCAAATGAATACAGTAGGTTTTCCAATAAGTGATAAGTCAAATGAAAATCGTCGTGCGCTAGTGCCATCTGACATAGCTCATTTTAGAAACCCTAATAGTATATATGTCGAAAATGGTTATGGAGAGGTTCTAGGATATAGTGATGATGATTACATCAACGCGGGTATAAATGTTGCATCTCGTGAAGAAACTCTTAGAAAAGATATCATTTGTGATCCTAAAATTGGTGATGCTAAATATCTCAATGAATTAGATAGCCAAGTTATTTTTGGATGGGTGCACGCTGTTCAAAATCGAGATATAACGGATACTTTAATTAATAAAAAGCTTACTGCTTATGCTTGGGAGGATATGTTTGACGAAGGTAGACATGTCTTTTGGCGAAATAATGAAATTGCTGGTGAAGCTGCGATTATACATGCATACACATTACATGGATTATTTCCTTACAACACAAAAGTTGCTTTAATAGGGCGCGGTAACATAGCCCGTGGTGCTTTAAAGATACTGACTATGATGGGTGCTGAAGTTACGGTGTATAATCGTCATACAGAAGCTCTACTAAGAAAAGAAATCGCAGAGTATGATGTCATCGTAAATGCTATTTTATGGGATACAAACCGTAAAGACCATATTGTGTATAAAGAAGATCTAAAGCGAATGAAGAAAGGGTCTATGATTATTGACATCTCCTGCGATAGAAACGGAGGTATTGAAACCTGTACTCCAACGACTTTAGAAGATCCGATATATAAAGTTGAAGGTGTTGTACATTACATGGTTGACCATACACCCACATTATTCTACAAAACTATTTCACATAGTTTGAGCGAAAGTATTATTACCTATCTAGATAATATGATTGAAGGCACTATTAATCCTGTCACACAAGCAGCATTGATTATAGATACAGGTAAAATTGTAGATCAACGTATTAATGATTTTCAAGGAAGATAGTCATGTCTAAAATGTATATAAGAGATGTTGTTTTATCTAATAAGTTGCTTAAAAAAGCATATACAAAGTATCGAAATAAAACGACTAATGATCTAATGAATAGTGTTGAGCTTGATGAATATCTTGAAAAAGCAGAAAAAGTACTGCTAGACAAAGTGCCTACTATAGTAGTAGGTTTGGTAAAAGGTGCCGATAGCTATTCAGACATAGGTTTAACTAGAGAAAGAGATTACTATCCAAAGTATGAAAGATTTTTAAAGAATAATAATATTGTTTATGAGTATTATAATCCTTTACTTTCAAATTGGATGGAGCAAGCCGAACGTTTTGATCTAATAGTCTGGAATACATCTTCTGACCCCTCCACGCAAGAAATCGCTGAAGGAAAGATCTATATCTTAGAACAAATGGGTAAGAAATGCCTGCCTAGTTATAATGAAGTTTGGTCTTATGAGAACAAGATAAGAGCAAATTACTTATATGAATTGCATGATCTACCATCTATCCCTACATTCATTAGTCATTCTAAATCTGAAACATTAGATTATTTAGCCAAAGCTAAATTTCCAATAATTTCAAAGATAACTACAGGTTCTGCTTCCTATGGCGTTGATAAAATTGACAATCTGAAAGAAGCAAAAAAGCTTGTTAACCAAGTTTTCTCTTATAAGGGCAAAGAGACTTATTTTAAATATATAAATCAAAAAGAGTATGTCTACTTTCAGGATTTTATTGAAGATGCGACTTATGATTTGCGGATCATGTGTGTTGGAGAGGATCTCTTTGGATACTATCGATACCCAAACGAAGGAGATTTTAGAGCATCAGGTGCAGGTAATTACCAAAAGAAGGAAATCCCTGTAGAGGCTTTAGAATTAGCTTACCAAGTGTATAAAGCTTTCGGTTCAAATTTTTTGGCTACTGACTTTGTCTATAGCGAAAAAACAAAACAATTTTTAATTATTGAATCATCAGTCTTTATTGGTGTAGATAGCTGTGAACAGTTAGCTATAAATGATGTAGCGGGAAAGTATATTAGAAAATCTGCAAATGAATACGATTTTGTAGAAGGAAGGTTTTGGGTACAGGAATTGACTCTAAAAAATATAATAGAACGACAGTTTTAGTGTATATATATTCTCCGAGCAATATTTGATTATTTTAATTATATAGTTTTTAGGTCTAACTTATGAAAATAGCAGTTGCAGGTACTGGATATGTTGGATTATCTAATGCAATGATATTCGCACAACATAACGAAGTTGTTGCTATCGATATATTGCCTGAGAAAGTCGAATTATTGAATAATCGTATTTCTCCTATTCAAGATGTAGAAATATCGGAATTTCTAAGTGAAAAAAACCTAGATTTTAGAGCGACTCTTGATCCAAATGAAGCTTATCAGAACACTGATTTTGTCATTATAGCGACACCTACCAACTATGATGTTAAGACCAATTACTTTAATACTGATAGTGTCGAGTCAGTTATCAATCAGGTTAAAGAAATTAACCCATTAGCTATAATGATTATCAAATCAACCGTTCCAGTCGGCTTTACTGAAAATATCAAAAAGCAGTTAGGAACAAACAATATAATTTTCTCTCCAGAGTTTTTGCGTGAGGGCAAGGCGCTTTATGATAACCTATATCCTTCAAGAATTATTGTAGGAGAAAAGTCTGATAGAGCTCAGTTGTTTGCGAGAATGCTAATAGAAGGGGCAATCAAAAAAGATAGTCCTATATTGTTTACTGATTCTACAGAGGCAGAAGCGATTAAGCTGTTTTCTAATACTTACTTAGCTATGCGTGTTGCTTATTTTAACGAGCTTGACACCTATGCTCAATCTTTTGGATTGGATACCCGTCAAATCATTGAAGGTGTTTGTTTAGATGATCGTATTGGTAGCCATTATAATAATCCATCATTAGGTTATGGCGGCTATTGTTTGCCCAAAGATACAAAGCAACTGTTAGCTAATTATGATGAAGTTCCTAATAATATTATAAGAGCTATTGTAGACTCAAATCGTACAAGAAAAGACTTTATTGCAGATTCAATTATAGCAATGAGTCCGAAGACAGTTGGTATATATAGATTAGTCATGAAAGAGGGTTCAGATAATTTCAGAGCTTCCGCTATTCAGGGAATAATGAAACGTATAAAAGCGAAGGGTGTAGAGGTCATAGTATATGAGCCTGTACTAGATGAATCAGAATTTTTTAATTCCAAAGTTTTTAAAGACTTAGAGGAGTTTAAAAAACTAAGCGATGTTATTGTCACTAATAGATTATCCAGTGATTTAGATGATGTCATGAATAAAGTTTACACTAGGGATATCTTTGGAGGTGACGAATGAAAATACTCATTACAGGTGCAGCAGGATTTATCGGTTTTCATCTAATCAAAGCTCTTTTGGAAGCCAACTCATTAGAAAACAAAAATACTATTATTGGTATTGATAATATTAACGACTATTACGATATATGCTTGAAGCAAGAACGCCTAAAAGTACTTGGCAACCATCCTCAAGCTGAGCTCTTTAAATTTATTAAGCTTGATCTTGCTAATCGTGAAGCAATGTCCGCTTTATTTGTTGATTATGAGTTTGATATCGTTATAAATCTTGGGGCACAAGCTGGTGTACGCTATTCAATTGAAAACCCAAATGCTTACATGGATTCTAATATGGTAGGGTTTTTGAATGTTCTTGAAGGTTGCAGACAGACTAAGGTTAAGCATTTATTATATGCTAGCTCAAGCTCTGTATATGGGATGAATATTAAGCAACCTTTTAGTACTAATGATCGTGTCGACTATCCTATCAGTTTATATGCTGCTACCAAAAAATCCAATGAGCTAATGGCACATACCTACAGTCACTTGTATGATATTCCTACCACTGGTTTACGGTTCTTTACGGTTTATGGACCTTATGGTCGACCTGATATGGCTTATTTTTCTTTTACCAAAAAGATACTCGCTGGTGAAACTATTGATGTCTTTAACAATGGTGAGATGAAACGAGATTTTACTTATATCGATGATATCGTCGAAGGTATAACTCGTCTAATAAATAAAGTACCTACTTCTAAATCATCACTGACCTCGACTGCCACCGCGCCCTATAAAGTCTATAACATCGGTAATAATCAGCCGATTACGTTACGCCGTTTTATAACCGCTATTGAAAGTGCCTGTGGGAAAAAAGCCCAAGAAAATTTATTACCTATGCAAGCTGGCGATGTGCCTATTACCTACGCTGATGTAGATGAACTTATAAACGATATTGATTTTAAGCCTAATACAACTATTGAGGATGGTATCTCAAAGTTTGTTAAATGGTACAGAGACTATTACTTAAATAACGCAGAATAATATATTCTCTATTAAATCTAAGAGACTCAAAATATGAAGATAGTACATATAATAACGGGCCTAAATAACGGTGGTGCAGAAGGTGTTCTCTATCGTCTAGTCACTCACGATCATGCAAATGAGCATATTGTGATCTCCCTGATGGGTAAAGGAAAATATGGGTCATTATTAAAAGAGCATAGTATAGAAACTTATTATTTAGAACTAAGTCGCGGTAAGCTTTCTTTATCTCCACTTATACTATTAAAAAAAATTATCAAAAATGAGAAACCAGATGTAGTTCAAACCTGGATGTCACATGCAGATTTGATTGGAGGCTTAGTATCCAAGTTATCAGGTCACAAGAACATTGTCTGGAATATTCGACATAGCAACTTGACGTTTAGAGCATCTAACATAAAAACAAATGCAGTAGTTATGACTTGTATGGCAGTAAGCAAGATCATTCCTAAGAAAATTATATGTTGTTCAGAGAAGACATACAAAGATTATGGTGGACATGGATATCCCAAAAGTAAAATGACCGTGATTAGTAATGGTTATGATTTTGAGAAGTTCAATACGGATATAGAATCGAGAAACAAAATCAGAAAAGAATTAAATATAGCTGACGATACAAATTTGTTAGGCATGGTAGCTAGATATGATCCTAATAAAAACCATCAGGGTTTACTGCGAGCTTTGAAATTGGTCAAGGATCACAATAGTAATTTTCAGACTATATTAGTAGGTCGTGATCTTAACAATAATAATGAAAATATTAAATCATTGATAAAAAATTTGGAGTTAGAAGATCATATTATTCTACTTGATCAAAGATCGGATATACCTTCTATAATGAATGCTTTAGATGTCAATATTCTGAGTTCTATATCAGGAGAGGGCTTTCCGAATGTTTTGGCAGAAGCAATGGCTTGTGGAACCTTATGTGTTGCAACAGATATAGGAGACTCAAAAGTTATAATAGATAACTATGGTTGGATAGTGGAGGCAAATGACGATAAACTACTTGCTGACGCAATATTGAAAGCTTTAGAATTAAAGAAAACTCCTGCCCAGTGGAATAAAATGAAAGTTTTGGCAAGAAAACATATTACTGATAATTTCAGTATTTCATTAATGATTGAAAGATATAATAAGGTTTGGAGTAGCATTTAAAGCTAATACAATTATTGAGGAGTTTTTTAAATGTCGATTAAAGAAAAGATAGTCTTATTGAGCCCTTATATATTTCAGAATACTGCAATCACAGCTTACAATACCTATCAGTATAAAATTCGACATAGTGGGAAATATAAGTATTTTCGAAAATATTATTCTAAAGTTGAAAACTTCAGTCAAGATAAACTTGATAAAGAAGTAGCCAAGAAGAAAAAAAGTTTTTTTAGTTTTGTTAAAAAAAATTCAAGTTGGTATAAAAACTATGATTTTTCAGCTCTAACATCTAATAAGGTATTGAATAAACGAGATATTGTAAATAACTTAGACAGTATAAAAACCTTAAGTGAGAACCGAGGCCTAATCAGTCTTACTGGTGGTACAACTGGCGCTTCAATGAAAGTTATCTATACTAAAAGTGATTTACAAGAACGTTTTGCAATACTTGATCATTTTAGAGCTCAGCATGGTTATGAGCTAGGTAAAAAAACGGCTTGGTTTTCAGGTAAAAATCTTATATCTGAGAATGATATTAACAAAGGAATTTGTTCTCATTATGATTTCATAAATAAAATTCGCTTCTATTCAACCTTTCACATCAATAGTAATAATTTTGATATTTATTGGGACTCTTTAAATAAGTTTTCTCCTGAATTTATTGTTGGCTTTCCTTCGAGCGTCTATGAATTATGTCAAATTGCCGACAGTCGTGGATTGCGTATTAAAAACAAAGTGCAAGTGTTTTTCCCAACAGCAGAAACCGTACTTCCCAAACACCGGGAGGTTATCAGTAGAGTCCTTGGCTGTAAACTAGTAGATCAGTATGCTTCTTCCGAAGGCGCACCTTTCATTTTAGAATGTAAGCAAGGAAGGTTACATATACATCCTCTTACAGGTATATTCGAAGTAGTTGATAAGGACATGCAACCTTCTCAGGAGGGTGAAATACTAGTTACGTCTTTTACTACTCATGGCACTCCTTTAGTGAGATACCGTATTGGTGATAGTATTAAGATGGCTACAACTGATTTGAAGTGTAGTTGTGGATCACTATTTCCACTAGTAGAAAGAATTGAGGGTCGTGCCTCTGATTACATTCTCTCACCGACCCATGGTAAAGTTAATTTAGGTAATATCAGTAATAGTACCAAAGATATTAAAGGGATTATTAACTTTCAAGTTATCCAAGAAGATCTTTCTCATGTGACCATTTTAGTGACTGCTACTAAATACTTTACTAACAGTCAAAAGAAAAACTTTCTAGCAGCTTTAGAAGAAAGATTTGGATCTAAAATGTCAATTAGTTTAAAAGTAGTAGATGAAATACCTACTGAGAAAAGTGGCAAATTTCGGATAGTTAAAAACTTACTAGAGAATTAGTATATTTAAGCATCTACTGCCTCTTAGCTACTTAGAAAAAGGTAAATTAGCGATACTTGGAAGAGACATTGAGTAGTAATATGACTTATAAGCCTAATATAGTTAAGAATATATTGAATAAAAGAATCTGTAAGTTTAGAATCACAAAAATAAATTAGGTTAGCTAGCATGATTATATACCGTGACTTCAGTTTCACTCAAAATATGCTTAGTATGGTTATACTTATAGCTGCCTACTTTTTATTGTTTATTATAGGAGTTAAGCGAAAGAAAGATATACTAATTGTTTCATTAATCTACTTTTGGCATAGTATTTTTTCATTTACTTATTTTATTTTAACTAGTCGCCCTGGAGCACTAGCTGATTCTTTAAAGTATTTTAGGATATCTAAAGGTGATTTAGATTATCCTTTCTATCCGGGCTCTCCATTTGTATACTTATTTAGTAGAACTTTTTCTAAGGGTCTTGACTTCAGTTACTTGAATACCACCCTGATTTATAACTTTATAGGAAGTTTAGGTATAGTTCTATTTTACTTATCTATTAAAAAGTATTTTAATACGATATCTAAATATTGGTTAATGTTCTTATTTGTACCCTCTATGAGTTATTGGAGCTCAGGTCTAGGCAAAGATGCTTTCTCGTTTTTATCTGTATGCCTGTTAATATATGCAACAACCTCTAATAGTAAATTCAAACTCCTAATTTTAGCTCTATCTTTTTTTATAATGTTTATGGTACGACCGCATGTAGCATTTGCTATGCTCGTATCTTTCGTTGTCTACTTTATTATACAATCAAAAGCACATATACTATTTAAAGCATCGACATTGCCAATTATTAGTATCTTTGCGGTAGTATCATTAAACTTTGTTCAAGAGTATGCTGGTCTCGATGAAGCGTCTCTAGACGGCATTGGCGATTATTACGAGTCACGTTCAGGGTTTAATATGCAAGGGGGATCATCGATTGATACTTCCTCAATGATACTGCCTGTTAAAATGTTCTCCTATATTTTCAGGCCTTTCCCTTTTGAGGCGCATAGTTTAATAGCATTCATAGCTAGTATTGAAAACAGTCTTCTTTTAATAACAATTACATATATAGTTTATAAAGCTAAAGGCTCTTTTACAGTTATAATTAAGAATGAGAATCTTTGGCTACTTTTGTACGTTATAATCACATGGATTATGCTTTCCTATGGCTTAAAAAACCTGGGTATTGCAGCTCGTCAAAAATGGATGTTCATGCCTGTGATTATTTATTTATTATTAACTATGCACTCTAACTCTAAAATAAGAAGGCTGCACTGAAACTTATGAAATTTTTAGTTATAGCTAGTCACCCAGTATCAGTTTTAAAGTTCCGTGGCCATTTAATTCAGGCCCTTAAGAATAAAGGTTGTGAAATTCATATAGCCACGCCCCTTCTTAAAAGTTACCCTAAGGTTTCAAAGGAACTAAAGTCTTTAGGCTACATTACTCATAATATCCCTATGCAGCGCACAGGGACTAACCCTTTAGCTGACGCAAAAACGTTAAAGTCTCTCTATACTCTAATGAGAGATATTAAACCTACATACGTTCTGGCTTATACTATCAAGCCTGTCATTTATGGAACGTTAGCCGCATGGGCAGCTAAAGTACCTCATAGGTTTGCCCTAATTACTGGGCTTGGTTATGCTTTTCAGCAAGTAGAAGAGACCGGTAAGAGAAATTATTTTCAAAAAATTATTCACGAGCTATATCGCCAAGCTCTATCCAAAACGGATAAAGTGTTTTTCCAGAACCCAGATGATCTTAATCTGTTTAAACAGCTTAAGTTAATTAGTAATAAAACACCTACTACAATCGTTAATGGCTCTGGTGTCGATACCTCCGAATACAATATAGCACCATTGCCTGTCAGTAATAAACAACCTGAAATTAGGTTCTTACTAATCGCGCGCTTATTGGCTGATAAAGGGATACGTGAATATGCAAACGCTGCGAAAATAATTAAAAACAAATACCCTGAAGTTAACTTTGATTTAGTTGGGCTAATAGATTCAAACCCAACTGCTATTTCACAGCAAGAGCTCGATGAGTGGGTAGATCAAGGCTTGCTTAATTTCTGGGGTCGCTTAGATGATGTTAGACCTGCGATTGCTGCAAGCTCTATCTATGTACTCCCCTCTTATCGCGAAGGGACACCTCGCACAGTATTAGAAGCGATGTCAATGGGAAGACCCGTAATAACGACTGATGCGCCTGGCTGTCGCGAAACTGTGGTTGATAGCTATAATGGATACTTAGTACCTGTCAAATCCGTAGACGGACTTGTGAAGGCAATGGAAGAATTCATACTTAACCCGGAGCTTATCAGCACAATGGGCAAAGCTTCACGTAAGATCGCAGAAGATAAATTTGATGTTCATAGCGTCAACAACATTATGATAAATGAGATGAATTTATAAGATAGTAATAGGATTGATAATGCTTAAAAGATTAATAGATATAACCGCGAGCAGCGCTGCATTAGTAACGCTATCTCCTGTACTAGCCGTTACTGCTTATAAAGTTAAAAAGAACTTAGGGTCACCTATTCTATTCAAGCAAACTCGACCTGGACTCCACGGTGAGCCATTTGAGATGATAAAATTCCGCACTATGCTTGATGCTTATGATAATGAAGGTAATCCTTTGCCCAACGAGCAGAGGTATACCAAGTTCGGCAACTTCTTACGTTCCACAAGCCTTGATGAGCTACCTGAGTTGTGGAATGTCATCAAAGGAGATATGAGTCTAGTTGGGCCGCGTCCTCTATTAATGGAATATCTGCCCTTATATAACGAAACGCAAGCTCGTCGTCACAATGTTCGTCCAGGAGTCTCAGGCTGGGCTCAAGTAAATGGACGTAATGCAATTAGTTGGGAAGAAAAGTTTGAGCTAGATACTTGGTACGTAGAGAACCAAAGCTTACTAATTGATCTAAAAGTCATCTTTTTAACTCTAAAAAAAGTTATCATAAGAGAAGGCGTAAATGCTAGTGAGAATGTCTCTATGACTAGATTTACAGGAAGTAGAGACTAATATGTTAGCCATTTTAGGAGCTAGTGGTCATGGCAAGGTGCTAGCAGATATAGCAGAGCTTACGGGATGGAGTAGTATTGAGTTCTTCGACGATGCTTGGCCTGATAATCAACATAATGGTGTGTGGCAGATAGTCGGAAATACTGAAGATTTGCTAGATAACTTAGAAAGTTATAAAGGCGTGATTGTCGCTATCGGTAACAATAAGATTAGACAACAAAAACTACTGCAATTACACAGTGCTCAGGCGAATATTGTTTCATTAATTCATCCTTCTGCAACCGTAAGCAAATATACTAAAATCGGTCTAGGATCTGTTGTTGTCGCTGGTGCGGTAATTAATCCAGACTGTATTATTGGTCTAGGTGCTATTATTAATACCTGTAGCAGCGTAGGACATGATTGCACTCTTGGAGATGCGGTACACATTTGTCCTGGTGCTAGAATAGCAGGCGGTACTCATATAAGCGATCGTGCATGGATAGGGGTTGGTTCAAGTGTCCGTCAGCTTATTACGATAGGTGAGGATGCCGTCATTGGTGCAGGAGCAGCTGTAGTTCAAGATGTTTTACCAAATATAACCGTTGTTGGTGTACCTGCAAGACCTAAACCATAGGAACATTAAATGAACATTAGAAAGTTAGTATATATAGTCAAAGACCAACTAAAAAATGGCTCATTAAACGCAAACTTGGCAGATCTAACAAGCCAATTCAATCATTTCTTCCCTGCCCAACCTTCGCGATTACAAGCTATTACACAGTATGCTGTGGAAAACACGCCTTACTATGATACCTACAAAAAATATAATGACTTTAAAGATTATCCTGTATTAGATAAGTCTGTAATTAAGCGGAATTACGATGATTTTATATCTATTCCTTATAAAGACTGCATCGACTCTTTGCACAAAGTAACGACAAGTGGTTCTTATGGCACTCCTTTTACCTTTTATTTAAACTCTGAAAAGCGTCGTAAAATAATTGCTGAGATATATTACTTTGGAAAAAGTAGTAATTTCGATTTAGGGGTAAAACATGCTCATATTATGGCTCAGAAAAAACCAAAGTTTTTACAATTACTACAGAACCAAGTAACTATTACAGTAAAAGACTTAACTGAGGAATGGTGCAGAGAATCAATCCAAACTATTAAAAACAAAAAAGTTAAAGTTATTATAGGTTATCCATCTGCTATTTCTCGATTAGCAATTTATTTAGAGAGAAAAAATATTATTTTACCTATGGATGGTATTATTACAGTATCTGAGGTGCTAACTAGTGATATGCGTCAAACAATAACTAAGAGTTTTAAATGTAATCCTGTAAGTAGATATACAACCAATGAGTTCGGTGTCTTAGGTATCGAAGATTTAACTGGTGATTTCTTTTCTTTGAATCAGTGTAATTTCTTAATCGAAATACTATCTCTTGACAATAACCAACCTGTTGAGATGGGTGATATTGGTAGGATTGTAGTAACGGATTTATTTAATAAATCAATGCCTTTAATTCGCTATGACACTGGTGATTTAGCTAAACCTTCTGAAATAAGAAAAGGTATAGTT
This sequence comes from Psychrobacter sp. M13, assembly GCF_030718935.1. NCBI lineage: Bacteria > Pseudomonadati > Pseudomonadota > Gammaproteobacteria > Moraxellales > Moraxellaceae > Psychrobacter > Psychrobacter sp. M13. Next base: position 861,000 of record NZ_CP132194.1, read on the forward strand.
ACTAAAATAGAGAGTGTTGAAGGTAGAAGACTCGCTGTAATTCGAAATACAAACGGTGAAACGGTTTCTTCCTTCGAGATTAATAAATCTTTAATTGGTCTCAGTAACATTGTTCAATATCAGTTCTCACAAGAGCACAAATTATTATATAAATTAAAACTAGTCATAGATGGAGAAGTCGATGAAGCGCAAATTATTAAGATCTATAAGGACATCCTAGGTTCTGATGCCCAAATAGTTATAGATTTTGTTGAAGATATTCCGCCTCAGAGAAGTGGTAAAAGACCTTACATATTGCAAAATTATTATAATGAATAAACTTATTTTTAATCCCTATACTGTTTCTCTATGAATAGAAATCAGTACTTATGAAATAAAAGGTAACCATTTTGCTATGCTAAACACCCCATTTTCACCTTGGCCAAGCTTTACTCAAGAAGAAGCGGATGCGGTCAGTCAAGTATTATTATCCAACAAGGTAAATTACTGGACAGGGCAAGAGTGTCGTCAGTTTGAGACGGAGTTCGCTAAATGGGCTGATAGCAAGTATGCCATTGCGATGGGTAATGGTACGTTGGCATTAGACGTTGCCTTACAAGCGTTAGATATCGGCGCAGGCGATGAAGTAATCGTTACCCCACGTACCTTTATTGCTAGTATCTCTTCAGTCGTGAACGCCGGAGCCACACCTGTCTTTGCTGATGTCGAAGAAGCGACAGGTAATATTACCGCTGAGACTATCGCTGCGGTCATTACAGATAACACCAAGGCAATCGTCTGTGTTCATTTAGCGGGTTGGCCTTGTGATATGGATGCGATCATGGCGCTGGCAGAGCAGCATAATCTGTATGTGATAGAAGACTGTGCGCAAGCGCATGGTACGCGTTATAAAGGTCGTAGCGTCGGTAGCATCGGTCATGTTGGTGCGTGGAGCTTTTGCCAGGATAAGATCATGACCACTGGCGGTGAGGGCGGTATGGTCACCACCAATGATGAGCAGTTATGGCGTAAGATGTGGGCATATAAAGATCATGGCAAAAGCTATGCTGCGGTGTATGAGACTGAGCATCCACCAGGCTATCGCTGGTTGCATGAGAGCTTCGGTACTAACTGGCGTATGACTGAGATGCAAGCGGTGATTGGCCGTATTCAATTAACGAGAATGGCTGATTGGACCGCGAAGCGTACCGCCAATGCACAGGCTATATTGGACGAGTGTGATAACTGGCAAGCGCAAGGCTATCTATCTGTGCCTAGGCTTGAGAACATGCCAGCGTTTGCGGATTGTACCCATGGTTATTATAAGTTATATGTCTATGTACAGCCAGATAATCTGCCCGAAGGCTGGTCGCGTGATCGCATTATCGCTGAGATTAATGAGTCGTCAGTACCGTGCTTTTCTGGTTCAGCGTCGGAAGTTTATCTTGAAAAAGCTTTTGATAATACAGGTCTGCGTCCTGAAACGCGTCTGCCAGTAGCTAAGCAATTAGGTGAGACGAGCTTGATGTTTTTGGTACATCCAACCTTGACTACTGCTGAGATTGAGCAAACCGTAAGCGCTATTCATAGCGTATTTAGCAAAATGGCTGACTCTAACTAAAGATAAATAATATATACTGGTTTACTCTATCAGATTATTACCACACACAGTTACGGATGCAAATTCTCATGAACAACAAGTTACTCCCTTTACTGAGCGCCAGTACGATACTGTTAGCCTTAATCATGCCGACTACTGCATCCGCACAAAATCTATACATGAATGATTTGCGCCTAAAGGCTGATATCGATTGGCTGAATACGCAAGGCGTGACCCAGATCAGTACCAGCACTTGGCCATTGACGGCTAATGAGATCAAGCGTGGTCTTAGCACCGCTAATGCCGTAACGCCTGCCCAGCAGCAGATACTTCAATCGGTCTATACTACCCTCAAGCAAAACCCTAACTCTCTAGTACATGCTGATATTGAGGCTAATCTGCAAACCAATCGTCAGCAGCTACCTCAGACCTTTGGTGAGGATAAGCTGGCAGGACAGCAGATCAGCGGCTCTATAGGCCTGAGCGAAGAGAACTTAGAATTTAATCTGCAAGTCAATCTGAAGAACGATAAGCTGATCGAAGACGGCTCTGATGTGAGCTTTGAAGGCTCTTATGTCGCAGGCGGTTTTGCCAATCAGTGGTTAATTGCAGGTCAGATACCAGCATGGTGGGGGCCTGGGCATGATGGTAGTCTGATACGCGGTGATGCTAGTATTCCTGTGGCTGGATTCACTATGCAGCGTGATCAGCAAGCAGCGCCTACTTCACAGTATTTATCATGGGTCGGCCCTTGGCAGTATCAGCTATTTGCAGGGCAACTTGATGATTATGAGGCTATACCAGAAGCTAAGCTGTTTGGTGCACGTTTGACTGCCCAGCCGTTGCCTTGGTTAGAAGTTGGTGCATCACGCAGCTTTATGTGGGGCGGGGAGGGACGTCCGCAGAGCCTTAGCTCTTTTACTGATGCTATCCTAGGAACCAAAGATAACGCTGATAATGGGGCAGTTATTGGTGAAGATCCTGCCAATCAATTGGGTGGCTTTGATGCTCGTGTGAGCCTAGCGCCCTTGATTAATGTACCAGCTGGCGTCTATGCACAGTATATAGGCGAAGATGAAGCAGGTGGTCTGCCCTCTAAAAACATGTATCTAGCAGGTGCGGACTATGCCTCTGCTGCTTACGGTAAGCCTTATCAGCTCTATGCAGAATATACTGATACCCGTACCAGTGGCGAGGTCAGAGGCGTCTCTTATGACCATGGAACTTATACCGATGGCTACTATCAGAATGGCTATCCATTAGGATATGCGCTGGGCGGTGATGCCGAGAGTATCGCTGTTGGTGGTAGATTATGGCTTGATGAGAGTAACTTTATCAATGCTAAGCTGCAACATGCTAAAGTCAATCAATCCGATGAAAATGATAATCAAGCTTTTCCGAATACGGATAAGATCACCGCTATTGATGTCGCATGGGAGCATCAATTGCAGCCGCTAGTGAGCATTAATTCTAGAGTTTGGGCAGTCGATTCGGATATTCAATCAACCGATATCGGTGTCGGCGTTGGTCTTGAGCTTAAGGCTTATTAAACTATTCAGCAATGTAAATTTTTATAAATGTAGGCTGGGTTTTTAACCCAGCTTTTTGATTTTTAAAATACTTTTAGATTTTGTAGGATGCGCCACGCGCACCGATAATGACGCTACTATCAACCATCGGTGCATGAAATGCACCCTACGCCTACTTTGCTGCGCATTTTGCTAATTAGATACTTGACCCTATCGCTGCCAAATCTGGCATCGGTGGTAGCTCATCTAAATGGTTCAGCCCAAACGCATCCAAAAATTGCGCGGTAGTATGTAATAGAGCAGGGCGTCCTAAAGTGTCTTTATAGCCATCCTCGACTATCCAGCCTTTATCAAATAGCTGGCGTAGCATATTGCTCGATAACGTCACCCCGCGCACATATTCGATATCACTACGAGTCACGGGTTGCTTATAGGCGATGACACTTAAGGTTTCCAATAGCGCTTGGCTTAAGCGCTGCTGGCGCTGCGGGAATGCTTGTTGAATGAGCCCACTGTAGCTATCGGCGATCTGCAAGCGATAGCCGCTAGCGGTTTGATTTAGTCGCAATACGCCCGTCGCCAAGCGTTGTTGCAGAATAGCTAAGGCTTGCTCGAGCTGTTTGTTGGATAAGCTAAGATGTTTTTGTAGATCAGCAGCAGTAAGTGGTGTTTCGGAGGCGTGTAGTAGTACCTCGATATGCAGGCTATGACTGTGGCTTTCGGCATTACTATTAGCCATTGAGAGTTGCTCTTTTTGTTTAATTTTTATCGAGATGTGTAGGGTGTGGTTAGTTTTATTAAATTCGCGTAGAGAATGCAGATAAAACGTAACCCGCCTTTTTAAAATTTAATTTGATAGGCCGGTTACGCTGCGCTAACCACACCCTACACCTAATAACACCTTACGCCAACCATGCCAAATTTAATTGGTCTAAAGGCTCGTTTTTATCATTGTTCATAACCCCAACCAACTGACGTTTCATTAGCTCTAATACTGCAACAAAGCTAACCACCACCCCGATTTTACCTTGGGTTTTATCTAATAGCTGATGAAAAGAGCGCGTGCCATCGCCACTTAACTGGCGACTGATACTAGCAATACGATTGGCGAGCGTGACGCTATCGGCTTTTATGGTATGGGCGTGCAGTTGATAATCAGGTTGCAGCTGCATTTTAAATAAGCTCTCAATAAGCAGGTTAGGCGAGTAGCTAGGCAGTTCAGCTTGCATAATATCGTGGTCAGGCATACTGACCAATGCTAAGAAAACATCGCGCTCAAGGCGTACGAGCGTATCTAAGCGCTGGCTTGCGCCTTTTATCTGCGCATAAGCTTCCAAGCGTTCAATAAGTTCAGCCTTGGGGTCACGCTCATCGGTTGGCGTTTGTGGTTTGGGTAATAACAGCTCAGACTTAATAGCGATTAGGGTTGAGGCCATCAGTAGATAGTCACCTGCCAGCTCAAAATGCTCGTGATCTAACTGACTAATATAAGCCAAATACTGCTCGGTAATCGGCAGTATTGGCATTTGGGTCAGATCAAAGTTGTTCTTTTTGACTAAGTATAATAAAAAGTCTAATGGCCCTGCAAATTGCTCAAGCCAAATCGCAAAAGCTTGCGGTGGTACATACAGATCGTCAGGCAGCTGCTGCACAGGTGTCTGATAAATACGTAAGCTTATATCGCGCTCATGATGATGGCTAGAGCCAGTGCTAGACTCTACAATGATATTCTTAGCTGAGAGTTCAGTATTGGTTAGCATGCGCTTGGCTACCTAAGTTATCCAATTGACTCAAGTTACTTAAGCTTAGCAAGCGGTCGAATACCGATAGCGCGGCGAGTTTTATCTAGCTGCTTACGGCTATGACGACGGGCTTTGTCTGCGCCCATTTGCAAGATTTCTTCAAGCTCTTTAGGGTTATTCATCAGCTGCTCATAGCGCTCGCGAAACGGGGCAATCTCAGTATTTATTTTATCGAATAGTGCTTGCTTAGCATCACCCCAACCAATACCTGTAGTAAAGGCTTCACGCATAACAGCGACCTCCTCAGCGGTAGCAAAGGCTTTATAAATCTCAAAAATAGCTGAATCATCAGGGTCTTTTGGCTCATCAGGTAGCTGAGAGTTAGTCACTATTTTCATAATCGCTTTGTGCATCTGCTTCTCTGAGCTGACCTGCGGATTCATCTCACCAAATAGCGGGATAGTATTACCGTAGCTTTTGCTCATTTTACGTCCATCAAGGCCCGTTAATAATGGTGTATCATCATCGACGACGGCATTAGGTAAGGTAAACAGCGGCTTATAGCGATGATTAAAAGTACCTGCGATATCACGCGCCATCTCGATATGCTGAACTTGATCACGGCCTACTGGCACGTGGGTCGCATTAAACATTAAGATATCAGCCGCCATCAGCACAGGATAACCGAATAGCCCCATCGTCACGCCTAAATCAGCATCGACATCATTGTCTACGTTGACATCGACAGCGGCTTTATAGGCGTGGGCACGGTTCATCAGCCCTTTGGCGCATGAGCAATTCAACACCCAAGCCAGCTCTGGTATTTCAGGCACATCAGACTGACGATAAAAGGTCACGCGCTCAGGATCAAGGCCACAGGCCAACCAAGTCGCGGCAATCGATTTGGTCGATTCATGAATCACCGCAGGATCATAACAGCCAATAATGCCATGATAATCCGCTAAAAAGAAAAACGCCTCATCATCGCTGTTTTGAATAGACTCAATAGCAGGACGAATCGCGCCAACATAATTGCCTAAATGTAGCGTACCTGTTGGTTTAATCCCTGTTAAGATGCGTTTGCTAGCTTTGGTATTATCAGTAGCAGTGTCGGTAGTAGCAGGTTTAGCAGTGTTGTCGCTCATAAAAGATCCGTTATTGTATTTATAATAATATTAAAAGGTAGCTATAAAAATTTGACGCTAATAAATAGGGGTAAAGTATAACAAATTTACGCATTAGCTAATATCGCGTGTAGCGACTATTTATAAATGTCAGTACGCCCATTAGGCCCATTCTTAAAACGCCTGTGAAACCACATCCACTGCGTCGGATCAATGCGTATCAAACCCTCTAATATCTCATTGACGCGCGTAGCATCTTTGATTTCATCATTGCTAGGATAACCATCCAAAGCTGGGGTAATGGTTAGATGATAATGCGGTCTTTTGCCTTTAGGGAGATTATCTGGTGTTTGCCGATAAGTATGCAGCGCCATAACCGCAGGTGGGTTGTTTTTGTTACCCATTTTGGCAAGGCGTCTTGAGGCCGTAATCGTGGCGGCTGGCACCCCAAAAAAGGGCGCCATGACGCCTTGTTTTAGACCGTAATCTTGATCGGGCGAGTACCAAATCACATGACCGCTATTGATAGAGTCCACTAAGCTGCGCATGTCACGGCTTGAGATTTGCTTACCGAAGATAGAGGTGCGACCATTGTAAATAAACCAATTAAGTAGCGCGTTGTTTTGCGGTCGATACATGCAATCGGTTGCAAAAAACTGAGTGCAGAGTAATCCACCCAGATCGAGCATCGTATAATGAGCGCCTAATAAGATAACCGCACGACCTTCATTTTGTGCATTAACCAAATGCTGTAAGCCTGAAATAGACACCGTACGGGTAAAGACGTTTGGGCGGAACCAAGCGCACAAGGTTTCAAATACCCCAATACCTTGATTGACAAAGACTTGCTTCGCCATTAGCTCACGTTCAACTGCTGGTTTTTCAGGAAAGGCTAATTTAAGGTTGATCAACGTATCACGTCGTCGCGAGCCTGCCAGCTTATATATCAAGATACCCAGCTTACGCCCCAGCCAAAACTGTAAACGCAGCGGTAAATAGATCATAGGAAACACAATAGCCAATAGCAGCCAGATAGCCCAGTATTTGGGCAGTAAAAACTGCCACTCAAAAGCTTTTTTGTGAGCCTTAGCGGTACGCTTATGGGTTTGGGTAATCGTCGGCGTACCAGCGGGAATAGCTGGTGCTGGACGATCTGGCGATTTGTGACCTCCAGCTGGCGGAACATCTTGTGAGTTGGCTTTGCTAGGGTCGTATTGTTCAGGCGCTTTCATAAAAGGGATACTAGTAATAAAAGTTGCTCTTATGATGGGGTAGCACTGCTGACTTTGCAAGCTGGTTTTTAAAATGGTGGTTAAGGTTGTTTGAGTTTTATAAGTTTGCTAATGAATTGGTTTTCTTTATTTATCCGTGGGTTGCCACCCACGCTACTTAAAGTTGAATTAAGAATCGATTTATATCTTATAGGTCATTGCAATATCAAATCATTTTAATGATTTAGATTATGCCGTAGGCTGGCGCTTTTAGCCCAGCGCTTTTGTTTATATCATTAAATAAGACACATTTTAATATTAATTTTATAATACGATTTTTATTATTTAATATTTTGATTTTGCATAATGTTTGCTGGGCTGAAGCCACAGCCTACGCGACGTTAACTATTTTTGTTTTAATTTAAAGCTAATCTATATTTTACAGTTTAATATAGCAGTCTATCTATTCATTCTATCGATATGTTCGATTTTCCTTCGCTCATAAAAAAACCTTATAAGCGATAAATCACTTATAAGGTTTTGCAAATCTATGCTTTTATTTATTGTTGCTAGTCTTAATAAACTAATAATGCGTTCAACAGAGTAGCGGTAAATAAATAAGCAATAGCTTTGATTAACGTTTCGAGAATTGTGGACGTTTACGTGCTTTACGTAGACCAACTTTCTTACGTTCAACTTGACGTGAGTCACGAGTGACAAAACCAGCAGCTTTAAGCGCAGGCTTATTGGTTTCGTCAAGCTCAACTAATGCACGAGTGATACCGTGGCGAATAGCGCCTGCTTGACCACTGATACCACCACCTTTTACAGTGATATAGATATCATAAGCGCTAGCAGAGTCAAGTAACTCTAATGGCTGACGAACAACCATGCGTGAAGTCTCACGGCTGAAGTACTCATCAAGTGGCTTGCCGTTAACTTTGATGTCACCAGTACCTTTAGATAAAAAGACACGAGCAGTAGAAGTCTTACGACGACCAGTTCCGTAATTGCGTTCCATAGTATATCCTTAGATGTCTAATTCTTTAGGTTGCTGAGCGGCGTGTGGATGCTCTGTGCCCGCATACAATTTCAGCTTCTTAATCATTGCATAGCCAAGAGGACCCTTTGGAAGCATACCTTTAACAGCCTTATGCAAAACATCTTCAGGCTTCTTTGCAAGCAGCTTAGAGAAGTTAGTTTCTCTGATACCACCTGGATAACCAGTATGACGATAGTACTTTTTGTCTTGCGCTTTTTTGCCCGTTACCGTGATCTTGTCAGCATTGATGACGACAATAAAGTCACCAGTGTCAACGTGCGGGGTAAACGAGGGCTTATGCTTGCCACGTAAGCGAGTAGCAATTTGAGTAGCTAGGCGACCAAGAGTTTTGCCGTCAGCATCTACGACAAACCAGTCATGGGTCACATCAGCTGGTTTTGCACTAAGTGTTTTCATGATAAAACCTTAAATTTAGAATTCGTTGAGAGTTTAGCTGGGAACGGGGCTCTCAAAAAACAGACTGCACATTATAAGCAGTAGAGCAGATGGTTGCAAGCTGCATTGGGGTTTATTTTTGCCTACCGCTTATTAATGAGTCATATTCAGCAGGTTTTTGCCTTTATTATCATTTTAAATGATAAAGAGGTTCGATTATGACGAGGTAAGCTGATAAAGTCCAGCAACAACTTGGCCAATTTGGGTTTGTTTAAGGCAGTCAAAACCTTGAAAGTCTGCTGTGGCTACTTTTTGTTGCAGTATCGATGTTAAGTCTGTTAATTGCTCAGTCAAGTCTTTATCCGCTTCTAAGTAGATAAGGCTAGTAGTATCGATTAATTGCTGTTCGATCAAAGCGTTTAAAATCGGGCGCCATAGATCCTGCATATAAGGCGGATCAATAAAGACGATATCGAATGGACGATCAAAACTAAGGTTTTGAAGCAATACTTGCTCAGCGGCTCCCGCTATTATTTTATAATAATCAGTATCGAGTTTGAGTTGCTGGGCGCTGTGCTCAAGACGTTTAGCTTGTGTTTGGTTAAATTCAATAAAAGTGCAGTGCGTCGCGCCCCTTGATAAAGACTCAAAGCCTAGCACTCCGCTACCCGCGCAGCTATCGAGCACATGTGCGCCGTGAATATCGGCTAATAGCCAATTAAATAAGGTCTCACGCAATCGATCAGGCGTCGGGCGCAGGCCATCGGCATCAATAAAAGTGACCAGACGACGTTTAAACTGACCACCGATAATGCGAACGTCACCAGCAGATTTATCTTGGTTTTTAGTTTTAGATTTATGACTACGGGATGATGTTGGCTTTTTCATAATGATTTTATCTTTATGCGTAATGGCGTGATTTTAAAAATTGTAAGCACTCTTTAAATTAACATGAGTTGTTGTGGACTGAGGTTTATTTTTAATAATCTCATCCGCTAGTTGCTGTCGCTATAACAGCAGCAGAGGCTTTTTCCGCTTCGGCTTCTGCCTTAGCTTCTTCCTCTAATGCTAGTCTTTGGTCGCGTATCACATCACGCGCGGCTTTATCGACGGCCTTTTGGCGTTTAATAATAGCCAGCTGATCGGCGCTGGGCGGTAGAATAGGTTTGGTTTTGCGCTGCATTACCCAGTAATCAAATAGCGCCCGACCGATAGGAGCCGCTACTTTACTGCCACCACCTCCATTTTCGACTAATACTGCCAGCGCAATATCTGGATTATCAACAGGGGCAAACCCTGTGAACCAAGCATGATCCCAATGACGCTTATCAAGCGAGCTTTTATTATAACTTTTACCTTGAGCGATAGATTTGACCTGTGCCGTTCCTGTCTTGCCTGCGATACGATAGCTTGGAGTATAAATACCACGAGCGGTACCATTTTTGACGGTATCTTCCATCGCATCATGCATACGTAACCAGTCCGAGGGTTTACCATTGTACTCAATCTTGCCATCAGGCTTAGTGATAACGTTGACCGCTGCGCTACCATCGCTACTTTTGAGAAGGTGAGGGGTAATATGCTGACCCTTACTGGCAGTCATGGCAGTGGCGTTAGCAACCTGTAATGGCGTGGCTAAAAAATACCCTTGACCAATACTGACTGAGATGGTCTCACCAGGCAGCCAACCTTTATCATAGGTTTCTTTTTTCCACTGCGCTGAGGGCATAATGCCTGATTTTTCATTGGGTAAATCAATACCAGTCTGTGCACCAAAACCAAACTTTGACATCCAATCATGCAAGCGCTCAATACCCATCTCATAAGCCAGTTTATAATAATAAGTATCGACCGACATCATGATTGATTTTTTGAGGTTTACAGTGCCATGACCACCTTTTTTCCAATCTCGAAAGCGATGACTGTCACCTGGTAAGCTAAAGTAACCAGGATCATAAATCGTCGTCTCCCAATTACGTAGACCGTAATGAATACCCCCTAATCCTTCAAAGGGCTTTATGGTAGAAGCAGGGGGGTACATACCTTGCAATGCACGGTTATATAATGGCTGATCGAGATCATCTCGTAGTTCACCATAATCTTTAAACGATATTCCTGATATAAAGGGATTTGGATTATAGCTTGGGTTACTGACAAAGGCTAAAACATCGCCGTTTTTGGGGTCGATGGCGACAATCGCACCACGCCTGCCATCTAACTGCTGCTGGGCTACGGTTTGCAAGCCATAATCTAAGCTCAAAGTAATGTCATTACCTGCCGTTGGTGCTTTAGACTCAAGCTGGCGCAAAATATTACCATGCGCATCGGTTTCTACTGACTGATAACCGGGCTGACCGAGCAAGATATCTTCATAAAAATCTTCAATACCAATCTTGCCAATCAGATCCGTACCTGCGTAACGGTCTTTATCGATCCGTTTGCTTTCTTTATCATTAATACGGCCGACATAACCGATCACATGCGCGAATAGCTCATCATAAGGATAAGAGCGAGTCAGCTTACTTTGTATATCTACACCCCGAAAAAACGGTTTGCGCTCACTAAACTGCGCCAATTGCTGCTCAGTGACATCGATCTTGATAGTCACAGGGTCATTTTTACTGCGGCTAATACGAGCCAAAATATCAGTAATATCCGTATCACTTAAGTCAAAAATAGGCGCGAGCAGTGCCAAGGTTCGCTCTGGGTTTACTACCTCATCAGGGCTGAGCATCGCAGTAAATACAGGCTGATTATCAGCGAGCAATATACCATTACGATCATAAATATAACCGCGACTAGGCGGTGCTGAGATGAGCTTGATACGGTTGTTATCTGCTTGGGTCAGATACTGCTCATGAGCATAAACTTGCAAATAACCATAACGCAGCAGCAAGCCACTGAGGCCTGCAAATATAAGCACACCAAGAATAATAATACGGTGCATAAAGATGCGATTGACCTGTTCAGTGTCTGGCGCAAGCGGTTTATTCATGTAAAAATAACATCCTGTTTATTAGCTGAGCCAATACTTTTACCAAAAATAAAAGTAATCAAAAATAGAAGCATCAAAATCTGAAATAAATGATAAGCAATCGGTATAGCTAGCGAATTATAACAGAACAACCTACGTTCTGTGCTACTTGGCACAGCGATTAGCGTCTGTTAAATAGAAAGCAGCTAACATCCAATCCATTAAGGTGCTAAACCTATATTAATGTAATTAAAACAATAACCTATGTCTGAAATAGAAGTAATGGGTCAGCTGACAGCGTTATTCAAGGTTCAGCAGAAAATGACGTTAACAATCATCACTTGTGCAGTCATTTATGAGCGCTAGTAAGCCGTGCTAATAAATGCTAAGTATGTTAAAATCAGGCGTTTTATTTTACCGCAGTTATCCTGTTTATTAACAGCTATGTTTCATTCAACAGCGGTTTTAATAACTGGTTCAATAACGACAAATTCAATAACGACAACGCTAATAACCATAAAACAATAAAACAATAGAGTAACGATAATCGTTGGGGGCATAAACAGTCATGGTTGCAACTTCAATATGGCAGACGCTCGCTGAGCATCCAGAATTCCTTGCCATGCTGACTATTCCGCCTGTGACCGCGTTTGTCACTTGGGTACACGTATGGATGGCACTAAAAATGCTGTTTTACCCTATTAAGTTTTGGGGTATTCGTATTCCTAACTTTCCCTTTTTTGGCTTGCCTGGTATCGGCTGGCAAGGTATCGTGCCGCGTAAGGCGGGCAAGATATCAGGAGTGATTGTTGATCAGACATTATCCAAGTTAGGCTCGCTTGATGAGTTTTTTCAAGCGATGGAGCCTGAGCAAATGGCGGTATTTATCACAGATACCGTCGATCAAAATCTTGAGTCACTCATTGATGAGATTATGCTTGAGCGCTCAGAGACCCTATGGAATAATATCCCTTATGCGCTCAAACGCCGTCTTTATGCGCAGGCGCACCAAGAGCTGCCAGCCATCATGCAGTCGCTAGTGACGGACTTGACCTATCATGTCGAGGATTTAGTCGATATGCGTCAGATGATCGTTAATAAGATGGAGAGCGATCGGCGTTTGATGGTTAATATGTTCCTTAAAGTCGGTCAGCATGAGATCAATTTTATTTGGCATATCAGTGCGCTCATCGGCTTGATCTTTGGCATTATTCAGATGTTTATCTTTTTGATGGTGCCTGTGCATTGGACCGTGCCCTTTTTCGCAGCAGTTTGGGGGTTGTTGACCAATTGGATTGCGATTTGGATGGTGTTTAATCCGATTGAACCTAAATTTATCCCTTGTTTTAAGTTCTTTAGCTGGCGTAAAGGCTTTCCTTTTATTACCTTACAGCGCCCTCATGTCGCACAATTTCGCTGGCAGGGCGGCTTTATGAAGCGTCAAGAGGAGGTCTCTGAAGTATTTGCTGAGATTGTGGTCAAAGATTTAGTCACTTTAGAGAACATCATGAATGAGATGATGTATGGTGATCGTGCCGCACAAACGCGTGAGCTGATGAAGTCGCATCTTTATGAGGTATTGGATTCGCCATTAGTCAACACCACTTTACGTATGGGACTGGGTCGCCGTGAATTTGGTCAATTAAAGAACACTATCATTGATAAATCTATCAATGCCACTATGATACCGATGCGTGATCCTGAGCTTAATGAGAGCCGCGCTAGTAAGATATTTGGTCTATTTCGAGATCGTATTCGTGCCTTGTCGCCGCATGAGTTCCAAAATCTATTGCGACCAGCCTTTCAAGAAGATGAGCTGACCTTGATTGTGTTGGGAGGGCTTACAGGATTCTTGGCAGGCTGGCTACACTTGATACTGGTATTCTTCCCAGCGGTAAGCTAATTGTAGCTTCTTTTTTTTAAGTTTTTTAAAACTTGCTTTTTTAGGACTTAAAGTTTTCTTTAAGTCCGAATTTTTATGATAGAGGGGTTATGACTCACTTTTTAACCGTTTTTATAGCAAAGTGTTGAAGGCATCGATCGTAATCACCATCAAATACTAGAACAAATCAGTTAGCTGTCATAAAGTCTTGCTCAATATCTAATAATGTTTATTCATTTAAAAAGTGACTTAAAAAGTCATTTAAAACCAGCAGTTAAAACAGCATTTAAAATAAACCAGTCGCACTAAAATAATATTCGCAATAGGCTAGTGCAGTTACAGTCTTGATTCGATTCATCAAGCGGCTGCACAGACTGTAAGCGTATAACAAGGTTAGACCGTATGTTAATCACAGAATTAGGTTATTTGGCCTTGCTGGCCGCTTTTATGTTGGCGATTTTGCAAGTGGTATTGCCAACGATCGGGGTTATGCAAGGGCGAGTGGCTTGGCAGCGTTTGGCACCAAGTTTGGCTTGGGCGCAGTTTGTGGCAATGGCTATCTCTTTTGGCTCATTGATGGCAGGCTTTTATTATAATGACTTCAGTCTGGTCTATGTCGGTCAGCATTCTAATACGCTATTGCCTTGGTATTATAAGCTTTCAGCGACTTGGGGTGGTCATGAAGGGTCGCTATTGCTATGGATGACTATTATGGCCACTTGGTGTGCCTTGGTATCCTATTTTAGCCGTGGCCTGACATTATCTATGCGCGCGCGAGTATTAGTGATATTAGCTGGCGTCCAGACCATGATGCTGGCGATGCTGATTTTCACCTCATCGCCTTTTGATCGTACTCTACCCAATCTAATCGTTGATGGCGGTGATCTTAACCCTGTATTGCAGGATTTTGGGCTGATTATTCATCCGCCTATGCTGTATATGGGCTATGTCGGTATGGTCGTGCCTTTTGCTTTTTGTATGGCGGCACTGTGGGAAGGTCGTTTAGACGCGGTCTGGACGCGCTGGTCACGACCTTGGGCATTAGCGGCTTGGGGATTTTTGACTATTGGTATCGCTTTGGGCTCATGGTGGGCTTATTACGAGCTGGGCTGGGGCGGCTGGTGGTTCTGGGATCCTGTAGAGAACGCCTCACTGATGCCTTGGCTGGCGGGTCTAGCATTGATCCATTCGCTGGCAGTCACTGAAAAGCGTGGGGTCTTTAAAGCGTGGACGATTATGCTGGCTATTTTTGCCTTTGCGCTCAGCCTGCTCGGCACTTTTTTGGTGCGCTCAGGGGTTATTACCTCAGTGCATTCATTCGCCGCTGATCCAACTCGTGGCTTAGTGATTTTGGCTATCCTAGGCGTTATCATTGGTGGTGGCCTGCTGATGTTCGCCGTGCGCGGTTGGCGCTTGACCGTTGAGAGTCAGTATCAGCTGATCTCACGCGAGTCGTTCTTAGTGATTAATAACGCGATTATTCTAATTTCAACCTTAGTCGTCCTACTAGGAACGCTTTATCCGATCATCGCTGATGCCTTTAATTTAGGTCAAGTGTCGGTCGGCTCTCCCTACTTTAATGCGCTGTTTGTACCGCTAACGTGGCTGCTATTAATTGCGATGGGTATGGGCTCTAACATTCGCTGGAAAAAAGACACGCGTCCCTTATTAGGCGTAGGTCTGGTGATAGCGGCCAGTAGCTTGGTGTTAGCGGCTATCATTGCCTATTTTGTTCATCCATCTTCTATGCTTAATATTGGCGTCACATTAGCTGTGAGCTTTTGGGTGCTGTTCTGGATGGGGGTTGATTTTAGAGATAAAACCAAAAACGCGCCTAGTTTGGTCAAAGGCTTGCGTCAATTGCGTCTGAGCTATTGGGGTCAACAAACCGCTCATGTTGGAGTGTTAGTCGCCGTCATTGGTGTGGCTTTTACCAGCAGTTTGAGTATTGAGCGCGATGTGGCGATGGCACCAGGGGAGACCGTGAATGTACAAGGTTATGACTTTACGCTTACCGAATTTAAAGAGATAAAAGCCAGTAACTTTGATGCCACTCAAGCAAAGGTTGATGTCAGTAAAAATGGTCGCGATGTGGCGACCCTTTATCCTGAAAAGCGTACTTATATTATTAGTACCATGCCAACGACTGAGGCGGCTATTAATGCCAGCCTGATGCGAGATCTATATGTCGCACTAGGTGAGCCTATCGCTGATGGCAGCAATCAGTGGGCGATACGTATTTATGTCAAGCCGTTGATTCGTTGGATATGGCTGGGGGCGATCATTATGGCCTTAGGTGGCCTGATCAGTATGCTGGATAAGCGCTACCGTATCAAAAAGGTTAAAGCGCCATTGTTAACCGCTGCGCCAAATGCTATGACAGCAGATAGTACAGCAACTCCAGTAACTGCGCCAGCAGCGACATCGACTACGGAGGAGCGCTAGATGACCTCTAACAATAGCTCTAATAATGAACAGCCTGCTAAACCAGTAAAAACCATGAAAAAAAAGCAGATGAAGCTATGGTTTCTCATTCCGCTTATCGTGTTCTTGGGACTAATCATGATGTTGTATGCGCGCTTGGGTAAGCCTACTGAGATTGTGACCAATACGGCTCTTGAGCGCTCAGTGCCCGCTTTTGAGTTGCCGCTGCTATCGGATACTACACGGATAATGACCAATGATAATTTGCCTGAGCAGCCGTTCTTGATCAACGTTTGGGGCTCTTGGTGTCCGACTTGTATTGTCGAGCATCCGTTCTTAATGACGCTTGAGGAGCGCGGTGTCAATATTGTTGGTATCAACTATAAAGATGAGATCGGTAATGCGCTGGGCTATCTAAACCAGCGCGGCGATCCGTTCTCAATGTCGATTCAAGACTCGTCTGGACAGTTTGCGCTAGATTTAGGCTTGACGGGTGCCCCTGAGACTTTTGTGGTCGATGGCGATAGAGTCATTCGTCAGCATATCATTGGCGAAATCAATGAAGCCAATTGGCAAGCACGCGTCATTCCCTGTCTGACGGTGCTGAATGAGGCAAGCAATAATTCGACGGCTCCTGATGCCACTCAAGTCGCGGAGGTCTGTCAATAATGTCAAATTCAATATCATTCAATTCTATTCAACGCAATTCACTATTTAAGCTGGCAAGTGTATTCACAGCCGCTCTAGCTACGGTTATATTAGCGTTTGTATTTAGTGTCACAGCTTATGCCGCAATCGATGTCTATGAGTTTGACTCAGTACAGCAAGAAGCGCAGTATCGCGGTCTAATCGAAGAGCTACGTTGCCCTAAATGTCAAAACCAAAACCTTGCAGGCTCTGATGCGCCTATCGCCCAAGATCTTAAGCAAAAAACTTATGACTTAGTTCGAGACAATCGTAGCGATGGTGAGATTCGTGACTATATGCAAGAGCGTTATGGGGACTTTATTAGTTATAAGCCGCCAGTACGCCCGTCAACATGGATATTATGGTTTTTTCCGCCCCTATTATTAGTTGTACTTATCGGAGGCTGGTTTTGGCAAAGCCGACGTCGCCAGCTCACCGCTCGTGGTCAAAGCGGCCCTTCAGTTGAACACACGACTACACCGCTAACGGCTAGTGAAAAGGCCGAACTCGATCGGCTATTATCCCGTAACCTTGATTCAAGTGCTACTGATTCAAACATTACTGATTTCAATAGTAGCTCAACGGATACTATTCAAGACATCACAAGCACGGAGGACAGATAATGACCCTATTTTCTACTATGGGCTTATTTATTGCTCTAGGCTTATTGATTACTATAGTTTTAGCCATTGTCGTGGCTATGCCTTGGCTGCGCTCAAAGCGATTGCAGCATAATGCAGTTGATAATCAGCTCCTCGACATCAATGTCACCGTCTTTCGTGAGCGCTTAGCTGAGCTCAAGGTCGATAAAGATACTGGTACTATCGATGATGATCATTATCAAAACCAAAAGCTTGAGCTTGAGAGGCAACTACTAGACGCCCAGCGCCAAGTTGCGCCTATGGTCACTCCAGGACTTAAAAGTCGTTTGCTATTGATCGTTTGGGTACCTGCGTTAACCGCTATGGCTTATCTATTAATCGGTGACCGTACGCCTGTATTTGACTTTTGGGCG
Organism: Psychrobacter sp. M13; assembly: GCF_030718935.1. Taxonomy (NCBI): domain Bacteria; kingdom Pseudomonadati; phylum Pseudomonadota; class Gammaproteobacteria; order Moraxellales; family Moraxellaceae; genus Psychrobacter; species Psychrobacter sp. M13. Next base: position 878,605 of record NZ_CP132194.1, read on the forward strand.
GGCGAGGATAGAGTCGGTCAAGTCGCTGACGATCTATTAACAGGTAAGATCGATCAGCCACCCGCTTGGGCGATCAGCGATGATGGGCGAGAGCTGATCACGACCATGCAGAGCAATGTACACCAGCATGCCGATGACCCTAATCGTTGGATGCGCTTATCAGAGCTGTTCTTATCGCTTGAGGCGACGGACTCTGCTATAGAGTCGTTATCACGGGCTTATCGTCTGTCACCTGATAACGAAGAGATTGCTACAACTTATGCGCAGATTAGTTTTTTTGCTAACGAAGGTCAGCTCGATGCTAATAGCCGCCGTGTACTACAAGATGTGCTAGCCAAGAACCCACAGCACGAAGGCGCACAGATGCTGATGGCGATGGGTGAGGCGCGTAGTAGTAATTATGAACAAGCCCAAGGCTGGATTAAGCGCTTACGTGCTAATATCGCTGCTAAGCCTGGAGATCATACTAGGGCTTTAGCTAGCCTTGATGAGCTCAGCGCTAACGTAGATATGCAAGAACAGCAAGCAGCAGCAGGTATTGAGGTGACGGTCACTATTAATGCCAATTTATTGCCTTTGGTAAAAGCGGATGATGTGCTGTTCGTGGCTATTCGTGATGTCAATGGTGGGCCACCGTTTGCTGCCAAGCGCTTGCCTATTAGTGTGATTAAGCAAGGCGAGGCTAGTATCAGCCTAAGCGATCTTGATGCGATGATGCCTGAGCGTACGATAGCCTCTGCGCGCGCTGACAAAATTCAGTTAGCCGTGGTCGCTCGTATTAGCCATAGCGGTAATGCTATTGCTGAGTCTGGTGATCTATCAGGTAATCCAGTCGTGATTGGTAATGAGCAAAATCAAGTCAATGTCGAGATTAATCAGCAAGTGCCTTAAGTGCCTTAAGCTGGTCAATGCTTGAGAATAGCTTATAAGGTTTTTTGATAAAAATTGCGTACTGAGTTTGCTTTTAGAACGCAATTGATTGTTATAAATATTTATATATGAATCATGAGTCATAGCTATCCATTACCTTTTTACTAAAAAGTCTTGAGCTTTACAAAACGGCAAGGTAAGGTAAGCGTGACTTTTTTGGATTGAACTATTTTATTTATTCGTTTTATTCTTTATTTTAAATTTACTCGTTAAGGAGAGTCGTATAATGATGCGTATTATTTTGCTAGGACCACCAGGTGCAGGTAAAGGTACTCAAGCTCAGTTTATCTCAAAAGAGTATGATATCCCGCAGATCTCAACAGGTGATATGCTACGCGCAGCGATAAAAGAGGGCAGCGAGCTCGGTCAGCAAGCGCAAGGCATCATGAACGCTGGTGGCTTAGTCTCTGATGATTTGATTATCAATCTAGTCAAAGAGCGTATCGCCAAACCTGACTGCGTCAATGGTTGTATTTTTGATGGTTTTCCGCGTACTATTCCACAAGCGCAAGCTTTGGCTGATGCTGAGGTTAAGATCAATCATGTGGTTGAGATTAGTGTGCCTGATGATGAGATCGTCAAGCGCTTATCGGGTCGTCGCCAGCATGCAGGCTCAGGCCGAGTTTATCATATCGATCATAATCCACCGACGGTAGAAGGCATCGATGATGTCTCAGGTGAGCCTCTAATCCAGCGCGAAGATGACAAAGAGTCAACTATTCGTGAGCGTCTAGCCACTTATCATAAGCAAACCTCAACGCTAGTCGGCTTTTATCAAGATAAAGCCAAAGAGGGTGCTGATGCGCCTGATTATGACAAGTTTGACGGTACCCAAGCTATTGATACTGTTAAAGCGCAGATTTTGAGCGCTTTAAAAGGCTAGTTTTTCTGATTTTATAGTGTCTGCAAATTAAAAACCTCGATTAAATATCGAGGTTTTTTTGTTTTAACTTACCATCCATAAAAAAGCCGCCACCTCAAATAAAGTGACAGCTTTTATAATCTATTCAATTTTGCTTAAAACTTAAGCTTTACCTTCGGCGTCGATCTTTGCGTTGTCTAAGCCGCCTGCTTGCTCTTGGCTTTGCGCGTAGGCTTGGTCAAAGTTGACGGGCGCTAATAACAACTGCGGGAAGCTACCACGAGTGACGATGTCGCTGATCACTTCACGAGCATAAGGGAACAAGACATTAGGGCAATAAGCACCTAATATCTGACCGATTTGGTCTTCTGGAATACTCTTTAACAAGAAGATACCTGCTTGATGCACCTCAGCGATAAAAGCGGGCTCATCAGAATTATTAGCAGTAACGCTGACGGTCAAAATCACTTGATAATGATCATCGTCGAGCTTTTCGGCATTGCTTGATAAGTTAATATCTAACTCAGGATTCCACTCTTTAGTAAAAACTTCTGCGCCTGGCACTTCTAATGACATATCTTTTACGTAGATGCGCTCTAGTGCTAATTGTGGTTGCGCTTGTTCGTCAGCCATGATAATTCCTCTGGTAGTTGGTCAAATAGTTGGACAAAAATTAAGGTTAAGGGTTAGGGCGTGTTTGATCTTTCACAACAAAACACTACCATAATAAAAAGCTATATATTAATAATGGTAGTGTTATAGCAAATTAACCTGCTAATAATTCGTCAAGCTTGCCTTGTTGATTGAACTGATTTAGTTCATCAAAACCACCGACAAAAGTATCACCGACGAATATTTGCGGTACTGTACGATAGTTATTGGTCTTTTTCATCAGCTCGCGACGCTCGTCACTGCTTATATCATGCATGCCAATCTCTTCATATTCAACGCCTTTATTCTTTAATAATTGTTTAGCGTTTGAGCAGTAAGGGCAAATAGGGGTCGTATAAACTTTTACAGAAACAGCCATAATAATTCCTCGATAGATTAATAATTATTAGTTTGTAGCACAATACTTTTTATAGTATAAAAAATATAATAGTTATAGCCAGTTTTTGGTCAATGCTTGAATAACTATTGAGCTAGTATTTGTCTATTGTCCTGTATAAAGTGGGGCTAAGCCATATTAATTCAAGCATAAAACAGGCAAAATTAACAACTATCTTGCGCAGAGAGTAAAACTAACCATAACGCTATCACTGAAAAGTCACACCTCTGTGTAAAAGTCAGCGATAAAAAAAGACATCTAGCGATAAGATGTCTTTTATAGCTCTAGTTATAACGACCCGCTATTTGTGCAGGCTAGGTTTGCCTTTACCCTTGGCCTTAGAGGTATCTTTCAGACCAACTAGCGGCATACCACCTGCTTGCCAACCGCCGATACCGCCCTCTAGACGATAAACGTTTTCTTTGGCGATCATCTGTACCGCAGCACCAGCCGTTGCTCCCATATCACAGATAATAATAACAGGATGCTCAATGGCGCGTACTTCATCCAAACGCTCTTTTAATTCCGTAAAAGGAATGTTACGACTGCCTTGAATATAGCCTGTGGTATATTTCTTTTTAGCGCGTATATCTATAAGCTGTGCGTTTTGCGAGTTGACCATCATGCCAAGCGTATTGGCCGAAATCTTTTTGCCACTACGTTTGCTTTCAATAGTAAAAAACAGTATGGCAAGCACTGCTAAAATACCAAATAAAAACGGGTGGTTGCCCACGAATTCTAATGCACGATCCAAAACGTCTCTCCAAAAATAGGTGCTCTATTAACCGTAAGCTACAGCTAACCTGAGTGAACAAGGCGCTATTATACCGACTAGTGGCTTTATAGTAAACGGGCACAAAAACGCAAAGCTTAGAGCTGCTATATAACCTTAATAAACAGCTCTAGAATAATCTAATACGGTTTAGTGTCAGCCTCTTGAGTCAAAGTGACTAAATTCTCAACACGACGCTGTAATACTTGGCCCTCCGCCACTGCGGCCCATAGCGCGCAGCCCTTGCTATTGTGGGTGTGGCGACAGTCGCGAAACTGACAATGACCAGACAAAGGGGCCAGCTCAATAAAGCCTGAAATGATATCATCAGGAGTCAGATGCCAGATACCATACTCGCGAATACCAGGCGTATCGACAATGCCGCCTTGAGTCAAATCATCAGGATTAAAAGGTAGCAGACGGCTTGTGGTCGTTGTGTGTTGACCTAGTTTTGAATTGTCCGAGATGATATTGACGCTTTGCGCTGAATCTGGCAATAACGCATTGATTAAGCTGCTCTTACCAACACCAGATTGACCCGCAAAAATAACCAGCTTTTTATCAATGTAATGCTTTAATTCGCTTAAACCTTGCTGATCTTGACTGGCTGCGACGTTTTCTGGACAGTCCACTGAGGTTAATACACTCTCATAACCAAGGGCGGCATATTGAGTCAGCAATTCACGAGTATCGGCATCGTCCTCTGGTAATAAATCCGCTTTGTTTAGCACGAGTAAAGGCTGCACGTCTGCGTGATGACAAACGACCAAATAACGATCTATCAAAGTCGGCGCAGCGGCTGGCAGCGGGGCAAATACTATCGCTAAAATATCGACATTAGCCGCGACAGGCTTGAGCTTATGGTAGCGATCAGGCCTTGACACCATCGACGTCCGCGGTTTGACTGACTCAATACGCCCAAAGCCTGTATTGGAGTCTGCACCCCAGCGTACTTGATCACCTGCTGCTAGCATCGGCAAATTAGTGCGCACATGACAACGCCAAATGTCGCCAAGTGCCAGCGCCTGCCAAAACGGCTCAGGATCATCAGGGCCAATCTCTGGTTGCACAGGAATCACAGCAGGTAGACTCGTCACTTGTACCTCGAGCTGCTTGCCATAATGCGCCATAACCACGCCATCCATCAGGCTATCGTCAATACTATCTTGACTCTCTAGCTGCTGTTTATCGATGCGACGGATTTGTTGTTTGGTCAGTTTGCGTTGTCGAATTAAAGCCATAGAGACTGCCTATTTAAAGTGATGCTAAATCAAAATAGCTTCAATTGTAACGTGAAAATTTGCTAACATACAGCTTTAACTAATCGCGTCAGGCAGTGGTTTTGTAACCCCTTGAGCACAATACTTACGCATAATAAATATTGGACACCTTATGAGCACAGACCATCCCAACAAGATAAAGATCAAAAATGAAGGCAAAAAAGGGCTGGTATGGATAGATTTAGAAATGACTGGCCTTGATACCTTAAATGACGAAATCATTGAGATTGCCACAGTCGTGACCGATCAAGACCTAAACGTATTAGCCGAAGGGCCTGTGTTTGCTATAAAAGTGTCCGATCGTATCTTAAACGGTATGGATGACTGGAATACTAAGCAACACGGTCAATCAGGACTCGTTGATCGTATTCGCCGTAGCACAGTGACTTTGGCTGAGGCCGAAGCGGAAACTATCAAGTTTTTGAATAAATGGGTCGATCAAGGTAAGTCGCCGATGTGTGGCAATTCTATTTGTCAGGACAGACGCTTTATGGCGCGGCAAATGCCAGAGCTTGAAAGATTCTTTCATTATCGTAATTTGGATGTATCGTCTATCAAAGAGCTCTGCTTTCGCTGGCGTCCTGATATTCTAAAGGATTTTGTAAAAGGCGGCAGTCATTTAGCGCTTGATGATATTCGCGACTCTATCCGCGAGCTTAAACACTATCGTCAGCACTTTTTTAAATTGATTGCTGAGGATTAGAATCAGTTATTTGCGTTTTTTGTAGGGTGCGTTTTACGCACCAATTCTTGATTATAGCTGTTCAAACGGTGTGTAAAACGAACCCTACAATTACCTTACTAAATATCGAAACTCAACCAAGTCAAACTCAGCACTGTCGTTATTAATATAGTCGTCCAACGCACCCTTAGCAGTAATTGCGCCAATGACGGCGCTTACTTTTGGCTTACGTGTGTCTGTATCAAGCAAGCGCCAGTCACCTAGCACATAACGACTCTTGCCCTCATCGCTTTGATGAATCTCAGGGCGATGCGTATGGCCGTGTAGCAGCGCATTAGAGTGATAAATAGCTCTATTCACAGCACCTTCATTCACATCCATAATATAGTCTGCTTTTTTGGTATTATTCTGCTTACTCTTAGTGCGGATGTTATCGGCGATAGTTAAGCGCTTCTCTAAAGACTTGTTGAGCAAATACCATTTAGTAAAGCGATGCTGTATGATTTTACGGAAAAACTGATACTTTTTATCGTCCGTACACAGCGCGTCGCCATGCTCTAAACGAAAAGACTGCTGGCCAACTTTTATAAAATAAGGCTCATAAATGAGCTGACCGCCGAATAAATCGCAAAATAACTGATCCAATAAAAAGTCTCGATTGCCATGCATCACTAAGATATGACAGCCCTTTATACGCAGCTGTTTTAGCTTAGCAATCATCGGGGTTAGCCAATGACTCTGTCGTGCGTCATCTGACAAGCTTAAATAAGCATCATCACCGAGCCACACCTCGAACCAATCGCCTAAGATAAATAGACGCTTAAGCGCAGGCAGTGCTAAACAGTCATCTAGCAGCGCTAAAAAAGCCTGCACAAGGGCAGGCTCCTCTAGTGATAAATGCAAATCACTAACCAATACTTGCCGCACCTGATGAGGACGGCTCGTCATTAGATGCTCAAAACTTTGCATTTATCTCTATCCTAATATAGTTGTTTATCAATCAGCAATTTCGCAATGATTTCAAAATTACTCAGAGACAATTTTAGCTGAGTTAATCGTTATCGGTGTTTTTGGTACATCAGCATGCATACCGAAACGACCTGTTGGTACGCCGCGCATTTTTTCGATGACGTCCATACCGCTCGTGACTTTACCAAATACGGTATAGCCCCAACCTTGCGCATTCTTGCCGCTATGATTTAAGAAATCATTGTCTTTTATGTTAACAAAGAACTGGCTGGTTGCTGAATGAGGGTCTTGGGTACGCGCCATAGCGATAGTGCCTTTGTCATTCTTAAGGCCATTATCCGCTTCGTTTTCAACAGGCTTATTAGTCGGCTTCTCATTCATCTGTTCATCCATCCCGCCACCTTGAATCATAAAGCCGTCGATGATGCGATGAAAAATAGTACCTTCGTATTGGCCTGATTTTACGTAGCTTAAGAAGTTTTCTACTGTTTTTGGTGCTTTTTCTTCATTGAGTTCAATAGTGATGTTACCCATTGAAGTCTCTAACTCTACTACTGGCATATTGCTCATAGTTGTTTCCTGGTTGTTGGTGTTGGATGTTAAATTGGGCTGAGCTTGTGAAGCGATCGTACTATTAGTACTAGTACAACCTAGTATAAATAAAGGGGCAAATAAGCTGGCAAACCCGAATGTTTTGATAGCATGCATAGATCTTCCTTTTAGCTCATAAGAGTCAATCTTAATTTAGGTGCTAGTCTAACGGCTTTTTTAGCACATGTCATGTATCTGGCTGTTAATGAGTTTGCAAAAGCTGATAGAATAACGCAACTTTCTATTATCCATCACTTTTAAGCAGCCTTTTTTAAAGTAGCCCTTTTTTAATTTTATTTTTTACAAAACACTTTATAAATTGATGAACTGTCAAATTGCCTAGGAGCAATGAGCAATGAATAAACCTGTCAATAATGCAGATTTGAAGAACGAGCCAAAAAACGATTTTATTCGTAATATTATTCGTGAAGATGTCAAAGCAGAGAAATACAAGCAGATAGTCACGCGCTTTCCACCTGAGCCAAACGGCTATCTGCATCTCGGTCATGTGAAGTCGATTTGCCTTAACTTTGGCGTGGCCGAGGAGTTCGGTGGTATTTGTCATTTGCGCTATGACGATACCAATCCGACTGCCGAAAAGCAGGACTACATCGATAATATCAAGACGGATGTGCAGTGGCTGGGATTTGAGTGGGCAGGAGAGGCGCTACATGCTTCTAGCTACTTCGACCAGCTCCATGCGTGGGCGGTGCAATTGATTGAGCAAGGTGATGCCTATGTCGATCTGCAAACTCCTGAGCAAATAAAAGACAATCGTGGCTCATTCAATGAGGTAGGCAAGCCTTCACCGCAGCGCGAGGCAAGCGTTGAAGATAATCTAAAATTATTCGATGACATGAAAAACGGCAAATATGCGGATGGAAAAGCCGTACTGCGTGCCAAAATCAATATGTCTGACGCTAATATGAATCTGCGTGATCCCATTATCTATCGCGTGATGCATCAAGAGCATCATCAGACGGGCGATAAATGGTGCATCTACCCGATGTATGATTTTGCTCATCCGCTATCGGACGCCCATGAGGGTATTACCCATTCGATCTGTACGCTAGAGTTTGAAGATCATCGTCCATTCTATGATTGGATCGTGGCGAAGATTGGCTTTGATATACCGCCACATCAGTATGAGTTTTCGCGCTTAAATGTGGATCATACTCTAACCAGTAAGCGTAAACTCAAACAATTAGTCGATGAAAATATTGTTAGCGGCTGGGATGATCCACGCATGCCAACTATCGCCGGTATGCGTCGCCGTGGCTATACGCCTGAGGGACTGCGTGACTTCTGTGATCGAGTTGGCGTTACCAAAGCGGATAGTGTGGTTGATATGCGTTTGCTTGAATTTAGCATTCGTCAGTCACTAGACGATACGACCGCGCGTGGTATGGCAGTATTAAAGCCATTAAAGGTGACGATTACTAACTTTGATGAAGCGGTTGAAGAGTGGGAGACCCTCAAAGCGGATAGCGTCAATGCACGTTTTGATAAGGACAGCCAAACGTTATGGCTTACTCAACCTAAGCATCCTAATGTCGAGGATATGGGTGAGCGCGAGATTCCGTTTACCAAAGACTTGTATATCGATCAAGGTGATTACGAGCTTGAGCCGCCAGCAGGCTATAAGCGCCTGTCACCAGAGAAGAGCGAGATTCGTCTGCGTAATACTTATGTGTTAGCAGTGACTGAGCATGTACTAGATGACGCAGGGAATGTTACTGAGCTAAAAGCCACTATTGATCCGACAACGCTAGGTCAAAATCCTGAAGGTCGTAAAGTGAAAGGCGTCATTCATTGGGTGTCAGCTAGCCAAGGCATTCCAGCGACGGTTCGTTTGTACGAGCAGTTATTTAGTGTTGAAGATCCGAGCAGTGTTAGCGACGTTCATGAAGCGTTAAATCCTAACTCATTAACTGAGCTTAGTGCGGTAGTTGAGCCGTCATTGGTAGCCGCTGATGCAGGCACGCGCTTTCAGTTTGAGCGTGAAGGCTACTTTATCTCAGATGCCGTTGAGCATAGCAATGAGACACCCGTATTTAACCAAATCGTCAGCTTACGCGATAGTTATAAGCCTGCTTAATCGACAACGATAATATAGTGTAAATTTACTAGACAATAGTAGTTTAAAGATTAGCCCATTTCAAGTAAGCTTGAGGTGGGCTTTTTTGTAAGCATGGAATTTCTGATTTATAGTCGTAATGATAAATAAAAAATATTGAGGGTTCGATATGGCAAAATTTTTAAATAGCAGTGGCACCACTTATCACTTAGAAGAATTGATAAAAAACGCCTCTGACAGGTTAATCATTATCAGTCCTTACCTAAAGCTGAATGAGCGTATTAAAGAGTTATTAGAAGATCGCAATCGTCTTAAGATTGATATCCGTATTGTTTATGGAAAAAACGACTTACATCCGGAAGAGATCAATTGGCTCAAAAATTTAACCTTTATTCGCACTAGCTTCTGCAAAAATCTCCATGCTAAATGCTATTTAAATGAAAACGAATGTATTATCACTAGCCTCAATTTATACGAATTTAGCCAAGTGAATAACAATGAGATGGGCGTGCTGATTTACCGTAATGATGACGCTAAGTTATACGCGGATACTTACGAAGAAGCGCAACGCATTATCCGTATCAGTGATGAGGTGCGGATGTCGCTTGAAAAAGTAGGCGACTCCGATAATAAAGCGACGTCAAACGCAAATGCTGATGGCGAGACTGCGGTAACCGCCACTACGAAACCTGTGGAAGTGGCCGCACCTAATTACTCAAAATTGACCACAGCAAAATTAGCTAAAGAGTTAGGGCTTAAAACTCAGGAACTAAATAGTAAACTATTAGAAGCGGGTTACTTAGAAGACAAAGAGGGCGAGCTGGTACTCACAGATGCTGGCAAGTTAGCAGGTGGTAGTAGTAAACGCGGTAAATTTGGGGAGTTTTGTCTTTGGGACTCAGGAATAGTAATTTAGAATATTAGGTTCACAAAAATATATTTTTGCTTAGCCTGAAATAGAATAACGGCATTACAATCTGTCACAAGACATTCATAACCAATTTGTTAAGATTGAATAGATTTCCAAACGCACCGCTAGACAATAGCTGAGTGCGTCAATGATAATAATTTAAGCGCTACATCAGATCAGCGCTCACTACTAAGGATTCAGTTATGGCACATTTACGTCTTGGCGATAGCGCCCCAAATTTTGATGCAAACACCACAGATGGTGAGATTAATTTTTATGACTGGGCAGGGGACAACTGGGTAGTGTTTTTCTCGCATCCAGCAGATTTCACGCCAGTATGTACCACCGAGCTTGGTCGCGCAGCAGCCCTCAATGGCGAATTTCAAAAGCGTGGGGTTAAGCCAATCTGTATTTCTGTTGATGGCATCGACGATCATCACGCTTGGGCAAAAGACATTGGCGAGACGCAAGGAACGGAACTAAACTTCCCAATTATCGCTGATCCAAATAAAGACGTCGCAAATTTATATGACATGCTGCACCCTAACGCTAGTACGACGGCTACGGTCAGAAGTGTCTTTATTATTGATCCTAATAAAAAGATCCGTCTGACCTTAACTTATCCTGCCAGTTGTGGTCGTAACTTTGATGAGATCATTCGAGTGATTGATGCGATTCAGTTGTCTGACGAATATAACATTGCTACCCCAGTAGACTGGCAAGATGGTGATGATGTTATCATTCCACCAAGCGTCAAAAACGAAGATATCGCTGCAAACTATCCAAAAGGTCATACTGAAATTAAGCCGTATTTGCGTACGACGCCTGCACCCAATAAATAAGTATAAAAACTTAATAGTTAGCAAAATATTTATCTTTACAATCAATAAGATGACTATTTAATAAAAGCCCCATAGCCTCAGGTTGTGGGGCTTTTGTGATTTTTTAACAAGTAGTGAAAAGCTTTTGCTATGATGTAAAGCGTAGGTTCAAATATCAAGGCTACTAATTTTTGACTGGGTCTCGATTTTGTCAGAAAAACTATAACGATAAACGCTCATCAGCCACATTTTATGACTAACTCCTAGGACCATACTATGAAAACATTATACGTTACGCGTACCGCGCCAAATCCACGCAAGGCTCTCATTTTACTGGCTTCAAAAGGTATTGATATCGATGACATGGACGATCTTGATGTTGTAGATATTGATATTATACAAAACGAGCATACGACTGATGACTTTAGCAAAATGAACCCTATGCAGACTGTGCCGACGATGACCTTGGATGATGGTACGGTGCTAAATGATTCACAAGCGATCTGTGAGTATTTAGATCGGGTCTATGGTGAGCGCTCAGTGATGGGTAACGATGTGGTACAACGAGCACAAATCTGTGCCATGCGCCGTGTCGCTGAGTTTGAAGTGCTTTATAACTTTATGCTGGCCTTTCAGCACAGTCACCCCTCCAAAGCCCAGCGTGTTGATCAAGTGCCTGAGTTTGTTGAGAAGTCTATTGCTCGCGCCATCAAGGCTCTACCATACTTTGAAACAGCCTTAACAGATCGTGATTATTTAGTCACAGACCAGCTTACCTTTGCTGATATTGTGCTGTATTTAGGACTTGATTTTGGCAAAGTCGTTAAGGTAAACCCTGCTGATCATGGCGCGAACATTGCCCGTTTTTATCAGATGATGAATGAGCGCTTCAGTATCAAGAATATGGCCAAAGCCAAAGCTAGCAACGACTAGAATGTGTCATATGCTCTAACAGCATCCTATTAACATCGTAGTATCTTATTACTGAAAGAGGAGTGATTATGAAACCAATAATGAGCTCGGCAAGAGTATTAATACCAAGTCTATTGGTAGCAAGTTTAGCCTTAAGCGCCTGTAACGATACTGCAAAAGTTCAAGAAGCTGAACTGGGAACGACAGCGGACACTAGTGAGGTGGTAGCTGAAGATAATAGCCAGACGACAACGAATATGACTGACGATGATAGCGCAACTCCTGAGCAAGCGATGATAGATACCCTTGACAGCTACCGCTGGTCGCTGGCTTCTGCTGTGGATAGTAATAATCAGCCTATCACTGCATTGACGACGATCAAAGAGCAGGTCATGCTAAACTTTGATAGTCAAAGTCAAAATAATATCAGCTATAACGTTGGTTGTAATACCATCAGCGCCGTCTATAAGCTACAAGAGCAAATGCTTAACGTTAAAGACGGTATGAGTACCAAGATGTCTTGTGGCAAACTAGACGCCGTAGAAAACCAGCTGAACGAGTTAATGCAAGGCGATAGCACAGTCAGTCTAACAACCAGTGAAACGCCAAGCCTGACCCAAGTGACTAGCAATTCAGTAACGCTGGTTTGGAGCGGTAGAATGACGGCACAAGCCAAATATAATAGTAAAAGCGATACGGTATTTTGGGCAGTAGATGCGCAGAGCAAACCTTGCTCAGACAATAACGCGCAGCTGTGTCTGCAAGTTAGACCTGTTACTTACGATGAGCAAGGCATAAAAACGACCGAGGGAGAGGTAGTCGAGTTTGCAGGTGTCATTGATGGCTATGAGCACGATGATACTCATAATGAAGTACTGCGCCTAAAACGTTTTAAAACAGAGGTGGATAGCGTATTAGTAGATAACATAGATTCGCAATACGCGTATGTATTGGATACCATTATAGAGCGAACGGCCGTTAAATAGTATTTATGAACGTCATAAAATTCAGGTTATAAGTAGTATGCGTAGGGTGCGTTCCACGCACCGATGAATAATTATAACTTTATGGTTAGTGCGCATGGCAGATACTACAAAAGCTAAACGATTCAAATATTTTTAATTATGGCGCGCTAATGCATTATCGCAAATTACCTAAGTCCTCTTCTGTTAGCCGCCAGCGACCTTTCTTTTTAGAGGCACCGCGACCGCGCATAGCGCTATTGAGGATCAGTTTATTCATAGAATGGCTTGAATGAGCATGACAAATGGCACAAGCTAGTCCATCAGCCGCATCTTGCTGTGGTACAAAATCTAGGGCTAAGATCCGACAAACCATCTCTTGGACTTGCTCTTTGGCCGCTGCGCCATAACCGCAAACCGCTTGCTTAATCTGCCTAGCGGTATATTCTGACACTTCTAAATCTAAGGCTACCATAGCGGCAATAGCCGCGCCGCGTGCTTGACCCAGCTTTAGCGCTGAATCTGGGTTTTCTGCCATAAATACTTGTTCAATAGCAGTATAGATAGGCTCATCAGCGTACTTAATATGATGCTGAGTAATACGCGTTAAGCCATTAAAAATACGTTTTAGACGCTCAGGCATCTCTTTGGTATCGGTACGAATAGTCCCTGCATCGATATAGGTCAGCTTATCGCCTGTTTGTTGCACGATACCATAGCCTGTCATACGCGAGCCGGGATCTATTCCGATGATAATTGCCATAATCTTCCAATTCACGATTGTAATTAGTTTTATATCTAACTCATAAGGGTTTAAATATTTGCTACAAGTTTGATAGTATAGCAAGCCATCCCCATATAGAGGATAAGTTAAGCCATTTAATTTGCTTAACCTTTTATTCAACGCTTTATTTAACGCTTAATCTCAGTTTAATTTTATAGGACGACAGTTTATGGGTCAGATAGTAGGTATTGCCATCGTTTGGTTTATCATTGAGATGCTGGTCTGGTACTTGTTGGCTCAGTCTATTAGTGGCTGGCTAGTGTTTGCATGGTTTATTGTGGCAGCAGTCATCGGTATCTCTTTTATTCGCAAAGGCATGGTATCACTGAATCCCATGGCGCAGCAGATGAAAGCAGGCGGTATGATGAATCCATCAATGCGCCCGCAAGAGTCTACTATGCTCAAGAGTGTAGCGATGGCCGTCGCTGGTATTTTACTACTAATACCTGGGATCATTAGTGACTTATTAGCGCTACTAGTCGTATTACCGCCTGTGCAGAAAAAGCTCAAAGATATGGCCAATACTTATGTCATGAACAATCAGCAAAAAATGATGGAGATGATGGCTAAGCAAATGGGTGGTGCCAGTGGTATGGGTGGCATGGGTGGACAGAACCCGTTTGGTGGTATGGGCGGACAGAACCCATTCGGCGGCATGAGTGGTCAAAATCCCTTTGGTGACGTTAATGATAGAGCGGGACAAAACCCTTTTGGTGATGTCAGTGGTAATCAGCAGCAAAACCAATTTGGCAATGTCTTCAAGCAGCATACTACCATCGATGGTACTGCCAAAAACATTCCTAAAGATGTCAAAAAGATCACTAAGTCGGCTAATGATGAATAATTATTTATCTAGTAGCGCATAAAAAAAGCCCCTTTCAATAACATGAAAGGGGCTTTTTAGTGACTATTAAGTGTCGCTCCTATAAAGGGTTCTACTCAACAATCGAATATAACAACCGAAGTGCCGCCGTGGGATGGTGACCCATGAACCGTGAAGTTCAGGGCGGATGTGTCATCGTCTCGGCAGGTTTCCTGATACACTGCAAGCAGTGCAGGCATACACAATGAAACGATAGGTAGCACATCCAGGTAAAGCATTATCGGCTCAGGGAAATAGCATCCACTCGCTAACACTTCAGAATAGTTCAATATTACCCAATGAAATACATAATTGCAAGTCCATTTTTATAGCTGGATTTGTTCACTAAATATAACTGAGCTTTATTGATATCTAAATGTATGACCAGTATAACGAGAGCTTAATACTTATAAGTCATAAGCTTCGGCCAAAATTTGATTGATAGTTTTCAACCTTGTTAGTGATTAACGGAGCTAATTTCGTAGGTTGCTACTATGTCTCACTACAAGAAATTGACGATATTTTTTATAAATGTCATAACTGCAAACAATTTGTATTTGATAATAAAAAAGGTTGAATTTTAGGCAATTTTGATATTTGTGTTAAGATACATAGTCTCTGTCAGTGCCACGGTCGAATGTTCAACAGACCCTAGCTTTATACTTTGATTCCTTTAACTTATCAGTGACGTTCATCCCCTTGAGGAGCGCAAATTTATGACCAGTAAGCAACCATCAGAATCTAATGACTCTAATCAAAGCCAAATTAAAAACCCACCTAAGACCCCACACGTATTAATGATATTAGATGGATTTGGACATCGTGAAGATGACAATGACAATGCGATTGCTGCTGCAAATACACCGAATCTAGATAGGATATATCAGCAGTATCCGCACGGACTAATCTCAGCTTCAGGTGAGGATGTAGGCTTGCCGCCAAGTCAGTTTGGTAATTCTGAGGTCGGTCATATGAACCTCGGCGCTGGACGTATTCTGTACCAAGACTCAACGCGTATCTCAAGCGAGGTGGCTAACCGTGACTTTTACAAAAACGAGGCACTAGTAGGCGCTGTCAATGCTGCTAATGAGCTTGGTGGTAACGTACATATTATGGGTTTGTTATCAGATGGTGGCGTCCATGCGCATCAGGATCATATCGAGGGCATGTGTCATTCAGCTTTGGTACACGGTGCCAAAAATGTCTTTGTGCATTGCTTTTTAGATGGTCGTGATACCCCGCCTAAGTCCGCTGACAAATATATCAATCGCTTGCGCGATCATCTTAATAAGCTCAATGCTCATTACGAGGGGCGCGTACAGATTGCTAGCATTATTGGCCGCTACTATGCTATGGATCGTGACAATCGCTGGGATCGGGTACAAAAAGCTTATGAGCTAATGACCGAAGGTAAGGCTGATCGAATCTCAACGCGGGCAGATGGTGCTGTGCAAGCGGCTTATAAAGCTCGCGAGACTGATGAGTTTATCAGTCCAACGACAGTGATTGAGCATGGTGAGACGCCATTTACTGTCGATGATAATGATGCGCTTATCTTTATGAATTTTCGTGCGGATCGTGCGCGTGAGTTGGCACAAGCCTTTTTATTGCCAGATCATGAGTTTTCAGGGTTTGCCCGTCATAAACAGCCAAAACTTGCCGCCTTTGTTATGCTCACTAAATACTCAGATATACTAGAGAATAATAGTAAGACCAGCATTGCTTATTATCCAACGTCATTGAGCAATACGCTTGGCGAGTATCTACAACAGCAGGATAAAACTCAGCTACGTATCGCTGAAACCGAAAAGTATGCTCATGTGACTTTTTTCTTTAGCGGTGGTCGTGAAGAGGAGTTTGAAGGCGAGGTGCGTATTTTAGTACCTTCACCCGATGTGGCAACTTATGACTTGCAGCCTGAGATGAACGCACCTGAAGTTACTGATAAGTTAATAGCCGCTATTGAATCAGGCAAATATGATGTATTGATCGTCAATTATGCCAATGGTGATATGGTCGGACATACGGGTATCTTTGACGCTGCTGTAAAAGCGGTTGAGGCATTAGATGTCTGTGTGGGCCGAGTTGAGCAGGCGGTTCGCGCAGCAAACGGCGATATGCTAATCACAGCGGATCACGGTAATTGCGAGCAGATGCAAGATTATGATAGCGGGCAAGTACATACTCAGCATACTACAGAGCATGTGCCGCTGATTTATATTGGCAAGCAAAAGCTACAAGTCCGTAAAGGCGGTAGACTAAGCGATGTAGCGCCAACTATCTTGTCGTTGATGAGTTTGGATGTCCCAGCTGAGATGACAGGTGAGAACTTGTTGATTCAAGCATTGTAAGCGTCAATGCCTATTTGATCTGATGACGACCACTCAAAAAGAGATGTCATTTAGAAAAGCTAAATAAGTAGGTCTAAAAGCGAAGATAAGTATTATCTTCGCTTTTTTTAATTGATGATACCCCTTAGTCTGTCCCTTCATTAAAGCCGTATTTAGGGTATATATGCCTTATAATGGTCATAAGTATTATCTTATAAGTGTCTTTTCTATTATAAATGAGTTCTATTATAAATGAGTATAGCCATGCCTTTATCTGATTTTAAAGCGTCAAAAACTCCGACTAGCTTAAGTTCTGATATTTTAAGTTTTGACACCTTGAGTCCTAAGACCTTCCAGTTAGCTTTTGTAAAATATGCTATAGCTGCGGTGATCTTGAGTAGTGCAAGCTTAACTACGCAAGCTGTGATTGCAGCGCCGAGCGCAGTAATAGGCAAAAAGGCTGACAACCCTACAGCGAATTTGCAGCTTATTAACCTGCAAAGCGATGAGGTTCCGGTAGACAATGGTGCTGATGATTTGTCAGATATCGATGATATGGTGGATGCTGCTGATCAGACCGATGACTGGATGAACGATGACGATACAGGCGATATAGGTAGCAATCCACTAGTAGATAGCAGTGATTACGAGGATACCTTAGATACTGATATTCCCGAGGATGTGGCGCAAGTCTCATTAAAGGCTATCTCCCCTGAAACATTAAAAACATTTGTGGCCGTAGTGGATTTGGTGCGTCGTGACTATATAGATGCGGTAAATGATGAGGAGCTCTTCAGCAATGCTATGAGTGGTATGCTGACTAAGCTTGATAGTCATGCCGAGTTTTTGGACGCTGAAGCTTACGAGAATCTACGCGCGTTCACCGAAGGTGATGTAGGGGATATCGGAATCAAAGTAGTCTATCGCGCTGATGAGGGCTATTGGGTGGTGACTGAGGTGACAGATGACTCGCCTGCGGATAAAAAGGGCATCACTATCGGTGACTATGTCCATCAAATAGACGAGTTCAAATTAGATGAAGATAAGCAAACCAATGATATCGTACAGCTATTATCAGGTATTGCTGGCACGCAAGTGGATGTGGTGATCTCAAAAGCGGGTCGCCGTAAACGCACTATTAGCTTGCAGCGCAATAATAATCACCCACAAGAGATTGAGACGCGTCTGGTCGATGGCATAGCTATTATCAAGCTACCAACTTTCCAGAATAATAGTCGTGAAAAAGTATTACAAAGCCTAACTAATCTGAATGCACCTGTAAAAGGGGTGCTATTAGATCTGCGTGATAATCCAGGTGGTGTACTGACAGCCGCGGTACAAGTTGCTAGCTTGTTTATGTCTGATAGCGATGTGGTGCAGATAAAAAGTCGTCAAAGCGCACTGCGCACTTTATCTACTCGAGGTACCGCGCTTCTTGAACCTTTACCTGTGATAGTACTGCAAAACCGTTATTCGGCCTCTGCCGCTGAGGTTTTGGCCAGTAGCCTGCAAACTCAAAAGCGCGCTATTATCTTGGGTGAGGTCAGCTATGGCAAAGGATCGGTACAGTCGGTGATACCGCTCAATAATGAGCAAGCCGTCAAGCTAACCGTTGCTCATTATTTAACGGCAAATGGTGAAAAAATAGATGGTATTGGGGTACAACCTGATATAGATTTATCGACAACTGAAATTGATTGGGAGCAGCTCGGTCTTGAGTTACTGCGTCAACAAATAACTATGCCAGGTATTCGTTTTGTACAACCAACTTAGCAACACGCCCCAATTACAATAACTAATTTACTAATCAGCATATATCTTCATCGATCTCAAGCTTTTTCATACGGTAGCGTAGAGAGCGAAAGCTAGTGCCTAATAGTTCCGCTGCTTGAGTTTTATTACCCTCAGTTTGTTTGAGAGCGGCAACAATAATGCGTCGCTCTTGATCTTGTAGGTAGATCTCTAAGCTGCTCGCTGGTAGTTGAATGTCGTCATCTATAGAGGAATCTAAAAGAGAGATAGGGTTATTTGCTACATCTCTAGCTGGTTGCTCGGGCGCGTTCTGTCCACTACTAGGCTTTTGAGCATTATCATTAGGTTTTTGAGCACCACTCACAGTACTAGAGGCTTTGATCGAGTTGGAGTAAGCGTTAGTTGCGAAACGATAAGGATGTAGGTTACCCGTAGCTGAATTATCATTACGGCTCTTGACGTTGCTTTCAATGCGATGAGTAGCAGTCTTAACGTTAGTCACGGCCTTGACATCAGCTTTTGCGTTATCAGTATCGTTGCTATGATCAGGCTCTACTACTGGCAAGTCTATCACTTGCGCTGATTCGCTAGAGGGCATTAGACCTAAATGACTGACATCAATAATTTCAGTTTCACAAAGGGTGATTGCTCGCTCAAGTATGTTGCGTAACTCACGGACGTTGCCAGCAAAAGCATAATCTTGTAAGCGTTGATAAGCTTGCGCTGACAGCTGCGGGGCTGACTCTAATTGCCACTCCTCAGCGATAAGCCCTAAAAAATACTCCGCTAAAGCTGGAATATCGTCACGCCTATCGTTCAGTGCTGGCAGTTTGAGCTCAATCACATTGATACGATAATATAAATCTTGACGAAACTCGCCCGCTGCTACTAACTGGCTCAAATTTTTGTGAGTCGCTGAGAGTATACGGATATCGACAGGAAGCTCTTTGGTATCACCGATAGCGCGTACGGTCTTTTCTTGAATAGCACGCAGCAACTTGACTTGCATAGGCAGCGGTAAATCAGCGACCTCATCCAAAAATAGAGTCCCGCCGTTCGCTTGTTGGAATAGCCCTTGCTTGTCAGCAACTGCTCCTGTAAAGCTGCCTTTTTTATGACCAAAAAACTCAGACTCCATCAGCTCTGAGGGAATCGCACCGCAGTTCACGGGTACAAAACTGCCTTCACAACGCGGACTCAAGTCGTGAATCAATCTAGCTACGACCTCCTTACCTGTCCCTGAGGCTCCTGATAAAAACACAGGCGCCTGTGAGCGCGCGAGCTTTAGTATCGTCTTTTTAAGCGTTTGCATGACCTCAGCGTTACCAATTAAACGACTATCTAATAACTGCTGCTCAGGACTCTGAGTGCTCTGGCTTTGGATATCATTGTCTTGACGAGAAACCTTTAAAGCATTTTCTACCAACTGACGTAGCCGTGGCAGCTCAAGGGGCTTATTAACAAAATCAAAAGCGCCTAGTTTCAACGCTTCAATAGCCAAATCCATACTGCCAAAAGCAGTGATAACAGCGACTGGGGTAGTGGAGCTATTGCTGATCTGCTTAACCAAATCTAGCCCTGAGCCATCAGGAAGCTTGAGATCTGTTAAGCAAAAGTCATAGCTATTATCTTTCCAATAATCTTGAGCTTGGGTCAGCGTATAGGCGACATCACACTGTATGCCCATCTTGGTGAGCGTAATTTGCATCAATCGGCATAGATCCACTTCATCATCAACAATTAAGGCAGTTGCTGTCATGTATAACCTCATATAGATATAAACAATTAGGATGATTAAAACGCACGACTTTCAACACAGTTTTAGCAGTTAGGCAATTTCAACAATAGAAACAGCGGCAGGTACTATCAAGCGAAAACAAGTTTTTGCATGCTCTGGAACATGGATAAGCTGAGCATAATTGGCCTCACTAAAAGCTTGAGATAAATACAAACCCAAGCCCGTTCCTGCTTTATCCGTAGTAAAAAATGGCTCAAATAGATGTTCTGCACTAGTATTATCGATACCTATTCCTGTATCTAAAACATCGATTATAACATCGTTCTGCCTATCGTAGATCTCAACCGTAACATCAGCTTGCGTATGAGCTCGACTGCTATAGCGCAATCCATTATTAATTAGATTAATAAAAATCTGCTCTAACTGATGCGTATCAAACTGGATAACAATAGTGGTACGAACATTCAGTGTAATATCATGGTTGCGAAAGTGATTATCCAAAAATTGCGGCATCCATTCGATAAGTTCTATGGTTTGACGTTGTGGCTGCTGCTGGCGCGATAATTTCAACACATCCTCAATGATACGATCGACGCGTTTGGTTTGGGCAAATATCATCTTATAGAGCTCATGATTGCCTGTATTATCCGTTGTCATTGACGACTCGGTGTCATCTGAACCATAGTTTTCATCGATGTCTTCTATTAACAGCTGGCTGGCCTGTGAGATAGCCGCTAAAGGATTGCGTATTTCGTGAGCAATGCTAGCCGTAAGCTGTCCTAAGGAGGCCAGTTTTAATTGTTGAGCACTGGTTTGCTCACGGCGCAAGTCCTCTAATAGCATCAACTGACTGTTATCTTTTAAAGGGATGATTTGAATACGTAATTTGTTAGCATTAGTAGCACTAATGCTTTTTGGCAGATCATAGATAAAGGTACGCAACTGATTGTTTGCTAAATTTATATAATTCTCAACCAAAGATTTATGCTCATGAGTTAGTTTTTTTTGAAAGTCTATTAAGGGGTCATAAGCTTTTATAATACGCTTTTTATTATTATTAAATGGCTTAGTTGTCGTGCTTACATTTTGATTAAGACGGAAACTAAAGGTAGGTTTGGCGGCTGGATCGGATTCTATACCTAAGAGCTGATAAGCGGCCAAGTTTGCCAGCACGATACGTTTTTTATCAACAACTATTATGCCATTAATCATCTGACTGACGACTTCTTGGTTAATGGCATTGAGATGAGCCACTTCTAGTGCCTGCTGCAAGGCCATACCCTCTACATGAACTAAGCGCTGAGAGACCGACCAACTCAAAAACCCTACTGCCAAAAAGCTGGCTGATATCAGTAAGGCATCTCCTAGATCGGCTAAATTCATACTATTAGCAATCGCATGGAAAAACTGCTGATAAATAATAAAAATGATAGCCAGTAAGGTAATGATCAGCGCCTGAGTACCTGTCAATAACATAAAGCTTGCTGCTACCACTACCATGTACAGCATAGTCAGTTGCAAATCAGGCGCGCCATTGGTATAGAGTAGTAAGCTTAAAACGACTACGTCCATAAACAGCCCTAGCAATAGCTGACGCCGTGGCTGCTGAGGGACTACTGAGAATAAGCCAAATAATATAAGGCTAAACAAGACATAAAAAATAAGTATCGTTAACTGTAAGAGGCTGGGCAGCATGATGCTGTTATCGGCTTGCGTCGTCACATAAATCATCAACAGTAAAAATAGGCTAACGATGAGTCGATAACTATTATATACCATGCCTAGTCGGCGCAGTTGTGCTGAGGGTAGCGTCTCGCCTTGCTGCAAATAAGTGATGACAAAAGCTATGACTGTAGAAGCAGGTTTCATAAAATAGCCAAAATAAAAAATAAGTCAGTAAAGAGGTCACATCACGATAATAATTCTAAGCTTGAGCAACCTTTTTAAGAGCTTGATTAAGGCTGAATAAGTCCATGGCGAATTGCCATATGGGTAAGCTTAACATCACTATCAACACCTACTTTTTCATAAATACGATAACGATAAGTATTAATAGTCTTTACACTGACAAATAACTGATCAGCGATTTGCTGAGGGCTTTGACAGTTAACGACCATCATAGCTACTTGCTTTTCACGGTCGCTTAATAAGTCAAAAGGTGAAGCGGCCTTATCGGATAACAACACTTCAGCCAGCTGATCTGCTACATCATGACTGAAATAACGACCGCCTTGATTGAGTTTTTTGATCGCGCGTATCATCTCATCAAGTGGTGTGCCTTTAGTGATATAGCCATGAGCGCCTGCCTTGAGTAGCATCGATGGATAAGGCTGAGTAGCCATACTACTAACTGCCAATATTCTGATGCCTATGTTCAATTGTACTAAGCGTTTGGTAGCCTCAAGCCCACCAATATTAGGCATATTAACGTCCAAAAGAATGACGTTAGGGATAAGCTGTTTAGCAAGCTTTATAGCCATATCACCGCTATCTGCTTCACCAACGACTTCGATATCTGGACTATCAGCTAACATACGGCTGATACCCATACGAACTAAATCATGATCATCTACTACTAACACTCGAATCATATTGTTACTCGTATTATGTTATTACTATAATTTATTACTAATTATAAGTTATCAAACTTTAATCCTAAACAATAGATACTAATCAATCAAATTTTGCAGCTCAAGATAGCCTACTCCTAATTATTGACTATAACTCTTTAAAATGGAATTTATTACCGAAATGTTAATCAATATTGCTAATAGCTAAAGAAACTGTAATAAAATTTAACAACAACCATAAAAAATTCATCAAGTTAGCTCATAATAGTAAACTTAAATATAAACCATGATACACTAAAAATACAAAAGCATCGTATTAAGGCTTTTACTATCATTGTGAGTCATTATAGCTACGTTGTAATATTTTGATAGCGATTACCATTTTTGTAAGGCTTAAGGGTAATTATCGAAACATTTTCGTTTTTATAATAGCTACGTATATCATCTACGCTATGGTCTATATTACTAGAGCGCTATTCCTATTTGGAGGAAGAATGACAAATTTACCATTAACCAAACAGCAAATACTAGTTGCTATGATTTCATTGAGTTTGGGAGGCGCTGCGCAAGCGGCATTAACCATTAATGGTAATGAGTCTAGTGCGCGTGTTAGCTGGGGCGGGGCTGATAGCTTATCTGAAGCACGCAATATCATGTACAGCTCAAACAACAGCTCCGCTATCAAAAAAGTCAATAATGGCTATGGTACAACTAATATCACTAATGCGAATAGTTATGGTAGCCGTAATAACAGTTACAATACAACCTACCGTGGCAGCTTTGGCAGCAGCGATATGTTGCCTATCAGTACGGACTCGCGCAGTGTAGCAGTCATCGATGCTGAGACTGGTGAGTCGATCTACGAGAAAAACGCGGATATCGCGCGTCCTATGGCTAGTATCACTAAGGTTATGACTGCGATGGTCGTACTAGATGCTGGGCTCGATATGCGTGAAGAGCTTATTCTCGATCCAGAGGACTTTATAGGACCCAAACGTGCCAGCTCACGGCTCAAATCAGGCGATCGTATGAATCGCGCTGAGATGTTGCTGATGTCACTAATGAAGTCAGAAAACCCAGCGGCTAAGAGCTTAGCGCGTAACTATCCTGGTGGTTACAATGCCTTTATACGAGCGATGAACCGCAAAGCACAAGATTTAGGTATGACGACCGCTTATTTTGGTGATCCAACGGGTCTTGATAAGCGTAATGTCGCCTCATCGAATGATCTCGTTAAGTTAGTGCGTGCGGCTGGCAACTACGATGTGATTCGTCGTTTTTCTACTACTAAGAGCTATGACTTCTATGTCTCTAATTATTCAAGCGGTAATCGTACTTATTCAGCGAATAATACCAGTAGTTTAGTACGTTCAGGCGATTACCCAATCGGTATATCCAAAACAGGCTTTATTAATGAAGCAGGTCGCTGCGTAGTGATGGAGACCCGAGTCAATAACCGTCCTGCTATTATCGTCATTTTGGGTGCCAATAGCTCAGCAACACGATGGGGTGATGCTAAGAATATCTTAAACAGTTTGGCGTCACGTCGTACGGTATAGAATAGTAGCTCTTTTATAAAAAAGGCAGTTATCATTATAACCGCCTTTTTTTTGCTTAAATTTTTTGTTGAAAATGTACTCTTATAAAAAAGTGTTAAAGAACGTACTAAAGCTCGCTTAATGGCTAGGAAAACATCACCAATGATAATCCCTAAACTATACCTGCTGACTAACGATGACGACATCAGCTTACTGTTAACCAAACTTAAAACCGCATTTGCAACTAATCTTATTGCTGTAGTGCAAATAAGACGCAAGCAAGTACTAGCACAGCCTAATGGCTCGCAGCAGCTCTACGATGAAGCGCTAGAAATTATTGCTTTAGCCCAGCAATACAAGGTTGCCGTCGTTATTAATGACGATACCGCTCTAGCCGCTAAGCTGGGTGTAGGGGTACATTTAGGTCAAGGCGATGGTGACATAAGCACAGCGAAACAGTTAATAGCAGCCGATCAAATCATTGGTCGTACTTGCCATGGTGATAGTCAACTCGTAAAGCAAGCACTAGAGGATGGCGCAGATTATGCGGCGATGGGTGCCGTATTTGCCTCAATGACTAAACCTCAAGCGAGTATTATTAGTCGCGAGCAGCTCAATGCTGGCTGTCAGCTAAGCTTAGATAAACCGCTAAATATATGTGTGATTGGTGGACTTAGCGCAGAAAATATTGGTCAGCTGGCAGGCTTGCCATTGACTTATATTGCGGTAGTCGGGGATATTATGGACTTAACAGTAGAGCAGATAGCGCAGCGTTGTCAGCAGTGGCAGCAAGCGCTTAGTATCTGGCAAACGCTTGCTTAACTTCTTACTCAGCTTTATAGGCTTAGTTCTATGGGACACTCATTTTTATTCAGCGTGATCCATACATAACGTAGCATAAGGCACAGCTTTTAAGCGTTGTTCCTGTATCTCCTCACCGCATACTTCACATTCTCCGTAAGTACCGTTTTCGATACGGCTCAAAGCATTTTCAATATAGATGAGGTTTTGGTGTGCTTCTGCCGCTAGGAGCTGACGCGTATCATTCTGACGGATAGAGATTGCTTGATCTCCCCAATCTTTATTAAGCTCATCTTGCGGATTTTGGATATGATCCTTTATGGTATCGATACGAGTCTGGTACTCTTCTTTAAGCTGTAGTAGTTTTTGTTTGGCCTGATCAAAATCTGTACTCATATGATTCTCCTAAAAATGGCGCTCGTAGTTGTTATTGTTTACAGCACTATCATAAAGGCGCCTTTAAGAGACTACCACCACGAAATGTTACTGCGATCAATTTCTCTACTTTATCACTATGCCTCAAAAACAGCTTTGAGAAAAAACATCTACAGTGAATTCAATATAAAAGAGATAAATTGTCATTAAGATAATTTTTTTCGCATCAGTTGACGCTATAGCCGACTCAAGCTTACACTACACGCCATTAAGATACTCCCCATATATCTATTATTATAAAACTGAATCAATAGGAGCTGTAATGAATTTTTTACGTATGAGTGAGCTGAATTTAACCGATAAAATCGTTTTGATTCGTGAGGATTTAAATGTCCCTATTAAAGCTGGTAAAGTGGCGAGCGACGCCCGATTGCAAGCGAGCCTACCGACGATAAAAATGGCTTTAGACAAAGGCGCTGCGGTGATTGTTTGTTCGCACTTAGGTCGTCCAACCGAAGACAAGTTTGAAGCTGCTTACTCACTAGCACCTGTTGCCGACTATCTAACCGAAAAATTAGGCGATCAACTGAGTCAGCCAGTCGCGCTCAATAGTGATTATCTCAATGAAGAAGTCGCTATTAAGGCAGGGGAAGTCATATTACTAGAAAACGTGCGCTTTAATGCAGGCGAGAAGAAAAACGATGCTACATTAGCGAAGCGTTATGCTAGTCTTTGTGATGTGTTTGTCATGGACGCTTTTGGTACCGCGCACCGTGCTCAGGCCTCAACAGAAGGCGTCACTCAGGCGATGCGTGCAACGGGCAAGACGGTATGTGCAGGGCCATTACTAGCCGCTGAGCTTGATGCATTGAGCCAAGCGCTACAGACACCCGCTCAGCCTATGCTTGCCATAGTAGGTGGATCAAAAGTATCGACTAAGCTTGAGGTACTGCATAGTTTGGCTACGTTATGTAGCCAGATTATCGTTGGTGGCGGTATTGCCAATACCTTTTTGGCCGCGCAAGGTCATAGCGTTGGTGCCTCTTTGTATGAGCCAGATCTGCTCGATACCGCCCGAGATATTATGACCAAGACTGAAATTTTATTGCCTGAATATGTAGTCGTGGCGGATAAATGTGATATTGATTTTGCCGACTTTACAGGGTCATTAGAAAAAGCTACTGCGACTATAAAAGCGGTTCATGCTATTGATGCTGATGATATGATATTGGATATTGCACCGCAAAGCGCCAAGCAATTAGCAGTCGCTATTACCAAGGCTAAGACTATCTTGTGGAATGGCCCTGTTGGCGTATTTGAGGTCGATGCCTATGGTGCAGGGACACAAATACTAGCGCAAGCGGTACAAGACAGCGCAGGATTTTCAATCGCTGGTGGCGGCGATACCTTAGCCGCTATTGACAAGTATCAAGTTGCTGATGGCGTCAGCTATATGTCGACAGGTGGCGGTGCTTTCTTAGAGTTTGTCGAGGGTAAAACTCTGCCAGCAGTAGCAGCTTTAGAGCTCTAAAGCTAAAAATATCGATAGCACTTTGGTAGTTAAGATTAGCTACCATACCTGCCATATAGCAGTGCTGCTGGTTTAAGTGCCTAATATAATACAACTAATTGATAATGATTATTAAGTAGTATTTATTTGTTCTCATATTGTTACTACATTTAATATTGTTATTGCATGTCTTATTTGCTAGTTATAGAATAGCGCCATTACCGATGCTCGAATGCATTATTATTTATTTATTTATCTTGAAGGTTTACTATGTTAAAACGTCATTTATTACTTGCCACTATATTTGCTGGTACTTTTGCAGTTACTGCCTGTAGCCAACAAACAGAAAATGAAGCAGAAGCGACTGCTGCTGAAGCGGTAGATACTGCTGACTCAGCTGGCGATGATATCGCTGCTAACACTGAAGCCGCTGCAACTGAAGCTGAGATTGCTGCTCAAAATACAGGTGCTGAGATTGCTGATGGCGCTGATACTGCGGGTGCAGCAGCTACGGACGCTGTTGCTAATGCTGGCGAAGCTATTACTGAAGGTACTAACAAAGCGGTTGCAGCGACTGCTGGAGCTGTTGCTGATGGCGCAAGCTCAGTTGCTAATGGTGCATCTGATATCGAAGCTGATGCAGAAGGCAATGCGCCAACTGATCAACAGTACTAATTTTAGCAATAGCTATCTGATGTTAGATGTAGTTATTTGACGGCTCTTTTTGTGATAGCAGTTTATAAAATAAAATAGTACTAAAAAGGCCTTGGGATATTCCAAGGCTTTTTTATGTTCATAACTTTATAACTCAATATTTTATAGCCGATATGTTGTGGGTTCAACTTATCATTGAGCATTGATCATCTAAAACTCAGTAGATAGTAAAATACAGGCGTATCCACTACGAGTGAGGGCTAAATTTTGCTATAATTAACCGCGCTAATAAAGGTAGAGTCGGTTATCCCATAAACCGTCAAAATACCACTCAGAACTATTTATCAAAACCACACTTTCATATCAGTCGTCAAAATCAAATAGAGAGCGTTATATGGCTTTAATATCCTTACGTCAACTTTTAGATCATGCTGCTGAGCACAACTACGGTGTTCCTGCTTTTAATGTCAATAATTTAGAGCAAATGCGCGCTATCATGATGGCAGCTGACGCCTGCGACTCACCTGTTATTGTACAAGCGAGCGCGGGTGCACGCGGTTATGCAGGTTCCGCTTTTTTGCGCCACTTGATTACCGCAGCTATTGAAGAGTGGCCACATATTCCAGTGGTGATGCATCAAGACCATGGTATGTCGCCTGCTATATGCCAACGCTCAATCCAGCTCGGCTTTTCATCAGTGATGATGGATGGCTCACTTGGCGAAGATGGTAAGACGCCAATGGATTATGACTATAATGCTAGCGTGACCCGTGAAGTTGTCAAAATGTCACATGCGTGTGGCGTATCAGTCGAAGGCGAGATTGGTTGCTTGGGTAGCCTTGAGACGGGTATGGCAGGTGAAGAAGATGGTTCTGGCGCAGAAGGCGTGCTGGATCATGAGCAACTATTAACTAGTGCTGATGAAGCTGAGCAGTTTGTCAAAGACACTAACGTCGATGCACTAGCAATTGCCATCGGTACTAGTCATGGCGCGTATAAATTTACTCGTCCACCGACAGGCGATATCCTATCGATTGAGAGGGTGAAAGAGATTCATGCCCGTATTCCTAATACCCATTTGGTTATGCACGGCTCATCGTCTGTACCGCAAGAATGGCTAAAAGTCATCAATGAAAATGGGGGTAATATTGGTGAGACTTATGGTGTACCTGTTGAGCAAATCGTTGAAGCGATCAAGCATGGTGTCCGTAAAGTCAATATCGATACTGATTTACGTCTCGCATCAACGGGTGCTATCCGCAAATTCCTTGTAGAAAACCCAAGTGAATTTGATCCGCGTAAATACTTTAAAGCGTCTATGGTTGCGATGTCAGATATCTGTACTAATCGTTTTGAAGCCTTTGGTTCAGCAGGACAAGCGCACAAAATTCGCCCAATAAATCTAGAAGGTATGGTTAACTTTTATCAATAGAGTTAAGCGCTTTAGCGTAAACGTGCGATATTATTTTTCATTAGGTTGTTTTTAGCGCATGGTTGATATTGAGTGATAAATATAATAGGTGTCAGATTATGATAGGACTTATCAGCGGACAAGTGCAGCATTTGATGGCACCGATGGCCTGCGTTATGACGGCGTCAGGCGTTGGCTATGATATCGAGCTGCCGTTGCCGTCGTTTTGTCAATTACAATTGGATCAACAAGCTAGTATTTGGACGCATTTTCATGTGCGTGAAGATGCGCAGCTGCTGTTTGGCTTTATTGATCGCAAAGAGCGTGATGTCTTTCGCCAGTTGATTAAGATTAATGGGGTCGGTGCCAAAATGGCATTGGCTATGTTATCAGCGATGTCAGCGGCTGAGCTCAAAATGCATGTCGACCAAGACTCGGAAACCGCGCTCATGCGTATTCCAGGTATCGGCAAAAAGACCGCTCAACGTCTGCTTATTGAGCTCAAAGACAAGCTTAAAAATATCGAAGTTGACGATAGCAATTCGGAGTTTGATGTTCAAATTACGCCAATCTCTAATGAGGGCAGTATCATCGCTGAGGTGGAAGGCGCGCTGATTAGCTTAGGGTATAAAGAGCGCGAAGCTCAGCAAGCCATCAAAGCGGCCAAAAATGACGGCGAAACCTTTACAGATACTCAAAGTTTGTTAAAAGCGACTTTAAAACAACTCTCTCGCTTTTGATATCTGCTACTTAAGCCTTGATTCAGCTATAAGCGACACTAATTGTCGCTTATTTTTATTCTAGCTCTGATTTTATGATGTTTTGCATGACTTACAAGCAAGCTTTAGTTATGCTGATTGATATTCTTTTATAATCTATTTACACACGATGATAAATACTATGATGCAAGACCGCTTGATCAATCCATTATCAGACGCGAGCGATGCGCCTGATTCTAATATTCGACCAGCCTTACTGGCTGAGTACATTGGTCAGCCTGTAGTGCGTGAGCAGATGGAAGTATTTATCGGTGCTGCCCGTGGCCGCAATGAGCCGCTGGATCATACCCTTATTTTTGGTCCGCCAGGATTAGGTAAGACTACGCTTGCTAATATTATTGCTCGTGAAATGGGTGGCAATTTGCGCTCAACCTCGGGACCTGTCCTTGAGCGTCCAGGTGATTTGGCAGCGATGTTAACCAATCTAGAAGAGGGTGACGTGCTATTTATCGATGAGATCCATCGCTTGAGCTCGGTCATTGAAGAAATACTCTATCCTGCGATGGAAGACTTTCAGCTGGATATTATGATAGGTGAAGGGCCAGCGGCGCGTTCTATCAAGCTTGATTTGCCACCCTTTACATTAGTTGCTGCGACCACAAGAGCAGGGCTATTGACCTCACCGTTGCGTGATCGCTTTGGTATCGTTCAGCGTTTAGAGTTTTATAATATCGAGGATTTGACGACTATCGTCAGTCGTGCCGCTCGGCTAATGAAAGTCCCTATGAGCCAAGATGGCGCCGTTGAGATTGCGCGCCGCGCCCGTGGGACACCTAGGATTGCCAATAGATTGCTACGCCGTGTCCGCGACTATGCTGAGGTTCGAGGTGACGGTAGTATCAATGGTGCTATCGCTGGTAGTGCGCTTGATATGCTGGCAGTTGATCGGCGCGGCCTTGATCATCTAGATCGTCGCTACATCGAGATTTTGCATGAGCGCTTCGATGGAGGGCCTGCTGGGGTTGAGGCGGTGGCGGCAGCGATGGCTGAGGATCGCGGAACATTAGAGGATGTAATTGAGCCTTATCTGATTCAGCAAGGTTACGTACTACGCACTGCTCGTGGTCGGGTATTAACGCAAATGGCTATCGATCAGATGCTGTAATACGTATTTAAAAAGTGTTCTTATTTATGAAAAATCGCCTACTTTATATAATTGAAGTAGGCGCTTTGTTATGTAATGACATCTTAGTGTTTTTTAAGGCATTTCGTCATATGTGTTTTGTAGCTTTTGCAGGGTGCACTCCATCGCACCGATAATGACGCTATCACGAACCACCGGTGCATAAAATGCACCCTACACCCACTCTATTTTTGCAAACAGTACAATACATATTTTTAGATTAATCTCTATCTCAATAACACTAAGCCAAGATACGCCAAATAACAAATAATACGGCCAAGATATAAAATATCGGTGCAAACCATTCCACTTGGGTGGCGATGGCAATATTTATTCCAAAGCCTGCCAAGGCGATCCAATCACGGCGACGATCGTTGAGCATATCAGCGCGGATTTGTTGGATTTCACGCAGTTGACTGTCTTGCCTTGAGCCTTGCGATGCTAGACTTTGCAAGCCTTGATCTAGCAGTTTAGGTATGTCAGTGGCGGATAATAAAATCTCTGGTAACTGCTGACGTAATTGTTGTAAATTACGCACAGGATCGAGCTGCTCTTTAATCCAACCACTCAAGATAGGCTTCGCAAGTGACCAAATATCCAGATCGGGATATAACTCGCGACCTAATCCCTCAACATGTACCAAGGTTTTGAGTAGTAGCATCAGCTGCGGTGGAATGCTCATATGGTGGCGACGCGCGATATCTAATATCTGCATCAAGACGCCAGCAAAATCAATCTCATTGATAGATTTTGACAGCATAGGGCCAACCGTGCGACTCATATCACGCATCAAAGCGTGTTTGTCAGCACTGGGCGGTATCCAGCCTGCACGGCTCACAATATCGACTACTGCGGTAAAGTTATTATTCATAACCGCGAGTAACATACGGGCAACGATCAGCTGATCATCCTTCGATAATGTACCCATAATAGCGCAATCAAGACCGATGTAGCGTGGCTCATAGCCCAAGCTGGCAGGCTGCGCATCATTGCCTAAGAGGCTAACAGGTGGTGTCTCTACAAAGACATTGCCTGGGTGCATATCAGCATGAAAAAAGTTATCACGAAACACTTGGGTAAAGAATATCGTTAAGCCTTTTTTCGCTAAGATAGCGCGGTCATAACCTAGCTTATCAAATAGCTCAACTTGTGAGATCGGCACACCTTGAATACGCTCCATAACGATGACGTTTTTGGCGGCAGCATAGACCTCGGGTACGTACATCAGCGCTGAGTCTAAAAAGTTATTGCGCATCTTAGTGGTATTATCAGCCTCTAGCGTCAAGTCCAGCTCATTGAGCATGACCTGCCGATAGTCCTCGACTAAGTCAATAATATGGATAGCCCGTGCCGCTTCAACCCGTGCAGATACCCAGCTGGCAAGCTCGCGCAACAGCTCAAAATCAGTAATAATAGTGTCACGTATATCAGGGCGCACTACTTTGACCACTACTTCACGCTGATCGTGTAGGGCGGCGCTATGGACTTGCGCGATAGAAGCAGCAGCTAAAGGCTTGACATCAAAGCGAGCAAATAAAGTCTCGATAGACTGACCCAAACCATGCTTTGGATCTTGAATTTGCGCGATAGCAATATTGGGGTCAAAGGATTTAACCTTGTCTTGCAGCTGTACCAGTTGATCGATGATATTAGGTGGCACTAAATCACGACGAGTCGAGAGCAATTGACCTAATTTAAGGAACAGCGTGCCCATGTCTTCTAATGCATACTTAATGCCATTAGGCTGATGCTTCTTACCCCAAGCAGCAGGATGCATACGGATTAAGCGCGCTATCGGTCGTAACTGCGGCGCGTCCTCGATTGAAATATGAGTATCAATGCGATATTTCGCTGCAATGTGTAATAGCTCGCGGAGACGTTTTTGATAGGATAAAAGCATGGGTATTGATTACTCTAAATAAGTACTTTCTATAGATGACGGTTAGCTAAATAGGGTTTTCATACGCTATTTTAGCAAATCATAGCTAGGTTGATTTGGTGGGTTACGCTTGAGCTAACCCACCCTACGCAAAACTTATTATTATAAAAAATTCATATAAGATTCTAGTTCGCACTTAAAATGAACTACTAAAATCTAACTGTTTCTAAGTTTTGCCTGCTCAATCTTGATCGCCATTAATCTTGCTTCTTCACGCTCAATATCAGCGCGAAGTTTTAGCAGTTGCTGTTTAAGATCATTGACCTCAGCTTTATCATTAGGATCAGGCTCATTAGTACCAGCGACCTCATTAGCCCAGATACTCACATCGTCGAATGCACGTTTGGCGGTATGACGTAAGCTCCACTTCAGCTGTTTGATAAGCAGTTGCAATTGACTGGCCATAGGCTTACCAATGATAGGCTCAAGCTGACCTGCAACATCAGGATCAAAACCTGCTATCAGCTGTTTTAACTGCATCAGTACTGTGTAATCTCCTGCAATAGGCAGATTACCCTCAGCACCACGGATTAAGTTCAGGAGCTGCGCAGGATTATCAACGGTAATAGTACAGTCAGGGCTACTATGACCGATACGCGCCAGCTCAGCATCGGCACGGGCGCGCTCATCGTAAGAGTCGGCATCATCAACATTCTTGCCACCACGCGGCTCAAATACACTAACCGTCGTCACAGGCTCAAAACGCAGACGATCATGATTGAATAAAATATCCAAATGAATTTCAGGCAGCGCCATATCTAAACGTAGTACTTTACCTGCCAAAGGTACCAGCCCAGCTTTGGTGATTTCATCACTAGCAATAGCGATATTAATGAGCTTTTCGGCACCAGCCAATAAGAATACCGTAATCATAAGACTCTCACCTATTAAATTAAATTGATCTTACAAACTCAGCTTAGCGTTTGGGTTTTTTAGCTGTCATTACGTTTTCTAATTATCAAACCCTCACGCTTTTAGCTTGTAAGGCTTTTATATTACAAAGCTATTAAGCTTTAAAGCCACGATGCACCGCTACAATACCTGCGGTTAAATTATGATAATCACAATTATCAAACCCAGCCTGTTCCATCATTTGCTTAAGTGTCTGCTGATCAGGATGCATACGGATAGACTCCGCCAAGTACTGATAACTCTCAGAATCATTGGCGATGATTTTGCCCATTATCGGCAGCGCGGTAAATGAGTATAGATCATAGGCTTTAGATAAAGGCTCAAAAATAGGCTTTGAGAATTCCAAAATCAATAAACGACCGCCTGGCTTGAGGACACGATACATAGATTTTAAGGCAGCGTCTTTGTCGGTGACGTTGCGCAGACCAAAGCTGATGGTGACTAAATCGAAGCTTTCATCCTCAAAAGGCGCAAGCGTTTCAGCATTAGCCAGTACAAAGTCGACGTTATTGCAGCCTGCATTAATCAAGCGCTCGCGACCCACTTCTAACATCGCCGCATTAATATCAGACAACACTACATGACCATTACGACCGACCTCACGGCTGAATACTTTAGCCAAATCACCCGTACCACCAGCGATATCTAAGACGTGCTGACCTGCACGAACGCCTGATAAGCTAATAGCGTAGCGCTTCCACAGGCGATGAATACCAAATGACATCAAGTCATTCATAATGTCGTATTTTTTGGCAACTGAGGTGAACACATCGGCGACGCGAGCTTGCTTTTCCGCTTTATTGACTGTTTTGTAGCCAAAATGAGTTTGCTCAGCGCCGTCAGTGTCAGCAGTATGCGGATTGTTAATATCATCACGCTGATTGAAGAGTGTTTGCTGGGTAGCGGCTTTATTCGCAATAGGTGCGCCATCTTTACTGCTTGGCGCCTTTTTATGATTACTGTTTTCACTGTCAGGCATCGTTGTTTGTTGACCCTGAGGCGCGCCAAGGGGCAAGTCTGCCACTTGGGTAAAGCTATCCGCAGTAGGTAAAGGGCTTTGACGCGCTTGGGCTTGCGCGCTGATATTCTGCTGCTGAGCTATGCTATCTTTGATAAGTTTGTCTTGGATCTGACTTTGAGAAGTAGTTCTAGTATCTGTAGCGTTCGTATTGATAGGGTCGCTCATAAAGTTATCTCTTCACTTATAATACAAAGAATGGGTAATATAAAGTATGGGTTTTAAAGTATAGTTTTTTAACCAAAACCAGCTGTATATTGCGGCTAGTTTTGATTAAATAGATTTTTCTTATTAGGGTCAGGCTATCATACCTCAAACGCTGCTATCTTGCCGTCATTATCAGTGGCATGAACCTGATCAATGATCTCAAGTTCACGCTTGCAAAACGGATCAATAAAGCTGCCAACACTTTTAAGGGGTTTCATCGCCGCAAAACCTGCATCCATAAAGTCATATAAAGGCTGATAATTATGGCGATAGGCGGTGCTCTTGGCTAATCCAAACGCTTTACGCAGCACGAATGAATTTAAATACTTATCAGTACGATAGCAGACGTCTTTTAGAGTGTTGATCTGAGTACGGCGCTCATCGGCTTCATCAACACCGCGATAAGCGGCGAGCATATTATCCTCATTCACTGATAAATCATTAGCGATTAGCCACTGTGCTAAATGCATATCCAACTCAATGGCTAATATAGCTGCCTGAATAGCCAAACTGCCCGTCTCCAAGGCAGACTCTTTAGCCAAACGCTCAAGCTTTTTGGCTTTTGGCAAGATACGCTCTAGCTGCTTAGCCAATAGTTTAAAGTCATCACCGCCATAAAGCTGAGTAATAAAGTAATCGGCCATAGGCTTATTTTTTGGCTGTTCAAACAGTTCACGATGCGTGGCTTGGATACGGGCACGCTGCCAAGCCTGTACTTCATTGAGCTTATCATTAAGTGCTTGATCTTCATGATAAGGCAGTGCCCAATAATGCGTTAAGTGACGTTGTAGTTCTTTTAGAGCGGCCATAATTGATAATCCTATTGCTTTTATTGAATGTGAAAAACTTTGAAATGAAACCGTCTATAATACAGTAAACGGATTAATCTTGCCGTCTTTATCCTGCTGTATTCTATCAATAATCATCATCTCGCGCGCACAAAATGGGTCAATAAAACTACTAACGCTATCCAATGGTTTCATAGCGTCAAATCCTGCCTCGACAAAGTCGTAGAGCAGCTGATAATTAAGTCTGTAAACCGTGCTCTTAGCGAGCTGAAAGGCTTTATGCAAAAAGAACGAATTTAAGTATTTATCGGTACGGTAGCAGACCTCTTTTAGATTATTGATCTGGTTACGACGCGCATCGGACTCATCAAGCGTACTATAAGCGAGCATAATGTTGTGCTCATTAGCCGGTAGATCATGAGAAATGAGCCACTGGGCTAAATTTAAATCCAACTCAACCGCCAAAACAGCCGCTTCAATCGCCATGCTACCTGTGGTTAAAGCAGACTCTTTTATTAAACTTTCAAGCTTTTTGGCTTTGGGCAAAACCCGCGCTAG
This sequence comes from Psychrobacter sp. M13, assembly GCF_030718935.1. Classification (NCBI taxonomy): domain Bacteria; kingdom Pseudomonadati; phylum Pseudomonadota; class Gammaproteobacteria; order Moraxellales; family Moraxellaceae; genus Psychrobacter; species Psychrobacter sp. M13. Next base: position 915,070 of record NZ_CP132194.1, read on the forward strand.
TTGGATGGCAAGTAATTTAAACTCTTTACCACCATATAATTGAGTCAAAAAGTAGTTTGCCATCAGCTGATGGTTAGGATGCGCAAATAATTCGCTATGCGTATGCTGAATGCGTAGACGCTGCAACGCTTGTACTTCATTGAGTACCGTATTAAGCTTGGGATCATCATGATAAGGCAACGCCCAGTAACGCTTTAAGTGTTGTTGTAACTCTACAAAAGCAGTCATGACAGCCAGTCCTATATAATTTTAAACCGTTAAACCCTCAAATCATTTAACCGTAGAACGCTAAGCTATAAAACATAAATAATAAACCACAATAAATCTTTAGCTATAAAAACGTCAGCTCTAAAAGTAAGCAATCAACTATCTAAAAGTAACTATAAGTATAAGAATAGGTATAAATATTTATTATGGATATTCTGTATAAGTAACAGTAAAAGAAAAGCGTGGCTAATACAAATGCCAAACTGTTACATAGCACAATTTTATAAGGATAAGGTGAATGCTATTATTAAGTCTGAAGCATAAAAGTAGGTTGAGCCTATAACTGCCTACTTATGCAAATGAGTGCCCACTTATATCAATGCCTAACTATTATAAAGAGCTTAATTATATAAGGAGTCTAACTATGCCGAAGAATAAGTCCAAGCAAATAGTTTCAGCAACCCATGATCAGGTTGACTCACAAGTCGTCAATGAGCGACTAACGCCCAATCCCTTGAGCGAGTTCTCCTTAGATAAAGATGAGCTAAGGCTGGCGCTAGTCACCGCTCAATTTGCGCTGCGTGCCACTCGCCAGCAAACGCCGTCATCAACCAATAAGCCCACAGGATTACTGGTGTTAGTCAATGGCATGGAGCAGGCAGGCAAAGGTAGTGCGGTCAAGCAATTACGCCAGTGGGTCGATCCGCGCCTCTTAAAAGTCGAGGCGACTATCGGCTATCCACCACAAGATTATCAACCTATTTGGCAAGCACATACGCAAGCTATGCCGCGCCACGGCGATGTGATGGTGTATTTTGGTAACTGGTATGCCGATCTGCTATATAACATCATGCGCATGATAAGTGAAAGTGAAGATAAAAAGAGCGAAAGCTCAGCTAATTTATCAGCGCTACCTATCACTGAGTGGCAAAACTATCTACAGCAACAGCTGGATCAGCTCGACGCTTTTGAGCGCGACTTGGCGGTTAATCAAACCAAAGTATTAAAATGCTGGTTTCATATCGATGCCGAAACCCTAAAAGAGAGACTAAATGATGATGACGTAGACCCGCAGTTTTTGTATCAGATTGACTGGAATGATACTGAGATAGTCGAGCAGTTCAATAAGGTTGCCACCGCGTTATTACGCGAGCAGGGCGATTGGATCATCATAGATGGTAGCGATAAAGAGCAAGCCACTACTAGCTTTTGTCACGAGGTATTGCAAGCGATGCAAAGAGCCTTAGCGAGTAGTCGTGAATCTGATTCTGAACCGTTGGCTGACGAGCCAGCTGAATCTACCAGCCATACTAATACGTTTATGGCTGCTGATATTCCCAAGCCGTTAACCAAGATGAAAGACCCTGATTTGGACAAGTCAGACTATCAAAAGCAGCTAGCAGACAAACAAGCCAAATTTGCCAAGCTCATACGCGCTCGAGATGGTCGTCATGTGGTGTTTGCTTTTGAAGGTATGGATGCAGCTGGCAAAGGCGGCGCTATCAAGCGCATGGTAGCGCCACTTGATCCACGCGAATATCAAATCTATAACATTGGTGCACCGATGCTTTATGAGCTACAGCATCCTTATTTATGGCGGTTTTGGACGCGACTGCCCAATGAGCAAACCGATCGCATTAGCCGTATCGCCATCTTTGATCGTACTTGGTATGGGCGAGTATTGGTTGAGCGTATTGAAGCGTTTGCCGAGGGGCATGAGTGGCAGCGCGCTTATGATGAAATCAATCGCTTTGAGGCTGACTTGGCCGATGCAGGAACGCTGGTGATCAAATACTGGCTGGCGATTGATAAGGAGGAGCAATTAGAGCGCTTTGAGGCTCGCGCCGATACGCCGCACAAGCAGTTTAAGCTCACCGATGATGATTGGCGCAATCGTGATAACTGGAGCAACTACGTGCAAGCGGCAGCTGATATGCTGGCACGTACTGACACTGAAGCTGCGCCTTGGTGCATTATTGCAACTAACGATAAGCGTAGTGCGCGTTTGCAAGTGTTGGATCACGCCATCAAGCAGCTTGAAGCGATGATAAAAGCTTAAGGTTTTTATTAAGGCGCGTTTGCTGGGTCATACAATTACTTTGACAACGGTCTTAAAATAAACATAATAGGGTCGAAGGTTCAGACAGGCCCTATTTTTGTAATAAATCACTTTATAGAAAAATAATCCTAGTGAAGTCTTAAATAAAACATTATTACGGCAATAAGCTTTATAATATGCCCGAAGTTTTTGCTTGGGCATAGTTAAGATGGCCTGCATTATACTTCACTTTTTTATCTCAAATATCATTACGTTACGCTGCTATTTATGTTTTGTATTTATTAAAATTATCGTATAAATAGCAAGGTAACGGCATCAATCGTAGAGCCATCATTCAGCTTACGCAAGGCGTGTTAATCTATGGGTAATAGTAGCAGTTCTAACGCATCAACCAAAGATGTCGGCTCCATGAGAATCAATATATTCTTTGCCATACTGTTAATTGGTATGACGGGCTATTTTTTATGGTGGGGCCTTGACTACACCATGCATCAGCAGACCTCATTGTTTCTTGCTGCTACTGCTTTTGGTGTCTTTATGGCATTCAATATTGGCGGTAATGACGTCGCCAACTCTTTTGGTACCTCAGTGGGCGCTGGGACCTTAACGATCCCCCAAGCATTGGGAATAGCTGCGATATTTGAGGTGTCTGGAGCGGTACTAGCAGGCAGTGAAGTAACCGATACCATCCGTAGCGGTATTGTTGATTTGGACGGTTTGGCCGTCAGTCCCAATCAGTTCATATATGTCATGCTCTCAGCTTTGATCGCTGCTGCGTTTTGGCTACTATTTGCAACTCGTAAGGGTTTGCCTGTTTCAACGACCCATGCCATCATCGGCGGGGTAGTCGGTAGCTCTATTGTGCTAGGTATCACTTTAGGGGGTACCGAAATGGCGCTCTCAACAGTGAATTGGGGCACTATCGGCACTATTGCTATCTCTTGGGTGCTATCGCCACTGCTTGGCGGCTTGATCTCTTATTTATTATATAGTCAGATTAAGAAAAACATCATTGAGTATAATGATAGAACAGAGGCTTATCTTGTCACTTTAAAAGATAATAAAAAGGCTCTAAAGCAAGAGCACAAAGTATTTTTGGAGGCTATGACAGAGTCTGAGCAATTGGCTTATACCTCAGCTATGCTTCGTGACCAAGAAATCTATAAAGACGATGATTGTGTCGTTGAAGATTTAGAGACTGACTATTACAAGAGCCTCTATAAGATTGAGAATGAGCGTAGTAATTTAGATACCTTAAAAGCCATTAAGCAATGGGTACCTATCATTGCTGCTGCAGGCGGGGCAGTTATGTCCTCATTGGTGATATTCAAAGGTCTCAAAAACGTCAATAATAATATGACGACTTTGCAAGGCTTTTTAATCATGGGTATGGTCGCTGCGATGGTATGGCTGGCGACTTTTGTTTATACCAAGAGTATTCGTGGTAAGCACAAAGAAGACCTGACCAAAGCGACCTTTATTATGTTTAGCTGGATGCAGGTATTCACCGCGTCGGCGTTTGCCTTTAGTCATGGCTCTAACGACATTGCCAATGCAGTTGGGCCTTTTGCGGCGATTATGGATGTCATCCGTACTAATAGTATTGCATCAGAAGCAGCTGTACCTCCTGCGGTCATGCTAACCTTTGGTGTCGCGCTTATCGTCGGTCTTTGGTTCATTGGTAAAGAAGTCATTCAGACCGTCGGTACTAATTTGGCTAAAATGCATCCTGCTTCTGGATTTTCAGCGGAGCTTGCGGCTGCTGCTGTGGTTATGGGTGCGTCCACTATGGGCTTACCAGTATCGAGCACTCATACCTTAGTAGGTGCTGTGTTAGGTATCGGTATCGTTAATAGAGATACCAATTGGGCATTGATGAAACCTATTGGCTTAGCATGGGTTATCACTCTACCGGCGGCAGCTATTATGTCAGCACTTAGCTTTGTGATTTTAATACAGATTTTTTAGGTCAGTTTTAGTATCGTTGTCCGTTAAGAAAATAGTGCCGAATAAAAAACGCTTAGCGATAATGTATCGCTAAGCGTTTTTTTAATCCATATAACATGCCTATCAAGTAGCCATTAAGCCTTAAGCATCTGCGGTTTCAGGTTTAGAAGTTTTAGAGTCTTTCGCCTGATCATTGACCACTTTGTCCGTACCATACTGCTTACGTTTTTTGGCGAAGAAGCGATCTAAGCGATCCATAGCATTCTCAAGCTCATCTAAATTCGGCATGAATACTACACGGAAATGATCAGGCGTATCCCAATTAAAGCCCGTACCTTGTACCATTAATACTTTTTCGTCGACCAATAAATCCATCATAAATTGCATATCATCTTCGATAGGATAAATGGCAGGATCCATTTTAGGGAAGCAGTAAAATGCACCTTGAGGCTTAGTACAAGAGATACCTGGAATAGCATTTAGGCGAGAGGTCGTTAGATCACGCTGTTTAGTCAAGCGTCCTTTAGGAGAGGTCAGCTCTTTCATGCTTTGATAGCCGCCCATCGCTGTTTGAATAGCATATTGGCCTGGTACGTTTGAGCATAGACGCATAGAGGCTAACATATCTAAGCCTTCAATAAAATCGGTAGCATGGCTTTTCTGACCAGAAACCATCATCCATCCGGCACGGAAACCTGCGATACGATGCGATTTTGACAGCCCACTGTAGGATAAAACTAGCGCTTGATCGGTCAAAGTACACATAGGGGTATGCGTCGCATCATCATAAAGAACGCGATCATAAATCTCATCAGCCATGATTACTAAATCATGCTCTACTGCGACCTCAACGAGCTGTTTGAGTACTTCGTCAGTATACAAGGCACCAGTAGGGTTGTTAGGGTTAATAATAACGATGCCCTTAGTTTTGCTAGTGATCTTAGATTTGATATCTTCGATATCAGGCTGCCAGTTATCCTCTTCGTTACAGCGATAATGTACCGCTTTGCCGCCCGCAAGGTTAGCCGCTGCTGTCCATAGCGGATAATCAGGCTTAGGAATCAACACTTCATCACCATCGCTCATCAATGCCTGCATTGTCATCACGATAAGCTCAGACACCCCATTGCCTAAATAGATATCACGAACGTCAACCGCCGATAAAAACCCTTTAGCTTGATAGTATTGTAATACCGCTTTGCGCGCTGAAAAGATACCCTGTGAGTCTGAATAGCCAATGGCTTCCGTCAGGTTCATTGCCACATCTCGTATGATCTCATGCGGCGCTGTAAAGCCGAACGGCGCAGGATTGCCAATGTTTAATTTAAGGATACGTTGACCGTCTGCCTCCATCTGATTGGCCGCTTTGAGTAGTGGACCACGAATGTCATAGCAAACGTTCTGTAGTTTATCGGATTTTTTGAGAATGCTCATAGTTTTACCTTCCATAGCTTTATACTGTGAATTTTTAACATTATTATTGGTTGTTTGCTCAGATTGAGACTGATCTTGTGGTTGAGTATCAGTAGGAACCGCTAAGGTTACATTGGTCGCTGATTGATCGTTATCGTTACTAATGTCAGCATGCGAGTTATAGAGATTATCAGGGTTATCGTTGATATCGCCACGTAGTAGATAGCCTTCACTACAGCCTAATAGTCGAGCCAAGGTAGGCAGCTTCGATGATACGATACCGTTAGTGCCACGCTCCCAGTTAGAGATAGCACCGCGGCTCACTTTAGCGCCAGCGTCTGTCATCTCTTTTGCTAACTGCGCTGCTGTTAAGCCCTTAGCACGGCGCAGTGCTACCAAACGCTCAGCTTGGGCTGACTTATCTTGACTGTCTTTCATTATCATCTCACCCTTTTTAAACCATTGATCTAAAGACTGAATAGAACATACTGCGTACTTTATTTTTAAGACATACTTAGATTTAGGACATACTCTGATTTCTTATTGTATAACTAACTTATTATAATTTTTAGTCCAAAAACAAGCTCAGTAGCTCACTCTATATCTAAAGCCGATATAAATACCTAAACTTCATTCAGCACATAATGCAAGATATTATTGCATTTCCGATAAGTATGCAAGCGGTTTATTATAATAAAATTGCAAGATTTACTTGCATTTATCCTATTAAGAATTGTATTGAAAACCTCGCTAAAGTAAAGCTTTATGATAACGGAGGCTATAACCTAACTTACACAAAGCGTCACTGTTGTTTTGGGCTATTGAATAGTGATTTTCTGCTGATACAACTCGATTATAATTCCCAAAAAATAAATATTAATTGCGTTTAAGTTTGGTAAAAATAACTGATCTCATCTTGTAACACAGACCATAACTACCATATCTTAGACAAGTTAAGCTTTTTAGATAACAAGCTTTCAAATATTAAGCTCTTAGGTAAACGATAATATAAGGATAACTCATGCAAGACAAGCAACTTAACAAAGACGAAATCGCGCAGTTAACGGAAGCCGATTGGAAGCAGCGTTTAACGAGTGATGAGTATCATGTGATGCGAGAGAAGGGCACTGAGCGCCCTTTTACTGGCGTCTATAATGATATCGATGATAAAGGGGTTTATCGCTGCAAAGGCTGCGGTGCTAGCTTATTCAACTCAGATAATAAGTTTGATGCAGGTTGCGGCTGGCCAAGCTTCGATCAAGGTGTCGACAATGCCGCGATTGATGAGCATGTCGATGACTCGCTAGGTATGCGTCGTACTGAGGTCACTTGTAGCAACTGCGGGGCACATTTGGGTCATGTCTTCCCTGATGGGCCGCGTGAGACCACAGGTATGCGCTACTGCATTAACTCCGTATCTATTGACTTGGACAAAAACGAGCACTGATACGCTTGTATTAGCGGCTACGGTTTAGCAATTTATTGATATTTAGTAGGGGAGCTAATACTAGCGCCCTTATTTTTATTGGCCATGACTACTACTAAGTCTCACGTACGCAAAAATTTAATGAAAATTAAGGATATATAATGAGTAATATTTACGATTTTAGCGCTGAAACTATGGAGGGCACCACGCAGTCTTTCGCTGGTTACGAAGGGCAAGTGTTATTGGTGGTCAATACCGCTAGCAAATGTGGCTTTACCCCGCAGTTTGAAGGGTTAGAGACGCTATACCAGCAGTACAAAGATCAGGGACTAACAGTGATTGGTTTCCCGTGCAATCAGTTCGGCAGTCAAGACCCTGGTAGTAACAATGAAATTGGCGCATTTTGTCAAAAAAACTATGGTGTCAGTTTCCCAATGATGGGCAAAGTCGATGTCAATGGAAAAGATGCCGATCCTATTTTCAATTGGCTAAAGGATCAAAAGGGTGGCCTATTGACTGATGGCATAAAATGGAATTTTACTAAGTTTTTGATTGGTCGTGATGGACAAGTGATTGATCGGTATGCACCAACGACTAAACCTGATGCTATTAAAGCGGATATAGAACAAGCGCTCGCTGCGAAGTAATCCTCTATACAGAAGCTATACAGAAGAATGCAGCCTATACGAAAGAATTTTATATTTTGGAAAATTATAAAATCAACAAAAACAGATGCTTATAGTTATAGGTAATAAAATAGGCAAAAATACGTCATAAATGTTGAAATAGTGTTTGACAGCCAAGTGTAAATCTATATAATACACACCCACAGCAAGGGGCTTTAATTGGTTCTAAGTTGTTAAAGGCAAGTTTAGAGGGTGACAACTTTAGACGTTATGACTTTTAGAGATTCTTAGTAGAGAATTTCGAATAGAATTGAGAAAGCAGAGATGTTTTGCATATTCTAGAATTTTCCCTTTAAGGAAAATTCTCTTGCGAACCTAAAAAAGCAGTGCTTTTTAGATTTAGTTTAATGCAGAGTTTTTAGAAATTCTATTTAAAGAATTTCTCTTGCGCGCCTAAAATTGCAGTGCAATTTTTTAACGGCGCTCAGGGTGATTAGCTCAGTTGGTAGAGCGTCTGCCTTACACGCAGAATGTCGGCGGTTCGAATCCGTCATCACCCACCACTTATTAGCAAGTGGGTCTGATCTTCTTATAGAAGAAAGGACAAAAGCTAGTACGACCTTAGCAGCGGTAGTTCAGTTGGTTAGAATACCGGCCTGTCACGCCGGGGGTCGCGGGTTCGAGTCCCGTCCGCTGCGCCATATTTAAAACTTAGTTAACTTTTTAAGTTTAAGCAAAGTTTCAACCTCAAGTATTAGTTTACTTGAGGTTTTTTTGTGTCTGGCTTTTGATATATTTTATTCACTTCAAAAATAATATAGAGTATTTGTGTAGTAAAATAATAAGTATCAATTGAGGTATGAAGTATGATTAAGTAATCGTCGTATTCTACAAATATGAAATGTATTAGGTATATAAAACAATAATATAGGCTTAAAATAACTATAAATAAGGCTTGCTTTGAACACTTGTTGATATCATACTTCGTTGACTATATTTATGGTGAACTTATGTATACATATCTTGCTAGTGCTAATCAACCCCGTTTTACTCATCGACTTTTACCAATTAGCATAGCTGCACTATTTATCATAATGTGCCAATCAGCTACCGCAGAGGATATTCTGCCCACTGCCATTGGCGTTAATACGATTACCCCTGATCAATTTCAACAACAGCGCACCGAGGCCTTAAAACAACAACAGCTGACTAGACCCAACGTCAACATTGACACCACTGAATTTCAAGTTACGCCATCCTCTGCTAGTCCAGATACTGATCCTGCATCAACTCCATGCTTTGACATCAACAACATCTATCTCACTGGCGAGCTTAGCGATCAGTTCAACTTTGCTTTGCGCCCGTTTACTACAGGTTCTGAGTCGATGCTCGGTCGTTGTCTATCGGTTAACGATATCAATGGGCTGGTTACTAACGTGCAGAACCGTATCATTGAAAAAGGTTATGTCACCACTCGCGTCTTAGTTGAGAATCAAAATCTTAAAACGGGCAACTTATTTTTAACCCTTATTCCTGGTCGTATCGATCAGATAGCGCCTATCGATATTAAGGCCAGTCGTCCTATTTATATTGACAATACGGGCAACCCTGCCAACTTTGCCCCTGCCATGCCGATGACGTCCGGTGATCTGCTAAATGTACGTGATATCGAGCAAGCCCTTGAGAACTTTAAACGTGTACCAACCGCTGATGCGGATTTCTCTATTATTCCAAGTAGCCGTATGAGTACCCCTGGCTACAGTGATATTCGAGTGAAATGGCAGCAGGATCGCCGCTTTCGTCTATCAGCGAGCGTCGATGACTCAGGGCAAGATAGTACGGGAGTTTATCAAGCTAACGTAACCTTGTCGCTGGATAATCCGACCTGGAATAATGATCTACTGTATGTGTCCTATAACCGTGATCTCGATGGTGGTAATGAGGATAGCGATGGTAGCGACGGCTATAACGTCGGTTATGTCCTACCTATAGATAATACTCTAATCACGCTAACCCATAGCGGTTATAACTATGATCAAACCATTGCCGGTATCAATCAAGATTACGTCTATAGCGGTGAGTCCTATAACACTGATCTATTAGTCTCACAACTCGTCCATCGTGACAATCATAGTAAGACTTTCCTTAAAGCAGGCGGCTTTGCCAGACAGCAAAGCAACTTTATTGATGATACTGAGGTTGAAGTACAGCGCCGCCGTACGGCAGGCTATAGAGTCGGTGTCGGCTATGAGACGGTTATTGGAAAGACGCAGTGGTTAGGTGACATCCTCTATCAGCGTGGCACCGGTGCTTTTAATGCGATTACTCCGCCAGAAGCCCTCTTTAATGAAGGTAGTGCGCGCGCCGGTATTATCAAGACCAACATCGATATGAGCCGTCCGCTAAGCGTCGCTGACCAAGCGCTCAATTACCGCGCGACCTTTAGGGGTCAATATGCCACCGAAGCACTCGTACCCAATGAGCGCTTAATCATTGGCGGGCGCTACACAGTACGCGGCTTCGATGGTGATCGTAGTCTTAGCGGTGATCATGGCGCACTGCTTAGACAAGAGCTCAGCGCTTATATCGGTGATAGACCGCACGCAATTTATGTAGGCGTCGATGCAGGATACGTCAAGCTCGATAATAGTGAGCAAGATGACTTGCTACTAGGTCATCATCTGATTGGCGGTGTGGTCGGGGTCAAAGGTTATGTGACGCCACTACGCACAAGCTATGACTTATTTGCAGGATATCCGCTCGCGCAGCCGGATAACTTTAGTGATAAAGACTGGGTAACTGGCTTTAGCTTAGGTTGGCAGTATTAAGCTAAAGCTCTGATAGCTTAGCTGTACAACTCAAGCTTTAAAGTTAAGCACCATTCAAGCTCTACTATTTAAATCGCTTAGAATCTAAAAACATTTGCACGACCTAATTTGATATTAAATTATCTACATCCAAGGACATCTTTATGAACGCACAATGCTATCGAGTTATCTTTAACAAAGCCCGTGGTATGCTCATGGTGGTGTCCGAAGCTGCACGCTCACAAGGCAAAACCAGTAATGCAGGTGAGGGTGGCAGCGATATTAGTCAAGTCGCTAGTACCTCTCAGATTAGCGGTTCTAGCAATAGCGGTGGCTATCAGGGTGGCAGGTTAAATAGTCTACGCGCCCAAGTCTTGTTATCACTAGGCATTGCGACTATCGTAGCAGGCGCTAGTTTCACTGCTCATGCTGACAATACTGCTATCATCGCCGATCGTAATGCAGCGGCGAATCAACAAGCCACGATACTTGCGACGGCAAGTGGCACGACGCAAGTCAATATCCAAAGCCCAAGTGCCGCTGGGGTCTCACGCAACGTCTTTAGTCAGTTCGATGTTGGTGCTGATGGCGCTATCTTAAATAATAGCCGCGTCAATGCGCAGACCCAGCTCGCTGGCTGGGTTGAAGGTAATCCGTATCTCGCCCGCGGTGAGGCTCGCGTCATCTTAAATGAGGTCAACTCAAGTGATCCAAGTCGTTTGACAGGTTTCACTGAGATTGCAGGGGGGAGAGCTGAGCTTATCATTGCTAACCCTGCTGGCATTACCTGCGCAGGTTGCGGCTTTATTAATGCCGCGCGCACGACGCTTACGACAGGTGAGGCACTGATGGATCAAGGCCGCGTGACCGGCTTTGATATAAAAGAGGGTAATATTCGGGTTGATGGCGATGGCTTAGATAGCAGTACATCAGACTATACACAGATTTTAGCGAAAACCACGGAGATTAATGCCGCGGTTTATGCCAAAAACTTAGACGTCATTACCGGTAATAATACCGTTAGCTACGAGGCTGATGGCGCAGACTCAATCATTACGCCTAAAAGTTCTGCTAGTAGCAATCAAGCGACAGGCGTGGCGCTTGATGTGTCAGCGCTGGGTGCAATGTATGCAGGTAAAATCCGTCTGATCGGTACTGAAAAAGGTATGGGCGTCACTAATGCGGGTAGCATTATTGCCTCAAACGCTGGTGGTTTACAGCTTGATGTTAGTGGTAACTTGATTAACATGGGCAGTCTAATTGCGAACAAAGGCAAAGTAGCTATTAATACTAGTGGCAACTCTGTAAATAACTCAGGCACGATTGCCAGCAGTCAAGATACTACTACTCTCATTAGTAGCTCGCTTGATAATAGTGGTGTGATCAGCAGTTATGATACGGCAAGCTTGCAGCAGACAGGCGCTATTGCTAACTCAGGTGAGATCGCTGCGGGTAGCTTCGATATTGACGCCAGTAGCTTAAACAATACTGGTAAATTATTGCAAACGGGTAGTGGTCAGCTAGGTGTTACTACAAGTTCACTAATTAACAAAGAAGGCGGCATCATTGGTCAAGACTTGTATGCTGATGCTAGTACGCCGCCTGCTACCGCCCCAACAACTAATCCGCCAACAACGGCTAATAATGGCAGTACAGTACAAGAGAATAGTGGTACGACGAACCCTTCAGAGCCTACCCCTGTCATCCTACCCCCTGTTTCTCGTGACGGTACTATCACCGTTAGCAACATTACTAACAGCGGCAGTATCTATAGCAATAGCAAGATTAATACCACCGCCGATAGTGTTAATAATCAAGGTAAGTCGAGTCTCGCGCTGGGTCGCTTAGATATTGCCAATAGTGGTAGCTTAATCAATACCGATAGTCGCGTGCAGCTTGAGAATATCGACTGGCAACTAGCAAGCTTTGATAATAGTAATAGTCAAATTACCGCGACGAATAGCATTAACATTCGCACAGCCAATCAGATTAATAATACTCAAGGTACAATCGGGGCTATTGGTGACATCAGTCTAAGTGCAAAAAATCAGATCAATAATAATCAAGGTGTTATTCAGAGTAACGCTAATGTAATCACCAACAGCGACGATTTCAACAATACTAAAGGTAGCATTAGTAGCCAAGGTAATTTAAGTATTGATAACCGTGGCAATTTAATCAATAACCAAGGTCGTTTGCAAAGCGATCAAGACCTAACTCTTAATACCAAAGGTTATAGTAATACTGATGGCACTATCATCGGTGTGCAACGCGCCGCTATTAACACTCTTGATGACATTACTATTAATAACAACAATAATAATATCCAAGCAGGCAATTTAGCGCTTACTACTCAAGGGGTCTTTACTAACACTACTAAAGTTGCTGGACAAAATGCACTAACGATCACCGCCAACCGTATTGATAACCAACAAGACGGCGAGCTGACCAGTAGTGGCACCACTCAACTCAATGCAGCCACTGATATCGATAATCGCGGATTAATCAATGGGATTAATACCTATCTAAACGCTACTGATAGCGTTAATAATTATAGTGGTGGTCGCATTTATGGTGATCAAGTAGCGATAGCGGCTAATACTTTAAACAATACGCCTGATGCGGGTACTGATAGCTCAGATCCAGCACCTGTCATTGCCGCGCGTAATCGCTTGGATATAGGGGTTACAACGTTAAATAATAATTCCAACCAAGCCCGTAGCGGAAAATTCAATGAGGACTTTAGTGGTCAAGCTCGTCTCATTAGTAATGGTGCGCTATATATCGGTGGCAGCCTAGATGCCAATCAGCAAGCGGTAGGTCGCGCGACGACCGTGAACAATAAAGGTGCTTCTATCGAGTCAGTCGGTAATATGACGATTAGCACTAATTTGCTTAACAACGTCAATGCTGACTTTAAAAAAGAGGCCTTTACTATCAGTGAGGTCAAAGATAAGAACCAGTATGCAGGCACAGAAGATGGACGTAAATATGATGAAGAGGAAGTAGAGCTACGGGATGACAGTAAGCTTGACGATGAAGATCTCTATGTTATCGCAACCGATGAGCCACTAGGCTCAAGTGGTGGCGAAAACTTTTACATCTTTAACTTCGATGAGCGCATCACTGAGGATAGAACCGTTGTCTCAGACCCTTCTAGAATCATCTCAGGTGGCGTGATCACCTTGCAAGGCGATCAGCTTAATAACGACAAAAGCCAGTTAGGCTTAGGAGAAGGATTTCTTGTCACAGGCGATAATATCACCAATGTTGGCGATGTCGATTTACAAGGCTTTAAGACCAAATACATCGAAAACGGTAAAGTGATCTATAGGCATGTGGAGTCCTCAGGATTTTTTGGTAGCGGTCATAAAATTGAGAAAGATAATAAAGGGGCCTACACTCAAGCGCCTGAAAAATTAGAGTCTTATCAGCTCCCTATTCTAAAGCAAGACATCGATAAAGTGGTCGTGGCTCAAAACGTCACGAATGCTGATGGCCTCACTGTTACTAGCACCCCAACCGATGAGATTCGTAGTAGTGGCACTGCGCCAAGCTTACCTGATAGTAGTTTGTTTGGTATTAATCCTGATAGCGATGCCGATTATCTGATTGAAACTGACTCTGAATTTGCTAATTATAAAAACTGGCTGTCATCAAGCTACATGCTAGAGCGCCTAAAGCTGGATCCCACTATCACTCAAAAGCGTCTAGGTGATGGCTACTATGAGCAGCAGTATATTCGTGATCAGATCATGATGCTCACAGGTCGCTACTACCTTGCCAACTACGCTGATCAAGATGCTCAGTATAAAGGACTAATGGATGCAGGGATCACTGCAGCCCAAACCCTTAACTTACGCCCAGGTATTGCCCTAAGTGCCGCGCAGGTCGCTAACCTCACCACTGATATGGTATGGCTCGTAGAACAAAGTATCACCCTAGCAGATGGTAGTACGCAGTCTGTGCTCGTCCCTAAAGTCTATACCCGCCAAGCGGCTGGTCAGATTGACGGTACTGGCAACTTAATTGCTGCTAACAATATCGACGTCAATCTAACAGGCGATCTTACCAGCCAAAGCAACATCATCGGTCATCAAAGCATCACCATTAGTGCCAATAACATCACTAATGCCAATGGCGGTGTCATCAAAGGCAGCTTTGTTCAAATCAGCACCACAAACGACCTAAACAATCTAAGCGGCACTATTGCAGCGGACAGTGCTATGCAGCTCAATGTCGGCGGTGATCTAAATAATAAAAGCCTCACCTATACTAGTGATGCAGTCGATGGTGCTAGTAATGCCACCCGCACCGGCATCACCCAAGTCGCCAGCATCTATGTTGGTGATGATTTGAAAGGTCAGACAGATGCTAATGGCAACCCCTTAACTACCTTTGTCGCAAGCGTTGGCGGTAACACTACTTTCGCAGCAGGTCGTCTTGACAACCAAGGCGGTAGCAGCGTCATCAACGCCACAGGCGATGTCACTCTTGATGCGGTCAATGTCAGCTATCAGTCCAACAGCATTCTTGATAGTAATAACTACTATAACCAAGGCGCATCAGCCGATATTGGTAGCCAAATCACAGGTAACAACGACATCCTCTTAACCGGCAACAACATCAGTGGCACCGCGGCTCAAATCAGTAGCACTACTGGCAATGTTGGTATCCTTGCCGATGGCAACGTCGACTTCATCGAGGGTCGTAGTACAAACAATCTTAGTACTGCCTCAAAATCAAAAGAAAGCAACTGGTATGGAAGTAAACGAATTTCAGAAAGTGTTGACTTTTATGAAGATAATGCGTTGATCACTAATATCAATGGTAACAGCGTTTCAATCGACTCAGAGAACGGTAACGTCAATTTAATAGGCTCAAACGTAAAAGCCGTTGGCGCTGCTAAAGTCACCGCTATGAACGGCAAGGTCACCGTTCAATCAGCCGTAGATAAAGCCGCCTTGAGTGAAACCCGCAGCACCAGCAACTTCTACAAAGAAACAGGCGCACAAAAAGGCTACGAGCGCGAGACGCTTAATGAGACGGGCATCAGTGGTGGCACTGTCTATATTAATGGCAAAAATGTCGCTATCAACGGCGCTAGTTTGCAGGCCAGAGACGGTATCCTGCAAGTAGGCGATGCCACCCTTGCCACTGATAGCCAAGGCAACTTAAGATTAGATGACAACGGCAAACCTATCATTGAATCAGGGTCTATAGACAACCTAAGCTTTGGCACTATTGAGCTTAATAGCCGTGAGTGGGATGAAAAGCAAAAGGCCTATAAAGGAATTGCCAAAGTAGGAATGCAAGTCGCAGGTGTCGTCGGTGGTGCACTAGGTATCACCGATGGCATTACTATTAGCGAAAGCAGCGGCACGACTACCACTAGCAAAGACGAAGCCGTCAGTCGCCTAGAAGGACAAAACATACTAGTCGGTGGTAAAACCGTTCAAGCCAATGGCACCCAGTTCACCGCCACTCAAGCGGGCGGCAGCACATACGTACTAGGTAAAGATATTGACTTAGGGGTAGCAACTAGTACTACCACTGCCACTACCACTGCCCAAAAAGAAACCATTGGTGGCGAAGGCATCAAGCTGAACAGCGACAGCTTACAGTTAGGAGCAGTCGTTCGCACCGAGACTGAAGATACCAAGACCACCACAACGGGGACGAATCAAGGCGTCGTCGTCAACAGTGACAACATCGTCGTCTTAGGTGATATGACTGATGGTAGCCTCACCACCACTGCCGCTAAGCTCAATGCCAATCAACAGACAGGTAGCTTATTGATTGGCGCTAAGACTACTGTCTTAGGAGGTATTGAAGATACTGAAACTGTCACCCAAAGCAATAAAACAGACACCACTCGCATCAGTGTTGACGTACATCACGCGGCAGTAGATACCATTAGCGCCGCTGAACAAGTCAAAGAAGCAGGCTCTGCCCTCGCCGCTGCTAAGAACAACCTTCGTGACGCCAAAGACAGAGTATCACGTGGTGAGCTAAGTCAAGATGCCATCAAAGACTATGAGATCAACCTAGCTGCTGCCACCCTCAATCTTGCCAATGCCCAAATTAATCTCGGTAGTGTCGCCGCTGGTGCTGCTAATACTGCGGGCACCCTAGGCTTTAGTGCTTCAGCTAACGTTGAGAATACCCAAACTAAAACTACCGATACGCAAACCCAAGGCAAATGGCAAGGCACTGAGCTTAACGGCGCTAATGCTACCTTTGTCGGAGATGACTTTACAGGGGTTGGACTCAAAGGCAATATCGGACAGCTGAACATTGATAACCTTGGCAGTTTTACTCTCAACGCAGGTACCAACACGAGTAGTGGTAGCAGCACTAGTAAAACCAATAGCCAAACCGGCAGCATCAGCACCACAGGCAGTGCCAGCCTTGGTGTCAGTACCCAGCAGAGTCAGTCACAAGCTCAAGGCACTACCTATACCAACAGCGAGCTTAACATAGGAGAGTTTAATGGCTATGCAGGTACTACTGATTTAACTGGTGGTCGGATCAATGCTGGTGGTGGCAGTTATGCCACGGACACATTAAATATCGAAACTGTCCAAGACAGTGCCAGCAGCAGTAATAAAAGCTCAGGGGGCAACCTAGGCATCAACTTCGCAGGCGGTATTCCAAGCGGTGGCAGTATCGGAGCCAATAAAGCCAGTGGTAGCAGTCAAAGCATAACCGTCGCTGAGCAAAGCGGTATCATCTATAGCGGTGACAATTACAGCCTAACCGCAGGCAGCACCACTAACATCGGTGGCATCATCGCTAATATCAACACCGATAGCGATGGCAACCAAACTAACGGCAACCTCAACTTCACCACAGGCACTCTAGTCACCAAAGATCTTATCAACACCGCAACCCAAGAACAAAAGAGCATCGGCGGCAGTCTAAGCATAGGTAGCACGGCTACAGGTAAGAGTCTGAACAATGTCGGTCTCCAGCTCGGTAATACTGGTCAAGAGTTTGAAAGTAAAACGCTTGCTACTATTGGACAAGGGGCGATTGTCACAGGCGACGCTCTCACAGGCAATGACAGCTTAGCAGGAGTCAACCGTGATGCTTTGAATACTGAGATCATCATCAAAGATATACAAACCGGTGGTCTTGATATTGATGCGGGTATTGATGCAAGAGTGTTCACCAGTGCAGGTCGAGAGGAGATTGTCAAAGAACAAAGAGAGCTTGGGAAGAATGTTAAAGGCGTTGTTGCTATTACTGGCACTGCGGGACTAGCCGTTCCCTCCATCGCAGCGGGACTCTTAGACAACGGCAATAGCAACCCTGATAGTCTTAATAAATCAGGCATTGATAAAGCCAAAGACAACGTTACTCAGCTCGTCAACAATCTAGAAACAGGTATGAGTGATGATACTGTTAATCTTACCGCGACTGTAGAAGCCATACAAGAGGGCGAGCTGACTAACAGTGTTGATAACAAAGACACCCTCAATCAGCTTAATGCTGCTATCACTCAAGGTACTGATGCTAGTGGCACTCAAATCAGTCTCGTTGATGACCTGCGTAACGTAAATGGAGATAGTGTTCGAGGCACAACCAACGTTATCAATGGTACAGATACTTATATTGCTACCGATAGTATGGGTAATGTGGTTGAACTCATTAATCATGAAGGTGCCCATCAAAACGGTCAAGGAGAGTTCGCGGCTGATGTCATGGGTCAAACAGGTAACAGCGCCTTTAACCTTGGCAAATGGGCGAACAGTGGCGCAATCGCGGAAGAACGCACGACCATTACGCCAAGACCAATCACGGCTACTAATGATGCTAAAGCTCAGCAGGAGCAACTCGCAAATGATAAAGAGAAGTTAGAGACTCAGCAGAACGCTGGCGATGCGTTTGAGGATAATCGCAGAGGGATAACAGTTAGAAGTCCGCAACAACAACAAAGACGAGATATTATTGCTTTTGAAACATTGGCAATACGTAGACATTTACCTAATTTCAGAGGGATTTCTACAGCACGTCCAAACAATCAAATTTCTCAAGCTGAGGTATTAGAATATCAGGCATTAAGTAGATTCCTGCAATCGTCAGGAAGAACATATCCTAATCCTGAAGCTGCTTATCGAGCATTTCAGCGAGAAACAGCACAGCGTCCTGTCCAGTTAAACATAGAACTTGGTGGTAGTGGAGGACAGAGAACCAACTCTTCTTCTAACCCAGACGCAAATGCATGGGAGGCTATAAGACCTAATGTCCAGAATCCTAACAAAAGACATAAGGTAGATAGTGTTGGTGGTAAAAATGTACTAGTTAGAGACGTTAATACAGTGGTCAGTAGCCGTGTCAATATGGAACATGATATTATCCAAATAAGGCTAGGTGGAGGTCAACCATCAAGAGGACCAAGCGGTGAAAGGCAAATTGAGATAAATGGCAGAACATATCAGACACACGCCGGAGGAGGTCCGAACACATCGGACAGTCTAATTCCTGTATCATCACGTAATCCAAATGAAATGTTTAGATTATCTCGAGGAGAGTATAAGAATTTACAACAAATTGTCAGGAATAAGGGCAATATCAATCAAACACGTACTAATCTGTCTGGTCGTCCAGACTTCAATCAGAATGATTTTAATAGAGCGGCAGAGGTATACAATGCAACAAGATGAACTGGATGGATACTATAATATTTTATTTGAAAATGAATTTAATATTAATGAGTTAAAAGACTTGATGATAGAAAGGTTTCCCACCTCGAATATAATTTTTGATATCGATGATGAATATGGAGCCATAGAGCATCGTCATAATGATGATAAATTTGATATATCCATGTCTATTTTTTATATGAAAACAGATGATGTTTATGATTTTAAAGATGTAAAGATTAGAGCATTGCTATACGTAGGGACTGAACTTCAAATTAGCTCTTTTGACATAATGAACTTTTTACAAACAATTTCTAAGAAGTTTAATACAAAGATTTATGTGCCTATCGAAGACGTAGAAAAAGTATTACCTAGCTTAGGTAATATTAAAACGTGGTGTATAGATAATGATAAAAGAAAGATTGTATTTGATTTAGAAGAGTTATCAGGTAATTCTTTAAATCACTATTGCGACTATCTACTTTTCCCTTGAGATATAAAAGCTGATAAGCAGACTAAATGGGATGGCAATAAGTATAGGGCAGGTTATTACTTTCATTAGTTTGGCATGATATCAAAAGCCTACTATTTATGTCGTCTTTGTATTGTTTAGAAAAAATAGGTAATAGGATTTATACAAAAGAAAATTTAGTCAATAAGAAAATATTGAATTTTTAAGAAAAAACGAAGCTTACACCTTAGATGTGCCATCCTCTTATATGACATATTACTTAAAAGAAGATATGTTTTATTCTTTATCTAAAGACAGTCATTTTTTGATTACGACTAAATTAAACCCTATATTTTGTGAACAGTTAGTAGATAAGCGAATGAGTCTGTGAGTAAGTGTCGTAACACATAAAAGTTAAGCGCAATTAGATCAGAAAACTACGATGCATCATGTATCGTAGCTTTTTTATTTGGCTTAACTAAACCAATGACACGCTCAACTTCACCACAGGCACTCTAGTCACCAAAGATCTTATCAACACCGCAACCCAAGAACAAAAGAGCATCGGTGGCAGTATTAGCACAGGTAAAACCGCAACGGGCGTTAGTCTCAATAACATCGGTCTTCAGCTTGGTAATACAGGTCAAGAGTTTAAAAGTAAAACGCTTGCTACTATTGGACAAGGCGCTGTGGTCACGGGTGACATGATCACAGGACAAGATAGCTTAGCAGGTGTCAATCGTGATGCCTTCAACACTGAAACCATCATTACAGATAGGCAGACGGGTGGTCTTGCGGTAGATACGGGTATTGATACCCGAGTGTTTACCAGTGCAGGTCGAGAGGAGATTGTCAAAGAACAAAGAGAGCTTGGGAAGAATGTTAAAGGCGTTGTTGCTATTACTGGCACTGCGGGACTAGCCGTTCCCTCCATCGCAGCGGGACTCTTAGACAACGGCAATAGCAACCCTGATAGTCTTAATAAATCAGGCATTGATAAAGCCAAAGACAACGTTACTCAGCTCGTCAACAATCTAGAAACAGGTATGAGTGATGATACTGTTAATCTTACCGCGACTGTAGAAGCCATACAAGAAGGTGAGCTAACTAATAGTATTGACAACCAAGACACCCTCAACAACTTCAATACCGCCATTACCGAAGGCACTGATGCTGATGGGACGAAAATTAGTCTTGTCGATGACCCTCGTAATGTAGACGGCATACGAGTACGAGGTACCACCAACGTTGATACAGGACAAGACACCTTTATTGATACTAGTAGCATGAGTAGTGTGGTTGAAGTCATCAACCATGACGCGGCTCATCAAAACGGACAAGGAGAAGCGGCGGCTGATGTCATGGGTCAAACAGGTAACCGTGCCTTTAACCTTGGTAAATGGGCAAACAGTGGCGCTATCGCGGAGGAGCGCACGACGATCACGCCAAGACCAATTACTTCTACTAATGATGCTAAAGCGCAGCAAGAGCAATTAGCAAGCAATAAAGAGAAGTTAGAGGCTCAGCAGGAAGCTGGGGATGCGTTTGAGGATGATACGGATACTTGGACTTATAATGGAAATTCTGCGCCCTCTACTAACGCTGAAATGAGAGCTTTAAATAATGAAGCAAAAAGGTTGTTTCCGAACAGTACTGCTGATCAAGAAGCTTATAAGGCGGGGAAAGAGTCTGCTTTTGGCTCTAGTGTTGTTAATGCAGGGCAAGGATTAGTAGAAATTGCTAGAGATCCAAAAAGTGCGATTACTAATTCGTTTAGAGGTATGATAAACGTATTAACTGATCCGAATAAAGCGGGTCAAGAGATGAGAGCAGCCATAATTCAATGGAAAGACGACTACAACAAAGCTTTGAAAGACAACCCAAAACTTGCCGGTAAAATGAGAGGTGAGCTTGAGGATGCTGTAGGATTTGGAGTGGTTAGTACGGTATTAACTGGAGGTTCAGCTAATGCTCTAAAAACATTGCAACAAACGGGTAAGTTTGAATCAAGAGGTGTATTAGGAGATAATAATGGTTCAGGAAATGCTAAAGAAGTTATTCATGGAGGAAATGGTCAGGCAATATCAGGTCATGGATATTATGATTTTAGAATGACTGCTAATAGAGAGTTAATTGTACCTGAAGGTACTACTGTTATAACTGCGCCATTTAATACAAAAATTAGTGATACTACTGGACGTTTTATGGAAGGCGTTAATGCTGATAAATTAGGTCGAGTTAATGCTAATCAGAGAGTACAAATGGCAAAGGATTGGGCTAAACAAAATAACATAACTGGACGAGCTCTGACTAGACTAAAAAATGAAGTTAAAGAGCTACAGGTTTATAAGCCTGGATCTACTATGCCTAATTATAGTATCAGCCCACCTGAAAGACTAACGATCCATAAAAACTCTACTACAGTAGGAGTGACGACAAATCTTGATCAGATACTAAAGCCTAATAAAGGTTGTATTCCTTTAGCTACCTGTACTGAAACTATTAAACGCTAACAGAGGCAAATTATGTATTATCCTGATTTAGAAAACTATTATATGTACGATGATAACTACTCGAATATGTTTAACATTGGTTGGTTGGATAAGTCTTATGATTTCACAAAAGGTGAGGTTAGCCAAAATTTAGTGGAAAAACTTCGATATCTAACATTACTTGCGAGAGAGCAAGATATGTTTCATTACACACATCCGAGTGGCATTGTTGTTCACAGTGGATTAGTTCGAGGACCAATATTCGAATGTCCTTATTGTGGAGAAAAAATCGGTCTGTTCGATGAGAATGATCAGTCTGATAACCCAAAGGGTGTTCAATTAGGATTAAATACTATGGAAATACCAAGTATTGACGGAAATTTCATCTACATATTCCCCACTTTACTCTATCACTATATTACTGAACATAATTATCGTCCACCAAACGAATTTTTATTAGCTTTAGAGGCTTTTGATTTAACCAAACCTTTCAACTGTAACGACTTAGATGACAATGTCTATGAAAGTTTTGGAGAATGATCAGTTAATTTGAATTGAAATTTATATTATAAGATAATTTGAAAATATTATTTTCACGTATTGAGTCTGGTCTCTAATTTGTCCAGCGCATCAAACATTTTCCAAAATTCAGAATTTATTCAAAGGCTACCACATAAGAATTTATGTCGTAGCTTTTTTTATTCTTAATTTATTATTCTTACCGCGACTGTAGAAGCCATACAAGAAGGTGAGCTAACTAATAGTATTGACAACCAAGACACCCTCAACAACTTCAATACCGCCATTACCGAAGGCACTGATGCTGATGGGACGAAAATTAGTCTTGTCGATGACCCTCGTAATGTAGACGGCATACGAGTACGAGGTACCACCAACGTTGATACAGGACAAGACACCTTTATTGATACTAGTAGCATGAGTAGTGTGGTTGAAGTCATCAACCATGACGCGGCTCATCAAAACGGACAAGGAGAAGCGGCGGCTGATGTCATGGGTCAAACAGGCAACCGTGCCTTTAACCTTGGTAAATGGGCAAACAGTGGCGCTATCGCGGAGGAGCGCACGACGATCACGCCAAGACCAATTACTTCTACTAATGATGCTAAAGCGCAGCAAGAGCAATTAGCAAGCAATAAAGAGAAGTTAGAGGCTCAGCAGGAAGCTGGGGATGCGTTTGAGGATGGTGGAATCTACGACGGTACTGTACCTGGTTACTCTGGTGAGTGGGAGGATATGAAAAATGTATGGGGAACTAAAACTCGACCTATAACAGAGAAAGATTTTGATAAATTCGTAAAAAGTATGTCTAAGACATTAGGATTTGATGTAGAAGATGCTGCAATCCATATTTTTACGCCTTTGATGGCTGGGTCGGGTTCAACTGCCAATATGGTCGTTAGTATAGGCAAAAGTGGTATTATAATTTCAAATAAAGGTAGAGTAGTCAAGCAGTATAGTTCTGCTTATCTTGCTAAACTAGCTGCTAGTAGAAAGGCTAGCAAAAGTGCAGCTTCTGACTTGCCTTCTACAAATATAGGTTCAAATCTTCCTGTAATCAAAGGTACTTCTATTAAGCAAGCAGGGGCAACTAAAAATTTAGACTTTAGCAAGGTATGTAGTGGTACAGTATGCTTCACCGCAGGTACATTAATTCATACTATTCATGGTACAAAACCAATCGAAACAATTGAACGTAGCGAACTGGTTTGGTCAAGAGAAGAGTTTGGTGACAAATATGATTATCGACCTGTCATTGACACTAAGGTTACACCTAACGTTGCTATCTTTGAAGTTAAGATAAAACACGACAACGGCTTAGAAGAAACATTTAATACCACAGAAGAGCATCCGTTTTGGATTGACGGTGAAGGCTGGCGTAAAGCGTCTGTCTTAGAAGCAGGGATGAAGCTGTTAGATAAAAATGGTAAAGCTACTGCGACAATAATTAGCCAAACTGCTTTAGATAAGAATGAAACGGTTTATAATTTTGAAGTGCAGGACTTCCATACTTATCATATTGGTGAAATAGGCCTTTGGGTGCACAATGCAAATTGTTGTGACTTCACTGACAACTGGGGTGCCATTGAACCAAAATTCAAAGCAGCAGGTTGGGTTGATTCAAAAACAAACAAGGTCAGATATCTAGATCCATTTGATGGTAAATTAAAGAACTTTCCTGATGATGTAAAACCACAGGTTGATCATGTATTGCCAAGAGCTGAAGCTAAAAGATTAGCAGGTAAAGACTTAACCACTTCTGAATTAAATAATATCATCAATTCTAGTGATAATTTAATGCCTATACCTGGTTATTTGAATGGATCCAAAGGCAGTAAAGTAGAATACTCAAATGGCGGTTGGGTACAATATGGAAATAAAGGAGGTACGCCAATACCGATTAATGCAGAATACAAAGCACATATTCTAGAAATTCAAAAAGATATTCGACTCAAAATTTTAAAAGCTATCGAAGTTAAAGAAGGTAAATAAAATGAATACACATATTCTTAATGAGTTTGATGAGATTTACTATGATCTAGAGAAATTGAGTATCGATGATGTTTATATCAAAAACAGAGATGAAACAAAAATTGAATTTAATTCACTCAACTTTAAGAATGCTAAACCTAAGAATTTAAGCTTTCATGACTATTTCTTTAAGCCATTTAAGGACACTCAACCTAATACTTATGCAGTGTTATCTCAGGTTAAAGAAAAGTTCTTTTATGCTATCCAAAGAACAGATATTCCAGAAATATTTTCAGATATTACAGCGTTTGGGGTCAATATCAATGGCATTATTGTATTTTTAGGATATACGCCTTACATTGATAAGCATGCTCAAAGAAATGAGTTCAATTTCCCCATAGAGATTATTCATTCGTGGCTGTGGCATAGCGCAGGTTGGTATATTTCCGACGGAGTAAACTATGGGCCATTAGCCGCAAGTGCTTTACCATCAAGTAATAACCCACCGTTAGTATCACTCTGTCCAGATATTGAAGGAAAGAGTAAGAAAGCTCGTGAAAAAGTAGCCTTTTTAGAAGAAAAGTTTCAACAGCCATTTTTAGTAGATTATGAAGATGATGATAGTTATGAAACTCATTTTCAACTTCGTGCTTTAATCGATACTAGGTTTAATGGTTTAGAGCAAGAGAAGAACTTTCAATTATTCTCTATCAGTAATCATATTCAAAAGCATATGTTTTTTATCCAAGACCAAGATGTTTATAGTATTAAGAAACTTATCAACCCAGCAGAAGCAATAGATAAATACGCAGCTCATTTATTGTCAAGGCAGGAAGGCTTTTTTGATTTTAGAGATTATGGAGAGGCTTTTCAGTATTAAAATAAGTATTATGCATTTTATGAAGCATTTAGGCTGAATGGAGCTTGCTACATACAGAATCTTAAACATATTTAATAAGATTTCTTTATCTAACTGCAAAACTGTACTTGCCCCTGCCGAGGGACGAGGCACAAAGCTAACTATTAAAGAAAAATAGCCCATGCCCTGCATATTTCCAGCTCATTAAAGCACTCAAATCTCTAGGCCATGCTTTTTAACCGTAGGCAATAAAGACTCAGCTATCCTAGGTGATGATACCTTAAGTATCATTGCAGGCAAAGATATCAATATAACGGGTGCCAAGGTTAATAACTATATTGGCAGCTCTGAATACGTTGCTGGAGAAAACATTAATCTAAATGCCCTTAATATTGGTAGCAGTGAAACCCATCAGTACAGTGATCGTGACTATCGAAATACCAGCCATTCAAAAGATACAGGCAGCAAGCTTGTTAGCGCGGGTAATCTGACCATGTCAGCTAATAATATCAGCGGTGTTGCAGCAGATATCGAAGCTGGTGGACTTGCTACTCTTGATGCCAGACAAGACATCAGCCTACTTAACGGTACAGAGCAGGATAAAAATGACTCTTATAGTACATCTGCCCAAAGAGACAGCCACTCTGAGCGTAGTACCAGCATAGGCAGCCGCTTAGATGCTGACCGTATTGAGATGCAAGCGGGCAATGATATCACGCTGACTAATGCAAGCGTCAATGCAAAGACAGGCATCGAGCTTGGGGCCGGTAATAACATCGCCTTCAACGCCGTAAAAAACACCAATGTGAGCGACTTTACCGATCATAATGGGATCAATAATTCTGGGCGTAGGGTTGATGTCGGTACGCAGTTACACAATCAATCAGGCGAAGTTCGTATTACAGCAGGTAATAACGTTACTGGCACGGTCACGCAAATCATAAATGAGACAGGTAACACTATTATTGGTGCTGGCAATGATGTCATCTTTAATGAAGGGCGAGACGAGACAAGTAGTGAGGGTACTCGTAGTTGGACGAAAAAAAGATGGTATGGAAAAAAGACATATACTGAGCATGAGAGTAAATTTAGTGATACTGCAGTGACCAGTAATATCACAGGCGATAATGTCGTTATTAGCTCCAATAAAGGTAATGTCAGTCTCATAGGTGCTAATGTAAACGCGGCACAAGCGGCAGAAGTGACTGCAATGAAAGGGGCGGTCACGGTTCAATCCGCTGTCGACAAATCAGCCAAAAACACCAATCGCACTACTAGTAATTTCTATAAAGGTACTGGGCAACAAAAAGGCTACGAGCGCGAGACGCTCAATGAGACTGGCATCAGTGGTGGTAGCGTCTATATCAATGGTCAAAACGTCGATGTGAATGCAGCAAGCCTACAAGCAAGAGAGGGCAACCTACAAGTAGGCGACGCTACCCTCGCAACTGACACTCAAGGCAACTTAAGATTAGATGACAACGGCAAACCTATCATCGAATCAGGTTCTATCGACAATCTCACCTTTGGCAAGATAAAGCTTGAAGAGAAAACATGGGATAATAAGCAAAAGTCCTATAAAGGCATTGCCAAGATTGGCATGCAAGCCGTAGGTGTCGTCGGCGGCGCGTTAGGTATTACTGACGGTATGACGATTAGTAAAAGTAGTGAAGACACTAGCAATCATACTACCGAGGCGGCATCAAAGCTTGAAGGCAGTAACATCCTTGCCGGTGGTAACAATGTCAAAGCTGATGGCACCTCGTTTAAAGCGACTCAAGCAGGTGGCAGCACCTATGTACTGGGAAATAATGTTGAGTTAGGGGTGGCGACAAGTACAAACACGACCACCCAACGACGTCAAGAAGAAACCATTGGCGGTGAAGGTATTAAGCTTAACAGCGACAGTCTACAGCTTAGTGCAGTCGTTCGTACCGATGGCGATGATAAAACCGTCACCACCACCACTACTCATCAAGGCGTCACCATTGACAGCGACAACATCATCGTCCTTGGGGATATGACAGAGGGTAGCCTCAACACCATCAATGCCACCTTCAATGCTAATGAAGAGACGGGCAAATTACTGATCGGCGCTAAAACCACCGTCTTAAGCGGTATCGAAAACACCCAAACCGTCACCCAAAGCAATAAAACCGATACTACCCGAATCAGTGCGTCAGTCCATCATATAGCAGCAGATTTAGTAAGCGCGGGCGAACAAGTCAAAGAAGCAGGCTCTGCCCTCGCCGCTGCTAAGAACAACCTTCGTGACGCCAAAGACAGAGTATCACGTGGTGAGCTAAGTCAAGATGCCATCAAAGACTATGAGATCAACCTAGCTGCTGCCACCCTTAACCTAGCTAACGCACAAATTAATCTAGGTAGTGTCGCCGCTGGTGCTGCTAATACTGCGGGCACCCTAGGCTTTAGTGCTTCAGCTAACGTTGAGAACACCCAAACTACTAGTAACGACACCCAAACCCAAGGCAAATGGCAGGGTACAGAAGTCAATGGCGCTAATGCTACCTTTGTTGGTGATAACTTTACTGGCGTCGGACTCCAAGGCAATATCGGACAGCTCAACATCGACAACCTTGGCAGCCTCAACCTTAGTGCAGGTACCAACACCAGTAGCAGTACCAGTACCAGCAAAACCAATAGCCAAACGGGCAGTATCAGCACCACAGGCAGTGCAAGCCTTGGCATCAGCACCCAACAAAGCCAATCCCAAGCCCAAGGCACTACCTTTACCAACAGCGAGCTAAACGTAGGTGAGCTTAATGGCTATGCCGATACCACCAACTTAACAGGCGGACGCATCAATGCAAATGGCGGCAGCTACGCTACAGACAACCTATACATCGAGACCGTGCAAAACAGCGAAAGTCAAAGCAATAAAAGTTCAGGGGGCAACCTAGGCATCAACTTTAACAACGGTATTCCAAGCGGTGGCAGTATCGGTGCCAATAAAGCCAGTGGTAGCAGTCAAAGCATAACCGCCGCCGAGCAAAGCGGTATCGTCTACAATGATGACAATCACAGCCTAACCGCAGGCAGCACCACTAACATCGGTGGCATCATCGCTAATATAAACACCGATAGCGATGGCACCCAAACTAACAGCAATCTGAACTTCACCACAGGGACTCTAGTCACCAAAGATATTATCAACACCGCAACTCGAGAACAGACCAGCATCGGCGGCAGTCTAAGCATAGGTAGCACGGCTACAGGTAAGAGTCTGAACAATGTCGGTCTCCAGCTCGGTAATACTGGTCAAGAGTTTGAAAGTAAAACTCGTGCCACTATCGGACAAGGGGCTGTTGTTACTAGTGACGCCAGCACAGGCAATGACAGCTTAGCAGGTGTCAACCGTGATGCCTTTAACGCTGAAACTGTGATCAAAGACATCCAGACTGGTGGCCTTGATGTTGATACGGGTATCGATACGAGAGTGTTTACCAATGCGGGTCGAGCTGAGATTATCGATGAGCAAAAGGGGTTGGCTGGAAATGTTAAACAAACAGGCAAAGACATAGCAGGTGCAGCGGCACTAGGTTATGAGACAGGTAAAGAGGTTTATAATGCCATTCAAATCGCTAAAGAAATTGATAAGCTAAGAGATACTCTCACACCTGCAGAGCAGATTATCTTTGATAATGAGCTTAAAAGATTACAGGTTGAGAATTCACTTGAGTCTAATGCTGTTCCTAAGCAAGAAGTTGCTCTGCCAATTATCCTTGGCGGAAAAGCTGTTGCCGCTGGTGGGGCGGCTGCAGCTGGAGCCGCTTGTGTAGCAGTAAGTTGCCCTGAAAAGCTCGTTAATGGAGTGAGTGAAGCTGTTGATTCAACTGGTAAGGCTTTAGCAGCTGTTATAATTGCCCAGAAAATGATTAATGCTTATACGGTGGATAAAGTAGTAGGTATATTTAAGTCTGATGATAGTCCAAAAACGGGTAATGATGAATTAGATGAGGTGTTAGCAGATGCCGTCCCAAGTGATGAGGGAACTAAGGGCTATCAACTTCCGGGCACACAAGAAGAGTTAGTTGAAAATATAAGTAATATTGAAGGAGCTAAAGTTGATGATAAAGGCAATGGTATTGTAATAATTACTTTACCCGACAGAACTGTAGTACAAACTTATCCTGCTAGGGGAAGTACAAAGAGACCGGGTTGGGCAGTAATTAAACCTGATGCGAAAAATCCAAAAATTAAAGGAGATACTCCTAATTAAAGGTTTAAAAAGTGGCAGTCATAAGCTTAGTTAAATAGACCTCTTGCATAAGCCATTGCTAGCCCTTGTGACTGCGTTAGTGGAAGTAAACAAACTGGTACTTTTGCAAGAGATCTAATAGTAATCGAACTTACTTACAAATAGTTGTATATGAATGAGGTGTACATGATGGGATTTTATGAATTAGGCAGTGATAAATACTATCTTGAGTCTGATTACTGGGCAACAGATAGAAAAATGATAACAAATGAGGACTGTGAGTTACTTAACGTAACAAATGCAAACCAATTTAATTTAGAACATTATTTTGTTAAAGGTGATAAAGATGTCAAGCCTACACTTAATCAAGATTTTAATTACTTTACATTACCTTATGAGTTAGGAGACGATTTAGATAATGGTTTAGAAGCCGGTGACATTTGCATGAAAATTATAGAAGAAAACTTAGAGGGTAATATTTTTGTAGCTTCAACAGATAGGGATAAATGCTGTTTTATAAAGTGTCCTACTGTAAATGAAGATGTGATATATCATTTGGGTCAAATTCATATAAATACCCCTTTTATTATCTTTGATAATACTCAGAATTTCTTTTTATTAATTGATTTTGATTTACCGCTTCAAATTGTTGGGTATAAACGAGATATTGTAGATAGTCACAACTATGTTCGTGACAATATCGGTGCTGAAGGTTGGCAAACGATATTTGAGAGATATGGAAGTTATGTGAGTATGCCTATGTTTTTTAAAGAATATTATTATTTTCTTTTACCCGAAATGGTCAAAAAGTATGTCGATGGCAAAAAATAAATAGAGTTAATAACAGTACGATCAAACGAAGTTATGAAATAGTAGTTATGTAAAGTAATTGTAAGGTTAAATTATACACTTAGACCTAGCCATGAGCTTGGTTTAATATTTTACGAGATATTTATATTGCCTCAAATCTTAGAAGCTCTTCTCAAAGACATGCAGACGGGTGGCCTCGCCGTTGATACGGGTATCGATACCAAAGGCGATGTCGCTTTAAATGCCATTAATGTAGGCTACCAAACCAACAGTATTGGCGATGCTAATAACTACTTTAAGGAAGGTGAATCTACCGATGTCGGCAGCTATGATCCTTCGAAAGATAGAGGCGGCTATACGTCGCCAGATGGTGTATCTTTTGGGGGTCGAGCAATACCTTATAACGAAAGTGATTATATAGAAGTTAAGTTTGAAGTTTTAAAACCTTTTGATACTAATAGAAGTAATGCAAGTGAGTGGTTTGATAATCCTGGTACAGGAAAACAAGATAAAATCACGCAAGAATTAGTAGATCCATTAACTGGAGATAGACTTGAAAGTAATATTGTAAACTTACAAAGACTAGGATATATAAATGAAATCAAATGAAGAAATTAAGGATCAATTACAAAATGGACCAAATATTCAAAATAGTTTTTTCTTTAAAAACTATGAAATTGATTTCCTGAGAGTTGGAGTTTTTGGTACTTCGATTATAAACGGTGTAGCAGTACCAAAAATTGATCAGAAGACGTATATCTGTAAAATTGATAATAACAAATTGAAATTAATATCTACGTATGAACCTGGATTTTTTTTAGTACAAATATTTCTAGATCAATATAGAAATATAGGTAAACCCTTGCCTACTATCAATCCGAGTACGCACCCCCTACGAAACCATTGGTATACCAGCGCTGAAAAACTAAAAAAAGCGATGCAAATTATGTTGATGCCTTTAGAAAGTTATACAGACTTTATAGCTAATGTGAAATTAGTTGAAGAGACTTTTGATAGGACGATCATTTATCCCGAGATGGAGTTAGGTAGTATAGCTACATGGTCATTGGGAGATACTAAAGCAAGAGATAATTGCATTACTGTTAATTTATTAGGAAACGATGAATGGCAAATACTTTATTGGGAAAGAGGTAGCTCTAAAGTCATTTTAACAGTATTTGCTGAAAAACACGTTTATGAGTTTTTTATGAACGAATATTTAAATGTAGTTTAAGCTTATAGAAAACGACTGATAAGAACCAAATATTCTAATAACGTAAAAAGCTACGATACTTCATGTATCGTAGCTTTTTTTGTCGTCATATCTGGGCTTGCCGTGCCCTCTATCGCAGTGGGCTTACTAGACAAAGGCAATAGCAACCCTGATAGTCTTAATAAATCAGGCATTGATAAAGCCCAAAACAACGTCACCCAACTCATCAACAATCTAGAAACAGGTATAAGCGATAATACTGTTAACCTTGCTGCTACGGTTGAAGCCATACAAGAAGGCGAGCTGACTAATAGCATTGATAACCAAGATACGCTTAATAACTTCAATACCGCTATCACTAAAGGCACTGATGCTGACGGTACGCAAATCAGTCTAGTAGATGATCTGCGCAACGTAAATGGCGATAGTGTTCGAGGCACAACCAACGTTATCAACGGTACAGATACTTATATTGCTACCGATAGTATGGGTAATGTGGTTGAACTCATTAATCATGAAGGTGCTCATCAAAACGGTCAAGGAGAATTTGCAGCTGATGTCATGGGTCAAACAGGTAACAGCGCCTTTAACCTTGGAAAATGGGCAAACAGTGACGCGATTGCAGAAGAGCGCACGACTATCACACCAAGACCAATTACTGCTACTAATGATGCCAAAGCGCAGCAAGAGCAACTAGCCAACAATAAAGAGAAGTTAGAGGCTCAGCAGGATGCTGGGGATGCGTTTGAGGATGGTAGATTCGGGGGCGGTGGTGCTGGTGGAAGTTGGGATCTATCTAAAAGTGATAAAAATAAAACTATCGAGGATGATGATGATAATTTTATTAAATCTTTCGTCATAGCAGCACAACAAGTAGATGCTCAGAAAGCTGCTCAAAACTGTACTGGAGGGGTTTGCTTTACCGCAGGTACTTTAATTCACACAATTCACGGTACAAAACCAATCGAAACAATAGACCGTGGCGAACTGGTTTGGTCAAGAGAAGAGTTTGGTGATAAATACGATTATCGTCCTGTAGTTGCAACTAAAGTCACACCTGATGCTGCTATCTTTGAAGTTAAGATAAAGCATGATAGTGGTTTAGAGGAAACCATCAACACAACAGAAGAGCATCCGTTCTGGATTGACGGTCAAGGCTGGCGTAAGGCATCTATCCTAGAGTCAGGGATGAAGCTGTTAGATAAGCGTGGCAAGGTGACAGCTACCGTTATTGGTCAAATGGCTTTAGAGAAGACTGATACGGTTTATAACTTTGAAGTACAAGATTTCTCTACTTACCATATCGGTGAGATGGGCATTTGGGTTCACAATGCAGATTGTTGTGAAGTTGATGAAAGAACTCAAAAAAGTGTGAATAAGACCATTTCTGAAGCTACTAACGACAAAGTCAACTACGCCAGAACCTACCATGGTCGTTTAGAAAACTCATTAGAGAAAGATATAATTAGCAAACCAGATAGCGTTTTTCTTGCTACCAATGGTAATTTAATTTTTTTAAAAGATGGTAATGTAGTAGTAACGGCTGGTAATGGTTCTAGTAGAGGCAAGTTAATTACCAGTTACGGAAAAAGTGGACCAAGAGGTGAAAGTGGAAAAGCTATATTTGGTGGTAAAGCTGATGATCCTGGAGTCTCTGTAACTGAAGAAATGATTATTCAAGGTAAAATTCCTAGACCAAACGGTTCAAACTTGCCACCTGCAATTAAAGTGA
Organism: Psychrobacter sp. M13; assembly: GCF_030718935.1. Classification (NCBI taxonomy): domain Bacteria; kingdom Pseudomonadati; phylum Pseudomonadota; class Gammaproteobacteria; order Moraxellales; family Moraxellaceae; genus Psychrobacter; species Psychrobacter sp. M13. The sequence continues at coordinate 948,469 of NZ_CP132194.1, forward strand.
GGTAAGTTAATAGAATTTTGATCAGTCTGTATTTAATATTATTTAGATGAATTTATATTAGTATTTTGACTAATGAAATATACAGCATTAAAAAATTTACATCAATATTACATTAATGTGAAAATTTATTAATGTTAAGTGTTTTATACATAGAATGTATGTTGTTTAGATTTTTTTAGAAAAAGGTGGTTTTATGTGTGAAGTAATAAATATTTTTGATATAAAAGCTACTGTAGAAAAGGAAGTTTACGATAATCTAGATACTTCCATAACTTTAGATACTTCAGGATTAGTAATAGAGTTGAATTCAAAAGTTGTAGAGTTACCTTTCGTCAGTTTCCTTGATAAGACAATAGGTAATATACCTGATCTATATGGATCGGAAACATTCATCAGATTTGATTCTCTATCTAAAAGACTAATATATTTTATATATGCTGAAAACATTGATAGCGTTAGTTTGTTTAAAATAAAAGAACCTAGTAAATTTTTGAGGGGAAATCTTTGTTTTCGAAAAAATATTAGTAATACGTTCTCTTGGAAAGAGTGTTTAATTAGTGATGAAACAGAGGAGATTTTTTTCTGTAGAAATCTTAGGTTCAAGGAAGTTAAGTTTAGTAAGTTGTTAATAAACTCTAATTTTTCTTTTATATTGCTTAACGGAATTGTGGAAGGCATAGTTATAGATTTGCGTACTTTTTATCTTGAGAAGTGGAATGTTTATGAGTTTAATTTTATAAAAAACTATCTCAAATTGATTAGTAAAGAAAACTGGCTTAAAAATGAAGAAGAGCAAAATTTGAAAGAAATAAATACTCTTATGAGAAACTATAAAGGTAATATTTTCTCTAAAGACATTAATAAACTATTGGAATATTTTTAATGTTTAATTTTGTAATTTGAGACCTATAAGCTAGGCAGAGCTTGCGACAATTAGCGTCTCAAGAATATAAAATAGCAGAATACTACTTTGTTTAAGCGCAAAACAAGGCTCTCACCGAGGGACGAGGTACAAATCTAACTCTTGTAGAACAATAACCCATGCCCCGCATATTTCATGACTACTAAAAAACATAAATCTACAGGCCATACTTTCTTATCTGTTTTGCTTTGTCGTTTCAAAACCAAAGTGCAGGTCGAGCTGAGATTGCCAAAGAGCAAAGAGAGCTTGGAAAGAATATTAAAACCACGGGCAAAATAACTGCCGCAGCTGGTGTACAAGGGGTTGCTACCGCAGGTAATATTCTAAGCCAAAACCAAACCCTCTCTCAAGCCATTCAAGGCCTAAAAGCCCCTGCTAAAATGGCACAAGCCATTCAAAATAACCCTGAGATTGGCGCAGTCTTACAAGGCTATCAACAAGGCGATTATGACGGACTACTGAACAGTCAAGCTGCTCTACAAGCATTGGCTGACAGCACGGGCGTCAGTGTCGATGTTATTATCACAAGAATTACTCAAGAACTACGTGCCAAAGGTGCAACCGATGGTCAACTGGTTGCTATAGATGGTGATATTAGTAATAGAGAAGACGTCATCAAAACCACAGCCCATGAGCTTGATCATGTACGAGGCGGTAGTAGTGAGACACTAGCTAATCTAGCAGGTATCGCTGCTGACCTAAACGTCTCAGCCAGTATGGATGCCAATCAAGATGAGATAGATAAGTATAAGCCTGCTTTGGGCGATGGCAAAGATGCTATCACTCAAGCTGAGAATAAGGAGCTGATTGATACCAATGATGATACGCTGATAGAGGCTTATGTCAAAAATCCTGAGAGTTTTGATTATGATACGGATAATTGGACTTATAATGGGAATAAAGCAGCCTCTACTAATGCTGAAATGAGAGCTTTAGCAAGTCAAGCAAAAGCGATTTTTCCGAATAGCACCGCAGATCAAGCAGCTTTTATAAAAGGTAAGGGAGACTCTGTAGGATCTAGCATTGTTAAGACAGGTGAATCGTTAGCAGAATTCGCTGCTGATCCAAAAAATGCAATTACTAATTCCTTTAGAGGTATGATAAACGTCTTAACCGATCCGAATAAAGCGGGTCAAGATATGAGAGCAGCTATCATTCAATGGAAAAGTGACTATAACAACGCGATAAAAAATAATCCAAGACTTGCAGGTCAAATGAGAGGTGAGCTTGAGGATGCTGTAGGAATGGGCGTCACAACTACAGTAATAGGAGGCACCTCTGCTAATGCTCTAAAGGCGATGCAAAAAACGGGTAAATTAAAAGCTGTAGAACAAAAGAAAATTGATGCTCAAAGAATAGAAAATAATCAAAATACTGATCTACCCAATGTACTAGGTGGGAATCCAAATAGTAAATCTGATGCATGGGTTGCTCAAAAGAAAAAAACGGATATAGCTAATGGAACTTATAATCCGCATTATGATACAAAACATGGGCCCTATACAACTCTACAACAGCAATATGATCGCGCAATGAAAGGTATTAATCCTGAGACTGGTACAACTGGCAGAAAACCAATTTTTGCTAATGCCTCTAGATTCTTTAACTCAGCTGATATGAAAACAGCAATTGAGAAGGCTGAAAGGTTGTATGCTGCTAATCCTAATGATTATCCAGATCGACTAGTAGATATTACTTTTAATAAGTCTGTTGGAGAAGGGTATATGGGTAAAAATACCACCAATGCCATTAATAGAGTCCCTGCTGGTCAATATAGATGGAGTAATGTTGCTACAGTGGGTATAGATAAAACAGGAAAGTCATATACGGCATATCCTAATTTAAACGAAGGTTACATTAAAAAATGAATAATTTAACATTAGATAGCGAAAAAGTTATCAAAGAGTACTCACCTCGCCACATAGCAAATAAACTTTTTGACCTTACAGATGATGCATTAGAGCATTACTTGAGCGCAGAAGAATATGAAAACTACTATGATGCAGACTTCACAGATAAGGATCAATTAGAAAAATGGCTGTGCAAATTAATCATCAAGAAAGAAAGAATTTACAACGAGGGATATGAGCTATACAAAACAAGCTTAAGACAAATAATTGAATCAAATAGAGCTATACCGATTAATGCTCATCTTCCAGGAATTGAAGAAATAGAAATCTTAAATGACCAGCGTATTGCATATAAAGAATTTTTATTAAATTTATGGAGTTACTTATTTGATGAAGATTATGTTGCTATAAATGGATTAACGTATATAGAGAGAATAGATGAGGAGTTTGTAAACTTTCCTCATTTGCCAGAAAAATGGAAAACTCCTAAATACAGAGAAGATTAGGTTAATAGGTTTTATTATGAATAATAACAACCTTAGTTACGAAAATTTTGAAAAAGTTAGTGAAATGCTACCAGTCATTCGACTTGAAGAATATTACGGTGAATCACTTATAAACTGTATATATCGTAGCATTAGCCTTAGTATAGATGATTTTTTTCTATCATGCTTAAAAGATTGGATTGTACATAACTTTTATCATGAAGATACTTTCGAAGAAGATGTCAACGAGTATTTATCGTTAATAAATATTGTGCAAGAAGTTGGAATTGACTTTTCAAAAAATGCAAATTCAGCCTGGTACTAGAGTTCAAGAAAGTGTAGTCGGACCTCAGACAGGTAGTGATGGTAAAGTTTACGTAGGAGGTGGTAATCAAGTAGTGCCTTTGGTTGAAGATGTAGATAGATCTAAAGTTATGACTCCAATAGGAATTGCGACACCTTTGCCTAAACAGAAATAAGGAAATCAATATGGAACTTAATAACTCTGAAAAAGCAGCTCTGCTCAGAAACTTTAAAATTGATTTTGAATATGATGAAGTTGACTATCTCGAAAATTTTAATTGTTTTATTGTTTTTAATAAAGAAAGACATTCAGACAATACGAGTTTTTTAGCAAAAGTATACAACAATGAAGGAGTTAACACTCTAACTATTCCGTTTCCTCATGTAGAAATAAATCATAAAGAAATAAATGTTGTATATAAATGGAATTGGGAAGTTGAGAAAGGAGTTAGATTGGTATTTAATACTACTGGCATAATCATAGATGACTTTTGGCATGAATTTGATTTAACGAAACGTATATATACAGTTCAAGGTAAAGCGTACTAAGTCTAATTTCTTATAAAAAATCAGGCTTCTCTAACTTGTTTGTAGTGGCATAATAAAACTGGACAGCGTATAAGAGGTTTATACTACCCCAAATAGGATAACTAGTATGACCAGCAAACGCCGCGAATACACCCGAGAATTCAAATTAGAAGCCGTCAGCTTAGTCGTTGATCACGAGCGCAAAGTTGCAGAAGTAGCAGAGTCTTTAGGAGTTGGTGTATCCACCTTAGACAACTGGGTACGCAAGTATCATAAAGAGCAGCAAGGCATTGCACCAGCTACTGGTTTAGCACTTACCGATGAACAACGAGAGCTACAAGAGCTTCGCAAACAAGTTAAACGACTGACTATAGAGCGCGACATCTTAAAAAAGGCCTCAGCTCTGCTAGCCTTGGACAGCCTGAACGGCTATCGCTGATAAGCAAGCTTGCAGAGCAGGACAAACGACTGAGTAAGCGTAAGCTATGTGACTTGTTTGGTGTCATTAGAAGCAGCTATTACTATGGCATACAGACTAAGCCCATTGATATAGAGCGGGTCAAACTCAAAGCCTTGATACGTCAGATATTCAATGATTCAAAGCATTCGGCTGGTGCTCGCACCATTATCGCTATCCTGTCGAATGAGCACAGTATTAGACTGACGCGTTACTTAGCTGCTAAGCTCATGGAGCAAATGGGGTTGGTCAGTTGCCAACTTAAGACACATAAGTACAAGTACGCTGATCAAGAGCATAGAGTGCTTAACAACATCTTAGAACGTAATTTTAGCCCGATAGCGCCTAACCAAGTCTGGACAGGGGATGTGACTTATATTCGTATCAAAGGCGGCTGGTGTTATTTAGCGGTAGTGTTAGATTTGTTTGCACGGCGTGTGGTGAGCTTTAGTGTCTCAGACTCACCCAATAGTACTTTGACCGCTAAAGCACTACAGATGGCGTATCAGACGAGACTCAAACCCAGTGGGGTGCTGTTTCACTCTGATCAAGGCACGCATTACACCAGTAAGAAATTCGCTGACGCAGTAGCCGGCTGTAAGGATATGAAGCAGAGTATGAGCCGAAAAGGTAACTGTTGGGATAATGCGCCAACTGAACGCTTCTTCAGAAGCTTTAAAACAGAGTGGATGCCAAAGGGCGGTTATGAGAATATCGCTGAGGCTAAAAACGCCATTGTTGATTACATCTGGGGTTATTATCAAATCGTAAGACCGCACCGCTTTAATGATTATTTGCCACCAGCTGAAAAAGAGAGACGTTACTTTAATCAAAACCTCTTATCAGGTGTCCTAAATTAGTTGACCACTACACTACGAAGCAAAGGCCTCCTCTGACTTATTATTACACGCTGATATTAATGCTTTTAAACAAGATGCTTATGTGGCAGCCAAACTACAAATAATGGGTAAGGAAGAAATTTATTGGGCATACAATGGCTATAATACCGATAACTTCTTTGCTGCTATCATGTCTGATAATCTTGATTTAATAAACTACTTAATAAATCATCGCGATAAAATAGTAGAAATCAATGAGCCTTATGATAGAAAAGATACCCGTTCTTTCTTCAACAAAAATACCCTGCTGGCATTAGCAGGAGACTGGACTGCATTAAAAGAACGTAGCTTGTTTTTTTTAGAAGATAATAACAAGGATAAACGAGATATTATACGTATACCTGACCATGAGTTTTATATTGCTTTATGTGATAAAGACGTAGAAGCAATGCAAACGGCACTAACCAAACTACTTGAACCTAAACTAGCAAAAAAGGCAGCTTATGATGGTAATAATTGGTTTGATTTTTATCTTCAGATGCAGGTGATACTGTATGCCAAAATCGCAGCAATACATGGCTATGATTTAGATATAAACAGTCCAATTGCACCCAAAGAACTTATAGAATTTAAGCCTTTATCAAACTACTCTGAACCTTATGATTTTATGACAGAGTTTGATTATAAACAACCGCAACAAGACTGGATTAATATGTGGCAGAAACGTATGACAGTAGCTAGCGAGAAAAAGAAGAAAAAAGGACTTTTTTCTTGGCTAAATAAATAGCTTGTTTATAACAAGCGTAGGGACTATCTTGTCAAACTATTTAGTATGCCCCTGCCGAGGGACGAAGCACGAAGCTAACTATTAAAGATATCTAGCCCATGCCCCGTATATTTCACAACCATTAAAAAACTCAAATCTATATAAAATAATAACCAGTCAATAACATAAGCCACAGCTAATATAGGTATGATTGTCAAAAACATAGATTAATTAATAATGAGACCTATTATGAGTGAGCTAAATCAAACACCGCAACAACCGTTAAAAATCGACATCGTATCAGATGTTGTTTGTCCTTGGTGCGTCATTGGCTATAGACAATTGGCACAAGCATTAGCAGAAACTAATACTGAGTATGAGATTCACTGGCACCCATTTGAATTAAACCCTAACATGCCAGCAGAAGGTCAAAACTTGCGCGAGCATGTGGCGCAAAAATATGGCAGCAGTGAGCAAGAGTCGAAGGAGAGTAGAGTCCGTATGACTGAAGCGGGAGAGGCGGTCGGCTTTGACTTCAATTTTAGCGATGACACTCGCATGCACAATACTTTTGACTTGCATCAACTATTGCACTGGGCCAATGGTCAAGGGCGTATGCATGATCTGAAGCAGGCTTTATTTACAGCGCATTTCACTAATAATCGTAATATCTCTGATAGTGCAGTATTGGCAGATATTGCTGCCCAAATTGGTTTAGATCGTGAAGAGGCAGTAGCAGTGCTGAAGGATCAGCGTTTTGCTAATGAGGTGCGTGCCGCTGAACAGTGGGCGCAACAACAAGGCATACAGGGTGTACCAGCGGTGATATTTAATGATCGTCATCTAGTCACTGGTGCACAAGGGGTGGATAATTTTAAAAGTATTTTGCAGCAGTTACAGCAGTTACAGCAGTTACAGCAGTAGATCAGTTGTATTTAAATGATATATTATGAAACTATAAAAAAGAAGAGACTCTAAATAGAGTCTCTTCTTTTTTATACAAATTGAGATGCAATAGGCTAAACCAAAGGATTACTACTCAAAACGATTTAATTCAACTTTTAACTTCTTGGCACAGCTAATAATAGTTCTTCTATCGGCAGCGATAGCGCCATTATCGAGCGCTATCAAGCGCATCGCGACTGTAATATCATAATGGGGGTAGCTGGCATTACGATGAAATAAGCGTTTATCAACGTCGATAAGCTCCGCAAAATCATGCAGCTCTTGCAAGCTATCAGCAAGCATATGACACCATTTATAGCCTCTATGCTCTATACACATAAAATCCACGTATATCGCCATGTTTTCGCACCCTTTCTCAGTCTATTGACTTAATACAATTATAATTTCTACAAGTGGCCACGCTACGATTATAGGCGACAATTAAATATTTTACTCGACTACAATCGTATAAGTTAGTTAAAGTCGATCATTAAAATGATAAAAAGATGGACTAAAGCTGACCGTTATAGGACACTAGCAAAAATAGTCATTTTAAGGGTTAATTCCTTTTAATCATATTTAATTATAGTCAAACAAGGATTAGCATCATGAGTATCAATAGTCAAAAAATCTCTATTAGCGCTACCAAAACCTTAATAGCTGGAGCAGCACTCAGCGCACTATTGGCAAGCTCTGGTTGTGCCACCAATGAGCTACTAGAGAGTAATACTAGAACGACTACCAACACGGTCAATAGTGTCCTCTCGCAAGATCAAATTGTCGCCTTTGGTCGTCCTGCAAGTGCTTTGCCAAAAACGCCTAATGCCACTATGGTCATCGTTGGGGAAAAGAATAGCTACGTGCTCACCCAAGGTGGTACTGAAATGATAAGCCTATTGACTAAACTCGATCCAAAAAATATCAACGTTGAAAATGCTATGAGCTTTACGGTGCCAAACAATGATGGCTACTTTCAGGGACGGATGAAAATGTCTTATGCCAAGCTCAAAGATGAATTTGCGCGTAGTGACTACCAGTTCTTTTTACAAAACGGTGGTCAAGACTGTAGCTCAGATAGTGACTTACGTATTAACGCTCAGCGCTTTTGTTTTGATGTGCCCGTACAAGGCGCTATCTATCCACAAGTTAGCAATCTTAGTATGATTCAGTCGCAGTACAAAGCGCTAAGCAAGCCTTATACTGTGACTTTTTATGGTAAAACCCAGCAAACTCAAACGACAACTAGTGGTGCGAGCACAGGTCAAAAGCTAGTATTATTACCGTTTGCTTTAGCCTTTGATGTAGTAACCTTGCCTTTGCAAATATTAGGCACGGTCGCCAATTAAGTAAAGATATACAATCCATAGATAAGTTTATGACTAAAAAAAAGCACTCAATATTGAGTGCTTTTTATTTTTCGATTTCTGATAAAAGTTAATTAGTAACCGTTATTCAAAACCTGCTGCCAGTATTTACTTCCAAAAAACGGCTTTGTCCACGCGTCTCACCACGACGCTAAGGATGAGGCACTGTTCTGAGTGATAAAGCCATCTGGTGTCTGACCATTGTTAGCCTGCCATAGCTGGAACGCTTTACGAGTGTTAGTACCGATAATGCCATCAGCGCCTTTAGTATCGTAGCCTGAGCTAGTTAAGCGCTGTTGCAAGCGCGTCACTTGTGAGGTCGATAGCGGACGCTCATAGCGCGGCCAAGACTTACGTAGACCGCTCTGTCCTGCGATAGCTTTGCCCAATAAGCTCACGCCAAGCGCGTAGCTTGATGAATTGTTATAGATCTTAATCACATCAAAGTTAGGGCTTAGTAATAGCACTGGACCGTCTTTACCTGCAGGTAGCCACAGCTCCATTTGAGTATTAGCATCCAAAAACACATCTTCAATAGTATCGACACCCATAGCCGCCCAGCGCGCAGCAGACTGCTTGCTACCGACGGTTGAGTAATCAAAAGAGCTTGGCAAAGTGGCCTCATAAAAGGGTGCAAGACCACGTACCCAACCTGATTGGCTCAGATAATTGGCGGTAGAGGCGAGGGCATCCGCGGTCGCCCAAGGGTTGCGATGACCGTTACCATCGCCATCAACGCCAAACTTCATCCAAGTGTCAGGGATAAATTGCGTTTGTCCCATACCACCTGCCCAAGAGCCGTCGAGCTGTGACCAAGACAAATCGCCGCGCTGCAATAGCTCAACTAAGGAGAGCAGTTGAGTCTCAGCGAACTCTTGACGGCGACCATCAAAGGCAAGGCTGGCAAGCGAGCTTGGAATATAGCTATTACCCGTTACCGCGCCAAAAGAGGACTCCATACCCCAAATCGCGGCGATGATTTCACTATTAACGCCATACTGCGACTGTAGCCCAGATAAGTAAGAGCGCTGCTCGGAGTATTTGCTTTTGCCTGTACTGACTCGACCACTCGATACGGCGGAGTCTGCATAATCCCAAGGCATTTTTGAGAATTCAGGCTGACTTGAGTCTAAAGAGATAACTTGCTGATTCAGATAAGTTGAATCAAGCAAACGCCGAACATCATAGCTGCTCTTACCAGTGGCGATCGCGCGCATAGAAAAGTCCGATTTCCAATCATTAAAGCTGCGATAACTTGGTTGCGGCGCGGGCACTGGCGTAACGACAGTAGGCTTTACGATGATAGGCGCTGGCTGAGGTTTGACGGTGATGGTTTGGGTTTGAGTAATGTCAACATTACCCTGACGTATAGGTTTATTGGTCTGTTGCATTGCCTGCTGACCGGTACAACCAGCAGCTAGCAAAACAGGGAAAATAGCGATGTATTGCTTTTTTAACATAATGAAGGTCTCAGATATCAATAAGGACTATAAGCTAGGCGCTATAGAAGTCGATCAGATTTACAGCAAGGTAAAGGTAAAGATTTAACATTAGGCTCTGCCATCTAGCAAAGTTAAAATTAGGGTAGCAATAAATATCTATAAAGTCGATAACTAACTATCTTAGCTCACAATAGACCTAACAAAAAAGCTGCCAATCAATAATTAGCAGCTTTTGATAACGATAGGTTTGTAGTGTTTTATTGAATAACCGTCACATCAAGCGTGACACGGCGGTTTGGCTGCAAGCAGTCAATCTCTTGTTGGCGAGGTAGTGTGGTTGAACACTGCTGGACAGGCTGAGTCTCACCTGCCCCTGTTGCAATGATAGTATTGGCATTCACGCCTTGATTGATCAGATAGCTGCGTACTGTTTGCGCGCGTTTGATGGATAAGTTCATGTTATAGCCATCATCGCCTTTGCGATCGGTATGACCGGTCACAATGATTCTGCTATCACCCATATCTTGATACTGTCTAAGCTTTGAAGCCAGCTCGTCAAGCTCTCGGCGACCTTGATCCAGCATATCTTGGGTATCTGACTTATCAAATCTAAACAGCGCATCAGCGCCTAAGTTAATGCGCTCTTTGATAGGCGCTGGCGGAGCTGGAACTGCAACTGGGGCAGGAGCAGGCATCTGCTGGATGATGGTTTGCGTCACCACTTGCGGCTCTGCCACTGGCGGCGGACAATCAGCAGGACTCCAATAGAACTCTTGACCCTTAAACTGCTTATCGAAGATTATTTTGTATTGGCAGATTTTGACTGAGTTATCTGGCATATAGAATTTCATAATATAGTCCCATTCGCGGGCATACTGCCCTTCGCTAAAATGGGGACGACCAAGCAGCTGATAGACATCATCCTTACCAACGCCAGGACGCATCTTTGATAAGTTCTCTCTATTAGGGAACTGGCCTTGATCCTGCCAAGCTTTGTCTAGATCTGGAAAGACGATGTCTTGCACCTGCACTTGACCCTGATCGGTGATGCCATCGCTTAGATGGGTGGTACCTAGACAGCCGCTCATGCCAAGTACTGCTAAACCCAAGGCGCTAATACTAGCAACTTTACTTATGTGATTCTTCATGTGACTTCCTTTTAGATGCAATTTAAGTTCAATGTAAGTACATCAGTTATTAAAATGGCTCTTCATCTCATATGAATACAAGATGAAGAGGTTTAGCAGAGCATTAATACTGATCTTAGAAGTGGAAGCCTGCGCCTACTGAGCCGCCAGCATTACCTTGGGTATCTGCTGTACCATTCAATTTCATCACCCAACGACCGTTGTCAGAGACTTTCGATAGACCCACAGCGACTGCGCTTTGACCGTTGTAGGTTGCAATACCACCACCAATCATGGAGCGACCTGGTAAGAATGCTTGAGGTATTGACGACATTGCCATAGCAGCTGATGTACCAGCATTAGCGTCATCTTCTACTTCGCCAATTCTATTACCTAAATCGTTGATTGCGCCGCCAAGATTATTACCTAGAGTCGTTAACTGACCAACGTTAACAGCATCTGTGGGTGCGATACCATCAGCAACGCCAGTCACCACTTTACCACCTGCATTAATGCCATTAGTAGCAGTGATGCTTGGACCGTCTTTGATAGTCACACCGTCGTTATTAACGACTGTATTACCCGTTGTGACGCTGTCTACTTTGATATCGCCATTTAAGTCAAAGCTGATCTCATTACCATTAGCAGGTTTTGTGACTTTGATGTTGCCATCTTGATTGTTAAAGTCAACGGTGCCGCCATTGGCCACATTCGAGGAGTTGTCCCCTTGAACGGTGACATTGAAGCCTTTGTTAGCGCCTGCAACGACATTATTTAGCTGACCGACGTTAACGGCATCGGTGTCATTTTTACCAGCACCGACACCTGTGATGACATTGCCGCCATTATTAAGACCTGCATTGCCTAGAGTCACATCACCTTTGTCACCGCCGGTGATGGTTAGACCGTCCTTCTTGACTGTGGTGTCACCTACGGTTAGGCCGTCACCATTTAGCACGTTATCGCCTGCGGTCACGCTATCAACGTTAAGGTCTTTTGATGTTGCAACCTTATAGTCAGTAGAGCCATCTGCATTAGTAGACTTAGTGACAAGAATATTGTCACCTTCGGTCACGGTTGATTTGGCTTGAGCGGCTTTGGTGTTAATAGCTTTGATAGCGTCATCGATGGTGTCTTTACCTGTACCGCCAATGTCAGTAGTGGTTACGATACCACCTACATTGGTTGCATTACCGCCAATGACGTTGGTAATAGAGCCTGCGGTAGCATTGAGCTGACCACCGTTCACCGCGTCTTTGCTGTTATTAGCAACGGTACCTTTTGCAATATTAGTGATAACGGTGTTGCCTGCATTGATCCCACCTGTAGTGATCGTCGGTCCAGTCGCATCGCCATTGGCATCTGTAAAACTTATGCCATCTTGGTTGACGATAGTGCTCTTGCGATCGTTATTGTTGCCAGCAACGATACCATTTGCACCATAGTTAGCAGAATTGCCAGCAGCATTAGTAACGGTAGTACCTGCAGTAGTCATAGTGCTGCTATTACCTGCACCATCGTTAACTTTGACACCATTATTATTAGTCACTGTATTACCTGTAGTGACGCTATCGACAACAAGGTCTTTAGCAGTCGTCACTTCATAGTTGTCGGCACCAGTAGTTAAATCTGTGGTCTTAGTAACAGTGATGTTTTTACCTTGAGTCACTGTGGTTTTGGCAGCAGTAGCCGCTTGTCCGACAGATTGAATAGCATCATTGATGTTATTTTTACCAGTGTTGCCAATATTTTTATTGGTAAATGTACCAGTCGTTGGGTCATAGATGGTATCGCCACCAATAATAGTGTTGACGCCTGTACCTTGATTAAACAGCTGTCCACCATTGATGGCTTCTTTGCTGTTGGCAGCCACTGATCCATTTGCGACACCGGTAATGACTTGATTACCTGCGTTGATGCCCGCTGTGGTCACACTTGGACCACCAGCGATGGTGAGGCCTATGTTGTTCAGTAAGCTGTTGCCAGTTTTGACGCTACCATCTGTGCCAAGATCGAGCTTTTGAGCTAGCTCGACAATCAGACCCTCGCTACCATCGTTACGAATACCGATGTTACCTGTTGTCAGGGCAGCTCCTGTTGCTGCACCGCCTGTGATGTTGAGAGTGTCACCTAGTTTACGGTTGATGGCAGTGCCACGGTCACCTTTGAAGTTGAGGCCGGCGTTGGTGACGCCTGTCACGGCGTTATTTAGGTCACCAATGTTTGCCGCGTTAGTGTCGCTACCAATACCACTGGCTACGCCTGTGATTTGTTTGCCACCTGCGTTGATGCCCGCTGTAGTAATACTTGGACCACCAGCGATGGTCAGTCCATTGGTGTTCAGTAAGCTGTTGCCTACGGTGACGCTACCTGTATTACTCAGATCTAGGTTTTTATTTAAGGCAAAGTCAACGACGTTGTCTATCTTGCTAACAGTGATGTTAGTTTCACCGGTCGCAGTACCAATATCAACCGTATCACCTGCTTTGATAGCGGCGCCGTTAGCACCATTACTTTGTAAGGTGAAGCCGCCCTGTAAGGTTGTGATATTACCTGCGTTAGTCGTGACATTATTGTTAGTTGTGGTCAGCTGCCCAAAGTTCACTGCATCTGTAGGAGTGGTGCCAGCCGCGACGTTAGTGATAGTGACAGGTGTACCAGCGTTGCCAAGGGTGACACGGTCTTTAGCAGCAGTGTCATACAGTACAGCGTTATCTGCTTTGACTAAGCTTGCTTTAGTAGCAGCGCTTAGATCAACCGCGAAGTCTGTCACATTGGCAGTACTTTTGGTGCCAGGGGTGACTGTGATAGCGCTAGGCGTGGTACTAGATACTGTCGTAGCATCAGCATTGACAGTATAAGTCTTCTGACCAGTCGTTGTATTTGTGGCTTCGGTAACACTAGCAACGTTAGTACCTGCGGCTACGATGGTTCTAGTAGCGGCATTAGTTGCATTCAACTGAGAGACGTTGACCCCATCTGTTGCATTAACACCTGCAAGGACACCTGAGATGACTTTATTACCGGCATTGATGCCAGATGTGGTGATGCTTGGGTTGCCAGTACCTAAGGTTAGGCCATTGGTGTTCAATACGCTGTTACCAGCAGTAACGCTTGTTAAACCGGTAAGAACGGGGTTGAGAGCAAAGTCAACGACATTGCCGTTTTTAGCAACGGTAAGGTTAGTTTCACCTGTCGCAGTACCAATATCAACCGTATCACCTGCTTTGATAGCGGCGCCGTTAGCACCATTACTTTGTAAGGTGAAGCCGCCCTGTAGGGTTGTGATATTACCTGCGTTAGTCGTGACATTATCGTTAGTAGCGTTTAACTGACTACCATTCACCGCATCTTTAGAGGTCGTATTTAATGCACCTGCCGCGACGTTAGTGATAGTGACAGGTGTACCAGCGTTGCCAAGGGTGACACGGTCTTTAGTAGCAGTGTCATACAGTACAGCGTTATCTGCTTTGACTAAGCTTGCTTTACTGGCGTCACTTAAGTCGACGGCTGCATTAGTCACGTTAGTAGCGGAGTCTGTCGTGTTGATGACGGTTACTGCACCTGATCCTGCTGTGGTGCTAGCACCTTTAGCATTGATCGTATAGATATCTTGTCCGTTAGTGCCTGTCGTTTTGACTGCATTAACAACATTAGTCCCTGCAGCCACTTCTGTTTTGGCAGCTGCTGCTGCACTACTGAGCTGTCCACCATTGATGGCTTCTTTGCTGTTGGCAGCCACTGATCCATTTGCGACACCGGTAATGACTTGATTACCTGCGTTGATGCCCGCTGTGGTCACACTTGGACCACCAGCGATGGTGAGGCCTATGTTGTTCAGTAAGCTGTTGCCAGTTTTGACGCTACCATCTGTGCCAAGATCGAGCTTTTGAGCTAGCTCGACAATCAGACCCTCGCTACCATCGTTACGAATACCGATGTTACCTGTTGTCAGGGCAGCTCCTGTTGCTGCACCGCCTGTGATGTTGAGAGTGTCACCTAGTTTACGGTTGATGGCAGTGCCACGGTCACCTTTGAAGTTGAGGCCGGCGTTGGTGACGCCTGTCACGGCGTTATTTAGGTCACCAATGTTTGCCGCGTTAGTGTCGCTACCAATACCACTGGCTACGCCTGTGATTTGTTTGCCACCTGCGTTGATGCCCGCTGTAGTAATACTTGGACCACCAGCGATGGTCAGTCCATTGGTGTTCAGTAAGCTGTTGCCTACGGTGACGCTACCTGTATTACTCAGATCTAGGTTTTTATTTAAGGCAAAGTCAACGACGTTGTCTATCTTGCTAACAGTGATGTTAGTTTCACCGGTCGCAGTACCAATATCAACCGTATCACCTGCTTTGATAGCGGCGCCGTTAGCACCATTACTTTGTAAGGTGAAGCCGCCCTGTAAGGTTGTGATATTACCTGCGTTAGTCGTGACATTATTGTTAGTTGTGGTCAGCTGCCCAAAGTTCACTGCATCTGTAGGAGTGGTGCCAGCCGCGACGTTAGTGATAGTGACAGGTGTACCAGCGTTGCCAAGGGTGACACGGTCTTTAGCAGCAGTGTCATACAGTACAGCGTTATCTGCTTTGACTAAGCTTGCTTTAGTAGCAGCGCTTAGATCAACAGAGGCTTGAGTGACGTTACCTGCAAGTGCTGTCTCAGCTACGGTAAGCGCAGCAGAGCCTGCAACTGTTTTAGCGCCATTAGCATTGACGGTATAAGTCTTCTGACCAGTCGTTGTATTTGTGGCTTCGGTAACACTAGCAACGTTAGTACCTGCGGCTACGGCGGTTCTTGCTGCAGCATTAGCGGTATTAGCAGCGCTTAGCTGGTTGACGTTGACCGCATCAGTATCATTAACACCTGCAAGGACACCTGTGATGACTTTATTACCGGCATTGATGCCAGATGTGGTGATGCTTGGGTTGCCAGTACCTAAGGTTAGGCCATTGGTGTTCAATACGCTGTTACCAGCAGTAACGCTTGTTAAACCGGTAAGAACGGGGTTGAGAGCAAAGTCAACGACATTGCCGTTTTTAGCAACGGTAAGGTTAGTTTCACCTGTCGCAGTACCAATATCAACCGTATCACCTGCTTTGATAGCGGCGCCGTTAGCACCATTACTTTGTAAGGTGAAGCCGCCCTGTAGGGTTGTGATATTACCTGCGTTAGTCGTGACATTATCGTTAGTAGCGTTTAACTGACTACCATTCACCGCATCTTTAGAGGTCGTATTTAATGCACCTGCCGCGACGTTAGTGATAGTGACAGGTGTACCAGCGTTGCCAAGGGTGACACGGTCTTTAGTAGCAGTGTCATACAGTACAGCGTTATCTGCTTTGACTAAGCTTGCTTTACTGGCGTCACTTAAGTCGACGGCTGCATTAGTCACGTTAGTAGCGGAGTCTGTCGTGTTGATGACGGTTACTGCGCCTGATCCTGCTGTGGTGCTAGCACCTTTAGCATTGATCGTATAGATATCTTGTCCGTTAGTGCCTGTCGTTTTGACTGCATTAACAACATTAGTCCCTGCAGCCACTTCTGTTTTGGCAGCTGCTGCTGCACTACTGAGCTGTCCACCATTGATGGCTTCTTTGCTGTTGGCAGCCACTGATCCATTTGCGACACCGGTAATGACTTGATTACCTGCGTTGATGCCCGCTGTGGTCACACTTGGACCACCAGCGATGGTGAGGCCTATGTTGTTCAGTAAGCTGTTGCCAGTTTTGACGCTACCATCTGTGCCAAGATCGAGCTTTTGAGCTAGCTCGACAATCAGACCCTCGCTACCATCGTTACGAATACCGATGTTACCTGTTGTCAGGGCAGCTCCTGTTGCTGCACCGCCTGTGATGTTGAGAGTGTCACCTAGTTTACGGTTGATGGCAGTGCCACGGTCACCTTTGAAGTTGAGGCCGGCGTTGGTGACGCCTGTCACGGCGTTATTTAGGTCACCAATGTTTGCCGCGTTAGTGTCGCTACCAATACCACTGGCTACGCCTGTGATTTGTTTGCCACCTGCGTTGATGCCCGCTGTAGTAATACTTGGACCACCAGCGATGGTCAGTCCATTGGTGTTCAGTAAGCTGTTGCCTACGGTGACGCTACCTGTATTACTCAGATCTAGGTTTTTATTTAAGGCAAAGTCAACGACGTTGTCTATCTTGCTAACAGTGATGTTAGTTTCACCGGTCGCAGTACCAATATCAACCGTATCACCTGCTTTGATAGCGGCGCCGTTAGCACCATTACTTTGTAAGGTGAAGCCGCCCTGTAGGGTTGTGATATTACCCGCGTTAGTCGTGACATTATCGTTAGTAGCGTTTAACTGACTACCATTCACCGCATCTTTAGAGGTCGTATTTAATGCACCTGCCGCGACGTTAGTGATAGTGACAGGTGTACCAGCGTTGCCAAGGGTGACACGGTCTTTAGCAGCAGTGTCATACAGTACAGCGTTATCTGCTTTGACTAAGCTTGCTTTAGTAGCAGCGCTTAGATCAACAGAGGCTTGAGTGACGTTACCTGCAAGTGCTGTCTCAGCTACGGTAAGCGCAGCAGAGCCTGCAACTGTTTTAGCGCCATTAGCATTGACGGTATAAGTCTTCTGACCAGTCGTTGTATTTGTGGCTTCGGTAACACTAGCAACGTTAGTACCTGCGGCTACGATGGTTCTAGTAGCGGCATTAGTTGCATTCAACTGAGAGACGTTGACCCCATCTGTTGCATTAACACCTGCAAGGACACCTGAGATGACTTTATTACCGGCATTGATGCCAGATGTGGTGATGCTTGGGTTGCCAGTACCTAAGGTTAGGCCATTGGTGTTCAATACGCTGTTACCAGCAGTAACGCTTGTTAAACCGGTAAGAACGGGGTTGAGAGCAAAGTCAACGACATTGCCGTTTTTAGCAACGGTAAGGTTAGTTTCACCTGTCGCAGTACCAATATCAACCGTATCACCTGCTTTGATAGCGGCGCCGTTAGCACCATTACTTTGTAAGGTGAAGCCGCCCTGTAGGGTTGTGATATTACCTGCGTTAGTCGTGACATTATCGTTAGTAGCGTTTAACTGACTACCATTCACCGCATCTTTAGAGGTCGTATTTAATGCACCTGCCGCGACGTTAGTGATAGTGACAGGTGTACCAGCGTTGCCAAGGGTGACACGGTCTTTAGTAGCAGTGTCATACAGTACAGCGTTATCTGCTTTGACTAAGCTTGCTTTACTGGCGTCACTTAAGTCGACGGCTGCATTAGTCACGTTAGTAGCGGAGTCTGTCGTGTTGATGACGGTTACTGCACCTGATCCTGCTGTGGTGCTAGCACCTTTAGCATTGATCGTATAGATATCTTGTCCGTTAGTGCCTGTCGTTTTGACTGCATTAACAACATTAGTCCCTGCAGCCACTTCTGTTTTGGCAGCTGCTGCTGCACTACTGAGCTGTCCACCATTGATGGCTTCTTTGCTGTTGGCAGCCACTGATCCATTTGCGACACCGGTAATGACTTGATTACCTGCGTTGATGCCCGCTGTGGTCACACTTGGACCACCAGCGATGGTGAGGCCTATGTTGTTCAGTAAGCTGTTGCCAGTTTTGACGCTACCATCTGTGCCAAGATCGAGCTTTTGAGCTAGCTCGACAATCAGACCCTCGCTACCATCGTTACGAATACCGATGTTACCTGTTGTCAGGGCAGCTCCTGTTGCTGCACCGCCTGTGATGTTGAGAGTGTCACCTAGTTTACGGTTGATGGCAGTGCCACGGTCACCTTTGAAGTTGAGGCCGGCGTTGGTGACGCCTGTCACGGCGTTATTTAGGTCACCAATGTTTGCCGCGTTAGTGTCGCTA
This sequence comes from Psychrobacter sp. M13, assembly GCF_030718935.1. Lineage (NCBI taxonomy): Bacteria > Pseudomonadati > Pseudomonadota > Gammaproteobacteria > Moraxellales > Moraxellaceae > Psychrobacter > Psychrobacter sp. M13. The sequence continues at coordinate 967,353 of NZ_CP132194.1, forward strand.
CCAATACCACTGGCTACGCCTGTGATTTGTTTGCCACCTGCGTTGATGCCCGCTGTAGTAATACTTGGACCACCAGCGATGGTCAGTCCATTGGTGTTCAGTAAGCTGTTGCCTACGGTGACGCTACCTGTATTACTCAGATCTAGGTTTTTATTTAAGGCAAAGTCAACGACGTTGTCTATCTTGCTAACAGTGATGTTAGTTTCACCGGTCGCAGTACCAATATCAACCGTATCACCTGCTTTGATAGCGGCGCCGTTAGCACCATTACTTTGTAAGGTGAAGCCGCCCTGTAAGGTTGTGATATTACCTGCGTTAGTCGTGACATTATTGTTAGTTGTGGTCAGCTGCCCAAAGTTCACTGCATCTGTAGGAGTGGTGCCAGCCGCGACGTTAGTGATAGTGACAGGTGTACCAGCGTTGCCAAGGGTGACACGGTCTTTAGCAGCAGTGTCATACAGTACAGCGTTATCTGCTTTGACTAAGCTTGCTTTAGTAGCAGCGCTTAGATCAACAGAGGCTTGAGTGACGTTACCTGCAAGTGCTGTCTCAGCTACGGTAAGCGCAGCAGAGCCTGCAACTGTTTTAGCGCCATTAGCATTGACGGTATAAGTCTTCTGACCAGTCGTTGTATTTGTGGCTTCGGTAACACTAGCAACGTTAGTACCTGCGGCTACGGCGGTTCTTGCTGCAGCATTAGCGGTATTAGCAGCGCTTAGCTGGTTGACGTTGACCGCATCAGTATCATTAACACCTGCAAGGACACCTGTGATGACTTTATTACCGGCATTGATGCCAGATGTGGTGATGCTTGGGTTGCCAGTACCTAAGGTTAGGCCATTGGTGTTCAATACGCTGTTACCAGCAGTAACGCTTGTTAAACCGGTAAGAACGGGGTTGAGAGCAAAGTCAACGACATTGCCGTTTTTAGCAACGGTAAGGTTAGTTTCACCTGTCGCAGTACCAATATCAACCGTATCACCTGCTTTGATAGCGGCGCCGTTAGCACCATTACTTTGTAAGGTGAAGCCGCCCTGTAGGGTTGTGATATTACCTGCGTTAGTCGTGACATTATCGTTAGTAGCGTTTAACTGACTACCATTCACCGCATCTTTAGAGGTCGTATTTAATGCACCTGCCGCGACGTTAGTGATAGTGACAGGTGTACCAGCGTTGCCAAGGGTGACACGGTCTTTAGTAGCAGTGTCATACAGTACAGCGTTATCTGCTTTGACTAAGCTTGCTTTACTGGCGTCACTTAAGTCGACGGCTGCATTAGTCACGTTAGTAGCGGAGTCTGTCGTGTTGATGACGGTTACTGCGCCTGATCCTGCTGTGGTGCTAGCACCTTTAGCATTGATCGTATAGATATCTTGTCCGTTAGTGCCTGTCGTTTTGACTGCATTAACAACATTAGTCCCTGCAGCCACTTCTGTTTTGGCAGCTGCTGCTGCACTACTGAGCTGTCCACCATTGATGGCTTCTTTGCTGTTGGCAGCCACTGATCCATTTGCGACACCGGTAATGACTTGATTACCTGCGTTGATGCCCGCTGTGGTCACACTTGGACCACCAGCGATGGTGAGGCCTATGTTGTTCAGTAAGCTGTTGCCAGTTTTGACGCTACCATCTGTGCCAAGATCGAGCTTTTGAGCTAGCTCGACAATCAGACCCTCGCTACCATCGTTACGAATACCGATGTTACCTGTTGTCAGGGCAGCTCCTGTTGCTGCACCGCCTGTGATGTTGAGAGTGTCACCTAGTTTACGGTTGATGGCAGTGCCACGGTCACCTTTGAAGTTGAGGCCGGCGTTGGTGACGCCTGTCACGGCGTTATTTAGGTCACCAATGTTTGCCGCGTTAGTGTCGCTACCAATACCACTGGCTACGCCTGTGATTTGTTTGCCACCTGCGTTGATGCCCGCTGTAGTAATACTTGGACCACCAGCGATGGTCAGTCCATTGGTGTTCAGTAAGCTGTTGCCTACGGTGACGCTACCTGTATTACTCAGATCTAGGTTTTTATTTAAGGCAAAGTCAACGACGTTGTCTATCTTGCTAACAGTGATGTTAGTTTCACCGGTCGCAGTACCAATATCAACCGTATCACCTGCTTTGATAGCGGCGCCGTTAGCACCATTACTTTGTAAGGTGAAGCCGCCCTGTAGGGTTGTGATATTACCCGCGTTAGTCGTGACATTATCGTTAGTAGCGTTTAACTGACTACCATTCACCGCATCTTTAGAGGTCGTATTTAATGCACCTGCCGCGACGTTAGTGATAGTGACAGGTGTACCAGCGTTGCCAAGGGTGACACGGTCTTTAGCAGCAGTGTCATACAGTACAGCGTTATCTGCTTTGACTAAGCTTGCTTTAGTAGCAGCGCTTAGATCAACAGAGGCTTGAGTGACGTTACCTGCAAGTGCTGTCTCAGCTACGGTAAGCGCAGCAGAGCCTGCAACTGTTTTAGCGCCATTAGCATTGACGGTATAAGTCTTCTGACCAGTCGTTGTATTTGTGGCTTCGGTAACACTAGCAACGTTAGTACCTGCGGCTACGATGGTTCTAGTAGCGGCATTAGTTGCATTCAACTGAGAGACGTTGACCCCATCTGTTGCATTAACACCTGCAAGGACACCTGAGATGACTTTATTACCGGCATTGATGCCAGATGTGGTGATGCTTGGGTTGCCAGTACCTAAGGTTAGGCCATTGGTGTTCAATACGCTGTTACCAGCAGTAACGCTTGTTAAACCGGTAAGAACGGGGTTGAGAGCAAAGTCAACGACATTGCCGTTTTTAGCAACGGTAAGGTTAGTTTCACCTGTCGCAGTACCAATATCAACCGTATCACCTGCTTTGATAGCGGCGCCGTTAGCACCATTACTTTGTAAGGTGAAGCCGCCCTGTAGGGTTGTGATATTACCTGCGTTAGTCGTGACATTATCGTTAGTAGCGTTTAACTGACTACCATTCACCGCATCTTTAGAGGTCGTATTTAATGCACCTGCCGCGACGTTAGTGATAGTGACAGGTGTACCAGCGTTGCCAAGGGTGACACGGTCTTTAGCAGCAGTGTCATACAGTACAGCGTTATCTGCTTTGACTAAGCTTGCTTTAGTAGCAGCGCTTAGATCAACAGAGGCTTGAGTGACGTTACCTGCAAGTGCTGTCTCAGCTACGGTAAGCGCAGCAGAGCCTGCAACTGTTTTAGCGCCATTAGCATTGACGGTATAAGTCTTCTGACCAGTCGTTGTATTTGTGGCTTCGGTAACACTAGCAACGTTAGTACCTGCGGCTACGGCGGTTCTTGCTGCAGCATTAGCGGTATTAGCAGCGCTTAGCTGGTTGACGTTGACCGCATCAGTATCATTAACACCTGCAAGGACACCTGTGATGACTTTATTACCGGCATTGATGCCAGATGTGGTGATGCTTGGGTTGCCAGTACCTAAGGTTAGGCCATTGGTGTTCAATACGCTGTTACCAGCAGTAACGCTTGTTAAACCGGTAAGAACGGGGTTGAGAGCAAAGTCAACGACATTGCCGTTTTTAGCAACGGTAAGGTTAGTTTCACCTGTCGCAGTACCAATATCAACCGTATCACCTGCTTTGATAGCGGCGCCGTTAGCACCATTACTTTGTAAGGTGAAGCCGCCCTGTAGGGTTGTGATATTACCTGCGTTAGTCGTGACATTATCGTTAGTAGCGTTTAACTGACTACCATTCACCGCATCTTTAGAGGTCGTATTTAATGCACCTGCCGCGACGTTAGTGATAGTGACAGGTGTACCAGCGTTGCCAAGGGTGACACGGTCTTTAGCAGCAGTGTCATACAGTACAGCGTTATCTGCTTTGACTAAGCTTGCTTTAGTAGCAGCGCTTAGATCAACAGAGGCTTGAGTGACGTTACCTGCAAGTGCTGTCTCAGCTACGGTAAGCGCAGCAGAGCCTGCAACTGTTTTAGCGCCATTAGCATTGACGGTATAAGTCTTCTGACCAGTCGTTGTATTTGTGGCTTCGGTAACACTAGCAACGTTAGTACCTGCGGCTACGATGGTTCTAGTAGCGGCATTAGTTGCATTCAACTGAGAGACGTTGACCCCATCTGTTGCATTAACACCTGCAAGGACACCTGAGATGACTTTATTACCGGCATTGATGCCAGATGTGGTGATGCTTGGGTTGCCAGTACCTAAGGTTAGGCCATTGGTGTTCAATACGCTGTTACCAGCAGTAACGCTTGTTAAACCGGTAAGAACGGGGTTGAGAGCAAAGTCAACGACATTGCCGTTTTTAGCAACGGTAAGGTTAGTTTCACCTGTCGCAGTACCAATATCAACCGTATCACCTGCTTTGATAGCGGCGCCGTTAGCACCATTACTTTGTAAGGTGAAGCCGCCCTGTAGGGTTGTGATATTACCTGCGTTAGTCGTGACATTATCGTTAGTAGCGTTTAACTGACTACCATTCACCGCATCTTTAGAGGTCGTATTTAATGCACCTGCCGCGACGTTAGTGATAGTGACAGGTGTACCAGCGTTGCCAAGGGTGACACGGTCTTTAGTAGCAGTGTCATACAGTACAGCGTTATCTGCTTTGACTAAGCTTGCTTTAGTAGCAGCGCTTAGATCAACAGAGGCTTGAGTGACGTTACCTGCAAGTGCTGTCTCAGCTACGGTAAGCGCAGCAGAGCCTGCAACTGTTTTAGCGCCATTAGCATTGACGGTATAAGTCTTCTGACCAGTCGTTGTATTTGTGGCTTCGGTAACACTAGCAACGTTAGTACCTGCGGCTACGGCGGTTCTTGCTGCAGCATTAGCGGTATTAGCAGCGCTTAGCTGGTTGACGTTGACCGCATCAGTATCATTAACACCTGCAAGGACACCTGTGATGACTTTATTACCGGCATTGATGCCAGATGTGGTGATGCTTGGGTTGCCAGTACCTAAGGTTAGGCCATTGGTGTTCAATACGCTGTTACCAGCAGTAACGCTTGTTAAACCGGTAAGAACGGGGTTGAGAGCAAAGTCAACGACATTGCCGTTTTTAGCAACGGTAAGGTTAGTTTCACCTGTCGCAGTACCAATATCAACCGTATCACCTGCTTTGATAGCGGCGCCGTTAGCACCATTACTTTGTAAGGTGAAGCCGCCCTGTAAGGTTGTGATATTACCTGCGTTAGTCGTGACATTATCGTTAGTAGCGTTTAACTGACTACCATTCACCGCATCTTTAGAGGTCGTATTTAATGCACCTGCCGCGACGTTAGTGATAGTGACAGGTGTACCAGCGTTGCCAAGGGTGACACGGTCTTTAGCAGCAGTGTCATACAGTACAGCGTTATCTGCTTTGACTAAGCTTGCTTTAGTAGCAGCGCTTAGATCAACAGAGGCTTGAGTGACGTTACCTGCAAGTGCTGTCTCAGCTACGGTAAGCGCAGCAGAGCCTGCAACTGTTTTAGCGCCATTAGCATTGACGGTATAAGTCTTCTGACCAGTCGTTGTATTTGTGGCTTCGGTAACACTAGCAACGTTAGTACCTGCGGCTACGATGGTTCTAGTAGCGGCATTAGTTGCATTCAACTGAGAGACGTTGACCCCATCTGTTGCATTAACACCTGCAAGGACACCTGAGATGACTTTATTACCGGCATTGATGCCAGATGTGGTGATGCTTGGGTTGCCAGTACCTAAGGTTAGGCCATTGGTGTTCAATACGCTGTTACCAGCAGTAACGCTTGTTAAACCGGTAAGAACGGGGTTGAGAGCAAAGTCAACGACATTGCCGTTTTTAGCAACGGTAAGGTTAGTTTCACCTGTCGCAGTACCAATATCAACCGTATCACCTGCTTTGATAGCGGCGCCGTTAGCACCATTACTTTGTAAGGTGAAGCCGCCCTGTAGGGTTGTGATATTACCTGCGTTAGTCGTGACATTATCGTTAGTAGCGTTTAACTGACTACCATTCACCGCATCTTTAGAGGTCGTATTTAATGCACCTGCCGCGACGTTAGTGATAGTGACAGGTGTACCAGCGTTGCCAAGGGTGACACGGTCTTTAGTAGCAGTGTCATACAGTACAGCGTTATCTGCTTTGACTAAGCTTGCTTTACTGGCGTCACTTAAGTCGACGGCTGCATTAGTCACGTTAGTAGCGGAGTCTGTCGTGTTGATGACGGTTACTGCACCTGATCCTGCTGTGGTGCTAGCACCTTTAGCATTGATCGTATAGATATCTTGTCCGTTAGTGCCTGTCGTTTTGACTGCATTAACAACATTAGTCCCTGCAGCCACTTCTGTTTTGGCAGCTGCTGCTGCACTACTGAGCTGTCCACCATTGATGGCTTCTTTGCTGTTGGCAGCCACTGATCCATTTGCGACACCGGTAATGACTTGATTACCTGCGTTGATGCCCGCTGTGGTCACACTTGGACCACCAGCGATGGTGAGGCCTATGTTGTTCAGTAAGCTGTTGCCAGTTTTGACGCTACCATCTGTGCCAAGATCGAGCTTTTGAGCTAGCTCGACAATCAGACCCTCGCTACCATCGTTACGAATACCGATGTTACCTGTTGTCAGGGCAGCTCCTGTTGCTGCACCGCCTGTGATGTTGAGAGTGTCACCTAGTTTACGGTTGATGGCAGTGCCACGGTCACCTTTGAAGTTGAGGCCGGCGTTGGTGACGCCTGTCACGGCGTTATTTAGGTCACCAATGTTTGCCGCGTTAGTGTCGCTACCAATACCACTGGCTACGCCTGTGATTTGTTTGCCACCTGCGTTGATGCCCGCTGTAGTAATACTTGGACCACCAGCGATGGTCAGTCCATTGGTGTTCAGTAAGCTGTTGCCTACGGTGACGCTACCTGTATTACTCAGATCTAGGTTTTTATTTAAGGCAAAGTCAACGACGTTGTCTATCTTGCTAACAGTGATGTTAGTTTCACCGGTCGCAGTACCAATATCAACCGTATCACCTGCTTTGATAGCGGCGCCGTTAGCACCATTACTTTGTAAGGTGAAGCCGCCCTGTAAGGTTGTGATATTACCTGCGTTAGTCGTGACATTATTGTTAGTTGTGGTCAGCTGCCCAAAGTTCACTGCATCTGTAGGAGTGGTGCCAGCCGCGACGTTAGTGATAGTGACAGGTGTACCAGCGTTGCCAAGGGTGACACGGTCTTTAGCAGCAGTGTCATACAGTACAGCGTTATCTGCTTTGACTAAGCTTGCTTTAGTAGCAGCGCTTAGATCAACAGAGGCTTGAGTGACGTTACCTGCAAGTGCTGTCTCAGCTACGGTAAGCGCAGCAGAGCCTGCAACTGTTTTAGCGCCATTAGCATTGACGGTATAAGTCTTCTGACCAGTCGTTGTATTTGTGGCTTCGGTAACACTAGCAACGTTAGTACCTGCGGCTACGATGGTTCTAGTAGCGGCATTAGTTGCATTCAACTGAGAGACGTTGACCCCATCTGTTGCATTAACACCTGCAAGGACACCTGAGATGACTTTATTACCGGCATTGATGCCAGATGTGGTGATGCTTGGGTTGCCAGTACCTAAGGTTAGGCCATTGGTGTTCAATACGCTGTTACCAGCAGTAACGCTTGTTAAACCGGTAAGAACGGGGTTGAGAGCAAAGTCAACGACATTGCCGTTTTTAGCAACGGTAAGGTTAGTTTCACCTGTCGCAGTACCAATATCAACCGTATCACCTGCTTTGATAGCGGCGCCGTTAGCACCATTACTTTGTAAGGTGAAGCCGCCCTGTAGGGTTGTGATATTACCTGCGTTAGTCGTGACATTATCGTTAGTAGCGTTTAACTGACTACCATTCACCGCATCTTTAGAGGTCGTATTTAATGCACCTGCCGCGACGTTAGTGATAGTGACAGGTGTACCAGCGTTGCCAAGGGTGACACGGTCTTTAGCAGCAGTGTCATACAGTACAGCGTTATCTGCTTTGACTAAGCTTGCTTTAGTAGCAGCGCTTAGATCAACAGAGGCTTGAGTGACGTTACCTGCAAGTGCTGTCTCAGCTACGGTAAGCGCAGCAGAGCCTGCAACTGTTTTAGCGCCATTAGCATTGACGGTATAAGTCTTCTGACCAGTCGTTGTATTTGTGGCTTCGGTAACACTAGCAACGTTAGTACCTGCGGCTACGGCGGTTCTTGCTGCAGCATTAACGGTATTAGCAGCGCTTAGCTGGTTGACGTTGACCGCATCAGTATCATTAACACCTGCAAGGACACCTGTGATGACTTTATTACCGGCATTGATGCCAGATGTGGTGATGCTTGGGTTGCCAGTACCTAAGGTTAGGCCATTGGTGTTCAATACGCTGTTACCAGCAGTAACGCTTGTTAAACCGGTAAGAACGGGGTTGAGAGCAAAGTCAACGACATTGCCGTTTTTAGCAACGGTAAGGTTAGTTTCACCTGTCGCAGTACCAATATCAACCGTATCACCTGCTTTGATAGCGGCGCCGTTAGCACCATTACTTTGTAAGGTGAAGCCGCCCTGTAGGGTTGTGATATTACCTGCGTTAGTCGTGACATTATCGTTAGTAGCGTTTAACTGACTACCATTCACCGCATCTTTAGAGGTCGTATTTAATGCACCTGCCGCGACGTTAGTGATAGTGACAGGTGTACCAGCGTTGCCAAGGGTGACACGGTCTTTAGTAGCAGTGTCATACAGTACAGCGTTATCTGCTTTGACTAAGCTTGCTTTACTGGCGTCACTTAAGTCGACGGCTGCATTAGTCACGTTAGTAGCGGAGTCTGTCGTGTTGATGACGGTTACTGCGCCTGATCCTGCTGTGGTGCTAGCACCTTTAGCATTGATCGTATAGATATCTTGTCCGTTAGTGCCTGTCGTTTTGACTGCATTAACAACATTAGTCCCTGCAGCCACTTCTGTTTTGGCAGCTGCTGCTGCACTACTGAGCTGTCCACCATTGATGGCTTCTTTGCTGTTGGCAGCCACTGATCCATTTGCGACACCGGTAATGACTTGATTACCTGCGTTGATGCCCGCTGTGGTCACACTTGGACCACCAGCGATGGTGAGGCCTATGTTGTTCAGTAAGCTGTTGCCAGTTTTGACGCTACCATCTGTGCCAAGATCGAGCTTTTGAGCTAGCTCGACAATCAGACCCTCGCTACCATCGTTACGAATACCGATGTTACCTGTTGTCAGGGCAGCTCCTGTTGCTGCACCGCCTGTGATGTTGAGAGTGTCACCTAGTTTACGGTTGATGGCAGTGCCACGGTCACCTTTGAAGTTGAGGCCGGCGTTGGTGACGCCTGTCACGGCGTTATTTAGGTCACCAATGTTTGCCGCGTTAGTGTCGCTACCAATACCACTGGCTACGCCTGTGATTTGTTTGCCACCTGCGTTGATGCCCGCTGTAGTAATACTTGGACCACCAGCGATGGTCAGTCCATTGGTGTTCAGTAAGCTGTTGCCTACGGTGACGCTACCTGTATTACTCAGATCTAGGTTTTTATTTAAGGCAAAGTCAACGACGTTGTCTATCTTGCTAACAGTGATGTTAGTTTCACCGGTCGCAGTACCAATATCAACCGTATCACCTGCTTTGATAGCGGCGCCGTTAGCACCATTACTTTGTAAGGTGAAGCCGCCCTGTAGGGTTGTGATATTACCCGCGTTAGTCGTGACATTATCGTTAGTAGCGTTTAACTGACTACCATTCACCGCATCTTTAGAGGTCGTATTTAATGCACCTGCCGCGACGTTAGTGATAGTGACAGGTGTACCAGCGTTGCCAAGGGTGACACGGTCTTTAGCAGCAGTGTCATACAGTACAGCGTTATCTGCTTTGACTAAGCTTGCTTTAGTAGCAGCGCTTAGATCAACAGAGGCTTGAGTGACGTTACCTGCAAGTGCTGTCTCAGCTACGGTAAGCGCAGCAGAGCCTGCAACTGTTTTAGCGCCATTAGCATTGACGGTATAAGTCTTCTGACCAGTCGTTGTATTTGTGGCTTCGGTAACACTAGCAACGTTAGTACCTGCGGCTACGATGGTTCTAGTAGCGGCATTAGTTGCATTCAACTGAGAGACGTTGACCCCATCTGTTGCATTAACACCTGCAAGGACACCTGAGATGACTTTATTACCGGCATTGATGCCAGATGTGGTGATGCTTGGGTTGCCAGTACCTAAGGTTAGGCCGGCATTGTTCAGAACAGCACTACCTAGTGTAACCTTAGTAAATTCAACTTCATCACCAGTAGAAACCTTAATGACTTGGTCACTGTCACGAGTGACTTTGATGTTTTTGCCATCAACAAACTGAACCGTTTCACCCGGTAAAACGGTATCCGCTGCGCTAGTGTTAACTTTTACTCCCCAACCTTGTGCGGCATATTGGACGGCACTTTCGACGGTAGTATAAGTATTACCATTAGCTCTCAAACCTGCAGTGACTTGATGAGTAGTTGCATTATAGGCTGAAGTACCACCTAGAGAGTTAGCAACGCTTTGTCCTGCAGTGTCTAGATTGTTAGCCAGTGCGTTGACTGCTTGATTCGTGCCAAAGAGCTGAGAGCCATTGATAGCATCGGTACTATCTACCGACACACGACCAGCTGCGACATTAGTAACAGTACGTTTATTTGTTGCTGTGCCTACGCTAACAGTGCTACTCGCATTAGTGCCTGCGTAGATATAGGTATTTTTGTCTATCGTAGCATTTGCAGTATTGACTACCGCATCAGTTCTTGACCCTGTGCCTAGTGCGACATCATTGGCATTGGCAGTGGCTTTAGCGCCCTGGCCAAATGCTATGGCACCTTGTTCGCTAGCTATTGATCCACGGCCAAAAGCTATAGCATCTTGTGCACTAGCAGCAGCGTTACTACCAATCGCGGTGGTATCTTGCTTACTAGCAGCAGCACTGGTTCCTATAGCAACTGCGCTTTCATCGGTAGCACTTGCCGTATTACCCAGCGCGTAAGCATTGATGCCATTCGTATTAGCATTTGAACCAATAGCGAACGAATTCGCCTTTCTAGAAGCCGCCGTGTTACCGATAGCATAACCGCTGTCAGCGGTAGAGGTCGCATTTTTACCTATAGCATAGGCACTGTCTTCATTGACAGAAGCTTGTGTACCAATGGCAAAAGCATCTTTACCGCTAACAGGTGTTGCTTGAGTCGCTCTAGCACCAGAGCCAATAGCATAAGCTCTGTTTGCGCTAGACTCCGTGCTATTACCTATAGCATAGGCATCGGTTGCAAAGGCTTTTGCTTGACTACCTTGAGCATAAGCATTAGTGCCACTAGACTGAGCGTTTGTACCTAATGCATAGGCATTGGAAGCGCTAGTCGTTGCCCCAGTACCGATCGCCGTAGAGCTAGTAGCGCCCGCATTGACTGTCGCACGATCACCGAAAGCGTTGGCACTTTGTGCGTTTTTATTAACCTTGGCATTATTACCAATGGCGTTGGCACTTTCTGAACCCTCTTCAACCTCGGCAAGGTTGCCAATAGCATTAGAGTTCTTAGAATTTTGATGCACGTAGGATTGGTAACCAAACGCCTGTCCTTGCGCAGATTCACTTAGTGCATTCTGTCCGATAGAAGTGCCGTGCTCTCTAGTTACTCGAGCTCCATAGCCAATAGCAATACCACTATTAGCTTCAGGGTTACCTGCTTGACTCTCAACTCTTGAGTCCTGACCAATAGCAATAGACTGCTTAGCATCAGCTTGTGCTTTTAGACCGATGGCAGTTGCGCTTTCGCTTAAACTTCTAGACTGTCTACCTATCGCTAAGCTATCGTTCCCTTCTGCAACGGATAGTCGACCAATGGCTAGACTATAATCACCAATCGCTCCTTGCGTTGGACCAATAGCAATAGCATCCGTACCGCTGGCACCGTTATTAGTGTAGTTAGTATCATTTTCTGTTGTATTGACGCTAATAAAATGTGGACCAGCTTCTTTGAGCTGTCTGACGTTGACGGCATCAGTATCACTAATGCCATCAGCGACTCTGCGAATTTGTGTGTTTGCTAAAGTAATGCTTTCTTGACTAGGTCCATCATATACGACAGCGTTAGGCTCACTGCTTCCTGGGATACCACCAGTAGGCAAGCCGTTTTTAGTCAAATAAGCAGATAGCGTGTTTTCACCATCTCGGCTGAATGACAAGCTGCCATCTGGGTTTACGGTAACATCATCACCAAACAACCCTTGCACTTCAGTGCCTAATTCCTTTAATTGTCCAACGTTGGCAGCATCTGTATTCTTTACGCCACCTGCGACATTAATGATGCGGCGAAACGTACCAGTATTTTCACTACCGATGGAGAAGATAGAGCTGGCTGTCTGACCAGTTAGATAAGCAGTAGCTGAGGGTACGTTAATCGCTATATCAGCAGTCGAACCGCCACCGAGCGCTATAGAACCTGAACCTTTGGTTGAGGCATTTATCCCTAGTGCTAGACTATTCTCTCCGGATGCAGCGGCGTTGGCACCCATAGCTAATGCACCATTAGCCGACGCATTAGATGATCTACCTATAGAGATACTATCATCAGTCGACAGTGCTCCCGTTGCACCTATTGAACTACTGCTACCTGCTTGGTTACCAAGAGCAATATTGAAACTTCCTCCACGTTCAAGACCAGCTTCATTACCGATAGCGACATTTTCATCACTATCGTCGGCACGATCTTTACCAGCTCTAGCACCGACAGCCACATTACGTCCACCGCCAAACACACCCGAGCCAGCCTCTTCACCGATATAAACGTTGCTGATATCAGCAGATGGTAGCCCAAACGATCCAGCGCCAGCGCCCTTACCCATAGCCACATCGTAGTCCATCTGGGCTTGAGCACCATTGCCGATAGCTACCGCACTCTTGCCACTGGGATCAAGAGTCTGACTTGTACCTGGATTCAGAGCTTCACCGCGTCCAGCTTGGCTATTGTTACCAATGGCTACTGCATTACTACCAGCAGCCGTTACCTGAGCATTTTTGCCACCAGCGAAGCTATTCGCGCCAGCTGCAGTCGCGCCAGGACCAATGCCAACGGCGCTACCTGTAGCAACTGTATTACGTCCAATACTTACCGCATCGACTGCAGCACTAGCTCTATCACCAATAGCAACGCTGGAGTTGCCAGCGGCGATGGTACCCACGCCTAGTGATAAGCTGTTATCACCTGATGCAAAGTTGGCACCAGCCTTTAGTGCTGTAATGAACTGATTGACACCAGCATCATCAACAGCAACTCCAGCAATTTCAGTAATTTTACTTACAGCTGTAGGGTTATAGGTACCATCAGTACTCAGCGGTGTCCCAGTCGCTGTTACTGAAATGCCATTGATTGCTGTCAAGTCCGTATTGTTATCAGTTAAGCTCAAAGTCGTAATGGGGTCACCAGTTGCCCCAATCGAGGTTGAGTTTTTACCTATAGCTAAGGTTTGCTTACCAATAGCAATAGCGTTCTCAGCTTTAGATTGCGCCTGATTACCTATAGCAGTTCCAGAGTCTAAATCGGCACTAGCGCTACTACCTAAGGCAATACTGTTATCTGCTGTAGCGCTAGTGGTGGCGCCAAACCCGGCTGCAAAGCTACCAATACCACTAGCTATAGACGTCGGGCCAATAGCTATCGAATCATCGCCAATAGCCTGTGAATCGGCTTTTGTAGAATTAGCGTGAAAATAACGTATACCGTCTGACGTTGTAAACAGCTGGTTATAAAGATTGCCACCATTAATGGCATCCGTACTAGTCTCAGTGATATCACCATCACCGACGTTAGTAACCGTATTGCCGCCCATGCTTACTGTTTTGTTACTAGCAACGGTCAAGCCGCCATTCGCGCTGAGCATACCGCCGATAGTTTGTGTGCCAGTAATGCTAGAGGTACCTGCTACTGTCTGATTACCACCAACCACTAAGTTACCTGTAGTCGTGACTGTACTGAAACTTGGGTTTAAAGAGGTGGCAATAGAAATCGTATTACCGTTGCGGGTGATTGCAATATTAGCACCGTTAGTGAAATTTACCGTAGCTCCAGGAGCAATCGTCTGTGTGGTACCATTATTTGCTTGAATATTCCAGCCTTGATTAGCGTTTGTCGCGGTTGTTTTAACCGCATCCAACTGACCGAAATTAACGGCATCTTTTGTAGCTGTGCCATCAGCGACATTGGTCACTTGGTTATTGCCCATGCTTACTGTTTTATTACCGGCAACTGTCAGGCCACCATTAGCGTTAAGCGTACCACCTACATTGGCATTGCCCGTAGTTGTGACTGTAGCGAAATTTGGGTCTTGCGAGGTGGCGATAGAAATCGTGTTGCCAGACCGGGTAATCTTAATGTTACTGTTGCCGTCCTGAAAAGTAACCGTCTCTCCATCACCTATAAATTCCGCAGCTTGCGTATTAGCTTGAATACTAAAGTCAGCTACCGCCTGTATACTAAACCCAGAGGCTGCAATCCCTGCACATATCGCCGTCAAGCGTAATAATTTGGCACCTGAGTCGATCGCTGCCGATGCTCCTGATCTTGAGCTAATCGAACCACTAGATGACTTGCCACGGCTCTTAGCATATTCTGCAACAGCGGTAAAGCAGCCAAGCGCACGATTCCAGATAACTTTATAATTGCGATTCATAACATTACTTCCCATGTAGTGATGTGATTACTAATAGTTTTAGAGATAAAAATGATACGTTTTTAGTATTTTCTAAATTAATAAAATAAAATTAAGACTCTAAATAAAGCTGAACTAAGAGCGTAATTGTTTGTATGATCTGTAAGATTTGAGTGGTATATCTATACTAATGAAACACATTGCTTTGATAAAAATACTTCTAATTACAAAATATTATCACCTTTCATAGACGTTTTACTACCGTTCGTCGGATAATCGATAGAATTTCCCCTTGATATTTAAATTCAATAAGGTTGTCTAAATAAGAATTTATGTATTTTAATCAGGAGGTTAGTGTTAATTTTCCCAGATTTTGTCACTGATAATCTCTTTTACTCGGTTATAGTGTCTAATTTAAATATGCAATTGTTATGCCATATCTCAAGACACACTGGCTAGGTGAAAAATATACAATAAAGGGCTTTTTATCGAGATTTTGGATATAACAAAACCCTACATCGATAGCTACATCGACATAGAGTTCTGTCAAACTGACAATTTTTGACACCATTGAATGTTAATGCCATAAAAAATGCCTACTCAAAGGTAGGCATCTATTACTATATACGTTGGGATAAATATTAACTCAAAATCAAACTATCATCATCGACTTTTTCACCACGCGTTTGCTCAAACATATCGAGCAGATCATGGACGGTCATACCTTGGCGCTTATCGCCAGCGACATCGAGTACCACTTGTCCTTGATGCAACATAACCGTACGTGTACCGTGGGCTAGCGCCTGCTGCATAGAGTGAGTCACCATCATTGTGGTCAGATTATTATCGGTGACGATTTTGTCCGTTAACTCTAATACAAAGGCCGCAGTCTTGGGATCAAGCGCTGCGGTATGCTCATCGAGTAGTAAGATTTTGGACGGTTGCAGGGAAGCCATAAGCAGGCTGACCGCTTGGCGTTGACCACCCGATAACAGACCCATTCTATCGGTAAGACGGTTCTCAAGTCCAAGCTTTAAGACGGAGAGCTTTTCTCTGAACAGATCGCGGTTATTGGGGTTTAGCGCAAAACTAAGCCCGCGCTTGCCACCGCGCTTATAGGCTAATGCCATATTCTCTTCAATGGTCAGCGCCTCACAAGTCCCTGCCATCGGGTCTTGGAATACACGGGCAACCCAATGAGCGCGCTGATGCGCAGACTTTTTGGTGACATCGATGCCGTTTAATAAAATAGAACCACTATCGACTCGCGTTGTGCCACTGACTGCGTTTAAAAAAGTCGATTTACCCGCGCCATTGGTACCAATCACGGTCACAAATTCACCGTCAGCAATATTGAGATCGATACCGCGCAATGCAGGGTTTTCGATGGGCGTGCCTGGATTAAAGGTCAAGCGCAAATCTTTAGCTTGCATCATAATCGTTATTCCTTCTGCTTGCTTTTTGGCCAATGAGCGCTTATTAATTGTTATAGCTACGATAGAATGATATGACTAAACCTAATTAATAATGCATCTCTTGGCTGCGCTTTAATTACTATGTAATAGACTTATTTTAGGGTTTGCTTATAAGACATAAGCTAATTCTCAGACTCGTAATTTACGACTCATAAACTTACCCTTAGCTTTTGGTAAGACTAGGGCAATGACGACCAATAGGGCAGTGATCAAGTTTAAGTCTTGCGGCCCAAAGCCGATACTGCGTAGGGAGTCGCTGGATAGTGCTACCTGAATAAATAGCTTGTACAGTACCGCACCTAGGATGACAGCCAAGGTGATTAACCAAATACGCTTGGCTGGAATAATCGTCTCACCAATGATAACCGCAGCTAGACCGATAACAATAGTACCGATACCGATGGAGATATCAGCGCCACCTTGAGTCTGTACAAACAGCGCTCCTGCCAAAGCAATCAACCCGTTTGAGACCGCCATACCTGTGATAGTCATCCACGAGGTATTGATGCCCTGTGCCTGTGCCATCCGTAAGTTAGAGCCTGTAGCGCGCATAGATAGACCGGTTTCTGTACTATAAAACCAGTCTAATAAGAGCTTGGCAATAATGACTACAGCGCCGATGATCAAACAGCGCATCCAATAACCGTTTCCATCAGTGACTAGCGAGCTAAACACGGTAGTCTCGCCTAGCAGTGGCAAATTCGGCGCGCCCATAATACGTAGGTTGACCGAATATAGCGCGACCATCACTAAGATACTGGCTAATAGCTGCAAGATACCGAGCTTGACGTGTAGCCAAGCGGTCACGATACCTGCGACTGAGCCTGCCAGCATACCGAAAAGACAAGCTAACCAAGGATTGACCCCAGCCACAATAGAGATGCCAGCGACCGCACCGCCTAATGGAAAGCTACCGTCAGCGGTCAAATCAGGAAAGTCCAAAGTACGAAATGAGATCAGCACGCCAAGCGCCACTAGACCGTAGATTAGACCACTCTCAAGCGCACCAAAAAAAGCAATTAAAGACATAAGTAATCAATAAGTCATAATCAAGCGTTTGGCATTAAAAATGATTTATAAATAAATAACCTTTATAGATCCTACGAGCCAAACCACTGAGCGGTGAATTTAACAGATCAAACAATCTGCAGTTAGGGTGAACCAGAACAGGTTACAATAACAGATAATCATAAGTATTTATTCTAAAATCTATAAAAAACAAGCCCAGCCTAAGACGTTATAGCTGAGCTTGTCTCCATATATATCTATGTATATAGTCATAGAACGCTATTATAGCGTCAAAACAGACGATAATTATGCTTAACTCATAAAATCATCGTTTAAAGCCAAGCTAGCACTAATCAAATAGAGCTAGCGCAAAGCCACTGATAACAAGCGACTTATTCTAGCACTTCTTTGGCTTCATCAATAAGCGCTTGTGGCAACGTAGTACCTTGCTCTTTCGCGTTCTTTGGACTGACATATAGATTCAGCATTTGCGGCGTGTAGACTGGAATATCACCTGC
The DNA here is from genome assembly GCF_030718935.1 of Psychrobacter sp. M13. Lineage (NCBI taxonomy): Bacteria > Pseudomonadati > Pseudomonadota > Gammaproteobacteria > Moraxellales > Moraxellaceae > Psychrobacter > Psychrobacter sp. M13. The sequence goes on from NZ_CP132194.1 coordinate 984,990, forward strand.
TTTTTCACCGTTTAAGATACGAGCGACAATTTTGCCTGTCTCGCGACCTAAGCTATAATAATCAACGCCCAATGCTGCAACAGCGCCACGCTCAACTGAGCTGGTATCAGAAGCAATCAGCGGAATTTTACTTTCTTTAGCGACTTGATACAAGGATTCATAAGCGGAGACGACGTTATTGTCCGTTGAGGTATAAATCATATCGACTTTGCCCTCTAAGCTACGAGCAGCCATAGCAATATCATTACTACGCTGAGCAGGCGCTTCTAAGACATTAATACCTAGTGGAGTCAATTTCTCTTTCAAATTCTTTAAGATAATCGTTGAGTTAACTTCACCTGGGCTATAGACATAACCGACGTTTTTCAGACTTGGAATAATTTGACGCATCAATTCAATTTGTGGCTCATAAGGAAGCGCATCAGAACCACCAGTGACATTAGTACCAGAGCCATCAAGAGTAGGGACGAGCTTGGCTTCTACTGGATCCGTCACTGCTGAGAATACTAGCGGGATAGTGCTAGTAGCGGCAGCTACAGATTGCGCCGATGGTGTACCAATAGCGACGATAACATCAGCTTCATCAGCGACAAACTGCTTGGCAATCTGACCTGCGGTTGCAGTATTACCTTGGGCACTTTGGAAATTAACCGTCAAGCTTTCGCCCTCGGTAAAGCCTTGCTCAGCAAGCTCATCAATGACCCCTTTACGGACATCATCTAGCGCTGGATGCTCAACGATAGCCGTGATAGCTACGTTTTTCATAGCCAAGCTGGTGTCGCCACCTACAGCGCCATCGACAGTATCAGGATCGTCTGTTGGTGCTTGATTACAGCCCGCAAGCAAGCCCGCGCAAACACCGCCTAATAATAAGGCTTTGCCAAAACGACCAACATAATTTTGATATAACATGGGTATCACTCCTAAAGGTAAAAGATGCTTCCATACATAGATAAAATGATAATCAAAAATAAAGCTTTTAATTTACTTAGCTTAGATCCTAGCTTAGCTTCCTAGCTTCGCTATTTATTCAACTGCTTTAGCCGTTTTAGCATCAACGTCGATAGCTTTTTTGAGCATATCCGCTGACAAGGTAACGCCTTGCGCTTTGGCATGTTTTGGACTGACATACAGCGTCAGATCATTCATGACCTGCGGCTTGATAGTGTTTACCGCTTCACCATTCAATATTCGATAGACCATCTTGCCTGTAACTCGACCAAAATCATAGTCGTTCACGCCAAGTGCTGCTGTAGCGCCGCGCTGCACACTGAACTCATCAGAGGCAACGATAGGCATACGCAGCTCATTAGCCGCTTGGGTCATCGCCTCAAAAGCGGAGGCTACGTTATTATCGAATGAAGTATAAATAATCTCAGCACGACCCTGTAGACTACGAGTTGCCATACCGATATCGGTTGGGCGATTAGCAGGAATATCAAGCAGTTTCAATCCGCGTGCTGGCAGGGCCGCTTTGAGATCATCGCGTAATGATACGGAGTTGGCCTCACCTGGACTATAGACGTAACCGATAGTCTTAAGGTCAGGCTTGAGCTGTTGTAGTAGATCCAGCTGTGGCTCTAACGGCAACTGACTAGATAATCCCGTCAAATTACTTTGAAAAGGACTGCCATCTGGATTAATAAGTTTGGCACCTAATGGATCAGATACGGCGGTATAGACGATAGGTATCGTCGTTGTCGCTGAGACAATAGACTGGGCAGATGGCGTGGAGATAGCCACGATAGCATCGGGACTGTCGCCAACGAACTGCTTGGCAATCTGACCTGCGGTTGCCGTATTACCTTGCGCACTTTGAAAGTTAACCTCTAGATTCTTACCTTCAACATAGCCATTATCTGCCAACTCATCGATAATACCGCGGCGCATATCATCTAAAGAGGGATGCTCAACGATTTGAGTGATGGCTATCGCTTTGGCAGGTTTATCTGCGACGGTACTACTGTCATCAGTGCTTACTGTCGTTTCGGTAGAGGAGTTTGAGCATCCTATAAGACCCAACATGCTGATGGCACTGATAGTAGCTCCGCATAAGCTTAGGCGTAAAGTCGTGGCAATAGTCATATATTCAGTTAACTCTTAAATTAGAAAGTGCAGGTTAATCATATAATAGAGCAATAAATAGCTGTCATGTACTGGTTTATTAACAATCAATTTTTTGATCTAAGTGGCTATATTATGACAGTAATGTAACTAAGCGCAATAAAAAATTAAGCCACAAGGGTCAAAGCATTGATTAGCGGTCAATCAAAGACTCGCCATAAGCTTTTAAGTAGCCAAACAAGTAATCGCAATGGTATCTCAAGCAATTCAACGAAAAACCACCAATTCCAAATATCATAAGCATCAATGTTGTGCTTACGCTTGTGCTGCGACTGTCTAATATCCGTAGTTATCATAAATAGTAAAAAGCTGATGACCCCACTAGCAATGGCAATAAGTAGGGCAGTCATATCTGCGGTAAAATACCAATAAGCAAGTGAGCCCAAAGCTAAATATAGGAGAATATCGGCTAATAGTCTAAGCAACACCATAGCGGTTCTCTTTTATCAAAGCATTATTAAGTTAGTCTTAAGCCAACACATCACCAATCACACAGTTATCAGGCAAGGTAACAACGGTCAGCTGAGTCTTGGGATTACCCGTAGACAGCACCATACCCTCTGAGATACCAAACTTCATTTTACGCGGGGCGAGGTTAGTCACGCAAATCACTTTTTTGTTCAGCAGTTGTTCTGGCTCATAAAATTTACGAATACCGCTAAATACGTTACGTGGACGATCTTCACCGACATCTAAAGTAAATTGCAGGAGCTTATCCGCGCCTTCGACATAGCTACAGTCGAGAACGTGCGCAACTTTCATTTCAACCTTACTAAAATCATCGATGCCGATATAGTCGGTTTGCTCAGTATCGCTGTCAGTGCTTTTAGCCTGAGCATCTTTAGCGTTTTCAATAGTAGCGCCGCTGGTAGGTGCAGGAGCGGTTGTGACGTCAGAAGTAGACCCTAGCGATGCTTTTGAGGCTTCAACCATTGCATCAACATCTTTTTGTTCGATGCGCTGCATAAGCGGTTTAAACTTGTTGATTTGATGACCTAATAACCACTCGTTACGACTATGGAAACTTAAGCTATCAATATTTAAGAAACCTTTGGCATTAGCGGTCAGCTCAGGTAATACAGGTGCAAGATAAACCATTAATTGACGGAAGATGTTGATCGCAACCGAGCAGACGTCTTGTACTTCCTGCTCCGTTCCTTCCTGCTTAGCTAATGACCAAGGTTTTTTCTCATCGATATACTCATTGGCCTTATCCGCGCAGTGCATGATTAAGCGCATCGCTTTTGAGAATTCACGATTCTCGTAAGCGGCGGCAATTTCATCGCCTGTCTTAGTGATGTCTTCTAATAGACGCGGCTCAGCGCAAACCTCTGATAGCATACCATCGTATTTTTTGACCAAGAATCCAGCGCTACGACTGGCAATGTTGACTACTTTACCAACAAGATCAGAATTCACCTTTTGCATAAAGTCTTCTAGATCAAGGTTAATGTCTTCAACCTTGTCAGACAATTTACTAGCAAAGTAATAACGTAGATACTCAGGATGCAAGTGTTCAGCATAAGTTTCGGCCTTGATAAAAGTACCGCGCGACTTACTCATTTTCTCGCCATTGACCATCAAGAATCCATGAGCGAATACGCCCGTTGGCGTACGAAACTCACTACCTGCCAGCATCGCAGGCCAGAATAGCGCATGAAAATAGACAATGTCTTTACCGATGAAGTGATATACCTCAGTCTTATGCTCATTTTCTTGCAGCCAATAACGATCAAAGTCTAAAGGTTTGTCAGTGCCTTTGCGCTGCTCACATAAATTCTTAAAGCTGGCCATATAACCGACGGGCGCATCTAGCCAAACATAAAAGTATTTATCAGGCTCATCTTCAGGGGTATCGGGAATCTTAAAACCGAAGTAGGGCGCATCACGCGAGATATCCCAGCTGGCAAGACCGGCATCGAACCACTCTTGTAGCTTATTCGCCACTGATGGTTGCAGGCGATTGTCAGTGCGCGTCCAATCTTGCAAGAACTGATCAAATTCAGGCAAATCAAAGAAATAATGCTTAGAAATCTTTAATACAGGCGTTGCATTTGATAGCGTTGAGCGTGGATTCTTCAGCTCAGTAGCATCATAAGTAGTCCCACATACTTCGCAGTTATCGCCATACTGATCAGCCGCGTCGCACTCTGGGCATGTGCCTTTGACAAAGCGATCCGCTAAGAATAGCTGCTTCTCGGGATCGAATAGCTGCTCAACATCACGGGTTGAGATGTGCCCTGCGCTGTTTAGACGGCGATAAATCAGCTCTGAGAAATGCTTATTCTCATCTGAATGGGTCGAGTAATAATTATCAAATTCAATCAAAAACTTGGCAAAGTCCGCTTCGTGAGAGGCTTTGACCGTCGCTATCTGCTCTTCAGGCGTAATACCATTGTCTTCAGCCTTGAGCATAATAGCCGTACCATGCGCGTCATCAGCACACACATAAGTCACTTGATGGCCCTGCGCCTTCATCGCTCGTGCCCAAATATCCGTTTGAATATATTCTACAAGATGGCCTAAATGGATGTAGCCATTGGCATAGGGCAGGGCACTGGTCACTAGAATCTCACGCACTTTTATCACCTTAATTGAGTTGTATCACTGTTGCGTTTAGCGTCTGTACGGCTTTATCTTAGACACTTAGCAGATATTAGACTGTAAAATTAAAAAATTGCGCCTATGATACCGTAATTTGCCCTAAACGTGTCAGCAATTGAATATCAAGGTAAGAAATCACTATTATTGGTAGGCATTGATTGGACATTAAAAAACCCACCAAGCCAGCTAGCTTGGTGGGTTTGAAAATTATACTCACAATTGTAATTTTAGAACGACCCAAACATCGTACCTAAAACAATAACCGCCACCACCGCACATAAGGGAATGGCTATCGTGACCATAGCTAGATTGAGATAAGACTGTCTATGGGTTAGGCCACAAATCGCCAGCAAGGTAATAACCGCGCCACTGTGTGGCAAAGTATCAAGGCCACCTGCCGCCATCACAGCAACTCGATGCATCAACTCTGGATCAATACCAGCGGCAACCGCCATACGCAAATAATCCTCGCCAAGTGTGGTTAACGCAATACTCAAACCACCTGAGGATGAGCCTGTGATACCAGCTAGGGTGGTCATCGCCACCGCTTCTGAGATGAGGGGATTGTCAGGGCTTAGATTTAAGATACTATCGCGAATAATAAGAAAACCTGCTAATGAAGCAATAACCGCCCCATAACCGACCTCTGAGCCTGTGTTAAAAATAGGCAGCATAGAATCATAAGTACCACGGTTAATGGTCTTTTGCAGATCATTCCAGTGGCCTAAGCGTAAGATAATAAGTACCACACAGGCAATAACGAGCGAGATAATGATCGACCATAAGCCAAGCGATCCTTGAATATTTAGATCAGGGAACTGGGCCTGTAAACTAGCAAAGTCCATTGCTGGGAAAATCATATAAGTCAGTAGAGCGTTGAGACCAATAACCAATATTAATGGAATCATCGCAATAGCAAACGAGGTCTGATGGGTGTTACGAGCTTCAGTCTGATTGGCTAAGTTGCTTTGCGCGATGTTACTTTGCGCACTGTCCTCTAGCGTAGCAGTCTTGCTTTGGCTCTCACCAACACCGCCTACACCGATATCATCGTCATGGATACCATAACCTTCACCTGCGGCTTGAGCTTTATTAGCGCGCGACTGTAGCCATAACCAACCAAAGATAAACATGATCGTGCCACCGATGATACCTAGGATAGGCGCAGCAAACACGTTGGTATTATAGTAAGGGATCGGAATAGCGTTCTGAATGGCAGGCGTGCCTGGTAGGGCGGTCATAGTAAAGGTGAATGAGCCAAGGGCAATAGCCGCTGGTATTAGGCGCTTGGGAATATCAGCCGCCTTAAATAAATCTTTAGCAATCGGATAAATAGCAAAGGCTACAACGAATAATGAGACACCGCCATAAGTCAAAATAGCACAGACTAGAATGACCGCTAAGATGGCCTTACTGGCACCAAGCTTTTTGACAACAGTATTAGCGATCGCCGTCGCTGCACCTGAGTCTGCCATCAAGCGCCCAAACAAAGCGCCAAGCAAGAAAATAGGAAAGAATTTGAGCAAAAATCCACTTAGTGCTGACATGAATACGTCAGTATAAGCAGGGATACTACTCAAAAAATCACCCGATAAAAACACGGCTAAAACTGCCATGATAGGTGCTAGAATCAACACCGAATAACCGCGATAAGCGAAGAACATCAATAATAACAAAGTAATAACAATAGCAAGTATGCTAAACATGAGCGCCTCTCCTTGGCAAGCTTCAAAACGCCGATTATGCCCTGCCTGCGGATGGAGGTCAATGAAAATCAAATACAGCGTTATTATCCAATAATTAACATATATATAGTGGATATCCGTATTCTTAACGGCCTACCTAAGAGAGTCATACAAGGCTTTTGATTTGCAAAATTTATTCGCTAGTCGCTGCGAAAATATTGTGCTAAGTTACCTCACGCTTTATCGAGGTTTTTATGATAATGGGTATTATTTTGTTTTATACCAATCTTTAATTATTATCATGCGTAGCACGTTCCTATAATAAATATGACATTTGCAAGGAGAGCATTATGAGTCAATCAAAAGTATATAGCAGTGCCAAAGAGGCTGTAGAGAGTGTTGTCAAAGATGGACAAACCTTGGCTATCGGTGGCTTTGGGCTGTGCGGTATTCCTGAGGCTTTGATCGAAGCCCTACGCGATAGCGGCGTGAAAGATCTGACTTGTGTCAGTAATAACGCTGGCGTCGATGATTTTGGTCTTGGGTTGCTACTGCAAACCCGTCAAATCAAAAAAATGATCTCCTCTTATGTCGGTGAAAACAAAGAGTTCGAGCGTCAGTATCTGGCAGGAGAATTAGAAGTCGAGCTGACTCCGCAAGGCACCTTGGCAGAAAAATTGCGCTCAGGCGGTGCTGGTATTCCTGCATTTTATACGGCAACTGGTGTCGGTACGCAAGTCGCTGAAGGTAAAGAAACCCGTGATTTTGATGGGCGCACTTACGTGCTTGAGCACTCAATAGTCGCTGATGTGTCATTAGTCAAAGCACAAAAAGCGGATAAAGCGGGTAATTTAATATTTAACAAAACCGCGCGCAACTTTAATCCAGATTGTGCAATGGCAGGTAAGATTACGATAGCCGAAGTAGAGGAGATTGTAGAGATTGGGGCGCTTGATCCAGATGAGATCCATCTGCCAGGGATTTTTGTACAGCGTATTGTGCTCAATGATAGCCCTGAAAAGCGCATTGAAAAAACAACGACTAAAGCTGTCGACAAGGCTTAATAGACAAAGCTCAGTTAGCAATCTTATAACGGTAAATTAACAAAATAGTGTAATAGATAAGGATGACACCATGGCATGGACAAGAGAGCAAATGGCGCAGCGCGCTGCCAAAGAATTACAAGATGGCTACTACGTTAACCTTGGCATAGGTCTACCAACCTTAGTCGCGAACTATATTCCAAAAGGTATGGATGTTTGGCTACAGTCAGAGAATGGTCTATTGGGCATCGGCGAGTTTCCAGATGAAGAGGCTGTCGACGCTGATCTTATCAATGCAGGCAAGCAGACCGTCACGGCTGAGTCTGGCGCTAGCTATTTTAGTAGCTCAGAATCATTTGCGATGATACGTGGTGGCCATGTCAATTTGGCAATTTTGGGCGCGATGGAAGTCTCAGAGCATGGGGATTTGGCCAACTGGATGATCCCCCAAAAGATGGTAAAAGGCATGGGCGGAGCGATGGATTTAGTCGCAGGTGTGCAGCGAGTCATTGTACTGATGGAGCAAGTCAATAAGCATGGCGACCCTAAAATCCTTGCCAATTGTGAGTTACCGCTGACGGGTAAAGGGGTGGTAGATCGTATTATCACTGAGCTGGCAGTGTTAGATGTCACTGATCAAGGGTTACAGTTGGTTGAGCTGGCAGATGACGTCAGCTTTGAAGAGCTGCAAGCAAAAACCCCTGTAGTCATTGCTCAATAATCACTGCTCAATAAATTTTGCTCAATTTATGATAAGGATAACTTATGACCACGACATTAGAGAAAGATCTAAGTGGTAAAGTCGCTTTAGTCACAGGCTCTGCTAGTGGTATCGGCCGCGATATTGCCGAGACTTACGCTCGTGCTGGCGCTGCTGTTGGTATTGCTGATATCAACCTTGATGCCGCACAAAAGACAGTTAATATTATTGAAGCTGCTGGTGGACGGGCATTGGCGATTGAGATGGATGTCACCTCTGAGGAGGCAGTCAATGCTGGCGTACAAAGCTTAGTTGATGCTTTTGGTAGCATTGATATTTTAGTTTCCAATGCGGGTATTCAGATCATTGATCCAATAGATAAGATGGCATTTTCTGATTGGAAAAAGATGCTGAATATTCATTTAGACGGGGCTTTTTTGACCACCAAAGCGGCACTAAAGCATATGTATAGTGGCGATAAAGGGGGTACGGTCATTTATATGGGCTCGGTACATTCTCATGAAGCCTCCATGTACAAAGCGCCCTATGTTACTGCCAAACACGGCTTGCTTGGTTTGTGCCGTGTGCTGGCCAAAGAAGGCGCTGAGCATAATGTGCGCTCGCATGTGATCTGCCCTGGGTTTGTAAAAACCCCATTAGTCGAAAAGCAAATTCCTGAGCAAGCGGCCGAGAAGGGTATTAGTGAAGAGGCTGTCGTCAATGATATTATGCTCGTCAATACGGTGGACAAAGAGTTTACAACAGTGACCGATATTGCCCAGTTAGCGCTGTTTTTAGCCGCATTCCCTACTAATGTATTTACAGGTCAGTCTATAGTGGCCAGTCATGGCTGGTTTATGAACTAGTATCACGTGCTTTATAGACCGTCGCATTCTAGATAACTATTACCCTTGTAAGAGGCAACCTATAAAGACACAACGCTTAGCAATAACTTTTAGTTATTGCTAAGCTAACTTATTCAATGGATAATTATTGCAAATTAACCTGTAATAATTCGATAAATAGTTTATATTAAGGGGTCACCTAAATTCAGTTTATAGGTGTTCACTGTAATACTCTTATAAAGACCGCTGTTATATCATTTAATTGAGCCAGTTTATTCATATCTACTCCTCTATACGATTTGATCACACCGCTTAGCACATACTATCGATTTTAGCCTAAAAATCTGCTCATTCGAATTACCCGCTGATTCATCTTACTGATCATCTTCACTCTTTATTCGTATTTACGTTTATCGGCTTTTCTTGGCTATTAGTCATTAATGTAACTAAATGTTGCGACCTACACTTCATAGAAAAGTGTGCGCAAACAGTTGCGTTTAATAACCTTGCCTCTAATGACTTTGCTTCTAATTAATCCGCCTTTAACAAAATCATTATCTGTATTTTTCGTTCAAAACTCAGTTAAAAAACAGTCATAAATATTGGGACGTGCCCTCAATCTGAACAAAACCTTTTGAATGGTCTAAAAATGGCTATATTCTCGCCACTCTTTGAAAATTTGTAGACAATATATTCATATTCTCTGCAAAATTTACTTTGATTGGCAAAAATCTATCTCCTTTTTCTCATCATTTTCAAAATGAGGACATACCCTATAACAACAAAGAATATCTCCTAATTTTGATCCTCCTAAATAACAGCAAATGGATTGCTATTGTTTATTTCTTTAACTTTAATCTTCAAAACTTAAGCTTCAAAAATACAGTCAAACTTATAACTTATATAAGTAGCTAGTTTTACTGTATATCAACAACCACTGACCATAAAAGGGAAAATATATGGCGACCCAAGTACAACAAGATCTAACTGGTAAAGTAGCTCTAATCACAGGAGCCGCTGCTGGGATTGGCCGTGATATCGCAGAAACTTATGCCAAGGCTGGCGCGGTTATCGGTGTGGCTGATATCGATGTCGATGGCGCAAAACAGACTGTCGATATCATCACCAAAGCGGGCGGCAAAGCTATTGCAATTGATATGGATGTCAGATCTGAGAATGCTGTTAACGATGGCGTCAAGCAGCTAATAGATACCTTTGGTGGTATTGATATTTTAGTCTCTAATGCGGGCATTCAGCTGATTAACCCTATTACTAAGATGACTTTTGACAATTGGAAAAACCTGTTAGCTACTCATTTAGATGGTGGCTTTTTGACGACCAAAGCTGCTGTAGAGCATATGTATAAAGATAATAAAGGCGGTACGATCATCTATATCGGCTCCATCCATGCCCATGATGCCTCACTTTTTAAAGCGCCTTATATCACCGCAAAACACGGATTATTAGGCTTATGCCGCGCGGTTGCCAAAGAAGGTGCGCCGCATAATGTTCGCGCGCATATGATCTCACCAGGTTTTGTAAAAACCGCTATGGTCAACGATCAGATCCCACTGCAAGCTGCCGAAAAGGGCATTAGCGAAGATGAAGTCATCAACGATATTTTGCTGGCGAATACCCTTAATAAAGAATTCACCACTATCGAAGATGTCTCGCAAACAGCATTGTTTTTGGCTGCTTTCCCAACGAATGTATTCACCGGTCAGTCTATCAATGCCAGCCACGGCTGGTGTATGAGATAAATATTATTTAAATAATAGCTACTATACTTGCACACTTAGTAGTAGCTATAAGTAGCATAACAAGTCGCATAATTTGAGAACCACAACATCAGACTACTGGCGTTGTGGTTTTTTATGGCCCTGTTTTTAGACTTTTAAGTCTTGAGGATCACTAATGAATGGCGATGCTTGTTTATATATGGCAAAGCGCTATGATAGACGTCTTATTTGTAGCCTATATATTGACTACTCTATTTATTAATGTATGCACTAAAACGCTCTTGAAGCGCATGGAGTAAGAATCAATGAAAAATGACGCTCTTGCGCTAAATATAAGTGATGCGCTCACTAGTGTCTTGTCACGTAAATGACAATCAAGAAGATGTAGCAAAAGCCGTAGCACGTTATGACTTAATTGCCCTACCAATTATTGACGATAGTGGTGCTTTAGTAGGTATTGTTACCCACGATGATGCTATGGATGTAGCGAGTGATGAAGCGATTGATGACTTTCATAAATCGGGCGGTGTCACTACTATGGTCGGGCGTCTAAAAGACGCTAGCATTACCGTCTTCTATCGTAAACGCGTCTTTTGGCTGGTATTATTGATATTTGGTAATCTGCTTTCAGGGTTTAGTATTGTCAATTTTGAGGATCTGATAGCCGCTAACTTAGTCTTAGTATCCTTCTTGCCGCTATTGGTCGATAGCGGTGGCAATGCTGGCTCCCAATCGGCTACTTTGATGGTCAGGGCGCTAGCGACCGGTGATGTAGTGATGCGCGACTGGTTCTCACTATTAGGCCGAGAAGCCTTAGTTGCATTACTACTCGGCGCTACTATGGCGGTTGCGGTCGCTATTATTGGCTATATTCGCGGTGATGCCATCGTATCCTTAGTGCTAGCATTAAGCATGGTTTCGGTAGTCATGATTGGCAGTATGGTTGGAATGAGCTTACCGTTTATACTGAATAAGTTAGGCTTTGACCCGGCTACTTCTAGTGCCCTTTTGATAACCTCAATAAGTGATGCTTCGGGCGTGCTTATCTACTTATTTATAGCCTCAAAATTCTTAGTGGTGGGTTGATCGTAGTTACACTAGCATTGTGGTTTTTTTATAGGGTTAATTCGGCTACACTGACCCTATACCATTTATCTTACCCTATTTCTTATCTTACTCTATCTCAAAAATACGAATCAATAAAGGTCACTATGTTTAACTTTATAAAAAAAATAAACCCGCAAAGAGCTGAAACTGCAAAACAAAAAGCGGAGCGTGATAGTGCGGTTGACAAAGTACTGCTGGGCTATCATGTCAATAACGTGAGTATTGCACAAATGGTAACAGGTATAGATCGCAATGATGATGAGCTGACTCTAGACTTGCGTTTACCGCAAGATAGTGATCCTGAAGTCATTCAGCAAGAGCTTGGCTCGCTACTACATTTGCACGGTATCAAAGCCATTCATATGAATGTGCGTCTGCCACCACCCGCCAAAGGTGGTAGCTCAACGTTGCCCAAACAGACAGCAAAGCCAATACCAAAAACGACTGATGCAATGGGTAACCAAGCCAATGCCGCACCGATGTCTGATATCAAAGCACCAAGTATTGAAGTACCAAGTGCAAAAGCCCCGCCGACCCAAGCATCGCTGCCAGTGCATCCCCATATCCGTCATATTATTGTCGTAGCCTCTGGCAAAGGCGGCGTCGGTAAGTCGACCACAACGGTCAATATTGCTTTGGCGCTACAACAGCTCGGTAATCGTGTTGGCGTGCTCGATGCTGATATTTATGGCCCAAGTATGCCAACTATGCTCGGTGTCGCTAGTGTCAGGCCTGAGCTTGAGAATGAGCAGTTCGTACCTATTGACGCCCATGGCCTTGCGATGCTCTCTATCGGTAGCTTGCTCGATGGCGATAATACACCTGTGGCATGGCGAGGTCCCAAAGCGACTGGTGCCTTGATGCAGCTCTATAACCAGACCAATTGGCCGCAGCTCGATTATCTAGTGATAGATATGCCACCAGGGACAGGCGATATTCAGCTGACCCTAGCCCAGCGTATTCCTGTCACTGGCGCAGTCATTGTCACGACGCCGCAGCATGTCGCGCTACTCGATGCCCAAAAAGGTATTGAGATGTTTAATAAGACCAGTATTCCCGTGCTTGGCGTCGTTGAGAATATGGCGCTGCATACTTGTAGCAATTGCGGCACTACTGAAGCTATCTTTGGCGCAGGTGGCGGAGATTTTATTGCTAAGCAATATCAAGTGCCGTTATTAGGTCAGCTGCCATTAGCTAGCGGTATTCGCGCGCAAGTCGATAAAGGAGAGCCTAGCGTATTGGCTAATGATGAGTTTGCACCTTACTATATAAGCATTGCTAAGAATATTGAAACTAATATCGATAAATTTGCCAAGCCTGTCGATGATAAGCGGATTTTTTAGAGATAACATGAGGAGAGAATTATGGGTGTAGTGAAAGATTTTAATCATTCCAGCTTGCCCATAATTAATAATTTGATTGAAGATGGCCAGCCAGTTTTTGGTATTTTCCAACAAGTTCAAAATATTAACTATCTCAACTATCAAAGCTATCTTATCTCGCAAAAGCGGTTACCAGACTGGCGCAAAGATCTAAAGGTTAATCAGTTTTGCTTTATCCAAATTATTGAGCCGCCATATCGAATTTGCCTAGCTTTAGCGACAATCAAGCTGGCCACTAGTGCTTTTGTTTACCTTTATAACGACACAACTCAACAGTTGGAAGTCTGCGAGGCGCTGCAACCTTTGACTCATAAGGCCCGTTTTTTAGGTGATCATTATCAAGGACAAATGAGCTTTTCTCACAGCAAGCTCAGTCTGACCTTGGACTTTGACCCGATGCAAGTAAGTGTCGATCTAGATAGTCAACATCTAAAGCTGGCCGCTGAGCTAACTCGTAACGTTCAGCCATTGTCTATTTGTACACCGACGGGTAGGCGGGGTTGGACCTTTACCCAAAAAGAACCGTTTACTACCATTGTAGGTGAGCTGCTAATTAAGACTTCTTCGAAGATGACTGCTAATCATCAAGATGAGCTAGTGAGATTTAGTGAAACTACTATAGCTAATCTAGACTGGACGCTTGGCTACATGCGCCATGAGACCAATTGGTTTTGGGCTTGTATCAATAGCTATTTGGCAGAGGGTCGTCATTTTGCATTGAACCTATCGATGGGCGTCAATGAGACGGGAGCGAGCGAAAATGCTTGCTGGCTTGATGGAGAGATCTATCATCTACCACCCGTCCTCTTTGTACGTAAAGATTTTGATTCATCAGCACAGAATAGTTGGCACATTTATCATCAGAATCTAGGTTGGAGCAACATCGATATTGATCTAAGATTTACGCCTATTACTGTCTACAAAAAGACGGATGATTTCGGTGTGGTAGCTAGTATCTTTGAGCAGTGGATCGGTGAATATAGCGGTGAGATACGCTTGCAAGAGCAAGTGATTCGATTGGATAAAGTATTAGGACTGGCAGAAGATCATTTTGCTAAGTGGTAAGCTGTATAAAGCGGAGCAATGTATTATTTTATCTGCTGCAAAGTCTATAAATCAACCAATCAATTCCGTATAATCAACATCATCAAAAAACGCTCAAAATGTATAAATTAAATACGATAATCAATCTTAAGGATAAAAATGTCTATTAAATCTGACCGCTGGATTCGTGAAATGGCTGAAACTCAGCAGATGATTGAGCCGTTTGAGGCAGGTCAAGTACGCTTTAACGATGCAGGCGAGCGCTTGATCAGTTATGGTACCTCAAGCTATGGCTATGACGTGCGCTGTGCGCCTGAATTTAAAGTCTTTACCAATGTGCATTCAGTAGTAGTCGATCCCAAGAATTTTGATGAAAAAAGCTTTATCGATATTGTAGGCGACGAATGTATTATTCCGCCAAACTCGTTTGCGCTAGCACGTACCGTTGAGTACTTTCGCATTCCGCGTGATGTGCTCACCATCTGCCTTGGCAAATCTACTTATGCGCGCTGCGGCATCATCGTCAATGTCACTCCACTTGAGCCCGAGTGGGAAGGGCATGTGACGTTAGAGTTTAGTAATACCACCAATCTGCCAGCACGTATTTATGCGGGTGAAGGCGTAGCACAGATGCTGTTTTTCCAAAGTGACGCCGATGATGTTTGTGAGACTAGCTACAAAGATCGTGGTGGTAAGTACCAAGGTCAGCGTGGTGTCACGTTGCCGAGAACATAATCGTTTTTAGGATCGTATCCCTTTTAGGTCGACATAAAAAAAGCTAGACGTATTGATTACGCCTAGCTTTTTTATGGATTACGCTATTTACTATTTTAGAACTTTTAAGCCTGCTTTGTTATCACGCTTAGGCTTAGCAGCTGGGCTACTTGCTTTAGCAGATGTCGACGTCGAGTCTTCTCCTGGCTCATAATTGTCATATTCATTAGGGTCAAAGAACATCCCCTGTGAGTTCTCTTTTGCATAGATACCCAAAACAGCAGTTAATGGTACCCATATCTCTTGCGAGACACCCCCAAAGCGCGCGCTAAAATTAATATAGTCGTTTTCCATACTCATATTACCCGTAGCACGACTAGCAATGTTCAGCACGATACGTCCATCTTGTACATGCTCAACAGGAATCTGTAAATTATCACCAGTCGCATCGACCATCAGGTAAGGGGTGAGCTCATTATCTTCTATCCATTGATAAATCGCACGCACCATATAAGGGCGAGTTGGGGCAATAGAGGTGGTATCACTCATTTTATAGCTCCTGTACTAATAGGTTATAAAGATTACTTATTTATAGTTACGCTGGTAGACATACTATTTTACGCTTTTTCGGAAACTTTCTCGATCAAACAAACGCGTTTGATAGTCGAATAAAGGACGGCTAATAGCGCGTGGCAGCTCGATATCCATCTCCTCTAATCGCCAAAGCAGTGGCGCAAGTAGTACATCGCACCAACCAAAGCTATCGGCCATAAAATAAGACTTATGTGCAAATAATGGCGATAAGGTAATCAGAGAGTCAGCAAGTTGTTTTTTAGCCAGTCCTGCTTGCGCTTTATTAAAACTATCAGGATGCATCAATAATCGTCTACCAAGTACCAACCAATCACGTTGAATGCGCCACGCCAGCTGACGAAACTGCGCGCGCTCTTGTGGCGTTTCAGGCAGTAGCTTATTGGCATGATAGCGCTCTTCTAAGTATTCAAAGATTACATTGATCTCATACAGCGCAATCTCACGCTGTTGTAGCACTGGCAAAGTATGATAAGGATTAAGCTCAGTCAAATCCTCTGGACGCTCAGAGTGCAGGCGTGATAGATAATAAGCCAGCTTTTTTTCTTCAAGTAATAGGCGCACCACATGACTATCGTAGCCATCATCAGCATACAAAATCAGCTGACTACTTGGAATGTCATTCGCGTCGATCATAGCAGCCTAAAGGTAATGGTTAAGGCTGTCATCCTAAACCAAGGTAAGGGGTTTGGCAAGGTGTAAGCGTAATCCTACCTCGTCTATCGGCTTTAATGAGCAAAATCTTAATGTATAGCCATCAAAAAAGGCACTACCGAAGTAATGCCTCTTTGAATTTACAATAAAATCGACCATAAAACTAAATAGTCTATTAAATAAAGTTATTTAACATCTTTCCAAAACTCTTTATTTAGTAAGTAAACAGGGATCAATAATACTAATAAGAAAAGAATCACGAAAAATCCAATTACTTGACGGTCATGGCGGACAGGTTCTGCCATCCAAGCCATAAAGTTAACCAAGTCACCGACCTCAGATTCAAACTCTTCAGTACTCAAGTCTTCTTGCAGATTATGCAATACATGAGGCATCGCTGCATTTTTTAGTACTAAGTTATTAGCACCCCAAGGACGGCTTGGATCTTCATAAAATGACAACAGGTAAGTATACACCCAGTCATCACCACGCAGACGAGTCTCAAGCGATAGATCAGGAGGCGCTGCACCGAACCAAGAGGCTTGTACTTCAGGATCAATCTCAGCATTAATATGGTCACCGATTTGATCGGTGGTAACCATAAGATACTTTTCGACAAGCTCTGGTGGAATCTCTAAGTCTTTGGCAATACGTGAATGACGAACATACTTAGCTGAGTGACACCCAGCACAGTAGTTCATAAACATCTTTGCACCGTTTTGTAGTGAGCCTTTATTGGTAAAATCAATAGGGGCCTCGCTACAAGCTAAATGCTCAGTATAGCCTTCTGCATTGACGAAATCACCACACTCACCACCGCCTTCTGCCATCGCATTACCAGCACTCAACATTAATGCTGCGCCTAAGCCTAAACCAGCTAGGGATTTAATTAAGGTGCTCATTAGTGACCTCCGGTAACGCGTTCTGGTGGCTGTTTACACGTCTCAATAGAAGTATAAAACGGCATCAATAAGAAGAATAAGAAATACAAGACCGTGAATATCCGAGCCATAATCGTTGCAGTAGGCGTTGCAGGAGTCGCACCTAAATAGCCTAGCACCACAAAGCTAATAGCAAATATCGTCAAGGCAATCTTAGATAATATACCTTTGTAGCGCATAGAGCGTACAGGAGATCTATCTAACCACGGTATCAAGAACAGCACAGCAATCGCACCGCCCATAGCCACAACACCTAGGAGCTTATCAGGAACCGCACGAAGAATGGCATAAAACGGGGTGTAGTACCATACTGGTGCAATATGAGCCGGTGTTTTTAGAGCGTTTGCCGCCTCAAAGTTTGGTGGCTCTAAGAAAAATCCGCCGCCCTCTGGGAAGAAGAACACTACTGCAAAGAAGCAAATAAAGAATACGACAATACCGATCATATCGTGCACAGTGTAGTACGGATGGAATTCGATACCATCTAAAGGCACACCGTTTTTATCTTTTAGCTTCTTAATATCAATACCATCTGGGTTGTTCGATCCCACATGATGCAAAGCTACTAGATGCATAAAGACTAAACCGACTAATACTAGCGGAATAGCGACAACGTGAAGAGCAAAGAAGCGGTTGAGTGTGATACCTGAGATAATATAATCACCACGTACCCATTCAGCTAGGCCATCACCGATGACAGGCAAAGCAGCAGGAAGGTTCAAAATAACCTGTGCGCCCCAAAATGACATGTTACCCCAAGGTAGTAGGTAACCGAAGAAACCTTCCGCCATTAAGGCTAGATAAATACCCATACCGATGAGCCAAATAAGCTCTCGCGGTTTTTGGTAAGAGCCGTATAGCAATGCACGGAACATGTGCAAATAAATCACGACAAAGAACGCCGAGGCACCCGTTGAGTGCATATAACGGATCAGCCAACCACCTTTTACATCACGCATGATGTATTCAACTGACGCAAAAGCACCTTCAGCACTTGGGTTGTACATCATCGTAAGCCAAATACCAGTCACTAGCTGATTGACCAATACCACCATAGACAGTACGCCAAAGAAGTACCAAAAGTTGAAGTTCTTTGGTGCATAATACTTTGACATATGGTATTCATAGGTTTCAGTCGCTGGAAAACGCGCGTCCACCCAATGCATAAGTTTTTTGCCAATACTCATACTAAGCCTCCCCAATCGTCAAGATGCTACCATCCATATTGTAATCTGGGATAGGTAAGTTAAGTGGTGCTGGAACACCACTATAAACCCGACCCGATAAATCGTATTTGGATCCGTGACAAGGGCAGAAAAATCCACCGTACCAATCGTTACCACCAAGATCAGCCGCACCTACATCAGGGCGATAGTTCGGTGCACAGCCTAAGTGCGTACACACGCCTTCAACCACCAATATTGATGGTTCAAGTGAGCGTGTAATATTTTTGGTATATTCAGGCTGCAGTGAGGCATCAGAATCAGGATCAGCTAACAAAGGCTTGACTGATTCCAAAGTACCTAGCATCTCCTCTGTGCGTTTAACCACAAAGATAGGCTTACCTCGATACTTGATGACGATCATTTGACCTTCTTCGACAGAACCTATATCTTGAGTTACCGCCGCTCCAGCGGCTTCTGCTTTGGCACTTGGATACCAAGAGCGCACAAAAGGAGTCGCAACAGCTGCGACTCCAGCTGCGCCAATTGCGGCAGTTGAGGCAATAAGAACTCTACGGCGTTGTACATTAACGCCTTCGGCTTGGCTCATTTGTACTTTCTCCAGGTGAATGAAATGGGATTATCCCACACTGGGTTTTATGGCTTTAAGATAAACGATATAAACGCCACATTGGCTATGCCTAATCTTGCTAATTGTTGCTATTCTAAGCTATTTCGGTCATAAAATAAATTATTGTGTTAAAAATAAAGCAGTCTTAATGGACTACATTAAGCTGTTGAATATTACAAAAGCGCTTTTCTACCTTTTATAAGTTTTTGACAGGCTAATGTAGTCGATTAAAATAAAGCTAATCACCTTATAAGTTATAAGGATATTTAGTAACAGCGAATGATACTAGAAATGACGACAATGTTCACTAACTTTCCATATAATTGCGTAAGCTTGACGCATAAAAAGTTACCGAAGCTTATCTTTATTTCATCATTTTTGCTATAACCATAATAGTGGCAAACTCTCGAAGTTTAAACGCTGCAAATGGAAGATGTTGTCCAATTAACATCCATTTAAACTAAAAGTTTGCAATGCTAACGACCCGTAGTTGCGACATAGTAGTCGCAACAACAGACCCTAATTATGATTGCAACCATTTAGCTCTCAAGCGTTTCCCAACGTTCAAGCTTACTCATCATTTCGTCTTCGATAGCTTGCAAACGTTCACTAGCTACTGTTGCGGCATCAAAGTCATTTATGAACCATGAGCCGTCAGCTAATTGCTCTTGTAGTTGAGCTTGTTCCGCTTCCAAATCAGCAATTTGCTTAGGTAAGTTATCAAGCTCACGCTGATCATTGAAATTGAGCTTTTTGCTAGCTTTGTCTGGTTTAGCTGCTATAGCTGTTTTGTTTGTAGGCTTGGCTTTGCTCGCATCGCTATTAGCTTTAGCGGCTTTGGTTGCTTGCATACGGTTTTTTTGTATCAAATATTCTTGATAGCCGCCAACATATTCATCGACCACACCTTTACCGTCTGCATCTTTATCAAAGACCCAAGTGGAGGTGACCACATTATCCATAAAAGAGCGATCATGGCTAATCAATATAATAGTACCGTTGAAGCTGGCGACAGACTCTTCTAATAGCTCAAGAGTCGCCATATCCAAGTCATTGGTTGGCTCATCGAGGATTAATATATTAGCAGGCTTGAGTAGTTGCTTGGCGAGCAACACTCGGTTACGCTCACCACCTGATAAAGCCTTGACAGGGGTACGCGCGCGCTCTGGGGCAAACAGGAAGTCCTGTAAATAGCTCATAATATGAGTTCTACGGCCACCAACGTCTACAAAGTCTGAGCCTTCTGAGACGTTTTGTGCCACGCTTGCCTCAAGATCTAGCTGATCGCGCAACTGATCAAAAAAGGCAATCTTCAAGTTAGTTCCCAGCTCTACTTTACCGCTTTGGGTCACTTCATCATCAGACATATCAAGCAGGGCTTTAATTAAAGTGGTTTTACCTGCACCGTTTGGCCCGATGATACCAATTTTATCGCCGCGCATAATAGTGGTGCTAAAGTTATCAACCAATACATTACCGTCATATTCAAGATGCAAGTCTTTGACTTTACAGACCAGCTTACCGCTTTTTTCACCAGTATCCATGGTGATATTGACATTGCCGACTTGCTCACGACGTCCGCCACGCTCTTCACGTAATGCTTTTAGTTCACGCACGCGTCCCTCATTACGGGTACGGCGGGCTTTGATACCTTGACGAATCCAGACTTCTTCTTGCGCTAATTTTTTATCAAAGTTGGCATTGTTTTTCTCTTCAGCCAATAGCTGTAGCTCTTTGAGCTCCTGATAACGTGCGTAACCTTTTGCGCCTTGGGTCACATCATAGCTGGTCAATAGACCACGATCTAACTCAACGATACGCGTCGCTAATTTATTAACAAAGGCTCTATCATGGGTGACAAATAGTAAAGTCAAACCTTGCCATTCTAATAAAAAGCGCTCAAGCCATTCAATACTATCAACATCTAAATGGTTAGTCGGCTCATCGAGCAGTAATACATCAGGCTTCGTCACCAGTGATCTTGCCAGTAACACCCGACGCTTACGTCCGCCTGATAGTGACGATAAGTCGTCGTTAGGATCTAAGCCCATGGTAGTAATTAATCGGGTTGCTTCACGTTCCAAATCCCAACCGTGCACCGCATCAATATCGTGTTGCAAAGTCGCCATGCGCTCACAAGCATCCATATCGCCATCAGCACATAGATCCGTCTGCTCATTGTACTTAATCAGCAAATCCGCGGTACGGCGACTACCACCCATAACGATATCTAATATGCGACCACTAGTTTCAGGGACGTCTTGCTCAAGCATAGCGACGCTCACACTGCTACTAGTGATAACCTCACCGCTATCTGGCTGCAAGCTACCATTGATAAGCTTAAATAAAGTGGATTTGCCTTCACCATTACGACCGATTAAACACACACGCTCACCCGCGTCAATGCTAAAATCAATGCCGTCAAGAACAGGAGCCACGCCAAAAGCGAGATGAATATCTTTTAAATGTATCAGTGCCATAAATTGTCTTATGCTTGTGTTGAGTAAAAAGTTATTGAGTAAAAATTTTTGGTCAAAATAGAGTAGATAGTGATAGCCGTTTTAGCAAAATAATAGCTATCGCTAAAGCGCTCGCATTATAACATGACCTCAGGTGACTTTGACGTAATGCCAAAAACTTTATCCTTATCACTATTTTTATTACTACAAAGCAGGATAATAAAAACTCTCATCCCATGGGTTCTATCATCATATAAGTATTATAACCATTATCGAGAACACTATGAATAAAGCAATCGTGCCGCCTACAACCGATACCAAGCTGCAAAACCAGCCCCAAGCCGAACTCAGTGAGCAAATGATTGAGCTACAAATGAGTATGGCCCATCTTGAGATGACCGTAGAGCGACTGGATCACGTTATTACCCAGCAGGATAAACATATTCGAGATCTGCAACGACAGCTGCAACTGGTCTATAAACAAATTGAGGGTCAAAGTGCTGATGAAGGTATTGCGCCGTTTGATGTCATGGCTGATAGACCACCGCACTATTAATAGCAGAGTAGATAACAGCAGAGTAGGCAATAGCACAGTCAGTAATAGAATAAATGCTGTGCTATTAGTCATTATCTATTTATTAGATAAATATATCTCTCATGACTGATTGGTCATAACATGGAAATAGCGCACTTTTGTAGTTGTCTTACGCTCTAAAAGCCATTAACATCCTTCGGTTATAATGCTGCTCTGTTACCACATGTTGGAGTAGGGTGTTAATTAAGGTGTTAAAGAATCATTTTGGGGGTTACATTGAAAACTATTATACAGAACGCTTTTCCGATGAAAAATATTGTTATGGCTATCGCCGCCTTTTCTATCGCTAGCACGGCTAATGCTGCGGGTCTTGATCGTTCAGGTCAAGATATCACTGCCTTTTTACAAGATGGCTTGTATGCCGAGGCCAGCTATACTTATCTAGATGCTGACGTGACAGGTAACGACGCCTCAGGTAATAATATCGATGATATCGCTGAGTCTTATGACTTTTTTCGTTATGGGGTAAAAGCGGATATCAATGACATCTTTAGTGTAGGCGTGCTATATGACGAGCCGTTTGGCGCAGCAGCCGACTATCAAGGCGATAGTAATTTTGTCGATAAAAATCCTGCTTCACCTAGAAATGGCGAAGGTACTAATGTTGAAGTTCGTACTGAAAGCCTCACTGGTATCCTTGGCGCAAAACTTGGTGCCAATAAAAACTTCCAAATATATGGTGGCCCAGTCGCCCAACGTGTCCAAGCAGATGTCAAGTTGCGCGGTACAGCTTATGAAGCAGCTAACGGTTATACGACTCATATCAGTACCGATCAAGACTATGGCTGGCTAGCTGGCATAGCGTATAGCAAGCCTGAAATAGCACTACAAGCCGCATTGACTTATCGTTCTGAGATTGAGCATACCTCGAATGCTGCTGAAATTTATCCCTTGGCAACGGTAGTAGGTGGCTCTATACCACCAGTAGCTGGTGGACCGTTTGCATTTCCAACAAACAGAAGTGGTGATATTGAGATAACAACGCCTAAATCTGTAAACTTTGATTTTCAAACGGGTATCAACCCAACGACTTTAGCTACTGCAAAAGTACGCTGGGTGCCATGGAGTGACTTTGCCATTGTACCGTCATTATATAATGAGGTGAGTACTGCTAATCCTGCCTATCGTCCTGATGGTTTGCCGTTAGTAAGCTATGATAAAGATCAATGGTTAGTGGAATTAGGTCTTGCTAAGCGTCTGACGCCAGCATTAGCAGTAACCGGTAATATTGGCTGGGATAGCGGCGCTGGCGATCCAGTAACCTCATTGGGCCCTATTGACGGCTACTATAGCGTAGGTCTTGGCGCTAAATACAACGTCACTGAGAATTGGGCCGTATCTGCTGGCGGTAAGTATTTGTGGTTTGGTGATGCAGAGGGTCAGATACCTTCAAAAACCATCGTTGGAGAGTTTGAGGATAATGATGGCTATGCACTCGGCCTAAAGCTATCTTATCAAGCCAAGCAATAACTTATAGACTGAGCAATAAGCTCAACATTTATTGATACAGTTGATTTATATGCGGCTGCGGTTATTACAATGGTTATTAATCTAAAAGGCGATCCCAAGGGGTCGCTTTTTTATATCTATAAAAAATCGTTATTTAAGCGATAGATTCTTAACATCTTTATAAATAGTATTTGTACTGTGTAGTCATATTAGAGAAATAAAGTACTTTAATTGTTGTTTTAGTGTCAGAAAGCCATTACTATTCAATTCAGGACGCCGTTTTTATATTTAGTAACAACTTAATTATACTAACGGCAAAACAATGCGGATGTTTGGAGAGATACAATGCGCCCTACCTTTCACTTAAAAACCCTTGCGGTAGCAGTTGCTGCTTTTTCTGTCGCTAGTGCGGCTAGTGCAGCCGGCCTTGATCGTTCAGGTCAAGATGTTACAGCTTTTTTCCAAGATGGCCTATATGCTGAAACGGTATATACGTATATTGATGCCGACGTCAGTGGCAAAGACAGTGCTAACGTGATTCCTACTAGCAATACTTATGTTGAAGGCGGTAATACTGGTGATATTGCTGAAGATTATGACTTTTTTCGTTATGGCGTAAAAGCAGATATCAATGATACCTTTAGTATTGGTATTTTATATGATGAGCCATTTGGTGCTGCTGCTGAATATACTGAAGGCAATTTTGTAGCTCAAACTGGCGACAATCGTGATGCTACTATTGCAGCTATTTCTGGAGGTGCTATTGGTCCAGGTGGACCATTTGGAGCAGCAGCTAGTGACTTTGCATCGGCGCAAACCACAGTAAATAATCTCCAACTAGCATCAACCACTCGTCCTTTGACCCCTACGGAACTGTTTACTTTACAAACTTTAGCTCCAGCAGTCGGTATTGTAAATGGTGAGTTTGGTACAGCTGGTGAAAATACTAACGTTGAAGTACGTAGTGAAAACTTAACCGCACTATTAGGTATGAAGTTTGGCGCTAATAAAAACTTCCAGATATATGGTGGTCCAGTCGCCCAGCGTATTCAAGCTGAAGTGGCACTTCGCGGACTAGCCTATGGTCCAGCTAGTGGTTATACCTCAAACAGTAATCCTGATATGGATTATGGCTATATAGCCGGTATTGCTTATAGTAAGCCTGAGATCGCCTTAAAAGCAGCTTTGACGTATCGCTCAGAGATTGATCATGATGTAACGATATCTGAAACTTATCCGCTAGCAGGCACATTGGCAGGCAATCCAGCTGCGGCCACTCAAGTTAATGAATATCAAATCACTACTCCAAAATCAATTAACTTTGATTTTCAAACGGGTCTGAATCCAACCACGTTAGCAACAGCTAAAGTGCGTTGGGTACCTTGGAGTGACTTCTCTATCGTGCCACCATTATATAATGGCGTTAGTAAACGCAGTTTTGGTCCTGACGGCTTAGCTTTAGTCGATTATGATGACGACCAGTATCAAGTAGAAGTCGGTATTGCCAAGCGTTTAGCGCCAGCGCTTGCAGTTAGTGGTACAGTAGGTTGGGATAGTGGTGCTGGTGATCCAACCACTTCGTTAGGTCCTATCGAGGGCTATTACAGCGTCGGTCTTGGTGCTAAGTATAATGTAACTGAGAACTGGGCAGTATCCGCTGGTGGCAAATACTTATGGTTCGGTGATGCACAAGGCCGATTACCATCAGGTAAAATCGTTGCTGACTTTGAAGATAACGACGGCTTTATCTTAGGGGCGAAGATCTCTTATCAAGCTAAGCAAGGCTTCTAAGCTTTAAGTCTGTGGTAGAAACCATTTGAAAATAAAAAAGCGATCCTAAGGGGTCGCTTTTTTATGGCTGTTATTTATCTACATCATTCAAAACCTAAGCATATCCAGCGCATTAGCTTTACTACCTATAGTTTTTATCATTGCACATCATACAACTTATCACTGAAATAGAACTTATGTTTTTGAAAGGTAAAGTAGATAAGTAACAACATAAGCAAAAGCGCTGGGCTAAAAGCCTCAGCCGACAGTAATTTGCCTATTTAAGATTGACTGCTTACAAGAGGTCATACCTTTGCAAAGTGGTTAGCTGGAGGTAGGCAATATATCAGGCACTATTAGAACATCCTATATTTCTATCAATAGAAGCTGTTTACACTATTAAAACTGCCAATAAAAAACCTCGCTACTAGAGTAGTAACGAAGTTTGTAGTTATGACTTATGATAAGTACATACGACTTATTTGTTTAGATTAAGCTCCATCTCTTTGAAGGTCGCTGTAACCGTAGGCTTTGGACCACCTGTTGCGGTACTGACGACAAAGATTGCGATGGTGCTTAAGATAAAGCCTGGAACAATAGCATATAACCATGAGTTAAGCGCCATGCCATTCATCTCGAATGGGCCGTATATCCATAGAATAACCGTCAATGCACCGACGACCATACCAGCAACAGCACCATTACGGTTCATACCGCGCCATATCAAGCTAAAGATAACTAATGGACCGAATGCTGCACCGAAGCCCGCCCAAGCATTAGACACTAAGGTCAAGACTGAGCTATCTGGATCAGAAGCTAACATAATAGAAACTATCGCGACCAATATCACAGAGAGACGACCAACCATTACCTGGCGAGATTCTGATGCTTCTCTATCCAAGAATAGCTTATAGACATCTTTAGTCAATGAGCTTGATACTACTAATAGCTGTGATGAAATCGTACTCATAATCGCCGCTAAAATAGCCGCTAATAAGAAACCTGATACTAGTGGCGTGAATAAGAACTGCGTGAATACTAAGAAAATAGTCTCAGGATCGTCCAAGGTCATCGCCGTTTTTTGCACATAAGCGCGACCGGCAAAACCAGTAGACAAAGCACCGATCAAACTAACAATCATCCAGCTCATACCGATATTACGTGCTGTCGGTACATCCTTCACAGAACGAATCGCCATAAAGCGAACGATAATATGCGGCTGACCGAAGTAACCCAGTCCCCATGCCATCAGTGAAACAATACCTAGGAAAGACATACCTGTAAAGATATTGAGCATGCTTGGATCAATGTTTCTAACCGACTCAGTAACTACACCAACGCCACCAAGATCAGTAAAGGCAACGATAGGCACGATGACCAAGGCAAATAGCATAATAACGCCCTGCACAAAGTCAGTCATTGAGACCGCTAAGAAGCCACCAAATAAGGTATAAGCAACAACCACACCTGCAGTGACCCATAGGCCAGTACTGTAAGGAAGGTTGAGCGAGCTTTCAAACAACTTACCACCGCCAACTAAGCTGGCTGCAGTATATACGGTAAAGAACAAAATAATGACTATCGCTGAAAAGACACGTAACATGTGTGACTTATCTTCAAAGCGATTTGCAAAATAATCTGGCAAGGTAATCGCATTACCCGCAACCTCAGTATAGACACGCAAACGAGGTGCAACAATAATATAGTTTAAGAACGCACCTAGAGTAAGACCTAGAGCGATCCAAATACTGACGACACCGTCAGAATACATATAACCTGGCAGACCAAGTAATAACCAACCGGACATATCTGATGCACCGGCGGAAAGAGCGGTTACTGCTGGACCCAAACTACGACCGCCCAGCATATAACCTTCAGTATCGTTGGCTTGCTTAAAGTAAGCATAGACGCCAATCCCAATCATCACTAGAAAATAGGCGGCAAGCGATATCAGTACGCCACTCGAAACTCCGTTCATAAAACTTTCCTTAGCCAACTGCGTGGCTTTAATATTGAGTAGATACATGGAATATTCATGTATCTACTCAATATTGAGATTTTTAAAAACAAAAAAAGCCATTAAGTCAGACGAAATGGCTTTTTACTTATCA
Organism: Psychrobacter sp. M13; assembly: GCF_030718935.1. Classification (NCBI taxonomy): domain Bacteria; kingdom Pseudomonadati; phylum Pseudomonadota; class Gammaproteobacteria; order Moraxellales; family Moraxellaceae; genus Psychrobacter; species Psychrobacter sp. M13. The sequence continues at coordinate 1,012,341 of NZ_CP132194.1, forward strand.
CTTAAGTACTTACTAATAGTTTTGTACGATTGAAAGTACTGTAAATATCTATCAAACGTCGTCATTGGGCTACCTCTCCCTGATGAGCATTTATACATGAGAACCATTGGAGCAAACCGTTATTACAGCTACGTATCAAAACCAATAAAAATGTTAGAATGTATTATTGCAGCTGTTGTGTTATTAGACAACGATACTATTTATTGCAAATATAGTATAAATTATTGCAAATATAGTATAAACAAAATCTAATTAGTAAGACTAAAAGACAGTTTATACAGGTTTTATTACCAAGCTGCAATAAGGTGTTACATAAACAATAAACTCAATGCTGGTAAAAGTCAATATTATGAATAATTTTACCAACTATTGTTTATCAATAATTTTTAATTAGTGACCACAAATCGTCACGTTTTTGCTAATCTATCGGTGACAACAGATCTAATAAAGCCAGCACACTGCTCGAAGGCGTTAGTTTTGGATTGATGACCACCCCTAGATAGCGCTGCAGTTCGACATTATTAGCCATATCGATACGTTCAAGGTCTTGGCTAATGAGCGTTTGCGGCAGCACAGACCATCCCAATCCTACTGATACTAGCATACGGATAGATTCGAGCGGATTGGTACTCATAGTGGCATAGGGTTTTAGATTGTGTTTAGCAAATTCGGCAAGCGTTATTTGACTGGTAAAAGTGTTGGCCGAAGGCAAAATAGCAGGGTAGCGCGCCAATTGCTCCAAAGTGACATTGGTTTTTTTGGCAAGTGGTGATAGGGTGCCTGTCATAAAAAACAGCGGATCCGACCAAAGGGTACGATAGGTCAAACGTTTATCGTATACTGGTGGTAGGGTCATAAATGCCAGTGATAAGTCACCGTCCAATACTGCTTTGTGAGCTTGTTCTGAATCGACAAAGTGCACATCTAACTGCACCGCTGGGTAACTTTGGATAAAGTGTTTTAGCACAGGTGCTAAATGATGTAGGCCGATATGATGGCTGGTACCGATCACCAACTTACCTGAAACGATATGTTCTGCATGCTGAAGGTTTATTTTAAAATTCTCATAGTCCTCCAGCCAGCGCTTGGCATGAGGTAGCATCTCGCTTGCTGCTTGAGTCGGCACAATACCTCGACCTACGGTATCAAATAGGGTGATTTTGAACTCATCTTCCAAGTTTTTGATACGTTTGCTGACAGCGGGTTGAGTGATAAACAGCTTTTCTGCTGCACCTGAGATACTGCCTATCTGCATGACAGTTACGAAAGTTATCAAGTTAGTAGTATTCAATCTAAGATCCTTAGCTATAAAAGTAAGCTATAAATAAAAGTTATGATATCTTATAATAATATTATAGAAATAAAAGTTTGTGAATAGATAAAAATCATCAATTATTATTATAGGATTAGACTGTTATAATCACAAGACATCAAAGTTGTTTTTGACATTTTTATAATAAAACTTAGAATATTGACCTATTTGTGGTTTTAGATTATAGCAAGGCAACATCTTCTTCATGTTTTATAGTGATCAGTATGAAAAAGCTAAAGTACTTCATTAGCAATTATTCTATTCAGTACCTATTTATTAGTCATCAGTAATTAAGCAGTTAGCAACCTATAAAGGATAGTAATATGGCAGCTCAAACCTTATATGACAAACTTTGGCAAGCTCATGAAGTCAGTACGCGTGATGATGGCTCAAGCCTAATTTATATTGACCGTCATCTGTTGCATGAAGTCACAACTCCGCAAGCGTTTGAGGGCTTAGAGCTAGCTAATCGCCAGCCATGGCGTTTGTCTGCTAATATTGCCAGCCCCGATCATAATGTACCGACAGTGGCTAAAGAGCGCTTACAAGGAGTATCTGGTATTAAGGATGAAGTGTCACGCTTGCAGGTAGTTACTCTAGATGACAACTGCGCCAAGTTCAACATTGCCGAGTTTATGATTAATGATGCGCGTCAAGGCATCTTGCATGTGGTTGGCCCTGAGCAAGGTCTGGTATTGCCTGGTATGACCGTTGTCTGCGGGGATTCGCATACTGCCACTCATGGCGCATTAGGCTGCTTGGCGCACGGTATCGGCACCTCTGAGGTTGAGCATGTATTAGCCACTCAGTGCTTGATCGCCGTCAAGATGAAAAATATGCAAATTCGTGTCAATGGCAAGCTTGGCGCTGGCGTTACCTCAAAAGATGTGGTGTTGGCTATCATCGCTCACATAGGCACGGCTGGCGGCACAGGTCATGCGATTGAGTTTGCTGGCGAGGTTTTCGAGAATATGAGTATGGAGGGTCGCATGACCGTCTGTAATATGGCGATCGAAGCGGGCGCGCGGGTCGGTATGGTTGCTGTCGATGATACTACTATCGAATACTCTAAAGGTCGTCCTTATTCACCAACAGGCGCGCAGTGGGATCAAGCTGAGGCGTATTGGCGTACGCTTTACTCAGATGACGATGCAGTGTTCGATACTTTAGTTGAGATTGATGGTAGTAGCATTGCCCCGCAAGTGTCTTGGGGCACTTCACCTGAGATGGTGGTAGATATTACTCAGTCGATACCGACACCGGATCAAGCACTAGATGCCGCACAAGAGGAAGGCTGGTTACGGGCTTATACTTATATGGGTGTGCAAGGCGGACAAAAAATCACTGATATCCAGCTCGATCGAGTGTTTATCGGCTCTTGTACCAACTCACGCATCGAAGATTTGCGCGATGCCGCTGCGGTGATAAAAGGTCGCAAAGTGGCAAGCACGATCAAAGAGGCCATCGTCGTACCAGGATCAGGTCAAGTAAAAATACAGGCAGAAGCAGAAGGGCTAGATACACTGTTTACTGATGCAGGTTTTGAGTGGCGTGAGCCTGGCTGCTCAATGTGTCTAGCGATGAACGCCGATAAGCTTGAGCCAGGGGAGCAATGCGCATCGACTTCTAATCGCAACTTTGAGGGGCGTCAAGGTAGTGGCGGGCGTACGCATCTGGTCAGTCCTGCAATGGCGGCAGCGGCGGCGTTGGCAGGTCATTTTGTCGATGTGCGGACTTTCTGATCTGTTGTTGATCCGTAAATTTAGCTAAATATGCTTTTTATAAACGCTTAGCTATTTATTTAGAGTGACATTAATCCTTAGAATAGAGAAAATTTATGCAAGCTTATAATATACAACAAGGCATCGTCTGCCCAATGGATCGCGCTAACGTCGATACCGATCAGATCATTGCAAAGCAGTTTTTAAAGTCCATCAAACGTACAGGATTTGGTGTCAATTTATTTGATGACTGGCGCTATCTAGATGAAGGCGTGCCTTCTTTGAGTGGCGGCCAAGACAATAGTAATCGCCCATTAAACCCTGACTTTATTTTGAACCAGCCGCGTTACCAAGGGGCAAATATTTTGCTGGCTCGTCGTAACTTTGGTTGTGGCTCAAGCCGTGAACATGCGCCTTGGGCTTTATCAGAATATGGCTTTCGTACAATAATTGCACCGAGCTTTGCTGATATTTTTTATAATAACTGCTTTAAAAACGGTATGCTCCCTATCGTCCTTGACGAAGCCATCGTTGATAAACTCATGCAAGCCACCTTTGCCATTGAGGGCTATGAGCTCATCGCTGATTTAGAGCGTCAAGTGGTGATAGCGCCTACGGGTGAAGAGTATGCATTCGAAGTCGACGCTTTTCGCAAACATTGCTTGCTAAATGGTCTTGATGATATCGGCTTAACATTGCAGCAAAGCGATGCTATTAAAGTCTATGAAGCCAAAATGTTACAAAAGACGCCATGGATATTCAATGAGGTACACGCCTAAATATTAACTATCGTCTATAAGCACTATACTTATCGGACTGCTAATATCAAAGAATACAAATAAAGGTATGCAATTGTTATCGTAGCGTTGAGTTATGTTAACAATGTAGCTAGAATGAAAAGCAATCTTTTATTGATAGAGGCAGTCACTACTATTATGAATGCAAAATACGATACTTTGTTTGGCTGTGCTGTATTCAGCAGGACGGCAGTAGTTTCTAGCTTATTATCTGTGTTGGCACTATCTGTATTGACATTGTCAGGTTGTCAAACGTTGTCAGGCTATAACAAGATAGAAAATGCCAATGAAGCCGAGGTATGGGCAGGGCAAATAATTCCCCTTGATAACGAGGTTAATATTGCCTGTGCAGGGACTTACCACTGCGAAATTATCAAAATCGATAATACAGCAATAATCTCTGAAGACACTCATAAGCCTGTTAATCCTGCTCTTTTAGTGCCTATAGCTAATACTTTTGGCTTGCCATATAACCAGCTTAATCAAGCTCAAAAAGCGCAAGTACAAGCCCAGACTATACTGCTGACAGATAATAATTCAGTAAAACTGATAGCGCTATCTGCATCTGGCATACCGGGCTTAATTAACTACTATGCGAGTGTAAAACCAATTAAGCGTGAAGTACATGTCAATTATTATCCTGAAAATAACATGGATTATGTTGAGCGCTTTGCCTTGATTGACGAATTTAAAGAGCAGGGTATCTATCTGTTGCAAGCCTATCGCCAAAAACCTACTAAAAATGATGGTAGCCTATTGGATAACGCCTCAGCGACGCCCTTATGTATTGATTTGCTAAAAGATCGAGTATTGCAGCGTCGTTTTTGTAAGCAGCTAGACAGTGCTAATCAAGGCGAGTTTGTAGAGATGAGCATTAAAAGTTAATCATAGCGCTTGACTGATTTACCAGTTATCACTTATTGAATCATTTATTCACAAGGAATTATATGGCAACGATCTTAACACTAGCAGGCGATGGTATCGGTCCTGAGATTATGACCCAAGCGATTGACGTCTTAGAAGCCGTTAATAAAAAATTCAATCTAGAGTTGACGCTTGAATCAGGATTGATAGGCGGCGTTGCTTTTGATGCTACTGGTGAGCCATTACCAGAGGAGACACTCACTCGTGCGCGGGCAGCTGACGCAGTATTGTTAGGTGCTGTTGGTGGTCCTAAATGGGACAGTATAGAGCGTAGCAAGCGACCTGAGCGTGGCCTACTTAAGATCCGTAGCGAGCTGGGACTATTTGCTAACTTACGTGTGGCAAAGCTCTATCCGCAGTTAGCGAACGCTTCTAGTATTAAGCCTGAGATCATCAAAGGTTTGGATTTATTAATCGTGCGTGAGCTGACAGGCGGTATTTATTTTGGGGAGCCGCGCGGTATTCGCACGTTAGAGAATGGCGAGCAGCAAGGCTATAATACGATGGTCTATAGCACCAGTGAGATTCAGCGTATTGGTAAAGTCGCTTTTGAGCTGGCACAAACTCGTGCAAAAGCAGCAGGAACACCCGCAAAGGTATGTTCAGTGGATAAAGCTAATGTGCTAGAAGTGACTGAGCTATGGAAGCAGACGATGACAGCTATGCAAGAGGCGGACTATAGCGATGTGGCGTTATCACATATCTATGCGGACAACGCTTGTATGCAGCTCATTCGTGACCCTAAGCAATTCGATGTCATGGTGACGGGGAATATGTTCGGTGATATTTTATCTGATGAAGCCGCGATGCTTACAGGTTCTATCGGTATGTTGCCATCAGCCAGCTTAGACAAAGATGGCAAAGGCATGTACGAGCCTTGCCACGGTTCAGCGCCTGATATTGCAGGGCAAGATAAAGCCAATCCATTAGCCACTATTCTATCGGTGGCGATGATGCTGCGCTACACCTTTAAGCAAGAGCAAGCAGCACAAGCTATTGAACAAGCCGTCAGTGATGTGTTAGATGATGGCCTACGCACGGTAGATATCTTGGATAGCAGTGAGTCAGGCTTGACGCAAGTTGGCTGCACACAAATGGGTCAGGCCGTGTTGGCTAAATTAGTTTAGGCGGCTAGCCGTTTAGTCTAAAACTATAATAGTCAGTTCGAAATGAAATCGATACGCTAATATTAACGTGCAACTGGTATTAATTTTCCTTGCGTGCTGTGTCTACGCTGACAGAGGCTGCGCAAAATTAATCCCAGCTGCACTGCATCGGTTTTAAAGTGATTCAACTATAGTCTAAAGTCATATTATTTTAAACCTATAAATAGCGATGCTGTTTATAGGTTTTTTTATGCATCATTCATGTACTTGAACCATGGTTTTTAACACAGATACCCTATGGATGAGCGGTTATTAACACAACACTGTTATATGCTCACACAGCCCTATGGCATGATTGATAAGCTAATAAAATAGATAAAAATAATATATATCATCAAACTTGCTTGAGGAAAATAATATGTATGCATTAACTAAGATTAGCAGTGCTGTAGCTGCAATAAGTCTGTCTACTTTGCTGTTTATGAGTCCTACTATGGCAGCGACTACAAATGCTAATAATAACGACAGTAGCCCAGTAACCAATGGGGTTAGTCAAGCGCTCAGCGGTAATAGCAAAACGGTGAAATCCTTAAATAACTTATTACCGACTATCAAATACACCACAGATGGATTATCCAAATCTGCCCAACAAGTTAATAACTCAGATTGGAAACCGAATGCGAAAATAGATCGCAGCTTTGGTACTAAACTGCAAGCGTTGTTAAATTGGCATCAAAATGGCGTCGGCGCAGTAGATGGCTATTGGGGTAAAAATACTCGTAAAGCCATGCAAGCGTTCCAAAAAAAGAATAACTTGCAAGTAACGGATAATTTAAATGATGAAACGTGGCAAGCACTGACCGCCAGTGAGCGACTAACTCGTCAGCCTGTATTAGTCAGCTATAAGCTCACTAGTGATGATGTAGACTTTAAGACGACGACTATCCCTGCTGGTGCAGAGGCAAAAGCTGAGCTGGATGGTATGTATTATGAGAGCATCACTGAGGGTTTAGCTGAGAAGTTCCATATCAATGAAAAGTACCTTAAATCGCTAAATCCCAATGCGAGCTTTAGCGCTGGTGAGACTATAACCGTTTATAATCCAGGTAACCCCAATACTAAACCTGTCAGCCGCGTAGTCGCTGATAAAACCACCCAGACATTATACGCTTATGATGATAAAGGTGATTTAGTTGCCAGTTATCCGACGACGGTAGGTAGTACTTCAACGCCTTCACCATCTGGCACGCATAGTGTAAAGGTAAAAGTACATGAGCCCAATTATACTTATAGTAGTGATGATGGCGACAAGTCTATTATCCCGCCAGGTCCGAATAACCCAGTAGGTATCGTATGGATTGGCCTGAGCAAACCTTCATATGGTATTCACGGTTCACCTGATCCTGCTCGCATCAGCCGCCAAGCTTCGGCAGGCTGTGTCCGTTTGACCAATTGGGATGCGCTGGCATTATTAGGTACGATCAATAATGATGCGACGGTTGAATTCAAATAAGCTATCGTTGGAGCAGTTTTAAACGACTATAGTGTTACTCGTCACAATACTATAGACAAAAAAATACCGCTGATTATTAGCGGTATTTTTTATTGGACAATTCAGCATTTTTACTACGATAAGCAAATTAAATAAGCGGGTATTTTTTATTATTATCCTCTGGGTCATCCAGCTATAAATCAATGATTGCTGGCTGGGTTAGCTGGATAAAACGCTTACTAGTAGCTTATATGTTTTAGTTTATATACCGTATTAAGTCTTACCACGATAAGTGATACGGCCTTTTGATAAGTCATAGGGCGTCATCTCAACTTTGACTTTATCACCTGTCAAGATACGGATGTAATGCTTACGCATTTTACCTGAGATATGAGCAATGATTTCGTGTCCGTTTTCTAAGCGAACTTTAAATAAAGTATTAGGAAGGGTGTCAATAACTTCGCCTTCAAATTCAATAATGTCGTCTTTTTTAGCCATAATTTTATGTCAATCAATGAAAAATAAGCCCATATTATACGTAATTTGATGCCTTAAAGCAACAAAACTAAGGGTTTTTACTTGACAGTATGTAAGTGATATGTATGCTGATTCACAGTTTAGCGCTTACTGGCTCAAATAATCGACCTGTAGACTAATCAGGCAGATTGAGCCAAATAGGCGTTAGGGGTGCATTTGGCAATAGCTGCTGAAAGTGCTCAGGATAATAGGCATTAATAAAATATAGTCCATCACCAGATGCGGTAGGCGGGGCAAGGGTGCGATCTTTTTTTGCTAGTATCTCTAAAAAGCTTGTGGCTGGCAGATCATGACGACCGATAGCATATAGAACCCCCATAAGGTTACGCACCATATGATGTAAAAACCCATCAGCTTGGATATCAAAAACGATAAATTGACCGTGTTGAAACAGCTTGGCGTGACTGACATTGCGTACAGGCTGATTGGACTGACAAGCAGCGGCGCGATAGCTACTAAAGTCATGAGTACCTGCTATGTCAGCGGCGGCGGTTTGCATCGCTGCTAGATCAAGTGGCTCATAAATATGAGTGACCTGATGATTGAGAATAGCAGGGCGCTGCGGCTGGTTCAGAGTAATATAGCGATACCGTCTAGCAATCGCTTTAAAGCGTGCATGAAAGTCGCTTGGCATCGGCTGCACCCAGCGTACAGCAATATCATCAGGTAGTAAGCTGTTGACCCCACGTAACCAATTATGTGCAGGCCTATAAGCATGGGTGACAAAATGGGCAATCATGTTGCTGGCATGAACGCTGGCATCAGTACGACCTGCCGCTACTACTTCAACAAGCTCATTAGCGACCTTGCTAATCGCAGTCTCTAAGGCTTGCTGAACACCGAGTACCTCTTGTTGCCGCTGCCAGCCATGATAATGCGTACCCAAAAACTCAATAGCGATTGCTAGAGTATAAGTGGGTGTCTCTATAGTAGGGTCTTCAATGATCATAGGTTCGGACATAGTCATTATCTAGCTAAAGTTTAAATTTATTTAGAGCCTAGCTGAGTTTAACGTTTTTTGATAGTGGTGCTGGTTTGATTAATATCATAAGACCAGCGTTGCCTGCGCCTTGCAGGACTATCATAACGCAGTAGCAACCACAATAATCTGGCGTAAATAGCCGCGATGGTCAAGCGACCACCAGCAATGACATAATAGTCATATTGCCAGCTACCTGCAACATAGCTATCGCTGACCCCGCCGAACGGGCATTGACTGGCGCAGATTACCATATGGCCTTGGCTATAAGCTGCTTGCAGGGCTTCGGCTAAATCGGGGGAATAAGGAACGTTACCTGCACCAAATCCTAATAATATAATGCCACAAGGCGGCGTATCTATTAAAGCTTGCAGCTGTTTGGTAAGAATGGAGGTGTCATTGGGTAGACAATATAACGCATGAACAGCAGCTTTCGGAGCGCGATCTTCTATGTCTTTGGCTACTAAGCTTTGATCATCTAGCCAATGCTGACGACGGATATCGGCAAAGATTTTGATATAGCTATTGGCAGGATAGGCGGCTCGCGAGTGACCCGTAAAGGCCATAAAGTCGTGACTATGAATCTTTTGCACGGTTTGAGCAGGCCAAGACTCACCACCGAAGCTGATCTTAACGCCAGATACGCCAGCACTAGCCACGCGTAGAGACTCTGTCAGATTATCCCAAGCATCACTACTTTGATCGACTTGATAGCTTTGTAGCACCTCACTATCAAGTAATGGTCGCATGCTACCCGTCACTACAATACAGATATCCGACCCTGCAAATGCCTCTGATAAAAAAGCACCTAAGTAGCTTAATGTATCCGTACCTGTAATTAATATAAAGCGCCGAGACCCTTGTGCGTAAGCTTGTAATAATAGCTTATAAAAATGCACAAAATCAGCTGGCGTCAGCTGGCTACTGTCTTTGATTAGAGCGTTATCTAGCCACGATATGACTGGCAAATTGCTTGCTTGCGCTTGCTCACTTAGCAAAGTCTGCAGGGCAGGTAAGAACTCATCAGCTGCTAGAGGCGCTAGCGGACGACCATAACTACCGAAAGTGCCACCAGCATAAATCAGCTGCACAGGGGCGGAGTTTGTGCTTATATCAGGTGGTGCCATAATAGGTAATGCCATAAAAAGTATCGCTATAAAATAAAAAATCAGCAGCTTATGATCGAATCAAAAGGTGCTGATTATAAATCGAAGTTAGATCTTGTACAGTCTCTAAGCAGTTTATGCAGTACGAGCCAATAACATCTTGGCTTTTTGTTGTTGCTCACTATTACCTTGAGTAATAACTTCGGTGAGCAGGCGCTTAGCACTATCATATTCACCCAGCTGCAAATAGTGATCTGCCAACTCTAAGGTGACTTGATAACTGTTTAACGTTTTTACATAATCAAAATCGCTAGTAAGTATGGCACCAAGCGTTACTGGAGCTAGATTATTAGTAAGGATGATTTTTTGCGTACTGACAGGGCTAGAAGAATCTGTCACGGCTTCAACATCCAGACCATTATTATCATCAAATACCAGATCATCGAACATCATATCATCGTCGAGTAATTCGTTACCGACTGATTTTTCGTCGTTAATAGCTGGTGACAATGCTCCTAGAGCATCTATCGTGCTAGGCGTATCTATAGCGATATCATCAGTAATTGGCTTATTGGTATCTGATTTATCACTAGCTGGTTTATCAGCAACAGTAAAATCAAAGGTTTGTTCATCATCTAAGCTTGAGTTATCGGAATCAATAATAGCAGTATCATCGCTAGATATGACATGACTTTCATTATCAATATCACTTATTGCATTATCTGAGACAGGGCCTGTAATACTATCAAAATTATCAAGACTATTATCACTTTCTTCTAAGTCAAAACTAAATTCGTCTATACTGAGTTCGTCTATACCTTGCTCGTCTATACTGTGCTCAATAATCGGCTGGTCTTCGCCCAAAGCATCGCTTCTAAGTACTGTGGCATAATCTTCTAAATCTAAGGTGAAGTCGTCCGCTGAATCTAGCGCCTCAGAATCACTATTAGTGCTGACATCTATTGAATGCTCATCCGCTAGAAGATCTTCTGTTTCCTCTTCAGTGATAGTTTCAAAATCAAGAGTAAAGTCGTCATCTATATTAGCGGCATTATTAGAGCTAGTAGATAAGTCTGCTCCATCTATATCAATGTTTGATAGATCATTATCTTTAAAAGTATTCGTATCTTCAGGCATATCGTTAGAAGTATCTGTCGCTTCTAAGTCATCTAAAGTTAGGTTAAAAGAATCATTACTGCTGTCACGGTGATCGATTTCAGTATCAGTATCAGTATCAGCGGGTTGGCTATCACCAAATGTTTGATCACTATCAAAATCTAGCGACATATCCTCATGCAAAAAAGAATCAGTAGCAGATTCTTCATTAGGAGAGTCAACAAACGAGGAGCTATCTAACGACATATCATCAGAAAGGGAATCCTCAAATGACGTGGTATGCCTATCACTTATAAGCTCTTTTAGTTGATCCGCCTGTTCAATGGTTTCTGGATCGCCTTGCGCTTGTAGAATATGATAGACCCGATCAAAATCTTGATACTGATTGGATACAACGTAGACGTTTAATAGCTTTAATAATAAAGAGTCATCGTGAGGTTTTTCAATGAGACCACGCTTTAGGGTTTCAATAGCTTTATCATAGCGCTGTTGATCCATGAATCGCTCAGCAATCGTGACATTGTCAAACTTAGTAGCGATACTATCATTATTCAAAGTTTTTGTTTCAAGGCCAGATAAGCCTTTATATGATCTATCATTCTTAATCTTACGGCTATCGCCTAAAAATGTGAGATTTCGCGCCTGTCTTCTGCGCATCACTAATACAGCTAGCAACAAGATGATAACCAATACTGCAAGGATATATAGCATATTATCCATAAATACTCCCACGCCTATGAGCGCTGATTTTAGCAAAATGGCTAAGTAATTGCTAATTGCATAATGAGTGATACACGCTATAAAAATAGTGCGTTGTTGTTTTTATTTTTATTGCAAAAATTAGACCGTTTTATTGGAGTTTGAACGTTGCTGTCTTTTATCCGCAATGGCAGCTTGCAAGCCTTGTTGAGAAGGAACCGTAGCATAATGAGAAAGATCTAGCTTAGCATCAACCTTGAGATGATTTGAATCTTTTTTGATAAATGCATTTAAATTTTGTGTCTTGATTTGATTCATAACCATCAAAACATCAAGGTTATTTTGTTCTGCAACTTGCTGCGAGATCACCCATAAATTATCATTTTTTTGTACAATATAGCTAGGCGTTGACAGGTTTTGAATAGCTAAAGGTGATGATAATCGGTTCTGAGTATGATCCTTAGTAGAGATCGTTTTTGCAGAAGATGCCTCATCAAAATTCAAGTTTATAGTCATTATCTTGCGACTAATTTGAGTATTGAGACTAGGGTATGAAGCTAAGCGACTAGCTGGTTGTCTTTGCTCGTTATCGATTTTGGCTACAGATGCAAGCTCAATGATACGGTCTGCGCTAACGTCAGAGCTACTGATAGTATCAGAGGTGTTATTAATAGCAATTAAAGGGACAACTGGATCTATATCTATTTGAGATCGAATAGTAGAGATAGTATTTATTCTATGCTCATTAATACTAATAGTATTATGAGGAACTCTAGACTGCACTAATATGTCAGTCTTTTGAGTTTTGGGGATAGCAAATAAAGGCGGAGGTGCTTGGCGACTGGCTACTAATATCTGTGGGCTGCTAGTGTTAGACTCTGCTAATGAAGGGCTCTTTTTTCTTGGTAGCTCAATAGGCTGGCTGGCATTAAAAACAGGTTCTATCGATTTAGGGCTTGCAAACAAGGGCGGTGGCGCTTGACGACTGGCGACTAATATCTGTGGGCTACTGGTCTTAGACTGTGCTAACGAAGGACTCTTTTTGACAGATAGGTCAATAAGCTGACTGGTATCAAAGCTAGGCTCTACTGTTTTGGACTTTACGAATATAGGCTCGGGTATTGCAAGCAATGGCAGCGATACTTGATGACTATTCGCTATAATCTGCGAGCTACTGGCATTTGACTCTGCTAAAGAAGGACTCTTCTTCACCGACAGCTCAATAGGCTGACTGGTATTAGAGATAGGTTTCACTATCTTGGACGTTGCAAGTGCAGGCTTAGACTTTACAAACGCTGGCGGCGATATTTGACGACTATTCGCTATAATCTGCGGGCTGCTGGTATTCGACTCTGCTAACGAAGGGCTCTTTTTAACTGGCGGATCAATAGGTAGGCCAGCGTTATATACGGGCTCTGCTGGCTTAGGACTAGCAAACAAAGACGGGGGCGCTTTACGGCTGGCCACTAATATCTGCGGACTATCGGTGTTTTTGTCCGATAATAAAGCGCTGTTATTAACAGGTAGAGTAACCGTTTTATTAGCCTGTATGACAGGCTCTACAGATTTGACATTAGCCAGTATTGGCGGTGCACCGCGCTTTACTATTAGTGGGTTAGCAGTATGAGCGTTGACGATAAGGGTAGAGTGGTCAGGGTTTTTAGCAGTCGCTAAGATAGAGCTCGACTGCTTGATTGAAACGTTAGTAGCCAAAGGCATCAACAAGGTTTTGGGAATAACCTTACGTTGACCTTGATCACTTAGAGCTAATACCACATCAGTAAAGGGCATAGTAATGGGCTGAGTACTGGTGATAACGACAGTACCAGTGGTAGCAGAAGTGGGTACAAAGCTGACAGACATAGAGGGCTGAGGCGTTAGACCTAATTGCTGATAGATGATAGGACTTGCCAAACGGGCTGAAAAATCTGCTGAGCGAATACTCGTCACAGTGATACTGGCAGTCAAAGGCTGATGCTGTACAGAGGTTATCACTGTCTTACCCATAGTCGCAGCTTGAGCTGCAGGCAGAATCACAGCGGTACCAACAGAACAAAGCAGTCCAACCGATATGCCTTTATGCATAGCTGACAGACGCATAAAAGGTAGATGCATACTGGTTAGGTGATGAGGTAGATACCAAGACATGCGCAGCCCTTATATAGCTCAAGAATGGTTAGACATATTTATTAATAATAAGCTATTGCGACTACGATAACAATACAATTTTATTCGTATGCTTACATATAGTGATTTAGGTTATTATTTAAGCAATATAGTAATATGACCTCTTATTGTTTTAACCGTAAAATTATTTTGACTATGAAAATTCATATTTTTATCTGATAGCTATTTTATCCAATAACATCGCATCACCATAACTAAAAAAGCGGTATTTGTGCTCGATAGCGTGCTGATAGGCTTGCTCAATAGCTGATTTGCCAGAAAAAGCAGCTACTAACATCAGAAGAGTAGACTTTGGCAAATGAAAATTAGTCAGCAATCTGTCTATAACCTTAAACTCAAAACCTGGATAAATAAAGATATCGGTATCACCTGACCAGCTGGATAAAGGTTGATTGTCTTTGGCCGTATGCAAATAGGCGCTCTCAAGCACACGAGTAACGGTAGTGCCTATAGCGATAACTTGCTTGCCATTGGCATGAGTTTGGTTAATCAGCTCTGCGGTAGCTTGTGGCAGGTGCGCGTATTCACTATGCATCGTATGATTGAGTAAATTATCGGTTTTAACAGGGGCAAAAGTACCTGCGCCGACATGCAAAGTCACAAAAGCGGTATGAATACCTTTATCAGCTAACATTGCTAATACTTGCTCGTCAAAATGTAGGCTAGCAGTAGGTGCGGCGACGCTGGCAAGCTTCGCTGGATCGTGAAAGACAGTCTGATAACGAGTGTTGTCTGTCTCGTCAGCATGACGCTCAAAATAGGGCGGTATCGGCAGCTCGCCATATAGCTCTAAGTTAGGCAAAATAGGCGCATCAAAGGCTAAGATAAACAAGTTCTCTTGACGTCCTAGCATCACGCCGTGCATATTATTATCTGCTAAAGACAAGTGCTGACCTAGCTTTGGCGCTTTACTGGCTTTTACATGACATAGAGCGACATGCTCAAATCTTTCTATTATCTTATCGTCATTATTAAAAAGGACACTATCGATAAGACTTTCAACATCCGCACTATCGACTAAGCGCTCAATCAATACCTCAACTTTGCCGCCTGTGTCTTTACTACCGAACAGTCGTGCTTTCATTACCTTAGTGTCGTTAAAGACGATTAGATCACCTGCATTCAATAGTGAGGCAAGTTCAGTAAAGGTATGATCTTCTATGTGTGCATTTTGATTATCATTAACGACAGTAGTCGCTGGCAAGTACAACAATTGAGACGCTGAGCGCTGGGCTAGGGGATAGCGGGCGATCAATTCATCTGGCAGCTCATAATCGTAATCAGCTACGCTTAGGTAGTCTAAAGGTACTGAATCGCTATTATCAGTAGAAAGGTTAGAATGGGTGTTAGAAATTACTAGGTTGGATGCAGTCATAAAGGTCAGTAAATATAAGGTTATTTTGGCGTAATTGTAGCAGAAAGCAGAAGTGAAAACTTATAGTAGATAGTGTTTTTATTAAAAAATAGCCTAAGTGATTATAAATGATGGTTTATATAAGATAGCTTTAACTAATCAAATAAGTCTAGTTGTGGCAAGGTTTGGGCGGCTGGCGCAAGAGAGGAGTAAGTCACACCAACTAGACGAATAGGCAACTCGCGTGGAATATCAGCGAACAGTTTGTCCAGCCAATAGTGAGCGGATTCAGCGCTATCAAAGGCGGTTGATAAGGTGTGCGAGCGGGTAATCTGAGTAAAGTCTGCGTACTTAATTTTTAGCGTGATCGTATAGCCCGTTAGCTTCTTATTATGCATCTGCGTATAGGCATCTGAATTTTGCTCATATATTTGCGCTAGTAGCTCTGTATCACCCGTTAAATTATCATGAAAAGTGGTCTCAGAGCCGACGGACTTGTGTTGCCGCTCAGCCTTGACAGGACGTGTGTCACGGCCATGAGCGATATCATGATAAAACTGCCCGCGTTTACCAAACTCATTGACCAAAGTCGTAGCGGACATACGCTTAAGATCTGCACCCGTACTGATACCCATGGCATGTAAACGCTTCGCTGTAGCTTTACCAATACCATGAAAGCGCTCAATCGGTAGCGTGCTAATAAAAGCATCGGCATCGGCAGGGGTGATAATTGCTGTGCCATTGGGTTTATTGATATCAGAGGCAATTTTGGCGAGCATCTTATTAAAAGACACGCCAGCCGACGCGGTCAACCCTGTATGCTCTAATATCTGCGCTCGCAGCCAATTCGCCATCAACGTCGCCGAGCCTTGATGCACTGTCAATCCTGTGACATCGATATAAGCCTCATCTAAAGATAGTGGCTCAACTAGTGGCGTCAGACTGTGCATAATTGCACGAATATCGGCGCTGACCGCACGATAAACCTCAAAACGTGGGCGTACAAAGAGCACCTCAGGACAGCGCTTACGAGCCTCATAGCAAGACATCGCTGAGCGTACGCCAAACTTACGTACTTCATAACTGGCGGCTGCAACGACACCACGACCCTTTGGATCGCCACCAACCACTAAAGGCTTGCCACGCAATTCAGGAAAGTCGCGCTGCTCAACGCTGGCATAAAAAGCATCCATATCGAGATGGATGATCTTACGCTGGATTGGGGGTATTAGGTCGGTTTCAGGTGCATTAGGATCGGTAGTCATAGGTTTTATTTTACCTGATATGACAGTTTTTTTAATAGGAGAATTATTATGATACTGCAATATCATACACGGAATAAAACGTGAAAAAACGTGAAAAATGTGATTTACTTTTTATAATACATGGTATACACTGCTCTTAAATAACAACTATGATAGAAGGATATTTCAAGATGATGGATAAAAAAATAAAGTATTTGGATAGTACAACTCAAACTCTTAAGGATGAAGAGTTATTAGGCAATACAGTTTTAAGACAATGGGAGGTGATTGTTGAGCTAATTGATCAGACTAAAAGTTTAAACCTAGATAAGCCTATTCTTCTTGAAAAAACAGAAAGCGATATGGGTCAAGTAACCTCTGAGAATTTTCGTAAACGTATGAGCATGCTCAATCAAGAGTTCAGTGATAATAATCTAGGTATTGAAATCAAGAATAGTAAAAGTAGTGTGGTAATAGCTATTGATGAAGAAAAACTGAATGACAATCTCAATCAGCAGACAGCAGAATTTATTAAGCAAAGTAATGCTCATAATAAGTTAGACGGTGATAAGTTAGTATCGCCAAAGGCAAGTGCAAAGCCTACAGAAAGTAAAAGACAGGTGTTATTTAGCTATTCGTGGGAACCAAAC
Source organism: Psychrobacter sp. M13 (assembly GCF_030718935.1). NCBI lineage: Bacteria > Pseudomonadati > Pseudomonadota > Gammaproteobacteria > Moraxellales > Moraxellaceae > Psychrobacter > Psychrobacter sp. M13. The sequence goes on from NZ_CP132194.1 coordinate 1,029,565, forward strand.
AAAGAAGAGCTTAACGCTCAAAGACAGTTCGCCACCATGTTAGAAGATAGTCTTAAAAATCCACCTGCTAAATTTCAGAATAGTCCTAGAGTATCGCTCTTCACTGACTATAAAGACTTCGAGCTAGGTGAGGATCAAACTGAACAACAAGATGCAATGTGCCAAGAAACGCCTATGGCAGTTATCTGTTATACGCATAAGTATTTACACTCTACAGCTTGTAAGCGTGAAATAGATTACTATTTAACAGAAGATGGCAATAACCTTCCCAATCGTCGTGCCTTAGTTCTTCCGTTCGATTGTAGCCATGGAGAAATGGATGCTAGATATCAAAAAAATCTAGCGATGATCCCACCTACTGATTTTATTAACGGCTTAGACTTTTTTACTAGTGCATCACCTGCTAATAAAAAGACGCTAGTAGGCCAGTTGGTTGAAAATATATACAATTGGTTTAATAAAAATCCAACCCCACCTAAATTTGATAAACACTATGATGTCAAAAATACATTGCGAGATACAGGTAATAGCATAGACTTAGCCTTTCAAAGTCCAGAATATTTGAAAGGCAATACTCAACAACATCAATATGAAGGAGCTATTGATATTGTTGATCTCATGTATAACTGGTCTACAGATACTGCAAATATGGAGACTCGTCTATTCTATTTATTAGGTGATTTTGGCTCTGGTAAATCAACCAGTTGTCAGATGTTAACTAAAAAACTAATGGATAATTATAACGATAAGATAGCGAAAAACGATATTTATGACAGTCCGCCTGTCCTGCCTATCTATTTAGATTTAAAAAAGCTCCTTAACGCTTTTAGTAATCAGAGAGATATTGCTATTCAACCTATCAATTCACTGCTTGAAACTATGCTTAGTAGCACTGGGGTTACTAAAAAAGTATCGGGAGATAGTATTATTCAGTTTATTAATGAATACCCTTGTTTATTGATATTTGATGGTTTTGACGAGGTAGGCCAAAAACTGAATGCTCAGCAGCAAACTGGCTTATTGAATAAACTATTAGAAATATTTCCTAAAAGTGTCTATCAGCAAGATTTAAATCGTTTAAACCAAGACAACAGTCAGAAAATATCGTCCGCTGTGCCAATTAATTCACGTATTTTGATCAGCTGTCGAACACATTTTTTCAAAAACTATGCGGAGCAAGATGCATTTCACCAGCTTTATTATCGTCATGAAGCAGGTGTCAGCGCAGGTGAAATAAAAAACTACCAAATTTATTACCTATTACCCTTTACGAAAGAACAAATTCAAAGCTATCTTGTTAATTGGCTTGGGAAGACAGATGCAGAAAAGGCGTTAAAATTTATAAACAATGTTCATGATTTATCAGGACTGTCCGAGCGTCCGCTTATGCTGAACCTTATTCGGGATTTATTACCTGAGCTACAAAAAGAATTTAAAAACAATCCTCATATTAATGCGTCAACACTTTATAAGCTTTTATTTGATAAAGTTGGCTACCGCGATAATGAGAAGCATTTAATACCTTTAGATGAAAAACGAAAACTATTAGGACGGTTCGCTTTGTATTTGTGGCAACAAGGTATTACAACCCTACATGTAGATGCTTTAGATAACTGGATGTTAGATAATCGAAATGATTATCCGCAATTAAATATTAAACTCAACTCTGGTCAGTATGACCCAGAAGTAATACTACAAGACTTACACAACGCCAGTTTGTTAGTAAGAGACAATGACGATGAATATCGTTTTGCGCACACTTCATTTTTTGAGTTTTTTGTCGCTGTAGGTATATTCGATAGTGTCATTCATTGTAATAATACTGAGCAAGGATTTGATTTGATTTTTAATAGAGATAATCTTGGTAAAGAGATTGTTCAGTTTCTTATAGATTGGCGTTTAACAATTCGAGAAAGTGAAAAAGATAAGTTTGATCAACGTTGGCAACAGCTTCAGCAAGTAGACAGTGATGTTAATAGTCGACAGATAGCATTTGGTATATGGTATTTTGCTTATAGCGAAAATCAAGAATTTACAGTGTTAGATAAACCGAACTGGCAAGGATTAAAGTTAGTTAATATTAAGTTAGATAAACAGTTAGAAAATAACATTTTAGACTTAAGTGAAATTAATTTATCTGATGCTAGTATTGAAGAGTGTAGTTTTAGTTTTACTGACTTGTCTAAAATGAATCTAACTGATACTTATTTTAGACAAAATAAATTTGACGTATGTAAGGTTGAAGACTGGACAGATGAAACAACTCTTTTCCATGAAAACAGATTCAATAATTGTTTAACTCCAAACATATGGCAAAGTTATAGCTTACTGCACTCAAATCTAGTTACTCCTTCTAATGGAAGTAAGATATTAAATAACTCTTTTATTTTACAACAACTTATACATGAAAAATCAAGTGGAAACTTAGCTTGCCTTCATCCTGATGGTATACAGATAATACTAGGGGGTGAGGGAGGAGCAAGTCTCTGGCAAATAACCGACGAAAATAACATCATCTGTTTACATCGTTTTCTTGAAGAAGTTGTTACGAGCTGCGAATTCAGTCCTAATGGCTCTCAACTAGTGACTGCAGGTCATAGAGGAGCAAGTCTCTGGCAAATAACCGACGATAATAACATCAGCCGTTTATACCATTTTCTTGAAGAAGAAGTTATTACGAGCTGCAAATTTAGTCCTGATGGCTCTCAATTAGTAACTGCAGGTCATAGCGGTGTAGCTCTATGGCAAATAACTGACGATAACGTCATCTGTTTACAGCATTTTCTTGAAGAGGTTGTTTCGAGCTGCGAATTCAGTCCTGATGGCTCTCAAATAATAACTGCAGGTCATAGAGGAGGAAGTCTCTGGCAAATAACCAATGATAACGTCATCTGTTTACAGCATTTTCTTGAAGAAGTTATTGCGAGCTGTAAATTTAGTCCTGATGGCTCTCAATTAGTAACTGTAGGTCATAGCGGCTCCATTCTATGGCAAATAACCGACGATAGTATCAGCTGCTTGCATAAATTTTCTGATGAGAGATTAACTAGAAGCTGTCAATTCAGTCCTAATGGCTCTCAACTAGTAACTGCAGGTCATGGCGGAGCCAGTCTTTGGGAAATAACCGACGATAATATCAGCTGCTTGCATAAATTTTCTGATGAATTTTTTATCAGAAGCTGCAAATTTAATCCTGACGGTTCTCAAATAATAACTGCAGGTCATAGCGGTGCTATTCTATGGCAAATAACCGACGATAATATCAGCTGCCTGCATAAATTTTCTGATGAATATGGTATTGAAAACTGCGATTTTGGTTGTGATGGTTTATGTATAACACTAGGATCTCATAGAGGAGCAAGTCTCTGGCAAATAACTGACGACAATAATATCATCTGTTTACATAAATTCTCTGACGAACAACCTATTACGAGCTGCAAATTTAGTCCTGATGGCTCTAAACTAGTAACAGCAGGTCTTAACGGTGTAGCTCTATGGCAAATAACCGACGATAATATCAGCTGCTTGCATAAATTTTCTGATGAATTCTTTATCAGAAGTTGCGAATTTAGTCCTGATGGCTCTCAACTAGTGATAGGAGGTCATAGCAGCGTAATTCTCTGGCAAATAGTCGAAAATGATATCATCTGTTTACATAAACTTTCTGATGAATATGGTACTGAAACTTGTCAATTTAGTCCTGATGGCTCTCAACTAGTGATAGGAGGATATCGAGGTGCAAGTCTTTGGCAAATAACCAACCATAATAACATCAGCCGTTTACGTCATTTTCTTGAAGAAGAAGTTATTACGAGCTGCAAATTTAGTCCTGATGGCTCTCAACTAGTAACAGCAGGTCATAACGGTGTAGCTCTATGGCAAATAACCGACGATAATATCAGCTGCTTGCATAAATTTTCTGATGAAGAAAATGTTGCGAGCTGTCAATTTAGTCCTGATGGCTCTCAACTAGTAACTGCAGGTCATAGCGGTGTAGCTCTATGGCAAATAACCGACGATAATATCAGCTGCTTGCATAAATTCTCTGATGAAGAAAATGTTACGAGCTGTCAATTTAGTCCTGATGGCTCTCAACTAGTAACTGCAGGCTATAGCGGTGTAATTCTATGGCAAATAACCGACGATAATAACATCAGCCGTTTACGCCATTTTCTTGAAGAAGAAGTTATTACGAGCTGCAATTTTAGTCTTGATGGCTCTCAAATAATAACTGCAGGTCATAGCGGTGTAATTCTATGGCAAATAACCGACGATATTATATGTTTAAATCAGATTGATAAGAGTTTAAGGGTTTTTGATATCGACCGAAGTTCAGCTAGTAATAGCATTGCTATTACTAGCTTTGACCGCACTTACCTATATTCCTTGAAGGATAATAAGATATTTAAAATAGGTGTTCTACAATTCTTCGACGATGCTACTATTAGTTATACGGATGATAGTTTTACAAATGTTTCTTCAATACAAGGTAAAGCTTGGAAGTATTTATATAATAAAGTCACGACTTCAGATAATACTATACAGATATTAGCACCTGATACTCATCCAGATTGGGACAAAGCGTATCATGAATAGTATTATGAAAGTCTATTAATTACTTATCTAAGTATTGCATGATCGCTGTTAATATTTTTACGAAAACTTAATAGCTAACTGAAATTTTTAGTCAGCTAAAAATCTCAGTTAGCTAACTAAAAATAATCAATCAACACTCCTACCCAACATCCAAATCCCCAGCGTAAGCAAATAGGGCAGGCGCGCCGCCTGTATGCCAAAACAACACGCTATCGCTTTGCTTAATTTGACCCGTACGTATCATATCTATCAGTCCGCCCATCGCGCGTCCTGTATAGACAGGATCTAACAATATACCCTCAGTCTGCGCGGTCATCTCGATAGCTTCATTCTCTAAAGCGCCAACCACACCGTAACCATCGCCAACGTAATCAGCATTTAGTATCAAATCGCTAGCTGAAAACTCATGATGAGTGTCAAGCAGTTTTGCCGTACTATTAGCCAAGGCAACGATATGCTGATCAAAAGATACGTTATCCATCTCACCCTTGTCGATATTGATACCAATGATTTGATAGCCTGTACCCAATATCTTATTGCCAAGCATCATACCTGCTTGGGTCGCGCCGGAGCTGGAGGCAAAGACGATATGTGTCAATGAGATATCCATACTTAGGCGCTGCGATTCAAGCTCTTTAAATGCCTCTACAAAAGCGATAGCGCCCAGCTCATTTGAGCCGCCATAAGGAATGACGTAGGGCTTTTTGCCGTCAGCTTTTAGTTGCTTAACCAAAGCAGGAATATCCTCACCCTTGCGATTATCTCCTGACCAGTGTATATGACAGCCAAATATCTTATCCAATAGCAAATTGCCTTGGACTTGCTCAGGCTCTGAGCCGCCTAAAACCAGATGACACTCAAGGCCTAAACGTGCAGCAGCGCCGGCGGTTTGCCGGCAGTGATTGGACTGAATAGCGCCTGCGGTAATCACCGTATCAGCGCCTTGAGCTAACGCGTCACCCATGATGTACTCAAGCTTACGGGTCTTGTTGCCACCGAGTGCCAAACCCGTCTGGTCATCTCTTTTCATATATATTTGTGGCCCGCCGAGCGCTTTACTCAGTCGAGTCAACGCAATCAGCGGTGTTGGAAAAAACCCTAGTGATTGTCTTGGCAGATCTTTATTCATAAATTGCTCTTTGTAGTCTTCAATTTTTATTTTGATACAGTCAATCAAACTTAAAAGTGGCATAAGGCCAGCGCGCAAGTACTACAGCAGTAGGCTTTGCGAGTCTAACGCTGTCACACTTTAAGAGTGGTTCGACTATAGTACGGCTGTTGTATATCTTAATAGGACACTATAATTATACTCTGATGGCACTCATCCAATACTAAAAGTCATCGCATTTATACTAGGGCATGTCCTCAATCTGAACCTTGACCGTTAAATGGGCTAAAAACGGCTAAATCTCTGCCAAACGGCGTCAAGTTGCTTGTTAATATCTCGATATTATCGGTACGACTTTGCTTGTTTGACTGCTATTTATCTCGTTTTTATCTCCATTTTCAAAATGAGGACACGTCCTAAGACATTATGATTTTATTGTTAATTATCTGCTGCTGTTTATTTTAGATTTGTTAAAACTTTTAATTTCAGGCAAAATTAGCGCAGTATTTTATCGGCAGTATTTTTGATACGTGTGATAGATCATTAAAAAAGCAAGTCATGCTGTCAGAATAACTGCCTATTACCCTTTATACATTATACTTAATCACCCTCAAATCATCGACACATAAGGCTTTTCATGATTACCCCAACCGATGTATTGTTTATCCTACTTGGCGCTATTATGATTTTGGCGATGCACGCAGGCTTTGCTTTTTTAGAAGTGGGTACAGTACGCGAAAAAAACCAAGTCAATGCATTAAGCAAAATTTTGGGTGATTTTGCCATATCAACGATGGCCTATTTTTTTATTGGCTACTATATCGCTTATGACGTGAGCTTTTTTGTCAGTGCCAGCGAATTAGTCGAGTTCAATGGCTATGAGCTAGTCAAGTTCTTCTTTTTGCTGACCTTTGCAGCAGCGATTCCCGCTATCATCTCAGGTGGTATCGCTGAGCGTGCCAAGCTTTGGCCACAATTTATCGCCACTTTTGTCATTGTCGCCATAGTTTATCCGACCTTTGAGGGCATCATTTGGAATGGCAACTTTGGTTTTCAGGACTGGCTTGAGACTAGCTTTGGTGCGCCTTTTCATGATTTTGCAGGGTCAGTCGTTGTCCATGGTATGGGTGGCTGGATTGCGCTGAGCGCTGTACTACTCCTAGGTGCACGGCGCGGACGCTATAAGGATGGTCGTATCAATGCCCATCCGCCATCATCGATTCCTTTTTTGGCACTGGGTTCTTGGATACTGATCGTTGGCTGGTTTGGCTTCAATGTCATGAGCGCACAGCGTATTGAGGGTATCTCAGGCCTAGTCGCGCTCAATTCACTAATGGCAATGGCAGGTGGCACGCTAGCTGCGACTGTCATAGGTAAGAACGATCCAGGGTTTATGCATAATGGGGCGCTGGCAGGTCTAGTGGCAATCTGTGCTGGCTCCGATATCGTACATCCACTTGGGGCGCTGGCTATCGGTGCGGTATCAGGCGCGATATTCGTCTATATGTTTACGATTACGCAAAACAAACTTAAAATTGACGATGTCCTTGGTGTTTGGCCTTTGCATGGTATCTGCGGAATTTGGGGCGGTATCTCAGCTGGCATTTTCGGTAGCGTCGCACTTGGCGGCCTTGGCGGCGTTAGTTTTATCTCGCAAATCATAGGTAGTGTCGCAGGTATGCTCTTTGCGACCATTGGTGGGTTGATCGTTTATGGGATTTTAAAGCACTCAATCGGCATTCGCTTAAGTGAAGAAGAAGAGTTCGATGGTGCCGATTTATCTATTCATAAAGTATCAGCGACTTATAGTAAGAACGGGTTTTAGATCGTTAAGCGTTTTAGAGACTTAGCTAGATATAGATGCAAATCTATATTTAGCTTTTTTTATTTTAATTGAGGGTTCTTAAAAACTTTTATCACGACGCTTTGCTAGTTTAGCAGACACAAAAAAACCCCAAACAATCTAATGTTTGAGGCGAAACTTACTTAAACTTAAGAGTTTAAATTCGTTTTAAATATGGCGCAGCGGACGGGACTCGAACCCGCGACCCCCGGCGTGACAGGCCGGTATTCTAACCAACTGAACTACCGCTGCTAAGGTCGTACTAGCTTTTGTCTGATTAAAGACCCACTTGCTAATAAGTGGTGGGTGATGACGGATTCGAACCGCCGACATTCTGCGTGTAAGGCAGACGCTCTACCAACTGAGCTAATCACCCTGATAAGCGTCAAGAAAACGTTCGGGGAACGTTTTTAGCTTCGCAAGAGAATTTTCCTTAAAGGGAAAATTCTGGAACTATAAGAACCATACTGTTCTTCCAATCCCTTAAAAGTCATAACGTTTAAAGTTGTCACCCTCTAAACTAACTTCTAACAACTCAAAGCTCAATAAAGCCCCTTGCTGTGGGTGTGTATTATATACATCTGATTGCGCCTGTCAAATATTATTTCATCTATTACTAAAATATTTTGCGTTATGCTTTATAAAATGACTGCAAGGACTAGCTATTGGCTGTGCAGTCGCCTATTGTGCCGATGCCAAAAGCTATTATACTACTTACTTTGTACAACTATTATTCTAAAACTATTATCTTAAACAACGAAAGAATACCTAAAAAATTATCGTATTAGATAAAAGGAGGCCGATATAGACGCTACAGCTGCTGAACCAACTGCCCCTTGGTCTTGGGTCGACCTTGCAGGATATGGCTGGATATTGCATATCTTAGTGATGATTGTGATGACCCTACGGATTGTCTCAGTACAGCGCAATATCGGAGTAGCGATTGCGTGGATTGCGATGCTCTATACGCTACCTATAGTAGGCTTAATCGCTTATTTATTATTGGGTGAACCTATGATAGGTCGTCGCTACCGTCAGCGTATGCAGCAGGCACAGCTATTGACTAACGAGATGGCGGTGCGTGAGCGCCTGATATTGGATAAAGGTCAGAGCTTACTACCAGACAACTATCGCGGCGTCAGTCATATTGGTACGCGCTGGACGGGCTTTGGGGTTTATCCTGATCATCAGATGCAGCTACTCACCAGCTCGCAAACGATCTTTGAACGTCTGATCATCGATATAGACGAGGCTAAGCGCAGTATCTTAATAGAGTTTTATATTATCTATCCTAAGGGTCAGGTGCTTGAGGTATTAGCCGCTATAGTAGCAGCTGCTCAGCGCGGGGTTGAGTGTCATATCTTAGTCGATAGTGTGGGTAGCTTTAGCTTTTTCAACAGCTCTGAACATAAAGCGTTGGAGCGTGCAGGAGTGCTAGTACATCAGTCGCTGCCCGTTGGGTTATTTAAGACTTTGTTTAAGCGCTCGGACTTACGCAATCATCGCAAAATAGTCGTTATTGACGAAAATATTGGCTATACGGGCAGCTTTAATCTGATTGATCCAAAGTTTTTTAAGCAGGATAAAAAAGTAGGTCAATGGATAGATGTAATGATACGTAGTGTCAGCTATCAGCCGATCAGTATCGCCACCGCGATGGCAAAAGTCGTGGTTACTGATATTGGTGCTGAGAGTAAAAGCAATTTGGATGCGCTACATCAGCGTATGAATACTTATACTCGCAAGCTGTATGTGCTGCCACCGACGATCAATGATATCGATAGACGGATACAAGTGAGTAATGATGCTGATCACTCAGACAGTCAATCGGCTCAGCACTTATCTCACCAATTAGCAACAGGTATAAGTCCTATCGAAATTGCGCCAATGCCAACGGTTCATAACGTCATAGCCCAGCTGATACCCTCCGCGCCGCAAGTGACCGCTCATGTTATCTACAATACCTTAGTGACGCTGATCCATCGTGCTAATAAGTGTATTCAAATCACCACTCCGTATTTTGTACCAGACGAGGCGTTATCAGGAGCGTTAGCCACAGCCGCGAAGCGTGGCTTGGATGTGACCCTTATTATTCCTGAAAAGGTAGATTCGTTCTTAGTTCAGCACGCCTCGCAAGCTTATTATCAAGAGCTGCTTGAGGCTGGAGTCAAGATTGCGCTATTTAAAGGCGGATTGCTGCATGCCAAAATGGTCGTAATCGATAACGACTATTGTCTGTTTGGTACGGTCAATATCGATATGCGTAGCTTTTATCTCAATATGGAGGTCAGCTTAGCCATTTATACCCCTGAGATGGTCGCACAAATCGCGGATTGTCAGCGCTGTTATTTACAAAACTGTCGCTATTTAGAACTGGTAGAGTGGCAACAGCGTCATGGCTATCAGCGTCTATTCGATAATATGGTACGTCTGTTTAGTCCGTTATTGTAGCGCTTAGACTTTTGGGTTAAGGTAGTATCGATTGTTGTTATTTTTGAGGTATATAGATGGGCTTATTTTATGTTCGCTAACGTTGCTGTTTCTACTACAAAAACACCGCTAGATTATATGGCTGAGGGCTATTGGCAGGATTTTTTAGCGCAGCGAGCTATCGCGGGTGGTATTGCCTATGAGCAGCCATTACATGCCTGTCAATTGGATGAATCGCTACTCAGTCTGCAGCGTATCGATATATTACTCAGTCAAATACGACGCGATATCATCAAGTCAGATGAGCTCAATGAGGCAACAGTGTTAGCGGATGAGCGCTATCGTAACCTATTTATATTTTTAGCATTTTATGCAGGCCGAGTATTGGCTGAACAAGGGCGTTATATACCCAATTGGTACAGTCAATTTGAGCTGGCTAAGCGCTATCCCAATTTGCCTATAATAGAGGATGATTTTTATCAGCATATAGCGGTGGTCCATTGTGATAATGCTGAGTCGAATGATAGGGTGCTAAGCGCCTTATTTTTTGCTTTAGAGCCAATAGGACAGCGGCTATTCGGTAATATTGATCGTCAGTTCACAGCTATACAAGGTGGACAAGTGGCAAGTGGTCTATATCAAGCCGTGTTAGAGCGGCTGCCTAAAACAGTAGTCAATGAAAATTTAGAGACTAAAAGTTCAGATGCTAGAAATGTAAATGATAAAAGATCAGTCAATGATGACTTAAGGGTTAAAGACTCAATTGCTACTATCGATAATAGTGATGATAATGATAATTCGTCTCAGTCAATAGCTAATAAAGCCTTAATTAAAGAGTCCACTATTAGCGAAACAGCTGCAGTTAAATCAAATATTGTCGATCGCGCCAGTAGTGAACCTAGCTTTAAAAAGAGTGCTTCACAACAATTTACGGTTATCACGAACAAACCAGTAACACCGACGCCAGAGATTTTTATACAGCTATTGGCTGAGCTGAACAGCATAGAAGTCGTGCAAGCTAATGGCAATGAAGACTATAGCCAAGCGTGCAAAACCTTAGATCAGTTTGAGCGTCATATAGCACGGCAAAAAACAGCTCGCAGCGAAGTTGATTTCTCAGATGCGCATCAACAGCAGCGTCAGCAAGCGCTTATCAAATTGCAAGATGCTGCTAGCGTTGGTCATACTGGCGCTATGCTGAGGCTCGCTATGTACGAGCTATTAGGTGAAGGCTTAGTCGCTGATGCTGATAATAATACTGATAAAAAGGCCAGTAAAGAGGCAGGCATTGAGTTGGTTAAGCAAGCGGCTAATGCCAATGACAGTCGCGGACAGCGTCTGCTAAGTCGTCTATACTATCGAGGTTTCGGGGTCACGCAAGATATACAAAGCGGTAGACACTGGCTTGAGCAGGCGGCCAACAACGGTCATAGCGAGGCGGCAACTTTGGTCGCCGAGTGGCAACAAGCACAGACGCTTATCACGACTCGCCAGCAAGAGCAGCACAGTACTAAGCGCTATCAATGGCTTATTATAGCAGTGATAATAGCGGCTATTGCGTTGATTGTTTTTGCATAAAAACTATTGCTATAGTGCGCTACCGTGCTTTATTTTTAAATGTTATCTTTAATTAAAAGAAGCTATTTTTGCATAACTTCTTTTATTATATCTCTCAATTACTCACACTTATTATTCTGAGCACTGACATGCCGTCCTTTGATCCGCTATCGTCCAAATCTAATGTCAAATCCGAGCCTTTAAATAAATCTCAAGTGAGCCTGCCACCTTGGTACTATCGTTCAGCTATCGCTGTCCTAAAGCCTCTATATCGGCTGCAAGTATGGAGGCGATCCCATCAGCGTGATAATTACCAGCAAGAGGTTGCGCAGCGTTTTGGTAAGCAGTATCCGCCCGCGCCAAAGGCTGACTCTAAAAACAACAGTAATAGAACCATTTGGTGTCATGCGGTCTCTTTAGGCGAGACCAATACCGTAGCGCCGCTACTCGATGCGCTCATGGCGAATGGTTTTACTATTTGGCTGACCAATACTACCCAGACGGGGTTCGCTCGTGGAGCTAGTCGCTTTGCTGATGATATTACAGCGGGGCGACTGAGTCATAGCTATGTGCCCGTTGATAGTCCAGCGGTGATTGAGACATTTTTGGCGCATGTCCAGCCGATCGCGGCGATGTTTGTAGAGACTGAACTGTGGGCAAATATCTTAACCAAGCTCTCAGAGCAGCATATTCCCAGTGTTTTAGTCAATGGACGCCTGTCAGAGGCATCTTTTAAGCGCTATCAAAAGATAGCTAGCGTAAGCGCTAGTATGATGCAAAATCTAACCCTGATTATTGCGCAAGACGAGGAATCAGCCCAGCGCTTTAGTCAGCTTGGCGCGCATAGCTCACAAGTACGTGTTGGCGGCTCGCTAAAGTGGGTGATTAACACCCCAAAAACTGCTAGTTCAAGCACTACTCAAAACGCTAAAGATGATAAAAATCTTAAATCAAGTTCAGATACTAAGAACAAGCCAGATGTTTTTTCAAGCAACGCGCATCGTCCAATTTGGATAGCAGCTAGCACGCATAGTGGCGAGGAGAGAGCGGCTATAGCTTTGCATAAGCAGCTGTTATCGAACCCAGCCCTGAATTTAGCATCGAATCCAGAACTGGCAAATAGCTTATTAATTATTGTACCTCGACATCCTGAACGCTTTGATGAAGTAGCAGAGTTAATTGCATCAGCTAAGCTTACGATGGCACGACGCAGTGTGGATGATACTATTACTGCGCAAACGCAAGTCTATCTAGCCGATACTATGGGCGAGCTGATGCTGTGGTATAGACAAGCAGATGTAGCGCTAGTCGGTGGCTCACTGGTCGATATTGGTGGTCATAATCCAGTGGAGCCAGCTAGTGTCGGCACGCCAATAATAATGGGTCAATACACACAGTCCTGTCAAAATGTGGTCGATAAACTAGCCAGTGTAGGGGCGTTATACCAGCCTAATAATCCATTTTATAAAGCGATTGCTGCCAACGATAATCCTCTAATTGAATATAACCAAGCGACGAAAAACGAACCTTTGATCGCTGCAACAAATCAAGGCGATACTGATCCTATGGTGCTCATTTATTTGCAATTACAGAGTTGGCTGAGTCATTCAGAGCAAGCTCGCCGCGCAGGACAAGCAGGCGAGCAGCTAACGGCTCAACAGCGCTCAGCGTTGACCAAGCAATTGGCTATGATTGAAGAGGTCATTGAGTCGTCTACGAGCGTCGATCAAGTAAAGAGATAGTATGAACTGTATTTTATTATCCTCTACTGATTTTGTGCAGCACAACGCGGGTTATATGGCGCAGATTACAGCGCCTGCGCAGATTACTCATGTTCATAATATCCTTGGCGCGCAAGTAGGCGATACGCTAAAGATTGGCATGCTCAGTGGCAATCTTGGTACGGCTATTATCGATACTATGACGAACGGTAATATTCGATTGCGAGAAGTCCAGTTAACGATTCCGCCACCTGCTAAGCTCGATGTCACCGTCGTTTTGGCTTTGCCACGTCCTAAAGTACTGCGCCGTCTTATCATGGATATGACCGCGCTTGGCGTGCGCGATATTGTATTAATAAATAGCTATCGAACCCAAAAGAGCTATTGGCAAAGTCCGATGCTCAGCCGTCTTGATGAGTTTGTGCTGGAAGGGCTGCAACAAGGCGTGGATACTATCGCGCCGACTATCATTTTGCAAAAGCGCTTTAAGCCCTTTGTAGAGGATGATCTGCCAGCGTTAATAACAGATCGGGCTATCATCGCACATCCTTATGCACCGCTTTCATTAGCAAACTATTTGCGGCAATCAGTAGAAGAGGCCTTACCGAGTGTGGTGTTTATTGGTAGTGAGGGCGGCTGGATAGATTATGAGATTGAGCTTCTACAAGCGCAAGGTTGCCAAGCGCTCAATATTGGCGCTCGAGTATTAAGAACAGAGGCGGCTGTCAATGTGGTTTTGGGGCAGTGGCTGATACATCGTTAGTTACCAAACAAATATTCGCGTATAAAATCTATTATTTTAATAACGTAATAGGATACTGCTAAAGGCTAATACAAAAGAAGTTATAAGAAGTATTTATAGGTTAAATAAATGTATTGATAATTAATCTCATTTCCATTAGTATACTGTTTTAGTTATTTAACCGCTCTATTGCTATTTATTTTTCGCTATATATGCTGATTTTACTGTAGCTATCATTGCACTATTTTGGAGACTTCCATGCCGTCAAAAACGCTTAACACTTCACTATCCTTAGCTAATCCTGCAAAACTTGGCTTATCTGTTGCTGTATTTAGCTTGATGTTAGGGCTGGCAGGTTGTACTAAGTCAGAAACAGCTGATGCTGACGCGCCAGTAGATAGCACGGTGGCAGTAAGCGACAATGATGCCGCTGTCGCGCCAAGTAGTGATCAAGTGGTTACGATTTACTCATCGCGTAATGAGCAATTGATTAAGCCATTATTAGATAAATATACTGAAGAGACTGGGGTCAAAATTGAGCTAGTTACGGATAAAACAGGCCCGTTAATGGCACGTCTGCAAGCGGAGGGCAAGAACACCCCAGCCGATATGCTGTTGACGGTAGATGCTGGTAACTTATGGCAAGCGGCTGAGCAAGGCTTATTACAGCCCGTAACCTCAAGCGTGCTTGAAGCAAATGTGCCTGCCAAATATCGTGATCCAAAAGGCCAATGGACAGGGCTATCATTACGTGCACGTACTATTCTTTATGATCCTAGTAAAGTTGACGCCTCGCAGTTATCGACTTACGCTGATTTAGCTGATCCCAAGTGGAAAGGTAAGCTGTGCCTGCGCACTTCAAAATCTGTCTATAATCAGTCATTAGTAGCCAGTATGATAGAGAATTTAGGCAGTGATGAAACTGAGCAAGTTATTCGTGGCTGGGTTGATAATTTAGCGACCGATGTGTTTACCGATGATACTAGTTTACTGGAAGCTATTGCCGCAGGTCAGTGTGAAGTTGGTCTTACCAACAGCTATTATTACGGTCGTATCCTTGATGAAAAACCTGATTTCCCAGTACAGATATTCTGGGCCAATCAAGACACTACTGGCACGCACGTCAATATCTCTGGTGCTGGGGTAATTGCCAACTCTGATAATCCAAGCGGCGCGCTAAAATTGATGGAGTGGTTGTCATCCGATGAAGCGCAAGGCATTTATGCCAGCTCAGACAAAGAGTTTCCAGTCAAAGAAGGGGTCGATAAATCAGAGCTACTTAAATCATGGGGCGAGTTCAAACCTGATAATATCAACGTACAAAAATTTGGCTCACTGCAAACTCAAGCGATTCAAATGATGGATAAAGCAGGATATAAATAATAACTGTTGAGTATTCATAAAAAAGCACTATTGATAGCTAAAACGGTAATAATTAGATGATTAAAGCTTTATGGTAACGGTATCAAAAACAGCTGATTATGGCTCTGATGATAATAATAATGATGACAACGCGATCTCTGCAGGCCGCGTTGTTAGTCGAGACCATACCATTATTCGCCGTGTACTATCCAAATCAGTCTTAGGACTGATTTCGTTGTTTATGCTCATACCGATTGTTATCGTGTTATTTTCTTGGACGCAGCCGGTTGCTGATATTTGGCAACACATGGCAGATTATGTACTGCCACAAGTGCTCAAAAACACCGCCATATTGCTATTAATGGTGACTGTCATCTCCGGCACTATCGGCACGGCGTTGGCGTGGGTTACCAGTATGTACCGCTTCCCAGGACAGCGGTTTTTTTCTTGGGCGCTGATGTTGCCCTTAGCTATGCCCGCTTATGTCCTAGCCTTTGTCACTATTGGCATCGTTGACTTTAGCGGCCCACTGCAAACAGGGCTGCGTGATTTAGGTATTAGTACCGCTATTCCTTCCGTGCGTAATATTTGGGGCGCAGGCTTAGTGCTCTCGCTCGCTTTTTATCCTTATGTCTACTTGCTGGCACGTCAAGCGTTCTTATCGCAAGGTCGCCGAGCGATTGAAGCAGGGCAGATGCTAGGCTTAAGTCGCAGTCGGGTGTTTTTTCGCTTGGCACTACCGCAGGCGCTACCTTGGATTTTGGGTGGACTGCTGCTAGCGACTATGGAGACCTTAGCGGACTTTGGTGCGGTGTCGGTATTCAATGTTGATACTTTTACCACCGCTATTTATAAAGCTTGGTTTGGCTTTTTTAGCCTAACGACCGCCGCGCAATTAGCCGCCTTACTTATTGGGGTGGTCTTTATCGTAGTACTCTTTGAGCAATATTGGCAAGCTCGTCGCGGGCAGGCTATCACTCAAGGCAGCAATCGTCGTCTTGAGAGCAGTAAAAGCGCTAAATTTGGCATGAGTCTACTGTGTACTAGCATATTTCTCATTGCTTTTTTAATACCGTTTTTACAATTGGTTTATTGGACGGTGCTGAACTACAAGCAAGATTTTGATGAGCGTTATATAGACTTTGTGATTAATAGCTTATTAATAGCCAGTATGACCACCTTATTGATCGCAGTATTAGCGGTGATTATTGCTTGGATTAAGCGTCAGTATCCTGATAAAAGCACTAAGCTAATGACTACGTTTGCCACGTTAGGCTATGTGGTACCTGGTACGGTGTTGGCGGTAGGCGTTTTTATTCCTATTGCTTGGCTGGATAATCAGATGATCGCTACTGGCATCACCTCCCATCAAATATTATCAGGTAGCGTGATTGTGATGCTACTGGCTCTATCGACACGCTTTATGACGGTAAGCTTTCAGCCTGTCGATCGGCAATTGCAACGTCTAACCGTCAATCAAGAGGCTGCGGCCAAACTGCTTAGCGACAGCCCTGTGCAGCGCTGGCGACAAGTGGTATTACCGGTACTCAGTCCTGGGGTGTTAACGGCATTGCTAATGGGCTTTGTAGAGGTGATGAAAGAGATGCCGATCACCCTGATGACCCGACGCCAAGGCTGGGATACTTTAGCTGTGCGAGTATTTGAGATGACTAGCGAAGGTATGTGGGGACGCGCGGCACTGCCTAGCCTCTTGATCGTAGTGGTTGGGCTGATTCCTGTATGGATATTGCTGCGTCAAAGCGATAAAACCAGCTAACAAAAGATAATTTTTGCCCTTAGCAAGTGTACGATTGTACGATACAACTCATTTATAGCCTATTGGTGACGTTTATGACTACCGAATCAGTTTACAACTTAGCCGACCAGCCGATTTCTAATAAGGATTTGGTTAAAGTGCGCCTTGATAGCAAAGGGCAGCCGTTAGTCGCTGTGCAACAAATGCAACAGCTGCCAGTTTCTAAACCGCTCAATCATATTCGTGACGCTGCGGAGCAATATATTCCCAATAAACCTTATCTTGCTGTACAAGATTTAATCGTTGGTTATGATGATACGACGGTGGTCAATGGTTTATCGCTATACTTGCAACAAGGTGAGATCGGTTGCTTTTTGGGTTATAGCGGTTGTGGAAAAACTACAGCGCTGCGAGCGATAGCAGGCCTTGAGCCGTCGCGTCAGGGTATGATTAGTCTCAATGAGCAACGATTGACTGAGCAAACCAAAAGCACCTCATTTACAGTAGCACCCGCCAATCGTGGTATGGGCATGGTGTTTCAGGACTATGCGCTATTCGGTCATTTGAGTGTCGCCAAAAACATCGGTTTTGGACTGAGCAAATGGTCTGCCAGCGACAAAAAAGCGCGCGTGGCTGAGATGTTGGAGCTGGTTGGTTTGACAGAACATGCCAGTAAGCGTCCAGCAGAGCTATCTGGGGGTCAGCAGCAGCGGGTGGCGCTCGCACGGGCGCTTGCACCAAAGCCTAAACTGTTATTATTGGATGAGCCATTCTCGAATCTTGATGTCGTGTTGCGCGAGTCACTGGCTATGAGTGTGCGCGATATTCTAAAGCGCACCAATACTACGGCAATTTTGGTCACCCATGATCAAAACGAAGCTTTTGCTTTAGCGGATAAAGTTGGGGTGATGCATAATGGCAAACTGGTACAGTGGGCCACCCCAAGCGAGCTTTATCATGAGCCGATTAGTCCTTTCGTCGCTGAGTTCGTCGGTGAAGGGGCGATGATAGATGGCATCATACAAGAAGGTCATGTCGAGACTATATTAGGTGATATTTATCGACCAATGGAGGTGTACGACTCATCAGGGCAGCCGCAGTATTGTGAATATGACTATCCTAATGGTACGGCGATTAAAGTATTAGTCCGTCCTGATGATATTATTCATGATGATGATAGCACTCAGACTGCGCTTGTGATCGGGCGCGTATTTCGCGGTGCAAACTATCTATACCGTTTGCAATTAGAGGATGGGCAGACCGTATTATCGCAAGTGCCCAGCCATCATAATCATGCGGTGGGCACGCATATCGGTATCTTGCCTATGCTTGAGCACGTTGTCGTCTTTGATGAGAAGAACATCAATGCTACGACTTGGTCAGATTACAATAAGGCTTAGACTAAGCTTCAAGTTGCCTGATAAAAAGCTATCTGATAAGAACCCTTAGCGAGTCGCTAGAATATGCAAATAGCGACCCAGTCGTTTAAAAGGCTCTTGACGCGAGTAGCGCAGCTCCATTCTTATCACTTCCTTGGGCACGTTGTGACCACCGCGTTTGAGCGGCGCGTAATCGTGAAATACTCGTAGACCACTCTCTGTTACTATCTTGTAGTGATGATCAGCAAGCCAATGCTCAACCTCAAGCTTAGCGACAGGATGGTTGGGCGTGAGGCTTATTTTATTATCCGCTTGATAGCCGTCCGCACTAAGCAAGCTATCAAGCAGATTAAAATTACCCATAATCAAGTTACGATACTCAAAACTCGCAGGATTATAAAAGCATAAAGATAATGCGCCAGTAGGCGTGAGCTGACTATCAAAAAAGTCCATAATCTCAGCGGGTTTCGCCAACCACTCTAATAGCGCATGACAGAGTATCAAATCAAATTTTTCTAGCGGTTTATTATTTGGGTCAGCTGCTAATGTCTTTGCAAGTTCTTGATAAGGGCAGACAATCCATTTTATTTCACCAAACGCATTCACCTCACAATCATTTGTATCTACTGCCAATTGCTTAAAGCTTGCTTGCGCTTTAGTTAGCATATTAGCTGAGATGTCATTAACCACGACGTTATGACCTTGTATTGCCAGCTCTATAGCAATCTGTGCCAGACCTGCACCGACATCTAAAATACGCAGAGGACGACCTAAAACCTTAGTCAACTCATCTACATACTCAAAAATATCACGACGCAATACCGCCAGTCGAATATCTCCTTTGAGACCACCGTAGACTTTTTTTTCAAAATGATCCGCTACGTCATCAAAGCTACGATCGACCCGTGGCTCTTGCTCTGCCATCTGTGTGCTATCACTCATAGTTATTTCTTACTCTTACTTTTTTTAAAATATTTTTGACTCATGCTAAATTACTTCAGTTCCGTGGTCGTCTTAGCACCCATTTGAACACCAATTTTGAGAGTAGGATAACCACAAACACGACGATAAAGAACACCCAAATACCTGTACCTACTAGGTTATCTCGATAGGTCATAGCCAGATAAGTGGAGAGTACTATAGCGACTAATAGAGAACCCCAACGTATCAAGGGCAAAACTTGAGATTTATAACTGGGGAAAGCGAGCGCATAGTCACTTGAAAAGCTATACAACACCATAGCTAGCACCCAAACGATTGCAAGAATAATATCCATGATAAATGTCAGCCTTTATAGGAGTAGCATCGCAAAGCTTTTGGATGCCAAAATTAATATTTATGAGTCAACAGTGTAACCAACAAAAATTATTTGTCTAGATAAAGATGAACCACCATTTTATAAGTTCATCAAAATTAATTTGACTTCTACTGACAGATTTTAAAGTAGCTTTTTATAATCGTTTACGGTATAAACAGTAAGGTATGAGCAACAATGTCAGATAAATATTAACTGCTGTATAGATTACCTAATATCTATTTTTTTGACCGCTGATATGACTTACTTCTATTTATTGACTGCTAAGGATAGCACTAATGACTATATCTAAAGATAGCGCTAAGCTAATGACTTGTCCCCATTCATCTTCCATTGCTCACGTTATTAAAAAACCTATAATGACTCGTTGTCTGCTATCAGTCGCTATCAGCCTATCTATCGCGGGCGCCGCTCATGCTAGCGAGTACAATAGTGTCACATTTTTTGGTGATAGTTTAACTGATGGTGGTTTCTTTAGTCCCATCACTCAAGGTAATTTAGGACTTGCAGAATCAGGACAATTCACCACGAATCCTGATAATGTGTGGGCAACCTCTTTTGCTGAACAGCTAGGTACGACAGCAGTTGCCAACACTTTTGGTAGTCCTTTAACGGGCAATAACTATGCTATTGGTGGTGCACGAGCAGGTGTGGACGTTGTTAACAATAGTTTTGGATTTCCTATTACCGTTGCTTCTGCCAACACCCAAGTTGATAACTATTTAGCTAATAATGAAGTTGATTCCAAAGGTCTGTATGTTGTGTGGGCAGGAGCCAATGATTTATTTGCAGCATCTGGAGCAACCAGTGCCTCTGATGCTCAAAATATCGTTATTGCAGCAGTTGGTAGTCAAGTTGAAACTACTCAGACACTTAAAGATAGTGGTGTCAATTATATTTTAGTACCGAATATTCCTGATATTGGTATCACTCCTGACTTCATTGCTGATACTACTTTGACAGGCGACGATCTTTTGCAAGCACAGACGACTCAAGCAGTAGCAACTGCTACTACTAATGCATATAATCAGGCGATGCTTAGCGGTGTAGCATCCACTGGTGCTAATATTATTCCACTAGATATGTATAGCTTAACTCAGCAAATCAGTGCCAATCCAGCCGCTTTTGGCTTTACTAATGTGACTGATAGAGCTTGTACAAATATATCTCCGTCTGACAGCTCTCTATTTTGTGGTTCTAGCGATCTAGTAACCTCAAATGCTAATGAAACTTACTTCTTTGCCGATGGTGTTCATCCTACGGGTCGCACGCATCAGCTAGTAGCGGATTATGCCAATGCAGTAGTCACTGCGCCGAGTCAAATTGGAGTGTTGCCACATATTGCGACTAAAGTAGGCCTGGCCACTAGCGAGCGCTTGCAGTCACATATTAACCAAGTTCAAAGCCGTGAGCAAAGAGCGGCGCGAACCGCTTGGGCAACTGGAGAAGTTGGTACCGCTGATATCGCAGGGTATGAGAGCGATGGTAACGCTCAGCTACTCGTAGGGGTAGACTTTGCAAATGCAAATATGGGCAGCTTTACTAACGCTGTAACAGGCTTATATGCCAATATTACGCGTAAGGATTTTGACCGCTCAGGTAATTCTTCAGGTCTCAGTGATATCGGTATTGATGAGCTAGGTTTTGGTGTTTATCATACGACTACCTTAGAGCAGTTAGGCGGTATACAACTCAATGGCGCTATTGGTTATGGCTCAATGGATGTCGATGTTACGCGTTCAGTCAACTTGGGCGGCACTATTCAAAACTTTGACTCAGATGCCGACGGAAAACGTTACTACGCTAACCTGCAAGCAGGCTATCCAATGCAAGTGAGCAATATTGACGTAACGCCTTATCTTGGTGCAATGATCAACCGTGTCAAAATCGATGCTTTAGAAGAGCAAGAAATATCTGGTATTGCCATGCAATTTGATGAGCAAAAATATACGACCACTTACGGTAAGCTTGGTGTCAAAGCCAATCATACTTTAGCAGCTAATCTTAATATTTTTGGAGATGTTTATTATCAAAATCGTCTAAGCGATGATCGTGATGCTGTTTCAGCACGTTTAAACACTATTCAAGGTATTAGCTTTGAGACCCCAACTATCGACACTGACGATGATAACTTCGGTATGACACTAGGACTAGCTCGCAACTTTGGCCCGCTCAACGCTAATGCTGGTATTAATTTCACACAAGGGGATGACGATGATTCAACGAGTTTCTTCATTGGTCTAAATGGTGCATTTTAAACACTTAAACTTATCTCCAATAGTCTTAAGCTTTTAATAAACTGCCAAGCATTGAAAAGTGTTTGGCAGTTTGTCGTTTATAGGTCCAAAACTGTGCTTTAAGTAGAACTAACTCATTGGTAGAAATATTAAAGTCTGCCAAGCAAAAACGCCTAACAATAAGATAATTCATATCCTAATAAACACTCAAAATGACTTTTAACGATAGGCTGATTTAGGTAGTTTAATAGCATCTAAATGCCCCTAAATAGGCAATTTTGTGCTAAAATACACTTTGTTTTTTAGTCCCTTTTCTATTAAAAATAGCATCTTTATATTTCTCTTGTTTTGCCTCTAAAGCAGTGCTTTTTATGATGTATATATATCGATATGAACTGCGCATTTTGCAGCAGTATTGATTGATGATCATAAGCGCTATAGCTGGCTATGAAAAGTTAGCTGCAATCTTTAATGCAAACATTAGAGCTGAAGATGAATAACGGAGTGTATATGAGCGACTCGATCAGTCCTATTGCCATCGTCGATGAATTAAAGCAGTCCTATCTGGATTATGCGATGAGCGTGATCGTCTCGCGCGCGCTACCTGATGTGCGTGATGGCTTTAAGCCTGTGCATCGCCGAGTGATGTATGCGATGCATGTGTTATCGAACGACTATAATAAAGCCTATAAGAAGTCGGCGCGTGTGGTAGGCGATGTCATTGGTAAATATCATCCTCATGGAGATAGTGCAGTCTATGATGCTATCGTGCGGATGGCGCAGGACTTTAGCCTCCGCTACCCAATGGTTGATGGGCAAGGTAACTTTGGCTCAATCGATGATGATCCACCAGCGGCGATGCGTTATACCGAAGTGCGCATGACCAAGCTGACCCACCAGATGCTCGCTGATCTTGATAAAGACACTGTCGATTGGGAAGATAACTACGATGGCTCTGAGCGTATGCCTAGCGTATTGCCAGCTCGTGTGCCTAACTTGCTAGTCAACGGTGCAACAGGTATCGCGGTCGGTATGGCGACCAATATGGCACCGCATAACTTGACCGAAGTGATTAATGCTTGCTTGGCCTATGCGCACAATCCACAGATCTCAAGCGATGAGCTGATGACGCATATTTCAGGCCCTGACTTTCCTACAGGCGGTATTATTTATGGCCGTGCGGGTATCCAAGACGCTTACCGCACGGGTAAAGGTCGTCTGCATATCCGTGGTCGCTATCATATCGAGCCGATGACGGATACGGGCGTCAACCGTGATCGTGAGCGTATTGTATTTACCGAAGTACCTTATCAATCTAATAAAGCCAAGATGATTGAGCGTATTGCTGAGCTGGTACGTGACAAAAAGATTGAAGGTATTAGTGAGATACGCGATGAGTCTGATAAAGATGGTATGCGTATCGCTATTGATCTTCGTCGCGGTGAGACTGCGGAAGTTATCGTTAATAACTTGTTTCTGCAAACGCCGCTTGAGTCCAGCTTTAGTATCAATATGGTGGCGCTCGATAATGGTCAGCCAAAGCTATTAACTTTGCGTCAGCTCATTGCCGCGTTTGTCCGCCATCGTCAAGAAGTCGTTACCCGCCGTACTATTTATGAGCTAAATAAAGCCCGTGTCCGTGGTCATTTGCTCGAAGGCTTAACTGTAGCATTAGCTAATATCGATGAAATAATTGCCGCTATTAAAGCCTCTGCTAGTCGCGGTGAAGCTCGTGAGAGCTTATTAAACAATACTTGGGGTTCAGGTAGCGTAGTTGCGATGCTAAAAGCGGCTGGTAGCCAGTCGGTGCGCCCTGATTATATTGAAGGCGAAGACCCTAAAGCACCGTTTGGTTTGATCGTGCATGAAGACGCATCTAAGCAAAGCTATCGTTTATCACTTGATCAAGTCAACGCTATTTTAGAGATGCAGCTGCATCGCTTGACGGGTCTTGAGCAAGACAAATTAACCGAAGAATATCAAGATCTACTGCGTGAAATCGCCAATCTTGAGTCTATCTTAGGCGACTTTGATAAGCTGATGACTATTATTTCCAATGAAATGATTGAGATTCGTGACAACTTTGGTGATGAGCGTCGTACTGATATTATCGATTCACGTACTGACTTTAGCCGTGAAGATTTGATCCCTGAACAAACGGTAGTCATGACCGTATCGCGTACGGGTTATGCCAAAACTCAGCCAATTGATGATTATGTCGCACAAAAACGTGGTGGTAAAGGCAAGTCTGCGACCGCGATGAAAGAAGATGACGTCATCGATCATTTAATCGTGACCTCAACGCATTCAACCGTGCTGTGTTTCACCGATACGGGTCGCGTCTTTAGTTTACGTGGTTTTGAAGTGCCGATTGCCAGTCGCGGCGCACGTGGTCGACCCTTAGTGAATCTTATTGGTTTGACGGGTGATGAAACGGTCACCACTATCTTACCAATCCCCAAAATGGTAGAAGAATTATCTAGCAAAAATGAAGTAGCTTTAATAGATAGCGATTTGGTAAGCGATGACGAATCACTAGAAGATAGTAATGCCGCTGAGCCGCCTTTTGTTTTCTTTGCAACGGCCAATGGTACGGTCAAACGTGTTGAGCTCAAGCAGTTTGCTAATATTCGCTCTAATGGCCTGATTGCCGTCGGACTTGAAGAAGGCGATAAGTTAGTCAGCGCTCGTATCACTGATGGTAGCCAAGAAGTTATGCTGTTCGCCTCAAGCGGTAAAGCTATTCGCTTTAATGAGACGGATGCTCGCGCTATGGGACGTACCGCCAAAGGGGTACGTGGTATGCGTCTTGCTAGTGATGAATTCATTAAATCATTAGTAGTTATCGAAGATGATGTCCATGAAATCCTAATCGCTTGTGAAAAAGGCTTTGGTAAACGCACCTTTGTTGATGAGTTCAATACTCAGCATCGCGGCGGCGGTGGGGTTATCGCTATCAAGACCAGCGAGCGTAATGGCGCACTCGTTCGTGCCACTAAGGTTGATCCTGAAGATGATATTATCCTGATATCAGATAAAGGTACGCTAGTACGTACACCTGTTGAGCATGTGGCCAGCTCGGGTCGTAATACTCAA
Source organism: Psychrobacter sp. M13 (assembly GCF_030718935.1). Taxonomy (NCBI): domain Bacteria; kingdom Pseudomonadati; phylum Pseudomonadota; class Gammaproteobacteria; order Moraxellales; family Moraxellaceae; genus Psychrobacter; species Psychrobacter sp. M13. Next base: position 1,054,707 of record NZ_CP132194.1, read on the forward strand.
GGGGTGACCTTGATTCGTCTATCAAAAGATGAGAAGCTGGTCGCTATGGCGAGAGTTGAGCATGAAGAGGGCGATGATGACGCTTTGATTGATGCGATGAAAGAGGACGGTACATTTGCGGTTGAGGGTCAAGAGCAAGCAGAGGTAGACGCTGCGGCTAATGCTGGCATAGATGAAGTCGATAACGCGGATATCAGTGAAACTATTGATATTGCTAACGATTATAATCCACAAGATGACTCTTGATGTTAGACACTTGACTAGGCTTATAGAGTCAGTCTGATCTTCAGCAAATGATCTAAAACCTCTCAGTAAAAACCTCTAACATCACTGTTAGAGGTTTTTATTTTTTTGCTTATGCCATTGTCAATGGCTCTGACATTTTCTGTCGATTTTTACTAGTATTCAAAATGAGAACATGTCTTAATATTATTTTTATATACGGTATTAATGGTGATAGTAATAAGCTACTATTGTTTATCTGCCTTTATACAATGATTATTTATAGTGATACAAACTTTGCAGCGATGCTGAGCTTTGCGGTAATTTTAAGCTTTACGGTAATTTTAAGCTTTGCAGTAATTCTAAGTTAGGATAAGTCATGTTACATTTGCATCATTTAGAAAACTCACGCTCATTTCGTATTTTATGGCTATTAGAAGAGCTGAAAATAGATTATGAGCTGACTCGTTATAAACGTACTAAAGCCTATTTGGCACCTGATAGCCTAAAGAAGGTTCATCCGCTAGGGCATGCACCGATATTAGAGGTTGACGGTCGCTGTTTGCTTGAGTCTGGTTTTATTATTGAATACCTGCTCAAGCATTATGACGAACAGCAACGGTTTAAGCCTGCTGATAACGATGAGCTTGCTTGGGAGTATTATACTTTTTGGCTGCATTATTCAGAGGCTAAAGCGATGCCGCCTTTGGTCGTGCGCTTAGTCTTTAATAAGATTGTGGACAGAACGCCTTTTCTTATTAAGCCTGCCGTCAAATTTATGCGCAGAAGAGTCGAAAAAAGTTATATTGCTGACAATATCTTAGCTATGTTGGCACTCATGGAGCAGCATCTAGCAGATAATCTATGGTTTGCAGGAGAGAGCTTTAGCGCTGCTGACATTCAGATGTATTTTGTGGCTGTTGCTGCCAAGTCTCGTACACCGCTAGGTAGTGGCGATTATATTAATGTCATGAATTGGCTCAAACGTTGTCAGCAGCGCACAGCCTTTAAGCGCGCTGAAAAAAAGGGTGGTCACATAACTCTTTAATATATTACTCTCTAAAACTAAAAATTCTAGTTTATATAAAAGAGACGGGTTACTGCTGTTTTAATCGTTTCTCTTTTAATCATCTTATTGTAAATCTAGTTTACTAAGTCTTAAAGTTCTAAAAAAAAGCCTTTGACATTATCGTTGGAGGCTTTTGTAATTTTTGCTTTATTTATAAATCCAAAATATTCTTATATCTCTTAGCGGTATTTTTTGTCAGTTCAATTTGTAAGGCCTTTGTTATGCTCACTTCTAACCAAACTATGCAGGGCACTGTCGCATCAGTAGCATCGAGTTTTTTATTCGCGCTGATGTTTTTATTCGGCCTATTTATGCAGCCATTATCTGGTACACAAGTTGCCTCATGGCGCGTACTGATTATGCTGATCAGTATTATGCTGTTAGTCAGTGTCACTAAGCAGTGGCAACATGTTTTTAGTTATCTAAAGACCCTAAAAACACCAAAAGAATGGTTATGGTTTATTTTGCCGACACCGATTTTGGGTGGACAGATTTGGTTATTTATGTGGGGGCCAGTCAATGATTTTGCTCTAGATGTGACTTTGGGCTATTTTTTATTGCCGCTGGTGATGATTATAGTGGGACGATTTTTTTATAAAGAGCCGGTTAGCGTGTTTCAGTGGATCGCTGTATTTTTTGCCGCGCTAGGGATAGGCTATGACATCTTTCAATATGGGCACATCTCCTGGGTGACGTTATTTGTTTGCTTGGGCTATCCGCCTTATTATTTGATGCGTCGAAAGCTTGCTGTGCCGCCTATCACAGGCTTGCTATCAGATTTGATATTGCTAACACCGATAGTTATTATCGTACTTTTTGTAAGTGGCGGTATCAGTTTGGCCGTGCAAAATGCCAAATTGTGGTATCTGCTGCCGCTGCTTGGTGCTTTTAGTGCCATTGCTATGTCGCTGACGATGGTTGCCAGTCGTAAGCTGCCCGTGTCTTTATTTGGCGCGCTAAGCTATGTCGAGCCTATGCTGCTCTTTGTATTCTCGATCACTATTTTGAGTCAGAACCTCGATGAGGGTGGCTCTTTATTTATGTATGCCATGATTATGCTAGCGCTGTTTATTATGGTTGCTGATAGTGCATTAGGCTATGTTAATAACAAGCGTGAGAATCGTCTGCAAGGTTACCATGAGCCACAGATTAACAGCTTCCCGCTACATCGTCGTCTCAAAAATCACCGTATCGAGGGCATATTAGTTGCGCGACGCTTTCGTAAAATTAGACGCTATCAATCTAAGATTAATAAAATGAATCGCAAAATTGACCAGTTGCATTCCAAGTAACCTCTGTTCATTGCAATGTTAGAGCTAGCGTTAAAGTTAAAGATAGTGATGGCATAAACATTGCATAAAATTAAGGGTAAGTATAAGAAGAATGTTATATAAACCTTAGTTTGACTCTAGAATATTCAGAGTTGACCCTATAGATATTGTTTTTCGTAACAGACGCGCTACTAGGCAGTTTTAAAGCACTAGCAGCTAGGTTATTATTAATAATATTTTTATCTATGGCATTTTTATACGGATAAGTTTTATCATACTCTTATATTATTACCATTAATTATGGCTTAACAATAGGATAGTCCATGTTACATTTGCATCATTTAGAAAACTCACGCTCATTTCGTATTCTTTGGTTATTAGAGGAGCTAAACGCTGATTATAAACTGACCGCTTATAATCGTACCAAAGCCCATCTTGCGCCTAAAAGTCTAAAACAAATTCATCCACTCGGTCATGCTCCGATACTAGAAGCAGACGGACGCCCATTAGTAGAATCTGGTTTTATCATTGAGTATTTGCTTAAGCATTATGATCAAGCGCATGAGTTTAAGCCTGCTGATAGTGATGAATCAGCTTGGGAGAATTATACTTTTTGGATGCATTTCTCTGAAGCGTCAGTCATGCCGCTGTTGGTGATGCGTTTAGTATTTACTAAAGTCGTTGAGCGCTCACCGATGTTGATCAAGCCAATCAGCAAGGGTATTCGCAAGCAAGTTGAAAACAGCATGATCAGTAGCAGCTTGACCACGATGCTCAATATGATGGAGGAGCAATTGCAAGACGATCATTGGTTTGCAGGTAGTGAGTTTAGCGCTGCTGATATTCAAATGCACATCGCTGTCGTCGGTGCAAATGCTGGCAAGGGCTTAGATAAAGTAAAATATGTTAATGTGTTGAACTGGCTTAAACGCTGTGAGGAAAGAGAAGCTTTTAAGCGAGCAGTAGAAAAGGGTGGACGAGTGAAGTTTTAGGCTAATTCTCAAGCTATTCATTTAAAATAGCCTATGCTTTTGCTTTTCTTTTTACTAAGGCAATAGGGTCTCAATGACGATAGTTTTGAGGCCCTATTGTTTTTTTGGTTATAATACAGTGCCATTTAGAATAATTTTATTTAGCATAAATAGTACTATAAAAAGGTAAGCAAATGACTGACCCAAATGATCGACCTCTCAAAAATAGCGCTGAACCCAATCTTAAAGATATATCGCCAAAAGCTTGGGCACAAAAGCTACTAGTAGCGCTACTTTGTGTGGCAAGCTTTTATGGCGGCTGGAAGTCCCATGAGTCAAACATGGTGAAACAGTGCTACGCTAGTGGGGGCCAAGTCACTGAGGGCGAGAAAACGTTACTTTGCGAATTGTCTTAAGTTTTCGTTATTTACAACGATAAAAAACAATTAATACGTTTATTCATCAGTCAGCTATTACTAGAGATCAGCCATGTTACAACTGACCTTTTTGGGCACATCAGCTGGTGTGCCGACCAAACAGCGCAATGTCACAGCATTGGCTATTGAATGTCTAAATCTCTATCTAGCAAGTGCTAAACAACATAACAACAAGTCGCGTCCTTGGCTGCTAATAGATTGTGGAGAGGGCACGCAGCAGCAATTGTTACATACTAAGCTATCATTACATCAGCTGGTTGCGATCTGTATCACTCATGTGCATGGCGATCACTGCTATGGTCTGCCAGGACTGCTGGCTAGCGCGGCTATGTCTGGACGTACTGAGTCACTGACTATTATCGCACCAAAAGCTATTGCTACCTTGCTTGATGCGATAATGCTCACAACTGAATTACACTTTTCTTACACTATTAACTTTATAGCGGTAGAGGATGTATTATCTGAGCAAGAAAAAGCAAAAACAGATATAACCCTTGAACTGGATAAGCAGCAACAGCTCACTATTGATGTGACTAAGCTGTCGCACAGAGTGCCCTCCCATGCTTTTGGTATCACCCAGACCATCAGCCATCGACGTCTAGATACCGCCAAGTTAAAAGCCGAAAATATTGCGCCAAGCCAGTTATGGGGCAAGCTACAGCAGGGTGAGGATGTCACTACTCAAGAAGGTAAACACCTACTATCAGCGGATTATGTACATAATGAGCAGCTGCGGGCGCGTGTCGTAGTGGCAGGTGATAATGACACGCCTACGTGTCTAGTAGGTGCTTTGCAAGATACGGATCTATTAGTACATGAAGCGACTTATACCGCTGAGGTATTGGCTAAAATTCAAAGCCGCATCCAGACCCAAAATTCTGACTTTGACGCTGATAGTGATCCTGATACTGAAGCTGGTTTTGACCCGATGCATAGCAGCGCTCAGTTAGTTGGTCAGTTTGCGCAAGATATTGGGCTTAATAATTTGATCTTGACGCATTTTAGCGCGCGTTACCAGAGCTATGATGACCCTGATAGCAGCACAGCAAATATGAGCGATATCCGTATTGATGCTCAAAGTGCTTATCAAGGTAATCTTTGGCTAGCAGAAGACTTTGCGCAGTATTTAGTTAAGGGTAAGTCATCAACATCAGAAAGTAAGGTTGATAACGAAGTAGAGTTTTTGGGATCTGCTCGTGAGAGTTAAATATGAATAAATGACTTTGTCGTTGAAATTTTTTGCAGTCGCGTAGGGTGCGCCCCGCGCACCATTGATCAAATTATGATTGAAAAACGACACGAAAATTTCATTTTAAAAAACGCTCTAACCTAAATTTCATCTGCCGCTGCCAATTGCATCTTACCACTCCAATAACGGCTAAATTGATAAGCGATACGACCAGAGCGTCCACCACGCTCTGACGCCCAACGCAAAGCCTCCGATCTGATTTGACTTGCCAGTTCGCCATTATCAATCACTTTATTGCTAATATCTTGATTCTTAATAGGATAGCTATCAGATCCTGATAGCTGCTCAAGCTGTATACTTAAATAATGCTGGACGATATGCAGGTAAGCGGTTTGATCCATTGGCCCAAAGGATAACCAAAGCCCAAAGCGATCCGATAAGGACACGGTTTCATCAATAGTCTCATACGGATTAACTTCATCAGTCTGACCATTATAAATATTGAGATTGTCTTTCATCATTTGCGGTAGCAGGTGACGACGATTGCTGGTCGCATAGACTAGTAGTTTGTCCTGCTCAGAGTCAAGTGCACCATCAAGTACACTTTTCAAGGTACGATAGCTCTCATCTTGCCCATTAAATGATAAGTCATCGCAGTACACGACATAGCGACAGTTGGAGTCGTTTGGCAATTCATTAATAGCCGCGCGAACCTTATCAAGCACTAGCAAGTCATCACGGGCAATCTCAATAACCCGCAGACCCTCGCTATGATAGGATTGCAATAGAGCACGAATCAAAGAGGATTTACCCGCGCCGCGTGTCCCTGTCATCAGCACATGATTGGCAGGATACCCCTTTAGGAACTGCCGCGTGTTTTGAATCAGCTTAGCCTTTTGGGTGTCAATCCCATGCAGGTCATCTAAGCTTAAAAATAGATTAACGGTCAGAGGTTGCAGGTGACCTGTAGACCCGCCAACCCAGCGATAAGCCAACTGTTCAGGATCTATCTGAATAGTAGGGGTGACTTGCTGATGCAAATACTGGCTCAATAAAGCTAATAAAGGCTCGGGTAGTGCATAGGAAGAGCAATAGGGATTGGGTGATTTAAAGTCGTCAGTTGATTCAGGCATAATAACTCTATCTAATTTTAATGGACGTGTAACGGTGATGATTATGCTACTACATAGGATAAGCTAAAGGTATACTGATTATGAAAAATAATGCCATTAATTATCCAACAAAACAAGCGCTACAAACACAAGCTACACAGCTATTGCCGATATTAACGGCTGCCTTTTCAGATTTAAATTATAAAGAGATAACCCATCAACGTATCAGTCATCAAGATACTAGCCATCAAGATATTAGCTTTCAAGGGTTAACAAAGGCGCGGCACAGTCAGCTTGGTCAAGTTATGATTAAGTGGGAAACAAGCGCAAATATCTATTATGATCTAACGAGTTTAGGTCATGAAATAAAGGTGCTAAAAGCGCTGAATGGTTCTCAAGCTAAAGCGCAAGCTTCTATAATTATTGCGCCACAACTGCTAACTGACAAGAGCTTGATTATAAAAATATTAAACAAAAATTACCAGCTAACCCTTCTAATCATGCCTTACTATCCATTAGGCGCTCTAGCGCGTCAGCTTAACGCTACCAATCGTCAGCTATTAACCTGCCAGCAAAAGCAGCATTATATTATGCAAGCGGCGCAGTTAATAGCTGATCTACACAGCCAAGGCTGGCTACATAACGATATAAAGCCTAGCAACTTTTTGATTGGCTCTAGTCTAACTGACGACAACGTTGATTCAACGCCTAATTTATTACTGACAGATTTTGCTGTGGCGCAGCGTATAGATAACTTTAAAAACGATAGTAATCTTGCTGGCACGCCCGCCTATCTTGCGCCTGAGCGCTGGCAAGGACACACACCAACTCAGCAAAGCGATATTTATGCTTTTGGAATTATGGTGTACGAGATTTTGACAAGGGATAGACCGTTTAAGAGAGCAAAGACAAGTGACGACGCAATGCTTGATTGGGCGACTCAGCATTGCCAGCAGCCTATTGCTAAATTACCTAGCCAGTATCGTGATTATCAAGCTATTATTAATAAAACTTTAGCAAAACGAATTGAAAGTCGTTATAAAGATATAAGTGATGTTATAAGCGATTTGAAGTTTTTTGCCAGTTAGTAGTAGTAATTATTGATAATCTTGATAAAGTGCTTCGACAGGCTTGTCGTTGACGATACTTTGGCACTGTGCAAACTTAGTATCAAACTGCGTCTTTAAGTCATTAATATCTTTTAAGGTTGTCTTATTCGTATTAGCATAATAGGCTTTAGCGCTTATCGCATAGAGACTCAAGGTATCTAAAGCCTCATCGCAGACCTCAAAGGGTTCGATAGTAGGTATACGATTGACGCTCACATTATCCAGAACTCTATAGATATTGTTGGCAGCAATGCCTACTAATTTTGGGTCTTTGTTCGCAATGGCTCTTTCGGTATCGGTTTTTAAGATTACTAATTCTTTTGATAGTATTTCCGCATCATTATGATAGCCACTAAACTTCTCAAGATTCATCATAATCTTATTGTTTTCGTCGGTATCTACACTCATCCCAGCAGTATTAGTCTCTGCTGTGATAGCTGGATCGTACAGACTACGCAGTCCATAAAGCCCAAACGCTAATAGTACTAGCAAGCCTGCCGTTAGCCAAAATCCTTTATTCATCATTTCCACCTAGAGGTTTTGTGGTCTATAGACCTGGCAAGTAGTATGGCACAGTTTATGAGTGCTGAGTTTATCAGTGCTAAACCTGCCTAAATATGATGCAGATAAGAGGCTATCCAAAAATCAGACACAAAAAAACCTGCTAATAAGCAGGCTAATTTTTAATCTTATCTTTTCAATATAAGCTAAGATGTACTATCCGAAAATGGTGGGGCTGGAGAGACTCGAACTCTCACACCTTGCGGCGCCAGAACCTAAATCTGGTGCGTCTACCAATTCCGCCACAGCCCCATTATCCAAACTCTATCATCGTTAACATCCAAAATCAAATGCCAAGCAGATAGATAACTGATTCGGTAGTGCGTCTCAGTGGTTGGCTATTATATAGAGTTTAAATTATTTGGCAAGCCCTTTTTTGAATTAAATTAAATATTTTTTAATAGCCTGTATTTTAGCGTTATAACCCTCTGTCTATACATCTCTCTTTATTGATCGCTTGGCATAGTTATCATGCGCTCAGTCACTTTGCTTCTATCCCTTCTAACATTACTTCTTTTGACGTTATAAGTGGCGACTCTAGGGTAGATTTTTCGAGGGATCATCTTCTAACAAAGATAATTTACGCGTTAACGTATTGCGTCCCCAGCCAAGTAATGTCGCAGCAGTGTTTTTCTTACCTCCGCTATGGGTAAGCGCGGCGTTGAGTAAAATACGTTCAAACTCAGGAGTAGCAGTCTGTAGAATATCGGTTTTGCCCGCTTGTAGTGACAGCGTTGCCCATTTGGCAAGTGCCTCTTGCCAGCTAGTCGCAGTAGAGTCAGATGCAACTGAAATGTTTTGTAGACTGAGCTGGGGGCTAGGATTGTTGTCGCTATTGTTATCGTTATAAGTAGCAGTCATCTGGGGCAATGACTCATCAATCGTAGTTAATAGCTCCGGTGGTAAATCTTCAACCAATACCATGTCGCCTGTGGTCATTACGGTTAGCCAAAGACAAACGTTCTCTAATTGACGAATATTGCCACGCCAAGCAAAGTTTTGCATCACGCGCATAGCATCGGGATGTAGCTGTTTAGGCGTAGTATTCATTTGTTTACTAGCACGGTGCATAAAGTGGCTGGTAAGCTCAGCAATATCTTCACGGCGATCGCGTAACGGTGGTAATGGCAGACGAATGACGTTAAGCCGATAAAACAGATCTTCGCGAAACTTGCCTTGCTGCACGAGATGCTCAAGGTTTTGATGAGTGGCGGCAATAATACGCACATCGACTTTGACAGGCTGCTGACCACCGACGCGGTAAAACTCACCGTTAGCTAGTACTCTCAGCAATCGCGTTTGCGTGCTAAACGGCATATCACCAATCTCATCTAAAAACAGCGTCCCACCATCTGCTTGCTCAAAGCGACCTTGACGCATCGTCGTCGCGCCTGTAAACGCGCCTTTTTCATGACCAAATAGCTCAGATTCAATTAAATCATGCGGGATAGCTGCCATATTCAGTGCAATGAAAGACTGTTTGGCACGCGGTGAATGTTGATGCAAGGCGCTGGCAACCAGCTCTTTGCCTGTGCCTGATTCGCCTGTAATAAGTACAGTAATAGGAGAATGGGCTAAGCGCCCGATCGCGCGAAAGACGTCTTGCATCGCCTGCGACTGACCGATAATGCCACTAGGATTATTGTTCGGCTGTTTTATAGAGGCATCATTAGCGCTAACCTCTTCTTTAACCTGAGTCTTTGGTTTTACAGTTGCTTTCACTGTAGGCAATAACGCTGCTGTAGCTGGTGTAGTATTGGCTCGCTCTGTGCTCTTAACCGCCTGTGCTTTATTATTTGCTACATCGAGGCTAGGTGTTGCGGGTTGATAGTTGATCGCTTTATAAATAACAGCTACGGCATCATCCAAATCAAAAGGCTTGGGCAGATAGTCAAATGCGCCTGTCTGGTAGCTATCTATTGCTGAGGTAATATCGGAGTGTGCGGTCATGATAATAATAGGAATATCAGCAAAATGCTTGTGTACCCAGTCGCTAAAGGACAGACCATCCATCATTGGCATACGGATATCGGTTAAGATAACATCAGGCAAAACAGAGCGGCTCTCTTGCTCCTGCAAAACATCGTTCAGACGCGTCCAAGCTGCTTGTGCTTGAGTAAAGCTCACTACGTTCAAATCAGCATCGGTAAAAGTATCAGCGAGTACTAAACGCAATGCGGCATCATCATCTATCAGCCATAGAGTGGCTATATCACTAGTATCTACGCCATTGGCAGTTGGGTTATCGGACACTTTATTCCCTTTATCATCAACGTTGCTCATAAATTTATTATACTCATTATTTTATATTTTTAGCGCTACTCTGTTTTTAGAACGGATAAATCGCTATCGTCATTGAAGATCAAGTTGCAATATTAGGCTGGTTAAAGGGCAGATATACTGTAAAGCTAGTTTGATTACTGTTTTTACCGTTGTTAGGCGTTTTAGTGGAGCTGACCTCTATCCTACCATGGTGGCGGCTGACGATATCTTGCACTATAGACAAGCCCAAACCTGTCCCTGTCGCTCGACTACTTACCATCGGAAAGAATATCTGCTCAATGAGCTTAGGGTCTATACCGCTACCATTATCAGTGATAGTAACTTGCAATACTTGCTTATGTTGCTGACCGCCAATAGTATGCTGAAAGGCAATCCGTGTTTGGATAAATAATACAGGCTTTAAAAACTTGTCATTGCTATTTAACTTTTGACCTTGTTGCTTTTGTAAATTATCTATTTGATTGTCGTCTCTATCTTTAATAGCTTCAATAGCCGCGTTATTTGATAGCGCTTGCTGATGCTCTACCATCGACTCACAAGCATTATTTAGTAAATTCAAAAATACTTGGATTAACTGATCTTTATCCGCTTCTATCTCTGGCAAAGATAAATCATAGTCACGTTGCAATGTTACTTGTGAATATTGGCTCATCACCAACGTCAGTACTTGCTCAAGGATTTGGTGAATATTTAACGTTTGCCAATTGGGGAGCTGATTAGAGCCCAATAGCTGTCCAATCAGCTGAGTTAATCGATCGGTTTCAGAGATGATAATATCGGTATAAGTTAGCATCTTTTGAGTGGTTGATGCAGTATTGGTCTCATATTCTGAGGAATTTTTTACAGAATCTTGCGCGGCGACTTGGTCAGCTGCTTGGTAAGTGACAGCGTTTAGCTTTGCCAGTTGTCTTTGTAGCAGCTGTGCGGCGCCGCGAATACCTGCCAAAGGATTTTTGACCTCATGAGCCACCGACCGTAGCATATGACGGGCGATATCATATTGCTGCTCTTGCTGCTGCTCCTTTGAGATACGACTTTGTCGATCCTTGCCCCACATCTCAATAATATAATAGATCTGATGCTGCTGGATAACTGGCGTCACGCTATAATCGACTAATATGGCAGCGCTTTTGCTAGAGCTACCCAGCGCTTGTGGATGGATACTGTGATCATGATCGACAAAGGGCTGCTGATACAGGCGAGCATGAGCAAAGCGCTCTGTTAGCGAATAGATATTATTAATAGGGTGATCAACAACATCATTATTTTTATCACCTGTCTCATTAGGAGCTAATAGAGTCAAGATAGACTGATTCAATAGACGGGCGCGACTAATGGTTAATAACTGCTCGGCTTGCGTGTTTAGCCATCTTATCTGTAGCGACTCATCGACCCACAAAATAGCGGTAAATAAATGCTGTGAGAGAAAGGTTAAATCAGGAAGCGTTGTAGCAGCATCTGTTTGAGTAGTCATTATAAAGGCCCAAATAAGACAAGAGTGAAGTAAAAGTGAGGTAAGGTATTATTATTTAACTGTTATTTAACTATAAATCATGAGCATAGCACGGCAAAACTAGCGGTAAGTATAAAAAAAACGTACAATGCGCACAGCCATTTTATCTCAAGCAAGGTCAGCTATGTCCAAAACTTCTAGCCCATCAGCCAATATCGTCTCAACCAATGATCCATCAAGCATGCAGACAGTAAAAGATGCGGTAACCGTATTTAATCCTGCCCAAAGCTCAGAACCTATTCAACAAGCGCCAAGCCAGCCTTATCACCATAAAGCCAATCATAATGAGAACCGTAGTATTGCTCAAAGCAGTGCAGGCAACACTGCGACGGCTAGTGCCCCGACCACAGCGCCAAAGATTGGTTTTGTATCATTAGGCTGCCCAAAGGCTTTGGTAGATAGTGAGCGTATTATCACAGAGCTGAGCCGTGATGGTTATCAAGTCGCCAGTGATTATGAAGGCGCAGATTTAGTCGTGGTCAATACCTGCGGCTTTATTGAGTCGGCAGTACAGGAGTCGCTGGACGCTATTGGCGAGGCGATTAGCAAAAACGGTAAAGTCATCGTCACGGGCTGCTTGGGGAAAGAGGCAGACAAAATTCGCGCGATGCATCCAGCAGTGCTCGCAGTGACAGGTGCTCATGCGTACGATGAAGTCATTAGAGCCGTTGCATTACATGTGCCCAAGCCTGAGCGTGAGTTGAATGATAAATATAATCCTAAAATTGATCTGATCAACGAGGCGGGTATTAAACTAACCCCAAGCCATTACGCTTATCTTAAGATATCAGAGGGCTGCAATCATCGCTGCACTTTTTGCATTATCCCCAGTATGCGCGGCGATTTAGTCTCGCGTCCAATTGATAGTGTGATGAATGAGGCGCTAGCGCTAAAAAACGCTGGAGTTAAGGAGCTACTCATTATCTCACAAGACACCTCAGCTTATGGCTTAGATCTAAAGTATAAGACTAGCTTTTGGAATGGCATGCCGCTTAAGTCAAAATTCTATGACATGTGTCAAGCGCTTAACGACTTAGGTATTTGGGTGCGCCTGCATTATGTCTATCCTTATCCGCATGTCGACAAAGTTGTCGCATTAATGGGCGCGGGCAAGCTACTGCCTTATTTGGATATTCCTTTTCAACATGCCAGCCACAGCGTTCTCAAAGCGATGAAGCGACCTGCGCATAGTGAAAACACGCTAGAGCGTATCAAAGCATGGCGTGAAATATGTCCTGATATTGTGATTCGCTCGACCTTTGTGGTTGGTTTTCCTGGTGAAACGGAAGAAGACTTTCAATTGTTGCTTGACTGGCTGGTTGAAGCACGTCTTGACCGCGTTGGCGCGTTTACTTATTCAGAGGTTGAAGGCGCAGTCGCTAATGACTTGCCTAATCCAGTACCTGAGGCGGTAAAACAAGAGCGCTACGAGCGCTTTATGGCATTGCAACAGGATATCTCCGCGCAAAAGCTGCAAGAAAAAATCGGCAAAACGATGACAGTACTAGTCGATGAGATAGACATGGAAGAGAACATCGCTATCTGTCGTAGCTACGCTGATGCACCAGAGATTGATGGTCATGTCTATGTTGATGATATTAATGTTGGTGGTAATGGTCCTACTGTAAAAGTCGGGCAATTCATCACGGTGACTATTGATGATGCGAGCGAGTATGATCTATTTGCCAGCTATCAAGGTTAAATAGTCGTTCGAATACTCAAAAAATAATGGGCAAATAGAGTAGATGAAAATTGCCCAATAGCTAGGGCGTATCATCAATTAAAACATTTATATTTTATGGGTTAAAAATGGCTATATTTCCGCCACTCTTTATAAATTTCTAGACAATATGTTCATATTCTCTGCAAAATTTATCTTGATTGACAAAAATCTATCTCATTTTTACCCTCATAACCTAATTAATGACACGCCCTAGTAGTTTTTGCTACAATTAGCGCAATTTGTTTTTACGCTCTACTCTTCATTATTATAATATCGGCGTTTAATAATAACGCTACGGTTTACTCATATTATTAATAACATATTACTCATAAAAGGTGCTCTTATGTCTGACAAAAATCCTCGTTACTCGCGCATTTTGCTTAAGCTGTCAGGTGAGGCTTTGGCTGGTGGCAAAGATATGGGCATTGACAGCGAAGTATTGGACAAAATGAGTTTATCTATTGCCCATCTGCGCGGTCTTGGTGTACAAGTCGGTATCGTCGTCGGTGGTGGTAACTTGTACCGCGGCGCACAGTTGCAAAAAGAAGGTTTGGTTGGGCGCGTCACAGGCGATCAGATGGGTATGCTTGCGACGGTCATGAATGGCCTTGCTATGCGTGATGCTTTGGAGCGCCGCAATATTAAGACGCGCTTGATGTCAGCGCTACCGATTGGCGAGGTGACTGAAAGCTATAGTAGCCGTAATGCTATTCGCCACCTCAAAAATGGTGAAGTCTGTATTTTTGTGGCAGGTACAGGTAATCCGTTCTTTACTACGGATACCGCAGCGTGTTTGCGTGGCATTGAGATTGAAGCGGGTTTGATCCTAAAAGCGACCAAAGTCGATGGTGTCTATGATAAAGACCCAAGCTTACATAGCGATGCGGTCAAATATGATGGCTTAACCTTTGATGAAGTATTAGAGCAAAAGCTTGGGGTCATGGATTTAACGGCTATCGCTTTATGCCGTGAGCATAATGTGCCACTGCAAGTGTTCGATATGACCAAACCCAATGCGTTATTAAATGTGGTTATGGGCGAAAACGAAGGCACAAGGGTCTATCATTAAACAGCAGCATCATACAGAATGATTAAAAGATGACAGCGCCAACTATATATAGTTAACCGTTAACAACCAATAATAAAATATATTATCGATAAGGATAGAACCATGATCAAAGAGATAAAGCAAGAAGGCGAAGCGCGGATGCAAAAGACGCTAGAGGCGCTCGAGAGTACCTTTAGTAAAGTTCGCACAGGTCGCGCTCATCCTGGTATGTTGTCAGGTATTATGGTCAGCTATTATGGTGCGGCCACCCCGTTGAATCAGGTTGCTAGCGTCAACGTCGAAGACTCGCGCACCCTGCTAGTCCAGCCGTTCGATCGTACTATGGTACAAGCGGTCGATAAAGCCATTCGCGAAGCTGATTTGGGTCTTAATCCCATGACCGCTGATGTAATTCGTGTACCGATGCCATCACTGACTGAAGAGACCCGTCGCGATATGCAAAAGCTGGCACGTGGTGAAGCTGAAAACAGTCGTGTTTCTATTCGTAATGTGCGCCGTGATATGATGAATGATATCAAGGATTTAGCCAAAGAAAAAGAGATATCAGAGGACGATGAGCGCCGCGCAAGCGATGAGATCCAAAAGATTACCGATAAGTACATCGAAACGATCGATAGTCGTCTAAGTAAAAAAGAAAGTGATCTGATGGAAGTGTAAGCAGCTTTTTTGCTCATTAAGTCACTAGCCATATAAGAGCTGGCATCCTCTCACAAGAGCTATTTGTTAGAGTGCCAGTTTTTTTGTAAATGAGTTTTATAAGCCCATTTTACATCTCTTTTTTGCATCGCTTATTTTATGCAGTCTATAATAGCAACAGCTTATGACTTCCTTTATAGACGTTAATTCTATTTTCTGTCTTAAATTTACCAATGATAATGGCTCTAAAATGCACAAAGAACCCACGCTAGATATTCTACCCAAACACATTGCTATCATTATGGACGGCAATAATCGTTATGGCAAACAACACGCGCTAGCTAAAGGCGCAGGCCATAGTAAGGGTAAGGATGCGCTTGATCCTATCGTTGAATACTGTCGTGAAGTTGGCATTGAGGTGTTAACTGTATTTGCCTTTTCAAGTGAGAACTGGCAACGGCCACCAACTGAGGTGGCGCTGCTGATGCACCTGCTATCAGTGACGATTACCGAGCAGCTACCAAGGATGCAAACATATCAAATCCAGTTGCGCTTTATTGGGGATCGTAGTCAGTTATCAGACGAGCTACAAGCGCAAATGGCAGATGCCGAAGCTCAGACTGCGCACTTTACAGCAATGAGCTTAGTCATTGCGATCAGTTATGGTGGTCAATGGGATATTGCGCACGCCGCAAAACAGTTGGCTGAGCAAGTGCAAGAGGGCAAATTAGAAGCCAAAGATATCGATAAAGAGCGACTGGCCCAGCACGTACAGCTTGCTGATGCGCCAGCGGTTGATATGCTCATTCGTACGGGCGGCGAGTATCGACTATCCAACTTTTTATTGTGGCAATCGGCCTATGCAGAGCTGTTCTTCACTCAGACATTATGGCCGAACTTCATTGCAGAGGAGCTAGCATCAATGCTCGCAGAATTTGCTCAGCGTCAACGTCGTTTCGGTAAGACCAGCGAGCAAATACTGAGTCGCTAAGCCAATCATTAACCTGCGCCAATTAGCTGTTATAATGCCTTTCAGCATGAGTATTATCAGTTAACTATTTTCGTAAACCTACTGACTACAACTAAAAGGCTCGATCACTATGTGGCAACGGATTAGAACGGCAGTGGTGCTGATCATTATTGTTGGTATCGCATTATTTGCCAGCCAAACACCGGTTCTATTCGCGCCGCTCCTAGCGATTGGGGTGACTATTGCGGCTCATGAGTGGACCAAATTGATGCCTAAATGGCGTCAGCCAGTGGTGTTTGTGCTGATAGTATTGGCCATCACTTTAGTCTCTCTCATATTTGAAGCGACTTGGGTGCTGTGGTGGCTGGCCTCCTTAGTTATTTGGCTCATGGCACTATCTTGGGTCACTAAGTTTCCGACATTTACTAACTGGTATGGTCAGCGCTTGGCTTTGATGGGCGTTGTCATTTTGACTGGTTCAATCACCGCTATGTTCTATTTGTGGCAAGCATCGCCTTGGTGGCTGATGTATGTGTTCTTGATGGTATGGTGCGCAGATAGTGGTGCTTACTTTGTCGGACGTAAGCTTGGCCGCGTCAAGATGGCACCCAATGTGTCACCGAACAAAAGCATGGAAGGATTAGCTGGTGGTTTAGTGACGGGCTTAGTGGTGGTTATTGGCATTAGCTTTTTTAAGCTGCAACTCACGGGTATAGCTTTAGTCGCATTTGTAGCTTTGTCAGCGATCACTATATTAGCGTCAGTATTGGGTGATCTGTTTGAATCGATGCTCAAGCGCCGTGCTAAAGTGAAAGATTCAGGCACTATCCTGCCAGGTCACGGTGGTATTTTAGATCGTATTGACTCGCTCTTATCTGCCACGCCGATATTTGCTTTAGGGTTTTGGGGGTTACAGCAATTAGGCTGGTTGGTGGTTTAAAGCATAAAAATTTTGTTTGAGTTCTAATGAGTAGCGCTTAGCTATTTTTATTAGGGTTTGACACTTTTGTAGGCATCAACACTTCTTTAGGTATTATTTTTAGGTACTATTAGACAGGTATTAGTAGTTATGACGCAACGCATCGCGGTACTAGGCGCAACAGGCTCAATAGGCGATAGCACTTTGGCAATATTGGCCACGCACCTAAAAGACTATCAAGTCTATGCGTTATCAGGCCATCAACGCCTAGATAAACTGCTTAAGCTTTGCCAACAATTCGAGCCTAAACGGGTCGCTGTACCAACCGCTGCTGTTGATGATTTTGCCGCACAGCTTAAACAAGCTGGTTTGACAATTGATGTGGTAGGCGGCGCTGAAGGACTCATTGATATTGCCACTGACAGCCAAGTCGATACGGTAGTTGCCGCGATAGTGGGTGCTGCAGGCTTGCCTTCTACCTTAGCCGCTGCGCGCGCAGGTAAACGCATACTACTTGCCAATAAAGAGGCGCTAGTGATGGCAGGTGAAGTGATGATCAAAGCGGTCAAAACCCATCATGCTACCTTATTACCCTTAGATTCTGAGCATAATGCTATCTTTCAGTGTCTACCCGCAGTTATTCAACAAGACAATACGCAGATTCATGATAGTAGTCATGGCGTACGTAAACTGTGGTTAACCGCCTCTGGTGGACCTTTTTTAAAGCAGTCATTTGCGCAGATGCAGCAAGCAGGAATCAGCGAGGCAATCAAACACCCTAACTGGTCGATGGGTCAAAAGATATCTGTCGATTCAGCGACGATGATGAACAAGGGGTTAGAATTAATAGAGGCCTGTCATTTATTCGATCTACCTGAGAGCAAGATAAATGTGGTTATTCATCCACAAAGCATCATTCACTCAATGGTAGAATATAACGACGGCAGTTATTTGGCGCAGCTGGGCAGCCCCGATATGAAAACGCCGATTGCTCATGCGCTAAGCTATCCCAAGCGTATTGCTAGTGGCGCGCAACCCTTAGATTTATTCGCTTTAAATAATTTAGAGTTTATAAAACCTGACCTGCATAAGTTTGCCTGTTTGCGTCTGGCACGTGATGCTATGCAAGCAGGTACACAAGCAACGATAGTACTCAATGCCGCTAATGAGCTGGCAGTAGAGGCTTTTTTGCATAGCCAAATACGTTTGACGGATATTGCCACTATTAATGAGCAGGCATTAACCCAAGTGCCAGTGCCTGCCTTGAGTGCAGATGCTGATATTGACGATATTTTAGCCATTGATAGCTTAGCTAGGCGTTATACGACTAAGCTAATTGCTAATATAGCTTGATCCAGTTGACAGTAGGTTTAGTTGAGATAAGACTATGACATTTATTCTAACTTTGTTAGCCGCGATCTTTGTTTTAGGTCCGCTCATTGCCTTGCATGAATGGGGTCATTATATCGTGGCGCGTCTGTGCGGCGTAAAGGTGTTGACGTATTCTATAGGCTTTGGGCCTAAGCTTACTAGCTGGACGAGTAAACGTAGTGGTATTGACTATCGTATCTCTATGCTACCGCTTGGCGGTTATGTCAAAATGCTGGATGAGCGTGAGGGTGAGGTGGCAAAAGATCAGCTGCATTTAGCCTTTAATCGCCAACATCCGCTCAAAAAGATCGCTATTGTAGCGGCAGGTCCAATCATGAACTTTGTGATTGCTATAGCGCTGTTTTGGGTGTTGTTTATGACCCCATCAGAGCAGCTCGCTACTAACATAGGTCAAGTATTGCCCGATACGCCAGCAGCTATGGCTCAACTGCCAGCAGGCGATAAGATCGTCGCTATTGATGGTCATCAAGTACAGACTTGGGAAGGCATTAATTATCGATTGGCTGGGCGTATGGGTGAGACTGATAACGTTAGTATCACCTTACAATCCGCCACCGATACCAGTCAAGCGACGACGTATCAAGCGCCTGTCACTCGCTTTATGCAAGAGCGAGATCAAGGTAAGGATGCGTTAAGTAGTTTTGGTGTTTTACCTTGGCAGCCTAATATCACGCCTACTATCGGTGAACTTTCTCCAGATGGGGCCGCTATTAAGCAAGGCTCGCAAGTAGGGGATACGATTACTGCCATTAATGAGACGCCTATAACCGATTGGATCAGCGCGACGCGTATTATACGTGACAGTCCTGAGGTGTTATTGAGTTTTACGGTAATGCGCGATGACAAATTAGTTAACTTATCGATTATGCCACAGGGCAAAAAAGATAATTTAGGCAATCGCTTTGGTCAGATTGGTGCTATGGTAGTTCAGTCTGAGATTGTTATACCTGATGAATATAAAACCACGATCGTCTATGGTGCTGGCGAAAGTTTGATTAAGTCGTTTCAAAAGACTGAGCAGCTCGCTGTGATGACCGTAGACTCCATGGGTAAAATGATTTCAGGTGTGATAGGTTTGGATAATTTATCAGGACCGATTACCATTGCCAAAGTTGCTAAGCAAAGCTTTGATATCAGTTGGGAGATGGTATTATCTACCGCAGCTTTGATCAGCTTGAGCTTAGCGGTACTTAATTTATTACCTATTCCAGTCTTAGATGGCGGTCATTTGGTCTACTATATTATCGAGCTGATTCGTGGTAAACCCTTATCAGAGGGTGTCCAAATTGTAGGGGCTAATATTGGTTTACTCTTACTGTTAGGTTTCATGGTGTTAGCAATTGGTAATGATATCAGCCGACTTTTCTGATGATTACAACTGACAGTTTGTTATTTAAGCTCGCTGTGCTATTGCCCGTATAGGAATGGCATTTAACGAACAAGTATTAGCGTTTATGATTTTTTAAGCTTCGATGCTGTAATATTAGTAATTTTTAGTTTATTTTATGATGTGTTTTATATACAGTGTCTTGAGTCTGTATGGGATGAATCGCTTATTTAGTGTTTATTCCCTTCTTAAGACGCTTTTTAACTTAACTTTAGCACCTTTTATTGACGGATAGTGTTTATGCGTACGCCTTTATTTATGAGCGCGGCTGGGTTGCCGTTAGTGGTAGCAATGATGAGTGTCTCGGCACAAGCTGCAGATTTTGTAGCCACCGATATCGAATTTTCGGGTCTACAGCGCCTAACCTCTGATAGTCTCTATCCAGTTTTGCCTGTTTCAGTTGGCGATACGGTGACTGATGCAAGCTTAGCGGCTAGCATCAAAGCTTTGTATGCGACTGAGAACTTTGCCAATATTCAGAGCCGTGTCACGGGTAATCAGCTGCTTTTTGCTGTCGTTGAGCGTCCGATTATCGCTGAGGTAAATTTTGAGGGCAATAAGCTCATTCCTAAAGAGGGCTTGACTCAAGGTCTTGAGAACGCAGGGTTATCGGTAGGTGAGGTGCTCAAGCAGGCGACGCTTCAAGGGGTTGCCAATGAGCTACAACAGCAATACATCTCGCAAGGCTATTATAATAGCGATATCGAAGTCGATCAGACACTACTTGATGGCAATCGCGTCAAATTAGACATCCGCTTTATAGAAGGCAAGCCCTCTAAAGTGGTTGATATTAACGTCATTGGCAATAGTCACTTTACAGATAAACAAATCAGAGATGTGTTTGCGCTAAAGGAGTCCTCTTGGACGCGCTTGTTATCTAAATCTGATCGCTATGCGCAAGAGAAGTTAGCCGCCAGTTTAGAGAGCCTCAAAGCGCTTTATCAAAATGATGGTTATGTGCGTTTTGCCGTTGATAATGCTGTGCTCAATATTAGTGAAGATAAAAGTAATGTATTTATTGAGATTAGCCTAACTGAAGGCGCGCAGTATCAGTTCGGTGAGATTAACTTCTTGGGTAAGCCTAAATTTACTACTGATGAGCTCAAAGAGCTCGTGACTTTTGCGCCTACCAATAATTATTCGCAAGCTGAGCTAGACGCAACAACCTTAGCGCTAAAAAACCGTTACGGTAATGAAGGCTATTATTTGGCTCAAATACGTCCTGTACCGCGTATTAATGATGACACCAAAGTCGTCGATATTGATTATTATATAGATCCTGCACGGCCTGTTTATGTGCGCCGAATTAATTTTAGTGGCAATGTCAAAACCATGGATGAAGTATTACGCCGTGAGATGCGCCAACTAGAGGGTGCTTTGGCCTCTAACGAAAAGATTCAGCTATCGCGGGTTCGCTTGATGCGTACTGGGTTTTTCAAAGACGTCAAAACTGAGGTTAGATCAGTACCCAATCAGCCCGATCAAATTGATGTCAACTATATCGTTGAAGAGCAACCTTCAGGTAGCTCAACGATTGCAGCGGGTTACTCACAGAGCGGCGGTATTACCTTTCAGTTAGACTTAACTCAAAATAACTTCATGGGTACCGGCAATCGAGTAAAAGCGGCCTTGTCACGCTCAGAGACTCGCGATTCTTATAGTTTGGGCTATACTGATCCGTATTTTACTGAGAATGGTGTCTCGCAAGGCATTAGTGCTTACTATCGCGAAACCAAGTATGATGATAATAACGTCAGTAACTACGTGACAGACTCCTATGGGGCAACACTAAACTATAGCTATCCAGTTGATGAAACCAAGCGCGTTAGTGCGGGTCTAAACGTGGATAATACGACAGTACGTGGTGGTCGATTCCTTGGCATCTCAAACGTTGATCGTATCTTAGAGGATGGTGGTGAATTCACCAGCCTTGATGAAGGTGCTAATTTTAAGAATGACTATACGACCTACAATCTATTATTAGGCTGGGATTATAGTACGCTTGATCGTCCCGTATTCCCGACCAAAGGTATGAGCCACAGGGTTGATGGTACTATAGGTCTAGGTGATGCCAGTTATCAAAAAGCTGTCTATAGTGGTAATATCTACTACCCGATTTATAAAGATTGGGTCGCTCGCGGCTATACTAAGCTTGGTTATGGTAATGATTTGCCGTTTTATGAGAACTTTTATGCAGGGGGTTATGGTTCAGTACGTGGCTATGAGTCCTCAAGTCTAGGACCCAGATCTAAAGCTTACAATGATGTCATTACTGGGACTGATCGTATCAGAGATGAAGAGGTCGGTGGCAACGCTTTAGCAAGTTTTGGCGCTGAGCTGATCTTGCCACTACCTTTTAAAGCGGACTGGGCCGATCAAGTTCGTCCTGTGCTATTCGCTGAAGGTGGTCAAGTATTTGATACGACTGGTAGAGAAGATAGCACCTTTACTGATCCTGTTTCAGGTACGGCAACTGAAACCCCACTACTTACTCAAGATAATAAGTTTCGCTTTAGTGCTGGTGCTGGGGTAACTTGGTATACGCCGATTGGTCCTATTTCGATCAGCTATGCGGTACCGTTTGGCGATCAAGAAGGCGATCAGACTGAAAAAGTCCAGTTCCAGATCGGTAGTACCTTCTAAGCGAGTTATAATAAGCTATAGGGTTAATGGTTTGCTCAGTTTTGTGCAAGTGTAGAGCTAGGTAAATCATTAGCTTATAACATTAAGAGATAGCCAAGGTGATGGTTTAGCTTGGCATCTATTTCTATTTTACTACTAATAATAGTACTATTAACTATGATAACGATTTCGCAACTTATCAGCCAAATTGAGCAACGTCAGCCAGTACTAAATGAGGCGACGCTCAGTCCCGAGCAGCTGCAAGTTAAGCTAAGCAGCATCGGTAATTTAATAGACGCTAAAGAATCTCAGTTAGGATTTTTGGCTGATCCAAATTACATCGTTCATCTTGCTAGCAGTCAAGCAGGTGCGGTGCTAGTGACAGAGCAGTTTTTTGATCAAGCACCTAATTCTTGTATACCGTTAGTCGTTGCAACCCCATATTTGGCATATGCGAGCGCCAGCCAGTTATTTGCGCCCAAAGCGGCTACCTCTATTATTCATCCTACAGCGGTAATCGCTGATAGTGCTGATATTGCTAGTGGCGTCAGTATTGGCGCTTTTTGTGTCATTGGTGAGCAGGTAACAATAGGCACAGGCAGCTGTCTAAAAGCACATGTCGTGGTTGAAGCAAACAGTCATATTGGTGATTATTGCTTATTTGAGTCGCAAGTGGTCGTAGCCCATAATTGTCTGATCGGCAATCATGTCCGCCTTCATACTGGGGTAAGTATCGGTAGCGAAGGTTTTGGCTTTGTACCAACTGCTGATCCAAGCGTTAGTGGCTGGGAGCGTATTGCTCAGCTGGGGCGAGTGATTATCGGTGATCATGTACGTATCGGTAGTAATACTTGTGTGGATCGTGGTGCTATCGATGATACCGTCATTGGCAATCACGTTATTATTGATAATTTAGTGCAAGTTGCGCATAACGTTCGCATTGGCGATGGAACTGCGATAGCCGCTAATACTGGTATTGCTGGTAGCACTACTATAGGCAAACGCTGTATTATTGGCGGGGCTGTTGGTATAACTGGACACATCAATATAACTGATGATGTAACTTTATCAGCTATGACTATGGTCACCAAATCGATTAATACCGCAGGGTACTATTCCTCTGGTACCGTTGCTATGCCGACGGCAAAATGGCGACGTGCTGCGGTTCGCTTTCGTCAACTAGGTAATGATTAGTTATTGCAATCGTTTTTATTAATTGTAGCCATAGTTTTTAAGCACTGCTTATTTTAAGTATTATGTATTCTAAAGATCATGTACAGAGTTTTATAAAATAATTTTAGTTTACCTTTATGAGTAAACAGCCCGCAACGATTGCAAGGAAGCACTATTATGAACGCCATCAATATCGACATAGAAACCTTGACTGATGACGATATAGAGTCATTAGCTGAGCAAAACCTGACTCTACCGCTTACTTACCATACGCTCAAGCACTATTTGCCACATCGTTATCCCTTTATGTTGGTTGATAAAATCACCGCTTGTAAGCCTGGTGAATGCATTACTGGTATCAAAAATGTGACCATTAATGAAGAGTTTTTTAATGGACATTTCCCTGATGAGCCGATCATGCCAGGGGTGCTGATGGTCGAGTCTATGGCGCAAGTTTCAGGGGTACTTGGCTTTATTAGTGCAGGGTTGACCGCTGAAGATGGCTATCTGTATTTATTTGCAGGGGTGGATAAAGTGCGCTTTAAGCGTCAAGTTATTCCCGGCGATCAGCTCATTATTAGATCTACACTAACTATGCAAAAGCGTGGTATCTATAAGTTTGACTGTACGGTACATGTGGGTCAACAGCTTGCCTGTAGCGCGCAAGTGATGATTGCTCGTCAAGAGCAGAATGCTTAGTGCTGCTGATCAGCGTCATACTCTCTCATTCGTAACGCCTTAGTGGGGCGCTCGTTGGACGGATACAAATAGTCAAAAAATCCCTTTTTAGTACCAGCTTATTGCAGCTATTATTAAAATTACCAAGGCCTATATTATGAGTCAAATTCATCCTACTGCACTCATCTCGTCATCGGCAACGATAGATGATACTGCTGTCATCGGTCCTTACTGCGTTATCGGTGAGGAAGTAACTATAGGCGCGCACACGGTGTTACATCGTCATGTGGTCGTCAGCAGGTTTACTCGAATTGGACAACATAATGAGATATATCAATTTGCCAGTATTGGTGAGGATTGTCAGGATTTAAAGTACGCAGGTGAGCGCACTTGGCTTGAGATTGGTGATCATAATATCATTCGTGAAGCTTGTAGCTTGCATCGTGGTACCGTGCAAGATAACTCGTTGACTAAGATTGGTAATCATAATTTACTGATGGTCAACACTCATATTGCTCACGATTGCACTATTGGTGATAGTAATATTTTTGCCAATAATGTAGGCATTGCAGGTCATGTGATTATAGGCAATCATACTATCGTTGGTGGTAATTCAGGTGTTCATCAGTTTTGCCGAGTAGACGATTATAGCCTGATTGGCGGTGCTAGCTTAATTGTGAAAGATGTTGCCGCTTTTACTATGGTATCAGGTAATCCAGCGCGCGCTCATGGTCTTAACGTTGAAGGTATGCGCCGCAAAGGATGGACACAAGAGACTATCGAAGTATTGCGTCAGGCTTATATTACTATTTTTAGATCAGGGCTTACGACTAAGCAAGCGCTTGATAAGCTGCAAGAAAAGGTAGCAGATGAGCCCAAAATTCAGCTGTTAATCGACTCTTTAGCGCAAAGTAGCCGCGGTGTGGTTCGCTAAAGCTGCCATATCGTACTAAGCAGTCATGACGCTCAAGTCGACTATTTAAAAGCCATAACTAATTGTTATGGCTTTTTGTATTTATAGCTTCTTGACTTTTGGCGCTGATTAGCAGAAACTGCCAAGTTATATGTAGTAAGATTGTAGCAACTTATCTTAACTAAACGTAAGTTTTAACTAACAGCAAACTAGCAATTTTTTTGATTATTATCGTTTTTTTATAAGAACCTAAGATTATCAAAGCAATTATTAGTAGATTTTAGGAGTGTTATATGGCACAGCAAAGGGAAAATTGGTCTAGTAGAACAGGGTTTATTCTAGCCGCTGTTGGTTCAGCAGTAGGATTAGGTAACATATGGCGCTTTCCCTATGTCGCTTATGATAATGGTGGTGGGGCATTTATGGTGCCTTATCTCATTGCCTTGTTAACCGCAGGTATTCCACTATTATTTTTAGATTATATTATCGGACACAAGTATCGCGCAGCAGCACCACGCGCCTATAAGAAATTCTCTCCATCAGGTCAGTTTGTGGGCTGGTGGCAAACGCTAGTCTCTTTTGTCATTGCTATCTATTACGCGGCGGTGATCGTCTGGGCAGGCAGCTATATGTTCTTCTCGTTTGGCCAAAAGTGGGGCGAGGATACGACGACCTTCTTTGTTACTGACTTTGTACAGCATACAGGCGAGCTGACTTCAGTGTTCGTACCACAGATGTTTATAGGGTTGGTCATTGTTTGGGCAGTTGCTATTTTGATTATGTTTGGTGGTATCCGTAAAGGGGTTGAGCTGGCGAACAAAATCTGTCTGCCTTTGCTTATAGTACTATTTGGTATTATGGTATTTAAAGCCGTTACTCTACCTGGCGCTGTTATTGGTCTAAATGCATTCTTTGAACCCAATTGGGTCAAAATGCAAGATCCAAATGTTTGGCTTGCCGCTTATGGTCATGTGTTTTTCTCTCTATCGGTAGGTTTTGGTATTATGGTCACTTATGCCTCCTACCTTAAAAAGAATACTAACTTAACGGGTGCAGGTTTAGTGGTTGGTTTTGCTAACTCTTCATTTGAGCTTATTGCAGGTATTGGTATCTTTGCCGCTATTGGCTTTATGGCAATGTCAACTGGTCAAGATGTTGCGGAAGTTGCTAGTGGCGGTGTTGGCCTTGCTTTCTTTGTCTTCCCTAAAATCATCTCGACGATGGGTGCAAGCGGCGATTTTGTTGGCTTCTTATTCTTTGGCTCTCTAGTGGTCGCTGGTATTAGCTCGCTCATTAGTATTTTAGAAGTGCCAATCTCGGCCTTTCAAAGTAAATTTGACTGGTCACGCAAAAAAGCCGTTGCCCTGATTTGTGGTGTCTGTGCGGTGATCTCTATTGGTGCTTTCTCGACAGGTAGCTCGCTGGTGCTCGTTGATGTGATCGATCATTTCGCCAATAACATTGGTATTGTAGCGGGTGGTCTAATGTCTATCGTATTAGTCACTTGGTTTAATCGCAATAAAATCCCAGGCTTGCTGGCGCACATCAACAGTGTCTCTAGCATCAAACTAGGCGGTGCTTGGATATTTATGTTGACGGTTATTACGCCTACTGTTTTGACTATCTCTTTAGGTCTGAAATTTATTGATCTGGTTAAAACACCTTATGAGGGCTACTCTTCAACCATCCTGTTATTGTTTGGCTGGGGCGTTGTGGTGTTCTTTGGCTTAGGGGCATTTATACTGAGTCGTATGAAAGGTATCCATGACGCAGAAGATGATAAAGCTCGCCTGCTCGATGATGCACGCTAAATAAGGCATCAAAAATCTAGCAGATAGAAATTATTTTATAAGGATTTACTATGAGTACTTCAGCTATTATTTTTATGATTATCTCTATGGTATTGATATGGGGTGGCTTGATTGCTGCAATCATTCATCTAAGAAATAATCCTGATATTCCGATGGATCAGGTTCCTGATGATCGATATTAATACTTTTATAGTGTAGAAATAAAAGTATTAGTTACCATAAAAAAATGCCAGTCAGCTTTTACTGTCTGGCATTTTTGGTTTTGAGCTGTTAGGCGTAGGGTGCGTTCCACACACCGATATCGAAATTACGAATAACAAATGGTGCGCTGGAGGGCACCCTACAAAAGCTAAAAGAGTTAAACTTTCAATTGCACGTTTTTAGTTTTGATCTAAATAATGTTGCAGCTACAGCAAATTAAGCTCAGGCACGCTCTGTCCACGTTTGGCATAAAAATCATTAACGAACTGATCAAAGGTATCTTCTTCGATAGCTTGTCTAATACCTGCCATTAAGCGCTGATAATAACGTAGATTATGAATGGTCGCTAACTGCGCCCCAAGCATCTCTTTACATTTATTCAGATGGTATAGATAAGCACGGCTAAAGTTTTGACAAGTGTAGCAGTCACATTCAGGATCTAGTGCACCTGTATCCTCGCGATACTGACTATTACGAATACGTACTACTCCTGCATTATCAGCATCCCCTGTGACAAAATAATGACCATTACGCGCATTACGCGTTGGCATGACGCAGTCAAACATATCGACACCGCGCCGTACGCCCTCAACCAGATCCTCAGGCTTACCAACACCCATGAGATAGCGGGGCTTATCCGCTGGCATATCGTCAGGGAGATAATCAAGCACCGCCATCATCTCATCTTTAGGCTCACCAACGGATAGACCACCGATAGCATAACCATCAAAGCCGATATTTAGTAGACCCTCAAGCGACTGCTGGCGTAAATCACTATACATACTGCCTTGCACGATGCCAAACAGCGCATTGGTGCTGCCAAGCTTTTGATGCTCATCAAGACAGCGCTGACCCCAACGTAAGGACAGCTCTAGAGACTTTTTGGCCTCATCATGAGTGGCAGGATAGGGCGTGCATTCATCGAACTGCATAACGATGTCAGAATTGAGACTATACTGAATCTGCATGGATTTTTCAGGCGATAAAAATACCTTTGCGCCATCGATAGGCGATTTGAAGTTTACTCCTTCCTCAGTAATCTTACGCATAGCGCCTAAGCTGAACACTTGAAAGCCACCTGAGTCGGTCAAGATCGGCTTGTCCCAATGCATAAATTTATGTAGACCACCAAATTTATCAATAATGTCAGTGCCTGGACGTAACCACAGATGAAAGGTATTACCCAAGATAATATCCGCGCCAATAGCTTCGATATCGCGCGGCAACATGCCTTTGACCGTACCATAAGTACCTACTGGCATAAAGGCTGGGGTTTGCACATTGCCATGATTTAGATGCACGGTACCACGACGAGCACGGGACGCGCCTACAGCCGTTTTATGTAAAGTAAATTGCATAAGATAGTCGCTTTTTAATCGATAAAATGGCGCTGATTATACCATTGCTAGATGATTTTTGTGAGTTGAATAGTTTTTGTGAGACGCTTATTAGTAACTTGTCAGTTTAGCTCCTAGTTTTAAGCGACTAGTGCTGAGCACAGCAGTTTTAAGTATAGTAGTGTTGAGCATGGCAGAGCTATACCTATACTTAAAAGACACAGACAGTAAGACTGCAAAATTGCTAAAGTGAGATTTAGATAAATGATTATATAAATAACGGCAAGGACAAGCTATGAAAGTTGGTGTTTATTTATTAGTAGGCAGTTTATTAACCTTACCAGGAGTGGCTATGGCTACTGAAGAACCCAAGTATACGGTATTGAATCAAGTAGATGATTTTGAGCTGCGTCGCTATGATCCGCAAATTGTGGCACAAACGTGGGTGTCAGGCAGTCAAAAGCAAGCGGGTAATAGAGGCTTTAGAATACTAGCCGATTATATCTTCGGTAATAATACCGCGCCTAGTGGTGAGAGTAGTAAGATCAGCATGACGTCACCTGTCAAAATGCAGCCCCAAAGGGCCGATAGTGATAAGTCACAAAAGATAGCTATGACCTCTCCTGTAGCCATGCAAGAGCAAGATGGTAAGTGGCGAGTTAGGTTTGTCATGCCAAGTAAATATACGATGCAGACATTGCCAACGCCTAACAACGCTGAGGTTAGTATTATTGAAGTACCCATGCAGACTTACGGCGTGATTAAGTTTTCAGGGCTTACAGGTGAGCAAAAAGTCGCGGAGAAGACTCAAGCGCTAAAAAATTGGATGCAAGGTCAAAATTTAAAGATAATAGGGGATGCTGAGATGGCACGTTACAATCCGCCATGGACATTGCCCTTTATGCGCCGCAATGAAGTTATGATTGAGTATCAAGCTAATTAATAATAATGACGGTGATGATTACCCATAAAAAAGACAGCCTAGGCTGTCTTTTTTAGTCTCGCTATTCACTAGAGTCTTTATAAGCTACTAGCTGTTTTGCTCACGGATGATGTTTAGCATACGACGCAAGGGTTCAGCTGCGCCCCATAATAGCTGATCGCCGACAGTAAACGCCCCTAGATATTCAGGACCCATATTTAGTTTACGTAGACGACCAACAGCTACTGTCAAAGTGCCAGTGACCGCGACTGGCGTTAGGCGCTGTATAGTCGCCTGCTTATCATCTTCAACCACGTCTAACCACTGATTACCACTGTTTTTTAGCGCCGCTTCAATCTCGCTCAATGGAATATCTTTTTTGAGCTTGATAGTAAGCCCTTGTGCATGACAGCGCATAGCACCAATACGCACACACATCCCGTCGATAGCAATCGTGTTATCAGCATTATTACCTAAGATTTTATTAGTCTCAACGCCGCCCTTCCATTCCTCTTTTGACTGCTTATTATCTAATTGAACATCGATATAAGGAATTAAGCTACCTGCTAATGGCACACCAAAATACTGCTGCGGAAAGTCCGCTGAGCGCTGAGTAGCAGCGATCTTTTTATCAATCTCAAGGATAGCGCTTGCAGGATCAGCCAGCTCATCGGCAACCGCGTCACGCAACACACCCATACCTTCGATCAGCTCCCGCATATTGTTCGCGCCTGAGCCACTAGCCGCTTGATATGTCATCGCGCTGACCCACTCAACCCAGCCTCTATTGAACAGCTCACCAATTGCCATTAGCATGAGCGATACTGTACAGTTGCCACCGATGAAGTCTTTGGTGCCACCCGCTAATGCTTTATCAATGACTAAACGGTTCACTGGATCAAGAATAATAACGCTATCATCTTGCATACGTAAAGTACTGGCAGCATCAATCCAATAGCCGCTCCAACCGCTATCGCGCAATGGCTGATGTACCTTTTGAGTATAGTCGCCACCTTGGCAAGTAATAATCACATCACAAGCAGCTAGAGCGTCGATATCATGAGCGTCTTTTAATTGACCAGCGTCAATATCATCAAAGCTTGGCGCATCGCCGCCAGCATTACTGGTCGAGAAGAACACTGGGGTAATACCAGCGAAGTCTTTTTCGTCACGCATACGCTGTACAAGTACCGAACCGACCATACCGCGCCAGCCGACCAAACCTACTGTCAAGTTGCTCATCAGATGTAATCCTTATTTACTGTTGTTTATTGCCAAACTATTTGCTATAAAGTCAACCAGTAACAATGCCGTGAATAGCCTTAAAAAGCAAGACGTTTACGAATAATTTCTAACATTTTTAGTCATAAATTAGTTTGATAGCTATTAACTTTTAATTATTTATTTAATAGCTACACAATAAAGCGCTAACATCGTGCACAATAGATCTTAAAATTATAATATTTTACTATTAGCTTTTTGCTACTACTTCAATAACGGGTTCATAAATCTCATGGATTTTATTTTTATATATTATGCTGTGCAGCTACTGGCAGGATTTGTGATTTTTGTCACCATTTGGGGCTGGATACGCTTAGATAACTGGTGGGTGCGAGCGGTTGAATTCCCTCGTATTCAAATACTGGTACTGGGTGCTAGCGCTTGGCTTTGCATGTTGCTTTTTGGGCCGTTAGTTTCTGGATTAGAGTGGCAAGCTAAAGAGTGGACATTGTTCGTCGCCCTTAGCGTCTCGTTAGGCTTTCAGCTGCGTATGGTATTGCCTTATACGCGACTGTGGAAAAAAGAGGTACAAGAAGCTAAAGTCAAAGCGGATGGCGATAGCACTCATCAGCTCAAAATCATGGTCTCAAACGTACTAACCCCTAACAATGAGACTCAAAAACTCATCGATTTAGTCAATGAACAGCAGCCTGATATTTTGATTACCCTTGAGAGTGATAAAAAGTGGGAGCAAGCGCTAAGCGTCATTGAAGCTGATTATCCTTATACGGTCAAAGTGCCTTTAGACAATCTATACGGCATGCATCTATACTCTAAGCTTGAGCTTATAGATCCTCAGGTTAAGTATCTAATGATCGATGATATCCCCTCTATTCATAGTCAAATGCGCTTGCCAAGTGGCCGAGTCATTTGGCTATATTGTCTGCATCCGATGCCGCCAAGTCCAACTGAAGCTGATAAGTCAACGACTCGTGATGCTGAGCTGCTAATGGTCGGGCGTCATATCTATGATAATGATCAGACTGCGATTTTAGCGGGCGACTTGAATGATGTGGCGTGGTCAAAGACGACGCGGCGTTTTCAGCGTATCTCAGGCCTACTTGATCCACGTATTGGCCGCCATTTTATCAATACCTTTCATGTTAAGTATCCGTTCTTGCGCTGGGCACTTGACCATATCTTCCATAGTGCCTGCTTTACGGTAGTGGATATCAAACGCATGCCATCAATCGGTTCTGATCATTTTCCTGTATTAACTACCTTGCAGTACGAGCCTGAAGAGATTAGGCAACAGGAGCAAAACGCGCCGACAAAAGATGCAGAGGACATTAAAGAGACGGAGAATAAAATTAAGGAGGGCAAAAAGGAAGGTCGTAAGGTTTCTAAAGAGCATGCAGAGGAGACTATAAAAAGGGGTCAACAAGACGCTAACTGTAAATCTGCTTAAGCAATGCATTAGCACTTTATTATGAATGATCTATATGACTTGATTGTAAGCAAAAGCGTACAGACAAAGGGGTCTTTAGCGTCTAGGTGAGTAGGAGTGATTGATCTATAATACCTCCTATCAGCACAAGGAGCGTTAAGGATAACGTGTTGAGGCGTTGGCAGCATTAGCTAAGCTTACGTTTATGACTTAGGATAAGTCAGCAAGGATGAGATAATAATTATACGATAAACTGCCTAAAACCCAAACCTATTGCCCAAGGTTTGGGTTTTTTCTTATCGATTGGTTTTATGATTGTGCTAAGTGTGGCATATCTAAAGCAGGTAACAATACTATTTAAAGGTTGGTAATATTGGATAATTATAAAGCTCTAAACAATTGCTTAAATTGGTTTTATACCTTAGAGTAAAAGCTTATGAGCTAATTGTATTTTCTAAGCCAACTGTATTTTCTAAGTTAACTGCACTTTGTAAGCTGACCATCATTGGAGTCGTAATGAAAACAGACTTTTTATCATTTTTAAAGCCAGTGACGAGGTCAACCTTACTACCCACACTATTATCCCTATCAGTAATAGGGTTGAGCGCTTGCGGTGGTTTTGATGACTTGGATGCGGCAAGAGCGGCAGGTGCTGGTATTGGCAGTACAGTGACCAATCCAAATCAACCTGTTGATCCAGAGATACAAAGCAATTGGCGTTATTCCTCTAGTGAAACTGATGATACTATCTTTTCAGTAACTGCCAATAATAATGCGATTAATAGCTTTATAGAACCTAATACTAATCTTCGAGCTATACCAAGAGTTGAGCTTAAAAAACAACTGGTAAATAACTTTATTGTAGAGTCAGTCAGTATAATTGCAGGTGGGGCAGTGGTTTGCTTGCCTTCTTGCGATGTGCGTATTCGTTTTGATAATCAATTTGCTATTTATCGGATGCAAGATAGCGGAGATGGTATTCTCAAACCTGCTAATAGTAATATTGAAGCTGCTTTATTTAGCAAATTCACTACCTCAAATAAAGCGATAGTGAGCCTACCTATCGTTGGCTTTGGCAATGCATTTGATGCAGAGTTTGATTTGCGCAACTATGATCCCAATCAGATGTCTATATCACGATAATTTGTGATAAAGTCGCAGTTTTTTAGTGCAAAAAAAATGGCCTATCTATTAGATAAGCCGTTTTTTATTGAGCGCTTCTACATTGTTATTTATTCGAGCACTTGAATGTAGGAGCTGGCGCGTAGCTCTTGCAGCCAATCCTCTTGAGCTTGCGGCGCTAGTCGCTGATACAATGCCTGACGAGCCATATCACGACGGTATTCATCGCTAGCATCATATTGACGCTCATCGACTACTTTTAAGATATGCCAGCCGAATTGAGTTTTGAATGGCGCTGAATAATCACCAACGCTCGTGTTTTTCATTGTCGCCTCAAAAGGTCCGACCATATCTTGCTCGCTGACCCATTCCAGATCACCACCGCGCCCTGCTGAGCCTGGATCATCTGAATAAGTAGAGGCCAATCCTGCAAAGTCAGCGCCTTGACGCAGTTGTTCATATAGGTCATTAATCTTTTGCTCCGCTAGCGCATCCGTCTGCAAGTCATCTACTTTGACTAGGATGTGACTGGCACGCCACTGCGGTACGATCATTTTGTCGCTAGACTTTTTGTTCGCAAGCTTAATGATATCTATGCCCTCAGGCGTCACCAATGGCGCGCTGACTGCGCCAACGTCAAGCTTAGTGATCTCGCTCGATAGCTCAGTCGGTAGCGATGCGGCTTTATGGTAGCCCATATCGCCACCTTGTATATTAATAGCATAGCTGCTTTGTACAGCCGCTATAGCAGCGGCTACGTCGACATTGGGCGCTTGCAGACGACTACGTAAAGTTTGAGCTACTGCTAGAGCTTCATCGCGCTGAGCTTGCGATAGACGACTATAATCATCTATGTATGGCACACGCACATGAATGGTTTGATACTCACTTTGGTTCAAGCGTTTAGCTTCAGGAGAGGCTAAAAATGAATCAACATCTTGCTCGCTGATACGCACCCGACTACCCACTTGACGCTGCTGCAAAGACTGAATAGCGGAGTCTTCAATCAGCTGCGCACGTAAAGCGGCATAACTGCCAGGTTGCTCGGCATCTAAGCGTTGTTGCAGGGCGGCAAGGCTATTGACACCTTCGCTTTGCCCAATTTGTGCTAAGCGCTGATTGATGGCTGCTTCGTCAGGCTTAACGCCAGCACGGTTGGCTAATGACAACTGCAACTCACGCAATATCAGCGCGTTAAGTACCTCAGATTGTAGCTGCGCTGAATTAGCTAAGGGTTGGCCTGCCGCTGTAGCGCGTGCTTGCGTCTGTTCTATAGCCTCGATTAAGTCGCTCTTTAAGATAGCGTTGTCATTAACCAGAGCAATAATACCATCGGTGCTAGTAGCCGCGCTCAGACGATTGGCTGTATTTTGCGCCATAGCACTGTTATTTGTGGTGGCATCGGCCTGATTATTCACCGTTGCCGCTTGAGCATTGACGCCCAAAAATAAGCAAGCACTACCAGCACTCATGGCGATCAGTACAGCACGACTAGTCTGACGTAAAGAAAAAATACTCATAATGTTCCTTATTATTGTGATCTTAAAATAGGATGATTTAACGGCATATGTTATTTAATAATAGTTTTTGATAATCACTAATCTTTCCACGCGCTTTGCACAGGCTCAAAGCCCAATACCTTATCAGTGAGTAGGCGTGTCAAGCGACTATCGCCACTGCCTAGACCGCTTAATCTAATCTCAGCCATTACCGCTTGAGTTGGCTCATCTCTTACATTTAAATCATTGTAGTAGCGTCGACCATAAACAGCAAAACCAAAGCAACAATCCTCATAATCAATCCCTACTAAAGCATCTAACATCTTATCACGGCGGTGATCATATTGGCCTTGAGCTATCACGCGCCAGTTATTGTTTACAGGAAATACTGCAGAGGCAGTAATCGCGGATAATGGCAGCTGGTTAGTATTCTCATCACTTTCGCGCTTGATATAGCCAACATTGAATAAACTATTGTTAGAAGGCTGATAGCGCAGTTCAGTGGTGATAAAGTTTAAATCATAGTCACTTGTTAGCGCACCGCTCACATCAACCCAAAGATTATTGTAAGGCTGAATACTCGAATCCCAAACCATGCCTGATGATGAGCTATTGAATAACTGCTGATCACCATCTAAGGTCACGCGACCATCGTCGATATAGAATTGTTCTGCAATGCTACCATCGAAACGTGTCACCCCCGTTGCATCGATGTAACGATAATTAATCCCAGGCGTTATGGCGTGCAAGTCTTGCAGGCGATCGTGTCCTAAGAACCAGCTGTCTGAAAACAGCTGCTCATAGTTAATAGAAGCAATGCGAGTGTTAAAGTTTGGAATATCGTTTTGATTCTTAAACGGCGAATATGTATATTTTAGGCGGGGACTTAGGAGCTGATAGCCACCCATAGTATCGTCAAACGCCCCAAACGGAGAACCAGCACGATACAAATGTAAGCCTGCATCGATACTAGCTTGTGGCACTAGCACCGATTGACTTCCATCATCTTCACTAAGCTCATTATCTGCTAAGCTATCTTGATCGTATGAGGTGTATAAATGCTGTACGCTCAGCTTAGGTTTGATATAACCCCAAGCGGACTCTAACGGGTAAGCGGCGCTAAGCTTATTATAGACACGGACGCCACTTTTTTCAGCTTCTGAGCCATCATCGATAGATTTTTTGAAGTAAGCGGAATCATGAACCCCCGTTATATCGAACGCTTTTGCCCACGGTAGACGATAGTCAAGGGTCAACTGCGGCAGGCGTGAATAGGGCTTGTCCTTGTCTTGTAAAGGTTCGCCATTATTATTAAAAGCATCTAACGTCTGAAAGGTCTCAACCTTCAGCTCGCCATTCACAAAATCATTATAGTAGTTGAGCCGCGCGCGTCTAGGCAGGTTTACAGTATTATCTGATAGCCCTAGTGTATCAAAGTCGTTTAAGTAGTCAGCGTCTGAGACATAGCTATACTTGGCATCACCGCTTAAACGTGGAATATCGCTTGATGACCAATAATGATCATAGAAAAAACTATTGCGATCCTCACCATCGTATTCTTTATCATTAGGTAAATATGAGCCATTAAAAATACCTGAACCATAATCTTGGGTTAAATAGCGAAACTCACCTGAGAGCATAGGGTTACGATTGGTATAGATATGAGTGTTAAGCGTCGCATCATAATTGGGTGCTAGATTAAAATAATATGGAATATCAATCTCAACACCGTTCTCACTACCAACGCTGGCATTAGGTAATAAAAACCCGCTGCTACGCCTTGAGTCAATCGGAAAATTAAAATAAGGCAGATAGAAGACAGGCACATCAGCTATGCGAAAGGTAGTATTATAGGCTTCGCCACGACCCGTATCCGTATCTAGGTCGATACTTTTTGCATCAAGCTGCCACTTACGATCAGTGGGCGGGCAGGTGCTAAACATCACGTTATCAAGCTCGTATTGACTCTCATTGGGACGATTTAGCTGCTGGGCGTAACCATGCGCTTGTAACGGTACGCTGGCAAAAGCCACATCATAAGCGGTTGATTGCCCTGTCTGGGTGCTATAGTTTAAACTATCTGCTACGCCAATTAGACCGCCTTGAGCTACTTTTTGGGTAACAGGTGTTTGCCGGTTAGTGTTTCTAAAAGCCGTTGGATTGCTAAAAGCGGCAGGCTGGTTTCTATTATTAACCTGACTATTGGCACCATTGCCTATCGCTTGATCGGTAAACATGACCTTACCTTGAGCGGCTGCAACCCCTGTAGTCAAGTCTAATACGACTTTATCGGCCTCGATATGCTGCGTGCCTTGATCGATAATGACATTACCTGACAGCTCAGCGTAATTAATATTATTATAGTAGCCATAATCAGACTCAGTAAACAGCGATGCCTTACTGTTCGGCAGATTCGCAGGATCAATAGCCGCCTGCCCATTATTCAGCCTATTATTAGCTTCATTGACCGCACGTTGATAGTTGGGATTACTATTAGGATAGACCCATTGACCCTCGCAGCGCTGAGCACTATCGATTGCATTGGGTAGCAGTTTTAGGTCTCTGCCTACGGGTTGTAGAGTTGAGCTCAGCTTACCTGAGTCGGTAGTCGACTGCTCGTTTACAGATTGATCACCTTTATCATCGAAGCTTGTCTCAGGCTTTAACTGATAAAATTCAGCCAAGCGTACCAAGCTATCTTGAATACTTTCATCATCTGCATTCAAAGCCTTGTCATTAACTGGGTCGTCATTAACTACTTTATTAGCATTAATAGCCGTATCGTTTTGGCTAGATATCACTACAGTATCCGCGTCATTAGCGCTGTTAGTAATGGCAGTCACAGGTATAGCGCTTTCAGCTAAAGCGCTGTATGAGCTATCCGTAATCAAATCATCAGTCAGATCATTTTGAGCATTAGCTAGTAAAGTTGGGCTATCGGTAATCAGAGGCGCAGCAGTTTGCAGATCGGAGCTTACGACGTCAGCTGCAGCTACGCTTAGCCCAGTCAAACTCAAGGCCCCAAATAAGATCAGGCGAATGCTTTGATACAGCGGAGAATATAACAAGGGCGCACCTATGATTGTAAAGCTTCGTGGATGATGATCAAAATAACACTTTATCATTTATAAACAGCAACAATATAACGATTAGATAATAACGAACAAGCAATAACGAATAAACACTGCTGCCATGTAAGACTATAGTTTGTACGGCTATAAATATTAACGACTTATGATAGTCAAAAAAAACCAAATCAGCTACACTATTGAGCAACTTTTATTATTGACCTCATTTTTAAAGTGAGGGCACGCTCTAGATCATTATAGAAAAGGTCTTTTGTAATAAGCCTAAGTGAATAGTCTAAATGGTTCGCCATTTTAGCAAGTATTTGCCTGATTTATCATTATATTTAACTTGTGAATTTTTTTATGACAAATAAGCCTTTTAGCCTTGATGCTACTGCCAGCACAGCTGACGATAATAGCGCGATAACGTGTAGCCGCCTGCAACAATTACATAGCTGGTTGCAAAAAGTGTTTGAGCAGCCCTATACTCTAACGAGCTTACCTGGGGATGCCAGTGCTCGCCGCTATCATCGCCTGCAACTGGTTAATGAGAATGTAGATGCAGGTGCCAGCCGTTACATGGTTATGGACTCAGCAGATGAACAAGACGCCATGCAGCAGTTTATCAAAGTCACCAAAATAATGACACCTGCGATAAATGTGCCAAAGCTGATAGCACAAGATATCGAACAAGGGTTCTTGGTATTACAAGATTTTGGCTCTGTAGAGTTTGCTGATTTATTGCCAGAGGCGACTCATAAGCAGGTGGATAAGCACTATCAGTTAGCCATGCAAACCTTGATAGCGCTTCAGCGCTTAGATACGAATGTCGTCAAGTCTGAGTATCAGTTGCCAGATTATGACACGGCGCTCCTAAACCGTGAGATGGATCTTTTTCGCGACTGGTTTGTGCCTTATATCGAAGTGGAGTTAGACCAAAATATCTGGAACGCGCTAAAAGCTGCGGTAATCAAAGAGATTTTGGCGCAGCCGCAAGTGGTTGTACATCGTGACTATCACAGTCGTAACTTGATGCAAGATCAGGCTGATAATGCTCAATTGGGCGTTATAGACTTTCAAGATGCGGTGATTGGCGCTTATAGCTATGATTTAGTATCACTAGTGCGTGACGCTTATGTAGAGTGGCCTGAGCCCCAAGTATCACAGTGGATTTATGATTATTGGCAATTGCAACAGCGGGCTAATCTGCCAACAGCGGCCAGTGCTGAGCAGTTCGAGCATGATGTCAATATTATGGGTGTTCAACGTCAACTAAAGGTCTTAGGGATTTTTATTCGTCTGTTTCAACGCGATGGTAAGAGTCGCTATTTGGCAAATATCCCCAAAGTATTAGATGACTTGATGTTCGAGCTGGAGTGGCTTGAAACTCAGGGTAGTGATGAGCTGATAGTAGCAATAAAACCTTTTAATAAATGGTTAATAGAGACGGTATTACCGACTTGTCAGTCGAAGTTTGTGCAGCAATATATTTAGCTATATTGGTCGATCTAAGAGAGCTATATTCAATACTATTATAAATAAGGAGCAGGCATGGCGGTAATAACGCAGGCTATGATACTAGCAGCAGGCAAGGGCACGCGTCTGCGTCCATTGACTCTAAAGACGCCGAAGCCTCTAGTAGAAGTGGGCGGACAGCCTCTTATCGTCTGGCATATCAAAGCGCTACAAGAGGCAGGCATCACTGATATTACGATTAATGCCTCTTATCTAGCGGACAAGCTTATGGATGAGTTAGGTGATGGGTCGCAATTCGGTGTACGTCTACACTGGTCAGTAGAGGCAGGCGAGCCACTTGAGACCGCAGGCGGGATATTTCACGCGCTACAAACGGATAAATTGCAAAACGCGCCTTTTATCTTAATTAACTCTGATGTGTGGACAACTTACGATTTTGCACAGTTGCAAGAATATGAGCTTGGGGCTGATCAAATGGCGCATTTATTATTAATCGATAATCCACAGCACAATAATGGCGGTGACTTTGCTGTTAATAATGGCTTGGCTAGCGAGCAAGCCATTGGCGATGCGGATAAATACACTTTTGCTGGTATTAGCGTGCTATCGCCGCGTCTACTTGATGGCATAGTTACAGGTCAAGCGGCTGCACTGGCACCCTTACTATGTAAGGCTATGATTAAGTTTCAAGTAACCGCTGCTATCATTACTGATAACTGGGTAGATGTCGGTACGCCTGAGCGCCTAGAGCAAGTAAATGAGTTTATCAACAGCCATGATATTAGCCAGCATCGCGGAGTCTGAATAATAAATAGCAATAAAAAAGCAGCATTGACTAGTCAATGCTGCTTTTTTTAGCTTTGATATTAAACACTAATATTTAGGTCTATAAGTTTTCAGACACCCATCGCCAATCTAATCAATTGCGCGAAAATAAACACAACCAAAAACCCACCGATATACAAACCAATAAACCAGACCCACTGCGATTGTTTTTTACTAAGATTTTTCATTATAACCTCTAGATTGTTAGTTATTTTGGCAACTGTATTTATACCGTTACCAAAACGCTATCAGTACATAGGCTCATGATTGGATTTGCCTTTGAAAGTATAATAAGCAAACGCGGTATAGCTCAAGATAATAGGTAACATAATACCTGCGCCAATCAACATAAACGATAACGAAGTATCCGCCGCCGCCGCCTCATAAATAGTCATCTGATAAGGCACGATATAAGGGAATATCGCAAAACATACCCCAATATAACCCATCAAAAATAACCCAACTGTCAATAAAAAAGGACGATATTCACGGTCGCTAGTGAGATCTTTACGCATAAAAAAGAAAAGCAATAATACGATAATCGGCATAGGCGCTAGGTATAGCAGTCCTGGGAAACTAAACCAGCCCTCTAGAGCATCGATGTCAGAGAAAAACATAAAGCCGGTCACAACGACCATAGCGACCACTAATGCTGAGAGTATCCAGCCAGATACCTTGCGCGCCCATACTTGCAGCTTATGCTCAGTCTTGATAATAAGCCACGTCGAGCCAAGCAGTGCATAGCCGATAATCATTGCAATACCGCAAACAATGGCGAATGGGGTTAGCCAATCGAAGGGTCCGCCACTATAAAGGCGATTACTTGCCTCAATACCTTGTATTAAAGCACCGAGCATAATGCCTTGGAAAAAAGTGGCCGTAACAGAGCCTACAAAGAAAAACGTATCCCATATATGACGACGGGTATTGGCTTTGAAGCGAAACTCAAACGCCACCCCGCGCATAATCAAACCAAACAGCATAAAGGTAACGGGCAAATATAAGCCACTCATTATAATGCCATAGGCAACTGGGAACGCGGCAAATAAACCACCACCACCCAGTACCAGCCATGTCTCATTACCGTCCCAAAATGGGGCGATAGAGTTCATGATACGGCTACGGTTTTTATCTGACCCTGCAAAGGGGAATAATATACCACAGCCCAAATCAAAACCATCGAGCAGCACATAGATAAAGACCGATAGTGCAATCAAGCCGCCCCAAATCAGCGGTAAGTCTAATACATCACCATAATTAAACATTAGCGTAGCCCTCCATCATCGACATCATCAGCAGGCGTATCTAAATCCTCAGCATCACCTTTAGTCTTTTCAGCAGCGTTACTATCACCGCTT
Source organism: Psychrobacter sp. M13 (assembly GCF_030718935.1). Classification (NCBI taxonomy): domain Bacteria; kingdom Pseudomonadati; phylum Pseudomonadota; class Gammaproteobacteria; order Moraxellales; family Moraxellaceae; genus Psychrobacter; species Psychrobacter sp. M13. The sequence goes on from NZ_CP132194.1 coordinate 1,096,213, forward strand.
AGTGTACGACCTTGACCTTCCGTAATTGAATGCTCATAGAAGTTGTCATCAGCAGGATCCTCATAAGGCTTAGGTCCTTGGGCGACTAGACGTAAGATATAAAAGCTACCAGCACCGAAAACGAAAATATACAGAACAATAAAACCTATGAGTGTCGTGGCGACTTGCTGGGCTGCAATGGGCGACATGCTCTCAGCGGTACGGATAACACCATAGACCGTCCAAGGCTGACGTCCTACTTCAGTGACGAACCAACCTGAAAGTATCGCGATAAATCCCATAGGCGTCATCACCATCCATGCACGGTGAAACCATTTGCTTTGCGGGTTATAGTGCTGTTTTTTAAAGTATTTATAAATACTGAACAGACCGACAAATACCATCAAAGTGCCAATAGCAACCATGATTCGAAATGCCCAAAACACAATAGCGACAGGGGGTTGATCCTCTGGTGCCCAGTTTTTAAGCCCTTTGATCTCTCCATCTAATGAATGGGTCAAAATCAAACCTGAGACGTAAGGGATTTTAACTTCGTACTTGTTAGTCTGATTGTCTTGATCAGGAATCGCAAAAAGACGTAATGCAGCTCCGCGCTCATCCTCCCAGATACCTTCCATCGCCGCAACTTTTGCTGGTTGGTGCTCAAGCGTGTTTAGACCATGCTCATCACCAATAAATACCTGGACAGGTGCGACAAAAATAGCCATAATCATCGCCATACCCAGCATAACCTGACCATGCTTACGATGATCAGTATGCTTTTTGGACTGGATATAGTAAGCACCGATACCACCGATGACAAAGGCAGTTGTCAAAAATGCTGCCGTCACCATATGCGCAAGACGGTAGGGGAATGAGGGGTTAAATATAATCTCAAGCCAGTTGGTTGGATACAAGAGGCCATCAGCGCCTATCATAAAACCTTGTGGGGTCTGCATAAAGCTATTGGCTGACAAAATCCAAGTAGCCGATATCAGCGTACCTATAGCCACAATTGCTGTTGCGGCAAAGTGCATGCGTTTACTAACCCGTCCCCAACCAAAGAGCATAATACCCAAAAATGAGGCTTCTAAGAAAAACGCGGTCAATACTTCATAGGCTAATAATGGACCTATGACGTTACCTGCTTTATCTGCGAACACGGCCCAGTTAGTCCCAAACTGATAGGACATCACAACGCCTGATACTACACCTAGTCCAAACACTACGGCGAATATCTTAACCCAGTGCTTATAGACTTCGGCATAGATAGGCTCACCCGTTCTCAGCCAGCGAAATTCTAATACCGTCAAAAAGCTGGCAAGCCCGATAGAAAAGGCGGGAAAAACAATGTGAAAGGAGATAACAAAAGCGAACTGGATTCGCGCTAGTATTAGCGCGTCCATTTGGTCGATCATAAATGCAGCGAACATAAACGGTTACCTTTATCTGTTAGCTAAGTGGCGCAAGCTTCCATGATATGCGCAAGTAACTGTCCGTAATTGTCGTAACTATTTGTGAAAGATCAAACAGATCTTAATAATAGGGAGCGGCAAATGTCACGGGCAATAGCCAAATATTCGTGAGCTGAGAATGGATACTAGCTAAATGCAAGTAAGTAACATTTAGCTAAAGTGTCGAATTGATATCCCTATAATTCAACAACCACCCGTTAATAGAATCAATAAATTGCTATCTTTTAATGTCGATATATTATGCGCCTAGCAGCACTATGTCGCAAGTAACAGCCTGTTATAAATACACACCTAATGGTCATAAACCAGCTGTTGAAATACCAAAGCACTCTTTAAAATACTCAATGAGCCATTTACTAAAAACTGGCTATCTTCGTATTTCTATCAATCATAACCTTAGCAATATCTGCTGGGTCAGCTGCTGTAACACCATCGATTAATGCCGATTGATCAAGGTCTTTACTAGGTAAGTAGATGGCACAAACTTCGACTTGAGTTTGAGTTTTTTGCATAACAGCTTTCATTAAGCCTTGAGCGCTCATGTTCTTGGGCGGCTGACCCATAGTCACACTAGATGGAGCATCGCGTAGCGCCATATCACCAGCTGGGCCGCACAGTAGTACGCGAGTGGCAGCGCCCTGCTGTGCTGATTGCATCGTCAGTACCATTGACATCAGCTGTACTTGCGCGTCATCTGAGGTGACGATCACTAGTAAAGGAGGCGTTAATGCTTTGACAGAGCGCGTCTCTTCAGCAGAAGCAGAGCCAGCTGCTAAAAAAGTAATAGCAGCACTTAGGGCGGTAATAAGGATTCTTTTCATAATATTTCTCTCATTGTTGTACAAAGTTATCGGCTATTACTTCACTCTTTAAGGCAAACAGCCGTCGAAAGATAATGCTGATAATGTATGTGTAAGCATAAGTGTAAGAGGTAACACTACTTTATGTTTAACAGACCCTAGATATATTTAGATAAATAATAGTAATATATAAATATATAATGTATTTACATATAGTAACATGCTATAGTGAATTTATTACAGTTATTTAATAAAAAAATTAAACATATAGTTAATCCAGAATAAAAGAGATACATCCCATATCACGAAACAGTTTAGGTAGATCATTCTCCATCCACCCTTGGCGTAGAAATTTTGCCTGTGCCCATTTTTTCTCTATGGGATTAAGATCAGGACTGTAGGGTGGCAGCCATAGAATACGATGGCCATGTCTGTTCAGTAATTTTTGAATGCGTTTGTTTTTATGAAATCGAGCATTATCCATAACAATTACGCATTTGGTTTTAAGGCTTGGAATGAGTGTGTGTTTGCACCAGTGGTAGAATATGTCACCATTAATATTCTGCTCAAAGTAATCAAGCGCAAACAGCATCTTTTCATACAAAGCCCCGATAACATTAGTACGCTTTTTTGATTGCCAGTTGTAGCTACCAATGCAAGGCGTTCCAATGGGCGCATAGCCGTAAGGGCGAATGGTTTCAGCCTCAAAGCCGCTTTCATCCATGAAAACGATGGGATAGCATTGCTTCATAAAACGATCAAGCTTACTCTGATATTCCGCTCTTTTGATTGGACATGCTTTTGGATGTTCTAAGGTCTTTTTTTTGACTGATACCAAGGCGCTTTAAGGCAATCTCAATGCCTGATTTGCTACAATTTAAACGCTGTGCTCTCTCATACATATAATCGTCTGGATACTGTTCAACATCTTTTAATAGCACGTCATTAGGTATTTTACTGGGTGGTTTATTCCGAGTTTGTTTGATACTTGGGTTTTTCAGCCAGCGCTGTAATGCGGTTTTACTAATATTGTAGAAAGTACACGCTTCACGAATACTCATGTCTTTACTTTTAACACTTTTGATCACTTGAGCTCGGAAGTCTGCTGAATAGGTCATATATTCTTATACCATTTCGCTTGTTTTAAAACAATTGTATCTTATTTATAAAAGACTGACTATAGCTAACTAGTCTAAAAGTTAAGATTGGAGTCATGCCTATAGCTGAAATAGCTTAAGCGCTCCTAGGGGGAAAAATGAAAGTTATTATGTTATCGCTACTTATTATGTTTGGTCTAAGCTCATATGTTCATGCAGACGATGCGCTATCAGTGACACCCAATGAGGTTTGGCGCTTAGTGCAACAAGATCCTGATCAGTTGCTATTTATTGACATCAGAGATCCTGTAGAGATTATGTTCGTCGGGTTTACCGATGCTGTCGATATCAATATCCCGTTTAAGTCGGTTGATCGCACTCAATTCAATGAGGATAAGGCTGTTTTTGCTATGCGCAGCAATTCGGACTTTGCTAGTGATATTGAAGAGGCGCTCAAGGCTAAGGGGCTTGATAAAGACGCTTTAATAGTGACTATGTGCCGCTCAGGCTCGGAGCGTGGTAAGCCAAGCGCTGACTATTTATTAACCCAAGGATTCACCAATGTAAAGTACATCGACCATGGTTTTCAGGGCAGCGCGGTCAAGCAAGGTGTCATGAAAGGGTTTCGCATAATGAATGGTTGGCAAAACTCAAAACTGCCGTGGTCATCAACGCTTGATGCCACCAAAATTAATAAACCTTAATTCTCAGTACTGTAACCAAAGGATTATTACATCATTGATAGTAAAGCGTTGTTTGGGCTAATTAAGTCGAGTTAATTGGATAAGGCTAATCAAAATAATAGGTGTGTACTAAATGTCTGTGCATTATATGGACTGAATAGGATGAGTCTAGGGCATACTAACAAATGCTTAATTGTTTATATGCCCTAGTTTATTTACATGACACACTTGTTCATTCAAGCGATACACTTAGTAGATATCACTGCTTTAACTGCTGATGTAATATTCGGCGTAAGGTTAGGATAGTTTGCGGATTAGATTGAATACTATGACCGCCTGTGATGACGGTTTCAGAAGCTGCACCATCAAGATGAGCGCTAGTATAAGGCACGATACCATCAGATAGCGTCTCAGTTAAGGCTTGGCTAATATCTTGATTGACCGTCACTGAGGAGACCAGTGGCGCACCAGATGTATCATCGTTATTGTCATTGTTATCATCAAGTGCTACTGCCGCAGCGTTATAACCCTCACCAGCCTCCTTGTCGGACAAAGGCTGCGATAAATCTATCTTGGCACCACCTGGCTGCATTCGTGCAAGGCCTTGGGTGATATCCGCATCGTTGTTAGCGATGATAGAGTGATAAGTAATACCTTCGTCAATCTTGATATCTTTAGTTAATTCGATAAAAGAGGATTTATTACTGAGCTGGCTGGCGCCATTTTGTAGATACAAGGCACCTAATGGATTTTGAGCCAAATCTCCTTGAGTGGCGATAGTAGCCAAATTATCGGTGACTGTTTTGACCAGTCCTACGGGCAGATATACTATCCGTCGCAGCGCGCGGGTAAACCAACGATCTGCATAATCGGTACCGCGAAACGGCGCAGACAAAAACACCGCCGTATCGACTTGAGTTAAAGTTTCAAGTTTCAGGCGCTCACCCAAGTCCTCAGCGCTTAATGCTTTTCTAAGCTTATCGTCAATCTGTAACTCATTGCTATTAGCTAGTAGATTTTTATCTTTGCTCTCAAGCACACCTAAATTATTTGCCAAATTATCATCAGACACCATCATACGTGCAATCAGTGCACCCATACTATGGCTAATAATCACGCTATTACTGCTGGCGCGGTTGCTCATGCTAGGGTCAGTCTGCTGATAAGTGGCGTTAATTAATTTTTGAATCTGATAGCGATTCTCTAGAATGGGCAAATTGGTCGGATAAAATATCTGCCACACTTGGTAGTTTTCGCGCAGCTTGTCATCATTAAAGATATCGTTGGTTAGATTAACCCAAGTTGCTGGGCTTGAGGCTAGACCATGGAGCATAATAAGGACGCGCTTATTAGGATCATAAGGCTCCAGCATGAATAATTTGGGTAAAGTAGTCTCATCTTTACGACTCAACAAATTGAGATAACCGACGCCATCTAGCTGATTCTCTGCCAACCATAGTCCATAACCTGCTGAAAAATTAGCCGCTAGTGGATAGTTGCCGCCCAAAATATCAACGCTATCGCTACGATAAGGGTTATATAGATAAATATCTAGACTCTCGCTTCCAAGTACATCCAAGATACTGTCGCCTTTGGGCTGGATATATCCTGTTAGTAGTAAATGACCTGTCGGATAAATACGAGCCGTAGCTTTACTATTGTCGACGCGCTCAGTAGCAGCAGATTTGCCAAGTTTGCCAGATAGTGATGCTGATAACAGTTCGCGAATAGTAGCTGTATAGCGATCATCTAAGGATGCGACTAAGCTCACTCCTAATCCTGGACGCTTACTAATAGAGTTCAGACCCGTTAGGCGCATCTGATAAGTTGAGGTCAGATCGATTAAGGCTGAGGTATCTTTATGAGCGTTTTTTAGATAATTATTTTCATTAGGCAGATGGATATTAAGGCTATAATTATCTAATGCTATTTGCATCACATTTATCTGATCAGTAGGCTTGCCAGGCAAAGGTGTCTGATTGGCAATAGCGGCTTTGTGATCCTCGTTGACGGTCTTAATTGCAGATAGGTACTTTATCTTACTTGCGCCCATGATTTTGGTTTTATCGATCGACTCATATAATTGAGTGAGGATATCATTAGTCGCAGCGTTATAGATGTCTTGAGTTTGAATATCGGTATCATTGGGGATTCGGTACTGCTGGCGTTTATCACTATCTAAGTCCGCCCCTGCAAAATCATGCTCTAAGCGATCATAAAATAAATAGCTGTAGCTATATTTTATGGCATCAAAAAGACGGGCTTGATAATTGAGCAAGCAGTTACGGGTATTTTTTTGTTTTAAGTCAGTCTGCTCAGCACTTAGTGGCGCATTGGCATAATAAGGATCTAGTGGTGGGCGAGTTAGCGCATCGCCGCAGTCGGATGATGCTGAAAGCTCGCGAGCTTTGGCGTAATGAAGCTCAGCAAAGATTGCCATAGAGGCGCGGTAGTGCTCATTTAGCATACTATCGCTCAACTGATCCAAACACAGATCAAAGCTCTGCAAGCAAGCTTGTTCGTTGAGACCTGCTGATAATAGGGTTGAGCTGGTAGTGGTGCTCAGATTATTACTAGTGGCAATATTACCACGCTGGTCAGTAATAGTCTTTGCTGAAGTCTGTTTGTTTACTGAAACGGTGCTACACGCAGGCAGCAGCACAAGGCAAGACACCGCTATCAAAGCTAAGTTTGAGGTAGTTCTCTTGTAACGATAAGCTTTCATGCAAGCGTTAAGACTGGCGATAATCATAGAGAGTCTCAATAAATTATGCTCAGACGTAAACATCAAGCATTAGACGATAAAATTTAAGTGTAGCGTAACTTTTATTAATAAACTATTTTTTTAGCTAAATTTTGCCTTAACTGACCTTCGTTATAGCCATAAAAAAGCACATAAGCTTTATTATTGATAAGTCATCAACATAAAACTAATGTGCTTTTATTACTCTTTTAATAATACTTTCTTAATACTACTGTCTTAATATCATTATCCTAACTCTCAGCTTACTTTGGCGCTGATGTTGTTTAAGTAAATACTAGCTTAAGTAAACATTATCAAGCGAGTATTACATAGTAGACGTCACATTAATGTCAGGAGCTGGAATATTCCAAATATAAAATTTACCATCTTCAACTAATTTGATCTGTTGCTTTAATATAGGGTTATTAGGGTTTTGGCGCTCAAGGCGACGCAGTCGCTCCAAAGCTTGGCTACGACGATCACTTAATAAATCAGACTGAGCAAGACTCTGTTCCGCTTCGGTATATCCAAGCGCGACCGCACGATCTAGATATTTTTGCCCCTCTTTAAAGCCGCCGCCCTCAGCGAGCATCATCCCATACAAAAAGTTGGCTTCACCGCTATCCGCTTTTCTCTTGATAGCGCGATCCACATACTGACTACCGCGTACGGCAAAGTCAGTTCCTAAGTCTAAGTTACGCCCCATGCCGTTAAGTTTTGCTGCGCGGATGAGCACATCATAAGAGGCATCAGGCGCTTTGGCGTACGGATCGATCCACTCTGATAAAGCTTTAATTTTTTCACGCGCATTATAGCGCTGAGTACGATTAGGGAAGTTTGGCGGATAATGACGGGCGTTAGGAGAAACATCTTCGATAAAATCATCGAGCAAGCTGACATCTATCTGCTGATTGCCACGAGTATCTTGAGCAATGAGTATTGTTTTGATGAAACTAACATCAGAGATAAGCGCTTGCGGCACTGGAATATTGGCCAGTTGACCAAGGCTAATGTCAATACCTGTCGCGGTAATAGGACCTGGCTGATAAAGACGTGTTAATGGCACAGCGGCATTATTAGCGGCTAATTGCTCTGGCGTCAATTGTGCTGGAGTAGCCGTTGTGCTCGGCTGAACACGACGAACAACACGCTTACTTGAGTCAGTGGCGCTAGGAACGGCAAGAGTATCGTTTGGCGCGGCACTAGCTGGCACGGCAAACATAATGCTGCAAGCAGTAGCTAGAGCCGTAAGGGTTGCAAATTTATGATAAGTTGAGTGACTCATATTATAGGATACCTTTATTAGTATGACTAAAAAATTAGTATGATTAAAAATTAGCAGGGTTAAAATAGGATTAATAAGGTCTAACTGAGCAAGAATTATTAACAAATTATCAGTACCGTAGCAAACTATTATAAGGCCACTCAATAGTGAGTTTGTTATTAATATCTTACTACTATAACTTCACTACTAGGCCAATTTTTGACAAGCACAAATAATTTGAAGATACTTATATACTTTAAAAATACTAAGAATAATGTCCTAGAAGTGATAAGACGCCTTCTTCATACAATCAGCAAGCAAGCGCATAGTGTAACGCACAGGTGGTGACAAAGCGGCGCCGCCACTTTGTAGTGCAAGCTCTCGGTGGTGTAGCTCCTCGATATCCATTTGTGCTAATATTTCGCGCGAGCGCTGATCTTGCAGTGGTAAGCGGCCAATATGATCTTGTAGATGCTCGCTCACTTGCGCTTCGGTTTCAGCGACAAACCCTAAGCTGAACTCATTAGATATCGCACCTGCAACCGCACCAAGACCAAATGACATGCCGTACCACAAAGGCGTGAAGATACTAGGATGACTGCCTAGCTCTCCGAGACGAGTCTCACACCAAACCAAGTGATCTACCTCCTCTGCTGCTGAGTTTTGCATCGCTTGTTTGACGTCACTATTTTTGGCCGCGAACCCCTGACCATGATATAGACCTTGAGCGCAGACCTCGCCTGTATGATTGATGCGCATAAGACCAGCCACATGCCTTGATTCAGTGATACTCAGCTCAGGAATATTATCGTTGCTGACGGGTAGCGGGCGGGTGCTAGGATTGGAGCGTGGAACGATTGCTCGTAGCGCTTGGTCAACGCCAAGCAATAAATGATCCATCTTCGATAAAGTGCGCAAACTCATAATAAACTCCTACTATTAATAAATAATAGCTTTCTAATTTTAATCACATTTTAAGCGTATTGGCTAAACGTATTTCAAGTGCCTTTTAAACAATCTTTAAAAACTTTTTAAGAACAGTTGCGCTGAATAAAACAGGCTTTACTATAGCAAACCTTAGCCAATATCAGCATAGCAATTATGTACTTAGGGGTTCGTTTACGCCTTGTTTATGTCTTTTTTACACTTAGTTTTGAGCTAGCTGTTAGTCATCATGACGTTGGCTAAAGCTATCATCAGCAGTATCATGCGTTTGGATGACGGCGTGCTGAATATGCTTATTGAGCTTTAAGTATAAAAACAGTCCGAAAGCTATATTCAATAAGCCGGTAACTAAAAACAGCTGTGGCAATGACATAGCCAAAGAGTTCAACACTACAATAGCAAATATGGCCGAGGTCACCATAAAGATGGCATTGAAAATATTATTCGCACCAATGATACGCGCACGATGGCTTTTTGGTGCATAGGCTTGCATAGAAGCGTATAGGGGTACAATGTAGAGACCACCACTAAAGCCTAAAAAGAACAAATCTACAAATACGCGCCAGCTGCCTGTTATATCCAACAAACCGCCGATACCTAGCAGAGTATCACCGGTATCTATGTTCAATCCTGACAGCGAAAAATAAAGATCGATAGCAAATATACTCAACCCTGCGATACCAAAAGGTAGCAAGCGTAAACTGACTTGGTTTTTGGTCAGAGTCTTACATAATAGCGAGCCGATCGATACACCAACTGAAAACAGCGTCAATAAAAAAATAACGATGGACTCATCACCTTGTAAGATAACTTTGCTGACCTCTGGCGTCTGAGTCAAAAACGTCGCTCCATAAAACCAAAACCAGCTATTACCTAAGATGACAAAGAATAAAAACGGTAACGAATATAAGTATTTTACGGTCGCCACGCTAGTGGTAAAAATATTCCAGTTTACTTTGAGATCAGGCTGCATCGCAGGCGTCACTGGGATAAAACGCGCTGCCATGTAACCTAACACTGCCACGATCAAGACGGTAGCGCTGATCCAATACAGCGACTGAGGCAACTGCGTTAATACCCCAGCGATAATCATACCGAGTAATATCGCTAATGACGTACCCATTTGAAATAAACCGTTAGCGCCGACCAGCTCATCCTTTTTCATGGCTTGCGGTAGATAGGCGTATTTAATTGGGCCAAAAAAAGTAGAATGAGTGCCCATCAAAAACAGTGCCACAAAAAGCAGTGGATACCATTCAAAGATAAAACCTACTGCAGCCACTGCCATGATAACAAGCTCAAGCAGCTTGACAAAACGCGTCAGCTTAGACTTCTCAAACTTATCGGCGAGCTGACCTGCCAAGGCTGAAAATAAGAAATAGGGCAAGATAAATAGCATAGCCGCCAAATTGTTCAAAATACTGACTTCGACCCCAAGCTGACTGGCAGCGGTATAAGTTAGTACTAATATCAAGGCTTGCTTAAAGACATTATCGTTGAAGGCACCCAAAAACTGAGTAAAAAACATCGCACTAAAGCGCTTGCGCTTAAATAATTGAAACTGACTGGCCATAAGTGCTCCTACAAGCATATAACGTCTAGTGGTTTGGGCAAGCTTTTAGAGATTTAAATAAGCTTTAAATAAATAATAGTTAGCACTATCAAAAACTTATCTAAATATAAGATAGGTTTTATCATTATAAGGCCGTATAATAGCAAGGGTTTGCAATAAAAACCTGTTTTCGATGCTATGATTTAATATTTAACTCAGTTATTATTTGCAAGCTTTAACAGATATTAACTGAAATTCAATACTTATGAGCTAATTTATGCCAAATGAAGTGATAGGAAATAAGTCATTATGAATCATCCGTCTAAAGCTTCATTACTTGGTGTAGATCATCTACCAACTACTCATACTATAGCGTTGTCAAACCGCTCTTGCACTCGGTATTTGCTTGCGTCTTATCCGCGTAAGCATTTTGCTAGATCCGCTTTATTTACCGCCCTTGCTAGCAGTTTAGGTCTAGTGATAACCATGACGCCAGCAATGGCAGCTGATAATGCTAACAGCAATATTAACAGTAATGCCAATAACATCGTCAAGAGTGATGCATCTCTCACTACCAAAGCCGATATAGATGATGACACGGTACTAGATGCCTTACGTCTAAAAAACGCAGTCGAAAAGGGTATTATTGATCGCTCGGTATTAGAAGAGTACAACCAACAGAATATAAACAACAACGGCAAAGGTAATAGCACTACTCGCAATGAAGCTATAAGCAATAATAGCGATAGTATTAATGCTGGTAATGAAACTGCTCTCTCAGAGCAACAGCTACAACAACAAGCGCAGCAAATACAGCGAAGTGGCTATCAGATGATGACCCCTGAGCAGATTGAGAGTGAGCTTGCAGCGCTTGATATTTTAGATAATCAGCAAGACGCTGTTTCTAATGATTATAATAATGACTCTGACAACAGTGGTTTTGACAGTAGTCTCAATGACGATATCTTTACTAGTGGTAACGATTTTGACGCACCTATCGCTACTTTAGATAGCGCTCAGCCACCTATTGGGTTTGACAGTGAGCTTGATCAAGCCAGCTTGCCGACGCCTAGTAACCTTGAAACCCTAAATATGCCTCAGGATCAGCAAGATGTCGAGGAAGTGGCTGAGATTATGGCCCGTCCTATTCAAGTCAGTGACGCTGTCAGTAGTGGGCAAGTAGACCCTAGCGCCGATATCACTCAACAAGCCCGTCCTGAGCAAGCTTTGGCGCAGCAACAAGGTAAGCCTGTTACAGACGCTGGTAATCAGACCCAAGATATTCAGGCACAAGCTGGCGCAGGTAGAGTACCTGATATCGTTGACAATGGTGACCAAGCGACGCCCGATAATACGTTAGATCCTGATGATTACTTACCAGAGTACCAAGTGGCGACGGATGAGCAAGCGCTGAGCGAAGGCGTTGAGCAGGCCAACAAGCCCAAGCTCAGTGCCCGTAACTCTGAGAGCCTTGTTAAACGCGCTTACAATAAACTATTCAATGGTGGCGTTGTTGCCTTGCCGCACGTTGAGACTACCGTCTATCTGCAACAAGCGGCTACCGATAAAAATGGCGTTAGCACCACAACACTGATTAAAGCGGATAAAGATATTCAACCGATAAACAATATCAAAGCGGCCTTGGATGACACTACCGTACAGTCAGTGGTTGACTTTACCGCAGCACTACCACGCTTGCGTCAATCTGCATTGGATGCTGCTCGCGCTGTTGGTTATTACGATATTAGCTTAAAATTGCGCCAGTCTAATAGCGATACTATCGATGTTATTATTGAAAAGCTTGGTGAGCCAGTACGGGTGGATAGTCGCATAGTGGATATTCGTGGCGCGGGTATCGAGCAACCTGAATTTAAAGAGCTTGAGGCCAAGCTTGCACCGCAAGAAGGTGATATTTTCAATCATCGTGTTTACAAGAATAGCAAAGCGGCTCTTGAGTCACTGAGCAACACTTATGGCTATTTTGACCAGTATTGGCTCAATAAATCAGTGGATGTTATCTTGCCTGATAATACTGCTGATGTGTCGCTGGTGTACAATACAGGCGATCGTTATGAGTTTGACGAGGTGGTGTTCTTCACTTATGATAAGGCCACAAATACTCTCACTCGAGATCCTGCCAAATTGCCTGTTGAACTAAGTTTATTACAGCAGATGTTCGACTTTGAGGCGGGCGATCCTTTTTATCGTCCATCTATTACCAAGTTTGGTAATGACTTATCCGCCACGCGCTACTTTAATACCGTAAACGTAGAATCCATCTTACCAGCTGATGCTCGCAGTGCCGCCAGCACTTTAGCGTTCGATAATGTACCTGCCAATAGCGAGAGCGACTTAGATCCTGATGTCGATAGCGATCAGACTATTAGCAATAGTAATAACAGCAGTAACGACAATAGTAATGCGACTTTAGGCCAAGCTAGTAGCGCTGATAACACTACCGATGAGAATGCTGGTACTGGTACTGGTACAGTTATAGCGGGTAGCGCCAGTTCAGACAATGCAGCAATCGGTGATCCCGCTGATATCGCCCCTATTGAATTTGAAGTTGATGAGCAAACGAGCGAGAAGCTACAAGCAATTAAGCAAAAAGCAACGCGCTTAATCCAGCTACCTAATAATCGAGTACTGGATGAAAAAGAGGAGGAGGCGCAAAACTTCTTAGGTAAAATAAGTGACTCTATTAGTAACGTGGTTAAAAAGATCATTCCTGATGAAGAGAGAGCCTTTAGGGATGAAAATTTTGTACCGCCAACTTTAGAGGGTCGTATCACTCCAGCACAAGTTAAAGAAAATAAAAAAGTACCCCTGTATGTGTTTGTATCTTCCGATAAGCCGCGCGATGCCCAAGTGGGCTTAGGTTATGGCACTGATACAGGGGTGCGCGCCACGGGTAAGATCGATTATAACTTGATTAATCGCCAAGGTTATCAAGCAGGGGCTGAGGTTGAGCTCTCAAGGATTACTAAAAACGCTACGGTCTATGGCAGTCGTCCTTGGAAGCATCCGCTTAATGATAAGATTGAGGCGCGTCTGACCTATGAAGAAGAAGTTATTGATAAAGGCGAAAGTACTTTTGATCTGTCGACCCAAACTCTAAAAGCCGCTTTAGCTCGTAACATCCGTAAAGATAGTGGCTGGAATAGCAGCTATTTTGTCAATTATCGCTTGGACAAACTAGAGTCAGGGGTAGATGAGATTGATTTACAGGACACCCCTATAGAATTTATTTTCTCAAAACCTACTCAACAGGCGCTGTTATTTGGTTATGGCATTAATAAGACCGATGTCAATAATGTGATCAATCCTACCAGTGGTATACGCCAGTATTATAGTATTGAGGGCGGCACTGAGAGCCTAGCGACCGATACCGATATGGCGATTGTCAGAGCAGGGGTCAGCGGCTTATATAGTTTTGGAGAGGATAATAAGCATCAGCTATTGGGTAGTTTTAATACTGGCTATATTTGGGCTGATGACTTTGATAGTGTGCCATATAAGTTGCGCTTTTTTGCAGGCGGGGATCGGAGCATTCGTGGCTATGATTATGAGAGTCTATCGCCTGTATTTGAATCGCCTTTAACTGATAAAAGCTATCTAACAGGCGGTCAAGTACTAGCAGTCGGTAGCGCTGAGTATAACTACGAGTTTATCCCTGGCTTTCGAGGCGCGGTATTCACTGATGTAGGTAACGCCTACGACACCGATTTTGACACTGAAACTAAAGTTGGTGTAGGTGTTGGTATCCGCTGGGCATCGCCAGTTGGCACAGTGCGAGTTGATGTCGCCGCTGGGGTCTCTGAGGAGAGCATTCCTGTTAGACTACACTTCTTTATCGGATCGCCCTTATAATGCTGGTCGTTAAAGGAAGCTATTTAACTTACTTTAAACAAAACCAGTCCTAAGCAAAACATGCTAATCGTTGATTAGTTATGATATTTTTTAATGCAGTTGAGTGTCATGTTGCCTGATAATACCACGCCTCCTAAAGATCCAATGCAAGATCCAGCACAAAGAGATGCGCGCGCGCTGCGCCGTTGGTATCCGCTATCGTTCTTGATCAAACTATTGATCTTGATCCTTATTGTCTTCGTGATTATGTTTGCGGTGTTCTTTTATCTGGCAGGCACAGACTCTGGCACTAAGTTTTTGCTGGATAAGGTAAGTGCTGAGACAGGTATTGAGTTCAAGTACGGTAGTGGTAATCTGCGCGATGGTATCTGGGTGACTGATATTGATATCGAGGCGACAGATGATCTTGAGATAGTAGTCGATAAAGCTTATGTAAAAATAGGCTGGCGTGCGCTGTTTGCTAAAGAAGTACACTTACGTGATGCCAATATTGGGCGCATCGAAATCATCAATCAAAAGCCACCGACCGGTGAGCCTTTTGATTATAAAACCCTTCAGCTACCCGTCAATTTGCGCTTTGATCAGGCAAAAATAAAAACCATCGTCTATAACCAAGTGACCAAAGAGCCTGTCATTATCCACGATATTGATGCTCGGGATCTAACTTGGGTCGATACCAAAGTTTCCGTTGGCCGCGGCAGATTACGCTATGCCGATATTGTCAAAATTAACGCTCTAAAAGGTAGTATTGATCTGCAAGGTGATTATCCGTTAGATCTGAGCGCTATCGTTGAGGTTAGTGGGTTAGAAAAGGCTTATGTAGACCCACTCAATATTACGGCAACGGGAACCTTAAAGCGTACGGTAGGTAAAGTACGTAGCCGTTATAATGAGGGTGATGTACGCGGTGATATCGTCATCCAAGGGTTATCCAGTGATGCCCCATTCCAAGCCAAATTGCAATGGGATGATCTGCTTATTCCTTATGCAGATGCGCAAGATATTCATCTCAAAGAAGGGGTGCTAAACGCCTCAGGTGTACTCTCTGAGATAAGTCTGCGCATCAATACCGATCTTACGGCCAAAGATATTCCTTCAGGTCAGTATCAAGCGCGAGCATTGTTAGTATTAGCAGACAAAAAGCTAAATATTGAGCAGCTCAATGCCAATGTGCCAGCAGGACAGTTACTAGCACAAGGGACTTTAGGTTGGCAAGATAGCTTTGAGGCGAAGATAAACGCTTTTGGGCGTAATTTTGATATACGCCGTGTTATCCCTGAGCAATATAGCGAATATCAAGCTTATGCACCACAAAAATTAGATGGCAAGCTGGGATTGCACTTTCAGCAAAAAAATATAGCCGGCAATTTAGAAGTCGATGTCGATCTGCGTCAGCGTGATGGCGAGACTATTGATGCCAATATTGTCCAAGGCAAAAAGCCTGTGCGCTCCAAACAGCCTGCGCCTTTATTTATAAATGCTCAATGGCGTAATCTTAAGCGCACCGCTATTCCTAATATCGGCAACATCGATAGTCCAAGTGGGCAGGCTGATGTCACGGTTCGTGGCTCACGGCTGTCTGTCGATGCGGATGCGGTTATTAATGAGCTAAATGCTGCGCCCAAAGGCAATTATGATTTACAAATACGTAAGAACGGCAACGTCATTGACATTAATCGCCTTAATTATAAAGGAATAGTTGGAGACTTGGCAGGGACAGGCCAAATTCAATTAGCGACCAATCAACGCCCACTAACGTGGCAAATAGATGCTCGTACTACGGGTCTACTGCCTAAAAACTACCGTAGCGATTTGCCGCTTGAGCGCCTGACCGGTAATATTAGCGCGCGCGGGCGCCTGCTAGATATTAGCAAAAACCGTATCAAAGCTCAGCGTCATATCATCAGCTTTAATGATACGGATCTACAAGTTAAGCTGGATGATACGCAAGATAATCGCGGTATAGGTATCACAGGTGCAGGCGACGCAAAAGTCGATCTTATTAATGGTGAGCTGTCAATATTTGATGCGCGTTTTGATGGTCAAATCGACACCGCTGATGTGCCAAAAGGCAAGCTATCTATTGATGCTGGTGGCAGCACAAAGCTCATTAATATACGTAAGCTCAATTATGCAGGCGAAGCGGGAGCGGTAAAAGCCAAAGGCGTTATCGATCTGCGTAAAGATCTTGGCTGGCAAGTTAACGGACGTTTTGATAATTTTGATTTAGGATATTTTCTGCCGAATAACCCCGCTATTTTGACGGGCGATTTGGTTACCAGCGGCGTGTGGCAATCAGCACCTAATAGCAATGCTAATGCCAAAGGCAAGCTGCAACGTTTTGCTATCAACTTTGATGGGATGCTCGATGCTGAGCAATTACCAGCAGGCAAGCTGACTATCGACGCTAGTGGCGACTCGCAGCTGATTCGCCTTAAGCGTTTACGTCATGTAGGCGCGGCAGGCAGTATCGATGCTAAAGGCACGGTTGATGTGCGTCGCGGCATCGCTTGGGATATTAATGCGGTGATGGATCGTTTTAATTTGGGCTATTTCGTTAAGAATATTCCAAGCGCTATCACAGGCTCGATTGACACGAATGGTAGTTGGGGTAAAACTCAGCAAGTTATCAACCTAAAACAGATTGATTTATCAGGCAATCTAAAAGGGCAGGCGTTGAGCGCAAAAGGTAGCTTATCAGCCAAGCTTAATCTACCAGAGGATATCGCCAGCTATTTTAAGCGCTTGCAAGCGCAAGATGCTGGAGCGCAATACAAGCAAGTCAATGCGCTAATCGATAGCCTTAATGCCAATGATTTGGTGCTACGTTGGGGTGATAATTATCTGACCGCTAACGGCAATGCCAAGCAATTACAGACTAAGATAAATATTACCAGTCTCGATCAGCTCTCAGAAAATCTAGCAGGTAAGGTCACAGGTGGTGCTACTCTGTCTCAGCCTGAGGGTCAAGCATTACCAACGATTTATATTGATTTAGTGGGCGAGCGCATCTCACTGCCAGGCTTTATCTTACGTAAAGGCAGCATTCGCGGTAAAGTAGTCAATCTTGCCAATAGCCCAAGTCAGCTCGTGATTAGCGCTGAGGGCTTGGACGCTGCAGGTCAGACTTTTAAGAGTGTTAATGCAGCCTTTAATGGGACAGAGCAAGCGCATACTGTGAATCTTGCTATTGCTAATGAGCAGCTAAACATAGCCGCGCGCCTCAAAGGCGGCTTTAATCGTGACAAGCTAAGCTGGTCTGGGGCGATAGGTAAAGGTCAAATCAAGTCGCAATACGCCACGCTGGCTCAAGTGCAACCTGCACAGCTGATTGTGAATCTACCTAAAACTGATGCTAACGATCTACAAGTGCAGCTAGCCGCGCATTGCTGGCAGGCAACAGATCAAAGTGGCAAGTTATGTTTGCGCGAAAACTTAGTGGCTTCTGCCACAAGCGGACAAGTGAACCTTACCGTACAGAAGATTGACACCTCTTTGTTCTCCGTGTTTTTGCCTAAAGACATTGACTGGCACGGCAAAATCAATGGCAAGGCGATTGTGGGCTGGCAAAAAGGGCGTCCACCGACGATCAACACGACGCTGTATTCAGATAATGGCAAAATCGGTCTGATTCAAGATGGTGACGCCGCTCCTGTGACTCTGCCTTATAAGCGGGTCTCGTTGATAGCGGTCTCTGTGCCTGAGGGCTTAAAGCTGCGTACTGATATTAATACGGGGCGCGGTGCTCGTGGTTATGCCGAGGTGATTGTTGATCCCTATAAAACGCCAAAACCAATCTCAGGGGCTGTGGTACTAAATGAGCTAAACCTTGCTATTTTAAAACCCTTCTTCCCAGGTATGCGAGTCTTAGAAGGTAATATCACGATGGCAGGTGGACTTGGCGGCACACTCGATAAGCCGCAGTTTTATGGTGATGTCAAGCTGGTTGATGGACGAGTCGCTATGCTTGATCTACCTGTTAATCTCTCCAAAATTAATGTCGATGCTAAGATTCGGGGTACTCAAGCCACTGTCGATGGTACGTTCAATAGTGGGACAGGGACAGGAACTTTGGACGGTACTATCGACTGGCGACAAAAGCTACAAGCTAAGCTTAGCATCGTAGGGGAGCGCTTAGTCTTGACTCAGCCACCGCTACTTTTGGCTGAAGTCAATCCAGATATCGATATTATCGTGCGACCAACGGATCAGTACGTCAATATCGCAGGGGCGATTAGCGTGCCCTCTGCAACGATTCGACCGCCAGAGGCCAGTGAAGATATCATCACTCAAACTGAAGATGCGGTCGTGCTCGATCGACGTTTGATTGGCAATATCGATGAGGTATTAGCGATCTCCAAGCCTTGGTCTATCAATGCCGATATCGGGATTGATTTGGGCGATGATATTAATTTCCGTGGTTTTGGGGCGGTTATCCCATTAGCTGGCGCCTTAAATATCACTCAAAGTGGCACAGGGGTCATGCGCGCTAAAGGTGTAGTACAAGTAGCGCGTCGTACCAAGATTGATGCATTTGGACAGAATTTAGAACTCAATTATGGTCAAGTACGCTTCAATGGTGATGTTCTAAAGCCGAACTTAAGTATCGAGGCGGTAAAAATCATCAACGATGATACGGTAGGGGTTCGAGTCACAGGTACCATTGAGAGTCCAAATATCGTCGTCTTTAATAATGCAGGTCTGACCCAGCAGCAAGCCATGAATGCGCTAGTAACGGGTCGAATAGATGACGGTAGTCCTAGTCAAATTAGTGAGCAAGGATTTAAGTCGCAAGTCACTAATAACTTAGCGGCAGCTGGCCTTAACTTTGGCCTAAATAGTACGCGTGGCTTGACCAATCAGATAGGTCAAGCTTTCGGTCTACAGGGCTTAACCGTTGAAGCTTCGGGCAATAGTGAGGATACTAACCTGAATGTCACAGGCTATATC
Organism: Psychrobacter sp. M13; assembly: GCF_030718935.1. Lineage (NCBI taxonomy): Bacteria > Pseudomonadati > Pseudomonadota > Gammaproteobacteria > Moraxellales > Moraxellaceae > Psychrobacter > Psychrobacter sp. M13. Next base: position 1,115,571 of record NZ_CP132194.1, read on the forward strand.
AGTCCTGATCTGTATATTCGTTATGGCGTAGGGGTGTTCAATGCTCAAAACAGTCTGTCTATTCGTTATCAGTTGACGCGGCGTATTTATGTCGAGGCTACCTCAGCCGCCGAAAACGCTGTCGATGTCGTCTACAGCCTGAAATTCTAACCATTTGATAGATAATAAAAAACGCCCTTAGAGGCGTTTTTTATTAGTTAGCTTTTATTACATGATTTTTTATTAAGTAATCTTTATTAAGAAATAAGGATACAAATAATATAGGCGACTTATTTAGTCAAAATGAGACGATTATTACGGGTCAAGCGCAAGCGATATTCTTCGCCTTCATGCTCAATGCGCACCTCTTTAGTCAAGGCGAATAAATGTTGGGACTGCATAGTAGGCAAGCGGTTGTCACGGCAGTTTAGATAACGAGAGATCACAACGCTCATAATAAAATCCTTTTGATAATTGGCTAGGTTTATAATAGTTAGCACTTAGCGAGCTATGCTATATAAATAGAACGAGGCTTCAACTAAGTAACGATAATCATTATCATTTAAAATCTTATACTTTGCAAGCTAATAAGTAAATCAGTGAGCATTATTATATAAACTTATGTGTTTAGATAAAGTTAGACTCTTAGATTTATGGTTAAAAACAAATAGAACTTATTATATAGGTCATTTTATGACACATAACTTATCAGCCAAATCGGGAAAGGTTACTGCGAACGAGTCAAGTGCTCAAGTAGTAAATGTCGCAGTCGCAGTCATCCATTATCAGCAGCACTATCTGCTAGGCTACCGTGATGCAAGCCAACACCAAGGCGATCGTTATGAGTTCGTCGGCGGCAAAATAGATACTAATGAAACAGCACAAGCAGCGCTTATTCGTGAGGTTAGCGAGGAGGTTGCTATCGATATTAGCGGCAATAACGCCCTCAAGCTTGGGCGTTTGCATCATGATTATGGCGATAAGCAAGTTTGCCTGCACGTTTATAGAGTTGAGCTAAGCGCCGCGCAGTATCAGCAGCATAAGGGTGACGATTTTGGCCCTGAGGGACAAGCTTTGGTTTGGGTAGATAAAGCTGATTTGTTAGAGAATAAATATAATTTGCCAGCGGCGAATACCACGATATTAGCTTGGTTAAGATTGCCCAAGCTTATCACTATCACTTATCCGCTAGCCCATTTTGCGACTCAATTGGACAGCTGTGAGGCTTGGCTAAGGTTTCATCAGCAAAACATTGCCAACAACGCTTGGGTATATGTGCGACTAAAAGATAAGCAAGCCAGCCACTTTGCCGCTTTAATCCTACAATCGCGTTCAGACATTATGGCCATATTACCTGTTGAAAGTAGTAGGGGTATTGATAGTTCTGATACTTTTGAAACAACTACTAAAAAAACAACTACTGATGTGAGAATAAAAAATAAAGATTTAAATTATAAAAGCTTAAGGCCACAATTAGCTGCGTATCATCTTAATCACGCTGAAGTACTCACTTGGTTTCATAATTTACGAGTTAATTATGATGATAATAAGCGCCTTTATATCGAACAGCCTTTGATATTAAGCTGTCATGATGTACAGAGTATACAAGCAGCTAATGCCATCGCTAAGATGCGTCTACAACAGCATCTGCCACCTGTGATAGGGGTTTTTATCTCGCCAGTATTAGCTACTCATACCCATCCTGATGACAATCCTTTAGGCTGGAGGCAGTGGTCTACGTTGGCACAATTGGCAGATATACCTGTTATAGCATTGGGCGGTTTATACCCAAATATGTATGACTTAGCCAGTACTTATGGCGCGGTGAGTATTGCAGGTATCCGGCAATTTCTGCACGATTAAAATAAATTTCAATATAAATAGTTGTTTTTACTACTATTTACACAGCAGTAACTATAAAAGGCTAATAACAAACACAAGGCAAAACTAATTACAAACCGTTGCTTTTCCCTACATAGTGGCACTGTTATGAAAAACAATACCCTATTACTATAAGCTATCAAATTGAAAGCTGTATAAGCTTTTTAATTCCAATAATTTATAACCTAATATGGTGTTTTATGAAAACCAATAAGTTACCTAAGTCAGAATGGAATGACTTTGAGGCAGCCGGTTCTCATCTGCAACAGTACAGTCAGCCCAGTCAGCTATTAAGCACAGACTACATGACGTACAATAATGAAGAGCAAGCTATTTTTGCTAGTAATGATGCAAGTTATGAGAGCGAGTTATTCGAGGCAATGGCGTCAGTCATTGCTAATGCCAATAATAATAGAAACCATACTACTGTTTCAGGTGCGCCTTATGTAGAGCAGCCTATAAATGTGGATGGTGGCTACAAGAAAGCTGCGTGCAGTTATAGTAATGGCAGCTCTACTAGCGATAGCTCTATAGATTGTACTATTCAATATATAGATATGAGAGAGCCTGTAGATGCAGACGGCCTATATATGATAGATAAAAGTGTGGATGAACATCGGACAGATACGCTATTAGATTCAAGAGCGAAACCAGCTACTATCAAACAAAATCCTAAGGTATCAGAGCGAGTATTTATGAGTAGTTTAATTAAGCATACAGGCATAGCATTAGCCATTATTATACCTTTAGCCGCGTTTTCAGCTTATGCAGCGCCAGTTCATACACCCGTCATGCTAAATAGCGCAGCAGCGGCAGCTGATAAAGTTAGTATGACCACAAAAGATATTGAACCATCAGATATTATCTATAAATCTGCAACAACACCAACGACTGTTGATAGCGTTGATCTGCAACAATATGCAGGTACGTGGTATGAGATCGGACGTTTGCCTTTATATTTTCAGCGTAATTGCGCTAGCGATGTAACGGCGAACTATACGGCTAGAGAAAATGATTCAGGAATTACGGTCACTAATAAATGCGTCAAAGATAATGGGGAAGTCATGGTCTCTGAAGGCCTTGCAAAACCCACAGATGATACTGGCAGTAAGCTTAAAGTGAGTTTTTTACCGTCATGGATTCGCTGGTTGCCAGTAGGCCGTGGTGATTATTGGGTCTTGGCTCGCGATGCCGATTATCGAACGGCATTAGTTGGCACGCCTGATAAAGACAATTTATGGCTGCTAGCACGTACACCCAATATTTCGCAGCAAACTTATGCTAAATATCGTCAAATCGCTCAGGAACAAGGGTATGACTTAAGAGAGTTCACTTTAACCACACAGTCTGATCAGACGGTTAACTTAGTTCCTTAATTGTTAAGTAGAGTCAAAGTTGATTAAAAGCTTGCTACGATTAGCAGGCTTTATTTTTAAAATTTTTTAAATGATGTCTATCAGTAATGTTTATAAATAATGCTTATAACAGTAATTTAGGCTAGTACTGGCAAAATAAGACTTTTTAAGCTAAAATCTAGGCGATTTAATCATTTACATCAATAATGCTTGGCACAAAGTTATATTTCGCGCTTCAACCTATAACTTAAGCCAGTGAGCAGGTCAATATTGTAGACAGTAGGCAAGGTTATATTATTTTGCATAGCTATTTTATTTCCGCTGTTCTTGGCCTGCTGCGCTTAATAGCTACTGTTATTCATTTTCTGCAAAAAATTTTAATCTTATACGTCATAACGCTTTAAAACCTAATCGTATTACTTGTTTTATTCATTATTCTATCAAACTATAAGGATGTCTCTTGTGAGCAACGCTGCGACTTTACGTCAATTACATCAAGACCGTTTAACCGACTATAATAATCAAGAACAACAAGTCATTGAGTTAACGGGTTTATTGAATAAGCTTTATAACGAGCAAGATGTGCAAGTCACTTTATTTGGTGAAGCTATAGATACGAGTTCGATCAATCAAGTACTAGCACTACATCAAAAAGCCGCTATTCGTCATCAAGGCAGTCAGCCTATTGCGATTGCAGATACGCTAAAGATGGTCAAAGCTATAGCAGCAAGCGATGTTCAGTCTACCAGCGTTGATGTGGGTCAATTGATTGCCAATGACAGTGATATACAGCAAGCGCTAGCCAGTATCAGCCATGATAAGAGTCATGTTAATGGCGCAACTGATGTCGTGCTTTATGGCTTTGGTCGTATTGGCCGTGTGCTTACGCGCCTATTGTTATCACAAGCTTCAAGCGTTAAAGGGTTGCAGTTAAAAGCTATTGTTGTGCGTCCTGCAGCAGCTGGTGATTTAGCCAAGCGTGCCTCTTTGCTTGAGCGTGATTCTGTTCATGGTGGCTTTTTGGGTAGTGTGAGCGTGGATGAGGATAATAATGGCTTACTGATCAATGGTCGCTTTATCCAAGTTATCTATGCCAAAGATCCAAGTGAGATTGATTATACTGATTACGGTATCGAAAACGCGTTAGTTATCGACAATACTGGTGTATTCAAAGACGAAGCAGGGCTTGGTAAGCATTTGCAATCTAAAGGCGTTAATAAAGTTCTTTTGACAGCTCCTGCTGGCGGCGATATCAAAAACGTTGTCTATGGCGTGAATAATGATACCGTCGGCGAGGACACTATTGTTAGTGCCGCAAGCTGTACTACTAATGCGATTACCCCAACGCTAAAAGTATTAAATGATAAATATGGTATTGAAAACGGTCATGTAGAGACTATTCACTCCTTTACTAACGATCAAAACTTAATTGATAATTATCATAAAGCGGATCGCCGTGGTCGTAGTGCAGTGCTAAATATGGTTATTACTAGCACAGGCGCTGCCAAAGCGGTCGGTAAAGCACTACCTGAGCTGAGCGGTAAACTGACAGGTAACGCCATACGTGTTCCTACACCAAATGTCAGCTTAGCTATCTTAAATCTGAATCTAAAAACCGCGCCAGAGAGTCGTGAGGCGCTAAATGAGTTTATGCGTGATACTGCTAATAGTCATGCTTGGCAATCGCAAATCGCTTATACTGACTCAAATGAGGCGGTATCAACTGATTTTGTCGGTACGAAACACGTTGGTATCGTAGATGCGCAGGCGACTATCGTCACTGACAATCATGCAACGGTCTACATCTGGTATGACAATGAAGTAGGATACAGCACGCAAGTATTGCGCTTGGCCACGCAGATGGCTGGTATTCATTATGCGCAAATTCCAGCATAGGGCTGTTTTGTAGCTAATAATAAGAACTAGATGATAAAATGCGTTTACGATTTGGTCAGCATCTATCGATATCGCATCTTATTTATAGTTTGCTAGTAGCAGTAACTGTTATACTGAGCCGTAACACTATTTAGATCTACTACACCCGATAGTCTGTTTGGTTATCGGGTGTTTTTGTTACTACTATTGCTTATTTTAAGACGTGAATTACGACTTATTTTGAGCCGTGACAATTTTGATTAAAGTAAAAAATACAAAGTACATCGGAATAAAAAACATCTCAATAAAGTATAGATGACATTTATATTATAAAATTTGCACCACACAGAACGATTGACAATTAAGGATTGAAGCATGCGATTTATTGATGAAGCCGTCGTAACGGTAAAAGCGGGTGACGGTGGTAATGGTATCGCCAGTTTCCGTCGAGAAAAATACGTGCCTCGCGGTGGACCTGATGGCGGTGATGGTGGCACAGGTGGTGATATTTATGTTATTGCTGATGACAACACCAATACCTTAGTTGATTATCGTTATACTCGCCGTTACGATGCGATGCGTGGTGAAAACGGTCATAGCAAAAACTGTGCAGGTAAAGGCTCTGACGATGTATATCTACCTGTACCTATCGGCACCACTATCATCGACACTGAGACCGATGAAGTCATTGGTGATATGACTGAGATTGACCAAACGCTATTGATTGCCAAAGGTGGTGACGGCGGCTTAGGTAATACCCATTTTAAAAGCTCAACCAACCAAGCACCGCGTAAAGCCACTTCTGGTTTTGAAGGTGAGTTAAAGGTGTTAAAACTTGAGCTAAAAGTCGTCGCTGATGTTGGCTTAATTGGTTTGCCAAATGCTGGTAAGTCGACCTTTATCCGTCAAGTATCTGCGGCCAGACCAAAGGTTGCCGACTATCCGTTTACCACTATCGTACCCAATTTAGGCGTAGTCGATATTGGTCGTCATCGCTCGTTTGTGATGGCAGATATTCCAGGATTGATTGAGGGAGCATCAGAGGGCGCGGGTCTCGGCATTCGCTTCTTAAAGCATGTCGCGCGTACCCGTCGCCTGCTGCATATTGTCGATATTCAGCCTATTGATGCAACAGATCCTGTACGTAATGCGCGGGTTATTCTCAACGAGCTTGAGCGTTTTTCGCCTGAACTGGCTAATCTGCCGCAGATATTAGTGTTGAATAAGATTGATCAAGTTATCGATGAGCAAGAGCTAAATGAGCTATGCAATCATATCGTCACTGAACTTGGTTGGACAGGTGAAGTATTTCGCACTTCAACCTTAACGGGCGATGGTACTGATGCGGTCAAGTATCATTTGATGAATGAGATCGAGCTTGAGCGTGAGCGTGAAGAGGAAGATCCGGAATTTGCCGAAGCGCAAAAAGCACGTTTTGAGCGCTTAGAGGTTGAAGTCCGTCGCAATACTGAAGCTCAGCGCGAAGCTTATCGGGCAGCTCGCAAAGCCCAACGTGAAGGAACGGATGTTTCTGATGAAGACTTTGACGACGATTTGGATGATGACGATGGTGTCGAAGTTGTCTATGTTCCTTAGAGCTCATGTTCCTTAAGCTTATGTGCTTTAAATCTATGTACTCTAAAAATTTTGATAATAAGTTTTGATATAGATTGTAAAATAATAATAGATAGTTAATAGGAGTTCTCATGACAGATAGTACTGAACAGACCATTGAGCCGAGATTTATTAAGCAAAAGCGTGATTTCAATATTCAGCGCGTTATTGTCAAAATTGGTTCATCATTATTGACTAATAATGGTCGCGGACTTGATAGAACCGCTATATATGAATGGGCAAAGCAAATAGCAAAGCTGCATAATAATGGTGTTGAGGTACTATTGGTATCTTCAGGCGCGGTCGCTGAAGGGGTAGTACGCATGAACTTAGAGGAGCGCCCCAAAAAGCTGGCAGCCCTACAAGCTTGTGCTTCAATCGGTCAAATGGGCTTGATTGAGACGTGGTGGTCAGCGCTGATTCAACATGGTATCCAAAGCTCACAGCTATTGCTCACTCATGATGATTTATCCAATCGTAGTCGCTATCTCAATACCGCAAGCGCCCTAACTCAACTGCTAGAATGGCGCGTCCTACCTGTCATCAATGAAAACGATACCATTACTATCGATGAGATCAAGTTTGGTGATAATGATACTCTAGGCGCGATGGCGGCAGCTATGGTTGGCGCTGACTTATATATTATCTTAACCGATCAAAAAGGCGTATTCACTGATAATCCGCGTGATAACCCTGATGCAAAAATGATTCGTCAAGAGCGCGCTATGGCCGATTACTTATTTGATATCGCAGGCGATGGCGGTAAGCTCGGTCGCGGTGGTATGCTGACGAAGATTCGTGCAGGTCGTTTGGCGGCTATGGGTGGTTGTCCAACGGTTATTGTCAGTGGTGCGATTGACGATGTCATCACCCGCGTCATATCAGGTGAGGCTGTTGGTACTTTATTGACGACCAACGACGAAGATAAAATCATTGCTCGTAAGCAGTGGATAGCGGCACATTTACGTATGGCTGGTAGTTTAATCGTTGACGCAGGCGCTGCCAAAGCGTTAATAGAGCAAAATCGTAGCTTGTTGCCTGTAGGAGTCGTTGAAGTACGCGGTGATTTTGATGAAGGCGAAGTGGTTCAAATCGTTAATCAAGATACAGGTGAGCGTTTAGCCGTTGGACAAGTGAATTTCTCATCCACTGATGCCCGCCGCGTCGCTCGTGAGCGTACCGGTGAGTTCGATAAAATCCTCGGTAATAATGAAGAGCGTATTGTCATGGTACACCGTGATAATTTAGCCCTATCTATGTAGGGCATAACCCTATATTTTTGATTAAGATAAACCGCATTTTATTTTGGAGAGTTGGCCATGAGCGCCTTATACCAGACCCCTGATTCTACCGATAATAGTTCTAACGATAATGATTCTGCCCATAATTTTGCCCCACTAAAAAATGATAGATTATTGCGCGCATTACGTTTTGAGTCCGTGGACACCACCCCAGTATGGATGATGCGTCAAGCAGGAAGATATTTGCCAGAGTATAAAGCGACTCGCGCTGAGGCTGGTGACTTTATGAGCTTATGTAAAGATACCGCGCGTGCTACTGAGGTCACCTTGCAGCCATTACGTCGCATGGACTTGGATGCTGCTATTTTATTCAGTGATATTTTGACTATTCCTGATGCTATGGGTTTAGGCTTGTATTTCGAAACAGGCGAAGGTCCAAAATTCAAGCATCCAATTCGCACGCAGGCCGATCTTGATCGCTTACCTATACTTGATGTCAATGACTCATTGGATTATGTCATGCGTGCAGTGACTAGCATTCGTCATGCACTGGGTGGTCAAGTGCCCTTATTCGGCTTTTCTGGTAGTCCATGGACGCTCGCTACCTATATGATTGAAGGGGGTAGCTCAAAAGATTATCGCTACACTAAAGGATTTTTATATAGTAATCCTGAGTTTTTACATCAATTGCTCGATAAGATTGCCGTGGCGGTTATCGATTATTTAGATGCGCAGATCGTCGCTGGCGCGCAAATTGTACAGATATTTGACAGTTGGGGCGGAGCGTTGGGTTATCGTCAGTTCATCGAGTTTTCGCATGCCTATAATAAGCGCATCGTAGCGGAGCTCAAGGTTCGCCACCCGCAAATACCGGTTGTGCTATTCACCAAAGGCGGTGGACTATGGCTTGATGTACAAGCTGATAGCGAAGCGGATGCTTTAGGGTTGGATTGGACGATGCCGATTGATCGTGCTCGTCAAGTACTGACTGAGCGCCAGCGCCAATTGACCAAACAGCATAAAAAGATTCAGCGTAGTAAAGCCATTCAAGGTAATTTGGATCCCTCTACTTTATATGGCGCACCTAGCACTATTCGTAGCGAGGTCAATCTTATGCTTGATAGCGCTTATGCAGGCGGTGAAAAAACAGGCTATATAGCCAACTTAGGTCATGGTATTACTCAATGGGTCAACCCTGATCATGCCAAAGTCTTTATCGATGCGGTACATGACTATAAGATATAAGATATAAGATTGAGTTGTATTTGCAAGTTTTTAATAGCGTACTTATAAAGCAGTAAAAGGATAAGTCATGATTTCAGCAGCTATCGTAGGTGGTACAGGGTATACGGGTATTGAGCTTATACGTTTATTATCAGCGCATCCCCAAGTTTCTCTGGACTTGTTAACGTCACGCAGCGAAGCAGGCACTCGTGCTGATGAAATATTTCCCAGCCTGCGCGGTGTCTCTGACATCGTCTTTAGTGACTTGGGTGACGATACGCTTGCAGCTCTACAACAGTGTGATGTGGTGTTTTTTGCTACCCCGCATGGCGTTGCGATGCAGCAAGCTGAAGCGCTTACCCAAGAAGGTGTCAAGGTCATTGATCTAGCCGCTGATTTTCGTTTGCAGTCCTTAACGGAGTTTGAACACTGGTACAACCAGCCTCACGCTTGTCCTGAGCTGCTCAAGAGCGCTATATATGGCTTGCCAGAGCTGAATCGTGACAAGATTGCTAATGCTTTGGTAGTCGGCAATCCTGGCTGTTACCCTACGACAGCGATATTAGGTTTAAAGCCAATAATCTTGCTACAGAACCAGCAGAATACACGTCTGATTGAGCCGCGCATTGTTATAGATGCCAAGTCTGGGGTATCAGGGGCTGGTCGGCAGGCCAGTCTTGCGCTCAATTATGCTGAGACGACTGATAATTTCAAAGCTTATGGGGTCACAGGTCACAGACATTTGCCAGAAATTGAGCAGGGCCTTGAGCAGTTACTCGCCAGCCAGTTTGCACATCGAGTACGTTTTTTACCGCACCTAGTTCCTATGATACGTGGGATGTTTAGCTCTATTCATTTAGAGCTTACTGAGGCGGGTATGGCTATCGATTGGCAGCAAGAGTTTGCAAGCAGTTATGCAGACGAGGCTTTTATTGATGTCTTGCCAAGCGGTATTTATCCAGATACTCGCAGTGTACGCGCTAGCAACCGTTTGCGCATTGCTGTTTATCAAGATAATACGCGTCATGAGCTGACCATATTAGTCGTACAGGATAACTTAGTTAAGGGTGCTGCTGGACAAGCGGTGCAGAACCTTAACGTAATGTTTGGTTTTGAGGAAAGCTTAGGGTTGAACGCTGCGCCTATTGTTCCTTAATGACAGCCATCAACGCGTCAATGATACTAAGACAAATAGATGCCAATCTAGTTGACTATCATTTAGCGGCATTAATTGTAAGTAGCGCGTGTAAAACTGCTTTATTGTCAATGTAACCTTACCCTTGAGTCACTGTGGTTACAGCTGTACGCTAGGTATTAGCTGTAAACTCCGTTATAATACCTCGCCTTTACTGTTTAAGAGTACTAGTATAAATGCGTGTTAAGACTGCCCTACGCTTGCGCTCGCAGCCTGCACGTTTATCGTGTCATGCTCGTGTATCTGATCCAAAACATATTTCGACGACTGATTTTGCACAGCAGACACTACTGTATAGTGACAATCATAACGAGATTGCTGTTAGGACTATTAGTAGTCGACAGCGCGGTGCTAATACTTTGCTATTGGCTCTGTTTGCTGTTGCTATGATTGTTACCGCAATGGTAGCGATATTATTTGGTCATAAGCTTGGCTATCAAAGCGGCTATTACTCGCAACAATCCGAAAACCAGCAGGCCGCTATTAATAGTGAGCAGGCGACTACGGAGCTCAAAGACTTACGTATCAGTAATAAAGTACTGACCAATCAAGTCGCTACTGCTAAGCAAGAGCTTACTATTAGCCTAAATAATTTAGATGAGTTACGTCAAAGTCAGCGTGATCTAGCGGTTGAGAGTAGCCAAGTTAATCAGTTAAATGAGCTTTATGCTGACTTCATCAGTGAGAATGGTGGATTACCGCTACAAGTACTTGGTGCAAAAATAGAACCCCTGCCAGAGAACGCTTTTGAATATGGCTTTGATGTTGGTATGCTAAGTAGCAAAGGCAGTGCGCAAAGTTTGACAGCTACTTTAACTCTACAAAACGACGATGATTTTGTTGAAGTGCCGCTAGACCCAGCGCGCTTCTCTATTCAAGGTGTTGTTCGTATACGTGGCCGATTTATCATGCCAACAGGGTTTAAACCTTCACAAGTGAAGCTGACTCTAAAAGCAGGTGATGAAGAGGTCGAGCAGCTCTATGATTGGACGATAGGTGATATGGTTGATAGTATGCCATTATCGTTGTTGGACTTACCAGAGCCTGATCAAAGCCCTATTGTCAATACAGCTGCTGATAAGACGATTGCCAATAAAAAGACAGCACCTTAGTAATCAATACCTCTATTACTACCAATTTTTGAAATCTATTATATTTTTGAAACTTATTATGATGAAACAATCGACAATGATATATGAAAAAACGGTAGGTGACTGGCATTTTCCAAGTATGCCTGCAGGTCATCGTGCTCAAAATGACAACCCTGACGCTGAGACTGATCCACAAGCAGATGTATTGGTTGCTGAACCTGAGGTTGCCAAGCCACCGATGTATGCAGTGGTAATGTACAATGATAATTACACACCGATGGAATTTGTAGTTTATATTCTTCAGTCAGAATTTCGTCATAGTGTTGATTCGGCGGTCGCAATCATGCTAACTATTCATAATAATAGTAAAGGTATTGCAGGTATCTATCCCAAAGATATTGCTGAAACCAAAGCCAAAAAAGTTAATAGCTTAGCGCATCGCGAAGGCTACCCACTGCTCACGCAAATTGAACCGCATCAAGGCGAATAGCTCAATCATTTATAGCCTAACTGTTATAGCCTAGCCTAATTATGTATAATTTATAATCGAATGTTCAACAGAGCTCAGTTATAAGAAATTAGTTATAAAAACTCAGTTATAAAATTTGTCAAAAGCTCTTACCATTATTAATCACCCTCTACGCTTTACATCAAAACTCTCTTATTATTCTATTGTTCATCTGTCCTAAAGTAATAGGATTATCTATCTGATAATTCTATCAATTGTCCTTGAATTTTGTAGGATATAGCGCTATATAGATAGCTACCCTGCAACGAATCCAGATAATTCACTGATCATCATAAATCCGCATAAAGTACAGCTTTTAGTTAACTTCATAGTTTTTTAACCTATTCATCTTCATGTAGCTGGTCAAGCCTAGCCTTTTGTCTTATTAGTCTCGTTATTATTACGTATTTATAAGCTTCGATACATTTTAGTCGTGCTTAAACGATTGACTATAATCAGTTATCGTGTTGATATAAATAGAGAGCATAGTTGTTATTATCATCACTGTTTGAGACCATTCTCTATTATTTTTATTTGCTGTCATTTAGTAATAATACGACCACTGCTATTGAACATACCTCTTATCGCCCAAATTGATTAATTATGTTATTCACTAAGCTATCCGCCTATAAAGATAGATATAACCGTAGGAATTCTTATGTTAAGTCGCCACCTTGAAGTCTCTTTACGTCTAGCTATGACGCTTGCGCGTCAAAAGTCTCATGAGTATCTCACTGTTGAACATCTGCTATTAGCGCTACTTGAAAATACTCATGCTGCTAATACCCTAACGGCTTGTAACGCCAATGTTTCAAGTCTGCGTACAGAGCTTGAAGCTTATATTAATAAGCATACGCCCACTGTTGATGTAGATATAGAACAGTCGCCGCAGCCCACTCAAAGCTTTGATCGTATTTTGCAGCGAGCTATTTTTCATGTACAGTCTATCGGTGGCGGTCGTCTAGTTGAAGGCTCAGACATCTTAGTCTCTATGTTCTCAGAACATGATACTTATGCAGTTTATTTACTCAAAAAGCAAGGTATCAGCCGTCTTGAGTTGACTCAGTATTTATCACATGGTCAAGAGAAGAGTGAGGCGAGCGAGCCAAGAGCATCGAGTACAGGCGATCGCCGTAGTGCTTCTGAGAAGACCAGTAAAGACCCATTAGTTGAGTTTGCGACTAACTTAAACCAGCGCGCGGCTGAGGGCAAAACTGATCCTTTGATTGGTCGTGGCCCTGAGATTGAACGCGCTGCGCAAGTATTATGTCGTCGCCGCAAAAACAATCCATTGCTAGTAGGTGAGCCAGGTGTCGGCAAAACTTCTATTGCTGAGGGTCTAGCTTGGTTAATCATTAATGATAAAGCGCCTAAGCCTCTTAACGGTTGTGTCATTTATAGTCTTGATATAGGCGCGTTGATAGCAGGTACTAAGTATCGTGGTGATTTTGAAAAGCGGATGAAGTCGTTGCTTGATGCGCTAAAAGCTAAGCCAAACGCTATTTTGTTCATTGATGAAATTCATATGATCATTGGAGCAGGGTCATCCATGAGCAGTAATATGGACGTCTCTAACTTGATTAAGCCTGCTTTAGCTAATGGCGAGCTACGCTGCGTCGGTTCAACGACTTTTACTGAGTACCGTCAAGTGTTCGAGAAGGATCATGCGCTCTCACGTCGTTTCCAAAAGATTGATGTGAAAGAGCCTAGCATCGATGAGAGCATTGATATTCTGCGCGGCCTAAAGCCACGCTATGAAGAGTTTCATAACGTTGAATATTCTGATGAAGCTCTAATCAGTGCCGTACAGCTCTCTGCTAAGCATATTCATGAGCGCTTTTTACCAGATAAGGCCATTGATGTTATTGATGAAGCCGGTGCTTATAAGCGCTTAGGAGTCATTCCTGATGCCGATGATATGCAAGCAGAAGAGAGCTTTATTGCTGACATAGAAAAGCAGATTGACGCGGCAGATTATGATGATGTCGATGATATGGAAACTAGTATCGATGATAGCGATAATGAGATGCTCGATGCATCGGCTACCGCCAAAGCTAATGATCGCTTGAAATCTGACGGTTCTGATAGCGATGAGACGTCAGCAGGATTAGGTAAAGTCAAAGGTAATAAAGCACCAATAAAAATTGATGTTAATGATATCGAGGCTATTGTAGCCAAGCTGGCTCGTATTCCGCCCAAATCAGTCTCTACTGATGATAAGAGCATCCTTCAGCATTTAGATCGTGACCTTAAGCGCTTGGTATTTGGTCAAGATGAGGCGATTGCAACGCTTGCTGATGCTATCAAATTATCGCGTGCAGGTCTTAAGGCGCCCGATAAACCTATTGGATCGTTTATGTTTGCAGGCCCTACAGGGGTTGGTAAAACAGAGGTATCGCGTCAGTTGGCAAACTTGCTAGGCGTCGAGCTGGTACGTTTTGATATGTCGGAGTACATGGAAGCCCACACTGCGTCACGTCTCATTGGTGCGCCTCCTGGTTACGTTGGCTACGATCAAGGGGGTCTGCTTACCGAAAAGATCAATCAACATCCGCATTGCGTGCTCTTGCTTGATGAGATTGAAAAAGCGCATCCAGACGTTTTTAACTTGTTATTACAAGTGATGGATCATGGTACGCTGACTGATAATAACGGTCGAGTGGCTATTTTTAAGCAAGTTATTGTCATTATGACGACCAACGTCGGCGCTGATAGTATCAGTCGCTCGTCGATGGGCTTTACCCAGCAGGATCATAGCCGTGATAATAATGAGTCACTCAAACGGGTCTTTACACCAGAGTTCCGTAACCGCTTAGATGCAATCATTCAATTCAATTCGTTGGATGCATCAGTGGTAGTATCTGTCGTGGATAAGTTCTTGGTTGAGCTACAAGTGCAGCTTGATGACAAGCAAGTCACCCTTGAGATTGATGACGAGGTTCGCGACTATCTAGCGGATAAAGGTTATGATCGCTTGATGGGTGCACGTCCTATGCAGCGCCTGATTCAAGATGAGATCAAAAAGCCATTGGCTGGGATGATTTTATTCGGCGACTTGGTCAATGGCGGGGTCGTTCACCTGACACTCGAGCCAGAGCAAATGGATGATGAAGAAGCGGTCAATCTAGATAAAAACAGCGATAAAGGATCAAGTGACAGCCGTATCATTCTGACAGTAGTTGAAACACATGAGCCTGATACTGTAGCTAGTTAAAATCCGAGCTATCTATCCAAAGCTATATAATCTAAGCGAACGGTTACTACGGTAGCCGTTTTTTTATACATGACTAGTAGCATTTATCTGTAGCCATTTGGCTTAAGTTGAGAGTGAGAGGTATAAATATTAAATTCTATAATGAAAAGCAACAGAGTTTTTTGCTACTATCCTTTTTAAATTGTATTAACCACAAAGTAGATAAACACAAAGCTTATAAAAAATTAAAAATAAGGATGTATACCTATGAATTTATTTGACGAGCTAGATGATGAGTCAACAGCTGGTAAAACAGCAGCAGAAAAAAAAGCTATTTTGGATAATGTAAAGTTGCCAGAGGATTGGAAACTAGCGTTAGAAGATGAGCTGACATCGAACAATATGGACGATCTACGCGCTTTCTTAAAGGAAGCTTATCAATCAGATACTAGCGTTTATCCCCCTGCCAATCTAATGTTTAATGCCTTTAATTTAACGCCTTTAGCTCACGTTAAAGTCGTTATTCTAGGTCAAGACCCCTATCATCGTCCAGGGCAAGCGATGGGATTATCATTTTCAGTACCCAAAACTATTCCCAAGCCGCCCTCATTGAATAATGTACTCAAAGAAATGGCTGACGATATTGGCATTACGCCTTCAAAACATGGTGATTTGACTTATTGGGCTGAGCAGGGCGTATTATTACTCAATACCTCGCTCACTGTAAATGAAGGTGAGCCGACTAGTCATCAAGGCGCAGGCTGGGAGCAATTCACGGATGCAGTAATTGATGTCATTAATGAGCAAACCGAGCATATAGTGTTTATCTTATGGGGTAGCAAAGCGCAAAAGGCGGGTAAATATATCGATACCGATAAGCATCTTATCTTAACCGCAGTCCATCCTTCACCATTAGCCGCCAATCGAGGTGGGTTTTTTGGCACAAAACCCTTCTCGAAAACCAATGAGTATCTAGCACAATATGGCAAGACACCTATTGACTGGCAATTGCCGCAGTAAACGATGACTATCATTAACAGATATAACTGTGACTGTTTATTGCCAGTGACATATCCTTTGAGGACACCATCAGTAGTAAAGTCGCACTCAACTCCCGCTATTGACAAATTGTGGTCATTGGAAGATGCCCGTTGGATGCATTATGCTCTTGCTTTAGCAGAGCAGGGCGCTGAACATGGCGAAGTCCCTGTTGGTGCTGTATTAGTGCATAATGACGCTATTATTGGTCAAGGATTTAATGAGCCGATAGGACGTCATGATGCCACCGCTCATGCTGAGATTGTGGCTATCAGACAAGCTTGTGCTCAGCTGGGCAATTATCGCCTACCATTGAAGACGACACTATATGTGACTTTAGAGCCTTGTACGATGTGTGTTGGTGCTATGGTTCATGCGCGAGTTGATAGACTTGTTTTTGCCACTTGCGAGCCTAGAGCAGGTATGGTCGGTAGTCAGATGAATTTGCCCCAGCAAGATTTTTATAATCATCAAATACAAGTTTTTGCAGGATTGCAAGCTCATGCTAGTAGCCAATTGCTAAAGCGCTTTTTTCGTCAACGTAGACAGATTGCAAAATTGAATAAAAGTTTGTAAACGACAGAAGATATCGTCTACAAAGCTAGTGATAGTAGTTTTTATTTGCTATAATATGCCCCTGTTTAACTGCATCAGCGTCGGCTAGTCGTACTAAATTATAATAGTTTGCTAAATTATAATAGGTAGTTCACGCAGGTATTATCATTAGATATTGTGATTATTAATTGCGTGTTATGACTATTAATTAGGTATTATGACTATAAAATCCGATCTCAAAGCATCTGATAGCAAGGCTTTAGAAGAACGTAGCCAAGCATTGCGTTATCCCGTTATTTGTATTGATGGCCCAAGTGGCGCGGGTAAAGGCACAGCAGCATGGCGTCTAGCAAAAGAGCTAGATTATCAACTGCTAGACTCTGGTGCTTTATATCGTATCGTTGGCCTAAAAGCTTTTGAAGCAGGTTTATTGGCAAAGAGCGTACTAGATGAGGAGGCTGTTGCCGCCTTGACTCAGAGATTAATAATTAGTTTTCAGCCCAATGAAGCAACGGGTAATATCGATATTTTAGTCAATGAGACGTTGGTCGGTACTGATATACGCAATGAGACAGTTGGTGGTTATGCATCACAAGTTGCAGTATTTCCTAAAGTTCGTCAAGCATTGCTAGACTTACAGCAAGATATGGCAAGTCGTTCGGGGTTAGTCGCTGATGGGCGTGACATGGGTACTGTAGTGTTTCCACAAGCCGATGCCAAAGTATTTTTGACCGCTAGCGCTGAGGCTCGTGCCCAGCGCCGAGTAGCCCAGCTAATAAATGCTGGACAAAATGCAAGCTATAGTTCGATTTTGGCAACCATTAAAGCGCGCGATGATCGTGATGAAAATCGTGCTATTGCACCATCTAAGCCTGCTGATGATGCATTATTACTTGATAGCTCAACAGTAGACGCTGATGTCGTCTATCAACAAATAAAACAGCATTGCCAAGCGCAAGGAATCTGTTTTTAGTACAGCATTTTGACAAGAAGAAGCTTTTATATTTATAATACAAAAAGTACCTAAACTAGATAGTTTTAGTGTAAAATTATAGTCATTATAAGCACTTACACCGTAAAAGCTTTTATAATAACGATAGGCGAGTTAGAACTTTAGAGACCGTTGTTGCTAATGAATGAATAATTATGAAAATTAATTTGTTAGCAACAACCGTTTTTTTTATATGAGCATATAAGATATAAAACCAGTATTTCGTTTTATATGCTCATAAATTTGATCCGTACTGTGCTGGACAGGCCACGGCTATACAAAGGTAGATATAATGGAATCATTTGCTGAACTATTTGAAGCGAGCATCGAAGAAACAGGTCTTGATATTGAGCGTGGCTCGGTTATCACAGGTACTGTTGTCGCCATCGATAACGACTGGATCACAGTTGACACTGGTCTAAAATCTGAAGGTATTGTCGCTCGTGAAGAGTTTTTAAGCGAAGAAGGCGAGATTGAAGTTGAAGTTGGCGATACGGTTGACGTTGTAGTTGAAGCAGTCGATAACGGTATGGGTCAAACTTTACTATCGCGTGAAAAAGCCAAGCGCGTTGAGACTTGGAATATCCTAGAAAAAATCTCTGATAACGATGAGATCGTAAAAGGTATTATCTCAAGCAAGGTTAAAGGTGGCTTTACCGTAGATATCGGTTCAGTACGCGCGTTCCTACCTGGCTCATTGGTAGATGTACGTCCTATCCGTGATACTACGCACTTAGAAGGCAAAGAGCTAGAATTCAAAGTTATTAAGCTTGATCAAAAGCGTAACAACGTTGTGGTTAGTCGTCGTGCCGTTATGGAAGCTGAAAACTCAGCTGAGCGCGAAGAGCTATTGAATAAGCTTGAAGAAGGTATCGAGATCGAAGGTATCGTTAAGAACCTAACTGATTACGGTGCGTTCGTTGACCTAGGTGGTATCGATGGTTTGCTTCACATCACTGATATGGCATGGCGTCGTATCAAGCACCCATCTGAGGTGGTTGAAGTTGGTCAAGACCTTAAAGTTAAAGTACTTAAGTTCGACCGTGAGCGCAATCGCGTTAGCCTAGGTCTTAAGCAACTAGGTACTGATCCTTGGGATAACGTTGGCGGCACTTATCCAGTAGGTGCAGTTGTTAAAGCTCGCGTAACTAACTTGACTGATTATGGTTGTTTCGCTGAAATCTCTGAAGGTATCGAAGGTCTAGTCCACGTATCAGAGATGGATCATACCAATAAAAATATTCATCCATCAAAAGTTGTTCAAGTAGGTGACGAAGTTGAAGTCATGATCTTGGATATCGATGAAGAACGCCGTCGTATCAGCTTAGGTATCAAACAGACTCTTGCTAATCCATGGGATGAGTTTGATAAGAAACATGAGCGCGGTGATAAAATCTCTGGCACGATCAAGTCAATCACTGATTTTGGTATCTTTATCGGTCTAGACGGTGGTATCGATGGTTTAGTACATCTATCTGACATCTCTTGGACTGAGACTGGCGAAGACGCTATCCGCAACTACAACAAAGGCGACACTGTAGAAGCTATGGTATTGTCAGTAGATGCAGAAGCTAATCGTATTAGCTTAGGTGTGAAGCAATTAAACTCAGATCCATTCAACGAATACCTAGTCAACAATGACCGTGGTGCTATCGTTAATGGTAAAGTAAAAGATGTTGACGCGAAAGGCGCAACGATTGAGCTTGCTGACGAAGTTGAAGCGTATCTACGTGCATCAGAGATTCAACGTGACCGTGTTGAAGATGCGACTAAGCATCTAAGCGTCGGTGATGATGTTGAAGCGAAGATCATCAGTGTTGATCGTAAGACTCGTAACATCAACTTGTCAATCAAAGCGAAAGACGAAGCTGAAGAGCGTCAAGCTATTAAAGATCTAGGCGGTGCTAATACTACAGCAGCTGCAGCTCCAGGATCTGATGCTCAGCCAAAAACTATTGGTGACTTAATCAAAGAGCAAATGCAGTAACTTTTTATTGATACGAGTTACTATATATTAGCAGAATTAAAAAGAGCGACTTAGGTTGCTCTTTTTTGCATTCAAATTTTGCTTTTATCTCAAACACTTATATAATGTCGCTCATAATTAAAACTTAATAAATTTATGTTTATATGCACCGATTTTTCTATTACTATGTACAATACCAGTGACTAAATGTAAAATAGTGGATATTTTAGCTAAAGAATATTTTTTATCTTTATTTATAAATGGTTGGTAGACCCTGATGTTGTAGATCCCGATTTTATAAAACCTATAATATTGGATAATATAAGCTGATAGAGAAGACGCTTTACAACCATAACCACCTATTAATAAGGCAAGTGTAGCAATGCAAGATACGATTAATAAATCCGATTTTATAAATAATTTGAGCGTCAATTGCGACACTATGACTGATGTCGTTGTCGATGATGCGGTGCGCGAAATATTAGATCTTATGGTAGATACTCTAGCCAGTGATGGTCGAGTCGAAGTTCGAGGGTTTGGTAGCTTTTGTCTACATCATCGCCGTGCCCGTATGGGTCGCAACCCAAAGACGGGCGAGAGTGTTCCTGTACCCGCCAAGGCTATTCCGCATTTTAAGCCCGGTAAAGCGCTACGCGAAGCAGTTAATGAAACCGTTGCTTCTTAATTATCTTTTAAGTAAGCTATATTTAAAGCCTGCTCTTGTGTATTCTATTAATACTATCTATTGAGGTACTCGATTCATGCGTTTTATATTATTTGTACTTCTATTTTTGAGCTTTGCTTATGCTATAGGTCTAGTGCTAGCGAATAATGCAGATATCGGCGTCAATCTATTGTTCTCGCAAGCGCCTACTATGAATTTAGGCTTGTTGCTAATTTTATGTATGACATTAGGCATTGTTATCGGCTTATTACTAGCGTTATTACTGTTTAGAGTCTTTCAGAATAAGTGGGAAATATCACAGTTAAAGAAAAGTAACGCAAAGCTGCAAGAGCAGCTTACCCAAGCTAATGTTGTTATTGATCGGCAGGCAAATGTACCAACAGTCGATGAAGCAGGTTATCCAGCTTCAAGCGTGCCTGTAGACGTAGATAATAACTTAAGTACTCAAAAGACGGCATTATTAAGTAAGCGTCAACGCGACTAATTACGGTTATACCAGTTGTTAGTTTGCCAGTTACTAGGTTTCAGTTATTAGCTTGATATCAATAACAGGATTACTTCAAAAGGCTAATCGCTTAAAACGCCAATAGATACGGTATTATAATGAATGATAGTGCAATAAATACGAATACAGTAATCTCTCCTGTCATCGTAGCTCTTGATAGTCCTTCTATAAATGCCGCTTTAACTTTAGCGGATACTCTAGACCCAAAGTTATGCCGATTGAAGGTCGGTAAAGAGCTATTTACTCGTTCAGGGCCTGCCATTATAGACGCCTTGCATCAACGTCAGTTTGAGGTGTTTTTAGATTTAAAGTTTCATGATATACCTAACACTACCGCACAAGCAGTATTAGCAGCGGCTGAGATGGGGGTATGGATGGTTAATGTTCATGCCAGCGCTGGCTATGAGGCAATGGCATTAGCCAAGCGACGTTTAGTAGATAACAATCATAACACTCTGCTAATAGCGGTTACTGTTTTGACTTCTATGAATGCCAATGATTTAAGCCAAATAGGGGTTACAGATAGTTTAGACGGGCAAGTGAGTCGTCTGGCTCAGTTGACTCAGCAGTCGGGACTGGATGGGGTTGTTTGCTCAGCACAAGAAGCTAAGGCGCTGAAACAGCTGTGCGGTGCTGATTTTAAATTAGTCACTCCAGGTATTCGTCTGTTAGAGGATAACAGTGACGATCAGCAACGTATTTGCACCCCGAAGCAAGCATTAGAGCATGGCTCCGATTATCTAGTGATTGGGCGTTCAATCACTCAAGCACCTAATCCCACTGAAAAGCTACAGCAGATATTACAAGGTATTTAGTTTTTAAAGTAAAATAGTTCATTGTATCGATCATAAAAAAGACGACCTTGAGTTGTCTTTTTTGCTTTTGCACCTTATATAACTAGTTGACGTTTTATATTATCTTGGATGTTATGAAATTACAGATTTTAAGTGACTTACATATAGATAGTTATGCTAGGCAATCACATCCTATAGGGCATATTCCTAAGACTGATGCTGACATAGTGTTAGTCGCAGGAGATACGGCTAACAGCGATAGTGGTATGCCATGGTTACAGCAGCAAGCCACACGTTTGCAAGTGCCACTGATTACTGTTGCGGGTAATCACGAATACTTTGGTGAAGATGTGCTGCATTTTGATCATAAACTGGCAACGTGGGATAATTATAACGCTGCAAATAATCAAGGTGTAAGAGTACTACAATGCCAGCATATAGATATTGGCGAAATACGCATTTTAGGCTGTACATTGTGGACGGATTACCAATATCAAGCCGACGAGGATACGATGGAAGTCGCCAAACGCTTTATGCGCGATTATAAGCAAATCTATGCTGGAGATGAGCTATTCTCGCCTGAGGTCTCTATGCAGATCCATAGCAAGCAGCGTCAATGGCTCAGGCAGGCGCTAATCACAGCTCAGAAGCTAGGCAAGACGTCAGTAGTCATGAGCCATCATAGTATTAGTCCGTTATCTGTTTCTAAAAAGTACGCCACCTTACCAAGTAATGCCGCCTTTGTTAGTGATTTATCAGGGTGGATGAGTGAGCCTTGGGCGCCAAAATTATGGGTGCATGGTCATACTCATGAGGCTTTTGATTATAGTATTGATAAAACCCGTGTCATTGTTAATCCGCGTGCTTATCCTAACGAGATTAGCAGTACTTCTATAGAATTTGCTTGGGATAAAGTCATTGAGATTTGATGGTTGTTTATAAGGTGCTAATTTTAACTTTATTTTATAATTGCCAAACCTATATTGTATTCACTCTAAATCAAAAATCTGCTACGCTGATAGCTATGAGCAAACAACCAGATACGCCTGATAAAGTATATGCCTCTAATACTTTAGTTAAATCTCGTCTAAATGTCACAACGCCCGCGCACCTACCTGATAGTATGGTGCCATCGGTCAATCTATTGCCTGACTGTAAGCGTCTCATTCTATTTACTCGTCACTCATTACGTGAACGCTCTGATGGCAATGGGTTTGCCAGCTATCAGCTACCATTGACGTCTAAAGGGCGGGTACTTGCCAAGTCTTGGGGGCGCTGGCTCGATAGTAATCTGCCTTATTCGCTAGATGTTGATAGCATATCCAGTCCGATAGGTCGTTGCATCGATACGGCGCAGCTGATGCAAGAGGGTGCAGGTTTGCAGCGTGATATTGCGCATCAGTCGCTACTGGTCGAGCCTGGCAGCTTAGTCACTGATTCTGAAACTGTAAGTGCAGTATTTAAAGAAATTGGTGTGCTCAATTTTATCAATCGTTTTTTACAAGGCAGCATTGAGGGCACCAAAAATGCTTATCAAGGCGGTTTGGACATTTTATCGCTACTTTATCAGCACCAGCCTGAGCAAAATCATTTAATGCTGGCCGTTAGCCACGATACTTTATTATCTGCCTTTTTGGCCGTGATGCTTGATACTCCAGAGATTGACTGGAATGATTGGCCAAAGATGATGGAAGGGGTGTTTTTATGGTTTGATGATAAGCCATTTATAGAAACCAGTGCTCATTTTATTTGGCGAGGTGAGGTCTATACGCGTAGTGTCAGTAGCTTATTGGAGGGTTATCGCGCATCAGGGTTTCATTCTAGTCAGTTATTACTGCCCCCAGAGGTCAAGTGGACTTGAGGGCTGGATGAAAGACACAGGTCTACAATCGCTAAACTACTATTCTACCTTTGCCATAACTAAACTGAGAGCTATTGCCTAAGCGCTGACCGTGTGCGCAAAGTTGTCTACCGTATGCTAGCTGCTCAATCTGCCATGATTGCAAAGCAGAATGGACGTCATGACAATTTGACACTAGTGCCTGTACTAATGCCAGTGCATTTGCTGCAGCTTTTGCCGTACTCGCTGCAGTATGAGGTCTTGGAATAAAAGCGGCGTCACCTATTAGCGCAATAGTAGCAAAAGCCATTTGTGGTACTTCTAAATCTAAGATCGATTGCACAAAGGGAGCTTTAGTAGCGGCAACTAAGGTCTTAAATGGCTCAACAAGTACGAGATCAGCATAATCACGCATCGTGCGCTCACTGCTAGTAGCTATCATATCTGGTGGAATAGAATGGGCACGTTGTTTATCGTTTTTATCCGTGAGAATAGCAGGTAGCTCGGTCTGCTCATCGTAATTCACATACCAAACCCAATTAAACCGCCGTGTACCTGAAACAAGTGACTCATTCTCACCAGGGATAAGGTAGGCTAAGATCTGCGAATTTGGAAAGTCATAAAATACAAAGCGCTCAGTAAATATTGCGGCAGCATTCGATGGCAAGTCAGCTTCATCAACTAGGCCTCGAAAAGCGACATAACCAGCATATTGAGGCTTATAGTTAGGAAGCAGTTGCTGACGCACAGTGGACTGTGGCCCATCAGCGCCAATTAATAAATCAGCAGTCTCAATAGTGCCATCAGCAAAAATAGCCGTCGCTTTGTTATCGTTTGTTTGCACTTTAATTAGTGTTTTGCCTTGATGGTAGTGATCGTCTGGAAAGCTCTTACGCATTGAGCGATAGAGAATATTCCAAGAAGTTAGGGTTTGGCGCATTGCCATCTTTTCAATATGGCCGTCTTTTTGAATATAATAACGCTCAGTAGCATCTACCCCCAAAGTATCAGTGGCAATGCCTGCTTGCTTAAAAACTCTAATGACATCTGCCTGTAGCACCACACCGCCGCCGCGACTATCTAAACTATGCGCTGAGCGCTCATAAATATCTACCTGCCAGCCAATGGTGCGTAGCAGTACTCCGGCAAATAACCCTGCTAAAGAGCCGCCTATTATAATGGCGCGTTTATCTATAGATTCTGTTAAAGCTTGCACTGAAGATCTCCTAAGTTTAAATACCTATCGCTCCTATTATTTTTTAGTTTAAAGTGTTTTGCTCTAAGCACTAATGTTTTTAGGTATTATTTTAATTATTAATTGTTTTAATCGCCCATTATTTTAGGGTCTGTTGAACATTCACAAGTAGGCACTGCTGATAGCTAAAATGGTTCTAGTTTAAGTAAAAATCGCAGGTAATGCAGATGCCTTGGCTAGCTGATTTTAGTTAGACGGTTACAACGAATAGGGCAATTTTAGCATCAGCCTGCAAGGACAGGACTCTTTTTTGCCGATTCGTCATCAAAAAGATCCGCTTAGAGTGACTAAACTAGATATTTTTAATCTAGAATCGCCTAAAAAATAGTCACTGCCAGTGCCACGGTCGAATGTTCAACAGACCCTAATATTTAAAAATCTTAATTTTGAGAATTTTTAAGTTTTAAGTCTTAGGTTTCAAGCGTTAGCAGTTACAGGTATTATTTGAGCGCCCATAAAAAAACCTTGCCTCGGTATTGAACCTAAGGCAAGGTTTTGATGCGTACAGTCTAAATCAAACAGTCTTAAGCTTGTAAGCCTTTGATAGTTTTATTTAGGCGACTTTTACGACGAGCCGCTTTATTCTTATGAATGATACCTTTGTCAGCCATACGATCTAAAACTGGTACCGCTTTTTTATAAGCTTCGGTAGCAGCATCATAATCTTTGGCTGCGATAGCCGCATCAACACGCTTTAAATAAGTACGAACCATAGAGCGTTGTGACGCAGAGTTCTGACGACGTTTAGTGTTTTGACGGGCGCGTTTACGAGCTTGTGCAGTATTAGCCACGCGTATCTCCTTGATAAAAGACAGGTAAAAAATGAATGTAACTTGCAACAGTGCAATAATGAATTGAACCATCATCAATGACGAGCAGCCGTCTCACAATTGATAATATCGATGCTAAATATAAACTAGGTATAAATAGGCCATCGCAATCGTTAAATCTATTTGGAATAATTAAATAGACTCAACCAGTAAAGGCGGTTATCTTAACAAATTATTGAGCTTAGGACAATGTATTTGACAGCGAATGCGTAAACAAACAGGTCACTGTACTGGGATGAGATCAATAAGACTTTCGCTTTTCATAAAACGGTTTATGATATTCTTCATGCTCTGATAGATTATAATACTCTGATAGAATCTCTTACAATAAATTATCAACAATACATTCAGTCATGTGCTCAGCTTAGGTATGATAGGGAAATAATAACTGAATGACTTTGGTAGCCGCAATTAGCTTAGTGTTGATACATGAAGGCTGTTTTTAATGGCTCTATTTAACACTATTACTCGGCAACAATATTTTGATGGAATGAGTCAAATATGCAACGAAAAGCAATAATAATTGGGGCGACAGGACTGGTAGGGCAGCACCTTGTAAAACAATTGAGTGAGCTTTATGA
Source organism: Psychrobacter sp. M13 (assembly GCF_030718935.1). Taxonomy (NCBI): domain Bacteria; kingdom Pseudomonadati; phylum Pseudomonadota; class Gammaproteobacteria; order Moraxellales; family Moraxellaceae; genus Psychrobacter; species Psychrobacter sp. M13. The sequence goes on from NZ_CP132194.1 coordinate 1,141,767, forward strand.
TACTTTGATTGTTATTGCTAGGCGACCACCGCGCTTTATCAATGCCAGCATGCGATTTTATCAGGTCAATGACTTTGACAATTTAACCGAAGTATTTGCTAGTGTGGGCGTCAATAAGAGCACCGATGCTTTTAGCTGCTTGGGAACGACCAAAAAACAAGCGGGTAGTGATGAGGTCTTTAGAAAAGTGGACCACGATTACAATGTCACCTTTGCTAAGCTATGTCATGATAAAGGCGTTGAGAGATTTTTCTTATTATCATCAATGAATGCTGATATTGATAGCCGATTTCTATACAATAAAGTAAAAGCTGAAACTGAGCATTCAATTACGTCGCTTAACTTTATGCAATTCATAATATTTCGTCCGTCGCTATTATTGGGTAAGCATAAAGGCCGTCCTTTAGAGAGTATTAGTCAGAAGGTTTTTGGACTAGTATCGCCGTTGATATCTGAGTCTTTATCTCTGCATCCTATCTCGGCCAAACGTGTGGCTAGCGCCATGGCGATGAGTGTTCATGATATTTATGAGCGTAATAAGTATCAGAATGGTCCTTTAGATAATCGTGTTACCCTGATAGAGAATAAGCAAATGCTAACGATGACTCGAGTCAAATAGAACGAGCTTTGGCTGCTATTGGCTTCTATCTGTTGGCTTCCAACTTCTAAAAGCTGCGTTATTCTAATTTTTAAGCTAGAGTATGTCCGGATTTGATAACATTCACTTTGATTGGCAAGTAACTATCTTGCTGTACTTGCTTGCTGTGCTTATGATTCAATCGAGAATATACCCTAAATTGAATTTTAATGATGTTTTGCGAAATAGCTTAAGTGATTATTAAATTTGATCTTACTTTTAGCTCAGAATAATTATTAACAAGGAGTGTGTATATGTCAGAAACTACTATGAATAAAGAGAATTTTGTTACTTGTGATTTGTTGGATGCCAATCCTGAATCGCAAGTATGTTTGCCAAACATAGAAGGCAAATCGTTTTATAGCTTTGGCGCTAAGGATAAGTTCTGCGGTGAAATCGTCACAGTTAAATGTTTTGAAGACAATAGCCGTGTTAAAGCGCTACTCAATAGCGATGGTAAAGACAAAAGTGGTGAAGGCAAGGTGTTAGTGATTGATGGCGGTGGCTCAATGCGCTGTGCTCTACTTGGCGATATGATTGCACAAGCCGCGATAGACAATGGCTGGGCTGGGGTAGTCGTTTATGGCTGCGTCCGTGATGTCGACGATATGGCACAGATGGAACTTGGTGTTATGGCGCTAGGCTGTATCCCACGCAAATCAACACGCCGTGATGAAGGTCAAACGGATATTGAAGTTAGCTTTGGCGATTTAACGCTTAATTCTGGCATGTTCATCTATGCCGATAATAATGGCATGATCGCAAGCGACAAAGCACTACTCTAGCTCAAGCAAGCTTATCTTAAGCTAAATGTAAATCTAAATCTAAAATCTCAGCGTAGTTGCTGGGATTTTTTGCATGAGTAATGACTGCTTTGATAACAACCTTGATTAGAGTTTCGACAATAATTTTGCTAATAATAGTTTTAATCACAAACCGTTACGGCATACATTTTGGTCAAAAGCCAAAACTTTCGTATAATGGTTATCTGACTCCTAACTTTGATCCTATTCGCTATGCCTATCACTGCTTTAACTGACGCCTTTGCTCCGATCAATCAACAGTTATTTCCAATAAAAGATACTCAGCGGCGCTGGCTGGCACCTGTGCATGGTGCGGTCAGTAGTCTATGGCTGGCAAGCTTAGTCAAATCGCCAGTATGGGATGTGGCTGAGCGTCTAAAGGTGGTAGTAACCCGCGATCAAAACCAGCTCAACCAAATAGAGACCGAATTGGCCTTTTGCGGTGTTGATGCTTATGTGTTTCCTGATTGGGAGACCTTAACTTATGATGAGCTGTCGCCGCATCAAGATATTGTCAGCGAGCGGATTAATTTACTGACAGATATGCCAAGCTCAGGGGTGATGCTCATATCGATACAGGCGCTTATGCATCGAGTGGCGCCGCCCAGCTGGTTGATTGGTCAGCATTTTGACTTAAGTGTTGGTGATCGATTTGATATTAACACTCAGCGTGAGTTACTAGCTAAGGCGGGTTATCGCGCCGTTGAGAATGTTTTTGAGCCGGGTGAGTTTGCGGTACGTGGCAGTATTATTGATATCTTTGCAATGGGGCAGCCGTTTCCACTGCGTCTGGATCTGTTCGATGATGAGATTGAGAGCATTCGTTTTTTTCATCCTCAGACCCAGCGTACCTTAACTGAAGATGACTTAAAGTCTATGCTATCGGGCAATGATAGTAGTATGGGTCAAGAGTCGATATCGCTACTACATAAGCTACCGGATATCTCAAAGCCGATTGAGCAGTTTCAGATCTTACCTGCCAAAGAGTTTCCTTTGGAAGAAGGACGCGAGACCTTTCGCATGAACTTCGCTGCTATGTTCCCAAATGTTAGTAGCCGCAAGTCTGAGCTGCATAAGGACGTGATGGCAGGTATCGCTAGCAGCGGACTTGAGTATTATCAGCCCTTGTTTTTTGATCTAAAAGATTGGGCACAGCAGAGTAGTCTATTTGCCTATCTGCCAAGTGATACGCTATTTATCACCGATGAGCACATCAGTGAGCGGCAGGTAGATTACTGGTCGCAGATTCAACGTCGTTATGAGGAGCGTCGACACGATATCGACAAACCAATTGTCGCGCCTGAATTACTGTATCTATTATCAAATACTCTTAATGAGCAGTTAAACAATTATCCACGAGTGATATTGAGCGCAGATGCAAAGCTTGCGACCATGAGCGATGTTGCTGCGATTGATGATGTTACCACAATCGATAATGACAGTTTACAGCTTGATTCAAACGTACATAAGCAAAAAGGCTTAGTGACCCTAAGTGCCGAAGAGCCACCACAACTTGCCGTTAATCATCAAAAATCTGAACCGTTAGCTGCGCTATTAGATTTTCTATCATTACAAGGGCAAACCAATACACCAGTCTTAATCGTTGCCGAAACGGCAGGTCGCCGTGAGATACTGATTGAGCTATTTAAGGGTAAGATAGATATTACCGCTTATGCTAGCTTTAAAGACTTTCTAGCAGCGCCCAAAATAGCGGCTATCAGTAGTAATAACGGTGCAAGTGCGCGTCCACGAGTAGGGCTAACCGTTGCGCCCATTGAGCGCGGCGTCTATGTCCCTGAACGTCTAGTCATGATTAGCGAAACTCAGCTTTTTGGCAGGCAAGTATTGCAAACGCGCAGGCGGCGTCAAAGCGGGGTGTCAGAGGAGTTCTTAGTTAAGAGCGTCACTGAGATGACGCAAGGCAGTCCTATTGTCCATATCGAACACGGTATTGGCCGCTACAACGGCCTGATTACTTTGGATGTTGGCGATGGCGAACAAGAATTTATTCATCTTAAGTACGCGGAAGAAGCTAGTATTTACGTGCCTGTAGCCAATTTGCAAATGATCAGCCGCTACAGTGGTGGCGATCCAGCGCTCGCGCCACTACACAAGATAGGCAGCGGTAAATGGGATCGCGCCAAACAAAAAGCTTTAGAGCAAATTCATGATGTGGCAGCAGAGCTACTCAATATGCAGGCGCGCCGCGAAGCCAAAGTCGGTATTCACTTCAAAATCGATATTTCGCAGTATGAGCTGTTTGCCAGTCAGTTTGAATTTGAAGAAACGCCCGATCAAGCCAATGCTATTCATGCTGTCATGAATGATATGAAACAAAACCAGCCTATGGATCGTCTGATATGTGGCGATGTTGGCTTTGGTAAAACTGAGGTCGCCATGCGTGCCGCCTTTATTGCGGTAAGCGCAGGCTATCAAGTCGCAGTGCTCGTGCCGACGACTCTATTGGCAGGGCAGCATGAGGATAATTTCCGCAATCGCTTTGCAGATTGGCCCGTACGTATTGAGACTTTGTCGCGATTTGGTGGTAAAAAACATCAACAAACCGTATTAACTGATTTAGCCGCTGGTAAAGTCGATATTGTTATTGGTACTCACAAATTATTGCAATCTGACGTTAAATTTTCTAATTTAGGCCTCATGGTCGTAGATGAAGAGCATCGCTTTGGGGTACGTCATAAAGAGCGCATCAAAGCCATTCAGACGGATGTCGATAGTATGTCGATGACCGCAACCCCTATACCGCGTACGTTGAATATGGCGCTATCGGGTATGCGTGATATGTCGATTATCGCAACTCCTCCTGCACGGCGCTTATCGATCAAAACCTTTGTCATGGCAAAGAGTGACGCGCTGATGAAAGAGGCTATCTTGCGTGAGCTCTTACGCGGTGGACAGGTGTATCTGTTGCATAACGATGTTGCAAGCATCGAGCGCATGGCAGAGACTATCCGCGAGCTAGTCCCTGAGGCACGAGTAGGAGTCGCTCATGGTCAAATGCCCGAAAACCAACTTGAGCAAGTCATGCAGCAATATTATCATAAAAAGTTCAATGTGCTGATATGCTCAACCATCATTGAAACAGGTATTGATGTGCCCAATGCCAATACTATTATTATTGAGCGGGCTGATAAATTTGGTCTAGCGCAGTTGCATCAGCTCCGTGGTCGGGTGGGTCGCAGTCATCATCAAGCTTATTGCTACTTGCTTGTGCCATCGATTAAAGGGCTAAAAGGGGATGCTAAGCGCCGCTTGCATGCGATTGAGCGTGCTAATACGTTAGGCGCTGGCTTTATGCTGGCAAGTGAGGACTTGGAGATTCGCGGGGCAGGTGAGATATTGGGTAAGCAGCAAAGTGGTAATATGCAAGCGATAGGTTTTAGCTTGTATATGGATATGCTTGAACGCGCCACCAAAGCGATTAAAGCAGGCAAAGAGCCTGATTTGAATACGCCGCTGTCCTTGACTAGCGAGATTAATCTGCACAGCTCAGCGCTGATACCAGAAGAGTATTTGCACGATGTACATCAGCGTTTATTATTCTATAAGCGTATTAGCAGTGCTGATGATAAAGATAGTCTCATTGATATACGTACCGAGATGATTGATCGTTTTGGCACACTACCCGATCAGACTAAGCAGCTCTTTGCCGTTCATGGTTTGCGTATTCAAGCCGAACCGCTACTAATTAATAAGATTGATGCCAGTAGCAACAGTGTGACTTTAGAGTTTGCTCCTGACACACCAGTAGATGCGCTGGCCATTATCAAATTGATTCAATCAGATGCCAAACGCTACCGGATGAATGGTGCGTCTGGCATTCGCTTTAGTGATGCGGATAAGCTTGTCACAGCTCAGCAACGTGTGACTATTGTCCAAGAGCTATTGGCTTATTTTAATAATCATATAGTGGTAGAGACTGCTTAGCTATTTTTATAGCTAGGGCCAGCGCATATTTAGATGCCACTACTTAATTAGCCGAATAACTGGTAAAATATGGACATTACGCGGGCTTACGATTTAAGCTCTATACTTTTATAATAAATAACAAGAGATACTGTCATTATGTTCCAACTGCATCCTAAACTTGCTGCTGATAGTTTTTTGGTAGGTGATTTTCCATTATCGACTTGTCGTTTGATTAACGATTGCCAATTTCCTTGGCTGATCTTAGTGCCACGAGTTTCAGGTATCAAAGAGCTATATGAGCTGTCTGAAGCGGATCAAACGCAGTTTTTGCGGGAGTCTAGTTGGTTGTCAAGCCAGCTAGCTAAGACTTTTCAAGCAGAAAAAATGAACGTTGCCGCTTTAGGTAATCAAGTGCCACAGCTGCATTTTCATCATATTGTCCGTTATCAGAACGATTTACAATGGCCGAATCCAGTATGGGGTGTACCAGCTGTTCCTTATACCAAAGAGGTTATGGCGCAGATGCAGCAAACACTTATGATGGCATTACGTGGACATCATCAAATGCCGTTTGATTGGCAAATGTGATTGGTTTATTAATAATTTTTAAGTATTAAATTCTAATTTAGTATCTCATTCTGAAATATAAAAAGCCTACTATCATTACGATGGTAGGCTTTTGATTTTTTGATGCAAATATTTTTAAAGCAATCTTAGTGGTTTTCTTTGGCATGATTTAACGTATATTTAGGAATCTCAATAGTCAAGTCGTCGTCTTCAACCATAACCTGACAAGACAGTCGCGAATCAGGCTCAAGTCCCCAAGCTCGATCCAGCAAATCCGCTTCGATATCATCCATTTCATCCAGACCATTAAAGCCTTTGCGTACGACTACATGACAGGTAGTACAAGCCTTAGACATCTCACAGGCATGTTCTATTTTTATACCTTTTTCTAATAAGGCTTTACATAAGTTGTTGCCTGCTTCAAGCTCAACTTCAACCCCTTCAGGGCAAATCTCAAAATGAGGCAGTATAGTAATCTTTGGCATAATTCGTGTATCCGCTGCTAATTGATTCAATTAAAATTTATTAAGTATTCAAGCTAAATCTATCTAATTCTAAAATCTACCAGTCCTGTGCTTTGGTGCCAGCCATACTAGTTTGTACGCTTTGATTCATAATACGGGCAGCAAAAGTGTCGCTATGTGGTTTAAGCTTGCTTTTCTGCGCTTCAATCAATACTGAGTCGTTGGTCGTTAAAACCTCTTGCATATCTTGCATTTGCTTAGCTAGTGCTTGTTGCTCCTCGGTATCTAACAACTCACCAAACTCTGTCAAAGCCGATTGTAATGCTAGCAGCTCACGCTCGCTTTCAACCTTTGTCTCAATCAAAGAGCGGGCATTTTTATCTTCTTCAGCATGCTTAAATCCAGCAACCAGTAGTTGCTCCTTTTGCTCATCGGATAACCCATAAGCTGGGGTAATCTCAATCTTACTTTCGGTTTTAGTCGTTGTCTCTTGCGCACTAACCGTCAGCTGACCGTTGGCATCGATACTAAAAGTAACTTCAATACGGGCAAAACCTGCTTTCATAGGAGGGATGCCAAATAGCTCAAATCGACCGAGCGAGCGACAGTTATCGACCGTTTCGCGCTCGCCTTGTACCACATGAATAACCATGCCTGTCTGTCCGTCTTGATAGGTAGTAAAGACTTGACGCTTTTTGACAGGGATAGGGGTGTTACGTGGGATAAGCACTTCAACCAGACCGCCCATAGTCTCAAGTCCTAATGATAAAGGCGTGACATCAAGGAGTAGCAGGTTATTATCACTATCACCATTTATCAATTGATGAGCAGTCTGTGCTGCACCCAAAGCAACAACTTCATCAGGATTGAGTCGACATAAAGGCTCTCTAGCAAAAAACTCAGCAACGATCTGTTGTACCGCTGGCATACGTGTAGAGCCGCCGACTAATATTACCTCATCTAAGTCATCAATGCTTAATTTAGCATCGCGTAGCACTTGCGCGCATACGCTGAGCGTACGACGATTTACAGGTTCAGCAATAGCCAACAAGTCTTCGCGGTTCATTGTCCCTTTAAAAGCCTGCTCATTAACCACAATGTCGATAACCACTTGCTCATTATCAGTCAATGCTTGCTTGTAAGCTTTGGCTTGTTGCGCCAGTATTGATTTATCATGCAAGCTGACATCAACAGGGTTGATATCAAGCTGCTTAATCAGCCAATTAGTCAATAATCGATCGATATCATCACCGCCCAAAGCACTATTGCCGCCAGTCGCTAGTACTTCAAAAACACCGTCGGTTAGCTTTAAGATAGAGACATCAAAGGTGCCACCGCCTAAATCATAAATAAGATAATATTTTTGCAGATTGTTCTGGGTACTGTTACCAGTAGCAATAGAATCAGTAGCTTGATCGGCCTGATCTAAGCCATAGGCAACTGCTGCTGCCGTAGGCTCGTTGAGCAGACGTAATACCTTTATACCAGCGGCTTGCGCGGCATCTTTAGTGGCTTGACGCTGAGCTTCATCGAAGTAGGCTGGCACAGTGATAACGGCGCCCTCGATGCTATCATCAGGCAAAGCATCGCTAGCACGCTGTTTGAGTACGGATAGTATATGTGCTGAAACGGCAACAGGTGACACCTCACCTTGGGCGGTAACAAAAGCAGGCATCGCATCTTTAGCACCACTCAACTGATAAGGATGTGAGAATTTAATATCGGCTTGACTGCGACCCATAAAGCGCTTGGCTGAGATAATAGTATTCTGAGGATCATCTGCTAAGTGAGCCAAGGCGTCAACGCCAACTACTGGAGTGCCAGTGGCAGGGTAATAGACGACTGAGGGCAATAGGTTATCTTTACCATTGTCAGCTTCTAGTACTTGTGCCTTACCCGAGCGGACTACTGCGACTAATGAGCGGGTAGTACCCAAATCAATACCGATTCCAAAACGATGCTGATGAGGCTGGGCGCTTTGATTGGGTTCAGCGATCTGTAATAAAGACATAAGACAACTCAAAGATTATAAGAATAAGAGGGATAAAAGTTTTAACTTGAAAGTGCAGATTATACGGTATTATTAGTATTAGACGTATAAATCATCATCAGTTTGATCGCTTTTGGCGACATCGTCGATGGCAGTAGTAATATCAGCATTTAGTTTGACTAAGAATTTTAGTTTTTGAGTGGCATCAATAGCTTGTGGCCAATCTTGATTCGTATAAGCATTGTCAAAACGTTCTGACTGATTTTGTAGACGCTTAGCAATCTGCGGTTGCAGATGCTTCAAGGTAGCATTGTCTTTATCATCAATGGCGTCATCGAGATCAATACGTAATTGCATGGCATCTTCTAAAAAGTCTAAATCAGCAATAGAGTTCTCTAGGGTTTCAGCCTGTCCCGCTATGTCTAATAAGTAAGCCGCGCGGCTATCGAGATGGCTTAGGGTCTGATAAGCCTGATTGATAATAGCAGAAGCTTGCTCGGCTTGTTGAATGGCTTTGGCAGTATCTGTATCACCTTGCAAAGTGCTTTTTTCGACATTATCAGGATGATACTGTTTTTGTAGATGACGCAACCGCTCATCAAGCTCATTTTGTGCAAGCTTGAACTGGATAGGCTGCTTAAATAAAGCAAAGAAATCATCAAATTGAGTATCAACTGCTACTGTCATAACAAAACCTTGTTGTATAAGTTGCTTGAATGGTAATAATGCTTAAATTTTAATACTTGAAAGTGTTTTACGATGATTTTGGACAACACAATCCATTTAACTGCTTGAATAATCAAACGTTATACCGTAAAAGATTCACCGCAGCCACATTCACCTTTTTGATTGGGATTAGTGAATTTAAAGCCTTCATTCAAGCCTTCTTTTTCATAATCCATCAATAAGCCATTTAAATAAACTAAGCTTTTTGGATCAATAAAAATACTGACATCACGACTCTCATAACGAGTATCGTTTTCATCAGGCGTATCTACGAACTCTAAGACATAAGCCAAACCTGAGCAACCTGCAGTACGAATACCCACACGAATGCCTTCACCTTTGCCGCGATTGTCCAAAAAATCTCGAACATGCTGAGCGGCGCGTTCTGTCATTTCAATCATGCCAACTCCTATTAATTGTTTAAATTATAGTCAATTGTAGAATATTTTAATAATTAAGATAAAATAAAAGGCGACAATCAAAGTCATTGTCACCTTTATAGCTAAGCTAGCTCTTTGTAAATCTTTACAGCTAACTTAGCTTTTGACATAAGATACAGTATTGATTAGTTAGCAGCTACTTCTTCAGTGTCAGCTACAGCATGCTTACCTTTGTAATCGCTAATAGCAGCTTTGATAGCATCTTCCGCTAGTACAGAGCAATGCACCTTAACAGGTGGCAGAGCAAGCTCTTCTGCGATATCACTGTTCTTGATTTCGCCAGCTTGATCTAAGCTTTTACCTTTTAACCACTCAGTCACAAGTGAGCTTGAAGCGATAGCTGAACCACAACCATAGGTTTTAAAGCGAGCATCTTCGATGATACCGTTGTTATCAACCTGAATTTGTAAGCGCATTACATCGCCACAAGCAGGAGCGCCAACCATACCGGTGCCAACGTTTTCGGCGTTTTTATCAAAATTACCAACGTTGCGTGGATTTTCGTAATGATCAATAACTTGGTCACTATAGGCCATGAGTTTTCTCCTGGTTAGTCGATGAATAAAACATTTGTATCGTTAACTATTCATCTAAATTGGGGTCAAACGATCAAACCTAATACTTCAATAAGCAATCGTTTGATAAATAGTAAATTAAGATGGTGAGCATTAAATATTAATGTTCAGCCCATTCTACTGAATCTAAATCAACACCTTCTTGGTACATATCCCAAAGTGGTGATAGGGCACGTAACTTATCAACCGCAGCATGCATTTGGCTAATAACCGTATCGATATCTTCTTCGGTAGTATAACGACCAAAGCTAAAGCGGATTGAGCTATGAGCCAGCTCATCTGGACGACCGATTGCACGTAACACGTACGATGGCTCTAAGGTCGCTGATGTACAAGCTGAACCTGATGATACTGCCAAATCTTTCAGTGACATCATAAGCGATTCGCCTTCAACAAAGTTAAAGCTAATGTTGACGATATTCGGTACGCTGTGCTCAAGATCACCATTGAGATAGATCTCTTCGATATCTTGCAAACCGTCCCATAGCTTTTGACGTAGCTTAGCGGCATGAGCGTGATCCTCAGCATGACTTGAGTTCGCTAGTTCAAAGGCCGCGCCTAGTCCAACGATTTGATGGGTTGCTAGAGTACCTGAACGCATACCGCGCTCATGACCACCGCCATGCTGCTCAGCCTTCAAGCGAATACGTGGCTTACGACGAACAAATAGTGCGCCAATACCCTTAGGACCATAAGCTTTGTGACCTGAAAAACTCATCAAGTCAAATTTAGTAGTCTCAGCATCAATTTTTATTTTACCGACTGCTTGCGCGGCATCAACATGAAATACGACGCCAGCAGCACGAGTAATTTCGCCAATGGCTTTGATATCAGTAATAGTACCTAGCTCATTGTTTACGACCATAAGTGATACTAAGATAGTATCTTCACGCAGTGCATCAGCCACTTGCTGTGGTAAGATTAACCCTGTGCTTTTTTGTGGTTCAAGATAAGTGATCTCAAACCCTTCTTGCTCAAGCTCACGGCAAGTATCTAATACTGCCTTATGTTCAATCTTACTGGTGATAATATGCTTACCACGAGACTGATAAAAATGAGCTGCGCCTTTGATAGCAAGGTTATCTGACTCAGTAGCGCCAGAGGTGAATACGATCTCGCGAGGATCAGCATTGATAACGTTAGCGACTTGTTCACGCGCCGTTTCAACTGCCTCTTCAGCCTGCCACCCATAGCCATGTGAGCGTGATGCTGGATTGCCAAAAATGCCATCTACAGTCAGATACTCGCTCATCTTAGCAGCTACTGGTCTAGCAACTGGGGTAGTGGCGGCATAATCTAAGTAAATTAGTTGGTTATGTTGACTCATGCTGGGTTTGCCTCGCTGGTCGATAAAGTAATAGTAGTAATGTCATTTAAAGAAGTTATCATCTGACGCTCTGAGATGGATTGAACGTTCTTCATCTCTAATAATTGTGCTAATGTTATATTTTTCAAGTACTGCTCAATATGATTGGATAGAGCACACCACAGGTCGTGAGTTAGGCACATAGTACCGCCTTGGCAATCACCGCGACCTTCACATTGCATCGCATTGACAGACTCATCAACGGCTGAGATTATACTCATGACGTCGATCTGATCAAGTGGCTTCGCTAGGTAGTAGCCACCGGCAGCACCGCGAATGCTAGTGACTAAGCCTTGCTTACGCAATTTAGAAAATAATTGCTCTAAATAAGAGATTGAGATAGATTGGCGCTTGGCGATGTCAGATAAGGAAACTGCGCTATCTTGTTGACTGGTTTGCAGCGCTAAGTCTAGTAACGCAGTGACCGCATATCTACCTCGGGTAGTCAAACGCATAAAGTATCTCCAACTAATAAATAATCCATTAAATTCAATAACGAGCTTATTGTTTGATCGGGCATTGATAGCTTGTTATTGGTTAGTCATCCTATAAAGATTACTGATCTAATAACAGCTGTATGGACACTGTCCGATACCAAACATGGTATAAGTCACAAGTTATCGCTATTAAACAACAGATACTCAAATCAATATATAACAGCTTCTGCGTGTAATATATGCTGCGATAGGGCTATTATACTTAATCCCGACTAATTTAGTCAAGATTAAAATGGTTACTGATGATTAGGTTAACAGATACCTATTATTCATAAAGTTAATCAGTGCAATAGACAACATAACAAGAGGGCCAAAGTATTTATAACGTAGATATTATAAGTACTTTAGCCCCTTATATTTCAGGAATTATCCTAACTCAAAACTGCGTATAAAATAGCAATGATAGCGATAACAATAGCGATAACAGCTGTGATCATCATTGTTTTTTGCTTGCTTTGCAGCTCCTTAACGCTGGTTTCAAGTTCACGATTTTTGATTGTTAAGGTATTGATTTTAGTTTGTTGATCAGCAATGCGAACCTTATAACGATTGGCTTTTTCCTCTTTTTCAGCAGCACTAGGGTTATTGCTGTTGTCTGAACCTTTGAACTTTTTGAGTAAACTTTGGACGAGGCCGCCTAGACCTACTTGAGTGATAAACGCTCTAACCATTTGCACTTGTAGATGTTCACCGCGCATCTGCAATTTATCAATAGTATCGCTGTCATGAGTCGCTATCGCTTTTATGATCTCTACGCTATAAGCATTAATGATGACATCAGGCTCGCTGCGATTAGCAGGGAGCTTGGCATCTAACAGCACCCCTTTATAACTGAAGGTTGCGAATACCTCGATATGTGGCAGATATAGACGTAAACAAACCACAGTACCCTGTTTGGCAAGGGGATAAGCCGCTTTGCGCAAGTCAGAATCTAGACGCAACAATAACGTCAAGGCAGATTCGATGAATACTAATATAATATTAAGTAAAGAGTGGGATAAAGTAGAGCGCTTCATAGGAATAATCCATTAAATGTAGCAAGTTTATATTTAAAATAAAAATAGGTAATTGTTCAAGATAGTTAATTTTAACAAGTAGTTTTTTTTAAATAACTAAATAGTATGAAATGATACACAATAAATAATATAAAGACTCTACTTGGTCTTTTAATTGGGTCGCTTCGCCTATCATAACGAATTCATAATAAAAAGTAAGTGTAGCTATGTCAGTTTGTATATTGTTGCGTCATTCAAAACCCCAATGATAAGTCCAAAACATAAACGATAAGTGGTTGATTTATCAAAGTAGATGCTATCAATTAACTGAGTAAGGTAGGGATTACTTACTAGTGTTTTGCGTAAAGTTGAGTGTTAAATACGTAGCCTAGGTCATTAAAATATGTAAAATTGCTTGCGCTGCCTTGATACCCTTGATATAAAGGCGTTAATACCTCGTTATCGATCGATACGCATAGCAAGTATGGTTTATATTGCTTATCTTTGTGTAGAGCGATACAATAATTGACGTTAGCGTGTATTACAGCCCTTAAACTTGAAGGAAAACTTATGAATAAGTCAGAATTAGTTGATAGCATTGCAGAAAAAAGCGGTTTAAATAAGACTCAAGCTGGTGATGCTTTGAATGCCGTTATGGAAAGCGTTGGCCAAGCTTTAGAAGCTGGTGACAGCATCTCATTAGTAGGCTTTGGTACTTTTAGCGTAAAAGACCGCAAAGCTCGTACTGGTCGTAACCCTAAGACTGGTGAAGAGTTGGCTATCCCTGCCAGCAAAGTGCCTAGCTTTAAAGCAGGTAAGAATTTAAAAGAGCGTTTAAACTAAGCTACTATTGCTAATCGACGCTTTAGCCTATTTTTGAGAGTAGTGATTTGTCGAAAGTAGGTGTTAATAAGCGCATTATTTGTATTTGAATTAAAGCACCTTAGCAGAGGTGCTTTTTTTATGGCTAAATATTGAAGCGTGTTGTCAATTGAATCATGCGAACAATTTCTAGTGTTTTGTCGTGAATATTTTGAGTCTAGATCAAAATTCACGTATCATAGAGCGCGCTAGTAGGACGACTAGCATAGATTTTACTACCACTTTATAGCATACTGACATCTCTTATTTTACCGTTGCCTTGAATGCAAGACTGACTACTGCAATGGTTCTCACTATCATAGGTTAAAAAGCAGAATAAATTATGGATAAACTGCGGGATTTTTTGAAGAGCTGGCCTGGTCGCATTTTATTGATCCTATGCCTATCACCCCTTGCACTGCTAGGGGTAGAAAGCTATTTTGGTGGTTCAGTTGACCCTAATCAAATCGCGCAAGTAGGCGAGGCAAGTGTAGGGTTATCAGAGTACCAAAATGCAGTAAACTCTCGACGTTCTGAGATTCTAGAACAGCTTGATGATGCCAGTTTGCTCAATGAAGATGTGTTGCATCAACAGGTGCTCAAGGGGCTTGTTGATCGTACTTTGTTGGAGCAGCAAGCGGGCAAGCTTGGGATGACTGTATCTGATGACACTATCAATCGTCTATTGCGCCAAGAGCAAGTATTTTTGGATGCTAATGGTGAGTTCTCTAATGATCAGTTCTCAAACTTCTTACGTCAACGTGGCATGAACAAAGAGCAGCTGTTTGCAGAGTTTCGCAATCAGTTAAGCTTAGATCAGCTTAATGCGAGTATCGTAGGGACGGCTATTTATCCTATGCAAGCGGTCAGTCAACTCATTGGTTTGCAGCTAGAGGCGCGCAATCTGTGGGTGCATCGCTTTAATTGGCAAGATTACCAAGCTAAAGTAAAGCTGACCCAAGCAGATATCAAAAGCTACTACGATGCTAATAAAGGGGATTTAAAAAGTGCCGCTATGGTCGATTTGGCCTATATACAGCTAGATCCAGCGACCATCAAAATTGATGAGGTTACCGAAGAGGAAATCGAGCAGCAGTACGAAGCCTACAAACAAAGCTCAGCGGTTGTTGATGAACGTGAGATCAGTCAGATTCTGGTGACGGGTGATAAGAGCAAAGCTCGCGCGGATCAGATAAAGATGCGTTTGGATAAAGGGGAGGCTTTTGCAGCGGTCGCTAAAAAAGACTCTGATGATCCCTCAGGAGCTGACGGCGGCGCTATTGGTCGCTTTAATCCTGCGGTATTCGGGAATGATGCTGACGCAGTTACTAATGCATTACAAGGTTTGAGCGTTGGTGATATCAGCGCGCCTATCAAGACCAGCTTTGGCTATCAGATATTTACAGTCACTCAAGATAATGGTACGCAAGTGCCAACTATTGAGAGCATGCGCTCTGAGCTTAGTGCTAAAGCTAAAGAGTACAAGCGCCAGACTGTGTACGCGGATAAAGTCACCGCGATCAATGATATGGCGGCTGACGGATTAAGTATCGCAGATATTGCGCAGCAAGAGGCTGTAGCGCTAAAGCGTATCAAAGACTATCGTAAAAATAACAACACCTCAGTATTATCGCAGCCAGTAGTCATCAAACAAGCTTTTGATGAATTTACTATCCAAGATCAGGCTGTTACTTCTGGTATAGGGGTTGGTACAGGGACCATATGGGCGCAGCCAAGTAACTATCGCCCTACTCAAACCTTGAGCTTAAAGGCAGCAATGCCGCAGATTACGCAGACTTTATTAAAACAAAAAGCCAGTGCCTTAGCACTTAAAGATGCTCAAAGTATTGCTGCTGGTATCAAGTCGGCCAGTGATATTAACAAACAAGCGGTAAACTTTCAGTCTCTGGGTCAGACCAATCGTCAAACGACGCTATTGAGTGAAAAAGAACGTAGTTTGGCATTTAGTCAACAAGCACCTGCTAATGGCGTGGTGGCTTTGACTAGTGTTACAGAAACAGGCGCTACAGTAATTGTTGGTGATCGTATTGAAACCGAGCAACAAGCGCAGCTCTCTGAAGTAGAGCAAGCGCAAACGGCTCGAATCATTCGCGATAATTTAGGTCAAGATCAACTACAAGATTATCTAGACTATCTACGCTTAGTCTATAAAGTTGAGGTCAATGAGTCGAATATGGCGGGTGCACAAGGCCGTTAATTAGTTAAGCTTAGCTAGGCTAAGTCTTTGAGGTTCAGTCTATAGCAAAAAGCCACTACTTTATCGTAGTGGCTTTTTTAACTTTAGAATATAGGTTTTACTAACAGAGTTGTCTTAAATCTATGTTTTTAGATCTATGCTCCCAAATTTTTATTCTTAAGTCTATGTTCTTAAGTCTATATTAATGACGGAAATGACGCATACCTGTAAACACCATAGCGATACCATGCTCATCAGCGGCCGCGATAGTCTCCTCATCACGCATAGAGCCGCCTGGTTGGATAATGGCAGTTATACCTACCTCAGCGGCGTTATCGATACCATCACGGAATGGGAAAAAGGCATCAGAGGCCATTACTGCACCTGTTGTCGCAAGACCTGCGTGCTCAGCTTTTATAGCTGCGATACGTGCTGAATTGACGCGGCTCATCTGGCCTGCACCAATACCGATAGTACGCTGGTTTTTGCCATAGACAATAGCATTGGACTTGACGTATTTAGCCACATTCCAGCTAAATAATAAGTCAGCAATTTGCGCCTCTGTAGGTTGAACATCCGTGACTATTTTGAGCTCATTGACCCCAACTCGACCCAAATCTTGCTCTTGAACTAAAAGACCGCCAGTGACACGCTTATAATCAAGCTGAGTATTACGTTGTTCAGGTTTTGGTAAGGTGCCTGATACTAAGACTCGCACGTTTTTCTTACTAGCCGTTATTTGTAATACGCCCTCTTCAAT
The DNA here is from genome assembly GCF_030718935.1 of Psychrobacter sp. M13. Classification (NCBI taxonomy): domain Bacteria; kingdom Pseudomonadati; phylum Pseudomonadota; class Gammaproteobacteria; order Moraxellales; family Moraxellaceae; genus Psychrobacter; species Psychrobacter sp. M13. The sequence goes on from NZ_CP132194.1 coordinate 1,158,572, forward strand.
GCTTGGCGCAATAATAACTTCTACAAATTGGCTATCAACAATGGCTTTTGCAGTCGCTACTGTCAGTGGTGTGTTGAAAGCGATAATACCGCCAAAAGAAGACTCAGGATCAGTGCTAAAAGCCGTGCGATAGGCAGCTACTTGGTCATGATCTATAGCGACACCACAAGGATTGGCATGTTTGACAATCACACAAGCGGGCGCACTAAAAGTTTTAACGCATTCCAAAGCCGCATCGGTATCAGCAATATTATTATAAGATAACGCTTTGCCTTGTAGCTGCTGAGCAGTTGCGATCGAGGCTTGGCTATCGGCTTGGCTATCGATATAAAAAGCTGCTTGCTGATGAGGGTTCTCACCATAACGCAAATCTTGAGCTTTATTGAGCTGAACGTTAAAGGTGCGCGCAAAAGTCTCTGGCTCTTGAGTATCATTGACCCGGCTACCTAAAAAGTTGGCAATCATACCATCGTACTGAGCCGTATGCTCAAAGGCTTTTACAGCCAAATCATAGCGTAGAGCAGGGGTAAGCTGAATGCCACCATCCAATGCTGTTATAACTCGATTATAATCTTTAGGGTCGGTTACGATGCCTACGTGAGCATGGTTCTTCGCTGCTGCGCGCACCATAGTTGGGCCACCAATATCGATGTTTTCAATAGCGTCATTCATAGTGACATCAGCGCGAGCGATCGTTTGCGCAAACGGGTATAAGTTGACGACGACTAAGTCAATACGTTCAATGTTATGGGCGCTCATGACGTCATCATCCATGCCACGACGAGCTAAAATACCACCATGAATCTTTGGGTGTAAAGTCTTGACACGACCATCCATCATCTCAGGGAAACCAGTATAATCTGATACCTCTGTGACCGCGACATCGTGCTCTTTTAGCAGCCGATAAGTACCACCAGTTGATAAAAGCTGAAAACCTGATTGGATTAGCGCTTGTGCGAATTCAACGATACCAGACTTGTTAGACACTGAGAGTAGAGCAAGTGGGGTTGTACTCATAAGAAAATTTCCGTAAAAAAAGCCTGACAAAAGTGTCTGGCGAGGGATGGTTAGCAGCTATCAGTAAGTCATAGCGATGCTGAGCATCATAATAAAACATTTGAGCGCTTTATACAAAACAGGGTTAGCATTGAGGCTTATTTGATTGATGAGAAAGTCTTATCAACTATTTATGTCACTACATCAAATCATAAGTTTTTAGTTTTTTGCGTAATGTACCCCGATTTAGTCCCAAAACTTGGGCGCATTTGGTTTGATTGCCACGGGTCTGTTCGAGTACTACCGTCAATAATGGTAGCTCTACTTGCGCTAAAATGAGCTCATAAAGTTCGGTCGGCATCTCATCACCTAAAGCGAAAAAATACTCACGTACCGCACGCTCTACATGAACATGAAGAGGCTCAGTAGGATTAAAAATATCAGCACCCTCATCTGAGGAAGGGATGTGAGATGTCATAAGCTAATATCCTAAAACCTTAAAGAGTAAATGTAAAGCTGACAGTAAATACATGGCCTCTAATAAATAGGCTCTATGGTAAAGCTATTAATTTTCTGGGCAGATAAAGGGATTGTAAACATGATACCTAAGCTTTGTTCACCACCAAGCTGACTTTGGTTACTGAGTAGATAGTCCCCTGGCGTAGCGATAAACGCGCCAAGCAAACCCGCTTCGCTATAAACACTTACCTTCAAGTTAGGCAGCAGTTGCGCCTGCGCGCTGCTATTGACTAATTCAGCCTGTAAGTCACTAAAATCAGCATAGGTATTGACTCTACTGCGTCTGATAGACAGCTGAGTGGTATTGAGAGCCGATAAATCAGCATTAGGCAACCCACAAACAACGACTGAACAGATCGCCTGTAAGCGCTTGGCATGTACTGGGTTTTTTATCAGAGTGTTTAGATTGAAGATAATATACTGTGCTATTAACAGTAGTATTAGTACCGCGCAACCCGCTATCCATAGTAGGGTAGCAACAGGTGTTGAGGCGGATCTTGAGGCAGGTGCAACCGTCGGTTGAACGCGATCTAGCATGGGATTGCTATACTGCTGATTTAGAGACGGTTTGTAGTCCAAAATGGTGTTTTTATTGGTTAGTAGATGCGTTAGATGGGTGACAGAAGGTGACCTATCAGATAAAGACTGCTCCTTTTTAACCAGCTTATTAGTGCTGATTTTTTCATCACTTTTTTGTTGAGCACGGTTATCCGTTGAGCTTTGTTGGTCAATACGCTTATCATTGGTAGGGTGGCTAACTACCGCGGATCTAGCTGGGGATTTGTCTTTATTGATAACTGCTGAATGTTGTGCAGGCTTCGCCTTTATCGAGGCGCTAGTAGTAGGTGCTTTTGCGTCAATTGCCGCTGCTGCTGCGACACTATTCGATGAGGTTTTATTAACTTTATCTATTAATTGCTGTTTGCTATTTGCATGCAAATCATCGTTGTGCGTTGTTTTATTTATTGGGTTCTGCCAAGCATTAAAGCTATCAAGTGCTGCAGCCTCTAAATCATGCTCGCCTGAGCGCTGAGTATCTTTAATGTTAGGGCTTTTAACACCCTTTTTATCTGACTTGTTTTTATTTGTCTTTGTGGTGGCTTTAACAGCATCGGTATTAAGGCCAGTGTCACTGGCAACTCTATATATCACTGAGGCAAAATTATAGCTACCGCGTCCTGCTATATTTTCAATACCATTTTGATTAAAAATGCCTTTGTTGTTTTCAAAATCATTTTCGAGCATCGCAGGCTGATCATCAGCAGAAACAACGAGATGATCATTGACCAAAAAAACTTGTTGGCATTGACCACAACGGCCTTTGACGTCTGCTTGGTCTAATTGTTCTTCTAGAACGTCAAAGAGGCTATAGCATTGAGGACAGCGCGTTTGAATAGACAGGGTCATATTATTGAATCCAAAAAATGCGGCAACGACACCGCTTATCTACTGCTAGTATTTGAAATATTTATATAGAAGACTGTCTTTAATACCATAGATTTAAAAAAGCTAAGTAGACACGCTTGATACCAATAAGCTTTAACTCACGATCCCATCGTAACAGATGTAATCAATTGTTGCTAGTCTGTAAATTTACCTGATAGTCGTTGCCAATGCTGATCTTCTTGCGCTGTAAAAGCGTGTTTAGGATCGAGAGAGAAGTAGGGGCTATAAGCGGCACTGACTTGCTCAGTTTGTGATTCAATTAATCCAGCTAATACAATACGACTATTAGATGCCATCAGAGTGGCAAAGTAAGGTGCTAACGATATTAAGGGCTTCGCTAAAATATTAGCCACCATAACATCAACAGGAGCAATAGATTGACTGCGACAAAAATCACGAAAGTCATCAGGTAAAAAAGCTTGCAGTTGACTCTCAACTTTGTTGCGTACTGCATTTTGATTAGTAGCTAGTACGGCTTGTGGATCGATATCTACCGCGTAGACTTGCTTTGCACCCAGCAGCAAGGCGCCAATGCCTAAAATACCTGAGCCACAGCCATAGTCGATGACTATCTTATCCTTTAGGTCTTGCTCAGTGAGCCAATCAAGACATAGCCGAGTGGTCGCATGATAGCCTGTACCAAAGGCTAGGCCTGGATCCATAATGATATTAATAGCCTCAGGTTTGGGCGGCTTAATCCAGTTAGGCACTATCCATAAGTTATTAGCACATTCAATAGGATGATAATGACTCATCCATTCGCGCTCCCAGTCCTTGTCTTCAACAGCGCTTAACCACAGACGACTGGCATTAACCTCAGCACCAATTTCATGACTTAACTGCTCGATAGCTTGCCGACTACTATTGTCAGCACTGCTATTTTCAATACTGACATCAAACAAACCTGTAAGTATGACTTCATCCCACAATGGCGACTCACCTGGAAGCGGCTCAAATAAAGGCTGATCTCCAGCATCATCTAAGGCGATAGATAGAGCGCCTGCCTCTAACAATAATGCTTCTGCAAGATCGACGTTTGCTTTTTCGCATTGTAAGTGCAATTGTTGCCATGCCATAAAATTACCTTATTTTAAATTTAAAGACTCATAGGAGCGTTTGTTAAAAAGAGCACTGTCTTATTATATTGTCTTATTACATTGTTTTAGCAAATATACAGGCTAGCGTAGCGCTTGTTTAGCCTCGTTGATGACTCGAGTACTGTTTTGGGCTTGCCCTGACTGCAATATGATTTGCCATAGTGCGCGCCGACGACTGCTATCTTCTGATACCACAAGACCACGCCTTGCCATAGCTTCAGCCTTACGCGGTTGGTTCTTTTTCAGTGCCACTTGTGCCAAATAAAAATAAACCGCTGATGACTTAGGTGCCATGCGCTGAGCACGGGTAAAGCTGTTCTCCGCAGCGGTTAGTTGCCCTGATTTTAGCTGGTTTATACCTACGTTCATCAGGTTACGAAAGGCAGGTAAGCTACTGTTATCTGAGGTGCTTTGACGGGTCTGCTGCTGAGAGTTTTGTCGAGCGCGCTCAAGCATCTCGCTATGCGATGGCATTGCAGGCATGGATGAGTTACTTGGGCGTTCAGTGATAGCATTATTGGAGCTGGGCTGACTGTACTTTGGATCATAAGGCTCAACTATCGGTTCAGCGGCTTGCTCAACTTTTTGTTGATATACGGTAGACTCATAGGCAGATTCTGCAGTGCTGATATCGGTGTTGTATTGAACAGTATCTTGACTGGACGGTATATAAGGTTCTATAGGATAGGTATTGTTCCCAATAGCACTGTTTTGCTCAAAAGTATCATCAGGATAGCTTTCTTGATATTCATCATCTACAGGATAATCATTATCTACCGAATCTGCTTGAGGTGTAATCGCTTCATTCTGTGATTCAGCAGCTACTATGACTGTCTGTTTCGATATAGTAGTCGGCAGTGGTGTAGAGCTGACAGGCGGAGGTGGTGTCGTTTGACAGGCACTTAGCGTAAGAGCGCCAAACAACGCTAGTATCGATAACTGCCATTTAGAGGACAGCTTGTTACTGTTATATTCGATCATGCCTAAAGCCCCTGACTCTTAGTGTTATTTATGAGCGGATAAACCAAAACGTGTCGTTAATTTTAGAACCATTCAAGCGCACGATCATACCAAGTATCGGCATCTCTTTGCTCGTTGTCGCCAGATTCAATCACCTCGCTATTGGGGATATCTAGCCCTTCGCGTTGGCGCTGCTGATTGATAGCGTCTTGTCCTGATTCAAACTGCGAGCGCTCACGTGCACGCTCTTGCTGATACAGGTTAAGCGCACAGCTACTGGATTCTTCTGGCAGATAAGCTGACATAACAGGTAAGTAACGCGCATCGCTACAGCGCTCATTGGAGAGCTTACCAGAGTTATTCTCAAGCCACATCCACTCGATACCCTCAGGCTCAGCCATAGATACAGGGGTTAGCCTTAAGCGTTTCATATAGTCTACCCATACAGGTAGTGCGCCGCTGCCGCCACTTAGGCCGATAGGCTTATTGTCATCACGACCTACCCATACGACGCTGACATAGTTACCACTATAACCTGCAAACCAAGCATCACGAAAGTCATTGGTAGTGCCCGTTTTGCCCGCTAGATTTAGGTTACTGCCAAGAGACTGAACGCTTCTAGCTGTACCATCCTTGACCACTTGCTGCAATGCATAGTTGGTCAAAAAGTTAGTCTCAGGCGGCACACTGCGCTGGGTATTTAACCCTGTACGTTGCAATATACGTCCGCGATCATCAATCACCGTGCGAATACTATGAATAGGCGTACGAAAGCCGCCCGTAGCAAAGACCTGATAGACGCCAAGCATGTCCATAGGGCTAAGATTGACCGCACCTAACAGCGCTGAGGGATAAGGCGGAATCTTCTCTTCAATGCCCAAGCGGCGTAATTGTTTGGCAAAAGTATCTACCCCAAACTCCATTCCTAAGCGCACCGCACTTTGGTTATAAGACTTGGCAAGCGCAGTCGTCAAAGGGACAAACCCGTGATCACGATTGTCATAGTTTTTTGGATTCCATTTAGTGCCATCACTAAGATTAACCGTAATAGGGGAGTCATCGACTGAGCTGGCTAGATTGTAGCGTCCGCTCTCTAAAGCCGTCATATAGATAATAGGTTTTAATAATGAGCCAACAGGACGCTTGGCATCAACTGCACGGTTAAAGCCTGTAAACTCGCTACCGCTACCGACGACAGCTACCAGCTCGCCCGTTTCAGGATTGGCACTGACTAACGCGCCTTGCAAATCTTTGGTTTTACTACTGTTGCCACGTAGACTGCCAAGCTTTTGACTGACGGCTTTATCTGCTGCCATTTGCGTAATAGGGTTGAGGGTACTGATGATAATAAGACCTTCGTTCTTTAGATCATCTGAGTAATAGACATCATTGAGCTCACGCTTGACGATATCCAAAAAGTCAGGAAAACGGCTCTTGCCCTCTACTGGTTTCTCGACTACGCCCAAAGGCTTCTCGATAGCTTTATCATAGTCTTCTTGAGTGAGAACGCCTATGGTGAGCATGTTGTTGAGCACTGTATTCCGACGCGCTTTGGAATCGTTGGGATGGCGGCGAGGGTTATAAACACTAGGCCCTTTTGCCATACCGACTAGTAGCGCTTGCTGATCGATACGCAATTCATTGAGCGGTTGATCAAAATAAAACTGTGAGGCAAGGCCAAAACCATTGATGGATCGATTGCCGTTTTGACCTAGATAGATCTCATTAAGATACGCTTGCAGGATCTCATCTTTGCTGTAATGCAGTTCTAGTAACACCGCCATCAAAGCTTCGTTAGCTTTACGCTTTAACGTGCGATCTGAATTGAGATAAAAGTTCTTTATCAGCTGCTGAGTGATAGTCGAGCCACCTTGGCGGGCGCCGCCAGAGGAGTTATTCATTATTGCCCGTGCAATACCGCGGACAGAGACACCTTTATGCTCATAAAAGCCACGATCTTCGGTCGCTATTAAGGCGTCAATCAAAGGCTGAGGCACATCATCCAAAGAGACGATCATACGATCTTCATTACTATCAGGATAGATACCACCAATACTCACAGGCTCTAGGCGGATAATACCCGTCTCATTCTGCTCGGTGCTTTGAATAGAGGCAATCTTATTCCCAGAGATCGTCATTTTAATGACTTGTTCTTGATCAACATCATTGGCGCTATAGCTAAAGCCGCGGGTATGGATAAAGTAGTTATTACCTGATTTATAATAGCTACCTGTACGATCATAAGCCTTGTTGCTGCGATAATTGAGCAGCTCAAGCCAAGTCTTCATCGTATCGTTATCAACATTAGCACCTTGATACAATTCAAGCGGCTGCGAGTATACTTTTGCAGGAATGTCCCAGCGCTTACCTTCAAATTTTTTGGTAATGGTTCGATCAAGCTTGACTAAATAAAGCGACAATAACACCATACTTGCGATGATAACGATCAATAAAATGCTGCTAATCACGGCTCCACGCTGTTGCGAGGGTAGCGTGTGAATCGCGACTTTAGATGATTTTGCTGAGGTAGAATAAGGTTTTTGCACTGATAACACACCGTTTTGAGATAAAAAACTGCTTTATAATGACGCAAATTGATAAAATTTTCAATCTATCGTCATCTAGGTAAGTGTTGATAGGTAAGTATTGACCGTCTTATGGGCGTGAGCCTGTATAATGACAGTCAGTAATAATGAAGCCGTCGCTATAATAACACTAAACGTCGCTTAGCTTTCAATTTAGCTTATAGCGCCTCTATAAAATAGCAGCTAAGAGCTATCGATAAGATGTTTTTTTGATGAATTATTTGAGCTTTCAATAAAGCAGTCGTTCTAAAAGCCCGCGCCATTGCAAGCCAATTTGTTTGAAGGAAATTAAAGTAGCTATGTCTAGCGCTTCGTCACAGTCTAAATCACTGTCTAATAATGTCTCTACTTATGATGAGTCAATCATCCAAGGGCTAGTATTGCCAATAGCCAATCATTGCTTCCATTGCGGTGATCCTGTACCACGCCCGCCCTTTTATACCGAAGTGCTCGGATCTCAACGTGAAATGTGCTGTATGGGCTGTCAGCTGGCATCGCAAAGTATCGTAGAGGCAGGTCTTGAGCAGTATTATCTTGATCGCTCAGAGATCAATCGTACGGCCAGCTTGCCGACTCAATTGACGCGATTGGAGGCGTATGACCATGATGAGATCAAGTCGCAATTTGTCTACGCGCAAGACGGTCTATCGGTCGCGGAGTTGTCCGTCAATAATCTACGCTGCGCCGCTTGCACTTGGCTGATCGAGTCGCGGTTGTATGAGATCGATGGCATAGATAAGTGTCAGGTCAATCTAACCAATCAGCGCATGCGTATCGTTTGGGATGAGGGCAAGCTGCCTATCAGTCGGATATTAGCAGTGATCAATGAGATCGGCTACGAGGCTAAGCCTTATCGGCAAGATACTCATGAGGCGATGCTTGCCAAGCATAATAATAAGATGTTACTTAGATTAGGTATTGCCGCGCTCGGTGCCATGCAAGCGATGATGTACGCGGTAGCGCTATACTTTGGCGCGCACGATGGCATGCTGATATTACAGCGTGACTTTTTGCGCTGGGTATCGCTTTTTGTCAGCATACCTGTGTTTTTTTATGCTGGCGTGCCGTTTTTTACCTCAGCATGGTCAGCCGTTCGCGCCCGTCAAGTCAATATGGATGTGCCCGTCAGCATAGCGCTGATTGTGACCTTTTTTGCCAGCCTTTATGCGACGATTACGGGTAGCGGTGAGACTTACTATGACTCTGTCAGTATGTTTATTTTCTTCTTATTGGCTGGGCGCTATATCGAGCATAATGCACGGCTAAAAGCGGCGACTATGGCGAATGATTTGGTCGTGATTGAACCGATGCTAGTCCGAAAAATAGCTGAAGACAAAGAAGCGGCCAACTTAGTGTTACAACAGCTAAGCCCTAGCGAAGTTGATGGTTTCGATACTGATACTGGTATTAATACTGATGCAATAGCAGTTAGTGGTTTAGCTAGCAATTCATCGGTTTTGACCATAAAGACACCCGCCAGCTTTATGCCGCAGATGGATGCTGGCACACAGCTGATCACTACACGCATTGCACAAGCTTGGCAGCAAAAAGAACCGCTATCTTTGCATGAGGATCACCTTATCAAAGATAGTAAAATGGTCACCGCGCAAAGCTTGCAAGTCGGCGATATTATCATGGTAGAAGCAGGTGCTGAAATCATCAGTGATGGCATACTGCTTAGTCCAATGGCTACGGTCTCGCAAAGTCTGCTGACGGGTGAGGGCGACCTCATTACTAAGGCTCAAGGCGACTATATCGTTGGCGGTGCGCAAAATGACAGTCAACCGTTCGAGATGCTGGTGACCGCACTACCAGAAGACAGTCAAATTGGCTTAATTGATCGGCTCATGAACCGTGCGCTTAGTGAAAAGCCCAAACTGGCTCAGCAAGCGGATAAGCTGGCGCGCTGGTTTGTGGCGCGGATATTAGTGCTATCCGTATTAGTATTTATAGGTTGGTATATCGTTGATCCAAGCCAAGCGATTTGGGCGACAGTCGCTGTCTTGGTAGCGACTTGTCCTTGTGCGTTGTCGCTTGCGACTCCTATTGCTTTGACGGTTGCAACCAACCGCCTTGCTACTTATGGATTTTTGACGACTCGTGGGCATACCTTGCAAACGCTTGCTGAAATTACCCATGTGGCTTTTGACAAGACAGGCACCTTAACTTATGGTAAGCCCAATCTATTAAACATTGAACTACTACCATTGTCGGATGAGCAGACCATTGCACTTGATAAAAACGAGGTATTATCCATTGCGGCCGCTTTAGAGGTCGGTAGCCGCCATCCTATCGCTCATGCGCTACTGACAGCAGCCTATCAATTGCATCTACCAGCTACTCAAAACCTAGCGCATTATCCTGCTGGCGGCGTAGAGGCTATCATCGATGGCGTGCGATATCGAATCGGTCATGCCAATTTTGCTTTAGATGCAGCTACTAATGCTAACAATAATTTGACTGTAGATTTAAATCAGCATCGCGCCAGCTCAGCAGTAGTATTATCTTATAATAAAGGTTTAGATGCCTTTAATAAAGCTGGTAAAGCCTCTGATAATTGGCAAGCTTTGGCCTGCTTTTACTTCAATGATAAAGTGCGTGATAGTACGCAAGCTATGTTAGATACTCTAAAGGTGGCAGGGTTAGAATCAGTGATGCTAACCGGTGATCCTAGTCCACAAGCGCTAGTGATGGCAGATACTTTGGGCATGCAATCGGCCTATAATGGTCTCTCGCCTGCGGACAAAGTCGCTCATATTCAGCAATTGCAAGCTCAAGGGGCGGTAGTGCTGATGGTTGGTGATGGTATTAACGATGCGCCTGTACTCGCGGCGGCAGATGTCTCCACCTCTATTGCAGGTGCGGCAGATTTGGCGCAAGTCTCAAGCGATAGTATTATCTTAAATGGCCAGATTGAAGCGATTAGTGCCGCTAAACGTATCGCGAATAAGACCGAGCGCATTATTAAGCAGAATTTTCGTTGGGCACTTATTTATAATGGTAGTGTGTTGATACCAGCGGCTCTAGGCTATGTACCACCTTGGCTGGCTGCTATTGGTATGTCACTCAGCTCTTTATTGGTAGTATTGAATGCGCTACGCCTAAAACGTGCCTAATTCAAACGATTTGCTTAGATAAGTTTTTAAAGTTCTCCCATAAAAAACCGTCTTCTAAAGGCGGTTTTTTATGTTTGAATAACGGCTGAAAATTTTATAGATTAGTCTTGTAAGTAGCTTAGCAGACGCATAAATTCAATATACATCCACACTAAGGTTGCGAGAATACTGACGCTAAATAGCCATTCGTAATCTTCTGATATACCTGCTGCAACGCCGCGATCGATGTTATCAAAATCAAGCAGTAACGTGAATGAAGCAATAACGATAACGAATAGGCTAAAACCAATAGCGATAGCGCCACCTTCAAACAAGAAAGGTAAGCTTGAGCCAAAGGCTAAAGATAATACCCACTGCGCCACATAAACCAGCATAATAGCAATAATAGCTGAGGTCACAATTGAGCGAAATTTCTGCGTGACTTTGATCAGTCCTGAGCGATATAGTCCAAGCATTACCGCTGCAGTGACAAAAGTAGCGCACATAGCCGTAACCGGTACACTTGGGTACATACGCATAAAGAATAAGGAGATACCTCCTAATAAGATACCTTCTAAAATGGCATAAGGGATGGCCAAGGTTTTGGCAGTATGAGGTCTAAAGGTCATAAATAAAGCTAAACCGAGGGCGGCGAACATACTACCAAAGGCCGCCATAGTGGTAAAACCTTGTGATAGACCTGTCATAAGGGCATAAAAGAAAAAGCCCACACCTGTGATAGCAGATAAACCTAGTAACAAGCTGGTCTTTTGTATTACGCCTTTGACGGTCATCGGCTCGCCGCCGATCGCAAGTTCCGCGCGACTGACAATAGGATTTGCCATGTTTGTATCCTTAATTAATGATATAAATTCGATATAGGTAAGTTTGACATAGATGATCAATACTTTAGCAAAAGTGCCATTATTGTCAACGGTATTTAAGTGACTGTGTTGCAGCTTTGCAGCTTGATGATGTTTAGGGTCTGTTGTTTGAAAAAGCTAACTATAAAGTAAATAGTATTCAAAACTATAAAAAATAAGTGATGTTCAGCCTATTGTTCTTAATTAAATCATGGATAACTTAAATCACGGATAACCTTATGACTTTCTCACAGCACTGTCTTTACTCTTTTCGTCGCTGCCCCTATGCGATGCGCGCCCGCCTCGCAATCTTGTTTGCCGAGTTATCGGTAGAGCTACGGGAGATTGTGCTAAAGAATAAGCCTGCCCAGTTATTAGCGATTAGCCCCAAAGCCACAGTACCTGTTCTACAGCTTGTAAGTGGTCAAGTGCTTGAGGAGAGTCGGGAGATTATGGTTTGGGCGCTGACGCAGCATGATCCGCAAGGATTGTTAGATAATAGATACTTACGTCAAAGTAATGAGTTGATTGAGCAAAATGATGGCGACTTTAAGTATTGGCTTGATCGCTATAAATACGCTGATCGCCATCTTGAAATGAGTCAAACAGAGTATCGGCTACGAGGTGAGGCCTTTTTGCAGGTGTTAGAGGCATTGCTAATGGATAATACTTTTCTGTTAGGGGATAAGGCGAGTATTACTGATATTAGCATCATGCCTTTTATCCGCCAATTTGCTCATGTGGATCGCAAGACTTTTTATAGTTTGTCTTACCCTAAAGTGCAGCACTGGCTGCAATATTGGTTGCAGCAGCCTTATTTTTTGCAAGCGATGAGCAAGGTCCAGCCATGGCAAGAAGGCGATGATGTGGTGACTTTTCCGACATAAAGGTTTTGCTTTCTTATTAATAGATTCATAGCACAGAATCTATCGATAACAAGCTATCAACAAAAAGCTGTCACGGTTATCTAAAAGCTAATCTTCGTTGCGCTTGTATACAATATTCAGCTTTTTAAAAAAATTGTGCCAAGTGTCGGTGAAAATGTAATAGAATAGCTAGGGCTTGTCATAAATTGAAACATTTATATTTTACTTTCATAATCTAATTGATGACACACCGTAGGGCGTATTCGACCATGGATTGGCAAAGGACTGCTTTTTAGACGCATATCTTAAGATACAAGCACGTTAAAAGTGCTTAAACAATCTATGCACCTCGTTTTGGCACATATCGTCAAAAAACAGTCCAGCCTTATCAAACGGATATTAAAATCATCCTAGAATGCATTGCAAGTCTAGCTACTGCACCTGTATCATCTTTAACTTTCGTCTTATCTAGCACATAGCTTTGATCGGCTATTAGCAGTCTTTACTTGTGAACTATTAAACACGCCCTAAGGCATGTCCGCATTCAACATCATTGCATTTAATGGTATTAAAATGGCTATATTCTTGCCACTCTCTAAAAATTTATAGACAATAGGTTTATATTCTCTGCAAAATTTACTTTGATTAGCAAAAATCTGTTCTTATCCCTACGAGTCAATTGAGGACACAGCCTAATAAATTATTAAACTTTAAGACTCTTAATTTTAACACCTAAGTTTTAACCTCTAGCTTTTATCACTACTCATCGTACTACCCTAAACTTTTACTAAGAAGATTTTATTATGTCAAACAAACGTCCTTTATATATCCCTTTTGCTGGGCCAATATTGCTAGAAACCTCTTTACTGAATAAAGGTAGCGCTTTTACCTCGGAGGAACGCGATAGCTTCAATCTAACGGGTTTGCTGCCTCAAAGCATCGAGACGATAGAGGAGCAGTCATCACGCGCTTACCATCAGCTTTGCTCTTTTGATAGTGCAATGGATAAGCATATCTACCTGCGTAATATTCAAGATACTAATGAGACGCTTTATCATCATTTGATTGAGCAGCACATTGAAGAGGTCATGCCGCTTATTTACACCCCGACGGTTGGGCAGGCTTGTGAACAATTCTCCAAAATCTATCGCCGTAAGCGTGGCTTATTTATCTCTTATCCTGAGCGCCATAAAATCGATGATATGCTACAAAATGCCACTAAGCAAAGAGTAAAAGTGATCGTAGTTACTGACGGTGAACGTATCTTGGGTCTAGGTGATCAAGGTATTGGCGGCATGGGGATTCCTATTGGTAAATTAGCCCTATATACCGCTTGTGGTGGTATTAGCCCTGCTTATTGTTTGCCAATTTTATTAGATGTGGGTACGAATAATCAGCAACTGCTAGATGATCCTATGTATATGGGTTGGAGAAATCCACGTATCTCTGGCGATAAGTATGACGAGTTTGTCGAGCTGTTCATTCAAGCGGTCAAACGCCGCTGGCCCGAGGTGTTATTACAGTTTGAAGATTTTGCTCAAACCAATGCCACGCCCTTGTTAAATAAATATCGTGACCAGCTATGCTGCTTTAACGATGATATTCAAGGCACTGCAGCGGTTTCAGTCGGTACTTTAATCGCTGCGTGTTTGGAGAAAGGCGAAAAGCTTAGCCAACAAACCATAGCATTTTTGGGCGCAGGTTCAGCAGGCTGCGGTATCGCTGAGCACATTGTTCGACAGATGCAGCGTGAAGGCTTGAGTGAGGAGCAGGCTCGCAAACAAGTATTTATGGTGGATCGTTATGGTCTGTTAACCGATAACATGACAGAGCTACAAGAGTTCCAAGCACCGTTAGTACAAAAACAGGCAGACATTGAGCATTGGGACAAAAGTAAGCAACTTAGTTTATTACAAGTGGTTAAACAAGCCAAAGTAACGGTGTTATTTGGTGTCAGTGGACAAAAAGGTCTATTCACCCAAGAGGTGATCGAAGCTATGTGTGCTAATGCTGAGCAACCCATTGTGCTACCACTGTCAAATCCAACCTCTCGTATCGAAGCCACACCGCAAGAAGTAACGAATTGGAGTCGTGGCCGCGCCATTATTGCTACAGGTAGCCCTTTCCCTAATACTACTTTTGCAGGTCAAGTCTTTGAAGTCTCTCAGTGTAATAACAGTTATATATTCCCAGGTATTGGCTTAGGCGTTCTTGCCGCGCGGGCAACAGGTATTAGCGATAATATGCTCACAGCAGCAAGCCAAGCACTGGCAGATATATCAGTAGAATACAAAAAAGCACCAGGCGCTATATTACCGCCAATCAAAGTCATTCGAGAGATCAGTGAAAGAATAGCTTATGCAGTAGCTTTGCAAGCGGTTGAGGATAAGCTAGCCTTACCAATAACAGCAGAGAATCTAAAGCGTCGCTTAGAAAGTAACTTTTGGCGACCTGAATATCGCAACTATCGCCGTACTTCTTTTTGATTATTAAAATCAGCTACAAGTTATAAAGTAATCATAAAATATAAAGAGCCGAATATTACTGTTAGCAGTAGCATTCGGCTTTTTTTGGTGGATTCACTAAGGTATCTCTGTAGGTGTTAAAAAAGCATCAAGATTCATCAAAAATTTATATGAACTTAGAAAACTAAGGTTATACAAAGTCCTCGATTGCCATTTAAGTTTAAAATTTTAGAAGTAGAGTTATTCATAAAGACATCAATGCCTGCCTGCTCGCAGATTGATTTGACGATTGAGAGTCCTAAGCCTGTTCCCTTTATTTCTTGTGAATTTTGGCTAGCGCTATCTGATCTTGAGTCGCTAGTATTAGTGCTAAGTGGATAAGATGCATTCGATGATTGATGAAGCCGTACAAAAGGCTCAAAAACGGTTTCATAATCGCTAGGATGAATGCCTGCGCCTGAATCTATTATTTGCAATACTAATCTGTTATCTATCATTTTAGATAAACTATTTAACGCTCCAGAGTGAATCACTTGTGAGCCAAAACTATACTGAGCATTTAAAGATGAGTTCTCCAAGCTATCTGATTTTCGCTCAAGCTGAAATAGTTTAACGATGACTTGACCATGAGCTGGCGTGTAAATAATAGCGTTTTGAATCAGGTTTTTGACCAGAACTAATAATGAGGTTTCATCCCTATTTATTTTACGGTTAGATTGTAGATCCACCGTGAGCTCGATATTTTTATTATCGGCAATAGGGATAAGTAAACCGATGACTTGCTCGATAATGAATTTGACAGAAGTTAAAGTTTCTTCATTACCAAGCGCCGTATTGATATTACCAGCTCGAGCCAGCGTTAATAGCTGCTCGACCAAACTTTGGTTTCTTTTTAGACGAATCGCTAGTTTGTCTAGTCCTTCTGACATCACGCTATCAGTAGTGATACGCTGTAACCGTTGTAGCTGTAGTGATATGGCGGTCAATGGTGAGCGTAATTCGTGCGCAGCATCGGCGATAAAGCGTTGCTGACGCTCTATACTGACTTTGACCAGTGCTAATAATCGATTTAATGATTCGGCTAATGGCAATAGCTCTGAGGGCAGGTTACTCACTGGTAGAGGGTGCAAATCGCTTTCACGACGCGCGCCAATCTCTTTTTGTAATTGGCGTACAGGCTTCATCATTCGCCACATGATAAAAGGCAGTAACAGTATCAAAAATACCATGCCAATAATTAAGGGTAAAAAAGACTGCAATGCACTAGATCGGGCGAGATCATCTTGGAACTCGGTACGCTGGCGTACTATAACCACTCTATTAGCATCGTTACTACGATAAACGCGCCATACTTTATCATCTATGGTTTGCGTACTTAACCCCTCTGCTATAGCAGGCAAGTCCTCTAACGTCAGATCGTTATAATTGTCTTCATTATGATCATCGGTATCATCATTATTATTTTCATGAGAAGAGCTATACACGAGTGATGATGCTATTGTTGTATTAATAACATCGACGGTGATACTACCGTCGTCATCATCGGTATCAAAATGAATGTTAGATTCGAGCAGCGTAGCAGAGTCAGCTACTTTGACATTAAGCGTTTGCTCAAGTAACGCTGACATACTTTTTAGACTGTCATCTTGAAAGTCGTTGAGCTCGTTATAGCTATACCAAAACCCATAACCGCCAGCGACTATGGCAAGTAGCAACAAGGACACAACAGACCAAAAGATAAGTTGGAACTGTAGCGAGTGAAAGAGCTTATGGAATTTAGTCATAGCAATTAACTTTTATGGATGACAAATTGTTTTTAGTATTATGTGATTAAAGTTAGGCATTGCTGATGTACCATCCCAAGCCGCGAACGTTTTTGATCCGCTCTTGCCCGAGTTTTTTACGTAAGCTATGAATCAAAAACTCAATAGCATTACTTTCAACTTCACCGCCCCAGCCATAAAGTGAATCTTCAAGCTCAGTTTTTGACATCACTTTTTCAGGAGATTGCATAAAGGTAGTGAGCAGCATATACTCTTTTGCGGTTAAATCGACAGGATTGCCCTCCATCATCACGCGTTTGTGTGCGGTATCTAAATGTAAATTGCCAACGGTCACTTGATTATCAGCCTTACCTTGAGCTCGGCGAATAAGCACTCTCATCCGTGCAAAGACTTCTGCCAGCTCAAAAGGTTTGACGACATAATCATCAGCTCCTGAGTCCAATCCTTTAACACGATCTCTTAATTGATCACGGGCAGTGAGTATCAACACTGGTGTATCAATCTTGGCATCACGCATAACCGTCAATACGCCCATACCATCAACCTCTGGCAGACCTAAATCTAATAGAATGATGTCATAAGGCTGCACCCTTAACGTTAGGATAGCTTGGCGACCATCTTTGACCCAGTCAACGGTATAAGCCTCATCTTGCAAGGCTTCACTCAGACTCTCGCCGATCATTAAGTCATCTTCGACTACCAATACTCGCATGAGATATCCTTACTGTATGGCTATTAGGAGTAAAAAATATTTATCTATAGTGATACTTTTGATAGCGTCTTTAAACCAAAAAGCTCTAATCGATACTAGTGTGTACAGAGTAGAGCTATTGTTAAGTTGTATTCAACCAGATTTTTAGAATATTAATTATCATAGTCTAGCTGACTGCTAATAACTTGACTATTGCTGCTATTGATCACCAATTTGTGTATGTCCATTCCTTTCGCTATTTCAATCTCATAAGCAGGCATGCCATTGTCAAAATCAAATTTGGCTTCAATAATTTTACCATTAATACTTTGAGTCGCTTTTTGCATCGCTTGGGTTAGGGTTGTTTGTGCCTGTTTCATAGCGTTATATTATGCTATGTCGTCTTGATCCAGTTGTTCCTGCTTAGATTTTAGAACTTTACCCGTACTCGCATCAATTTTTACTTCGTAATGCTAGTAGAAGTCCATCATACAGAATAAGACATAGGAGAAACTTAGCGCAAAATAAGGATTCAGTTAGCTGCTATTGTTTTTGAACTACTGTTTTTGAGCTATAGCAATGGCTTGCTCTAGACTGATTTTACTTTTGACTATTGCGACCGCGTCACTCGTCTTAGCGCCTGAAATAGCGGAGATTTGACCTGAGGCAATAGCAATAGTACCGATACCTAAGACACTTGCGGCAATAATGGCTGATTTGCTCAAGGCTGATAGTTTTTTCATGATAGTTACTCCCTATCTTAAAATTAGTGCTGACGTCTAAATGAATGGTTCGTCAGATATAATGCTAGTAGAAGTCCATCATACAGAATAAGAGATAGGAGAAACTTAGCGCAAAATAAGGATTCAGTTAGCTGCTACTGTTTTTGAGCTATTGTTTTTGAGCTATAATGCGGCTGTTCATTCGACAATCTTTGCAAAGAGTACTACTTTATTATGTTAGAGATACTACTATTGGCATTAGCACTAGCCGCAGATGCCTTTGCCGCAGCGATAGGTCTTGGCTCAACGCATAGACATGATGCTAAGTCGCAGTTTATAAAAATGGCATTACTTATCGGTGCCTATTTCGGGGTTGCGCAAGGGGTAATGCCGCTGATTGGTTATGCGCTTGGGTCTGCTATGATTGGTTGGTTGAGTAGAGGAGCGGCTTGGATAGGCTTTATTATATTAGTAGCGCTTGGGATTAAGATGCTTTATGAGTCACGTTCTGTGAACGATGATGATACCCGAATCAGTCTAAATCATAAAACGTTACTGTCATTGGCTATCGCCACCAGTCTTGATGCCATGGGCGCAGGTTTTACGTTAAATCTATTGTCCGTCAATGCTTATTTGGCATGTGTAATTATTGCATTGACGACCGCTATTTTAAGTATTTTAGGCGCTTATATAGGGCGTCAGTCAGGAACTTGGCTTGGCAGCTGGGCAGAAGCTCTGGGCGGTTTGGTATTGATCGCTATTGGGGTTAGGATGGTGCTATGACGTATAATGAGAGGTATGAATAATAAGGGTAGTTATCAATTTATCATAGCACTAGATTCAATGTTGCTACTGTCATAAATAGTTGTTTTTTTGAATAATAAGCTGGCAAGGGCACAAGCTATCGTCAGCGACAGCAGCATCGATACCAATGTATGACTAAAAAAATGATCGCCAAAACTCATTTTATACAGTCCCATTGTCCAGCCTAGAACTGTCACGATTTCAAATATCCTATAGCGATACTTATACAAGCTAGGTAAAAACGCCAAGCCATATAAAGAGAACCCTGCGCTGGCATGAGCGGCTGGGAAGCATTTTGCATCGGTTTTAGCGAGCATGCTTTGCCAAAGGTTTAGATAGGGTAAATCACCACCGAAGAGCGTTAAATGATTGGGACAACTGACGTGAGTCACCCCTTTTAATAGCGCAATAGTAGACGGTACTACGACAAGAATAATCAGTAAGTAACTTATTTCACGGATTGAAAAAGGCACAATAAGTTTATTGATCCTGCCTTTGTTATGAATGGAATTACTGCTTGAGCGTTGTTTGTATTTGATAATTAACACAGTGATTAAATAGAGGGCTAGCAAGATCAGTAATACTTTAGGACCATCATAAAAAATAAAAGCATAAGGCTGAGCGCCTTTTTGTATCAGCCATTGCCCATTAGTATAAAAAAGCTCGCTGATGCGAATATCGAACTGACTATGCTCAAAGAGCAGAGTGGCAATAACCGTTAAGCAAAGCAGTTTGAGCCACATCCAAGCAGATAAGTTATTTTCTAAAGCCATTGAAATACCTTTCAATATATTAATTTGCAAAAGCTCAAGTACTCTTCGCTATAAGAAACTAAATAAAGCCATCGACCATAGAATAAACAATAGTAATAACGCCAAAAATTGCGCAGCAGAGCCGACATCTTTGGCTATTTTGGCAAGAGGGTGTTGCTTGGTTGAGGTGTGATCAACGCAGGCTTCAATACCTGTGTTAAATAGCTCGACGATAAGCGACAAAAACGAAGCGATCAGCAGCAGCATTGTTATAGGGATAGCAAAAGGCATGAATATTAGAGTGATAAATAGTATGAAATTAAGCCAAATAACTTGCCTAAAAGCCGCCTCATATTTATAAGCTGCTTTAAAACCATCTATCGAATAGCCCGTCGCTTTTAAAATACGAGCCAACCCCTTTTTACCTTTAACTTCACTCGCAAAGCTATCAGCTACCAGTAAAGCGTCGGATGTTTCTTTGGGTTTATAACCGAGATGTTCGGCTTTATTATCGAGAGTGACAGGTTTGAGAGTGCTCATATTCATTGCTTAATAGTCATTAAAATTAGAGTATGTTGTAGACTGTGAAGATAAAAAAAGTGCAATCACTGATACAGTTATTGTTGTAATGATCCCAGTGTAGGAGGGCACTGGTTAGCACTTGGGTATCATTATGGACTTAGGATTGTTAAGAAAACGTTAAGATGATGCCCTGTAACTTAAATTTATACCGTTAACTTAAGCGGGAGAGATACGAGTTTTGGACTTTTAATCTAGCGCTTTTATTAAACTGAATGCCTAAATCTTGTACAAACCAAAAAGCAGTAGCCAATACCTGTCCTATTGAGGTAAAGGCTACTGCTTTGATTAACAGTAAGATTAAATTTTAAGACTAATCATCCTCCTCCATATCGACTTGACTGCTTAGCACCTTGCCCGTATTGGCATCTATACTCACCTCATATATCTGATTGTCTTTGACAATTTCGATGTTATATAAAGCTTGACCTTTTTCTAGCTCGAACTCAGCGCTGATTACTTTACCATTTACGCTTTGGATTGCAGTTTGCATGGCACTATTCATAGATACTTTGGCCTGCTTCATAGCGCTATACTCAGCCATGTCTTCTTTATCTAGGGTCTCTTGCTCAGTCTTGAGCACTTTGCCCGTATTAGCATCGATCTTCACTTCATAGGAAATACCGTTCGCTACAAATGCAACTTCATATTCACCCGTTACGACACCTTTATTTTTTTCATCGTCGTCATAATCAAACTCTGCGCTGACCAAGTCGCCTTTGGCGTTTTGTTTGGCTATATCAATCGCCTGAGTCAGGCTGATTTTACTTTGCATAGCGCTGACGGCTTCACTTGAGCTGGTTACGGCTTTGGTATTGATGTTGCCAGCAGGGGCTGCGATAGCTGCTGCACCTACACCTGCAATACTAAGAGCGATGATCGCTGACTTGGTTAACGTTGATAAGTTTTTCATGAGATGATTCCTTTGTATTAAGTTGATTTCTGACATGCCGCTTAGTGGTTTATCAGCTACCTTGTTGGTATGGCTCTATAATACGAAATAAGACATAGGAGAGACTTAGCGTAGAGTAAGGGTTTAATTAGCGAGTTAAAAATAATAAATATTATTTGCTTGAGCCATCCAAGATGCTATTTAAATGGTCTTTCCTAAACTTGCGCTGGCAAATATCTGTTAACTTAAGCGTGGATATAGTGCGTTTTAAAATTCATTATTCATTGTTACGCTTAACCTGAATATTAAATTTGTTCAAGCTTTTGAGGTCTTAAGATTTTGTTTAAAAGCCTCTTTATAAGGTAAAAAAGATGTTGGATAAATTCTTAGAAAATACGACACTTATCACTTATTCATCGTCAAAAGTGTCAAAAGCATCCTGTGATGATATTACAAAATTGAGATTTGACTCATACAGTGACGAAGTATTTTGGCTGAATACTTATGGGTTAAGTGAATTCGATGCGATAAAGCAGGTTGTCATCCAAAATCAGTTTGATGATTTTTTGATCAAGCTACTGCAAGACAAAGAACATGCTAATAAGGTACTTGAGCTGGATAACGTGTTGTTTATCGCCTTAAAGGTATTGGAAACTGAAGATAGGAGCCTCAAAAGCGAGCAAATAATTTTTATTATATCGTCCAATATGCTGTGGAGCTTGCAAGAGAATAGTAGCAATCATTTTCAGTGGGTTCGCGATCGCTTGCTTCAAGGTAGGGGTCAAGTCAGAAGTAAAAAAGTGAATTACCTTATATTTCTTTTGATTGAATCGTTAATAACAAACTATGAGGAGACGTTTGAAAAATTATTAAATACTGACAGCGACTTTATAAAGGTAGCCAATATTAATCCAACGCCTTATTTTACCGAAAAGGTTGAGGAGCAAAAGCGACGTATGCTGAATTTTAAAAAGGCGACACTCAGTTTACGCAACACTATCGTAAAGCTGGAAACCATTGATATTATCACTATGGACGTTAAGTATTTCACAGAGCTTAAGGAGCAAGCAAATAATTTGATTGGTGAGATCGATTTTGAGTTATTCGAGCTTGATAGTAAAACTAATCTGATATTTTCGATTCAGGGGCATCGTTTAAATGAGATCATGCGCACGTTGACTTTGGTGTCTGTAGTATTCATACCGTTGACATTTCTAGCTGGTGTTTATGGTATGAATTTTGAGGTCATACCTGAGCTAAAATGGCACTACGGTTATTTTATTGTGCTTGGTTTGATGGTAACCATAACAGTGGGTATTGTCTTGTATTTTAAAAATAAGAAATGGTTTTAAAATAGTCTTAGTCTAGCCTTTCATACTTTGAAAACCGCAAATATTACGTAGGAAAAGTTTAATACCAGCTACGGTATTGTTGAGACTTATCGTGCTAGCTGTTATCGATATCGCTTTAGTCGCTTATATCATTCATATGCTAATACCTGCCAGCACAGTCAGCTATCTAGAGGTTTTCTCAGCATACGTACAGTCTATTACTGTCGGTATCATCAGTCATGTGCCTGGTGGTCTTGGCGTGTTTGAGCTGTCTATGGTGGCCTCATTACCTAAAGTAGATAAGACCACACTGCTATCAGTATTGCTATTGTTCCGTATTCTTTATTACCTTATACCCTTTGCACTTGGTTTATTGTCGTTCTTTTTGCATGAGGCTTATATTCGCTCAGGTATGGATACTACTAGAAAACGTAGAATTATACCTAGTGTATGGGTGCCGCAGCTGCTTGCTTTGGCAACGGCTGGCTTAGGTATCACTATGCTCGTGCTCAGCATTCTACCGCCTGTTGCTGATCGAGAGCTGCTATTAGGGGAGTTCATACCGATACCTATTATCGAGACCTCTTATCTGCTCAACACGCTGATGGGTTTTGCTTTACTGGTACTTGCGCGTGGACTACATCAGCGTCTTAATGGCGCGTGGCATCTATCAATGTGGCTGCTAGGGCTATCCGTAGTGACTTTACTTACAAAGCATTTGGAAATCGAAGTTGCGGTTATCTGTACGCTATTATTTGCGGTAGCCTATTTTAATCGTAGCTACTTTAGCCGTCAGTCTAATTTGATGAGTTTACGCTTAAACTCACAAACTCTCGTTTTATTATCGGTATTTTTGATTAGTCTATTTTGGGTAGGGATGTATGTCCATCGTCACGAAGCCTATAGCCCTGATCTATGGTGGAATGTGTCAGGAGATAGCGGCGCACGATTCTTACGCTCATAAGCGATGCTCGCTATCTTAACCATCGCCCATACTTTATTTAGCCTCATTCGGTTTAAAAAACCATCTCCAAGCCTTCCTACGCAAATAGAGCTTGCCCAAGCTGAACAAGTGGCTCGTAACTCTGCTTATTCGATTGCAAATTTAAGCTTGCTAGGTGATAAGCAACTGCTATTTAGCGACACAGGCAATAGCTTTATTATGTATCAAACTCAGGGAAGAAGCTGGATTGTCATGTCTGATCCCATAGGTGATGAAAGTGAATTTGGCGTATTAATAGAAAGTTTTATTAAATTATGCCAAAGTTTTGGCGGGACTTGTGTTTTTTATGAAGTCAGCAATAGATATCGTCATCTATTTAAAGAGAATGGCATACAGCTTCTAAAAATCGGTGAAGAGGCTATTGTTGACTTAGGTGCGTTTAGCCTACAAGGCAGTAAAAACTCTAAATTTCGCCAAGTTGTTAGTCGAGCTACTAAGGATGGGCTTAGCTTTGAGGTCATAGCACAACAACAAGTGCCTGAATCACTGATGGACCTAAAAGCGGTTTCTGATATCTGGCTCAAGGACAAAAAATCAGTAGAAAAAGGCTTTTCGCTTGGATATTTTGATGAGGATTACTTAAAGTATTTTGATTGCGCAGTGGTGAAATATCAAAATGAAATCGTCGCTTTTGCTAATCTCTGGCAAAGTGGTCAGCTCAATGAGCTGTCTATCGACTTGATGCGTTATAGAGAGGTGCAAAATAGCGAAGGTAAAGCTATAAAAAATATGATGGACTATCTATTTATTAGCTTGTTTATGTGGGGCAAAGAAGCGGGATTTCACCATTTTAGTTTAGGAATGGCACCGTTTACTGGTTTTAAAGTTGAAGATAGGACGGCAGTCAAAAGCCATTCTTTAAAGGATAGTACTGCAAAAGATAATGACTCAAACGACGACGAAGCCTTAAAAACGATGAGCCAACATATTATAGATAGTAAATATATGGAAATTCCAGCAGAAGTAGAAGCTATTGGGCCTAAATGGCGCTATGTGACCAATACCGTGACCAAATACGGTAAGACTTATTATAACTTTACGGGACTGCGTCATTTTAAAGAAAAATTCAATCCTGAGTGGGAACCGCGTTATATAGGGATTGAAACGGGACTTCGTGCAGGCATGAAACCGATTAAAGGGCTAACCGATACCACTTTACTTATCTCTGGTGGGCTAGGTAATTTGGTTAAAATTTAGTAGCGCTCAGTTTGGTTGCATAATCTGAGCCCTCATCAGTATGGCAAGTTTGATCTGTTTATTACTTCAAGAGTATTAATGATAGTGAATACTAAAAGTGCTACCTCCGGACTCATTTGCCTCATGAGTGAGCTGCCATTCCATATGCGTCATGATACGCTGCACAATACTTAGTCCTAGGCCAGTCCCTTCTACTTTATTACTCGATGACTCAGATGAGATAGTATTATTATCTGTATTCATACGTTCTAAACGCTTAAATCTTTCATACAGCAGCGGCATCATATCTTCTGAAATGCCAAGTCCAGTGTCTCTTACCGTTATCTTGTTGCTATCAATAGTGATTTTTACGTCACCTTCGTCGGTGTATTGAAAAGCGTTTTTAATTAAATTACCAAGCGCCATTTTTAATAGCTCTGGTCGAACATTGACCGTGTAATCTTTTTCAGCGACGACCGTACAAGTTACTGATTTATATTTTATTAAATAACCGAGCCTAGCTATTTCATTATTAGCGATAGTATTAATAGAGGTTATTGGATTATCTAACTTTTCAGGGTTACGAGATAATAGTAAAAGGGCAGTAATGATCTCTGAGGTTTCTTTTGCAGTATTACTGATACGATCGGTAAATTCACTTAGATAGCTATCGTCTGCTAATTGCGATGCGAGCACCTCAGAGGCGCCCAAAATGATAGTTAGCGGTGTACGCAGCTCATGGCTGACATCCCCTGTGAATAGCTGTTCACGCTTTAGATACTGCGCTAACTTTTTGTTTTGCGCATCAATTGCCCTCGCTAATACCCCAACCTCTGAGGGCAGGTGAGTCAACTCTGCAAGATTTTGATGATCGATCTCTACTGCTTTTTTTAGATCTAATAGCGGCTTAGTAATTTGCCGAGAGGAAAACTGAGAGAAAATTATGGCAATCAGTAAGCTCAAAATCACAGCGACTCTCAAGGCATTAGCAAAAATATCTTCCAATTGTTCAAATATAGCAAGAACAGGGTAGTTCGCCATCACCAGCTCAGAGTCTTCTAAGTAGGTCAAAATATACTCTTGTGCATTTTGCTCGTAGATGAAAAAATGTAGGTTAGTATTGGTGATGCCTGCTTTTGTATTTACAGTGACAGACGTCTCTTGCACCGTATTAGTTGCTTGATCCTTTAAGCGCTCAGGTGCGACATCATACTGATATATTTTAATCCCTGGATCGGCAATATAAATAGATTGCTCACCTTCCTTTTCTTGACTTAGCTCTAATTGCTGTAGCAGCCGCGCTTTGACCAGCTCTTGCTCCATGCGGGTTTCAGCATACATAAAGATGCTGACGAAAGTTGCGCATAATAAAACCGCAAACACGAAGTAGGACAGCCGAAACTTATTAACGATAGAAGTTAAATTAAAAGAAGATAGAGTCATAATGGCAGTGGCTTATTTGGGTTTAACCTATGAAGTCGTTTAAACGAACGAAACATTTATCATTACAGATAATGACTAAAGCTTAAGCGTTATCAGGGTCAATGATCTGATAGCCAACACCCGCTATGGTCATGATCATCGGCTCAGTGAATGGTTTATCGATTTGGGCGCGTACACCATGCATGTGCGTACGCAAGGCATCGCTACTAGGGATATCCTCACCCCATACTTTCTCCTCAAGCTCATTTTTGCTAACGACTCGAGGTGCTGCACTCATCAAAGTATTCAGTATTTTAAATCCTGTTGGCGTAAGCTTTAATGATTTGCCCTCACGAGTGATCGTATGCTGATCGGTATTTAAAGAGAGCTTACCAACGGTAATATCATGCTGGAAGTGATCATCTTGATGCCGACGGATTAAAGCTTTAATGCGGGATTCTAATTCAACGAGCGAGAAGGGCTTCACTAAATAATCATCAGCGCCACTATCAAAACCTGCGACTTTATCTGAAATCGTATCACGCGCCGTCAACATGAGCACAGGTGTTTTACTATGCAAATCTTCTCGAAGCGCTTTGCACAGTTTAGTGCCATCCATGCCAGGCAACATCACATCTAGTAGGATGACGTCATAACGATTGTTAGAGGCTAGCGTTAAGCCGCTAATGCCGTTATGAGCGTTATCAAGCTCGAAGCCTTTAGGCTCAAAAAAGGCATAGATATTGGCAACGATATCGGGATTGTCTTCAATAACAAGGATCTTATACATAGCGGTCTCGTGCCTAAAAGCTAACAGGGATTGAAATAACAAACTTAACGAGTAGACTTAAAAAAGGTTGGCGCTGCTGCTACCTCATCGGTGGTAATACCGAAAAAGTTAAGTACAGTTGGGGTAATAAAATCGTGTGATACAGGCTGATTAATCATATCCGTTAAGCTGTTTTTATCAATGCTATTGTCAGTAGGCGACCAAATAATGATAGGAACCTGCTTTTGCGCAGCAGGTGCTATAGCGTAGGGCATACCATGCAAGTAGATATTGTTTTCACCTAAGCTCTCGCCATGATCACTAACATATACCATTACCACATCATATTCCTGCTGATAATCTTTTAGCGTATCAATAACGTTATTCAAGAAATAATCGGTATAACGAATGGCATTGTCATAAGCGTTGATAACCGCTTGGTCATCGCATTTAGACAGCTCATTAGTCATACAGACAGGCTGGTACTCTTCAAACTCTTTAGGGTAACGCTTAAAATAAGCGGGGCCATGATTGCCCATTTGATGTAATAAAATAAGGGTATCTTTAGCAGGAGCTTCTGTTTTTACAAGCTTATCAAAACCATCGAGCATACCACTATCGCGGCACTCGTCATCACAATTTGGATTAAGATCGCTCGTCTTGAAGTCCTCAAAAGTCACTCGATCCGCCACGCCTTTAGAGCTAGAATTATTGTCACGCCAAATGACGTTTACACCTTGTTTATTGAGCGTATCGAGCACGTTTTCATTATAGTCTGCTTCATCAGGATTATAGTCTGAACGATTAGCATAACTAAACATACAAGGCACTGAGTAAGCTGTAGAAGTACCACAAGAGCTCGCGTTTTTAAAGCTATAAATATCGGGTTGGCGGGCGAGTAGTGGCATTGTATCGCGCTGATAACCGTTCAGGCCAATATGATCCGCGCGTACCGTTTCACCTACCACAAATACCATGAGTTTAGGTTTTGCTGTACGACCATTAGCGGTGCTACGTTTGGCATCAGTGGCATGCATGATCATTGTTTCAGGGCGTCGCAGCTCAGCAGTATAATCCATTCCAAACTTGATGACAGAATAAATAGGGGTGATAGGATTGGCGTAACTGCGCACCATTTTATGCTGGCGAAAAAAGGTGGCGTATTGATCGCCAAAGGGCAATAAGCACACGGCTACTAAGGCAATAGCCGCTATCAAAGTGGCTGCCTTTTGCAGTATCGCGCGTCTTAAGGGAGCGTGCTTTATACGAAGCTTAGCAATAATAACAGCAGGTACAACGCCCAAGAACAGCAGCCGAATAAAAAAACTTGGTGCCATCAGTCCCATCGCTTCTGCCTGATCAGTCTGTAAGCTATTGACCAGCATACTACGATCAAATATGGTGCCATAAGCATCGGTAAAATACCCACAAACAGCCGCTATCAGAACTAAAGCTATTAGCACAGGTTTGGCGATTGGTCGATAGCATAGCAACTGAATAACTAGCCACATTAAGCCAAATAACAAGCCTGTTATAGAGACTATAAAGCCAACATTCGAGCTAAAAGGATATATGCTTAATACTTGTGCAAAGAAGCCAATATTTGCAGTAGCGACTAAATACAGCGCGATGATGATAATCAAAAAGCTAAGGTTAATCTCACGATCAAAAACCTTGCTTAGATAGCTTTTCTTGGTATGAGCTTGAGTACTGTCAGCGCTAAGTGCTTGAGAGTGTAACATAAGTGGACTTCTCAACAGGATAGTAAGGAATGAGATTCCCTACGATAGCAAGCAGCCTGTTAAGAAGACGTTAAGAGGATTGAACGAGCAGTGTCTCTTAGCGTGAATATTAAAACTCTTAAAGATAGAGTATTAAGTACTAAGACGTAGCGTTGAAAATTATTTTTACTTTATTCACTTGGATCAGATCCTGGCGGAAACTCATGACGTAATTGCGCGACATTGTCCGCAGTGACGATATCGGTAAAACTATTTAAATCACTATGCACGTATTGCGTGACCGCGGCTATCTGCTGATCGCTCATCATGCTATGAAAGCTTGGCATACCGCGTAGACCGTTGATAACGGTACTAATGATATAGTACTTCGATTGCATTTTAGTATTATTAGCGAGCGCTGGATAGTAGCCTGCGCCTTGAGCGCCCATACCGTCTTGCATATGGCAACCTGCGCAGGAATCATCATAGAGCTTCTTACCATCCGTACTAAAAAAACCTTTTTTACCTTGCAAACTACCTTCGAATTTCTTAAGCCAAGGTTGCAAGTCAATATCCGCTGCCATTAGTGGTATCGAGTCGATATCGACGATATTAGCTTGTGGCGCTCTAAGCTCGTCCTTAGACATATACACGCCGCCCCAAGCGCCATTATTACGGCTGGCTTGATTATCAAATACGTTTTGCGCCTCTTGCAAATTAGCTAACGTCGGTGCGGTATGAGCAGTTTGCTCTTTGCTATAACGACTACAGCCAGATAAAGTGGTAGCGCTAAACGCTACGGTTATCACAGATAGAGCAAACAGGTTAGGTTTTATCATTGCTATAATCGCCTGTAAATATATTATTAAATTACTACTAATTTGATCAGCATCTAAGGTTAATTAGCCTAGACTTTTGGCTCGTTGATGCAAACGTGTTGCAGCGTCCATACCGGATAGTATCGCGCCTTCTTGCCATGCTGGAATATGTGAGCAGTGCTCGCCTGCTAAGACAATACGATGATCGATGGCGCATAAGGTATCGTAGTATTGATCACGGCTTGACTCGCTCCAAATACCATAACAGCCAAGTACCCAAGGGATACGATGCCATGCCACCGAAGTACCAGAGCGGAACTCTTTGGGATACTGGGGATGGATTTGTTTGCCGTATTGCAAAGCGACATCGATACGCTGCTTAGGCGTTAAACTATTAAATTTATAAGAGGCTTCCCCAAAACCATAGGCACCGAGTAATACCCCTGAGCCTGTCTTGAACATATCTTGTGAAGGATAAGATATTTGGGTAATAGGCAAGTCGGTATAGCTAATCCCGCCATATATCCATTCATCTTCTTCCCAAAAGCGGCGCTTAAACTCTAAGCCGACTTTATAAGAGCTATCGTAAGGGACGGCTGCCATGGCCTGCTTCATAGGCTCTGAGACATTAATGTCCATTTGCGTCAATATTGATAACGGAATAGTACAGATACACCAGTCAGCGCGTACGGTTTTGGCAGTGCCATCAACGTCATTAGCATCAACATAATCAACGCTGACACCGCTATCATCTTGCTTAATTTTGGTGACTTTGGCGTTGAAGGTAATCATGTCGCGGCATTCACGAGTGAACGCATCGCCGATTTTACCCATGCCACCGACGGGCTGAAACATCGTTGGCTGATGGACATGGACAGTATAGTCGTTATACAAATTAGCCCACATTCCTGACGCTAGTAGTTTATCCATTGGAATAGGCGTTGAGGGCTTGGCATCGGGCATAAGACCGCCACCTGGATAGACACTGTAGCCGCGATGCTTGCTGGTTGCGTGGCTTTTGACATAGCGATAATTATTATCAAGGACGCCCCAGCCTTTTAGACCTTCTAGCAGCTTTTCCTTGTCCTCTTTGTTTACTGTGCTATCAAGACTGCCTTTATTAACCGCTTTAGATAATAGCTCTGAGACATAACCGCGCACATCGTTTTGTACTTCGCCTAAGCGCTGCGGTGCGCCATTAAAATGATTGGTGCGATGTAGGTAGGCGCGATCATTAGTTTGGATAAAGGGCTGCAGCGCAACGTTGAACTTTTTACAATAATGAAAGACAGCATAATGATGAATCGGCAAGCGCCACGGACCGCCATTAAAATAGTTGCCTTTTTGAAAGTCGCAACTGACCTCCGCGCCGCCCAATTCAGTGTATTTATCTCCGCTATTAAGCGTCCAACTGCGACCGCCACCGCGATTTTGGTACTCAAGTACAGTGACTTTATAGCCTGCTTTACGTAGCTCGTAAGCTGCTGTAAGACCCGCTAAACCAGCACCCAAAATAACGATACTAGAGCCAGCAGGCGCGCCCTTTAGCTCCATCTGCTGCTTAAAGCTAGACTCGGAGGCGAAACCCAAAGTGGTCATCGCCTGATACATCGCCGTTGCGCCAGCGGTTTTGCCAATCATCGCTAATAGTTGTC
The DNA here is from genome assembly GCF_030718935.1 of Psychrobacter sp. M13. Classification (NCBI taxonomy): domain Bacteria; kingdom Pseudomonadati; phylum Pseudomonadota; class Gammaproteobacteria; order Moraxellales; family Moraxellaceae; genus Psychrobacter; species Psychrobacter sp. M13. The sequence goes on from NZ_CP132194.1 coordinate 1,189,583, forward strand.
TACGCGTTGGTGCTTGAAGTGGGTCAATCATTATATATCCTTGTTATAGAGCATTCGTCCATGACTGTATAAGTCGCTATTTCATTATGTTTTTGACATCACTTTCTGTGACAGTACTAGTGGCTAAACCACCAAAATTAACGCGTACATAATTAGCAATACTGGCAATCTGTGCATGGGTTAAATCTTTTTCAAAACCTGGCATCTTCGGGGCAGTATTTAACGCGCCTTTTGCGCCAAAGCCAATAACATTCACTAGCGCATCAGGTTTGGCGCGGCGAATACTGCTAAGCCCTACTATCGAGGCATAACGAGCATCGGGCTGAGCATAGCCGTCGACACCATGACAGCTGACACAATGCGTGAGGTATAGCGCTTTGGGCGAATTGATACTATTAATACTGGCATTAGTTACAGAGTTAGCTTTGGCCTGTGATATATACTTTTCTTGCTCAATTAAATCGTAAGTAATAGAGCTACTGATAGGGTTTGGCAAGCGAGCTGTATTTAGAGGTATAAGATAATCATCCGTTTTGATAACAGGCACGACTTTTAGATAAGCCGCCATAGCGCTCAAATCTGCATCAGTTAAGTAGCGCGTACTATGAGCGACCGCTTCAGCCATCGGTCCACCTGCATAAGCGCGTTTATCAAGTTTTCCAGTACGTAGATAAGTGACGATATCGTCTTCGCTCCAGCGCCCAATACCCGTATTATTATCAGGAGTGATATTTGGCGCGAACCATTTGCCCAGTGGCGCGCCAGAGAGATAGCGGTCTTTATCGAGACCTTGTGTTAAGTTGCGCGGAGTATGACAAGTCCCACAGTGCTCGGTATTATTGACTAAATATTCTCCGCGTTGCTGCACTGGCGTTAATCCTGTGCGGTTCTCGGTGGAGGGCACATTAATGACATTCCAAGCCAACATCAACGTCCGAATATTTAACGGAAACGGTAGCTTAGTGGTTTTTTCAGGGGGTTCTTCTACGGGCGGCACAGTCTGGAAATAAGCGAATAGGGCGCTAATGTCGTCATCGCTCATACCATGATAGGAAGGATAGGGCATGGCTGGATAAATCTGATGCTCAGGCGAACGGCCTTTTTGCAGCGCTTTTTTGAGATCTGCCTCAGTATAATTACCAATACCGTAGCGACGAGAAGGCGTAATATTGGTTGAATAAATATTGCCAATAGGCGTCTCAATCGCCACACCGCCACTATAATCCTCGCGATGACAAGCCATACAGTCAGCAGTACGCGCCACATAAGCGCCACGATTAGCCAAATCACTATTGGCAGGGCTAACGTTGGGCAAGCTAATTGGGCTAAGAGTGCCAACAGTTGGCTCGCTATCAGCAAATGCAGCAGTAGATACTAGACTAAGTAACAATCCTAATACTGATGCTGAAAGTCTTATAGATGTGGGCTGCATAATATCCTTATAGAGCTGGCAGATAATACTAAGTTATTCTACTAAAAACTATATTACTTATGTTGGTTTAACTTATTATCATACTCAAAAACTATTGTTTAGTGGCTTCAACTTGAATATTTAAAGTGAGATTCTTAGTCATACCAAACAAAATATACTTATTGATATTCCATTTGGTTCGGTCAATGGTCGCTGTAAAAGCGCCGCCACAGACTTCTTTTTTAACAGTAGGATTTAGGGAGCATTCAAACTTATTCGCTCTTAAGCTGATAGGATGAGTTTCACCATGCAAGGTAAGGTTGCCATCGACTTGAGTGACTTGTGGACTGGTTTTACTATTATTAAAATACCATTTACTAGACTCAAAACGTGCCAAAGGAAACTGCTGAATATCAAAAAATTCAGGACCTGTTAGTTTAAGATTGAAAGCCTTATTACCTGTATCTAAAGATTTGATAGGGATAATAAGCGAGATAGTGCCCACTTTTGAGCTTGGATCATATTGGAGCTGTCCCTTAACGTTATAAAAGCCGCCAGTAGTGCTAGAGGTTTTGAGGTTATCAAGCGCAAAACGTACATTAGTTTGAGTAGAGTCAATGACGTAACTGGCCGCATAACTGGTAGCAGTGCTACTGACTATGATCAGTAATAGCGATAGCCCTTTATAAAAATGTGTTAGGTATTGCCTGAGAAAAAATCTTACCATAACGACATTCCATTGTTAGATTCTAATACATAAAGAGCTTACTAATTTAAGTTAGATTAAATGTTTTTAATTAGCTTATATTTATTTTATACTCTATTTTTCAATAATTTAGTAGATGTTTTTTAGGAGTGTAGTGATAGTAATGACAATGGTCGAAGTTACTCAAAGGTCTCTAGCAAATCTTAATGACCTCTTCTTTAGCATAATCAACAGCGTGTTAAGAAAGCGTTAAGATAAAGGGCATGTTTTGGGATAAAGTGTGCTCTAAACCGCTACCCCAAATAAGCGCCCAATCAACGACGTTGCTAGCATGGCAAGCGCGCCCCAAACCACTACTCGAGTGGTAGCAGGAACAATAGGCGCACCGCCCAAGCGTGCGGACACTAACCCAAGCAAAGTCAAACCTATCAGGGTTACAGTCGCTAATGACCAGACTAGCGTTGACTCAGGCAAGATCATAATGCCAATAATAGGTAATAGGGCACCAGCAATGAACGATAACCCTGAGGCGATTGACGCATGAATCGGCTTTGCTTGGCTAAGATCAGTCAGGCCTATTTCATCACGAGCATGAGCTTCAAGCGCATCGTGCTCGGTTAATGCTACCGCGACCTGATGCGCCAAAGTGTGATCAAGTCCACGTGTCTCATATATTTTCGTCAGCTCAATAAGCTCGCGTTCAGCATTATGAGTTAACTCGTAGAGCTCCTTCTTCAGATCCGCTTTTTCAGTATCTGCTTGTGAAGATACTGAGATATATTCACCAGCCGCCATCGATAAAGCGCCTGCAGTCAATGCTGCCACTCCCGTTAATAGTAACGTTTGGTGACTTGGATTTGCCGCAGCCACGCCGACTAATAAACTGGCGGTTGAAATCAAACCATCATTTGCTCCCAGTACTGCTGCCCGCAACCAATGATTACGATTACTTAGGTGTGCCTCGTCATGAATAGAGTGATGCATAGATATCCCCAAATACTGCAAATATAAAGTTCATGGTGACATTGTAGCTTATAACTTCATCTCGGATCATCTGAGTTGTCTTAACATCAATAGCCGATAGCTTATCAGTAAAAACACCACCGTCTGACTGACTGCATAAAATAATAATAATGGCAGTGCTCGACTGTCAGATCCCACCATAAACACATGAATACTGATCAGCATGTAAGCCATAAAGGTCAAAAAGTGTAGCCATCGCCAGGCCGATTGGCCAAGGTATTGCTTAATATAAAAGCTAAAAGCGCAGATAAATAACAGCCAAAACCCTAGCTGTCCTAATGCAACACCCACACGATCTGTCTGAAAACCAAAGGGCAGTAATATCTGCCATAAATTAAGGTTTAGATAATTATCTGCTAACAATATACCAGCATGAAAGGCGGCAAAGCCCACTGCAATTAGACTTAAATATTGATGCAGTGCAAATACCCGAGCATTATTAAAAGTTTTGCCTAAACGGGTACTTAGCAATAAGCCAAAAACCATCGCTAACCAGAATAAGCTATAGGAGACAATTCCACTGGCTCGCGATAAATACCAAAAATGCTTATCAGTGGCGCTCAGTAATTGAACAGTGGCATCTCCCCATATTAAAAGTGCATAGCCACCAGCCGAAATGCCAATGCCCAAAATTAATATAATCCATAAGACTCTAGCTACTGCTGTCAATTTAGAGTCATTATGACTACTAATAAGATGATTCGTTTGCATAGCTATGCTCCTATGGATATATACCTAACGACTTTTTAATGAATGGCTTTTTGATGTACAGCTCTTCAAAAATCTATCTTCATCATTTAAATCGCTATTGATTCTGAATGAACTAAATTTGAAGAAATGGCGTGGGAGGTCAGTACTTGGTTATCCGTAGCAATCAAAAGTGCCGCAATATGATTTTTGTTAAGCCATGCCATTGCCTCATTAACGCCAAGTAGCACACAGTATTTAGCGTACACCTCCGCCATTAGGGTATCGTCAGCGAGTACAGTTGCGGTTAGGACATCACTGCTTACTGGACGAGAATAATGAGGATGGATTAAATGATGTTGCCATTGGCCCTTATGCCACCAGCGCCGATAGTCTTGACCTGAGGTTGCGACCCCGCCAGATTTGATAGCAAGGATTGCGACGTCTTCCTGATCTTGAATTGGCTCGCCATTCATAAGATGCGGTTTGGCGACAGCAACTCCCCAAACGATAGGCTTATCTATGTCTTGATCGCTTGGGACACCAATCGCTATATCACCACCCATATCTACTAAACAGGGAAAATGCCAGTTATGCAGTTGGCTAATTTGCTCAGCCAATTGCATAGCGCACCAGCCTTTGACATAACCATTTAAGTCTAGCGCCATACCCGTTGGTAGACAAATTTGCTGTTGCCCATTATCTAATAAGCGCATCCGGATACGTTCTGCGTGCTGATTAGCGTGGTTTAATTGAGCATCATTCGTTACAGACGTATCTTGTAGACTTGCCCCCGTAATAGCGGTTGAAGCAGTATTGGTAGTGCTAATGGGCAGGGATGATATAGCGTGTTTTGGCAGCGCTTCAAATGACTGTTTATAGCCCGCTACCCACATAGATTTTAGTAAAGTTGGGGTTACTAAGCCTTGAGTTTTTGGCACAAAATAAATGGCACGCTGCAACATCGCAAATAATTCTGCGCTCACATTAGTCCATTGGCCAGTATTACTATTGAGGGTCATCAGCTCGCTAGTGTCATCAAAACGACTAAAGATGTGCTCCCAGTAGACGAGTTGCTGCTGAATATCATCTGCCAATAAAGCGACTTGCTGGTCTATAGACGCTTGCGAGTATGGCGTGCTCAGCCTTTCTGTATTTAGCCTTGCAGTATTTAAGCTGATTTGAATGTGACAACCCATCGCGTACAACTTAATCGTTGCCAGTTGTGGTGCATTTTCATGAGATACGTTATTTATCATTAGCGGGCTCCACTTTTTGCGATAGGGTATTAACGTAATAACTGCTGGCCTTTTCTATTTATTGAGAGGAACGGGTACGAGCGACGACGGTTATTGCCTCGACAGGCTGGATTTCATTGACTTGTCGCAGCTGGCTAATATCTACGACTGGCATTGGCTCAGCAGCCTTCTCGTTATTCTTAGAAACAGAAGCATTGAATAGGGCAGTATCTATAGGTTGGCTAGCGGTTTCTTGATTGAGTAGCACTAACCATCCTGCCATAGTGCCTACGATTGAAACCATCATAATGCTGCTTTTGAGTGCCGCAAAAGGGTCTGCTTTTTTAACCCTTTTGTCAGCCGTTTGGGACGAATTTGATTTAGTATTAGTCATCTTAGCTATCCTTATCATCGTCATACTGCTCGTAAATCGTTGTGATTAAACGTTCATTGTTTTTATAGTACTCATCGTCTTCATAATCATCGTCATCGTGTTTTTTATTGCCGTGTTTCTCACTCTTATAATGGTCGTCATCGTCTTCATAATCATCATTATGACCATCTTCATAGTTGTCATCAAAGTCATCAGCACGATAGTTATCGGTAGCCACTGGATTAAGGACAACTCCTAGATTGGCATCAATGTAAGCCGTGCCGCTATCCAATAGCACCTCATAAGCAACTGTACCGTTATAGTTGATAAGCTCAGGCGTCGCTTGTAGTTGCGCACTAGGCATGTCTTGCTTGGCCAATGCTATCGCTTGCGCAGAAGTCAGCGCAGCAATAGAAGATACATTAGTATTTTGATCAACAAGGCTAGGTGCTGATAACGTCGGCTCTGATAAGAGATCAATAGATTCAGACGACTGGATTGCCAAGGCAATGACACCGCCAAAAAATACCAACGAGGTAGCACCGACTGTTAATAACAAGGGTCTTAATAAAGGCAGGCTCATAGTATGTACTCCGCATTATTTGGTTAGGGAATACAAGTAGCATACGCTATGAATATTAGCTTAGACTTAGGATGTGGCGGTATATCAATATATTATTGATTATGATAAGTTCAGAGGCTTTGGTAATATTGATATCTATCTAGGCGGTATGAGTGCTTGGCAAAAGCTACAGGATTAATGAGGCAAGTGAATGAGTTGAGACTTAAAGGCGTTCAAAAGGCTTACCTTCATTGGTAGGCTTTTTTTATATCATCGCACTATATTCATAATTTTAAATAATTATCATTCGTATTTATGAATAATAGGAGTAGACTGGCGCTATAGTGTTTTATTCAGTGACTATAATGCCAATAACATTAATAACATTAATAACTTTGGGAGCTTATTTATGAAACGTGCCAAACAGTTACAGCCTCTATCGCGACAGCATCATCTTGGCTTAAATATCGGGCGTCATGGCAAAGAGTGCGCTGATAATCCAGAGCAGATCGCTGAACACTGGCAAGCGCTATCGTCTTATATGGGTGATATGCAGGATCACTTTAGACTCGAAGATGACTTAATTGTTGAGGGCTTGCAGCCTTATCGCAAGGAAGAACCCGAGGTCGCCGCTGTGCTTGATAAACTGGAGGGGCAGCATAAAGAGCTGCGTGAGCTTACTGCCGATATTGCCGCCACTCTAAAGACAGCATCGAGCTTGCCTAGCGTCGAACAGGTTAGAGCGCTGGCAGGCTTATTATATGATCATGTCCGTTTTGAGGAGCGCGAGCTGTTCCCCGTTACCGAAAAATATCTGACAGAGTCTGAGCTTGACGCTATTTATAAAGCTAGTCCAGATGACATTAAGCATTTAGATGAGCTGCGTTAACTATAAAGCTGTTAGTTATTAAATAGAGTAATCAAAATAAAATGTAATCAGTAAGGAGTCACTATGAATCGTCAAGTTATTCCAAGTCACTGGAAAATAAAACGTTCTACACATTTTTTCACTAAAGATAAAGTCCCTAAAGCTCTGCTGACTCATCATAATACCGCTAAAGGCGTCTTTGGCCAAATTTGCGTCATGCAAGGGGTGGTTACTTTTTACGGCTTTGCCAATGAGGCGGCAACTGATCCTGAACAAACTATCGTGATTGAGGCAGGACAATTTGCGGTTAGTCCGCCTGAGTACTGGCACCGTGTCGAGCTCAGCGATGATGCGCAGTTTAATATTAACTTTTGGACAGAAGGCGGCAATGAGAGCAAAAACGAGGGCAAGTCACTGTTTAACAGCTCAACTATCCATAGTAAGCCGATTGAAAAGCTGTTCGATAAGCCAGAAGAGTAGCCATAACTCAGGTTGTAAAAATACCCGCACTTCGCGGGTATTTTAGTATTTGCAATAATATATATAATTGAATAAAAGTAATATCATCGCGTATTACTGGTATAACTTTTTTTGCTTGCTGCGAGCACGCTGACAGAGGCTGCAAAAATTTATACCAGTAATACTGTCACACTTTTAAAGTATTTTAACTATACAGTGCCTAATAACCATTTCTATAGCATCGCTCAACTTAGACTATCTCTAGCAGACATTATGTATTATAATAAACATTCATTTTAAATATATCTTTATTGATTATTTTAAAGCAGTGTCTTCAAAATAATGCTTTAAAAATAGTTTTATCCAAAGTGTCTTTTGCTAGTGTTTAGTAATACCATCTTCCGATTTGCCCTGCTATAAGGTGCTCAACATGCTGCACATCCAGTTGCCGACGAGCCGTCCAACGTCACCCCATCCTATTTTAAACCTTGCCTTTCGTATATTTTTTAGTGCCGCAGGGCTATTTGCAGTGTTAACCATGCTGCTCTGGGCATTGGTGTTTATGGGTAAGACGGATATCGATGTCACTGCTATCAACCCGCTGTATTGGCACGGGCATGAGATGTTATATGGCTATACCATAGCAGTGATTGCAGGATTTTTATTGACGGCAGTTAAGACTTGGACAGGGGTCATGATGCCCTATGGCTATCGGCTGCTGGGCATTTTCTCATGCTGGGCAGTCGCTCGGATAAGCTGGGGGCTAGTGGGAATAGGCGTGAGTAGCGCCAATCTTTGGTTCGCACTGGCGGCAGTAGGGGACTTGGCTTTTATGGTATCGATGGCTTGGGTCATCGCCAAAGCGGTAATGGCGGTCAAGCAATATAAACAGATGGGTATTATCTCTAAGCTAGTACTATTAACGATCGGTAATGGTCTATGCTATTGGGGTATTTATAGTGGTGACATGAGCTATGTGCGAGTCGGTATTTATCTTGGTTTATATATCATTATCGCGCTAGTGCTCACTATTGGTCGCCGAGTCGTGCCGTTCTTTATCGAGCGTGGTATCAGCGCGACGAGTACCGAACAAGTCAAAGTCAAAAACAGTAAAGTCCTCGATATCTTAAGCTTAGTTACTTTTTTAGTGTTTATGCTTGCTGATATTTTTTATCCTAATAAATACTTAATCACCATCAGTGCACTGAGTGTAGCCTTGGTTAATGGCATTCGTTTGCTGGGCTGGTATCATCATGGTATCTGGCGAAAACCGTTGTTATGGTCATTGTATCTAGCTTTTGTAGGCATGTGCAGCAGCTTTATTTTATTTGCGCTGCAGCCTTGGTTGCACTTTAGCCATAGTATAGCGCTGCATGCTTTAGCGCTATCAGGCGTTGGCATGATGACTTTGGCAATGATGTCGCGCGTCTCTTTAGGGCATACGGGTCGCAGTATTCATCAGCCATCAAAGGCGGTGTCAGTGATGTTTGTATTAATGATTGGCGTCTTTATCTTTCGAGTGCTTATGCCGCTTATCACGATGGACTACTATATCGTTTGGCTAATGATAGCGCAGACTTCATGGATACTCTGCTTTGCTTTATTCTGTATGACTTATATTCCGATGTTATCTAGGGCGCGTCCTGATAAGTTATTTGGTTAATTTAAAAGGGATAGATACTGAGCTTATAAAGATTTGTATAGGCTTTAAGAATATAATACGTTTAGAGTTATGAAAATTATAAATAAACCTTAAAAATGGGCTAATACTATGCGTCTAACTAATTATAGTGATTATGCGCTACGAATCTTGATGTATTTGGCAGTGATGCCAACTTCTGAAACTTTGGCAACGATATCTGACATTGCGGATAGCTATCAGATATCCAAAAGCCACTTGACTAAAATCGTGCATCAACTCGCGCAGCTTGGCTATATAGATAGTGTACGTGGTAAGAATGGTGGTATTCGACTGGCTATGGCCGCCAAAGACATTAATTTAGGTCAGATCTTGCGTCATACTGAGCCGGACTTTGCCATTGTTCCTTGCTTTGGAAACAAGTTCTTGCAAGGTGATGTTGTAGCCGAAAACGCAGATAATAGTGTGGACAGTAATAGCAGTCGGCAGGCACTAGACGAAGAGAAAAGCAAAGAGGAAAGCGAGAAGGTGAGTGCGGACAAGGAGAAGATTGACTTGGCTGATAGTCCGTCTAAGACCCTATGTACTATTAATCCTTCATGCCAGCTAAAAGGCGTGTTTTATGAAGCCACACAAGCCTTTATCAAGGTAATGGATGACTATACTCTTGCCGATATTACTCTCAATAATAAAGAGCTTCAGCAATTGCTGTCTTAAATCATGTTTCATATGCTTTATTCTTATAAATTACACTCGCTATCCAAGGCCTATTTTGGCTCTACCCTCATCCCTCTTAAGTAGTACTTGGTATGTATTTTATACCGCTTTTGCTCAATAGTTAACGTCAGTATTTGTTGGTACATTACCTCCATATTTTAATCAATAAGGAGGGCGTGTGCTATGCATGCAAAAGAGCTGCTGGAGATGGAACGTCGCGATATAAGAGCGCTTCATTATACGTGGATCGCTTTTTTTCTTACCTTTTATGTCTGGTTCAATATGGCGCCGCTTGCAACATCTATGCTGCAAACGGAAAGCTACTTGACGCCCGACCACATCAAGCTATTCTTGATTGCCAACGTCGCGTTGACTATTCCTGGTCGCGTCATCGTTGGTATGGCGCTAGATCGCTTTGGTCCTAGACGAGTCTTTTCAATTTTGATGGTAGTCATGGCCATACCGACTTGGTTCTTCGCTTTTGGCACCTCAGCGATGCAGCTATTCGTAGCACGATTGTTTATGTCTATCGTTGGAGCGGGCTTTGTCGTCGGTATTCATATGACCGCGCTTTGGTTTAAGCCTAAAGACATTGGCTTTGCTGAAGGGTTTTATGCTGGTTGGGGCAACTTTGGCTCGGCAGCAGCAGCGATTACCATTCCGACAGTGGCGCTACAGTTCTTTGGCGGCGATGATGGGTGGCGCTGGGCGGTTGCCTTGTCGGGCGTGCTCATGGCAGCATACGGCGTTGCTTATTGGTTCTTGATTACCGATGGGCCAGACGTCAATACGCATCAAAAATCACGTAAGGCGGGCGCCCTAGAAGTCTCTACTTGGGCGGATCTGCTGCTTTATTGCTTATTTATTATTCCGTTATATGGTGTGCTGTCATTACTGGTCTATCGCACGCAAGGTATGGGGTTTTTGAGCGATACGGGCGCATGGGTATGTTATGGCTTTATAGCCTTGATGGTGGTTTATCAAATCTATAAAGCCATCAGCGTCAACATACCGATTATCAAAGCGGGTATTCCTGAGGATGATAAATATCCGTTTACCTCTGTTGCAGCTCTTAATGTCACCTACTTTGCCAACTTTGGCGCAGAGCTGGCGGTAGTATCGATGCTTCCGATGTTCTTTGCGGCAACGTGGACGCTTGATCCGACAGTAGCGGGTCTTGTCGCCTCAACCTTTGCCTTTGTGAACTTATGGGCGCGGCCACTCGGTGGCTATATCTCTGATAAAATAGGCAACCGTCGCCTAGTTATGCTGGTATATATGTTCGGTATAGGGATTGGCTTTGCACTGATGGGATTACTAAATGCAGAGTGGCCATTATTTATCGCAGTGATTTTTACTATTTTATGTTCAGTGTTTGTCCAAGGGGCAGAAGGCGCAACCTTTGGCGTTATTCCATCTATTAAGCGTCGTCTCACAGGTCAGATATCAGGATTAGCGGGCGCTTATGGTAACGTGGGCGCGGTATTCTACTTATTCGTATTTACATTGGTGGAGCCTAATCAGTTTTTCTTTATTATCGCAATCGGTGCCTTTATTGCTTGGGTACTTTGCTTCTTTTGGTTAAAAGAGCCTGCAGATGCCTTTGGTGATGAGTATCAAATGTCATCGGTAGATATTCAGATTGCTAAAGAATATAACGGCTAATTTTATTTTTCCTATACATATAAAAACCAGCCAATTTATAATTAGCTGGTTTTTATATGTATCAGTTTTGATCAAGAGTTATTTAGACAAGTTATTCACAGTCCATACCGCAGCATCTACACGAGTACGCAAGCCCGTCTTATTAAGAATGTGCTTCACATGTACTTTTACTGTTGACTCTGCGATATCTAGTTTATTAGCGATCATTTTATTACTGAGACCTTTGGCGATCATTTGAATGACCTCAAGCTCTCTTATTGTCAGGTTGCCCGCAATGTCACTAGCACTTGGGGTGCGTAGTGTCTGTGCCAATATCGACGCAAGGTTTGGACTAATGACCAGCTCTCCTCGCAGTATCTTCCTGATATCATCAATGATTAAGTCAGGCTCCATATCTTTTAATAGGTAACCATCGACCCCTAATTTTAATGCTTCTTGCACATCATTACCGCTATCAGAGACGGTAAACAACAGCGTCTTTACCTTAATATGTCGAGCTTTGATTTCCTTTAAAGTTTCAATACCAGTCAATACGGGCATATTGTGATCAAGGATAACTAAGTCAACCGCATTGTTTTGTAGAAAGTCTAAGGCTTGCTTGCCATCGCTTGCTTCGCCCACCACCTTGACATCGCCCTCAAGACTGAGTAAATCTGACATGCCTCGGCGTAACATAGGATGGTCATCGACTAGTAATAGTTTGGCAGGTGAAGCTGCGGTATAAACGATAGTACTCATAGAATTCTCGCAAATTAAAAACAGAGTAAAAAGAGCTTTAAAAGCTATCAAGTTAGTATTGGTTAAAAAAATCAGGAGCAAATTCAACCGCTATAATCGTGCCTTTTGGCTCATTATCAGTCACGATCAAGATGCCGCCCAAACTGTGCGCGCGCTCTTCCATAATCATCAGGCCATGATGTAGGGATTGATCAACCTCGCCTGCGATACCCACCCCATCATCTATAATCGCCATAACGATATGAGTGTTTTCATCATTGTGGCCAAAATCAATCTCTACATTGTTGGCATGAGCATGGCGGCTAATATTTGATAAGGCTTCTCTGGCGATTTGAATAAGATCCACCTGTTCAGCGGCGGTTAGATTGAGCGTCATGACGTTATTATTCACGGTCACATCAAAGCCACCTTTTAAGGCAAATTCGCTAGCCGATTCGTGCAAGGCTTCATCAAAATTGTCATTATCAATAGTCAGTCGGAAGGTCACTAGTAAGTCTCTTAGCTCCTGATAAGCAGATTTGAGTCCTATTTTTATGTGCTCAATATGCGCCCAAACATTTTTTTCAGCTGCTATCTCTTGTTGGGTGAAGGCTTTTTTCAGGTGTTTTTCTAACACGCTAATCTGTATCTTAAGATAGGACAAGGACTGCGCCAAAGAGTCGTGCAGCTCTCTTGCAATAGTCGTACGCTCTTCAAACAGCACCAGCTGATACTCCTGCTGTCTTTGTTTACGTAGTGATAGCGCGGTACTGATTAGGCTGGTGAGCGTAGTAATGAGCTCATCATTTTCAAAGCGAAAATATGGGCTATTTTCATCAATGATCGGAATACGATTGGAGGCTTGCGGTGATCTTTGAAAAGTTTTTTCACCCATCTTGGCAGCGCTAGAAGTTGATAAATCAGGCGATTGTGATTGTGGCGGGGTAGTCGGTAGCATAGACTTAGGCCGCACTCTTAACTCACCAAATTTAGCCTTTTGATGGGCGATAAGATAAGATTTAGTATGCTCATTGTTTTTGATACTACAATTATCACAAGTGAGTTTGGCGCACAGCTCTTGCATATTATCACTGTGCAAGGCTATAGAGTCTTTATGATTAAGTACATCATTTTGTAGGCACAAGGTGAGCTCTAGGTGCGGCAGTATCTCGCCAAAGTCAGTAATTAAGCTGTCAAGTTTATGCAAGCTTAACTGGCTGGTGGTTAAGTGCTGCGCAAAATCGTAAAGTAGGGATAATGCACTATTGGCGGTCACTAAGTGCTGAGTTTTGATATCGATTTCGTTTTCAAGTGAGGCCTGACAAGTATCAATGGTTTTAGCCATCTTATTAAAAGAGCTCCCTAAGGCCACAAATTCGCTATAGCCTGATATTGAGACTCTCGTATTATATTGGCCTTGCTCAAATTTTGTATTGGCGCTAATAAGCTGCTCTACAGGCAAAAGCACATTTCTTCGAAGCTTATGTAAACCGACCATCATAATAAGTATAGTCAGCACTAGCGAGGCAAACTGCAGTAATTGCTGCCAGTTTTGTCGCCGCTCATTCCTATACTGCAATTCACTCACTAACGCATCCACATCATCAACATAAGGTAATGAGGCGGTATAAAAAGCTCTTTTATCTTGTAATATCAATGCAGGCTTTAGCTGCTGTAACCACTGCTTTTCAATGCTGTCAAAACCTTGATCAATGAGTTTATGCTTACGCTTACTTTCTATTAAATAAGTATCTAACTTTCCCAGCCTAGCTTCCATATCTGTGATGAGAATCGCTATTTTTGCATCATCTCCAAGCACATGAGCCGTTTTGCTATCAGTCAAGGTATTAGCTGTCTGCTGGCTAGTAGAGTCATTTACCTGCGAAGAGCTTTCTATATCAGTGCTAGCACTACCAGTAGGATTAACATCAACAAAATCAGTCGCCAATTGAAAATTAATTCGATAAGCGGCCATCCGTACTGATCCTGCTGTATTAATGGCTTGAGCATCGGTCTCTGATATCCATGCCAACATACCGCTGCCGACCGCTGACACCAAGCACAGCAGAGCAATAGCACAAACGCTAGCCCATGCTTGAATTGGTAAAGAATGACGTAAAAACTTTCTGATCATCAATAACACTTCACTTATCAAATACTATAACGAATTTAGGGGATAAAAAAGCCAAACAATAATCACTCATTGCTTATTCAACTTCTTACCCTTTTAACTTTTACCCTACAGATTGAGAAGGATAGCGCCTTAAACCTACTAAAGACTACTCCTTTAGGGTGCCAGTATACCACCATGTATGAATACTAATAAAACAACACTCAGAGTAAGGTGAGATATAAGGTTTTATTCATAAATGACTTTTTAACGGTACTGATTTAACCGTACTGATCAAAAATAAGATAAAAAATAGGGCGGATAAGCAAAGGTAGTGGACGATATCGCAGAGGTTCAGAGTCTGTTTTCTACTACTTGATGATATCTAGCGACTTATATAAGCAGTGATAAGCGAGGAAGAGCATGAGTAATAAACACTATACAAAAGGCGGTAAACTAATTACTGACTGGCGTCCTGAGGTGCAAGAATTTTGGGAAAATGGTGGTAAAAAAGTAGCTACGCGTAACTTATGGATATCGATACCTGCCCTGTTACTTGCCTTCGCGGTTTGGATGGTATGGAGCGCGGTCATCGTAAACTTACCTGAGATTGGCTTTAGTTTTGATGATGGTCAGCTGTTTTGGCTAGCAGCGCTGCCAGGACTGACGGGGGCAACACTACGTATATTTTACTCTTTTATGGTGCCCATTTTTGGGGGTAGACGCTGGACCGCAATTTCAACCGCATCCTTGCTTATTCCAGCATTATGGATGGGCTTTGCGGTACAAGATCCAAATACACCATTCATAACCTTTGCTATTATTGCGCTGTTGTGTGGTTTTGGTGGCGCGAACTTCTCTTCCTCTATGTCTAATATTTCATTTTTCTATCCCAAATCAGAGCAAGGCACCGCGCTAGGTCTAAATGCGGGCTTAGGTAATCTTGGTGTCTCAGTCATGCAGTTCGCTATCCCTGTCGTTATTGTGCTAGGTGTCTTTGGCGCTTTAGGCGGCGCGCCGCAAGTCACGGCTGCTGGCAAAGAGCTGTACTTACAAAATGCTGGATTTATTTGGGTACCTTTTATCTTTGTTGTCTCAATAGCGGCCTGGTTTATGATGAATGATATCTCATCTGCCAAAGCATCGTTTAAAGATCAATCGGTTATCTTTACCCGTAAGCATAATTGGATTATGTGCATTCTATATATGGCAACTTTCGGCTCATTTATTGGCTTTTCTGCCGCTTTTCCAATGCTGATAAAAGGCTCTTTTCCTGAAATCAACCCTCTTAAATACGCCTTTTTAGGGCCATTTGTCGGTGCCATATTTCGTCCGATAGGCGGCTGGGTATCGGATAAAATAGGTGGCGCACGAGTAACCTTTTGGAACTATATAGTGATGGTTATTGCTGTCATTGGGGTGATGTACTTCTTACCTAGTGAGATCAGTCAAGGCAGCTTTGTCGGTTATTTTATCTGCTTTATGGTGCTATTTATTACTACAGGTATCGGTAACGGCTCAACCTTTACTATGATCCCTGTTATTTTCAAAACCTTTTTAGAGCGTCTACATCCTAGTAGAGTAGGCACAGAAGCGTTGTTCATTGAAATACGTAAAGAGTCAGCTGCAGTTGTTGGCTTTACTGCAGCTATCGCAGCTTATGGTGCTTTCTTTGTACCGAAGATGTTTGGTTCAGGTCTAGGAGTATCTGGTACTTTCATTGCTTTGATTATTTTCTATATCGTTTGTATCGTTTTAACTTGGTGGTATTACAGCCGCAGTCATGCTGAAATCCCTTGTTAAGAGGTTTTAAATCTAAAAAATAAATCCAAAATGATTGTTCGGTTTGGCTACTTATCTGAGTAGCCTTTTTTTATTTAATTTTTTATCAGATTCAAGCGGATAGCGAACATCGAGCACTACTACTAAGGGAGTAGCTCCATGCTCATATTAGTCAATAGTCAGGCTATGTAAGGTTTCATAAAATGATGATACCGAAATAGTATTGTTAGCTGTATTCATAGAGCTAAGCATTAGACCAAATATTAGAACTCTCTGTTAGGACTAAGCATCAAAGCTATTTATTAAACGCATGCTAGGGCTAGATATATAACGAGCATCAACATAAAGGATAGAGATATGAGCCATTTACTTGACCAATTTCGTTTTTTTAAGCGTAAACAAGGCGAGTTCGCTGACGGACATGGCGAGACTCGTGCAGAGTCACGTTCGTGGGAGGATTCTTACCGCAACCGCTGGCAGTACGACAAGATTGTGCGCTCAACTCATGGCGTCAACTGTACTGGCTCATGCTCTTGGAAGATTTATGTTAAAAACGGTCTAGTAACGTGGGAGACGCAGCAAACGGACTATCCAGAAACCCGTCCAGATCTGCCAAATCATGAGCCGCGCGGCTGTCCACGTGGTGCTAGTTATAGCTGGTATATGTACTCGGCTAATCGGGTCAAATATCCTAAAGTTCGTAAGCCGCTACTCAAGCTATGGCGCGAAGCCAAAGGCCAGTTCCCAGATCCTGTTGATGCCTGGGGCAGTATTGTCGAAGACCCTATCAAAGCCGAACAGTACAAGTCTAAGCGCGGCATGGGCGGCTTTATCCGCTCAACATGGGGCGAGGTCAATGAAATCATCGCGGCTAGCAACGTCTATACGGCTAAGACTTATGGCCCTGATCGCATTGTTGGCTTCTCACCGATTCCTGCAATGTCAATGGTTAGCTATGCCGCAGGTAGCCGCTATCTATCTTTGATTGGTGGTGTTTGTCTATCGTTTTATGATTGGTACTGTGATCTACCACCAGCCTCACCGATGACTTGGGGCGAGCAAACGGACGTGCCTGAATCAGCGGATTGGTACAACTCGGACTATATTATTGCTTGGGGCTCTAACGTGCCGCAAACGCGTACGCCTGACGCGCATTTCTTTACCGAAGTTCGTTATAAAGGCACCAAAACCGTCTCTATTACCCCTGATTATGCGGAAGTGTCAAAGCTTACTGACTTATGGCTTAACCCTAAACAAGGAACGGATGCGGCATTAGCGCAAGCGTTTTGTCACGTTATCTTAAAAGAGTTCTATCTCAAGCAGCCAAGCGACTATTTTTACGACTACGCCAAGCGTTATACCGATTTGCCTATCTTAGTTATGATAGAGGGCGAGGAGGGCATGCGTCGTCCTGGTCGCTATCTGCGAGCATCAGATTTGGTCGATGATTTAGGTCAAGAAAATAACCCAGAATGGAAGACGATTGGCTTAAGTCAAACGGGCGAGCTGGTATCGCCACAAGGCTCGATCGGTTATCGCTGGGGCGAAAAAGGCAAATGGAACATCGAGCAAAAAGACGGCGCAACGGGTAAAGCGTTTGATTTAACTCTAAGCCTAAAAGACAGCGCTGAGACTTGTACCGTCGCTTTTGATTACTTCGGTAATGTCGAGCATCCTCATTTTAACTGTGTACCTGGTGAGGCGATCCAGCAAAAAACGATTCCTTGCAAGACCATAACCCTTACCGATGGCACAACCGCTACGGTTGCCACAGTGTTTGACTTAACCACTGCCAGCTTAGGCGTCGATAGTGGTCATGGTGGCGATCATGTCACTGACGATTATAACGATGCAACCGTACCAGGCACGCCTGCTTGGCAGGAAGTGATAACAGGCGTAAGCCGTGAGCGCGTGATTCAAGTAGCCCGTGAGTTCGCTGAAAACGCGCATAAAACCCACGGCAAATCGATGATTATCATCGGTGCGGGTATGAATCACTGGTATCACCTCGATATGAACTATCGCGGTGTCATCAATATGCTCATGCTCTGCGGCTGTATCGGTAAGTCTGGCGGCGGCTGGGCACATTACGTGGGTCAAGAAAAACTGCGCCCACAAACCGGATGGCTACCACTGGCATTTGCACTCGACTGGCATCGTCCGCCACGTCAAATGGCAGGTACGAGCTTCTTCTATGCGCACAGCTCGCAGTGGCGTCACGAGACCATCTCAGCGCACGAGATACTATCACCACTGGCGAATAAAAAGTTCTTCCCAGAGCATATGCTGGATTACAACATTCAAGCAGAACGGGCGGGCTGGTTACCCTCAGCGCCGCAGCTCAATCGTAACCCTTTGACTATCGCCGCCGAAGCAAGAGCCAAAGGTCAAGACATCGAGGAATACGTCGTTGACTCGCTACATAAAGGCAGCCTACGCTTCGCTTGTGAATCTCCCGATAACCCTGTGAACTTCCCGCGTAATATGTTTATCTGGCGCTCAAACCTTTTGGGCTCATCAGGTAAAGGTCATGAGTATATGCTCAAGTACTTCTTGGGCACCTCAAACGGTCTACTCAATGAGGAAAACCCGACGGGGCATCTGCAACCTAAAGAGGTCGATTGGGTCGAAAAGGGTCCTACAGGCAAGCTTGACTTAGTGGTGACCTTAGATTTTCGCATGTCATCAACTTGTCTGTACTCTGACATCGTCTTGCCGACCGCAACTTGGTACGAAAAAGATGACATGAATACCTCAGATATGCACCCGTTCATTCATCCTTTGACCGCTGCTACTGATCCTGCTTGGGAATCCAAAACCGATTGGGAAATCTATAAAGGTATTGCCAAGACCTTCTCTGAAGTCTCTAAAGGGCATTTAGGCGTTGAAACCGATGTGGTCACTTATCCGATGCAACATGATAGCCCAGGTGAGCTGGCTCAGCCTTTTGGTGGTACGGATTGGAAGACCGCTGGCGAAAGACCTGTTCCTGGTAAAAACTGCCCAATGATTAAAATCGTTGAGCGTGACTATCCTAATACTTATGCTAAATTCACCGCGCTTGGGCCACTCATGGACGAGTTAGGTAATGGTTCTAAAGGGCTGAACTGGGATACTAAAGAAGAAATTGTTAATTTAGGCGATTTGAACTACAGAATTGTGAATACTGGTGTTGCTGAAGGTCGACCCCGTATAGAGACCGCTGCCAACGCTTGTGAAACCATCCTAATGCTCGCCCCTGAAACTAATGGCCACGTTGCGGTTAAAGGCTGGGCTGCGTTGTCTGAATTTACGGGTCGCGATCATAGCCATTTGGCTAAATCTAGTGAGCATGAAAAAATCCGCTTTAAAGACATCGTCGCGCAGCCGCGCAAGATTATCTCAAGTCCAACGTGGTCAGGTATCGAGTCTGACAAGGTCAGCTATACCGCAGGTTATACCAACGTCCATGAGCTGATTCCTTGGCGCACCATCACGGGTCGCCAGCAGTTTTATCAAGACCATCCTTGGATGCAAGCCTTTGGTGAACAGATGCAGCAGTATCGTCCACCAATCGATACCAAAACCACTGAAATCATCAAAGACGCTAAGCCTAATGGTAATAAAGAGATTGTCCTAAACTTTTTAACACCGCATCAAAAGTGGGGTATTCACAGTACTTACTCTGAAAACCTACTAATGCTGACCCTAAGCCGTGGTGGTCCTTGTGTTTGGATGTCTGAAACAGATGCGCGCAAGGCAGGTATCGTCGATAACGATTGGATTGAGCTGTTCAATGCTAACGGGGCGCTAACAGCCCGGGCTATTGTCAGTCAGCGGGTCAAAGAGGGCATGGTCATGATGTATCACGCTCAAGAAAAACTAGTCAACATCCCAGGCTCGCAGCAAACCGGTATTCGTGGCGGTATTCACAACTCAATGACCCGTACCATCTTAAAGCCCACCCATATGATCGGTAGCTACGCCCAGCAATCTTATGGCTTTAACTACTATGGCACAGTGGGTTGTAACCGCGATGAGTTTGTCGTTATCCGTAAAATGTCAAAAATCGACTGGTTAGAAGAAAAACCAGATGATGAACTGCCGCGCCCATTGCCAACCACTATCGATGGATAAAACGGCATTGCAGTATTTTAGGATAAGACAAGTTTTTAATTATGCTTTTTAATGATAGCTGGAGCACACACCCATGAAAATTCGTTCACAAGTCGGCATGGTGCTTAACCTTGATAAATGTATCGGTTGCCACACCTGTTCAGTCACCTGTAAAAACGTTTGGACCAGCCGCGAAGGTATGGAATACGCGTGGTTCAATAATGTTGAGTCAAAACCAGGTATTGGTTATCCCAAAGAGTGGGAAAATCAAAATAAATGGAAAGGTGGCTGGATACGTAATGCTAATGGCACTATTAATCCGCGTATCGGTGGTAAATTCCGCGTATTGGCTAATATCTTTGCCAACCCTGATTTGCCGGAGATTGACGACTATTATGAGCCGTTTGATTTTGATTATCAGCATCTACATACCGCCCCTATCGGTAAGTATCAACCGATTGCGCGCCCACGTTCTTTGATCACGGGCAAGCGTATGCAAAAGATTGAATGGGGCCCTAACTGGGAAGAAATCTTAGGCACTGAGTTTGAAAAAAGACGCAAAGATAAGAACTTTGACAATATCCAAGCTGAGATATATGGCGAGTATGAAAATACCTTCATGATGTATTTGCCACGCCTATGTGAGCATTGTTTGAACCCTACGTGCGTTGCATCTTGCCCTAGTGGTGCGATTTATAAGCGCGAAGAAGACGGCATTGTCTTGATCGATCAAGATAAATGCCGTGGTTGGCGCATGTGTATCTCTGGCTGCCCTTACAAAAAGATCTACTACAACTGGAAGTCTGGTAAATCTGAAAAATGTATCTTCTGTTATCCCCGTATCGAAGCGGGCTTGCCGACGGTATGTTCAGAGACTTGTGTTGGGCGTATTCGCTACTTAGGCGTATTGCTCTATGACGCTGACAAAATCGCCGAAGCCGCGAGCACCCCTAACGAGCAAGACTTATATCAAGCACAGCTTGATATATTTTTGGATCCGAACGATCCTGCGGTCATCGCTCAAGCGTTAAAAGATGGCGTGCCGCAATCGGTTATTGATTCAGCCCAGCGCTCACCTGTTTATAAGCTGGCAGTCGATTGGAAACTAGCGCTACCGTTACACCCTGAATACCGTACGCTACCTATGGTTTGGTATGTACCGCCATTATCACCGATTCAAAACGCTGCTGAAGCGGGCAAAGTCGGTATGGACGGTCTCATCCCTGATGTTGACAGTTTACGTATTCCACTGCGTTATCTTGCCAATATGCTGACAGCAGGCGATGAAGAGCCGGTACGTTTGGCTCTGAAACGCTTGCTCGCTATGCGTAGCTACAAGCGTATGCAACTGGTCGAAAAGCAAGAAGTACAAAGCATCTTAGACGACGTCGGTTTGACTAAACTGCAAGTCGAGGAGATGTACCGTTATCTGGCTATCGCTAACTACGAAGATCGCTTTGTCATACCAACCGCGCACCGTGAAGAAGCCTTAAGCGATGCATTCGCTGAACGTGGCGGCTGTGGCTTTACCTTTGGCGATGGTTGCTCATCTGGTGAGTCTGATAACAGTATGTTTGGGCAAAGTAAAACCAATCGTCGCGACTTTACCCAAACTGTCCAAAAGTGGGAGGTATAACATGCCAAGTTCTAAACTAAATAGCTCTGAATCTTATAGCGCCCAGCCTTATAACAGTGATTTAGGCGACGATTTAGATAATGATTTGGATCATGATACGGATGTGCTGCCTATGATTGAACACTCTGAGCTTAAGATACTTAAAGTACTCAGCTTATTGGTAGATTATCCAACCAATGAGCTGTTTGCAGACGATACCTTTGCGACCTGCAAGCAAATAGTAATGAGTTCAACCTTGATCAGTCCACAAGTGCGCCGTCAAATTAGCGACTTAATCGATAGTTTAATCGCTAAAGGATCGCTTGAAGCGCAAGCGGAATATGACGGACTATTTGAGCGTGGTCGTACTTTATCACTATGGTTGTTTGAGCATGTGCATGGCGAATCGCGTGATCGCGGTCAAGCTATGGTTGATCTGATGAATCAGTACGAAGAAGCTGGTTTTATGATCAATATGAAAGAGCTACCAGACTATATTCCTTTATATCTAGAGTTTTTGGCTTATCAAGCAACGGTGATAAACGACGATATTCAGATTCGTATGGAGATAGCTGATGTCAGCCATATTATTGCTTTGCTAGCCGCTAGACTCAAAGACCGCAGTAGCCTGTACGAAGGTTGTTTTAATGCGCTATTGCAAATCGCTGGTAAGCCGCTTGATATCGTGGCGGATTACGATGAAAAAATCAGTAAAGAGCCACGCGATGACACTTTTGATGCCATAGATAAAGAGTGGGAAGAAGAGGTCGTTGATTTCTTGGATGCCCAGCAAGAAGAGCGCTGCGCCTCATCCACTAGCACGCAAAGCCTTGCGGCTAAGGCTGGAGTTAGAAAGTCTACGTCAGCGGCAAAAATGGTTGATGCGCCCGTACATTGGGTGGATTTTAAGCAAACTAGCAAGCAAAACCAGACAGCTGACCAATTATAAGGAGAGATAACATGAATCTTGGAGCGCCTAGTTTACAAGCTTTAGCCAGCTTAAATTGGCTACAAATATTCCTTTTTGGTGTTTATCCCTATATTGCGTTGGCTATTGCTATCGTTGGTACTTGGGTGCGCTTTGATCTATCACAGTACTCTTGGAAATCCAGCTCTTCGCAGATGCTCAGAAAGAAAAACATGCGCTGGGCGAGCAACCTATTTCATGTCGGTATTATTATCGTGTTACTTGGGCATTTATTCGGGCTGTTAACGCCGCATATTTTATATGATCGCTTTATCAGTGCAGGTAATAAGCAAATATTAGCAGTAGTGGTTGGTGGTATTGCTGGCGTGTTCTGCTGGATTGGGCTAGTGATGCTGATGTGGCGACGTTTTACTGATGATCGCATCTCTAACACTTCTAAGTTTTCCGACAAAATGATATTGGTAATATTGTTTGTGCAGTTAACGTTAGGACTAGGCACTATCTTTACCTCAGCTCAGCATTTAGATGGATTGACCATGCTCAACTATGCAGGGTGGGCACAGGACATTACACTCTTAAGACCAATACAAGCCGCAGCACGTATCGAGCAGGCCGATCTTATCTATCAGTTGCATATGGCATTAGGTATCACTTTGATTATGATTTTCCCATTCACCCGTTTGATTCATATTATCAGTGCGCCTGTCTGGTATCTCGGTCGTCGATATCAGATCGTTAGACAAAAAAGCTCTCAATAAAAAGTCTCAATAAATAGTCACAATAATGATGCAAGGGAATTTGAATAATGTTATTATAAGATGTATTTAAAATGAATGTTTAACGATGGTTTGATAGCTAGCCTATAAACCATCGTTACATTTTTCAAGTGCATACTTTCAACACACCCTAGATCCTGAAAAAGAGAAATATTATGGCTACTGCACAAACGCTAAAAATCGTCAAAGCAACCGTTCCTGTATTAGAAGAACACGGCAACGCTATTACCACTGTATTTTATCAAAATATGTTCGCCAATCATCCTGAGCTACTCGATATCTTTAATGAAACCAATCAAAAGCTAGGCCGCCAACAAACGGCATTGGCAACGACGGTTCTGGCGGCCGCGAAACATCTTGAGCATTTGGAAGTTTTATTACCACAAGTGACCGAAATAGGTCATAAGCATCGTGCTTTGCAGATCTTGCCAGAGCATTATCCTATCGTCGGCGAGCATCTAATAGGCGCTATCAAACAAGTGCTAGGCGAGGCGGCTAACGATGACATTATAGAGGCTTGGACTGAAGCCTATGATGAGATCGCTAATGTCTTTATTCAGTTTGAAAAAGGCTTGTATATTGATGCGATGTGGAAAGGCTTTGCGAGCTTTAAAGTCGTCGAAAAAGTAGCCGCTGCAACAGATATTGCCGCCTTTACTGTCGTTCCTGTAAATGATGATTCAGAAGATAAAAGCCAAAATATTGATTTGAGCAAACTTGCTTTAACCGCTGGGCAATACATCACGGTAAAAACAAACCCTCAAGACAGCGACCATTTAGCGCTACGTCATTACTCTTTAAACTCCACTATTACCGATAAAGGTATTCAGTTCGCTGTCAAAAGAGACAATCGCAATGGTCATTATGGCTTAGTCTCTAACTATCTACACGACGAGCTGCAAGTGGGCGAGACGCTGTTATTATCAGCACCAGCGGGCGACTTTGCTCTTGATAAAGAACTTATCCATCAGAACGATATTCCATTAATATTTATCAGTGCGGGTGTTGGAATTACGCCTATTTTAGCGATGCTTGAGACCCAAGTTACGGCGAACCCTCAGCGCCCTATCATTTGGGCTTATGCTTGTCAAAATAAAAAGCATCATGCTTTTGAGAGTCAAGTAAATCAACTTTTAGAGTCAGCGACCACGGTAGAAAAAAATATCTTCTACTTTGATAGTGGACAGCTATTAGGTAACGACTTGCTGGCTACTTTGCCTAAACCTGCTGATATATACGTCTGCGGCTCTATGCCGTTTATGGAAAGTATGATTGGTGGCTTAACAGCGCTTGAGCACAGCACTGATCACGTCCATTACGAACCCTTTGGTCCTAAAATGAGCCTACAAATCGCTTAAGTTTTTGTATCAATAGTAATGATAATAACAACAGAACGGCATTTAAGCAGCATTATAATTAACCATCATTATGCTTTTAGACGCTGTTCTGTTTTTAATATGACTTAATAAGATTTTTCAGTTTTTCAGTAAAATTAATAATTTTTTGAATTTTGATTACCTAATTTGATTATTTAAATAGCGGAGTAGAACCTATGACAGTCAGTACTTATAACCCAGCCGACTACATTAATAACGACGTCACTCATGCCGCTAACGCCCCTACTGTCGCAAGCAAGCTGGCAACGCATACTATCGACACAACACCTGCCAATAACAGTGATGACATTGTCCGTGTCATGCCCAGCTTAGCTGACCTACAAAAGCCACATTCTGATCAAGAGTTTATTGATAAGGCCATGCGCGAAGAGCGTAGCAATCACAGCAATAATAGCAATCTCATCGGCTCTAGCCGTGAAGAGCTACCAACGGTCAGTGTCAACGGTGTAATGATTGATAAAACCGCTATCGCGCAAGAGCTACAGTATCACCCTGCTAAGGATAAAGATGACGCCCTGTTTTTAGCAGCCCAAGCTCTAGTCGTTCGTGAACTGTTAAGAATCGCTGTATTAGAGGATAATAATCTTGGCGAGTCTGCATGGATAGAGGATGAAGAGCAGGCGATCTCAGCACTCATTGATAAAAATGTCCAAGCTGTGATGCCAGATATAGACACTTGCAAACGCTATTATCAGCAAAATACTGCTGACTTTAAGACCGATCCTATTATGTCAGTGCGCCATATCTTATTAGCTTGTCTGCCTGAAGATGGTGAAGAGAGATTAGCCGTCAAAAAAACGGCTTATGAGATGATTGAGCAGATTAATAATAATGCCAATCCCAATGCAGAATTTATTCAAATAGCACGTCAACACTCGGCTTGTCCCTCAAAAGAAGCGGACGGTGAGCTTGGCGTGGTTAGTAAAGGTCAAACGGTTTCAGAGTTTGAAAGCATATTATTTAGCTTAGAGACGGGCCTTGCGCCAAGTCCTATCGAGAGTCGATACGGCTTTCATATTGTCGAGGTGCTCGATAAGCAACCAGGGATGCAAATGACTTATGACCAAGTCGCAGCGGCAATCTCTAATAAATTAAGCCAGCAAGCCTTTCATCAGTCGCTTTGTGATTATTTATTTATGTTATCTAACGAAGCCGAGATAGAAGGTATTGAGATGACGCTTGAGCAAGAAAACATCTTTCGAGGATAGTTAGCTATCGGCTTAAAATAATTTTATTTACTATAGTCTTTTATTGAGAATAGGGGTACGGCGTTTATGATCACGACAGATCAGTTGCTCCATGCGATAACCAAGCGTGTCGAGATTTACAATAAAATTGATGCTCCTATAAATAAAAGAGCTACAGAGATGTGCTCGCTTTTGGAGAGTCGTAATAAGATCTTAGCGGATTATATTATGTCGCCGTTTGACGTTCCTAGACAGAATGTATCAGCAATGGATGGCTATGCTATAGCGAAAGGCAGTACGCTCTCAAAAGCCACTATGATTGAAATAGTTGGCGAATCACAAGCGGGAAGCCCCTTTGCAGGTTCGCTTAAAAAAGATCAGGGCATTCGTATTTTTACTGGTGCTGTCGTGCCAGACGGCTGTAATACAGTTATTATGCAAGAGAACACTAATTTTGAGTTTATAAAAGATAGCATTGATAAAACCCAACCTTATGAGATTATATTAGCAAAAGCGGCAGACACGGATGCGCATATCCGTAAGCAAGGCGAGGAGATACAACAAAAGGAGTTGATGCTACCGCAAGGCAAGCGCTTGAATCCTGCTGATATCAGTTTGCTTGCTAATTTAGGCATTGATAAAGTAAAGGTATTTGAGCCGCTCACCGTCGGCATATTAGCGACGGGTGATGAGCTGGTGACACTTGGCGATAAGTTAACAGACTCTGCGCAAATATATAACTCTAATACCCCGACCCTTAAAAGCATGCTGTCTGATCTGCCTATTATCATTCGTGATTATGGCATCATCCCTGATAATTTGGATAAAACCACTAAGATTGTCAGTAAAGCCATGCAAAAGTGTGACGTGCTGATATCTACCGCTGGTGTGTCAGTAGGCGATTATGATTTTTTGACTAGGGTCATTGAACAATTAGGTCAGATCAATCATTACAAAGTCGCGATGAAACCCGGTAAGCCCTTTGTTTTTGGCGAACTACTAGGTGATAAGAATAAAAAAATGGCTAAGCCCGTGCTCTATTTTGGCTTACCGGGCAATCCAATATCGACGGTAGTTGGCGCTCTACAATTCATAATCCCAGCATTATGGCAATTATCTGCTGTTTCTACACAAGATCAGCCTATGCCATTGACCGTAACGGCAACGCTGATCAATGACATTAAAAAGTCGGTAGGTCGTACGGACTTTCAGCGTGGTCTATTAACCCGAGATAAACAAGGCGGTTATCAAGTCGAAAGCTTCTTTAATCAACAGTCGCACCGAATCAAGCAGCTCAGCCGAGCCAACTGTCTTATTGTACTATCACAAGACACAGGTGATATAGCATCAGGCACTAAGGTAGAAGTACAACCCTTTCCTTGGTTGAATAGTTAAGCTATATAGTCAAAAGTAGTCTCTCCAAATCTACTACTAAAGGGGTAGGTAGGAGAGCTCTTTTGGTTAATAGTTATCTTTACTAAACCTGTCATAATAAGTTTTAATACTAATATATTCACTCACAACCTGAGGCAACGCCTAAAAGTCAACCGTACACTCAATAGTAGTGGTAATCATCTATGAACCCTCTTGCCCCCATTATAGGCGGTGCTCAGTTATACTCGCCTGCCGTCCCCGCTGTTTTTGATGATGATTCATCGAAACTTGCGGTCTTATCTACTCAATCGTCTACTCAATCCTTCATCAAACCCGCTGAACCTTTAACTGATAGCTTTTCACGGCAGCTCACTTATCTGCGCCTATCTATTACTGATTTTTGTAATTTTCGCTGTGAGTATTGTTTGCCAAACGGCTATCAAGGTAAGCCGCCACAGAATGAGTTAAGTGTGACTGAGATTGCTACCTTAGTGAGCGGCTTTGCGCAAGTTGGGACTAAAAAGGTACGTATTACAGGTGGTGAGCCATCTATTCGTCGCGACGTTGTCGATATTATAAAAGTGATTAAAAATACTGAAGGTATAGAAACCGTCGCTATGACCAGTAATGGCTACAAGCTTGGTAAGCACTTAGCTGATTGGAATAGTGCGGGACTGAATCAAATCAATATCAGTATGGACAGCTTTGACGCTGGGACTTTTCATAAGATGACAGGCTTTGATATGCTGCCGCAGTTAATGACCGATATGGATAAGCTGTTAGACACCACTGATATTGAGCTAAAAATAAACAGTATATTAATGGCAGAAACCGCCTTTGAAAATCTGATGAATGCTATTGAATACGTCAAAGACAGACCCGTGACTTATCGCTTTATAGAATTTATGCAGACCAGTGATAATAGCGATCTATTCTTTGCGCAATATGCTCAGTCTGATCTTATCACTAACTATTTAATCAAGCACGGTTGGCATGCGCATGATCGCGGTAGTGCCGATGGCCCTGCTATTGAGTACAGCCATCCCGATTATATCGGACGCATTGGTATGATTGCGCCTTATGCTACCCACTTTTGTGATAACTGTAACCGTCTGCGCGTCAGTAGTCAGGGCAAAGTCCATCTTTGCCTGTTTGATGACGGTAACTATGATATTCGTAGCTACTTACAGCAAAACGATATTGCGGGCTTAATCAATACTTTACATAGTTTTATGCCGATCAAGCCTGAGCATCATCACTTGCATGAGTCCAACAGCGGTATGATGAATAATTTGTCAATGATTGGTGGCTAAGTTCTTATTAGTAATTTTTTATAAAACAACAACTAGCAAAACACTGACTAAATAATAATCGTTAAGGAACCCTAATGTCCAAACCTGCTGCCGAATTTATCCCACTTAATATCGCCATCTTAACGGTCTCTGACTCTCGTACTATTGACGAGGATAGCTCAGGGCAATATCTGGTCGACCAATTGACCGCTGCGGGGCATCATCTAGCTGATCGCCAGCTTATTACGGATGATATCTACAATATCCGCGCGGTTATTAGCAGTTGGATTGCCGATTCGAATATACATGCCGTTATTACCACTGGTGGCACAGGGTTTTATATTCGTGACAGTATGCCCGAAGCAGTTGGGGTGTTATTTGATAAGTCGATTGATGGTTTTGGTGAGATGTTCCGCTTAATATCAAAAGATGATATCGGCATGTCTACTGTCCAGTCGCGTGCGATTGCTGGCATGGCAAACGGCACGGGTATCTTTTGTCTACCAGGATCAACAGGTGCTTGTCGTACGGGTTGGGAAGGTATATTAAAAGAGCAGTTTGACAGTCGTACTCGCCCTTGCAACTTTGTAGCGCACTTTATGCGTGCCAATCCGAGCCCTCATTAATATTTTTAATAAGTGCTTTTTTTATTAGCTTTCATTCAAATAGCGAAAGGTGAGAATTTTATGCTCATTACTTATACGGATAATACTATCGCTGATAACACTATGACGATTGATGTTTTATATTTTGCAGATGTAACTGATAAAAAGGATTATAGCGAAGAGAGAGTAAAAATTGAGCAAGCAGCTTCACTGACTGATTTATATAAGCAGCTAAGTCAAAATCATATTTTTAGTCATCCTCAATCGAAACTACGAGTGGCAATAAATGATGACTTCGTCAACTGGAATGAGCTGATTTATGATGGTGATAATGTGGCATTTATTTTGCCAGTTATCTCGCCAGTAGCTTGTAGTTAAAGCCATAAGGATAAATTATATTCAATCATTAAGTTGCTTAATTTTAAATATAACTAAAAAAGGAAATCATAAGTAGTTAAAAAAATTAGGAAGTATCATGCGTATTATAAAAAATCGTATCCGTCATACCTTAGCTTTTAAAATAATAGGTTTAATTGTTTTTACACCATTAACAAGCTGGGTATTCGGGTTTGAGATGTATTTGATAAGTGCAATAGCCAAAGATAACTTCAACAAACTCTTTTAAATTTCAATTTTCAGGATTTAGCTTTATGCTCAACTATATACTAATCGCTCACTTGTTAGGCGCTACAATTTGGACAGGCGGCCATCTGATTTTATCACTAGTTGTGCTACCCAAAGCCTTATCAAAACATGATGTCAATGTACTGCTACAATTTGAAGAACAGTTTGAGAAAGTCGGTATTCCCGCCTTAGTTGTACAAATAAGCACGGGTCTATGGATGGCGTACAAACTGATGCCAGACATTGGAGGTTGGTTCACTTTTGATAACGATATTAGTATTTTGATTGGTCTAAAATTACTACTGTTGTTAGCCACTATTGTTGTGGCCCTACACGCACGCTTTTACGTGATACCTAAACTATCTGCTGAAACGCTAAAAGCCTTTTCAGTAAATATTCTCTTAGTAACTCTGCTATCAGTGAGCTTCGTGGTCGTTGGTACACTTTTTCGGACAGGCTTAAGCGGATAAGTACAATAAATGCTGGTTATAGTTGATTATTAAAGTAAGACACTAGGACATAAGATACCAAGCACCCGATTTATTTTAAATAATATGTGATAGGTGTTTATGTTATTGGTAATTATACGGTTAATACACTTGGCATTATAAAAAGATAAGTTTTAGTGATAAAATCTTCACTCGCTATTTTCTCAATAAAAAGTGCTTTTATAAGAGATAGGTAAGTTATTGAAATCATTCAATCGCCACTCAGATGGTGAATTTGCTATTGCCTGTCCAAAATTTATCGATAAGAAACTGTTATGATCGTCCGACAAAAACCGAATGCATTCAAAATACTTTTTACGTTACGTGGATCTGTCATTCCGCACATTTATCCTCAGGTTTTATTCATTACCTTACTCAGTGCCATTATATCAGCCGTTCAACATTGGATTCCAAGCTCTTTTTCTACTTATGGTGCCGCGCCTTTTACTTTACTCGGTATCGCTTTATCTCTATTTTTAGGCTTTCGTAATAATGCAACTTATCAACGCTGGTGGGAGGCGCGAGGATTATGGGGTCAGCTGGTCTTTGACTCTCGTAGCTTAACTCGTCAAGTGCTTTCGTTTATTGATGATGAGAGTGAAATAGGACGCGACACACAGCAGTCTATTATCCGCCTTAATATCGCTTTTGTTCATGCGCTACGACATAGACTGCGCAATACATCCCCATGGCAAGATGTTGAGCGTTTTGTAGAGCCTGAATATCATATCAGTATGCGTCAAGCGCGAAATCTACCTGAATACTTGCTACGATTAATGGGTAAAAAATTAGGCTATAGTCGACGCCAGAGTTTGTCCTCGGATCTTATGATACAGAATATGGATAACACATTATCCTCGTTGACGGTAGTTTTGGCAGCGTGTGAGCGTATTCATACGACACCGTTGCCCTTTGCTTATATTCTACTCGTCCATCGAACCACTTATTTATTTTGCTTTATGCTGCCTTTTGGTTTAGCGAACTCTTTAGGTTGGGCCACCCCTTTGATGTGCGCTGTCATTGCCTATACCTTTTTCGGTCTTGATGCTTTAAGTGAAGAGATCACGGATCCCTTCGGTACAGAGGCTAACAATTTACCACTGACGGCCTTATCACGGATTATTGAAATAAACTTGCTAGAGGCAATGGGAGAGACGGATATCCCAGACGAGATTAGTCCAATAGATGGTTATTTTTTAGAGTAAATCATAGATATGAGCCTGCTAAGTGAGAGTAGCTTTTAACAGACCCTATGCAAATATGCTCAAAGTTGGTAGTTTGAGCATTGCGATAAAGATATCTTGTAGCGGTGATCCTCTACTATACTTTTTTCTGCACAATCTATAGGGTCAATGAGGCGCATCAGGCTGCATCATAGGATCAGCGTCGGCAAAGGCTTTTAGCGTACGGCAGTTGGTATCAACAGCGACAATATTGGGGTAAGGACTCAAATCGACTTTGAAACGGCGAGCAGAGGAGACCTGCGGAATAAGATAGCAGTCTGCTAAACTAGGACTGTTGCCATAGCAGAAGTCACCACGGGTTTTGTTGGCAGCCAAGCGCTTCTCTAGCGCAGCAAACCCATCACTCATCCAGCGCTGACACCACGCCATGACTTTGTCTTCTTCCACTGACAGCTCATTACGTAGATATTGCAGTATGCGCCGATTGTTAATCGGATGCATATCACAGCCGATCATGGCACTGATAGCGCGGACGTGCATGCGCCCAGCAGCATCTTTGGGCAGCAATGCAGGTTCAGGATAGACCTCTTCTAACCACTCCAAGATAGCAGGGCTCTGATATAATAGTAAATCATCGGCTTGCAGCACCGGCACTAGTCCTTGCGGGTTAAGCGCTTTAAATTCTGCCTCCAACTGCTCATCCTGTGCTAAATTGACCGTGATATTATCATAGTCCAAGCCCTTTAGATTCATCGCGATACGCGTGCGGTAAGCGGTGCTACTGCGAAAATAGCCATAAAGCGTCATCATCATTAAATCCTTTTATTGTGTT
Source organism: Psychrobacter sp. M13 (assembly GCF_030718935.1). Taxonomy (NCBI): domain Bacteria; kingdom Pseudomonadati; phylum Pseudomonadota; class Gammaproteobacteria; order Moraxellales; family Moraxellaceae; genus Psychrobacter; species Psychrobacter sp. M13. Next base: position 1,221,937 of record NZ_CP132194.1, read on the forward strand.
ATATAAAGGTAGGTGAAATGGTTATAATTACGCCTACGATCATCACTTTATAAAATCATAAATATCTATTATGACTTTGCGTCTTATATCAATATATAGTAATAGCTAATTAAGCAATCAAAAAATCAATTGAGCCAATCATGCCAGCAGCTAAAAATCCTGTAGATAAATCTATAAGCGCGAGTAAAAGCCAAAACGGCGTGCAATCTCTTGAAGTTGGACTATCGATATTAGATGTGCTTATCGATTATAACGAGCCTATGATGTTAAAAGACATCGCGCAAGCGATACAGATGCATCCTGCAAAGTGCCATCGTTATTTGGTCAGTCTTATCCGCACAAACTACGCGCGTAAGCTCGATGATGGCCGCTATGGGCTTGGCGATAGGGTCAGCTCATTAGCAGCGTTAGGCGCAATGGGTCACACAGGGTTTAACCCGAACAATATCTTAGAGCGCCTCACCTATATTGCTAATGATATTCAAAAAACGACAAACTGCGCGGTACAAATCGCCAAATGGTTCAATGAAGGCCCTATTATCATTCAGTCTGTCGAACCTGATAGTCCTATTAGTATTATTACGCGCATCGGCTCACGTATGCCATTGACGACATCGGCTACAGGCCAGCTGTTTGCTAGTTATCAGTCTGACTCTATCATTAAGCCACTTGTTATCGCCGAATGGAAAACTAATGATACGGCGTTAATAGCAGAAAAATGGCAGCACTTTGAGCAACTAAAAATCGAGATACGCCACCAAGGGTATGCAACTGTGACGGGCGATATGCTAATGGGTATTAATGCTATTACTATCCCTGTGATCCTACCAGCGCTTGATTGTACCTTCGTTAAGCCTAGCGATAGTCGCTCATTGACTGAACAACCCTCGTTAGAGTATGCGATCACCGTTATTGGTACTACAGAGCAGTTGCCAATAAGTGCAAAACATAATGTCATCGAGAAAATTATGGCAATCGCGCAGCGCTATCAAATTGCGTAGCGATTGCCTTTTTATAGGTTACTAATCTTCATAAGCAATGACTCACTTATCCAAGCGAGTAAGCCACTAAAGGCTTACTCACCCACAGGTGCAACCTCTCTTGCTTCTGCCAATTCCTCAGCGTGCAAAAACTGCGTATGCGCGGGTGCGCGCTTGGTACGTGACCATTCATCGAGCATGTCTCTCTTAATCTCTTCGGTAATCATAGACACTTTGTCTTCTGAGGTCGGATCGTCATAAGTTAGCTCTAAGCGATGGCCATTGGGATCAAAGAAATAGATAGAATGGAAAATGCCATGGTTGGTAACGCCGATAACATCAACTCCGCCATCCTCTAATTGCTTCTTAGCCGCTATCAAAGTATCGCGGTCTTTTACTTTCAGCGCTAAATGCTGAACCCAGTTGGGTGTATTAGGATCAAAGCCCATTTCAGGCTGATTAGGCACTTCAAAAAATGCCAGCACATTGCCATTACCAGCATCTAAAAAGATATGCATATAAGGGTCAAAGGCTTTGGTAGAAGGTACATGGTCTTCAGCAAAGGCTAAAATAAAATTCATGTTTAAGTGCTTTTGATACCATTCGACGGTTTCTTTGGCGTCTTTGCAGCGATAGGCTACGTGATGGATTTTTTCAATTTCAAAACTCATATCAAACTCCTTTTGATAGGGCGTGCTATTGATAGGGCTGCTAATGGCTAATGGGGCGATTAACAGCTCATATTTACTATTTGCAGGCTAATACTGTATATAAACGCTATTTATCAAAATCAAAATTCAGCGCAGGTAATACTTTGCCACGTACTTCACCAAAGCCGATGCGAACACCGTCTTTTTCGCTATAACCTTTCATAATCACAGTGTCACCATCTTCGATAAAGCTACGCATCTCGCCACCTTTGAGGGTGACTGGTTTGGTCGCATTCCATGCAATCTCAAGCATCGAACCATAAGAGTCAGGTGTAGGTCCCGAAATCGTCCCTGAACCCATCATATCGCCAACTTCCACTTTACAACCCGTAATGGTGTGATGGGTCAGTTGCTGTGCCATCGACCAGTACATATGCTTAAAGTTAGTCTCACAAACGACAGTGGCTTCATCGCTGTTTTCAGGTAATAGCTCTACTGATAGATTAATATCATAGCTGTTATTGGGCTCTTTTTCATTGAGATAAGCCAGCGGCTTTGGCTCTTGGGCTGGGCATGGGGTTCTAAAAGGGGCTAAGGCATCCATAGTTACAATCCAAGGCGATACCTCAGAAGCAAAGGTTTTGGCATTAAACGGGCCGAGCGGTACATATTCCCATTTTTGAATATCGCGAGCTGACCAGTCGTTGAGCAGTACCATGCCAAAGATATGCTCGATAGCAGCATCGACGGCAATCGGTTGACCGATATTATTGCCTTGACCGACAACGAAAGCGGTTTCAAGCTCAAAATCCAAACGCTGACAGGCTGAGAATACAGGGCGCGCATCAGCATTGGGTTTTAGCTGACCTGATGGGCGTACTACATCGTCCCCACTGACGATGACGGTGCTGGCACGTCCGTTATAGCCAACGGGCATCTCAGTCCAGTTCGGCAGTAAGGCATTACTTGGATCACGGAACATAGTACCGACGTTGGTCGCGTGCTCTTTAGAGGAGTAAAAATCGGTAAAGCCTGGTACTCGTACAGGTAAGTGCAAGGTGACGTCAGCTTGCTGGAACAATGCCTTGCTCATCAAGTCTTGGTTCTCACTTAAATCTTTATTATCAGTAGAGAGTAGGGTTTGGATAGTTTTGCGTGCTGTCGTCCAATTATCACGGCCAGAGTCAATAAAGGCGTTCAGCGTTGAATGGTCAAAATAAGGCCCGCCGTCTAAGCTCAGTAAGCCCTCTGATTCAAGCACGGATAAATCTAATACCCGCTCGCCAATAGCTACGCCTGCGCGGCGTTGACCCTCGGCTGTTTCACTAAAGATGCCATAAGGCAGATTATGAATTGAGAAGTCAGAATCTTGAGCGACATCGATAAAAGAGGTGAGGTTTTTGTCAATCATTGACATAGAATGCTCCTTGCTGAATATGGATTTGAAAGTATTAAAATAATAGGATAGTGAATTACGTTATATATAATTACTTACGTATAATGTAATTTACCAAACTATAGATTGCAAGCACTTTTATAAATGTTGTACATAAAACAGTTTTATAGTTGATACTAAATAAAACAGGTACCTATCATTCTCATTTTTAAAACCAATCGACTATACATAAAATAAAACAGGCACAAAAAAAGGCTGAGACTGGCTCAACCTTTTTAATTTATCTATCTTTTGCCAAACATTAAACCTGTTTGCTTAGTTCTTTCGTTTAGTTTCTCAGCTGCTTAGTCTTTTAGGACATCCGCCATAGCATTGGCTACATAATCGATATTATTGGTGTTCAATCCTGCCACACACATACGTGAGTTAGATATCATATAAATACTATACTCACTTTTTAGGCGCTCGACTTGCTCAGGGGTCAGACCAGTAAAGCTAAACATACCGTTTTGACGGGTAATATAATCGAAGTTGCGGTTCGGAATTTTGGCCTCTAACACTGATTTGAGCTTTAGGCGCATGGCTTTGATACGGTCACGCATCGCATAGACTTCACCGATCCATTGCTCGTGCAACGCGGCATCGTTCATAACGATATCGACCACATGACCACCATGTGAGGGCGGGCTTGAGTAGATACGACGTACCATCGAGTTTAGCTGACCGAAGACGCGCTCGGCTTCATCTGTCGTTGGGCAAACCACTGATAGACCACCAACTCGCTCGCCATATAGCGATAAGTTTTTGGAAAACGAGTTACTGACGAACAAGGGCAGACCCATATCTACCGCTTTACGGATAGCATAAGCATCGCTATCCATGTCCTCGCCAAAGCCTTGATAGGCGATGTCCATAAAGGGAATCAGCTCATGCTCTTGAATGACATTTAATACGGTATCCCATTGCGCATGGGTCAAATCTAGTCCCGTTGGGTTATGGCAGCACGGGTGGAGCAAAATCACATCGTCTTTATTTAACGTTGCAAAAAATGCAATCATCTCGTCGAATCTGAGGCCACCCGTTGCGGTGTCGTAGTACGGGTATTTACCGACTTCTACATCAGAGCCTTCAAATATAGCGATATGGTTGCCCCACGTTGGGTCGCTAACGTAGCACTTAGATTGCGGGAACCATTCATTGATAAACTCTGCCCCAATCTTCAGAGCGCCTGAGCCGCCGATAGTGGCGATAGTCGCAACTAAGCCGTCTTTTAGAACCTGAGCATCTTTACCGAACAGCAAATCTTGACAGCCTTTGCGATGTCCTGGCAGGCCTGCCATAGGCAGGTATGGACGTGCAGAAATCGAGTCAGCGATACGCTTTTCTGCGGTTTTTACGCAATCAAGCACAGGCATCACGCCATTTTCATCATAATAAATGCCGATACCTAAATTGATTTTATTAGGATTTTCATCTGCCAAAAATTTTTCTACCAATCCCAAGATAGGATCACCAGCATAATAATCGATACGTTCAAACATGTTGCTTCCTTGTTTTCTTTATACAGCAAAATATAAATCGAGCCGCCAAAAATCATAGAGCAAATTGACGACGAACTCAATATTAGATTCAGTTATCTTTGACAATAAGTGAAATAATTCATGAAATAATGAGCCGTTTTTATCGTACTTTAAGGTTTTAAAATGCACTCAACCACCGTGTAGACAGTACTTAAGCATATTATAAGCCATCTTTATAAATCATCACTGCAAGTTATTGCTGTAAGTCGTCGAAGTGATCAGAAAAATAGCGCTGCAAAAATTCCCTAAAGGCGATAGTGGCAGGCGATAAGGCGCGCGACGAACGCTGATAGATAAAGAACTGCCGCATTTTTCTCGGTTGTGCTAATGGTCGCATCTGTAAACCATTGGCGCTGACCCAGTCAATGACCTCAGGCATATAGGGCAGACACAAAGTAATGCCAAAGCCTTGGCGAGTCATCTCAAGAGCGGTGGACATAAAGTTGACCTTGTAGCGCGCCTGCTGGACATGGCTTGCCACATCGTCAGCGAGCTCGGCGGTGACTTGCTCCAAAAAAGGCCCTTGTAGGGTAATAAGCGGGCTATGTAACAGATCCTGCCAAGTGATTGCAGATTTTTTTGCTAGTGGATGCCGCTCAGGTATCACCACGCAAAAGGGCAGCTGATATAACAAATCGGCTTTGATGTCATCCTCGGTGTCTATAAATCCAAGCTCAGTGCCAACGCCTAAGTCCACTTCAATATCTTGAATATGTTTGAGTAAATTCTCAGCCGAGCAGTCCAATAACGACACGCTAATATCGGGATAGTGTTTGGCAAATTGCGCAATCACCGCTGGCATGGAGGACGCGGCAAACTGCGATACCGCAAGTCTCACGTTGCCTTGCGCCAAGCTGGTTAAGCTACTGGCCTCGTTTTCGAACAATTGCATCTCATTTAAGATACGCCGCGCTTGTGGTAGTAAATGATGCCCCACGACGGATAAAGACAGCTGGCGCGTAGTGCGATCGAACAATACTACACCGAGGTTTGATTCTAACTCTTTAATCAAGCCGCTGACCGCTGATTGAGTCAAATGCATCTGGTCGCTGGCACGAGTAAAGCTACCGTTGTCAGCGACTTTAATAAAAGCGTTTAATTGGCGAATGCTGATATTCATAAGTAAACCTGATAAATAAATCATAAAAAACAATTAGTCTTATAAATAAAGCTACTCTACTATAAATACAACGTCAATAAGAATTATTGATTTACAGCATTTTATACCACCAATTGAAATTAAGGATGATGACAATGTCAGAGTTAAAGGCAGATTTATTTGACAACCCAATGGGCCTAAACGGATTTGATTTTGTTGAATTCGCCTCACCTCAGCCTGATACCGTTGAAGCTTTGTTCAAACAGCTTGGCTTTACTCATGTCGCCAATCACCGCTCAAAAGACGTGGCGCTATACCGTCAAGGTGATATCAATCTTATCTTGAACCGCGAACCAAAAAGCCAAGCCAGCTACTTCGTTGAAGAGCATGGCGCTGGTGCTTGCAGTATGGGTTTTCGCGTTCGCGATGCCAAAAAAGCTTATGAGCGTGCTATTGAAATGGGCGCACAGCCTGTTGATGTTCCAACTGGCGTAATGGAGCTGAGACTACCTGCTATCAAGGGTATCGGCGGCTCATTGATCTATCTTATCGACCGTTATAAAGATGGCGAATCTATCTACGATGTCGATTTTGAATTTTTTGCTGATATCGATAGAAGCCCTGTTGGCCACGGCTTTAAAGTCATCGACCACTTAACCCATAACGTCTATCGCGGTCGCATGGCTTATTGGGCAAACTTTTATGAGCGTATCTTTAATTTCCGAGAAATCCGCTTTTTCGATATCAAAGGCGAATACACAGGCCTGACCAGTAAGGCTATGACCGCACCTGACGGTAAAATTCGTATCCCGTTGAATGAAGAGTCAAAGCAGGGCGGCGGTCAAATAGAAGAGTATTTGATGCATTTCAATGGCGAAGGTATACAGCACATTGCCTTGGCCAGTGATGACTTGTTTGCCAGTATTGATAAGCTAAGAGCCGCTGGTATTCCGTTAATGACAGCACCAAATGATACCTATTACAAGATGCTTGATGAGCGTCTCCCTGGCCATGGCGAAAATATCTCTGATTTGCAAATGCGTGGCATCTTATTAGACGGTACAACAGAGAGTGGCACGCCGCGTCTGCTGCTACAGATTTTCTCTGAAACTATCTTGGGCAGCCCAGTTTTCTTTGAGTTTATCCAGCGTAAAGGTGATTACGAAGAAGGTTTTGGCGAAGGTAACTTCAAAGCTTTGTTTGAATCCATCGAGCGCGATCAAGTTCGCCGCGGCGCGGTTGGTCAGTCAGAAACTGAAACACCGTAATTAAAGTGCTGAACGGGCAGGACAAAAGGAGTTCGTCCTGTCCCTATTAATCTGTTGTTTATAACCTATTGCTATTGATAGCGTTGTTTTAATGACGGTTGCTAAACCCTAAATAGGGTTGGAGATGACCCGTAATAAAAGGAAGAGGGGCATGGAACGTCCATTATCTAACATGATTCAGCAGACAGTTAGCGCCAATAGTGCGCTTACTGCTAAAGCATCTGCGCACCACAATTCTACTCATAATGTTTCTACTCCCAGTGTCTCTGCTCAAAAGCATGCAGCTGATAAAAAGCAGCCCTACGTATCGCGTCAGCCAGATGAGCACGGTCATATTGGTTATAGCGCTGATGATAATATGATGTGGCAGACGCTGCTTGAGCGTCAAGCCGTACAAATCCCTAATCGTGCCTGTTCGGCTTATCTAGAGGGCTTAGAGAAGCTACAGCTGCCTACGACTTATATTCCTCAGCTCTCTGATATCGATGAAGCGCTGCAAGCTACCACAGGCTGGCAGACTGCGGCGGTGCCTGCGCTGATCAGCTTTGGTAAGTTTTTTAAGCTATTGGCTAATAAGTCCTTTCCCGTAGCTACCTTTATTCGCCGCTTTGAGGACATGAACTATATCGAAGAGCCTGATATATTTCACGAAATCGTCGGACATTGTCCACTGCTGACCCATCCTGCATTTGCCGCTTTTAATGAGACTTATGGCAAGCTAGGACTGGACGCTAGTAAAGAGGAGCGATGGTTTTTGGCGCGTCTTTATTGGTTTACCATTGAGTTTGGTCTCATGGGCGCGACCAAAGACACTCGTAGAATTTATGGTGGTGGCATTTTGAGCTCACCTTTTGAGACTGTCTATGCCCTAAGCGATGAACCCGAATGCCGAGCATTTGATTTGGTTGACGTCTTGCGCACTCCTTATCGTATTGACCAAGTCCAACCTATTTATTATGCCATTGATGACTTAGATACCTTATTTGATATCGTAAATAGCGATATCATGGGCGCGGTAAAAAAAGCCATGAATTTAGGCTTGTATGCAGCCACTTATGCTGAGTAATAGCGATTAAAGAAAGTACGTGCAAAATAAATTAACCCTTAAATAACTATCACTACAGAAAAATAAAACAAGGAAATTATTATGTCTGCATTATCACAAGCCAGCTGTGAAGTCTGCCGTATCGGCGCGCCAAAAGTTACCGATTTGGAGGCTCAAGAGCTGATGCAACAAATCCCTGACTGGTCACTTATTGAAGTGGATGGCATCCAGCAGTTAGAGCGTCACTATAAATTTAAGAACTTCGTAAAGGCGATGGCATTTGCCAATCAATTGGCTGAAGTTGCTGAAGCCGAAGGCCATCATCCCGGTATGTTGGTTGAATGGGGTAAAGTGACGGTTACATGGTGGTCGCACAGTATCAAGGGTCTACACAAAAATGATTTTGTGATGGCGGCGAAGACTGATGCTTTGCTCAATTAATAAGGTGCTAAGTTTTTCAGAAGTGATTATTTTTAAAACGCTTATTTTAGAAAGATTCACAGCTCTTGAATCATTGCCATTTATTGTTAGATCTTTTATCCATTCGTTTTTAATGATTTAAGCCTCTATTTTAGAGCTTTAATAAAAACAGGCCACATAAGGATGTGTCATGCCGCCGCAAGTACTTACCGAGTTATCTCCTAAATTAGCCTTTATCATTGCCAGCGTAGTCATCGCGATTATGGGTGTCACCATGATCGGTTTTGGCTGGGTGCCGCACCTATCATTAATGCTTGCTATTGCCATTTTGCTCGCTCTAGGTATGTTCAAGGGCTTAAGCTTTGAGAAGATGCAGGAACAAATGTCATCTGGCGTTGTCAGTGGTATTGGTGCGATCTATTTATTGTTCTTTATTGGTTTGCTAGTTGCCGCGCTTATGATGTCAGGCGCTATTCCTACTATTATGTACTATGGCTTTGAGCTGATCTCGCCACAGTATTATTATATTTCCGCCTTTGTCTTGACCTCGATTATTGGGATTGCCTTGGGCAGTAGTCTGACTACGGCTGCGACCATCGGTGTGGCATTTATTGGTATGAGTAATGCCTTTGACGCCAATGTCGCTATCGCTGCAGGGGCTATCGTTTCAGGTGCGTTCTTTGCTGATAAAATGTCGCCACTCTCAGATACTTGTACGCTAGCGTCTTCTGTTGTGGGTATCGATTTATTCGAGCACATTCGCAATATGATGTATACCACAGTACCCGCGTGGCTTATCACCGCAGGGCTATTTTGGTTCTTCTCAGGGCAAGCAGGTACAGGCAATTTAGACCAAGTGACTTTGTTGCAGTCGCAGTTAGTAGATAGCGGCTTAGTCCATGGTTATTCTGTCATACCGTTTATCGTGCTAGTCGTCTTAGCGCTTTGTCGAGTGAATGCCATTTATACCATTATTTACACGATTGCCAGCGCTTTGATTATTACTTATTTACATAGTATGCCGAGTATTGGACAGTTGGGCGGCTATATGTTTGGTGGCTATGCGCCTGCTGAAAACTTGGCTCTTGGCGAAGTAGGCGGTATGATTTCACGTGGTGGTATGCAGAGCATGTTCTTCACCCAGACCATTGTGATATTGGCATTAAGTTTGGGTGGTCTACTGCGAGCTTTGGGTGTATTACCAGCACTATTGTTAGGTATCAAAGATATGCTGACCAGCTCAGGTCGTGCCATCTTTGCCGCCGCTATGGCAGCCCTTAGCATCAACGTGTTAATCGGTGAGCAGTACTTAAGTATTCTATTGTCAGGTACAGCCTTTCGCCCGACGTTTGAGCGCTTAGACTTACATCCTAAAAACTTATCGCGCACCATTGAAGATGCAGGTACGGTCATCAACCCACTGGTGCCGTGGAGCGTATGCGGGGTGTTTATCAGCCAAGCGCTAGGAGTACCAGTGCTCGACTATCTGCCCTATGCGTTCTTCTGTTACTTATCTCTACTGCTAACGATAGTGTTTGGTTTTACTGGAATAACGATTACCCGTAAAGATGGCAGCAACGTGCGTAAGTACCAAAAAGCACAATCCGCTCATTAATAAGTCGATATGGCAGAGAGCTTATACAGCGTTAAGAAGTACTCTACATTAAGCGCTAACGATAAGGGGTTGTGTTTTTAGAAGCCATGAAAATGATGGACAAAGTAACAGCGCAAGCTGACAGTACTATAGAAAATATTAACCACATCACCTAAGAAAATCAGGCTTCACACTTTAGCTCTATACGCTATATAAGTAATAGCATATAGGGCTTTTTTGACTTATTAAAATGAATTAAACCTATAAGGATTTCTACACATCATCGATATTCTAAATACTAAAATATTGAGGTTTTTACTACCTAGCAATCAATAAACCCACGGTAACCTCAAAACAATAGTCATCTTTGATAACAATATTAACCTCCCCTTTATGAGCAGTAGCGATGGTCTGAACGATAGACAGCCCTAGACCTGAGCCTGAATGGTGCTGGCTGGTCTTGTCATGACGATAAAAGCGCTCAAACAATCGATCTGCTTCGCTTTGGTTTAAAGGTTTTTGTAGATAATTAGTAAAAGTTATCTCTAGCCAAGATTGATTCGAGGTTTGAGTATTACCCTTGTCATTCTTAAACAAACTATTAGTATTAACAGGAGTTTTTGAAGTATTAATAGTAGCTGATATCGTGATAACGCTGTGACTAGTGGCATAGTAGATGGCGTTGGACAGTAGATTAGCAAATAATCTTTGCAGTAAACCCTCATTACCTAATACTGCACTGAACTCACCTGATTTCTCAAAAGTTATCCCACGATCCTCGGCAATCATTTCAAAGTAATCTAGTAGCTTGTTGATTAGGCTCTCAGTATCTACAGTAGTCACTTGCGAATCACTCAGTCCTTTTTGTGTTTTTGCTAGCAGCAGCATGTTATTAATCATCGCCGATAACTGTTCTAAGGTATTATGCTGATGATGCAATTGCTCAATGTATTCCGCTTCTTCTCTAGGCTTATTCAACATGACTTGCGTTTGCGTACTTAACGTCGCTATGGGCGTGCGCAGCTCATGAGCGATATTATCTGAAAATCGAGATAAGGATTCAAAATTGCTTTCAAGCTTAGCTATCATTGAATTATAGGACTCGGCTAAGGGTCTTAGCTCTAATGGCATATCACTAACGGTTACTCTTTCGCCCAATCTTTCAGGGTTAATACTCTTCATCTTCTGAATAATCGTTGATAAAGGCGCAAATCCCCAATAGACGCTCAACGCTGCTATTGACACCAACAGCAAGGTAATAGCAAATAAAATCATACTCAGCTGACGATTGAACTGCAATAAATACTGATGATGCACGTCGATGGGCAAGGCGATAAGGGCAAGCATATTATCGTCTTCGATGACCATAGCCCGATAACTTCGGTCACTGATATTGATCACAAACTGTCTATCATCATTATTTTGCCGCAAGGATAATAGATTGAAACTGCCACTTAACTCATCAGCAAAGATATTTGGAGTGCTCGATAGCAATCGTCCCTCTTTATCAGCAATGACAGTTTTTAAGTCGTAATCTAGCCAAGCAGAATGTAGATGATCATCATTTTTCGTGGCTATGGTAGGCAGCAGATTTGAAGGAGCTTGCGAGCGAAATTGTTGTTGAGTATTTGATGGACTTTGAGTTTCGGGTAGGGTCTGAGAGGCTATTTGGTTATCCACCTCTGTTACGCGCTTACGTAGGTTGAAGGCTGCGTGGGTGATAATCTCAGCATCCATCTGCTCAAAATGCCCTTTGACAGAGCGCTGTACCCAGATATAAATGATGACCTGAGAGATGACGACGAAGATTGTTAGTAATAACACGGTACGCCACAATAAAGGCAAGCGCCGATTATCAAAAGCTCCTCTCATCTTATTAGCAGTCATGTTCATGAGTATCAGCGTCAACAGAATCTAAACGATAGCCCATGCCGCGCACCGTATGAATGAGCTTGGTCTGATAACCATCATCGATCTTTAGTCGTAGTCGTCTAACGGCCACATCGATCACATTAGTATCGCTATCGAAGTTTATATCCCATACTTGTGAGGCAATGACTGAGCGTGGCAATACTTCACCGCGGCGCTCTAGCATGAATTGTAGTAAGGAGAACTCTTTTGCCGTCAGTTTGATAGGTGCGTCATCTCTGTGTACAGTGCGCTTGGCAATGTCCATTTTGAGATCCGCTATTTGCATCAGCGTACTTTTATAATCGGCTTGATTAGCACGGCGCAGCAAGCTTTTTATACGCACGACTAATTCTGCAAAGGCAAAAGGCTTGGTCAGATAATCATCACCGCCAATCTCAATCCCCTTAATCTTGTCATCCAAATCATCTTTCGCTGTTAGAAATAATACTGGCGTATGCTTGCCCGCCGCTCGGTAATTACGTACTAGCTCAAAACCACTAACATCAGGCAGCATAACATCCATGAGTATCACGCTAAATTCTTCAGTCATCATAGCATGGTAGCCATCTAAGCCTGTTAGCTGGTGGTCGACAATGAAGCCTGCTTCGCTTAAACCTTTTTTTATATATTCGCCAAGTTTTAACTCATCTTCTACTAGTAGTACTTTCATAATAATCCTTTAATGTAATTATGGCTTTTTAATGCTCGAATTGACATAAGTGACAAAATGGACTGGTGTCTGACAAAGATGTCACGTGCTCGTCAGCAAACGGTCAGTATTCATTTGCTACTCTATATCCATAGTACATAGCGGCTCATTCATGATACGAGTAGCTACTATGAATTATTCCTACAGATCATTAATTTTGATATTCAATAATTTATTAAGGGTTTTATATGAAAAGTTATCTTTCATTCAAAAAAGTAGTACTGCTGTCTGCTTCAATGCTCATTGGTATGTCAGCGGCTAATGCACATACGACCAATCTAAGTACTTCGATTATCGACAACTGCGATAACGTTACTAAGTTTGCCAGGAATCTAGACCACAATAATGCGCAAATCTCTGATGCGCAAATGAAAAGTTATATTGATGCACGAGTCGCTTGTCAGGTTCAACATCAAGACCAGCATTTACAATCTGAAAAATACTTTATCAATAAGTATGGTAGTCAGAGTAATCGCAGCTCTGATGCTATATTAAAGGAATACGTGCAGCATTAAAATTCAAATGTATAAAGATGACAAGATTGTAATCTTAGCGTCATCTAGCAGTCAGAATCACTATTGTATTATCTAGACTGGTCCAACGTCTTTATACTTTCTAACCCAATTCACTACTAGGAATTATTTATGTCACAATTTAAATTACTATCTAAATCAATCGCAGCAACGGCTATTACTTTAATTGTTTCAACATCAGCGATGGCGCATTCTCCAGAAATGCATGCACAAAAAGATCAAATGAACTGCGAAAAAATGGAGAAGCATATGCAAATGATGCAAAAAATGGATCATAGCAAAATGGATATGAATGACCCGGCTATGAAAGCGATGATGACGAATATGAGCAAGATGAAACAGATGTACCAAAAGCATTGCGTCGCCAGTGACAGTGCTTCTAAATAATTTTAGCTGTACTAGTTATTAGGCAATACGCAATAAGTCAGATTTAACTACAATCTTCGTTAAATCTGATTCTTTTGACTAGATTGATAGTAAAGTTTTGACAGCAACAAAATCAAGGACGAACATATGAGATTTTTATGGGGTGCGCTGTTTACTATGTTTGTCGCCATCGTTGGCGTTTTTACGGTAGTTTCTAGTGGCATTATTAATATTGGGGCAGATCAACTCCATACTCCAATAGTCCATGGTTTTTTGGAGACGGCTCGCGAACGTTCTATAGAAAATGCGAGTAAAGACATCGTTGTTCCAGACCTACAACAAGTGGATATGATCAGCTCTGGCGGCGCGGACTACAAAGACATGTGTGCAGGCTGCCATCTAGCACCTGATGCAACACAAACAGATCTGAGTGAGTACTTGTATCCGAAACCACCAAACTTTACTAAGGCTGAAGTGGTCGAGCGTTTCAAATCTGAAGCAGGTGCGCAGCAAAGCTTTTGGGCGATTAAGCATGGCATTATGGCATCTGGAATGCCTGCGTGGGGCGCGACTCACGATGACGAGAGAATGTGGGCTATGGTCGCTTTTATCAGAGCATTGCCTGAGTTAGATGAGGCGCAATATACGCTACTCACCACAAGATTTGACAGCGATATGATGGATATGTCGTTTGACGATGAGATGATGGATATGTCGGATGGTGACACTGAGATGCAGCATTAATGTGATAACTGGTAGTGCTGTGGTACTACCAGTTATCAGTTGAGATTTAATTTTTAGAGTATTTGCTAGACAAATAAACGCTTAGGAGTAGTTTTATGAGACGCCACACTGATATATCTTTCAATGAGCATCACTGGGCATCCGGGCGTGCTCTTTTGTTGGTTTCTTCATTGTCACTAGTACTTGCAGCTTGTAGTCAACCAAGCTCTACTGCTACTAGCTCGATGCCAGCTACGCAATCGACGACGACAACTGCAGTAGAGCAGCCACAGGCTCACATGATGCCTGTTAGCGCAAACTCAGACACGCAGTCAACTATTTTAAGGGATGTCTCAGCTACTGTTTACAAAGATGCCAATTGCGGCTGCTGTAAAGAGTGGGTAGGTTATGCCGAAGACAATGGTTTAAACGCAACGGCACAAGACGTTGCAGATGTGTCCCTTTTCAAAGACCGCTATGGCGTACCCCAACAGATGCGCTCTTGTCATACTACTATCACCACAGATGGCTATGTTTTTGAAGGACATGTCCCTGCCAAACATATGGCGCAGTTTCTGACAAATCCGCCAAAGGATGCGATTGGTCTGGCTGTACCTAGTATGCCTGTTGGCAGCCCTGGTATGGAGTACCAAGATAAGTTTATGCCTTATCAGGTAATGCAGCTGAACAAAGATGGTAGTACTCAAGTTTACGCTGCTATTGAATCACCAGCGCAGCAGCTATAGTTTTATTAATAAGTCGTTAGATATATAAGTTCAACTCTCATTTCATGGATTAACTTAGGTCAATATTATGAATAATAAAAGTATATTTAACCGTAGGCGTTTTCTGACAGGGTCATCCACCTTGCTCGGCGCGTCAATGCTATCCACACTACCGACGATGGCCAATAGTGCACTAAGCAAAAATCAAAAAGTTGCTGTCAACAGTGATCGAGCCGACCATATCGTACCTGTTCTGACAGGTAATGAGTTTGACCTATATGTTAGCGAAAAGATGATAACGGTCAATGGCAAATCAAGTATGGCAACCTTGATCAATGACTCGCTACCAGGGCCTACGCTCAAAATGCAAGAGGGCGACACGGTTACCATTCGGGTTCATAATCAGCTCAATGAATCGACCTCTATTCATTGGCATGGTTTGCTGGTACCGTTTGAGATGGATGGCGTACCCGGCATTAGCTTCGACGGTATTCCCGCCAAAAGCACTTTTACTTATAAATTTAACATACCGCAATCGGGTACTTATTGGTATCACTCGCATTCAGGGTTTCAAGAGCAGACGGGTATGCGCGGCGCTATAGTCATTGAGCCCAAAGGAGCGGAGCGTTATCCAGTAGAGGAAGACCATGTGATCTTGCTCAGTGATTGGACGCACCGTGACCCGCATAATTTACTCAAACTGTTAAAGCAGCGTTCTGATTTTGACAATTACCATTTGCCAGATTTCAAAAAGCTGTTATCTGATATCGCCGCTACGGATCTTGAGGCTGCTTACGATAAGCGTAAAATGTGGAATCAGATGCGCATGATGCCGACTGATTTTACGGATTTGTCAGGTGAAAACACGTTCACTTATCTTATGAATGGTAAGACCACAGCGGCTAATTGGACGCAACTGGTCAAAGCGGGACAAAAGGTCAAATTACGTTTTATCAATGCTTCTGCGCAGACAATATTTGATGTACGTATACCCGGTCTGAAGATGACCGTCGTCTCGACAGATGGCAATGATGTTGCACCTGTCAGTGTTGATGACTTCCGTATTGGTGTTGCTGAGACTTATGATGTTATCGTCACGCCAACTGGGGATGCGCATACGATATTTGCGCAAAATATAGATCGCTCAGGTTTTGTTGCCACTACGCTTGCGACCAAAAAAGGCGCTCGCGCTGCGATACCTGCTATGGATAAAATCGAGTGGCTCACGATGGCCGATATGATGGGCGCGATGGGCGCGAATGGCTATGAAGCCCGTCATGCTGAAACAGAATATGACTTTAAGACGGACATGCGCGTTGATAGTGCACGTATTAACATTGATGATCCGGGTATCAATTTACGCGATATCAATCGTAAGGTTTTGACTTATGATCAATTACGCTCTGTAGATAAGCAAGTACTAAGCGAGCAGCGCAAGCCTACTAGAGAGATTGAAATACACCTAACAGGTGCTATGGAGCGCTATATTTGGGCCATGGATGGGGTTATGTTTAAAGATGCCACGCCCGTCAATATCAAGCCGGGTGAACGTGTACGTATCACCTTGGTCAATGACACCATGATGAACCACCCTATGCACTTACATGGTATGTGGAGTGATCTACGTGCACCTAATGGAGACTTTCAAGTCCGCAAGCATACCATCGTCGTGCAACCTGCACAGAAGATTAGCTTTGATGTCACAGGAGAAGCGGGACGATGGGCGTGGCATTGCCATCTGCTTTATCACATGGAAGCAGGTATGTTCAGAGAAGTCGCCGTTGTTTAAGTTATTCTTTGATAGGTGAGAGATAAGATGAAAATACGTAAAGTAAGGTTTAACACTACTGTATTGCCAGTATCCATATTGTCTGCAGCAATGTTGTTGGCTATGCCAGTGGCGAATGCAGCATCAAATCCTGATGCTATGAGTAAAACGAAAATGCCAGTAAGTGACATGTCAGGCATGGATCACAGCGGTATGGATATGTCGGGTATGGATCATAGTGGCATGGACATGTCGGATATGGATCATAGCAGTATGGATATGTCAGGCATGGACATGTCGGATATGGATCACAGCAGTATGGATATGTCAGGCATGGACATGTCGGATATGGATCACAGCAGTATGGATATGTCTGGAATGGACATGTCAGATATGGACCACAGCAGTATGGATATGTCAGGTAATATGGCAGGCATGGACCACAGCGGTATGGATATGTCAGGCGACATGGCAGGTATGGACCATAGCAAAATGAACATGGACATGTCAGGCATGCAAGGTGGTGAGGCTCCAGCTGATGCTCGTAGTTCAGATTATTCCAACGGTGTCCCTTATGGACAGTATGGTAAGCCTGTCATGATGGGTAGCATGCCATTGTGGGGCGTTTCAGTAGATGATTTAGGCTATCAGTTCGATGATGATCAGATCAACTTTGAGATTGAGGGATGGTATGGCGATGATAGTAACCGTTTCAGATTGCGTACAGAGGGAAGTGCTCAAACCAAAGACGATAAAGAAATTAGTAGTTTGAGCTCATTGGCTTACTGGAAGCCACTCGGCATTTATTGGAATGGGGAAGCGGGTGTTGCTTATAATACTGAAAATGATAAGCCAGCGGTAATGGCAGGTATTGTCGGTACGGCTCCATACTTTATTGAAACAAATGCTAGAGCCTACTTATATAGTGATGGTCAAGTACAGCTTGATCTGGGTGCAGAATATGAATGGCGTTTAACTCAACGTTGGGTGGTGATACCAGAAGTAGGTTTGACTGCGTTTAGTAAAGACGATAGTGACAACCAAATCGCTAAAGGCTTCAATGAAATGGAAGCCGAAGTGAGACTAACTTATGAAACCTTGAGTCGGCAGTTAGCACCTTATGTTGGTATAAGCTACGAGTCAGCTTTGGGTGATGCACGTGATTTGCGTCGTCAAGATAACGAATCAGTTGATGGCAGTAGTCTGACTGCGGGTGTCAAATTCTGGTTTTAAACCGTTAATTGTACAATTGTTAAATTTAAAGAGGTCATATTATGAATGCTGATAACCAAAATAGTATGAATCATCAACAGGGTATGAATCCTTACCTAAAGTTTACCTTGATGATTGTCACATCTACAATCGTAATGTTTGTCATGATGTATTTCAATACCTATAAACTCGACCATATTTATTTTAGTGAGACTCGCGCTTATATGGCGCTATACATGGGCGCAGTGATGGCTATTATCATGCTAGCCTTTATGACCAATATGTATAAGAAAACCAAGATAAACTTGATGGTTTATGGGATTAGTGTCTTTCTTTTTGCCTTTGGTCTATGGGGTGTACGCTCGCAACAAACGGTCGATCAGGTCGATTGGATGCAAGCAATGATTCCGCACCATTCGATTGCAATTTTGACCAGTTCACGTGCCCATATCGAAGATCCACGGGTGCGTCAATTAGCTGATGATATTATCGAAGCGCAGAAGCGTGAAATCGGTGAGATGCAGCAATTGATTGATGAGCTGGAGTAAAGAATTATAAGATTAATAGGAGTACTTTAAACTAAAAAATAGTGAGCTATCGAATAGTTACGGTTGCTCATACAGATATATGTACTCAAAGTTCTTATCCACCGCAGATTTAAAGTCCTACTCGTTAAAAAGGTAGTGAAAGGATAAATTGGCATGGAACAAAACAGAACGACTCGTTATCAGCAAGATAGTCTGACTTTATCAGGAACAGTTATGCTAGGTACCGGTGTCATGATTGGCGCCGGTATTTTTGCATTGACTGGGCAGATGGCTCAGATGGTAGGTTCGCTTTTCCCCTTAGCGTTTTTAGCTGCTGCAATTGTTGTTTCTTTTAGCGCCTATTCCTACATCAAAATCTCTAATGCCTACCCATCAGCTGGCGGTGTTGCAATGTATTTGCATCAGGCATACGGAGATCGTTTACCGACTGGCTTTAATGCTTTGCTGATGTATTTTTCCATGGTTATAGCGCAAAGTTTTTTGGCTCGGACGTTCGGGTCATATACTATGCAGTTGTTCGGTGGTGATGATAGCGGTCGCATGGTATCTGTTCTTGGTGCAGCGCTTATTCTTGCTGCATTCTTGATTAATTTGCTTAGCAATCGTTGGATCCAAGGAGTCGCATCGTTTATTGGCATTATAAAAATTGTCGGTATTCTCGTCTTCGGATTGGTTGGTGTCTGGCTGGCTGATAGCTTTGCAATTGATTCTTCCATATTAGGTGATACTAATACTGCTGGTAACTTTCTTGGCGCAACGGCGTTAGGCATACTGGCATTTAAAGGCTTTACCACGATTGCCAACAGTGGCTCGGAGGTAAAAAATCCTCGTCGTAACGTCGGCCGTGCCATTATAATCTCGATCGCAATCTGCGTAGTTATTTACACTTTAGTCGGTTTTGCGGTGTCTAGTAATCTGTCCCTTGCCGAGATTATTGAAACCAAAGACTATTCCTTGGCTGCTGCCGCACGGCCAGCGCTTGGCGATTATGGTCTGTGGTTCACAGTGGCAATCGCAATGGTAGCTACCGCTGGTGGTCTCCTTGCTAGCATCTTCGCAGTCTCGCGGATGCTTGCTATGTTGACTGACATGAAGCTGGTACCCCATCGTCATTTGGGGATGCCAGGAAGCGTTCAGAAACATACGCTGGTTTACACTGTGGTGTTGGGTTTGGCTTTCACAACGTTATTTGATCTTTCACGAATTGCAGCGCTTGGCATTGTTTTTTATCTGATCATGGATATCGCTATTCATTGGGGTCGCTAGCGTCAACTCGCTGGCGCCACACGAATCAAAAAGTAATGCTAATACAGCATAAAGCTTCTACTTATACTGGTTCTTTAAATTTAGAACGGAAAGGTGGATGTTTAATTAGTTTAAGCTTGAACGACATCATGTGATAACAAGGAGTATTAAGATGGTCAAATCAAATTTGACAACAAGTACCTTAAGAATTGTCCCTGTTGGCAACAGTGTATCGTTGTTTTTACTCATTAGTTACCTGTTATGCATAGGCTTTGGTTTACTCGCTCCCGAGCAAATATCCATGCATGAAGCTTGGGCGCCTCTACTACCCGGCTTTGAATGGTTGACTTGGACAGGTTTTCTAATTGGACTTGTAGAATCGTACCTTTATGGTTGGTATTTCGCAATCTTGTTCGTGCCACTATACCGTTGGTTCGCAAAATAGTTCAAAGGTACTAATATTAATCATCAAGGCTCTGCTCAAATATTTGAATGATAAAGACTAAAGTCCAATTGAAAGTATAAAAAGTAATTTTTTAGATTAATGATTATATGAATTAATGATTATATTAATAGCAATTGAGAATTGATAATAGTGCTTTAAGAGCTGTACTTATTATCAACATTTATTGTCTTCAAGGAGTAAATTTATGAAACATATTGCCGATGACAAATCTATCAAAGGTGGTCAGTACGATAAAGTGCCAGAAAATTATAGTGGTACGGTTTATATCTGCCCGATGCATTCTGAGGTTAGAGATGTTGAAGCTAGCGATTGTCCGATATGCGGTATGTTTCTCAAACCTGAAGACAAGGCTACTCAATCCAACAATAATGAAGATAGTCATGCGAATTGCCATGGAGCAGATACTAACAATAGCACTGAGGCAAAACCTATCGAAGGCGGTAAGTACGATAAAGTGCCAGCCGATTACAACGGTACAGTCTTTATTTGCCCGATGCATCCTGAGGTCAGAGATGCCGAAAAAAGTGACTGCCCCATATGCGGGATGTTTCTTCAGCCTGAAGACGAAGTTGCTGACTCAAGCGACAAAGAAGACAGTCATGCCCATTGTCATGGAGCGGGTAATGGTAGCGGCTCGGTAAAATCTATTAAAGGCGGTAAATACGATAAAGTACCAGACGATTATAATGGTACGGTCTATATCTGTCCCATGCATCCAGAAGTCAGGGATGTTGAGAATAGTGGTTGTCCAATATGCGGCATGGCACTTGAGCCAGAAACGGTCACCATTGGCGAAGAAGATACCTCAGAGCTTAATGATATGACCCGCCGATTTTGGATTTGTACGGTACTCACTATCCCGCTATTAATATATGTTATGAGCGGTATGTTTGGAGTTGACTTTAGTCAGTATGGTATACCTTCACAGGTTTTACAATGGGCTGAGTTAGTGCTTGCGACACCTGTCGTGCTTTGGGGGGCCGCCCCGTTTTTCGTTCGTGGCTGGCAGTCTATAAAAAGTCGCAATCTCAATATGTTTACTTTGATTGCCATAGGCGTAGGCGCTGCTTATATTTTCAGTATTGTCGCGACCTTTTTCCCCAATATTTTCCCAAACAGTTTTAGAGACGCTAGCGGACAAGTCGGCGTCTACTATGAAGCAGCAGCTGTCATCGTAACCTTGGTACTACTCGGTCAAGTGTTAGAGCTCAAAGCCAGAAGTCAAACTTCAGGTGCGATTCGAGCATTGCTTGAGTTAGCTCCACCGACTGCAAGACGTGTGGATGAAAACGGAGAAGAGATCGAAGTCTCGCTTGATGAGGTTGTCAGTGGCGATAAGCTACGGGTTAGACCTGGTGAGAAGTTGCCCGTAGACGGTACAGTGATCGATGGTAATAGTAATGTTGATGAATCAATGGTAACGGGTGAACCAATCCCTGTATCAAAAGTAGCAGGAGATACCGTGACTGGTGGTACGGTAAATGGCACTGGAACGCTGTTGGTCGAAGCGGTCAATGTTGGAGCAGATTCGGTATTATCCAAAATTGTACAAATGGTTAGTGAGGCTCAGCGTAGCCGCGCGCCTATCCAGCGCTTGGTAGATCAAGTGGCGGGTTGGTTCGTACCCATTGTTATTATCAGCTCTATCATAACCTTTATTGTTTGGGCGATATTCGGCCCTGAGCCCGCTATGGCTTATGCTTTGGTTAACGCGATTGCAGTACTGATTATTGCCTGTCCTTGCGCCCTTGGTCTGGCGACACCTATGTCCATTATGGTCGGTACAGGTAAAGGCGCGCAAAACGGTGTCCTTATCAAAAATGCCGAAGCGCTAGAGACTATGGAAAAGGTCGATACCATCGTCGTTGACAAAACTGGCACTCTGACTGCTGGTAAACCTGAGCTGACCTCAATCGATGCGTTGGCAGGTCAAGATGAAGATGAATTTTTAGCCTTAATAGCCGCAGTAGAAAGCGCAAGCGAGCATCCTTTGGCAGAAGCTATCGTGAGAGCCGCTCAAGAAAGATCACTTACTATTCCTAAAGCCCAAGACTTTAATTCGACGACGGGCGAGGGCGTACAAGCCATCGTCAATGGTAAACAAGTCGCTATCGGTAACTCAAAGCTTATGGAGAGTTTAAACAGCTTCGATCAGGATTTATCTACTAAAGCTGACGTCCGTAGAAAGGATGGTGAAACGGTAATGTTTGTGGCGATAGATAGTAAAGCGGCAGGGATAATATCAGTCGCTGATCCTATTAAATCAAGCACCAAGGAAGCCATAAAGTTACTACACGACTCGGGACTAAAAGTTGTGATGCTAACGGGTGACAACGAAAAAACCGCGCAGGCAGTCGCTAATAAATTAGGTATTGATGAAGTTCATGCGGATGTCTCACCAGAGGACAAAAACCGTATCGTCAAAGAAATGCAAGACAGCGGTAAATTGGTCGCTATGGCAGGTGACGGTATCAACGACGCGCCTGCACTAGCGCAGGCTAATGTCGGTATTGCTATGGGAACGGGTACTGATGTGGCGATGGAGAGTGCGGGTATTACCCTGCTAAAAGGTGATTTGATGGGCATTGCCAAAGCTTATAAGCTTAGCCACGCCACCATGCGTAATATCAGACAGAATCTGTTTTTTGCCTTTATCTACAATGCACTTGGCATTCCAATTGCCGCAGGTGTGCTCTATCCCGTATTTGGGCTTCTACTTAGCCCAATGATAGCAGCGGCAGCGATGAGCTTGTCGTCATTCTCGGTGATTGCTAACGCGCTTAGACTACGTCGGTTGGACTTATGATGTGAATGTCATAAAGAGAGTATTAAAGTGCAGTGCCCAGTATGGGTTTGATTAAAACTTAAAAGTAAGGATGTTGTTATGGGTAGTTTTTCTATTACACATTGGCTGATATTGTTAGTAGTCGTGGTAGTGGTGTTTGGTACTGCCAAGCTTAAAAATGCAGGTAAAGATTTAGGCAGCGCAGTAAAGGGCTTTAAAGAAGCGGTAAGATGAAGAAACTGAGCACGCTCGCACGCGGCAGGCAATTAGCCATGAAGCCACTACTTCAACTGCAAATAATGACTTAAACGCTAATAATTTAAGTACTAATAACTTAAATACTGAGGGTAGCACTCAAGTCGATGATTTAGAAGTTAGTCCGGTTCCCACTGATGACAAGAATACGTTGTAAAGCGTATTACTAGCCATATTCAATAGCCTATTCACTAATATATTTGCCTATTATGTTTGATATTGGATTTTCCGAATTACTTATATTTGGGGTTATCGCTTTAATCGTTTTGGGCCCAGAAAAACTACCACAGGCTGCGCGCACAGCAGGACAATGGTACGCCAAAGTACGTCGTATGATATCTACCCTTCAGTCTGACATAGAGTCTGAGCTTGATCTAGCAGAAACACGAAAACAGATGCAAAATGAGTTAGTAAAAATTCGTCAGACTGAGACAGATATGAAGCGCGAATTGGCCGAGATGCGCGGTAGTATGGATAAGTTTGAAAACTCGCAGAATCAAAGTTCAGATAGCTCCTATAAGCCAACCGCTCCTCATCAGCAAAATCATAAGCCAAATATTTCCTCATTATCGCATGTAGAGAAGGGGGATGAATGAGCTTGTTTAAGCGCCGAAAAAACCACCAAAGAAAGTTAGCGGATACAGATACTAAAGCGCCAGATACTACCTATAGTGCTGAGACTGATAATATGCTAAATGCGCTCAGCGATATGCCTATTACTGAGCATTTGATCGAATTACGCAAGCATCTCATCAGAATATGCGTAGCCGTTTTGATTGTCTTCTTAGCATTGGTAGGGTTTTCGCGCGAGCTCTACAACCTCTTATCAGACCCTCTAGTCGCGCAGCTGCCTGCGAATTCGACTATGATTGCCACTGATATCACCTCGAACTTTATGGCACCCATTCGCTTGACGATTTTCGTTGCTGCCTTTGTAGTGATGCCTTATATTTTATATCAAATTTGGTCATTCATAGCCCCCGCATTATATAAAAAAGAGAGAAAAGTCACTATTCCTGTTTTACTATCTTCCATATTTCTATTTTATACGGGTGTTGCTTTTGCCTATTTTGTCGTACTAAAAAGCGTCCTCAAATTCTTTATTCTGTTCGCGCCGCAAAACGTCATACCGATGACTGATATTGATAGTTATTTGAGCTTTACTCTCAAATTATTTATGGTATTTGAACTCACCTTTGAGATTCCAGTCGTGACTTTACTACTGATAATGATTGGACTCGTCTCTACAAAGAGCTTAGAGGACAAACGTCGTTATATCATAGTCGGCTGCTTTGCAATCGCAGCGGTAGTGACACCGCCAGATGGTATCTCGATGCTGTTACTCGCAATTCCAATGTGGCTACTATTCGAGTTAGGCTTGTTTCTGGCAAAAATATTAATCAAAGAAGAGCATAAAACCGTCTAGGCTTATAAAGTCACTATTTCGCAAAACAACTATAAAAATTAGATTTATCTAAACATTCAAACCCTTCTTTTACTTTGGCTTCTCTTTAAACCTTATCAGTATATTCACTCTATTTAGTAATGAGATTAAAATGGAACCCCTAATTAATAATAAAAATAAAGAGAATGACAATCTTGCCAATCAACTCAATCAAGAGTGCTATTGCCGTACTTTAGATCGCAAAGCACTTAATAGTAGCCTTCAAAATCAGTTGTCAGATACCACAGACAACCCAATAGGCGCTAATGAGCTCAATAAGCTGTTTTCAGCAACGCCAGTGTTCGTCCCTAAAACAGAAATCATGACAATGATGCGCATTGTTGAAGCTATTGAGTCGGCTGCTAGACTACAGTCCTACCAACAGCAAGTACTGTCATGGGCACCTAAAATAGCGGCTTTTAATCCTGGTCCAATAGGGGCCTTTATGGGTTATGACTTTCACTTAGGTAGCGATGGCCCTAAGCTTATTGAGATTAATACTAATGCAGGGGGCGCATTTTTGAACGTAGCACTTGCCCGCGCGCAAAAACACTGCTGTCACCCATCCGAGCAAAGTGTTGCTACTACTAAAATGCTGGATGGGTTTGAAGAAGCGGTCACTAGCATGTTCATAGAAGAATGGCAGCGACAATCAGCGACTGCCATGCCCAATCGCATCGCTATCGTGGACAACGATCCCAAAAACCAGTTCATGTATTTAGAGTTTCAGCTGGCCTGCCAACTACTTCAGGCTAGAGGCATCGATACCGTTATACTTGATCCGTCCGAACTTAACTATGTTGATGGAACACTGACCGCCCATGGCAAGCCCATTGATATGATCTATAATCGCTTGGTTGACTTCGCATTTGAAAACTCTAGTCACGCCATACTCAAAAAAGCCTACTTAGAGGGCGCGGTAGTGGTAACCCCTAATCCGCATGTTCATGCTATATTCGCTAATAAGCGCAATCTTGCTTTGTTATCCGATCCGCAAACGTTACGTTCGTGGGGACTAGATAACGTCGCAGCAGAACACCTAAAAAGATCAGTACCAATAACGCGAATGGCGACGCAAAACGACGCAGAAGAATTGTGGCGTACGCGGCGACAATGGTTTTTTAAGCCAGTAGCTGGTTATGGTAGCAAAGGTGTCTATCGTGGTAGCAAGGTCACTCGCCGAGTGTTTGAGAATATATTAGATGAAGACTATATTGCGCAGACTTTTATACCGGCAACAGAGCGCTCAATAAAAATCGATGATGTTGTGACGACTAGAAAGGTAGACATACGTCTTTACACCTATGCAGGACAGTTGCTACTCACTGCGGGACGTATCTATCAGGGTCAAGTGACCAATTTTCGTACACCAGGAGGTGGATTTGCGCCTGTTTTCCAAGTGTGATTATACGGGTTTGCTATGCTTACATCGATAGAAAGGGATAACTAAAAGCTCTCTCAACGATACGTCACGCAGAGTTGCATAAGCTATGTCAGGACGCTAATACTACTCTGATACGGATAAAATAGTTCAAGTGGTTAAAAGGAATAAATCTATGACACGAAGCAACAAAGATCATCAGGACATTGATCAGTCTATTAGAACCCTAGATTCTGATGACAACTGGATTGAGAAAATATGGGCATGGGCAGATGAGTTTGAGCTAAAGGACTCAGAAATCCCTCGTGACAAGAAGTCATTACTTGCTCTAAAAAAGCTAGAGATTTTGGAGCTTGAACTCGATAAGCAACACTCAAGGGACGTCTATAGAATAGACTATGTACCTGATGAGCTTACCAATCTTACCAATCTAATAGAAATAACGATCAGTGGTTTGTCTTCAAGTCATTTACCTCACAATATAGGCAAGCTCAATAATCTAACTAAGCTATCTATTAGTCACTCTAAACTTATCGCATTACCTGACAGCATCGGAAAACTCAGTAACCTCCAAGAGCTCTTCATTGATGATAGTAGACTTGAAGTGCTACCCGATAGTATTGGGCAACTTTGTAGTCTTACTAAAATGTTTATTGGCCGTTGTCCGCTTCAACATCTACCTGACAGCATAGGATTACTCACTAATCTGACAGTACTTGATCTCGTTCACTGTGAGCTTGAAGATCTGCCTGATACCATTGGACAGCTTAATAACCTTGCTAAGCTTTTTATGAGTTATTGTCTGCTCAAGCACTTGCCTGATAGCATAGGGCAACTCACTCACTTAATTGAGCTTGAATTTATTAACTGTGATCTCAAAGACCTACCTAGTAGTATCGGACAGCTAACCAACCTCAACAAGCTTTATATCAATCGTTGTAATGTTACAGAGCTACCTGATAGCATTGGGCAACTCAGCAATCTTACAGAGCTTTTTATCACTCATTGTGAGCTCAAACAGCTACCTAATAGTATAGGCCAGCTTGTGAGCTTAACCCACCTTGACCTGCTTCACCTTGAACTGACAGAGCTACCCGATAGCTTTGGACGCCTTATTAACTTGGCTGAGCTTAATATTATTGACTGTAAGCTCAGAGTGTTGCCTGATAGCATCGGACAGCTCATTAACTTAACTAAGCTCAGTTTTAATCACTCCAAGCTTGAAGTCCTACCTGACAGCATAGGGCAGCTCACTAACCTTACTGAGCTTTTTATTAGTCATGGCAAGTTTGACAAGCTACCTGATAGCGTAGGCCAACTTACTAATCTAGAGAAGCTTTACATCAACCATTGTAGCCTTAAAGAGCTGCCTAATAGCATCGGGCAACTTAAGAACCTGACCGAATTATTCGTTAGTTATTGCAAATTGGACAAGCTGCCTAGTAGTATTGGTGAGCTTAATAATCTCGCTAAGCTTGAGCTTATTTATTGTAATCTAATTAATCTGCCAGACAATCTTGTACAGCTGAATAGTTTGAGATGTATCAATCTTACTGGTAATCCTCTTGATAGACTCTCTTTAAAGGTGGTAGATTATTTACGTTCTATAGATACCGTCTATGGTTGGGATGAATAGTTATATTCTGGTCTTAACAACCTCATTTAAGTAAAACTAAAAGTATGAAAAACCTAATATTATTAACGAGTTTTGAAGCTACTAGAGTACAGCCAGCTAACTAGCATGCTTTTTAGAAACTGGATTCCATCCCATAAAAAATGATGGCCACCATTAAGCTGACCATCATTTTTTCGAAATTTACTTGGTTTTAACTAAGACAGTTGTGCCTTACTTACCAAATACTTTCATACGTTCTTCAGCAGGCTGAAACTCTTTGTCGCCTGCTGGCTGTTCGATAGCGCCAAATACCATCTGTGCGTTTAGTTCCCAATCGGTATCAATATTCCAAGTACTCGCAACTTTGTCATCTATCACTGGATTATAATGTTGCAAGTTCGCACCAACATTAAGGCTGGCAAGTGCTGTCCATATAACATACTGATGCATAGCACTGGTTTGGTGTGCCCAGATAGGGAACTTATCGGCATACAAAGGCGCAGCTTCTTGCATATTTCTGACGACGCCTTTGTCTTCAAAGAACATAATCGTGCCAGCGCCTGCTCTAAACCCAGCGATCTTATCTTTAGTGCCTTGGAATTTCTCTTCATCATTAACGATAGCTTTTAACGTCTCTTCAGTTATATCCCAGAGCTTTTTATGATCGTCGCCGAATAAGACGACAATACGCGCTGACTGCGAATTAAAGGCTGATGGTGTGTGCAAAATAGCATGTTCGACCAGATCAACGATCTCGTCTTTTGAGACGGGCAGATTGTCGCTAAGCGCATATATAGAACGACGCTTTTCAGCTAGTTGTTGTAAGTCTTTTAAATTTGACATAGTTATCTCCAGTGGTTATAAATTTAAGTAAAATGTAAAAATAATCTAAAATGAAGCGGTGATTAGCCTTTAAAGCCTTCAGGTAATTCTGGTGCTGGCAAACGCTTCATATCAGAGTCAACATTACCGAAACGCTCATGACCATTGTTCCAGTCAATGATTGATTGCTCAATCTCTTCCTTATTATCCGCGACAAAGTTCCACCAGAGTAGCACTTGGTTATTCAAGGGTTCACCGCCGATAAACATGATACGCGTGCCTTTTTTAGCCGCTATTTTAATGCTCTCATTATTAGCGACATCACTATCATGGAAGCGAAACAATTGATCTTGTTTACAGATTTTGCCTTCAGACTCTATTTCGCCCTCGCTAACTAAGATGCCATACTCAAAGCCTGACTTTAAGGTCATTATGGCTTCGTCATCTTCAGTGAAATAAACGTCGATACCGACCATCTTTGAGTATTGAATAGTAGGCGCTTCAAAATGCTTACCTGAAGCGTTGGTATAACTACCTGTAGTCAGGATCATCTCGACATTATTCTCCTGCCAAGTGGGCAGATCAAGATAATGATGAAAACCGCGCTCTATCTGTTGATCAGTCGGTAGGGCAATCCATAGCTGCACCATGCTTAGGGCGCGCGATGCGTCTGGTGAGCCACCTGTATCTGCAAAGACACTTTGTTCAGTATGACTAATGCCTTGATTCAAGCCTGTACCTGCGGTCATGACGTTGACTTGATTCTTGGTAATCACTTGCTCGTTACCTAAGCTATCCTTGTGCAGTACTTCACCATCAAGCATCCAGCTAAAGGTCTGTAGATTGATATGCGGATGGCGACCCACTTGCATACCTGATTCATCTGCATCAAATTCGGCAGGACCTGCATGGTCCAAAAAGCACCACGCACCAATGGGCTGTTTGCCTTTATTAGGCAGCAAACGTGCAATCGGAATACCACCGACATCGGCCATTCTTGGCTCTAAGGTTTGAATACTCATTATTGACCTCTTATTAGTTATTAATTATAAAGCTTTGAGCTGGGTTAACTAAGTTAAAAGCCCAGCCTGCGCCACTTCAATCTTTACTGCAC
The DNA here is from genome assembly GCF_030718935.1 of Psychrobacter sp. M13. Classification (NCBI taxonomy): domain Bacteria; kingdom Pseudomonadati; phylum Pseudomonadota; class Gammaproteobacteria; order Moraxellales; family Moraxellaceae; genus Psychrobacter; species Psychrobacter sp. M13. The sequence goes on from NZ_CP132194.1 coordinate 1,251,591, forward strand.
TCTTTATTGCATTGGTACTTCCATTAATAGAACTCTAGCGTCCTCATCAGCATCCATTGTAAAGCTCTTAGTATCCCAAATACCGAGACCATCGCGAGTAGCTAAAACGTTACCATTAATAGTGACACTACCTTCTAGTACTAAGACATAGACGCCATTTCTAGTATCTTTGAGATCATAACTGTGCGTGATGCCTTTGTCGAAATGACCCATATGGAACCAAGCATCCTGATGAATCCAGACCCCAGCATCATCTGGATTTGGCGATAGCACTTGGCTGAATTCATTAGGCTTCATTTCATCAATCATATGCAATTGCTGATAGCGTGGTTCGACACTGCCTTTATTAGGAATGACCCAAATCTGTAAGAACTTGACTGGCTCATTAGCCTCACCATTCATCTCGCTATGAGTAATACCCGTACCTGCTGACATGACCTGAATCTCACCCGTCTCAATAAAGCCTTCATTACCGATATTATCGCCATGACCTAGCTTGCCAGAGAGTGGAATACTGATGATTTCCATATCGCGATGTGAATGCTTACCGAAACCGCGACCACCAGCGACAAAATCGTCGTTGATAACTCGTAGTGCACCAAAACCCATACGCTCTGGATTATGATAATTAGCAAAGCTAAAGGTATGACGGCTTTTGAGCCAGCCGTGATTGGCATCGCCGCGAGAGTCTGCTGCATGATAGATCGTTTTCATAAACTGTCCTTTATAATTAATCTGCTTGTTTAAGCTATGGGTCTATTATAATTGTTAATCCAGAGTAGATAAACTAAGCTAATCGCAAATGACTATTCTTATTTTTAGAACAATAAAGGCGTACAATTAACGTACTATAATGCTAGTTTGATAATCCATATAAACTGCTAGCATAAGTCAGTAAATGAATGGCCAATTATAAAGAGGGAATAACCATGTCAAATCTACATACCACGCACTACGATGTGATCGATAATAAAAGCCAAAATCGCTTTGAGATTCATATCGAGGATCAGATTGCTTATGAAGACTATGAGTTTTTTACTACCTCACAAGGCGAGAAGGGTATTGAATATAAGCACACTTTAGTACCAGAAGCGCTTAGTGGTCGCGGCATTGCAGGCTATTTAGTAAAGGTTATCTTAGATTGTGCAGCCGCTAGAAAACTACGCGTAAAACCGACTTGTCCTTATGTAAAATCTTACATTGATAAGCATCCAGAATACCAAGCCAATTCAGTCTTTCATGACGCTACTCCTTAAAGCAGAGGCTCAAAACAGTTAAAGTACCTTTTAATAAAAAGTATCTTCAATAAAAAAGTATCTTCAATAAAAAAGTAACGTTCAATAAAAAAGCCATGACGAGTAATCATGGCTTTTTCGATTAATGACGGTAGAAAAAAATAAAACTTTAATTAGCTGATATGCTGCAAAAACTTTGGATCACGTGCCAGTATCGATAAATACAACACAGGAATGACAAATAAACCTACTGCCCAGTAGCTCAACTGCACATACAATAAAGCACCTAATAGCGCACCAACCACAAAGCTGATGACCAATGCTGAGCTATTGGCTAGTTTTCTAGCATTCTCCGAGGTTCTATTGGCTAAGTAATCGGTAAGTCCAATACCTAATTGGGTCGTATTGCCTGTCATTAGCACAGTAGGACTCATGCCTTTGATGACCGTTTTACTAGCGGTATTACGAATAGCAAGTGCGGTTAATCCTAAGCCACCTGTCAATGCGACGTTAAGACTATCGGCATCAGTAAAGGGCCCAAAGGATAATCCTGATATCATAAATGCGCTTAAGAATAGCGCTTCTGCTAAAAACAGATGACTCAGTACCAACGACTGTTTTCGGCTATGATCGATATATAGTTTAGTTACAACTACAGTTATTATAAACAAGGGCACTGAGGCCAGCTTGATCCACAAGCCATCCTCACCTTTGACTAGACCGCTACCCGCAAGCACTAAGTTGCCCGTGACATGCGCGGTAAAAAAGCCAAATAGCGTTATAAAACCAATAGTATCAATCGCACCGCCCACCACCGTCAGCAGAATAGGTGCTTGGTAGCGTTGCCAAAAGCTTGGCTGATTTGATATGTCTGTCCCTACATTATTGGTTTTAATAAAATAATCCTTACTTGACTATTAACAAAGCAAATAGTACCGCAAAAAACACATTAGATTCGCTATGCTACTTTTATAGCAGATTCAATACAATGTCTTTTTCTTTGTGAGATCTAAGTGATTAGAGCTTATCCATGGTATGTCGATTATCAATAGAGTAAGCACCAGCGCCATGCGCAAATATCATCAAAAACCCACCCGCCATAGCGATGTTTTTCATAAATGGGTTCATTTGCGACTCATCTATCCAGAACTGATGGAAAAGCAGCGCCGATATAACATTAAATCCCACTAGCAAAATAGCAGCCAAACGCGCTTTAAGCCCAAAAAGGATAGCAAGACCGCCCAATAATTCAACCGCTATTACTAAAGGGAGTAGCATACCTGGTACTCCCATTGACTCCATATAACCTTGAGTACCTGCATAGCCTGTAATCTTGGTAAAGCCTGAAAATATAAATATCATTGATAAAAATAGACGTCCAATAGGGGCGCTTAATTCTTGTAGTTTATCCATTTTATTGCTCCAATTATTGATGTTTTTGCTCAATCACGTATGAATGAAGCTATTATAATCGTTGACGGAAATTGAATAAACACAGATAATTGCAATTATAAGTTCTTAATATTAGAACAATGATTCTGTTATCATCGAAAAAAATAGGATAAGCCACATGGGACAATTAGAAGACATGGCGATGTTCGTACGCATTGTCGAGGCGGGTAGTATTACTAAAGCCGCTGAACAATTAAATATTGCAAAGTCTGCGGTTAGTCGCCGTTTAAAAGAGCTTGAGTCACGCTTAGGCTCGCAACTCATCAGTCGAACGACAAGGCAATCTAATCTAACCCAAGCGGGTGAGCATTATTACAGACAAGCATGTAGTATCCTAAATGATGTCGATGCTCTTAATGAACAAACCAGTGGAGCGCCCACGCAAATTGAGGGTACGCTAAAGATGACTGCGCCGTTATCTTTTAGTCTGTTGCATTTAGGCGAAGTTATTGATGACTTTGCTTCTATGCATCCTAATTTGAGCTTTGAGCTAGATTTAGCGGATCGGCATGTTGATTTAGTAGAGGAGGGCTATGAGCTTGCTATTCGTATAAGTGAGTTACAAGACTCTAGCTATCAAGCCAAGCGCTTAGCTTTGATTCGCTTTGTCATGTGCGCCAGTCCTGAATATTTGGCGAAAAACGGTAAACCTGACACGCTAGCGACACTCGCTCAGCATGAGTTTGTGCAATATGGTTTAGGTAAAGATATCACCTTAGAATTAATGGATGCTAATGGCAAAAAACATAACCTGACCGTTGACTCAAAGATAAAGGCTACTAATGGAGAGTTCCTAGTAGATATGGCAATTAAAGGTCATGGCATCACCTATATTCCGACCTTTATTGCTTATAAAGCTCTAGCAGATGGCAGGCTAGTTGCGGTAATGCCAGAGTATCAATTGCCAACTCTAAACGCTTATGCGGTCTATCCTAAGAATCGCTTTTTATCACAGCGCTGTCGCTATCTTATTGACTTTATTGCTGAGCGTTTCGGCGATAATCCTTATTGGGATGAGTTTTGATAAGCATTTACGGCTCGACACTTAACGGACAATCTTAAATGATTACTATGCATGCCCTCAATAAGATAAGTGCCCGAGATCCTAATGAACCCAATCGACCCTCAACTACGCTAGAGTTATTGTTTGATTTAGTCTATGTCATTGCGGTTGCCGCTGCAGCAAGCGGGCTACATCATCGTTTACTCGAACATGATTTTTTTTAATGACTTACTTTTATCAATAAAGACTTTTATGAAAAAACTAATGGCTACGGCCCCTATTATGTTACTACTAGCTGCTTGTGCTACTAATGCGCCTATGACTAGCGAAAACCAAACGACTACTATGACGTGTGAAGACGGTGGTCAAGTCCTAGCAGCGTATTCAGATAACAGTCAAGTGGCCAATCTAAACGTAACTTTGCCTAAAGTTGGTATAAACAATAAAAAGATCAGCTTAAATCAAGCGGTATCTGCTTCTGGCGCTCGTTATGTTAATAATACTGACCCTAAGGTGAGCTATGATTGGCACACCAAAGCGGACTATGGTGTTATGAGTGTGCGTATGGCCAATGGCCAAGAATATAGCGTGAACTGTCAGCTATAATTAAAAATAAGTCATCCTATTTAGTTTAAGAGGTTGACTGTGCTAAAGGGTTGTTAATGTCTGATTTTTAGGCTTTAATAACCCTTTTTTTATAAAATAAGTGCTTTTATAGAGAATGCAAATACCGATGACATATTTTGTATATTGTTAAAAGAAGAATGGTGTTTTGCCACTATTGGCGTCTATAAGACTTCCAGAAATCCCATAAAAAAAGGCTTGCTGCATCGCTGCGAACAAGCCTGATTGTTTTCTATAAAGTGTAAAACTTAAATTTGGTGGGCCCAGTAGGACTTGAACCTACGACCAAAGGATTATGAGTCCTCTGCTCTAACCAACTGAGCTATGGGCCCTAACGCTAGACGGACAATGATACATTAATTTTTTAGTTTTTCAAGTAAAAGATAGCATCTAGCTGGATTTTATTATTAATAGAGTGATTGTTTATCTCAATCACCTGCCAAAGTTAGGCTACGTCCGCCGTCTATGTTAATGATATGCCCCGTAATATAGAGAGCCTCAATCAAAAACAGCACGCTTTGTGCGATATCCTCAGGGGTGCCAATACGCTGCATAGGAATAGAGCGGACGATGTTGTCTTGTTGAGCTTGATCAAGCGCTTGATCGCTATTGGCATCAGGTAAGATATTGACGCCAGGGGCAACCCCGTTGACTCGTACGTCAGGCGCTAGCTCTAACGCCAAGGATTGTACCATCGTACGCTGCGCCGCCTTGGCCATATTATAAACGGTGTAGCCACTAAAAGGTTTATCGTATGCATGGATATCGAGTAGGCTGACGATACAGCCTTGCTGTACTTGCAGGTAAGGGAGTAGGGCTTGGCTCAGTAGTAGCGGCGCTTTGGCATTGGTTAGCATCAACTCATCCCATTGCGGGTTATCGATACTACCGATCGGCGTAGGATAAAACCGAGAAGCATTATGTACTAACACATCTAACTGACCAAACGGTTCTATGACATGCTGTACAAAATCGTTTAGCTCAGCTTGATTATTGACTAGCGCTAAATCAGCGACTACTACTGATGCGCTATCAGCTCGAATACTATTCAATGCTTTTGCTAAGCGCTCAGCCCTCTGTTGACTGCGATGACAGTGAATGATGACTCGATAGCCCTTATCATGCGCCGCTTTGATGATAGCCGCGCCGATACGCTTAGCGCCACCAGTCACTAACATTACAGCTGTATTATCCTGCAAAGTTTTATCCGCCTTTTGATCTAGCTCATTCATATACTAAGCCTGCTGCTCTTGCGTCTGTAAATGCTCAATACGCGCTTGGCGCAATGCTGTACCAATGGCGATACCTTTTAATTCAGGAGCAATATGATCCATACCAATAGCATGAAAGCTGTTTAACGCAAGCATCATTTGTCGATGCTGCTGAGCTAGTTGCCAAACGTTACTAGTAACGAGTAGTTGAGATAGAGTGTTTGGGTCTTTATGAGCGCTACAGGCTTGAATAAGATCAATTCTATCGCTAGCAGTTAGCTCATTTATTTTGTTCAGTTTAGAAGCCTGTTGAGTGAATAGTTTGGCAAACTGAGTCTGTGCTTTGGGTATTTTCGCATTATTACCTATTTTAATAACGCTTTTTATAGGGTCATCAGTGCTCGTGTCAGTACCGACATCGAATAAAGACGAATCGAGGCTATTCATTAATAACGCCCAGCGCTGAGATAAATTGAGCTGCATTTGCCCTGCAAAGTAGAGCGCAGTTTGAACCGTTTCACGAATAGAAGTATTCGTCCAAGCTTGCTCTAAGGGTGCAAAGTAATCATTGAGGGCGCCAAGCTCGTACAGTTGCTGCCAATAAACCTGCGGTGAGGTCTGCATCATCGCACGGCTAGACTCTTGCCATATGCGCTCGCGACTTAAGTGTGCCAGCTCACCTGAGCTGACTAACTCACGCATCAATTCCAAAGTTTCATCGGCTATCGTAAAGCCTAAATCATAATAGCGACTATAAAAGCGTGCAACGCGTAATACTCGCAGTGGATCTTCGCTAAATGCGGCTGAGACATGGCGCAGGGTTTTATTTTCGAGATCATCTAGTCCGCCATAGTAGTCGATTACCGTACCATTGATAGGTGTATCATCAGTGAGGCTAGTGACTTCAATCGCTAACGCATTGACGGTTAAGTCACGACGCTGCATGTCCTCAAGTAGCGTCACTTTACTACTAGCATCGACGCTAAAGCCTTGATAGCCATGGCCTTGCTTGCGCTCAGTACGAGCCAGTGCATACTCTTCATGAGTTTTAGGATGCAGGAACACTGGGAAATCAGCACCAACTTGCACAAAGCCTGCTGTCAGCATATCGGTTGCGCTCGCACCGACTACCACAAAGTCCTTATCCTTGATGGAACGTCCTAACAGCTGATCTCTTACGGCTCCGCCAACTAGATAAACTTGCATGATGACCTCTTTGATTATTTTTATATCTTAAGCTCAAAATAAAGCCCGTCGGCACTATTTGCGCCAACGGGCTTTATTATAACAGAGGGCTACTGTCTAATATAATAGTAGCCAAGACTGCAAGTGCTAACTATTGTTGCTCATTCTCTAAATCCATCGCTTCAGTAACCGCAAGGGCTGTCATATTGACGATACGACGGGCAGTAGCTGATGGGGTTAAGATATGCACAGGCTTATTGGCACCCAAAAGAATAGGGCCGATTGATGCACTATTAGTCGCTGTTTTTAGTAAATTAAAGGCAATATTTGCTGCATCCAAAGTAGGTAGAATCAATAGGTTTGCAGAGCCTTTAAAATTAGTAGAAGGGAAGTCCTCTAGACGAATGTGCTCATTGAGCGCCGCATCGCCTTGCATCTCGCCATCAAATTCAAAATCAACGTTCATCTCGGTCAATAATCCAAAGACTTTACGCATTTTCACAGCACTGGCTCGGTTTGAAGTACCAAAGCTTGAATGTGATACTAAGGCGACACGTGGTGTCATGCCAAATCGACGCAATTGGTTAGCTGCCAATACCGTCATTTCAGCTAATTGCTCAGCGGTCGGGTCTTCATGGATATAAGTATCAGCGATAAAGATGTTGCGATCTTGCATTAAGATGGCGTTCATAGCATAGAAATTACTGACGCCCGTCTTTTTACCGATAACGCTTTGCACGTATTCCAAATGCAGCTGGTAATGACTAAAGGTTCCACAAATCATACCTTCAGCATCGCCGTTTTCGACTAGTAATGAGCCAATAAGAGTAGTCTTACGACGGACGTCACGGCGAGCAAGCTCGATACTTACGCCATTACGTTTATTCTTTTCGTAGTAGCCTTGCCAGTAGTCTTTATAGCGATCATCGTCATCCACATTGACGATAGTGATATTTTCCCCATCTTTTAAACGTAGACCCAATCTCTCGATGTTCGTTTCGATAATAGCGGGACGACCCACTAAGATAGGCTGCGCCAATTGCTCATCAACGACGACCTGCACAGCAAGCAGGACGTTATTGTCTTCGCCTTCACAATAGACGATACGTTTAGGGTCAGATTTTGCCCGTGAGAAAATAGGCTTCATCACAAACGCTGAGTTATAAACAAATTCAGAGAGACGCTGACGATAGGCTTGCATATCGTCGATAGGTAAGGTTGCAACCCCAGAATCCATAGCCGCTTGGGCGACCGCAGAGGCAATCTCGATGATTAAGTTTGGCTCTAATGGTCCTGGAATTAAGTAATTAGGACCAAATCTTGCGATGTTATCGACATTTCTGACATTAGCCGTTGGCGTGGCCTCAACATGTGCCATAGCCGCAATAGCACGCACACAAGCAATTTTCATCTCTTCATTAACCGTCGTTGCGCCAACATCTAACGCACCACGGAAGATATACGGGAAGCACAAGGCGTTGTTAACTTGGTTCGGATAGTCCGAGCGGCCTGTTGCCATGATAACGTCTGAGCGTACTGAGTGCGCCACTTCTGGCATAATCTCAGGAGTTGGGTTAGCTAAGGCAAAGATAATAGGATCTTTTGCCATACGACGAACCATATCTGTTGACAGCACACCTGGCATAGATAGACCTAGGAACATGTCTACATCGTCCATCACCTCTTCAATAGTCGTCGCGTCAGTATCACGAGCATAGCGCTGTTTGGTTTCGTCAAGGTTTTCGCGACTAGTGCTAATAATACCGCGTGAATCAGAAACAAAGACATTCTCTTTATTGACGCCCAAAGCACAGATAATATTCAAGCATGAAATAGCCGCCGCACCCGCACCTGAGCAAACAATTTTGATGTCTTCGATTTTTTTGCCTGTTAACAATAAAGCATTCAGCAGAGCTGCAGCAACAATAATAGATGTACCATGCTGATCGTCATGGAAAACAGGAATGTTCATGCGCTTACGTAATTCGCGCTCAATTTTGAAACATTCTGGTGCCTTGATGTCCTCAAGATTAATCCCGCCAAAGGTAGGCTCAAGTGCTGCTACGGCTTCGATAAATTTATCAGGATCGTTCTGCGCAATCTCTAAATCGAATACATCAATACCTGCAAACTTTTTGAATAAGACGCCTTTACCTTCCATCACAGGCTTTGAAGCCAACGGCCCGATATTGCCTAAACCAAGAACAGCCGTACCATTAGTGATGACGCCGACAAGATTGCTACGAGCGGTATATTTAGCCGCTAGTTTTGGATCTCTTTCAATCTCTAAACAAGGGACCGCAACACCTGGTGAGTAAGCTAGAGCCAAATCACGTTGATTAGCCATCTGCTTAATAGGTGTAACCGAAATCTTACCAGGTCTTGGAAACGCGTGATAATGCAGAGCCGCTTGTTCGAACTGCTCTTTATCAGTAGTAGGAGTGTCCATATTCAGATTATTATCGTCAGTCATAATGAGTACCATTGTTGGAATAAAGGAGAAAATAGAGTAAGGCTCAAGACACAAAAGCGATCATTATATTTAATACGGCTACTAAGTTTAAGGACGATAAGCCAATAGTAAAGCAGCATCATAAGAAACATAAGCTTACAAGTTAACTATTCTAGCACTATTGTCAATTCGCTGGCTAGCCGATAAAGCCAAAACAAGAAACTTGTTGCTTAGATTTATAGTAAGTATTTTGTGCCACGATAGCCGTAAGTGTTAGACCTTTATTAAACAACTGCTGTTAATGAAAACTAACTCTACGAAGAGCAGCTTATAGGTTGTTGCCTAGCATTACGAGCGGGCGCAGTCGTGTCCAGTTCGATAGCACGATCTTGTACCGTATAAGGACTAGCAAGTAACTCATAAAGACGAGCGACTTCCTCAAATTGTCCTTGTTCAGCAGCAAGAATAGCGCGCTGCGCCATATCATTACGTAAGATGTAAACAGGATTATTACTTTGCAAACTAACAATGACTGCGGCTTTGTCTAAAAGGCTTATTTGAGCGAGATACTCCTCACGCCAAGCCTGCCAAACTTGTTGCGCATCAGTACTAATATTAGTATCAGCATTAGTACCAATCTCGTTATTGGCATTGTCGCCAAGCTCTAAGACCAGCGTATCCAATAGCTGCTGCTCATAAGGACAGTCCTCTGGTGCTACAAGTGCTAATAATGCGCGAAAACTGTTAGTGTAATCTAGTAAGTTATCCTCTAACAGCGTCAAAAATTCAAAAGCTAATTTTAGACTCTCAGACTGATGAGGTAATCCTAATTTGGCACATAGTCCTTGCTGATAATGCTGCATAAAGGTTGGCTCATAGACGGCCAAACACTCCGCCAAGCTGTCACGAGTGACACCATCTTGCGTCAAGCGCATAAAGTGCGACAGCCAAACGTTAAGATTCCAGTGACCGATGGCAGGCTGGTTTTGATAAGCATAGCGGCCTGTATGATCGGAGTGATTATTGATCCATGCTGGATTGAAGCGCTCCATAAAGCCAAAGGGGCCAAAGTCTAAAGTGCTACCGGTAATCGATAAGTTATCGGTATTCATAACCCCATGAGCAAAGCCAATAAGCTGCCAATCGGCAATCATCCTCGCTGTTCGCTCAACCACAGACTGTAAAAAGGCTAAGACGGGTTGATCGCTATCACGGCACTCAGAATAATAGGTATCTAGCATATAATCTGTAAATTCAGCGAGTAAATCAGGGGCAAAGCTGGCAATCCACTCGACGTGACCGAGACGAATATGACTATCAGCAACTCGCATCAGCGCCGCACCTGCCTCCATACGCTCGCGGCGAACGGGCGTATCAGATACCACAAAGCCGAGCGCATTGGAGGCGGGGATGTTCAACTGATTTAGCGCATGTCCGCACAGATATTCGCGAATAGTACTACGCAGTACTGCACGGCCATCGCCCATCCGCGAATAAGGTGTCAAACCGCTACCTTTTAAGTGTAAATCTTGTAGTTGATCGTTATTGTCGAGTACTTGTGCCATAAGTAGACCACGACCATCGCCCAGCTGTCCTGCCCACTGTCCAAACTGGTGTCCCGCATAAGCCATCGATAGTGGTGCAAACTCAGCAGGCACATAGTGACCCCCCAGAATTTCAACCCAACGTGTCATCAGATCATCATCGTCATTCCAGCCCAATTGTTCGGCTACTTGAGTATTAAAGTGACCTACGCGAGGATTATCTAGTGGGGTCGGAGGCTGGCGATGGTACAGACGGGTATCTAAATTGGTATAAGTATTTTGGTAGCGCATAACAGCGATCTCTGTCAAGTTTCAAGGTGTGAGTGATTTAAGCTACTATAACATAGCCACATTATTAGGCTTATGAACTCTGTAAGCATTAATAACAGGACTCGCTAAAAATGTTTTGCGCGTCCATAAAAAAACCCCTATCTAGGATGATAGGGGTTCTTGTACTATTTAAAATAAGCTCTAATCAAAATAAATGTTAGCTATTTAACAAGTATAGGCTTAATGAACTTGCGCTAAGCGGCTTTGGTACTTAAGCAGCCTTGCTATTGTAACCAATTGAGCGAAAAGCAACTTTTAAATTGTCATTATGAGCATGGATCTTTTGTTCGATATTAGCATACTCATGCTTGAGCTTATCATCGACTTCATGCAAACGATCAGCAAACTCTGTCTTTTTCATCTCAATAGCTTTGGCTTTTAGCGCTTGCCATTCCTCTACTGTCTGAGTGAAAGCATCAAATTCAAACTTAATGCGATCTTGAAAAGCTTTCATAGTGTGCGGAATATCTAAACCACCAGCAAAGACGTTATCAATCTGCTGCTGCGCTTGTTTAAACTGCATTTGCACTTCAGCATGCTTGATCGTAGTATCATCAACAGTACGTAATTCAGTAGTTAAACCAACTTTTGATAATCCACCAATCAACCACTTAGTAGGATCATACTGCCACCATTTAACACCATTACGGTAATCATACTGGAAGAAGTGATGATAGTTATGATAACCCTCGCCCCAAGTAAAGATAGCTAAGAAGAAGTTATCACGCGCTGTATTGGTGTCCGTATAAGGACGCGATCCAAACATATGGCACAAAGAGTTAATAAAGAAAGTAAAGTGATGAGTCAATACTAGACGTAATAAACCCGCTAGTACTAAAGTACCCCAAACATCACCAACTAACCAGCCGACCGCCGCAACCAAGCCAACGTTGGTAGCCAATACCCAAAGACCGTAGTATTTATGCTGAATCTGTAAAGTCTTATCTTTGGTTAGATCTGGAATGTTTTTATAATCAAAACGACCACTAGGATAGTTCTTAAGCATCCAACCTATGTGACTAAAGAAAAACCCACGCTTGGCTGAGTACGGGTCGTCCATGACATCATCAACATGACGATGATGACTACGATGGCCTGATACCCAGTCAAATGCTGAACCCTGAATAGCAAGAGTTGAGCCTAATAATAAAAAGTTTTTGACAATTGGATGCGCTTTATAGGCACGATGCGCGAGCAGGCGATGATAGCCTGCAGTGATACTGATACCCGTCCATACCATGAATGCACCAAAGATACCCCAAACAGGCGCACTAACTTGATGAGTCATTAAGTACCAAGGGGTAATAACTGCCGCTGCAAGTGGTGTCGCTATCAAAAAAGCAGCAGGAATCTTATTAATTGGTGAGTTCTTAAACTCAAGCTCACGAATATCTATAGGCTCACTAACAGATACCGCGCCATTACCTTTACTTATATCAGCGCTATCACCAGCAGCAACTTGCTCAGCGCCAGTCACCGTAGAATCCGCAGTTTTTTCAGCATCGCCATTCTCATACCACATCTTAAGACGTAGTGCCTGAGTGCCTGCCGTTTGAATAAGTGTATCGCTAGATTTTATAGCTAAACGTAAAGTCTTAAGCGGTAAACCCATTACTGTTTTTGCAATCATGTAATATCCCTTGAGGTATTAGTTTCAGTGTTTATTTTACGCTATTAATGAGAGAAAGTGAACACCTATACACTATAAAAATCTTGCTAAATAACAATAACTTGTATGAGTTATATAACATAAGGCCTTAAAACCTTGTTGTCTGTCAGGAATTAAACAAAATGGTAAGAATTTATGTCAATAAGTAGATAGCAATATTGGATCAGTGGATTAAAGAGTGAGGGTGTTAATAGCTCATTTCAAGCCATACAGCCCTAATAACTGTGTTGGAATATCGGTAATAATCACATCGACTTGCCATCGAATCAGCTGTTTGACCATATCAACATCATTGACCGTCCAAGCACTGACTGGTAAGCCATAGCGGTGACAATGTTGAATCACTTGCTGATTGAGCAGTGGATAATGAATACCTAACTGCCCACAGCCCAATTGCAGGGCTGTATTAGGCGCTATACGTAGACTATTAGTCTCCTTTACTAATAGTCCTCGGGGAATGGTAGACAGTAGTTTATGACGCTGCAATTGGGCAAGCAGCTGTAGATCAAAGCTAGTGAGTACGATAGGTAAGCCGGCAAGAGGGCTATCAATGAGATAGCGGCATAGCGCGCGAATCAGATGCGGATAGCTAGTACGACTGTGGGTTTTTATCTCAAGCTCTATATGTGAGAATCGACTTAAGGGGTTTTTCATTTCAATAGTTGGAAACTTAGACGAGGATAATAGAGGCCACGACAACTTATCCAAAGTAATAATTTGATGACCCAGTTGCAGATGGCGCTGAATCTCAGCTAAGTTTAGCTGATCAATGCGTGATTGCAGCCCGCAAAGCCGCTGCAGAGTATCATCATGAAAAACGACTAAATGCCCATCAGCAGTCAATTGCACATCAAACTCAACACCAGCCAGTCCACGCGCTTGCAAGTTATAAGCATGCTGGAAGCCTTGTAAGCTGTTTTCTAACACCTCATGACGCGCACCGCGATGGCCTAACAGTCGGGTGTTTCTTAGCTCTAGCATAGTTATTCAAATTTTGTAGGTTTATCAGTTATTAGGGTCTATTGTTAAATATGTTTTCAGTAATTAAATAGGCTTTGAGTTAAGTACGCTCTAAACCTACGCTGATTTTATAGCTTTATTCAGGTGCAATGTTTGTTATGTTTTTGCAACTAGAGCGGAAATTTTGAGCTTTTGACTTTTTAAATTGGCATAGTAGTGGCCTGAGCTAATGAACATCTAAGCTAAACCCCGTATAATAGTTTTATTTTAGGAGCAGTATCAGTATGAGCATAGTGAATCATCAATGGATTAAAGGAACACAACTTGCTGGAGTCGGCCTGCTATGCAGTTTAGCTATTGTTGGCTGTAACCGCTCAGAAAAAGACGAGCTGGATGCCGATGAGGTGGTTGTGGTTAATGAAGAGACAGTCGCTCCCGTTATCGCCTGTGATAATCCATTGGTGCAAGATAAGCTCAAAGCAGCACTTAAGAGCACTTTGAATCAACAAGCGCAGAGCTTAGCTGCCAATTACGCCAATGCTACAGAAGTCAGTATTAATGCTAATGCAATTACTAGCAAAGTTAGTCGTATCTTAATTGATGTACAAAACGCGGCGCTGTTACAAGAAGCCAATGCTAATGGGATGACAACCTGTCAAGCCAGTGTCAGTATGACGCTAGCTAGTGAAGATCTGTATCAGGCCAGTCAGTTGCAGTCCGCTAATAATCAGCCAAGCTTGCAGACGCGTTTGGCGCAGAATAATATCCGTATCAATAATAATATGCTCGTCGATGATGCGTTTAGTTATGTCGTCGGTACTCAAGGTGGTCAAGTGCAAGCTCGTATCATCGGTCAGCCCACATTGGTAACCTTAGTGTCTGAGGTAGTAGCAGGCTCAGCTGTCAGTACTTTAGTATCTGAGCGTCGCGCTGCACAACAGCAGGCCGAGCAAGCTGAACGCCGCGCCGCTGCTGCTCGAAACAACGCCGCCCAAGCTCAGCGCCAACAGTTGCAAGAAGTTATACCACTTGAGCCTACGCGTCCTGCTCAACCTGTCCGTCCCGCTCAGCCTGCATCGCCACCAACCATCACTCAAGGCCCAGAGGTACAGAGCAGCACGCAAGCCGCGCCAGTAACTACCCCTAAGAGTGTGCCGAAAGATGAAAGTATCGATATGGTGATTATCGAAGATGACAGCGCGACTTATTAATTAGTAGAGTGCTTAAAGTAATAAAAAAGCAAGGATTATGATGCCTTGCTTTTTTTATGTCGAAAAAATAATACTGATAAATTTTGAAGATATGCTGAGCAAATTTGACAAGAATATAAACTATGCTTAACAAACACTTTCACTTAAGGAGAGGCACTTGAGCGAGACATGGCAGCCAAAAGTTTGGGTCGCAGTATTATTAGGTATTATCGTACAGCCCTTTGCTTTTTTGTATCTAAATAAGCTCGTGCTATTCTGGTTATATCTGATATTAGTTAGCGTTGTAAACCTACTAGACTGGCGATACCAAATGCATTTAAGCATTATTTTTATGGTTATTTGTCCTATCCATGCTTATCTAGTCGCCAAAAACTATAATGCCAAAACAACACGTAACTGGTATTCACAATGGTGGGGTATTCCAGCTGTCTATGTCGTTATATTTTCTACAGGGTTTTTGATACGTTCGTTCTTCTATGAGCCATTCAGCGTACCAGCAGCCTCTATGAGTCCTAGCCTTGAGGTAGGAGATGTGTTTATTATCAAAAAGCTAGGCTTCGGTGATTATGGTACTTATGGAATGAAGCTAATGGATACAGACTTGTCGGATGGTATCGATTTAAAGCGTGGGAAAATGTACGCGTTTTATCCGCCCAATTTAGATATACCTTATGTTAAGAGACTCATTGGCAAGCCTGGTGACGTTATAAAAATTGAGCAGAACAATATATCTGTCAATGGTTCTTTATCGAAGACCACTTTGATCTCTAAGGATCAGGAGTTTAACTACTATAATGAAGTCTCTGGTGTGTATTCATATCAGATAAAGACTACAGAAGCAGGGTCACCTATAGAGGCCTCAACTACCACAGTTCCAGAAGATAACTATTTCTTTTTAGGCGACAATCGTGATAATTCTGCTGATAGTCGTTACTGGGGCACGGTACCTAGTACTGACTTCGTAGGTGAAGTGGCTTATGTGTTCGGTAAATAAATGTTGAAAAGCCTGTGCTCTTCACAGAACACAGGTTTTTATTCTATTTAAAGCTATAAATCATTGCTTGGTCTCTAAACCCTGCAACACTTTACTATCCCATAACACCTCAGATATGTGCTCAGGATCAGTACAGAATCTAGCCGCGACAAACAACCAATCAGATAATCTATTCACTAAGCTGACCGCTGTACTACGAATAGCTTTTGGGCGCTCTTGCTGTAATATTACCGCTTGGCGCTCGGCACGGCGACAGACAGTACGTGCTACATGCAGCTGACTGACTAGCACTGAACCTGTCGGTAGAATAAAGTCTTTGAGTGGCGGCAGATGAGCGTTCATCGCATCGATTTGCTGCTCCAACCAGTCGATGTGAGTAGGATTGATACCTTCGTATTCTGGCATTGCCAGCTCACCACCTATATTAAATAGCAGATGCTGGATGACAATTAGTGCTTGATTAAAGTCAGCGCCCGCTTGTGATTGTAATCGTTCTGGCAAAGTATTGTCGTCGCTTGCATGAGTGAAGTGCGCGCGTACTAGCCCAATATGAGAGTTGAGCTCATCAATATCGCCCATCACACTAAACAGCTCATCGGCTTTGCTGACGCGGCTACCATCCGCCATACCTGTAGTGCCGTCATCGCCAGTACGGGTATAAATTTTGCTTAAACGATTGCCCATGATATATCCTCAAATTTATAAAGTTGATGCTAAATGATATGAGTTTCAGCGAGCCACAACTCTAGTTTATAGCCATTGCTTCATTAATACTCAGTCATGCTAAAGCCTTCATTGTAGTATTTCAACGCTATTTTCGCTAATATACAGGGTTGCAACAGTAAAGTAGCTATCTTTTCCAATTGTTAACGCAGATATAATTATAAATGCAGATTGAATGTGCTATGCGGTTACTTTTTTGTTACTACTATCTTAATTACTACTATTTTATTTAAAAGGCTAGTTTATTATGACCCTATCTCATGCCGACGCTACCTCTCAATTGATGATCTATGACTCATTGACTGCTCGTAAGCAACTTTTTACACCACTAAAGGCTGGAAAAGTCGGCATGTATGTGTGCGGCATGACGGTTTATGATTACTGTCATATTGGTCACGCACGGGTGATGGTTGCCTTTGATATGGCAGTGCGCTGGCTTGCTCAATTGGGTTTTGATGTCAACTATATTCGTAATATTACCGACATCGACGATAAGATTATCGCGCGTGCCGCTGAGAACGGTGAAGATATAAGTGCCTTGACTCAGCGCTTTATTGCAGCGATGCATGAGGATGCTAACGCTCTTGGTTGCTTGTCACCAGATGCCGAACCGCGCGCCACTGATCATATCGACGATATGCAGCAGATGATTGAGGCGTTGGTCAAAGGCGACTATGCCTATGCGGCAGATAACGGCGATGTCTATTATGCGGTTGATAGTTTTGCTGATTATGGCAAATTGTCCAAGCGTAATCTTGATGAGATGCAAGCGGGCTCGCGGGTAGAGATTGAGACTATCAAACGTAATCCGTTTGACTTTGTACTATGGAAAGCGGCAAAAGCGGGCGAGCCGCAGTGGGCATCGCCTTGGGGTCAAGGGCGTCCTGGCTGGCATATTGAATGCTCAGCAATGTCGACGCAATGCTTGGGCAACACCTTTGACATTCATGGCGGCGGGCATGATTTGCAATTTCCGCACCATGAGAATGAAATTGCCCAGTCTGAAGCAGCGACTGGCTGCGAGTATGCGCGTAATTGGATGCATGTTGGCTTTATCAATGTCGATGGCGAAAAGATGTCCAAATCCTTGGGTAACTTTTTTACTATTCGTGAAGTTATGGCGAAGTTTTTACCTGAAACCGTGCGTTTCTTTCTATTATCAAGTCATTATCGTAGTCAAGTGAACTTCTCAGATGTGGCGTTAACGGATGCACATAATAGCCTAAGTAGACTATATCAAGCATTAAAAAATGTTGAGCAGCAGCAAGATCAAAAGCTAGAGCTTGACGATGAGATTGTTAGTAATGCTTATAGTAGTGCGGCAGGACAAGCGTTTATCACCGCGATGAATGATGACTTTAATAGCTCAGCGGCAATGGGTATATTATTTGGTTTGGCGCGCGATATTAATAAAGCAGTTAAGGCCGATGATGCCACCCAAGCATGGCAACTGGCAGGCCAGCTAAAGGCTCTTGCGCAAGTACTCAATATATTACAGCAGCCCGTACAGCAGTTTTTGCAAGCTATAATCGGTGATGATCAAGAGAGTAGCCTTAGTGACACCGATATTGATAGTCTCATTACCCAGCGCGCCGATGCCAAAGCTAATAAAGACTTTGCGCGCGCCGATCAGATACGGGCGCAGCTTTTAGATACTGGTATTGAGCTTGAGGATAGCCGTAGCGGTACGACTTGGCGACGTGCTTGAATTTTTAAATAGCTTTATAGACACAAACTAACAAATCAAGTCAGCTTCGCGCTGGCTTTTTTTAGCTAACTGTTTTAGCTTATGTGGTAATTTTCTCTGAAACATTGATCAAATGGCTATTCTTTATAAATCCAGTTCTAATAATCTTATGAATACTTATAATTCTCATAAAAGTGCCGCCAATAAAGCTTGCCAAAGTGACAGAGGGTCAAGCTATCATACAGCTCGGTATATAAGATTTAGCTGGCTATTACTCGTGCTATTAAGCTTAGGGTACATGCCAGCTTATGCTGACAATCAAACGTCAGCTGAAGTTCAAAACCAAGCTCCTACGCAGTCAAGTACTGAGCCTGACAATCTCCTTGATTATGCCGAAAATCAGCTTGATCAGCTCTCAGAGCAGGATATTGATTTCCCTGATAGCGTAGCAGATGTCTTTATTACTGATGATACAGAGATAGCCGATCAGGCTGGTCAGCTGCAAGCAGATTCAGCACTGACTGGAGAGTATAATGAGAGCTACTACCTGTTAAAAACGCTGAATAGTGGTCTAAAGACGCTCTCAACACCCCCTAATTTGGCGACGCCACTCGCGACATTGGAGTTTTTTCAATCAGCGATTATAAAAGAGCAGTACGACTTGGCCGCCTATGCGCTAAATATGAATTTGCTCGATAATGACACCCAAGCCAATCGTAGCAGCGAGCTGGCTCAGCGATTGGATTTTTTATTAAATACCAAAGGTCTCTACGTTTTTAATAGTATGCCTGACCGAGCTGATGGTCTGATAGAACCGCCTATCGGTAGCAGCAGCAGTATCAGTGGTATTTCGCGTCGCTCCATTAAACTGGGCTATATCAATTATCGAGATCGACAAGTTCCGCTATTTATTGAGCGCGTACGAGTGAATGATGAGGCTCCTATCTGGGTGTTTTCAGCACAGACCGTAGGCAATATAGATAATCTCTATGATCGGTATAAGCCACCAGAGTTTGAGCAGTACATACCTGAGTGGATGGTCTTAAGATTCTTTGGGATGGCTGTTTGGGAGTTTTTAGCTTTAGTATGCTTCTTTTTGGTTACTATGGGGATTGGTTGGTTAGTAAGTCGAGTGACTGGTAAGTTAGTCAACTGGTATGTTGGTGATGCAGCAGTAGAGTCTCTTACTCATAGTAAAAGAAGCATTACCGAGTTTATCGATCAGTTAACCGTACCGCTGACTTTTACTATAGGCTTCTCGTCAGTATTTACTTTAGTCTCTGGTGGCTTTCCGTATATCGAATCTATTGCAACCTCAACTAGACCTATTATGTGGATAGGGCTGGTAGTCAGTGCTGTATGGCTAGGCATCCGAGTGATCAACTTTTTTGCTAATCGCTACAAAGATCTGCAGATCGATGGATTAGCCGATGATGAGTATGATAAGTATCGAGTGCGCCTCACTTACGTATCGGTATTTCGTCGTTTATTTATATTCGTCATGATCCTTGGTAGCATTTGGGTTGGGGTTAGTGAATTCACGAATATTGAAGGCTTGGGTACAACCTTACTAACCTCGGCTGGGATAGCAGGTGTCGTAATCGGTGTGGCTGCGCAACCTACCTTGGGGAATATTATAGCGGGTCTACAGGTTGCTATTACTCAGCCAGTACGCATTGGCGATACTGTGATGATGGAGGGAGACTGGACTACTATTGAAGATTTGCGTTATACCTATGCGGTACTCAAAACTTGGGATGAGCGTCGTTTGATCGTGCCGATGAGGCATTTTGTTATCGAAATCGTTGAAAACTGGTCGCATACCGAGTCTCATCAAACCTGTGTGGTCTATCTGTTTGTCGATTATGGAATCGATATCGATACGGTTCGACAGAAATTTATAGAGGTTGTCAAAGCGCATGAGCTTTGGGATGGTAAGACAGACCCTGCGCTGATAGTAGTCTCTGTTAATGAAGAGACTATTAAGCTGCGCGGTGCACTAGCCTCTGATAGCCCTCTAAACGCTTGGACGCTTGAGTGTGATGTCCGCGAACGCATGCTCGAATACTTACATAATGAGCAAAAAGGCTATCTGCCTACTGAACGTATTACCCTCAAAGAGGCTCAATAATTCATTAGGTGACTGGCAAAGATAGTGCACTGAAATAATCATGCGGATAAGAGTGTTATTTGATATAATATGGCGTTATTTTAACGGGATAACTCAAGGCGTCTTACTATTTAAAGTTGTTCTTCAATAAGATAGTTTGATCGCTGATATGCTTTAGATACTGATAATCGATTGGCTACATTGGCGCAGTCGTATTCTAATAACTAGCTCATTATTGAGCTTAGTATCGAGAAGCTTGGTATCGAGCTCCCATCCATCAAAATAGCCACCATAGGGGTCTGTATGTTACGTATTGTCGATGAAGCCTTCACTTTTGATGACGTATTATTGTTGCCAGCTTATTCTGAAGTACTTCCAAAAACAGCTGACTTGTCTACACGCTTAACCAAAAGTATTACTTTGAATTTGCCACTGGTTTCTGCGGCGATGGATACCGTTACTGAGTCTGAAATGGCGATCACCATGGCGCAACTAGGCGGTATGGGTATCTTGCATAAAAATATGGATATCAGTAAGCAGGCAATGCAAGTTCGCCGCGTCAAAAAGTTTGAAGCGGGTACCGTCGTTGATCCCATTACTGTGCATCCTGAGATGACGATTGGGGAGCTGCTCAGGCTAACCCAAGATAACAATATCTCTGGTGTGCCTGTGGTTGAAAAGGGCACTGACAAAGTTGTCGGTATTGTCACCCATCGTGATTGGCGTTTTGAGACCAATCTGACGCTGCCAGTCAGCCATATTATGACGCCAAAAGATCAGCTAGTTACGGTGCATGAAGGCGAAAGCAACGAGAATATCAAAAAACTACTGCATGAACATCGTATCGAAAAAGTGATCGTCATTAATGATGATTTCCGCTTGCGTGGTCTGATCACGGTTAATGACTTTGCCAAAGCTGAAAACAATCCTAATGCTTGTAAAGATGATCATGGTCGCTTGCGAGTAGGCGCGGCGGTTGGCACAGGCGCTGATACTCAAGCGCGCGTTGAGGCACTCGTTGCTGCTGACGTCGATGTTATCGTAGTCGACACCGCACACGGTCACTCAAGAGGCGTCATCGATAAAGTCGCTTGGGTTAAGAAAAACTTCCCTCATATTCAAGTCATCGGCGGCAATATCGCGACAGGCGACGCGGCTTTGGCATTACGTGATGCAGGCGCTGATGCGGTAAAAGTTGGCATTGGCCCAGGCTCAATCTGTACTACGCGTATTATTGCGGGTATCGGTGTGCCACAGATATCAGCGATTGATAGCGTAGCCAGCGCACTACAAAACAGCATTCCACTGATCGCTGATGGCGGTATCCGTTATTCAGGTGATATGGCAAAAGCTATCGCCGCTGGTGCTTCTTGTATTATGGTCGGCTCACTGATGGCAGGTACGGAAGAAGCCCCAGGTGAAGTGGAGCTATTCCAAGGTCGCTACTACAAAGCCTATCGCGGTATGGGTAGCTTAGGCGCGATGTCTGGCGACAATGGCTCATCGGATCGCTACTTTCAAGATGCAAAAGATGGGGTTGAGAAGTTGGTTCCAGAGGGTATCGAAGGTCGCGTTCCTTATAAAGGTCCAGTCGCTGGTATCGTCAATCAATTGGTCGGTGGCCTGCGCTCATCAATGGGTTATACAGGCTGCGCTACTATTGAGGACATGCGTACTAAGCCGCAGTTCATCAAAGTAACCTCAGCAGGTATGAAAGAGTCGCACGTCCATGATGTACAGATTACCAAAGAAGCGCCTAACTACCGTGTTAGCTAAATCTTGGTAATCATTAAAATGTAGCTAATAACAGTCAACAGTGCTTGCTCATTGTTGGCTGTTTTTTTTGACTAATGTAATTATTCCCTAGATTGATTGAGGATTAATAAGTATTATATTTAACAGGTTTATAATATAAAAAAGGATATAAGTACAATGAGCTATTTTGGTACGGACGGTATTCGTGGAAGATTTGGTGAGCTGCCTATTACTCCTGATTTTATTCTCAAGTTAGGCTATGTGACGGGACAAGTACTGATAGAAAGCAATGGCAATAGCTCGCGTAAACCGAGTGTCGTCATCGGTAAAGATACTCGGCTATCAGGCTATGTGATCGAAGGCGCATTGCAAGCGGGCTTTAATGCGGCTGGAGTCGATGTGCATATGTTAGGCCCACTGCCGACGCCAGCTATTGCTCATTTGACCCGTAGCTTTAATGCCGATGCTGGGGTGGTTATCTCTGCCTCGCATAACCCTTATTTTGATAATGGTATCAAGCTATTTTCAGGTGATGGTAAAAAGCTCACTGATGCCATGCAAAACGCTATCAACGATAAGCTTAAAGCTATTATGGAAAGCACTGATGCAAGTGCCCTGATGCCGATAGTAGATCCTGCCAATCTAGGTAAAAACCATCGTATCGACGATGCTAAAGGCCGTTATATTGAATTCTGTAAGGGCAGTTTTCCTTATCAATACGATTTGGATCATTTGACCATCGTGATCGACTGTGCTAATGGGGCAGGCTATAGCGTCGCTCCTAGAGTATTGCGTGAGCTGGGTGCTACGGTAATCGCCATCAATAATACTCCTGATGGTCTCAACATCAATGAAGAGTGCGGCTCGACTCATCCTAAAGGGCTACAACAAGCGGTACTCGATCATAATGCTGATGTCGGTATTGGCCTCGATGGTGACGGTGATCGTATCGTTATGGTCGATGATAAAGGTCGACTGATCGATGGTGATGGCATCCTTTATATATTGGCGACACAGGGCGTTCAGCAAGTCGCTGGCGTGGTCGGTACTTTGATGACCAATATGGGACTTGAGCTGGCGCTTAATAGACTCGATATTGGCTTTACCCGTGCTAAAGTTGGTGATCGTTATGTCATGCAAGAGCTTGACGCTAACGGTTGGATATTAGGCGGCGAGCCATCTGGGCATATATTGTGTCTGGATAAGAGCCGTACAGGAGATGCCATCATAGCAGGCTTGCAAGTACTAGCCGTTAT
The DNA here is from genome assembly GCF_030718935.1 of Psychrobacter sp. M13. NCBI lineage: Bacteria > Pseudomonadati > Pseudomonadota > Gammaproteobacteria > Moraxellales > Moraxellaceae > Psychrobacter > Psychrobacter sp. M13. Next base: position 1,274,992 of record NZ_CP132194.1, read on the forward strand.
GCAGTCTCAAGATAAAGCATTAAGCGCAATGCTAGAAGGCTTTGAGGTATTACCGCAAAAGCTTGTAAATATACGTTTAGCGCAAATGCAAGATCCGTTCACTTATCCTGAGCTAGTAGCGGCGTTCGATAAAGCACGTGATACTTTAGAAGGTCGCGGGCGTCTGCTTATTCGTCAGTCAGGTACTGAGCCGATGATTCGGGTGATGGTTGAGTCTGATGACGAGATAGAGTGTGATGTGATGGCGAATGATTTAGCCGATCATATTAAGGCTGTGCTAGGTTAATGCAATTTTATTGCAGCGAGTAATAACTAAAGTTAATAATGATTAAAGCTAATAATGATTAAAGCTAATAATTATTAAGGCGAATAAGGAAAAACTATGAGCATGGACTTTACCGATCAGCGTTTATCATACGAAAAAGGAGTTTTGGATCAGAACTCAGTACCAGCATCACCATTTGAGCTATTTAAAACGTGGATGGATGAGGCATTAGCACAAAAGGTAAAAGAGCCTTATGCGATGAGTCTGGCAACTTGCGGCGCAGATAATAAGCCAAGTGTACGCATCGTACTCATGCGCGAGATTACCGAAACAGGTATCGTGTTCTATACCAATTATGACAGCGCCAAGGGTCGAGACATCGCTGAGAATCCAAACGCTGAAGTCTTATTCTTCTGGAATGAGCTTGAGCGCCAAGTACGTATCAGTGGCTCTATTGCCAAAATTGACGCGAGCAAATCTGCGGACTATTTTCATAAGCGTCCACACGATAGTCAGCTTGGCGCGTGGATTAGTGAGCCACAAAGTGGCGAGGTGGCAAATCGCGCGATTATGGAAGATAAGTTTGATCAGCTAAAAAGCGACTATCCAAAAGATAGCGTTGTACCAGCGCCAGAGTTTTGGGGTGGTTATGAAATCACTATTGAGAGTATCGAGTTTTGGCAAGGCCGCGCGAACCGTGTACATGACCGAATTGTCTATACCCAAGATGATGCTAATAGTTGGACGACTAAGCGTTTATTACCTTAGATGTTAAATCAATAGGTGTAAGGCTGATAGATGTCAGCTTGTTTTAACGCCAAACAAAAACCCCTTTAAATCCATTTGTGCTGGTATTTAAAGGGGTTTTTTTATGCAGAGGCGTACTTAATATGCCCCAGTTTTTCGCTTTAATCTAGCTTTTCGCTTTAATATTAGTATCTACATCGACAGAGACCGACATACCAGGACGTAATTGAGCAAGCTCAGCCTGATTTTGGTCTAGGTCAATGCGCACGGGGATACGCTGGGCAATTTTAATATAGTTGCCAGTAGCAGGGTTTGCCGCTCCTGCGCTAAATTCACTACCAGTCGCTGGTGAGATATTGCTGACACGCCCGTGGAATTTGGCACCACCAAGCGCGTCAACATGGATGGTTGCAGGTTCACCAATTGCCATATTAGCGACTTGCGTTTCCTTAAAATTCGCGATAATCCAAACGCCTTTAGGAACGACATACATCAGCTGGGTGCCAGCACTAACGTATTGACCTTCTTTGACACTGACCTGACTCAACTGTCCCGCTTCAGGCGCGGTGATGATGGTGTTATCTACATTAATTTGTGCTTGCTTGAGACTTGCTTCAGCATTTTTTATGTTCGCGTCCAAAGAGGAGCGGCTGCCACTGGTTTTTTTGCGGTTTTCACGAGCTGCTTGTAAATTAGCTTCAGCTTGCTGGACGCCTGCCTGTGCTTGCGCAAGTTGTGCTTTTGTATGAGCAACTTCTGCCTTTGATACTGCGCCGATAGCATCCAAACCTTGATATCGATTGACATCTTCACGAGCACTTTCAACACTCACTTTGGCACTGTATAAATCGGCTTCACGTGCTTCAATTTGTGCTTGGCTTGATTGAGTATCTTGAGTGTTGCTAGAGCGGTTAGTAACGGCCACTTCTATATTGGCCTGCGCTTGCTCAAGCTGTTGACGGAAGCTACGATCATCAATTTTTACTAATAAATCACCCGCTTTTACGTTGGCAAAATCCTGTACGGCCACTTCGGTGACGTAGCCGGATACTTGCGGGCTAATAATGGTGGTTTGTCCTTTTATAAAGGCGTTGTTGGTTTGCTGCACAGTAGGCGTGAAGGGTGGCAGCTTCCATGCATATAAAATCAATGCCACACCAATGACAATCATTACAACCAATAATCCTAAATTCAGATAGGATTTTTTCTTTGGCGACCAGCCAGTAGCCGCTGCGATAGGTTCTTTTGGTGGCATAGGCGTCTCATCACGTGAGCCTTTTTGTATGTCAGTAGCTGGATTTGTCTCAGAGGTATCCGTTTGCTCTATTGTAGGATTTTCGGCCTGATTGGTATCGGTATTTGACGCAATACGTGCGTCTGTTATGGGAGCATCAGTTGACGTCTGAGGTGTTTGATTCAGTTCACTAGGTTTCTTTTGGCTCATGACGCGCTCCTAAATGTTTAATTAGCAAATACTTAAACGGTGTGGCGATAAATCAATAAAGTGAAAAATCACTCATGCAATAAAAGGCGTTATTTTGGTTCACGCATTTTTGCAATAACAGCAAGCTCTTTGGCCAGAGGATTGCGTTTGTGATAACGATAGTAAAAATAATTGAGTAATAACATAGCAGTAGCCACAGTTGATAGAATGGCCATGATAAAAAACAAATCACCATAAGCGGAGACTGTTGCTTGGCGCTGAATACCTTGTAATACTTGGCTCATTGCCCCAACATTCGCTTGCGCTGCATCCGTCGTTTGGTTTGACAATATACTACGAGTACCAGCAATTTGAGCGCTGAACGTAGGATCACCCAAATTCAGTGAGCTGACCATATCTGCATAATGCACTTGCGTACGAATGGTTGTAAATGCCTGAATTGCCGCCGCACCTGCCAAGCCGCCCACCGTTTGTGAAATACCAAAAATAACGGAAAAACTAATAATATAGGCAGGACCACTGGCAATCGCACGCAAAAATCCTTCAAAAACCAGAGGCCCCATGAAATACACCGCGGCAAATGCAATCAAAAATTGGCTGAGATAAAACATATAGGGTGCAGAATTAATAGACACACCCACATCCATCCAAGAGCCTAATGCAATCAATGCCACTGCAAAAATAACGGGTCGGCGTAAATCCATCGGATTGGTGCTAAAAATACTAATCACCAAAGCCAACACACTGGCAGCCAATATGACCGCATAAAAAGTAATGAGCTGATCGTTACCATAGCCTAAGTTGGCAAGTAATCCTGCCGCACCGACATTTTGCTCAGATAGCAAAATTCGCATGACAGCGCCCGTAATCATAAAGGCGATAATATTGCGGCTACGCATCCAGCGAACTTGTAGCATTGGGTTTTTGCGATGCGTTTCAATCCATAAGGCGATGCTGATTCCAACAATGGCAATCATCAGTGGATAGACAAGCCAAGGCGTCGTCCACCATAAAATCCTACCTTGCACCAAAATGACCGCTAATGCAGCCAGACCACTCGCAAAAAACCCAAAGCTGAGAAAATCGAGTTTCTCAAATACTTTTTCTGTATTACCTGGTGGTAGCTCTAAGATATTAATCAATCCAAAGCAAATCAGTGCCAAACCAAATTGGAATAGAAATAAGCTTTCAAGCTGACCATCGATGGTGAGGTAGGGCGAAATGATGCGGGATAATGGAATACCGAACTGTACCAAGCCAAAGCCCAATATTAGGCCACTAGTACGTTTGACAGTTGGCATACCTTGCAAGCAATAAAATAAGCCCAATATGGTCATGCCACTGGCTACCATACCGCTAAGTCCCCTTGCGACAATCTCTAGGTAATAGGGCTCGATGCCGATATTAGGCGTATCTAATAAGTGACTACTGATCAGCCACTGTAGACTCGTGGCGGCTAACAGAAAAAACAGGGTGATTTTACTAAACAGTGACATGCCAAATTGTTGGCGAATTTTGTACAGTAGAACGGTAATACAGGCATTGGTCATATTGTAGCTGACAGATATCCAACCACCTTCCGCAGGCGTTAATCCCAATTGGCCTTGAATTTGAGTGAGATTTGCGACAAGTAGACCATTTTGGAAGCTGGCTGTGAGACCAACGAAAATTCCAATCAGCAAATAAAATACTTTACGGCGTGCAGGATGGTCAGGATTGGCTGGAGAGCCCACCATCATTGGTTGTTCGTGGGGCTTAAACTGGTATTCAGTACTCATGGTCGTATGATGATTTGTGTGAATGAATAGAGTAAGGACATGGTACAGCTCCCCTATGATTGGCGGCGCTAGATGAGCGTGTCAGTAACTGATCTTAGTACAGTTATTAATGGAATAAAACAACAAAAATAGCCCAAGATAGACTTGGGCTATTTTATCATATTTTCTATTGAGCATTTATTATGAAGCGTGTTTACGCTTGCTTTGACTCGTCATGCTCAGCTTCAAGATTCATCGCACGTTGATAGCTATCAAGACTGGCCAGCTTTTCAGCATATTGTTTAATATGTGGATAAGCGTCTAGTTTTTGACGTTGAGCAAGAATGATCAAGTCAAACGACAGCATAAAATCAGCACCGCTCAATTTATCACCCACAATAAACGACTTACCCTCAACTGAGGTGTCTAAATATTTGAACAGTCTGGTTTTTTCTATCTCTATATAACCGTTCAAAAACTCATTGTCGTTGATACCTGCTTTTTTGGTAAACAATTCAAGCATCAATGGCAACATCAGCGAGCTTTCGGCAAAGTCAATCCACTGTAGATAATGCCCATAATCGGCGCTATCAAGAGCAGGGCGTAGACGATCTGGCGCAAAACGTTCGATCAATAGCTCAGTAATGGCCCCTGACTCCGAGTATATTTCACCATCCATTTCAATGACCGGTGATTTACCAAGAGGATGCACAGCTTTTAAGCTATCAGGTGCCAGATGCGTTTTAGCATCGCGCTGATGACTGACCACCTCATAAGGCACGCCTAGCTCTTCTAAGAGCCATAAAGTGCGTAATGAACGTGATTGATTGAGATGATGTAAGCGAACCATAGTATCGACCTTATTTCGTGGTGTGATTTATAGACAGTTGGGTCTTAACCTTTAAGCTTTGCGATTAGACGCGTAGCCGCTTCTTCTGATGAAGCTGGGTTTTGACCGGTGATCAACAGACCATCTTCAACCACAAATGATTCCCAGTCGGCCGCTTTTTCATAGTTACCGCCATTGGCAATAAGCGCATCTTCTACTAAGAATGGTACGACGTCTGTTAGGCCTACTGCATCTTCTTCTGAATTGGTAAAGCCCGTGACGGTCTTGCCTTTGACTAAGTATTCACCATCGATTTTGACGTTTTTGAGCGCAGCTGGAGAGTGACAAACAAAAGCAACAGGTTTGTCTTGCTTGACGAAAGTCTCGATCAAGTTAATAGAGTTTTCATCTACTGCCAAATCCCACAATGGGCCATGACCGCCAGGGTAGAATACAGAATCAAAATCTTCTGCTTTCATATCAGCAAGCTTTTTGGTAGTGGCCAAATGCTCTTGAGCGTCTTTGTCGTCTTTAAAACGCGTGGTATCTTTGGTTTGCGTATCTTCGGTATCACTACTAGGATCTAGTGGTGGCTGACCGCCAGCAGGAGAGGCGAGTGTCACATTGACGCCTGCATCAAGAAAAGCATAGTAAGGGGCGGCAAACTCTTCTAACCAAAAACCTGTCTTTTTGCCCGTATCACCCAATTTATCGTGTGAAGTTAGTACCATTAAAATATTCATAATTATTCCTATTATTCATTAAATGTGCTTTAAATTATTGGTTTAATATTAGCTTATCTACTATCAAAAACTATTCTACGTCAGCGACTTTAACGACCGTTTTACCGAAGTTATCACCTTCTAGCATTCCGATAAAGGCTTGTGGTGTTGCGCCTAAACCCTCAACCATATGCTCTTTAGTTTTGATTTCACCTGACTCAACCCAAGCGCCCATCGTCTTTAAAAACTCAGGGAAATGATCGCCATACTCTTCAAAGATAATAAAGCCTTTGACCGTTAGGCGTTTGCTTAGGACATTACCCATCAGCATGCCCAAACGATCTTTACCATCAGGTAATTCGGTAGCGTTATATTGTGATACTAGACCGCATACTGGAATACGCGCGTGAGCATTGAGTAGGGGTAATACAGCATCAAATACTTTGCCACCGACGTTTTCATAGTAGATGTCGATGCCATTAGGGCAGGCCGCTTGGAGCTGCTCAGCGAAGTCATCAGCACAATGATCAAGACATTTATCAAAGCCTAGCTCATTGATCGCATAAGCGCATTTTTCGGCTCCACCTGCCACACCGACGGTATTCAAGCCTAATTTATTACCGACTTGACCGACCGTTGCCCCAACAGGGCCTGTAGCAGCAGCAACGACTAATGTCTCGCCTTGTTGCGGTTTACCAATATCGGTCAGACCCATATAACCCGTAAAGCCTGGCATACCTAGAACACCTAAACCGTATGAGGGGTGCGGCATATCTTTGTCTAGTTTGATCACGCCTTCGCCATTACTGACGCTATAATCTTGCCAGCCTGAGTTAGAGACTACCAAGTCACCGACGGCAAATTTGTCTACATTCGATTCGACCACTTGCGCAACCGTACCGCCGAGCATCACATCACCGACTTCTAGCGGATCAGCGTAGCTTTTGGCATCGCTCATACGTCCACGCATATATGGATCAAGTGAGGCATAGACGGTACGCAGAAGCATCTGGCTGTCATTAGGCTTCGGTATCTCACCAGTCGCCATTTCAAAGTTATCAGCAGTTGGCGCGCCATTTGGACGGCTGGCTAGTTTAATTTGACGATTGATTTGATTATTTTGTTGTTGTTGAAAGCTCGACTGTTTATCAGTACTCATAGGAGGCTCCTTTTCTTATTAATAGTATTGTTTTTAGGCAATTGAAGATCAAGCCAAACGGCTACTAGTAAAGCAACCGTTTGGTAATTAATAAAAGCAACTAGCTGGCTTTTGCTGTCACTGCTCGCTCTAAGATACGGCGTGATACTTGCAAGTCGTTTTTGCCATGCTCACCTAGTTTGACCATTTGATGCGCTTCCAATTGCTTGATAATCGGATCAATAGCTGACTGATCTAATTCGGCATCTTCTAAGCTAACTGGCAGTCCGAGCTCGCGGAAGAAGTTTTCAGTATGACTAATAGCGGACTCTATGATAGCGTCATCATCTTGACCCTCGTCAGTGATGTGCCATACATTGCGAGCATACTGGAGCAGTTTATCTTTTTTGCTGTCTTTAAGCTCACGTAGTACTGATGGCAATACGATGGTCAAGGTGCGAGCATGATCAATAGCATGCAATGATGTTAGCTCATGACCGATCATATGAGTCGTCCAATCTTGTGGTACGCCCGTACCGATGAGACCGTTCAGAGCCATAGTGGCGGTCCACATAATGTTTTTGCGGACTTCCATATTCTCTGAATCTTCTTTGACGGCTCTACCTTCATCAATAAGGATTTTGAGTAGACTCTCAGCGAACGCATCTTGTACCTTGGCATTGACTGGATAAGTCAAATACTGCTCCATTACATGCACAAAAGCATCTGCCACACCATTCATCACTTGACGATCAGGCAAGGTCAAAGTCTTGCTAGGATCTAAAATAGAGAATTTAGGGAAGGCTAATGGATTACCAAACGGTAGCTTCGCTTGGCGTTCGCTATGATTGACTACACCCCCTGAATTCATCTCAGAACCCGTCGCTGGAATCGTTAATACGGCACCTAAATCAATGGCAGAGTCTATATCTCTACAATAGCTAGTTAGCGCGCTCCAAGCTTTATCACGTGATACCGTACTGTCAACATTATCATCATCATGTAATGAAGAGACCAGTGCGACAAATTTGCTACCATCAATAACTGAGCCACCACCGACTGCTAACAAAAAGTCGATATTGTGCTCATTGACCATATCAGCTGCTTTTAGCAGGGTCACAAACTCAGGGTTTGGCTCAATACCACCGAACTCAAATACTTCACGGCTACCGCTAGCCGCTAGTGCTTCTCTGACTTCAGCTAAAGTGCCTGTGCGCTCAGCTGAACCACCGCCATAAGTAATTAACACGCGGGCATCAGTCGGTACTAGCTTAGATAGCTGCTGGATTTGATCTTCACCGAAGACGATACGTACTGGATTGTAATATTGAAAGTTATTCATAATATTCCTAAATCTTTATTGAGGTTAATTAAATTAGTTTTATTAAAAATTTTGATTGGTTATAAATGTCTAATAAACATAGATAACCAAAAACTGTTTGCATTGTACATTAATTAGACCGGTCGTCTAGTCATTATTTATAATAGTTACAAAACAGCTGTATAGAGATATTTAGACAAGAACAATTGATCTAACAACAATAAAGCTAGCCTATAAATACTTTAACGACCCATCTCAGTCGTAGTCATTTGCCAGACCTCAGATAGAGGTGTATTAGTCTGACTAATTTTGGCAATCAGGCTGGCACCGAGCCATGCAAAATACCAGCGCTTGGCGATACTCTCCGCTGAGATATTGGCGCGCTTAGGTATTGAGCCATCTGCCCAACCAGCTTTGATATGTGTCGCTAACCAGTTTATAGTCTGCTGATAGCCTGTATCTAGCGCTTTACGCATCGGCTCTGACATATCAGCGACTTCAGCACTTAATTTTACTACCAAGCATTTTTCATGATCGCAGCCGTTCTGCTGCGTGTCATACCAGTTTTGAAAGTAGTCATAAAGCTTTTGCTGAGCGCTAGTATCTTGCTCATTAATCATATCTAAACGCGTTTTATAACGAGTAAAATAGTAATTGATGATCGCTTCACCAAAAGCTTCTTTTGACGCAAAGTAATGATAAAATGAGCCTTTAGGGACACCTGCGGTATCTAGTATTTGCTTGATACCAACAGCGGTAAACCCCTTCTGCGAAAGGAGCTGATAGCCGGTCGTCAGTAGATGCGTCTTAGTATTGGTAAGCGTGGTACTGTTTAGCGTAGTATCATTAATAGAAACAGCTGAGGTAGTAGCAGACATAAAAATTATGCCCTCCTTATTGTGTTGGTTTTGACATTAGGTTGTATTGGTTTGAACTATCGAGCAAATGGCATTTAGACCAATCGTATTTGGATGAGTTACGTTTTTTCAACAAAATCTGCTGATAATAGTTTTTGGTTTTAAGTGCCTCTATGGTAGCATTAGACCAGTCGTCTAGCAAGTTAGGTTTGTATATTCGTGATACTTACTATCGAAATGATACTCACATTAAAAATAGACTTTTATGATTGAGAGAAAAGAGTCGCTCTTATTGGAATAACGACTCAATGAATGCCAAATGGACAACATTGAAGTAAATTTTAGCCCATAAAAATATAAATGTTTTAATTGATGACGCGCCCTAGATAACTCTTGATTTATACAATCATTAACTTGAATAAAAATAGGAATGATCATGTCAAATAATAATCAATCAAGCACTGAGAAATATAGCGATTTTAGTTTTCAATATATAGCGGGCGAGTGGCAAAAAGGTCAAGACGATAGCGTCAATACCGACACCAACCCATTCAACGGTGAGACCTTAGTTGAGATTAAGCAAGCCACGCAAAGCCAATTAGATGAGGCTTATAAAGCGGCAGAAATAGCACAGATTGAATGGGCACAAACCAGCCCAGCCGAACGCGGTGCACTACTACATAAAGTGGTTAGCATCTTAGATCAGCGTCAAGATGAGATCGTTGATTGGCTAGTCAAGGAGTCGGGCAGTACGCGTATCAAGGCGATGGTCGAGTTTAGCAGTGCACGCGCCATTACAGTAGAGGCAGCAGGTTTCCCTAGTCGTGTGCATGGTGAGATACGTGCTTCAAAGATTCCGGGTAAAGAGAATTTTATTTATCGTGAGCCTATTGGGGTTATTGCAGTGATTAGTCCATGGAATTTTCCGTTTCATCTGACCCAGCGCTCAATTGCACCAGCTCTAGCGCTAGGTAATGCAGTAGTGCTGAAGCCTGCCAGCGATACACCAGTTATAGGCGGTCTACTGCTTGCCAAGATATTTGAAGAAGCGGGACTACCAAAGGGGCTGCTCAATGTAGTGGTTGGGGCAGGTAGCGAGATTGGTGATGCTATCGTCACTCATGACACCCCAAGACTCATCTCTTTTACAGGTTCAACATCAGTCGGTAAGAATATCGGCGAGCTGGCCAACAGTGGTAATACTATTAAAAAGCTAGCATTAGAGCTGGGTGGCAATAACCCTTTCGTAGTGCTAAAAGACGCTAACTTAGATAACGCGGTAAAAGCGGCGGTGTTTGGCAAGTTCTTGCATCAAGGTCAAATCTGTATCGCTATCAACCGCATTATCGTTGAAGATGCTATTTATGATGATTTCGTTGAGCGTTTTCACGCGCATGTAAAAACGTTAAAAGTGGGTGATCCTAACGATCAAGATACAGCGATTGGACCTATTATTAATGAAGATCAGCTTAAATCAATCAAAGATAAAATCGCTAAAGCAAAAGATGCTGGCGCGAACATGATTATGAGTGGCGAGATTGAGGGGCAAGTGGTGCCGCCGCATATCTTTACTGAGGTTACTGCTGATATGGATTTATCTTGTAATGAAATATTTGGTCCATTAGTCGGTATTATCCGTGCCAAAGATGAGGATGAAGCCTTAAAGCTGGCTAACGATACTGAGTATGGATTATCAAGTGCAGTATTTACCGAAGATATGGAAAAAGGTCTGCGTTTCGCTCGCGGTATCAAAGCAGGCATGACCCATATCAATGACATCACCGTTAATGACGAAAGTAATGCACCATTCGGTGGGGAGAAAAACTCTGGTATTGGGCGCTTTAATGGCGAATGGGTGTTAGAAGAGTTTACAACTTTGCATTGGATATCTGTGCAGCATGAGCCTCGTAACTATCCTTTCTAAAAACGGCTGTTTTTACTCAGATGATTTAAAATAATGTTTTTAAAATGAAAAAAAGACTGCTGTATAGGCAGTCTTTTTCTATGGGAGCTTTGATAGTAGGATTAATCAAGGTGAAAACCTAACATATCTTTGATCTCATCGATGGTCATGTGCCTAACGAGCGCCTGATCTTCTACTGACAAGCGATTGGTATGCTCTTTGATCATCTTATGGATACTGCGTGCCACCTCAGAGGTTGTGGCATAGTACATTTGTGGTTCTTCTTTGGTGAGTTTTATCAAAAATTCATTTACGATTTTACGTTTGTGAATCACAACGTGTTCTACAGTCATAACATTCTCCTAGAGAGGAACTATTTAAACAGTCAGCTTAAATTTAGTCAATAACAGCTTAGTGAAGATGTAATACCTACATAATATAAGTAAAGCAAAAGTAGTATTAATACACGCGGTTAACAAGCCATATACTGTTCGATGTTTCTTTAGATACTATAGTTTAATATGACCTAGTTTAAGAGACATAGAACAATAACTTTTGGAACCGTAACGATGTCAAATACGCCTGTAAATAGTCCACCTACTGCCAAAACATCACTAGTGCTATTTCATAATGATTTACGCGTTCATGATAACGCCACTTTAGTTAAAGCCGCCCAATTGACTGATGATAATAACGGACGACTGCTACTGGTCTACGCGCAAGCACTAGTGGATAGCTCAAACTCAAATAATTGGAGTCAGGCTTATCATTTTGATGAGATGGGAGATGCTCGTCGGCAGTTTTTAGTTGATAGCTTGGCAGATTTAGATCAATCCTTGCAGCAGCTGGGCAATAGGCTACTGTGCCTAAAAAATGACGGCTTTCAGCATAGCAATTCACAGGATGAGTCAGCACAGTCAGACACTTTTACGCAGTTATGTCAGCTTATCGAAGCACAACAGGTCACGGATGTCTGCGTGAGCCAAATGGCAGACTACGCGCAAAATCGAGCTTATAAAGCGCTGCAAGATAAGTACCCAAATATCGATTGGCATGTGCAAGCGGTCACGACCTTGTTTGATGATATGCCGACCAAAGCGTTACCGCAGAGCTTTACTCAGTTCCGTAAAAAGGTTGAGTATGATCATGATTTATTGACTGCTGACTTTGATTTACTTATTACTCAAACACCAGCGACGCTGCCAAAAATGCCTGATTCTTTGATCAACAGCAACGAAGATAAGCTGTTTTTTAGCAGCCAAGTTATCGATAGTAGTGCTGATAATCAGTCAAAAGTTAATCCTCAAAGTCAGTTTAAAGGCGGTGAGACTAGCGCTATAGAGCATCTTAATAGCTATTTTGAATCTGATGCGCCCAGCATTTATAAAGAGACACGTAATACACTTGATGACTGGACACACTCTACTAAGTTCTCTGCTTGGCTGGCGAATGGCTCACTATCAGTGAAGGTGCTGCTCAATCGCTTACGTCAGTATGAGCGTGAAATTGTCGCTAATAAGTCAACTTATTGGATATGGTTTGAGCTGCTCTGGCGTGAGTATTTTTATTGGTATGCCGACGTTCATCAAAAGCAGCTATTTACCTTCCAAGGCATCAGCAGTCACAAGCCGACAACGCTGTACGATAATCGCTCGGGCAAAGCGCCCAGAGAGCAGCGCTTAGAGGAGTGGCAAAAGGGCGAAACGGGCTACCCTATAGTCAATGCCTGTATGAAGCAGCTCAATAGCACGGGCTATATGTCCAACCGTGGTCGGCAGATAGTAGCCAGCGCTTTTATTCATGAGTTGGGGTTAGACTGGCGCTATGGGGCGACTTACTTTGAGCAGCAGCTGATCGATTATGATGTCGCCAGCAACTGGGGTAATTGGCAATATTTGGCAGGAGTAGGGGCTGATCCTAGAGGCTGCCGACAGTTCAATCTATCAAAACAAACCCAGCAGCATGATCCTAAAAATGAGTTTATCGATAGATGGACGTAGGAATTAATTCGCTACCAGATATTAATTGAAAAACTAATGAAATATAGACACTAAGAAAACGAAACAATGCTATGAAAAAACCCAGTCCTTATTTGACTTTTGCAGGTACCATCCCTTTTATAGCTTGTGCTGTGCTGATTACTATTGGGATCGATGCGATACAGGCTTTGGGTGCGACTGAGCATATTCTAGCGGTTTATGGTCTAGTGATTGCTACCTTTATGGCTGGCGCGCAGTGGGGTAATCATTTGAGCTTAGCCGATGACAATGCTTGGGCAGTTAAATTGCCTATATTAAGTAATATTGTTGCGCTGGCGCTATGGCTTGGCTTTTTAATATTATCAATTGCAGGCTTTATTTGGTTGCTTATTATTAGCTTTATTGCTTTACTCATTATCGATTATGGACTTAATAAAGCACGAGTAATCGATGACAAATATTTTACCGTGAGAAAGTATGTGACGTTAATCGTGGTCGTTTCGCTGATTGTGGCAGCAGTACAACTATAGAACTTATCTGTGAATAATATAAAAGAAAGCTAAATCCTTTAACTATAACGAGATAACCTAATGTTTAAAATAAAAGTAGAACGCATTATAAAAAAGCCGATTGATGAGGTGTTTGAAGCACTGAGCGATCATGCCAGTTATGGATCATTCAAAGCTGTAGGGGTTGCTAAGTTAGTGACTGAGGGTGACGATGAGCGTAATGGTGTTGGCGCTCTGCGTACTATACAGACGGGCCCCGTCAAATTTTGGGAGCGAATTACTGCGTTTGAGCGTCCGACTCACATGCAATATCAAATAGAAAAAGCTAGGCCTGTAAAAATGCAGCACGATAAAGGCATTATTGATCTAAAAGATTTAGGCGATGGCACCACACGGGTGACTTGGGTGTCCGAAGGTCGAATAGTAGTCCCATTGCCATTAATCGGTCGTTTACTTGATCGCAAAATGCAGAAACAAGGTACAGTAGGATTTAGCAGCATACTCAAGGCAATAGAAAGCCGCTAACTCAGCGGCTATTTTTCACTATTTAGCGGTTAAAATTTTAAGCTTAGAAGACTACTTTTAATTTTAATCGGCTTTATTCTTGGCAGCTTCAATTTCATTAAAGCGCGCCAACTGTTCAGGCGTTGCTTTTAGTTGATACTTGTCTTTCCATTCAGAATAGGGCATACCATAAACGAGTTCGCGTGCCTCTTCATAATCGATTGCAATGCCGCGCTCCTCACCAGCCGCTTTATACCATTTAGATAAACAGTTGCGACAAAAGTCAGCAAGATTCATAAGTTCGATATTTTGCACATCTTTACGTTCGTCTAGATGAGCTAATAACCGACGAAAAGCAGCGGCTTCTAACTCGATATTGGATTCTAATTTTGCCATAAAGTTTTTCCTAATTATTAATGCTCGATTTTTAATACAAACGCTTAAGCTTTAATTGACTTAAGGATTTTCAAGTTTAGGACGAGCTTTATTGACTGCTTTAAGCAAAGATTTTTCAAATTCGCCTTCTTTAAATCTAACCAAATAAGAGTGTGCGGCGCAGAAGTTGCGCACTTCACGCCAGTCATGAGCTAAGTTACTTGCCCAATCACAATACTCTTTACCTGCGTTTGAATTGTCTTCAAGTGCTTTTTTAGTTGTCGGATGCAGCATAATCTCTGGTAGTAGTTTCCCAAGCAACTTAGTAGGCGGACTCATAAAAGTGTCATCGACGTGCAAGCTTTTACTAGCCGGATGATAAGCTAAAAGCGAGCCTGCATGAATCATCTCGTTGGCATGAATATAGTAAATCCCTTGCGATAGTGAAAATTCAAGCTCAGGATAGCGCTGCGCTACAGCTCTACTCTCAACTAAATCATCGCTCCAACTTACATCAGCTACTTTTTGCTTGTGACGGCTACTACCATAAAAGACAGCTTGCGGAAAATCTTTCGCCATTTGCGCACAGTGAATAGTGTGAAAAGGATGCAAGTTGAGCACTGCTTCTACATCTTTACCATCGTTCGTCAAGCCCATAACTTTTGAGCGAATATCATCGGTTAGCGTATAGCTATCCAGAAAGATAAATTTGCCTGACTCAAGCTTGACTAGTGAACACTGGGTGCCGATGTTGATAACGCCACCAATACGAAAATCACCACGTATGTTCCAAAATCCTGAGCCTAAATCATGAATTTTCTCTGACATTGATATCTCCTAATTAGTTTTTATTTCAGAGATATGTACAATTGATTGTACATATCTCTAAAATTTAAGTTTTAACAGTTGAGTTTTAAAGTTTGAGATTAATGATAATTTATCCTGCTTCTAAAGTTGAACGCGCTTTATCGATAGCCGCTAGCAGTTTTTCTTCAAACTCACCTTCTGCAAATACGACTAATCCAGAATGCGCACTACAGAAATGACGTGTCTCACGCCAATCATGCGCAAGCTTTATTGCCCAGTCGCAATAGTCTTTGCCCGCGTTTGGCTCATCAATGAGCGCTTTCAAGGTAGTCGCATGCAAATTTATATTTGCTTGCACTTCGTCAAATAGCTTGGAGGGCGGAGTCTGAATAGTATCATCCACATACAAGCTTTGACTAGCAGGATGAAAAACTAACAGCGAGCCTGAATGTATCGAATCATCTGGCGCTATATAATAAATTCCTTTAGGAACTGAAAATTTAAGCTCTGGGTAGCGCTCAGCTACTGCTTTACTTTCGACATAATCCTCGTTCCAATCGACTTCTGGAACCTCTTTGTGATGACGAGCACTGCCATAAAAGGTAGCGTGCGGAAAGTCTTTGGCAACGCGAGCACAGTGTACAGTATGAAAAGGATGCACGTTGAGCACGGCTTCTATATCTTGACCGTTATCAGTCAAAGCCATAACTTGTGCGCGCACTTCACCAGTGAGGGTATAGCTATCTAGGAGGATGAACTTGCCTGATGCTAGTTTGACTAACGCTGATTGATTGCCGATATCGATGATGTTGTCTCTGACAAACGAGCCACGAATGCTCCAAAAACCTGCGCCTAAATCATGGATTTTGTCTGACATAGTGATTATTCCTATTTTACTTTGAATTAATAATATTTAAGGTGAATAGTACCTATTATTTCCTTTAAGTGATAACACAGGTAACAAACGCTATACAGCGTTTTGTCTTCTTATTCTAAAGCTATGCATTACAATTTAGCTTTACTAAATGATCTTTAATTAGTGTTATTTTCAAAAAAGTCTTTGATATTGATGCTACTTATTCTTTTACTTATCTGAGGCTATACCATGAATTATATTTTTAAACTAAGCGCTTCAGCTATTATGACGGCTATGCTGATGACAGGCTGCTCAAATATAAGCCCAAATAGCAACTCTAAAGCTAATACCACGACTACAGCCGTACAAACTGCACCTACCCCGCAAACGGGCTATCGCTTTAGCGCCGCTGAAAACTTCGATATCGTCAATAAGGACAAGCTATCTTATCGTAACTTTTATGCCAAGCCATCGACTGGCGTTGATGCTAAGTGGTTTGATGCGGTCAAAAAAGGCGATCTACCTACGGTTAGATACATGGTTGAGAGTGGTCAAAACTTAGAAGCAAAAGACACGGGTAATCTAGGTCAAACGGCTCTTGGCTGGGCGGCATTTATCGGTTATGAGGATATGGTAGATTATCTGATTGACCAAGATGCTAGTCTGCAAGCTACTGATAAAGGTGACGTCTATAATGTGCTAAAGTCAGCGGCATTAGGCAAGAATACTAACGTAGTTAAAAAGGTTTATAACTTATTGGATGCTAGTGAAGGCGTTGATCTAAACGATCAAACTCGTGAGAGCGATGGGGAGACGCTAATCATGGTGTCAGCCAGTAATAATCGTTTAGAGACGGTGAAATATCTATTATCTAAAGGTGCTAACCCCAATTTAGTAGCAACCACTGATAACAAAAGCTTAGGCTCATATAACCAAGGCGCATATTCCTATGCGTGTACTCGCGGGTTAGTTGAGATGCAGCAGTTGCTAAAAGCCAATGGCGCGATCAACCATCGTACGGGTGAGGCGAGCTGTGAGTAGATAGAACTAAGAATTGGGCATTCAGCCAGAAAGGCCGCTAATGATTAGCGGCCTTTCTGGCTATTTTTAAGACGCGAATTGCTCCTGCCAACTTTCCAGCTACGTCTATGATCAAGATACCTAATATGCTCAAAGTCACTCACTGCCTAGATGGTAGGTCGAACACAAAGTCTATTATTGTTCAAAGCAATAATGATACAATCAGTCAAAACATATCGGATAGAGGGCTTGCTCATGCGGTTACAGGCGGGATTGGTAGCGATAGGTATTGGGGTTAGTTTGGGCGTGCCATCTACAACGCAGGCTAGCATCTTAAATGAGGATGACAGCCTTATCTGTGCCGTTTATCTCATGATGGCAGTAGATGATTTGATGCCTGCAGGTAGTATGACAACCGAACAAGCTAAGGAAAACATGAATCGTAGCTACAGGCGTTTAACAGCTATGAGCCTGATGCATGATATACCTGCCAGCGAAATAGCACAGCGCTATTCAGACGCTCGAAAATATGAACGCCAAAATATGACTATTGATGGTCAGCCTGCCAGCCGCTTGATTTATTCTGATCGCTCGCTTGAGTATACAAGGTTGCTAGCGGCTAGAACACAGCAGTATTGTATGCACAGTGAAGGTGATATAAAGCGCGTCTTTAATGACATGCCGCTAGGCGCATCAATATTGCGTCTTAGAGCGATAAAATTTGAGCTTCAAGCAATTGAAGAAAATTAATTTTGAAAGTTGTTGAGATAGAATGCAGCGGTAAGTTTGTCCTTATCATAGACGATAGTAGTTTTAGAACATTTAAAAAAGCGTTTGACGAATTAGATGATGCTATTGGATAGATAAAGTCAATCAATCATTCATTTCTAAGTAACCTATGCGGTGATGAAGTGCGATATGAGTTTGGTCAACTGTACCTGTGCTTTCTAAGTCACTTTTGCATTACCCTACAGTGCGATAAATAATAAATATTAGCGCGTTTTGAATGTAAGATAGTTTTGAGGTCGGATGAGGCGAAGCTATTATCGGTATAAGCGTTTTTGCGAGAGGTAGGTTTGACCATAATAGCTCCAAGAGGTGTCCAATGAGTTAGAAGTTTTATAATAATATAAAAGTAAATTATTGTTGATTTATACTAAACAGCTCTGTCATTAAAAACAAGGGTTAAAATTAGTCATACGACAACAGATGACGCTAGATATTTATTTATTAATAATAATCAACAGACCCTAGTTATTGCACTGTTATTGCACCCTTTTTAGCGCTGAGACCATCTTACAATGTGCTACCATAGCGTACTTACAACCGTAATCACTAAGCGCATATCAAGATTGGTTTTTACGATTTTACTCCTACTAGCCACGCCAGCTAAACCGCGTCCAACATAGTCAGCCTCCTTGTGAATAACTCTAAAACATCAACTTCTAACGACTCAGCGCCCATGTCACTACAGTCACCACAAGCCAGCTCGCCATCGCTGGTGCTCAAGCTGACCATTGGGCTCATTGGAGTATTTGCCTTTTTACAGGTGTATTCGATACAGGCGATACTACCTGTGTTAATGACCGATTTTGCTGCGACTGAGGTACAGGCAGGGATGATCGTTGGTGCAACGATATTAGCGATTGCGATTATGTCGCCATTTTTGGGGATGTTATCGGATGCTATAGGTCGCAAGGTCTTTATCGTTGGCGCGTTATTATTCTTAGCTATTCCAACAGCGCTTATTGCGCAGAGTCCAACGCTTGGCTGGCTAGGATTATGGCGCTTTATGCAAGGTCTATCCGTGCCTGGCATCACGGTGGTGGCAATTGCTTATATAGGTGAGGAGTTTGAAGGCAAGGCAGTGACTGAACTAATGTCCTTTTATGTGTCAGGCGCGGTGCTTGGCGGCTTTATGGGACGCTTTATACTAGGGCATTTAGAGGAGTTTATCGGCTGGCGACACGCTTATTATGTGATGGCTGGCATGACCCTTATTGGCGCGGTTTGGGTGACGAGAGCCTTGCCCCAATCACGCTGCTTTAGGGCCAATCCTAACTTTCGCTCTGCTATAAAAACTCTTGGCGAGCATCTGACCGATCGTTATGTGGTGACCGCTTGTCTGCTCGGCGCTTGTGTCTTGTTCTCACTGGTGGGCTGCTTTACCTTTATTAATTTGCATTTGGCTAATACGCCTTATGAGCTGAGCACTGGTCAGCTAGCGAATATTTTTGCCGTGTATCTAATTGGGGTCGTTATCACCCCATTGACCACTTCTCTACTCAATCGATTTGGCTCAGCGCGAACGATACAAGTGGCAGTAGTAGTGTCGATGCTCGGCGTGCTCTTGACTCTGATGACACCGCTATGGGGCGTAGTGTTAGGGCTGGCGGTTATGTCTACTGGCGTGTTTGTCACCCAAGCGGCAACGATTAGTTACATTGCTGTCAATGTAAAAAAAGGTCGTTCACTAGCCTCAGGGCTGTATTATATGGGCTACTATGCAGGTGGCACATTGGGCGCGTGGCTATGCGGTATTGCTTATACCCATGGACAATGGTCGCTTACGGTATGGCTGCTGTTATTTGTGCAGGTATTGGCGCTATTAATGGCAAGTTTTGGCATGATTAAGTCCAAGCGTACCGCCAAGCTAGCTACCCATTAAAAGTGTCAAGGCTGTTTTTATAAAAGCTTATAGCTTGTATGAGATTTTTTATTATACTGTTTATCTATAAAAGCGACTTAACCCATAAAGACTAATTCAACGATGAAGGAGTAATTGATGGATTTTTCATTAACCGATGAGCAAATTGCTTTTAAACAAACTGCAAAGCAGTTCGCTTTTAAAGAGCTGCAACCAAACGCGGCTACTTGGGATCGAGAGTCCTACTTTCCAGTAGAAGTCATCAAGCAAGCGGCTGAACTTGGGTTTTTGGGCTTATATACGTCTACAGATTACGAAGGTTTAGGCTTATCGCGTTTAGATTCAGCTATGATATTTGAGCAACTGGCTTGGGGTGATACCTCTATAGCTTCCTATATGACCATTCATAATATGGTGTGCTGGATGATTGGCGAGTATGGCAGCGCGTCATTAGCGCAGCAGTATGTGCCACAGATGGTCAATGGTGAGTTACTCGGTAGTTATTGTCTAACCGAGGCCAATGCAGGCTCAGATGCTGCTTCCTTGCGTACCAAAGCTGCTAGAGATGGCGACTATTATTTATTAACAGGCGAAAAGGCTTTTATCTCAGGGGCAGGCGCGACTGATGTGTTAGTCGTTATGGCACGTACAGGTGCAGCTGGGCCCAAAGGTATTTCTGCATTTGTCGTTGATGCGCATAGCGAAGGCATTGAGTACGGTAAGAGCGAGCATAAGATGGGCTGGAAGGCGCAGCCAACGCGTACGATCAGCTTTAATAAGGTAAAAGTTCCAGTGGCGAATCGCTTAGGCGAGGAGGGCGAAGGCTTTAAAATGGCGATGAAAGGCTTGGATGGCGGTCGTATTAATATCGGTATCTGTGCGGTCGGTACTGCGCAAGCCGCGCTTGAGACTGCGACTAGCTATGTCAAAGAGCGCAGTCAGTTTGGTAGTCCGATAGCAGATCTGCAATCGGTACAGTTCAAGCTGGCTGATATGCTTACTCAAACGATTACCGCGCGGCACATGATTTATTTAGCCGCCAGTAAAGTCGATAGCCATGATCCCCAAGCTGGCGTCTATTGCGCGATGGCAAAACGTCTATCAACTGATTTGAGCTTTGAGGTTGCGAACCAAGCTCTACAGTTGCATGGCGGCTATGGTTATCTCAATGATTATCCGCTTGAGCGCCATGTGCGTGATTTGCGTGTGCATCAGATATTAGAAGGCACCAATGAGATTATGCGCGTCATTATCTCGCGGCAATTGCTACAAGAGGACGGACTAGAGCCATTGTATTAGGATGTTTTATCTATTTAGAAAACTCTAACTGTGTCACAGCACGTTCCCTTTTTTCACCCTAATTTTTAAACCATATAGGCCATTTTATGAGCGCAGCAAACGATCCTAAATATGATACTGACATAAGTAATAACAATGTTAGTAGTGCCAAAACCAACGAGCGTCCAGCAGCAGATGCTCCTGTGATTTTTACGACCGAAAAAACTACTAGCGGTCATTATCTAGGTGTTATGACCTTAAACAGCCCAAAGTCTCTAAACGCGCTAAGTGTAGAGATGTGCCAGCTGTTATCACAGCAACTTGAGCAGTGGCAGACGCAACCTGAAATAGTAGCAATACTGTTAAGGGGAGCAGGCGATAAAGCATTCTGTGCAGGTGGCGATATCCGTAAGCTCTACGACAGTATGGGCGTCGATGCGCCAATGCCTAACCCTTATGCCACTGAGTTTTTTGGTGATGAGTATAAGCTCTATCGGCAGATGCACTTTTATCCCAAGCCGCTAATCTTGTGGGGCGATGGTATTATCATGGGTGGCGGTATGGGGTTGATGGCCGCTTGTAGTCATCGGATTGTCACTGAGCGCACACGTTTTGCGATGCCTGAGATCACTATCGGCTTATTCCCCGATGCCTCTGGTAGCTGGTTTTTGTCGCGTATGCCAGCCAAAACAGGACTATTTTTAGGGCTGACGGGTGTGCACTGTAATGGTAATGATGCCTTATTTACGAGTCTTGCAGAGTACAGCGTTGATAGCCAAGATTACGATCTGCTCTTGCAAAAGCTATTAGCAAGCGATTGGCAGTCAGTATTTGACTCCAGCTATCTCATCAGCGCCTATAGTATAGTCAGTCGCACCTTAGCCAAGATGCCCAAAGCCGATCTTGATCAAAGTAAACTGGCGACTCATTGGCAGCCGATTCAACAAATCATGAATAGTGGTGACTTGCTAGATATCGATGCGCTATTGCGAGATGATAGCGCCTTAGCTAAGCTTGATACGGCATTTGCTCAAGACCCTTGGGTACAAAAAGCCATCAACACCTATAAACAAGGCTGTCCAGTTACCGCCGCGCTTGCCTTTACGCTGTATCATAAGGTTGCACAGCTCTCTTTAGAGCAAGTCTTGTATTTAGAGCTGAATGTTGCTGTGCACTGCGCCGCCAATCCTGACTTTAAAGAAGGGGTACGCGCACTGCTTATAGAGAAAGATAAGAATCCAAAATGGTCACGCCAGCTCGTGGATTGTTTTAGTGCTGAGGGGCAAAGTTATATTGATCAACATCTTCAAAATCCTTATCAATCAGGTCAGCATCCTTTGTCTACTTGGTTAGGGGATGACGCTCTTAGTGCTCAATATGCCCGTTAGGCTAGACTAATTAGATTGAGCTTATACAAATACAGCTAATAAAATACAACTTTTTCTTAAAACGTAGCATTAATATAAATAAGAAATACTAACAAAATACAACATTTGTGTTACATGTAGTGGTATACCATACGCGGTGTCATAATAGGCGTCACTGATAGATGTTGTAAAAATGAAGTAAGGTTTGACTTGTAACTCCTAATTTTAAATAAGGTTTAGTAGCTACTCTATAAAACTGATTTGCAGGTGTAATGTAACCACAAAGCCTGTATAGCCAGGTTGTATTAGTAATCATTACAATTGCTATGCAATATTTACATAACAGTAAATAAAAAGAGTGCTTTTAGGGGTGACTTTTTGAGCCAAAATTGTTTTAATCTGCTCAACAAACTGATTGTTTAAAACAATACCAAATAATCGTTTTTTTCGGGCTACATTTCATACTTTAGGAGAACCACCATGAGAATTATTCAATTAACGGCAATTTCTGCCGCTGTTTTAGCTTCAACTGCTGCTCTAGCCGCTGAGCCAGTTTATATGGTTGACGGTAATGCAGTACAGCCTACTAACTCGTCTAATTATGCTTATGAAGACAGAGGTGTTATCCGTAATACTACTGGTGCGGTAGTTGGTGGTATCCGTAACACTACTGGTGCACTAGTTGGTGGTACTAAAACTATCTTCGGTACTTTGTTAAACCCAGCCTCTATCAGCGCTGAGGTTGGTTCAATGGGTTATGGTGCTAACTTAGGTTACAGTATCAACGATAAAGTTGAACTACAAGCAGGTTGGGCAGGTGGCGATGTTGCTGATCTATTCGGTGGTGACTTCGACGCTAACGACGTAAACTATGATGTAGATGCTGATTTTAGTAACCCGTACATGGGTGTTCAGTTACGTCCAGCAGCGAACTGGTTCACTATGGGTGCTGGTATCATCGTTCCTGACAATGATATCGAAGTAACCTCTAACCCTAATGGTGGCATATACAAAGTTAATGGCAACCAGTACAATGCTAATGATGTAGGTACTTTGAAAGGTACTCTTGAGCATCGTAATGAATTAGCACCTTATGCTACTATCGGTTTCCGTCCTAACATTACTAATAACTTCGGTGTGTTCGGTGAAATCGGTGCTGCTTACCTAGGTAAAACAGATGCTGACATTAATTCAGTTTCTAACAACCTTGTTGTTAGAGATGAGACTGGTGCGGTAACAGGTGAAACTTCTTCTAGCGTAGCTGCAATAGCTGAAAGAGAATTGGAAGATAAAAACTACGCTGAGTGGTTACCAATCGTTAAGTTAGGCGCAACTTACCGCTTCTAATTTATAAGAGACTTAGATCTCTTATAAATAGTAAAGTAATAAAAAACGACCCTTTGGGTCGTTTTTTTATGGCTGAAATCTACTGAAGTAAAACTTGTAAATGTCTAAAGTGATCGACTAACCATGTATTTTTTACTAAAAAACAACAATCGTCTGTTGTGTTGCAAGAATCATAAGCTGACGGTTAGCAGCGTGATGATGGTTCAATTGAATAGATGAGCTATCAGCTATATCATCATTTTCAACTAACTGTCTAGCCAGTGCCGTATAAGGCACACCCAATCCTGCTGCTAACTTATTTTGATCAATTTTAATTAAGCTTTCTTTGACTTGCCAAAGTAGCTTGACTAAATAATCGCGTTTCGCGTTTGGTAATAGCTCTAGTATCGCAATTTCACTGGCATGATAATAACGTTTGGCGACTTTCCAAGCTACGGTATTAACCTCAACATCAATACCGACAGCTTGCTGATAGCTGATAGCTACCGCGACTTTATCCGCCGAATGGCTAAAGCATACATAGTAGCCATGACGGCTGAGTCTATAGGGGAACGCCAACTCATCTAAAGTATCTACGATAGCCAGCTCAGTCAGTAGCCTTTGTAGCAGTAGTCGCACACCGTTGCGTTGATTCTGACGTTTTGAGGTTTTATCTGTCCAAGCGTCTGACCCTACTATCGGCACAGTCAGCGCTAAGCTTGCTGTAGCGCAATAACTATTAGCATCAAGCTGAGTAAACTGAATATTATTAAGTGATATCATAAGTGCAAACATCAGTATTAGTGAGTGTTTTAAAGTTTTGTGTTGTTAAAGACAAGCTCAATTTTAATGCTAAAAAACCCAGCAATAATAATATCACTGGGTTAATTTTATAACAGCTGGTTGATCAGAGCGTGTTGGACGCTTTTATAATTAATAAGAGAGCTCAGCGCGACGATTCTGCGCGTAGGCCTCTTCACTATTGCCAGCTACAGCAGGACGCTCTTCGCCGTAGCTAATCACACGGATATTATTAGGCGCGACGCCTTGACCTGCTAAATAAGCACTAGCGGCTTGAGCACGGCGCTCACCTAGAGCGATATTATATTCACGGCTGCCACGCTCATCGGTGTTACCTGCGATCAGTACGCTGGCGGCAGGATTTGAGCTTAATAGGTTCGCATGTTGATTAAGAATGCTTGCAGATTGAGCCGTAATAGCACTACTGTCAAAGTCAAAATAGACTACCGCTTGCAAGTTGTCAGCAGCGCCAATGATAGCATTAGAGTTATTAACTAGTGCGCCGCCAGTATAACCAATTTGACCACTTGGGATACCTAAAGGTGCAACCACAACCTCTGAGGTTGCGCGTTTGGTAGCACAACCTGTGGTTATCGCAACGGTAGCAGATAATACCGCTAGAGCTGCAATTCTGCCAAAACGTTTAGCGGTCGTATTAGAAAAAGTAGTATAGCGTGACATGTGAAGCTCCTAAGTGCTTGATAAATATTTTTATTGTCAAAACGGATGCAAAAATTGAGCAATTGCTGCTCATAGTAGAGTCGGTGTTAAGATGTGTAAGTAGTATTACTGTAAATCTGATCGAAGTCTACTTATTATTATGTAAGTGGTCATCTATTTACATATCGAATGGCTTTATCAAGCGATTAAAAGGTGATACATGTCTTTATTGATAATTTTTGATTATGTCTTTCGATTATGTTTTTTTAGTGATACCGCCATGCGATCATTATAACGACTGCTATAAATTATCATTTACCAGCGACGCTTATCCCAGTTCTCAGGGTTGGCCCAATAATCGCTATTTAACCAGTTTGGCAATTGCTTATAATCATAAATGTTAAATTGCCAAATAGTTATATCTAAGGCTGCGTAAGGAGCGGCTTGCTCATGATTAACGATATCTAAAGGTATCAGGCCATAGTGACGCAGATCGATCTCTTGGCTTACTGCGATTATCAGGTGCGCCGCATAGAGATCACGGTAGCGCATCATTAACGGAATATAAGGCTGTAGTGTCTCCTCTGTCAATGTCGGCAACCAAAAGCACGCCAAGTTATAGCGACTAAGAGAGGTTTGTTTTGCTAGCGCTAGTAGAGTAATAGCCGTAGCGTTTATCGCATAACTTGTGGCTGTATCAGCATAAGCTTGATCATTCAGAAGCGACAAAGCGTCTTTATTCTCCGTAACCCATAATAGATCTGTATTTTTATCTTTGTCCTTTAGCGTCGTCGATAATTCGGTCACGTAGGCTACTAGTAATGGTAGAGTGACTTTAGGAGACTTAAGATTATTTTGCATAATGATTAACCATAGTACTGACCATTCTTTGATAGGGTTGCGCCTGAAAATAAACTATACTTGAAATAAAATTTTATACCAACCCAAACAGACCCTGATCTCGACAAATTATTTATTTAAATAGGAAGTATCATGTCAATTACCGACAATAATAACACTATTATCAATGCCCAAATGCCTGATGTTCCCGATCACAATCCTAGTGAACATAGTAATAAGATTAATCTAAAAGACTATCAGCCACCAAGTTTTACGATAAAAACGGTGGATTTGGATATCAAATTATTTGCTGATGACGCCACAGTGGACAGTAAGCTGGTCATGTCACGACAGAGCGCAGGTGATTTGGTACTGTTCGGTGAGGATATGGAGCTGCTCACTATCAAGCTTGATGGCGAGACACTATCGACCGAGCGTTATCATCAAGATGCCAATAAGCTGACGATCACCGATGCCCCAAATGAGTTGACCTTAGAGCTACAGGTGAGAATCTGCCCACAGACTAATACTGCGCTTGAGGGTTTATATATAGCGGGTACAGGCGCGGAGACGATGTTTGTCACGCAGTGTGAGCCTGAGGGGTTTCGTAAGATAACGTTTTATCCTGATCGCCCCGATGTGCTATCGGTCTTTACTACCCGTCTTGAGGCTGATAAGCTTTTTCCAACGCTGCTCGGCAATGGTAATTTAGTTGAGCAAGGAGAAGTCGCAGGCGATACCGATCGTCATTATGCGATTTGGCACGATCCGACTAATAAGCCGAGCTATCTATTCGCCTGTGTGTTCGCTGATTTAGCAGTGCTTACCGATCAGCACATCACCAGTGAAGGTCGTGAGGTCACTCTTGAGTTATTTGCCAAAGCCAGTGACATCGATAAATGTCATGTCGGTATGCAAGCGCTCAAAGACTCGATGGTCTGGGATGAGGTCAATTATGGCCGTGCTTACGATTTAGATCGCTATATGATCGTAGCAGTAAGTCAGTTCAATATGGGGGCTATGGAGAATAAAGGCCTTAATATATTTAATACCGCTTGTGTGTTATCGAGTCCTGAGACCACGACTGATGCGCGTAGCTTTAATGTCAAAGCCGTTATTGCCCATGAGTACTTTCATAACTGGACAGGTAACCGTATTACCTGTCGCGATTGGTTTCAATTATGCCTAAAAGAAGGTTTTACGGTGTTCCGCGATCAGTCGTTCTCAGCCGACCAACAGTCGAGCGCGGTACAGCGGATCGACGATGTAGCAACCTTGCGCGCTCATCAGTTCGCTGAAGATGCAGGGCCACTTGCGCATCCTGTGCGTCCTGAGAGCTTCGTTGAGATCAATAACTTTTATACCGCTACGGTGTACGAGAAAGGCGCTGAAATCGTGCGCATGATTGCCAATACACTTGGGCCAGATAACTTTAGAGCAGGTACTGACGAGTACTTTCGCCGTTACGACGGACAAGCGGTAACGGTTGAGGATTTTTTATCTGCGCTCAGTATTACTGATAGTAAGGTTGAGGACTTTATCGACTGGTATCGTCAGCCAGGTACGCCTGTGCTATCAGGTCATCAGCAGTACGACAGCGAGACACAAACGGTAACGATTACCCTGAGTCAGCAGACCCGTCATGTTGCTGGATTTGATGCGCCAAAGCCACTACCTATCCCTGTAGCGACCGCGCTTTTTGATAGAACTACAGGCGAAATTATTGGTGAGCGTATGCTGTTGCTCGAGCAAGCAGAGCAAACCTTTAGCTTTGACAATATTAGTAATGAGCCAATAGTGTCGTTATTGCGCGACTTTAGTGCGCCTGTACAGCTCAATTATGATTATCAAAATGAAGACTTAGCGTTTTTGCTCACGCATGAGACTAATGGCTTTAATCGCTGGCAAGTAACGCAAATGCTGGTTAATCGAATCTTATTGCAAAATAGCGATCCAAAGGTATATTTAGCGGCTTTAGCCAAAACCTTGCCTATGCTTGCAGCTACTGATGCAATGTTAGCCGCACGCCTGCTCGATATCCCATCAGCACAAGAGCTGGCATCAGCTATTAGCACGGATTATGATCCAGAACAAGTTAAAGAGCAGCGCCAAACGCTGTACAGTCAAGTTGCCGAGTCCCTAAAAGATAAGTTAGCGGAGCTTTATGAGCAGCTGCCACTACAGCCTTATTCAGACACACCTGAAGCATTAGGCACGCGGGCATTGCGTAACGTGGTGCTTGATATGGCTCTGACGGCTCAAGTTGATGGTGCTGATCAGTGGGCGCAGCAGCAGTATGATAATGCCAGCTGTATGACGGAGCGTTTGGGCGCGCTAAAAGCGATGGTTAATCATCAGCATTTATCTGCCGATAAGTATTTAGCTGACTTCTACAAACGCTTTGCTGCTGATGATCTGGTGATAGATCTGTGGTTCAGTGTGCAAGCCTCTAGCGCTCATGTAACCACTGATATTATCAAGACTTTGCTGGCGCATGACGACTTCGATTGGAATACACCAAACCGCATACGCTCAGTGGTAAGTGCTTTTACCGCTCAGCCTGCGGTATTATGGACCGATGAGGGTTTGGATATTTATATTAATGTGATCAAAAAGCTGGATGAGGCAAACCCTGTGATGGCGTCACGATTACTACAAGTGCTAGCCCGCTGGTACACCTTGGTCGAGCCGCGCCGAGCTATGGCACATGACAAATTGGTTAATTTGCAGCAACAAGCGACGTCCAAGCATGTGCTTGAGAGTTTGGATAGCGTATTGGGAGCGGCGAATAAGTAGGCACAATTAAGCGATCAGCTCAAAAAGTCAATTAATAAAGGCTGTCTTAACTAAGATGGCCTTTATTAATAATTATAAAATACAAGCGAATCACTAGTTTTTGTTAGATATCTTTTTAAAATAGTATTAGGGGTGTTTGGGGTATGGATCTAAAAAGTATTGAAAAAATGGAACAAAAATCGGGCTACGGTCGCGGTGAAGCACTGCGAATGGGCTTAGTATTGTTATTCATTATGGGTGTTATGTTGTTTACACACTTTAATACTGCTGATGTTCCAAATCGTTTAATGCTGATAGTAGCGGCGATGATTGGCGGTTATATGGCATTGAATATTGGTGCCAATGATGTGGCGAATAATGTGGGCCCCGCGGTAGGTTCACAAGCTTTGACTTTGATGGGTGCGATTTTTATTGCAGGGATATTCGAGGCAGCCGGTGCACTTATTGCTGGCGGGGATGTGGTTAGTACTATCAAAAGCGGTATTATCGACCCTAGTATGATTGAGGATAGTTCGGTCTTTGTCTGGGTGATGATGGCCGCTTTACTGGCGGGAGCGGTATGGCTTAATTTTGCCACGGCAATAGGGGCACCAGTATCGACGACGCATTCTATTGTGGGCGGCGTTATGGGTGCTGGTATAGCAGCAGGCGGTTGGGGTATTGTTAATTGGAGTCAAATGATAGCGATAGCCTCAAGTTGGGTGATATCTCCAGTCTTAGGTGGCATCATTGCCGCTGCTTTTTTGATGTTTATCAAGCATACGATTACTTATAAAGACGATAAAATAGCCGCCGCTAAGCGTATGGTGCCGCTACTGATAGCTATAATGGCATGGTCATTTAGTAGCTATCTCATCATGAAAGGCTTGAAAAAAATATTTGAAGTTAATTTTTTATCGGCAATCTCTATTGGACTTTTTATCGCTATTGTCACCTACTTTATAATCAAGCCCTTCATTGTCAAGGCCGCTGATAAACTTGAGAATGACAAAGATTCCATCAATGCGCTATTCACTGCGCCTTTGATATTTGCCGCTGCTATGCTTAGTTTTGCTCATGGGGCTAACGATGTTGCCAATGCTATCGGGCCATTAGCTGCAATTAACGATGCGATTACCAGCGGCGGTATCGCTAGTGAAGCGGCTATTCCGCTATGGGTAATGCTGGTTGGCGCTATCGGTATCGTATTGGGCTTAGCACTATTTGGTCCTAAACTTATTCGTACGGTCGGCTCGGAAATCACAGAACTCAATAAGCTACGTGCCTTTAGCGTGGCGATGGCAGCGTCTATTACAGTCATTTTTGCCTCACAATTAGGCTTACCCGTCAGCTCTACCCATATTGCTGTAGGCGCTATCTTCGGTGTGGGATTCTTGCGTGAATATATCAAAAAATCCTATGATATAATGGTCGATGAGATTATGCAGCACCATAAAGAGTCTGAACATGAAGTGGTTGAGACTTTTTTAAAGGATTTTCAAAAGGCAACGGTAGCGGGCAAGCACAGGATGTTGCAAACCCTAAAACAAGAGAATACGGCTACTGTCTTTACTAAGCGTGAAAGGAAAAACCTAAAAAAGGTATATAAAAAAGAGCTAGTAAGGCGCTCAGCATTGCTAAGAATCGCTGCTGCTTGGCTCATCACTGTACCAGCCTCTGCTCTATTAGCGGCGTTGATTTTTTATACTATTAGAGGGGCACTGCTGCCTTAATATTCTTATCAGTACTTTTATAATAGTTATCGATACAAATAAAAAGCCCACCTAAATAGGTGAGCTTTTTATTTTTTATAAAGAGTGCAGCTCATCAAGTGAGCAAGTAAATATAAGTAATTAGCGAGTAGGTAAGATGTCTTTTACCATATCGCGCAAATTATGCAGGGCCGTAACCGTGCTATCCCAATCGAGGCAACCATCAGTGATCGATACGCCGTATTCTAACTGGCTTAGATCTGCGGTGAGTTTTTGACTGCCGCCTTTTAGATGGCTCTCAATCATCATACCGATAATCGACTTATTACCGTTTTGAATTTGCTCAGCGACGTTATTGATGACCATCGGTTGCAGGTAAGGGTCTTTACCTGAATTGGCATGGCTTGAGTCAATCATAATCTTATTGCTGGTTTTACCTTGAGAGAGCGCGTTTTCGACTTGCTCAACAGCAGTAGCATCATAGTTAGGCTTGCCGTTACCGCCACGCAATACGACATGGGCGTATGGATTACCTTTAGACTTGATGATAGATACTTTGCCATCTGAGGACAGACCTAAGAAGCTATGTCCTGCTTTTACCGCCTGCATCGCATTGACCGCGACAGTCATACCACCATCAGTACCGTTTTTGAAGCCGACGGGGCAAGATAAGCCTGAGCTCATCTCACGATGCGTTTGACTCTCAGTAGTCCGTGCACCAATCGCCGACCAGCTAATCAAGTCTTGCATATATTGCGGAGTGTTTGGATCGAGCGCTTCGGTCGCGCAAGGCAAGCCCTTTTCATTTAGGTCAAGCAGTAACTTACGGGCGGTGCGTAGACCTTTTTCGATATCGAAGCTGTCATTCATATCAGGATCATTAATCATCCCTTTCCAGCCGACAGTCGTACGTGGCTTTTCAAAATAGACGCGCATAACGACAAAGATACTATCTTCGATCTCTTTAGCGAGTACCGCCAAGCGATCTGCATATTCGTGAGCGGCTTTTATGTCATGGATTGAACAAGGGCCGATCACCACAAAAAGACGGTGGTCTTTATCATCTAGGATGTCTTGAATCGTATTACGACCTTTCAATACCGTTTTATAGGCGGCATCTGACAAAGGCAGCTCAGTTTTTAGCTCAGCTGGGGTAATTAAGGGTATGAACTGTTCGATATTCACGTCATCGATATCTGCATTATGAGTAGCTAGTGTGGTCATGATAATACTTCGTATAGCCAATTTATAGGAATAGTTATTATGCGTTGAAAACAGTGCGTTGACAAGGGCAGTCGCAATTTTATTAAAGGGCAACTGGTATTACCTGATAACTGGAATGTCAAAACCAATAATTTGTTATACTCATCCTTTTTAGAGCCCCTCATTCATAGCGTGTTAATAATAAGAAGAGTTTTCATGGCCAATTCTATCGCCCCTGTTAAGCATACAGAGCTACTCTCTCAGGCACAGAATCATCATAAACCGCCACTCGTGATAGGTATAGTGGCAGGTGAGGTATCGGGTGATAGCTTAGGCGCGGACTTTATGCGCCAGATGAATGCTCTGCGTGACGATATCGTGTGGGTGGGTGTTGGCGGTACCAAGATGCAAGCTGAGGGGCTACAAAGTATTTTTCCGCTGGCGCGCTTGGCAGTGATGGGCTTAGTGGAAGTTCTATCGCAATTGTCCGATCTTTTTAAGGCAAGACGCGAGCTATTGACGGCATTTGCAGACGCTAATATTGACTGGTTTATCGGTATTGATGCGCCTGATTTTAATCTGCGCGTAGCCAAGAAGCTCAAACCCAAAGGCATATTTTGTGTGCAATACGTTAGCCCATCGATCTGGGCGTGGCGCGAATCACGTATTCACGGTATCAAAGCCGCTACTGACTTAGTGCTATGTTTATTTCCGTTTGAGCTGGCCGTTTATGAGCGTCATGACCATCCTGCTATTTGTGTTGGACATCCGCTACTACATACTATAGATAAGCACTTGGAGCATACGCCTACCAATCAATTACGTAGTGAGCTGGTCTGGCATAACGATGGTTTGCAGCAGTTTTTTACCACCCGTTTCGCCGAGGTCAGTCAACTGGTCTGTGTGATGCCAGGCTCACGGCGCGGGGAGATTACCGCTATTTTACCGTTGATGCTCGATGGTATCCAAAAGCTGCTATTGCTCGATCCGAATCTATGTTTTATCGTACCAACGGTCGATCAAAATCATCAGTACATTGTCCAAGAAGTGATTGACAAGCGCTCTGAGCAGCTACGTGCCGCGATAGTCGTGGTCTATGACGAGAGCCTGCCAGCCTTTAGCCAGCAAGCCATGGCGGCCTCAGATATTGTCCTATTAGCGTCAGGTACAGCCACCCTTGAGGCAATGCTACTTGAGCGTCCAATGGTCGTGGTTTATCAATTGAATAAGATGACCTACAGAATAGTCAAACGCTTAGTCAAAGTCTCCTATGTCGCCTTGCCGAATATCTTAGTCAATCACGCTATTGTGCCAGAGCTTATTCAAGAGCAGGCTAGTGGCGAGAATATCTGTCGTACTGTTATGCAATTACTTCAGCCAAGAGCTTATAGTGAACAATTACAGGCTCTCAAAGATACTAAGCACATGCTACAACAACAGAGCAATCATGACCCTGCAACTAGTGTCATTGAGCACTGGTATCTAAAAAACAATGCCAAATAAAAGCTGTCATCGTCAACTGAGTTATCATTAACGAAGCTGAGCATAAGCAAATTATCATCTATAAAAAGTTAATTTATGAGCTATTATTCTAGTTTGGACAAAGCCGTTATCTGTATTGAAACCACTATCGAACGTATCGATGTTAAGGGGCAACACCTCAGCTTAGCAGCACCTATTTATATCAGAGGTGAGCTAAAGGCCGCTGATCTGTGCAATGAGTTGCAATCCTTTACTCAAGATTTAGCTCAAGCGCCGTTACAGATCGGCATCGATGAAGCAGGTCGCGGCCCCTTACTGGGCAGTGTCAATGTGGCTAGCGCACTATTGCCAAGCGCTTGGTCGGGACTCATTGAAGATAAGCCCTTACAAGATACGCCACTATCTATACTCACCGACTCCAAACAGCTTAGTGAAAAAAAGCGCGATATTCTCTATCCGTTAGTACAGCAGCATGCGCTAGGCTATGTGATCGCCGATATACCTGCAGCTATCATTGATCAAATCAATATCTTGCAAGCTACGATGCTGGGTATGCGCTTATGTACTGAGATCTTATTAGAAGCAATAGCACCGTATGTTACTAACGATGCCAAGAGCGCGTCTGAATCAGTATCAATTGAAGTGTTATACGACGGTAATCGCTGTCCTGAGCTTAACTATGACAAGCTGGCCCAAGCAGGGATAGAGCGTGCCAACATCGATAGCCAAGCGTGGGTGAGGGGTGATGCGCGCCATACTAGCATTGCCGCCGCTAGTATCTTAGCTAAAGTCAGTCGTGATAAAGCGATGTATGCTTTGGATGCAAACCATCCACAGTATAATATTGCAAAGCACAAAGGCTATCCCACCCGCGCTCATATCCAAGCTATCGATGACTATGGGGTATTAGAGGCGCATCGACGTAGCTTTGGGCCAGTCGCTAAAAAGCTAGCCAAGAATAAAAACGTCTAGAATGAAAGCGGTCATTATAACAATGACAAGAGTAAATAGGGCAGTGCATGAGCGCCAAAGCATTTAGTCAGTCATCTAATAAGCCGTTAATAGTATTAATACTACTTTTGCTATTACCTGCCTATGATGGCGCAGATAGGACTTATCTAAAGGCGATATATATAAAAGATTTAGATGCCTTTATGGTCAAAATGGTCGCTGCAATTGCTAATTTTCGAATGACTGATGACCTTGATCCAGCTAGTAGCTTGCCAGATAATAATGCAGATAGCCAAGCTGGTAAGCCAGCTTTTGAAGATACTATGGCGGATGACACTATAGCTGCTAGCCATTCGGATAATGGTAGCAGCTCTGATAGAAATGCCGCTAGCATTGCCAATAATGAGATCAATCTAGCGCGGACAAGTTGCGGGTTAAGCGATTTATCAGAGGATTCTGAGCTGGAGAAAATGGCAGTTACTCATGCCAATTATATCAATTATGTTTTTGCAAACTCGACACCAACGCTCTTTAACGCGCATTCTCAAAGACAAATTGACGATATTGCAAAGGTAACAGGTCGCAATAATCCGTACTTTACAGGTGATGAGCTCAAAGAGCGCTTGCAGAGAGCAAACTATAATAACATCGCTTATGGCGTCGCTGAGAACATTGCTCAATCCAGCTACTATCATTCTCTTGGTGATATGGTCGCATCAGATAGTGCGTCACGGTCTATGATTAAGTCGTTGCTTGCTGCCCCTTATCATCTGCGGGCGTTGATGATTCCTAATTCTAGCGTGACAGGTACGGGCGTAGTCGCTTTCAAACCTTACGATAAAGATGCCAACACCTATCAAAGCTACGCTCTAGTCAACTATGCCGCCGCCACCAAAACCAGCAAAGATGTCAGTTATAGCGGTATTTTTACTTATCCTTGCCAAGGGGTGACAGATACCGTCACAGCGCTGTATAACGAGACGCCAGATCCTTTTAGAGGCACGCGCAATCTGCAAACCAATCCCATCGGACAACCTATCTATATCAATGTGCCTACTGCTACAACCATAAAGATCAGCAACGTCAGCTTCTATGATGTCGCACGTAATAGCGAAATACCCATTCAGCTACTAGATACTGATCAAGATCCCTATAAAAATACCAGCTATGAGCTTCCTGCCAATGAGGCTTTTATTTTGCCGCTGACAGATCATCTCAAAAGCTGTGAGCATCGACCTAAAATTGGTGAAAATTGTGGTCTGTATGGTAATAGCCAATACCGCGTAAGCTTCGATGTCATGATAGATAGTAAAGCATTCATCAATAAAACCTTTACCTTTAGCACAGGTGAGGTAAGTTATTAATTTCAATATATTATTTAACAGCGCTTAACAAACACTTCTAAATAAACTATTTATCTTCTCTAAAATCTTGAACTTGCAAGTCGTCCGATTAACAGAAATACTTTGTAAAAAAATGTTTAACTATCCTATTTTTTAAATATAGTGCGTCGCTTAGGCACGCTTATATCGATAAAACAGGATAGATAATGACTGCAATACCCGCATGGAAGCATTTAGGGTTGGCTCTTTTGTTTATACCATTTGTTATAGGCTGTAACAGTAACCAAGCATCAAAAAAATCAATTCGCGCGGCAACACCGCAAGATATGGCTATGGATAGCCGAGCTGCAAAACCTATCAAATCAATAAAAACCCCCGCTCATAATCACCCTGTGGTTATCATCAATGGCAGGTCTGCCAGCCATAACAAAGCCGCGGTTACTATCTCTAACAATGAAGTTAATGTAGCTCGCAAGCGCTGTGGATTAAGTACTCTGTCAGATGATTTAGAGCTTGAAAATATGGCCATTAATCACGCAAACTATATTAACTATGTGTATGCCAACGCCGCGCCAACAGTCTTTAACGCGCACTTTCAAAATAAAATCAGCAATATAGCTCATGTCACAGGCGCAAGTAACCCTTTCTTTAGTGGCGATGGTATAAAAAAGCGCTTACTAACGGCAAAGTATAGTAAAGCTTCTTATGATGTTTCTGAGAATGTTGCGCAATCCATTCACTTTAATTCTTTTGGTAATATTGTCGCGCCCAGTATCGCAACGCGATCCATGACCAAGTCACTACTGGCCGCGCCTTATCATTTGCGCGCCCTGATGAAACCTAACTTAAGCTTGCTAGGGTCTAGTATGGCCGCCTACAAGCCTTTTGGTAAAGATGCTAACACCTATCAAGGCTATGTTTTGGTCAACTATACAACGGCAACACAAGCGACCAAAAACACGACAGTTAACGGTGTTTTTACTTATCCTTGCCAAGATGTTAAAGGAACCGTTACCGCACTCTATAATGAGACGCCAAATCCTTTTAAGACTAAGCGCAACCTGCAAACCAACCCTATTGGACAGCCTATCTATATCAATATACCCTCTGCGAAATCGATGAAAATCAAGCAAGTGAGCTTTCATGATGTTGCGCGTGATAGGGAAGTGCCCATTCAAGTATTAGATGCCAGTCAAGATCCCTACAAAAACACTATCTATGAGTTACCTGCTAATGAAGCCTTTATTTTACCGCTAACCGACCACCTCAAAAGCTGTGAGCGTAAATCCATAAAGAACACAAATTGTGGCCTTTATGGTAATACTGACTATCGGGTTAGTTTTGATGTTTTGATAGATAACAAAAGACTCGTCAACAAATCTTTTACCTTTACAACAGGTCATGTAAATTATTAAGACTAAAACGACGAATCAGGCTGCTCTAAAAACGCTAATTCTTCAGCAGTTGATTGACGACCCAATATTTCATTACGATGCGGATAACGACCAAAGCGTTCAATAATAGCACGATGCTTATGCTCAAAATTCAAGGTGCTCTCATCATTTAATTGCTCAAACAGCGGTAAATAGCGCTGATGAATAGACAGAGACTCAGAATGCATAAAGGGCATGATCGTAAAACGGCGCCACTCCATAGGTAG
Organism: Psychrobacter sp. M13; assembly: GCF_030718935.1. Lineage (NCBI taxonomy): Bacteria > Pseudomonadati > Pseudomonadota > Gammaproteobacteria > Moraxellales > Moraxellaceae > Psychrobacter > Psychrobacter sp. M13. Next base: position 1,312,070 of record NZ_CP132194.1, read on the forward strand.
CATATCAAACTGAGACTGTTTGATAGCCTCTTGCGCTAAAACCACTGACATACTATCTTGAGTAAATGAGCAGGCTTGATTGCGACATAAATTACGAGAGAACTGATCTAACACGATAATCTCTGCCAGTCGTCCTGCTAGATCCTCTAAAGCATTCGGTTTATTGCTTTCGCCACGTCGCCAAAAACTAAGCTCGCCTTGACAAGCTTGTTCCCATAAATCGGCAAACTTATCGTCAATTTTTTGATCAAAGCTATCGTCCTGCACAAACCAATACGGCTCGTTTGCTGGATTAAACCAAAACTCTAATACTGCACGGGCATCAGGGTAGAGTAGGTCAAAATCGGATCTTTTAAAGAACTCATTGTGGTCAGTTACAGTGGTCATAAGCTATTCTATTTAAGATGAATTTAGTCTACTATAGCGAAAAATATTATTCGCTACTGTTATCAAATGCTATTGAGTAAATTATTATGAACACATCACTTGTCAATCAATCTATCCCTGTTCCAACCCCTTATTATTTGCTTGATGAAGCGGCAATAGTCGCTAATATGCAGGTTATTGCTCGTCTGTGTGAACTGTCGGGCGCTAAGGCGTTACTGGCGCTAAAATGTTTTGCCACGTGGGGGGTGTTTGAGGCTATGCAGCCTTATCTGCATGGTACAACCTCATCATCATTGAATGAAGTGCGCTTAGGGTTTGAGACCTTTGGTAAGGGCAAAGACGATACCAACAATAAAGAAACCCATGCCTATAGCGTGGCCTATAGTGCAGACGAAATCCCTGAAGTATTGAAATATGCTGATAAAATTATCTTTAATTCACTCTCGCAATTGAACGCTTTTAAAGAGCAGGTGGCAGCACAGAACACTCCGGTAGGATTACGACTGAACCCCAATACCAGCAACTCGTCCTTTATCATCGCTGATCCTGCGCGACCCTTTAGTCGTTTGGGTGAGTCTGATAAAGATAAAATATCTGAAGTTTTGAGCGATATTACAGGGGTTATGATTCATAACAACTGTGAGAACGATAGCTTTGAGGCTTTCAGTGAAAGCTTAGCCGATATCGAAGCTCGCTTTGGTGACATATTGCAGCAGCTAGACTGGGTCAGTCTCGGTGGTGGCATTCACTTCATCGCGCCCGATTATCCGTTAGAGCAGCTCGCTGCACGTCTAAGAGAATTTGGTGAAACTTACGGCGTACAAGTTTATCTTGAACCAGGTGAAGCCAGCATTCATGGCGCTGGCACGCTAGTCACTACCGTTTTGGATGTTATGACAAATGAGAAAAATCTAGCCGTAGTGGACTCTTCTATCGAAGCGCACATGCTGGACTTACTGATTTATCGTGAGTCTGCACCTATTTCGGCTATTAATCATCAGGTTGTAAGTATTGCAGCGCTTGCTGTTAGTCCTATTGACAATGATCCTGCTGATAATGGGTCAAGAGATGACAATTCAGCGGATAATACCATTATCTATGGTCGCTCTTGTTTGGCGGGTGATATCTTTGGCGAATATGCTTTAGCTGATACTTTAAAAGTAGGTGATCAAGTTGCCTTTGCCAATGCTGCGGGCTATACGATGGTAAAGAAAAACTGGTTCAATGGCGTTAACATGCCAGCGATTGTGATTCGTCGGCTTGATGGTAGTATCGATATACAGCGCGAATTTGACTATTCAGAATATAAGGCGAGCTTGTCTTAATCGCTGGGTTACTAATTGATTTTAAAGCAGTTATATTTTTATATAATGTAAATACTGCTTTGATTTAATACTTAATTATTCCTAAAAAGCTTATAAAAATTGTTATAATTATTACGGGTAGCGACAAGCGTCGTTACTTATCGGGTGCGTGGGTTTTCCTCGGTCTTCCTTTTTTATTCACGCACATCATTCATCTGTTGCTATATCGATCAGCTCAAGCTTAATAGGCAGTGGCGACGATAGGAACACAAAGGAGGATTGTAGCCTTGACTACACAAAATACATCACCAAAGAATTCAACTAAAAAAGACGTGCTCATTATCGGTGCAGGTGGCGTGGCACAAGTCGTCGCCCATAAATGTGCGATGCACAATGACGTATTGGGCGAGATTCATATCGCCTCACGTACGCTAGATAAATGCGTGGCTATTGCACAAAGCGTCAATGACAAAAACAGCTTCCAGCAGCCAGCGACTCTACATACGCATCAGATTGATGCGTTAGATACCAAAGCTTTAATCAGTCTAATAAAAGAGACTGGTATTCAAATCGTCATTAACGTCGGCTCGCCGTTTCTTAATATGAGCGTGTTAGAAGCTTGTATCGAAACAGGCGTGGCTTATATCGATACCGCTATTCACGAAGATCCACGCAAGATTTGTGAGACGCCGCCTTGGTACAATAACTACGAATGGCAACGCAAGCAGCGCTGCGCCGATAATAATATCACCGCAATCTTAGGCGCAGGCTTCGATCCTGGTATGGTCAATGCTTATGCGCGTTTGGGCTACGATATGATGGATGCAGGCTCAGTCACTGACATTGATATCATTGATATTAATGCAGGCGACCATGGTAAATACTTCGCCACTAACTTTGACCCTGAGATTAACTTTCGTGAATTTACGGGTACAGTTTATTCTTGGCAAGATAGCAAATGGCAGTCGAATAAGATGTTTGAAGTCAAACGTACCGATGATCTACCTATCGTCGGTATGCGCGACAGCTATCTGAGCGGTCATGATGAGATTCATTCATTATCGGCTAACTTGGATGTGCCAAATATTCGCTTTTGGATGGGCTTTGGTGAGCACTATATCAATGTGTTCACAGTACTGCAAAGCTTAGGCTTATTATCTGAGCAACCAGTAACGACTGCGGAAGGTCTAGAGGTCGTACCGCTAAAAGTAGTCAAAGCGGTGCTACCAGACCCAAGCTCATTGGCGCCTAACTATACGGGCAAGACTTGTATTGGCGATAAAGTCAAAGGCAAGATCGACGGCGTTGATACTGAGGTATTTATCTATAATATCTCTGATCATAAAGAGGCCTATGAGGCGATGGGTAGCCAAGGTATCTCTTATACCGCAGGCGTGCCACCCGTTGCTGCTGCTATGCTAGTCGCTACTGGCGAGTGGGATGCAGGCAAGATGGTCAATGTCGAGGAATTAGATGCCAAGGCGTTTATCAATCTATTAAACAAGATTGGCCTGCCAACGCGTATTCAAGATGCAAACGGTGATCGTGCGTTAGAGTTTGAGATTTAATCGATAGTTTTTCAATCGATTATTTCTATGTAAAAAAGCATCCTATTGAGTTATTACTCGTTAGGGTGCTTTTTTAATGCTAGCTAGTAATGACTAAAACGCAAGTAGGCATAGGGTGCGTTACACGCACCGACACCTAGGTTACGATTGACATCAGTGCTTAAAAAGCACCCTACACAAAGTAAGTGAATTAGGTATTATAAGTAAGTTTGATACAAGGAAACCCGATTTTGTCCCTAGATAAATATAAAGTATTCAATCTAATTGAAGATGTCAGCGCCTTAAAAGTATTGATTATTTTAGAATCGCCCCATGTTGATGAATATATCCATGGGCATCCAGCAGCAGGCGAGTCCGCACTTGAGCTCACGCAGTTTTTAATCTCGCAAGGCTATCTAAATGACTTCGATGCGCAATTACCTATAGGCTGTAATATTAAAACGCTGCACTATAAGCCGCTTGGTATTTTAAATTGTTCTACTTTGCCAATGAACGGAGTATTTTATCCCTGTACTTTGACTGATGACGAGCGCTCACAAGTCGATATGCTGGTAACGGTTAAGCAAAACTTGGCGCAGAATAATAGCAATGAGCCGATTGATTTAATTAAAACGGACATTTTTCAAGACTTTACTAGCCGCTTAACTCAAGTGCTTGAGCAAGCGCCCGCCGATATTATTATTGTGCCTTGTGGTGATACTGCTATTGGGTTTATCGATGTCTTCGTGTCCCGTTATCATCAACCACTAAAAGTATTAGACGGTTTGCCACATCCCACCGAGCCTGATTGGCATGCTAAGATAAATCGCATTCGATTGACTGACCTCATCGCACCTGCGTTACTACCGTAATTTTCGAGGCTTGAACTTTATAAAAAGCGATTGTTTTTATCCGCCAGCGATATTTTGGTCGCCAAAGAGACTGCGCCACTGTAGTGGGTGCATAAAAAGGTAAAATGTGAGCAATAAAAAAGCCAAATACCGCTAAGTATCTGACTTTTTATAATTTTTCAAATATAACTTCTTTATCCTTTTTAAGGTAAAGCTAAAGCTTTGAGAAAAACTTATGCGTCGGTACTACCAAAGCGGCTGCCAATACGGCTTTTATGATGCCACCTATGATAAATGGATATAAGCCGAACTGTAATAGGCTCTCACTCGGTACGAAGAATGACAAATGCAGTAGACCAAATACGAATACCGCAGCAGTGGCGACGAGGGCGACTAGCGTGCTCATCACATAACTCTTTAGTATGCCTTTATCACTGAAATAACCTAGGATAGCAACTGCCGCGATAAAGCCATAAAGGTAGCCACCTGTAGGGCCAAAGAAGGCAGCAATGCCACCAACGCCATTAGCGAAAACAGGCAGACCTATGGCACCTTGCGCTAAGTATAACAATACCGCTGATATACCTGCCTTTCTACCTAAGGCTAAGCCTACTACTGTTACGGCTAGAGTCTGCCCCGTAATTGGCACAGGATACATAGGTACTGAAATTTGCGCAAATAAGGCAATCATCAGCGAGCCGAAAACAACTTTGATAAAAAAAGCTGCCTGCTCATTGGTGAGAAACCACTGCTTTGTTGAGGTTAAGAGAGCTGTCATAGTTAATCCCTTACTATTGATTTGTTATCAATTTGTGGTTATTAATTTTAGTTAACGCTTGTATACTGAGGCTCAAAGTATATCATTGCTTAGACAGTTTCAACTTTTATTTAGAGTCATGCGGACGATGTTTTTATGGTAATTAATAGAACAACTGGGTCAATCACAATTTGGGTCTATGATGATGAAGGTGCTAGCGCGTTAAGTGTGCAATCTGCGCTAGTAACTATGCAGCAGAAGCTACCAGAGAATTTGATCACAAAGGTGCAAACAATCTCTAGCCAAGACATTATCGATAACGTGCTTAATGATAAGCTCAATGATGAAACCAAAAGTATTCTAATCATGCCAGGTGGCGCAGATTTGCCTTATTGCGACAAGCTAAATGGACTAGGCAATGATAATATTCGTCAGTTTATTAGCGAAGGCAACATTTATATTGGTATCTGCGCAGGCGGCTATTATGGCGCGCATGATATTAAGTTTGCAGGACAAAGTTCTGAAGAAAGCTATGAGATAAATGGCGCTCGTGAATTAGCGTTATTCTCAGGCACAGCTATCGGTAGTATAAGTGAATTTACTGATGGACAGCTGTACGATGAAGCGGTGAAGTCTAAAACTATAGTTAGCTTAGACTATGCTAACGGGCAGCAAGACGAGGTTTATTATCATGGTGGCGCGTACTTTGTAGCGGATAATGACGCTGAGTTTAATATTGTGGCGACTTATAGTAATGGCAAAAACGCGGTTGTTAGCGGCAACTTTGGGCAAGGCAAATATTTGCTTTCAGGCGTGCATTTTGAACTATGCCCTAGGGTATATCAGCAATATGCAGTCGCAAAAACAGATAATGCAGATATTGAAAGAGAGCAGTCTTTATGGTTGGCTATTAATCATGAAGATTACGGAGCGCTGATTTATCGGGAAATTGCGAGGATGGTGGAAGGGGTTTTTCTTAGCAATAAACAAGCATAATCACCACAAATCAAAGTGCCATTTAAATACCTCGCGTAGGGTGGGTTAGCCTAAGCATAACCCACCAGATTAAGGCTCTATATTAGTGACATAAATAAAATCTCTATTCAGTAACCTGCCTTACCTTACTCAAATAAATCAAAAACAATGCCCCAGCTAGTAAAGCGATAACTATAGCCCTCTTTCTTATTGCTTAATTAATAGCAGTGGTTTACTTTTAAAGTCTTAAAAAGACTCTAACTACCAAAGAAACCGATATGCACATTCCTAATAAATTCCAACAAAACGATGACAAAGAGCTTTTGACGCTGATACGTGATTATCCTTTTGCCAACTTAATTACCCATTCTGCATTAGGTGTCGAAGCCAACCATTTGCCTATCTCTATCAGCTGGCAGGGCGATAAGCTCTATCTGCATGCGCATATTGCTAAGGTAAATACGCTTTGGCAATCCGTTGCTGAAGGCTCTGAGGTGCTGGTTATTTTTAATGGGCCAAACGCTTATATTTCCCCGAATCATTATCCCACCAAGCAGCAGACAGGCAAGGCGGTGCCGACTTGGAATTACGTTGCCGTACATGTAAAAGGCACTATTCGCTTTATTCATGATCCTATTTGGATACATCAGGCGCTTGAGACCTTGACGGCTGAGCATGAATCCAACAACGATAAACCTTGGGCAATGTCCGATGCACCAGCGACTTATATTAATAAAATGCTACCAGCGATAGTTGGGATTGAAATAGCGGTCACCTCAATGACAGGGCAGTGGAAGCTTAGTCAAAATCAGCCAGAGATTAACCAGATTGGCGTCATTAAAGGTTTATCCGAGCAGAAGAGCACTAATGCAGACAAAGTAGCGGCTATGATACAAGCGCAGCAGTAACATTAATAAGTCTGAAAGGCATGACCATGAATATTTTTACTGAGCAGATTATAAAAGTTCTAAATAATTATGATGATGTAGAAAGTTTATATTTGAACATCAATAAAATATATAAAGAGATACAAATAGCTCAACCTTGGCTTGAACCTTTTGCTGTAAAACTAGATAAAACGACAAACCACCTAGAATTTTATTACTATTGCGCAGAAACTCACTTAGAAAATTGTGTGGTAATATCCACAAAGAATGAGTATGGCTTCATTTTTGGAGACTCACACAGGTGGAACTTATGTGACGACTATAATATGAATAACGCAAAAATAGCTGAATTGCTGATGAGTTGGAAGTGTCTTTCTATACCTTTGAAAGTAAAAGATGTTAAAAAATTGATTTTAGAGGGCTATTGGAAGTTTGATGTCGGTGTAGTACCAAAGCTCAGCTCAGATACACCAAAAGATACTTGTGAATTAATCAGTTGGGATGATAAGTGTATATTAACAGGTACGAACAAAGACAATATGTGCGTACTATCAAGAAAAGAGTGGGATGAGCTAATTTTAAACGAGAATAAATTTATATAGATATTTAATAAGGAACTCACTTTGCCAAACAATCTAACCGATATTACTAATTATCTACTTGAACTGGACGCGCTAAAACTGGTTAATCGACGCACCTATATCGACGGCGGACTGCGCGTTGAGAACTCAGCCGAGCACTCTTGGCATTTGGCGATGGCTTGCTGGACGATATCTAGAAGTTTTAAACTTGAAGTATGTGAAGAGAAGCTACTTAAACTAGCGCTTATTCATGACTTAGGCGAGATCGATGCTGGCGATACCTTTCTTTATGACGTTAATAGAGATAGCGCGCATAATGCCGAGCGAGAAGGGGTGCAGCGTTTACAGGCTCATCAAGGTAATGCGGTTATCGAGCTATCTGAATTATGGGAGGAGCAAGAAACTGGCACAAGCCCTGAGACTAAGCTGCTTAAAGTTGTCGATAGACTGCTGCCGTTTTTGCATAATATCAATAGCGAGGGCAGGACATGGCGAGAGTCAAATGTCAAAAAGTCCCAAGTTGCGAATGCCCATGCCTTTATTTCTGATAATTTTCCTGAGATTCATGCTTGGATGTTTCATCAATTAAATCTAGCGGTACAAGCGGGCTGGTTGATCAATGAATAATTAGATATTGTCGACAAGGTGACGTAATGAGTTCTCTAGAATTAAAAGCACCACCCGTGCTGCAAGTAATAACCATAGCATTTGCAATGTATGGCTTATCTGGACTATTTCCAAACTTACAGGTCATGGTTTTTGGTACAAAGTGGCTGGCAAGTGGCTTAGCTGTAGTAGGTATGGCACTAGCCATAATGGGTATATTGGCGTTTAAAAAAGCGCAAACCACTGTCAATCCGCATACTCCCGAAAAATCAGTCAGCTTAGTTACTAAAGGTATTTATAAATATACTCGTAATCCCATGTATTTAGGCATGCTACTGGTTTTATTAGGTTGGGCATTTTATTTATCCAACTTTGCTGCTTTATTGGTTCTGCCTATCTTCATTATTTATATGAGCCGTTTCCAAATTCAGCCTGAAGAGCGCTTTATGAAGCAGAAGTTTGGTGATGAGTATCGAGCTTATATAATGAAAGTAAGACGATGGTTGTAGAAATATTAATCATAACGGAAATAGAAATATGCAACTCGAAATCAACATCGTTGACGCTTTTACTGACACAGTGTTCAAAGGCAACTCAGCCGCAGTGATTACCACTGATAGCTGGCTAGATGACGCGCTGATGCAGTCGATAGCTATGGAAAACAACCTATCTGAGACGGCCTTTTTAGTAGCGGACGATTCAGATAAGAAAGAGCAAATAGCTAAAGTAGCTACTTATCATATTCGTTGGTTTTCACCGCTAACTGAGATTGCGTTTTGTGGTCATGCGACTTTGGCATCTGCTTTTGTACTTTTTAAGAAGAACCCTGATGTAACCACGATCAAGTTTGTAGCGAAAGCCGTCGGTACATTATCAGTTGTGCAGACGGATTCAGGCAAAATTCAAATGGACTTTCCTAATACTAAACCTGAAAAGATTGATGACATTCCTGAAAATTTATTGGCAGGTCTGTCTATCGTGCCTGTTGAAGTCTATCGTAACTCGCAAGCGTATTTTGTCATTTATAGTGCTGAGGCTGACGTGTTGACGGTTGAGCGTGATAATGAAGTCTTAAAGCAGCTCGCGCCTTTGGATGTGGTAGTCACTTGTCAAGCTAAGTCTGATAAATACGAGCAATACGATTTTATCTCCAGATACTTTTGGCCTGCGAACGGTGGTGATGAAGATCCCGTAACAGGCTCTATTCATACTGGACTTGCGCCATTATGGGCAGAGCATCTAGGTAAAAGTCAGTTGCTTGCTTATCAAGCCTCAAGTCGCGGTGGCGTTTTGGAATGTGAGGTGGCAGATGACCGAGTGCTCATCTCTGGTAATGCCGTGCAGTACATGACAGGCTTTATTACCGTTTAGCAGAGTGACATTAGATGAGGAGTTCAGGATGCCTGAATTAAAAACGCTAGCTCTTTTCTTTTTGACCGCTCTAGCAGAAATAATAGGCTGCTATTTGCCTTACCTGTGGCTGCGTGAGGGTAAAAGTATTTGGCTGCTTATCCCAGGTTCATTAAGTTTGGCTGCTTTTGTCTGGTTACTGACTTTGCATCCGACTGCTGTCGGTAGAGTATATGCTGCTTATGGCGGGGTATATATCGCCACAGCTATTCTGTGGTTATGGGCGGTTAATGGTATTCGACCTAGCATGTGGGATATTATTGGATCAGCGGTGGCGTTATTGGGGATGGCGATTATTATGTTTGCGCCGCGCAATGTTTAAGTAGTGCCCAAAAGTAGTGCCTAAAAGTAGTGCCTAAAAGTAGTGCCTAGATATTACTTTAGTACTGCATAAATAAGCTTTAATGAGCAAGCTTGTTAATAAGCACTTACTTACGTGCTGCTAGTGATTTGTTATAATATAGCGTACAAACTAACTATTCGTTTTAATACTTACTATTTTGGCTAATTAATTATTATCCGTATCCGTAAACTCTTTAAACTTGAGAACGCTCATATCATCCGTATGCCAAGCTCATTTGCGGTGAGCGATTTATCAATTTTATGGTAATTATGCAAGTATAAACAGGTGCTGTCTAATGACTATTCATAATGATGCTTCTTTAAATGACAAAAATTTTAAAGTATTGATCTTGCGTTCAGAAGATAATACTAAAAGTCTAGCCGATCAGCTCGCTACTTTATTAGTCTCAGGTAGTGTCTGGCTCTCAGGTGACTTGGGAGCGGGTAAAACTACGCTTACCCGTTATTGGTTGCAAGCCCTTGGTCATAAAGGCGCGGTCAAAAGCCCAACTTATACGCTGGTTGAACCTTACAGCATTGAGCAAGATGACGATAAAATTAAGCTGGTCTATCATACCGATCTATATCGTGTAGAAGATCCTGAGGAGTTATCTCTTATTGGGTTTGATGAATATCTTGATGATCCAAACGCTTTGATCATTATAGAGTGGCCGAGTCGTGCTGATGACTATCTACCACCACCACTATTATTCATTGATATCACCCAAGGCGTTGATGAATCGCGTCAAGTTGATCTGAGGCTATCAAAAGTAGGGCAAGCGCAGGGTTTGGATTTATCAGCTTTGCAAATCTAGCTTTTCCAATGCAGCTCTAAAAATTGGACTTTCAATTTTGCTTGTTCAATAGGCTTTATAATTCTTAAATAACGATACCAGATAGCTATGCTAGATGAAAAACTACAGACCCGTATAAAAAAACTCTCACCGCTATTGATCAATCAATTGGCAGCGGGCGAGGTAGTGACGCGCCCATCGGCTGTGGTCAAAGAGTTGCTGGAAAACGCTATCGATGCCAATGCCACTCATATTGAGGTGCGTATCACTCAGGGCGGTATGGGTATGGTTGAGGTGGTAGATGATGGCGAGGGTATTCACCCTGATGATATGGTCATGGCAATCACTCGTCATGCAACCAGTAAAGTCGCTGATGTTGCCAATCTGCACGGTATTAGCACTCTAGGATTCCGAGGTGAAGCACTAGCAGCGACGGCTGCGGTTTCGCGCTTAAGCCTGAATAGTAGTCATGATGACAGCGGTATCGGTCGTCAGCTGCAAGTCTCTGGCGTACTGGCTGATGAGCCAAAGCTAGTACCTGTAGTTCGTACACGCGGCACGACTATTACTGTCAAAGATTTATACTTTAACGTGCCAGCAAGGCGCGGTAATCTAAAATCGATTGCCACTGAATTTGCTCATATCGAAACGATCGTCCGTGAAGTCGCTTTGGCTCACGCTGATGTGGCGCTGAGTTTATTCCACGACAATAAAAAACGCTTATCATTATCTGCTCAGGCGCAAGGTAATAAGGCTAATAGCCTAAGCAATACAGATAATCGATTACCCCTATCTAGACTAGAGCAAGCGCTGGGCGTAGCTTTGGTTGACAATGCACTAGAGGTCAACGTAGATTTGACACCGCTCATGCAGCAAACCTCTGACTCCAATCTACAATATCCAGCAGCTGATTTTATGACTTCTATAGCTAGCATTAGTGGCTGGCTATGGCCAAGCTGTGATGCTCAAGCTAGTAGTGCTCTACTGCCAAAGCTGCTATATATCAATGGTCGTCTGGTCAAAGAGCCACTCATTAGCAATCAGCTACGCCAGCTGGCACAGAGCGAGCAGCTGGGTAGTATGGGTTATGCGCTTTATTTTGAGCTACCGCTGCACTGGCTTAATATTAATGTGCACCCGAGCAAACAACGTATAAAGATCAGTTCTTTGAATAATGTAATGGCGCATCTTAGCCATGCTGTCAGCATGCAACTAAAGAGTATTGAACGTAAAGAAAATAGCAGCGCAATTACTGATGTTAATACTGAAACTGATGTTAGTACTAGCAGTCAAAAAGTTCAACACTCCTCAAAAGTAGAAGAAAGCCTACAGCCTTATCGGCACTCAATGGTGGATGAACCATTAGCCCTTGATAATTTAGTTGCTAATAGTTATGCCAAAAGCAATCAATTAGTCGTCAACTCTAAATTAAATCCACGGGTAAATTCTACTGATGATACCGTTGTAGCTAATGCTATAAGTGGTTTTGAGTTGCCCCAAAGTTTTGAGTTGCCTCGATGTTTAGAGGTCATTGATAGCTTAGCCGAGTCACTAGAGTTAGATTCAATAAATAGCCTAAGCCATCTACCTTGGCTGCTATTCTATAGGACAGGTGAGATGGTGCTGATTAGTCAACAAGCTTGGCAGGCGAGCTTAGTCGCATTATTTAAGGTAAGCTCACTAGCTATTTATAAAAACGTGACAGATGCCGCTGATATTAATCAGCAGCTGGTGAGTTATGCGACTCAAATGTCCAAACCTGATTTTATAGCTTTTAAGGCTGATATTGATAATATACTCACCACCAAAGCTATAAAAACTTTAGACAGTGCTCAACTCATAGCACTACTGCTATCTCCTTATTCTCTTTAAGCGCTTATCATGAGCGGCAAAGGCCAGTCTATGTCTTACACATCTAATAACGCTTCTGGTCTTTTGACTACGCGCTTGCCTGAGAATAGCGTGGTCTGTTTAATGGCACCGACCGCTAGTGGCAAAACTGCACTGGCTTATGAGCTATATGATACGAGGCGTTATGAGCTAATTTCGGTAGATTCGGCACTGATATATAGGGATATGAATATCGGCACTGCCAAGCCAACAAACGCTGAGCTGGTACGTTACCCGCATCACTTGGTCAACATTATTGACCCAACGCAAAGTTATAGTGTCGCCGAATTTGTCAATGACGTAGCAGTCCTTATCGACAGCTGTCACCAAAATGGCAAAATACCGCTATTAGTTGGCGGCACTATGATGTATTACATGGCACTGCTTGAGGGATTATCCCCAGTGCCCGATAGCATTGATGAAGTGCGCAGGCAAGTTGAACAGTGGCGTCAAGATGATGGCATTGATACACTTTATGCTTATTTGGGTAAAGTCGATGCCACAACTCATGCGCGTCTTAAGCCTACTGATACTCAGCGTATTACACGCGCTATTGAAGTGTACAAACAAACAGGGATAGCGATTAGTGACTGGCAAAAAAAGCCTAAGCAGGCACTCGCACATAATACGAAGCAGCAATGGCACGTATTAGCGGTAATGCCTGATCGGCCTTGGCTACATCAGCGTATTGAGCAAAGATTAGATATTATGTGGGATGAGGGGCTTATCTCTGAGGTTGTTGATTTGTTAAGTTGCTACCGATTAACGCCCAATATGCCGTCTATGCGCTGTGTTGGCTATCGGCAAGTACTGGAATACTTAGTACAGAGTAATCATCCCGTATTTGAGCAAGCCCATTTAGACAAAGCCGCGTTTTGTAGCGCATTTAAGCTAGAAAAAAATGGCACAAAGTCCTCACAAAATATAGACGTTGAGTTTTATGAGGATGAAAAAGCGCTGGCTTATACTGACATGCAAAATAAAGCACTATATGCCACAAGACAACTGGCAAAACGTCAGTACACTTGGCTGCGAAAATTGATGCAACTAAAATCAAATACCTCTATTAATAACCAACAAATAAATTTACAGGTATTTGACTCTATGATAGAGGTAAGGACAAGTTTGCATAGAGATTAATGGGAAATGATTTTTTAAGCTATTGATAGCATATTTTGCTCTGATAATAAGTTGCAAATAAACGCTATAGAAACTGCTATACTGATGACCGCTTTAGCATTTAATTTTAATTGAGCATTATATATCATAATCATTTGAAACAGTTTTTAAGTGTTAGCTATACTAATGCCATTTAAAAACAAGTAGTTAGATGTAAATCTACAATAGCAGTCAAGAAATAACAGTTAAGTGAAATGAAGGCCTATTTGGATACGTTTTACCCATAAAAAACATTTTGTCAGTCTTGTATAATCATTATAATGACCTTAGTGTCACTAAAACTGTTTTCGAACTGCCAATTTTGAGGTCAATACTTGTAACTCTGTTTCATGTTAAATAAGTAAAGCGCTATACTCAAAATATAACATTATAATAATAAGGAGAGATTCCATGTCAAAAGGACAAACCCTACAAGATCCGTTTTTGAATTCATTGCGTAAAGATCGCATTCCCGTATCTATTTTTTTAGTTAACGGTATTAAACTACAAGGTCAAATTGAATCTTTTGATCAGTACGTGGTGTTACTCAAGAATACTGTCAGCCAAATGGTTTATAAGCATGCCATTTCAACGGTTGTGCCAGCACGTAATCCACGTACTGGCACCGCGGCCAGTAGTAGCAGTGCACAGGCATCATCAACTAGCACGGGCTATCAAGGTAGCAACCCTAGCAGTGGTTTTGAGCGTGGCAGTGCTAATACGGGCACTAGTGGTTTCGAAGAGCGTGGCTTTGCCTCAAACCGTAGTGGCTTCAATCGCGGTGGCTTTAATCAAGGACAGGAGCGCGGTGGTTTTGGACAGGAGCGCGGCGGCTTTGGACAAGAGCGTGGTGGTTTTGGACAGGAGCGTGGCTTTGAGACGCCAGCAGATACTTCAAGCTTTGAAGATAAAGCTAATGATGATTCTGATAATAGCTAAATTCTGAGTAATGAATTTTGTACTCCGTAGAGCTCAAATTTATATTCTCAGCTACTTAGCATTAAACCTACTATCGTAATAGTAGGTTTTTTTATGGCATAATTTTATCTTATGACTTTCGATAATAAGGTACTACCAATACTCCAGCATCTGCGCCTATTTATATCAGCTTTATTATAGTAAAATGCTTTATCAACAATGAGTTTTGAGTGAATTTATGAGTCAGCCCAATCGATCTTTAAGTCATGAGCAGTATATTACCACGGCTATAGAGGCCATCAATACTGAGCGTGCCGCTTTGAGCCTACTGACTGAGCAGATTGATGATCGCTTCGCACAGGCTTGCGATATCATTTTGGCGTGCGCAGGCCGAGTTGTCGTGACGGGTATGGGCAAGTCGGGATTGATCGGGCGCAAGATTGCTGCAACTTTTGCCTCAACGGGCACGCCTGCGTTTTTTATGCATCCAGGTGAGGCAGGTCATGGCGATTTGGGTATGCTGGTCAAAGGTGATGTGTTGTTAGCCATCTCCAACTCTGGTGAGTCCGATGAGATCAAGACTTTGCTACCCGTGGTCAAACGCTTAGGTATTCCGCTGATCAGTATCAGTCGTGACCATCGTGGCATGCTACCAAGTGCAGCTGATATCGTGCTGACATTGGGCAAATCACAAGAGGCCTGTCCGCTGAATCTAGCGCCGACATCGAGCACTACTGCAACGCTCGCCTTAGGTGATGCCTTGGCAGTCGCTTTGGTGCATGCGCGTAATTTCACTTCAGAAGATTTTGCTTTGTCGCATCCTGCAGGCGCGCTAGGTCGTCAGCTATTGACCCGCGTTGAGGATTTGATGCATACCAGCTTCGAGCATCTGCCTATAGTCGATCAACAAGCGCCGCTAAAAGAGGCGCTATTCACTATGAGTCATGGTCGCTTGGGTATGACAGTGGTGACAGATGAAGATAAAAAGGTAGTTGGCGTGTTTACTGATGGCGATCTGCGGCGTGGCCTTGAGAAGGGGATCGATCTTGATACTCCTATCTATAAAATAATGACCACCAACCCGCGTCAAGTCACTAAAACCATGCGCGCATCAGATGCGCTAAGCGTTATGAATGAGAACGCCATCAGTCAATTATTGGTCATGGATGAGCACAGTCATTTAGAGGCCATCATTACGGTACATGATTTATTACAAGCGGGTGTTAAGTAACCGTCACCTATTATTATTTCAATTATAGATAGGGCTTAGAGTACAACAAGTATTTAGAGTGCAATAGTCTTTAAGCTGAAATACCAAAAACATAATTAAAAGTATAAGAGAGCTATTATGCAAGACTTGATCAAAAAAGCGGCTCAGGTAAAGCTATTGGTACTGGATGTCGATGGTATACTGTCTAATGGTCAGATTATTTATGATGCCAATGGCGTAGAGACCAAGGCATTTTCAGTACAAGATGGTGTCGGCATCAAGTCATTAGCTCGCTATGGTATTTTGACCGCTATTATCACGGGTCGTAGTAGTCCTATGGTCGATAAACGCGCCCAAGAGATTGGCATCGACTATGTGGTACAAGGGCGTGATGATAAGCTGATTGCGTTAACCGAGCTGTTAGCTAGTATAGAGAATCTCAATATTAGCGCGGCAGATTGTGCTTATATGGGTGATGACTTGCCCGATATTAAGGCACTACAAACCGTTGGTTTTGCCGCGACCGTGCCTAACGCGCATTCTGAGGTAATTAATCGCTGCGACATGGTAACCACGCGAGCAGGCGGTTATGGTGCAGTGCGTGAGGTGTGTGATCTGATCCTAAAGGGACATGGTCATTATCAGGACTTTATTGCGCGGTACACTTTAGATGAGCTAGGGCCTACTACAAATAGCCCAAGCGCTAGTATGACAGCCCCAACCAAAACACAGGATAAATAATCGTGAATACTAAGGTGCTGATTGTTTTAGCGTTAATTATTGCTGGTATTGCGGGTTGGTTTTTTCAACAGCAAGGTAAAATAGAGCCGCCAATAAATATTGAAGCATCAGAGGTCGACTATGAAGCGACTGATATAAAAGCAGTCCAGACCAATGAGCAAGGCGAGACTGAGTATGAGCTAAACGCTGAATCACTCACTCACAATCCTCAGACTAATGAAGATGTGATGTCTGGTATTACCATGAATTGGCAGCCCTCGGATGAGCAGCGCTATATTATCCAATCGGGTACCGCGACCATTAACCAAGCGTCTGGCGATCTGCATCTGTATGGCGGCTTTAGTCTACTTAGTGAAGATAAAGTCAGCTCCGATATAGAGCCGATTAAAGTGACTGGTGCTGCGTTAAAGGGTAATACCAAGTCAAGGCAAGTCTATAGCGATGAGCCCGTAAAAGTTGAACAAGGGCTCAATCGTTTTGAGGCAGCTAGCATGAAAGCCAATCTTGAGACGGGTGAATATGAGTTCGGTCAAGTAGCCGTAAGCTTTACGCCTGCCGAGCGTCAAGATAAAGCGTTGTTTTAATCTAATGCTGGTTATTAAACAGTAGCAGACCCTATTATCAATACTAATTAAAAAAGAGCACTCTTTTATGAAATTAACTCGACTGTCTGCCCTACGCGCGCTACCGATCGTTATGCTACTAGCGCTGCCTATCTACAGCCATGCGCTGCCCTCAGATGCCAACCAGCCGATTAAGCTGTTAGCGGATAAGGCGACTTATAGTGAGCGCACTGGTATTACTAGCTATACAGGTACAGTGGTCATCACCCAAGGTACTTTTAAGATGACTGCTGATGACATTACGGTCAATCTATCACAGGGTCGTAGTATCAATTCAGCGGTGGCTACTGGCCGTCCAGCGACCATGCAACAAGTGGTCACTCAAGAGAAAGGTTTGGCTAAGGGTCAAGCTAATAAGATTGATTATAATGCGGTCAATGGCATCATCACTCTAACAGGCAATGCAAAGCTAGTGCAAAATGGCGCAAGCTTTGCAGGTAATGTTATCCGCTACAGTCTCAAAGCGGGTGATGTAGAAGCTACTGCTGGCGGCAATCAGCGCGTTGAGCTAGTATTTCCGCCGAACAGTAATACTAGCCAGAGCAGCTTGCGCTAATTGCAACATTTCTAACCTCGACATTTTTAACTTCGATGCGTTTCAGCGGCTAAGCTTTCTAACGGCTAGGTTCTTAATCAAGCAGCTTTTAGCTATTAAACTAGTCAACAACCTCGCCTACAATTTTATGCTAATAAGAGTAATTCATGAGTGATAGCAATACTAACCATATAGCCAATACTGATAACAGCGAGCCGTCTATACGTTTGGTTATGCAAAATTTAGGCAAGCGCTACAGCAAGCGCTGGGTAGTAAAAGACGTCTCGTTCTCAGTTGAGCAAGGACAAGTAGTAGGTTTGTTAGGCCCTAATGGTGCTGGCAAGACCACTAGCTTTTATATGGTAGTCGGGCTGGTCAATATGGATAAAGGACGCGTTACTTTGGGCAAAATGGATCTCTCCAAATACGCGATGCATGAGCGCGCCCGCGCTGGCATTGGCTATTTGCCCCAAGAAGCCTCTATCTTTCGCAAACTGTCTATCGAAGATAATATTTTAGCTATTCTACAAACTCGCAAAGAGTTATCTGCCAAGGAACAACGCCTTGAGCTTGAAAAACTCATCGGTGAGTTCCATTTACAACATGTCCGTCATTCCCTTGGCATGAGTGTATCAGGTGGAGAGCGTCGCCGCTGTGAGATTGCTCGTGCGCTAGCTGCTGATCCGAAGTTTATACTATTAGATGAGCCGTTTGCTGGGGTCGATCCTATCTCAGTAGGTGATATCAAAGACGTTATCTTAGCGCTAAAAAATCGTGGTATTGGCGTGCTTATTACTGATCATAACGTCCGTGATACTTTAGCTATTTGCGAAAAAGCCTATATCGTCTCCGAAGGCGCTATCATCGCTGAGGGCACACCAAAAGAGATTTTGGATAATGAATTGGTCAAATCTGTCTATTTAGGCAAAGACTTTCAGGTTTAGATTATTCTTGATCGCTTTTAGGTCTGTTTTCTAGAATCGTTTTAATCAATGATGTAGATTATTTCTATCTTTCATCTTGTTCTATTATTGTCTTTAAAAACCCTTATATTGACCCTATATACAAAGGCAAGTCTATTTAATTTGCTTATAGCTATAAGTAAGTTGCCTATCAAATTTTCTTTATATTAATTTTTCTTTATCTATTCTAATGTTAGTGATGACTTTATAACTCATGTCATAATCTCCTTTTATTCATTAAATTTAGTATTTCTGCACCCTATTTCATACTTTATATAAGGCTTAACTGTTATGGCAAAAAATACTAGTAGCTATGTTTGCCAAAACTGTGGGGCGCATTTTGGTAAGTGGGCAGGGCAGTGCTCTGATTGCGGTGAGTGGAATACCTTAGTCGAAGCGCCTAATGTCAGTATGCCCCATCATAATAAAGGCACTGCCAAGCCTAGACCCGCTACTCGTGCTACGCCTCGTAATACAGAGACAAGTAATGCAGGCTCTGGCAACTATTCAGGCACGCACAGCGCTGTCATGCCGCTCAATGCGGTTAGCGTCACTTTAGATGCGCGTATGCCAACGGGTATCAGCGAGTTTGACCGAGTATTAGGTGGTGGGCTAGTTGCAGGTTCAGTGGTGCTGATAGGTGGTGATCCAGGTATCGGCAAATCAACCATTTTGCTACAGACGGCGACTAACATGGCGCGGGCTGATTCGCTTGCAGGCAGTGCGTTGTATGTCACAGGTGAGGAGTCATTAGCACAAGTCGCTATGCGGGCTAAACGCTTAGATCTGCCAGCGGATAGACTCAGGGTGCTGGCTGAAACCAATGTCGAGACTATCTGTGCCGCGCTCACCCAAGAGCAGCCTGCTATTGCTATCATTGACTCGATTCAGACCATCTATACCGATGCCATCAATTCTGCGCCAGGCGGAGTCAGTCAGATTCGCGAGTCGGCAGCTATTTTGACTCGTTATGCCAAGCAAACGGGTACGGCGCTATTCTTGGTCGGTCACGTGACTAAAGAAGGTACGTTGGCAGGGCCAAGGGTACTTGAGCATATGGTGGATACGGTACTATATTTTGAAGGTCAATCCGACTCTCGTTTTCGCATGATTCGCGCAGTCAAAAACCGCTTTGGCGCGGTCAATGAGCTAGGTATCTTTGGCATGACGGATATGGGTCTCAAAGAAGTTGCCAATCCCTCAGCTATATTTTTGAGCCGCTATGACAAGCCTGTGGCAGGCTCAGTGGTTATGGTCAGTCGCGAAGGTACAAGGCCGTTATTGGTTGAAGTACAAGCGTTGGTCGATGACTCGCAAGGTCAGCCAAGACGAATGGCGCTAGGGCTTGATTTTCAGCGCTTGTCTATGCTGTTGGCAGTTATGCATCGTCACGGTGGTATTCATACAAGTGGTCAAGATGTGTATGTCAATGTCGTCGGCGGGGTAAAGGTCATCGAGACGGGCTCTGATCTGGCGGTACTGCTTGCCTGTGCTTCGAGCATTAAAGAGCGCGCGCTGCCATCCTCATTAGCGGTATTCGGTGAAGTAGGCTTATCGGGCGAGATACGCCCTGTACCTAATGGGCAAGAGCGTCTAAAAGAGGCAATGAAGCATGGTTTTAAGCATGCTATTGTGCCAAAATCTAACGCACCAGCGGCCAATTCAGCTCAATTTAAAGGTATAAATATCATTGCTGTTGAACGCTTAGACGATGCTATCGAAAAAGCCTTTGAGATA
Organism: Psychrobacter sp. M13; assembly: GCF_030718935.1. Lineage (NCBI taxonomy): Bacteria > Pseudomonadati > Pseudomonadota > Gammaproteobacteria > Moraxellales > Moraxellaceae > Psychrobacter > Psychrobacter sp. M13. The sequence goes on from NZ_CP132194.1 coordinate 1,332,285, forward strand.
TAAGTCATTCTAATTTATGAGCTAAAATACAGATTTATAAACTAGAATACAAAAACCGCCAAGCTGATATCAGTTTGGCGGTTTTTAATTGAGCCGTTTAATTGAATAAACAATCAAACTTTATAAATTTACAGTATTAAAAAGTGAGATTAGGGTCCTGAAACGCGCTCGATAGAGACGTTGCCAACACCCTTACTAGTGATGCCTAGTTGTTTGGCCGCACCGTAAGATAAGTCCATCACGCGATTACCATGAAACGGGCCACGATCATTGACCTTGACTACTACGCTTTTGCCATTGGTTTTGTTAGTTACTTTTACATAGCAGTTCAATGGTAGTGAGCGATGAGCTGCAGTTAAGCCATTCATATCGAAAGTCTCACCACTGGCAGTTTTGCGACCATGAAACTTACGACCATACCAAGAAGCAAGACCTGTCTGCTTGAATTTGCTCACTGAGTTTGAAGCGACAGCGGTCAAACGTTCTAATACATCTTCATCGTTAGATGACTGCGAGGTATTAGTAGCTAATAATGAGCTATTGAGCGCCAAAGAGGCTGGTTGACGCGCTGACTTAACCAAACTTGATGCACTATCATGCTGGCGGGTCAACTCACCAAGGACACGATCGATATGAGCGGAGTTGTCTTGCGCAAGAGCCGCTTTTGTTTCAGCCGCGTTAGCAGTAGACGCTATCGTAGAGCCGGCGAATAAACACACTGACACGGTAAGTAAACCAGATAAACGCTTATACATAGTTGAGCCTCTATAACTTAAATCTTAAAATCTGCTTAACCGCTAATGGGTTGTCACATGCTGAACTAAGTCAGATTTTAAGATTTAGTAAGTTTTAATTTATTAATTTGAAGGTTGTAAAACCTAGCGTTGGCTTACGTTCATTGTATTAGTGTTATCACTCATACTTGATTAATTTATATTCTATGATGAATGATTACTAATGAATTATTTAAGTAATAGCTTTAAAATTTTAAGTGCCAACTATACGGATGCGCTACAACTTGAATATAATTAATTGATACCTTTATAGGTATATATGTACAGATTGTGTATAAGAAATACATTAAAAAGAGAGTAACGCAAAATTATGTAAAAAACAAGATTTAAATGATGTAAGTAAAACTGAGCTTTTATCCAGTCTTATGAGTGTGAATGGACATCAGTAGTCCAAAGCCTGCCATCAAAGTGACGATAGCCGTACCACCGTAGCTGATAAAAGGTAGCGGAACGCCGACGACAGGTAAAATACCACCGACCATCCCAACATTGACAAATATATAGACAAAAAACGACATAGCGATAGCACCTGCCAATAGTCGACTATAAGTATCAGGATGAGTAAACGCTATGTATAGTGCTCGCAGTAAAAGGCAGGCATAGACGAACATAAGTAATAGGACGCCAAGTAACCCAAACTCCTCTGAAAATGCTGCGATAATAAAGTCAGTATGACCTTCAGGCAAAAAGTGTAAATGTGACTGCGTCCCATCCAAATACCCTTTGCCTGTCAAACCACCAGAGCCAATAGCTGTCTTAGACTGGATAATATTCCAACCAGCACCTTGGGCGTCGCCCTCAGGGTTGAACAGCGTTAATACTCGAGTACGCTGATAATCATGCAACAAAAATTGCCAAGCAATAGTAACTATCGGTACAGACAACGCCACCGCTCCAGCGATCATCCACCACGATAGACCTGCTAAAAACAATACAAAGAGTCCACTGGCAGCAACGAGTAGCGAGGTTCCCAAATCAGGCTCTTTGGCAATAAGGAGTACTGGCACGATAATCAAAGCCAAAACGACACCGATACTTGAAAACGTCGGCGGCAATTCACGCTTGGATAAATACCACGCACACATCATCGGCATACCAAGCTTCATAAACTCTGAGGGCTGAACGCTACCAAACCCCGGCAGATTTATCCAACGCTGAGCACCCATACGTACTTCACCAATGATATCTACTAACACCAGTAGGACTAGGCCCAGCATATAAAAAATAGGCGTAAAGGTACGATAAATGCTAGGAGGTATCTGTGCCATAACAAACATGACAATAAAGGCCACACCATAGCTGATAACCTGACGCAGGACCATGGCATTATCTTGAATGGAAGCGCTATAAAGGATAGTCAAACCGATACAACAAATAGTCAGTAGTAACAAGGTTAACCAAGGATCAATATGAATGCGTTGCCATAGCGTCGGCTCTTGACGTTGGCCTAAATGATGACTTTGGCGTGAAAAACGATACTGCGGATTAATGGACATAGGCAAAATTTGGTGTAGAGTCTCAAGGTAGATACAATGATCATATTAAATACAATGGCTATATAAGGACAAACCTATAAAATAGTGCTCGTCGTTACTATACAAGTTTAATGGCTTAGCTTATTTAAGAGCACATAAACGCTTATTATTGCGTTTATGTGCCCAAATAATCTGTTAACTGTCTAAAAGTAACTTTAGCGTAATAAAGTCACAATACTATCAAGAACCGTCAGTATAAGTGTTAATTATAAACCAGTTACTACTCATTACGCGGCGATAGTTTAGCCTGCCTTGTAAAAATTTGATAGTATCACAAACAGTATTGATATAAGTTTTTAGGGGTAGCTGTTAATCATGAAAAATATAAACAACCATTGTACTTTGCCTGCACTAAGGCCCCTGTCAACTTGGTTCAAACTGGCAATTAAACCTATAGTAGTGCTTACGATTGGTGCCAGTAGTATCAGCACTTATGCCGCGGTGTTAAGTATCGATAATGAGCGCAGAATTCAAGTTCGCTCAGGAGGCGGTGATACTATCAATGCTTATATTACCTCAACGACTTCAAATACTGTAAACAGTGACAGTATGCAAGGTCTTATCGAGCAAAAACAGCAACAATATGAGTTTGATGCTAGGGTATCAATAGAAGAGAGCAAGCGCGTTTACGTAAGCCCGCCCAGTTATAATACTCGCTATGCGACCGCCTATCCTTCAAGCTACGGCAGCAGCAACAACACTCGCTACGGCTATAATAACACTGCCAGTATGAGTATGGACTTTGGCAGTTGGCTGGGTAGTAATAGCTGGCGAGCTGAACAGGTAAATAATTACAAGCGTTATCTAAGCGCACGGCTAGGAGCGCAAAACGTACCACCGCTGAACCAGCTGCTAACCACCGCCCGTAGCTGGGATAAGTGCGGCTATGAGCCTTACCAATTACCGCCACAAGAGCTTTGGGCAAACATTGTACCGACGCTACGACTCTATAACGATCTAAAATCTCAAGGGGTACTACCAGCCTCAGCTGAGATACGTTCAGTATATCGAAGCCCAAGTCTCAATGCTTGTGCAGGCGGTGCGGATGCGAGCAAGCATATGACTGGAGGAGCGATGGACATTTGGGTGCCTGAGTATCAGGATGACTTATGGCGTATCAGCAAGCTACAAGATAATCTATGTCAGTTTTGGCAATACCAAGGGGTCGGTTACAACTTTGGTTTAGGTCTATACTCGACAGGTGCTATTCATTTAGATACCGAAGGCCATCGCAAGTGGGGTTTTCAGCATTCCAGTAGTAGCTCAGCGTGTCGTTATTGACAATAAGTTCTAAAGCCCGTGCTACTTAAAACGCTCTAGCATAAGAGGTGTCAGTATCTGACAAGTTAATTGACGGGCAAGTCACCTATAGTAGACGAATGTTGGTGAAATTATGATTAAAATGGACTTACAAATAGTAGCCGCTATAGTAAGTGTAATTTATGAATAAAGTAAGTCTAATATTATTAACCAACACCAGTCTCTATCCGCTAAAAAAATACTATTCTCTAAGCTCAAAAATAATGCGTGTAAGTGGTAGTAGTATTATGACTTGCACATTATTATTAACCAGTGGTTGTTTGGCTGAGAATACTAGTGAAGAGCTTGCCGATACGACTACTAAAGAGGCGGCTCTTGAATTACAAAGACAGCAAGATATCGCTGACATTGAAGACAACATTATCAACTCTTATGCACGCCTAGCGGCCAAGCGCCCTGATCTGTGTCCCAAGATACTGCAAAAAGAGACTGACAATGATGTGATAGAACGAGTAAACGAGGTGATGGTGGACAGTTCTTGTGACTACTATCTATATCCAGAGGTCAATCAACGCCTCAAAGTTACCCTTAACACCGATCAAATTGAAGCGCTGCTGATTGTACCGACCTTGCACAATTTCGCTAACGGCGATTATCTAGTGGAGTCCTATGATAAGCATGTGATTCGGCTGAACTATATTGGATCTAAGTATAAGCCTGGGCGCCTCAATTATGATGTAAAGATTGAAGTCAAAGAGTAGTCGCGCTTTAGAAAGTTGTCGTCATATTTTTATTCTAAATCTGCATTCCAAGGACTATCTTGTCCTACGGTCACGATCAAGAACTTGTCAGGGTTAAGGGTGTTGTTTAAGGTTTGATTGACATCGGTAAGGTTAACTTTATCGATACGATTCATATAGTCCGTCAAATAATTATCAGGCAGCTGATAAAAATTCATCATACCTAGTAAATTATTGATACCTGCATTACTCGCAAAGCTCATCGGAAAGCTGTTTTTTAGATTATCAGTAGTTAGTCGCATCTCAGACGCTGTTATCCCTTGGTCTAAAGTATCATCTATCACTTTTATACTGGCGTCTATAGCGGTGCGAGCTTTATCATTACGCGTTGAAAAGCCGATTTGATAAGGGCCGCGCGTCAGCATTGGACTCATTGAGCCTGATATGCCATAAGTCAGTCCAAGGTTTTGTCTTATCTCAGTCATCAACCGCGCATTAAAGTCGCCTCCTGCTAACACCTCATTACCCACCGCAAAGTTGGTCTGCTGTTGCTGGGCTTGCGCGTCAGTGGCGCGTTTATTACCTAATTGACCCATCAGCACCGTAGTTTGGGTACTTGGGAAATCGATATGGATGCGCTGAGCTTGGCTCAAGGCTTTGGGTTCAGGTAGCGTGCCTGCGGCTTGACCAAGCGGAAGGTTGGCTGTAATAGTCTCAGCAATCATACGTGCTTGCTCTAAAGTCATATTCCCCGTCATCGCTAGCGACGCATTCGCCGCTACTAAATAGCGATCTTTAAAAGCGATTAAGTCTTGGCGCTCAATACTTGGCACGCTCTCAAGAGTACCTGATGAGGGGTGAGCATAAGGGTGCTCGCCGTACAAGGCTTTATCAAAGGCAAGGCTGGCAAGACTGCTAGGGTCTTGCTTTTGCTGTTGTAATCCAACTAATAATCTGGCCTTGTTACGCGCTAGGATCTCTTTGTCAAAGGTCGGTGTCGTTAGCATCTGAGTCATCAGATCTACAGCAGGCAAGAGATGCTCGTCATCAGAGAGACTACGCAAGGATACGATAAACATATCTTTATAAGCGCTGCTGTTTAGGTTAATGCCTAAAGTCTCAACCGCGCGAGTAAAGTCATCCTCCGCTAAATTTTGCGTGCCTTGGGTCAGCATAGTGGCGCTCATGCTGGCAATACCAAAGCCATTTGAATCATCCATGCGTACATCACCATCGCGAGCGCTACCTGCGTTAAAGCGCAAGTCAATATCGACGATAGGCAGAGCCGCTGCCTGCACGAATGATACGCGCACGCCAGCTTGAGTCGTGAAGTGCTCAATACTAGGAACAGTAACGCTCAAAGGCTGGACATCATCAAGGCTAGTGAGCGTCGCTAGGGCTGCGATAGGCGCGTCAGCATCCACCATAGCAGCCGCTCTCTCAGATTCAAATGCAGCTTCAGCCGCATGCGCTTGCATATTTAACGCTGCAAAACTCATGAATAGAGCTGCGCTTAAAGCGGATAACGATTTATAATTTGGGCTTGATGTTTTATTAATGGATACTTGATTACTTGATATCTTATTAACAGTAGCGGTTATTTTTAATTTTGACATTATGGTTTCTTCTTATTTACAGACTGGATAGCGATATTTTTAGAGGTATTGATAAATGGCGATTAAATGTATAGCAAGGTTAGGGCTATTTTTATTTACTCGCTGCGTCTTTCGGCGGTATCACTTGCATCACCGTCAAATTGTCATTGACCAAATACTTTTTACTAGCCGCTTGAATATCCGCGACCGATACGCGATCTAACTTAGCAGGTAAGCTGGCAAGCAATCGATCATCGAGACCGATAGACTGCATGGATCCAATCATCCGCGCTTGTCCTGCCATGCTGTCTTGCGCGTACACTAGGCTTGTGACAGTATTTGTTTTGGCACGATTGATCTCATCCGCTGCGATAGGGTCTATTGCTAATTTATTGATCTCATTAGTAATAGCTTGTTGCGCCTGCTCTAAGCTGACGCCTGCGCGGGGTGTCGCTTGAATTAAAAATAAACCATCACCACGATCTAGCAAGTCATAGGAGGTGCCAACAGTGGCAAGCAGACCTTGCTCGCGAATGAGGTGACTCTCAAGTCTTGCTGATAGACCACCATCTAATACGTCCTGTGCCAGTGATAGCGCATAAGCTTGCTTTTCATTAGCACTGCCAATAGTCAGCAAACTTGGTACGTTGTAACCCATCAATAATACTGGCACTTGTACCGCTTGCTCGGACTCTACTTTTTTATAACCGCGAAACCCTTGCTGGGTCACTGCTGGCCGCGCTGGCAGCTCGCTTGGTGTCAGCTGACCAAAATAGCGTTTTACTTGTGCCAATACCTCACTTGGCTCTACATCCCCTACGATAACCAAAGTTGCATTATTGGGCGCATACCAAGTGCTATACCAGTCTTTTAGCTCGGGTAAAGTGATAGATTCCAGCTCATTCATTGGCCCAATGACTGATTCACCTTTAGGGCTATCAGGCATTGCGAGCAATCGAAAGGATTCGTACGCTTTTGCTAAAGGGTTATCATCGGTACGCTGACGGCGCTCCTCCATCACCACCTGATGCTCCTTAGCAAATTCACTTTCATCAAATAACAAATTGGTCATTCGATCCGCTTCTAGCTCTAATGCTAATGGCAAGCGATTAGCTGGGAACAGCTCATAGTAGCCTGTGTAATCGTAGCTAGTAAAAGCATTATTGGTGCCACCAAATTTTGCAATCAAACGCTCATAATCATCGCTAGATACTGCACTGGTGCCCTTGAACATCATGTGCTCTAGCAAATGCGAGATTCCGCCTTTATCGATTGGCTCATCGGTAGAGCCGACGTTATACCATATTTGGGTCATCACCACAGGCGCGCGGTGATCTTCTTTGACAATGATTTTAAGCCCGTTATCCAGCTTATACTCATGACGACCAGATAGGTCTATAGCCAAGGCCGACGACGCCTCATTATTTTGCATAGCAGCTACAGTACTGGGTGTAGAGACATCTGAGGTAAGCGTTTGGCAAGCACTAAGCGCGGTGGTGAGTGCTAAGGCAAAAGCTACCTGTAAGATATGAGATGACGACATAGACTTTTCTACTTATAAATGATGATAAAATATGAGCGTTCAATTTGAGTATTAAAAACTAGAGAGCTTTTGCTATATCAGTAATCAAAATTGCGGTAGGCTCTAACGCTCTTAGCGTACTACAACCCGATACCGAAAAACATGATATCGATAAAACAAGGGTATAAACAATTTTATTCAATGATGAGTCCATCCTATACAATACTTAAAAATTGGATTATAAAGACTTACTCGCACCAACCATAATGCTAGCTGTGGGTTTAAACTCTTGCGTAGTGCTACAGCCAGTCGCAGATACCGTTATAATCGTTAGCAAAACGGCTGCGCTTATAGCGGTGACTTTATGAGTTAGCTTTTTCTTAGAAGTTGATAACATGGCTTTTCCTTATACTATTATGAGCCCGTCAAACATGCAAACATGGCGTAAGCATAGGGGATAACTGGCAAACTTAAGGTCATAATTTTGTGTCCTAATCTTAAGCTCATCTTACTCAATTGACTAGGATGAATGCTGAGCATACCTAGAGTTATGCTAAACTAGGCAAAATACAATTTATACCAAGCGCATTTTATTATAAGTCAAAATCACTGAATAAAAACTCTTGATAACATTTAGGTCAAATTTATGAATAATACTAATAATAGCAGTCGTGTCGTCATTAACCTTGACGGCAGTCTTGATGAATTAGATGACGATGATATCACGCTACCCAGTATGCCTGCGCAGTCTGTCGCTATTGTTGATGAGCCTGACGTTGCAACCGTAGAAGATAGTAAAGATATAGTCGATAGAGACTTATCTAGCGTAACAGCGGTAGGCAATATAGCTCTGGGTGCTCCTTTGATTACGCCTGAGCTTGATAAGACCCAACTTGATAAGAATGAACAGGTTGCGATTAGCCATCACAATGTTGAAGATGAATCAGCGCAAATTGATATACCGAAAATGCCGCTACAGGCACAGTTAGGAGATAATGCCGACTCTGCAACAGAGCAGCAGGATGATGAGCCACAAGGCAGTCAAAAAGGCAGCTGGTTCAATCGGATGAAGTCGGGACTGAGCAAGTCGCGTAAGAATTTGGCTGGCGGTATGGTCAATATCTTAATCGGTGGTAAAGAGATCGATGATGAGCTGTTAGAAGAGGTCGAAGATCAGCTATTGGTCGCTGATATCGGGGTCAATGCGACCAATCGTATTATCAAGAATTTGACCGAACAGACTGATCGTGGTGATTTGATTTATGCGCATTCGCTCTATAAAGCGCTGCAAACTGAGCTGGTTGATATTCTCACACCTAAAGTCGCGCCCCTAATAATCGATACCACCAAAAAGCCCTTTGTGATTTTAGTAGTCGGAGTTAATGGCGTAGGCAAAACTACCACTATCGGCAAGCTGGCTAAGCGATTACAAGGCGAGGGCAAGTCCGTAATGCTAGCCGCTGGTGATACGTTCCGTGCGGCGGCGACCGAGCAGCTACAGATTTGGGGTGAGCGCAATGATATTCCAGTGGTCGCTCAAGGTCATGGCTCAGATAGCGCCTCTGTTATTTTTGACGCTATGCAGTCGGCTAAAGCCAAAAACATCGATGTGTTAATTGCGGATACGGCTGGACGCTTGCAGAACAAAGCCTACTTGATGAATGAGTTGGAAAAAGTCGTACGGGTTATGCGTAAAGCTGATCCAAGTGCGCCGCATGAAGGGATGATTGTTCTTGATGCAGGCACAGGCCAAAACGCGATTAATCAAGTTGAGCTATTTAATAAAGTTGTGCCGTTAACAGGGATTACCATTACCAAACTCGATGGTACCGCAAAAGGTGGTGTCGTCTTTAATATTGCTGAAACTACTGATGTGCCTATTCGTTATATAGGAGTCGGTGAGTCGATAGATGATCTACGCGCCTTTAGTCCTAAGCAGTTCGTCGCCGCCCTGTTTGAGACCGATGATAAAGAGTAGATAGTGAAGATAATAATTGACATAACCTAAGCTTAAGGAGCCATTATGATTGTAACCACGACCAAGCTGCAAACTTATATCCTAGTGGTAATGGCTCATGATATAGGAGGTTGTAAAGATGAACAGGTTCAGCCAAAACTTGCTGAGGTAAGCTGGCTGGCCAAAGACCAGTGGTGGACGGACTCCAAATCATTTACCAAACTCAAAAAGTATTATAATCTAACGGATGCTGATTTTAAGTTCATTGATAAAAATAGCCTAAACATAGATGATCCTGTGCAAGCCTTACTGATAGAGGCGCTAATACAGATTGATGAATATGCTCAAGAAAAGCGAGAGTGCTTTGATTTGCCATTAGATTTATCTTTAGGTACTGAGTTTCAACAAAAAGTATGGCGAGGATTGCAAGATATTAGCTTTGGTGAAACGATAAGCTATGCCACACTTGCCGAGCGTATCGATAACCCTAAAGGCTTTCGGGCAGTGGCTAATGCGAACAGCAAGAACCCGTTTAGCCTTATCATTCCGTGTCATAGAGTGATTGCTAGCGATGGCAAACTTGGCGGCTATACGGGTGGTCTGGATAAAAAGGAATATCTACTTGCTTTGGAAGGAGTTAAGTGTAAGCCTTAATTTATTTCTTTACCTAATAAAAAAGCCAAATGCTTTGATAGCATTTGGCTTTTTTAGTTTAAACTTTTGATTCTCAACACCATTACTCTTGGTTCTCAAGCTCCGCCATCACCGAGTCAGAGAAATTCACATTGCTATAAACTTCTTGCACATCATCGGCATCTTCTAACATATCGATCATTTTCATAATCTTTAAAGCGTCATCGACATTATCGATATCAGCGCTAGTTGAGGGTGACATCGTAACCTCAGCATTATCAGAGACTAGCCCTGCATCGTTTAGCGCATCTTTGACTTGCCCGAGATTTTCCCACTCGGTGATGACTAGTAATGTCTCGCCATCGTTCTCTATGTCAGTAGCGCCCGCATCTAAGGCCACTAGCATAACTTCATCCTCCAAGCTGACATCGTTGAAGCTAATTTCGCCACGCTTAGTGAACATATAAGCGACAGAGCCTGATGTACCAAGATTACCATCACATTTGGTAAAAGCATGACGTACTTCACTGACCGTACGATTGAGGTTGTCGGTCATTGTCTCGACCAATACGGCCACACCGCCAACACCATAACCCTCGTAGCTGACCTCATCCATATTGTCATTGTCACCGCCGCCTGTACCGCGATCAACCGCGCGATTAATCGTATCGCGGGTCATATTGACTGAAAGGGCTTTTTCGATAACGGCACGCAAACGTGGGTTTTTATCGGGATCGGGATCACCTTGCTTGGCAGCTGAGACAATCTCACGAATAATTTTGGTAAATACTTTGCCTTTTACGGCATCTTGACGGGCTTTACGATGTTTAATGTTTGCCCATTTGGAATGACCTGCCATATTATATCCTTCGGTTTACTTAGCGATTAAAACCTAGATTCAATACGAATCTAACAAAGCTACGCTATCTATTAAAATAAAAATTGTTAATAAAATCTAGTGTTTTTATAGAAATTAAGAGTTTTTTTATAAGCTAGTGACTATGCGCCTGCATCATAAGTATAGAGATCTTAAAAGGCTGTCTACTTATATCGCAAGCTTACGCTCAGGGTAGCGATTTGTATATTGTTGACAGCTGTTTTTTGTTACACTGTGGCAAATAAGATGCGACTAATTGAACAGGCGTCTATAAACATGCGAGCTAGTATAAATGACTTTTGCATCGTTTGGCCACTCTGATTTAATCCTAACGGTTACACCCTATATCATTCAGCACTATAAAGACTTTGATGTTATGAGATTACTGACTATCCTATGAAGCAGACTACTACTGAAGCCATCACCCATCTGAGAAATCGCATTCATATCATTGTTGAAGGCACGGATACTCGTTCGGGTAAGTTTTTTGATATTGTGTTACTAATCGCTATTTTGACCAGTGTGGCTGTCGTTATGCTCGATAGCGTGCTGTATATGCGATTGCAATATGGCACACTATTTTATTATGCTGAGTGGTTTTTTACTATTTTATTTACCACTGAATATTTATTGCGGCTATTTTCAGCGCCCAATCGTATTCGTTATACTTTTAGCTTTTTTGGTATCGTTGATCTATTGTCTGTATTACCCAGCTATTTAAGCTTATTGCTACTATACTTAGGCTCAACGTTCGTCGGTATCCAGTATCTATTAGTGATTCGTATCTTGCGTATTTTGCGAGTCTTTCGCGTGCTTAAGCTCAAAGCTTATATGCAGCAGGCAGGATTTTTGGCATCAGCTCTCAAAACCAGTCAGCAAAAGATAACGGTTTTCTTTTTGTCTTTAGTATTGCTTGTGACCATTTTTGGTTCAATTGTCTATGTGGTGGAGGGGCCTGAAAATGGCTTTACTAGCATACCACTATCTATTTATTGGGCGGTGGTGACGGTGACTACGACGGGTTACGGTGATATGTCACCAAAGACGCCTGTCGGGCAGGCGATCGCTTCTATGGTGATGATAACCGGTTATGCCATTATTGCCGTACCAACAGGTATCTTTACTGCTGAGCTGGCACGTAATATGCGTCCACAACTGAATCCTATCGCTTGTCCTAACTGTGGTAAATTTGGTCATGCGGTGAACGCAGAGTTTTGCGATCGCTGTGGTCATGCTTTGCATGTATAGCAAGATAGCTATGCTATAAAACATAGCTACTGGGCTTTATGGGGATTAAGACGGCATGTCTAAATACTCAACCACCAAAGGCGAGAGATCAATCTCAACGCCTAAATTTACCAAATTCCAATACTGTCCTGAGACGGTGCGATCGAGCATCATAGTGGTCGCTGAGGGTTGAAACTGACCGAAATACTTAAGTGCAGTACGCATTTGAGTCATGGCCTCATGGTGAACTTGGCTAGTAGCAAAGTTAAAAGCGCCTTCTTGATAAGGCGGAATAGATAGAGGTTTGAGACCGATATCAAGCCATCTTTGATAAAACTCACCTGGTACATCCTTTTCATCATCACGGCGTACACCCAAAGCAATCAAATCTTGCTCAAGAGCGGTGACGTCACTGGTTATTGCATGTTTGGCAAATCTACGAAATAGTTTAACTTCGCTATCACTATAGCTACGAATACCGCCAAAATCATAAGCGATTAAGCTGCCATCCTCGCGGAAAGCAAAGTTACCAGGATGCGGGTCACAGTGCATACGATATAAGCCAAATAGCTGACCTGCACTAAAATGGAATAGACGTGTGGCGATTTTTTGCTTAATTTCATTGTCCCAAGTAGCAGCAACGGCTAGGGATTCGCCCATCTCTTCAGTCAAAGTAAGCACCCGTTTGGCTGAATGGCTCTCAATGACTTTAGGAATAACAAGGCCTTCATCATTGGCATGAAACGCGCCAAACACCTGTAAATTGTGCGCCTCTTTGGTATAGTCAAGCTCATCATGTAAGCTTTGGCGAATCTCATTAAATAGCTTGTCTTGTAGCTCACGGCTCATATTGAGCACGCCTGCAATCTTAAGCGCCATGCGCACTTGTTTTAGATCGCTATCACAGTTGTCATCGACATCAGGATACTGCACTTTTATCACTACTTTTTGCCCTGAGGGCAGGGTTGCTCTATGCACTTGCCCGATGGAGGCAGCCGCAAAAGGCTGTTCTTCAAATTCAATAAATAGCTCATTAATAGGTGCTTTTAGCTCGCGTTCAACCTGCGCCTTTATCTGCGAGTAAGGCATAGGCGGCGCGTCTTTTTGCAGTTTTTCAAGCGCAGTTGCCACCTCAGGCGGGAATACGTCTTTATATTGTGAAGCAATTTGCCCCACTTTCATAACTGCCCCTTTCATCTCACCTAAAGTCTCAGCGATCTGCACACCCACGTCTTGCATCAGCTCTGAGCGTGCTTGCAGACGTTTTTCTTCGTCACTAGAGAGGTGTTTTAAGGAGTTTTTCGCCGCTTTACCAGCGATGCTTGCCGTCATGCCTGCGAGTTTTATAAAGCGTTTTCCAGACGACTTTGCCATTCATATCACCGTGTATTGGGTTATTAATACTAAAACTTATTTATCAAATCAGCTCAAATCTATTGCGTTGAGTTATTTCCATAACCTTATAAGTGCAGGCTTATGATTGGTATTACAAGGATAAGCTAAGTGTTTTTATGTCAATCATTATTACCTAGCTGTTTTTATAGAAAATTCACGCTATTTTTAACGGTGATTATTTTTTAACAACTTGCATCAAGTTGAGAGTAGCATAGAACTGGTACATAGAAATCATGAACTTTATAGCTCTATTTTATAAAGAGTGGTTAGCCAATACTCTAGTGCCATCTGATAGCCCAATGAGCCAAGACCCGTAATCACACCAACGGCTACATCGCTAAGATAAGAGTGCTGGCGGAAACTCTCACGAGCATGAACGTTGGATAAATGCACTTCGATAAAGGGCTTTTGGGTGGCAAGCAAAGCATCACGTAGCGCCACTGAGGTATGCGTAAAAGCGGCAGGATTAATAATGACAGCGTCAATTTGTGTATCCTCATCAGCGAGTAGACCATAATGCTGAATATCATCAATGAGTTTACCCTCATAATTGGACTGGATACAAATGAGCTCAATACCATGTTCAGCCGCAAGGGTTACTAAAGTGTCCTCAATGTCCGCCAAAGTAGTGAAGCCATATATCTCAGGCTCACGCTTGCCGAGTAAATTTAGATTAACCCCATTAACTAATAGCAGCTTACGATTGAGTGTAGCCGTAGTTTTATCCTTGGTATTGGGTTTGGGTTTGGTATCAGCGCTATTTTCGACTGAATGTGCTGAGGAGGTACTCATAAAAGCCTCTAAAATATGAAAAATAGGGTAGGTAATCAGCCATTTATGACTATTGTTATTATAACGGTACTGCTACAGCGATACTATTATAACGCTGCTAGAGCCCTCTTATAACAGCCCTCTTATAATAACAGCTGAGCTAACAAATAATTAAAAAATTACAGCATTATATAGTGGATCACTCAAAATCATGCTAAAAGTCTTTGTGTTACCAAAAACCCGTGCTATGATATTTTTTATGTCATAAACATTACAAGTTTGTTACAGATGATTCTATGATCTTAGTTTCCACTTAGATGCAATGTTGCAAGGAAATTAGAAACTAAGTCCACTTTTTAGGAAGCATTACTATGTCAGATCGTGAACAAGGTATCGTTAAGTGGTTCAATGATTCAAAAGGCTTTGGCTTTATTCAACGCGATAGTGGTGAAGATATTTTTGTACATTTTCGTGCCATTCAAGGTGACGGTTACCGCTCTTTAAAAGATGGTGAAAAAGTAGAATTTACCGTGGTTGAAGGTGAAAAAGGCTTACAAGCTGAAGAAGTTAGAAAACTTGAAGAGTAAGCGACTCACCACATAAGGATAATTTTTTGAGTAATTTTAGTACATTTGATGATTTACCACTGTCATCAGCGACTCTCAAGGCGGTCAATGACTTAGGTTTTACTGAGCTGACGCCTATTCAAGCAAAAATATTACCTTATACCTTAGCCCATCAAGACGCTATTGGTCAGGCGCAAACAGGCACTGGTAAGACGGCGACTTTTTTGATTACTATTATGGAGGCGCTGCTTAAGCGCCCTTTTGCTAGTGATGAAGAACGCTATCTAGCGGAGCCACGAGCCGTCATTATGGCGCCGACGCGTGAGCTTGCTCAGCAGATATTTGACGATTGTGTCGAGCTGACCAAATACACAGATTTGCATAGCGTTTGCATCATGGGCGGCACTAATTATGAGACTCAGCAGCATGAGCTTGAGCGCAACTATGTCGACGTACTGATCGCAACGCCTGGTCGTCTGATTGATCTGATGAATAAAGGTATGGTCTATTTAGATCGAGTAGAGGTGCTGGTACTAGATGAAGCCGATCGTATGCTAGACATGGGATTTATCCCTGATATCAAGCGTCTGGTTGGTCGGATGCCACCCAATACCGATCGCCAAAGTCTTTTATTCTCCGCAACTTTCAATCAAGATGTGATGAATTTGGCTTATCGTTGGTTACATGAGCCGCAGTTCGTTGAAATTGAGCCTGAGCACAAAACGAGTGAGCTGGTCGATCAGCACTTTTACTTGCTGACAGAAAACCAGAAGCTTGCCGCGCTGCAACGCATTATTAGCGATAGTAATGTCGAAAAAGTCATTGTCTTTGCCAATCGCAAAGATCAGGTCAAGCGTCTTTATCATAAGCTGCGCCAAGGCAATAGAGTGGTGATGTTATCAGGTGATGTTATTCAACAAAAACGTGAGAAGTATCTACAACGTTTCAAAGATGGTCATGCGTCGATATTAGTGGCAACTGATGTCGCAGGGCGTGGTATACATGTCGATGATATCAGTCATGTGGTTAATTATACGCTACCTGATCAGCCTGATGATTACGTACACCGTATAGGTCGTACGGGTCGCGCAGGCCAAACAGGTATTAGTATTAGCTTTGTCAGTGAAGATGATGCCTTTAATATACCAGCACTTGAAAAGCACTTAGATACTAAGTTTAGTCTTGAGCAGTGGCAAGAGTAAGCAGGTATATCAGTATATAACTACTGTGCTTGCGTAAGGTTTAAACCTTAAGTGCTCAAAAAAATAAAGGCCTTAACTTCATTTAGACGTTAAGGCCTTTATTTTTATCGTACAAATCTTATTTAGAGTTTCAAAAGTTTTAAAGATCAGTTACTCATATTGCTATGGTTCATGCCTTCATGAGCATTATGGTCCATATTGTCACGATCCCTATTGTTATGACTCATATCCATCATTTGTGTATCAGTCATTTGCATATGATCGCCCGAACCATGACTAGGCATAGCAGACATATCATGTCCACTATGCATGTTTGCCATTACCATAGGCACTACCACAACGGCTAAACCTGATAACACCATGATAGCGCCATTTATTTGTCGTAGACGCAAACGCCCGATCTTATCACGTAGCCAGTTCACCGTTTCATGGGTGGCAACTAACATTGGTACAGTCCCTAAGCCAAAGACAAACATGAGCGCCGCACCACTTAGTGGATCATGAGCTACGACTGCAATAAGCAAGGCACCATAGACTAAGCCGCAAGGTAAGTATCCCCATAATAAACCAGCCGCTAACGCCCGCGGATAAGTGTTTAGAGGGAAGACTTTTTGACGGATTGGGCTAAGCAACTGCCAAAAGCGCATACCGACTCGTTCAAGCTTCGTCAAAAACGGCGCGCCCAGCATAGTGAAACCGACAAATACTAATACTAAGCCTAATAGAATGCGCGGTGTACTGTTGCCCTTCATTAATGGCTCTAGTACGGTAGTACCAATAAAGCCAGCCGCTAAACCTAATACAGCGTAGCTGGATAGGCGACCAAAGTGGTAAGTAGCAATCAGCGCACGACGCTTGGCAGGGCTAACATCTTTCATAGAAAGGCTAAAAGCCGCGACCAGCCCACCACACATACCTAAGCAATGCGGTGAGCCAAAAAATCCCATCAATAATGCGGCAACCAATAATGCTGTGGTCATAAAAAGCATCTCCTAGCGTCAATGAATACTGGGGCTTACAAGATTAAAGTTTTTTATTAATGACTTTTTCAGTGACGATTTTATTATCTTGCTGTGGCTCATTAATAGGGTCATGATTTTCGATAGTTTCAACTTCGATGTCAGTATTATCTACAGTGCTGGCGGCAGGGGTATGTTCTTGCATGGTTTGCCGACGCTCTTGACGATCATCTAAGATAATACGCTGCGAGGCATTGTCTAAATCCTCAAATTGATTGGATTTGACGGCATAGCGGACCGCCCAGATAGCCACCACGAACAGCATCAGGCTCAAAGGTATTAATAAGAATATACTGAGCATCACGGTCCTCTTTAGGAGCAGTATGGATAGAATTAGAAGCAGTATGAATATAACCAGGCGTAGTATGAATAAAATAAATAGGCTCTATTATACGCCTTTTTTAGCCTAGTCGCTCAATTGGCTAAGCCATTGTCTGAGCCTAAGCTATAAAAGAGTTAGTATTGTTAGTAAAGATGACAAAGGCTATTCAGGCGCTTTATTGACACGACCTCTAGGGGTGAGTAGTTGCTCAGTACTGACTTCATCAGCGCTACGACAGTCAGGTTGTGGACGTAGTACATCACGCAAGTAGGCGGCGACTTCATAGACAGCACGTCTAGAGTGGCTTAAGTTTTGTGCAGGCTGCGTCCAATCGCGAGGAACAGGAAGGGGTGCGTCGATAGGGGTGCTATTAATATTACTCAAGGCAAACTGACGTCTAGCACGCGCCATATGATAACTGTCAGTGACCAGATAAATATGATGTAGGGGAATGCGCTTAGCCGTAAAACGGGCGTTCTCACAAGTATTCATACTGGCATTTTCACTGATTAGACCATCGATACCATGCTCGTTGAGCCACTGTCCAAGCCAAGGCGCTTCAGCACCGCTTAGTACAATAGGTAAAGGCAAGTCATGGTAGGCGGTAGCTAAGGTGCGTACGCGATTAAGACTATACGCATTGAGGATAATCTCGTTATCCGCATCGTTAGTCAAGCCGCCACCAAGCACCACATAGGCTGTAGGCGGCGAGCTCGTAGCAGCACCCGTCATGGCGGGTAGTGGCAAATGCTGCAATAGATAGACCACAGACCTTGAGAATAAAGGCGTAAACAAGCTAATAAGCAGGATAATAATAAGCGTAGAGCCAAGTACAAAGGTAATATTAATAATCCGTAATACCTTTATAGTACGCTCAGCTGAGCGCAAATAATAGCGCCACAATCGCGTCGACCAAGATCGCTTAGTGACCATTTTCGCCCGATCCAATTGAACCATCTATATTGACCCATACAGGCTCACGCGCTAAAGATATCGCAAACTTTTGATAGACGCAATCAGCAATATAAGCTTGCGCTTGCGCGACCTCAGCTTGCGTCGCTTTGTAAGGGCTGTGATTGGTCAGGACTAACGCCTGTTGTTGATGGGTCATAATAGGGGCAATACCGCCACCCTTTAATCCTGCTTGTTCAATCAGCCAGCCTGCGGCGACTTTAACTGTGCCATCAGCTAATGGATAGCCGACGATATTAGGATAGCTGGCTTGTAGTGCGGTGAACTCATCATGACCGATAATAGGGTTTTGAAAAAAACTACCACAGTTCGGCAGAACACTAGGATCAGGAAGCTTAAGCTTACGGATATCAATGATAGCTTGCATCACATCGATTGGCTGAGCTTGGCTGCGTCCTTGTAGCAAAGCATAATCTTGCGCTACGCTTTGCACATCACCATAGCCTGCCGATACTCTTGAGGCATCTTTATGCAAGCGAAAATTCACCCGAGTAATAAGCCAAGTATTCGGCGCGCGCTTAAAGAGACTATCACGATAGCCAAACTGACAGTCTATCCTAGATAAGTTATGCCAACTATGCGTCGGCATATGATAAGCGCGCACCGACAGTAGGCAGTCCTCTAACTGCACCCCATAAGCGCCGATATTTTGTACAGGAGCTGCGCCTGTCAATCCCGGTATCAAAGCTAAGTTTTCCAGCCCATACCAGCCATTATTGACCGTATAAACCACTAAATCATGCCAATTCTCACCCGCCATCACCTCGATATCGATAGACTCTGAAGTCTCATCAATGACCGTAATCCCGCTTATTAAAGGCCTTAGGACAGTAGCCTGTAGCTGATCTGGCAACAATACATTGCTACCACCTGAGAGCACAAATAACGGTGGCTCAGAATTATCCGACAAGCTCTCACCTTTGTAGCAAGCCATAAACTCATCAAGCTGAGCTTCAGAATTCAAAATTACCGCAGTATCAGCAACACAAGCTAACGCCATAGTATTGATATGAGAGAGATCGTATTGAGCATGGCTATTTTGGGCACTAGCGGTGGCGCGCAAGGCGGTAATCATAGGGCGATCCGTTCAATAGATGAATATGGATATATAACTTATATTAAGGGCGATGCGCTTTAAGACATTTTCCAGCTCTCAATCCAAGCTTGTGCGCTTGACTCAACACGCTCAATCACCTCATCAAAAGCATCTGCATCGCCTTGATACGGATCGGGCACATCATCGCCGCCATAAGTAGGATCTTCTTCACTAAATAACGCCAAGCGCGCCAAGGGTTTTGTAGGAGCTGCAATATTGTCTTTTATAGTTTGCAAGTCCGCTAAGTTTTGCGCGTCCATTGCCAAAATCAAATCAAAGTTATAAAAATCATCAGCCGTGACTTGACGGGCGACCAGCTTACTAATGTTGTAGCCATTAGCTTTGGCATGCCGCTGCGCACGCACGTCGGGTGCATGACCTATATGCCAATCACCCGTACCCGCTGAGTCAATTTTTATATTGAGACCCGCGACAGCTATCTGCTGGCGAAAGACTTCTTCGGCGGTAGGGGAGCGACAGATATTGCCTAGACAGACTAATAGTATAGAGGTGGGGGTGGAATCTTTTATCAGCATAAAGTGACCTATTTATAATAATTTATTAGAATAGAGCAATAGTAAGAAAGCATAAAAGGCAGTAGCTTACTTACAAGCTTACCCTTAAGCGCGCTCTGAGCATAAATATGAGCGCCTAGCGTAACGATTAATAGCGATAATGGCAAGAAGAGCGGCTAACTAATAGGGTTATAGATAGAGTTTAGTCTTGACCCTGTCTAAAACGTTGCAGATCGCGACGCTCTTTTTTGTTAGGCTTATTATCAGGACGAGCCAAATTAGCTAATTTACGTTGTTCAGAATAGTAAGCACGGCGGTTTTCACTCTCCTCAGTCTCAGAATAAAGCACCTGAGCCGCTGTTGCATTACCGCGCTGCGCCGTTAATGCCTCAACAATGACAGTCTTTTCGGTCATAGCGGTAGCTGAGCCTTGGCGAATTTGCAGCTCATCGCCAACCGCAATCTCTTTACTAGTCTTGACTCGGCTTCCTGCATAATGCACTCGTCCGCTTTCAATGGCCTCTTTGGCAAGGTTACGCGTCCGATAAAAACGCGCTGCCCATAGCCATTTATCAACGCGCATACGCATAGCATCGGGCTCACTATGGCTGGGCTGATTATGATTTTTATTATGCTTCTTCATCAAAACCTCATTAATATCAATCATATAAGATGATAATGGTGGTTTATTTACCAATTAAAAGTAGGCGTTAATAATTAGAATCAATTTTATTAACTTTGGGTATTGTGTTTTGATTACAACTTTAGAGGGCTAACACCACTGCTGCTCGCAAGGGACGCCATCATAATTGCCATCCATTTTAGTATCAGGACAATAATTATTAAAATAAGTCGCCTCAGCACAGGATGTCATTTGCGCACAATGCTGCCTGCCATCACAGCTAAAGCTGATCATGTCTTGTGCTGTATAGGTTGGAGGTTTATTTGAACCCAAATCCACATAGGTCGGTGCTATGTTGTCACTGTCTGTAAAGCCATCGCTATAGACAGAATTGTCTGATGTTAGTATCACATTAGCGCGACTAGCCACGCGCTCGTCAGTCGTCGACACAGCAGTTGACGAATAAGATTGGTAAATTCTAAACCCCACCAGTGCTAATACTATCAAGATTAAGACAATAAAAAAATTTCTCATAATTTTTATCCAAACTCGATGGACGCCAAAGTTTTACAATCTATATCGAATGAGACTTTATTTTAAAAACAGCTGATAGCCAATATTGTCATTGAGAACCGTACAGTCATAGCCTATATCGAGTAGCGCATCTTGTAGCTGGCGTGAATTGCTTGCTGAAGCTTGTAATCCAACGAGTACACGACCCTCAGCTGCGCCGTGGTTGCGATAATGAAATAGAGTAATATTAAAATCATCGCCAAGTTTTTCCAAAAAGGTCAGTAGGGCACCGGGACGCTCAGGAAAAGATATTTTTAATAATTGCTCGTTCTCGACATGAGCATGACCACCTATCAGATGACGGATATGGGATTTGGCGATTTCATCATCGGTGAGGTCATATGCGGTATAACCGTCAGCTGCTAATTGCTTGCTGATCGTTTGTCGCTCTGCCTCACCTTCTTTTAGAGCAATACCAACGAAGATAGCCGCAGGATCTAAAGAGTCAGGTGATAATTTATTATCGGCACGATAGTTAAATTCAGTAATGTTACGTCCATGCAGGCTACGGCAGAAATCCAAAAATGCACCTGTCTTTTCAGGAATAGTCACGGCAAAGATCGCTTCTTTTTTCTCACCGATCTCAGTACGTTCAGCGATATAACGCAAACGATCAAAGTTCATATTAGCACCGCAAATGATACCGACGCAGTTTTTATTATTTAAGCCGTGCGCTTTAATATACTTTTTCATACCAGCGACAGACAATGCGCCTGCGGGCTCGACGATGCTGCGGTTCTCTTCAAAGATGTCTTTGATAGCGGCGCAGACTTCATCATTACTACAAGTGATCACCTCAGGTTCTACCAATGGCCCTGAATCATCGCTCTTTTGCATGCGCACGACCTCAAAGGGCAATTCGCCAATTTGGGCAACCGCGACGCCATCGACAAACAGACCAACTTGTTCTAATTTGACCCGCTCGCCCGCTTCAAGTGCTGCTTTTAGACAGGCAGACTGATCAGCTTCTACCGCGATGACTTTGACATGGGGTGCAACCTCACCTAGAAATGCAGCTATGCCTGATATCAGACCACCACCGCCTACTGCCACAAAGACATAATCCATATTGCGCCACTGCTGAGATAGCTCAAGCGCAATCGTGCCTTGGCCTGCGATTACTAGCTCATCATCGTAAGGTGGCACGTAGGTCAAGCCCTCTGTTTCGGCACGATTAATGGCATAGCGATTGGCTTCATCAAAGCTGTCACCGTGCAAATCGACATTACCGCCAAGCGCTATCACCGCATCCACTTTGATATCTGGAGTAGTGGTCGGCATCACGATAATGTTATTCAAATTAAGCTTGCGAGCAGAGTAGGCGACGCCCTGTGCATGATTGCCTGCCGAAGCACAAATAACGCCACGCGCTTTTTGCTCAGCGCTCAATTGACTAATACGGTTATAAGCGCCACGTAGTTTAAAAGAAAACACAGGCTGCAAGTCTTCGCGCTTTAGGCGAATGTCATTGTTGAAACGTTGAGTTAATTTGGGTGCAGGCTCAAGTGGGGTCTGAATGGCAACATCATAAACAGTGGCTTGCAAAATGGCTCGTACCCAGCGTGACAACATAGTAGTTCCTAAAAGTGATAAAAATTTTAATAAAGTAGAAAAATAAAGGGATTAGCCTATGCTGATTTTGAGTTTGTTGCAAGGCTTGCGCGCAAAATTATTTAAGATATAGTTAGCGCACTTTTAAACTGCTACGGTGTTACCCGCCTTATATGTATTGGATGTACTCGGTATACTATCTGCAAGCAGTCGCCTTGTATCAGTTTTAAAATTCCTTGACTATAATAACTTAATCAACAGATTGAGCGCACATCTATGATTATCATCGTTTATAATAAGCGCGATTCATCCTTTTATATTGCCTAATTTATCTAGCCAAGGACTTAATATGAGCGATCAGAATGCCCAGAAGCAAGCTGCTGCTAAAGCTGCACTGCAGTATATCGAAGACGATATGATACTCGGTGTAGGCACAGGCAGTACCGTTAACTGTCTTATTGAACTGCTGCCGACCGTTAGGCTAGCAGGTGCGGTTGCCAGCTCGCAGGTGACCGAAGATAAACTGCGTGCATTAGGCATCGATATTGTCGATCTCAACTTTGCAGGTACATTAGATGTTTATATTGATGGCGCAGATGAGGTCAATAGCGATTTGCAACTTATCAAAGGCGGCGGCGGCGCATTGACTCGCGAAAAGATAGTAGCAGCTGCGTCTAATAAATTTATCTGTATGGTCGATGCTAGCAAGAGCGTTGAGGTGTTGGGGCGCGCGTTCCCTGTGCCCATTGAGGTACTACCACAGGCGCGCTCTTATGTCGCCCGTCAGCTGGTGCAACTGGGCGGTGAGCCTGTCTACCGTGAGGACTTTGTCACTGATTATGGCAATGTGATCTTAGATACTTATGATTTAGACGTCAGCGACCCAATCGCGCTTGAGCAGCAGTTGAATAATATCGTTGGGGTAGTCTGTAATGGTATTTTTGCCGCCAATCAAGCGGATGTGTTATTGAAGGCAAGTAGCTCCGGGGTTGAGATTTTGACGCCCTAATCAAGCTATCTTTATTTCATAAAATACAAACCAAGGACACCAAGCCCCATAACAGTACCAAATAATAGAAACTGTATTACGATGTCCTTATATGACTTTTTTAATTTTTCATTACTCATAATACTCTCTTGCTATGATTTATAACTATTGACTGAAAACAGACCTTGTTACTAGTTTTTTCATTTTAAAAAGGCAGGTTACTATTAAGGTAATCTGCCTTTTTACTATTCACAATAATACAAGTCACAATAATACAAGTCTAAGCCAGCTTAATTTTATCCTTTAATAAAAACTCCATCAATGCCTTTTGAGCATGCAGGCGGTTTTCCGCTTCATCCCAAACCACTGAGCGTGGATCATCGAGCATATCGTGGGAGATCTCTTCTCCGCGATGGGCAGGCAAGCAGTGCATAAACACGACATCAGGATCGGCTCTGTCTAATAACGATGGGGTCACTTGATAAGGTGCAAAACGACGGGCGCGGGTATTTTGCTCAGACTCTTGACCCATGCTTGCCCAAACGTCAGTGACAATTAAATTAGAGTCTTTTGCAGCATCTTGCACATTGGGCACTAAGCTCACGCAATGCGCGAAACGCTTCATTAGTGCCGCATCAGGCTCAAACCCGTAGGGCGCAGCTACTCGTAGCTCAAAGCCAAACTGGTGTGCTGCTTGCATAAAGGAGGCGCACATATTATTGCCATCACCAACCCAAGTGACGGTTTTATTTTCGATACTGCCACGATGTTCATAATAAGTTTGCATATCAGCGAGTAGCTGACAGGGATGAAAATCATCCGTTAGCGCGTTGATAATAGGAACACTTGAATACTCAGCAAAGGTTTCTACCTTTTCATGCCCAAAGGTGCGGATCATAATAATATCAACCATGCTAGATATGACGCGAGCTGAGTCTTCTAATGGCTCACCGCGACCGAGCTGAGTATCATTAGGCGATAAGAATATCGCGCTACCGCCGAACTGACCCATGCCCGTCTCAAAGGAGATGCGGGTACGCGTAGAGGATTTCTCAAATATCATCCCCAGCGTACGCCCAACAAAAGGCTGATAAACCTCGCCAGCGTGTTGCATTTTACGTAGTACGCTGGCTCGTTTGATTAGGTCTTCTAGTTCTTTTTTACTCAAATCAGATAAAGTCAAAAAATGGCGCAAGCTCATAGCAATCCTAGCAGTCGAACAGAGTCAGTGAAAATAGACGTTATCATACTTAATGATTTAAACATCCTAATAACAAACTTTTAGTATAGCCTAATTAATTTCAATGTAAACGCCCAATTTTATAGCGATTTACGGTTCAATATGAACAGCTCGTTTTGGACGAGTACTAAGTCTACACAGCAGCTCATAACCAATAGTACCTGCGTATGTGGCTACTTCATCAACATGTGGCGCATCTCCCCAAAGGCGTACTTCACTGTCCAAAGTAATATGACTAGCAGCACTGATATCTATGGCAATCATATCCATAGCGACGCGACCTCGAATAGGGCAGCGCTGGCTTTGTGCGGTTTTACTATCTATCACGCAAACATAAGCGTCAGCGCTCACTACTCTTGGATAGCCATCGCCATAGCCAATACTGACTAGCGCGGTTTGAGTATCCTCTGTGGCGAACCAACGACTGCCATAACCTATTGAGTCGCCCGCTTTGACAGTTTGTATGGCCATAATACGGGCACTAAAATCCATAGCAGGTTGTAAATCTAGCTCAGCAGCGCATTTATGAGTGACAGGAGAGCTACCATAAAGCATGATACCTGGACGTACCCAATCGTGATGATGCTCAGGGAAATTAACTAATCCTGCTGAGTTGCATAACGAGCCTTGGATATCGGCATCAATGGCCTGCTGTAATACTTTTAATATTTTATTAAAGCGCTGTATTTGCACTGTATTTAATGGATGCTCAAAATCATCCGCATTCGCAAAATGAGTGGTCAAAATCAGCTGATAGCCTGCGTCAGATAGCTGTTGTGCGGCATCAATGACAGTATCATCGTCAAAACCTAGGCGATTCATACCTGTGTTATATTTTAGCCATACGGTGCGCGTTGGGCTATCATCTTTAGGTATATTATCCAGCGCCCAATTAAGCTGGGGTAGATGATGAATCACACAACTGCAATCATGATCAATCGCTTGTTGCCACTCTCCAGCGCTAAATACACCCTCAACTAAGCCAATAGCTTTTTGCCAACCTAGATCTCTCGCCTCTAGCGCTTCTGTAAAGCTTGCTACGCCGATACCATCGGCTTGTTGTAAGGCGGGCAAGACAACTTTGATGCCATGACCATAAGCGTTGGCTTTTACCATGGCAAGCACTTTAGAGTTCGGTGCGCGTTTTTTGACTTGTAGTAAGTTATGAGTGAGGGCAGCGGGCTTGATGGTTACGGTAGCAGTACGCATAGTAGTCTTCTTATATAACGATATTTTTAAGCTATTAATAGTCAAAGCTATGGTTAATCCTAGCGATTTACTATTAACAGCGGCTGAAGATGAGCGTTTAAGAGTTTTGTTGATAATTAATAAGCTATTAAGCGCTATTCATCATCAAAATTGACGCCTTGATAGTATTCAGGGGTCAAGTTAGTAAAGCGCGTATATTGACCTTCAAAGGCCAAGCGTAGCGTACCGATAGGGCCATTACGCTGCTTACCAATGATGACTTCGGCCACGCCTTTATGATCAGTATTCTCGTTATAAACTTCATCACGATAGATAAACATGATCAAATCAGCATCCTGCTCAATAGCACCAGATTCGCGTAGATCTGACATAATAGGGCGCTTATTAGGACGGTTCTCAAGGCTACGGTTAAGCTGAGATAAGGCAATAACGGGACACTCAAGCTCACGCGCCAAAGCCTTTAGACTACGGGAAATCTCTGATATCTCACCGACACGGTTACCGTCCAGATTCGGCACTTTCATCAACTGCAAGTAATCGACAATGATAGCGCCCAGTTTGCCGTCATGATTTTTGGCGATACGACGACAGCGTGAGCGCAGCTCTGAGGGCGGCAGGGCAGTGCTATCATCGATATAGAGATGCTTAGATTGTAAATGCTGAATAGCGTTCATCATCTTTGCCCACTCATCCTCGTTCATCTGACCTGAACGCAGATGAGTCTGATTGATAGCGCCCCAAGAGGATAGCAGACGCATAACGATAGACTCAGCAGGCATCTCCATAGAGAATACGACGACAGGCAGATTTTCATTAAATAAGACGCCCTCTGCTAAGTTCATTGCAAAAGTGGTCTTACCCATAGAAGGACGCGCGGCAACAATGACTAGATCGCCTGCTTGCAGACCTTGGGTTTTATTGTTCAGCTCCGTAAAAGGCGTTTGCAGACCGATCATGCCATCAGGATTGGATTTGAGCTCTTGAATCTTGTCAATGACGTTGGTCAATACCGAAGTGATGCCAACAGGGCCGCGCTGCTCAGCGCGTTTATTGTGCTGCTCATTAATACTAAAGATAGTCGCCTCAACACTATCCAAGATATCGCTTACCGACTGATCTTTTGGATTATAGGCAAGGCTCAACATCTCATTACCCGTAGTAATCAATTGGCGTAGAGTCGACAGCTCACGCACGCGTTGGGCATAGGCAGTCAAGTTAAATAACGTCGCTGGGCTTTGACTTAAGATATCTGCTAGATAACTATCACCGCCGGCGTTTTTGAGTAGCTTTTGCGCCTCCAGCCAATCGTGCACCATCACCGTATCATAAGGCTCATTGACCGCTGCCAGATGCGCAATCGCTGCAAAAATATGCTGATGGCGTCCCGCATAAAAGTCATCTTTGCTGACGATATCGGCAATTTTGTCATACGCCTCTTCGATACTCATAAGTGAGGCTAACAGTGCCTTTTCAATATCAATGTTGTGTGGCGGTTGTTGATTGAGTAAGTCATCTTTTTTATCAGTATCTGCCATAAGTGTCTAGTTATTCTCTTTATCAATACACAAGTTCAGTATTTGTAGCGCTGTCACACTAGCTTTTTTTAGGTTATTGGCTCAAAAAATCTATAAGACAGTCCTACCAAAACGCGTCTAAATTTTGCTTAATTGATGCTACAATCAAAAGCGAAAGCTTAACACATTATGGCATTTTAAGGACTGCTGATAGTTACTTTTGATAGTAACTTTTTAACAGCAACTTTATCTACATTGGCTAGTCGTCAATGGCGCCTACTCAAATCAGTTTAAAAATTAAAAGTACAATAATATTAATTTAAAATAAGGAATTTTTATGCAAAAACTGCCACTATTATTGACGACGGGCGAGCCTGCTGGGATAGGAATGGATGTGGTGCTGTTATTGGCAAATGAGGATAAGCTGCAAGGTTTTGATCGGCCTGTTTGGGTGACAGCAGATAGTCGAGCTATGCAGGCGCGTGCCGATGCTCTACTAAAAGCTGGCGTGCTTGCCACTGGTCCTAGTTGGCAGGTAGTAACCAGTGAAAACGAGTCTTTTATCGATGAACTCTCACAATTAAATACTGATGCTAGTAAAGATTTTATCTTAATCGATATTGCCACCGCTGCACCAGTTGTTGCAGGTCAAATTGATATCAATAACGCGGCTATGGTTGCGCAGCAACTAGAAGTAGCGCATCAACTAGCGATTAATAATGCAGTAGCGGCTATTGTCACTGGCCCCTTGCAAAAGTCTGCGCTAATTGATGCCGATATCAAATTGCTCGATGGTACGATGTTTAGCGGGCATACTGAGTTTTTTATGCAGCAAAGTAATCGTGATAAAGTCGTTATGATGCTCGCTAATCCATCTATGAAAGTCGCTCTAGTTACGACTCATTTGGCGCTCAAAGATATCCCTGCTGCTATTACCAAAGACAATGTACGTCAAACGGTACAAATCGTCCTTGATGATATGCATTCAAAGTTCGGCATGGCTGATCCGCGCATTCTAGTTTGTGGTCTCAATCCACATGCAGGCGAGGGTGGACATTTGGGCATGGAGGAGATCGAAATTATCAATCCTGTCTTGCAAGAGTTCATTGATAAAGGCGTCAATATCTCGGAGGCCATGCCAGCCGATACTTTATTTACCCCAAGACATTTAGCAGACTGTGATGCGGTTATCGCCATGTTCCATGATCAAGGACTGCCTGTGCTTAAATCACATGGATTTGGTGATACGGTTAATCTAACCTTAGGGCTACCTTATATTCGTACCTCAGTCGATCATGGTACAGCTCTTGATTTGGCAGGTCGCACGGGTACTAGCTCTACTAGTCTTCATCAGGCTCTAGTGATGGCGGATGATATGGCAAATAAAGCACTTGTTAATAGACCTCTTGCATAAGTCGATGCCTTAGCGAGATTTGTCATGCAGTAGTAGGGAACATTGGCATCAGCAATGCCTACTTATAAACCATCAAATATGCCCTGATATAAGTGGTTCCGTTATACCAGTCTGTTTTAAGTGGTTAGTTAATGGATTTTAAGAGCGAAATAATAGGTTCCGTTGGGGTATAGTCAAAGTTTCTTACTATTTATTTTGATGAGTTAAACCCAAAATATATGCCTTGATTTAAACATAATCAATTAGCCGACGTAGTAACTTAGAGTTTGAGTTGTGAACTTTTCAAGAGGACTATTTTCATTTCTATTTTTTCGCATTCAAGAACTATTTCTGTATCACCTAATAAAAATAGTGAATGTATAATATTATTATCAGGCGTTACGTCTACTTCATGTGCCATTATGGTCATTGGCAATATTTGACAATTAATGTCAACATTTATAATATCAGAATAGATGATTTCTATTAAATCTTTGCCATATCTTTGCTCAATCTTCAATGATATCCTATCATTTTCTAAATCATAATAAATCGACTTGATTATGCCTTTATTAAGCGTCTTCTCTATATCGTCTATTCCATTTAAATCACTTGATAAAATCGGGCTTAAATCTTTCCTGCTTTTAAGTATCTCAGGTACTACTTCATTATAGTAGTACGTAAAATCCCAAGTATGGTCTCCACGAGAATTTACAAAGTGTTTGATATGTTTCATTATAACTGTCCTTACATCTGACCTTACCGTTAATCTCGTAGGAATTAACTTGGGAAATTTTAATCATACAGTTCGATGCCTGTATAGCGCACCGATTACTATTTATAGGCAATTCTAGTCGATAATGGTAGTTGAGAATAGCACTGCCCAAAACTGAGCGTTAAGAAGTTCACACCCTAGCCAATAGGTATTGTAAAATTTAACACACCCACAGAGCGTAATTATCAGTAAAAAAGGTCGATTGTTCTCATAACAGACGTCATGAAACATGGGACATTTAACTTTTAATTCTCTAAACAATTTCAACTGATGTAGAATACTGACTTATACATTTATTCATTTTCTAGAGGGTTATTTTGAATTACTTATTTAGTGAGAAGGTTTTAATTGGACTAATATGTTGGTCAATCTTAAATACCACTGCAACGGCTGAGTCATATGAGTATGAAACGGTAGGTGATACCTTCTATCAGTTCGCTTTAGTGTGTGAGGCTCAGGGAGGAACAGCACACCTTCTAGATCCAGATAATTTTTCTAATTGGCAACTCTATACATCATCTGCTTTATATGCCGAAATCCAATATCTAAGAAATATATCGGATATAAGCTCACTTCCTTCAGATGAAGAGTTAAAAGCTACTAGAGTCGACAGAATTAAAGAGCAAGTTGATAGAGGCCTTGTAGTCTGCAAGTAGATAAAACATCACCTTACAATTCTATTGAAGATCATTTATTAAGCTCATTCTCTTTAGTCTTTCAATATTCTCATAACCTAACTCACTTCCTGCACTACAAGCCATTTAATATAAGACCAGTAGCAGGTGATAGATATACAGCTAAATTTTGGGCGCAAGAAATAGGGCTAAAAACATGGCGGTACGTGAGGATATAAAATCTGTTGAAAATGAGCTTAATAAATAGCAAATTTATGAAATTATTTTTTTATAATTCAGCACGACAATCTACGTCATTGTTCCTAAAAAAACATGATCGTAGATAACTTGAGAACGAAAAAAGCAATTGTATCGATCGCGCTAAAGCATCGATAGCCTATCGATAATAATATTTCAAAAATACAGCTCAATTACGAGCTGTGCTATAATTTGACATCAAAAATTGCTAAGTTTTTTAACGTCAATTAGCACCAAAACCATTTTATTATCTTAAGTAAGAATCCTTTATGTCTAAACCTACATTCGATACTGAGTCACTTACCAATAGCTTGCGTACTGCCAAGCACCAGCCGCGTAAGCGCTTTGGGCAAAACTTCTTACATGATGGCAGCGTTATCCGTGAGATCGTCAATAGCATACGCCTTGAGCGTGATGATAATTTAATTGAGATTGGTCCTGGTATGGGTGCGTTGACTGAGCCGCTATTAGCCGAGGTTGACGCAATGACTGTAGTTGAGTTGGATCGTGACTTGGCGGATAGTTTACGGATTCGTATTGGCGCGAACAGCCATCCGAATTTCACTATTATCAAAGCCAATGCTATGGATGTCGATTACCGTGAGCTATACAGCACTGATCGTGGCAAGCTGCGGGTCGTGGGTAACTTACCGTATAATATCTCGACGCCGATATTATTTCACTTGCTAAGCTACGCTGATGTCATTGAAGACATGCATTTTATGCTCCAAAAAGAGGTGGTCGAGCGTATTACTGCTGAGGTTGGTAGCAAGATATATGGGCGTCTATCTGTCATTATGCAGTATCATTGCGATACCGATTATCTATTAACCGTGCCAAGAGGCGCGTTTAATCCACCGCCTAAAGTCACCAGCGCCGTGTTTCGTCTGACCCCACATGTGATTAAGCCTATAGTCGCCCAAGATGAGGACTATTTTGCTATTGTGGTGCGTGAGACTTTTAATCATCGCCGCAAAACTTTACGCGCTATCTTTAAAAAATCAACCTTACTACCAACGCTTAGCGAAGATGATTTTGCAGCTTGCAATATAGACCCACAAGCACGTCCAGAGACATTAAGCGTGAGTGACTTTGTGGCCTTGAGCAATCAGGCTAAGTCGGTCGAGATAGTAGAGTAATTTTAACTATAATAAATAATTTTTGAGGTTTTATGAGTTTTCGCCATCAGTATGTCATTGGTGATTTGCAAGGTTGCTACGGCGCTTTTGAACAACTGCTTAAAACTTTAGACTTCGATCCCAAGCAAGATAAACTATGGTTTGCAGGTGACTTAGTCGCTCGCGGTGAGGACTCACTAAATACTTTACGCGATGTCAAAAAGTTATGTGAGAGTGGTGCCGCTGCCACAGTGCTTGGCAATCATGATTTAAACTTGCTTGCGGTCTGGCTTGGTGCGACTAATATTAAGAAAAAGGATAAAACCGCGCCTATATTTGCCGCAGATGATTGCGATGAGCTATTGAACTGGTTACGTTATCAGCCGATTTTGGCCTATCCTGATGCGCATACGGTACTTGTGCACGCAGGTATTCCGCCGCATTGGACTATTAAGCAAGCAGAGGGCTATGCCCAGCAATTACAAGCCCAGCTTCGAGGTAGTATCACGCAGCTCAAGCGCTTGTTGCCCAATCTTTATAGTAAGAGGGCGGACGAGTGGAATGACGATATCCATGGCTATACTAAGATGCGTGCTATCGCCAATTACTTTACCCGTATGCGTTTATGTCAGCAGGATGGCATGCTGGAATTTAGCTTTACAGGGAGTCTTGATGAGCCGATGTTAAATGGCTATCTACCTTGGTTTGCTTGGCAAGTCCCGCGTGAGCGTAAGATACTGTTTGGACATTGGGCAGCGCTAAAAGGCAATGTCGATCTGCCTCATGCGCGTGCATTAGATGGTGGCTGCGTTTGGGGTAATGACCTATTAGCTTATCGGTTAATTGATGGACAAGTCATTAGATCAAGCGCCCATTGTCCAAAATCGTAACCGTTAGACAATGCTAGTGGCATCAGACTAGTTCTATTAAATTTTGTCCACATCGGATTCTGTTTGTACCAAATTTTGTTAACAACGGTAGTGACCGCCATAAACTTATCTAGGGTAGTTTAGGCGGTTTTTTAGGTTTTGGTAGGGGTGTTTTGGCATCACCGCTTGCTTTTTTCTCAGGATTCGTCGGATTATTTAAGTGGTCTTCGGCATCTAAGGTTTTGGTAGCTTGATTATATTGGATATCACTGGTAAAGGGTGTGCTGGTTAGCTCTTCATCTATTAGGCCGTCATCTAAGTTCACAACCTTTTTGGATGCTTTGGTTGCTTGCGTGCTAGCACTATTATTTACTGATCCAGTATCAATACCACTGTCAACGCCAGTATCAACATCAGTATCATAATTAATATCAGTATTTAGCGTACTACCATTAGCGACCACTTGCACGATTTCAGGTGGTATTTTGACATCAGATAAGCGCCTCATAACATAGTTACTTGGAATCGCTTTACCGCTTTTTTGTGCAGAATTATCCTCAAATATCATATGGCCCTGGCTGTCTATTTTCGCATACTGCATAGGCTTATCACGTGGCCAAAAAAAGTCTGAGGGATGACTAAAGATGTGCCCAATCACTAATTTGGTTAAGCGTCCCCATTCAAAGAAGCGTACTTCTTTTGAGCGTAGCGCGACAAATAAGGCTAATGAAAAGCTAACCATTAAATTGACTATACCGATTAAAGCCACGCCTAATACTGATAATAGTAATAAATGCCAGCTCATATCTGATGCTGATATATTGAATAAGCCATGAGCAAGATTCGCCGAAGCGAAGGCAATATGGCGAATGTCAATGGGCAAGCCGAATATATAGCCAATGGTCGCCGTGCTTCCTAAAAACACACCAAATAAGAAATTACCCATAATCGCGCCAAGATTCGCTTCTACAAAGCCGCCTAAGCGCTGTAACCATGATTTGGGCAGCAGATATTGCAAGAGCCAATGCCGACGAATACGAGCGCCAATCTGATTATAAACGGCCAAATTATCATAGTAGCCTGCAATCAAGCCTGATAAAAATAGATAAACACCAGCGATAGCCGCATGCGGTAGAGCCAGCGAGCGAAACGGGTCTAAATCATGTAGCAGGTGCACCGCCTTTCTGGTGTCAATCATTGATTCGCCAGTATATTGTAGCCAGACAAATGAGATAATTAAGGCGACAGGGATGGCGAGCATGACATTACCCATAATCGCGATAAACTGTGTACGCATAATATCGACGACCAGCTCAGACAGCTTGGTAAGCTGATGGGATTTTTTGCCTGAGCTGTCTGAAATAGTAGAGGCGATCGCAGCCGCTGTCATTGCCGGCTGCTTAGTGGCTACTGTGCCATGTACCACATGAATAAAGACAAAGCCCAAGCCATAAATCATACTATTAATAAAAGCGCGACCTATAGGTGCGAGTGCTAAGTGATAGGCCAGTATCTTAATAGTAGCCATAAAGGCAATGATAAAGCCACCGATTGAGGCTTTTTTGAACATCTTTTGATAGCCTGATTTATCGGTGCTGATGTAATGTTCACCAACGCGGCTAGCATTCTCAGTGACTTTGCGCGAGAGTAGCTTGGTACTATTATCAATCAAATAGCCTATGCTATAGCGATTATTAGCCGTAGTAATCAAGGTCTCAATCAGCTCAATAATGGCCTTATCGCGCTTACTACGATCATCGGTTACCAGCTCCGCCAGGATACGTACCCGCCGCAAGCTTTGATCAAGACGTAGCATCATATTGGTTAAGTGAATGGAGATACCTGTCTTATAGATACGTTTACGTATAGTAGCGACGATATCTTCACACTGCTCGAGCATCACAAGTAAGGGTGCTGGATTGACCGCTTGTTCAGGAGTAATATCCGTTAAGGTATCTAGCTCATGCGCTTGACGGTATTGATTCACAAACAGCACCGCTTCTTGATTTTGCGCGACAAAAGCGGCTGAATAGTTCAATATCTCAGGATACGATTCCATCAAATCAGGATGTAGACCTATACCGCTGATGCGATAAGATAAAATAACAATAGCGTTTAAGATGCTGTTTTTGGCAGTAGCGACCAAAGTTAGATGGTCCTCTTTAACTTTTAATAAACTAACCAGCGTATCCCATTTATCTTTTTCTATATTAGCCAGCCAGCGTTCATCTTGCGGCTTATCGAATAAATAACCTACCAGCTCAACGACAGATTCTTCTTGGGGCAATAAGGGCAAAAATCGATGACCAATCAGGCGGCGTAAGCTACTAAAAAAGCCTTGATCCGACATGATCCCTGTATCAGTGTAGAGCGCGATTTGACGTAAATTTATAATCAGCTTTAATACAAAGCTGGCAAGCCCATCGCCATATTCAGGATGCAGACGCAAAATATCAATAAGCTCTTGCAGCTTTTTATTGGCAAGTGCAGGCTCTTTTTCTCCTGCACGCAATTCATCGACCAAACGCTTGAGAACCGACGCGTCGGGAACCTCGCTTAGCGCAGTAATCTGCTGCAAAATGCGCTTTATCTCTGACACAGTAGACCCTTTATCGTAGTTATATTGCAAGAGTTATCCAACGTTTCACGCCTCAATAGGTAGCAACACTATTGGCATCATTTTAATCTGAATAAGACAGTTATAGTCAATTATTTTGTTAGTAGTTGTTTTGATTGCAGGCAAATAAAAAGGACAGTATCAAACTGTCCTTTTTATTTTAATAAGTTTTACAGACTAAAGGCTATTATTGACTGACAGCAACTCTTAGCTAACAGCAACGTTAAAATAATCCAAATCAAAGTTCATCATCGGATCACTACCAGCTTGTACCATCTGCGCATGGGCATCGATACGTGGCAAGATACGACCGACAAAATAATCAGCAAGCTTGGCCTTATCAGTATAGAACTTATCTTGCTGGCCATCAGCTGCTTCTACCATCATTGCAAACATGTATGAGTAGCATAAGTAGCCAACAGCGTGCATATAGTCAACCGCACAACCATTGATTTCATTCTTGCGATCTTGAATATTCGCCAGCACCGTTTTGGTCAAGGCTTCAACCGTATCAGCTGCACCCAAAGTCGCTTGTTTGATACCATGCTCAGCGCTCATTGACGCCACATAATCACGAATCTCGGCTAGGAAGTTATCAATATATTTGCCGCCGTTACGGGCAACCTTACGTCCTAGTAGATCGAGTGCTTGAATACCGTTGGCACCTTCATAAATCTGCGCAATGCGAGTATCACGAACGATCTGCTCCATACCCCATTCACGTACATAGCCATGACCACCGAAGACTTGCTGGCAATCAACGGTCGCCTCAAGCGCTTTATCAGTCAAGAAGGCTTTAGCGATTGGGGTCAATAAAGCAACACGAGCAGCGGCAGCTTGTGCAACATCAGGATCGGCACTGAATTTTTCGAGATCAAGCTGCTGAGCGACATACATAGCAAAGCAGCGCGAAGCTTCACTATTAGCCTTAGCATTCAATAGCATACGGCGTACATCGGCATGATGAATAATAGCATCGGCAGGCTTTTCTGGACTCTGTAATTGCGTATCGCTACGACCTTGCGCGCGATCAAGGGCATAAGCGGCGGCGTTTTGATAAGCCAGCTCAGAGCCACCAAGGCCTTGTAGACCCATAGTGACGCGCTCATAGTTCATCATAATAAACATAGAAGATAGACCAGTATTTTCAGCACCGATCATCCAGCCACGAGCACCATCAAAGTTCATCACACAAGTCGCTGACGCTTTGATACCCATTTTATGCTCAATAGAGCCCACGGCTAAAGTATTACGCTCGCCTAAACTACCATCATCATTGACCAAGAATTTAGGCACAACGAATAAAGAAATCCCCTTTGAGCCAACAGGGGCGTCAGGCGTCTTGGCTAGTACTAAATGAATGATATTATCAGTTAGATCATGCTCGCCGCCTGTGATAAAAATCTTAGTGCCTGAGATGTTATAGCTGCCATCATCATTTGGCTCAGCTTTGGTCTTAATAATACCCAAATCTGTACCGGCATGAGGTTCAGTCAAACACATCGTGCCTGACCAGTCGCCTGAGTACATTTTTTCTAAATAGATTTGTTTGATTTCATCAGAGGCCGCCGCATTCATACATAAGGTTGCGCCAACCGTCAGATTGGGATATAACGCAAAAGACTGATTGGTGGTAAACAGCATCTCTTCGGTCAGCATAGTGACCATTTTAGGGAAGCCTTGACCACCGTACTCAGGATTGCCGCCCAAGCCGACCCAACCTGATTCAGCGTATTGCTTATAGGCTTCTTTAAAACCACTAGGGGTAGTAACTACGCCATCACCCTGAAAGGTTGCGCCTTCCTCATCACCACTACGGTTGATAGGTAATAAGACATTCTTAGATAATTTGGCCATTTCTTCTAAGATCATATCGACGGTTTCCATGTCAACATGAGCTAAGCTTTCGTTATTCTGCCAAAGCTCATGAGCCTTGAATACATCGTTTAAGATAAAGCGCATATCATTAAGAGGAGCATTATAAACTGACATAAAAAATCCTTTTTGTTGGTATTAGTAGGGCGTATTGAACATTCACAAATAGTCTCTGTCAGTGCCACGGTCGAATGTTCAATACGCCCTATATATTCTGTTATGTATAAGCTAAATAATAGATGGTTAAAGTTTAGCAAATTAGCCGCCGAACTTGTGTAGCGGTTCGTGAATTATGCGTGTACTAAAAGTTATCAGTAGCTCTTGAATTACGCAAAAATAAAGTATTTCTGTTTTTGTTGATTTAATGCCTGGACTTGTTTTATGCCAGTATCTTTTATTTTTAAATAGCGTAATAGCAAAATCGGCAACATACCTGAGTATATTGCCGATGGGTATATTGCTGATATATCTAAAACAGAACATTTAAAGCAATATATTCGTGCTTATCAATAGCTTTAAGCTATTGATATTTAAGCCATTAAAACTCAAACTGCTCAACATCCATACTCATGTACGGCTCAACACCTGTCGCGATACGCTCAGCATAAGTAGAGGTACGCGGTAGCAGTTTTGCGAAAAAGAACTGTGCCGTCTTAACTTTGGCATCATAAAACGCTTTTTCGCTATTGCCGTTAGCAATCTCAGTTTGCGCAACTTTTGCCATACGAGCCCATAGATAAGCGAGAGTGACATAACCACTAAAGTACATATAATCGACCGCTGCACCGCCAACGGCTTCAGGATTCTCTTCCGCTTGATTAGCGATGTCTGCGGTTAATTCGCTCCATTGCTCAAGGTGCTGCACAAGTGGCGCTGTAAACTGGCTCATTTGCTCATTGTTATCGTTGTCTTCACAGAACTGCTCAATAACTTTGATAAAGTTAGCCAATAGCTTACCTTGTGAGTTCAGTACTTTACGACCGATTAGATCAAGGGATTGAATCTGAGTAGTACCCTCATAGATGCAGGCAATCGTGGTATCACGAACGTTTTGCTCAAGACCATATTCAACACAATAACCGCTGCCACCTAATGCTTGCACACCATGATGCGCGGACTCAAGACCCGTTTCAGTCAAGAATGCTTTACCAATAGGGGTCAGTAATGACAACATTTGATTGGCGTATTCAAGCGCCTCGCCTTCACCTTTGGCAACGGTGTCAGCAAACTGCGACATATAGCAGATCAAAGCACGACCACCTTCAGCAAAGGCTTTGGTCGTCAGTAACATATCGCGAACCGCCGGATGGACGATGATAGGATCAGCTGCTTTATTAGGGAACTTAGCACCATCTAGCGAGCGAAAGGCTAAGCGCTCTTTGGCAAATGCCAATGCACCTTGAAAGGCAAACTGTGAGGCAGTAACCCCTTGAATAGCCGTGCCAATACGCGCCACATTCATAAAGGTGAACATACAGTTTAGACCACGGTTTTCTTCACCAATTAAGTAGCCTGTTGCGCTATCATAATTAATAACACAAGTGGCTGAGGCTTTGATGCCCATTTTGTGCTCAATTGAACCACAAGAGACCGCATTGCGCTCGCCTAAGCTGCTGTCTTCATTGACCATAAACTTAGGAACAACGAATAGCGACAAGCCTTTAGTGCCCGCTGGAGCATCTGGTAGGCGCGCGAGTACGATATGAATGATGTTCTCAGACATATCATGCTCACCTGCTGAAATCCAAATCTTACCACCTGTAATGCTATAGCTACCATCGCCATTCGGCTCAGCTTTACTACGTACTTGATTAAGGTCCGAGCCACACTGCGGCTCAGTTAAACACATAACACCAGACCAAACGCCTGCGACTAATTTAGGCAGATATTTTTGTTTTTGCGCGTCAGTGCCATGATGCTCAAGGGTCGAGATGCAGCCTTCTGAGAGTCCAGGATACATGCCAAATGACCAGTTCGCTGTACCCATAAACTCAGAAATAGCTGAGTTGAGTGACACCGGCATTGCTTGACCGCCAAATTCTTCTTCAGCTGTCAACGAGGTAAAGCCCAGCTCACAATACTGCTTATAAGCTTCTTTAAAACCTTTGGGCGTTGTGACCACGCCATTATCGAAATGACAACCTTCTGCATCACCGCTTTGGTTGAGGGGTGATAATTCGTTCTCAGCAAAACTAGCAGCAGTTTCTAAGTAGCTGTCTACGATGTCCGACTCAATATGGGAAAAAGCATCGATAGATTGATAATGCGCTTCAGTATTTAGCAGTTCATGCATGACAAATTTCATATCACGTAAGGGCGCTTTATATTGCATGTTGTCCTATCCTTTATTGACTATATAATCGTATCGATAATTACGAAAAAGCTATCAGAAATCATTATTATGATAATTAAACCAATAGCTTAAATTCGATACTTGGATATACGATTTACATTAAGAGTAATAAATACAGTGTAAAAGATAGGCGTTAACAGAGGATTTTACAAGTTTGCAGATAATACTGATAAGTCATCAACCAAACTTGCATACTAATTATGGCGTGTACTGATAGTCACAGCTATTCGCGGGTAGTACAAAGGGATAGATGATTTAAGAGGTTTTTATAATGAACATAACTAATTTATAGATTGGTATAAGGAACTTAGAATTTAGGCTAGTAGCTCACCTGATCAGTTAGCAATTGGGTTGCGACTTTGGCATCGACAGCGCGACTAAACCAATATCCTTGAGCATAGCGACAGCCCATTTGAGCGAGCATATCACGCTGCTCTATAGTCTCAATACCCTCAGCAATAGCACTCATATCTAAAGCTGTTGCTAAATCTAAAATAGCTTTTACGATAGCCTGCTGCGTTTTATTATCAACAATACTGTACATAAAGCTTTTGTCAATTTTGATAAAGTCAAACGGGTACTCTTGCAAGTAGCTTAGGGAGGCGTAGCCTGTACCAAAGTCGTCAAGTGCTAAACAGACGCCTAAGTCTTTGAGGGCAGTTAGTTGCCGTTTAACCTTTGAGTGACGTAGCATTAAAGAGGATTCAGTGACTTCTATGTGCAACTGAATAGGATCAATAGCGTACTCGCTAAACAGATGGCTGACAAAGCCAAAAAAATCAGGATGATTAAACTCAGCAGCATCAGCATTGATACTGATATATTGCTCAAATCCTAACATCTTCCACTCGCTTAGATGCTCAGAAATTTGCTTAGCCAATTGACAAAACAGCTCAAAGGATAGCTTGTGTTTGACAATAGCTTCAATAAATTTAGCAGGCTTAAGCAGGCCACGGGTAGGGTGTTGCCAGCGTACTAGGGCTTCAAATCCTGTGATTTGCCCTGTTGCTAAAGCGACTTTTGGTTGATAATGCGGAATAAACTGCTGATCAGCGATTGCTTTGCGCAATTCTGCTTCTAACAGTAAATCATCTACGCTTAGCTCATTGAGCTCGTCATGATACCAGCTCATATTTACCCCATCATGCTCTTTGACATAATGCAGCGCTTTTTCCGCTTTAGCTAGTAGACTCGGCAGCTGATTATCATCTTTGGGGTAACGGCTAACGCCAATGGATAGATGCAAATAAACATAGCTACCCTCAAGAGTATTGTCTGTATCAACGACATCATAAGCAGCTATTGGATCATAAGCTTTCGATACTGTATCACTGTTAGTAGAAGCATTATCCGAGGCGTTACTTAATACAAAGGGTTGTTCGCAAATTTGCGTTAATCTATCAAGCTGATACTGAACCATCTGCCCATCACTACACTGAAATACCATAGCAAAATCATTACTACCAAAATGAGAAAAGCATTTTAAATACTCTAGCTCTTGCGCAGTCACTCGCTTTACAAATTGAGTGATTAAAAGGTTTATCCAGCTGATCCCTAGAGTATTAGTAAGCGTGCGAAAATTATCGATATCAAAGCGCACAATAACGATCTCGTCGCTACTATTAAGCGATAGCTCGCTGACCTGAGTTAAAAATAACTTACGATTGGGTAATCCAGAAACCTGATCAAAGTTAATCAAGTGTGTAATTTTTTTTTGATCTTTGACGAGTGTTGAGGTATCACGAATCGTACCCACATAATAAATCTCACCATCTGCGTCTATTCTGCGACAGCTAATCTGACACTCTATCATTTGACCATAGCGCGTCGCCAATGAAAATTCCTGCTCATAAAATCCTGTGCTTTTTAGGAGGTGAATAACACTATTTAAAAGTGTGCGTTCTGACTCAGATAAAAATTCAGCCGCATAAACCCCAATGGTTCGTCCCAGTAAGAACTCTAAATCATAGCCCATCATTAGCTCATAAGCTGGATTAATGCCTATATAACAAAGATTAGCATCCAAAATGAATATGCCGTCATCAAATTGCTCACACAATTGCGCAAACAACTGCTGCTTAATAGAGTTTGAGAGTGGGGATATAGTACTCATAATCTAAGCTCACAAAATGAGTGTAAAATAATTTGACCAATTAGACCACATTTTGAACATTAAATACAGACAAAAGTTTAATTAGTTCT
This sequence comes from Psychrobacter sp. M13, assembly GCF_030718935.1. Taxonomy (NCBI): domain Bacteria; kingdom Pseudomonadati; phylum Pseudomonadota; class Gammaproteobacteria; order Moraxellales; family Moraxellaceae; genus Psychrobacter; species Psychrobacter sp. M13. Next base: position 1,374,054 of record NZ_CP132194.1, read on the forward strand.
TAATGGATGCTAAGTAAAACAGACAGGCACTCTGGTATCGCGTGACTAGTACAGATGTTATGGCTTACTACCTACGCTGACAGAGACTACAAAACCTAGGTTCTCATAATAATCATACCCCTCAAGTGGTTGTGTGTCTAAAATAAATGAACTATATATGTTGACCCTAAAGTATTGGTTATCAATAATGGCTAAGCGCGTGCAAAGTAGCCAATGCAACCACAGGTGCAGTCTCTGTGCGCAGGACACGATTACCGATTTGCCAAGGTAAAAAGTTAACTTGCTCGGCTTGCTGGCATTCAGCTGGACTCAATCCGCCCTCAGGCCCAATCAGTAACTCAATATAGGGTAATGGTTGTGTGAGTACTGATGTGAGTACTGAGCTAAGAGTCGCAGGCGCGCGCGGTTGATCCGCTGATGGTACGCTGAGCATCAGCCTAATATCCGCTTTGTGACCTAATATTTGATAATAACTATCTTGACTGAGTTTTGCGACAATAACGCTCACTGACACGGCTTTATCAGTCGACATCGCTTTATTGTTTGAGTCATCATTTAGCTCAATACTGTCATTTATTTCAGCGTTTAATTCAGTATCAGGATTTTGCAACCATTGACTGATAGCGATAGGCGCAAGTATAAGGGGCGGCCGATTAAGTCCACACTGCTCACAAGCGGCAATGGCGATCTGTTGCCAGTGGGCAAGCTTTTTGTCAACCTGCGCAGGCTTTAGCGTGACTTCACCATGATGACTGGTCAATAGTTGAACAGCGGTAACGCCAAGCTCGGTGGCCTTTTGAATAGCATAATCCATACGCTCGCCGCGACTCATTACTAGCGCTATTTTGCTAATAATAGGTGCTGTATGATCGTCAGCGTCATGAGCTAATACAGTAGCGGTTGCTTGTTTTTTACTGATAGTTGCCAGCTCAACCAAGTACTCACCACCGAACCCGTCGAACAAAACACCTTGATCACCACTATTAGCTCGCAATACACGACACCAGTGATGAGTGATGCTCTCTGTCAAAGTCAGGGTAGTGCCCATAGCGAAAGTACTCAAGGCTGCAAAGTCGCACTCGCCATCTTTATTAACGTCAGTAGCTGCATAAAAAAAACGTCGCACGTTATCTTATTCCTATTATTTATGTTATTTGAATATATAACAAAATATACGATAATTATGATAAACACAATAATCAGTATTCTATAAAGTTATCATTATGGGTTTGAAGAGCCATAAAAAAACTGGCGCTCCTAGGAGGACCAGTCTTTGATAGCGACAAAAGTTTTATAGCTTGAACGTCTAATGCTTATACGAGTAACTCAGGCACTAGTCCTAAAGACTCAACTAAGCGCTTGTTAGGATTGACTTTGTTCATGCTATAAAAGTGCATGGCAGGCACACCTTCAGATATCAAACGCTCACACAAACGATGGACTACCTCAAAGCCAAACTCGCGAATAGCCGTGCGGTCATCGCCAAAATCAGCAAGCTGCTTGCGTATATAACGCGGTATATCAGCACCACAGCTATCGGCAAAGCGCATTAAATTGCTAGAGTTAGTAATGGGCATAATACCAGCAACCAATGGCTGTGTGTCCATATCGATACCACGTTGCTCTAAGGCATCACGCAAATATAAGTAGCTATCCGCATTATAAAAGAACTGAGTAATAGCAGCATTAGCGCCAGCCTTGTACTTATTAACTAGATTCTCAATATCGAACAAAAAGCTTTTGGCTTGCGGATGCATCTCAGGGTAGGCAGCGACTTCGATATGGAAATGATCTCCTGAATGCTCACGAATGAACTTGACCAAATCTAGGGCAAAAGGTAGCTGACCCATACCCACTTGACCTGAGGGCAAATCGCCACGCAACGCAACCAATCGATCAATGCCTAAGCTTTTATAGAGTTCTAATAGCTCGGCAACCTCGTGTTTATCATCGCCAATACAGGAGATGTGCGGCGCCACAGGAGTCGTGCCACGCGCACACAACTCCTTGACGATCTTTAGCGTACGACTACGAGTAGAGCCGCCAGCGCCATAAGTGACTGAAAAGTACCCTGGTGCTAGCTTGTTTAGCTCATCGTAAGTGCCAAGCAGCTTTTCATGGCCAACTTCCGACTTTGCAGGAAAAAATTCAAAAGAGAAAGCAGGCTTACTCACAGTCGCGCTCCTTGTTATTAATACCAACAGTTAAATAAGCATTCATATTAGTATTTATAAGCTTCAGGTTTGAACGGACCTTCAACAGGCACACCTAAGTATTCAGCTTGCTTAGTGGTGAGCTTAGTCAGCGTACCGTTGAAGCCGGCAACCATAGCGGCAGCAACTTCTTCATCAAGCTTCTTCGGTAGTACTCTGACGTATAAGTTGTCAAAACGCTCATCGACGGGTAGCTGAGCGAATTTTTCTTCGAACAGATACATCTGCGCTAGTACTTGGTTAGCGAATGAGCCGTCCATCACGCGTGATGGGTGACCCGTTGCATTACCTAAATTGACTAGACGACCTTCAGCAAGCAGAATGAGATAATCATTAACATCTTCTGAGCGGAAGATTTGATGCACTTGTGGCTTAACTTCTTCCCAGCGCCAGTTGTCACGCATGAATTGGGTATCGATTTCGGTATCGAAATGACCGATGTTGCAGACCACAGCGCCAGGCTTTAGAGCCGCTAGCATGTGTTTGTCACACACATGGTAGTTACCCGTTGTAGTAACAATCATGTCCGTATCTTCTAGCAGACGGGTATTGATGCCTTCAGCACCGCCAGTGTTATCGCCATCGATATAGGGTGATAATACTTCATAGCCATCCATACAAGCCTGCATCGCACAGATAGGATCGACTTCTGATACGCGTACGATCATGCCTTCTTGACGTAAGCTCTGGGCTGAACCTTTACCAACATCACCATAACCGATCACTAAAGCGCGACGACCAGCGAGGAACATATCCGTACCGCGTTTGATCGCATCATTTAAGCTATGACGGCAGCCGTATTTGTTGTCGTTTTTAGACTTAGTAACCGCATCGTTGACGTTGATAGCAGGTACTTTTAGCGTGCCTTGATTCAACATCTCGATTAAACGATGTACACCAGTGGTAGTCTCTTCAGAGATACCATGAATGATATCCAGCATTTGCGGATACTCGTTATGAATAAGTGCCGTTAAATCACCGCCATCATCTAGGATTAAGTTGGCATCCCAAAGTTGACCTGACTCTTCACCGCCTACAAAGATTTGCTGACGTAAGCACCATTCGTACTCCGCGTCCGTCTCACCCTTCCAAGCGAATACGGGCGTGCCAGCAGCAGCGACAGCAGCAGCAGCATGGTCTTGGGTTGAGAAAATATTGCATGAAGTCCAGCGCACTTCGGCCCCAAGCGCGATTAGCGTCTCGATAAGCACAGCAGTTTGGATAGTCATGTGAATACAGCCGACGATCTTCGCGCCCTGTAATGGCTGATCGGCTTCGTAGCGACGACGCAAACCCATTAGGGCTGGCATTTCGGCTTCAGCAAGAGTGATTTCGCGGCGACCATATTCTGCTAAGCTAATGTCAGCAACTTTATAATCAGTGAAAGTGGGGTCGATCGTATGGACAGATGGGATATTAGACACTGCGTCCATCATATGCTCCTATTGTTAATAGATGTATGATAAAAAGCAGGTGCCGTTATTTGCGCTGTAAGCGACCAAAAATAGGACGTTCGACAGTTAACCGAGCCTAACACAACCTATGATTTGCATGATTTTAGCTCTCAATGCAATATTCGTGGTCATGGTGCAACACCTCTCGGAGGACACTATTGTAATAGATGAGCGTTAATTTGTCACCCATAAAAAAGACCATCAATCGATGGTCTCTTGTAACAATAGAGCAAACAACTTTAGTACCAGTTATAGGTTAAAGAGGTAAAGAAGTTAGTGCCGTCAGTATTGTAGTTTGGCGCGGTTACATACTTTTCGTTAGTGATATTATTTAATCTTGCAGTCATCGATAAGTTATCTGTAAGTTGATAATTTCCACTAATATTAAGCAGACCATAGCTATCAACAAGTTGTGAATCAGCATTAGAAATACTGTAATAATAATCATCTACGTATTGGTATTCAGCGCGAATGTCTAGACTTGGTAAGCGATAACCAATATAAACTAACCCTTTATGTTCAGGACGGATAGGTAAAAAATTACCATCATTAGCGCCACCGCTATTATCTTTGGCTTTTTGATAGTCATAGCTACCACCGAATAAATAGCTATCAATTTCCCAATCCGATGTCAGTGTTAGCCCTTTTATTTTTGCTTCTTCAATATTTTGGCTATTGCCGCCAATATAGTTATTATCATCATCGTATCGAGCTACAAAATTAATCAGATCATCAACTTTATTTTGATAGCCTGTCAATCGAGTGCTTTGCATTAAAGTATCATACTCAATAAAAGCCTCATAATTATCACTGGTTTCAGCTTTTAAATCAATATTACTTTCAGTCCCAGAATAAATATCATAAAAGCTAGGAGCACGGAAACCTTTAGCATAGCTAGCACCGATACGAAAATTAGTATTGAAGTTATAAGCACCACCTAAGTTATATGTAGTCTCGTTTCCATATTGTGAATTATCATCAAAACGTAAATTAGCCTGCGCATCAAATTGATTATTGGCCAATACATAACCTAAGAAGGCGCTTTTTACATCGCGATCATTGGCATCATCATATACAGTAGATTCAAGATCCTGTTTTAAGTATTCAAGTCCATATATACCTTGCCCAACGGGTAGCTGGTGTTGTCCTAACAAGCTGACTTGATCTTGCTTGCTATCATAAACACTACTAAAGTTGCTTTTAGTGTTTATGCTATCCATAGCATAGCCGTATTGTAGCTTTATTGAAGAGCTTGGCAGGTAACGCCAGTCAATAAATACTTGAGCTGCACCATTTTCCTGATCTGTGTAGGCATCTTGAGCACCTGAATCAAATTCAGAGGTCGACTTGCTATATAAGGCACTAGCGCCTGCAAGCCATTGCTCATTAATGCGTTGATTGAGAGCAATACTAAAGTTATTGCTCTCGAAACCGTCATCGTCTTCATTGTAATTAAAAGTATTTGTTGGTAGTGTTGCGTTTATGCCATTCGTTTCATTATGGCTGGCTGACAAGCTCAAAGATGTGCCATTAGTATTGGCAAGCTGAGCGCTAGCACCATAAAGGTATTGAGCATTTGAGCCAATACCAGCTGTAACAGAAAAGTTACTTCTGTCTACATTATTGCCTTTAGTAAATACTTGAATAACGCCGCCCATAGCATCAGCGCCATAAATGCTTGAACCTGAGGCTCCGTATAATATTTCAATACGCTCAATTTGATCAGCAGGTAATAAATTGAGCGTTGCGCTACCATCATTTAATGAGCTATAACGAATACCATCAATAAGGACTAAAATTTGCTTACCGTCATAGCCGCGCATATAAAAATTACTTTTTTTATCCATACCTCCGTTGCCATAGTAACTAAACCCTGGCTGGCGCTTTAAAACTTCTATTACACTTTGACCTTGAAATTGTTGCAGCTCTTCACTGTTAATGACACGCGTTTGCGCAATCGTATTGCTAATTTTGGTCGGTGTGCGCGTAGCGGTAACGACGATTTCATCAAGCTCAACCTGTGGCAGGCCATCATCACCAACAGCTATCAAATCAATCGTTGCTGCTGTAGCATTCATAGCAGAGACGCTAAGCGCACCTAAAATACACAATCTTAAGTAAGTGTTGAAAGATGACAAAACCATAAGGGATTCCAAAAAATAGAGTTAAAAGTAGCGTTAAGATGGCTAGTTATAAAGACAACTTTACAAAAGATAGCAATTAAGCAAAACTGCGTTCATTATCTACAAAACGAGGATAGATATAAACCACTTTTAACCTAATGAATATTCATCAGATGATGAGAAAATTTCATGATAGAGGATTAAGTACTATGAATTTTAAAAAAGAAGGTTTTGAATATTCATTTATAGGTCTAAATCTTGCAGTTTATGCTAACTGTTTATGATAAAAAGCCACAATCAAAATCATTACTGTTATAAATAATTGTTATCATAGCGCCTAGTTTTGTCATTAGCCCTATAATTTTGTCTAATCTGTTAAGTTAAGAGGTTTGTCTTGTCTACTGAGCGCAATTTGAGTCCGGTTAAAACACCTACGTTCATGTTATTTATAAAGGTGTATTTGTGGTTAGCTATATTACTACTAACGACAGTATTGAGTCTATCACCGACTAGCGCATTGGCTGCGGAGGCGGGTCTATTAGGTATTGGTAGCACAAACTCTGAGGAGAGCGTGCGCACACCGATACCAGACTCATTTGGTCGTGATACGCCGCGTCAGACGGTACAAGGGTTTATCAGCGCCTTAGGTGAAAACGACTATCTGCTGGCAAGTAATTATCTTAACTTGTCCAAATCCGATAACCCAACAATAGCGGTACGTCAGCTAAAGCGAGCCCTTGATACTGGGGGACGATTTTTACCTGATTTGCAGCTGAGCAATTCCCCTGAGGGTTATTTGACCGATCAGCTTCAGCCCAGTCAAGAAAAAGTCGGTACGATCAATATCGATGACAAGTCTGTACCTATCATATTAGAGCGAGTGGTCTCTGAGAAGGGCGAGCAGTATTGGCAGTTTGGAACTGATACCTTAACCTCGATACCTGAGGTATTAGAAAATACCGAACCCACTTTAGTTTCCAAATATACTTTTGACTCGTTAGAGGGTACTAAATTATTTGGTTATCAGTTGACAGACTTAATCGCTGCGATACTAATGACGGTAAGTAGTTTTTTATTAACTTATATTGCAGTATGGCTGTTATATCACTTTTTGAGGATTGTCTACCCTTACTTTCGCCAAGAGCCACTGCCGCTACCAGACAAAATAATATTGCCCTTATCAGTGGTTGTTATGGCGCTGATGCTGTCGGAGATTATGGTTTACGCTGGAATATCGGTAACCCTGCGAGAGCCGATTAATCGTTTTACGGAGATAGCATCGTGGCTAGCTATCACCTGGCTACTATTACGCATCATTGACGTTCTATTTACGCGTGCAGTCAATTTAAGCTATAAAAAGAATCACACCGAGCGGGTTTCAATTCTTGGACTGCTACGTAAAGTCGTCAAAGCATTGCTATTGATATTTGCGGTGATTGTGATCTTTGGTAATTTAGGGTTTGATCTGACCACAGGTATCGCCGCACTTGGGGTTGGTGGTCTGGCATTGGCATTGGGTGCACAAAAAACCATTGAGAACTTGGTCGGTAGTGTGGTCGTGGTAGCAGACTCGCCCGTGCGCATAGGGGATTACTGTAAGTTTGGGACTCAAGAAGGTACGGTCATCGATATTGGCATTCGCTCATCACGGGTACGTACTTTAAACCGTACCGTCGTCACGGTGCCCAATGGTGATTTCTCATCGATGCAAATTGAAAATTTTAACTCACGAGATATGTTTCACTTCTTGCATAATTTATATATTAAGCGAAGCGCTGATATTGACGTTATATTTAAAATGGTTAATGACTTAGAAAAGCTGCTAGATGAGCATGAGCTCACCAACAAAGAGTGGAATCAAGCCCACATTTTGGAGCTACGTCAAGACTGTTATGTGATTCAGCTACGGGCTTACGTTAACGCATTAGATGTTATAGAGTTTTATGGCAAGCAAGACTTGCTTTTGGTTAATATATTGACGCAGGTAAAAAAATATAAAGTTGAACATGCGCTGCCAACGCAGCAGCTCATTGTTGATCAAGGCGAGCTTGAGCACACTAGTGAAAAGGTAGATTCTAGTGATGATTTGCCACCTGAAGATGACAACAACAAATCTGATGTTCATAGCAGTATTGATAATGAGCATCGCCTCAGTAGTCAAAGTACCAATGAGAAGCTCAGTGAGAAGTTCAGTTCTGTTGAACATAAAAACACAAAGGATGATAAGCAGACCGATAACGTAGCAAAAAATAAAAGTGGCTTAAGTTTAAATAAATTTAAAAAGGATAAACCTAAAAAAAGCAGTGGCTTTCGACTAGCAAAACATAAATTTAAGCATTTTAAGCTTAGCAATAAACCTAAAGGCAAAAGTAACAGTCTCTCTATCTGGAATCAGCCATGGCACTGATTTGCCAATCCCTAACCTAGTGTTAACCTGGCACTGCAAGACGATCGCGCATTTTTCCATAGTACGACCATAGCAGTAGACTTGCGGCACTTCGATAAGGTGACCAGTCTTGAGTGGCAAGTTTTAATTGCTTAGGCGTTGGACGTTCCGCTAGTCCTAGCATCTCCATTGCAGCAACGCGAATGGCTAAATCATCAACGGCTAAGATATCCGCGCGTCCTAATGAGAAAAGCAGATACATCTGAGCCGTCCAGCGCCCAATGCCTATTACCTGCGTCAGAGTTTCTATAACCTCGTCATCGCTCATAGCTTCTAGAGCTATAAAGTCTATATCATGCTCAATCAATGAGCGAATGTAGCGAATCTTTTGTCTGGATAATCCTTGCGCCCTCAAATCATCATCTTCTGCTTGGCTTATAGTTTTGGGGGAAGTTAGATCAGCATCTACTAAACGGTTCCAAATACTACTGGCCGCCGCAACCGATAGCTGTTGACCGACCATCGTTCGCATGAGTTGATCAAAACCACCCGTATTACGTCGTAAGCTTGGCACGCCAACTTGTTCATGTATTGGTGCAAATCTAGGTTCGATAGCGATGAGGGAGGTAATATGTGCTTTTAGCTCTGTTAGGGTTTTAATCGTTTGCACAGTCATAATGTTTTATCCTAAATAGTGTGATAAATGCCCAATCAGTATATGCAAAAAAGGACTGCCTAAGCAGTCCTTTTTACGTTGTGCAAAAGGCTTAGCCTTTACTTATCTTTTTCATCAGTTTTAGTTTTTTTAAGCAGTACTAGAACCGCACCATTACCACCATCTTTTGGTGGCGCTGAACAAAACGCTAATACTTCTGGCAATTGACGCAACCAGCCATTAACGCAAGTTTTTAGGATAGCCTCAGAGCCTTTGCCATGGACAATTTTGACGGATGTTTCATTATTTTGTTTGGCTTGAGACAGCAGTTGAGTCACAGCAGCGCGCGCTTCTTCAATAGTACAGCCATGAATATCGACCGCATCATACCAGCGCAACTTACCTTGCTTAAGCTGAGTAAATACTTTGTTTTGTAGCGTTGGTTGCTTGTAAGACAAGATGGATTCAGCAGCGACTGGATTGAGTAGCGCTTGCATATCAGATAGACCTACGCTTAACTCAGCGACATCGCCACCTTGAGCAGCTGCACGTTTTGATAGAGTTGTGGCATCAGGTTTAGTCGCTTTTGTAGCATCAGCAGGGGAACGTACGTTTTTATCTTCCAATTGATTGACGCCGTGCATCGCTTGCATAAAGAGCACTTTGTCATCATCGACATGTTCGCTATCCATCTGCTTGACGGTTTTTTTGACTTGCTTTTGGGTGAGTAGTGACACAGGCTCAGTTGGCTTTTCATTTTCACCATCGGGTGAGGTAGTATCACGGCCTTTAGTCAGTTGACCTTTTAACTCTTTGAGCTGATCTTGCATTTCTTTTGAGAATAGAGAATTTGACATAATAATTTATAATTCTGTTTGGTTAGTGAAGGATTTGGTTTATAGCGTTTAAAATTATAAGCTATATTTTATAGTAAGCCATGTTTTCTAAAGACTACTTTACCTTTGTGCCGCCACGCTCGCAAGTAAGGATTGTAACGCCTGACCTGGATGATCGGTTTTCATAAACTGCTCACCAATCAAAAAGTGCTGAAAGCCTTGATTTTTCATTAACGTTACATCACTAGCGTTATCGATACCGCTTTCAGTGACGATCAAGGGTATATCCGATGTTTTGTCTTTTAGACCTGTACTTAGTGCGTTTTTAAGTTTGATAGAATGCTGCAAGTCAACATTAAAAGTATTGAGGTCTCGATTGTTAATGCCATAAATATTGTGATGAGAGTAAGGCAAGCGTAGGGCGCGCTCAAGCTCATCAAAGGTATGAATCTCAATTAAAACATCCATACCCAGCTCGACACTTAGGGCATGCAGCTCATGTACTTGCGCATCATCCAAGCAGGCCATAATCAATAAAACACAATCAGCACCGAGCAAATAGGACTGATAAATCTGATAAGCATCAATCATAAAGTCTTTACGCAATACAGGTAGATTACAGTTATTATGCGCCTGTAATAGATAGCTATCATCACCTTGGAAGTAGTCTCGATCCGTCAAGACTGATAGACAGTTAGCGCTTGCTTGCTCATACTGCTGCGCAAATAAGGCAGGGTCAAAGTTATGATTGATAACACCTTTAGAAGGTGAGGCCTTTTTGATTTCAGCAATGACCCCTAGATTTGCTAAACGTAGGGCAGTGGCAAAGCCGCGACGCGCACGCTTATCAGCAGCCACTTGCGCTTTTAAATCGGATAAAGATAATATAGCTTTTGCAGCAGACACTTCTTCAATTTTGGTAGCGACTATACGTTGTAATACTGAGGGAATGGTAGAATTTGGATCGGTAGTATTGGTCATAGCAGTCATCCTAAAAGCCTAATGGGTAAAATATAGCGACATAAATAGTAGTGATTCAACAGACTCTAAGCTTGTGCAGCTAAATGTTGAGTATGAGTCGCTAATGACTCAAGCTTTAAGAGAGCACTACCATTTTGAATAACGGCTTGAGCGCGACTTACGCCGTTGGCATAATTGCTGGCAAGTCCAGCCGTATAGATAGCGGCACCTGCATTAAGCGCAATCATGTCACGGGCTTTTAGCACTGATCGATCATGGGTCTCATCACCAGATAAAGCGGCACAAATTAGCTGTAAGCTTTGCTGTGGAGAGTCGACATCGAGGCCTATTAGGGTTTGTGACTCGATACCAGCATCTTCAGGGGTTAGCTCATAGACACTTATCTCACCGTCTTTTAATTCTGCGACGGTCGTCGAGGTTGCCAAGCTTATCTCATCCAAACCATCTTTTGATCCGACGACCATCACGTGACGCGCCCCTAGATTCTGCATAACTTTGGCGATAGGCTCACATAGCTGCGGGCTAAACACGCCTATCACTAAATTTGGCACGCCAGCAGGATTGGTTAATGGCCCCAGTATATTGAAGATGGTCCGCGCTTTTAGCTCACGACGCACAGGATTAGCATAGCGCATAGCACTGTGGTGATTAGGTGCAAATAAGAATCCTATCCCTTGATTTTCGATACAATCAAGCGCTTGCTCAGGTGATAAAGCCAAGCTAATACCTGCTTGCTCTAGCAAATCTGAGCTGCCAGACTTAGTAGAGACGCCGCGATTGCCATGCTTAGCGACTTGTGCACCCGCCGCTGCCGCAACTAATGCTGAGGCGGTTGATACATTAAATAGATTAGCACCATCGCCGCCAGTACCAACGATATCGACTAGGTAATTGCCCTTTGGTGCTATATTGGCGGCCAAATCACGCATGGCACTGGCAGCGGCGGTGATCTCATCGATAGACTCGCCTTTCATACGTAAGCCTGTCAAAATCGCGCCCATCATCGCATTGCTGCATTTGCCTTGCATAATAATCAGCATAACCTCACGCATCTCATCAAAGGTCAAGTCAATACGTTGTAAGATATGATCTAGCGCTACGGCTAATAGCTTATGAAGTTGTTCATCCGAGCGTTGGGCGATACTTTCTGGAGTAGCTTTAGCGTTTTTGCTAGCGCTTGAGAGGGCAGTAGTACTCATAGAGTCTCACTTATATTCTTATTTTAGTGGCTTGTTTTAGTGACATTGTATTTTGGTGACATTGTATCTTGGCAATATAGTATCTTGTTGAAATAGTATCTTGGCGACATTGTATTTTCGTAGGGCCTAATCTTACGGAGCATACCGCTGCTTGAGGTGGTATATAATTATTCAAAGGTAATAAACTAGCCAACCTGCGGTAGCTCATCAGTACTCAAAACTGCTAAATGATGGGTTATCAAGAAGTTATTGAGCAGCTGATAGCCTGCTTCGCTTAAGATAGACTCAGGATGAAATTGCACGCCTTCGATGGCAAAAGTTTTATGACGTACGCCCATAATCTCTTCGATACTATCGTCCGCATTCTTAGTCCAAGCGGTCATCTCTAAGCAGTCAGGTAAGCTAGTTTTGTCCACGACTAAGGAGTGATAGCGAGTCACTTGTGAGGGATTGGGCAGATCGGCAAACACCCCTTGTCCATTATGATAAACAGCGGATAGGCGACCATGCATAACGGCGCCTGCTTTGATAACTTGTCCGCCAAACGCTTGACCAATCGCTTGATGCCCTAAGCAGATACCCAAAATAGGTATAACCCCTTTAAAGACTTCTATGATCTCTAGAGAGATACCAGCGCGGTCTGGATCACAAGGGCCAGGACCGATGACAATAACATCAGGAGCGAAGGTTTTAATCTGCTCGATAGTGACCTGATCATTACGCCAAACCGTGATATCCTGCTGCAATTCACCAAAGTACTGGACAATATTATACGTAAAGCTATCGTAATTATCGATCATCAAAATCATTATGGGTAGCACCTATTAATAGAACAGTCACTGCTTGATATATAATCAGCAAGTTAAGAGAATAATAGAGAAAAATGTGTCTTTGCTATCTTACCACTAATCTATCATCTAGCAAATGTACGGTATAAGCTATCTACTGCTAAATAATAGTTTTTTGAACGCCGTTTGAAACCATTAAGAGCGATGGTCTAAAATATAAGTATCTATTGAAGCAAGCAAAGCAAAGTTAACGACTATAATCATAACGCCAAACTGATTCTAAGTTTTATTCATAGTGTATAGTAGTGCACTATAATAACGCTGTTCTATAAGTATTGCACTAAAGTAGTGCAATAAATCATGATATTACTATGCGCATTTTAGGGTTAAATCTATTATGGTGATTAGTAATTGAGAGGTAGTATATATAACATATTGATATTGAATACGATTGTTTTGGAATTAGTATATTGGCATAAGGCTTGCACCTTTTATCATGTAGATTACTTAAATAAATGAGCGTTATAGAAACATGCGCTAGATAAATTTGTATAAAATAGCTTAGCACTATAAGCTTAGCACTGTAAGCTTAGAAGCTATGATGACGAATACCTTATTATCTTGCTCGTTAAGTATTATTAACAGTAATCAGCGTACTATTTATGTATTTAGACCATTACGTATTTAGCGTCAAAACTAGCTTTATCTCATACTAATCATAAGGAAGACTATTTATGTCGAACAAACTTTTAGATCTTATCGAATCAACCAATGCCAAATGGGTCGATTTTCGTTTTACTGATACTCGCGGTAAAGAGCAGCACATGAGCTTTCCGGCATCTACTATTGATGAAGAGTCAATGGAAGATGGCAAAATGTTTGACGGTTCCTCTATCGCTGGCTGGAAGGGTATTGAAGCCTCTGATATGATCTTGCGCCCTGACCCTGAGTCTGCGTTTGTTGACCCATTCTTCGATGCGGTCACTATCGTTGTCACTTGTGACATCATTGAGCCATCAACCCTACAAGGTTATGATCGTGACCCACGTTCTATCGCCCGCCGCGCTGAAGAGTATTTAAAGTCAACAGGCATTGGTGATACTGCCTACTTTGGCCCTGAGCCTGAGTTTTTCATCTTCGATGAAGTAAAATGGTCGGTTGAGATGTCAGGGGTTAGCCATGAGATCATCGCAGAAGAAGCGGCATGGTCAACCAATAAAAATTACGAGTGGGGCAATATGGGTCATCGTCCGCGCGTCAAAGGCGGTTATGTTCCTGTACCACCAATCGACAGCTCACACGATATGCGCGCGGTTATGTGTGAGCGTATTGAGGATATTATCGGTGAAGGCTGTGTTGAAGTTCATCATCATGAAGTTGCGCCTTGTCAGGCAGAGATTGGTGTTGCTTTTAATACGCTGGTCAAAAAAGCCGATGAAGTACAACAATTAAAGTATGTCGTTCACAATGTTGCGCATCAGTTTGGCAAAACGGCGACCTTTATGCCCAAGCCTATCGTTGGTGATAACGGCTCAGGCATGCATGTGCATATGTCAATCTCAAAAGATGGCGTCAATACTTTTGCGGGTGATGAGTATGCGGGTCTATCAGAATCAGCCCTTTACTTTATCGGTGGTATTATCAAGCATGCCCGCGCCTTAAATGCGATTACCAATCCATCGACTAACAGCTATAAGCGCCTTGTACCGCATTACGAAGCACCTATCAAGCTTGCTTATTCGGCGTCTAACCGCTCAGCTTCTATCCGTATTCCACACGTTAGTAGCCCAAAAGCGGTACGTGTCGAAGCGCGTTTCCCAGATCCTGCGGCGAATCCTTATTTGACCTTTGCAGCACTATTAATGGCAGGTCTTGACGGTATTCAGAATAAAATCCATCCAGGTGAAGCGGCTGATAAAAACCTATATGACTTACCACCAGAGGAAGAAGCACAGATTCCAACGGTTGCTGAGAGCTTAGAAGTCGCGCTACAAGCTTTACGTGATGATCATGAGTTCTTACTCAAAGGTGATGTGTTTACCAAAGACTCTATAGAAGCCTTTATTGCGCTTAAAGAAGAAGAAGTACAGCGTGTTAACGTTACTGTCCATCCAGTAGAGTTTGATCTGTACTATAGCTGCTAATTAGCTTCTAAAAATTCAGAATAAGAAAAACCAGCTGAGAATATCTTAGCTGGTTTTTTTGTGGTTGTAGGTAGATAAGTAACTATAGCTTTTTTAAGCTATAGTTAGATCGTTGTTCTAATTAAAAGTTAAGTCGCGCTTGGATCTAAAAATATATCAAGCTATGTGGGTCAAAAAATGGAAACCCTTAGAATCATAATATTGATCACTGGCAGTCTTGCCATAATTTTTGGCTACCTGCGCTTTATTACAGATGATAAAGGCAATGTTGATTTAAATAATTATCGATTTACAGGAGGACTGGGCGAGGTTATTTTTGGTTTGCTTGATGGGACAAGAGATGTATTTTCACATCGCTTAACGGCAAATGCTATTTCAGCTGTTGTCTTATATTTTGGTGTTTTATTATTCTATATAGGTTTTAGAATGTGAATAAACAATTTTAACAGTTTTAATAGACACTATTATGTCAAATTAGACTCAAGCAGCAATCCATTTGCATAGTCACTACTGCTTTTACAACAAAAGTATCGCATAATAGGTAAGTATAAATTATCAGAATAAATACTAAATGGGCTGATTATGACTGTATTATCTAAAGTAAACCTATCAGTAAACGATCAAATCACAAAGGTAATGACAGCTCTAATAATCAGTATTGCTAGTCTTTATGCTTCTACACTTAATGCGGCGCCTATTTACAAAGTTGTCGATAGTCAAACGGGGCAGATCACTTTTACTGACAACCCACAAAGCTACGATCAGCAAGAAAATAAGCAAGTCAGTCAAACGGGAATTACTACGGGTAACAATAGCAATAGTCCAAGTGCTAGCTCTGCTAATAGCGCTAATCAAACTTCTACCAGCCAAGCGAGTAGCCGCCAAAATAACAACGCTAGCTCTACGCTCAGTGCTCAGTCTGTTGCTGACTTGCCTGAGATGACGGCACAAACTAGAGCAGTGAATTATCAGCTGACAATGCTTGAGCCAAGCGAGGAGCGTGCTTATCGTCGTCCCGCACAAAGTATCGCAGTGCAACTGCAAATGAATCCTGCACTGCAAGCAGGCGACACTGTCACGATTTCTCTTGACGATACTGTTGTAGCGCAAGGGCTCAGCGCATCAATAGCAACTGTTGATATCTTGCCGGGCGAGCATAATATTCGAGCAGTGGTCATGAATAAAAAAGGTCAGGTGGTACAACAAGTCTCGCGTAAGGTATATGTGATTCAAAACACTGTCAGATTGCAACAAAATAAAAAAATAGCCGAGCAACTACTGGCTTATGAGCGTTTATCTTGGACACAAAAAATGTTACTTAAGCTACGTAGGGATAAAGGTACTAATGTTCAATTTTTGAATACGCCATAAGTCAATACAACGATGACCCTCGAAATACCTGCTATAAAATGATGTTTGATACATAGCATTTGAATCTATTAAAAAAGGCAATCACTAGAGTTAGCGATTGCCTTTTTATTATCACTTAATAAATACGGTTTACAAAATTTATCCTAACTTATTTAGTCAGCTCAATGGTGCCATTAGCCGTGACAGAAATCGTACTATTACCTGACTCAAAGTTTTGACTGGGCACTGAAGCATCCGCTGAGGTGGCTCGCATCTCCATAGCGCTATACATAGGACGTGGGTAGTTATTACCTGTATTGAGATTGACGGTCACTACTCGATAGCCACGCGCATCCCAAGCACGAGTTAAGTTTTTTGCTTGTTGTTGAAAAGCGCGCGAGGCATCAGTCATTAGCTTCTGTTCAAGGGCGTCCTTTTTAATCTCAGATACTCCAAAGTTTAGATTATTCATGACTAGAGTTTCTTGCAAGTCTGCTATGAGCTGGCTGGTTGCCACAAAGTCGGTGCTCTTAAGATCGATATTAGCTTGCCCAGTCCAGCCGATGATTTTGTCGTTTTTATCATAACGTGGATAGGTGTTTTGCTGCCCTGTACTGATGGTGACTGTAGGGTAGCGCTTAGCAATAGCTAAAGCTCTATTGATCGAAGTAGTCAGAGTCGTCGCTAAGGTTTTTGCATCGTTAGCTTGCGCCTTTTTATAGAGACTGGCTCTTACTTCATCATTAGCAATCTCTTCTTTCACTTCTGTCTGAAAGCTAAGCTGATCGTAACCTGTCGGCTCGGCGTGAGCGCTACTCATAAGGGCTGTCAGTAATAACGCTGTGCTTGAGGCAATAGCTGTTTTCTTTAACCATTTATTATCTAAAATAGTATTTTTCATAATTATTTCCAAAATAGTGAAATGCTCCAGAATAGTAAGGAGCGAGCATGGTAGAGTATCAAGGTATGCTTAGATTAAGTTTAACTGTTTTATAGACGAGTTATTACAAACGCGTTCTAGCTAAAATAACAGGTCTAACTACAGATGCTATAAGGGTTTTGTTATTTATCTTACCGTTCTATAACCGGTAACTTCTGTGTGTCATTACAACTTATAAATAAGCCATATTCTAAAAGTTATCCTCTATCTAAACACAGGGGTTGTAAAATTAAAAAAAGTGGGTATAATTTGCAACTGGTGGCTCCATTGGTAGCCTCGCAACATTGTTCTATGAACCCCGCCAGGACCGGAAGGTAGCAACGGTATTAGTTACAATGTGTGCCGAGGATGTGCTTTTGGAGTCGCTTTTTTTTGCCTGCTGTTTATTGAAAGCTAATAGTTATTTAAGTACGTACATATTCTTGTGATATATCGAATCCTTATTATTATTAATAAAGGATTTTTTTTGCCTAAAATTCAGCTAGAGAGTCTAGAAAAGCTGTGGTTATAGGTTAAGATGGTTAATACAAAACACTAATAATTCGACTGCTTGAGAAAGTAACTATTGAGACAGTAACCATTTAGAAAGCAACTATGAATGATTGACTTATTTAACCGTTAATATTAATAATAATTTTGATAGCAGCGCTGACTCACTAGTAGCTCATTCACCGTCAATTTATTCATCAGAAGTACCTTCAAACCCTCAGCAAGCAACGATTTTATCATTATGGCAAGCATTGCATTTGCAGCAGTTATTACCCGTCTTACAACAAGTGTTAGGCGTGGACACAAAAACGGCCTCTTATCAGCAAGTGCTACAGGCATGCATTGAGAGTATTACGGTACAATTAGACCTATCAGGGCAACTATTTCAAGGTCTTAATGCTGCCCAGCAGATGATGCTTATTATATTGGCTTATCGTTTATCGACCCCATTTGATCCGCAAGCATTAAAAAATAAAGGCTATGTTTTAGACTTAAGACGTTATGCGCGCTTGATAAGTATAGACCTAGCAGCGATCAGCGATATTGATTTACAATGGTTATTATTGACAGCAAAGCGTTTAAATAGTACTCAGTTATTAGTCATTATCAGCACCTCCCCAGTAGCGCATAGCACTTATGATAAGCAAGATGACAGCCGACTAAAATTGAAAAAAATGGCTTATAATAACCATACCTATATCGCGTACAAGCATAACGATTATCGACTATGGCTAAGCACCTTGCATACGGCTATGTTACACGATACGATAGTCTCGCAAGATGAATACGACTGTTTGACAGTGTTAGCTGAGCGCTGGCTTGGCGTACGGCAGCTGGTTGATTGAGCCTTTATTCAGTATCAACACATTTTAGTATCTTTTGTCAGAATAATTAGGATAAGCCCCTTTTCATGAGTAATACCCAAAATGTTACCGTATTACAACAACGCCATCTGCAGCAGCAAGTACAGCAGCGGCAGATTTTGGCGATGATGGGTGTTGGGCAGTGGATACAGCCAAGCTCTGCGACTCTAAATATAGAGGATGTTGCTCATTCGACTAAAGTAGCTCATATCGATCAACCCTCTGTTGATAACCCTGTTAGTCAGTCAATGAGCAAGCAAGATGCTGTAAGTTCAGATGCGGTAAATTTGACAGCATCGCCCTTAGTCGCAGCAGATAGCAAATGGGCAAATAATGTAGATACTGTAACGCAGGATTCTGACGCTGTTGCTGCCAGAGCAAGACAAGACATGCCGACAGTGGCAGATGTTGTTGCGCCCTTGGTTGAGCAAACGACTGCGCCTACTAACCTTGACTCCTTTGATAACGCTAATTTTAATAATGTTGATAATGCCACTTTAGACCAAGTAGCAGCTTTTGACTTGCAGGGCGGGCGCTATAATAATTGGGTGCTTATCGTTGATATCCAAGCGCTTAACAGTGATAGCCAAAAGCTGTGGCAAAATATTACTCAAGCTTTATCGTTAGAGTGTGACACGATCTCTTTTCCTATTTGCGCGGGCATGGACACAGCTGAGCTTGCCAATGCTAGCCTTGCAGGTTACCTGTTCAAAATAGGGCGCAGTGAGGAGAGTCAAGTTGCTGCTTTAACTGAGCTGCCTGCTGGTTTGACCTATCCTAATTTGGTCAGCGTCGTGACCTTGGATACTATGCTTGCAGATAGCACGCTTAAGCGTCAGCTGTGGGAGCAAATTTCTCAGTAAAATAAATAAGTTTATCACTGCACACCGATACCAAACGCACCTTATAATTAAAACTGTTCGACTCTTTTTCTTTTATCTAACTCAAACCTATTTAGGACGATAATTATGACTGATAACAAACCTGTTGCCCATCGTACCCCTAACTTTAGTGCGGGTCCTGCAACGATACCGACTCAAGTGTTAGAGCGGGCGCAAGATGAGCTACTTGATTGGCAAGGTCGCGGTGTATCGGTGATGGAGGTCAGTCACCGCAGTAAAGAATATTTAGCGATTACCGAAAAGGCGGAAGCCAAACTACGCTCGTTGATGGCTATTCCTGATAATTATAAAGTACTGTTTTTGCAAGGGGGCGGCAGTTTACAGTTTTCAGCGATTCCATTGAATCTGCTTAAAGACGGACATGCTGATTATCTCACCACAGGTACGTGGTCAGCCAAAGCAATTAAAGAAGCTCGCCGTTACGAAGCATTAGGCTTAGGTGAAGTAGTCGAGGTGGCGACAGGAAAAGCTTCTAGCTTTACTGACGTACCTGCACAAAGTGAGTGGAAGCTGAGTGACAATGCGGCTTATTTTCACTATTGTGCCAATGAAACCATTCATGGCGTACAAATATTTGAGCCACCAAAAGTTGATGTACCCCTTGTCGTTGACATGTCGTCGTGTATCTTATCGCAACCTATTGATGTTTCTGACTATGGGATGATCTATGCGGGTGCGCAGAAGAACATTGGGCCTGCAGGCTTAGTCATTGTCATTATTCGTGACGACTTGCTTGGGCAGGCAAGTGAATGGTGTCCGCTACTAATGAATTATACTCATCAAGTCGAAAAGGAGTCGATGTCGAACACGCCAGCGACTTACTCTTGGTATCTTGCAGGGTTAGTCTTTGACTGGTTAGAGGAGCAGGGCGGTATTGAGGCTATCGGCAACATCAATGCGCAAAAAGCAGAGCTGCTTTATAAGACTATCGATGACAGTGAGTTTTATCATAACTCGGTTGCGACTAAGCATCGCTCGATCATGAACGTGCCTTTTACGCTAAAAGATAGTGAGCTGGATAAAGTATTCCTTGAGGAGTCAGAAAAGGCTGGATTATTACATCTAAAAGGTCATCGTGAAGTCGGTGGTATGCGCGCGAGCATCTATAATGCAGTATCACTTGAATGGGTGCAGCAGCTGGTTGACTTTATGAAAGATTTTGAGAAGAAGTATGGTTAGGTAGTAGTAGAGATAGTAGCTTGTTTATGTAGATAAAAGGCGCAATTACTGACAAGGCGTAGTTACTGACATAGTGATTACGTCTTTTTTTATTTTAAGTTGAACACGCTCTAAACCTTTGACAGCTTTATCTGTATTGCTAACTTCGCAAACCATTAGGTTAAAAAAGCGAAGTTTGCTATGATAAATATTTACAATATTAGTCACCTAGTTAAGCGCACAGGTTTTTCACCGTATTCACTATGATAAAAACTACCTTCATAAAGACCGCATTAGCCAGTCTAACCATCAGTTGGATAGCAGCCAGCCATGCTGCGCCTATTACGGTGTCAGCACTTGGGCACAATAGCACTGCCGAGTATGTCAACGCACCTTATATGCCGTATGCCAATCCAGATGCGCCAACAGGCGGCACGTTATCCTTAGATACGCGCGGTACTTTTAATGCGGCGAATAAGTGGATGACCACTGGGGTGGCGATGATAGGTACTGACTATCTGTATGATACGCTGATGACCGGCTCGCTAAACGAAGCTTTTACCATGTATCCACAGCTGGCAAGTCAAGTTACCTACGATCCAGACGATACCAGCTGGATTATTTATCACATTGACCCTGACGCAAAATTTTGGGACGGGTCGCCCGTTACCAGTGATGACGTCAAAGCAACTTATGATGCATTGCTGATCAAAGGCCCGATGTTTATACGTAGTTATTTAGGCGATATTAAAGAAGTGCAAATCGTTGATAAGCAGCGCGTAAAGTTTGTCTTTGCATCAAGCGACAATAAAGAGATTTTATTAACCGTCGGTCAATTTCCTGTATTTGCCAAATCTTCTATCGATAAAGACTTTGAAAAAATCAGCCTAACGCCTCTGATGGGTAGCGGCCCTTATAAGCTGGGACGCGTCGAGGCGGGACGATCAGTGAGTTATGTGCGTGACCCAAATTATTGGGGACAAGATCTAATGGTCAATCGTGGGCGTTATAATTTTGATAGGATCAAGTTTGTTTATTACCAGAGCGATGAGATTGCTTTTGAGGGTTTCAAATCAGGTCAATACCGCTTTCGCCCTGAGAATAAAGCCTCTAACTGGGCAAAAGGTTATAATTTCCCCGCGGTAAAATCTGGCATGGTCAAAAAAGAGTCAATAAGCACTCAAAATCCAGTGCCAATGCAAGGGCTGATTATGAATAATAGACGGCCGTTGTTTCAAGATATTCGCGTACGTAAAGCATTAAGTCTCGCTTATGATTTTGAGTGGATGAACAAGACGTTATTTCATAATCAATACGAGCGCTTGCAAGGCTTTTTTCATGGCTCAGAATTGGCAGCTACAGGTACGCCGTCTACCGAGGAGATGGAAATTTTAACACCGCTACTACCTAGTCTTGAGCCTATGCAGCGTCAGGAAGTCTTGGCCAATTGGCAATTGCCTGCCAGCGATGGTGGCGGCTTTAATCGCCAAGGCTTGCTCAATGCACGTAAGTTGTTACTTGCGGCAGGTTTTTATTATGATGATATGAAGCTGTATCAGCCTGATGGGACGCCTGCGCAAATTGAGATACTAATGACAGGTGACTCTCTAAGCCGCGTATTATTACCTTATATTCGTAGTATCCAGCGTTTGGGATTTGATGCCAATTTGCGCCAAGTGGATGGGCCACAGTTCCAAGAGCGTATGCGTAGCTATGACTATGATATGAGCGTCGATGTGTTCGCGCAAAGCTTGTCGCCTGGCGCTGAGCAGGCTAGCTATTGGGGTAGTGCTGCCGCTGATGAGGTAGGCAATAATAATACGATGGGCATTAAGAATGTAGCGATCGACAAAGTCGTTGAGGCGCTCGCTGATGCTGAGAGTCGTGATGAGATTGTACTCTATACTCATGTGCTCGATCGTCTGCTGCGCGCAGGTCATTATCTAGTCCCTTTATATGGTAAATCAGGCACTAATGTCGCGTATTGGGATCAGTATCGTCATGCTACTTTGCCGACTAACGCTGTCGGTATTGATTATTGGTGGGTAGATGCTGAGGCCGAGGCGCGTGTCGATAAGTATTTAAACCGCTAAACTAAATCCTTTAGAGTACAATAGAAACCGTTGCTAAAAACATTGTTAAAAAATAAGGATCTACTATGGATATGCATATTCATCCAATCAAAGCATTTAATGACAATTATATTTGGACATTAATTAATAAAAATAATAAACAAGCTATCGTCATAGATCCAGGTCAATCGGCCCCAGTTGCCGAGTATATGCAAGAGCATGGGCTTGAGCTAATCTCAATCTGGACCACGCACCATCATTTTGACCATACGGGCGGGGTGATGGAGCTGCAAGAGTATTTTCCGATGTCGCATATCGTCGCCCATAGCGAACATGGCGTTGAAGAAGATCAAACGATTAAAGATGGCAGCACGGTCAGCGCTTGGGGCTGTTCAACACAAGTTTGGGATATCCCAGGCCATACGGGCAGTCATATTGCCTATGTGTTAGATAATGAGGGTCGCAAGCACTGTTTTTGTGGTGATACCTTATTTAGCGGCGGCTGTGGTCGAGTATTCACAGGCACTATCGAGCAGCTTTTTGGAAGCTTTAAGCGCATTAATGAGTTGCCTGCTGATACTTTGTTGTATCCTGCCCATGAGTACACGGCTAATAACTTACGTTTTGCACTAACTATTGAGCCTGATAATGTGGTTATACAACAAGCGCTGGCACAAGCCGAAGAGCAAACGGCACAAGGTGTGTGTACGTTGCCTGTTACCTTAGAGCATGAACGCGCGGTCAATGTATTTTTACGAGTAAAGGAGCCTAGTGTCATTGCAGGAGTTCAGGCCAAGATGGCGCTTAAAGATGAAGAGCCATTGACTGTGTTTGCTGCATTACGCGAGCTTAAAGATAACTTTTAAAAGTGCTATTTAGCTTTATTTTACATTGCTTTGTTATAAGTATTTTTATCTAAATTTTATTTGCCAGTCAGGAAGCCGCCATTATGGGTCGTTATATCTTAAAGAGGCTGCTGCTGATATTACCGACGCTGTTCTTAATATTATTGGCAAACTTTGTCATTGTACAAGCAGCCCCTGGTGGGCCTGTAGAACAACAATTAGCACTCATTGAACAAGGCGCTAAAGATAATGCGCTAAACGGTAATGTTGGTGCTGGTAGCGCAGGTGGTAGCGATAGCACTTATCAAGGCACCCGCGGTTTATCAGCCGATATGATCGCCGCTATCAATGCGCAATATGGCTTTGATAAATCTGCTCCTGAGCGTTTTTGGATCATGCTAAAAGACTATGCGCGGCTAGATTTTGGTACGTCGTTCTTTAAGGGTCAGTCAGTGACCGACTTAATCATTGAAAAACTACCAGTCTCTATCTCCCTTGGTCTGTGGAGCACGCTGCTCATCTATATGATTGCTATTCCGCTTGGTGTCTATAAAGCGATGCATCATGGCTCAGGTATCGATAAAGCGACCGCTATGCTGTTAGCGATAGGTCATGCGATACCTGTATTTGTATTTGCAGTGATATTGTTAGTATTCTTCGCAGGCGGCAGCTATTGGAATATCTTTCCATTACAAGGTTTGACCTCAGAGAATTTTGATCAGCTATCCTTGCTTGGCAAAATAAAAGACTACTTTTGGCATCTAGCTTTGCCGCTGCTAGCGAGCACCGTTGGCGGTTTTGCAGGCTTGACTTATTTGACCAAGTTTAGCTTTTTAGAAGAGCTTGGCAAGCAGTATGTACTGACCGCACGCGCCAAAGGCTTGGGCGAGCGCCAAGTGCTCTATGGGCATGTGTTTCGTAATGCGATGCTGATTATTATTGCTGGTATTCCAGCGGCTATCGTTGGGATATTTTTTGCGGGTAACTTCTTGATTGAGATTATTTTTAAGTTAGATGGGCTTGGACTGTTAGGTTTTGAGGCTATTCAACAGCGTGATTATCCTGTGATCTTTGGCACGCTATTTATCTTTACTTTACTGGGTCTGCTGCTGCAGCTGATCAGTGATCTAAGCTATCACTTGATCGATCCGCGCATTGATTTTGAGGGTCGCTAATGTCAACTTCTCATATAGCACCTGATCCTCATGCTACTACTGATGCCAAGCTTGCTAGTACTAGTTTACGGGACTCTAGCTCTTCCAAACCCTCTCAACATCCTGAATCTGAGCCACCCTTTGACTCCAATCTGACCGTATCTGCTCATAAAAAATCACGCTTAAATCCTATTTGGCAAGCGCGACTAAAGCGCTTTAAAAGTAATCGTCTAGGATTTGTATCACTGATTATTTTTGCCATAATTTTTGTCATCTGTATGGCGGTTAATGTCATTGCCAATGACAAACCTTTGATGGTGCAATACGATGGCGGCTATTACTTCCCTGTTGCCAAAGCCTATCCTGAGACGACCTTTGGCGGTATCTTTGAGACTGAGACTAACTATAAAGATCCTGCGGTTCAAGAATTAATAAATGCCCAAGGCTATTATGTGATGCCACTAATACCGTTTGCCGATCAAACGCCAAACGTCGAGCTGGCGATTCCTTATCCTGCTGCGCCCAATAGTCAAAACTGGCTGGGTACAGATGACCAAGGCCGCGATGTGCTGGCGCGTATTCTCTACGGTTTGCGCGTGTCGCTACTGTTTGGCTTAGCGCTGACTTTAGCAGGCGCGCTGATCGGTATTATTGTTGGTGCTATTCAGGGCTATTATGGCGGCTGGGTCGATCTAGCGGGTCAGCGCTTTATGGAAGTCTGGGGCGGGATGCCGCAGCTGTTTATGATTATTATTCTTGTCAGTCTGTTCAGCCCTAGCATCTATGTACTGTTTGCCTTGATGCTACTATTTGGCTGGATGGGGCTGGTAGGTTTAGTGCGAGCAGAATTTTTACGGGCGCGTAATTTTGATTATGTGCGCGCGGCGCGTAATTTAGGGGTTAGCGATAGTCAAATCATGTGGCGACATATTTTACCTAATGCGCTAGCCTCGAGCTTGTCGCAGCTGCCCTTTATTTTGACCGCTAATATTATTGCTTTAACGGCGCTCGACTTTTTAGGTTATGGTCTACCGCCAGGCTCGCCTTCGTTAGGAGAGCTGATGGTACAAGGTAAAAACAACTTAGATGCGCCGTGGCTTGCCTTATCAGGATTCTTTAGTCTCACCTTTATTTTATCGCTGCTTATATTCATTGGCGAAGCGCTACGTGATGCCTTTGATCCGAGGCGCTCTTAATATGATTATTAATAAAAAAATACCTATAGTGCCAATTCCTGAGCCAATATTGACAGTAAATGAGCTAACTATCACTACCAAAGCAGGACTAGTGCTAGTTGATAAGCTCTCTTATCAGCTCTGCCAAGGTCAGACACTTGCTATCGTCGGTGAGTCAGGTTCTGGTAAGTCTATTGCCAGCTTAGCGCTATTAGGGCTACTGCCTGAGAGCTTGACAGTCAGCGGCAAGGTACAAATAGCGGACAGCATTAATAATAACAATATGCTTGAGCTGCCTATTGTCAATGCCCGTAATCGTAATAAATCGCTACAAGCTATTCGTGGTCAGCGTATTGGTATGATATTTCAAGAGCCGATGACCGCGCTCAATCCGCTACATACTGTTGCCAAGCAAATCGCTGAATCGCTGCGATTAAGCGGCGTTGCCAAAAAGCAATGGCGCACGCAAACCATCACTCTGTTAAATGATGTCAATATTATCGATCCTGAAGATAAGCTAGATCGCTATCCGCATGAGCTATCTGGTGGTCAGCGTCAGCGGGTAATGATCGCCATGGCGCTAGCTCAGCAGCCGGATATCTTAATAGCGGATGAGCCAACCACGGCGCTGGACGTGACCTTGCAGCATGAGATATTAGCACTGCTCAATGATCTCAAGTCGGATCATAATATGGCGATGATTCTGATCAGCCATGATCTAAATCTCGTTAAGCGCTATAGCGATGACCTTATCGTTATGCGCCAAGGTCATACTATCGAGCAAGGTGCGACCGCTACGATTTTTGCCAGTCCCAAGGCTGAGTATACTCGTACCCTCATGCAGCAAGACTTTGGACAAGCGCTTGCTATCGAGCAGCTCAAAGCGTCAGATAAAGCAGCTGTATTACAAGTTGATGATCTACAAGTGCAATTCCCGATTGAAAAAAATATATTTGGCGCAACTAAGCGCTGGTTTGATGCGGTAAAAGATGTCGATATGACGCTAGCAGCAGGCCAAGCTTTAGGGATAGTCGGCGAGTCGGGATCAGGTAAAACCACTATTGCTTTAGCGCTCAGTCAATTGCTTAGTAATCAGGCAACAGTTAAGGGTCAAATAGCGATTAATGGTCAAGATATCACAGCACTATCTAAACGTGATCTACGCAAATTTCGTGCGCAGATTCAGATGGTCTTTCAAGATCCGTTTGCTAGTATTAATCCGCGTATGACCGTGATGCAAATTGTCGAGGAGGGGTTGCTAGTCCAAGGCATCGAAAAAGCAGCGCGCGAGGATGCCGTTATGCAGAGCTTAACCACGGTGCACCTACCGACTGACTTTGTCCATCGTTATCCGCATGAGCTATCAGGTGGTCAGCGTCAGCGCGTGGCGCTCGCAAGAGCATTGGTGATGCAGCCACGCTTGATTATTCTGGATGAACCCACCTCAGCTCTCGATAGTACGACTCAAGTTACCGTTGTTAATTTGCTACGTGAAATACAGCAAAAATTTAATATCAGCTACGTGTTTATCAGCCACGATCTAAAAGTAGTTCGCGCGCTCTGTCAGCATATTATGGTGCTAAAAGAAGGTGTATGTGTGGAGTCAGGCGCAACAGAAGCTATCTTTGATAACCCCCAGCATCCTTATGCGCAACGATTATTACAGGCAAGTATTCAGCTATAAAATAGCCTAAGTAAGGTTTATAACTTGATTCAGATACCAAGTTATGATGCCAATATCCAAACTATATTTTATTATGAGCGTTTAATTTTACTTCAAGGTAATTAGTCATTAGTAATGTATTCTTAAGGTAACTGTCAGCTATAAATTGACTGTTATTAGGTAAATAAACTACATAATAAAAATATTTCGGTGATACCTAAAAGATATAATAGGACTATAAATTACTAGAAAATCATTAGGAGCTTCTTATGAACTTCAAAATACAAGCCAAAGTCATTGGTATGGCGATAGTAGCCAGCAGTGCACTATACGCAGGTTGTACTGCTACTGACAATAGCACTACCGTTAAGAACCCAACCGCTGTCAACCCTTATGCACCAACGGATCCAAACTTAGCCGTAGCGACGGTAGCTGGTGGTTGTTTTTGGTGCGTGGAAGCTGGATATGAGAAGATACCTGGGGTGATTGAAGTAGTCTCAGGCTATGCTGGTGGTGATACGCCAAACCCAACTTACAATACTGTATCAGCAGGGGGCACAGGCTATACTGAAGCTGCGCAAATCTATTATGACCCTACTCAAATTACTTATAATGGCATAGTGCAAGCATTATGGCGGATTGCTGATCCCACTGATGCTGATGGTCAGTATGTCGATCGTGGTACTCAATATCGCCCTGCTATTTTTTATCATAACGAACAAGAAAAACAAATTGCAGAAACCGCTAAACAGGACCTACAGGCCTCAGGCGTCTATGAGAAGCCAGTAGTGATTGAGATCGTCCCTGCTACGATGTTCTATCCAGCCGAAGAGTACCATCAGGACTATTATAAAAAGAACCCACTACGCTATAAAGCCTATACCTTTAACTCTGGTCGCTATCAATTTATTGAGAGCGTCTATGGCAAAGACTATGAGCTGGACTTTAACCAGTTCAAGCCTACTGCTGCCGATATTGCTGCGCAGTCAAAGGCAAGTGAGAATACAACAAGTAGCGCTATATCGAGCAAAGGCTTTAATCCAGCTACCTTTGTTAAACCTTCACAAGATGAGTTAAAAAAATCATTGAGTAGTATTCAGTATAAAGTATCGCAAAAGGATGGTACCGAACGCGCTTTTGATAATGAATATTGGGATAATAAAGAGCCAGGACTTTACGTTGATATCGTATCGGGCGAGCCGTTATATTCCTCTCGCGATCAGTATAAGTCTGGCACAGGCTGGCCAAGCTTTACTCGTCCGCTAAACGCTGAGATGGTGGTTGAAAAAGCCGATCCAGGTATCTTTGGTACTCGTACCGAAATACGCAGTCGTTATGCAGACTCGCATATTGGCCATGTGTTCGATGATGGTCCAGCACCGACTGGCAAGCGTTATTGCATGAACTCGGCGGCGATGCGCTTTATACCACTAGCTCAGATGGAAGCGGCGGGCTATGGTAATTGGATCGATGAGGTAAAAACCGCTAGCTAAGTTTGATCACTTTTTTTATATTTAAACAAATCGCTCACTGATGGTTAAGCATCGCTATAGTGAACGATTTTTATTGAGTGATTCTTATTGATTGGTTTTCTGTTCAGGTTTGAATATTTTGATAATAAAAAATGCTGACTTTATTGAGTCAGCATTTTTTTTAATGGACGTACAATATTCAAAACGCAGGCTGTCGTCTAGGTAGTGCGTTTAAAAACTCATTACGCGCTTGATTATCGTGCATATACTCACCAAGCATCGCAGTACTACGAGTAGTCGAATGCTGCTTGCTCACCCCGCGCATCATCATACACATATGGGCAGCATCCATCACCACGGCAACCCCGCGACAGCCTGTTACATCCATAATGGTTTGCGCCACTTGCTCGCTAAGATTCTCTTGGATTTGCAAGCGACGGGCGAACATATCAATGATACGAGCAAACTTGGATAAACCCAGCACTTGTCCGTTAGGTAAATAACCGATATGGGCGATACCATGAAAAGGCAGCATATGGTGCTCACAAAGGGAGTAGAACTCGATATTTTGTACTAATACTAGCTCACGATTGGTCGAGGGAAATACGGCATCATTGACGACTTCCTCTAGGTTTTGATGATAGCCTTGAGTTAAATGCGCAAACGCTTTTGCTGCGCGCTGAGGCGTGTCCTCTAGACCTGGACGCTCTAAGTCCTCGCCCGTTGAGCTGATTAGCTGACGATAGGACTCAATACTTTGCTGATAATCAGCGATTATAGTTGGAGTGTTACTCATAAGGGGGCAGCCATCCAAAATGTGGGTATAGCATAACGCTAAATCTTAGGGTTTCAATCATAGTGAACCAAGCACGATGAACCAAGATTTTATAAAGTGTTTGCAAGCTGAAAAGGACTGTGATTATACTTGAAACTCACTTAGTTTCATACCGCTATAGGCAAAGCAATATAGCAAGGCTTGTCTATAAAGATCAATTCTTTAGCTCGCTATTAGTTTACGTCTGTTTACTTAATTAAATTGCTGTATAATGAGCCATCTGATTGCTCGATTTAAAATACCCTAATAGCTTAACTATTTAATAAGGATTTATTATGCTACTACAAGGACAACGTTTTGTCGTAACTGGCATCGCAAGCAAACTCTCTATCGCTTGGGCGATCGCTGAAGCGCTGCACCGTGAGGGTGCTTCACTGATCTTGACCTATCCTAATGATAAAATAAAAAAACGGGTAGATATGGCAGCCGAAGCGTTTGAAGCGGATCTTGTCCTTGAGTGTGACGTGGCCTCTGATGAGTCTATCGCTGCTTGCTTTGAGCAAGTAACGGCTCATTGGGGTGATGGAATTGACGGTGTTGTTCATGCCATTGGCTTTGCGCCGATGGATCAGCTTGATGGTGATTTTGTCAACGCGACCACTCGCGAGGGTAGTCATATTGCTCATGATATCTCAAGCTATAGCTTTGTAGCACTCGCCAAAGCAGCGCGCGAGCTACTAGCGATGCGTCATGGCTCTATGTTGACGCTCACTTATGAAGGCAGCATATCAGTACTGCCTAACTATAATGTCATGGGTATGGCAAAAGCTAGCTTAGAGGCCAGCGTACGCTATCTTGCTACTTCTATGGGCTCTGAGGGCATCCGAGTTAATGCTATCTCAGCAGGTCCTATCCGTACGCTAGCAGCAAGTGGTATCAAGTCATTCCGTAAAATGCTTGATATCAGCGAAAAGATAGCCCCTCTACAGCGTAACGTGAGCCAAATGGAAGTTGGTAATGCTGCATTGTTCTTGTTATCGCCATGGGCCTCAGGTATCACAGGCGAGATTATGTTCGTTGATGCCGGTTTTAACACCGTCGCTATTAGCGAGCAGCTCATGACGTTGGGTGATACTGAAAAATAGTCTCAGCAAGGTTATATAACTTAAGTGATAATAGTTTAAATAAGTTTCAGAAGGCGGCCAACGGGCGGCCTTTTTTGGTTATACTAAGGGCATTTTTGAGCGACCAGCTTATAGGCAATAGCTATGATAACCAGACTTCCAAGGTGGATATTGTGGGGCGGGGCAGTATTGGCATTTAGCGCAGGCTGTCTGAACACTGCCGCGCTAATGGGCTTTACTAACTTATCCGTATCGCATGTCACAGGGAACGTAAGCTTATTTTCAGCCGCTATTGCTCATTTTGATGGACGTAGCATTCTCTATATTAGTGCGTCTTTATTGGCCTTTTTGGCAGGCTCTATACTTAGTGGCTTTGTGATCGGGCAGACCTCTCTAAAGTTGGGCCGGCGCTACGGTAACGCGCTATATATAGAGGCGGCTTTACTGCTGCTCAGCTATGTTCTCTATCAGCAGCACGATTATTTAGGTCAGCTTACCGCTGCTATGGCTTGCGGATTACAGAACGCTATGGTTGCTACTTATAGCGGTGCGGTCATTCGTACCACTCACTTAACAGGCTTGACGTCGGATATGGGTGCTTCAATCGGCAACTGGCTGGCAGGACGCTCTATTAGTAAACCGACGCTTGGCTTTCAAGCTATCATTTGGTATTGCTTTTGCGGCGGCGGGGTAGTCGGGGCTTTTTTGTATGCAAGAATCGGCTACGGATCATTATTTGTGCCTATTACTATCGTATTGATAGCAGCATTTGTTTATAACAAAGCTTCTGATAGATTACCAGAGAGACGACAACCTAAACGCAAAAAGCGCTTATCACAGTTATAAATATAAACAGTGGTAAGCGCTTTTTGTAATATACAGCTTTTACAGTGGTAGAGCTGTTAGATCAGACTATTCGTCTTCAGCATCTTTGTGGTCTTCATGCTCATGCATAGCTTGCATCATACCTAGTGCTGAATCATCAGTACGTTGCTGATCCTCTTTGGCTAAATCGTCTTGATTAATATCTTTCGGCGCCAGCTTAGTGGTTGGGTCAACTTTATTACGTGTCATAGTATGCTCCATTTAGTTATTATTATATAACGATGTCTTAACTCTTTAATTATGAATTAATATTGATACCATTAATAGAGTATCATTACATCTCTTTGGTATCTGTGTGTAAAGAGATACCTGCTGATAGAGATATTGTACAGAGAATATTTAAGAAGTACCTGAGTACTTATTTCTAAGATAATGTTCAACACGCTGTATTATAATGGTTTTATATACTTTGCACATTCTTGTGTTTCTATAGATAAAAGTCTGTTACTATCATTTTTTTTAGATAGCAACAGACCCTAATTAAAAAATTAACTTTATATTATCTACTAGGTCTCTTATGTAATGAGGGTGAGTCATGCCAGAACAAAGATTAGATAGCCATATTCCTGATGATGGCAATGAGTATTTATTTACGGATACTTTTCCCAAAGGAACAGGTAAAGGAATAATTGTGGTCGCTATAGCCGCGATTATCAGTGTCATTATCTATAACGTATTGCCTTATGATATCAATGCTAATAAAGGTCTAGCAGTGCTATTTTTTATAGGCGCATTATGGTTGACTGAAGCCATCCACGTGACGATTACTGCTATATTGGTGGTAGTCGTCGGTGCCTTAGTAGGTATACCAGAGTTTGATGCCAAAATAGGTTTAGAGAGTTTCGCCAACCCTATTATCTATTTATTTTTCGGTGGTTTCGCTTTGGCAGCCGCCCTACATGTACAGCAATTAGATCGAAAAATTGCTCTAAAAATTCTATCGATGTCAGGTGGTAAGCTTGGCACGGCAGTATATTTAATATTTGGCGTTACCGCTTTTCTATCGATGTGGATATCGAATACTGCTACGGCTGCGATGATGCTACCACTAGCTCTAGGTATTCTTACCCAAGTGGATCGTGAAAAAGATAGAGGGACTTTTGTTTTTGTGCTTCTAGGTATTGCTTATTCCGCAAGTCTTGGCGGTTTAGGGACTATCGTCGGCTCACCGCCAAATGCTATTGCTGCCGACGCTTTAGGTATTGCCTTTATCGATTGGATGAAGTTTGGTATTCCAATTATGCTAGTGCTATTGCCCTTGTTATTGGGTGCCATGTACTTTGTGCTTAAACCTAACCTTAATCGTAAAGTAACACTTGCCCAAGACGACTCTATCGAGTGGAACAAGCCACGGATAGTCACTATCATCATCTTCATTTTGACTGCGCTTAGCTGGATATTTTCTAAGCAGCTTGGTGCCGCGCTTGGTATTACCGATACCGATGCTGTGATTGCATTGACAGCGGCGGCAGCTGTCGTTAGTTGTGGACTGGTGTCATGGAAACAAGTTTCAGACAATACTGACTGGGGCGTACTCATGCTTTTCGGTGGCGGTATCGCATTATCAACGGTACTTAAAGTGTCTGGCGCCTCTTTAGTGCTAGGTCAAACAGTGGCTAATGCTTTAGCAACTGCGCCACTAATCTTAGTGATGATTGCTGTATCGGCCTTTATTATCTTCTTGACAGAGTTTGCCTCTAACACGGCATCTGCTGCATTGCTAGTTCCTGTATTTGCCGCGATTGCAGAGCAAATGGGCGTACCGACTGAAGTGTTAGTATTGATTATCGGTATCGGTGCGTCGTGTGCCTTTATGCTGCCTGTTGCAACACCACCAAATGCTATTGTATTTGGTACAGGGCTCATAAAACAATCGGAGATGATACGAGTTGGAGTCGTGCTCAATATTATTGCTATGTTCGTCGTTGGTTTGTGGGCGTATTTCTTTTTACTATAACGGCTTATTAACTTAACGATATATCAAAAAAACCGCTGTCTAAATGAGTTAGATAGCGGTTTTTTCAACAGACCCTAGACTCTAGCCAATATAATCCAGCCATATCCAACCGTTTTCAAGCCATTCCATTAGCTCATCAGGATCGATATCTTCAATATCACCTTGCTGGATTTGCTCGCCATCAGCAAAGCGCTTTAACAGCGCAGTTGCGGTATTATCCAATCCGTCTAGTCTTTGTCCATTAGCATATAGAGTAGTGTTGCCATCATACTGATTATAAAGCAGGCGATTGCTATAATCGGCTTGCAAAGTAGCACCCTCAGCCAAAGCTTGCATCAGCTCATCAGTGCTTAGAGCTTCCTCTGGCACTAGCGCATCATACTGGCGGCGGCTGACCACTTCACAGACTGCTTGACGAATAATATCAGCGCCTTGCTTAGACTGCAGCAGTTGTGATAGTTGACGAGTTATAGCATCAATACTGTCCTCTTGCAGCTCGCCCGACGCTTGAGACGCTTGCAGTAGTAGCATCGGGGTGAATAGACGACTATCATTGGTTGCCACATCGGCCAGACTATCGATAATTTGCATCAAATTAGGACGGCGACAGCCAAATGAAAAGGTCAAACAATCATCCTGCGCTAAGCCAAAATGCGATAATTTAGGGGGCACGTATAGTACATCACCAGCTTCTAATACCTCATCAAAAATTATCTCACCCATATCATCAAAGAGTCGTATAGGTTCGCCTGTTACAAACTCAGTATGCTCATCACACACCTTGCCAAGTTGCCAGCGCCGTGACCCATAGCCTTGAGCTAAGAATACATCATAATCATCATAATGTTTGCCAACTGAGCCGCCTTTTGGTGCGTAAGAGACCATAATATCATCGCGCTGCCACTGCGGAATAAAGTCAAACGCTTGCCATAACAGCCCAAGCTCGGCTGACCACTGTTCTAGATTTTGTACTAGCACTGTCCACTGTTCGGGTAAATTATCAAAGTCTGTCTCTGTCAGCGGACTCTTTTTGACTTGCCATTGTGGCTCATTGTTTTGCTTAGCAGCGGACTGAGTCAATAATCTGGCACTAGCCTCTTCCTCTAGCGCTAAGGCCAAGATATCTTCTGGTTCAAACATGCCAATGAGCTGAGGTAATCCTTGTCTAATCAACAACGGCTTTTTTTGCCAGTATTCGCTCAAAAATTGCTCAGCAGAGAGTGATTCAGGTAAACAAAGGGGTATAGCGCTCATAGGGTAGATCCGTATGTTTATAAAAATTAAATAATGGAAGGGTGCGTTTTATCATTGATAGAAAGGCACATCATTAGTAAATGACTTTAGTAAATCGGCTTTATAGTTTATGATAAGCGACTGCTTAACCGTATAAACCCAACTTGAGAAACTTATGAAAAAACTACAGATCATCGCTATTATTACGAGTCTCTTTTTCTTGCAAGCTTGCGTACATAAACTCGTCACCGTACCCATAAAAGTCGCTTATAAAACCACAAAGGGGATTGCCAAAGGCACAGTAGCAGTCGGCAAAGCCATTATACCTGGTGATAGTGATGACGATAAAAAAGACGATTAATCCTACTAAATAAGCTTACTTAATAGGTAAAACTTGCTGCTTGTGCTTGTTATTTCTATCAAAAAAGACAGTCATTGCAGCAGCGGTAATGCCGCCAATCAATGCCAGCGCCATATCTTGGTGCGCATCCCACATATCACCTTGCTGACCATTATAAGCTTCTGCTGCCTCAGGCGATAGAGTAGTAGCAATACCCCATTCAAATAACTCGTAGAGTAGGCTGGTTGACATATTCAGCATTAATGTTAATACGATCAACTGCTTAGTCGACTGAATTTTTAGCACATAATTTAAGCCCTGATACATGACGCTAAATATCAATAATCCATAGCTAAAATGTACTAGCCGATCATACATATTGCGTTGCCAGCCAAATACTGTACTTAATCGTACACCGAATAATTGCTGCGTCCAATCGTCGTAGGGCACATAAGAATATAAATAGCGTGCTCCAATGATATGGATGAATAAAAACAGAGTTGCGAGTACGTACGCCTTAGCGCTAATATGCCAGTAACGATACAATGCTACTATTACTGCCAAAAATATCAGCGTGCCCGCTTGGTGCAGTAGATAGCTTGACCATTCTAAAGGATTTATGCTGGCAAGTATCATGACAATTAGCACAATAATAGTGCTAATAAATACAGGATTAAAGCGCTTACTCATACATAAGCCTAGCCTTGATTAACATGACTTAAGAATTAAGACGTAAAAGAGTCGTATCATAGCAGTCACTAGCAAAAATATCTAAATATTGCTGTAATTAGTCTATTTTATAATAACAATGACTCTCATCATAAAAATTGCTAACACCGAGCTATTGATAATAAATTAAAGACTTATTAACGGTTATTTACTATAAATTCATAATATTTTTTTGCTAATATAATAAGTCAATGACTACATATTTTGAGGGCAATATGATTAAAAGTAAAAAAATAACCGTGGTTTATCAAGGGTATGTTGACCCTGACAAGCTAGGATCAGGAAATTCCGATGGTACTGATTTTTTATATAACTTAGCCCAGACTAAAGCGGCGCTACCTGATGCCAAGATTATACTATCGACTTGGAATAGCTTTGAGTTTCCAGCTCAGTATAACACTGCGCAAAAGCTTGGCGTCGATAGCTTGATTTTGAACGAAGACCCAGGTGGATTGCCCAATATCAGGTTCGGTTTTGATGCGCCAAATAACGCCAATCGTCAAATTACCTCAGCGGCGGCTGGTATGGCATTAGTAGATACTAAATATGCGTTAAAACTGCGCGCCGATAGTTACTTAACCAACGCCAACCTACTAAGTATTTACGATCAGTATTTAGAAGCCGTTCAGCGTGGCGCACCGCAACGAGATAGCAATACTTTAACCTCAAAGAATAAGTCTAAAGCTAAATCCAAAAAAGCCACTGCTAAAGCTAAAAAGTCTGGCAAGAAAACCAATAAAAAGTACTCGCCAATTGCGGTCGCTAATTTCTTTACTATTGATCCTAGTATCTATCAGCATATGGCCTATCATGTTAGTGACTGGCTGCAATTTGGCCGCCGCAAGGTGTTGCAAGAGTACTGGTCAGTGAAACCTATGACTACAAAGAACGCAACTTATTTTGAAAATAACGCCCACGATATGGAGGCGACTTTTTATGATGATCAGTTCCGTACGCGCTTGGCAGTCGAGCAGCATATCGCCGTTAACTATGCCAAATCTCGCGGCTATAAAGTGCCAAATTTGTACAATGAGACCGATGAGACTATATTAGCAGGCCACGATAGATTTTTAGCTGAGCATTTTGTAGTGCTTGATATCGATCAGTTGGGTCTAAGTTTTCCGAAATACGACTGGGTAAAAAACGATGAGTTTGCGGTGCTTAACTGTGTCAATCACGAAGATTGGTATCGTCTGTTTGCTGACTATTGGCAAGTGAGATCGCCTAATCAAGTGTTGTTGCAGGCAGGTGATGAGCGTCAAGCTCTAAAGCGTAATGCTGTGTCTATTACGACTAATCAGCTATCAATGAATCAAATTTATCCTCAATAATATTTTAAATAAAGTGTTTTTAATGGCACCTAATTTAGTAAAAAAGCGACTCATTGAGTAGTCGCTTTTTTTAAGCTTGAAATATTACAAAGCTATTAACTATCAAGTTAATCTGTTTTTAATCCTTTTCGTAATAGAGAGTTATACTCATCAGGAGTACCACAAAAATCAATCTCATCAGCGTTGATACAGTGATAACGTACTTCTTTGCCTTGTTCAATTAATAAGTTATAAATAGGAGCAATGTACAGCTCGTTGTTGACCAGCATATTTTGCGCTTTTGCTTTGACTATCAAATCGATATATAGCGCTTTGCTCGCAAAATAGTACAAGCCATCACTACACAAATCTGAGATGCGCTGTTTTTCCGTGGTACGACTGACTCTATCGTTATCGTCTATTTCAATGAATGACCAGTGCTCACCATCACCGCGAAATACTTCTAAATAGCCTGCGCAATCATTGATGAAGTCAGGTTTTTTAAAGTCATAACGAAAGGTGTCAATGTTGAAGATAAATAGTGGTTCATCATCATTAATACTAGAATCCTTAATTCCTAACAGCACTGTTTCAGCTTGCCCTTGCGTCTCAAAATCTAAGACTTTGATGAGGTAATGCTTAATACTAAGCGCTTGCAACCGCTGTTCAACGAATTGTTTAGTATCAAAGCAATCTCGCAAGACAATAACAAACAGCTCTGATTCAAAATAGCACCCAAAGGACTTAAGCGCTAAATCAAATACATACTCGTCATCGACAGTTAACTGATATTTTGGCACCTCAAATCCTGCCTTAAAAAAGCGACTACTAAGTCCCGCCATAGGAATCACAATCATTTAACTCTCCAAAATATTGTCAGTTTGCTCAGCATCGACTAACTGGTTACTGATGCCACTATGCTCAATAGGATTGATATACACATATTCTTTGTATAAGCGAAAAGCGTTAATAAGCATGGCTTGCTGCCGATCCGGTCTATCAGCGTGAAGAGGTAACATCGATAAAAACAGTAACACTACTGCTGGCATAATATCTATGGCATCTATACCTTCAACAAAGTTAAATTGTAGAAATTCCGCTTGAATACGCTCTAAGCGCTCATCCATATCAAAATGAATAATATGTCCTGCATGATCAGCCTCATGACTGGCAATAATCTCAAAGCGCCCAGCAATAATGAAGTCATACATACCAACTACTGAGTGAGCAAGCTTAGCCAAATCATAAGACATATCACCAAAAATACTAAAGTTTTCATAGCAATCGAGACCACGCGGGTCGATTAATTTTAATCGACGACCACGAGTATCAAATAGCATATTACTAAAACATAAATCACCGTGCATAATAACGGGACGTTTGGGCAATTTAAGCATTTTAGTTATGCAATCTTGGGTAATATCATAGATAGAACCCAGCTCAATCCCTTGATAAAAAACTGGAGAGTGTAGATCAATTTGAGACGATTTTTGATAGGCTTTTAGACGGCTAAGTGTTTTTTTGCAATATAGACTGTCTCGGCATTCATCAATATCGCTAGCATCAAGTGTATGGATATATTCTTTACTTGCAGCATGACCAAAATAATCTTTTATTAGATCAAATGTATTGCGCCAAAACCAAATAGGATTACGCCCATGAACATACAGCTCGTTCAATGGTAATAATGGCAAAAACTCCAAGCAGTAATAGGTCGTAATGCCGTCTTGCAAACGTCCATTATCAATAAATTGCGGCGTAAAACGTCGAAGTTTTGGTGGCAAATGAGAGAACCAGTAGATTTCCGCTTGAATCTTAATATCATCATTGCTCGTCTTAGTGACGATACCTGACTTTATAATTAAAGCATTAAAAGAGCGTTGAGTGGTGATACTAGATCTGGCATCAAAGTAACTTCTAAAATGACTGCAATTGTACCAATCTGTTGGCTGAACTTCGCTTATAGCAATACTGTTTTGATAATAAGCAATCGCTTCAGGAAAGCTCTTTGTAAAAAGTGCTAAAGCCTTTACCAAATCAGCTTTGGAAGAAAAACAGTAGTAGCCAAGCCAGCGCGATTCATTATCTTGACGCTGATATCTATCATACCAGTCGCCTTGTCTATTTTGATCAACGGTTGCGATACAATCACTATCGGTTGGGATATCATTGAGTAGTCGATTACCTTGCAGAATTCGGATTGGCTCAGTAGGACAATCAATCTCAATGTTAAGAACATGCAACATTGATTCAGCAAAGCCAATAGTATCGCAAATACGTTGAATACTAATATTCAGCTGATTGATGACCATTTGCTCATTGATCGTGAGTTGGTAATGCTGCGGTAGTGTCACTATTATTTTTTCATCAGCAAAATAACTACGAAAATTATTAACTTGTAGCTCCAGCATTTTCTTGTTGCCAATAGGAAGCATACAAGGTGGTATTGGACCGACTTCTGCCTCAAGCTCAGCATTCACAAACTTTGAAGAATGAATAATAATCATGGCGACATTCCTAATAGTTTACAGATATCCTCATAAGATAAATCCAAAAATTCTTTAGGTCGTATCGCTTTGTCATCGATATAAAACCCTTCAAAACCGCACCAAGGTTTACCGACATAGATCTCGTCGTAAGGAATATCATGTCTGGCCAGCCAGTCAATAATAATAGGCAGGGTGTTTTTATTAATCTCGCCAATATTGCTTGAATAGGTGCGCATGTTGCGACTGGTATTCAAAACGATAGTAAAGCCTTGGCTATGATATTCGCGAAGTTTTTCTACCATAGCAAGGATAGGTTTGGCATTCGTATAATCAGAATTCTGTGTGTTACATAAAGTATCATCTATGTCGAAAATGAGACGTTTCATAATTATTTTTCTTAATAATAAAGTCAAAGTTAGTAACGCTGTTCGGCTGCACTTTAATTATTATTATGAATTAATCTCTTGTAAATCATGGTAGTAGTAGAATATAAATATCGTATTGTTGTTGTTTATCTAAGCAAGTCAAAATTACATAATACTACTCAGGCTTGTCGTAAATAGACAAAAAAATGACACCTAAAGAGGTGTCATGATGTTTTTTGGATGATATATGCATTACTAAATTTGATAATTAAAGCTTGGCAATCCACTCTTTAATAGTGCTTGCTTGCTCAGCGGCATTACCAATATAAGTCGCTGGCGTTAACTGTCGCAGACTGTCTTTATCCGCCTCACTAACGGCCGATAGCTCATCACTTTCTACAAAAGTCAGCATCGCCGCGCGGGTCATCGCATTACCACGAGTGAGCGCTTTTAGCTTCTCGTAAGGGTTTTCAACACGATAGCGACGCATAACGGTTTGGATCGGCTCTGCTAGCACTTCTTGTGCATTATCCAAGTCGTCATTTAAGCGTTGGGCATTCAATTCAAGCTTACCCACACCTTTTAAGCAAGCATCATAAGCGATCATGCTTTGTGCTAGACCAACACCGATATTACGCAATACGGTTGAATCTGATAAATCGCGCTGCATCCGTGAGATTGGTAATTTTTCACCTAAATGAGCGAGCATGGCATTGGCGACACCTAAGTTACCTTCTGAATTTTCAAAATCAATAGGGTTAACTTTATGCGGCATGGTTGATGAGCCAACTTCACCGTCTTTTAGACGCTGCTTGAAATAGCCTAAGCTAATATATTGCCAAATATCACGATTAAAATCGATCAATATAGTATTAAAGCGCTTGAGCACATCGAATAGCTCGGCGATATAATCATGCGGCTCAATCTGTGTAGTATAAGGATTAAAAGTCAGCTCTAGACGCTCATTGATAAAATGTTCAGCATGCATCTGCCAATCGACATCAGGATATGCCGAGTAATGAGCATTATAGTTACCGACAGCACCATTGATTTTGCCTAATAATTCAACTTGTCCTGCCTGCTTGATTTGACGCGCTAGACGATAAGCGACGTTCGCCATCTCTTTACCTAGCGTCGTCGGGCTAGCTGTTTGCCCATGAGTGCGTGACAGCATCGGTTGGTCAGCGTGGGTAATAGCCAAATCGACGATACTGTCTGTCACTTGTTGCATCTTAGCCAGCACGATGCTACGGCTGTCTTTTAGCATCAAGGCATAAGATAAGTTATTGATATCTTCGCTAGTACAAGCAAAATGAATAAATTCTAAACTGTCTTCTAATTGCTGATTACCACGGAATTTGTCTTTAATAAAGTACTCAACGGCTTTGACATCGTGATTGGTTGTCGCTTCGATATCTTTAATCGCTTGGGCATCGTCTTCACTAAAGGTGTCTACGATAGTATTTAAAAAGTCATTAGTATCATTATCAAAAGCAGCTAACTCTCCAATAGCAGCGTTCTCAGCGAGTGACTGCAACCAACGAATCTCAACAGTGACACGGGCTTTTATCAGGCCAAACTCAGACAAATAAGGGCGTAAGCTATCAGCTTTAGACGCGTAGCGACCGTCAATAGGAGAGAGTGCGGTTAGGGCAGATAACGAGGAGATCATAACAATACCTTTGAATTAATAGTAAGTGAATCAATTTATGGTGCAGTAGGGTGTTTTCGGTAGACGATTATAACAAGAGTTGCTACAAAAAAGGCATGATTAAAGCAAGTGTTTGGCTCAGCTTACTAAGCTATCAGGCAAAAGGGCTATATAAATAAAAACTACCATAAATTTAGTGCATATATACTTTGATATAAATATATACATTTGTTCATATTTTTATTGAACTCTAGAAATAAAACTGCTTAAATATATCAGTAATTTTATCACCTAATATCTAATTAAAGGACAATGATATACGATGGCAAGCGTCATAGCTGATGACAATCGCTAACTAGTAAATAATATAAGGTTTAATTAAAAAGGCACAACTAAGCTAACTATTTTCAGCGGTCGCTAGCTTCCTAAATAGTATAGCTGATGATTTAGAGGCTACAAGGCGCATCGATAGATTCAATAACGCCGCCACCTAAGCAAACTTCATTGACATAAAAGACAGCGGATTGACCTGGAGTCACGGCACGCTGTGGCTCATCAAAAACCACTTTAACCTCTAATCCTTGCTCATCAATAGCGAACACAGTAC
The DNA here is from genome assembly GCF_030718935.1 of Psychrobacter sp. M13. Classification (NCBI taxonomy): domain Bacteria; kingdom Pseudomonadati; phylum Pseudomonadota; class Gammaproteobacteria; order Moraxellales; family Moraxellaceae; genus Psychrobacter; species Psychrobacter sp. M13. Next base: position 1,416,381 of record NZ_CP132194.1, read on the forward strand.
AGGCTTGATCAGGCTGACGGTAACGTGCTTTTGCCATGCAACGTAGACCGTCAGAGGTAAAGATATCTTTTGGTGGTAAACCATCGACCCAGTCCATTTTGTATGCAGTCAACTCGCCGCTTTGCATCATTGGATGTTCGTGTCCTTGACCAACGATGAGACGGTTATTGTCCAAATCTTTGGCCAGTACAAACCATGGCTCCTCTGGACGGTCTTTAACCCCGCCAATACCAATACCGCCACGCTGACCTAAAGTGTAATACATCAGCCCATCATGAGTACCGATGGTATGACCATCATCTGTGACGATATCGCCTTTTTGCGCGGGCAAGTACTGCTGTAAAAAGTCTTTAAAGCGGCGCTCACCAATAAAGCAGATGCCCGTAGAGTCTTTTTTGTTAGCCGTGATCAAATCGTGCTCTTCTGCAATCTGGCGTACCACAGGCTTCTCTAATTCGCCAACTGGGAATAAAGTCTTGGCAATTTTGTCGCCGCCAACCGCGTGTAAAAAGTAACTTTGATCTTTATTATTATCAAGACCGCGCAATAGCTGTGCAACTTCAGCGCCATTATCGTTTTTGTAATTGACACTGCGGCGCGTATAATGACCCGTAGCGATATAGTCTGCACCAAGCGTTAAGGCGTAATCTAAAAACGCCTTAAACTTAATTTCTTTGTTGCATAAAATATCAGGGTTAGGCGTACGACCTGCCTTATACTCTGCTAAGAAGTGCTCGAAAACTCGATCCCAATATTCCATCGCAAAGTTAGCGGTATGCAGTTTAATACCTATCTTATCGCAGACCGATTGAGCGTCCGCCAAGTCGTCCATCGCCGTACAGTATTCGCTACCGTCATCTTCTTCCCAGTTCTTCATAAACAAGCCTTCCACTACAAAGCCCGCCTGCTGTAATAACACGGCTGATACTGACGAATCGACACCGCCCGACATGCCAACGATAACGCGTATGTCAGCAGGATTATCGATATCGCTAAGGGTTAGGGCAGTATGGGCACAAAAGTTTTGGGTCGTTGACATTGCGAGCGTGGTTGACATAAGAAGTCTCTTAACAACTTGTGGTAAAATAAGCGTCATATTATAACAGCTAATGACGATCCGTTGGCGCGACTAATGAGTTGCGTAAGTTAATCAGCATGGATTGAAAACGTCGTTAATGACCTTAATAAATTTAATTTACTTTGGACACTGTTTAGGGTCTGTTGGTTACTTACTTTTGGAAAAATATAATGATAAAGATTGGTCAAGGTGTCGATGTTCATGCTTTTCATAACAATGGCGAGCAACAGCAGTATGTCATTCTAGCAGGTGTCGCAATCGAGCATACCCATAGCTTGCTAGCGCATTCTGACGGTGATGTGGTATTACATGCACTCGCCGATGCTTTGCTCGGCGCATTGGCACTGGGAGATATAGGTCAGCATTTTCCTGATACTGATGCCGCGCATGCAGGGCTGGATTCACGAGTATTACTGCGTTACGTCTATGGCAAAATTCAAGCAGCGGGATATAAGCTAGGTAATGCTGATATCACTATTATGTGTGAGCGACCAAAGATTGCCCCTCATAATGAGGCTATGCGTACTAATATTGCTAACGACTTGCAAACAACGATTGATAATATTAGCGTTAAAGCCACTACTACCGAAAAGTTGGGGTTTACCGGTCGTCAAGAGGGCGTTATGGTCAATGCCGTGGTGTTGTTAGTTAAAGCTGAACACTGATAACTGACAATGAACGCTAATAACTGGAAATGAGCACTAGTATTGATTATAAAAATAGCAAGTCTACTTGATTTACACTTGTAATAAAGTACGGATTGCCCCATGTATCATCCACATGTCGTTTGAAAATCATTTTTGATATAACTATTTTTAACAAGCCATTCAACAAATAGGAGCTTTTATGAGCGAGCAAACCCCAAATACCGCTGCCAATGATGTCGAACAGTTGATCCGTGATCAAATCAAAGATAACAAAGTTATTTTATACATGAAAGGTACGCCACAATTTCCACAGTGTGGATTTTCAGCAAAATCTATTGAAGTATTGACCCAAATTGGTCGTCCTTTTGCCTTTGTAAACATCTTAGAAAACCCAGAAATTCGTGCTACTTTACCAAAAGTCGCGAACTGGCCGACTTTTCCACAATTATGGATTGATGGCGAGTTGATGGGTGGTTCTGATATTATTCTGCAAATGTACCAATCAGGTGAGCTTAAGCCCTTAGTTGAAGCCAATAGCCCAGCGGCATAGTCTTTTGCTATATTATTCTTTGATACATTGTCTTTTGATGCATTAGCAATCAGCACCTATTTATAGCTAATGCGTTTAGCTCACTACTCAAAAAGCTCGAATAGTCTAATACTGACTGTTCGAGCTTTTTATTGTTTTATAGGTCTTAAGCTTAGGTTTTAATTTTAGGCTTTGACCCCATGTAGGGCACAAGTTTCAAAAGTTTAATAATAAGAGAGTTCTATGACTAATCAATCTATTGACCAACAAGCCATTGAGCGTCGCCGCGAAAAATTAACCACAGATTCAGCGCGTATCATTGATATTGCTGATAATGAATCACACTCAGCGCTGAGATGTATTCATCAGCTTAGTGTCGCAGGCGGCGCAACGGAGGCAACCTATTTAGCCATCGAGCGTCGTATTGTCGCTGATCAAGATATAGCTGGAGCTTATCATTTGGCGCTGCTCGCGCAAGGAACCTCAGACTTGCCTATCGATGTCCGTCAACTTATCGAAATGGTAGTAGAAAAGGGCGACAATCAACAGCGCTTGGCGCTACTTAAGAACTTACCTCATCCTCCTGTGGATAGTATCAAGTCACAGATTTTGATTAGTGATGATGGGGAGGCGATTGGGCAGATGAATGCTTATTTACAAATAAATCCTGAGGGTTATGGTAGCCAGCATGTACTTAGTGCTCAGCCTGATACGGTTGCAACAATGAGTACAGGTTTTAACAATGCCGATGATGACAGTAAATAGTCTAAATATACTGTTGCTGATCTAATTTTGGATTAAAATTTTTTGAGGTAAATATTCTTATACTACCCAAAAATTGCTATAATTACCGGTTACATCTTTATTATTAGTCGTTTATATCATTAGTGATTTATTCCAGTCATTGCTGGTTTTTTACATGCGATTGTCAATCACTCGTTTTGTAAGTTATTTTTAGCTAATCAATGACTTGCAGTGCGGCAGTTATCATCAATCAAGCGAGGCAAATATGCAATATCCCAAAATTTACGATGTGGTCGTTATCGGCGGTGGTCATGCTGGTACAGAAGCCGCACTTGCTGCCGCACGTATGGGTGCGCAAACCTTGCTACTGACGCATAATATTGAGACGCTTGGGCAGATGAGCTGTAATCCTGCGATTGGCGGTATCGGTAAGTCACACTTAGTGCGTGAGATTGATGCGCTTGGCGGGGCGATGGCGCTGGCAACTGATAAATCAGGCATTCAGTTTCGGGTATTGAACAGTCGTAAAGGGGCGGCCGTTCGGGCTACGCGTGCGCAGGCAGATCGTATTCTTTACAAAGCCGCTATTCGTCATACTCTTGAGAACCAACCGAATTTAGATATCTTTCAACAAGGTGCGGATGACATTTTAGTCGAGAATGGTCGCGCAACTGCGGTGGTCAGCTCAACGGGTATCATATTTAAGACCGAAACGGTGGTGCTAACCTCAGGGACATTCTTAGGCGGCGTTATTCATATTGGTCTTGAGAACTCAAAGGGCGGCCGAGCAGGGGATCAGCCTTCTATCAAGCTTGCCGATCGCTTGCGTGAACTCAAGCTACCAGTCGGTCGATTAAAGACAGGCACGCCCGCGCGTATTGATGCGCGTACGGTGGACTTTAGTGTGATGACCATACAGCCAGGCGATACGCCATTACCAGTGATGAGCTATATGGGTAATGTCGCTATGCACCCTGAGCAGGTCAATTGCTATATCACGCATACCAATGCGCGCACGCATGACATTATCCGTGAGAATTTAGATCGTTCGCCGATGTTCTCTGGCAAAATCGAAGGTGTAGGCCCGCGCTATTGTCCGTCTATTGAGGACAAAATTCATCGTTTTGCGGATAAAGACAGCCATCAGATATTTATTGAGCCTGAAGGTCTGACTACCCATGAGCTATATCCTAATGGTATTTCAACCAGTCTGCCATTTGATGTACAGCTTGAGTTTATCCATAGCATGAAAGGGCTTGAGAACGCTCATATTACCCGTCCAGGTTATGCGATTGAATATGATTACTTTGATCCACAAAGCCTCAAGCCAACTTTAGAGACTAAGTCGATTGATCGGCTGTATTTTGCAGGTCAGATCAATGGTACGACCGGTTATGAAGAGGCTGGCGTGCAGGGTCTATTAGCAGGGACAAATGCCGCGCTAGTTACTACTAATAATAAAGATTTTGACACTTGGACACCGCGTCGTGATCAGGCTTATTTGGGCGTACTGGTCGACGATCTAATCACTCATGGTACTGATGAGCCGTATCGGATGTTTACTAGTCGCGCGGAATATCGCCTGCTATTACGTGAAGATAACGCCGATCAGCGCTTAACTGAGATTGGTCGCAAACTAGGCTTAGTTGATGACACGCGCTGGCAAGCCTACGAGCAAAAAATGGACGCTATTAGTACCGAGACTGCGCGTCTAAAAGATATGTGGGCAACGCCGATGAACGAGCTTGGTAAGCAAGTCGCTACCCAAACAGGTGAAGTGCTATCTAAAGAATCTACTGCTTATGATTTGCTCAAACGTCCACAGATTCACTTCGCTGATATAGCTGCAATCACTGATTCACAAGTCGATACACTAGTTGGCGAGCAGATTGAGATATCAGTTAAGTACGCAGGATATATTGATCGTCAGCAGGAAGATATCGAACAGATGAAGCGCCTTGAGAATACTCCGCTACCTGTAGATTTTGATTATACTGTCGTATCTGGCCTATCAAATGAAGTAGTACAAAAGCTCACTCAAGTGCGTCCAGCAACGCTTGCGCAAGCCAGTCGTGTCAGTGGCGTAACGCCCGCTGCAATCCAGCTACTGGCGATGACGGTCAAAAAGCATAAAAAAGCCAAGGCTGCTTTAGAGTCATAGTTTCATTGTATATTTTAGACTATTACTTTTTATAGCAGCTTATGCCATTATACCACCATCCTCAATTTCTAAGCGTAGGCTGTGGGTCTAAATCAGCATTGTAATTTTTTAAAGTTATTCGCTGGGCTAAAGCCACAGCCTACAAAAAATCATATCAAGTTGAGAGTCGCTTAGTACCTTTTGTTTTGATTGCTTGAGTCCCTCTATGACCGCTGCCATTATCTTCGCGATTACTATTGTATTGCCCAACCTTTTTTTGATGGGGTTGGGCTTTTTTATGAAAAGACGCGGCGAGGCCAGCCAAGCTTTTATCGATCAAGCTTCAAGTTTCGTCTTTAATTACTGTCTGCCAGCTTTGTTATTCTTTAGCGTCGTCGATAGTGAGGTCGACTATGCTAAGCAAGTCGTGCTAATAGCTGCTGGTATTATAGTCACTTTTATACTTTTTATCGGTTCAGAACTATACGCCAAGCGCTTTATTAGTGCCCCTGCCGACCAAGGCGTCTTTGTCCAAGGTGTGTTTCGCAGTAATATGGCGATTATCGGGCTTGCGACCGTCGCCAATGCCTATGGTGATATCGGTCTAAGTATTGGCGCAGTGTATATGGGCATTGTGACGATACTATTTAACGTGTTAGCGGTTATTACTTTGAGCCGAGTGTCCAAAAGTGCTGATGATACTTGGGTCAGTCGTAGCCTGATGATTGTCAAAAAGCTATTGACCAATCCATTGATTTTGGCGTTATTGGCCGCTTTTGCTTACAAAGCTTTGCCATTACCACCGCTAACAGGCGTCATTCATACTACTGGTGATTTGCTCGCAGCGGTCGCTTTACCCTTGGCGCTGATATGTGCGGGTGCCAGTATTGATCTAAAATCGATGCTACACCCTTCTGGGTTATCGATGCAGGCGAGTATTGGTCGCATTATTGTTGCGCCTATCTTAGCGATTACCATCGGTTTAGCTTTTGGTTTGACAGGCGTACACATGGGTGTGCTGTTCTTGATGGTCGCGTCCCCTACGGCTGCTGCCAGCTATGTAATGGCAAAAGCCATGGGCGGTAATGATGTGTTAGCGGCTAATATCTTAGCGTTTACCACCGTAGTAGGATTGTTTGGCATGGCGATTGGCGCAGCGCTATTACGTGGACTAGGGCTAATGTGAGTGCTGATGTTGTTTTTACTTACCCATACTTAAACAAAAGCTAACCAATATGGCCTCAGCATCGCGTATTTACCAAGATAGAAATATGCGGGTCAGGGCTCAACATTCTGTAACGACTCGCCTCAGCGCTCGTCCCTCACGCAAAAGCTAGCAGCATTGAGCTAATAAATCCTAGATTAGGATATTTCGATACTTTTAAAACAGCCTGAAATTTAGCAAATATTTTAGCGTTTACTACCTTTGTAGAACTATTTGGCACGACATTCTGATGCGATCATACTACATAGCTTTGAGTCGAAAAAAATCCAGTAATGCGATTGCATTACTGGATTTTAATGGAAATTAATACTAGTTACTTACTTACGCCTTTCACGTTTTGCTTCACGACGTGCTTTACCTTTAGGGCTGACACGATAGGTCAAATAACCAAAGAATCCCAAAACCACTAAAAGAGCTACGATATAAGCAAATATAGTTGAGCCAATGACTAATGAGGCGCTGATAATAGGAGTAGTATCCATGATGATTGTCCATTGATTAATAATTATTATCGATTGGCTTGCGTCAACAAACCTTTATCTATCAATAATTATGCAAGGGCGACCGGAGATTGTAAAGTAAACAAGTTTAGCTGAGGTGTAAGTTCTAGTGAACGTAGGCGTGCAGCTTGATCATAAATATTGGCAGTTACGATCAATTCGTCAGGCTGATATCGCGCTATAAAGTCAGCAAGCTTAGGTTGTACCGTATCAACTGAGCCAATAAATGATACTGACAACGCACTATCGACCATCGCCTTTTCGCTCGAATTCCAGATACTGTTCATATCTTCGACAGGTTTTGGCATTTGTCCTTTTTCACCTCGGCGCAACCTTACAAAGCTTTGCTGGGCTGAGCTAAAGTGATAGTTCGCAGTCGCATCATCATCAGCAAGTAGTAAGTTTGCCGCTAGCATGACATAAGGCGCATCAAGGTAGGCTGATGGTTTAAATTGCTCACGATAAGTGGTGATAGCGTGCTCTAACATCTGCGGAGCAAAGTGTGAGGCAAACACATACGGTAGCCCTAGATGAGCAGCTAGCGTTGCGCCAAATAGCGATGAGCCTAATATCCAAATCGGTATGTTTGAATGAGCTCCTGGAAAAGCTTGCACAGGACTGTTATCCGTATCATTCCCTAAAAAGTACATCAGCTCTTGCACATCTTGTGGAAAGCGCTCAGCATCACTCATTTGCCGACGTAATGCCTGAAAGGTCGCGCCATCGGTACCAGGGGCGCGGCCTAAGCCTAAGTCAATGCGATCACCATAAAGGGCTTGTAGCGTACCGAACTGCTCAGCGACCACTAAAGGCGCGTGATTAGGCAGCATAATGCCACCTGCACCGATGCGGATGCGGTCTGTTTGACTACCGATATGTGATAGTAATACTGAGGTCGCTGCACTAGCGATACCTACCATATTATGGTGTTCTGCCATCCAATAACGATTGAAGCCAACGTCTTCTGCCTTTTGCGCAATCTCTACGGTTTGAGCGATACCGTCAGCGATAGTGCTACCCATGGGTACGGGCGCTAAATCTAAAAACGATAATGGAATTTGTTTATTATTAATGTCAGTCTCAGTATTTTTCATAAGTCACCTATTATTTATTGATTTATAAGCATTGAAAAACTCTCTAACAGTCTTGTTTTATAAGTTCTAACGGCTGTTTGTAGAAAGCCATAAATGCTTGATAGGTAATATAATGGGGCGGTTATTACGGATATAAAGAGCCGTGTTAGTGAGAATAACAAATCTTGGTGTTGCGGCATACTCAATCATTTGATCTGTGTAGGCTGAATTTTCAACCCAGCTTTAAGACTCTATAAAGTTTTAATATTGAGATAGAATTCTATATGTAGTGTGGGTGGTAACCCATGGATTGAATGTAGTCTGCTACTCGTGAGCCGACACACTAAGGATTGCCATCTATATAAGAATGAAACTAGACGTAAAGATATCGTTATCAACGAACAAAGTAATTAGTTATAGAGAGCAAAATGATAGAAGATGTCTTCGAAGGTATATTCAGAGTTATCGGTCGCTTGATTGGATATTTTGTAATTGAAATAGTGTTTGAGATACTATTAAAGGGAACTAGTTATTTCATCACTAGATTATTTACCAAAAACAACCCTAATCCAGAAGGCTTATTAGTAGTTTTTGTAGGAGCAGTGTTTTGAATAATTGTATTTACTTTAGCATATATTATTTACGCCAATATAATTGCTAAGCTATTAGCTGTGATGTGAATATAAATTTATTAGGTCTCTAGCCATGAATACAGTAAAAATCGAGTTCGGTGTACCAGTCGATGGTTGGTTAGAGCTTACTATTAGTAATCAAAGCCAATGCATCATATTAGATATCTCTGACGTCTCATGTGATTCAATTAGCGAGCTAGCTAAAGCAGTTATTAATCTGCAACTTGGAAGCAAAACTGAAGAAGTTGAATTTTCATTAGAGCCTGATTTTGCATTATGGCGTTTTATAAGCTTTACAGATGAACTTCAAATTCAGGTATTTCCGAATTCTAGTTGTGGTAAGCCGTTCATATTTAAAGGCACTAGAGAAGAAGTGCTTGATAATCTATATGAAGCTTTAAAAGATTTTGAAACTGAATCATTTAGGCAGAGTCCTGACGATATGATGCATGTTTGGTCGTGGGACTTTCCAAGCACAACATTGAATAAATATAGTAGACGTAGGGTGCTCTCCAGCGCACCAATAATGACGCTATTGCCGACCATCGGTGCATGGAATGCACCCTACAAAAGATAAACTTGTTAGACACTGTCAATTATACTTTTCGGTTTGGTGTAAATTGACGTCTAAACCAAATCACTATGATGATCGAACTGCTTTTGACATAATTCCATAAAGGCGCGTCCGTATTGACGTATTTCTGCATCATCTCGTACCGCCATCCAACTAGTAAAGCGGCCAAAATGATCGACAGGTATCGCCACTAAGTTGTGATAATTGCTAGGATCATAAGCCATCTCGGCAATAATACCAATCCCTAAGCCCAACTCAACATAAGTGCTAATCACATCCGCATCGAGTGCGGCGAGTACGATATCAGGCTCAAGCCCTGCCGCGTCAAAAGTCTTATCAATAGCTCCACGTCCTGTAAAGCCGCCATGATAAGTAACGATAGGGTAGCTGGCAAGCGTTGGTAGATCAATGCTCTCTAGACCCGCCAGCTCGTGATCACTTGGCACGATAATACGATGTGTCCAGTCATAGTAGCGATAGCAGCGCAGATAGTTATTATGTAGTAGCGATTCGGTTGCAATACCGATATCAGCCTGTCCACGAATCACCATCTGTGCGATAGTTTCAGGATCCGCTTGCTGTAGGATTAGGTTTACTTTAGGAAAGCGCGCTTTAAACTCTTTGACGACTTGCGGTAATACATAGCGCGCTTGAGTATGCGTAGTTGCAATCGTGAGCGTACCTGTATTTGGATTATTAAAATCGAGGCTCAAATTCTCAATCGTACGAATCTCAGCAAAGATAGCTTCGATATGGGGCAGCAGAGCCGTACCCATAGTGGTTAGGCCTGTCAAGCGCTTGCCTTGACGCACAAATACTTCGGTTTTGAGTTGATTCTCAAGAGCGGCAATATGCTTAGAAAGACTGGATTGACTAGTGTGTAGCACTGTGGCCGCTTGGCTTAAATTATAACCATTAATGACGGTATGCCATACTGTTTCAAGCTGCTTGAGCTGAATTTGCAAGTGCCGCTGGTTTACCACCACATCGATTGCCATTATTTAGTCCCTGTTATCTACTATATTTATTTAAAGCTATTTACTGAAAGCTACTGTTTAAAAGCTACTTTAGAACTGTCTTATATTTTTATAAGCATTTCAAACGCCAAAGTTTGGCAAGCGCCTAGTTTAATTCAAAGTTATTATTCTTGTATATACTAGATAGGTATCTATTTATGATATTTTGGAATATAGAGAGATTGTTGGCTTAATCCTGACGATCCTTTGTGTAATGAACAACAAACAATGAACACCTCAATTATTTGGCTAACTTAATATCAGTCACCACAAAAAACGGCCACCTTATAATAGGTAGCCGTTTTGATAATGTTAAACAATAGAAAGTGTTAATAACTAGCGCTCAAGCTTAAAAACGATCCGCAGTCACCACTTTATTCCAAGCATTGATAAAGTCATGAACGAATTTTTCTAAATTATCATCCTGCGCGTATAGCTCGCTATAGGCACGTAAGATGGAGTTGGAGCCAAATACCAGATCAACACGAGTGGCTTGCCATTTGACTTTGCCCGTTTTACGCTCACGCACTTCATAAAGATTGGAGGTATGGCTGGCGTCATCATTGTCATCAGTAGGGTGCCAAGTCAGATTCATATCGGTTATATTGACAAAGAAGTCATTGCTAAGCACGCCAGCACGGTCAGTGAAGACACCGTGTTGCTTGTGCTCATAGTTAGTATCTAACACGCGCATACCACCGATCAGCACAGTCATCTCAGGAGCGGTAAGTCCCATCAACTGGCTGCGATCAAGTAGCATCTCCTCAGGCGATACCGCATAGTTATCTTTTACCCAATTACGATAGCCATCATGACGCGGCTCAAGATCGTTGAATGAATCAGCATCCGTCATCTCGTCAGTGGCATCACCACGCCAAGTCTCAAAAGGGACTTGCGCATGGACGCCTGCATCAGCCGCCGCTTGTTCAATAGCAGTATTACCCGCAAGTACAATCAAATCCGCTAAGCTAACATCTTTAGCAAATTCAGTCTGAATCTGAGTCAAAGCATCAAGCACTCGCCCTAACTGCTCAGGCTCATTAGCGACCCAGTTTTTTTGCGGAGCCAGACGGATACGAGCACCATTAGCACCGCCGCGCAAATCAGAGCCACGATAAGTGCGAGCGCTATCCCATGCGGTAATGATTAGCTCACGACGGCTAAGACTGCCATTATCAATTTGTGTTGCGATTTTCGCTTTTAAAGTAGCTATGTCATCAGCATTCAAGTCAGCAGGGCTCTCTGGAATAGGATCTTGCCAGATAAAATCTTGCGCTGGCACGTCGGCCCCTAAATAACGCGATTTTGGCCCTAAGTCACGATGAGTCAACTTAAACCAAGCTCTTGCAAACACCTCATCAAAGTATTCTGGGTTCTTATGAAAGTTCTCTGAAATCTTGCGATAAGCAGGGTCTTTGATCATTGCCATATCGGCATCGGTCATCATAGGGTTGCGGCGTACACTTGGATCATGAGCATCAAGGGGCTTATCCTCCTCCTTAATGTCCGTCGGCTCCCATTGCCAAGCGCCTGCTGGGCTTTTGGTTAGCGCCCAGTTGTGATTGAATAGCAGCTCAAAGTATTCGTAATCCCACCGCGTAGGGTGAGTCGTCCAAGCGCCTTCAATACCACTGGAGACGGTGTCGCCAGCATTGCCCGTACCATTAGGGTTACGCCAGCCAAGCCCTTGCTCTTGTATACCAGCGGCTTCGGGCTCATCTTCTAGGGCAGTGGCATCGCCATTACCATGGCACTTACCAACGGTATGACCACCAGCGGTTAGGGCCACGGTTTCTTCATCATTCATCGACATCCGTGCAAAAGTAGTGCGGATATCTTGTGCGGTTTTGAGCGGATCAGGATTACCATCGACGCCTTCTGGGTTGACATAGATCAAGCCCATTTGTACCGCAGCTAATGGATTCTCTAACGATTCGCGTTCGTTATCGTCGTCATAGCGATTTTTGGTTGCCGCTAGCCATTCGCGCTCAGAACCCCAGTAGATGTCTTTTTCGGGATGCCAGATATCAGCGCGACCACCCGCAAATCCTAAAGTCTCAAAGCCCATAGATTCATAAGCCATGTTACCCGCTAGTATCATCAAATCTGCCCAAGATAGCTTATTACCATATTTTTTCTTCACAGGCCAAAGTAGGCGACGGGCTTTATCAAGATTAACGTTATCAGGCCAGCTGTTCAAAGGTGCAAAGCGCTGATTACCCGTATTTGAGCCGCCACGACCATCAGAGTTACGATAAGTACCTGCTGAGTGCCATGCCATACGTATCATCAGTCCGCCATAGTGTCCCCAATCTGCTGGCCACCACTCTTGTGAGTCAGTCATCAGATTCTTTAGGTCTTGTTTGACAGCCTCTAGATCCAATGTCTTAAAGGCCTCAGCATAATCAAAATCGGCACCCATAGGGTTAGTCTTGTTATCTTGTTGATGTAAGATGTCTAGATTTAAGCTATTTGGCCACCAATCTGTTGCTGCTGATGCGGTCGTTGTATGCGCTTGATGCATAACGGGACAACCACCCATACTAGGACGCTGCGGTGCATGTGACTCATCAATGTTTTGATTATGAATATCAGGACCTAAGCCATCACCTTTATCATAAGTCGTATTACTTGGCGTATCTTTGGTTGAATGGTCAGAATCACTTGAGCCTTGTTCTGCACTTTTTGTGTGTGGGTAAGGGGTAGATTTGCTCATCTTTTTGCTCCTATGCCAATATAAAACCGGCTATGATAAAAATTAAGGGTGTCTGTAATAATGCCTATAGATATTGTCTAGATACTATCGTTTATAGTTTTATCTTATAACGTTATCGTTGATTGATAAAATAAATATATAATAATTATGTGTTTTAAATTATAAATCGTAATATCAGGGAGGATAGATGTCGATCGACCGTAATTCTAACGTAGCTATTATAGAACTATGGCAATAACAGTTGTGCAAGCTTATAATACATCCAGTTACAGCCAAGATAGATGCAACAAAGATAGTCTAGCTATGAGTCGTTTAATGCAAAAATATCATCATAATGCCTAGTCAAAATACACGTTCTCAAGTACCATAATTCAATTTTGTCACGATCACATTTTTGTGCAGCACTAAAACGGCGTGCACTGTGATGTTTCCTGTCCTATGTTTCGGTGAATTGTTATGTCCGCTGTCAAATCTGTACCGCCTTCTACATCATCAAAGTCGCCTATTGCCAAGAAGTCATTGAGTGAGAGCCTAAAAGCTTATCTCGATCGCCGCGCGATAATTATGTTGCTTTTGGGCTTTGTCGCAGGCATTCCCATTTTATTGATTTTCTCAAGTCTTTCTTTGTGGTTACGTGAAGCGGGTATAGATCGTACTGTCGTGACGATGTTCAGCTGGGCAGCTCTTGGTTATGCCTTCAAGTTTATTTGGGCGCCCCTTATTGACGCTGTGCCACTGCCCATATTAACGAAGCTATTAGGTCGTAGGCGTAGCTGGATATTAGTATCGCAGATTATGATTATTGCGGCCATTTGTATTATGGCAAGTGTTAATCCAGCGATTGAGGGTAGTTTGTTCTTAATGGCAGTGGGCGCGGTACTACTTGGCTTTTCATCCGCTACCCAAGATATCGTCATTGATGCCTACCGTATTGAGCTGGCACCGCCAAGCTTGCAGGCAGTATTGTCGGCTATGTATGTTACGGGCTATCGCTTGGGTATGATTGTCGCTGGTGCTGGCGCGCTATACTTGGCAGATTATTTTGGCTCGACCGAAACATTTTATAGTTATGAGGCGTGGCGAAATACTTATTGGATCATGGCTGCGGTGATGAGCGTTGGGGTTATTACCACTTTGGTTATTCATGAGCCTGTTAGCCAGCAGGTATTGGTCGAGCGTAAAACTTCGGAATATACTCGCTTAGTACTCGTATTTGCCATATCAGTCATAGGTTTTGTACTGGTATTTGCCAATATGGGACCGTTATTGCCTGAGACTGAAAGCGTGCTATTTGGCTTTTTAATTGAAGTAGTACGTATGGTATCGAGCTTGGCCGCCGCTATAGCGATTGGCTATGGCTTGGTTAAGGCCAACCTTGTAGAGCCAGAATTTGCAAGGACGACATGGGTTGAGCCTATTGCAGATTTCTTTCGTCGGTATGGTATGAAAGCTTTATTGTTATTGGCGCTAATTGGTCTATATCGTATCTCGGATATTGTTGCGGGTGTAATCTCCAATGTCTTCTATCAAGATATGGACTTCACTAAGGTTGATATTGCCAACGCTGTCAAATTGGTTGGGGTCATTATGGCTATCGGTGGTGGTTTCTTAGGAGGCATATTAGCGCAGAAAATGCGTATTATGCGCGCTATGATGGTTGGTGCCATCCTTGCTTGTGTGACTAATTTACTATTTATTTTGCTGACCTATCATCCCGGTAGTTTGCCGTATATGTATTTGGCAGTCATCCTTGATAATCTAGCAGCCGGCCTTGCCAGCGCCGTATTTATTGCCTTTTTATCAGCATTGACCTCTATCCGTTTTACCGCTGTGCAGTATTCAATATTCTCTTCCTTGATGACTTTATTACCTAAGGTGATAGGGGGATATTCAGGAGCTATCGTCGATAATACCAGTTACCCGTTTTTCTTTATGTTTACCTTTGCTATTGGTATTCCTATATTGGTGCTGATTTATTTAGTCGATAAACACATTGTCATTGGCGGTCATGATGATATTTACGGTGATGACGATGATAAGGGCAGTGGTAAAGGTAATGCAGGGCTTGAGCTAGCCAAAGCGAATCCTAGTCTAACCAATACAAAAGAGCCACCACGGGCAAGCGAATAAAGTGTTGGTTAAATAGTGTTAAATAGGTACTGAGAGTAGCTCATGGAAACGTCTAAAGCAGAGAATATGACAGTACGGCAAATCAAGCAGCAAGCGCCACAGTTCGCTCAAACGTTTGGCGTACCGTCATTTTGGCTAACTGATTGGCTACTTTACGTTATTGATAAGCCGTCATCATTCTCAATAACAGATGAGAGCTATCAGCTGACGGCTAGCGAATTTGAGCGATTTAATATTGGCGTGGCTCAGATGCAGCAGGGCATGCCGCTAGCGTATTTAACAGGTCGGCAAGAGTTTTGGTCGCTTGATTTTAAGGTAAACGCACATACGCTAATTCCAAGACCCGATACTGAGGTATTGGTTGAGCAAACGCTATCTTGGATTAAAGCTAATAAGTCAGAGTTTGAAAACAGTGATCAAAATAAGCGCCTACTAGATTTAGGCACAGGATCAGGCTGTATTGCGATTAGCCTAGCGTATGAGCTGACTAATAATAAGTGCTACAAACAGTATAGCTGGCAAATTGTCGCTGTTGATTTGTCTAGCAAAGCGCTAGAAGTCGCTCGACATAATGCAGTGGCGAATAAGATTAATAACATTGAGTTTGTGCAAAGCAGTTGGTATGAGCAGTTGAGTGATGACGATAATAAGTTTGACGTTATCGTCTCTAATCCACCTTATATCGATGAAACGGATAAGCATTTAACCAGTCTGCAAGCTGAGCCGATCAGTGCCTTGACTGCGCCCAATCAGGGTTTGGCTGATATCGAGCATATTGTCCAGCAAGCACCACAATATTTGCAAGTAAGGGGTTTGTTGGCTATCGAACATGGTCATGATCAAGGGCAATCGGTGCATCAATTATTTATCGACAATGGTTTTGATAAAGTGCAGACGGTGCAAGACTTTGGTGGTAATGATAGGGTGACGCTTGGGCAGCTTCTTTGACAATTAGTATCCCTAGAATTAGTGTCGCTAGAATTTCTTTTTTACTATTAAGATAAGCTTTGGTAATGAATATGACTCAGTTAACCGATAGCCAGTCACTGACCGATGATGAGCTACTGCTCTATGCGCGGCAGGTATTACTCGACGGTTGGGATATTGATGCTCAATTGCGCCTCAAATATTCTCGTGTGGTGATGATTGGCGCAGGTGGTTTAGGGTGTCCAGCATCAGAGACTTTGGTGCGCGCGGGTGTTGGACAAGTACATCTGATTGACGATGATGTCATCGAAGCCAGCAATTTACAGCGTCAGACTTTGTTTTTACCTGAGGACATAGGTCAGCCAAAAGCGACTACTGCTGCTGCTATGCTGGGTAAAATAAATCCATTGATAAAGGCAAAGGGTAGCGTCGCTCGTTTAGATGAAAATAACGCCTATGAGCTGCTAGCAATGGAGTCGGGCAAGCCCAATTTATTACTGGACTGTACTGATAATTTTGCCACTCGCGATATGATTAACCGTATTAGCGTGCGCTACCAGATTCCGCTATTATCAGCTTCTGCTATAGCAATGGAGGGGCAGCTCGCGCTATTTGAACCGCAGCTTAATACAGGTTGCTACCATTGTGTATTCGGCGAGACTCGTGTTGATGAAGCAGCTGATGCGCGAACCTGTGCCAATTCTGGCGTGCTGGCGAGTACTACAGCGATTATGGGTAGCTTACAGGCCAATGCAGCCTTGCAATACTTAGGCTTAACCAAAAATCCACTGACAGGCAAACTGCTATTGTGGGATGGTAGCCGCATGCAGCAGCGGCTGATGGGTTATAGGCAAGATAAAGATTGTATCGTCTGTGCTAGCCGTTAATCTTTTATATCGTTAAGTAAGCTCATTGATTTATTTTGTGACTGCCAAGCTCATTGAATATTCTGTTAACTATCCCATCTAACTCCTTTATTTTCGATACAGTTGTCTTTTATGAAAATTCATCGCCCTCATTTATTAAAACATACCTTTAATGTGGTCAATCGCGTTCGTCAGACTGCCAGTGTTGCAGGACTGTCAGCCCTTAGAGTCGCCACTGGCGAAAAGCCTGATGCGCAACTACTAAAAGAAACCTTTGAGCAGCTAGGTACGACTTATATCAAAATCGGTCAGTTTATCGCTAGTACGCCTTCACTATTTCCACGCGAATACGTCGAAGCCTTTCAAAGCTGTTTGGATCAGACCACACCCTTATCCTACGCTTATATTGAGCAAGTACTAAGGGCTGAGTTAGAAGTCTATGGTCAAACCTTAGAAGAAAATTTTGCTCATATCGACAAAGAGCCGATCGCCTCAGCATCAATTGCGCAGGTGCATGGTGCGCGTTTGCACAACGGCGATGAGGTGGTGCTAAAAGTACAAAAGCCTAATGTTGAGACTATTATGCAGACGGATTTAGGCGTCTTGCATATGGCAACTAAGCTATTAGAGCTGATAATGCCGTCGATGAAGTTTGCGAGCATTGCACCGATCATTGATGAGATTCGTTTGCGTATGCTCGCTGAGACTGACTTTATTGCTGAGGCGCAAAATATCCGCGACTTTCAGCAGTTCTTACAAGTCTCAGGCAATACGCGTGTTATTGCACCGAAAGTCTATGATGATCTAACCACCAAGCGAGTGCTCACTATGAGTCGACTGCGTGGGGTGTCTATGGTTGATGAAACTGCTATGCGTCAGTATTGTAGTGACCCTGCACAAGTGATGGCCGATACGCTCAATACTTGGTTTGCAAGCCTAATGCTCTGTAATAGCTTCCATGCTGATTTGCATGCAGGTAATCTGATGCTGTTGACCGATGGACGCATTGGCTTTATCGATTTCGGTATCGTGGGTAAACTCAAAGCCGAGAGCTGGCGTGCCTGTATGGGTATGATGCAAGCGCTGCAGGATAATAACTATCAGGCCATGGCGCAGTATATGATCGATATGGAAATGACAGGCGCTCGTGGCCAAGTCGATGTGGCGGCACTCGCTGAGGATTTACAGCGAATGATGCAGGTTGTCATGGCTGAAAATATCACCTTTACTAGTGGCGTACCTGTCAATGTCAAAGAGCAAGCGGATGAGCTGAATAAAATGATGCTGGAGATTGTCGAGGTTGGTAAACGTCATGGTATTCATTTCCCGCGCGACTTTGCGCTATTGACCAAGCAGCTCCTCTATTTTGACCGTTTTATGCGCACCCTTGCTCCTGATATGGATATGTTCAGCGATAAGCGAGTTGCTATGCTCGGGCAGGACGATACAGCGCTACCTTCCGTTGCCTCTTAATGTTACTGTTCCATAATAATTATCTGTAATAAGGGTAGGGTGCTGATGGCCACAATTAGGTATGAACGAGCAGTATCATGAATTCCGCTCGGCGCTCTATCGTCCCAATCATCACCAATCAAACCGCGATCGCTTGGATAGGGCTGTACTGTCTGGCGGTGGCGATGGGGTATGGGCGCTTTTTATTTACAGCGACCTTGCCTGACATTATGACCCAGTTGACACTATCAACCACTATTGCTGGTTGGCTGGCATCAGTTAATTATAGTGGCTATTTTATTGGGGCACTGATTTCGATGTTTGTGCCGCAGCGCCTTACCTACAGGGCGCTGATGGTAGGAATTATTCTGAGCATTGTGACGACTATTGCGCTAGTTGCGCCTAACATGCCTTTGAGCTTATGGTATATCATCCGCTTACTAGCAGGTATTGCCAGTGGTATCGGTATGATACTGGGCTCGTCTTTTATTATTCAGCACTTTAGCGGCGCTCAGCGCTCACTATTATCCACAGTACATTATGCGGGCATTGGGACAGGGATTAGCGCTTCGGCTATTTTGACTTGGTGGTTATTGACGCTGGGTTATCATTTTGAGGTGATTTGGCTAGTCGCTGGGATAAGTAGTTTACCGCTGATAGTGTTGCTTTATGCTATACGGCCTATAAAATCAGACGCCACCCAATCAAATTCTACAGTCAAATACCCTTCTATTAAGCAAACCTATATTAATTTTAAACGCTCATTATTCGAGGCGATGATAGGTCATACGCGGGCGATTGCTCTATTAGCAGTCAGCTATCTACTGGCAGGATTTGGGTATATTACCTCAGCGACTTTTTTGCCAGTGATGGCGACTGGTCAGCTTACCGATCAGAATTATGCTGGTCTACTGATTTGGCTCATAGTCGGTATTTTTGCGATGCTCTCCAATCCATTATGGGGTGCCCTTGCCAAACGCATTGGCGAGATTAAGACTCTAATGGGTTTGACGATATTGCAAGCTATAGGTATGTTTGCACCTTGGTTATTCGACAGTGCTTTAGGTCTGTATGCAAACGCTGTCATATTGGGATTGACCTTTGTCGGTATGGTGTCAATGACTCTTAACCTCATCAAAAGTATTAATCCTGCCTATTCCAATTTATTGATGGGTTTGGCAACGCTAGCTTATGCCGTAGGTCAATTTATTGGGCCCTTGATCACTGTGGCGTTAGCAGGCAGTAATGATAACTTTAATGCTGGACTGATCGTGGCAGGTATTGGCTTACTAATCAGCCTAGTCTTATTATTGCTATTTCGTCGGCAGCCACAATCGGCGAATTAGAGCGCACTAAACCATACTCCGACTAAAAACTTCACGTAGCTCAAAGCTAGTATGGACTTGTGCGACCCCTTCGATACGATTAAGCCTATGTAATAAAAACTCTTCATAATGTGCCATATCGCGCACGCATACCTTTATTAGGTAGTCCTCAGAGCGTCCTGTGACAATACTACAGCTAACCACCTCATCAAAGCCTTGTACCTTACGTTCAAACTGCTCGAAACGCTCTGCGGTGTGTCGATCCATGCTAACCGCGATAAATATAGCCAGCGGGTAGCCAAGCTTTTGCGCATCCGTTTGAGTATGATAACCCGTAATGACTCCTGTATCCTCCAAACGTTTGATACGCCTAGCGCAGGGTGTCGCTGAGAGATTGATGCGTTCGGCAAGCTCAGTAATACTCATACGAGCATCGACTTGCAGCAGGCGTAGCAACTTCTTATCAACCTCATCGATTGCTACTGTTGCTTTATTGTCATCATTTATCATAACTTGCACCAAATATAGTGATTTTCTCTAATTATATCGCTTAAATAAAGAATTATCACTAATATAGTTGAGAAATAAAGACAACTAAGGTGTTTTTCACTTGATAAACTTTGCTATTATAATGGTATAAACCTCTGTTATCTCGTATGATAAGCGCATCATTTAATCACTACAATTCGCTAAATTATTTAAGGATTGATTATGTCTCAACAAGCCACAGCTAACACTGCCGATGCCAAAGTAACGCCTAAACACGCCGCTTTTGATTATAAAAAGTATCGCCCGTTTGCGTTTGCCCCACTATTACCCGATCGTACTTGGCCGAGTAAAACGATTGAAAAATCGCCGATGTGGGCCAGTGTTGATCTGCGTGACGGTAATCAAGCGCTCATTGATCCAATGACTATTGAGCAAAAAATGCGCTTTTTTAAGACAATAGTAGGCGTGGGATTTAAAGAGATCGAAATCGGCTTTCCGTCAGCTGCGCAAGTGGAATTTGATTTTGCACGTAAATTGATTGAAGAAGATCATGTTCCTAATGATGTGACCCTACAAGTATTGGTTCAAGCACGTGAGCATTTGATTGCTCGCACCTTTGAGTCACTTGCTGGCGCTCGTCGCGCTATCGTCCATGTCTATAACTCAACCTGTCGTATCCAACGCGAAAAAGTCTATGGCAAGAGTAAAGAAGAAATCAAAGAGATTGCCATTACTGGGGCAAATCTATTAGTGAAATATGCGGCCAAATATCCTGAAACTGAATGGGTATTTCAGTATTCTCCCGAGAGCTTTAGCCAGACTGAGACTGAGTATGCAGTAGAAGTTTGTGATGCGGTCTGCGAAGTTTGGCAGCCTGAGAACGGTCAAGAAGTTATCTTAAATTTGCCCGCGACAGTTGAAGCGTCTATGCCTAATGTGTTTGCTGATCAAGTAGAGTATTTCTGCCGTAACTTGGCTAAACGTGAGCATGTCACTATTAGTTTGCATACTCATAATGACCGTGGTTGTGCGGTCGCAGCGGCTGAGCTTGGCGTATTAGCTGGCGCTGATCGTATTGAAGGTACACTCTTGGGTAATGGCGAGCGTACGGGCAACATGGATGTTATGGTCATGGCAATGAATTTGTTTAGCCAAGGCGTAGATCCAGAGCTTGATTTTAGTGATATGAGTGAGATTGTACAAGTGGTCAGCGAGTGTAATAATTTACCTGTGCATCCACGCCATCCGTATGTCGGCGAGCTGGTCTTTACTGCCTTTAGTGGCTCGCATCAAGACGCTATCAAAAAATCGCTTGATTATAATGAGCAGCACAAAGATAAAACCGAAAACGTATGGGATGTGGCTTATTTGCCTATCGATCCGGCACATATCGGTCGCAGCTACCAAGATGTGGTCCGTATTAATAGCCAGTCAGGCAAAGGCGGCGTAGCTTATATCCTACAGCGCAATTATGGCTTTAATCTGCCGCGTTGGATGCAAATTGACTTCAGTGGCGTAGTACAAAAGCAAGCAGAAAGTAGCGCCCGTGAATTACAAAACGATGAAATCTTGCAGACCTTTGAAGATACTTACTTGCAGCAAGGTGACTATGATTTACTTGATTATAGCGTCAATAACAAAGGCGGCGAAGTGTTCTTTAATGGTCAGGTACATATGAATAACGAGACTATCACCGTTGAAGGCTCAGGTAATGGCCCGTTATCCTCATTCATTGATGGTTTGGCAAAGCATACCGGCAAGTCGCTACACATTATCAATTATGCAGAGCATGCGGTAAACCCTCAGCATAGTGACGTCGATGGCAATAGCGTCGATAATGATAATAAAACCAATGCCAATGCTGCCGCCTATATTCAGCTTAATGTCGATGGTGAAGTATATTCAGGTATTGGCACCTGTAGCAGTACAGTATCAGCTATGTTAAAAGGGGCATTATCTGCTTTGGCTCAGGCAAAGACAGCGACTGCTGCTTAGGTTTAAAGACATAAGTAAAGGCTCAAGCAAAGGTTTAAATAACCGCTAATAGCGCTATATCAAAAGCTTTAATAGAGCTTAAAATATAGCGCTATTTTTTGCATAACAGATAATACAGCTGATCATTGAAGTCGATGGCGCTAGGGTGATAGCATATTTTTACTTGTGTTTTTAGCGTCGAAGACTTACGCTGGTAGGCTATATACCATTATAAATAAAATAAAAAGGTGAACTATGGAACCTATCTCATTTGCTTCATTTACCTTGGCAGGGATTCTGTCTACTCTTCCTGTTGCAGGCGAGCAAGTCAGCCAAGCAGTCATCACGACGCATATTAGTCCTGCTATAGCAGGACAGTGGCAGATAGATCTGGAACGTACAGAGGTGATGAGTAAACGGGTAGAAGAGCTGGCTTTTGCTGATGAACAACGAGAACTAGGCTTAAGCTTAGACAACGAGCCAGCGGTCACCGCCACATCACTAGATGGCGTGTTAGATCAAAGCGAGCGTCGCTCTATAGAAGCTTCGTTGAGTGAAGACTTAGTTAGCAATAGTGCTCAAAACGTAGCTACACAGAATATAAGAGCCGCCTCGATTCGTAGTAATGAATGTCGTGAGCTATATAATTTTGCTGCAGACAATGAGATGCGAGCGGTCAGTGGTAAAGAGACGACTTTTGGTCGCTACTTAATCACGCATCGCGAAGAAGGCTTACCTATTATCGCTATGAAAACCACTTATGATAATAATGAGCCTGACTGTTCAGGTAATCGAGTGGATCAAACAGGCGATGCCTTAGTGGCTTTTTTGAAGCATGACGGTAATAGTATGCAGTGGTGCGCAGACTCTGACGGCAATGAGTGCTTTATGGATTTTTATAAAGTATTGCCCTAACTATTTATATTATAAATTTTATTGCTTTAAGATTCTTTAATTTCAAAATTTTTAAATCTCTAAAATAAAAACCGCTATTTTCAACAAATAGCGGTTTTTTCAGTATTGCATCACATAATCGTAAATATTATGGAATACTAAGAAACTTTTTTATCTTCTTTAGGCTTAAGTAGCTCTTTTTCTAAATAATGGATATTTTGGGCTTCTTCGGTAAAGTTAGTATCCGCTAAAATAACATCACGATGCAGTGGGATATTGGTCTTAATACCTTCAATAATAAGCTCATCTAAGGCATGCAAAGTCTTTGAAATAGCTTGTTTGCGAGTTTGACCATGACAGATAAGCTTGCCAATAAGTGAGTCATAATAGCTAGGGATCTCATAGCCTGGGTACAAATGAGAGTCAAAGCGTACGCCTGTACCACTTGGGGCAAACAGTTGAGTTACTGTACCAGGAGAGGGTGCAAAAGTGGTTGGATCCTCAGCATTGATACGGCATTCGATAGCATGACCTTGAATCTCAATCTCATTTTGACGATAAGATAAGCCATAACCTG
This sequence comes from Psychrobacter sp. M13, assembly GCF_030718935.1. Classification (NCBI taxonomy): domain Bacteria; kingdom Pseudomonadati; phylum Pseudomonadota; class Gammaproteobacteria; order Moraxellales; family Moraxellaceae; genus Psychrobacter; species Psychrobacter sp. M13. The sequence continues at coordinate 1,439,889 of NZ_CP132194.1, forward strand.
CGGCAATCTTTAACTGTTCAACCACCACATCGATACCGGTAATCATCTCAGTAACAGGATGCTCAACTTGAACCCGCGTATTCATCTCAATAAAGAAAAATTCGTCATTTTCAAATAAAAACTCAAAAGTACCTGCACCGCGATACTTGACCAGCTCGCAAGCCTTAACACAAGCATCTAAGATAGGCTGGCGTACATCATCAGGAATACCAGGCGCAGGCGCTTCTTCTAGGACTTTTTGATGACGACGCTGTAGCGAGCAGTCACGATCATATAGATGGATAGCATTGCCATTGCCATCAGCCAATACTTGAATCTCAACGTGGCGCGGGTTTTGCAAATAGCGCTCCATGTAGACAGTATCATCACCAAACCATAGCTCAGCTTCTTGTCTTGCCGCTTGAACTTGACCGACGATTTCCTCAAAACGCTCAACGACACGCATACCGCGACCGCCGCCACCTGATGCTGCTTTGATAATCAGCGGAAAGCCGATATTGCGAGCTTGCTCTTCAGCGTTTTTGATGGTGACCGCACCAACAGAGCCTGGCACGGTCGGCACGCCAGCTTTTCTCATCGCATTAATAGCTGAGACTTTATTACCCATTAAGCGGATGTGGTCAGCATTAGGACCGACAAAGGTAAGACCTGCCTCTTCGACACGCTCGGCAAATTCAGCATTTTCAGCCAAAAACCCATAACCTGGATGGATAGCATCAGCACCAGAGATTTCAGCTGCGGTTAAGATAGTGCTGATATCTAAGTAGCTCTGATTGGCGTTAGGTTTGCCAATACAGATCGCTTCATCAACAAAACGCAAATGCATCAAGTTTTCATCAGCAGTGGAATAGACGCCTACAGTTTCGATACCTAGCGCTTTACAAGCGCGGACTATACGTAAGGCAATCTCGCCTCGATTGGCGATGAGCAGTTTTTTTATCATGGGGTCATCCTTGTCAAAGCGGCAGTGACTGATAGGCCTATTATAAGACGGGTATTACTTAGCAAAATACTAATATAGGGTCTTATGCAAGGTAGTCGTAACTTGCTATCAGTCATAATTGTAGAGTGGGCAGATATTATAAGCGCATTAAGCTTTATAACGTACAACAGGCTGACCAAACTGTACAACCTCTGAATTCTCTACCAAAATCTCATCAATGATGCCGCTTTGAGTTGCCTCAAGTGGGTTCATAATTTTCATAGCTTCGATGATACCGATAGTATCGCCCGCTTCTACTTGCTGACCGACTTTTACAAAAGGAGGATCATTAGGGGTTGGGGCAGAATAAAAAACACCAACCATAGGTGAGTTTTCAACTTTACCCGCTTTGGCAGCGGCTTTTGCACTGACAGCAGCAGGTGCTACGCCAGCAGCAGGTGCGGCCATCATAGTCGGCGCAGGGGCTTCGTAATGGCGAGTTAAACTGATGTGCTCATCGTCAGAACTGACTTCTAGATTGACCAGTTCGTTTTCTTCCATGAGGGCGATTAGGGTGCGTATTTTTTCAATATCCATAATTTTTATGAGACCTTATACTAAAGTTTAGAAAAAAAGTACTGGCTAGGAATAGTACTAACTGATGTAACAAAATATTGATTAGGTATTCGCTCATGATACCTATATTCACTGCAATGAGCAATCAATGTACATCTGTTAACTGGATTTTTTACATATTTTTAGCTTAAGTTGAATGTCATTTTATAATTAAGTACTTATTTAGGCGTAAAACTCAGCTTCAATTGAAGCTGGTGGTTAAATAATGAATTTATATAAATTGTTTCAAGTCTTATCACAGCCTTGAGCTTTATAGTAGCCTTGAGCCTGATCATAGCCTTGAGCTTTATCATAGTATAACCAGTCGAGTAGCGCCAGTACTGATTAGCCCCACTGCGCTTGCAAGCGTTTTTGCTGGAAGCGCAGGCGTAGTGTGAGTAAGATAGACGCTAAGAATAACCCTGTAATAAGTGCCATCCAAAATCCTTGTGCGCCTACATTAGTATAGCGTACCAGATAGATACCTAATGGCAAGGCTACGATCCAATAACAGAACAGCGTCACCCACATCGGTACAGTAGTATCCTGCATGCCACGCAAAATACCAGCAATATTAACTTGCCAGCCATCAAACAATTGGTAGGCAAGGGCAAAAATAAGTAAATGCATCGCTTGCGCTCGTACTTCTATATTATCTGTAAACGCCGCTGCCACTTGTGGCCGAAATAACCAAATACCAAGCATGCAGACAATGGCAATGAGTATCGTCCAAATAAGACCAGTCGCTTGCACTTGTTTTAGCGCTACTAGGTTCTTTTCACCATAGCGATTAGACACCATAATGGTCAATGCCATAGCCACTGATATGGGAATCATAAAGAGCTGACCGGTCACTGACAAGGCGACTTGATGCGAGGCCGTTGCAATCTCACCTAAGGGACTGATAATGATGGCGCCTAAGCTAAATAGACTGGCCTCAAAGAATATTGAGACACCAATAGGAATACCAAGCTTAAGCAGCTTAGTAATTTGCGCCCGATTTGGTGCTGTAAAATTCTGAAAAAACCGAGTTTCAGCGATCTGCTGACGTTTGGTAAAGCCAGTATAAGTCGCTAGTAATATGACCGTAATCCATAACACTATAGCAGTGGCCACCCCGCAACCTGCGCCGCCCATCTCAGGCATCCCAAACAGCCCATGAATAAAAATATAGTTCAGCGGGATATCAGCTAATAAGCCTACGATACTGATAATAGTCACAGGCTCAGGGCGGCCCAAGGCTTCGCAATAACTGCGCAGCACGGCATACACTGCCATAGCAGGAAAACCAAAAGAGACGCCATGTAAATACTGAGCGGCAATAGGCTGAATGTTAGCAGGCACACCCATAATATTGAGCACGCCTGGCATGAGATTGACAATAATAAACCCTAAAATGCCAATCACGCTTGCTGTCCAAAGCGACTGCTGAGTGATATGGGGCACTTCGCTGTGCTTGTTTTGACCTATCGCCTCGCCAATCAGTGGCGTGGTGGCAATTAAGATACCTGTCGCCAGCAAAAACAGCGGCAACCAAATACCAGAGCCGACTGCGACTGCTGCTAAGTCAAGCGCTGAGACTTGTCCTGCCATAATGGCATCAACGACACCCAATGCCGCCTGACAAAATTGAGTGACTAAAATAGGGAGCGCTAGTACACCTAAGCGTAAGCTATAGCTCTTAAAATCGGTAAAGGATATTGGCAAAGCCATGATGAGCAACTTTTTATTATTTAAGGAAATTATTGTTAATAGAAAAATGATGCTATCAACAAAAGTAGTAACGAAAAAATAGTAGCAAAATAGTCAAAGAGGAAGTTTTAAAAATGCTTATCTAAATAAAAATAACCTGTCAACTCAAAGTATAAGTAGACAGGTCAAAAGCTAAGTTTTTTTAAGGGTATAGCCAAGCGTGATGGTAAACAAGCCAAGCTATGATGTCAATATTTTCAAGCTATCGCTTATGTCCTAATAGGATTTATACAACGCTGCAATAATGATAGTGGATTTGTCTAGAACCTGCTGAAATCTATTATCGTAGATCTAAATCCTCAGCCATATCCATAATTGCTTGCCAGTGTTTGGGTTCAAGCGGAATAATGGTTAACTGCTGGCAGCCTTTTCTGAGTAATAATGAGTCTTCGAGCGCTGGTATAAACTTAATAGCAGATAAGGGCAGAGTTTCCTTAAACGCTTGCTCAAAGGTGACGTCGACCATAAACCATCTTGGGGCATCTTCAGTCGCCAAAGGATCATAATGGCGATGCTCAGGATGAAACTGGGTAGGATCAGCGTAGCCTGCGCGGCTAATGGTCATAACTCCTGCAACTCCTGCAGGCTTAGCGCTTGAGTGATAAAAAATAACTTGATCGCCAACTTGCATATCATCGCGCATAAAATTGCGCGCGCGATAATTGCGTACCCCTTCCCAAGTGTCTGTTCCTAAGTGTTGTAAATCATCAATACCAAAAAATTTTGGATTAGATTTCATTAGCCAATAAGCCATAATTACTTGTCCCTAATGTTTATTAATTATTTTTATGTATAAAACTTTGTATATAGTGCCTGTAATGCGTTCAAAGTAATATTAGCATTCGTTACTGATTTTGTTATTGCTGTCGATTGTTTATAATACTGGTTTTTAGCATTGCTGTTTATGCTGTCAGTCACCATCAACACTTGATCTTTATGTCAATAAGTTTACTTTATGTCACAGCTCCAAATAAGCCCAATCAATAGCAATTTTAATACTATGGATGCACAAGCAATTCCGCTTGCCCTCTATATTCACATACCTTGGTGCGTAAAGAAGTGTCCTTACTGTGATTTTAACTCGCACGAGTTGCCCTCTATTAGTCAACCATCGATGCACGATACCTATAAACAATACGTGGATGCGCTGCTAACGGACGCACAGATGCAGCAGCCATTAACGCAGGGTCGGCAAATCAGCTCGATATTTATCGGCGGTGGTACGCCATCACTACTGCCTATTGATCAGTATCAGCGCCTATTCGCAGGACTGCGCGCCTGCTTTGACTTTGCTGATGATATTGAAATTACCATGGAGGCCAATCCTGGGACGCTCGAACATGCGCCATTTTCCCAATACTTAGACGTGGGTATCAATCGCTTGTCTATAGGAGTGCAAAGCTTTGCTGCTGATAAGCTTGTAGCTTTGGGACGTATTCATGATCCCAAGCAAGCGATAACGGCAATCAAAGCGGCGCGTGAAGCAGGGTTTAGCCGAGTGAACGTGGACTTAATGCATGGGCTGCCGCAGCAAAGCTTAGTTGAGGCGCTACATGATATTCAGCTGGCCCATGATACTGGTGCCACTCATATCTCATGGTATCAGCTGACTATTGAGCCTAATACGGTGTTTTATCGGGATCAGCCTGTACTACCAGATGAGGATAGCTTGGCAGATATTGAGCAGGCAGGCCAAGCATTACTACGAAGCTTGGGCTATAACAATTATGAAGTATCGGCATGGGCGGGCAGGTTAGATACGCCCTGTCGGCATAATATAAATTACTGGCAGTTTGGCGATTACTTAGCGATTGGCGCGGGGGCGCATGGCAAGATAACTATTAGTAATGATGAGTCAGAGCGGTTACAAAATCAGGGGTCAAACCAGAGTTATTCAATGGCTGCTGGTATATATCGCTTTAGTAAGTCGCGTCTACCAAAAGATTATGTCGCATACAACGCTTCTAAAAGTGAGTCAGCAATAGCCAAAGCTGCACCGAAGATGATTGGTTGGCATCCTATCGCTGATGATGAGCTGGTCAGTGAGTTTATGCTTAATGCGCTACGTCTGCACAAGGGAGTGACATGGGCGCTGTTTGAAGCGCGTACTGGGCTAAATTATGAGCATGTTGCTAAGCAAGTCACAAAGCTCGTAGCGCAAGGCTTACTTATGGACAGTCAAGACAGGTTGCAACCGACTAAGCTGGGACTACGTTATCTTAATCAGATATTACGAGAGTTTTTGTAATTGCTCTCAGATTCTAAGTTTCTAGTTTTCTAAAGCATCAGTGCTGACAAAACTGACAGCAAAAAAAGACCTACCAAATGGTAAGCCTTTTTTAAATCTAACAATGAATAGCTTAGATTTTTTTCTGAACTTCTGATGCAGTACCGGTAACAGCATCACCAGCGCTTGATACGTCTTGGCCAAAGCCTTTAAAAGTGTTGCAACCAGTCAATACAAACATAGCGGTCAAAGATGCGATGATTACTTTTTTCATAATAATTTCCTCAATAATAAGTAGGTTAAAGCTAACAAAATAAATGACGTTAAGCACTTTGCTCAAACGTCATCTATCAAATATTGGATAGACAAATAAAAATTTAGCTTTATGACATAAGCACAACTTTGTCTTGCTATCCGACAAAGATATAATAGTGAAAGTTAAATTCCATGCACAGTATCAAAATGTAACTATCACTAATAAACTGTAACTTTTGATTACGAGTTATCTATAACTATTGAGCACTCTGTTAGTTTGCTTATAAAAATTGACCAGTTGCTAAAATTAAAATAGAGAGCGTTTTCCCTTAACGCCTTCACATATACCAAGTTTTATGGAAATATTATGACTATTCATATCGTATTAGTGGCCCCTAAGATGCCTAGCAATACAGGTAATATCATTCGCTTATGTGCTAACACTGGTGCGCAGTTGCATTTAGTTAAGCCCTTAGGGTTTGAGCTTGATGATAAAAAACTGCGCCGCGCAGGACTTGATTATCATGAGTATGCCCATCTGCAAATTCATGAGGATTGGGTCGCCGCCAAGCAGGCGTTAATAACAGCAGACTGTCATACTATTACCGCGCTGACCACTAAACTTAGCAAGTCGTTTTATGGGTATGATTTTTTTGATCACACGCCTGCTGGGCAAGCTCATAGTGAGAACAGTGCTAATATTGCGCTTGTTTTTGGCTCAGAAACCGCAGGACTTGCCGATGAGATACGTGCAGATATTGGTCAGGATAATTGGCTCAGGCTACCGATGTTGCCAGATTCGCGTAGTTTAAATCTATCAAATAGCGTCGCAATATGTCTTTACGAAGTCTGGCGTCAGCAGGGGTTTGGCGGGGATCAAGGTCGTAGTACAGGTTATGAGACTTTAACGGTCTATGATCCGAAGTAGTTGTCTTTTATGGTTACCATTCTCTGAGAGCTATAACTCTTTAAAAGTTATGAATTTCTAAAAGTTATGAAAGCTATAGACAGTTTGGTGGCTTAGGCAACCCAGCAAGGCGATTGACATGGCGAGCGACTAAGCCTGTATTAAACAGCTGTTGTAGCTTTTGATTGCTAACATCGTGCTCAGGTAGCGTCTGCTGTAGCCACTTGATCAATGGGCGCGTAGCTGGCGAGTGGTTAAACTTATCAAAAAATGCCCTAACTTGTTGCAAAATAGCCAAGTGCTCGTCATTTAGCACAACTGCCAAAGTATCGGCAAGTTGCTGGGCGATAGCAGGTGTCCACAAGGTGTGATCACACAGATGCCCGTCTTGATCTAAGGCGATGACGGGTGTGTTAGCTTTTGAATAAGTAGCCGCTAGATTCTCATTACTCATAAGGCAATCGTCACTACTTTGTCAAATGCATCGTCTTGAGTTAACGCTACCCATTCATTATCTGTCAACAACGCCTTCAGCTTAGCGCTTAGACTAAGTTTGGCAGTAGTATTTACGCCCAATGCCGCGACATCATCAGCCAGAGCATAGATCGCTTTGATGTCTTCTATATCCGCATCATTCAGATAAGCGTTGAGCCAGTCAATAAAAGCGACGGTTGACCCTAGTAAAATAATGCTATCACCTGCGCGCCAAGTCATTGCCATCTCAACAGTAGCGCTTCTAAGGGTATCCATTGTACTGTGTAACTGGTAGAGCGTTGCCATATATATATCCGTCTTTGCAAATTATGCATGCTAAAATTATTAAAACAGTAAAGTATTAAAATAGTTAAGCTTTGAAGATTTTTAAATTAAAGGATCAAAAGGTTAATAATTGCTCGAAGTCTTGTGAATGGACTACTTCAGGGACAAGGGTTAACTGCGCGGCTAAATCAGTAGGCACCATGCCAGTCAGCCAGCCACTAAACACATCATCAGGTAGCCAAGCGGCTGGCATATCGTATAGTTCAAGGGATTGAATCATGCCATGTAGACGCGACTTAGGCTGCATAATCAAGCCAAAGACGGGCGCATCGATATAAAGCTGCACATGATGACCAAATGTCGCTAGCGTCAAAGCCAGCGCACAGCCTTCATAACTTGCCATTTCAGTAGGGGTACGCAGTTGAATCAAAAGCTTCATTATTTAACCTTATAAGTTTTACTAACAGCCTAGATCTAAAACTGTACTAAACGACAATCGCCTTGCATCATCATCGCCAGCTCACTAAGGCCAACCAGCTCAAAACCTTGGGCTAGATTATCGCCTTGCAATTGATGACGAGCGCTATTATCGCTATCACTGATACCGCGACTAAGGGCGGTACTGACGCATACAGGTAAGCTGATATTGTGTTGTGCTGCGAGTGCTTGCCACTGCTCAGTTAGATTGATCTGATCAGCCGATTGCCAACGCAAGCGATTAGCAATATGCGCGGCGTCCGCATAAAAGAACAGGTTTAAAGAGGTGTGATCAGAGTCGCTATCCATCGTAGCCGCCTGCTCAAAATAGGCCTGTGCATAGCGCAATGCTAAATGAGCAAGGGGATGGCTTGGATCTTTGGTGATAAGTAATAGAGGCGTAGTCATAGAGGCAGCAGTTATAGAGTTGGTAATTATAAAGTTATTAGTTATAAAGTCAGTAGTTATAAAACAAGCATCATAAACGATGTTAGCGATGACTATAATAACAAATTCTAGCCGTCGCTAACATCAGCAACTTTAATCATTTGCTTACCTGTGTTCTCGCCTTCAAATAAGCCTTTGTAGGGTCAAGATTTGACGCCAGCTTATTTAATTTTTATTAAGCTTTTATGCTACCATAAAGTCGATTGAGTCTTAGTTTAGCTAGGTTATTAATAGTAATTTTATGCTAAACACTATTGCTACGAACGAGTAGCTATGGATATTAACTTAAGTACTGAGATTTAAGTACTAAGCTTTAAGTACTAAGATAACAGTATTAAAATAAGAATTTTGATGGTCACCTTTATTTATCTCATAAGGAGATTTTCTCGCTATGCCCAACCTTAAAGACTATCAACCAACCAGCCATCAGTTGCAAGTATTACAAACGGCAAGCGAATTTGCTTATAACATTTGGGAAAGTCGCACGATCTCTTGTCAAACCTTTCTGCGCAGTTATCCTCTTGATCAGACTTTGACTCGCCAGCAGATTGATGATCTTATTCAAGATTATACTTTGGATGATAACTATCAGCTGGCAGATGAGCCCAAAGTGATGAGCGGTTTGCGTCATCTGCGCAATCTATTGATGATGCGCTGGATTTGGCAGGACGCACTGGGTGATATCGAGCTTGAGCAGCTAACCGATGAGTTATCAGAGTTTGCGGATGGCTGTATTTTATTTGCCAAAGACTATACCTATGGGCAGCTGATTACCCAATATGGACAGCCGACGTTCATCAATGCGAAGGGCAATAAACAAACCGACAGTATGGCTATTATGGCGATGGGTAAGCTTGGCGCACATGAGCTGAACTTATCAAGCGATATTGATTTGGTATTTATTCATCAAGCACGCGGCGAGACGGATGGTGATAAGGCAAAGGGCACGCGTAGTATCGACAATAAACGTTTTATGACGCGTTTAGGACAAGGTATTATTAAATTGCTCGATAATAATACTGCTGATGGCTTTGTATTTCGAGTCGATATGCGTCTACGACCTTGGGGTGATGGCAGCGATCTGGCGATTCATCTATCGGCACTACAAAAATACTTTAGCAATCACGGTCGCGCTTGGGAGCGCTTTGCTTGGTTAAAAGCGCGAGTGGTTGGACAGGTTGAGTCATCGTTCTACCGTGACTTGCAGGCGATGATCAAGCCATTTGTATTTCGCTATTATGTCGATTATAGTGCGTTTTCAGCGCTACGTGAGATGAAGTCTTTGATCCAAAATCAAGTCGCCCAGCGTGAAGATTTAGATAATATAAAGCTCGGGGCGGGTGGTATTCGTGATATTGAGTTTATTGTACAGGCGTTTCAGCTGATTTATGGCGGTCGTCATCAGCAGTTACAAGTCAAGTCTTGCTTGCAAGCTATGCAAGCGCTATCTCAGCTGAAATACCTAAAGCTGCCAACGTATGAGAAACTACAAGCGGCTTATCGCTTTTTGCGTCGGCTAGAGCATGGTATTCAAGCGATCAACGATCAGCAAACCCAGCGACTGCCACAGGACGAGTTTTGGCAGCATAATTTGGCGACTACTTTAGGCTTTACAGACTGGCAAGCGTTGCTCTTGACCTTAAATGAGCATCGAGAGCAAGTCAACGTGCCGTTTGAGCGTATGGTCACTGAGCGCAAAGTGGCAACTCAAGAAGACACGAGCATTGTACCTGCCAAACTTGATGAGCAAATAGCGCAGTTAGACACGGTATTGAGCGAACAGAATCGCGAGCAGCTAGAAGCTTTTTGGCAATCAAAAATGATAGTCAATTTAAGCCCAGAGGCAAGGGCTCGGTTGGATGCTGCTTATCCTATAATCTTGCATGCCTTGCTTGCGCACCAAAAGCAGCAGCAATTAGCAAATAAAGCGTTACCCCGACTCATTACCTTATTAGAGGCGATCAGTCGGCGCTCGATCTACTTAGTGATGATCGCTGAAAACCCTAACGCGACGGTTGAGCTGATTCCGATGCTGTCAGCCAGTCCTTGGATCGCAGGTGAGCTGGCACGCTATCCTGTCCTGCTCGATACGTTTTTGCAGCAGCGCTATCGCCATCTGCCTGATAAGCCTGAGCTGCGCGATATTTTGCGTCAGCGTCTTTTGCGAGTTGAGCCTGATGATGAAGAAGAGCTGTTGAGCGTACTGCGCCTGTTTAAGAAAAACCAAGTGCTAGCAGTAGCAGCCAGTGATGTGTTAGCCGAAAGACCGATTATGAAAGTATCCGACTCGCTCACTTATATCGCAGCGGTGGTATTAGAGGCGGCTCTTGAGCGTGGCTTTAGTGAGCTGGTCAAGCGCTACGGTTATCCTATCGGTAAAGGTGGCGATCCTGTCACCGAGGCCGATTGCGGCTTTGCGATCATTGGATATGGTAAGCTTGGTGGGCTTGAGCTGTCCTATTCCTCTGATTTGGATCTAGTATTTTTACATCAGATACAAGAGCAGGGCATGACCACAGGCGAGACCTCAGTGAGTGGCATGAAGTTTGCCGCGCGTTTGGCACAAAAGCTGATGACTTACCTAAATACTCAGACTCGTGATGGCCGTGCTTATGAGATCGATATGCGCCTGCGCCCCTCAGGCAATGCTGGCATGATGGTGGTGTCCTGTCATGCGTTTGAAACCTATCAGCTGAGTAAAGCTTGGGCGTGGGAGCATCAAGCCTTAGTACGCGCGCGCGCCATCTGCGGCGATAAGCGAGTGACTACAAATTTTTGTGATATTCGCCGTGAAGTTCTATCTTTGCCACGCACCCTTGACGAAGTGCGCGTTGAGGTGACGAGCATGCGTCTCAAAATGCAAAAGCATCTTGGCACTAGTGAGAGGGAGCAAGAAAAAGGTAAGTTTCATCTTAAACAAGACGCTGGTGGCATTGTCGATATTGAGTTTTTAGCACAATTTGCGGTATTGGCTTATTCTCACCATTATCCCAGCTTGACCAAATGGAGTGATAACGTGCGTATCTTTGAGGAGATGGCGCTACTTGAGATATGGGACACACAAATTTGCCAAGATTTAACCGACGCCTATTTGCGTATTCGCGCTGCCACTCATCAATTAGCGCTATCTGAGCAGTCGCTCTTGGTCGATGAGACGCTATGGGTTGACACTCGCGCGCTAGTACAGGATCAGTGGCAGCGCTTGATGGGTGGCAGCGATGACGGCTATACGAACGAAGGGACAAACTAACCTTTATATCCTAATTTGATATAAATAAAAGTCTAATTTAGGATAACTAAAAGATTTCATTTATTCAGAGCGCTGGTGCTATAATCTCTCGCAGCTTACAGCGATTCTTTAATTATCTGTATCGCTTATAAGACAATATAATCAATAAACCAATATCTAAAACTCAACAAAAAAGTTAGGCATCAGCACTAACGTTAAGGATGATTCAATGAGCATGGAAACACAAGACGGTAAGCTTTGGATGAATGGCACAATGATTGAGCAGCCTGATGCCAAAATTCATGTGCTGACTCATAGTCTACATTACGGTATAGCGGTGTTTGAAGGGGTACGTGCTTATCAAACGGATGATAAGCGCACAGCTATCTTTCGTCTAAAAGACCATACTGACCGTCTATTAGGATCAGCGAAAATATTTCAGTTAGAGGTACCCTTCGATGCGGCAACCTTAGAGCAGGCGCATAAAGATGTCGTTAAGCAAAATAATTTAGCCGAAGCTTATCTTCGTCCGTTGATATGGATAGGTGCCGAAAAACTGGGCTTGGCGGCTCATAATAATAGCGTTAATGCTATGGTTGCCGCTTGGCATTGGGGCGCTTATTTAGGAGAGGAAGGTATTCAAAAGGGGATCCGTGTCAAAACCTCTTCTTATACTCATCATCTGCCAAACGTCACCATGTGCAAGGCCAAAGCGTCAAGCAATTATCCCGTATCAATCATGGCCAATCGTGAAGTCACTCGTAATGGCTATGATGAGGCGATTATGATGGATTCACAAGGCTATGTCTGTCAGGGCTCAGGTGAGAATTTGTTTCTGGTCAAAAACGGCGAATTACATACTCCAGATTTGGCTGGTGGCGCGCTAGATGGCATTACCCGTCGTACTATTATTCAGTTCGCTAATGACTTAGGCATAAAGGTCACTGAGCGCCGTATTACTCGTGATGAGTTCTATCTTGCGGATGAGATATTTATGACCGGTACGGCAGCTGAGGTCACCCCGATTCGTGAATACGATGATCGTACTATCGGCAATGGTGGCCGTGGCCCCTTAACTGAAAAGCTGCAAACTTTGTACTTTGACGTGGTGCATGGTCGTAATGAGCAGTACATGGACTGGTTAAGCTTTATTGATTAATTCAATCTAAAAATACTAGATGCTAAGTAAAAAGCCAATATCCAATAAATATTGGCTTTTTTCATGCAGTAGCAGAGTAAGCCTATTTAATTACCTTTTGTAATATCCGACCAACTCATCAGTCTAACCTCGTTTTGTAATAATAAATCTTCAAACTGATAGCTCATTAGCCACTCAAATTCACGCTCGCGTGCCTGCTTGATATCATCTTGCCAGCCACTATTAGGCACCGCTGGATGACACATAATCAGCGATGTTTTCATATCGCGTGGTAGACCTAACGGTACGGAGTGAATCGCAGGTGTAGTACTGCCATATTGAGAATAAGTGCCTTGCGAGGCAAGATTTATATCTAAGTTGTATAAGCCTGAAGTGAGAAACCGAGTACGAGGCGCGGCGCTTAACCACTGATTCCAAAGCGCTGAGAGCTGCGCAGTATCGGTATCAAATCCATATACTCCGCCGAACTTGTCATTGGTCGTGATGTTATTGTCAGCGCATAGCTTACGCCAAGATTTGCCACCTAAATGATAGATAACTTGTGATTTTATATCATTGACTAAGGGCGTGGTGACACGGGCACAAACCGTATTTTGGGCGTCTTCACCATAGCGAGTAGTCAACGCTTTTATTAAGCACTGACGAATAACAGGGAACTGATGAATGTGTTGATGACCATCTACGAAGGCTGGCGCACGTCCAAAAGTATCCTCAAAACTATCAAATTGACGGTTGATAATATCAGTCACTATTGCAGGTTTGAGGCGACGCAGATAGCTGGTAATAAGAAGCGGCTTAAGCGATCCTAGTAAGTCTGATGGAAATATCCCCGTCAGATCTAAATGCAGACCCACATCGACGTTTAGCTCGCTTAGCCTACTTATAGTATCAGCGCTGATGCTACCGCCGACCATATAGCTACTAGCACCAATAAGCCCGCGTTCAGCCAAGCGGATAACCGCTTGATTAACCGCATCTGACAAGCCTAAATCATCTACATTAATTATAATAGCACGAGCATTATTAGTAGGAGTATTGGTCTGCTCTAGGTTTTGATTTTCTTTATTCATCATAGCTATAGAGTTATCGTTTTGAGAGTTGATATTTTCAGAGTTGCTGTTTTGAAAATTATTATCTTGAGAGTTATTAGTCATGATTTAAAGGCCCAAAGTTTACCTAATGCAAAAGTCATTACCGTAATAATAGCCGTGATTACTAGCCAAATAAAGATATAGTAACTCTCGCCAAACCAGTTAAGCCCCAGTACGAATAAGCCTTGATTGGCGGCAAATCCAATAACTGAGCTGGCAAACCATTTTAATAAAGTGTGCAGAGGTTGCCTGTCTTTATAAAGGCTAGAGGTAGTCGATGTACTAAAAGTTAAATAAAAGTGACCCAAAAAGCTGACAATGAACGCCAATAAAAAGGCAATCACGTTAGCCCAAGCAGGGCTGATAGTCGTAAAGCTTACCACGCTAATGAGTACTAAAAAGTGCACAGCAGCGGCGCTTGCACCAACGACTAAAAACCATAGTGCTTGGCGAGAGGCTGATTGAGTCATAGCAATTTTATTCATGGATAGTAGCTGTATTATGGGCGAGAGTGATCGATAGATTGTTTATTAAGATCATGATGCTGATAACGCTCAGGCTCGATATTAGCGTCAATTAGGCTATGACTGCTAATGGTTTCATTGACTAAGTATAGTGGGCGCTGCTTTACCTCTTCGTAGAGACGACCGACATACTCACCGATGACGCCGATACATACCAATTGAATGCCCGTCGAAAACATAATACCAGCGGCTACGGTTGCCCAACCTGCAACATCGCTGCCAAATAATAGCGTCTCAATAACGATATACAATCCGTATAAAAAGGCCAACGCGGAGACGATAAACCCCATGCGTGAGATCAGACGTAATGGTTTTTGTGAAAAAGAGGTAATCCCGACTAATGCCAGCTCAAATAGACTACCAAAGTTAAACTTGCTCTCACCTGTATCCCGATTGTCAGCGGTAAACGGCAAATATACCGTATTAAAACCGACCCAAGCGTACAAGCCTTTCATAAAACGTTGACGCTCAGGTAATGAGCGCAAGGCTTGTACAACCTTACGATTCATCACTCTAAAATCACCGGCATTAGGGCGAATCTCATAACGCTGACGATCTTGAATAAAATGATAAAAGCTGGCTTTAAAAGTTTTGGCTAGGCGGCTCTCATGAGGACGATTGGCCTGAATACCCGCTACCATATCGATATTTGATTGCTCAATCATCGTGATCATTTGCGCCAGTACGGGAAGCGGATGTTGTCCATCAGCATCTATCATAGCGACGATGTCACCCTCAGCTTGACGTAGACCGGCACTGAGGGCAGGCTCTTTGCCAAAGTTACGCGATAGACGTACCAACACCAGCTCTGTATGACTAGGGCGGCTTGGCATCAGCGCCGTTACGACTTCGACTAGATTGTCACTACTGCCATCATCAACAATAATAATTTCACAAACGATGGCTCTATTACTAATGTCTTTACTGGTGCTATTTTTGACAGGGTTGTTTTTAACAGCGTTATCACTAGGTATAGTCAGCTTAGCCGAAAACTCAAACACTTGTGGTAAAAAAGCTTGCAACGCCTTAGCATCATTATAGGCAGGCATAATAATAGACAAGTAAGGCGCGTAACTATAATCTTGCGTCATGCAGAACCTATATAAATTTGCAAAAAGTATGGTGACAAAAATAAATGCTATCTAACTAAAAACAGCCTATGTATCAGCGCTAGAGAACTATTTAGCGCAGCGCGCAGGCACATAAGCTATCCAGTTTACCACTAATGGTTCAGTGATATTAGTCTCTCGCCAAGCCAGCTGCCATTGACCCTGTTTTTTGATCAATGAGTCGCTCTTTGAGTTATTAGAAGCGCTAGCATCTAGTTGATCTAATAAGGGTAGTACTACCTCGTCATCGCTCTGCCACATTACTAAAGTACCGTTTTGTTGCAAGCGTTTAATACTCATCCATGGAGAATGACTGGCAGGTCCTGAGATCATTTGTGAGGGAAAGCCATTATTTATCGCAACCAGCGCACCCAGCCAACGATCTCCTGATACGCTATCCAGAGGACAACTGCTAACCGATTGCCATGTTGTTGAAGCTTGCCCAGCCAATGCCTGTTCAGGCCACTGCATTCTTGATGACTTGTCTCGTAGCTTATCGCCAAAACCGACATACACTACCATAAGCACAGTCACCAGCGATAACCAAATAGCGAGCGCTTTGTGTAATTTACGGGTCATTAACGCTTGCGTTGTGGGTATAATAAATGAAGCCGCTAGCAGTCCTGACAACGCCCACATCGGCATACCCCACATATCGCGCAGACCCATACCAAACACTACACTTAGTACTACTAGCACTACGATTGGTGATAGCCACAGATACCACAGCAGCGATGCACCTGCTGGTAGATGATCTTTATAATCACGCACAGCAAATAAGCGCTTACGGTTGAAGATAAGCATCAACAATAGCGGAACATGGGCAACAATTTGAGCGGTAATAAAGCCGATCCAACCGAAGTGGTTTTTGATCGTATCAGCCCCTTGTGTAACTTCGTTTGCGCGTCCGCTCGCGTAACCAAAGGGTAGCCAATCATGGGTCATGAGCCAATATAGATGCGGCGAAAATAGTGCCAGCATGATAAAGGCAGCAAGCCAAGGCTGTGGCTGTTTTAGCAATGGCCATTGTTTTGGTAATACTAAATACAATGCCATTGGCAACAGCAAAAATATCACGCTGTATTTGGTAAGCATACCAAGACCACCTAGCACGCCTAGTAATACCCAGTCCATCAGACGATTTTTGGTGAGAGCTTGATAAAAGACTAAGTATAAACCTGCCCAAATAGGAAATTGCGCCACATTATGGTTAAACTCTAAGCTAGGGTAGCCATAATAAACCACCGCTAAGGTCAAAGCGCTACCCAGTAGCGCTATCGGTACTGACCATACTTGTTTTCCTAACTTATAGATAACGAATAAAGTGAGTAAAACGTAGAGTTGGCTGAGTAAATAAGGGCCGATATGACCAAACATTTGATAAAAGCTGTATAATATCCACGATGAAAGTGGGGGGTGTTTGTAATAACCCCACTGCCACTCGCTGCCCCAACTGACACCCTCGCTAACGTCGAAGGGTACACTACTCGCTAAAAAGGCGGGAGCAATAGACCAGATAACAAAATAGGCGAGTAATAATAGGCCAAACTTTCGCCATTGTTGCCATGTATTTTTATCAATACCTAAGTTTTTGTCATGACTATTGCGATCAGATTTAGGGTCGGCGCTCAAGAAAGGTTTATTATTAGAGGTCATGATTAGATACTTCTTATTGCGCAGAGAATGTGAACAGAGCTGAGAGCAAAAACTCTAGCCTAATAAGTATTATTTGTTTTAAATGATGATACGCCCTAGTATAAAGTCTATTGTTCAGAAGTCATAGTCACAATAAGCACTGCGCTGAACTTTATAAAGGGTTAGATGCTATCTTTAGGCACTATGGTTAGATAATATTTATAGATGACATTATTAAATTGATTGATAAGTATGACACTCTATAACTTATCTAATTTTTGAATATAAAATTTTTGGAACGCAGCATCGATTCTTGAAGTTCAGCATTAGTCGTGTGCTTTTAGTTAAATACTATATGATTATCGGGACGTCTTTTTATGAAGCATCATAGTAAATCTGCACTACTGGTTATTAATTGTCTTCAAGGAGGCGGTGCAGAGCGTTTTGTTTTAACTTTAGGACAAGGACTCTATGAGCTAGGGTTTGAGGTGCATATTGTCAGGTTTAAGCCATTGATCGAGTACGAGATTAATCCAAATCTTAACTATCATTTGATTAGATATAAACCTTATAAGCTAATACCAAGTATCACGGTTCGAGATAAACTGTTTACAGCAGCACTTGATCGCTATGTGTTAAGTAAAATTGGTCAGCCTGCTATTGTATTATCAAATCTTGATCGCGCAGATAACGTTCTTAGTCACAGTCGCTTGCCAAATATTGTCAATGTCATTCACAACACTATCTCATTAGAGTATAAGTTTGATGAGATAAAAAATATTGCGCATATTAAGTCAAAACTGATTGATATTTACTCAAAGCATCCTTGCGTTTGTGTCAGTCGAGGCGTTATGAACGATTTTGTAGAAAATCTTGGTGATATTACACCGATTACCGCTATACATAATCCTATTGATCAGAAGGCAGTTCAAAAACTAGCCAATGCTTTTGTTCCTAAATCTCAAAACTATAAGTATCAAAACTATATTATTCATGTAGGCAGTTTTAAAGAAGCTAAACGCCACGACATATTGCTGAACGCTTATGCACAAACCGATCAATCCATGCCTCTATTGCTACTTGGTCAAGGTAAACATAAAAAAGATATGGAACAATTGGCAATTGATCTAGGTCTCAAGGACAAAGTAGTATTTTTAGGCTTTTGCGAAAACCCTTACCCGTTTATCAAGCATGCGCAATTTAAGATATTAACCTCAGATTGGGAAGGGTTCGCTATAGTCATTGCAGAAGCGTTAGCACTTGGCACACCTGTTATTAGTACTGATTGTCCGTCTGGCCCCAAAGAGTTACTGCCTGCGGCTAACCTAATGCCAAAAGGCGATACGGACGCTATCGCTGCTAAATTGAGACAAGCTATGCAAAACCCCAAGCAGTTTTATGCTGAGTTTGATGAAGAGCTACTACCAACTGTTATTGCCCAAAAATACTTAGACTTTTCTCAAAATATATGAAATTTACAAGTTATTGAAAAAACCTGTCTTATCTTATATTGATAACTTAATTGAGAATATATACTAATTAGGCTTCTTAGCAGCATTGTTTCGATTGTCAGAAACTAAAAACGGTGTGTCTATAAGTGTTTCTCTTATATCATATTTATCTTTTATTTTTTCAAAACCTGATATAGTCATAATTTTATCTGATGAAGTGCTCTTGAGATGCTGCCATTCTCTTGAAATAAACTCTCTAATAGGGTTATTGTATTTCGGCGACTTACGTCTTTGATTCAGCATCGTTGCTATATCAACAGTAATCTCAGGAAAGTTAGCGAGTAAAAAATCCTTGTAATATGTTTGGTACTTAGTGGTATATTTATTATCAGTCCTCCAAGGTTTGTTATTACTGATAAAATGAATAATATAGGGGTCTACTACTTCGGTAAACTTATAAGTGAGTCTGTTTATTTGCCAATTAAAGTCAAAAGGTAGTAGTGCTATATCATCTAATAAAACTCTATTAAGGGCAGATTGATCATGGCACTGTAGGCTATCAGCATTATCAATAGCATAATTAAATACCCTTGAAAGCACATCTTCTTTGACATAATTTTCAGTATTAAATACCAATACCCCTGAATTACGATAAACATGATTGGACTGATGATACGACTCTACATAATCATCAACAATAGATCTTTTCTCCTTAAAAGAGGAGCGAAACTTTAGTTCCATGATATCTGTTGCGGCGGCAACGCAAAAGTCAGCTGGCAATGTTTCTATATGTGTCAACAAATCATTATAAAAAGCTTTATTGACAAAAGTGTCAGCATCTAAGTAAATAATATATTTATAAACCTCATTAAACACTTGAGGTAGAAATAAACGATAGTAGGCAGCTAGGCTAAGACGACCTACAGGTAACGAGTCTATACCATTAATGGATAGCTCGATAAAACGGATGCCTTTACCTTGAAACCTTTGGGGTACTTTGCTGATATCTGGCAGGCAAATACAAATGTCACAGGGCAATTCTGGATGTAACGTTATGAATTGTTCAGCAGCAAACAAAGCATAAGGTAAATAATTCTCATCAACACAAAATGCTAATGTATTCACATTATTCGCTTGACCTGTTTGCTTAGTAATACTTGCAGAGATATCCATAAAATGACTCTTAAATTTTGAAATAAAAATGGTTATTAATGTTGTTATTGAAACACTAAAATAGTAGATATTGGTTGCGTCTTTCAATGCATGTGGATAATAGCATAATGATAACCATTTAATTTATGATATAAATTTTATAAAAAGATCTGAACTATAGTTAATATTTATCATTCAGATCAGCCTCATAAATATTTTTTAGACTTATAGCTTTAACATTGTGATATACGAACTTGTTATTGGTAAGGCTACTATAAAAACAATATCAACCCAAATCATCGAACAAATATTGAGACACGGGCGAGTGGTTAATAACAGGCACACCATGCTGCTTGTACACCCGACCTAATAGATTCAGCGAAGGCACAATACGCTCGCTAACTGCTTTATCCAGCTTACTTGGTGCGCTATTTTCTGTATTCTCATAAAACCGTGGTAGATTACTATTGATTAGATCCACACCATATAGATGAATAGCGCCAGCGTTTCGTGAAAAAGCGAGCTGCGCGGCGACATAGACTACTGTTCCCGCTTCTACAAAGCCTTGAGTAACATCAAGAGAGACACCGATTGGCACGGGCTTATGCTCATTATCAATCACAAAATTAGGATCGTTAGCAAAATGAGATAAAGGCATTTTTTTATTAAATAGCTTTTGCTTAAAAGATAATATATCAAACCCTAGCTTATTGGCTTTGACGCTCCAAGGTCTATCAACAGGGTAGAGGATGCGCATTGAGCTTGAATACTCACGAATAATATTAGGATGGCTTGCTGCTATTGCCTCAAACACAGCTAGGGTTGCATATAAAGGCTGACCATTATAATACTTTGTAAAAACCTCAGGCTGATGACTGATAAAACGGGCATCACTAATCACCCAACCGACTACATTATTAAAAGTATGCTCAGCAAGTAGACTGATACTGCCGTTGACAAATATAGTCGCGGTATCTAACAGCTCCACAAATGCTAAATGCGCAATAGAGGGGCCAGAAGCAATGATATTAACCGCTTGCTGATTTAAGCTCTGCTCATTTTGATTGGCATCAAAACCAGCAATAGCAATAAGCTGATGGTCAATATCAAAGCTGGCGCTAGAGGGCAGTTGCACTATTATCTTCCCTGTTTATTCAAATCATTTAAAAGCATAAAGGTATAACATATAGATAGTTATCAGGTTATCAGCATCTATTTAAACCAGTCAATAAAAACTACTAAATATTACTATTGCCAATGTTCCTTTAACCAAGGACTTGGTTTGATATGGCGATACCATTTGCCACCAGTACCGTTAATAGCATCTGGCGGATTGATCTCACCATGAAAGATAACTATCTTAGCCCTATCAGGTAGCTTCGGTGTGCGAATAAAGTTAAAAGGAATAGGGGCGATGCATTGATACTTAAAGCTGACGCACCAGGTTTTATCCCAATACTCTAAGTGATGATGCTGGCGCAAATAATTAGATAAATAGGCTTGCTCATGGCGTACTTGGGTACGTATCGTTTCAAAATTACGCTCAAAGTTCGCAAGCAGGTCAGGGTAGGTGTTCATACCAATGTTAAAACGATATACAGAGCTGTTACCGATCATCCGCCAAGGCTTCTTCCAGTCGCGAATAATCACTACGCTATCTGGGTGCTGAGCCTCGTAAGTAAAAAATCCATCCATGTTAGCAACGATAACAATATCAATGTCTAAAAATAGCGCCACGCCCTTTAGATCATATAATTCAGGCTTGAACGTCGTAAGCTTCTTCCAGCCCCTCTCAGGACCTGCGGGCAGATCCATCTCAGGGATAGGATAGCACTGTATTGCAGGGTCGATACCGCTACTATCATCAGTCAAGCACACCATCTGAAACTCTAACGTCAGATGACGGCTGACCATGTTATATAAGCGATTGACGTACTCAGCGCCGTACTTATTACCCCATTTCATGCAGATAATATAGCGCTGCTCTACTAGATTAATAGTAGTGTCAGTCTGATTGGATGAGGTGGTTGTAGTTGTATCAGTAGCCATAAAATACTCATGTAGAGGTTAGGGAATACTCATATTAGTGATAGCAGTATAAAGTTGAATGAAGCATATCACCCATAAGCATAAAAATCTAACCAGAGGGTTTGTCAGCGTTATTAACTTCATTGGTATTGGTATCAGTGGTGAGCTTAGCGTTTGTAGCTTGAGTATTTGCAGTTTGAATAGTGCTGTTACGAGCCGTGTTCATTTGAACGAACGTTGTCAGTTTCTGCTTATCAGCGCGATAGGGGTTGCCTAATTCAGGGATATGCTTAAAGCGCCTATAACCCCACATATAGTGACTACAATGTGGCTTTATTATACTCTCCATAGCTTGATTAAGCGCATGGGTTGAGACATTAGCATTACGATCATACAAATCGGGATTATCAAGGCGATAACAATGAATATCAAAGCCGCGACCATCACTGCGACGAATACAGGAGATACCTACCAAAGCACATTTAGTTTTGCTAGCCAGCTTAGAGGCCAAAGTGCTTGTCAAAGTCTCAATGCCAAAAAACGGCACTACCACACCACCTGAGGGCTCAGGTACATGATCGGGCAGTATCATACTGAAGCCGCCTTGCTTTAAAGCCTTGAATACAGCTTTGACACCACTACCGTCAGTTGGAACTAAAGTAGCGCTAAGGCGTTGACGACCTTGCAATATAAACTCATTGGTCAATCTACCCTTGACGGGCTTGTACATAATAGTCGATGCGCCAAGTTGATTGATCCACGCATTCATCATCTCCCAAGTCCCTAGATGCGGCAAGATAGCAATCATACCGTTGGGATTGGCTAAACCTTCTAAAAGAATCTCCTTATCATAGACATCAATGATCTGATCTATGCTCCACTGCGGCGACATCGCCCAGCTTTTAATAGACTCCACGCTACTTAAGCACTGATTAAGCACAATCTGTTTATTAAGAGTATGCTTTTGCGCCTCAGACAAGGCGGGATCTATCAAAAGCGTATTGATGCGAATCGTGCGCAGCAAACTCGCGTTTGGCATACGCATAATGATCCAAGCAATGCTACGTGCCAGACCGCGTAACAGCGATAAAGGCACGTATTTGAACAAATGATAAGGGTTCATAACTATTCACAGAACAGTAGCTAAGACTGTATAAGATAATAGGGCCTGCTTGTGAATGATCAAGCAGACCCTAATACATTATCGAGTAATTTACTGTGCAGGTTGTTGTTTATTCGCATCAGCATCCGCTTGTGCTTTTTCGCGCACTCGAATACCTAGATCACGTAACTGTTTGCTATCGACACCAGCAGGTGCTTGAGTCAGCGGACATTCAGCGGTCTTAGTTTTTGGGAAAGCGATCACATCAC
Organism: Psychrobacter sp. M13; assembly: GCF_030718935.1. Lineage (NCBI taxonomy): Bacteria > Pseudomonadati > Pseudomonadota > Gammaproteobacteria > Moraxellales > Moraxellaceae > Psychrobacter > Psychrobacter sp. M13. The sequence continues at coordinate 1,462,999 of NZ_CP132194.1, forward strand.
GAATAGAGTCTGCGCCAACCATCAACATAATCAGACGATCCAGTCCAAAGGCCAGACCACCATGCGGCGGCGCACCGAATTTGAGGGCATCTAACAAGAAGCCAAATTTGTCTTCGGCTTCTTGTTCGCCGATACCCAAAGCTTCGAGCACTGCTTGCTGCATGTCATAGGTATTGATACGTAAGCTACCACCACCGACTTCAGTACCGTTTAGCACCATATCATAAGCGATAGATAGGGCAGCAGCTGGATCTGTTTTTAATGCTTCAACTGAGCCTTTAGGTTTAGTAAACGGATGATGCATGGACGTCCACTTGCCATCATCAGTCTCTTCAAACATCGGAAAGTCAGTGACCCATAGCGGTGCCCACTCGCAAGTTTGCATCTCAAGGTCGAGGCCAATTTTCTGACGTAGCGCACCCATCGCATCATTGACGATGCTGGCTTTGTCCGCACCGAAGAAGATGATATCGCCATCTTCTGCTTGTGTGCGCTCAATAAGGCTATTAAGTACCTCATCAGTCATGTTTTTGATAATAGGAGATTGCAGACCTGAGTCTTTATCAACGCCATTATTGATGTTGCTTGCATCATTGACTTTGATATAAGCCAAGCCGCGCGCGCCGTAGATACCAACAAACTTGGTATAGGCATCGATCTGCTTACGGCTTAGCGCGGCACCATTAGGAATACGCAGTGCGGCAACGCGACCTTTTGGATCGTTAGCAGGGCCAGCAAACACTTTGAAGTCAACGTCCTTCATCAAGTCAGCAACGTCTTGTAGTTTCAATGGGATACGCAAATCTGGCTTGTCGGAGGCATAATCACGCATCGCCTCAGCATAAGTCATACGCGGGAACGTCTCGAAATCAACATCCAACATCGTCTTGAATACATGCTTGATCAAGCCTTCATTGATACTCATGATCTCCTCTTCATTCAAAAATGAAGTCTCGATATCCACTTGGGTAAATTCAGGTTGACGATCGGCACGTAAATCTTCATCACGGAAGCATTTAGCGATCTGATAGTAGCGATCAAAGCCTGACACCATCAATAACTGCTTAAATAGCTGCGGCGACTGTGGTAGCGCAAAAAAGTTACCTGGACGCGTACGTGACGGCACCAGATAGTCACGCGCACCCTCAGGAGTGGCACGAGTCAAGATAGGCGTTTCAACATCTAAGAAGCCATGATCATCTAAATAACGACGAATGGCAGAGGTGGCGCGAGCACGGAAAACCATACGCTCTTGCATCTGGGGGCGACGCATATCAAGGTAGCGATATTTTAGGCGTAGATCTTCAGAGACGGTCATATTCTCATCATTGAGCGGGAAAGGCGGGGTTTCAGACTTTGCTAACACCTCAATCTCTTTGCCCAATAGCTCTACTTGACCACTGGTCATGTTTTTGTTTTCAGTACCTTCGTAACGACGACGCACACGGCCTGTTATTTTGAGGACATATTCAGGGCGAACCGCGTCAGCGGTGGCGAAAGCTTCAGGAGTGTCTGGATCGACAACCACTTGTAAGATACCTGCACGGTCACGCATATCTAAAAAGATAACGCCACCATGATCACGGCGACGATGCACCCAGCCGACGATAGTGATCGTTTGCTCAAGTAAATTTTCATTTACTGCGCCGCAATATTCATCGCGATAGCTACTATGTACGCTCATTTCACTTTCGGTAATAGATTTAGGTTGCTCAATGCTGCTGTCGGTCATAATAATAGTTATCCAGTTGTCTGCCCAATTCAAAAAACAATAATGCAGCCATCGTTAAGAGATTTCAACCAATTCAACAGTAACTAGCGCCAGTGATAGGCCTAGTGTGTTTGAATTAACTCGTTTATCGATAAATTCTAACGATTGGTTATATACAAAAACGATAGGTTACATAAAAATAAATGTAAACGCATATTATGCCTAATGTGCTTTTGTTATACAACTATACTTATAGAACATAGAACATAGAACATAGAACATAGAACATAGAACATACCTCAGCTTTTTATTTAGCGAGGTTTTATTTTTATTCGTCCGCTAAATATTGATGCTGTGCTTGAAACTCTGTGACATCGTGCACATATTAGGCTCAAGGTAAGCAACTCTTGCTAAGAAATCTTCCAAAAATTATTATTATCTTAAATCTTATTTATATTAAGGAATACCGTTTATGCTATTTCATCCTCCCAAGAACCCTGTTGAGCTCAAAGTGCTCCATCTCAATAAAGCCCAAGAGCAACGCCGCGAAGATTTACTTGAGGCAACTCAAGGCAAGGTGGCATTGAAACAGTTCAAAAAAACGATGGCAAAAAAAGCCAAGCAAGCTCTAAAAGTCAAAAACAAACGTAAAAGTAAGAATGACAGCCAGCAAGTATTTGTACTGGATTTTGACGGTGATATAAAAGCCTCGGCGGTCAAGCATCTACGCGAAGAGATTAGCACCTTAATCAGCACGGCGGATGCAGGTGATGAAGTTATCATCCGTTTAGAGTCGCCAGGTGGCATCGTCCATGGTTACGGGCTGGCCGCCGCGCAGCTAGTACGTCTAAAAGAAGCGGGTCTAAAGCTGACGATATGTGTGGACAAAGTTGCAGCCAGTGGTGGTTATATGATGGCTTGCGTCGCGGACAAAATCGTCGCTGCACCGTTTGCAGTTATTGGTTCAATTGGTGTGGTATCTCAATTACCAAACTTCCATAAATGGCTCAAAAACCACGACGTTGATTATGAGCAATTTACCGCAGGCGACTATAAGCGCACCGTGACCGTATTTGGCGAAAACGATGACGAAGATCGGGCTAAGTATCAACAAGAGCTTGAGCAAACTCATGAGCTGTTTAAGCACTTCGTCAGCACTTATCGCTCTCAGCTTGATCTTGATAAAGTCGCCACGGGTGAGCATTGGTATGGTGAAGATGCGCTAAAATTAAAACTAGTGGATAAACTACAGACCTCTGATAGCTATATTTTAGAGCTAATGGCAGATAATGAAGTCTATGCGCTGCATTCTCGTCAAAAACCAACCTTAGCCGAAAAATTAGGCTTAGCACAAGCGGCAGAGGCAACGCTTAATATAGCAGTAGATAAACTGCCTGACGCCCTAGCGCGTTTGGACTTTAATAATCGATTCAATATTTTAAAGTAGCGTTGTTTACAGTAGCATTCATTAAAGTGGCACTTGTAAAAGTAGATTTATGCAGCAGTAATCCAATTTTTATTAAAGGCATTTGAAGGCAGCATCTGTTCTTATTTTGTAAAGGCGTGACCTAACTAGTCGCGCCTTTTTTGCTGTTTATTAGTAGGTGCTATGTTATAAATAAGTCTGCAAAAATAGTAAACGCCTGTACACTATAAATCACATGATGCTTTTTTGCTATTGTGGTCTATAAAATAAAAAGTTAAGGCAAAAAACGATAATATAAGGATGTTAATGATGTCTACTAGTGATTTGATGTTTACCACAAGCGCCCATGGTCAAGCAATGCATAGCCAAGTAAAAGAATTTATCGCCAATAAAATTGCGCCGATAGAAGCGCAGTTCTGGCAAGACTGTCATAAGCTCAATCCTGATGGAGACTGGAAAAAATGGCAGTGGCCAGCCGCTTATGAGAGCTTGCGTAAGGAGGCTCGTCAAGCAGGACTTTGGAACTTATTCTTGCCAGATGACACGCTTGGCGCAGGATTATCGGTTACGGACTATGCACCTATTGCCGAGCTAACAGGGCATAGTCTGCTTGCGCCGCATATCTTCAACTGCAATGCACCTGATAGTGGAAATATGGAGCTGTTATGGCGTTATGGCAGTCCTGAGCAACAAGAAAAATGGCTCACGCCGTTGCTAGATGGTAAGACGCGGTCGGTATTCTGTATGACTGAGCCTGCTGTAGCCTCAAGCGATGCCACTAATATGGAAGCAACCGCTGTCATTGAGGGTGATGAGATCGTTATCAATGGTAGTAAATGGTGGTCATCAGGTCTCGGTGATCCAGCAGTCGATTTGCTCATCGTTATGGCACATACCCCAGATGAAGCCCAAGATCGTCATCATCAGCACTCGCAGGTGCTAGTACCTGTTAATACTCCTGGCGTCAAGATTGAGCGGATGCTCAAAGTATTCGGTGATTACGATGCCCCGCATGGACATGGTGAAGTCAGTTTTAATAATGTGCGAGTGCCAGTAACGAGCTTTATCGGTGGTCCTGGTATGGGGTTTGAGATCGCACAAGGTCGCTTGGGGCCTGGTCGTATTCATCACTGTATGCGTTGTATCGGTGCAGCAGAGCAGGCCTTAGAGCTTGCCATTCATCGTGGTATGACTCGCAATGCCTTTGGCAAGCCTATACTACAATTGGGCGGCAATCTTGAGCGGATAGCGGAGGCGCGTATCAAGATTGATCAAGCGCGTCTTATGACTCTATATGCCGCGCAAAAGATGGATAGTCAAGGCACCAAAGCGGCATTAACTGAGATATCGGCTATTAAGGTTGTCGCGCCAACGGTACTACAAGAAGTCGTCGACATGGCGATTCAGATTCATGGCGGTATGGGAGTTTGTCAAGATACTATGTTGCCAGGCTTCTATGCGCAGGCTCGCGTGTTGCGTTTGGCAGACGGTCCTGATGAAGTTCACAAAACCATGATTGCCAAGCTAGAGCTTAAGCGTCAAGGGTTTAGCCGCAAGCGCTAACGGTTAGCAGTATCAAAGCTAGTAATACTGAGGCACCTAATGCTCTATAGACTATCCAAGCTTAGCGGCTGGATAGTTTTTATAGAGTTTGTCACTGAATAAGCATTGACTATTGATAAACATAAACTATTGAAAAACGTAAAATCAAACCTACGATAAGGATTATCAGATGGCAGACAATAACAACAATAGAGATGAAGAAGTCTTAGATAAAGGTGATGACGTTCGTGAAGGCGAAGAGCTTGATGGAGAGGCTGTTAGCGTATGGCTGCGAGGTCAGGGTCTTGATGTTAAAGGCGATCCCATTATCACGCAATTCGCAGGAGGCGCATCAAACTGGACTTATCGTCTGCAATACAATATCCTCAATAAAGACAATAGCCTCAATGAAAACAATAGCCCTGATAAAAACCAAGATTTAATTCTACGTCGCCCGCCCAAAGGCACCAAAGCCAAATCGGCTCATGATATGGTACGTGAGTACACCGTGCAGCAAGCGCTGGCAGGTGTCTATCCTTACGTACCAAAAACGCTTGCGCTGTGCACCGATGAGACAGTTATTGGCGCAGACTTTTATGTCATGGAGCGCTTAGAGGGAATTATTCCGCGTGCTAATTTACCCAAATCGCTTGATTTGGATTCGACTCAAATCCGCAAACTGTGTACCAATGTCATTGATGCCCTAATTGAGCTGCATCAAGTAGACTATCAACACCATCCCGATCTAGTAGCGCTAGGTCGCGGGGCAGGATATTGCGAGCGGCAGGTGACAGGCTGGGACAAGCGTTATGTCAAAGCTAAGACCCCAAATACCCCGAGCTTTGCGCTCGTTAGACAGTGGCTCAACAACCATATTCCTAAAGACAGTAAAACTTGTATCATTCATAATGATTGGCGTTTTGATAATGTGGTTTTAGACCCTAATGATCCCACCCAAGTGATCGGGGTGCTCGATTGGGAAATGGCAACCTTAGGTGATCCGCTAATGGATTTAGGGAGCGCATTGGCCTATTGGATCGAAGCGGATGACAATGCGATCATGCAACAAGCGCGTCGTCAGCCCACGCATCTAGAGGGCATGATGACTCGCGATGAAGTGGTTGAGTATTACCTCTCTAAGTCAGGACTCAAGCTCGATAATTGGGCTTTTTATGAAGTGTTTGGTCTGTTTCGCCTAGCAGGTATTATTCAGCAGATTTATTATCGCTATTATAATAAACAAACCAGTAACCCCGCCTTTAAGAACTTTTGGATTATCAATCACGTCCTCCATGCAAAATGCTTGAAGCTCATCGCCAAGCATGAGGGCGAAGCTATGTTTATGAGCTATGTGCAGCCGCACCTGCAAGATCGAGGCATAGATGCTGCTACTATTAAGCAACTACCAAGTCCATTACAAGCGGTGATAAAAAGCGTATTACCTAAAGCTTATTTTAAGCAAGAGATCGATGATGATTCAAAAAACACGGATGAATAACGGCGCTTACTTCTCTCAAATTGAGCCAGTAGTAACTATATAAATATAATAGGCCACTCTTTATGATAACCCTTCTGTTAGCTCGTCATGGACAAGCCTCCTTTGGACAAGAAAACTACGACCAACTCTCAGAGCTTGGAGTAGTACAGGCTAAGAGATTAGGTGAGCATTATGGCAGTACCCAGCGCCGTATCGATGCGATATTTAGTGGCAGCTTAGTACGGCAACGTGATTCAGCTGAGCACTTTTATCAAGCTTATCGGTCAGTCTCAAATCATGATTTAGGTATAAAGCCTATTTTTGATAAGAGCAATCCTGAGAGCTGTGTTTTGCCTATTTTTAACGAATTCAATCATGAAGATGTCTTTGTAAAATCCAATCCTACCTTATCTACGCAAGCTCAGATCGCAGCTGAGCTTAATCGTAACAATCAGCCTATTTCCCGCTTAGGTGAGCTGTTTGGTCAAGCTATGCAGCGCTGGCATGCAGGCGAGCATGATGATGAGTATCTTGAGAGCTGGCCGCAGTTTAGTGCGCGGGCCGTGCAAGGGCTAGAGGAGCTACGCAACCAAGTTGACGCTAGGCACAATCTAAATGCAGATAGCCTAGACGCAGACAGTACGGTGCTAGTATTTACCTCAGGTGGTGTCATCGCTGCTATCACTGCGCATTTATTGAAGCAAAGCAGTGCAACCGCTTATCAATTGACCCAAAGTTCAGTCAATACGGGCGTCACTAGCATTATTGTTCAACAGCAAAAGTTGCAGCTGCTCTCTTATAATGAGCACAGTCATCTGTTTAGCAAAGGCAAAAGTCTAATAACGAAGCACTAATAACGAAGCTTAAGTAACGAAGCACTAATAACTAAATGCTAATTAATGATCTAATAAGAATAGTCTTTGAGATAGTAATGAATTAAAGGTTAATTAACAGCTCCTACATAATTGTTATGCATAAGGAGAGTAATAACCCTTATAATAGCGACTTTAACTCGACAATTTTGGAATCAAAAGTCAAGCTTATTATCTTATATCTATAGACATCGAGAGGACTGTTTATGCAGCATAAATTATTTAATTTAGTGACCCAAACCGCTAAGCAAAGCAAAGATCAAGCTTATAGTGCTATTCAGCCTGCACGTTATCTAAAGGCGCGAAACAAAAAACAGGTCGGTCAAGACAAAACGGTTTTGATCACAGGTGCCAGCTCAGGTCTAGGTGAGGAGATGGCACGACTATTCGCTAAACTTGGCTATAATCTGGCAATTTGTGCGCGGCGTACGGATCGCTTAGAGCAGCTCACAATCGAGCTGACAGACAGTTATCCTACTATCCGGGTGGAATATAAAGCCTTAGATGTTAGTGATTACGATGCTATATTTAAAGTATTTAATGCCTTCAAAGCGGACTTTGGGCAAATTGATCGCATAATTGTCAACGCAGGCGTTGGTGAGAGTCGCCGTATCGGTAAAGGTCGGTTTGAGACCAATCGCCGCACCGCTGAGATTAATTTTGTGTCAGCGTTAGCACAGTGTGAAGCAGGTATGCAGATATTCCGCGCGCAAAATAGTGGGCATCTGGTAGTAATATCGAGCATGTCAGCCATGCGCGGCTTGCCTAAACACATGACCACTTATGGCGCTACTAAAGCAGGTTTAGCGCATTTAGCTGAGGGTATCCGTGCGGATATGTTGCTTACTAACTTGCCGATTAAAGTATCAACTATCTATCCAGGTTATATCCGTACTGAGATCAATACGAATGCTAAGCCGTTACCATTCGAAGTAGATGTCGATACGGGCACCAAAGCGATTGTTGCTGCGATCGAAGCTGAGGTTGATGAAGCTTGCGTACCAAGCTTGCCGTGGTCGATAGTCGGTCAAGCAATGAAGCATTTACCTTTGAGTGTAGTCAATAAGATCAGTTAATTTGATGAGACTCTTATTAACCCGTATTTGTCAGTTAAAATTTATCAAACAATATAAAGCCCTTTAAACTAATCATAGCTTAAAGGGCTTATTCAATAATTTTATAGTGCTTTTGGCAATGTTGCTCCAAGCTAATGCTGATAGCTGATAAAATAAAAATGGCTATCAGCATTATTTATTAGCATGATTGGCAATCGCTTGTGTAATCATAGCGTGCAGCTTTGATGGTACGCGAATCGGTCTAATTGGAGCAACATTTGTCATAGTGGCGGGAGAATCTACTATTTTCTCTGATTCATGACTAGAATTGGAGGTTTCAGGCTGCACTTGGTTTTGTACGCAAGCGATCACGATTCTAGCACTGCTGAGTAGTGTATCAGCTGGATTAATGGCAACCGCTAACTCTGCGTTTTTAGCCTTGCGATGAATGCTTTGATAAAAGATAATGCTGGCAGGTTTTAGCTCCACTTTATCGATACGTGTTTCAATGATCTCATCGAGTAAGATTGCTTTACGATAATTTAATTCGGCCTGAGAGACGACAAAGTGCTGCACTTGACCATTATCCGCTTGCAGGAAATAACCATTGAGTCCAATTTTCGTAAACCAATCACGGCGAGCATTCTCAAAAAACACTAAATGATTTGCATGGTAGACTATGCCGCCTGCATCAGTATGATTGATATAGATGTGATATTCTGTTGCAAATAGAGGCGTAGTTACGCTAGCGACTGTATCGCTACTTGCATTGTTACTGGTATCATTGTTTGTATGGTTAGAGATCATATCATTGCCTGATAAATTTTTAGTGTTTGTAAGTCGTTTATAACGGTTCAAGATGCTGATTAAACTTAGCGTTTGTAGAATAGCTACTTTAGCGTAACGGTCAAAGTTGAGCAATACTTAGACCATTTTAGGTCTGTTATTGTAGGTTAGTAAAGAACCCGTCTCAGTTCAAGACATCAGCTCAATACGTCATCTCAACACGTCCTAAAGAGCGTCAACAAGGTTGTAGATATATCTTGTAATAGATCCAACCCTCAAATAATAATAGGTTAAACAATGGCTTGTTTTGTTAGTTTTAATATCAATGGTATTCGCGCCCGTCAGCATCAGCTGGAAGCCGTACGTGACATAATCGATCCCGATGTCATGGGTCTACAAGAAACCAAAGTCCATGATGATCAGTTTCCACTCAGCGATGTCGAATCACTAGGATATCACGTGGAATACTTTGGTCAAAAAGCGCATTATGGGGTAGCACTGGTATCAAAGATTGCACCGATATTTGTACAAAAAGGCTTTCCTGGTGAAGACGCGGAGGCGCAAAAACGCTTTATTCATGCGCGTTACTTATTAGGTGGTCGTGAAATTGATGTGCTTAATGGTTATTTTCCACAAGGTGAAAGCCAAGACCATCCCACTAAATATCCTATGAAACGTGCTTATTATGCTGATTTAATGACTTATATCGATACTCTCAAAGCTGAGGGGCGCTCATTGATTGTTATGGGTGATATGAATATTGCGCCAGAGGACATCGATATCGGTATAGGGGAGGCCAATGCCAAGCGCTGGCTCAAAAATGGTAAGACCTCGTTCTTGCCAGAGGAGCGCGAATGGTACGAGGCGCTGATGTCACGCGATCTTATTGATACTTATCGTCAGCATTATCCTGATAGTCAGGAGTTGTATAGCTGGTTTGACTATCGCAGTCGCGGCTTCAACGATGAGCCTAAGCGCGGCATGCGTATTGATCATATCTTATGTACGCCCGATCTAACGGATTACTGTGTTGACGCAGGTATCAGCTACGAGCTACGCGCTATGGAAAAGCCTTCTGATCATGCACCGATTTGGTCAACTTTCGATTTAAGCAAGTAACTGCTTGAGTGTTTTAACCATTGAATAATAAAATGGTAAAAATATAGGCTTTTTAAAACAGAGTTTTTGAATATCTATAACCATAAATAAGGACTCATTATGGCAGTCGGCAACATTGCAGTACCAGATACTATTTATCCTATCGATGGGATTACGCTTAGTGCTACGGCAGCGGGTGTGCGCTATAAAGATCGTAATGACTTAGTGCTCATTAAGATAGCAGACAGTGCTACCACAGCAGTAGTCACCACTAAGAACACCTTTTGTGCTGCGCCAGTGCGAGTACTACGCACGCATTTTGATCAAGCAAGTCCGCGCTACTTAGTTATTAACACTGGCAATGCGAATGCGGGTACGGGCGCTGATGGTTTGCGCCGTGCCACTGATATCTGTACTGAGCTGGCAAGCAAAGCGGGCATTGATGTCCGTTCAGTTCTGCCGTTCTCAACGGGCGTAATTGGTGAGCCACTAAATAGTGAAGCGATAATCACAGGCTTAGATCATGCCTTGACACAGCTCAAGTCAGATAATTGGCTGGCGGCAGCAGACGGTATTCGTACTACCGACACTGTCCCTAAAGTTGCTAGCCAAAAGCTCGATATTGCTGGTAATAGTACTGCTCAGAGTGGCAGCTACCATATCACTGGCATCTCCAAAGGCTCAGGGATGATACGCCCTAATATGGCCACTATGCTTGGGTTTGTGGCGACTGATGCTAATATTACCGCTGATCTGTTACCAAAGATGCTCAGCGCTATTAATGAGAAATCCTTTAATCGGATTACTGTTGATGGTGATACTTCTACCAATGACTGCTGTGTGTTAATAGCAACAGGCACTGCAAGTACAGAGCTTATTGACAGCACCGATCACCCGCATTATCAGCCATTATTTGATGCTTTAAGCGCCGTGTTTATGCGTTTGGCGCAACTGATCGTTCGTGACGGTGAAGGCGCTACTAAGTTTATGACGGTCAAAGTGACAGGTGGCAAGACGACTCAGGAATGCTGTGATGTGGCTTACGCTGTCGCTCACTCGCCATTGGTTAAGACGGCGTTTTTTGCCAGCGATGCCAATTGGGGTCGTATATTAGCAGCAGTTGGTTATGCAGGTATAGATGATCTGGACACTGAGCAAGTCGATGTGTCGCTCAATGAGGTCTTAATTTGTCAAAACGGCATGGTTGCACCAAGCTATACTGAGGTGGCTGGCAAGGAGGTGATGAGTCTTCCTGAGATTACTATACACATAGAGTTAGCGCGAGGAGAGGCTAACGATACGGTTTATACTTGTGATTTATCTTATGATTATGTCAAAATAAATGCAGATTATCGTAGCTAATCAACAGCTTATCAGATAATTGTATTTTAACGGTTTATCCAGCGGTCATAAACTAGTATTTATATAGTAATAACGGTAGTATTGAACAGATAGAATCTAATTTATGACTGTTGCAAACTTTGACGTATAATTACAAAGCAGTTATAGAGTGTAAGGTTTTATGCGTTTTATAATGAGCGCCAGTACAACAATAAAGTATTTTAACTGAGGATAATTTAATGAAAAAATTAGCAATTGCAGCATTAGCATCAACTTTCGCATTAGCAGGTTGTTCTACTATGGGCCTTGATGATGAGCGCGCCATGGTCGTTGATGGCCAACCAGTCAACGTAAAAGTCGTTAACATCTCAAGCTTCGAAGTAGAAGTAGCTCCACGTAAAGCTATTTGCGAGTACACTGCTAACGACGGTAACCGTGTTGAAGCTGAGTGCCTACAGTATCGTCAAACCTTTAATAAGAACTACAATACGCTTAATGGCAACATTCAAGGTTTTTCTTATGAGCCAAACTACCGTTATATCTTAGACCTACGTCAAGAAGCAGTAGCTGATGAAGCATCTGGTATGGTTAAGCCTGTATGGATCTTGAATGAAGTTATCTCAAAAACTGCTGAGTAATTTAGTTAAATAGATAATTAGTTAGATGGATAGATAGTTTTTATTAAGCTATCTAAAGCCGCCTGTAATAATAAGCAAATAGTGATAAGCAAAAGCCTCTAAAATATTAGAGGCTTTTTTGTATTTATAAATTCTATTTGTGGATTATCAGCCACGAAAACTGTTATCAGGCATGATTAACACTGACTGTATTTGACACTCACCCCTTGTGATGCGGTAGGAATACGATTATCAGCGTAGACCGCCAATCCGCCACGTGAGGTTTCTTTATAATTATCCAGCATATCAGCGCCCGTTTGCTTCATGGTTTCGACTACTTTATCGAATGATACAAAATGCTGACCATCACCACGACAAGCAAGACGAGCAGCATTAATGGCTTTTACTGCACCCATAGCATTACGTTCAATACAAGGCACTTGTACTAAACCGCCAACAGGATCACAAGTTAATCCTAGATTATGTTCAATGCCAATCTCAGCGGCGTTGAGACACTGAGCAGGGTCACCACCCATAATCTCAGCTAGAGCCGACGCGGCCATCGCACAGGCAGAGCCGACCTCACCTTGACAGCCCACCTCAGCACCAGAGATTGAGGCGTTCTGTTTAATCAAACTACCGATAGCCGTTGAATTTAGCAAAAACTTACGGGCGCCGTCCGTGCTATAGCTGGCTAGAAAGTCGCGATAATAATGCATTACTGCTGGGATAATACCAGCTGCGCCATTAGTCGGAGCGGTGACCACATTGCCGCCATTGGCGTTTTCTTCATTGACCGCTAATGCATATAGATCGACCCAGTCCATAGCTGCAAGCTTATCACTTATAGTGCTTGGCTGATCTTTTTCATCACAAAGTTGCAGGTATAGTGCTTGGGCACGGCGCTTGACATCAAGACCTCCTGGCAGAATACCACCGTTTTGACAGCCACGAGTGACACAATCTTGCATCGCCTCCCAAATAGAATCCAAATAAGCAAAAACCTCGTCTTTATCACGATAGTGACACTCATTAGCCAATACCAGTTCACTGACACTCAATCGATGTATGCGGCATTGCTCAAGTAGCTCTGCTGCAGTATTAAAAGGGTGGGGAATAGAACCAATGGAGGGAGCGGCACTATCTTCATCAGGATTATTGGCATCAGCATCATTAATAACGAAGCCACCGCCCACTGAATAATAAGTTTGCTGATAGCGAGTACCATCAGTTAATATCGCGCAGATAGTCATAGCATTAGGATGATAGGGTAGTACCGTATCACCGTACCACTGAATATCACGCTCAGTATTGAACGCGACACTATGCTCACCTGCTAAAGACAATTGTTTATCAGAAAATATAGGCGTGAGGTACTGACTGGTCAGACGAGTGTCAATAGTGCTTGGCGCGTGTCCTAGCAGCCCAAGTAGTATTGCCGTGTCAGTAGCATGACCTTTGCCCGTAGCCGCTAGCGAGCCATATAACTCAACTTCGATAGCAGTGACATCGCTCAGCGCTGCACGCTTGCGTAGGGAGGCTAAAAATAAGTTAGCGGCGACCATAGGGCCCACAGTATGTGAGCTTGATGGGCCAACACCGATCTTAAATAAATCAAAGACACTAATCATAATAAATCATCCATGATGAGTTAAAAAAATCGTAATAATAAAAGATGCTATATGTGATATCTACCTTTGATATCTAAAGCACTTAATGTTTACAACGATTTTCTTATCATTTTTAATTGAGTTTCGAATTTTGAGCTTAAGTTTTAGATTGAAAATACTATTGAAATGGTAAGCGGATTAGAACTATAAAAAGTGAGTCAGTATTTTGTTTAGAAATAAGTAAGCTTGCCAGTCTAGTAGACCTTTGTGGTTCAACAGGTATAGCAATAAACGCTTTTTTTTAGTATTAAATTCCGTTATGATGCACAGCATCGTTGTCAATGTAACATTCTGTAAAGGCATGAATATCGTAAGCTCTGTAGCAAGCCTGCATTATAACCAATTAGTTTGATAATAACCTATGATTATCTATTGTATATACAGCCTACAGTCATAACTAAGAGCTGTCATTCCATAATAGAAATAACTCGTTGCCTATAATTTCAAAGGTATTATATCAGTCCTATGTCCGAAATAGACCAAAAGGAACCAGCGCGTATGACCTCACCCTCAGAGCATTCTTCAGCAGATAATCCCATAGATAACAACTCACCTAATGCATTACATAATGCTGGTGTTGATACCGCTTCACTGAGCTATTCAGACAATCCAGACTTTGAAAACGGTCGGTGGTTCCCGACATGGCGACCTTTTAAAGGTGATTTGGATCGTAATCCAGTAGGGATTAATGAATATCTACCCGCTGGTAAGAGTTTCTTGCTAGGTGTACAGCATACCTTTGCTATGTTTGGCGCAACAGTGCTTGCGCCATTATTGATGGGCTTTGATCCTAATCTGGCGATCCTTATGTCAGGCATCTGTACGGTGATGTTTTTTGTAATCACAGGTGGTCGTATGCCCAGCTACTTGGGGTCGAGCTTTGCTTTTATTGGTCCTGTGATTGCAGTGACCGCCTATGCAGGTGTGGGTTTTAATAGCAATCTTGATGTCGCTTTAGGCGGTATTATGGTCTGCGGTATTATTTATGCGTTAGTAGGCTTACTGGTGGTTAAGACGGGGACGGGCTGGATTGAGCGCTTGATGCCGCCTATTGTTACAGGTGCTATTGTGATGATTATCGGTCTCAATCTAGCGCCAGTGACCATTCAAGGCGTGTCTGCCAATCAGTTCGATGCTTGGATGGCAGCCTTTACGGTGCTGCTCATCAGTGGCGTGGCGGTTTTTACTCGTGGTATGCTCAGACGCTTGCTATTACTGGTCGGCTTGATACTGTCTTATGTGGTTTATTATATCGTCACTAACTTGTTAGGATTTGGCGTACCGATTGATTTTAGTAGTGTCGCAGCAGCGTCATGGTTCGGTCTCCCTAGCATTCACACCCCGCGTTTTGAGATGAGCGCTATTATTTTGATTGCACCTGTGGCCTTTATTTTGATCGCAGAAAATTTGGGGCACTTTAAGGCGGTTGAGGGGATGACCAAAGCTCGTGTGACCCCTTATATGGGTCGGGCGTTTTTTGCTGATGGGTTAGCGACGACGTTTTCGGCGGGCTTTGGCGGTACGGGCGTGACCACTTACGCTGAGAATATCGGGGTAATGGCAGTTACTAAAGTCTATAGCACAACTATCTTTGTCATCGCAGGTATTGTTGCTATTGCTTTAGGCTTATCGCCTAAGTTTGGCGCTATTATCCAGACTATTCCACCAGCGTTATTAGGCGGCGCCTCTATCGTAGTCTTTGGTCTAATCGCTATCGCTGGGGCAAAAATTTGGTTTGATAGTCATATCGACTTTAGCAAGAACAGTAATCTCATTATTGCAGCGGTCACTGTGATTATGGGAACGGGTAATTTTAGCCTACACTTAGGGGGATTTGACTTAGGCGGTATCGGTACAGCGACGCTAACCGCCATCGTGCTGAATGCTTTATTTAATCTTCAAAAAGATTGATTTTTTGCATAGTGTAAGCCAGTATTTACGCTAACTAAAGACAGCTTAAATCTGATTGGATTTAAGCTGTCTTTAGTTTAAAAGTCATTTTGATCAATAGCTTATTTATAATGACGCTTATAAAATTTGGCAAAAAATCGATAACGGCCTAAGGCACGCGGTTTGGGTTTCAGCGATCCTAAGAAAATAGCAGCCATGGTCAAAATAGCGCCCGCCCATTGCAAGGTATTAATAGGCTTATCCAGCCAGCTATAATCAATAATGAGTGCAGCAATCGGCTCAGTGAGCAATAATAGACCAACCATAGTAAGCGATAGTTTAGGTATTGAGTAGGCAATCAAGCCCCATGCCAAGCACTGCATTATCGCACCATAGACTACTATCCAACCCACTTGTGACCAAGTCGCAGGCATGATGGCGCCTTGATCAAAGATCAGCATTGGAACTACCATTGCCAGTACTCCACCGATGCTAACCAGCTGCATTAAGATAAATATGGAGGTGGGCTCAGTATCATGGGTCTTACGGATAAAGGTCATTGATGCCGCTAGCATAGCACCTGAAACAATACCCGCTACAAACCCCCAAGTCGCATCGGTATTTTGCGCAAATTCAGGACTACCAATTAGTGCCACACCGAAAAGCGCCATACAAAGACTCAGTAGCTGTAAAATAGACTGGCGTTCATTAAAGTATAAAAACCCAATCGCCGCTAAAAAGAAGATCTGTAAGCTGTTGAGTAGCGTTGAGATACCAGGGCCGACTGCATGAATACTCTCATGCCAAAGCGCTAAGTCTAGACCCAAAAACGCGCCTGATAATAAGCCATAAACAATAGCGCGACGCGAACGAGGCAGGCGTTGCCCCATCATCTTAGCTAGTATAGTAAAAATTATTCCTGAAACCGCCAGACGCCAAAAAGACATGGCCCAACTGCCAATAGCGACATGAGCAACAATTAGGCTACCCAAACCAAAAATAATACAACCGATAGCTAAGCCAATAGCAGCGGAGGGTGAAGGATTATCAGCCATAAAGTACTCTAAGCTTTTTGAACAAACGACAAGTGTAAACCTTATTACTCCTTAAATGAAGACTTGCGGATTTTCTTTATTTTATAACCACAATGAATTCATTCAAAGCTTACCGTTATTTTCATAGAATGCATCTATTCACAGAACGCATCTAGGGCTTAGCAGCGCTATTTGCTAAGCTAACCCTTAGATGATTCAATGACTCTTATATTCAGCAATTTACCCGTACCAAGCTTAGGTTTTACTATGATTCAACGTCACTTATCTCAAGAACCTCGTCAATCAATACAGCAATTACCAAGCGCAAAGCTAGTGCCTATAACCTTAGCTTTATTCGCTGTGCTATTCACTCTGTCAAGTGCTCAAGCGGCTAGCTGTAAGATCCCTAAAAGCTACTATAAAAGCGTCGCTTGCAGCTCAAGCAGTGGCTATTACTTAGCGAGCAAAGACTTTGGTGCGCCCGTAGCTTTGATAGATTCTAAAGGCAAGCCTGTTGTTGATTTATTGCGTTATCAAAAGGTCGCAGCTGATAAAATAGCAAGCGGTCTAATACCCGTGCAGCGTAATGGCCGCGTCGGTTATATAAATATGCAAGGCCGCGAAGTCATCCCTACGATGTACGATGCTCTGCGAGAGTCAGGAGGCTGGGCACGAGCGGTAAGCGACGGGCGCATTATCGTCAAAAAAGACGGTAATTATGGGGTTATAAACACTAGTGGTAAGATAATCGTGCCTTTTTCATCAGGCTTTAGCGATATTGATAATTATCGTAATAGCATTGCGCAAGTACGCAAAAACAAAGCAATTAGCTGGTTGAATAAAAATGGTGATACTGTAAGTGATCCCAATGGCGCTCCTAATAGTGCTACTAAAGTCACTACTAAAACTGATCCTGATAAAAAGGTCTCTACCGTACAACCAGCAACAAAACCTGCCACCTTTACTACGCTACAGCCTGCTCAGCAAGACGGCAAATGGGGTTTTGTCGATGAGAAAAATACCATTATGATTACCTACTCATTTGATGAAGTCAGACCTTTCTCTGAGGGCTTAGCAGCAGTGCGAATAGAGGATAATTGGGGGTTTGTCAACTTAGGCGGCGAGTTAGTCATTCCCTTTAACTTTGCAGACAATACTGCCACCACTGTGAACAGTGAGTCTATGTTTGTATTCAAAGAGGATAAAGCGTGGACGGGTACGCTTAAAAGTGGTGATAAAGTATGTATCGATAAAAAGGGAAATATTACCGATTGCGATATTGTAAAAGCACTTGATAAAAATGACAGCAATTTGCCTAATAACACTAGCGAAATCAGCGAAATCAGCGAAATCAGCGAAATCAGCGAAATCAGCGAAATCAGCGAAATCAGCGAAATCAGCGAAATCAGCGAAATCAGCGAAATCAGCGAAATCAGCGAAATCGGTGAGATTAACGAAGTCAGTGAGATTAACGAAGTCAGTGAGATTAACGAAGTCAGTGAGATTAACGAAGTCAGTGAGATTAAACCAACTAACGAAGTCAATGAGACCCGAGAGGTGAGAGAAATCAGCGCTCCTAGCTCTGTCAAAGATTTGGGCAACATTACGACGACTTCTGTCGTGTCCAAAATAACACTCACTACTCCAAAACCTGACTCTGTTATAACGCTAAAGCCTGCCAAGCAAGATGGCAAATGGGGATTCATTGATGAGCAAAAGGCTATTGTGATTGCTTACGCATTCGATGAAGTGCGACCCTTCTCAGAAGGCTTAGCTGGGGTACGCGTTGATGATAAATGGGGCTTTATTGACCTAAAAGGTGAGTTCGTTATTCCATTAAGTTTTGTGCATGATACGGTGCAGAGTAATGAAAATTTTGATGATATGTTTTTATTTAACAACGAAAAAGCGTGGATAGGTAGTCTGCAAAATGCTGACAAACTATGTATCAGTAAAGAGGGCAATAAGGTTAGCTGTGAGTAAAAGTACAGTGATAAAAAAACGGATAGTGATCACTATCCGTTTTTTATGTTAAGTACTAAATTTGCATAATTTTTAATCTAATAAATGCTTGCTGATCAAGTCAACCAAATAGGGCTGATAGTAGCCTGGAATATCATGTGCCATGCCCTCTATCAAGTAGAACTTAGCCTTGGGTATAGTCTTAGCGACCACGCGTCCTTGTGATGCAGGCAGCAGCCCATCAGCGCTACCATGAATGACGATAGTGGGTGCTTTAACTTGCTTGCTAAATCGGGCGATGGAGCCTGAGGACAAAATAGCATTAAGCTGTTGTACTGTGCCTAATGGGTGAAAATTACGCTGGTAACGCAATTTGGCAATCTCACGTACGGTACGCACATTGACATGTCCTGGCGTCCCGACCGTTTTCATAAACCAGACACTATGACGAACAATATCGCGCTCAGAATGGCTCTCAGGTCTATTGATCAAAGTATAGAGCTGCTTGGGGCGTGGCGGTTTTAAAAAGGCGCGATTAGTCGTAGTGAACATCAATACCATTCTATTGACTAAACTGGGATAGCGCGCCGCGACGATTTGCGCGATCATACCGCCCATCGAAGCCCCTAGCAGATGAGTGCTTTTTAAATTTAGCGCCTTAATCAAGCGCACCGTATCCTCTGCCATATCGGTCAAGTTATAAGCTACTTGTGCTGCTTTATTGGATAGCCCTGTTTGCAGACGTAGCATCATTTTTAGCTGACTGACACGCGGTAAGCCCTCGATCTGTACTTTTGAAGATAGACCAATATCACGATTATCAAAACGAATGATAAAAAATCCAGCATTAATAAGACGTTTGATAAAGTCATCTGGCCAAAATATCATTTGTGAGCCCAGACCCATTACCATCAACAATGGCGGATTATTTGGATTACCACCAGCCTCGACACACAGCTTGATATTATCGCCGATGTCGATCATCGCTTGTTGCAAATGCTCGCTAAGATCTGATGCGCGCCAGTGATGCGCGCCAAAACGCTCCCATTCAGGTGTCGGGTAGTTGACCGCGTTTTCAGTACTAACGTTCTCAGTAATAGAGTTGGCAGTTAGGTTTGGCTTATTGGGTTGGGTCATGATCTCTCCTGCTCACAGTGTCATCGACTTAAACTTCCATCATCTCAAAATCTAATTTGCCAACACCACACTCAGGACAAGTCCAATCATCAGGGATGTCATCCCATGCTGTACCAGGTGCGATACCCTCTTCAGGGCAGCCAAGCGCTTCATCATAGATCCAGCCACAGACAATACATTCATAACGTTTCATATATAATTCTACCTATTATTACTATTGTTGCTTGCAATATGTGTCTTAAAATATTTCTGATACCATATTACATTGGAAATTATAGAGCACAAGTTATTATATTGTGCGTTCAAAACGGCGTAGTTTAGCATATAACCGATCTATACTGGGTTAAGTTTACACTTGTATATTGAAAGTATAGCGTATTTTTATGAGCGCTTGCTAACAGACTACGAGTTTTATCTTATTCAAATGGTGACAAAACTTTATCGGCTTTGTAGGGCATGAGGTGACGGATAAAACAGGGGTCAGGATAGCCCTTATGTTATGATAGGCAACGCTAATTTTTGATAGCAATTCATTAACTAAATACCCAAATACCTAACTATAATGAGAGAAAGATGAATACTGAGCATCCCTTTTGGCAAGTGATTCGTACCGTACCAGATTTTCCTATAGCAGGTATCGATTTTTATGATATTACCCCTTTACTGCGTAGTCACGTTAATGAAGTCGTCGATGCGATGTTAGCTACATTACCGGTAGGGCTCATGGACGAGGTAGATTGCTTAGGTGCAGTTGAAGCGCGCGGCTTTGTGTTTGCAAGTCTGCTGGCAGGACGATTGGGTAAAGGTATGATATTGCTGCGTAAACCTGGTAAGTTGCCGCCACCAGTCGCTAATAAAGCGTATGCGCTAGAGTATGGCAAAGATACCCTTGAGATGCAAAATAATTTGCCTCCTGAGCGCGTGCTGCTAGTCGATGATATTTTAGCGACAGGCGGTACATTGACCACTGCTTATGAGCTGTGCAAATCTGCTGATCATACGGTGGTTGGTGCGCTGGTATTACTGGACTTGGTAGAGTTACATGGTGAGTTTCCAGTGCCTGTTTATACCGTTTTAAAAGCTTAAGTTGGTTTTTAATGTTTAGCAAAATTTTATAAGAAAATTACTTTAAAAAAAACTAGAATAGGCGTAGGGCGCATTTTATGCACCGCTGAGTTAAATCAATAGTGCATAAAATGCACCCTACAAAAAGTTGAAATAAATATTAGTTTTCATAATAAAAATTACAGTGCTAAAGAAACTGAAGACAGGCCAGCGTACTCAGTGCCTTTAGAGAGTACATAGCGCTTATTAGTTTCGCCATCGGTCAAGAATCCGCCAAAGGTTTGTGATACGGCACTGAATAAAATAATACTAACGGCACTTAGCGCCTCTTCAGCTAGTACGTCAGTATGTAATAGCTCTCTTGCGTGAGCAACGCTGATAACCGCGCAGCTTTCATTTTCACTCAAACGTGGGTTTTTTTCTTCGTTATAGTTCTTATAACAAAAGGCGATTGAGATATATTCTTCAGAGCCTGCCAGTTCTGCTAAGAATTCTTTATCGATATGATTGACCGCTTCAATGCATCTCACTGCTGGCTGCTTTTTTAGTGGCTTTAGACGTTTGCTATGGACGATGTGAATAAACACTTCTTGCTGAGGTTGTTTAAATTTTGACTTTAACATTGAGTATCCTTTTCAATTGAAAGAGGGGTGAGCAACTTGCTAAACCCTAGTGACTAATAACAACATTATATAATAATATGTTGACCAATTAGTCAGGTATTTTTATTTTTTATAAATAAAAAAAGCTGGGTTAAAAACCCAGCCTATAAATACTTCTAACACGCCTTAGTTAGTAGCAAATCAAACTAACGAATAGCCGCCAATGTTTGTGCCAATTCATCACGCGCACCTATAAAGCCGTCGATGCCTTTTGGGAGTAAGTTTTGAGTGACTTTATCTTGCTGATAGGCCTTACTAAATTGTTCATGAGTCAAGCTTATTTTATTCAAATTATCCATAGCCATTGACATATCAGGTGATAACTGGCGAGTAACCTCAGTATCCATAGCAGCCAGCTCATCAATGAGATTGGGTGCGATAGTCAATAAGTCACAACCTGCCAGCGCCAGTATTTGCTCAACTGAGCGAAAGCTGGCGCCCATAACTTGGGTCTTATAACCATGCTGCTTGTAATATTGATAGATAAGCTTGACTGACTGCACACCCATATCATCGGTAACAGGTACATTCTGGCGATTCTGTTGACGCTTTTGCCAGTCTAAAATGCGACCGACAAAAGGAGATATCAGAGTCACACCCGCATCGGCACAAGCAATGGCTTGATGCTGACCGAATAACAATGTCAGATTGCAGTGAATGTTTTGAGTCTCTAAATAACGCGCTGCCTCTATCCCTTGCCAAGTCGCTGCCATTTTTATCAGTACGCGCTCTGAGTCGATACCTGCCTTGGCATAAGCGTCCATAAACTCCAGCGCTTTATCGATGGTCGCCTGAGTATCATAAGACAAGCGTGCATCGACTTCGGTAGACACACGGCCCTCAATCAACGCCAAGATATCACGGCCAATCTGAATGGTGAGTGCATCAATCACGGCATCGACGTCGCCTTGATGGCGGTTCATCATATCAGCTAGCATCGCTTGATTATCAGGCTCGATAAGCGCTTTGGTAATTAGGCTTGGATTGGTGGTAGCATCTCTAGGTTTTAGACGCGCAATAGCGGTAAGATCACCTGTGTCGGCAACAATAGTAGTCATAGTGTGAAGCTGCTGTAGAGCACTCATTGCATATCCTTGAAATTAATTTAGAATGAACATGGTTATTCGTTGTTCGTTGCAAGTTTGACAAAGGTTTGAGAGAATATCTTGAAACTTTACCATAGTTTGACCTTGAATTTCGCTGACAATATCAACTTGAACCTTAAATGAATTAATTTGAAGCAATTTAGCCCATTTAGTTTATTTTCACATGGGCACTCAGCATAGTTTTTGCTATAGTAGGGCGACAGTTTAATTAGCTACTACTGTTTAACATGCCGTCAATGCTGTTATCAAAAAATTAGCAAAGCAGACGATTATAATAGATTTTAAAAATACTTATTAAGAATAAAATAGTAGAAACACTAAGGATAGGCGCTAATGAGCGAGCAACCAGCAAAGAACAATGATTTAGTCAGCAATCAGACGAACACAGATGCTAATGAGAGCAGTCAAAGCACAACAGACCAAGTGTTCTTAAGCAAATTGCGTCAAAGTATCGATGCCGTTGACAGTGAAATTCATACGCTGATTAATAATCGAGCCAAGTTAGCCCAGCAAGTGGCAACCGTCAAAAAAGAGCAAGTGGCTCTTAACAATGACAACGCTTCAACAAAAGATCCTATTTTTTATCGTCCAGAGCGTGAAGCGCAGGTGCTCAAAGCGGTTATGGCTCGTAATGAGGGGCCTATCTCAGATGAGAAAATGGCGCGTCTGTTTCGAGAGATTATGTCGGTCTGCCTAGATCTAGAAGCGCCGCAGCGTATTGCCTTTTTAGGTCCTTTGGGAACCTTCACTCACGCGGCTGCACTAAAGCATTTTGGTAAAGCGGCTGATACGATGCCGCTTAATACGATTACTGATGTATTTCGTGAAGTGGAAGCAGGCACGGCTATGTACGGCGTCGTGCCAGTAGAGAACTCCTCAGAGGGCGTGGTCAATCATACTTTAGATGGATTTTTATCCTCAAGTCTCAAGATTATCGGTGAAGTTGAGCTGCCTATTCATCAGAACTTCTTAGTGGCCGAGCATACTAAGCTTGATAGTATCAGCCGTATCTACTCGCATCAGCAGTCGCTCGCACAATGTCGTCATTGGCTCGATGTCAATTATCCCAATGTCGAGCGTGTTGCAGTATCAAGTAATGGAGAGGCGGCGCGTCGCCTCAAAAACGAATGGCATTCGGCTGCTATCGCAGGCGACGTTGCTGTCGCTGAATATGATCTGCACAAGCTATATAAGAATATTGAGGACAACCCGAGCAATACCACGCGCTTCTTGATTATCGGTCATGAGGCTATTGCGCCATCGGGTCAAGACAAGACCTCTATTGTAGTCTCAGCCCATGATAAGGCGGGTGCTTTAATTGAAATACTAAAGCCGTTATCCTATCACGGGGTATCGATGACTAGCATCGAGACCCGTCCTGAGCGTCCTAATAAATGGGCTTATGTGTTCTTTATTGATATGGATGGCCATATCCAAGATGCTAATGTCAGCGCGGCTATTGCCGATATTCGCCCGTTAGTGAAGGATGTGCGTATATTAGGCTCTTATCCTAAAGCGGTACTATGATTTCAAAGTGCTGTGATTTAAAAGGGCTGTGATTTCAAAGTGCTATGATTTTAATGGGTTATGGTTTTAAAGTGCCATAACTTAAAAATACAGTGAACCCGTTTAAGCCGTTTTCACTATTTAACGCATTGCGATTCTATATAAATATTTTTTACCAATAATAGATGGGTAATACCTCTAAGGATAACTCATGCAGTCCTCTCAAGAGCTTGATTTGGCACGCCTAGCACCTGCTTACGATAGTATTCTACAGCTAGTGCCTTATCAAACGGGTAAGCCTGTAGAAGAATTAACGCGTGAATATGGGGTGTCAGATGTGGTCAAGCTGGCCAGCAATGAGAACCCAATAGGCTGCTCGCCACATGTGACGCTTGCTATTACTGAGCAATTGACTCAGCTGGCGCGTTATCCAGATGGTAATGGTTATTATCTTAAACAAGCCTTATCTGATTTTAATAATATTAATATCGATTGCATTACCTTGGGTAATGGCTCTGATGACTTGCTCGATATTTTGGCACGTAGCTTTGTGGGCTGCGATGATGCGATTGTCTATAGTCAATATGCCTTTGTGGTCTATTCTATGCTAGCCAAAATACAAGGCGCAACAGGCATTGAAGTACCCGCGCAGCGCTTTGGACATGATCTAAATGCTATGCGTCAGGCAGTCTTAGACAATACTAATACCAAGCTGGTCTTTATCGCGAATCCCAATAATCCAACAGGCACTGGACTTGAGAGTGAAGCAATACGTGAGTTTATTGCCAGCATGCCAGCTTCAGTTTTAGTGGTATTGGACGAAGCTTATATTGAGTACAGCCCTGAGACCAATAATCGCACGTTATTAGATGAGTTTGATAACTTAGTTATCGTACGAACTTTCTCTAAGGCTTATGGGCTGGCAGGTCTACGTATTGGCTATGCGCTAAGCTCTGCACCAGTAGCGGATTTACTCAACCGTGTGCGTCAGCCATTCAATGTCAGTCGCATTGGTTTGGCCGCGGCCGCTGCGGCATTGGCTGATCAAGATTTTATCGCGCAAACTTGTAAAGTAAATGAGAGTCAAATGCGCTGGCTCAATAAGCAGTTTGACGCGCTGGGACTGGCGTTTGTAAAGTCGCATGCCAATTTTATAATGGTTGAAATAGAAGACGCGGTAGCTATCCATCAAGCACTGCTTGAGCAAGGAGTCATCGTGCGTCCGCTAATAGGCTATGGCTTGCCTAATTGGTTACGTATTACGGTCGGCTTAGCAGAAGACAATACGCGCCTGATCGATACCCTACGCTCTATATTGGTTAATGATTAATGGATAAGCAAAGCTTTAATACGCCCGTTACTTATAATACTAGTAATCCTAGTTTTAAAAGCCATTTGAAAACTGAGCCGCTGTTTCAACAAGTCTGTGTTATCGGCTTAGGACTGATTGGCGCAAGCATGGCGCAAGCTATTAGAGACAATCAGCTAAGTCTGAGAATAGTCGCAGTTGATAGACACCAGCCAAGCATTGAAGCTGCTATAGAGCAAGGATTGTTAGACGCAGGCAGTAGCGAATTAAGTGCAGTCGTTGCTGGTAGTGATCTCATAATCATCGCAACACCGGTGCAAGCCGTGCCAGTGATATTTGACGCTATCAAGTCAGCAATGGATAGCGGACAATTAGCTGCTGACTGTATTATTAGTGATGTCTGTAGCACTAAAGTCAATGTCATTGAAGCGGCTCAGCAGGTGTTTGCAGATTTGCCTGTAGGCCTTCCCATAGGCTTAGTGCCAGCACATCCGATTGCTGGCGCAGAGGATTCAGGGTATCATGCTCGGCGCAGTACTTTATTCATCAATCACAGCGTCATTATTTGTGAGTTGCCAACGACCACGCTCACTGCTATCGCTAAGCTGCGTCAGCTATGGGAGGCGATAGGGGCGACGGTAATATCGATGAATGCTGAGCATCACGATTCGATACTCGCGCATACCAGTCATTTGCCGCACCTATTAGCGTTTAATTTAGTGGATCAACTGGCAAGCCACGATGATAATTTAGATATGTTTCGCTATGCTGCTGGTGGGTTTCGTGACTTTACCCGTATTGCCGCTAGTGATCCGAAGATGTGGCATGATATATTCTTTGCCAATCAGACCTCGATAGTTAGTGCTCTTGATGAGTACAGTGATTACCTGACCAATATACGTCAGCTTATAATTGATAAAGATTCAACCGCCCTGATGGGGCTTTTGGGCCGCGCGCAAGCCGCACGGCGACATTTTGGCCATATGTTAGCCAGCACTCCTTATACGGATATCTCTGCTATGTCAGCTTCTTATATTATCTCGCCCAAAAATAATAACAGCAACACAGTCTCTGGTGTTATCTCCATTCCTGGCGATAAATCTATTTCTCATCGCAGCATTATGCTAGGTAGCTTAGCGACAGGCGTGACTCAAGTAACGGGCTTCTTAGAAGGTGAAGATGCCTTGGCAACACTGCAAGCCTTTCGCGATATGGGGGTCACTATTGAAGGCCCTGATAAAGGTAAGCTAACCATTCATGGTGTCGGCATGAATGGCTTGAAGCCTAGCAAAACGCCTATCTATATGGGTAACTCAGGCACTAGTATGCGTCTGCTAGCAGGTATATTAGCGGCACAAAATTTTGATAGTGTATTAACAGGTGACACCAGCTTAAATAAGCGCCCAATGGAGCGTATTGCCGCGCCACTGCGTCAAATGGGTGCGGTGATTCAAAGCACAGGTACTAAAGGTACCTCACCACTTAGTATCACGGGTCGTGATAAAGTCGGTCAATCCTTACAAGGTATAGATTATGAGATGCCAGTGGCCTCGGCTCAAATCAAATCTTGTCTATTGCTAGCAGGGTTATGGGCGCAAGGGACGACTACCGTCACTCAGCCTGAGATCAGTCGCGATCATACTGAGCGTATGCTCAGCGCGTTTGGCTACCCTGTGCATGTCGATGGCAATCGCATCAGCGTTGAGGGCGGCGGTCAGCTGACGGGCGGAGATATCGCTGTCCCTGCTGATATCTCATCGGCTGCGTTTTTTATGGTAGCGGCAGCTATTAGTCAAGACAGCGAGCTGACTTTAACGCAAGTTGGTATCAATCCTACGCGTACGGGTGTCATCGATATTCTTAAGCTGATGCAAGCAGACATTACCCTTAGTAATAAGACTTATGTTGGCGAAGAGCCCGTTGCTGATATTACTATTCGCTCATCAAACCTAGTCGGTATCAAGATTCCAGAATCGCTAGTGCCGTTAGCGATTGACGAGTTTCCAGTGCTGTTTATTGCGGCTAGCTGTGCAAAAGGTCGTACGGTGCTGACAGGTGCCAAAGAGCTGCGGGTCAAAGAGTCTGACCGTATAGCAGTTATGGCAGAAGGCTTGCAAACTTTAGGTGTAGAGTGCACCGTTACCGAAGATGGTATGATCATTGAAGGTAGGGGTAGCGCAGGCAGTAAAGAGATCAACAATAGCCAGCCTGTATTTGGTGGTGGTCACATCACCTCGCATCATGATCATCGTATCGCTATGAGCTTTACCGTGGCCAGTCTGCGCGCATCAGAACAAATCATCATCGAAGGTGTTGAAACGGTTAATACCAGTTTTCCTGGATTTGCGGAACTAGCCAATCAAATCGGTATGGCGATAGAAGTGGATAGTGGTGTCAAGCCAGAATAAAGTTATTAATGTCGAGTTGTTAGACCGCTAGTTTTTAGGTAAGCTAGCCTATTATCAAGTTTTAGCAATGCGTCAGAATATATAAATTCTGACGCATTGCTTTTTTATTTTAAGCGCAAGAGCGCTCTTTGCTCAAAAAA
This sequence comes from Psychrobacter sp. M13, assembly GCF_030718935.1. Taxonomy (NCBI): domain Bacteria; kingdom Pseudomonadati; phylum Pseudomonadota; class Gammaproteobacteria; order Moraxellales; family Moraxellaceae; genus Psychrobacter; species Psychrobacter sp. M13. The sequence goes on from NZ_CP132194.1 coordinate 1,490,813, forward strand.
GTTGTTGTCCTATGACTACCCAAAACGTTGTCAAAAAACCAGTCGTCCCTATCAAGACCACTCAGCGCGGTATCTTTACCGCGCTTATTGCTTTTTCTATTTGGGGTGCATTTCCTTTATATTTTAAACAACTATCGACTTATAACGCGACTGAAATTATTGGTCATCGTATTGTTTGGACGTTTTTATGTTTATTAGTAGTGCTTGTGGTGACCAAGCGCTGGCAATGGATTAGCACCTTAAAACAAAATCCAAAATGGATCGCGCTCACTTTTTTATCAGGGCTGATTATCGCGGTTAACTGGCTCACTTATGTATGGGCGGTCAATAGCGATCAGATACTAGAGGCCAGTTTGGGCTATTTTATTGGCCCACTTGTCGGCGTCGCGCTATCAATGATCTTGTTTAAAGAGCGTATGCGCACACTGCAATGGGTGGCAATTGGCTTTGCATTACTATCCGTAGTGATTCAGGTGGTAATGCTCGGTAGTTTGCCATGGGTGTCTTTAATTCTGGCCTTTAGTTTTAGCACTTACGGCACTATTCAACGGCAAACGCCATTGACCGCAGTTGACGCGATGTTTGTCGAGACGACGATGCTATTACCGATATGCTTGTGGTGGTTCTGGCAAGCAGATGTAGCAAGCTCCCAGCTTAGCTTTTGGGTCAGCTCCAATATTTGGCTATTAATGCTGGCAGGTCCGATTACTTTGATACCGCTACTGCTGTTTAATAAGTCTACTAAGCTAGTGGCTTATAGTATTCTTAGCTTTATGAATTATCTAACGCCGACCTTTATTTTCTTTTTGGCGGTATTCTATTACAAAGAGCCGTTCGACCTGCACCGATTAATGGTGTTTGGTCTGATATGGTTCGGTCTGTTATTATTCAGCATTGATCTATGGCGTCATCGCCCAAGTAAAATGTTAAAGACAGCAAAGCTAGATAAAACGACTAAATAGTAATACTAAAAACAAATAGGGATTAGAACATGTTTAATACTGAAGCTGACGTAGTGTTTGTCAAAGGTCTAAAAGTTGAAGCAGTAATAGGGGTCTTTGCTTGGGAGCGCGCGATTACTCAGCCAATCTTAATAGATATTGCTCTAGAAACTGATATTGCTAAAGCCGCGCAATCAGACGACGTGGCAGATGCGTTAAGTTATAAAGACGTCTGTGATGACGTTTCTGCTTGGTGTAAAGACATCAAAGCTAAACTGCTTGAGCATTTAGCTGCTGAGCTTATCGATAGATTATTTGCTAATTATAGCTGTCAGAAAATCACGTTAAGCGTCGCCAAACCAACGGCTATAGTCGATGCGGACGCGGTCGGTGTGCAAATCACTCGCTATGCAAAAGCTGTTGATAAATCTAATGACTGATCAAAATTTAATGCTAAAAAATATAGATCAGTTAGAAATGCAGACCTTTGAGCAGTTGCAAGCGCAAACAGTGAGTGCAGCAGTGATATCGCTGGGGAGCAATCATCAAGCCGAGCAGCATTTAGCTACTGTGCACGAAAGCCTTGCCAAATTGGGTGAGATAAAATTATCGAAGGCCTATCAAAATCCTGATGTTACTGCTACACCAACTCAACTAAAACCTGATTATATCAATCAATGCGCTTATTTAGCTTTACTTTCTTCGATGACGTTGCAGCAATTACGACAGCTATTTAAGCAGTTTGAAAATGACTGTAATAGACAGCGACAAGTTAAAAACACCGTTATAAAACAAGTGGCTGTAAAAAAAGTGACGATGGATATTGATACTTTATTAGTAAGGCTAGAAGGTAGTAGCGGTTGGATAGTAATGGCAGAGCGTTATCCGTTTAAGGCGCATGAGATGGATGGGGTGGGAGAGTTGGCGGCTGAGGTTTTAAGATGATTAGAGCGAAAGATAAATGATAAGATCAGGTTGATTGATACAAAGCGTTTTTAAGGAAATTATATGAATAAGCTTATTGGGGTTGAGCTATTAAAACTGAAAAAACAAATACTTAATAAGTATCAACCCATATTAATTTCAGAACAAGCAATGGGATTTTTACTCAGTTATTCCAATGAAATACCTTATGAACTTCATAGTGATTTACACAGTTTAATAGCTATAGATATGGGAGAAGAGTTTGTTTTACAAGAAGATGAGTGTATTAAGATTATCGAAAAATTGCTTATTCAATTGAATATAGATCATAGTTAAAATTTAGAATGCTGGGTTAAAAACCCAGCCTACGCGTTAAATTTTAAACTATAATAATTACGTCTAATAGATTTAAGAATTGAATTTTTAAAGTAGGTATTTGGTGGGTCACGTTTGAGCTGAACCACCCTACGACCCATACAGTATATAAGCTTGCGTCTAAGTATTTTTATCTAAGCCCTTTGCTTACTCGCCATAACTTGATAAGGCAAAGTAAATATCTTGTCAAAAACTAAGGTAAACAAGAAAGTATAGATTAAGAAGAACAGCAGTAAGGCTGACTCCATGATAAAGGCTTCATACAATCCTACATCATACCAAATCATATACAGAGGTAAGCAGATTAAGAATATCCCGCCCTCAAATATTAGCGCATGAATAACGCGAACAACAATAGTACGCTCTGGATTACCACGTCGTTGCTCCCATCCTTCAAATAGAGAATTAAAAACAAAGTTCCAAATCACTGCTGCAGCCGAAACCATCACAGCAACAGGCAGTGACTGGACAGCATCGCCGCCGCTCAGCGCCATTAAGATAAGCGTCGAGGAAATAATCGCTACTATCTCAAATATGACGACATAAACGATTCTACGTTTGATAGGACTTAAAATAATCAAAATAGTTTCTACTTCTCTTCAGTGTCGGCAGCATCCATATCGCTGTCACCAATGACATCTAAATCTTTTAGACATAATTTATCATAGTCTTTTTTACAAAAGTCAGGATCGAGCTTGCACATGGCATCTTGCAGCTGATCAAGACGGTTTTCTGACTGCTGGATATGCTCAAGCATCTTAGCAAAGGCCTCTGCCACTGGATCTTGTGAAGATTGCTCGATACCATAGGCCTGGAAAGTAGAAGCTCGTGTTGAGCTGGTTTTTTTAGTCGCTTTTATCTCTTTTGCCGTTTTAACGATTGGGTTGCCTTTTTCGTCATGATGATCCGATATCATACGAGCCGCATCGCCGATCATAGTCGCGCCAGCAGGGACAGGCTTCACCACTACCGCGTTAGAGCCAATTTTTGCGCCTTTGCCAACGGTAAACGGGCCCAAAACTTTGGCACCAGCACCAACGATAACACCATCTTCTAGAGTCGGATGACGCTTGCCGTTATTCCATGAGACTCCGCCCAAAGTAACACCATGATACAGAGTAACATCATCACCAATTTCAGCCGTCTCACCGATAACGACACCGACACCATGATCGATAAAAAAGCGCTTACCTATCTTGGCGGCAGGATGAATCTCAATACTAGTTAGCGCTCGTGAACCATAAGAGATGATACGAGCAGAGAGCTTATGATCATGTTGCCACAAGTAATGTGCTCCCCGATGCAGGACAAGCGCATGAATACCAGGGTAGGTGAGTATCACCTCCAAGCTATTACGCGCAGCAGGATCACGAGTAAAGACCGCTTCGATATCTTCTTTGAGATCTTTTTTTATGCGAGAAAGTGATTTATATAAAGAGGCTGTCGATGGCATAGCACGTCCTATCGTATTTTGATTATAGTCTATTAAGTTATAGCAGTTTTGGTCTCTAAAATATAGCTATGAGTTATAAATAAAAGCAGTTGAGAGATTAAACTCAGGGCCTGATGAATATTCAACAGACCCTGATTTTTTGCTTAAAGGCACGTTTTTAGGTGTAATTGTACGGTACTTCTATATGGCCACCTAAATTGCGCCTTCACTATACAGCTTAGCTATCGCTGACCGTATATTTTAGTAGCTCAACCACTTGCTCTGGCGTTTGTGCCCATGCCATTGCTGCCGCGTCTACCTCTTTTAACGGATGGATAATATCTTCTGCGTGTAAAGTGATATAAGGCTTACCTAATGCAGCGCAAGCGCCTGCGTCAAATGCGGCATTCCACTGCTTGTATTTATCACCAAAACGAATAATCGCAATATCACATTTTTGAATCAGGTTTTTGGTACGAATTGAGTTGACCTTTGAAGACTGATGATCACGCCAAAATTGATTGTCATTTTCGCCTAATAGGTCACCAGCTGCATCGCTAGCTCCATGTTCAGTCACCGCTGAGCTAAAAGTAATAGGCAGATTGTGCTCTTTAGCGCCTTGCATAATTTTTTGACGCCAATCAGTATGTATCTCTCCAGATAAATAGACATTCCAGTTCATAAATCATTCCTTTTCATTATTTAAGAATAAGTATTCAAGATCAATATTTAAAATGAGTATCAAATTCGCTTTGTAGGATAGCTATTGCTGGTGTTACATCATTTAAGATATAAAATAAGATAGGTTGCGTGCGCTAGTATATAGCCACAGCTAATGATATAAAAAGCTTAGGTTGTTCGCATAAGGTGTATTGTTAAGGTGTGGCTTGTCTCAAAAATGCAACCTACAAAGTAGTTCAGCTGGTTTAACGCGGAGATGCTAAAGGCAAGTATCCAGCAAGTTCGTACAGTTCTAGTCTTTTAGTAGTTTAGCGACTAAAGCACTTAATAGTTGATACTCTTTTTGATCAAGTTGTAGTCGTGATCCTAACCGTGACAGGCGCGATGGTAAGGACCGCAAGTGTTCACTATCTGCTAAATTACGAGCAACCATTAGTTCTGTGATACGCTTTATAAGGTGCTGCAGTTGTTGCTGATTAATGGCAGGCTCATCCCACTGTTGACGTCTAAAGGTAGACAACATCGGTAGCTCCAAGCTATCTTCTATCTCATCTGCGGTCATAGTAACTGCATTTTTAGCCGAATTATTAGCAACATGACTCTGTACATAAGTAAAAATAAAACTGGCAATGACTTGCAGCGCTGAGGCGACATTGAGTACAGGATAATCAGGATTGGCATCTATTTGAATATGATAATCTGCCAAAGAGAGCTCCTCATTAGTCAGCCCGCGATCTTCACGACCAAAGAGAATAGCAATATTAGGCATATTGCCAAGCTCGATTGCGCTTTGACTATCTATAAAGTCCATCATAATCTCTGCCGCTTGCATTGGATTGACGACAGGACGCGGTAGATGACGGCTGCGGGAACTGGCGGCAAACACCAGCTGACAGTCACTAATCGCTGTCTCTAAATGATCTACAATTTTAGCGTTTGCCAAAATATCTTGACCACCTGCAGCATGCGCGATACTAGTATCATCAATAGGGTGTTTTGGATTAACAACACTCAATCGTGTCAAACCCATAGTATGCATAGCGCGCGCTGCTGAGCCAATATTGGCAGGCAGAGTAGTGTTGACCATAATTACTTGCAAGCAAGATAGATAGTCAACCGTTTTAGATACTGGAGCATTTTTATCTGATATAGACGTATTATTAAGAAACATTATAATCCTAATCGCGAACTAATTTCACGTTCAACCTTTTGCAACGCTACTGATATCTGATCGATAAGAGCGGTCTGATCCGCAATATTATGATCACGACAAGCGTCTTGCAGTCTACCAGAGAGTATCTCTAACTGCTTAGCACCTAGGGTAGCACTAGCACCTTTTAGCGCATGAGCTGCTTCATAGCCCTCAGTATTGTTATTACTAGCTTGTGCTTCGCGCATAAGCTTAATACGCTCAAAACTATCTACAAAAAAACTTTGTACCAAACCTGCAAAGTCATCTTCGAGCAATGTGCACATATCTTCAAACTGCTCTTCGTCAATAACTATCTGATCAGGCGCAGGCTTGTGCGTGACCTTGATTTTATAGTTATTTTTTTGCATATAATTTGGGTTGCGATTTACTTTGAATTCAATCATTGTCCTCAATCCTAAGGTATAACATTAAAACTAAGTATTACTAAAGACCTAAACATTACTAAAGGCTAAGTGCTTATATATTTAATTTTAACTTTGTTCTCAATATTATACCTTATAAAGTCAGCTATAGTGAAAGTGCAAATTATCGTCGCTGATCATGCTCTTAAGCGCTTGCAAATTATCATCGTTGGGATAAACCCGCCAGTGCTCAGATAGGGCTACATTGGCGATACCGTAGTCGGCATAAATACTTAAGCCAAGCGCCGTACAATTATCATTAATATCATCATTACCAAAAGCGGAATCTGCATCGTTCTGTGCAGTATGCTGCGGCTGTGCCATTAAATCATTGCCTGCCTCATCATATACTTGAGCTTCCATGCCAGCGTTATAAGCACTGCCATCATCATCTTGTTCATAGTTATGAGATAGGCGCGGCGCTGGAATAATACTCGCTTGAGCTGACTTTAATAGAGGTTGCAAGCGCATTAATAATTTAGTGTCCTCGCCATGTACTTTTATACTGATTTTTTTAAGCCAGCGCAGACGTGCATCAATCATGGTCATAGCATTATCAAGACGGGCAAACAGACGACCGTCACGCTCACGGATACTGCCCTTGATAATGACTACCTCATCGACTTTTAACTGCTCTTTTACGCGGTTAAAGCGCTCAGCATAACAGCTAACCTCCAACCTTGAGGTGCCATCATCTAGTATAATAACATTTCGATTACCGAAGTTTGCCATGTCGATGATCAGCCCTGCAAAATAACAGCTGCCATTATATCCTGTATCTGTGAGTTTATTTAAGCGAATCCCTGAGGTATAGCGTTTTAGCTCTTCTAAATACTCATTGATAGGATGTCCTGTCAGATACAAGCCTAGAGTATTCTTCTCAGCCTTTAACCGGTGCTTATCACCCCAGATCAGGTCGCTGGTCATGACCAATGGCGGTGCTGCAACCACGCCATCCATCTCACCGAACAAGTCCATCATACCGAGCTCTTTGTTTTGTCGATCTTGCTCAGCGGCTTGCACGGCGCTGGGCAGCTGACTCATCAGCGCACCGCGAATCTCGTAAGCGGCGTCCGCTGGTAGATCCGGTCGCAGGGTCGCGGCAAAATCATCAAAACAACCCGCGCTAACCAAAGCCTCAAGGGTGCGCTTATTGACCCTTTTGATATCGACACGGCGACAGAAATCATATAGATCTTTAAATAAGCCATCTGTGCGACGCGCCTCAACGATAGATTCAACCGCGCCTTCACCCACACCTTTGATGGCACCTAAGCCATAAATAATATTAGTCGGCGTATCAGCGACAAAATGCCATTCACTGCGATTGACCGAAGGATTGACCACCGTCAAGTCAAAGTTTTCACGGCAATCATTAATAAAGAACACTACGTTATCAGTATTGTTCATATCAGATGTGAGTACTGCTGCCATAAACTCCGCAGGGTAGTATTGCTTTAGATAAGCCGTTTGATAAGCCAATACGCCATAAGCGGCAGAATGCGAGCGGTTAAAACCGTAACCGGCGAACTTCTCCATCAAGTCAAACACCCCACCTGAGGTGACCTCATCAATACCTTGGGCAGTTGCCCCTGTGATGAAGATATCACGCTGTTTTGCCATCTCCTCAGGCTTTTTCTTACCCATTGCTCGCCTGAGCATATCAGCGCCACCTAGACTATAACCTGCCATGACTTGCGATATCTGCATGACTTGCTCTTGATAGACAATAACGCCGTTGGTATTCTCTAAAATAGGCTCAAGGTTTGGGTGATCGTAGATGACCTCCTCACGCCCATGCTTACGGTCAATATACATCTCAACCATACCCGCATCTAAGGGGCCGGGACGATAGAGCGCGCACATAGCGATAACGTCTTCAATGTTAGTCGGCTGCAATTTGGCAAGGTACTTTTTCATACCCATGCTCTCTAACTGAAAAACAGCCGTGGTCTTAGCATCTTGCAGTAGCTTATAAGCCTTTTTGTCATCTAATGGCAAATCTTCTAACACCAGCTCCTCTACACCCTCGATAGCTCGGCGCTTATTGATATTTTTAACGGCGGCATCAATGACTGTCAAGTTACGTAAGCCTAAAAAGTCAAACTTGACAAGACCTACGGCCTCGACATCGTCTTTGTCAAACTGACTCACCCGTGAACCATCATCGTCACAGTATATCGCGCTAAAGTCAGTAATTCGATTTGGTGCAATCAATACACCACCTGCGTGTTTACCCACGTTACGACACACGCCCTCAAGCTTGATTGCCATCTCCCAAATCTCAATAGCATCTTCGTAATCCATATTGTCAGGATTGGAGATGAGATCTTTGAGCTGTGGCTCTTGCTCTAGGGCTTGGCTTAAAGTGATACCTGGGGTCTTAGGTATGAGCTTAGACATTTTGCTGGCGAGAAAGTAAGATTTACTTTGCGCGCGCGCCACATCTCGTACCACAGCTTTAGCCGCCATAGTACCAAAAGTGATAATCTGCGAGACTGCTTCACGGCCATAAGTTTGTGCGACATAATCAATGACTCGATCACGACCTTCGATACAGAAGTCAATATCGAAATCGGGCATGGATACCCGCTCAGGGTTTAAGAAGCGCTCAAAAAGTAAGTCGTAATGAATAGGGTCAAGGTCGGTAATGTTCAGTGCATATGCCACTAAAGAGCCTGCACCTGAACCGCGTCCAGGACCGACAGGTACGCCATTGGCTTTTGCCCAGCGGATAAAGTCCATAACGATTAAGAAGTAACCTGGAAACCCCATTGATAGGATGATTTCAAGCTCATACTCTAGGCGTTCGTCATACTTCTGGCGAAAATCATTCCAATGTTCACTACGTTCTTCAACAGGAAAGAGCCTATCCAAGCGATTATTTAGACCACGTATAGACTCTGCGCGAAAGAAAGATTCAATGGTCTCACCCTCGGGTACAGGAAAATCAGGCAGTACATTAATGCCAAGTATCAAAGTCACATTACAACGAGTCGCTAAGGCTAGAGTATTATTGATAACCTGCGGAATATCAGCAAATAACTGCTCCATCTGCTCCTGCGTCTTTAGGTACTGCTGATCGGAATAGTTTTGCGGACGATTGGCATCAGCGAGTACATACGAGCCTGCAATACAGACGCGTGCTTCATGCGCATCAAAGTCATCTTGCTGCAAAAATCGCACATCATTATGGGCAATAATTGGAATATTATGTTTTGCGCCTGCATGAATAGCTGCCTGTATAAAAGCGTCTTCGCCAGTGCGATTGGTACGCTTTATAGCAAAGTATAAGCGATCAGCAAACGCCGCTTGCCATTCTAATAACAGCTCATCAGCGCGCTCTGGCATTGAGCCGACTAACGCTTGTCCGACATCTGACTTTTCAGTAAACAGTACGATCACGCCTGCGGCATGCTCAAGAATATGGCTGCGCTTGATAACAGGCACGCCATGATTGGCATCGTCAGCACGCCCTTCGGTAAAGCCAAGCGAGACAATACGAGTGATATTTTGATAACCCTCATTATCCATCGCTAATAATACAAGGCGCGAGTCTTCATTTTCCATGATGACTTCGCTACCGATGATCGGCTTAATGCCAGCACCTAGACAGGCACGATAGAACTTCACCGTAGCATAAAGATTTGAGAGGTCAGTCAACGCTAAGGCCCGCTGATTGTCCGCCGCTGCCGCTTTTATTAGTGGCTTGATACGTACAATTGAGTCAGTGATTGAATACTCACTGTGAATGCCAAGGTGTACAAATGCCATAAAGAACTCTTAGTTATAGGTTTAAAAGCTATTTCGAACATAACTGCAATTAGAGATTTATTCAGGTAAAATAATTATAAATAACAACGTTTTACAGTGATTTTAAAACTAATATTTCTAAAAAAATAGAGATTTAATTTTGTATTTCTCGATATCAATCTGGCTAACAATAGTAGCATTATTTGACGCGAACAGCTATAAAATCAGCTTCAAAAATAATCATAATGAAGTTTGAGGGATGATTAGCGGTATTGACAGAATTGTATTCAACTGGCTCTAAACAACAAGCTTGATCTAAACATATTGGAATATGAAAGCAAGTGCTGTCATATTCCAATATTGCTGTTCAGATAAGTAGGAAAACCTTGCTATAAAGATAGCAGAATATTGAATATTTGAATGAGTGAAAGTGTTTGATATTAGCTTCAAAAACTCTTTAGATCGTAACAATAGAAAAGGTTTTTTTAGGAATATTAGTAGACATCATTGACGAGCTTTACCGAAGCGGCTCAGTTTATAAGCTGTTGGATCAATAGTATCCGGCTCATTAAAATAATATTCGGTAATTATACGCGCACTCACGACTGATTGCGTTAAGCCTAAATGATGATGACCAAAGTTTAAAAATACTCGTCCGATATTATCAATGACGGGTAAAAAGTCTACAGTCGTTGGTCGAAAGCCCATCCATGGCACGCTATCATCGGTATTTAACAGCTCTTTTAGCATAGGATTGGCATGCTGCAATAGCTTGTGCGCTCGCTGCATATTGGGAGGCGCGTCAAGTCCTGCATATTCTACTGTACCCGCTAAGCGTAAACCGCCTTCCATCGGCGTCATAATAAAATGTCGATCCAAGCTTGATACTGATGTATTTAAGCGCTTACTTTCATGCGGGAGCATCAAGTGATAGCCGCGTTCGGTATCTAAAGGTACTTTTACCCCTGTCAGCTGCTTAGCTAGCGACTTTGAGTATGCTCCTGCCGACAGTACTACTTTATTAGCTATCATATCGCCTTGGTTCGTTTTTAAGTGAATGCTGTCTTCACCTAAAATAGCTTCGAGAACTTTGCACTGCTCAATTATATGACCGCCAAGCTGCCGAAAAGTGGCGGCAAGGCTATCATGAATAGCTTGCAGGTTAGTAAAATGCCCCGTTTTTGAGAAATATAGCGCATCAAGATTATCATTCTTTAAAGCGGGTTCATGCTCAGCGATCTCATCTTTGGTTAGCAGATGATTGGTCACGCCAACATCGTTAAGGCGTTTGCCATAATCGGTTAAAGTCGCGAGTTTTGTAGGATGTTCGATCGTCAATAATGAGCCGCTGGTATGCACCCATTGACTCAGCTCAAACTGAGTAGCGAAGTTTTGCCATGCCGCCAAGCTATTTTGGTTAAGGTTCAATGTTGATTTATGAATACGCTCAAACGGTTCAGAACGCATATTTAACAAAAGCTGCACCGCCCATGGCATAAGCCGTGGAAGATAGCGCCAGTCCACCGTAGCGGTCCAGTAGGATTGAGCAGCATCGCTGGATATGGCGGAGCATACTGGCATCAGCCACAGGAAACACTTGCTCAGTAGCCAAGTGCCCTGCGTTACCTGATGAGGTGCCCTTACATATCTCATCAGCTTCGAGCAAAGCTACTTTTACTCCGCGGGCCTGTAGCGTCACCGCCGTCGTTAGACCAATAATGCCGCCACCAATAATATGTATGTCAAAGTCTTGAGTATTCATAAGCGCTCTCAATGGGCTAGTAGGAATGACGGTAGTAAGTTTCGTTAGTATGTTCCAATAGACCTTAAAAGCTAACGTATCGTTTGTTACTTGCTATAAAGATATCGATAGTGTTTTTTAACAAAAGTAGCAGTATGTTATACAGAAATCCTAAAATAGTAACCATGCTAGCTTTCTGATTCAAAAGCTTGAGTCAGAAAGCTAATATCTTAGCTCACATAAAACATATACGAATCTGCAGCTCAATGATGTGTTTTAAAATTAAAAAACTCTCGCTGTTACTGTAACATCGAGAGTTTACATTCATAAGGTATTAGCAGTAATGTCATTAATGTTTAGCGTTTATCATGTTTATCGCTATATGCTATCCAGAAGTCTGCATTTTCAACACCCGCTTTTCTAGGGTCAAAGACAGGGTTGAGTCCCAGCTTCATTTGCTCGTCGTAGTCTTTTAATACTTTAAGAGCTGTTTTACTCAATAAAACGATAGCAATAAAGTTAAGGTAACACATACTGCCGAAGCCGATATCGCCTAGCGCCCACATCATACCTACTGACTGTATACTACCGCTAAAGCAAACGATTAGAAATACAATTTTTAGTAATGGTTTTAAAATAGGATAGCGCATCTTGCTGTCTAGATATACCATCGTTGTTTCAGCAATATAGTAATAAGCAATCAAGCAGGTAAAGGCAAATAAGAAGATGGCAATAGCCACGAAGCCACTACCATATTGGCTAAATACGGTTGAGACTGCGGCTTGAGTAAATGCGGTTCCAGCTGCGACACCTGGCATATTCTCGACCAGTACCAAGCCTTCTGCGGGAATGACATTGTACATGCCTGTCGATAAAATCATCAATGCGGTAGCAGTACAAACGAGTACGGTATCAATATAGATAGAGAAACTTTGCACTAAACCTTGCTTGGCGGGGTGTGAGACTTCTGCTGCTGCTGAACTGAAAGTTGCTTCGCCTGCGCCTGCAACGTTTGAGAATACGGCACGGCGTACGCCCCAAGAGATTGCTAGACCAACAATACCACCGAAGACAGCATCCATGCCAAACGCACTTTTAAAAATAAGAGCGAACATAGCTGGTATATTGGATGCATTAAATAATAATACGATGACCATCATCAATACGTAGCCGACCGCCATAATAGGCACGACTTTGCCAGCGAAGTTTGCAATACGTTTTATGCCACCGAATATGATAAATGCTAACAACGCAACGATAATGAAACCAGTTGCAACAGGTGGGATATTAAAAGCGGTATTAAAAGAATCAGCAATGGTATTGGCCTGTACGCCTGGTACCAAAACACCATATGATAGGCAGGTAACAGCCGCAACGACAATGGCAAAAGGCTTCATTTTAAGCCCCCGCTCAATATAAAAAGGTGTACCGCCACGATATTGATCATCAACGGTATGCTTATATACCTGTGCAAGTGTTGACTCGATAAAGGCGCTGGCACCACCAAGCAGACCCATAACGATCATCCAAAATACTGCACCAGGTCCACCAGCTGCGATTGCAGTGGCAACCCCGGCAATGTTACCGACACCGATTCGGCCTGATAAGGCCATACTAAAGGCTTGAAAGGAGCTAATACCTTGGGTTGAGGTTTGTTTGTCAAATAATAGTTTAACCATCTCTTTGAGATAGCGGAACTGTACACCGCGAGTCATCACGGTAAAATAAATACCGACACCGAGTGCCAAATAAACTAATGCGTCGCTCCATATATAACCGACGATAGTATTAATAATCGCTTCCATGGCCCTACTTCCTTGTAAGTGTTTGACTAAAGTTTTAGATTATTTTAATAATACGAAATGCTGTCATATCACTACATCAGGTGACATGACAGGCAAGCTATATTGACTAGTTGACCAACCAAACGGTTTTGGTTTGTGTATATTGTGATAAGGCTTCTAGCCCATTATCACGACCGCCAAATCCAGATTGCTTGTAGCCACCGAACGGGGTGGTGATATCACCCTCTGAAAAACCATTGATCGAAACGGTTCCAGCTTTAATGGCTGAAGCAACTCGGTAAGCACGCTTAATGTTTTGAGTATAAAAAGATGCCGCTAGACCAAAATTGGTTTCGTTCGCTAATTTTACGGCTTCATCTTCGGACTCAAAGCTAGTAACGGCTAATAATGGGCCAAAGACTTCTTCTTTAAATAAGGTCATGTCAGCGCTGACGTTATCAAAAATAGTAGGCTCAACATACCAGCCACTGCCTAAATCTTCGCGAATAGAGCCGCCTGCAACAAGGGTTGCACCTTCGTCTTTAGCCGTCTGTAAGTAATGGCAAACTTTATCGAAATGAGCCTTTTCAATCATCGGGCCAATCGCAGTATCGACATCATAAGGTGAGCCGACTTTCCATTCTTTTAGACCATCTTTTAATTTATCAAGAAGGCTTTCTTTTTGGCTGCTGTGGACTAATAAACGTGAACCACAGCTACAGTTCTCGCTCATGTTCCAAAAGGCGGCCGATAAGATATCGTTAATAGCGGCATCATCAAGTACAGCATCATCAAAGACGATTTGCGGACTTTTGCCACCGCACTCTAAGACAATCTCTTTTAAGTTGCTTTGTGCAGAATATTGTAGGAATAGACGTCCGACCTCTGTTGAGCCAGTGAATGACACCATATCAACATCCCTATGTTGACCGAGCGCTGCACCGACATTTTCACCAAGACCACAAACCATCTGCAAGGCAGATTTTGGCACACCTGCTTCATAGGCAAGTTCCGTTAAACGGTAGGCAGATAAAGAGGTCAGTTCAGCGGGTTTGACGATGACCGAGTTACCCATGATGAGAGCAGGAGCGACCTTCCATGCATACATTTGTGCTGGGAAGTTCCAAGGCAATACTGCACCAACGACACCGATTGGCTCTTGGACGATGAGCCCTAAAGCTGCGCTACCTGTCGGAGCGACTTTGCCAAATACTTTGTCAGCCGCTTCGGCATACCACTCAAAAGTCTCGATAGTCGCTGGCATGTCAGTGTTTAAGCATTCAGTAATCGGTTTGCCCGCATCAACGCAATCTAATGCTGCTAGCTCTTCAAAGTGTTCATGCATGAGTGCACACCAGCGCTGCATAATAGCCTTACGTTCAGCAGGGGCTAGACGACGCCATTCACCATTCTCAAAACTATCGCGTGCGATTTGTACGGCAATATCGACATCATCGCTAGTACCAGAGGCAATTTGACCGATGATGCTATTATCAATTGGGGTAATATTGTCTAAGGTGGCAGTTGATAAATTCTTATGATCAATCAGATGGCCTGCCCATAGCTTTTGCTGTTTGGCTTGTTCGAACACTTGCTCTTTAGAGATTTGTTTTTTTGAGAACGTCATTTTTACACTCCTTGTTGACTACATTTGATACCGTAGATCGCAATACGGCATCAAATGTAGCGTTAGCTATTCTTGATATTGTTTTTATGAAGCTGAGGACTATTCAGAAAGCAGCGCTAAAAACTCTGCTTTTTCATCTTCTGGCATGTTAGTTAATGGCACCCGTACTGAGCCCACATCAACGCTACCTTTTAAGCAGCCTGCTTTAGCTTTTTGGTTATAATTACCTGATTCCATAGAATGAATAGCAGGATAAATCTCACTCATAATTTGCTTAGCTTTGTCCCAATCACCTTGTTGAGTTGCATTGAAAAGCGCTACTTGTTCTTCTGGAAACACATTTGCTGCGCCAGCTATCCAGCTCTTGGCGCCCCAAAAGAAGAAATCAACCGGCTGATCATCACAGCCGCACACCACTTCAAAGTTTTCAAAATTAGCCTGCAACATACGTAGGGCATGACTAAAGTCACCGCTACTTTCTTTTACACCAACGATGTTAGGGTGTTTGGCTAAATGGGCAACGGTATCAAACTCAATAGCAACGCCGACACGATCAGGGAAGTTATACATGATGATTGGCAGCTCGCTGGCGTCCGCGACTTTTTCAAAGTGAGCGATGATGCCATCTTGCTCAGGCAAGCTATAAGGCGTAGCAGAGAGCATAAGGCCGTCATAACCTAAGGCTTTGGCTTGTGCAGCAAGTTCAATAGAGTGGTTAGTCGATAAGCTATTGATACCTGCAATCAGAGTGACTTTATTTTCAGCACCTTTTTCTTTGGCAGCCTCGGCGATAGTAGTCAACACCAGCTCGCGCTCTGCTGCCGAAAAGGTATAGTATTCCCCTGTGGTACCGCAAGCGACGATACCGGCTACGCCCTTGTCGATAAAAGCTTCGACCAGTGTCGTTAATTTTTGCGCATCAACGTCGCCGTTATTGTCGAAAGGGGTAACGATTGGGACTAAAATTCCATTTATATTCATGAGACTATCCTTATTGGTGTTGATCTGATGGGTAATGATTCAATAATGAATCGGTTGGTTTTTGCTTGGTTCATAACCGTTTGGTAAGCAGCTTATTTAAAGCGAGCAAGTTGATACGGTTTTGGATCGATAGTATGTTCTTCATCAAAATAGTATTCGGCAATCATTTGCGCACTAACGACAGCTTGCGTTAAGCCTAAATGCTGATGACCAAAGCTCAAAAGTACGCGCTCGATTTTGTCGATAACCGGTAAGGAGTCTGCAGTCGATGGCCGAAACCCCATCCAAGGCTTGCTGTCAGTAGCATTTAATGGGCTGTTAAGCATTGGCTGCGCTAGGCTTAATAGCACCTGAGCACGTTCCATGTTGGCAGGTGCCTCAAGTCCTGCGTATTCCACCGTGCCAGCCAAACGCAAGCCTTCTTGCATTGGCGTCATGATAAATCGTCTATCCATACTTGACACTGGTATCTGTAAACGTGCGCTTTCATGCGGTAGCATTAAATGATAACCACGCTCGGTATCTAAAGGCACATTTATGCCCGTGAGCTGCTTGGCAAGCATTTTAGAGTGCGCACCTGCTGATAGCATGACCTTGGAGGCGATCATAGCGCCTTGACTGGTCTTCAAGTGGATACCGTCCACGCTGTGTGTCGCATCAAGAACTCGGCAGTGCTCAACGATATGTCCACCCAGCTGTCTAAAGGTGACGGTCAACTGGTTGATGACAGCTGTTAAGTTGGTAATATGTCCGGTATCAGGGAAAAATAATGCATTAAGCTGATTGTCTTGTAAGGCGGGCTCACGTTCTAATAAGGCTTCTTTGGTCAACCATTCATTAGTTACGCCAATATCATTAAGACGTTTGCCATGGGCGATTAAAGGATTGACGCTGTTAGGGTTTTCAATGGTCAATAGTGAGCCTTGCCCCTTTACCCAATCCTTAAGTTGCCACTGATTTGCAAAATCTTGCCATGCTTGTAGGCTGTTTTGGTTTAAGCTCGACAAGGCTTGATGAATACGCTCAAATGGCTCTGCACGCATATTCAGTAATAGCTGCATTGCCCATGGCATCAAGCGTGGGAGGTAACGCCAGTCTAGTCGCAGCGGTCCTGCTGGATTGAATAACATAGCTGGAATATGGCGTAGCATGCTAGCATCAGCAATCGGGAATACTTGCTCCGTTGCAATGTGCCCAGCATTACCACAGGACGCGCCTTGTCCTATCTCATTTGCTTCAAGCAATGTTACCTTCACACCTCGTGCTTGCAACTTTACCGCAGTAGTTAGGCCAATAATGCCACCACCAATAATATGTAAGTCGAAGTCTAGGGTAGTCATAAATATTCTCAATATTACTTAAATGGTGCTACGCGCTTATAGTTTCTGGCTTATTGAAGTCAATTTATTAAGGTTGTATACCCCATTTATAAGGGTCGTCTTTTTGTACGATAAGTGTCGTCTCAGCACAAACATAAGCATGACCACAAATCGTTGGTAAAATAGTATTGTCAGGGTAAGTCATACCAGATGCGTTTTTGAGGTTTGCCACATACTGGTAGCTACCAGTAAATACGCTCCCAATGACACCTTGTTGCTGCCATAACTGCTCGGGAGCAAGTTTGTTGTCAGCAGCTAGACAGGCAAGTTTGGCGCTAGTACCAGTACCACAAGGGGAGCGGTCATAAGCAGCGCCTGGGCACAAGACAAAGTTTCTACTGTCGACTTGCGTATCTTCGCTATCTGCGAACAACTCAATGTGGTCAATCTCGCTACCGTTTTCGCCCGTGATGTTGGCAGCGATCAATGCTTGCTTAATTTGCATAGTTATTTGAGTGAGTTGTTTGACATTGCAGGCTTTAATATCTTGCCCATGCTCACTGACTAAAAAGAACCAATTGCCACCCCATGCGATATCACCTTGGATGAGTCCCAGCTCAGGAACGTCTACTGTTACTTGTTTTTTATAACGATAAGAGGGGACGTTTTGAACGCTACAGCTGCTATCTTCATGGAGCGTGGCTTGGACTAAACCCACAGGAGTCTCAAGCCAATGCACGCCAGCAGTTATTTTTTTTTGATATGCTAAGGAGACGATAACGCCAATAGTGCCATGGCCGCACATACCCAAATATCCAGAGTTATTGAAGAAAATAACACTAGCTACCGCTTTAGGATTTATTGCAGGGAACAGCAGGGCGCCAACAAGCACATCATTACCGCGTGGCTCTAGAATGATACTTTGACGCAAATGATCAAAGTTTTGTTTGAAGTATTGCAGCTTGTCTTGAATAGTGCTGCCGATGAGATCAGGGAAACCATCATAAACCATACGCGTAGGCTCACCGCCAGTATGTGAGTCAATGATTTTGAAATTAAATAGTGTAGAGACCATGACCGACGTCCTAATTCATCCGTGAAAAAATTGCATTCCATTATTGTTCCTTAGACCTGATCGTCACTTTTTTATAGGGAATAACAAGTGACTTATGATTGAGGTCTATCAATAGAATGGACTTTTTTAAATGTATCGTCTTGCTGTTTTTTGATGAAAAAATGCGTACTTCTGCATAGTGGGTCGGTGTACACTAGAAGAGGTTTTGACTGAAATTAAATGAACAATTGTTTATTAAAAGTGGTGTAGCGATAGCTGGTCTTATATGATGGCTATATAGCAGTAGTATCATTCGTTAATAAAAAACTGTTTTACTAATGCCATTGATACGACAAGGAGTAGGTATGAGTAGTCATTCTGTAGAAAGTTCAGCGCTTACCAGGCTTCCAGTGTCATTGTCACAGAGCATGGCAGATTACAATCCAGACAGTAGCGAGGTATTCACTGGTAGTGTTTCGCTTTTGCTGCCTTTGTTCGATACGCTTTCCAACGTAGTTTTTTTTGTAAAGGACGAGCAGGCACGGTATCAACTTGCGAATAAGACCTTGTTGAAACGCTGTAAATTGCATAAGCATGAGGAAATTATTGGTTTTACCTCAGAACAGATGTTCTCTCACCAACAAAGTAAAGATTATATTTTGCAAGATAAAAAGGTGTTACAAGAAGGCAAGGTGATAGTTGATAACTTAGAGCTCCATAGCTATGCATCAGGAAAACTCGGTTGGTGTATCACCAATAAACTGCCTATTTATGATAAGAAGCAACAGATTATCGCAATGGTAGGCATATCAGTTGATATTGATGAAGATAACGAGCGCATTTTACGCAAGCATGCGCGTTTGGCTGCGGTGGCCCAGTTTGTGCGTAATCACCTTGATCAGAAAATACATATCTCGCAGTTGGCGGAGTTAGCCAATCTCAGCTTATCGCAATTAGAGCGGACGTTCAAAGCAGTACTGAACATGTCACCATTACAGTTTGTCCAAAAGATCCGCTTAGAGTACGCGATTAAATTGTTAGCGATGCCTGAGATGTCAGTGACTCAAATATCATTAAACTGTGGCTATAGTGATCATAGTGCTTTCAGCCGCCAGTTCAAACAGTTTACAGGAATGTCGCCTACGCAGTTTCGTCAAGTACATCTATCGATAATACGCTGAATATTGATTAGGACGTCCAGATAGTGACATACTCAAGGTTAATACTACCCATAAAAAAGCCCTCGATACTGTTACATAAACGAGGGCTAATATAATCGTAATTAGTACTACTGCGTGTCTAGTAATTCAGTCAACAGCATAAGTGCCTATTCTTAGCAATATTTAGTCCTCTACATTCAAGTTAGGGACATTTACTAATACCCAACCACAGCCGCATCGACGATACGTGGGTCAGATGAGCCGTAGACACCGTTTGGCGTTATCATAATCGACTGAGTCGAGCCCATGGCAGCTTTTGGACTGATCGTATGGCCCATTGATTCAAGCTTTTTGACGGTGTCGATATTTAACGCTTTTTCGATGCGAATCTCATCTGGCAACCATTGGTCGTGAATGCGAGGTGCATGAGTGGCCTCAGCGATATTCATATCATGGTCGATGACGTTTGATAGGATTTGGGTGACGGTGGTGATGATACGACTACCACCTGGGCTACCTGTGACGATATAAGGCTTGCTGTCTTTGAACACTAAAGTAGGGCTCATAGAAGACAAGGGGCGCTTATCGCCTTCGACCGCATTGGCTTCACCGCCAAGTAACCCATAACCATTAGGCACGCCCGGCTTAGCAGAGAAATCATCCATTTCATTATTCAATAAAATTCCTGTTCCTTCAGCGACTAATCCAGTGCCATAAGAGAAGTTCAACGTATAAGTATTGGCTATCGCATTGCCATCTTTATCCACGATAGAGAAATGCGTGGTTTGGTCACTTTCATAAGGCAGAGGGTTGTTGGCTTTAATCGTCGCGGCTGGCGTGGCTTTATTTGGATCAATTAAGGTGCGCAGTTTGTCTGCATAAGCTTGAGAGGTGAGACCGCTGGCAGGTACGTCGACAAAGTCTGAGTCACCTAAGTACTCCGCTCGATCTGCATAAGCCAATTGCATCGCCTCAGCCATTAAGTGGATGGTCTGGGCGCTGTTTTGTCCATAGTCTTTGAGCGGATAGCCTTCTAAAATATTCAAAATCTGGATGATATGAATACCACCAGAAGAAGGCGGTGGCATCGAGACAATCTCGTAGCCACGATAATTGCCTTTGACTGGCTCGCGGGCGATTGCTTTATAATCGCTCAAATCCTGCAAGCTCATCAGGCCGCCTGCTTCGTTGACTGCTTTGACCAATTTTTGAGCGGTTTCTCCCTTGTAGAATCCATCGGCGCCTTGCGCGGCTATCAGCTTTAGCGAGCGGGCAAGCTCTGGCTGCTTTAAGCGCTCTCCGGGTTGATAGGCGCTGCCATCGGCTTTAAAAAACACCTTCTTAGTGCTGGGCCATTTTTGTAAACGGTCACTTAAGGCTTCTAATGATTCAGACAGTCCTGCAGTCACTTCAATGCCATCTTCTGCTAACGCAATCGCTGGTGCCATGACTTTTCCGCGGCTCATCGTGCCGTGATCATCTAACGCTTTGAGCAGTCCTGCGACAGTGCCGGGCACGCCAACGGCTAAGCCATGATAGCGAGATAAGTCACTGACGGCGTTGCCTTCCTCATCGAGATACATATCACGAGTGGCGCTACTGGGCGCTTTTTCACGGTAATCGAGTGCCACGGTTTTGTCTTGCTTGGCATCATAAATCATCATAAAACCACCACCGCCGATATTACCAGCACGGGGCAGAGTGACAGCTAAGGCAAAGCCAACTGCGACGCCTGCATCGACCGCATTACCGCCCTCTTTCAAAATCTTTAAGCCAATATCTGAAGCGAGCGCTTCTTGCGTGGCAACCATGCCATTCTTTGCCCAAACGGGATGATGAATCGCATCCGCAGAGTAGATGGCTTGATCCGTTTTAGCCGTTGTGTTGGGTATTTTCTTTAGACTATCAGGCGCTGCAACAGTAATGCGCTGAGTTTCAGAAAGTATCGTTGGTGCGTCAGTCATGATCGCTAGATTTATGGCGCTAGTATTTATCGAAGTGGTATTGATAGTGTCTTGAGTAGGTTGAGCGGCATGAGCAGGTAGGTGAACTAAAACCGCACTACTAATAATAACAATAGCGGCTTTAATAGTCGTTCGGTTTTGCTTAATTTTTAGGGTTGATTTATGCATCGCAAAATCCTTTTACGGATGAGAAGAGAGTGACTAATTTACTATTAATACTTGGTATCATTCGTTTAATGACAGGTTCAGAGTAGCAGTATAAAAGCGTAACGGCTAGAAATTAAATAAGGTTAAGCCTTTGTTGTGAATGATCTGATATAAAATGCATAGTATATCTTTCAGCAGTGGCTACTTATTATCTCTTCATGATTTACGATCGTCTTTAGCGTGGCTTAAGGATGTGCTGCTTTTACTGTTAAAGAATTTTTATCAATACGAGATGAATATACCTTACTTTTTAATTACTAAAATGTAATCTTATGTGTTATAAATAAAAGTGTTATTAGCATAACTAAAATATCTATTATTCGATAAACATAAGGGTTTTTATGTCATTGCCTATTCAGCACTCTTTGGTTAAAAAACAAGCATCCCACCTTGAACCTATTAAAAACAATAAGCATAAAACCCTTTCACTAGCAGTCTGTGCCGTGATGCTTGGTAGCACTGTGTTAGTAGGCTGTCAATCCAATCCTACACCAATCAAAAACAGTGGCAAAGCTATGATTGATTTCAGTGTCGCCGATAGCCGTCAAAATCAAGCCCAAGCGCAGAGCTTTAATACGGCACTTAATGCTAATGATGAGCGTTATGAGCAGCTATTTGATCAAAGCCAATTTCCTAGTACAGAAACCCAAGCCAAAACTCGATTAATAAAAGCCATACGCCAGCATTTAGCGACAGAGCAAGTTGCCGTAGCGCAAGCGCGTTATTATTCAACGCCTTTTATTAAGTCCGATAGCATTGACGCAGGATCTACTAGTCTACTCAAGACAGTTATTGAACTCTATGCTTATAATGCTGAAAATCAAAGCTATAGCGATTATGATGATGCAGAAGACGATAGTTATTATGAAGAAAGCGTCTACGAAGAGGATGAGTTAGAAAGTGATAGCCGAGTGGACGCAGCAGACGAGGTGGTCGTTGTAGAGCCCGACGCTGATGACTATGACGCCGCGCTTGAATATGATGCTGAGGGTTATGATGAGTATGGTTATGACTACGATGGCTACGATAGAGATGGCTATGACTATGATGGTTATGATTATTATGGCTATGATATAAACGGCTACGATTATGAAGGCTATGATGAATACGGTTATGATCAAGATGGTGACTATGGCTATAGCTCGGACGACGATTATGAAGATAGCGGCATAAAGGATAAGCTTGATAAATTAAACCCAAAAGGGTTATTAAAGAGCTATGAGGCGATGCAAATTCAAAAGCAGCAAGCGAGCACTAACAAAGATAGTGTCACTGCAAATGAGCCTTTGACAGGTATGCTTGGCAGCATGTTGGGTATGCTGGATCGTACCCCTGAGCAAGTTCAAGCGATGAATGCTTATCAATACAAAAACTTAACCTTCAATAGTGTGAGTCACTATAAGCCTGAGCAAAAACAACTGCAGAGTGTCTATAGCTACGACTACCTAACGCCAACGCTTAGCTCATCGATACAAATACCGCTAGCACTGGATTTTAAAGACAGCCGTATCACTCTTGATCCCTCGGCATTGATGCCGCTAGCGGCTTTGCTCAATCCTGAACATACGCCGCTACCCAACGAGATGACAGCACATACGGTAGATTTTGGTCTGCCTGAGAGTATAACCTCGCAGCTGCCTTTTGAGGTGATATATGATGCGCTCATCAGTGCGGTACAAGAGGGTATGGCGGAGCTGCCTGAGGACAACTTCAGTGCTATAGATATCAAAGGTGATGCCTTTGCAAAAGAGGTAGGGGCCACGCGCGCAGTAAAGGTCTATTTTGGCAGTAAGCAAAGCGGTGAGTTGCTCGGTAAAGTCCTTAAACACTTCAGCCAGTCACT
The DNA here is from genome assembly GCF_030718935.1 of Psychrobacter sp. M13. NCBI lineage: Bacteria > Pseudomonadati > Pseudomonadota > Gammaproteobacteria > Moraxellales > Moraxellaceae > Psychrobacter > Psychrobacter sp. M13. The sequence continues at coordinate 1,514,213 of NZ_CP132194.1, forward strand.
AGATAGCTATGTACAGGCCAATCCTGATAAGTATCCTGATGATGCTGTGCTCAGCCGTGCTATTGCCAAAATCCAGCTCTATAATAAAGGCTACCAAAGCGCCGATATAGGGTCGCTGATGCAGCTGATAGAGGCGATCGGCCCTCTGTCATTTAACCAAGTCAATTACTATTATCTGGACAGCTCAGATCGCCTGCTCGCCAAGCAACAACGCCTCAATATAGGTGGCGATCTGTTCGGTCAACAGACGGCTATGCTCAATCAAGTACGCTACGATAAAGCCCAGTTTAATCAGCATACACTAACACCATTATTAACGCAGTCTTTTGGTGTGAATGCTGCGCCTGCAATAGATGGCAATGCTTGGCTTGACGATCAGCGTTTTCAAAAAGAGAGACTCTCGCAAGCGCGTTATGCTCGCTATAGTTATGACGATAGTGACTATGACTCTTATAATGATGTCACTGAAGACGTTGCTGATGCTTATGAAAGTGACACTGATAACGATTAAAGATGATAAGAGTCATTCAAAAGTCAATATATCAGAGTAACGCATTTAAGGATAAATAATGAAAACCATATTTCAAGCTAAAATAAATAAATTGCCGTTAAAAAGTAATGTTACCACCTTGTTATCGAGCGCCTTTGTCTTTAGCGGTTTGTTACTCGTAGGCTGTCAGACTACACCTGTCAATGTCTCCAGCGCTGCTAACAACACGTCTACAGCAGCTAAAACGATTTTGGCTCAAGCACTTCAAAAGCAGCGCCGCCAGTCTTTTAGCTACCATAGTGATATGCAGATCAGTAATGAGCAGCAGTTTAGCAATATTGACAGCACGCAGCTGGTCGCTACCGATGATGTCGATAGTTATTGCGTGGATACTCATGATCAAGCGTATGCAGACTTGATAACGCAGGCCGAGGCGCTAGACGCAGAGGTAACAGATACGGCCTTTGAAACCCAGCGCGGCGCTATAAAACAAAGCTATCTAGACTGTAATCAGGCTTATGAGGCATGGAGCGCTCAGCAAGGTTATGACGATTATGATTATGATAATGGATATTACGAAGAGTCTGACCCATACGATTACGATGAATCAGCCTATAGCGAAGATGATGAAATTGTTGTTGTAGAGTCTGAGGAAGTAGGGCAGGAGGGCGCAACTATTGTTGAAACCAGCCATATTAAATCCAACGCTACTGATAATAGTAAGAGCGAAAATAATAATAAAGAAGCTATATCCCCTTATTATCAGCAACTATTTGATAGCTTTGATGACAAAACCAGCGTATTAGATATCAAAAAAGCAAAATTGCTAGACGCCTATCTACTAAAGCCTTTATCTATTAATGCCCAAGGAGTTTATCAGCCGCTGGCAGGTCGATTCACTATGCTCGGTAGCGCTCAATATCAGTCTCGCAATAATACGAGCAGTATTAATCAGCCTGTTTATGTCGATCTAAAGTCAGGTAATATTTACCTTTGGGCAGATAATTTTGCGATGTTTAATTCAGAATTATTAGACAATAAGCTTGGTGTTAAGTGGCAAAATAAATGGCTGCGCTTAGCGATTGACGATGGCACTTTACCGAAAGGTTTTGGTAGTGCGGTCATAAAAACACACTTTGAGGCGATAGACTATATCTATGAGCAAGCAGATGTCAGCCAGTTTGATTTTATTGCGCCTAATAGCTTACTTACCTTAACTCCTAAGCTACCCGAGCAGCAGCTTGCGCCTATGATGCAAAGCCCACAAATTATTCGTCGATTACAAACTAGTACTAGCTCTGAGCAAATGCAAATGGACTACCTGCGTTATTTTTATGAGAAAATAAGCGTACAGTATCCTGAGCTTATAGACAATGACATCGATGTAGAAACCCCAAGCGCGATTTTTGCAACAGGCTCGCTTAGTAGTAATAACATTGTCAAAAAAGGACTAGCAATGATTAATAAAATAATCACTGCCGATGAGGATGTAGCCGATATCGACAATATGGATGTCGTTGCTAGTACAGACGGTTTAGAAAAATTGGACAGTTCTGATCTATCAGCTAACAAAATTGAGTCGATAGCACAGCAATTATATGGCTTTGATAACAGAGGCCAACTACAGTGGTATCATGAACGTGGTGAGACCTCGTTTGACACTAGTGCTAATGATACCGCTAAGTCGCAAAAGACCATTGATGTACTACAGCAATATCTGCCACTACAACGTCAAGACATTATCTTTCCTAACTTACCAAGCGATGTGCAAATACCTAATGCCAGTAATAGTGTAGATATAAGAGCCTATAGTAAAGAGCTGGCTGAGTATTATCGCGCGGGTAATGGCACATTTATGGGTAAAATGTTATTCAATATGTTATCTGTATTCAAAATGCAAACAGAGGCGTTAGCTACTGAAGAGGCCTATGAGTTAGAAGAAGAGGCTATGGATATTGTCGTTGAGGAAGCGGAATAGCATAGATTTGTTTACTAGGAAGGCTACCCTTATAAGAGTAGCCCTTTTAAATATGCTCTATAAAACTATTTTAGAGCGATCGTATAGCTTAGCGGTTTATCTTGTAAGTTATACGTCTTAATAGCCTGTAGCTTAAAGGCGTTGCGATCATAAAAGTTTTCATCTTGCGCAGCTCTAAGCTCTAGCATATCCATCATAGAATAATAATCATCTAAGGTACTCCCAAAAAGCTTTTTGGCGATATAATCTATATAGGCTTTATTGTAGCCCTGTATTTCAAACTTGGTATAATAACTATCCTCAGCGCGATTGATCAGCAGCTCGTCGGTAATCTCTATCCGTGATGGGCAATTAAAGCAGCCTGGAATAAACTGTACATTTTCTATATCAACTTGGCTAAGTAAATTCCTAGTCTCAGTGTTTTTACTATTATAAGTGACATTTGATTGGGTGCTATACTGACAGTTCTCAGTGTTCATTATAGTAATGAAATTTATTTTACCGCTTTTAGTGACTCCTACATCCAGCTTACAAGCGTCTGAATCGCTATTGCTATAGCCATTCCAGTCTTGTTTACTTAGCCCCAGCTTGTACTGCTTATTTAAAGTATTGACATCCTTACCTAAGGAGCTTGGCGCAATAAAACTGTTATAGTTAGCGGCATAAGTAGGTAAGCAAACCACAGTGCCAACAATTATTATCAATAAGCTATTTTTCATAGTAATACCTAGTTTTAAGATTCTAAACTCAAGCTAATTCAACATCAAATTATTTCGTTGTTATAGTTAGGGCATGTCTCTAATCTGAACGTCCGAGACTAAATGGACTAAAAAAGGCTAAATATTGGCAGAGCAGTGTCAAATAGCTCATCAATATATCGATATTAATAGCGCTATTATTCTAGCCCTGCTGCAATTTTGCTCATTTTTATCACCATTTTTAAATTGAGCCACGCCCTAGTAGCTAAACTATTAATGATAAAAACGAGCTAACGTTTATGAATGTCCAACAGGCCCTAACAATTATAAATCTATTTCAGCTGTTTATAGCTTGATTTATGTATCAGTGCTTATTATGAGCAGATTAAAGATTTGTCTAATTAACCCTTTTTATAGTATCAGGTAATAGACTTAGTACTTTCAATCGACTCTCTTAGCAACTACTGTCAACAGACCCTAATTAAGGAGAAGTTATGACTACTCAATTGAATATTTTAGCATGTGTTGATGGATCAGCGGTGACGGAGTCGGTTTGCGATTATGCCATTTGGTATGCCAATAAATTAAATCTACCAGTAGCCCTGCTCAACGCTATCGATGTTCCAGCATCAACAAGGCGTAGTTTAGCAGGCTCGATAGGGATGAACAGCCGCCAAAATCTATTAGAGCAATTGACTAAGATAGACGAGCAAAGATCACAAATAGCTAATGATTATAGTAAAGCGCTAGTTGAAGACACCAAAAGTTATATTAATGGGAAGTCTGACGTTGAGGTTAATGTTTTTCGCCGCCGTGGCAAGCTGTTATCCGTAATTGAGTTCTATAAAGATAGTAGTCGCGCCATCGTCATGGGACGACGCGGAGAAGATCATAAAAATGATCATATTAATATCGGTAGTCAAATTGAAACCATCGCTCGCTCATCAAGTGTCCCTATCTTAATTTGTTCTGAAGACTTTAAGACGCCAAGCTCATATATGATAGCTTTTGATGCCAGTGATACTGCTGTCAAAGCAGTTGGCTTAATCACCAAAAGCCCGGTATTAAAAAGCTTGAAAGGTCATATTGTCATGATAGGCAATCATGATGACTCTTCAAGACAGAGCTTAGTCGCCGCCTCAGAGCAGCTAAAATCGGCAGGATATTTGGTCGATACCCATCACTTACCTGAGTCTAATGCGGTTGATGGACTGCTCGCGTTTCAAGTGAAAAACGATGTTGATATTATCGTCATCGGTGCTTATGGTCGCTCTAAATTTCAGCAGTTATTCTTAGGCAGTACGACGACCAAAGTGATCGCTAAGACGACCTCTCCTGTTATTTTGGTACGTTAGATCATTCTTATCATTATCGTAGCGTACTCATAATTTGTCATCGGACGTATGAATACAAGGAGAAGTAAAATGTGGGATGAGCGTTATAGCGAGGCAGGGTTTGCTTTTGGGACTGAGCCTAATGATTTTTTGAGAGATGAGTTTGGCCGTATACCAGCAGGCGGACGCGTACTGTGTCTGGCTGAAGGTGAGGGTAGGAATGCTGTATTCTTGGCTCAAAACGGCTATCAAGTTACGGGTATGGACTCCTCTAAGGTAGGCTTAGATAAAGCACAACAACTGGCTAATGATAAAGGTGTCACTATCACGACTCAAGTAGTAGATCTTGCTGATTACGAGTTTGGTGAGCAGCAGTGGGACGGTATTGTCGTTATGTGGGTACATCTGCCAACGCCGCTTCGTCAGCATATCCATGCTCAGATTGCAGCAGCGTTAAAGCCTGCTGGCGTGCTTATTTTAGAGGCTTATACCCAGCAGCAGCTCGAGATGGATGCGGTTGGTGGGCCACCAGCGACTCAAAAGGATCGATTTGGCTCATTAGCCACTTTGCAGTACGAGCTTGCAGAACTCAAAGAAGTCGTTGGGGTAGAGACACAGCGTATGGTTTCAGAAGGGACACGTCACCAAGGAATTAGCGCTGTAGTGCAGTTTATAGCGTACAAAGAATAGCTGATTTGAGAAATTGTAAAAGGGTAGATTATAGAGCTAGCTCTTGGCTCTATAATCTACCCTTTTTTAAAGAAAAATTTCAAAGCGGCTTAACTATGTTTGCGTTAACCATATGAGCATTTTACTTTGCGGTTGCAGCAGCTGCTAGATTATTAAGCAGCATAGATATGTTGCTGATAACTTTGTCGCAGCCTTTAATATTGTGACGCGCTTTTAGGTAGCTGGGATCATTATAAGTGAGCGCAACTAGACCTCCGGCATCTTCGCTAATGAGTACTTTTTGTGGTAAATCAATCGCGACGCTTGGGGCGCAATTCATCAAAGGCGTTCCTGCTTTAGGATTACCAAAGATGATAACTTCAGTAGGTTTCAAGGTTAAATCTGCATTCATAGCGTTTTGTTGATGGTCAATTCTAGTGAATAGGGTTAAGCCTTTATCTTTAGCAATAGACTCAAATCGATCAGCCGTCTGCTTGACTGAGTGATTGCTTTGCATACTGATCAAACCATTGTTTTGCATAGTGCTTTGTTGGTGACTGTTGGCATTAGAGTTAGATTGCAAACTAGCGCAAGAGGATAAGGCTAGGACGCAGGCGATAGCGGGTATAAGTTTTAGCATAGTATTTCCTATTAGTTGGTTTTGAACATCAAGAATAATGCGTTAAATATAGCATCAACCTCTTCGTCATACATACCTATTTATTGAATTCTTCTGTATGCAGAATACGATGTTTTAATGCTAATTCTATTAAAAAAATACTCCTCTTAAGAAGCTAACTTTGCCGCCTTTTTATTCAAAATAAACACCAACACCGCGCCTAAAATAATGCTACTTGCGACTATAAAACGCATCGTTAACTGTTCAGATAAAAACAGTACACCAGCAGCAGCGGCAAGCACAGGAACACAAAACTGGACAACCGCTGCTTGGGTACTTTTTAATAGCGGCATCGCTGTATACCAGATACTGTAACCAAGACCTGAGGTAATCGCGCCTGAGATAAAGGCTAACACGATGCCTTCAGACTGAATATCACTTAGATAGCCAATTGCCATCAAACCTATAATAGGAATAGCAGCTAGGCTTCTTATAAAGTTAAATCCAGTAGCTCGTAGCGGTGAAATACAGGATTGTCCACGGATGCTATACACGCCCCATGCGACCCCGCTAATCGCCATAATCGCAGCACCAGATAGTGAGGGCACAGCAGCTGAGGGCAGCATTAGATAAATAAAACCAGCCACAGCTACCATAAAAGCGATCCATTGCAGCGCGCTTAGTTGCTCCTTTTTATAGATACCCCAGCCAATCATCGTCAGTTGTACCGCTGCAAATAAGATAAGCGCACCAGTACCTGTATCTAGCTCTACATAAGCCAACGAAAAGCATAGCGCATAAACTACTAGGCTTATACTACTTAGCCAGCTGCCTTTATCGTTTAAAATAGCGTTATTATTAATGCTGATATCGGTATCAATGCTAGTATCGGCCATACTCTGGCGGGTGAGACGGCGTGCATGTACTACCATAATAATACTAAGGCAAATAGCGCCACCTAACAGCCGAATGATCGTAAAGCTCCAAGCATCGATGTAACCTTCTGCTAAGGCCATTCTACAAAAAAGTGAGTTTGCAGCAAAGGCAATCAAGGCGATAATCGTATAGAGCGCAGCTTTCAAAAGCATTCCTAAAATTAGAAATATTAAACAAAATAATTGTTTTATATTTTATGATAAATGACTTGGCGCACTTTACTACAAAAGGACAATCTATTGTTAAAATAAATTGCCCATTAATCATCAACAGACCCTAGTTTCAGTACCAGAATTAAGTAATGAGATGCAGTATTTATATCAAGCCACTTTATACCAGTCAATCTTACGGGTCATCACCATTACGCAGGCGAGTAGTACAAAGCAGAATACGGCACCAAGTAATAAATTCATATCCTTTGTGGTCAAGATGCCATAAAACGCGCCATATAATCCAGCTAATATGGTGGTAAAAATAGCCGCTCGTTTTAACCCATTAAGTACATAATAAGTGTACCAGCCAATCAGTCCGACACAGGCACTGGCAGCAATAGCATAAGCTTGCCAAAAAGCAATCTGCTCAGCAAGAGGAAGCAACAGCACATAGAATACTAACAGCGCACAACCGACCAGCAAATATTGAATCGGGTGGATACGACTGGATTTTACGATTTCAAACAAAAAGAAAGTGGCAAATGATACCAGTATTAATAGCAATGCATATTTCATAGTGCGTTCAGTTTGTAGGTAGACGTCATTAGGCTCAGCAAAGCTCACGCCAAAGCTATTTAGCTGTACATTAGTGCTGACAGTGCCGTTTGCTTCTTCAACCGCCATAGCTGCTGCTTGGTCAGCATAGTCATAACTATTGGTGTCAAAAGTAGCTTTACTTATGACCGTGCACTGATTGTTAGGAGTCGCTAGGCATTGGGTCAGGTATTGGGTGTTAGCGACAGTCAAATACTGATTTTGCCAATTTGCCTCAAAACCATCCGCACTAAAGTCTTTGGTATTCGGCAGGGCTTTACCGATAAAGTTTGGCGCATGCCAGTTACTACGCATAGCCATTTCAAAGTTCTGTCCAGTCGGCACCGTGTTCAAGCTACTAATACCTGCTAGAGGCAGATCAATAGCAATCTTGATAGGCTGTCTGTTTTTGTTTTCCTCGATAGCTAAGGCATTAGAGTTTACGCTACTGTTGACCTGTAAAGATTGAGTGCTTAACTGAGCTAACACTTGCTGAGGCAAAGCGACTTCGACATAAGTCAAACCACGAACCATTGGTGTCTCTGGATAAGTGGCTTTAATAGCTTGTTCATTAATGGTCACTGTCGGCAAAGTCGCCACACCACGTAAGTCTGATACGGGAATAATTAATCTTGCTCTATCCCAGTGAGTGATTGTTTGCTCGGGAGTGACCCTGCTTGCATTATTAGTTAGCGCTGGTGTAGTTACTACTGCTAAGTCTTGATTTGACGTGTTTAGAGACAGCCCATTTTCCTGATCTGGTAATAAATAATTTTGATCAAATTTTATATCGCCATTGTAGCTAGTTGCGTGATAAATACCGCGCTGATAAGTATCTGTACTCACTTCTAAATCTTGCTTGGACTGAGTTTGCGCGGCAAAAATAGTTTCAACTTTGTTATAGGGTGCTGCACATTCTGAGGCTTTTTCGGTGGCAACAATGGCACACTTTGGGGTTACAGTAGTAGGGATTGCAATAAATGGGGTAATAATCTCCTGCGGATTCACATGCTGCTCTGCAATTTCTCTAACGACTGAATCTGCATAGCTTTGTCGCTCATAAATAACAGAGCTAAATATGTTTAGACCTATACCGAAGATTACGCATAAGCCTGCGATAATAAATATTTTGATAGCCAGTGTCTTTTGCATGATAGCTCCCTATATTAGTTTTAATACCGAACTGCTGATACAGCCGATGGTTTTAAAATAATCATAGGGGAAAAATAATGAAAAATAATGTAGAGAAGATGGAGAGTTTGTGGAAATTAGCCTTTAGTTATAGGTTTTAATCTAATTATGCTTCATTAGGCCTGTTTGATTTAGAACGCCGAAGCATGATGCTTAAAAATTAGATAAAACCTACCTCACTATTTATCCTTTCTAACCGCTAATACAGGCTGACTTTCATCCCAAAGATTTAATTCTATGCCATAAGGCGTGTTAATCTTTACATCGTACTGTGGCATTAAAGCATTCAAAATTACACCGGGTCTTTTAACTTTGCCAATAGTGTTGTCACTCGTTTTCACAACTTGCATAGAGCTGTAACCCTTATATACGTTACCAGTGGTACTTACGCATATAAGGGTTTGCTCGGTATGATTAAAGCCATAGTCTGAGTGCCCACTATTATTGATGACTTGACAGCCTGTGAACTCAGTTTTTTGATTGGGTATTTGCCACCCTTTTGGATAAGAGAAAACAATAATTTTATTATTCATCTCTTCGATAACCACCTTATCTATATTAAACAGAGTATTATCCCAAGACTCCTCGACTTTATACTCTCCCAAAAAAGTTATATAACTTCCTAATTTTTCTTCATTTACTCGTAATTCACCAAAGGCAACAGCGGTATGTGTATTTTGCTGTTTATGCATTAAATTTGATGCTCTGATGCCTGCGTCTGATATACAGGCAGTAAGTAATAATGGCAATGAAAGTAAAAGTAATAGTTTCTGCATGTTATCGCTCCCAGTAGTCAGTCATTAAAGTGTTAATTTCTAAGACGTCATCCCTGGTTAGTGCCATCGTTCTATTAGCCATCAAGCCGCGCATAGCGCTATCTCTAGCATTAGAAACTAAAACAGGCTGCTTTGAGGATTGTTCAATCTGCACATACCAATCGGGTTGCTTTTTTGGTACGGTCGAATACTCAGATTTTAGATAAGCAAGCTTTTGGTTTAGCGCTTGAAGGTTTGTCTGAGTCATTAGAGAAGAGGAAGCGGTTGAGCTAATGAATAGTGGAAAGATTTGCTGCTGGTTCTGATTTTTATAATAAGAGCCATACTTTATATCCTCTCCATAAGCTGACGTATATAGTCTAACTAGTTTCTCTCCACTGGATACCTTAGTACAGCCAACGATTTTAACTTCTTCAAAGGCAGTATGAGGCTCATATCTTCTAATATAATAAGGATCGTTTTTTTTAAAAAGATTACTGCTCTTATCAAAGCCATTTATCTCTATAACTCCCAGACCAGTACAATCCATAATATTTTGGGCGTTTAGCTTGGGATTAGTGGTACAAGCACTTAGTAAAACACTAGCTACCAAAGTTAATACCATATTTCTCATAAAATTCTCATTTATCAAATAAAACAGTCTAAGCAAAATTAAGTAAAATCTTTCAAGCATTCTACAACTTGATGAACACGCTGCTCTCTATCACCGCCAATACTTTGGAACGCCTTGTTGTAGTGATTAAGCTGTTCTTCAAAGCGTGTACTTATAGCATCTCGAGCATTGGGACTGTCCCGCAGATCATCAGCGACCCAAGGAGTATCGACCTTAGTCAGTAGAATCAAATCGTAATGATGAGTCAGAGCAGCTTGAGTTAATTCAGTAGGGCAGTCACTATAATACCAATTGGCGTATACCATCAGCTCAAACAGACTAGTGTCGCAGAATAAGTATTTATTTTCAGATTGTGCCGACTCTAGTGCCAGCTTGTTCTCTAGTTCGATTTGACCTTGTGCAATAGGCAGTAAGTCCTCCCAAGTACAAGTCTGCCCATCTTTATCCCATTTCTCTTGCAAATAAATACGCATATACTCAGGCACCCATGGGCACTCAAAATGCGCTGCCAAATCGCGGCAAAGCGTCGTTTTGCCGGTACTCTCAGCACCTAATATGGCGACCTTAAAGACAGTATCAGGCGTATGCTGCATCAGACTGTATGCGGTAGCGCTGTTGCCATTCATAATAAGCCCAGATTGCAATTGCGGTAAACACTACATACTGTAGCGCGGTGAAGGTAAGACCTTTATAAAAGTATAGCGGCACTGATATCGCATCAGCAACTATCCATAGTAGCCAGTGTTCGATCTTGCGATTGGCCATCAGCCACATAGCCATTAAGAACAGCGCGGTTGTCAGCATGTCGGTGTAATCCACCCAAGTAAATAAATGCATACCGAGCACTACGCCATCAAAGCTAAAGTTATTCGTGATGACGGGACGAAGATAGTATATCAGCGCTACAAAAGCGACAGTGGCACTCGCTAGCAGCGCTAAAGTTGGAATATCACGGGCTTGAATATGCTCGATACTGATATCGTTTTGAGCATCATTGGCTTTGTTTTTTGACCAGTTAAACCAGCCATAAATACCCATCGCTGTATAATAAGCATTAATAAAAAGATCACCAAATAGCTGCCACTGCCAAAGTAAGTAGACAAATATGGCAGTGCTAATAATGCCAATAGGGAACACTAGCACATTGAGCTTGCTGGCAAGTAATACGCTTGCTATGCCAAAGATTACAGCAATTAGTTCTAGACCAATAAAAAGCGTAGGATAATCAGCATACTGACCAAACAGCCCGTTAAGAATCTCTATCATTATTATTCCAAATTTATTAGGGCGTGTTAAACATTCGACCTAGTTATCAAAAACGTTTAAATAGCACTGATTATAACGCAACTTTTTGCAGACAAAATGATGCTTTGCTTCAATATCTATCTAAATTGGTTATTTGTAACAAACTATTAGAATAATAAACTTATTCAGGCATAATAAAGACGTTGATTCTCATTTACCGCTACTTACTGAATGTACTCTCACCTTTTGAGCTAATTTGTAAACACTATAAGCATTATCAGTAATAAATAAGGAAGCCTAATTATGACCACTTGTATCACTGGCACTGGCCTGTTCATCCCTCCCTATAGTATCAGCAACGAAGAGCTGGTCGAATCCTTTAATCACTATGTTGAAAATTACAACCAAGAGCACGCCGAGGAGATAGCGAACGAGACTATACCCGCCTTGCAGCCATCCTCTGCTGAGTTTATCGAAAAGGTATCAGGCATTAAGTCACGCTATGTGATGGAAAAAGACGGTATCTTAAATACTGACATTATGGCACCTGTGATACCTTATCGTCATCTTGGTGAAGAGCTGTCAGTCATGGCAGAAATGGGCGCAGCAGCGCTCAAAGACGCGCTAGCGGACGCAGGGTTAGAGGCCAATGATTTGGACGGTATCATCCTTGCTTGCTCAAACTTTCAGCGCACATATCCTGCTATCGCTATCGAGATTCAAAATGAAATCGGCATGATTGGCGGCTTTGCTTATGATATGAATGTGGCTTGTAGTGCGGCGACTTTTGGTCTGTCACAAGCGCACGGCTCTATCGTATCAGGCTTAGCCCGCCGCGTTGCAGTCGTTAACGTTGAAATTACCTCAGCGCATCTGAACTGGCGTAATCGTGACAGTCACTTTATCTTTGGCGATGTGGCAACGGCATGTATCGTAGAGAATTTAGAGACGCCAAAAGGCTATGAGATCGTGAATGCGAAGCTATTTACTCAGTTTTCAACCAATATCAAAAACGAATATGGCTTTATGGATCGCTCAGAGTTCTTGGCAGCCCAGACGCAGATGTATCCTGATATACGCGAACCTGTAACCGATAAACTATTTTTACAAAATGGTCGCAAAGTATTTAAAGAGGTCTGCCCAAAAGTATCACAAGTGATCTTAGAGCATTTGCAAGATAATGAAATACCAACTTCTGATATCAAAATGATGTGGCTACATCAGGCCAATGCCAATATGCTAGATCTTATCTTGCGCACCGTAATGGGTAAAGAAGCTGATAAATCAATTGTGCCAAGCGTGATCGCTGAATTTGCTAATACCAGCTCAGCCAGTCCGATGATTGTTTTTCATCGCTACAAAGACGAGCTACAATCAGGTGATTTGGGCGTCATCTGCTCCTTTGGTGCGGGTTATTCCATTGGCTCAGTACTGGTTAAAAAGGTTTAGATAGCGCTTTTACTATATATTATTCATGGTTGAAAATAGTATTAAAAAATAGCTGAGAGCAATCTTAGCTATTTTTTACTTTAGATTTGCTCTCAACACTGATATTTATACTCATTTTTAATCTAAACGTTATATAAACCGCAAGTTTACGTAGTGATTCTAATGTTGTGGCAAAAATTTGCTATAATCGCTCTCTTATTATAATTATTTAAAAAGTTACGTTATGAAAGAATCCTTACGCCTACGTTTAGACCAGATGGTAGACCGCTATGAAGAGGTTACTGCACTGCTATCTGATCCTGAAATCATTAGCGATAATAATAAATTCCGTGAGCTGTCTGTCGAACATAGCGACTTAATGGATATCACCACGCTATGGCTCAATTATGGTAGCGCAGAAAAAGATCAAGCGGATGCTGAGGCTATGCTTGAGGACGCATCTGATCCTGATATGAAAGAGATGATGCAAGATGAGATCGATAGCGCGCGCGATACTATTGTAGAGATGGAAGAAGCGCTCAACGTCATGATGCTACCAAAAGATCCTAACGATAAAGTTCCAGCATTCTTAGAGATACGAGCGGGCACAGGCGGCGATGAAGCGGCGATATTCTCAGGCGATCTGTTTCGCATGTATCAAAAATATGCCCAAACCCAAGGCTGGACGCTTGAGGTGTTATCAGCCAATGAAGGCGATCATGGCGGCTACAAAGAGATCATCAGCCGCGTCTCTGGTAATAGCGTATACGGTCGGCTAAAGTTTGAGTCAGGTGCGCATCGAGTGCAACGGGTTCCTGAGACTGAGAGCCAAGGCCGCGTGCATACCTCAGCCTGTACTGTCGCGGTTATGCCAGTCGTTGAGATCGATGATACGGTCGATCTTAATCCTGCTGATATTAAGATGGATACCTATCGCTCAAGTGGCGCAGGTGGTCAGCACGTCAACACCACGGACTCAGCGGTGCGCCTAACGCATATCCCAACAGGGGTAGTAGCAGAGTGTCAGCAAGAGCGTAGTCAACATAAAAACCGCGCCAAAGCCATGCAAATGCTGATATCACGTATTCAGCAAGCTAAGGTGCAAGCGCAGGTTGATACGGCAGATGAAATCCGTCGTGATCTAGTCGGTAGTGGCGACCGTAGTGAACGTATTCGTACTTATAACTTCCCACAAGGACGCATGACTGATCATCGCATCAATTTGACGCTTTATAAGCTGGACTCAATCATGGAAGGTGATTTAGACGAGTTGCTTGACGCTTTGATGCGTGAGCACCAAGCCGATCTGATGGCGAGTATCGGTGGTGAATAAGCGTAACGGTTATTATCTATTCAACAAACCCTATAATAACTAATGCACTTTTTATTTAAATTTATTAAACAATTTTGAGAGATTTATGTCAAAGCAGAATACAAATAATCAAGAAGAACAAACACCAACCTTAGAAGAAGCTAATGAGCTTATTGCTCAGCTGCAAGCCAAGTTAGACGAGATTACCGCGTCTGGCAAGCAACCTTACCCTAATCAATTTAAACGTACTGACTATGCGGCAGACTTGCAAACTGCTTTTGAAGGTATAGACAAGCAAGAGATCGAAGAAAAAGCGGCTAACGGTGACAAGATTCAGGTCAATGTTGCAGGTCGAGTGATGCTGAACCGTGGCTCATTTATCGTCATTCAAGACATGAGTGGTCGTATTCAACTCTATGTCGCTCGTAAAGAGTTAGATCCAGAAACGCTGGCTAGTATTAAATCGCTAGATTTGGGCGATATCGTCGGTGTATCAGGCTACATCGGTCGCTCAGGTAAAGGCGATCTGTATGTCCATATTGAAGACTTTACGCTATTGACTAAATCGCTACGTCCAATGCCGAATAAGTTCCATGGTCTAGCGGATGTTGAAGCACGTTATCGCAACCGTCATCTTGACTTGATGACTAATGAGACCACACGCGATACCTTTATGATCCGTAGCCAAGTGATTAGTGGTATCCGTCAATTTATGCTGGACGAGCGCTTTATGGAAGTCGAGACGCCGATGATGCATCCGATACCAGGTGGTGCAGTCGCGCGTCCCTTTGAGACTCATCATAATGCGCTAGATATGCCACTTTATTTACGTATTGCGCCTGAATTATATCTAAAACGTTTAGTAATTGGTGGCTTTGAAAAAGTATTTGAGATCAATCGCAGCTTTCGTAATGAAGGGGTGTCAACGCGCCATAACCCTGAATTTACCATGATTGAATTTTATCAAGCCTATGCAGACTACCATGATTTGATGGATTTGACTGAGCGTATGTTTGCAAAATTAGCCAATGATATTTTGGGTAGCACTGAGATTACTTATCAAGAAGAGGCGATTAGCCTAAAAGCACCATTTGCTCGTTTATCAATGTCAGATGCTATTGCGCAGTATGCTGAAGGCTTTGATATGGCGCAAATTAATAATCGTGATTATCTAGCTGATTATGTTGCCAATACTTTACACCAGCCTGTTAATGATGTGTTCGGGGTTGGCAAGCTTATGACTATAGTGTTTGAAGAAACCGCTGAGCATCAATTGCGTCAGCCTACTTTTATCACTGAATACCCTGCTGAAACCTCGCCACTGGCGCGTCGTAGCGATGATAATCCTGAGATTACCGATCGTTTTGAGTTGTTTATTGGCGGGCGTGAATTAGCTAATGGCTTCAGTGAATTAAATGATCCTGCCGATCAAGCTGAGCGCTTCCGTGGTCAAGTGGCAGAAAAGGACGCTGGCGATGATGAAGCGATGCATTTTGATGAGGATTATATCGAAGCCTTATCTTATGGCCTTGCACCAACGGCAGGCGAGGGTATCGGTATCGATCGCTTAGTCATGCTATTTACGGATTCGGCTAGCATCCGCGATGTGATCTTGTTCCCACATATGCGCCGTAAAGCGGATTAGTCATCTGTTTGATAGCTTTTACTTAGTACTGTTTAAAAGCTAATAAAATCTAAACGCTAAACCCAACAAGTCAGACGTCAGTGCTGGCTTTTTGCTATAATAAGAGCGCTTAAAATAGTACGCAAATTGCCTGATTTAAATATAATAATTAGTAAAATGGATAGATATGACCCAGCAATATCAAGTCTTAGCTCGTAAATATCGGCCCAAGAACTTTCATGAATTGATTGGGCAGACCCATGTCTCACAAGCGCTGATTAATGCCATTGATTATAATCGGCTGCATCACGCTTACTTGTTTACGGGTACACGCGGTGTGGGTAAAACGACTATCGCGCGTATTCTAGCTAAATGCTTGAACTGTGACTTGGGCGTGACTAGTACGCCATGCGGGGTTTGTGATAATTGCGTGGCGATAGATCAAGGACGTTTTATTGATCTGATTGAGATTGATGCTGCCTCACGTACCAAGGTTGAGGACACGCGAGAGCTACTCGATAATGTGCCTTATGCACCAAGTCAAGGTCGCTATAAAGTCTACCTAATTGATGAAGTGCATATGCTGTCAACGCATAGCTTTAACGCGCTGCTCAAAACGTTAGAAGAGCCGCCTGAGCATGTGAAGTTTTTATTAGCGACCACTGATCCACAAAAGCTACCGATTACTATTATCTCGCGCTGTTTGCAGTTTGTATTGCGTCCACTAGCGCAGACGTTACTGAGCGAACATCTCGCTAATATCTTGACCTTAGAAAAGGTTGACTATACGCAGCCAGCACTATGGCAATTAGCAAGTGCAGCTAAAGGCTCAGTGCGCGATGCGTTATCTTTGACCGATCAAGCCATTGCCTTTGGTCAGGGTTCGCTTGATGATGCAACCGTCAATGCGATGCTCGGCTTGATAGATGCCGCTGATTTGGTGCGCCTAATTACCGATATCTATAATCATGATAAGTCGTTGGTCGCGGCACATATCGAGCAGATGCGTGCGCAAATGGTCGACGCGTCCAGTATGTTTGATGGTTTAGCTGAGCTATTACATCAGCTGGCATTGACGCAATTGCTACCAGAGGTGGCATTAAACGTCAATGAAGCGCAAGCTGAGACTATCACGACTTTAGCCCAGCATATCAGCCCTGATGTGTTGCAACTCTATTATGAGATTGTGGTGCAAGCGCGTGAAGGTATAAAGCTGGCAAGTACGCCTATGCAAGCACTTGAGATGTGTATTTTGCGTCTGTTGGCTTTTAGACCTTTGCCTGTCGATGAGATAATCGCTCCAGTATTTAACGATAGTTCAAACTTGAAGACTATAGATCAGGTCAGTTCAGCATCTAAAATGCTAGCTTATGATATTGATTATCAAGCAAATGATCCTATTATCGAAAAAGACAATAGTATTGACTCAAATGAGGCTGGTTTAAATGGAACTGATTTAATCGATGCTAACTCTGATGTAATTGATGATGATTTAGGTACTGAAGCTCATAGTGATAGCTATAATAACTATGATTTAAAAGCTAGTACCGAAGTAAATCAAAGCACTACGTTAGAAAATAGTACTGAGTTAGAAGATATTACTGATAATCAAGACGAGGCAATCGCTGTTACTATTGATAGTGAGCCTGCTTTAAATGCCGATCTTAATAAAGAAATAGAGGCTAATTCGGTTAGTGATTCTGATGTAAATGCTGTTAATGTTACTAATGATAATGTCATTAACGAAAATGATGAAAGTAATGACTCAAGTAGCGCTATCGAAAATACTAAATCAATCGGTGCTAGCCTAAGTTTCATGCCAGCCGTTAAAGATGAGGCTAACTCTGATTTAATCACTGAGCCTGAAGTTGAGGAAACAAGTCTCTCTTATTCAGATGTCCATTCTGACCCTACTGTTAATTCCAAAATGGATATTGCAGTTATAAGTAGTGACTCTGTTGTTAACGATATATCAGCTACTAAAGCTAAAGTAGAAGATGATCTTCAAAAGGTAGCTGCACATGACGAAAGTGATGTTGATAATGAGATTGCCACAGTCGATCCGCGTACTTTGCTACGTTGTCCTGAGCAAGTATTAACAGGCGAATGGACGCCAGAGAAATGGGACTATTGGCTACAAACGGCTCGTGAAGAGAACAGCCTAGCAGAAGATGAGCGCGCTCTAGCTCGCCAAGGCATGATGACAGGACTTTGTAACGGTGAATCGACCTTTATCACTAACGTAGACAGTAAGCATCTGCAAGCAACTTTTGAGCAGCTATCCGCAAAGCTGCAACAGCAATTCACCCAAGCTGAAATAAGTCTGCAAATAGATAAAAAAGTTAGCGAAAATAAAGATAAAACCCCTGAGAGTCGTCAAAAAATGCGCTTAGAGCAAGCGACTTTGGTCGCACAGACATTATTATTAGAGTCACCAGTGATGCAGTACTTGTCGCATCGTAATGAGGGCAAAATGGGGAAGGTTAAGCTGACTTAAATAGTCAATGATATTATTCAAAATAGCTTTATTGATTATCTAACTTACTATAATTCTAGCGTTAAAAAGCGAAATTTTTTAGTCAAACGCTAGTCTGCTGATTTTTATAAACTTTTGATTATTCAAACTTATTAATTGTACGTTATAGATATATTTAAGACAGATATATAGAATAAAATTCAGATATAATGGTTAAGTTATATTAAAAATTAAAAGTCAGGTTGGATGGAAATATGATAGATAATTTACGCGGTATGGCCGTGTTCGCAAGCGTAGTCGGACACGGCTCTTTTAGTGGCTCAGCTCGTGAGCTTGGTATTACGACCAGTGCCGTCAGCCAGCAAATTCGCTCATTAGAAAACGAGCTCGGAGTGGTATTACTACACCGATCAACTCGTAAGCTGAGCTTAACAGAGGCGGGCGAGAGTTTTTATGAAGCGGCCAAGGATGTCGTCAGTGCTGCTGAACAAGGGCGAATAAAAGTCAATCAGCTACGTGATGAGCTGGCAGGTAGCTTGCGTATCGCTACGACGCCTGAGCTTGGCGTCAATCATATTTTGCCAGCTTTATCAACTTGGATGGCCGCTCACGACGATCTCAGCATCACCTATTTGGCGGATAATCATTATATTGACATGATTGATGAGCGTATTGATATTGCGGTTCGTATGAGTCCTAGCATTAATGATTCCACCTTGAGCAGTCATCCGCTAACTACCGTACGTCAGCTATTGGTTGCCTCCCCGCAGTATTTGCGTCATCACGATAAGATTGAGAGTACAAAGGATCTTAATGAGCATCAGCTGATCTGTATTGATATCATGAAAGATACCAATCAAGTTGATTTAACGCAGGCTGAAACAGGTAAAAAATCTCGAATAAAAATGAATTCGCGTATCCACACCAATAACGTCTTTATGGCCACGACTTTAGCCAAAGAAGGTCATGGCTTAGTGCGAATGATGGAGATGGATATCAAAAAAGAGCTCGACAGTGGCGAGCTGGTTGAGGTTTTGACAGGTTATAAGTTACCAAGCTTTGTACTTTATGCGGTTACGCTCAATCGCGAACAGCAGCCTGCCAAGATTACCCGTTGCTTAGAAGTACTAAAAAAATACTTCCATGCCAGTTAATATTTAGATAGCAAAGAGTTTAAATATAAAAAGCCTGTAGATACAGTATTGTCTACAGGCTTTTTTGCACCAATAATAAATTAAATAAAACCTAGCTTATAACTTAGCTTACAATTTATAGTAAGGGGCGTAATAGCCTAAGCAGACGATCAACCACTTGTTCGCTTTCGTTACGATTAATATTTAGTGGTGGCAATAGGCGTATGACATGGCCACCAGTGACGTTCATAATCAATTGCTGCTCATCACGAGCTAGATCTACCAGTTGACTACAGTCCATGGTTTCAGGCAGCACGATACCGATCATAGTGCCAGCACCGCGACTACTCACACCCTGTTGTTTTAATTCATCGGTAAGGCTATCACGGATAAACTGACCTTCAACTACTGAATTGTCCATAATATCGGTATTTTTTAGCACATCGTAGACGCTATGAACCACACGGCTGGCAAGAGGAGTACCACCATAAGTAGAGCCATGACTGCCTGCACCGAACAGACCATTGGCTCGGCCTCGCACCATACATGCGCCAACAGGAAAGCCATTGCCCAAGCCTTTTGCAGTCGTTAATACATCAGGACGCGCATTACTATGCTGATAAGCAAAGTATTTACCAGTACGACCATTACCTGTCTGCACCTCGTCTATCATAAATAGCCAGTTGTGTTTATCACAAGCGGCTTGTAGATCTTCTAAATAGGCGAAACCATTGACTGCGGTATTAAGACCACCTTCACCTTGGATAGGCTCTACAAAGATAGCGCAAATATCACTATGATCTATAGCGGCTTGCTCAATCGCCACCATATCACCAAAGGGTACGCGAATAAAATCGTCATCTAAAGTAAAAAATCCTTCACGAGCTTTTGGATTGGCCGTAGCTGACAGTGATAGTAAGGTGCGACCATGAAATGATTGCTCCATGACGATGACTTTTGGGCGCTTAAAGCCTCGGTTGTACGCATATAACCGTGCCATTTTGAGCGCCGCTTCATTAGCCTCAGCGCCACTATTAGCAAAGAATACACTGTCCATCTGTGCCGCCTTGCATAGGGACTCACCCGCGCGCTCTTGCCAATCGATACCGAATAGATTGCTAGTGTGAATAAGGGTTGCCGCCTGCTCCTGAATAGCCTCAGTGACTTGAGGATGACAATGTCCTAAACCACAAACCGCAATACCTGTAAGCGCATCTAAATAAGGAGTGTCGTTCTGAGTATAGAGCCAGCTGCCAGCGCCTCGGGTAAAGCTGATCGGCTGACGGTTATAAGTGGGCATCAGATAAGTCGCTGACATACAAGTATCCTATAATAGTAAAGTATTAGATAATAAAAAGAGTTTAGAGCAAGCGCTAAGTAACTAAGTAAAGATCACTAAGCTATAGCTCATCGGAGAATGGCGTCGACTCTGCGGGTAAAGTATACTCTTCACTTGCCCAAGCCCCTAAATCCATAAGCTTACAGCGCTCACTACAAAATGGCTTTGATTTATTATCTTGCCATGGTGTTTTAGTGCCGCAACGCGGGCAAGGGTAAGTTTTGGGTAGCGTTTCGGTTTTTGATGATGTTGTCATAAGGCTGAAGATGTACTCGTAATAGTGATAGAAAGTGTCATCAATGAAGAAGAATGGTTATAATAGCATGCGCTTATAAAAAGACAAATATAGCTGAATTTAAAACAGTAACTAAGAAGATGTAGGCTGCTAACTTATAGTCTGAACGCGGCTATCAACCATCTTAGCAAAGCCGGCGTTAAGGTAGCTTGTTTAAGACATCAACCAAATTATTAATAGTGATAAATAGCCTAAGTAAATTATTATAACTAATACTATATAAAATGAAGAGGTATAAATGCTCGATCAGCAAAAAATGTCGCATAAACAGTCAAGAGCCTTTCAGGCAGATAAGTTATCACCACCGCGCGATTTCACTATCCCTGAAGCTTTAGCGAGTACCAAAAAAATTAATCAACCTTTAGTTTTAGAGATTGGTGCAGGGAAGGGCAAACATGCTTTGCTATTTGCCAGTCAAAACCCAAACAAGCAGCTAATAGCTATTGAGCGTACTCGTAACAAGTTTGAGGCGTTTTCTAAGCTTGCCACAGAGCATAATCTGACTAACCTAACCCCAGTCCATGCCGATGCTATCGCTTGGATCGTTCATGCTATAAAGCCTAAGAGCATTGCCTGTATTTATATTCTATATCCTAATCCTGAACAGCATAACCCCAATCAGCAGTGGTTAAACATGCCCTTTTTTGAATTTTTATTATCGCGCTTGAGCGAGGGCGGGGAGGTGATATTAGCAACTAATATCGAAAGCTATATGGGTAATGCTCAGCAGCAAGCTAAGTCTATATGGTGTCTACCCACACTATGTGAAAAAGTCCCTGCTGATAGTCAACGTACTCACTTTGAAGTCAAGTACTTAGCACGTAACGAAACCTGCTGGCAGCTAACGATGACTAAGCCTAAAGGCTATAGGACTAGATTTGATAATTGGGTAACAGCACATAAGAAATAGCCTAAGTAACCATGATGACTAGCTCATAGAGAAGCTACAACACTCAGTAGGCAAGACAGGATTATTAAAGTTTATTACTTGATCTAGAAACATAAAATAGCCTAAGTAAAAAAACTAATGAAATTAAAAACCGCCACTAAAGGGCGGTCAAATTTTATGGCTTATTCGATCAAAGATAAAATAGAACTTACAAAAAAGGTTTTACTAATTTATCTGAATTGGTATGAGCATCTAGCACTGTTAAAAAGGTATAAGCTCCTATGAACTTACGACTGATGAACATAAACTCTTTTGGTGGTAAATTAAACTCAAGTGATTGCATGGCGCGTTGAGCCGTCGCTGAAATACGTGAATGCAGTTTACTATTAGCCCAAACGTAACGCTGATTCTCATCCAAGCAATTAGTAGGGATATCAGGGTTAGTAGCAGGATCACTAAAAGGCTCAGTGGCTAATAAAAATAAAGCCGCGATATCTGAGTTAACCTTTTCGCTCATGCTATAGAAGAAGTCATAGCCCGTCATAGCCTGTTTCATAGCTTCATGATCATGGTGATAGCCTGCACGAAGTAGGCCATGTGCTATCGTTAACAGATGATTATCAAACTGACGAATTGCCCCAAAGTCTAGCAATACTAGCTTATCTTGTTGATCCTCAGTATCAGCAATACGAATGAGATAGTTACCAAAGTTTGGATCGGTTTGCATCTCGCCCCATACAAAAATCTCTTGCATCATGATCTCAATGGCCGCTTGACCAATCGCATTACGGCGCTCATGAGACAATACCTGCAATGATTCCGAGGTGATCGATACACCTGACTCATAGCTCATACATAACAGATATTTGCTAGAGTAGTTGCGGTTAATCTTTGGCACGACATAACGGGCATCATCTTGCAGACGCTGATAAAAACGCTCAGTGGTCGCCGCCTCAATAGTATAGTCAACCTCGACATGCAACAAGTCGCGAATCTCTTCAAACCAAGTATCTAGCGCGCGCGTTTGCGGTACCGCATTGCTCACCTTTAAGAGACGCTTGAAAAGAGCTAGATCTGAATCAATAGCATCAGCCACACCTGGGTATTGGATCTTTAATACCACATCTTCACCAGTAGCTATAATAGTAGCGCGATGAACTTGGGCTAGGGAGGCCGTACCGATAGGGACAGGGTTAACCTCAAGCTCATCTAACTTGTCACCCAAAGTACGACGTAGTGTTTGCTCGATTTTTGGCCAAGCAAGGGTAGCGGTATCATCGTTGAGCGTTTGCAGAGCACGAGTAATCTCAGGAGGCAGTACATGCTCGCCATACATCGCTAGCATCTGACCGATCTTGACTACTGAGCCCTTAAGTTTACCGAGCTCTTCGGCGACATAATTTGCTTGAGCCTCCATAAAGACTTGGTTGCGCGCAGAGCGAGCTTTTTTATCCAAGAACATACCAGACACGCTGTTACCTGCC
This sequence comes from Psychrobacter sp. M13, assembly GCF_030718935.1. Lineage (NCBI taxonomy): Bacteria > Pseudomonadati > Pseudomonadota > Gammaproteobacteria > Moraxellales > Moraxellaceae > Psychrobacter > Psychrobacter sp. M13. The sequence goes on from NZ_CP132194.1 coordinate 1,537,488, forward strand.
CAGCGTCGACCGATGTTTAAAGAAGTTTTTGCAATCGACATACGACGCTCAAAGCCTGAGGTTTTCAGATTATCGATGGATTGCTTGTTATTAGGTCTAGTCGTATCATTTGCCATAAGTATAGGTGTTTGCCAGAGTAGTTATGATTTGTGGGTTCAAGCCTCATAATACAAGTGAGTGTTGCCACCAATATACAAAATTGTATCATACTAAACGCTATTGATTGGTAGCAGATAACGTCTGCTGAGCACACGTTAAAGTAATCATGGTAGTTCTTAATAAATAAAAACGCTGTCCGATTGCTAAGACAGCACTTTTAAACTATAAAGGTCCGATATTATTATCAATAAATGGTCAGAGCATTTCGCGACTGATAGCATGATGGCCAATATCACGACGATAATGAGCACCTTCAAAGCTAATAGCACCTGTGACCATCAGCGCCGCTTGCTGCGCATTTGATATCGTGTTAGCAAGGGCAGTGACACATAACACGCGCCCGCCATCGGTAACCACTTCTTTTTCACTATTTGTATTATTGGTATAGTCATCAGCGCTATCACTATCGTTAGACTTAGCAAAAGTTGTACCGGCATGAAATACTTTTACTGCTGTATTTATATCTGTTGTCAGTGCTGGCAATCCTGATATTACATCACCTTTTGATGAGCTCTCAGGATAGCCTTTTGAAGCAACTACGATACCAAGGGCAACTCGATCATCCCAATCCGCTTGACTAGGCAAATTTCCCGCCAGCCCTTGAGCCACTAAATCCACCATTGAAGACTGCAACCGCATAAGAATAGGCTGGGTCTCAGGATCACCTAAACGGCAATTGAATTCAATGACCGAAGGGTTACCAGACTCATCAATCATAAGGCCTGCATATAAAAATCCAGTATAAGGATGACCCGCTGATTTCATGGCATCAACCACAGGCTGAATCACTTGCGCCATAGTTTTTTCATAAACACTGTCGGTAACGACTGGCGCTGGAGAATAAGCTCCCATACCGCCTGTATTCGGTCCCATATCACCTTCAAAAGCACGTTTATGATCTTGGCTGGTCGCCATTGGCAAAATATTATCGCCATCAATCATACAGATAAAGCTGGCCTCTTCACCCGATAAGAACTGCTCAATGACCACTCGGCTACCAGCCTCACCGAACTTGTTGCTAGCCAGCATATCGTCTATAGCAGCATGTGCTTGTTCTATCGTTTCGGCGACGATGACACCCTTGCCAGCAGCGAGGCCATCCGCTTTTATCACAATAGGCGCGCCTTGCTCATCAATATAATTCTTAGCTAACGCAGCATCCGTAAAGCCTTCATAAGCGGCGGTTGGGATATTATTGGTCGCCATAAACTCTTTAGCAAAAGTCTTAGAACCCTCCAATTGCGCGCAATAAGCTGTTGGACCCCAAGCTTTTATTCCTGCATCACGACAAGCATCGACTATACCAGTGACTAATGGCGCTTCTGGCCCAACAATCACCATATCAATATTATTATTTTGACAAAAATCAATAACAGCGCTATGCTCGCCAGCCGTTTCACTAGTCGTTTTTAGGACTACGTTTTTGCATTTTGGTTCAAGAGCAGTGCCTGCATTACCAGGCGCGACATAGACTTGTTGTACCTTGCTATCTTTGGCACACTGCCATGCCAAAGCGTGTTCGCGTCCACCTGCACCTAATACCAAAATATTTATCATATGCCGTGCCTTTTATGTCTAAAGTCGTATTGTGAGCGAAAAAGTCGCATCGTAAGCTAAATAGTACCAAGGGTGACGAATCATCATCTGTATGCTTATGCTCATTACTGAGCATAGATTGGTTAGAGACTTCACCATACATTGTCCAGCTGCATTCTAGCAAAAAAACACTAGCGATTACATTGATAAAATCGTGTTTTGTGCTTTAGCCATGTTTTGTGCTTTAGCTATGCTTGTGGATGCGTTACACTTTGATATAGTCGTTGTAGAACGATACTAATAAGATGTTAAATAATTACGCTGTTCAATAATAAGGAATGTGTAAGGTCAAGGTTAAAAAAAGATCGATACGTAAAATTTACTTGTCATCACTAATAGATGCTTGATAAAGATACTGCCAATAATATGATCAAAAGTTAAAATAACAGTCAATTCAAAAATCAAACTTATTAAAAGGATTTAATCCATGCTTAACTCTCTCAATATTACAACAGAACGCATCGAACAAATAAGCGACATTGCCACCAGTTATGTGCAAAAGGATAAATCGCTACTCGATCACTTTGTGCGCACCTATTACCAACAGCTGCATCGTGATACCGCTGATGCTACGAGTGATGCCGATCTTGCGGGTATGGTTCTGCATCATTTCACTTTGCTCAAAGCCTATAACGGCAAGCAGCCACAGCTCGCAATTATCAATCCATCGGCTGAAGAGCAACACTTTCACAGCTCGCATACTATTATTCAGATGGTCGCTTATGATCGACCATTTTTGGTAGATACCTTACTTATGGGTCTTGAAGAGCATGGGGTCGACGTCCATCGAACTTACAACACCATTGTCAATGTGCAACGTGATGATGACGGTACTATCACGCACGTTGAAAATGCTGAGGAAAGTGCTACTAATCATTTATCATTGATTCATTGTGAGATCGCTTACCAAAATAATGACAAGCTCGCTGAACTACAGAAGATATTGTTCGACAAAGTAGACACCCTTGATATCGTGGTTGGCGACTGGAAACAGATGCGCGAACGTCTAGTGGATATAAAGCAAGAGATTGCAAAAAAACCACTACCTGAATCCTTTTATCCGCATCAAGAAATTCAAGATTTTTTGGAGTGGATATTGAACGATCATTTTATTTTCTTGGGATACCGCGAGTATCGCACAGAAGGGGGTCGTTATATTGAGGTTAATGAATCGTCAAAAAATGATGCCAAAGATAGCAGTGCTGATTTAGATTTATTCACTGTTGCTAAAAGTGGTCTTGGATTATTGCGCAGTGATAAACAAGACGCTATATCAGAAAGCTTCAGCAAACTCCCTAAAGAGTTGAAGCGACTATTGACTGAGCCTAGAGTGCTAATGCTGTCTAAGTCAAGCCGTGTATCGCCGATACATCGCCCCGTCTATATGGACTTTTTGGGTATTCATAAGTTCGACGATAATGGCAAATTAGTAGGTGAGTACCGTTTTATTGGACTATTGACCTCGCAAGCCTACCAGTTGAGCGTACAGCACATCCCATTATTACGTGAGAAAGCCAATCAGATCATGGCTATGGCGAAGCTACCTCGTGATGGACATGCACACTACAAGATGATGCATGTCATCAACTCATTACCACGCGATGATTTATTCCAAGGCAATGTAGAAGAGCTATTTCCTATTGTTTCAGGCATAACTCAACTACAAGATAAAAAAAGCTTACGCTTATTTAGCCGTATCGATCACTATCAGCGCTTTGTGTCTTGCTTGGTCTATATTCCACGTGACAAGTTCAACACCGAGCTGCGTATCAAAGTACAGCACATGCTCAAAGAAGCTTATGGTGGGGCTTCGTCTGGCTTTACCACTGAGTTTGATGAGTCTGAACATGCCCGCGTTCATGTGCATGTTCGTACCACGCCAGGTCAAGTCAATGACGTCAATACTAGTGAGCTTGAGGCTGAGTTGTCAGCGCTGATGCAGTCATGGAGCGATCACTATGAAGAGATGCTGCTGGATAATGTCGGTGAACAGCAAGCAAACGCTCTTAATCAGCGGTTTCTAGGTTATATTCCTGCCGCCTATCAAGAGCGTTTTGATGGTCGTACTGCGGTAGAAGACATCAAGCGCTTATCTCGACTATCAGATAGTCAACCAATGATTTGGCACTTGTATCAGTCAACAGGAGATGCGGGTAATCAGTTACATCTCAAGCTATACGGTCGCCAGCAACCTATTATCTTATCCAAAATATTACCTGTACTTGAGAACTTTGGTGTGGCGGTATTCTCAGCTCAGACTTACGAGTTTGACTTACCCGAGCAGACTATTTGGATGCAGGAATATGAGCTCACCTTAGAGCATGTCGATAAAGTCGATATGCAAGTGGTTCGAGGTCAATTCGAAGATAGTCTCAAGCAGATTTGGGCAGGACGCGTGGAGAGCGATGCCTTTAACGAGCTGGTGTTAATCACTAAGCTAGATACTTTCGATGTGGTCGTGCTACGAGCATTGTCACGTTATATGTTACAAGCCCGTGCCCCTTTTTCTAGTACTTATATCACCCAAGCGGTCGTCAAAAACAGTGCTATTAGTATCTCATTAGTTGAGCTTTTTCATGCACGCATGAATCCTCAGCATGATGAAGTAACGCGCTTAGCAAAAACAGTAGAGCTGCAAGAACACATTACTACGGCATTGGTCAAGGTTGATAGCCTAGATGAAGATCGTATCCTACGTTGGTATCTAGATTTGATCAACGCTATGGTGCGTACTAACTTTTATCAGCGCGATGAGAACAATGAGCGTAAAGATAGACTTTCTTTTAAATTCTTAGCTGCAAAAATTCCAAACTTACCTAAGCCAAAGCCAATGTTTGAGATATTTGTGTACTCTCCTCGCGTTGAAGCGGTACATATGCGTGGCGGAAAAGCGGCACGTGGTGGCCTGCGCTGGTCAGATCGAATGGAGGACTTCCGTACTGAGGTGCTCGGTCTGGTGAAAGCACAAATGGTCAAAAACGCCGTCATTGTGCCAGTAGGCTCTAAAGGTGGCTTTATCGTTAAGACCAAAAGCATGGCGGATGGGCGTGATGTGTTTCAGGCAGAAGGGATCGCTTGTTATCAGACATTCTTACGCGGCATGCTCGATGTGACAGATAATATCGTTGATGGGAATATCGTCCCGCCAGCCAATACCGTCCGTCATGATGAAGATGATCCGTATTTAGTTGTCGCCGCTGATAAAGGCACAGCAAGCTTCTCTGATATCGCTAACGCTATCTCTACTGAATATAACTTTTGGCTCGATGATGCCTTTGCCTCTGGTGGCTCAGTAGGGTATGACCATAAAGCTATGGGTATTACTGCTCGTGGTGGCTGGGAGTCGGTCAAGCGTCATTTCCGTATGCGTGGAATGGATATTCAAGGGCGCGATGACTTCACCGTCGTCGGCATCGGTGATATGAGTGGTGATGTATTCGGCAACGGTATGCTGCAATCACGACATACCAAGCTGGTCGCTGCCTTTAACCACATGCATATATTCATTGATCCAAACCCGGACCCTGAAGCGTCATATATTGAGCGTGAGCGCCTGTTCAATATCCCACGCTCAAGCTGGAGTGATTATGAGCAATCTCTGATCAGTCAAGGCGGCGGTGTATTCTCCCGCACCGATAAGACCGTTGCTATCAGTAGTGAGATGAAAGCGCTGTTCGATATCAGTGCCGATAGCCTAGCGCCTAATGACTTTATTAGTGCACTATTGCGCGCGCCAGTCGATCTGTTGTGGAATGGTGGTATTGGTACTTATGTGAAGAGCAGTAATGAGACTCATGCTGATGTCGGTGACCGTGCTAATGATGCGGTGCGTGTCGACGGTCATGAGTTGCGTACTGCCATTATCGGTGAGGGCGGTAACTTAGGGTTTACTCAACAAGGGCGTATTGAATACGCACAGACAGGAGGACGTATTTATACTGATGCTATCGATAATTCAGGTGGCGTCAACTGCTCGGATCATGAAGTCAATATCAAGATTTTACTGGGTAAAGTGGTCGAGCAAGGCGACATGACTCTCAAGCAGCGTAATGAGTTGCTTGAGAGTATGACCGATACGGTTGCGCAGTTAGTATTGCGTCAAAACTATCTACAACCGCAAGCAATCGAGCTAAGTCATATCCGTGCTGCCGCAAACTTAAGTGATCATCAGCGCTTTATTCAACAGCTAGAATCTGAGCAGCGCTTAGATCGTGCCATTGAGTATTTGCCCTCGGATGATGAGATTGCTCGTCGCCAAAAAGCAGATACTGGCTTGACCAATCCTGAGCTAGCAGTGGTCATGGCTTATGGCAAAATGTGGGTCTATGATAACCTGCTATTATCTGACCTGCCTGATGCGCCATATTTCATTAACGAGCTACGTAAATACTTCCCAGAGGAGTTGGCGTCACGCTTCTTTGATGAGATGACAGAACATCGCTTGCATCGTGAGATTATTAGTACTTACTTGACCAATAGCGTAGTCAACCGCTTAGGTATCGAAGCGCTGTTCCGTCTTTATGAAGAAACTGATCAGTCGCTTGCGACTATCATCCGTGCTTATGCCATCACCCGTGAAGTGTTTCAAGTGTCCAAAGTATGGAATCTGCTTGAGTCTCTAGACAATAAAGTTGATGCTAAAGTGTTGCTAAAGCTAGAGCTGAGTCTACGTGACTCACTCGAGCGTGGTGTGGTTTGGTTCATTAATGCCTTTGGGCAAGATCTGCAAGTTGCCGATATGATTGAGCGCTTCTCTGGTAGTGTCGAGCAATTGACCAAAGGCGGCGGCTTTATCGAGCAGCAGTTTGCTGATTATCTACAAGAAGATACCGCAGCGTTGAATACCGATGGTCTGTCAGATAGTGATGCTATGTTCTTTGCTATTCTACCTTATCGTGTCGATGCCCTTGATGCCGCATTGCTTGCTGAACAGTATGAGCGCTCTGTCGATGATATTGCCTCGTTATACTTTGAGGCGTATCAGGTCTTGCAGTTAGATTGGATGATGGAGAATATCGCCACATTGCCGCAGCAAGACTATTGGGATCGCCGCGCTCGTCATGCCTTGGTCAATGAGCTATCGCGTAGCCTACGCTTATTGATGGATGCGATACTATCACAGCCAGATGCCAAACAGGCCTTTAGCGACTGGAAGTCTCGTCATAGCGCTCATCTACAGTCAGTCACAGGTGAGATGAAAAAACTAGACAGTAATAATGATAGCATCATCAGTCTGTCGACTTTATCAGTATTGATGAGTGAGCTGAGTGGCATTGCTAGCAAATAGTTAATTGGAAATTGAAAGTCATAATACAAAAAACCACTCTTAAGAATTTAAGGGTGGTTTTTTACGTTGGTTGTTGGCTTTTGTAAATGCAAACACAATAACTATCAAATAAACAGTCTGTGAAATTAGTAGTGTCCTATACGGAGCTGGCAATAAGCATCGAGGCTATTACGGCGAAACAAAATACCGCAATAGGTAAAATATTGCTATAGAAAAAGGCTATCAGTGCTTTTATAAAACCAGTCATCTCACCATCTTTTAACCATACTTTTATGACCATAGCACTAATACCTGTATTGTACTGTTAACTAGCAATTTTCTGGCAACCTTGACCACTAATATGACTAAAGCCACCTGAAAGTTTGGTAACCTGAATTTGCGTTAAAATGCGCTCTTTCAAAGCCGCTACGTGAGAGATAACACCAATCAATTTACCTTCTTGTTGCAAGCTGGTCAGGGTATCAAGGGCAATATCAAGCGACTCTTCATCTAAAGTACCAAAACCTTCATCTAAAAACAATGAATCGACGCGAATATTATGACTGGCCATCTGTGACAGTCCGAGCGCTAGTGCTAGACTAATAATAAAACCTTCACCGCCTGATAAGTTCTTAGTACTGCGAATCTCGCCACCTTGATAGTTATCGATAACGTTGAGCTCCAACGCATTGTTATCATCGCGTATTAGTAGGTAGCGATCGCTCATTTTATGCAATTTTGCATTGGCATGACTGACCATAATATCGAAGGTTAAACCCTGCGCGAAGGTGCGATACTTTTTACCGCTAGCGGAACCAATCAATTCATTAAGTTGTCGCCAAACTTGCAGCTTTTCTTTTTGCACATCGATAGCCTCTCGTTTTTCTTGCTGACTATTCTTCTTCTCACTATTGTCTTTAAGCTGTTGACTCATTGCACCTATAGTCTCAAGCAGGCGATTATTATCTACCTGAACCAGTTGCTGTTTATCAATAAGCATTTCTCTATTATCAGCCGTCAAAGGGTTGGCTTGTTTTTCTGCTAATATTTGCTGGGTCTGCTGTAGTGCAGCGCTCGCTTGTTGTAGAGCGTTATCGATGTGCTGTTGCTGTACATTTAAAGAATTACGCTCATCTAGTGGCAGGCGTGCTGCTACAAAACTGTGCTCGGTAGCAAATTGCGAGCTTGCCAGCGCTGAGGTAAAGTCGCTTTGTTGAGCATGTAGGGTCGTAGTAGCAGATTGTATTTGCACTGCAAGCTTTTGCTGGCTGTCTTGTAATTGGGCGAGTCGTTGCGCAGTATTATCGTGCGAGCGTTGCGCAGTTGTCTGCTCATTTTTTGCCTGCTCTAACAAGTCACGTAGGCGCTCCTCCTCGACATCAGGATTTTTGTTTTCGATATTCTTCAACTTCTCATCGCGCTGTTGCTGTGATTGCTTCAGTGCAATTTCTTTATCACTGACTATCTGACTAAGCTTAAGCCGCTCATTTTTTTCATTATTCAGTTGGGCTTGTTTGGTTTCAATCTGAGCATGTAGATTACCTAGCATAGTTTTTAAGGTTTGCTGCTGATCTTTTTTCTCATGGAACACTGTCTTTAACTGCAACAAAAACCCGCGCTGCTGACGCAAAGAGTGCAGATGTTGCTCAATCCTTACGTCACTAAATATACTCTGCGTATCAATGCTGTTCTTTAAAGCCTGTAATTGCTCAGAGATATCTAATACCTCATCAATATAATTTGTATAGTTAGTAGCGGGATATTTATCTACTGATGCATGCAGGCCAGCACCAAGCGTTTGCAACTCAGAAAAATTATTACTGATCGTTTTCTCAAAACTTGCCAGCTGTTGTTGGTTGAGCTTGATGCTGGTTTCAATCTCACTAATGGCACTGGCCTGAGTAAAGCGTTGCTGCTCCGCGTTTTCGATGGCGTTGCTAACAATAGCTTGCGACTCAGTCAGTGCCTCATATTGAGATACTATCGATTTCAGCTGCTGTTTTTTCTGAGTCAATTGCTCTCGAATAGTGCTTAAGACAGACTGGATATTATTAATAAAGTCAGCGTTATTAGCGTTAGTAATAATATTTTTTAAAGGTTCGATAATAGCGCTAATAGTATCGGTATCAGTATTTTGCTTATTATCAGACATCGATAGGTCAAGCAAAGACGCTATGATATTTCGTATCTCAGCCGTTACGGTTTTTATTTGAGTATGTATCGATGCCAATTGCTGCTGTTGCTGATCAATACGGTTTTGCTTAGTAGCACGCTCAATCTGCTGCACTGATAAATTCTGCTGCAAGGTATCAAGTTGCTGATCTAATTCTTTGATCTGCTGCTGGGTTTGAGAAGTGACGGACTGCTCATCATTGCTAGCATTGGCGCTATTTTTGCTTTGCTCCAAAATAGGATGATGCTGACCATAAGGATGCTCGGTTGCACCGCAAAGCGGGCAGGGGTGATTGTCTTGTAGCTCAACAATATAGTCCTCAAGCTTTGCGACTTTTTGTAGTAAATATAGCTGCTGTTGCTTGTCTTGCCGTTTATCTTTGGTCTCTGCTATTAGCGTCTCATTTTCCGTAATCAAAAGACGACTAGCAGCCATCTCTTTATTGATTATAGGTAACGCTGTTTCTATTTGACGGCTTTCTTGATCAAGTTCAGCAACTCGCTGCACTTTAGAGCTCACGTGCTCGATAGTACTGTTGATCTGATCAATTTGCTCTTGTTCCACTCGCATCTGATTCAACGGCTTGTCGGCGATTAATTGTGCTCGCTGCTGCTGTAGCGTCTCTAATTGAGTGCGCGTGTCACTCATGGCTGCTTTATCAGCAGCTTGCTGCTCATTGAACTTCTCAAGCGCCGCTTGTAATTGATTGGCTTGTTGCCTAGCGCTCATTCTGTCAGTTGCTAAGCTTGTATTGTTTTGTAGTAACGCCTTTAGACGACTGCAATTATTATTAAAAGTCGCGATATCGGTATCAAGATCATTAAGCTCATGGTGCATATTCAAAAAAGTATCAATACTTACCAGCTGCTCTTTACTGGTGGTCTGTAATACGTGATGGCTATTAATCTCTTGCGTTAGTCGCCCGATGTTAGTAGCGAGATTATCCTTACGTAGAGTGTTATCAGTTAGGCTATGGGTTTGTTGATTTATATCAGCGTCTAAGGCGCGTACTTGAGCTAATATAGGCAAGGTAACTTGTAGCGCGTTATTAGAGTGCTCGCTAAGCTTATTAGCTGTATCTAGTTTGATAGCGGCTTGTTCGAAGTCTGCTTGTTTGGTCAGTATATTATCACTCAGTGCTTGCTGTTCATCGGTCAGGCTTTTAACCGTATCTCGATGATAAGTGAGTTGACTGTATTGACTATCTAACTCTAGTGCTTTATTCGCGGCTGAAAGGCGTGCTGCATCTGGAATAAAGTTTTGCTGTGACTGCTTAGCGGCTATTAGCTCATTATCATAAATCGTAAGCTTTTGCTGCAACTCGCTCACGGCATCCAGCCAACTTATTTGCTCATACAACTGGTTAAGCGCTTGTTGCTGCTCGCTCTGCGCCGTCTGCTGGATTTTTAAGGTTTGCTTAAGCTCAGCTTCTTGCTCGCTATCTAATAACGTTAATTCATCGAGACCGAATTGTAGTTTGCTGAGTGTCTCTTCCTCAGAGCGTTTTTTCTCATGGACGTGCTCGGAGATAGTCGCATAAATATCGGTACCGGTTATCTTCTCTAAGATATCGGCACGCTCGTCAGATTTGGCTTTTAAAAACGCTGAAAAACTGCCTTGAGCCAGTAGTATCGAGCGGGTGAACTGCTGAAAGTCCATCCGTGTCAGCTCAATGATTTTATCTCGGGTGCGCGATAACTTACTCTCTAAAATTTCAGCTTCTTTTGAGGGATCACTATTTAACTTGGCAATCTCATGAGTGGCATCTTGCAAGTTGCCATCAGACTTACCATAAGCGCGGCGCTGACCCCAACGGCAGCGGTATTGTCTACCGTTTAAATCAATCACTACTTCGGCAAAACACTCGGCAGTTTGGCGGGTCATGACCTCATTACTGCTTTTGCTAATGCTAGCAATACGCGGCGTCTCGCCATACAAGGCTAAGCAGATGGCATCCAAAATAGTGGTCTTGCCAGCGCCCGTTTGCCCAGTGATGGCAAAGATACCCTCATTAATAAAAGCGCTATCGCTAAAATCGATATGCCATTCGCCTTTTAAGGAGTTGAGGTTTTTTAGTCGTAGTTCGATTAGGCGCATGGTGGTATCTTTATGTTTGTTTAATAAAATGCATTGTAATTAGTAAGGTTTGGGAGTTTTTTTAATTTTTGGATATTTTCAATCTTATCTTTATCAAGGTTTATTGCTTCTAAACTTGTTAGATTTTCAAAACTATCTGGTAGGCCTGTAATCTTATTGTTATCAATTTTTAAAATTTTTAAGTTTTTTAAATAACCTAAACTATCAGGCAGACTGGTAATTTGATTTTCGTCAACGGTAAGTATCTCTAGGCTAAGCAATTTTCCTATACATTTTGGCAGATTTTTAAGTTGATTATCTGATAAGTCAAGTAAGGTTAATTGATGTAAATTGCAAATAGTATCAGGTAACGTAGCAATTTTATTAGCAAATAAATGAAGTGACACTAGCTGAGTCATTGTTCCTATAATAGACGTTATTTCTGATAGCCCGTTATGAGAGAAAATGATATCTTCGAGTGACGTTATGGTACATAAACCCTTTGGAAACTGTTCAAATCTATTAAAACTGAGGTCAATCTCTGTCAGATTTTTCAGAGTGCTTAAATCACTAGGCAACTCAGTCATAGCATTCCAAGATAAATTGAGCTGATCAAGGAGTACAATATTTTTTATCACGTCAGGGAATTGCTTGAAAAAATTACCGCTAATATCTAGTTGAGTCAGTTGTGATAGATGACTCAGAGTATTTGGTAGTTGTTTTAGTTCATTACCTGATAATGAAATTCTTTCAAGTCTCAATAAGTTTCCAACACTGTCTGGAAAATCAATAAGTGCATTACCTCCTAGATCTAATGTTCTTAAGTGCTGAAGCTTGTCAATTTGATAATGAAATTCTTTCAAGTCTCAATAAGTTTCCAACACTGTCTGGAAAATCAATAAGTGCATTACCTCCTAGATCTAATGTTCTTAAGTGCTGAAGCTTGTCAATTTGATTTGGCAATTTATTGATTTGACATTCTTCAAGACTAAGAAAATACAGATTTTTTAGATTAAGAATACATGCTGGAAAATTTATAAGAGGGCACTTTATAATGCTTAAAGCGTTAAGGTTAGTAAGTGAGTCAAAACTTTCTGGAAACTCTGAAATATTATAATTTTTAAGCTCAAGCATTGTTAGATTACTAAGCGCTTCTACATCTCTTGGAATGACATCCTCATCAATCTCATTTTCAATAGCCCAATCAATAATAGCTTGTAGCTTATCCTGATTTTCTAAACCCATAATCACTCAGCCTGACTATCATCATGATAAATACTATGCAATATCTGCTGATAAGCATCCCGTAACGATTCTCTTTGAGTTTCGGCTATTTCATGAGTCGTCAAGCAGCGCTCAAATACTTCAAGCTCATTGAGATCTTGCAGCGCCTCAGAAGTTTGCTCTTGATTGAGTACTTTATTATAAGTACGGGTGTTTTTAATCTTTAATACTTCAAACGGTAAACCTTCTACCATTGCGCTAACTTCTTCACGCAGCTCACTGACGATTTCATCACCATTATAGATAATCTCAAGCCAGATAGATTCGTCACTATTTATATCATTGCTAGCCATAGCTAGAATAGTTGTCGCAATAGTTTGCAGATCACCTGAGACTTGCGCTAATTGTTGAAAGCAAGGAATAGCAAGCGTGGCGACTTGCATGCCAGTGTCGTTATTAGAATGAAGGGTTTCGACAGTAGTAGAGGAATTATAAAGTGTAGTGTTATTTTTTACTTCATCAACCAATGGATCAGGGTCAGAAACTTCTTTAATACTAGCGTCAAAATCTTCAACCTCATCAAAGCCAAACAAATCATCTATCAAATCGTTGGATTTGTTGAAAACTTTTTTAACCGTTTTATCTACTTTTACGTTAGCAATTTCAATCACTTCATCAACTACATTTTCGACTAAACTTTTATCAGTAAAAGCGTTGGCAAAAGTATTTTCCACAGTTCCAAACTGGATAAGCAACACCTGCTTTTGTTGACGAGCCTCGCCAAAACCCATGGCGATAGGCGAGCCTGAATAGCGGATATGCTCACAGCCTCCGACACGTTGCGGTACGTGCAAATGACCAAGCGCCACATAATCAAAGCATTCATCAAACATCTCAGCAGAGATTTTACCTAAATTACCGACATACAGCTCACGTACACCATCATCTTCGGTGGTTTTACTACCAGCGGCAAATAAATGACCTGTCGCGATTATAGGGATATGGCGTTTATGAACTTTACTTAGCTGTCGTTGATTATCTTTCGCAATTTGAGCGACGCTATCATAATGGCTGCGAATACCTGCTATAACGTTAGCGTCTTTGCTATCGGCTGACTCGCCAGCTTGACTACCTCGCACATCACGGTCACGCAGGTAGGGCACAGCAGCAATAACGCACAGCGGCTCGCCATTGTTATCATCTAACATCAGTACTTCATCGTTTAAGTCGTCACAAGCCGTGCCGATGATATGGACATTTAAGAATTTGAGTACTTGGCTGGGCGCGTCTAAAAAGGTGGGCGAGTCATGATTACCTGCGACAATGACGATATGCTGACAGCAAAGAGTGGAAACTTTACCCAAAAATTCATAGTACAACGCCTGAGCGCGATTACTTGGGGTCATGGTATCAAATATATCGCCTGCGACAATCAAGACATCGACTTGGCGCGCGCTAATAGTCTCTTGTAGCCAGTTTAAAAATGCTTCAAATTCTTCATAACGCAGTCGCCCATACAGCCGCCGCCCTAAATGCCAATCTGAGGTGTGTAGAATGGTTAAAGACTTGCTATCAGTGAGTGCAGATACAGTCGAATATTTGGTTGAAGGTGCAGACATAGCGATATAAATTTATAATTAGTTTAAAGGCTTCAGTTTAGCATAAAGCATAAAAAAACCACGCTAACATTCATTAGCGTGGATTTTTATGGCTATCATTTATATAATGCTAGCTAATAACCAACTGCTCTAAACTATCGCTCTGTTGTTCAGCTAAGTTAGTAATCATTGATAGCGCATGGGCTTGCTGGCTAGATGGGTTCTCAGTCAGTTGATCTTTTGGTGTTGAAGCCGTACCACCGCGTAGCCAATTATCAGCTTTTTCATGATGACTATGCAGATTATACCAAGCTAAATCATCATGCAGCGCAACCACATCGCCCACAATTAATAGTGCAGGGGTCGGCAGTTGGTTTTGCTCTTGCAGCTCATTGATAGTCGCAAGCGTCCCTGTTAATACTTGCTGATTAGGCATACTGGCGTTGGATACGATAGCGATTGGCGTCTCGCTATTACGTCCTGCTTCAATTAAGCCCTCGGTCAAACGTGCCAGCGAATGCAGACCCATATAAAATATGACGGTCTCATCGGTATTTAAAAAGCTGCCAAAGTTATTATTCGGTGCGCCTGCCTTTAAAAAACCAGTGACAAAGCGTACCGATTGCGAATGATCACGGTGGGTCAAAGGAATGCCTGCATAACTGGCAGCCGCATTGGCAGCGGTAATACCAGGCACCACTTGATAAGGAATATTATGGGCGCGCAGGCTCTCGATCTCTTCACCACCACGTCCAAATATAAACGGATCGCCACCTTTTAAACGGACAACACGGCGACCTTTTTTGGCCTCATTAACCAATAACTCATTGATGCCTAATTGCGCAACCGCATGATTGCTGCGTTTTTTACCGACGAATACTTTGTCCGCGTCACGGCGACACAAATCTAGCACTTGCGGAGAGACAAGCGCATCATAAAACACGATATCGGCTTGCTGCATCAGGCGTAACGCTTTAAAAGTTAATAGCTCAGGATCACCAGGGCCTGCACCAACGATATAGACTTCACCGACTGGCGGAGTAGACTGAGCTACTGTCTCACTATCACTAGCGGCTGACTCATTGCTAAGCACAGGCGCAGTCAGTGAATCGGTGTGCGTTTTTTGCGTAGCAGAATGCTGGTGAGTTGGTGCGTCTTTATTAGCAATTTGAGCTGCGGTACTATCTAAATCCGCTTGTAATTGCGCCGCCGCTTGACTCTCATTCCCAGCAAACATCAGCTCACTGACTTTACCTTCAAAAGCGCGCTCCCAAAACTGCCGACGTCCTGTAAGCGTTGGTATTTTAGTCTTTACCTCTGCACGAAAGTCACCCGCTAGCTTAGCTAACTTGCCATAGCCTTGCGGAATCAAGGTCTCTAATCTTGCTCGTAAAAGCCGAGCCAGCACTGGCGCTTTGCCGTTGGATGAGATACCAATAACGATAGGATTGCGATCAACGATAGCAGGGAAAATAAAGTCACATAGCGGCGGAGTATCAACCACATTCACAGGAATATTTAATTCAGTAGCATCAGCATGCACTTGATGATTAAGTGCCTCATCATCGGTGCCAGCAATGATAATGCGCGCGCCTGCCATATACTTTTTATTATATTGCTCATAGATAAGCTGATGCTTGTCATCTTGCAATAAAGCTTGCAGCTCATCGAAAATATGTGGCGCCACGACAGTAATACTCGCGCCAGCACGGCTGAGCAAATCGGCTTTGCGTAATGCCACATCGCCGCCACCAACGATAAGCACTTTGCGGCCTTCTAATTTAAAAAATAAGGGAAAAGTATTCATAGTATTTGTAATCTAATCAATTTAATTTATGGCGCTATTATGGAACATCCTAAGCATAGGCTCACCTAATGAATTGGCATTAGCATAGTCGCTTTTGAGATAACAAAGATGGTTTTTGAATAAAAAGAGAATAGGTAAGGTTTAAAGTAAGTATCTCCTATTATTAAATAGGGTGTATAAAAAAGAGCATATTACGCGAGTGGTAATATGCTCTTTTTATTTTTTAACTTAAAATTATTGTAAAAAATCTAGATAAACTTAAGCTGCACTAGCTGCTTTTTCGTCACTAGCAGCCTTAATCTTAGTTAAGATCTCTTTAATACCTGACGCTGGCATATAAGTTGGCACGGCATAAGTATCGCTAACTTCTTTGGCAGCCGCTTTGGCGATAGCATCAAAATCACTCTCTTGCATACCTTTAACGGTAGGATCAATATTGACCGTAGTGAGTAGCTCACGTACCTTAGCGATGAGATGATCGGCTATTTCGCCATCGCTATTATTGACTTGACCTTTTTCTACCAGACCAATCTTTTTAGCTAATTTAGCCAGTCTTTTTTCACTAGATTTACGATTCAAATCTAACACATAAGGCAAGACGATAGCGTTGGCACGACCGTGAGGAATATGATAATAAGCGCCTAATTGATGGGCGATAGCATGAACGTAGCCTAAACCTGCTTTATTAAAAGCAATGCCGCCATAGTGCGCTGCGATACCCATTTGCTCACGGGCTTTGATATCTTTACCATCCTTAAACGCGGTCGGTAAATTCTCCATGACGCCTTTAGTGGCAGAAGCGGCATAGTAGTCGGTCTCCGCGCCAGCGTTAACACTCATCCAAGCCTCAAGCGCATGAGTCAACACATCGATACCAGTATCTGCGGTGATATGAGGTGGCATACCTTGCATAATAGTGGGGTCGATAGCCGCAGCTAATGAGACCATTTTGGGATCAATAGCGATCTCTTTTTGATGGGTTTTATCATTTGATACTACTGCGCCAATAGTCGCCTCTGAACCAGTACCAGCCGTCGTTGGAATACAGTATAGCGGTGTGCCTAGCTTGCGAGCTTTGAACAGTCCAATCAGTTTTTGCGGAGTGGTGTTGTTACCTTGGCTCATAGCGATCATCTTCGCGGCATCAATCACCGAGCCGCCACCGATAGCCAGTACCGCATCGCAATTAGCGTCTTTAGACTGGCGCAACCCTTCTTCTACTACCGTAAAAGTTGGATCAGGGGTGATACCATCATAGATATGATAGTCAATATTATTCGCTGCTAGATAGTCGGTGACTTTGGCAGGTATGCCCAATTTATTGAGCACTTCATCGGTGACGATAAATACTTTGCTCGCGCCTTCA
Organism: Psychrobacter sp. M13; assembly: GCF_030718935.1. Lineage (NCBI taxonomy): Bacteria > Pseudomonadati > Pseudomonadota > Gammaproteobacteria > Moraxellales > Moraxellaceae > Psychrobacter > Psychrobacter sp. M13. The sequence goes on from NZ_CP132194.1 coordinate 1,554,753, forward strand.
TTAATCATCATGTCGCACAGCTCATGACAGGACTGCTCACCGACGAATAGTAGCGGTCGTGGCATAGGAATTACCATTGAAAATACTTTGAGTACTTTGGCTCGCGTTTTAGCAACGGCTAAGTAGCTGGCGTGCTGCAAAGTGTCATTATGCATAATTTTGGCGATAGGGCTTTGGCTTGGCATAGAGGCATCCTTGTTAATTAAACGATGAATAACGGTTAGTTTTACTTATTCCTTATTGTGCCATTTATACATTCGTAAAGCTGATATTAATGCATACTGATGTGTTCTTATAAATATAGTTATAAGCTCTAAACAAATAGCTGATGCGGTATGGCTTGAAATAAGACATAATTCTAGTCTGAATTAAAAATAGCAATCATAAGACAGTATCTATGAAACTAAGCAACCATTTTAAAACATTAAAGAAGTTAGGCGCTATTTTTGGAGTGGCGTGTGGTTTGCTGTTAAGTGGGCAAGCACTAGCAGAATGTCAATTAGAAGAGGGTTATGAGTTGCCAGAGGGGATCAATTTTGATGCAGGCTGTCGTTTTATAGAAGGTTTAGCAAATGCTTTTGATAAAAACAATATGTGGGGAGCTATAAATAGAACAGGTCAAATTATTATTCCTTTCGAATATGACAGTGTTTCTGCCTTTGAAGATGGTATGTCGATAGTCACTAAAGATTACAAAGACGGTATTATAAATAAAGACAATGAAATCGTTATACCTATAAATTATCAATATATTGCTATATATGATAATAAATTTATCAAAGCTAGAAAGAATGATCAGTATGGTGTTATAAACTTTAACAATGAAGTAGTCGTTCCATTTAACTATGATAATGTAGATTTATTTCATGAAAAGCTAGCTATGGTAATCAAAGGAAGTCATTCAGGGTACGTGAATGTCAATGGAAAAATAGTTATTCCTCTTAAGTTTGATGCCTATATTCAATCAGAATTTCAACCTCATTTATCTGCTTTTAAAGATGGCTTAGCTGTAGTTTCTAAGTCTAACAATAAAGGTGTCATTGATAATGAGGGTAAGATTGTTATTCCTTTTCAGTACGAGGATTTGTCAGGTTTTTCTGAAGGCTTTTCTGTCGTAAAAAAGGGGAGCAAATACGGTTATATTAACAAGAGAAATGAGCTGGTAATTCCCTATACTTATGATAAGGCATTTGATTTTTCTGAAGGACTTGCTCTTGTGAAAAAAGATGATTATTACGGATTCATTGATGCGTTGAACAATGTTGTTATTCCTATCAAATATAATAAAGCACAATCTTTTTCTAATGGATTATCATTAGTAGATAAAGAAGGAGATGACAATCCGTTTCTAATTACAAAACAAAAGGGTGATGGAAATTTTTATTTTATAAATAAAGAGAATAAAATTGTATTAAATCTTGATTACGGAATGGCTTTCCCTTTTGTTAATGGTTTGGCTTTAGTCTATGATAATGACAGCGGTAAATTCGGCTTTATAGATGCTCTAGGTAAGGTAGCTATTGATTTTAAATACGATTCAGTTCCCCTTGCAGATTCGTTTCGTGATGGCACCGCTTATGTACAAGAAGATAATGAGTGGTTCTATATTAATAGGCAAGGAAAGCGAATAAAGTAGTTTTTGTAGACATAAAAAATACCTCTCATTAATCAATAAGAGGTATTTTTTAATTCACACACCATTAGATTACAACTGAGTATGCAAGCCACACTCACGATGCTCTTCAACCTTCGTTGGATCAAAGTAATCAAACTCATTTGGCAAGTTATGTTCGCTAAGATAACTATCTAAATCGCTATCGGTTTTTTCAAACAAGGGTGCGACTTTTAGCACGCCATCTTTTGACAGACTCAGAAAATCAAGACCTTGACGGAACTCCGTTTGATCTTTACGAATGGCGTTAAACCATACATCAGGCTTTAGCTCATCAAGCGCACGGCGGAACGGCTCAAGCTTAACTTGATCAGTAAATTCGTCATGTTGCGCGTCGTCGACACCAGGAATGCCATTCATGGTGACATCACGGTGAGCAGCGGTTTGCTTAGGAATATAAGTAATGACGTTTAAGTTTAAATCTTCAATAACTTTATTCGCAAATTTATAAGTCGCATCCGTGTTATAACCTGAGTCTACCCATAATACGATGATGTCTGGGCGCTGTTTAGCCACTAAATGCAAAATAGCAGACTCGTACGGGCGAAAGTTAGTGGTGATAATTGGATTTTTCGCTTGCGATAATGCCCATTCGACGATTTGCTCAGGGGTTTTACCTTGCAAGTCTTGATTGGCCTGATCGATATCTAAAGTAGGGTGTAACTGGCTCATGTTTTTTCCTTAGTTGAGTTTATTATAAAAGTGGTAGTCATTAACTTGAAAATTTAGAATGCTTAATCTTTTAACTAAGCTCCTGCAAACATAGGCAACGCTGAGGAATCTTGACCATCATAGCTACTAGCCAGCGCGGTAAAGGCTTGGCTGATATCTGATTTTAGGTCATGCTCACAAAGTACAAAACTATCGACACCAACGCGTAATAGATAGGCTATTTGATCACGGCCAAATTTACCTGCGATACGAATTTCACCTTTATAGCCAAGTTGGCGCAGGGTCTGGGCGAAGCTAAAGTCGCGTCCATCAGCGAATAAGGGTACATGAATAACAATCAAGGATTGCGCTAATAAGAACTCGCTCAGTCCAGCTAGTGCATCAGCATCAGTATCAGCGGTCAGCCAAATTCCCAACCGTCCGGTATGCTGAGTGAGTAACTCATAAACCTCATGAGACAGTCCACCTGCCAGCTTACCACTGCTATCTAACAAATCAGTTAGTGGTACGATGACATTAAGCTTTTCTTGCTTATGTAATAGCTCAAGCAAAGTAATATGAGATAGCGCAATACCATCAGGCAACTCAGCAGTGCTTAGCGCCTGCCAATTGTCTTTAGCGCTAACATCAATGCCAATGCTATTTAAGATATGATGATTACCCATAGACCTTCTCCTTAAAGGGCGCTATACCAACGCGATCAACCATAGCACCAAAGCTTTCAACATCGTTATCGGTGCTGACGCGCAGATCAACGTAAACATCAACGATCTTTTGAATGGTGTCAGCGACGGCTTCAGTTGCCACCGATCGGCCTAATATTTTACCGATTTTGGCATTATCACTAGAGTTGCCACCGAGGCTAATCTGATACCAGTTCTCACCCTTTTTATCGACACCTAAAATACCAATATCACCCGTGTGATGATGGGCACAAGCATTGATACAGCCTGACATGTTTAAGCGAATATCACCCAAATCATAGAGATAATCTAAATCATCGAACTGCTTTTCGATTTGCTCTGCGATATTATAAGTCGTGGCGTTAGCTAGTGAGCAATAGTCCCAACCAGGGCAGACGATCATATCGGTCAAGGTATTGATATTAGGGCGAGCTAAATGCAGCTCAACCAATTGCTGCCATAGCTCGTATAAATGACTGACTTGCACATCGGCAAAGACTAGATTCTGCTGATAAGTACCGCGTAATTCACCAAAGCTATAGTGATCAGACAGATCCGCCAATGCATCCATTTGCGAGTCAGTCACATCACCTGAGGGTACATATTTGCCATCGACAAGACCTGCTTTTAAAGAGATAACCACCGCGCGGTAGCCACCGATTTTATGAGCGACGGTATTTTGGTTATACCAATTGGCAAAATCTTTATCAGCGGCCAGTTGCTTTTGCAAATCAGACTGTACTTGCAAAGCATCAATGTCTTGATAATCAGGCTCACTAAAAAAGCTAAGGGCCGTTGTGAAGTTATCTTCCGTTAAAGTTAGCTTGCCATCTTTAGTATTTGCTTCCCATTCGGCATCGACCAGCTTGGCAAACTCACGTCCACCCATGCTCTCAACCAATATTTTGATACGCGCTTTATATTTATTATCGCGGCGACCATGCAAGTTATAAACGCGTAAAATCGCATCTAAATAGCTGAGCAAATGCTGACGAGGTAAGAACTCATTGATCGTTTTGCCAATTACTGGTGTACGACCTAAACCGCCACCGACTATCACTTCAAAACCTAATTCACCCTCATCGTTTTGCTTAATATGCAAGCCAATATCATGGACTTGTGTTGCCGCGCGGTCGTTTTCCGTACCGATAACCGCAATTTTGAATTTACGCGGTAAAAAAGCAAACTCAGGATGAAAGGTTGACCACTGGCGGATAATCTCGCAATAGGGACGTGGATCAGCGATCTCGGCTTGGTGAATACCCGCATAAGGGTCAGTCGTGGTATTACGAATACAGTTACCCGAGGTCTGAATGGCATGCATCTGCACGGAAGCCAGCTCCGCCAAGATATCGGGCACGTCTTCTAATTTTGGCCAATTTAGCTGAATGTTAGTGCGCGTGGTGAAGTGACCATAGCCTTTATCGTATTTGCGGGTAATTTCAGCGAGTTTACGCAACTGATAGCTGGCAAGTAGACCATAAGGAATGGCGATACGCAGCATCGGCGCATAACGCTGAATATACAGGCCATTTTGCAATCGCAGCGGCAAAAATTGCTCTTCGGCAAGCTCACCCTTTAAAAAGCGCTCGGTCTGATCGCGAAATTGGGCGACCCGTTCCTCAACCAAAGCTTGATCGGCATAATTATATTGATACATGATGGTCTCTCAATTCTTAACTCAAAATTTTTAAGTGATTTATAGCGATGTATGCAGCTTAAGTCATTCAATGCTTAAGCCAAGTTATAACAATGATTCGCGTGTTTATTAGGGTATCAAGTGGGAAATATCTAAGCTCATAAGTCGCTTAAACCCATTCAGTGTCACATCATATAAGCTTGTCCGTGAAAACTTAAATTCCTTTAAGTCATATCCATAGTAAAACAAGGCATAAATTTTCATAACGAAACTTAGGTAGCCTATGCATATCCGATTTAACGCACTATTTTTGTTCAATGATTATTCATTAAGGTTTAAGCAATGACATCTACTACTTCAAGTCCAGTTCAATCCAATCTTGTTGCCCCGCACGGTAGCGCCACCCTTAAGCCGTTATTATTAACAGGTGCTGCACGCGAGCAAGCTCTAAAACTTGCCAGCACTTTGCCACAAATTACCTTGAGCTCACGTGAGCGCGGTGATCTAATTATGCTAGGTATTGGTGGTTTTACCCCACTCAATGGCTTTATGAATAAAGCCGATTGGCAAGGGGTGGTTGATGATATGCGTCTGCAAACAGGCAACAATGCTGGCTTGTTTTGGCCAATCCCGATTACTTTATCAGCACCAAAGGCAACGGCTGATAGTTTAAATAGTGGCGATAAAGTCGCTTTGGTTGCGGAAAACGGAGAAATCATGGGTGTTTTAACAGTGGAGGAAACGTACACCATTGATAAAGCGCATGAGTGTCAGCAAGTTTTTACCACCACTGATAGCGAGCATCCAGGCGTACAACAAGTACTGAGCCAAGATGACGTCAATATCGCAGGCTCGGTCGAAGTATTAAGCGAAGGCGAGTTCCCAACGCTATATCCTGATACCTATAAAACCCCTGAGCAAACTCGTCAAATATTGATCGACAAAGGCTGGAAAACCGTTGCCGCTTTTCAGACGCGTAACCCAATGCATCGCTCGCATGAGTATCTAGCCAAGATCGCTATTGAAATATGTGATGGCGTACTCGTGCATTCACTACTTGGCGCGCTAAAACCTGGCGATATCCCAGCCGAAGTCCGTCAAGATGCAATTAAGACTTTGATCGATAATTACTTTAAGCCTGACACTGTGATTCAAGCCGGTTATCCGCTAGATATGCGTTATGCGGGGCCTCGTGAAGCGCTACTGCATGCACTATTCCGTCAAAACTATGGCTGTAGTCATCTGATCGTTGGTCGTGACCATGCTGGCGTCGGTGATTATTATGGTGCCTTTGATGCGCAGACTATCTTTGAGAAAATAGAAAAAGATGATCTACTAACTCAGCCGCTCAAGATTGATTGGACGTTCTGGTGCAACGCTTGTGGCGCAATGGCATCTAGCAAAACCTGTCCGCATGATGCCAGCCAGCACGTCAAAGTATCAGGGACTAAGTTGCGTAAGGCGCTGTCAGAGGATGAGGAAGTGCCAGATAACTTTAGCCGTCCAGAAGTGTTAGAGATATTGCGTCGCTATTACGCCAATATCGCCAAGGAAGAGCGCGAAGAGGTGAAATTAACAGGTGCTTCAGCGGTTTAGAACTGCCTAATTAATCGCTTAATAAAAAAGGTGTCAGACATAATGTTTGACACCTTTTTGTTTTGCAAATTTAGTGATTAATGGACTTAGCTAAGCTCTAAGTGACCAGCAAGCTTTCGATAATCACCCGCCAGCGTAGCACCGCCTGAGCAGAATGCGTTAAGCGCGTACTTATCCTGTGCATCAATGGTCAGCTTACCGTCTTTAAATTGCAAAAATGTGGCGCTATCATTGGCTACGGTTTTAAAAATAACCCCATGTGCCTTATCTTGACCAACTAGCGTCGCGGTACCGTCAAAGCTGCAAGTTGGTTTTTTGATATCACTACGCGAGCGCACTTTTATATCTATGCTTTGATTATCAATGGCTCTTATTATTACACCTGTCCAATCATAGCCTTGCGCGCGCTTATTATAATCTTCAGTTGCATAATCACCGTTTACCATTTGCATAGCTGGCGAGAGATCGGCTTGTATTTTAGTAGCAGGCTGCATGACTGTATTTGGAATAACGGTAGCTGGAGCGCTAGGATTTTGCACATTTGGCGATACGTTATTGCAACCCGTCAAAGCAGTAAAAGCAGTCGCCAAAATTAGCAAACTAGTAGATAAGCGTGTCGGTAAATTTAGAATCATGCGAAGATCTCACCAAATAAAGTGTGTTTAGCTAATAGAGGGCAATAGTCAAATTCTTTTAAGCGAGCACATTATGCCACATTAGCAAAAAACAGTCTTAATAATTAGCTTAGCAAAGCTTAATACTTATTTTATTAAAGAATGGCTCTTAGAGTCTAAATACTATATGACAACCCTTATGCCAAATTAATAGTTTAATAGCCTTATTTGGCACTAAGAGGGCTGTAGATAAGCTGCTAGCATAGCGCTAATTACTCTCAATCTGGCAGAAATTCCACATGCAAACCAACTCTTTTTCTTTGCCGTATAAGCTGCTGTTAACCAGCGCACTTGCAACGACCCTGTTAGTGACAGGCTGCAATCAAACCCAATCTGATGTTAACGGCACCGATGATCAGGCGACTCAAGATATTGAGTTACTCAATGTCTCTTATGATGTATCACGCGACTTTTATAAAGAATACAATCCTTTATTCATCAAAGATTATAAAAGCAAAAATCCAGCTATTGAGTTAGCTATTAATCAATCTCATGGTGGATCGAGCAGACAAGCTTTGTCTGTCGCTAATGGTTTGCAGGCTGATGTCGTCACCTTAAATCAAGCGAGTGATATGAATTTGTTGGTTGAAAAGGGTTTAGTAAGTGCTAATTGGCAACAAGCATTGCCTAATAACGCCATACCTTACACCAGTACGATGGTGTTATTGGTGCGTACGGGTAACCCCAAAAATATTAGTGATTGGCAAGATTTGGCTCGTAATGATATCAAAGTGGTTATGCCTAACCCAAAGATCAGCGGTACCGCGCGCTATGCGTTTTTAGGCGCTTATGGTTACGGCTTACAACACTTTAAAGAAACCACTCAGAACCCCGCCCAAACCAACAGCTACATGAAAAATTTATTAGCAAACGTGGTGACTTACGATAATGGTGCGCGTGCAGCGACGACTAGCTTTACTCAACGTGGCCTCGGTGATGTGCTGATAACCACTGAAAACGAGGCGCATTTGGCTGCTAGCAAGCACGCTAAAGGCAAAGTGGAGATTATCTATCCTAGCTATTCAATAAAAATCAATAATCCTGTAGCTGTTAATAAAGTAGTCACAGATAAAAAAGGCAACACTGAGGCGGCTAATGACTATCTAAAGGGGCTATGGGACAAGCCTGCTCAAGAGCTGATGGCAAAGATGTACTTACGTCCTAGTGATAGTCAAATCCTAGCGGCCCATCAAGATGTTTTGCCGCCCATTAAAACTTTTGAACCTGTAGCCGTATTTGGCTCATGGCAGCAAATTATGGCTGAATTTTTTGTTGATGGTCGCGTATTTGATCAATTGGCTACTATTAAACAGTAATGAGTGATTAAGTGGTCGCAAGTTCTAAATAACTGATAGTGCTACTATTTGTCAAATGAGACGCTGTGACTCATTTTTTATCAACAGTCTTTAATTCGTATTATTCCATTTTGGCACAAACATACACATATTCGTCATTAAAGATAATAAGCTGACGCTGTTAGCATGGCTGCATTCAGTAATAAACATCAGCTCATAACCAAACTAACTATTACCTTTGAGGCATTTATGAAATCTTACGCAGCAAGCTCTTTATTCGGTAAATCAAAAAACAGTAAGGCACTGAGTGCACTGAGCATCGCGGGTGTTGCTATGACTTTAGGGCTAACAGCCTGTAGCAGCAATGACACCGCAGAGACGACTAACGCGGATGGCACAGTAGCCGAAAACATCGAGCTACTCAACGTCTCCTACGATGTCGCTCGTGACTTTTATAAAGGCTATAACCCATTATTTATTGAGCAGTACAAAGCGGACAATCCTGGTGCCAACATCTCAGTCAACCAGTCTCATGGTGGCTCAAGCAAACAAGCGTCGTCAGTGGCTAGCGGTCTGCAAGCGGATGTCGCGACCATGAATCAAGGCTCTGATATTGAGCTTCTTGAAAACGCAGGTTTGGTCGCCAGCGATTGGGAAGGGCAGTTCCCTGACAATGCCGTACCTTTTACCAGCACTATTGTGTTCTTAGTGCGTAAAGATAATCCAAAAAACATCAAGGACTGGGAAGATTTGACCCAGTCTGGGCTTGAGATTGTCATGGCCAATCCAAAAGTGACGGGTAATGGTCGCTATGCATTCTTAGGTGCTTATGGCTATGGACTACATGCTTTTGATAATGATGAATCAAAAGCTAAAGGCTATGTCAAAGACATGCTCAAAAACGTTAAAGTTTATGAGAATGGCGGCCGTGCAGCGACAACTACCTTTGTGCAACGCGGTATCGGCGATGTGCTCGTGACTTTTGAGAATGAAGCTAATCTAGCCGCTACTGATTTTGGTAAAGGGGAAGTCGATATTGTCTATCCTAAGTACTCTATTAAATCAGAAAGCCCAGTCGCTATTGTCAATACAGTGACCGATAAAAAAGGCACCACTGCCGCTGCCAAAGCTTATCTTGATTACCTATGGAGCGAGCCTGCCCAGCAACTAGCCGCTGATCTGTATTTACGCCCTAGTGTTAAAAGCGTGCTAGATAAAAACAGCGATAAACTGCCAGAGATTGAGACTTTCCGTCCTAATGATGCGTTTGGGTCTTGGGATGAAATCATGGGTACCTTCTTTAGTGACAATGGGGTGTTCGATCAGTTATCGATTAACGCGCCACAGTAGCATTGTTAAGCTGTAACATCGTTCAATAGTAGCGCTAACTATATTTGCAAAATGTATTTGCAACAACCAATCAAGTAGTGCTTTAAAAAGGACATGGCCACTTGTGCTATGTCCTTCTACTTTTTACCTCATGACTTAACTAAATAATAAAAATTAAGATTTGATTAGGCCTTAAGCAACAGGACACTATTATATGAGTGCTGCAACTTCTCCTTCTAATAAACCCAATAATAAAAAGGGCTGGCTGATGCGTATGCGTCAGCGCAATGTGCTACCAGGGTTTGGGCTGAGTATGGGCATTACCGTCTTTAGCTTATCGCTCTTGGTGGTGCTACCGTTTGCGATGATGGCTTATACGAGTACCCAGTTGGGGTGGATTGGGTTTTGGGAGGTGATCAGTCAGCCCCGTGTCGCCGCTGCTATTAAGCTGAGCTTATGGATGTCGTTTTTGGCGATGCTTACCAATTTGGTATTTGGTACGCTCGTGGCATGGGTACTCGTGCGCTATGAGTTTTGGGGTAAATCCTTGATTAACGCGCTAGTTGATTTACCCTTTGCCTTGCCAACCGCAGTGACGGGTATTTCACTGGCCACGCTCTATGCACCAAACGGCTTGATTGGGCAATATTTTGATAAGTTCGATATTCAGGTGGCTTTTACACCAATAGGAATTTGGCTGGCCTTAGTAGTGGTGAGCTTTCCGTTTATTGTTCGTGCCGTGCAGCCCGTACTCGCTGAGCTATCGGTCGAGTTTGAAGAGGCCGCAGCCGTTTTGGGCGCTAATCGCTTGACGACTTTTACTAAGGTAATTATGCCTGAGCTGCTCCCTGCGATGCTCATGGGTGCTGGTATGATGTTTGCGCGCGCCACTGGCGAGTATGGCTCGGTGATTTTTATCGCGGGCAACATTCCTATGGAGACTGAGATTTTACCTATTATCATTATGAGTAAGCTTGAGCAGCTCAACCCTCAAGGCGGCTTTGATGTACAAGGCGCTTCAGCGGTAGCACTATTTATGCTGATGATCTCTTTTGTTATTTTGTTAACCATTAATATTGTACAGTGGAAACTGTCGCGCCGCGTAGGAGCTCGCTGATATGCAAATAGCCAATAGCTACGACTACCAAAGCAATCCTGCGACTAAGGATACCCCTTGGATTAGGCGCGTGTTCATTACCATTGCCGTATTATTCATGGTCATTATGCTAGTTGTTCCACTGCTAGCCGTATTCTATGAAGCTTTTAAGGATGGCTGGCAGTTATATATCGCCTCTTTAGTTGATCCTGAAGCGCTACAAGCTATCAAGTTAACCTTATTGACCGCAGGTATTGTACTGCCGATCAATATGGTGATGGGTATTGCTATCGCTTGGCTAGTGACTCGCTATCAGTTTAAAGGCAAGCAGTTGGTCACGACCTTACTTGACTTACCTTTCTCAGTATCACCCGTCGTTGCAGGCTTAATGTTTGTCTTATTATTTGGTCTTAATTCTACGGTCGGCGGCTGGTTTGAGAGTATGGGCTTTCAGATTATCTATGCCGTGCCAGGTATTATATTAGCGACGCTTTTTGTCACCTTTCCGTTTGTGGCGCGTGAGCTGATACCTTTGATGCAGACTCAAGGTGATTCAGAGGAGCAGGCGGCATTGACGCTTGGCGCAAGCGGCTGGCAGACCTTTTGGCATATCACTTTGCCTAATATTAAATGGGCGTTGCTATATGGTTTGATATTAACCAATGCTCGCGCTATGGGTGAGTTCGGCGCGGTCAGCGTAGTATCCGGTCATATTCGCGGCGAGACTAATACCATGCCGCTACTGGTTGAGGTCGCTTATAATGATTATAACTTTACCGCCGCCTTTGCTTTATCGAGCATATTGGCAGCGCTAGCTTTAGTGACTTTGCTTATACAACAACTTATGACTAAATGGCAAGAGCGCAAGTTTGCCAAATCTGAGCGCCTAGTGAGTGCCCCTGAGCTGCCCGTTAGTGCCAATGCGACTGTTGATAAAACCGATAACAACATTAGGTTTGATAAATAGCTAGGCTTGACAAATAGATAGTCAAATAGACCATAGACAAAAAGACATAATAAGAGACGTTACTATGAGTATTGAAATTCGAGAAGTTAACAAGAGCTTTGGTGACTTCAACGCGCTAAATAATATAAATATCACCGTACCTACGGGTAAGCTGACGACTCTGCTTGGACCATCAGGCTGTGGTAAGACAACCCTTTTACGTATTATTGCAGGGCTTGAGTACGCCGATTCTGGGCAGGTGCTCTTTGATGAGCTGGATGTGACCAATACACCAGTACAAAAACGCAATATCGGCTTTATGTTTCAGCATTATGCGCTGTTTCGTCATAAAAACATCGCCGATAACATCGCGTTTGGACTGACACTTTTACCCAAAAGCGAGCGCCCAAGTAAGGCGGATATCAATAAGCGCGTCGATGAATTGTTAGAGCTGGTACAACTGCCGCAGATTGCTAACGCTTACCCGCATCAGCTCTCCGGTGGTCAGCGTCAGCGCATTGCTCTAGCACGGGCGTTAGCAGTAAAACCCAAGCTGTTACTACTCGATGAGCCGTTTGGAGCACTCGATGCCAAGGTACGTAAAGAGCTGCGTACTTGGCTCAAAAACATTCACCATGAGCTGGGCATCACCAGCATCATGGTGACACATGATCAAGAAGAGGCGCGAGCGATATCAGATGAGATTGTGGTGATGAACCATGGTCGCGTTGAGCAAGTCGGCACCTCAGAGCAGCTGATTCATCATCCTGCGAATAGATTTGTTAGCGACTTTTTGGATATTGTTTAAATTTTTAGGTTCTTAAAACTATTATCTATGACCATTGATCTGACATAACAAAACCCCTATAGGCCAGCTAGCGTATAGGGGTTTTGTTATGCACAAAGGCAGATAATATATTACAGTTAAAGTAGAGAAAAACTAACGTACGTTGTCCTTTTGCTCTACCAAAGTACTATACGTCGTCTGTAATATATCCTGACACCAAAGCGGAAGATCATCCGCCATTTCATACCACATCCAAGTTCCATCGCGCACCGCCTTTAATATACCCAATTTTTTTAGGTGATTCAAATGACGAGATATAGTCGGTTGTGGTTGCTCAAGTATCTCAACAAGCTCGCCTACGCAGCGAGCTTCTTTTTGAAACAAAATTTGAAATAGCTTTAATCGTGTAGGGTCAGACAGCACTTTGAACAACTCAACGGGTTGAATAATAAAGCTATTGTCAGACATAAACTATCTCCATATATCATAATAATTATTGATGTGCTTCTAACTAATCACCTATAAGTTATTGAAATACCTGAATAAGTATTCACTGCTAGGTAGTAAACGTGTCAGTAGCGTGTGCAATATAACAAATTATGATAATAAAAACATTTTAATCTAATGAAACAATGACAGTTGTTACTGTTTAACATCAAAACACTACCTTTTGTCATTTAACCGAAAGCCGTAACTATACTTGAGTTACCGATTATTCAATATTGTATTATGTATGGTTCATATCTTAATAGGAGTAGAGTCATCTCAATGTCACTAAGTAATTAAATAGCTAAACCAAGTAGGTAGATAATCAAAGATAAAAGTTGTAAAAGTTATTGTAAATGCTAATAATTATCGTTATTATAACAACGTAATAAATGTCTTAGCACAAACGAGCTTTTTAAAGCTAAAGGCGCGGTCATTGTCTAAGATTCGATATTTTGTAAAACGATAGTTGCTATATAGCAGGAGCAAGTCTATGTATGTCTGTATCTGTAATGATGTAAAAGAAAAGCAAATTCAAGCGGCCATTGCCTCGGGCATTGATACGCTTAGTGGCTTAAAAGATACGTTAAATGTAGCAACCTGTTGTGGTTGTTGTGAGCCTATGGTCAATGACTACTTAGATGAGTATCATGCAAAACTCGACGTACTCGCTTACGCGGTTTAGCTATCGCTATGTGTATTACTATTTATTTGCGTTACTGTTATAAATGTTTTGTGCGTTTATAGATGACTAGTTATCCCCCTTTATTAGCCGTTCATACTCATTTAGAGTAGGGCGGTTTTTTTTATGATGTATATTTTTTGCTTATCTATACCGCTTTTTTTTGGACTATTGTCTTTGAAATAATTTTGATTAATTGTAATTCTCAACTAATATCTCATTGCCAGTTAGCAACCGTTACAAGCCCATGGCTGGCGTGTGCTACACTAGCTATGCAAAATTATGTTTTTTATTTAGTTACAGTCATTATATTAATAAATATAGCTGATTTGTCGGCTAGGGAGTGCAGATTATGATAGGCAGCCAAAAAGTTATCGATTATTTAAACTTTTTAGTAGGGGGCGAGCTGGCCGCTCGTGACCAGTATTTTATCCACTCTGAGATGTATGCTGAATGGCATTATGGCAAACTATATGAGCGTATCCATCATGAGATGGAGGATGAAACCTTACATGCTCAGGCTATTATCCGCCGTATCTTGATGCTGAGCGGCACGCCGAATATGAAAGTGAATGGCATTCACATTGGTAAAACTGTCCCAGAGATGCTTCAGCTCGATCTTGATCTTGAGTATGAGGTCCAGCAGCACCTAAAGGACGGTATTGCTCTATGTGAAGAGGAGCATGACTATGTTACTCGTGAGATGCTCGTGGTGCAATTGCGAGATACGGAAGAGGATCACGCCCATTGGCTTGAGCAGCAGTTGCGTCTTATCGATATGATTGGCTTGCCAAGATATCTACAAAGCCAAATGGCTGAAGTACCGCCTAATCTTGAGCCATAAGTTTAGAGAGTAGCTCACCGTTAGATATTATAAGATACGCCAAAAGCTACCGCGTTGACCTATTATATTTATAGGTAGCTACAGCTGGATTAGAATAAAATTATAAGAGGCAATAACTATGAAAGGTGATAGAGAAGTTATTCAGGCACTCAATAAAGTGTTAGGTCAGTCACTAATTGCGATTAATCAATACTTTTTGCATGCTCGTATTGCACGCCATTGGGGACTTGAAAAGTTAAATGATAATTTTTATAAGCAGTCGATTGCTGAGATGAAATGGTCGGATGACTTAATCGGACGTGTATTACTGCTGGGTGGACTGCCTAACTTGCAAGAATTAGGTAAGATGTTTATCGCAGAAGATGTGGCTGAAATGATCGATTGTAACTTACGCTTAGAGAAGCAAAAGTTCGACATCATTACTGATGCTATCGCGCTGTGTGAGCAGCATAAAGACTATGTGTCACGTGCGCTGCTTGTTAAGCTCAAAGATGGTAATGAAGAGTACGATGATTGGCTCGATACCCAACGAGATCTCATCGAAGATTTAGGGATACAGAACTATATCCAAGCGCAGATGGATGATGATGCGTCTTAATAAATAAACCCTAGATAATTTAAAGTTATTCTCAACATTAAAAAGCCAACACAGGTGTCAAATCTGATGTTGGCTTTTTAATGTCTAATGGAAGTCAATTTACTATTAATATAAGCCGCGACCATCTTCGGGTTTTAAACGTAAAAAGTACAATCCCGATAAAATAGTGAGAATACCTAATAACCAGTAGGTCGTCTGAAAGGCCGCTAAGTTATCAAGTCCAAAGCGCTCGCGTAATAAGTTGAGCATCGCTGCACCAAAAGCAATACCAAAGCTGATAGCTAATTGTTGATTTACCGCCATAAGGCTATTGCCGCTACTGGTCTGAGCCCCTTGCAGATCACCGATAGTAATCGTGTTCATCGCGCTAAACTGTAGCGAGTTACAAGCGCCCATTATAGTCAAAAGCGGTATAAACCATAGCCACTGCGCGGCATCATTGAATTGTGCCAGCAGGATAATGAGTATACCCAATAATAAAGTGTTATAGACCAGTACCTTGCGATAGCTATAGCGCTGAATCAGCTTACTGACAAAAGGTTTGACACCTATTGCACCAACAGCAATAGGCGCAAGTAGCCAGCCTGCTTGTGATGGCGAATATTCAAATACCACCTGTAGCAACAGCGGTAGCAAAAACGGCACAGCACTGATGCCAAGACGGGTAAATAAGTTACCGGTAATACCGATGCGAAAGGTACGAATGTTAAAAAGACTGAGCGGAAATAGCGGCGCTTGTCGTCGCCTCGCATGCCAGATATAGGCTCCTAGCAGCGTTGAGGCTATTACAGCTAAGAGCAAGCCATACATGGCACGCCCAGGTTGCGCACCAAATTCAACGGCAAGCGTAAAGCCGCAAGCGGCGGCTGCAAACAATAAGAACCCTGTCCAGTCCAGTCGTTTGGTATCTTCAAAGATAGCAGGAACTAATCTTTTGGCGACGACAAAACCAAAAATACCCATCGGTATATTAATCAAAAATATCCAATGCCAGCTGGCATATTGTACCAAATAGCCACCGAGCAGTGGGCCAACCAAAGGTGCAATAAGGGCTGGAATCACCGCAAAATTCATCACCGTTAATAGCTGATTGCGTGGATAGGACTTGACCAAAATTAGGCGAGCAACAGGCGTCATCATAGCGCCACCAATAGCTTGCACGATACGCGAACCTACTAGTAAATCTAACGTTGGCGAGGCGGCGCACAGCAGTGAGCCGATACAGAAGATGACAATCGCACTCAAAAACACCCGACGGGTACCGTATTTGTCTGCCAAAAACCCACTAATAGGAATAAAGATTGCCAAGGTTAGCGCATAGCTAATAACAGCCCACTGCATCTTGAGTGGCGACTCCCCTAAGGCTTGCGCCATCTGCGGCAAGGAGGTATTTAAGATAGTGGCATCCAAAATCTGCATAAATAGCGCTACTGCTAACACGTACGGCAGGTATTTGGTTTGGGTTGCGCTTAGCGTTACCATAGAGCTTTTACCATGAGAGCCTTGAACATAAATTTTAGCCTATCGTTTTGATTTGTATAACTACTGATTCATACAGCTACTGATATTGATGCGCTTAGTATAAGAACAACCTCAAGATAATAAAAGAGAAACCCTATGATAAGCAGTGATGAGTACAGATTAATAAGCGATACATTGATTACACGAAACCGCTTTATCAAGCTGGCGTGCTCTCGCTATAGTGTAGGCACCGAAAATCAAACCAATAACTGAACGATTAACAATAGGATGCTTTATGACGGCTAACAAAGATCAGACACCAAGTAATGAGTATACACCTCCTAAGATTTGGACTAACGACAAAGAGAACGGAGGAAAGTTTGCAAGCACTAATAGCCCGACGGCAGGCACGCGCCATGAGCAAACGCTACCCGTAGGCGATGCGCCACTACAACTGTATTCGCTCAACACGCCTAATGGCGTCAAAGTCAATATTTTGTTAGAAGAGTTGAGCGAGCTGGGTATAAAAGCGGCCGCTTATGATGCCTATAAGATAGACATCTCTGAGGGTGATCAGTTTGGCTCTGACTTTGTCGCTATCAACCCTAACTCAAAGATTCCCGCCTTGGTTGATTATTCTAATAAGAATGAGCCGATACAACTGTTTGAGTCAGGGTCTATTCTATTATATTTAGCCGAGAAGTTCGAAAAGTTTATACCAATGCAGCAAGGGTCTAAACGCGCCAATTGTCTATCTTGGCTAATGTGGCAGATGGGTAGCGCGCCTTATCTAGGGGGTGGCTTTGGTCACTTTTATGCTTATGCGCCAGAGCCTATGGAGTATCCAATTAACCGCTTTACTATGGAGACCAAACGGCAAATGGATGTTCTCAATAAGCATCTAGAGCACACTACCTATATGTGCGGCGATACTGAAGCGGACTACACTATTGCCGATATTATTATTTGGGCATGGTACGGTCAGCTAGCGCTAGGTAAGCTATATGACGCTGGCGAGTTCTTGCAAGTTGACAGTTATCAGCACTTGCAACGCTGGGCAAAACTGATAGCCAAGCGTCCCGCAGTACAGCGAGCAGTAGACTTAGAGCTGAAACCTATCAGCTAATAGATAGCAGTCCTAATAAATAAGGTTTAAATGAATAATCAAGCCAATAGAAAAAAATCTGTTGGCTTTTTCTATTGGCTTATTGGTAGTAACTAACGGATGAATAGACAATATGTGGTTATAAGTGGGATTTACTAAAGCATTTACAAAATGATACTTTGATATAATAGGTAGAAACATTACTAGTTTATGCTATTAAGGCTGATATTTACGGGCTAGTAATTGCATAATTACGGCTCTGCATAGCACTTAATAGGCAATAAAGTGAGTACTAACTATGAGTAAATCATTTCAATCTATCTCAGCACCCTTATTTGCAAAAATTAAAAGTAGTGGCATGACACGCGCTAAAAAATTCGATATAAGTTCACCTAAAATGAAAAATAATTTGAAATTTGATAATACAAAAAGTAAGTTTTTAGGCTCATCTATCGCATTCATAAGTGCGATAGCCATAAGTCCAGCTAGCTATGCCGCTAGTCCTGTTGAATATACTAACAAGGATTGGCAAGTGGTTTGTGATAATACTCGTACTTGTCGTATGGCAGGGTATCAAGCTGATATTAACAGCGACTTTGCCGCATCAATATTATTAACTCGCCCAGCAGGTGCTAATGCTGAGGTGACAGGCGAGATTAAGCTCGGTGGTGATAATAAAGGCTCCAATAAAGCCTTGCTAGAATTGGGTAATCGCCATCGCGTGGCGCTGTTTATCAATGGTAAGGATCTAGGCGAGACCAGCTCCTCATCGCTAGGGGCAGGTTATGCCAAGCTTAGCAGTACACAAGTGAGTGCATTACTAGCATCGCTGACCAAATCCAGCAATATTGAGCTGGTCGTACGTAACTCACGCTGGCAAGTGTCTGATAAAGGGGCTACCGCGGTCATGCTAAAAGCTGACGTGGCGCAAGGGCGAGTTGGCACAGCCAGCGCTTTAATCAAAGCTAATGCTAATAACTCGAACAACGATGTACTTGCTCCTAAAGAGCTACCACAACTGCGCCTAGTAATGCCTGAGCAGGTCGCTAATGTTAATAGTAATAAAGGCTTTAGCCTAAAATCCTCACAGCTTAGCGCTATGATGCAAAGCACGGTAGGTGACTCTACTAGCGAGTGTCCAAAGCTTGCAAACAAGACTCCATGGAAAGTCAACCGTCTCAATAGTACGCAGCTCTTGGCACAGCATAGTTGCTGGTCTGGTGCTTATAATAGCGGTGAGGGTATGTGGGTTATCAACGATCGCGCTCCCTTTGATCCTAAGCTGGTCACTACGAGCGCCACTAGTTACGATAGAGGCGTTATCAGCTCTACTCAAAAGGAGCGAGGTATTGGCGATTGTACAGCGACCACTGAGTGGGTCTGGACAGGCAAAAGCTTTGATAAGAGTTATTCGGGGACGACGGGGCTGTGTCGCTCGGTCGCGGATGGCGGTGCATGGAAGCTCCCTACTTATGTGACAGATGTAAAACGCTAATAGCTATAAAAATCGCCGATAGCCCTTGTTAAATTTTTCGCTAAAAATACATCCATCAGGCAAAACAGAGCTTAGTTTATCGTTATTCTAAAAATAAATAATATTATTATAATTGTTGTGCTATAATACGTCGCCACGTTAGCAAAGCTTACGTGAATTATGAGATTGATAACATCGCCTGCGATTTTGAGCCTAGGATGGCTGAGAGTAATTGTTGCCGATGATTTTGTGTACTTAAATAACTCATTATTGAATAACTAAAATAGTGTTATTTTTGACTCATATCTTATCTACTGGTTCCATTTAAAACCAGATTGGTTGTAGTTTGCAGTTATCAGCTTTGGACAAAGCTGAATAAAGTGGCAAGCGCAAGCAAGGATGAGACACTCGGCACTACCACCAAAATACGCCAGATAGCACGCAGCGCTTTTATTGAGCATTCAATAGAAGCGCAGGGTGAATGAGCGGTTATCAGTGGTAGGCAACAAGTACGCTGAATTTACAGCGGCTTACTCTACCAAGGATTCTCATGACTGACATCTTATCTACTATCGCCGCTCAAAACGGTATCATCGAAGAAACTACTACTGTAAATTCAGACACTGCTGTACAAGCTACTTCTGAAGCCGAGTCTACAGAAGATCAAGTCACTTTTGCTGAACTTGACATCGCAAAGCCGATCCTTACCGCGCTTGAGCGTAGTGGCTATACCCACCCAACGCCTATTCAAGCACAAGCGATTCCTTTTGCTCTACAAGGTCGTGACTTACTACTTTCAGCACAAACAGGTAGCGGTAAAACAGCGGCATTCGTCATTCCAGTATTGGATCGTTTAAGCCGTGCGACTAGCTTTGATAAATTAACCAAAGCCCTTATCTTAACGCCAACGCGTGAGCTTGCTCAGCAGGTTCATGATAGCGTACGCACTTATTCGAAAGATATGCGTGGTTTATTCTGTGTGCCATTAGTCGGTGGCGCTCCTTATAACGGTCAGATTACCGCGCTCAAAAAAGGCGTCCAAGTTATTGTTGCAACGCCTGGTCGTCTGCTTGACCATATCAATGCTGGTCGCGTTGACTTATCAAACCTTGAAGTACTAGTACTTGATGAAGCGGATCGTATGCTAGATATGGGTTTTGCTGATGATATCAGTGATATCCTAAAAGCAGCTCCTACTAATCGTCAGACTATTATGTGCTCGGCTACTTGGGATGGTCCTGTTGGCAAGATTGCCGCGACTTTCACTAACAATCCTGAGCGCGTTGCTATCAAAGTAGAATCGGCTCATATCGATGAGACAGTCTATTATTGTGATGATTTCAATCATAAAAACAAAATCTTAGACAAAATCGTTTGTGAAAAGGACGTTGATCAAGTGATCATCTTTGCCGCCACTAAACGCAGCACTGAAAAACTAGCTAAGCAATTACAAGATGACGGCCACAAAGCCAGCTTCTTACATGGTGACTTGCCACAAAGCAAGCGTAACCGCATCGTGCAAGACTTACGTAATGGTAAATGCAAGATTTTAGTCGCCACTGATGTTGCTGCTCGTGGTCTTGACGTTCCAGCTTTATCACATGTTATCAACTATGATTTACCACGCCAAACTGAAGATTACGTCCATCGTATCGGTCGTTGTGGTCGTGCGGGCCGTAGTGGTGTTGCTATTAACTTATGTAGCATGGATGATCGTCCACAGCTCAATGCAATCAATCGTTATTTGAATCGCAAAATGGAAGTGTCTGTGATCGAAGGCTTAGAGCCGAAGAAGACTTATGTACCAAGTGAGAATAAAGGTAATGGTCGCGGCCGTGGTCGTGGACGCTCAAATGGCGGTGGTGGTAATGGCCAAGGCCGTGGTCGCTCGACTGGTGGCGGTTATCAAGGTAAGCCTGAAAATGCTCGCGGTCGCTCAGGTGACAGTAGCAAAGGTACAGGTCAACGCGCCAGCAACGATAGTGGCTATCAAGGCCAAAGTGCTGGCAAGCCACGCGATTCATCAGGCAAGCCTAATGATCGCTTCGGTGGTAAGCCGTATCAAGGTAAGCGTACTGGCGGTCCTAGCCGTGGTGATAGCGCTGGCGTTCCACGCGGTGAGCGCGCTGCAACAGGTCGTGGTCGTCCAAGTGGCAGCCAAGGTCGTCCAGCCAACCGCTCAGACAGCGGCAACCGTGGCCAAGGTCGCTCAAGCGGTGGCAACCGTGGTAACAATTCGTAAGATGCTCAACAAAGCAGTATTCTATACCTAAAGCTCGCTATCAAGATAATTATCTAAAGCCAGCTTTGAAAAAAAGCCAGATACTCGTTATCTGGCTTTTTTGTGTCCGAAGCAAATCTTTGTGTAGGGTGCGGTTAGCGCAGCGTAACCCGCCATTAAATTATCTTGGATAGTTATTTTAGAATAATAAACTAGCTGCGTAGGCTGGACTTTTAACCCAGCTCATTTGTTTGCATTATTCAATATAGCCTAACTACTTATTAATTTCATAGTCTATTTATAAAGATTAATTTGTTAGTAACCGCGACTTGCGCGTAGATTTTGCCTTTATTATACTGCACGCTTTTACTGCTCCTTATACTGGAAACCTGCGATGCTCGCTATGTCTTACTCAGCTATTGAAAGCTTACCTGTTGCCTTTGGTATTATTATGGCGATTATTGGGCTAGTTTTTTATACCCAAGCACTGCCAGGCAATTTCTGGCGACGTTTTTATGCCGTTTTGCCAGGTATTGTGCTTTGCTGCTTTATACCTGCAACGCTCAATAGTCTTGGGGTGTTTGCCGATGGCATAGGCTCACAGATTTATGGCTTTACGGCCACTTATTTGCTACCAGCCAGCTTATTACTGATGACCTTGTCAATGGATGTTCCTAAGATTTTAGGACTTGGTTGGAGAGCTGTCGCTATGTTTTTTGCGGCAAGTGTCGCTATTGTTATTAGTGGGCCGATCAGTCTAGCACTAGCAAAGTGGGTATCGCCCGAGATGTTCACTGATGACACGCTATGGCGTGGGTTTTCAGCGGTGGCAGGCAGTTGGATAGGGGGCGCGGCCAATCAAGCTGCTATGAAAGAGCTGTTTGGGGTCAGTGATGATCTATTTGGGATGATGATCTTAGTTGATACCACTAATGCCTCGCTGTGGCTCTTGATTATTCTAGTGCTGGCGAAGCATAGCGCCAAGATAGATAACTGGCTAAAAGCGGATTCTAGCAGTATTGATAAAGTTATCAAAGCTGTTGAGAGCTATGAGCGTGATCATGAGCGACCAGCAACGCTCAATGATTTGATGGTGATGTTTGGCTTATGCTTTGCGATGGTTGGCGCCGCGCACTTTATTGGTGGTCAAATCGCTGCCACTTTTGCGCCCTTTGCTTGGGCGGTACAGTATAGCTTTGCCAGCGCGTTTTTTTGGATGGTGGTTATCATTACCTTAATAGGTGTGGTTTTTTCTTTTACCAAAATACGCAGGCTTGATCACGCAGGCGCATCAAAGATAGGCACGGTATTTATTTTTGTGTTGATTGCCGCCATAGGCATGCAGATTAACCTAGCAGGTATCGTCTCGCAGTGGCGGCTACTGCTGATAGGTCTGGTATGGATGACAATTCACGTGATCATTATATTTATAGTTGCTAGAATTATTCGCGCGCCGTTTTTCTTTTTGGCCGTCGGCTCTAATGCTAATACAGGCGGTGCATCATCAGCACCAATAGTCGCGACTGCCTTTCACCCTGCGCTTGCGCCTGTTGGCGTGTTTTTGGGGATATTAGGCTACGCAATGGGTACTTTTGGTGGTTATATTAGCACTCAGCTCATGCGTTTAGTAGTGACCTGAGAAGTCATCACTTCAGTTTATTTTAGATACAAACATCGCTGTAAATGATAAAACTGATATCGTATACTGATGAGAGTATTTTTAATACTTAAGTGTTAGCACTTTAAACATCACTATAAGGATATACAGATGTTAGGAAAAATGATGTACCAGCCATTACTTCTTAGTGGTTTACTCGAGCACGCGGCTCAGTACCATGATGATACTGCCGTGTTATCAAAAGAAGTCGATGGCACTATGACCCATAGTGACTGGATAACGGTTTCGAACCATTCAAAACAGTTGGCAAATGCTTTGGCAGGATTAGGTTTGCAAGCTGCGGATCGTGTTGCCACGCTGGCGTGGAATAATGTCCGCCATCTAGAAGCTTGGTATGCCATCTCAGGCAGCGGTATGATTTGTCATACGATTAATCCTCGACTATTCCCTGAGCAGCTCAGCTATATTATCAATGATGCTGACGACCAAGCATTGTTTTTCGATATTACCTTTTTACCCTTAATCATGGCGATTAAAGAGCAGATCAAAGGCATCAAGCACTTTATTTATCTTGGTGATCGTGATGAGAAAGTGTTAGAAAAACTTCCAGAAGCGTTGTTTTTTGATGAGTTATTAGCGGATAATAGCGCTGATTTTGACTGGCCGCAATTTGACGAAAAGACTGCCAGCTCTTTATGCTATACCTCAGGCACTACGGGCAATCCAAAGGGTATATTATACTCGCATCGCTCGTCAGTGCTACATGCTATAGCGCTTAGTATGCCTGATGTATCATCCCTTTCTGCAAAAGATGTGCTACTACCTGTCGTCCCTATGTTCCATGTCAATGCTTGGGGCACGCCCTATGCTGCCGCGCTTACTGGTTGCTCGCTGATTCTGCCAGGACCTAACCTCGATGGCGATAGCTTAGTCAAGCTGATTGATGAGTATAAGGTCACTCTATCCCTTGGTGTGCCAACGATTTGGCAGAGTCTACTTGCTGCTGCCAAAAGCAGTGGTAGCAAACTTGAGAGTATGACGCGTACTATCGTCGGCGGCGCAGCTTGTCCACCCTCAGTGATTAAGACGTTCCGTGAAGACTTTAACTGTGATGCGATACACGGTTGGGGCATGACAGAGACCAGTCCGCTGGGTACGATGAATCAGATAAAAGCGAAGCACAAATCACTCAGTAATGATGAGATGAATAAGCTGCGTGAGTCGCAAGGTCGTCCGCCTTATGGAGTACAGCTACGCTTGATGGACACCGAAGAGCCAACCAAACCTGTAGCAGAAGATGGTCACTCTCAAGGGCGCTTGCAAATCCGTGGTCATTGGGTGATTGATGATTACTTTACTGAGAACCCAGATGCTATAACGGCTGATGGTTGGTTTGACACAGGTGATATCGCAACTATCGACGCTGATGGCTATATGAATATCCGTGATCGCTCAAAGGATCTAATCAAATCAGGCGGTGAGTGGATATCATCGGTGGAGCTGGAAAACATCGCCGTTGAACATCCACAAGTGAAGATGGCAGCCGCCATTGCCGCCAAGCACAAGCAATGGGGTGAGCGCCCTGTACTGATCGTAGTAAAAGAAGAAGGTTCAGCCGTCACAGAGAGTGATGTTTTAGAGGTTTATAACGACCGTATCGCTAGTTGGCAAATACCAGATAAAGTGGTTTTTGTTGACAATATAGTGTTGAATGGTGCAGGTAAGATGATGAAAAATAACTTACGTGATGCCTATGGTGATGTATTGCTTGAGTCGTAAGTTTTTGACTGAATAAGTCTTGTTTTTGTTGAAGGAGCCTGCAATCTTGTAGGCTTTTTTATTGTACTTATTGCTCTAAAAAACATGCCCTAGTCAAAAAAAAGTAATTTTGATACATCATGTAGCAGTGCTACCAGAGCATTTTTAAAGAGTTGTGGCTACAAATTATCAAAAAAGCGGTTTTTGATAAAAATCAAATTAGATAGTAAACTGATGTATATCATCTCTCAAAATAAGATAAAAGATTAAGTCGATAATATGAATAATGAGGAGTCAAGCATGAGCAAACGACAAGCAAAAAATATTGAAGACTATAGACATTTAACCGTCGATGGTCCGCTAACATTAGAGCTGACTCAAGATCAACAAGCTATGATCCTAAAGACTTATGACTATGGACTTAATAAGTTAACTGATGTGGATGAGATGCTATTAAGCGCGGTCATACGGCAGATGAAAGAAGCTATTCATCCAGAAAACCATTCAGGAAAATAAGTGTGTTTTGCACAAGTCGCTAATGACAGAAAAGATGATGAGTACTTTAATCGAACGCGCTAATTGAGCTTATTAGACGTTTCTGTCTAAATAATATCCTAACCACTCTAAGAATTTATTACTAGTTGTCGCCACATTTAGTCGTAAGTAAGTTGATTCTTTAACACTAGGATTGAATAACTGCCCTGGAGCGACTAGCCACTTATCCTTGTAAGCATCTAATGCCAGCTGCGCGGTATCTTGCCCAGTATCAACCCAAACGAACATGCCTGCCTGCGTCTGTTTAGGATAAACAATACCAATACTCGGTAATGATTGGCGCAAATTCTGATGAGCCTCATATAAATTCTGCTGTACTTTTTTTAATTGGCGTCGATATTCTCCTTGCGTCCATAATTTATGAATCACTCGCTCGCCAAATTCTGGTGTAGTCATATTACTCAAGGTTTTGACTCTTAACATATCCTCAATAAATCTATCAGGGCATACTAGCATACCGACACGCCAACCTGATGACATAGATTTTGAAAATCCTGTCGCATAAAACACCCGCTCGAACTGATCAAGGCTAGCATAACGCAATGCTTGACCATCAGGCACAAAAGCGGCGTATAAATCGTCTTCAAAGATATAAGCATCGTATTCATGAATGAGCTTTAGGACTTGATGAGCGCGGGCAGGGTGGAGATTATAGGACGTTGGATTATGTAATACGCTATTGGTAAGATAGAGCTTAGGTCGATGCGCTGCAAACAACTGCTGCATCTGCTCAATATCAGGACCTAAATGATCACGCTCTACAGCAATTACTTTAAACCCCAGTTGCTGCAGGCAACTCGACAACCAAAACCAGCCTGGATTATCTACTATCACCGTATCACCTGACTGTAATAATAATTGCGCCACCAAAGTCACTGCTTGTGATACACCAGCGGTGGTCACCACATTGTCAATAGAGGTATGCATTCCTAAAGTATCTAAGTGCTGAACTAGCTGCTGACGCAGAGGTAGATATCCTTTAATATCTCCATAATCATAAACAAAGCTGTCGGCTTGAGCAGTAACTTGCCGAATAGCCCACTCCATCTTGTCATTGCGTATCCAATCATTCGGTAACACACCAGCACCAGGTGCCTGATGGCGCGGTATCTCACTAAACATCTGATTGACCAGCCAGCGGGTATCTATGACTGGTGTTTTACTCTTTGTTTCTACCGTCCTCTCTACCGTTGCCTGCTCTCGAACATAATATCCTGAGCCAGGCTTAGCTAGGAGTATGTTTGTAGCCACTAGCTGCTCGTAGGCTTGAGTCACTGTGAAGCTTGAGATATTGAGTAATTTAGCAAGCTTGCGAACCGATGGTACGCGCTGATTAGACAAATAAATCTGCCAGTCAATGCGCTGCTTTATCCATTCAGTAACGCCGACTGTCTTGGTTACTTTAGGATTGAGAACATAGGTATCTATCATTATTTCGCAAGCCTTTGGTTAAGGTGTTATGGTAGCTGTATTGGCAACTGTTATGGTAAATTAATCTCTACACTTTGTTCATTGCCTATAGAACTGTATCGGTACTGTTATGATATTAATCGCTATTATAACAGTATAAGTAGCAGTATAAGTCATTGTGCCTTAGGTCTATAATCATCCTCTCAAAGTTGGTCGTTAAAAGTTAGCTCTGCACAAGGCCTATATATGCAAATCAATAACAAACTACCCAACCACGTCTATTTTTTATTAATTGGTCAAAGTATCAATCTAACGACAGCGGTGCTATCGGTAACTGTTGCAGCGCTTATTGGGCTGTCTTTGGCGCCAAGTATTGGTTACGCTACTATTCCCTATGGATTACAGTTTTTAGCCATTCTACTAAGCACCGTTATGTTCTCAAAACTTATGAAGGCATTTGGTAGATATCGGATTTTTAATGCAGGTATTGGCTTTTTGTTTTTATCAGGCATCATAGGGTTTTTATCTTTAATAGATCATAACTTTTTTTACTTATGTATCAGTCATTTTCTATTAGGGTTATTTATATCAACCGCTAACTTTTATAGGTTTGCCGCTACAGATAGTATAAGTGGTGAGCTCGTCCCCAAAGCCACTTCAATGGTCATCTCAGGTGGGGTGTTTGCCGCGATAGTCGCACCATTACTAGCTATCAATTTAGCTAAAGCGTCAGACTTACCTGATTACTCACTTATTTATCTGGCTTTATCCGTGCTTGCCATTATTTTATTTATCATTATTTATTTTTGGAATCAAGCAAAAGCTCATCATGATAAGAGCATTGTAAAAACAAAAACGCCTGTCGCTAATGCTATAGAAGTCAAAAAGTATATTATTGTCATTGCTGTATTGGGCGGCGCTTTAGGCTATTACATTATGAATCTTATGATGATAGCGTCGTCATTATTCTTAAAGCAAAGCCATTCTTTTGATTATGCCTCCTACGCTATTCAAATGCATGTACTGGCTATGTTTTTGCCTTCGTTTTTTGTAGCCAAGCTCATTAACTTCATCAATAGCGTCAACACCATCATATTGGGCTTTGTTTTAATCTCTATATCTTGCTTACTGCCCGTTCTTTTAGACGATACCATTTTTATTAATATTGCTTTGATTATCTTAGGCGTTGGCTGGAATTTTACTTATTCAGGAGGCTCAACACTGCTGAGTAATATTCAAGGCGCGCAGAGGTTAAAATTCCAAGGAATTAATGAAACGGTCATTGCTTTTTTTGCAACCTTAGGCGCTTTTCTTCCTGCGCCTATATTGAGCTATTTTGGCTGGATAGATACTAATTTAGTTTTCTTTATTTTTTCTATTTCGATATCTATCCTTTTTATCGCATCTGTATTGATATTCAAAAAACGTGGCTATTAACTCATCAGGACAATAGCTTTGACGCTCTAAGACATTAATGATTTGGATAATTTATGATTTCTGTACATATTGCCTTAGCAATACTGGTGACCTTCATTTGGGGGGTGAACTTTACCTTTATCGCTTGGGGCCTTGAGAGTTTTCCGCCATTGATGCTCACTGCGATGCGATTTTTCTTTACCGCCATACCACTAGTTTTGTTTTTGAAACCACCAAAATTTAATCGTAGCTTATTTATCTATGCTATCGGTACTTTTGTTATGCAGTATGCCTTTGTATTTACGGCGATGCATTTGGGTGCATCAGCAGGATTGACCGCGTTGGTGCTACAGCTGCAGATATTTATCACCGTATTACTTGCGTATTTAATGCTAGGTGAGGCGGTCAGTCGCATACAGATTATCGGTATGCTAGTCGGTGTCCTAGGGCTGAGTGTGATTGCGCTAAATCTTGGCGGTGACATGCCGCTGATCGGCTTTATCTGCATCTTGATTGCGGCAATAGGTTGGAGCTTTGGCAACATCGCCTCAAAGCAGGTCTCAAAACAAGTATCTAGGCAAGCCGCTACGAAGACTATGCAGCAAAAGGCAGGCGTATCTAATGTTCAGCCTAATACTGTAGGAAATAAAGCATCAGCAGTAACGGCTTTAGCATTAGTCGTTTGGGGTGGTCTGATTGCTTGTGTGATTTTAATTGTAGTGTCACTTATATTTGAGAGTGATGCCTGGCAACTAGCTACCTTTACACAAGCATCGCTTAAGTCTTGGTTGTCGCTTGGATTTATTGTGTATATTTCAACGCTGATTGGCTTCGGACTATGGGCGCATTTGCTCGCGCAAAATACTGCCTCTAAAGTTATGCCGTTTGCCCTGCTAGTGCCTATATTTGGTATGGCGACCTCAGTGTTGCTCACGGGCGAGCAGGTGACATGGTGGAAGATGCTAGCGATGGTATTGATATTATCGGGATTGGTACTGGCTAATGTGAAGGTAGGGTTTATCAAAAAAATATTTATCATTAGTAAAAAGTAGCTTCTGTAAAGTGGGTTTTACGCACCGACAATGACACCTTTTAACTCTGAATTCTGGTGCGATGGAGTGCACCCTACGCCTGAAATTCATTTTATGAAGTAGATTAAACAACAGCTAGTTCTAAAACAGAAACCCAATTAACGCTTAGCGTTGACTGGGTTTTTACTGTGCTGTTTTCGAGAGTGTTAATAATAAAGCGCTCAACTTAATTTAAGTCTCTGGAACTTAAAGTCTAATCCCAATAACCTTTAGGACACTTAGGTAGCTCAACCAAAGTCTTACGCAGGGCGTCTGCCCACTGATGACGGATAGTATTAAAATACTCATCACGCTCATCAATACGGCGACCCTTGGGGATTTTTAGGCTGTCGTTTTCATAGAGCATAAAGTCTATCGGCATACCCACAGATAGGTTGGAGTTTATCGTTGAGTCAAACGACAGCATTAGCGCGCGCGCCGCATGTCTAGGATCGGTCTCATAATCAATAGAGCGATCAAGGATCGGCTTGCCATACTTGCTCTCACCTAATTGAAAGAATGGCGTATCCTCGGTGGCCTTGATACAGTTGCCCTCACGATAAATCTTATATAGCTCAGCAGGCTGACCTTTTATCTGACCGCCCAGCATAAATGAGCTAGTAAATTGACCATCAACATTCGCGTTGGCGACTTGTTTGGCGTGGTTCATGACATTACGCATGCATTCACCAACCATTTGCGCCGCATCAAATAGGCTCAAGACTGTGTTTAGATTACTCTCAGCACGCTGGTCGATATCGTTCTGCAATTTGGTAAATACTGCCTGTGAAGTAGCTAAGCTACCTGCGGTTTGGAGTACCATAAAGCGCTCGCCTTCAATACCATAATGATAGAGCTTTTTGAAGGTTGAGATGTGATCAACGCCAGCATTGGTGCGAGTATCACTAGCGAAAACCATGCCATCCTTTAAACGAACGGCGGCACAATAAGTCATAGAAACCCTTAGTAATGAACATAAATAAAAATAGCGGACGCTATGATAGCCTAGTGACAAGGACTTGACTGTAAAGATTTTCGTAACCGCCGCCCATGCGCACTCCGCGTACTGGTGCGGTATCTAGATAATCGCGACCGATCGCCACATAGACATGCGAGTTAGGCTGAAACGCTTGGTTGGAGATGTCAAAAGTGTACCAGTAGCCATCTAAGTAAGCCTCAGCCCACGCATGACTTGCCATGTGGTTTTCGGTATCGTCATATAGGTAACCTGACACGTAACGTGCTGGAATCTGCTTATCACGCAGCATACTGATAAACACATGGGTATGGTCTTGACACACGCCCCCTTTAGTGGCAAAAGACTCAGCAGCCGTGGTGCCAACATGGGTTACGTTCTTCACAAAAGGCATCTTCATAATCAGCTCATTAGCCATAGTTTTGAGACTATCATGAGTGACATTCTTCAAGAACGGCGCAGCGAAGTCGCGCATCTCTTGTGAGCACTTGGTCAAGGGCGTCTGCACTGTAAATAGCAAATAGGGCACATGATCCATGTCTTGTAGGCGCTCAGTATCGGTATCGATTTCGACGATGCCTGAGGCTTGCATCTGTAGGTTATTGTGTGCCTCGTTACGACTCAAGGTGAGCCAATCATTACCAAAACCATCCTTTTGATTGGTGGCCACTTTGGGTAGCATAACATCCCAGCGGTGAATAACTTGATGGGATAGCTGCATAGGCGTCATACGGATATACTGCACACTACGCTGCGCCAGCTCATCGTAATAGTAATTGGTTTGATGACTGATTTGAAGTTTCATAGTCTCTTCCTATTGGTATTTTATTATGTCTTATATATCTGCAGTTTATTCTCTAATCTCATTCATTAAAGTCATTAGACACCTTGACGCAAGATAAGATTGAACTCTTTGCTGATTAAGCCAAAATCACTAAAGCGTTTAGATCTGATCATCTGATTGGTCAGACGGATTAGCTCACGCCAGCGCGTATTCTCAGGTAACTCATTGATCCAATGCTTAAATTGTAGACTAATTTCCATCGAGTCCTCATCCAGTAATACTGCGCGTTCTAATTGCTCAAATTGACGCCCTAACTGCCAAAAGCAAGTCACGGTTGCATGCTCTTGCTTCATAGCAGCATTACAAGCGTACAGCTGTAAGGTGGCAGCACGATAAGTACCTGCGCTTGAGAGGCGCTTAATTAAGTTATAGAGCTCTGCAGTATCTTTACCTAGTACCCCTTTGGCTTCTTGGACGTTGGCCTCAATCGACTGTATGACATTAGGGATGATAGTCTGCTCAAGATTAATCATGATTTGAGCTTTCATAACTTTAAGTGATTCGTCAGCATCAGCTTCAAAGCCTAAATGCGTGATCAGATGCTGTACTTGCGATTTTTTGAGATCGCCTTTGATTATCTGTTTCATGATGTTGTCATAATAATAAAGACGCTCACTGTAACGACCAAGCCAAATTAAATGACTGGCTGTTGAGAGTAGCAAGATCATAGGCGCATCATCTAAATGCTCATAACCTGCCTCTATAGGCTGCGCACGATCAAAGTATTCGGAGTGACTTGAGAGGTTTTTTTCAAGCGCATGGTCTGGCTTGCCAGCATTAGTATTAACATTGTCATTGGCACTGCTGTCATCAATAACCCAAGTGTCTTTGATACCACCGCCCTGCGATGAGTTGACCACCAGTGAGCCTTCAACCATCGCGACACGGGTCAAACCACCTGGTACGATATCTACTGAACCATCGCCGTGACTGAGGATAAAGGGGCGCAAATCGATATGTCGCGGCGCGATACCATCAGCGACAGCAGTAGGGTTGGTTGAAAGCGAAATCGTCGGCTGCGCAATAAAGCCTGCTGGGTTTTCAAGTAAGCGAACACGATAGTCTTCAATCTCTTTTTTAGTGGAGGTTGGGCCAATAAGCATGCCATAGCCACCAGAGCCTTGCGTTTCTTTGACTACCAGCTTATCTAAATTATCTAAGACATATTTGAGCTCGTCTGGTTTACGGCATTGAAAGGTTTGGATATTGGGCAGTATTGGCTCTTCATCCAAATAAAACTTAATCATATCAGGTACAAAAGGATAAAGACTTTTGTCATCAGCGACACCTGTGCCTGGCGCATTAGTTATGACGACATTGCCAGCACGATAAGCGCTCATCAGCCCTGATACGCCCAGTATAGAGCTGGACTCAAACGCTAATGGGTCAATAAACGGATCATCGATACGGCGATAGATCACATCGACTTGTACTTTACCGCGTATGCCTTGCATGTAGACTTTGCTGTCTTCAACCACTAGATCATAACCATGTACCAGTGGCACATTCATCTCATGCGCTAAGAACGCATGCTCGTAATAAGCACTATTAAATCGCCCTGGGGTCAAGATTACAATTTGCGGATCGTATTTGCTCGTCGAGCTGGCAAGACATTTTTTGAGACGCATCGGGTAATCACTAATCCCTAGAATAGGGGTGTGATCGAACATCTCAGATAGTAGCGTCTCAGAGATATTACGGCTCTCCAGCATATAAGAGACGCCAGAGGGCGTGCGCAGATTATCCTCTAATACACAAAATGTGCCATCCTCATCACGGATCAAATCAATACCGCTAATATGCGAATAAATAGGCTTATCCAGCTCAATACCCATCATCCATGGCTCATAGCAGCCACTAGCATAGACGTAACTATCAGGCACGACGCCTGCTTTCATAATAGCTTGCTCGTGGTAGATGTCATGCAAAAAGGCATTTAATGCAGTAATACGCTGCTTACAGCCTTTTTCAATGATCTCCCACTCACTAGCGGCGATAATACGTGGAATAATATCAAAAGGGATCATCCGTTCAATATTCTTAGCGTCGCTATAAACCGTAAAGGTGACACCCTTACGATAAAAGATATTTTCGGCTTGCTCATTAAGATGATTGAGCGCGTCCATATTGATGGTGTCTAGCCAATTACCAACGGTTTTGGCGACAGGCCGATACTGACCTTCGCTAATGATTAGCTCATCGAAGCTTGGTTTTTTAGTGGGTTTTTGCGTGTCTTTGCCAGCGCTTTTAGGACTATTCTTAGTTGCAGCGGCTGTAGATTGACTTTGCTCCTGAGTGCCATTGTCGGCTGAAGTTTGAGTATCTGTTGCAGATTGAGTCTGTTTTTGAGTTTGGGTCTTTTTATTCATAAATACCTCACGCATCCTTGATAGAGTTATTGACTAAGGACTATAGACTAATAGTGCTGAGTCCTATAGCTGTTTTAATTGATCACATATCCTATGTCTGACCTCGACTATACCGCGTCTATAGGCTTATGCACAACATGAGTTTGATAATTTAATAACGTTAAAGTTACAATCTAAACGATAATTAAAACAATCATTACGAATAATATAAGCACTTGCACGATCATTATCTATAGCTCAATGTCAAAATATACTGATAATAAAGAAGCGCTATAAAATCAATGTTAATAAACGTGAATTAAGACAAGTAAAGGGGTAAACGTAACTATGCACAGTTGTTATTCGTTTATAAGATCAGCTACTGTTGCAATAGCTATTATCAGCCTAAACGGCTGTAGTAATAATGAGGATGTCATTGAGCTTGTCTTACCGACAGGCAGTAATGTTGTCGCATTAGGGGACTCACTCACTTACGGTTATAGCGTCGATAGAGACCTTTCTTATCCTGCGGTGTTAGCAGATATGACCGGTTGGAAAATCATCAATGCCGGTGTCAATGGTAATACTTCAGCCAATGTACTGTGGCGGATTGATACTGTTATCGCGCAAAATCCAGATTTGGTATTACTGAGCGTCGGTGGTAATAATGTACTGCGCCGAGTACCGTCAGAGGTTACAGCGGCTAATATCACAACGGCTGTCAAGCAGCTAAAAGCCGCCAATATTGACGTTATCCTAATCGCACAGCCTTATTTTAGCGCCAGTGCACTGTTCGGTCGTGCCAGCGACAATCCAATCTATGCCAGTATCGCCAAGAGCGAAAACGTACCGCTATATAGCAAGCGCTGGTCTGAGGTGATCTCTAACAATGCGCTTAAGTCCGACCAAATTCATGCCAATGCCGCAGGCTATCGCTACTTTGCAGAGGGGTTGTACGCGTATTTACAACAAAATGGCGTAGCGCGTTAAACTTTATATTGCTTTTAGATGCGAAAAGGAGTACTTAATCAATAAGCGCTCCTTTTTATTCGTATCCCTTAAAACAAAGCGTTAAGCTTGACGGTGATAGCTACATCACAACGATTAATCCTTCATCGGCAGGTATCTTGCCCGCGCATACCTCAGCGTATACTTTGGATAATCCTTCAACGCCATTGAGCTGCTTAATTTGCAACCATTCATTGGTTTTTGCCATGCTGTGCATTACATAACGCATGGACTGCTTATTGAATGCTTCCATACCTAATTGCTTTATTAGATGCTGAATGTGACTCGGCGCAAAGAACGGATGGCTTCGCTCACGGATAATACCCTCGACCTGACGCGGCTCATCCCAATGGGTCGCACCGACATTGCTGGTATAACGCATGTTATCACCTAAATGCGTATGCAAGCGACTGAGCACATCGGTATTGGCGGACATATCGATAATAGCTGTGGGTTTACTGGCATCAATCTGTTCTAGATCATCATAGCTGAGCACACTATCGTAAGCGTTGATTGAGTTCACAAAGTCAACGTTACGCGCTGAGGTCAGACCAATCACTGCAGGCGCGTTGTCATCATTAATGAGGCCATAAGCCAACCCTGTACTGGTCTTACTTGAGGCGCTAATGATGATAATTTGCTCGGCATCGAACCAGTGATTGCTCTCAAGCAAATCGTGCAAGCAATACGAGGTTAAGTGCAGCACGAATAGCAGCATACGTGAATTATCATTAGCACGATCATAGCCACGCTCATGATTGACGCGCTGATATAAATTATAGCCTGGCGGCAGGTGCGAGCGATGGTCGCTGGCATCCATCATACTCGTCTTGGTGATGTGAGCAGGCTTAAGCACTAGCTCATTGGCAGGCGGGAAGTAACCAAATAGACGCTCACCAACAGGTAGATCTGCACAGTTTGACTCGACGACATCCGCAAAGCCCCAGACCGGAATGATACCCCATTGCTCAGGGTCGTCACCGTTTGGCGCAAAGAACTGCCAATAGCGCAGTTGATCGCCCATGACCGCATAAGTGATATTGTTCGCGGTAAAAGCAAAGCGATCGACTTTGACTAGTACCTCTAAGTCGCTGATCGTTTGCGCGGGTGCTTCAACTACACGCGATTGGGCCAAATCTGCTTTATTAGTTTGAAATTCCTGCATGACTTTGTCCTTTTATTATGGTTCAACGTTTATCATAACCTACAAGCACCTTGATAAAGTCATAAAGACGCTTGTAAGCTGACAAAACTCTAAGCCTTTGCGTGACGCGCTGCCATAATTTGCATGGTTTCGCCGACGAGCTTTGGCATATTCGCTGCCGCTCTTGGCATTGCCGATTTGATACGCATCAAGGTGGCGCCTTGCTCTGGCGTCATCTCACTGCTCGGTTGGACTAGTCGGGTAAAGCCATCCAAGCGATTATTAATCAGCCAATCGCGTATCTCAGGCTCTTTGGCCCAGCGCTGCTGATTACGCATTTGCGCCATGATGCCCATGAGCCAATCGGTATCATGATTTGGTAGTGGCACAACGCCGCATATCTCGTTTTTGGTCTTTTCATCGTCATAGCTTGCCTCAATATGAGCGATGAACGCGGCACTAAATACCGGCTGATAAGAGCGTACGGTCTGCACTATGATCTTATTACCTTTGAACACTCTATAGATATCGGAGACCGGTACCGCGCGTGCGGAGCAATCAACGTGCATCGTATTGGCAGTGGTTGCAATGCTATCTTCCCCACTGTTACCAAAAGCAATCTTGTCAACGTCCAAGCTGGTCACTCGGCCTTTACGTACGATGTTTTTGACGCGGCGTAATTGTTCAAGCTCGTCTTTGCTGACAGTCGCCCCATGAAACATCTGCGGTTTGACGTCGGGGTCAATACGCATCAACACGCCTGCTTGCTCTAATCGATTAAATAGATCGTCCATGTTTTCAGCTTCGCCAATAGCTTCCGCTTGTGCTGCTTGCGCGCCCATCGTATCGTTAAAAAATTCACGCGAGGGCTGTGCGTTTTTGCGATCGAGTAGCCAGCCATCTCTTGAGACTATCCACGTGATATCATCAGGCTCTATTTGATTCTCTAGTAACCAAAGTACCGCATCGATACCTGTTTTGCCGCCGCCAATTACGACGTAGCCATCACGCAGGGTATTTATATTTGGTAAGTTGTTAAGCGGCTCAAATTGCACCCCATCGGCAACTGTAAAACTTGGCGTATGCGTTGAGGGGACAGAGGTTTTAAAGTAAGTACCATCGACAATTTTTTTATTAACTTTAACTTGATACTCTTTATCAGACAATATTGACTTAAAGGTAGCGACGCCGTCATCTGCGTTCTCACTGTCATAATCATACTCACACATAGGGAAGTACTGAACGCGGCCACTCGGCAAAAACGTCTGCTTCATGACCTGATCATAGTAGGCCATCACTTGATCGCCAGTTGCCAGCTCCGCTAAGCCTTTGTTTAAGCCAACCTCATCGACAGTACCATTGCACAGCTCGCGTGAGCTTACCCCATAAAAGGAGGAGGGCTGATGTAGCGTCACGAACGAATACGCATCATTCCAATGTCCACCCGGCTTATGATGACGATCGATAATGATGATATTGGCATTGGTCTCATTCAGCAATGTATCAGCAAAGGCCATTCCAACCGCGCCGCTGCCAATAATCAAATAATCAGTCTCTACATGTTGAATAGGCATAGCGTCTTTGCATCCTGTGTGAGTAAACGAATAATTAACGAACAAGTGTTGTTAAATAACAGTGTTATATATTAAGATAACACTGTTATAATTGTCAAGCTTTTATCAATTATACTTGTAGATAATGCCAAAATAGCTTATAACCGTCAAAACATAGCGAGAGTCCAATGAGTACAGTAGATCCTAGAACAAAAATACTAAACGCCGCTTCAGCTTTATTCTTAGAAGGCGGCGGTGCGGCCCTAAGCGTCCGTGCTATATCAAGCCGCGCAGGATTATCAACGATCGGTATTTATAAGTACTTTCAAGGCAAGCAAGGTATATTGGACGCGCTATATATCGAAGGCTTCAATTATGTCCGCGATGCGATGTGCGTGCTCGCTGATGATGAGCGGGCAAGTAAAGCGCAAGTATTGGCCTCTTGTTTAGGATATCTTAATGTTGGTGAGCAACACGAAGCGCATTATCGACTTATCTTTGGCGAGGCGGACGCCGGTTACGCGCCATCAGAGGAAGCGATCGCAGCTCGCGACACGGCCTTTGCGAAGTTGGTTCGAGTAGCCGGCTCTTATTTAGACAATTCGGCAAGCTCATCTGAATGTCGGCAATTGGCGTTAGATATTTGGGCGATAGTACATGGCTATGTCAGCATCAGTCATCATGTCGCGCTCACGCACAATAAGAATCCTGATTGGAAACGTATGGCGCTGCGAGTCGTCGTTAATCAATTGGACGCGGCAAAACAGTCGGCTTAAAGTGAGTTATTCAAAATATACAAAATCGTTTTTCTTAGAAAATGACTGTTTTAGTAAGCGAATATTTTATAGATGATTTTACAGACGAATGCTTTGTAGAGGACTATAAGTGTACGTTTTACGATTCTTGCATTATGTAAATACCATCTCCGCCTTGAGTTTGACGGCAGAGGTTATGCAGCAAATAGATAAGATGGATATAAATTAAGTTATTGATTTTGTTTGTATTATGTCGGTTTGTAAGCTATGTCTTTAGGCAAAGCATTTTATCTTTTTTAAAGTAATAAGCGAAAAGGGCAGTATACGAGTTACACAGTGCGCTGCCTTTTCCTTTTTGTAACGCTTGCCAGCCAAACGACTATATTGTCCATTGATCTGAGATAATAGCCACTAGGTAGCGCTGCCCTTGATATTCATCAAACACCAAGCGCATTGCGCGCCAGTCCATGCCGCTATATTGCTCACTGCCACCATGATAAAACTCAACAAAATCAGCGTCTTGATAGACCTGATTTAAGTTATTGATGCTATTGCCGATAGCTTTTGAGTCATTAACGCTAATGGTCGGCTGGTTATCAAATTGCTTAGCATTAACCCACGTCTCCAAGTATTTAGGTAGTGGCGTGACTAACAGCTCACCTGTACCGTCCTTTTCACCCCACGTGAAGCGGATATTGGACTGCTGCAGATACTGAGTGAACTGCGCACGACTAAAGACTTTATCGGACTGAGGACGGACATAGGCGTACATCGAAAAGCGTACGCCACGTGTCGGGTGGATATCACTGATAATACTGGCATAGTCTTTATTGGCGAGGGCAGATTGTATGCCAAGCGCTTGTTCAGTCAGGGATTGATTTGTGGTCATGGGATCATTTGAAGTGTCTGGCGAGCTGTTTTGCTCAGTAGGTGCAGTATTGCTAGGTAGCGACTGACAGCCTGTTACTGTTAACAATAGTGCCAAGCTAGCTGTAATAGCTAAAGATGAGCGAGAGAATGAAATCATAAAAGTATTCCTTTTAAATATATAAAAAAGCATAATGTATTGTTATATTGGGGTGAGAATGATCGATAAGTGGTGTCATTCATTGTCGACAGTAATAATTTTATTACTGTCGACAATGCACATAGTTATGCTTAAATAAAGGTTAGCTATAAGTAGTCATGATGTCGTTTAGGAGAACATTATGCAAATGATATATTTATTGATAAAGAGGCTTCGGCTAGTATTGTTATTAATAACAATGATGACCAGTTCGGCTGTTGGCAATAATAAGCAATTTATAACAATGGACACAGCTAAGATAGCAACCATTAGCCAAATGTATGAGCAAGATATCAGTGTAGAAGGATTTAGCGAAAAACCTGTATTATTGGAATATAGCACAGCGGAGCTAATAGCCGCATTTGCGCTTGAGCAAGCATATTTTGATAGAGAACAGATAAGCTGCAATATTGGTCATGATATCTTGTGGGATTCGCAAGATCCTGACTATAGCCAAGACAAGCAGTTTGCTGTCACTGAGCAAGGCTTAGTCAAAGTCAGCTTAGCGCAAGGCAGTAATATTTATTATGAGCTGGCGTGTACCAGTACCGATGAAAAAGCAGAATGTAAAATTGCTGACGTGATGTTAGATGAAGATATATATGGTAGTCGCACGTTAAAAAGTTATCTTATAAAAAACTGCGTTTAGATAGTCGGCGT
This sequence comes from Psychrobacter sp. M13, assembly GCF_030718935.1. Taxonomy (NCBI): domain Bacteria; kingdom Pseudomonadati; phylum Pseudomonadota; class Gammaproteobacteria; order Moraxellales; family Moraxellaceae; genus Psychrobacter; species Psychrobacter sp. M13. The sequence continues at coordinate 1,594,194 of NZ_CP132194.1, forward strand.
GAATTTCAGAATTACTTTAGATATCTACGAGCTGAGATATTATGTGAAATTACATACGTAAAGTCTTAATATGGCGCAAACTCTAATAGTTAACTGGAATTTGAATAACCTCAAAGCTATTGGTTTGTTTTCGCATAATGTATATTATGTTAAATAGACTCTATATTAGTTAACCGTTTATATCGATGGTCGTTATCTTCTCAACTAAAAAGTCCACTGCCGCTTTTACCTTTGGTACTAGATAGCGCTGTTTTTGGTAAAGCAAATAAACCGCCATATCAGCATTTTGTGTGATGGCCAAATCGTGCTCAAATATCAGCTCTTGTAGTGCGCCTGATTCAAGATAAGATGCTAACGCCCAACGAGTTGACATAAAAACACCTTCACCATTGCAAGCTTTTTTGGCAAGCCAAGCGCCATTGTTGGAGATGGCAACCGCAGGCCCTGACACATCGTGCCACTGATCCTCTATATAACATAACCACGGCGTTGGCCCTGTTGGGGTTTTAAAATACAGACCGCTATGATTTTTGAGCTCCATGGCAGTGCTTGGCATGCCATGCTTTGTAAAATAGCTTGGTGCGGCGACTGGAATAAAGCCATTATCCATAAGCCTGATCGCAATCACTCGCTCATTTGGTGCGTAACCACCACGAATAGCGATATCGACATCATCGCGTCCCAATGTCGACAACTCATCACTCAAACTGACATCCAATACAATCTGTGGGTACAAAGCACTAAACTCATCTAAGATCGGCAATACTACTTTTTCTCCAAAACCTACCATCGAGCTAATACGCAAACGACCCATTGGTGTAGTCTGATAGCTACGAACAGTCTCTTTGCTTTGCTCTAGTTGACTGAGTATCTGCTGCACGTCATTATAATAGACCTGCCCTACTTCGGTCAGTTTGACCATTCGCGTTGAGCGCTTTAATAATGTGGCTCCCAATGTTTTTTCTAAATCTGACACTCGTCTCGATAATGATGATGGTGGCACATTAAACACTTTTGCAGCCTTGGTAAAACTACCTGTTTCGACAACTTTACAGAAATAACGTATTGCACGTAACTGATCCAACTGAGCTCTCCAACCACTAAATATCTAAGTATTTTTATTTTATTATTGCCATAAAAGCAATAGTGATTGCTATTATCTGTTATATACAAGCCAATTAAAACCAGTAATAATGATTTTAATTCAATTTTTTACCTTTTAAGCCAATAATGGATGACTACCTTATGATTACTTTGCATGGATTTGCTGCGAGCAACTATTACAACTTAGTAAAACACGTTCTTTTACACAAAGAGATTCCCTTCCAAGAAAACTTGGTTTACCCAAGTAGCGATGAGCTATTAGCCGTCAGCCCCGTTGGCAAAGTACCCGCTATCACAACAGCTGAAGGTTTTGAGCTGTCAGAGTCCAGTGTTATCTGCGATTTTCTTGAAGATAGTTATCCCAAAAAGCCGCTATATCCCGAACTGGCCACAGAACGTGCGGCCGTACGTCGAATTATGAAAATAGCAGAGCTTTATTTTGAGCTATCTAGCCGTCGACTGATACCTTTTGTCTTCTCGGGGGCACAAGCACCACAAGTAATCAAAGACGAGGTACGTCAAGTCTTGACGCGCGGTATTATTGCTATGAATCGTTTGTGTAAATTTTCACCTTGGATTGCAGGCGATACATTCACGATGGCTGATATTTATATGTATTATGTCGCTACTATCGTACATATTTTTGCTTCAAGCCAGCTTGATTGGGATGTCTTAGCAGAGATTGACGGTATGAAAGCGTGGAACGATACGATGAAGCAAACTGACATTGCTCAAGCTATAGAAGCTGATCGTATGGCAAATATGCCAGAATTTATGCAACACGTACAAGCCCAAATCAAAGCTGCCAACGCCAAGTAGAGCTGAACTAAACAAAGCTAAATAATAGCTCATTTAAATAACGAACTATTTACGATCAACAAAAGACGCTTTGTCTAATACCTTTAATCATTTGCAGGAGCAAAAATTATGAGCGATACAAACATACAATTAATATCTACCATTAGCGCAGACAACAAACTTACCGTATCATTGCAAGATATCGGCATGCCGCAGCCAAATGACGACCAAGTTGTCGTACGTATTGAAGCGGCGCCACTCAATCCATCAGATTTAGCGATTTTGTTTAGCGTCGCTGATATGTCTACCGCTGCGCAATCAGGTACCGAGAAAAACCCAGTTATCACAGCAGACGTCCCTGCCAAGTTCATGCCAGCGGTCAAAACCCGCGTGGGCAAAGATACGCCTGTCGGTAATGAAGGCGCAGGTACTGTAGTTGCCGCAGGCGCGTCACCGGCAGCGCAAGCCTTGATGGGAAAAACCGTTGCGGTCATCGGTGGCGGTACTTATCGTCAGTATCACTGCGTCAACGTGCAAAGCTGCTTGGAGCTAAAAGAAGGCACAACGGCTAAAGAAGGCGCATCCTCTTTCGTCAATCCGCTAACCGCCCTTGCGATGACTGAGACCATGCGCGCAGAAGGTCATAAGGCGATTGTTCATGCAGCAGCCGCTTCAAGCTTAGGTCAAATGCTTAATCGTATTTGTATGGCTGATGGCATCGATCTTGTCAATATTGTCCGTAAAGAAGAGCAAGAAACCTTGCTTCGTAATATGGGCGCAAAATACGTGGTTAACTCAAGCAGCGAGTCATTCCTTGCTGATTTGACTTCAGCGATTATCGAGACGGGCGCTACGATTGCCTTTGATCCTATCGGCGGTGGTCAGCTAACCAGCGATATTCTAAACTGTATGGAAGCCGCTATCACACGCGATGTCGAAGAGTACAGCGTGTACGGCTCTAATACCTTTAAGCAAGTCTATGTCTATGGCGGATTAAACCGAGGTCCTATTGTCCTTAATCGCAACTTTGGTTTTTCTTGGGGCGTTGGCGGTTTCTTGTTGTTCAATGCACTCGGTAAATTGGGCACCAAGACCGTTATGAAAATGCGTCAACGTGTGGCAGATGAGATCACTACCACATTTGCCAGCAGCTATACTCATGAAGTGTCATTACCTGAGGTTCTACACTTACAATCTATCGCCGCCTATGGCAAACAAGCCACAGGTGAGAAATACTTAATTAAGCCTCAAAGCTAATGATGTTTTTAGCCAGTTGATTGATGGTACAGATAGCCTTCGAGCTCAAAACCATCTATAAAACTAGGTACGAAAAAGGCAGATACTGTATACAGTATCTGCCTTTTTGATGATTTATCCTAGGATGCTATTATTAGATATATCGTCAGCTAGAAAAATGACTTGCTGGATAGCTGAATAAGCAACACACTACACTAATTGCCTCATCGGCTCTCACGATACAATGTTGTTTGTGATTCGTTCTTAAAATCATCATAACTAATAGCGGGTTCGGTATTCACATCGCCCACATTCATCGAGCGCAGTCTAGTCGTTGATGGCGATACGGATTTATACTCTATCGGTCTTATATTTGCGGCAATAGTATTTAGACTCTCATTAACAGAATCCAAACGCGCAGCATTAGCCGCCTCTGCCGCTTCCTTGTCCGCTGTAGCTTGAGCATTGGCTAACGAGGTCTCTTGACCGATAACAGATATGTTTTTGTTCACCGCTGACATCTGAGAGTTAACTGAGCCTAGGCGATCGCTTAGCGCCACTAAACTATTATTGGCATTAAGAATAACGATAACGATAGCTATCAGTAATAAAATACAAAAAATGGCAATAGCAGTAAGTATTCTATAAGTGTTGTTAGACTTTTCATCAAAGTTACCGGCCAGTACCCTAGTGTTATTAGCAAATGCAGGCTCGGATATTTGATAAGTAGCTGTATTCTCGTAAGCTACCGTTGTTTTATTCTGCTTGGTTATTCTTTTGTTAGCTCTTGATTTATTAGCGTGTGAAGAGTTATTGCGGTTACTGTCCGATGAATCATCAAAAAAAGCCATTTCATCGTCGGATAGATCATCAGAACCATATAGATGATCATCAGAGATAGGGCCGTGGGCTCTATCATTTGCAGTCGGTTTAGCTGTTACTGAGCGCTTGTCAGTACTCTCATCAGTCGGCTCTACTGCCAACTCAGACTTTCTGAAGTTTTCACTCGCTAAAGTTTGCTTTAAATAACGCTCATAGACACTCAGACTCCTACTATTAATATTAAGCTTAATAGAGTCTTTATATAGCTCTGTACTATTGTCAGGATTACGAGTATCGTCTGGAGAGGTCATAAAGTATTACCATAGCATTAGATGTCATTAAGGTTATGTAATTGTTAGTATTTCTCATAATACGGATGCTTCAGTGTAGTCTGCAATCAGTTTTAGTATGGGCGCTACGATACAGTGATAAGCGGTCTTAAACGATACTAATAAGCTAATATAGTCGAATAAAGCGCTAACAATCTGTTTAAAAACTAACAAACCGTTATGTTTATAATACTTGATCTGATCAATCTATAAAAAATTAAAAGCTATCATTACCAAAATTAAGTCAATACTTTACATTCAACGGTATTTTATTTGCATAGCGGCATACGTAGGTATCAGTATAGATTATTGCTACATAATAACAATATTGTAAACAGACTGCTTATATAATTTCACTCTAAACTTAGTCTTAATCAGGCTAAGTTTAAAGTAAATGCAAAAAGCACGCTATACGGATCAGTGTAATCGCACAAACAAGCGCCTAGAAATATAATCGTACATTGTACTTTGAATTCGGTGCATTGCATATTGTATATATATACAGCATCTACGCAAAATATGAGTAAAGCATAATATAAACGTTAGTCAAGTATAAGCAAGATGTATGCCAAGGATATCATTATATGGACTTAAAGCAGCTCAATGCGTTTATCGCCATTGCCGATTTACAGAGCTTTAGTGCAGCGGCTAAGACTACAAGGTTATCTCAGCCGAGTCTTAGCCGACTGCTAAAGCAGCTGGAGACTAGTCTTGGTGTCGAGCTCATCAATCGCTATCATAGACCCTTACAGTTAACAGAAGCGGGTCAGTTCTTTTATGAAAAAGTGAGCGCGATACTCACAGAGCTTGAGACAGTGACAAACATGACTCAGCGGCTATCAGCGCCTGATACGGCACTCAATATTGGCTTTGTACCCTCCGTCCTCTATGGTCTACTGCCAGAGGTTATCGCCACTCTTAAGCAACACAGCGCAGGTCATGAGCATCCTAATAGCAGCTCTGCTACTGATATCGAAGTGAACTTAAAAGATATTAGCTCATATCAACAAGTTGAGGCGCTAAAATCTGGCGAGATTGATGTGGGCTTTAGCCGCTTTGCACACCAAGATCCATGGATTCAGCAGATACTACTGCGTCATGAGCGCTATGTAGTTGCGCTACCCAAATCTCACCCACAAGCTAATATCTCTGATCATCGCTTGATTGATTTGGCTAATAATCGCTTGATTCTCTATCACCAAACCCACCTGCCCGCGCAAATACCTAATACTGATTCTGTTACTACGGCAATGACGCAAAACGCATCAGCACTGCAAAAAGATAAATCCATAATGGAGCCTGCCAGCGCTATAAAGTCAACTTCAGCATCTACAGTGACTGAGCCTTTACTGAATTTATTTGCCCGATATAGCATCACGCCCTTTGCCACCACTAAAGTCAGTGATTTACAAGTCGCCTTAGGGCTAGTCGCGGCAGGTGTTGGTATTACTCTAGTACCTGCCAGCTTACAGACCATGCGTACGGATCAGATTAGCTATCAGCGTTTGATTCACGAGAATGTCACCTCTCCTATTTATTTGCATACGCTAAAAGACTTTAGTCATCCCAAAGTATCTGAGCTGCTAGAGGCTGTCTATAAAGTCTACGAAGCACGCGGTATTACTTATCGGCGTCAGCAGTTCATTTAGAGACAACTTATCTACAGTCAATGCTGATAGAGAAAATGATTCTAAAAGCTGGCATTAGTCACAAAAATTATTATTATCTTCAATGGCGCAAGCTGTGATAGAGTTAGCGCCATTTTTTGGTCTGTATTTAATTTTTAATTGGTAATAACTAATGGCCGGCTTACACAAATGAGTGTGAGTTTGCCACCTTTACATTGAGGTACTCATGACCACACAACGAATCAACACTACAGATAGCAGTAACCAAACTGCTAACGCTACGCAAGAAGGCTTTAGCTGGCGTATCTTTGGGCCTGGCATCTTAATGGCGACGGCCGCTATTGGTGGCTCACACCTGATTTCATCGACCCAAGCAGGTGCTATCTATGGCTGGCAGCTGGCTATTATGATTATTTTAGCCAATGTCTTTAAGTACCCGTTTTTTCGTTTTGGTACAGACTATGTCTACGATACTGGTGAGAGCCTGATCGCAGGTTATGCCAAACGCTCAAAAGCTTATCTTTGGATATACTTTCTGCTGTCTATTTTATCAGCAGTCATCAGCACAGGCGCAGTATCTCTGATTGCTGCGGTGATATTGGGCTTTATGCTGCCCGCCTCTATAGGCTTATCCACTATTCCACTAGCATTGATAGTCACCGCAGTATGTTGGGTGTTCTTAATAGCAGGTCATTACAAATTGCTCGATGGATTGACCAAGTGGATTATGATCGCTCTCACCACAGCGACCTTAGCAGCAGTCATCATCGCTGCTGGCAAGCCGACGGTAGTCACCGCTGATTTTATAGCGACTTCTCCTTGGAATTTGGCAACTTTAGGCTTTATCGTCGCGCTTATGGGCTGGATGCCAGCACCGCTTGAGTTTGCCGCTATTACCTCAATGTGGACGTCAGCTAAGCGCAAAACGGACAATACCACTAAGCGCCAAGGCTTATTAGATTTTAATGTCGGCTATTCAATCTCTGCTATTTTGGCATTATTCTTCTTGGCATTAGGAGTATTCGTACAATACGGCTCTGGTCAAGAGATTCAGATTGCAGGCGGCGCATACATCGATCAGCTAATTAGTATGTATACCAATACCATTGGCGAATGGTCTAGACTGCTAGTCGCCTTTGTTGCCTTTATGTGTATGTTCGGTACTACGATTACTTGCGCTGATGGTTACGGTCGCGCCAATGCTGAATGCTGGCGGTTGATCAAAGGGGATAGTGAAATTAATAAAAAGCAAGTCGCCTTTTGGACCACTTATGCGATCGGTGGCGGATTGATTATTATCAGCTTTTTTGCAGGACAGTTAGGCTCTATGCTGAAATTTGCCATGATATCCGCTTTTGTCTCCGCGCCTATCTTTGGTTGGCTTAATTACTCACTAGTACGCAAGCATCAGAAGCTATCCGTAGCTATGAATGCCCTCTCCATTGCAGGGTTGCTATTTTTGGGTGGCTTTGCCCTATTGTTCTTAGCCAATCTTGCTGGCGTATTTGCTTAAAATTGCTATCGAAATACGCTTAGCGAAAACCTTTTCTATATATCAAAATAAGAACAAGCCTTCATAACCTTGATTATGAGGGCTTTTTTATACCTTATTATTATGTAAAAGACACTAAAAGAGTTAACTAGCCAATTTCAGATACACCAATTTGTAACTAAATATGTCAAAAACTATCTAAGATTCTAATTTAGTTTTATTAATATGAATAATAGACTCAGTAAATTAAGACAATATAGATAGCAGTATTCATAAATAAGATAGTTGTAGTATTATTAATTAGTTATTTTAATTTATATTGATTAAAGCTTTTAAGTTTATCTTTAAAAGTTGGCTCATTACCTATATTCTAAAGCTATACAAGCGTCAGAGATAGAGCCAAAGATAGAAAGATAAATAGTGCTGATAAACGGTACCGACGCTTAGACCTTTTTTATTATTATCTTAAAATCATATAGGGATTATAGAATGACTTCATCTTCAGCAGGCGCACGCTTTCGCAGTGCCATGCAACAACAGAACGCTAATAACGCACCACTGCAAATCGTTGGTACAATCAATGCTTATACGGCAATGATGGCGACTCAAGCGGGTCATCAGGCTATCTATCTATCTGGTGCTGGTGTGGCAAATGCCTCTTTTGGCTTACCTGATTTGGGCATGACAAGCCTCGATAATGTATTAGAAGACGCACGCCGTATTACTGATGCGGTAGATACGCCATTACTAGTCGATATCGATACAGGTTTTGGTGGTGCATTTAACATCGCCCAAACCGTGCGTAAAATGGAAAAAGCAGGCGTGGCAGCGGTACATATCGAAGACCAAGTCGCTCAAAAGCGCTGTGGTCACCGCCCTAATAAAGAAATCGTCAGCATTACTGAAATGGTTGATCGTCTAAAAGCGGCTATGGATGCCAAAACCGATCCAGATTTTGTCGTTATGGCGCGCACCGATGCCTTATCAGTCGAAGGCTTAGATGCCGCGGTTGAGCGCGCGGTTGCATTCCAAGAAGCTGGTGCGGATATGATCTTTGCTGAGGCCTTGACCGATATCGAGATGTATCGCAAGTTTACCGACGTATTGGATATTCCAGTACTGGCTAATATGACTGAGTTTGGTCAGACTGATCTTTATACTACTGAGCAGCTGCATAGCGTTGGTGTTGATATGGTGCTTTACCCGCTGTCAGCGTTTCGTGCGATGAATAAAGCCGCATTCAATGTTTATCAGCATATTTTGGCTGACGGTACTCAAGAAAACGTCGTCGATACTATGCAAACCCGTATGGAGCTGTATGACTTCTTGAACTATCATGAATTTGAGCAGACTTTGGACAAATTATTTGCTGATAAAAAGTAAAGCCTTACCCTTAAAACTGTAGTATTAAAACTGTAACACCCCAAAAGCCACCAAAAGCCACCAAAAAGGAATGTATCATGGCAGCACAAAAGGAACTATCAGGCGCAGGACTACGCGGACAAGTTGCAGGCAAGACCGCTCTATCTACCGTTGGCAAATCAGGCTCAGGTCTGACTTATCGCGGTTATGATGTTTCGGACTTGGCAGACAAATGCATCTTTGAAGAAGTGGCCTACTTGCTACTTTATGGCAACTTGCCTACTCAAAGCGAATTGGACGCTTATCAAGCTAAGCTCAAAACTTTGCGCGGTCTACCGCAAGCGCTCAAAGACGTGCTTGAGCGTATTCCTGCTAGCGCCCATCCAATGGACGTATTGCGCACGGGTTGCTCTATGCTCGGTAACCTTGAGACTGAAATGGACTTCTCTGAGGAGAACGATCAGACCGATCGTATGCTAGCGGTTTTCCCATCGATCATTAATTACTGGTATCGCTTTAGCCATGACAATGTGCGTATCGAGACCGAGACTGATGATGACACTATCGGCGGGCATTTCCTGCATCTGCTTAAAGGCGAGAAGCCAAACGAGCTACATACCAAGGTCATGAACGTCTCACTTATCTTGTACGCTGAGCATGAGTTTAACGCTTCAACCTTTACCGCTCGCGTTTGTGCCTCTACCTTATCTGATATTCATTCATGCATCACAGGCGCAATTGGTTCATTACGTGGTCACTTGCATGGCGGCGCAAACGAAGCAGCTATGGATATGATTCAAGACTTCAAATCAGCTGATGAAGCTGAAGAAGAGATGATGGCAATGCTGGCGCGTAAAGATAAAATTATGGGCTTTGGTCATGCCATCTATAGCGAGTCTGATCCGCGTAACGTCATTATCAAGAAATGGGCTGAAAAACTAGCTGACGATGTTGGTGACACGGTGCTATACCCTGTATCGGTACGCTGTGAAGAAGTCATGTGGCGCGAGAAAAAACTGTTCTGTAATGCAGACTTCTTCCATGCCTCAACCTACAACTTTATGGGTATTCCAACCAAGCTATTCACACCTATCTTTGTCTGTTCACGCTTAACAGGTTGGGCCGCTCACGTGTTTGAGCAGCGTGCGAATAATCGTATCATTCGCCCAAGTGCGGAATATATCGGTGAAGAGCCAAGAGACGTGCCTGATATTAGTGCGCGTTAAGTTTTGAGTTGATTAAGTAAAGTTGAGTTGTAGGGTGTGCCGTGCGCACCAATTGTTAAATATCTTTTTCGATGGTGCGCTGGGCGCACCCTACAACTCCTCTCTTATTTTCATATAGTTTTTTTAGCAAAGTTTGATTTAATCGATAACAACTTTACTAAAAGAATTACCCTTTCTTATATAAACCCATTCCAATCAGCTAACTGCCAAAGGTGACTTATGGACAATGCTCTAGTACAACCGATGAATGACCAATTTAAAAAGCCCCTACCTGATACTGAGCTGTATTATTTTGACACTCGTGAAGCCGTTGAAAATATTCAAGCGGGCGCGTATGACAAGCTCCCGTTCTGCTCAAAAGTGCTGTGCGAAAACTTAGTACGCCGTTGCCCACCAGAGGATTTAACCGCGGCTCTTAAACAGCATATCGAAGGTAAGCAAGACTTGGATTTTCCCTGGTACCCTGCGCGCGTGGTATGTCATGATATCTTAGGTCAGACCGCCTTTGTCGATTTGGCTGGTCTACGTGATGCTATCGCTGAACAAGGTGGTGATCCGTCTAAAGTAAATCCTATAGTACCTACTCAGTTAATTGTTGATCACTCCTTAGCCGTCGAACATGCAGGCTTTGAAGAAAACGCCTTCGAGAAAAACCGCGCGATTGAAGAGCGCCGTAACGATGACCGTTTTCACTTTATCAACTGGTGCGAGTATGCCTTTGATAACGTTAACGTCGTACCGCCTGGTAACGGCATCATGCATCAAATCAACCTTGAAAAAATGTCACCCGTCGTGCAAGTGGTGCAAAATAAAGCGGGCGAGCAAGTGGCTTTTGCTGATACCTTAGTCGGCACCGACAGCCATACGCCTATGGTTGATGCGCTTGGCGTTATCTCTATCGGTGTTGGCGGCTTAGAGGCTGAAAGCGTTATGCTAGGCAATCCCTCTTACATGCGCCTGCCTGATTACGTTGGGGTGAAATTAACCGGTAAATTACAAAAAGGCATTACGGGTACGGATTTAGTCCTCGCGATGACTGAGTTCTTACGCGATGCTGGCGTGGTATCGACTTATATTGAATTCTTCGGTGAAGGCGCACGTAACCTAACTGTTGGTGACCGCGCTTCTATCTCTAATATGACCCCTGAATATGGTGCAACCGCTGCGATGTTCTATATCGATGAGCAAACCATCGATTACTTGCGTCTAACGGGTCGTAGTGAGCCACAGATTAAATTAGTCGAGCAGTATGCCAAGCAAGTTGGCCTATGGGCTGATGGCATGGAAAAAGCCGAATACGCGCGTGTTTTAGAGTTTGATTTATCTGCTGTGGTTCGTAATTTAGCTGGCCCATCGCGTCCACATGCGAGGGTTTCAACGACGGATTTAGTCGCAAAAGGTATCGCCCACGCGCCTGAGAACAAATTACCCGAGCCAAAAGACGGTATGATGCCAGATGGCGCGGTAATTATCGCTGCTATCACTAGCTGTACTAACACTTCAAATCCACGCAATATGGTGGCTGCAGGTCTAGTCGCTCGTAATGCTAACGCTAAGGGTCTACTGCGTAAGCCTTGGGTGAAGTCATCACTCGCGCCTGGCTCTAAAACGGTTAAGATGTACTTAGAAGAAGCAGGACTAATGCCAGAGCTACAAGAGATTGGCTTTGATGTGGTTGGTTTTGCTTGCACCACTTGTAACGGTATGAGCGGCGCGCTCGACCCTGATATCGAAAAAGAAATCATTGATAATGACCTATTTACCACGGCGGTATTATCAGGTAACCGTAACTTTGATGGGCGTATTCATCCGTATGCCAAGCAAGCATTTTTAGCATCACCACCATTAGTTATCGCTTATGCTATCGCCGGTAATATTCGCTTTGATATTGAAAAGGATTCGCTCGGCCAAGACCAAGATGGCAATGACGTTTATCTAAAAGATATCTGGTTCGACGATGAAGAAGTTGATGCTATCGTTGCGGCAGCGGTGAAGCCTGAACAGTTCAATGCCGTCTATATCCCGATGTTCGATGAGGCCAAAAAGGATACGGGTAAAGCATTGAGTCCTCTTTATAACTGGCGCGAGCAAACCACTTATATCCGTCGTCCGCCCTATTGGGAAGGCGCGATGGCTGCGATGAATAAGCTGACAGGCATGCGTCCATTGGCGGTGCTCGGTGATAATATTACTACTGATCATATGTCACCATCGAACGCTATCTTAGGCGAATCGGCTGCTGGCGAGTATCTCGATACTATGGGATTGCCTGCGGAAGACTATAACTCATACGCTACCCATCGCGGCGATCACCTGACTGCTCAGCGCGCCACTTTTGCTAATCCAAAATTGCTTAATGAGATGGTACGTGACGAGAAAGGTGCAGTTATCCAAGGCTCGCTGGCTCGTGTTGAGCCCGAAGGCGAAGTCATGCGTATGTGGGAAGCGATTGAAACCTACATGAACCGCGATCAACCTCTTATCATTATTGCAGGTGATGGTTATGGTCAAGGCTCAAGCCGTGACTGGGCTGCCAAAGGGGTTCGTTTAGCGGGTGTTGAAGTGGTCGTTGCTGAGGACTTTGAACGTATCCATCGTCAAAACTTAGTCGGTATGGGCGCACTGCCCTTACAGTTCGAAAAAGGCGTTAATCGTAATACCTTAAATATCGATGGTACCGAAGTATTTGATGTGACAGGTAGCGTTTCTGCTGGCGGGTTCATGACCTTAGTTATTAACCGTACTGATGGTAGCAAAACGGAAGTTCCGATTATCTGCCGCCTAGACACTGCTGATGAAGTCAAAATGTATAACGCTGGTGGTATGCTACAGAGATTTGCTAAAGAGTTTATCGATGGGACGTTAGATATGGCTTAGTTTTTTAGCATTCTAATCTGATAAATACAAAGGAGCCGATGTTGTATAGTTTATATGGCATCGGTTTTTTTATATCGGATAGAGGTTTTATTATTTGGCGTAGACTGAGCTGAAGTAGGCGTAGGGTGCCCTCCAGCGCACCGATAATGGCGCTATCATTAATCATCAGTGCATAAAATGCACCCTACAAAAGCTAAATACTCTTGATAGCATATTTTGGGTTTCATACGATTACTTTGAGATAAATAATATGAAAACTATCAGTTTTACAAAGGCCAATAATGATCTGCAAGCAGTTTTAGATACTATAGGTGCTAGTGATGACGTTATCACTGTCAAACGTTCTAATGCAGACGATACTGTGATTATGTCGCTTCAAAATTATAACAGTTTGATGGAAACGCTTTATTTGCTAAAGTCGCCTACTAACGCTGCTCATCTAGCTAAGTCGATTGCACAATACGAAAACGGTGAGATGGATTCTAAAAGTAAATAGCATTCACCCAAACTCATAAGGCTCAACTTTACCAGCATCAACTTCTGCCTGAGCAATTAATAACTGATGTACAAACTCGTAAGATAAATCAGGATTGTCTTGCATGATCCGCTTAATTTTTTCCGAACTTTCCTTGTGCTCTTTATTTACTGTCATAACCTTCTCTATTTTTAGATAATCTATATTCATTCATATTACCAATAAAACCATAGCTAAGTTATAAAAATACAAAAGGACTCTCACAATGACCCACTCGAAAACAAAATTCGCCCCACAAATCTCAGTCCCTGCTACCTACATGCGTGGTGGTACTTCAAAAGGCACATTCTTTAAACTATCTGATTTACCTGAGCGTTGCCAAGTCGCTGGCAAGTCACGTGATAACTTTCTGTTACGTGTGATCGGCAGTCCTGATCCTTACGGCAAGCAAATCGACGGCTTAGGTAATGGTAGCTCTAGCACTTCAAAGACAGTGATTTTATCGCCAACAGACAAAGTAGATCACGATGTCAACTATCTATTTGGGCAAGTCAATATTGCAAAGCCGATGATAGATTGGGCGGGTAACTGTGGCAACTTAACCGCTGCGGTTGGCGCTTGTGCGATTAATATGGGTTTAGTTGCTGCTGAAAAAGTTGCTAATAGCATTGATAAAGACGCGAACAGCGGTATTTGTGAAGTGCGCATTTGGCAAGAGAATATCGGTAAAACTATTATCGCGCATGTGCCCGCGTATCAAGATGACAACGGTAAGGTGCAAGTGCAAGAAACAGGTGACTTTGAACTCGATGGCGTCACCTTCCCTGCCGCTGAAGTGAAGATTGAATTTATTGATCCAGTGGATTCATCGAGCGACATGTTCCCAACCAACAACTTAGTCGATGATTTTGATGTCTCAGGTTGTGGTCTTAAAACTGAGAGCGTCAAAGCGACTTTTATTAGCGCAGGTATTCCGACTATCTTTATCAAAGCAGAAGATTTAGGGTTTACGGGTACTGAGCTACAGGGCGATATCAATAGTAATGAGGAGTTGCTTGCCACCCTTGAGAAAGTCCGTGCGCGTGGCGGTGTAGCAATGGGTCTGTTTAGAGATGAGTCTGATGCCCAAACCAGTCAACACATGCCAAAACTAGCATGGGTGGCTCCAGCACAAAGCTATAACGCATCAAGTGGTAAAGCCGTTAACGCTGATGATATCGATTTAGTTGTACGCGCTATGAGCATGGGACAATTGCATCACGCGATGATGGGTACTGCTGCTGTGGCGATTGCTGCTGCCGCAACCACTCAAGGTACACTCGTGAACGAGGCGGCGGGCGGCGGTAGCTTAAACGAAGTGCGCTTTGGTCATCCGTCTGGTACGCTATTAGTAGGCGGTGCGACCGAACAAGTCGATGGTCGCTGGCAAGCCAAAAAAGTGTCAATGAGCCGCTCAGCTCGCCGTATTATGGTCGGCGAAGTGTTTGTACCAGCGGATGTTTTTTAGAACTTATATTAGTGCTAAAAAGTTATATTAACATTACTCATTGAAATGAAAGTAAGCGTAAGGTGCGCCTCGCGCACCAATATTAGGCAATGCCTGACAATCGGTGCGATGGAGAGCACCTTACCTATACTCGTATTCCCTATATTTTTGAGAAAAACTAAAGGATAATAGTATGATCGAAAGAGCTAAAAATATAACAATCTGATTGTTTAATTTTTAAGCTACTCTCTATTTTTCAATTAACATTAAGACCAAAACTGCAATATGCCAAAACCCAAGCTATCTAAGCCGCCACGCGTCCTAGATGATAATCCCTTTGTTAAAACTGCGCCGATAAAAAAGACTGAACGGCGCGCGCTGCTGTGGAATATTCTAAAAAAGCTGGCGGTCTTTGCTGCTCCCTATAAAAACTTGATTGTCTTGACCCTTATCTTGACGGTGCTAGGCTCTTTTACCGCGCAGGTCAATGCTTTTGTATTGCGCTATGCTGTCGATACCTTGACCGAAATCGCTACGCTTGCAGAGCCGTGGGAAGCTGGTTTGCGGATGCTGGGTATTATCAGTGCTGTGTTATTGACCAAAGAGATACTATCGATATTTATCTCTTTTGGGCAACGTTTTTACGGTGAAAAGATTCGTATTAATCTATCGCGTGATCTATCGCAAAGGATTATTGAGCGGATATTGACCTATCGTATGGCTTTTTATACTAGCTCTGAGAATGATAGTGGTAAATTGCAAACGCGTATTGATTATGGCGTAAGTAGCTTGACTAGCCTCGTGCAAAACTTCTTTATCGATATGCTGCCACTATTTGCCAGCGCTATTGTTTCCTTGATTATTATGTTTTCGACAAACTTTTGGATCGGTTTGGTTGGTCTTATCATGGTACCGATCTACTTCTTTATCAGTCAAAAACAAGCTAGGCGTCTGCAAGGGTTTCGCCGTGAGATGCGCGGCTTTCGCGAGGCCAAGAGTGGTTTGGTCATCTCGTTAATTAATTCTATCAGCGTCGTCAAATCCTTTGTACGTGAGTCTATTGAAGCTGAAAAGCATTTGAAAATTCAGCGTGAAATGACCGATAATCAGCTACGTATTCGTAGTATTGGCTTTATTTATGATGCGGTTAAGACCTTTATTGAGCAGATCGGTATCGTGGTTATTATTCTGCTGACTGCCTATTTTGTGTTAAAGGGCGAGATGACTATCGGCATGGTGTTATTTCATGTCTTGCTTTTCCAAAACGTCGCTGCCCCTATTCGTCAATTGCATCGTATTTATGATCAGATCAATAACGCCTTAACCTATGCCGAAGGGTTTTTTGAGATATTAGATGATGACGCGCAAGTTGAAAATATAGAGGGCATCAGTAGCGATTATCTAAAAGGTCATATCGAGCTGAAAAATGTAGATTTTACTTATCCTAATGGTACAAAAGCACTAGAAGACGTCAGTTTTACCATTAAGCCTAATCGTATTACCGCCTTAGTTGGTCTATCAGGTGCTGGTAAAAGCACCATTATCAGCTTATTAGTCAAATTCTATCAGCCAGATTCAGGTACGATATGTCTAGATGGTCATGACCTGCAAGACTGTGATACGCATGAATTACGCCAGCGCATCGGCTTAGTGTTACAAAGCAATCATATCTTCTCAGGCACTATTAGCGAAAATATCCGCTACGGTGATATCAATGCGACTGAGGAAGACATCATTATCGCCGCCAAAAAAGCCTCTATTCACGAGCAGATTACTCAATTACCAAAAGGTTATGAGAGTACGGCAAAATCGCTGTCAGGTGGTCAGCAGCAGCGTATCGCACTGGCAAGGATGTTCCTAAAGGATCCACCGATTGTATTCTTGGATGAGCCAACCGCCAGCCTTGACGCTATAGCCAGTCAACAAGTCAAAAAGAGCTTAGATCTGATTAAAAAAGATCGGACAGTAATCATGGTCTCGCACAATATCGCTCAGATCATTGATGCGGATGATTTAGTAGTGATAGAGCATGGCCGTGTGGTTGAGACAGGTACGCATGAAGCGCTATATGCTAGACGTGGTAAATACTATGAAATCTTTAGCGCGATGTCAGATAGCTTAAATTTAGATAAGATTAGTCAGACTATTAACGGTTAATACTTTTAAAAAAGTGAAAAAGTGCTGATATTCCTAAATATCGTTATAATGGTCCACTTTACCGTCATTGATCCCCCTATTCCATTGCTAGAAGTGTCTGAATTATGAGCACCCAATTTTCTATAAAAACCTTTGATGAGCTGACCTCAATCGACATCTATCACATCTTAAAAGCGCGCTCGCAAGTATTCGTCGTTGAGCAAAACTGCGCGTATCAAGATATGGATGAGGTCGATTTTGATTGTCTGCATCTAGTCGCTCATAGTAACGAAGCGCTGGTCGGCTACTGTCGCATTCTCCCGCCCGATATCAATACCATGCGCTCCAATCTGTCTGTAGCCGATGGCTCAGTCAGTGGCCCTATAATGCCAGCGATTGGTCGCGTGCTAGTATTACAGCAGTACAGAGGACAAGGGCTGGCACGTCAAATCATGATGCAAGCTATCGCCTATTGTCATAAAAAGTACGGTAAGAAAAATCCTATTATCATCTCCGCCCAGACTTATCTCATAAACTTTTATCAATCCTTAGGCTTCGTTCCTGAAGGTGAATACTACCAGATGGATGGTATCGAACACGTTAAGATGATCTTGGGTGTTGCCAAAAAGGTAAAGGTCAAAAAAGAGCCATTAGGATCATCAGGCGTAGCTACTACATTAAATATCTTATTATTGATATTAGGTATAGCCTTTATTGCAGGGTTAATCTACTTGATGACTTGAAATTTGTGATTGCACTTCATTTGTTAATCTAAGAATCTATTCATTAGACCGATACTTAAGACCCGTACTTAAAAAGATAATCATTATAAAACCTGCCTAAAGCCATAAGCGTTTTACACTACTCTACTGATGTTTGACTTTGATTATGCTACTTTTAATTATGTTATTGTTAATAAGGTAGTTTTAACCATTTTACGCTTAAGGATGAGGAGATTACGATGTCAAATACCCAAAGCGTGACCGTAGAGAGCAATGTACGTCCAGAGTACGATGTTGAGATTCAAAAGATTGCCGATTATGTGCTCAATTATTCTATCGATGATGCAGATAACAGTGCTGATGCTTGGAATACGGCTCGTTATTGCCTGATGGATACTATTGGCTGTGGCCTATTGGCGCTGCGTTTCCCTGAATGCACCAAGCATTTAGGCCCTAACTGCGTCGATCAAATCACCCCAAATGGTGCGCGGGTACCAGGTACTTCTTATAGGCTGGATCCCGTAAAGGCTGCCTTTGATATCGGCTGTATCGTGCGCTGGCTGGATTATAATGATACTTGGCTGGCAGCAGAATGGGGTCATCCCTCAGACAATCTCGGTGGTATCTTGGCAGTAGCAGATTTTATTAGTCAAAGTAATATTAGCAAAGGCCATTCGCCACTAATCATGCGCGATGTGCTAGAGGCCATGATTATGGCGCATGAGATTCAAGGCGTCTTGGCACTAGAGAACTCCTTTAACCGCGTAGGCTTGGATCATGTGTTTTTGGTAAAACTCGCCTCAACCGCTGTGGTTGCCAAATTATATAAGTTATCGCGCGAACGTATCATGGCAGCGATATCACAAGCACTCGTTGATGGTCAGGCACTGCGTACTTACCGCCATGCGCCTAATGCCGGTAGTCGCAAGTCTTGGGCAGCAGGGGACGCTACCAGTCGCGCAGTACGCTTAGTCGATATCACCTGCCGTGGTGAGATGGGGATACCTGGCGCACTGACAGCGGCGCAATGGGGGTTTTATGATGTGCTATACAGCCATACCAATAAGGATCTAGCGCTCAAGCCCGAATCAGAACGACAATTTACTTTTCAGCGCGAGTTTGGCAGCTATGTGATGGAAAATATCTTATTTAAGCTTAGCTTCCCAGCGGAGTTCCATGCGCAGACCGCTTGTGAGGCGGCTGTTATTCTATATCCTCACGTAGATGATCGACTCGGTGAGATTGACAAAATAATTCTAACCACCCATGAGTCGGCTATCCGTATTATCTCCAAAGAGGGAGAGCTTAATAATCCTGCTGATCGGGATCACTGCTTACAGTACATGGTCGCCGTCGCGCTACTAACGGGCGATTTAATGGCAGAGAATTACGAGGATGATTATCATGAGCAGCATCATCTACTGATAGATTCACTGCGGCGCATGATGGTAGTAATTGAGGATGAGCAGTACTCAAAAGACTATCATGATCCTGATAAACGCTCAATCGCCAATGCGATTCAAGTATTCTTTAAGGATGGTACTAGTACAGACAAAGTCGCTATCGAATATCCCATTGGTCACAAACGCCGCCGTGCTGAGGGCATCCCTGTATTACAGGCAAAGTTTCAATCCAGTTTAGCCACTCGCTTTGTCGAAGGACGTTGTGAAGAGATTATCGCTTTGTGTGATGATCAAACGCTGCTTGAGCAAACACCTGTTAATGAGTTTATGGATATGTTTGTGACCAACTAAATTATTTATGTTTTCTTAATTCATAAAAAAGGGTCTGTTATTAGTAGCAGACCCTTTTCGCTTTTTTGCTTTCAATCAGTTAGCTTTTAAACTTATCTACTACCAAGGTATAGATTCCCCTGCCCAATCGACAAAGCTGCCTGTCTGATCGGCGCTCATACCAGACAGCACTTCTAATAAGCACTCAGCGCTGTAGGCTGGCGAGAATAGATGACCATCTGCGACATTAGACTGAAAAGGCGCGGATAGCTGGGTATTAACGGTACCAGGTTGCATGACCACGATACAGACTTCTTTTAAGGAGCGACCCCATTCTATGCTGAGGTTTTTCATACCCATATTGAGCGCCGCTTTGCTCATCCGATAGCTATACCAGCCGCCAATTTGATTATCACTAATACTGCCTACTCGTGCTGAGATAGTGGCAAATATCGCAGGATGCGCGTTACTGCGCTCGGATTTGGCTAATAATAGCTTGACATGCTTAGCGATAAGCAGCCCTGCTAAAGCATTGACTTGCATATTTTGCATAAAAAAGTCAGTTTCAATTTGACGCAGTGCCTTTTCAGGTTGCGACTGTTCGGTATGTAATAGTCCCACACAATTGACGACCCAATCGATATGATCGCTGTGCTTTTTAATCTCGTCTATGGCTTGCTTGATACTCTCTTCACTACTGACATCCATGGGTAACCAATGCAGATTATCTGCTTCGATGTCTGGTACATTTCGATAGTAAGTTGCAAACACTTTGTTGTCTTTATTACTGATAATCTGCTCGACCATAGCGCGTCCGATACCGCCGATACCACCGATAATGAGGTAGGTTTTTTTAGTTAGCTTTGAAGTTGTCATAATCACTCCTTATCTAGACTTTTTATTAATAGTGACCTTAACCATAGCAAATCTTTATCAATAATGATGTTATTGATAAGTTTTTAAATCTCTTTTTAATCAAATGGTAGTGCATAAAAAAGCCGCCTCTAATAGCGACTTTTATTATTTATTATTCTTGGTTTTTATAAAACCTAGTGAGCTGACTCTTTTGGCGCGATTGGCACTTCGTTATTATCCACATCAAATAGCTTACCTTCGGTAAAGTAATCGCCTTCGGTTAATTCGATGATAACTGTAGGGCGTACAGAGCGCGGCTCAGTACCCGCTGCAAACACCGACTGATTCTCAGAATTACCTACTTTTAGATGGTTAAACAATAAGTTTAGAGCGATTGCCATAATAGCAGTCGAGCTGATACCTGAATGGAAAATAGTAGCGAACCAGTCTGGAAATTGATCATAAAATGCAGGCGCGGCAATCGGTAACATACCAAAGCCGATCGAAGTCGCTACGATGATCAAGTTCATGTTATTGGTATAGCTGACTTGCGCAAGGGTACGAATACCACTAGCAGCCACAGTACCGAATAGTACAATACCTGCGCCGCCAAGGACTGCTGTCGGAACAGTAGCGATAACACGGCCCATAAGCGGCATCAAACCTAGTACGACTAAGATAACACCAGCAGCAGCAACGACAAAACGACTCTTAACGTTGGTGACGGCAACTAGACCGACGTTTTGTGCAAAAGCACTTTGAGTGAATGAACCAAAAAATGGCGCGACGATACTAGAGATCATATCGGCACGTAGACCATCACCTAAGCGTTTTGAGTCAATATCGGTCTCAATAATATCACCTACTGCTAAGATATCCGCTGAGGTTTCAACCAAAATGACTAATACTACAATGAACATGGAGATAATAGCGGCCAGCTCAAAAGTTGGCGCCCCAAAGTGCATCGGTGTTGGGAAGGCAAATATTGGTCCTGTCATGACGTTTGAGAAGTCAACCAAACCGACTGCCCACGCCCCTAAAGTGCCGATAACCATAGCGAGCAGGATGGATAAGCGACTAATAGCCGCGTTGCCAAGCTTACTCATAAGCAGGACTAAAGCTAAGGTGAATGCCGCAAGACCAATGTTAGTCATACTACCAAAATCAGGCGCTTTACTGTTACCACCCATCGCCCAACGCGCAGCTACTGGCATCAAGGTTAGACCAATAGTAGTAATAACCGCACCTGTAACCAGTGGCGGGAAAAACTTAATAATTTTGGAAAACACAGGCGTAATGATAAGCCCCAGTATGGAGGCGGCAATGACCGCACCAAACACGGATGGTAACCCTCCTCCTGCGGTGACAATAGCAACAATAGTGGCTACACTAGCGAAAGACACGCCTTGGACTAATGGCAGCTGACAGCCAAAATATGGCACACCAAGAGTTTGCAGTAGCGTTGCCAAACCACCGATAAATAGTGAGGCGGCAATGAGCAAGCCAATCTCGGCGGGTCCTAAACCTGCCGCTTGTCCGACGATAAGAGGCACAGCGATGATGCCACCGTACATCGTCAGTACGTGTTGAAAGCCATAAGCGACGTTGGCAACCATACCTAGATTTTCATCTTCTGGGCGCTCAAACGTGGGTTGAGAAGTAGGTTTCATATCCATAAGTTAACATGCTCCCTGCGTGTTTGGTGTTTAGTATGTCCTAACTGACACACTATATAAGAGGATAAAAAGTAAGAGGATAAAAAGCGTAAATAATAATAATTGATCCGTATTACAGTGCTAGATAAGTCTTTATAATGAGCAATAGTCAATAACACTCGCCAAAGCACAATGAATTTCATACTCTAAAACGGCTCATTAGCCACTATTAAAGTAAAAAAAGAGCAGTAGCTGCTTCAATTCAGTATGAGGATTAGCTTGTGTTTTGAGGTAGAGAGTCTTAGAGGTTCTTTAGATGTCTATATTTTAGGTAACTATAAAATCGTTATTAGTTAAATACTTTGAGCAATAATATTATAAAGAATAGTAAGTGTTTGTTTTAAATGATTATTTCTACATTCTTACTGTGATACTGACTTAGTTTTTACTAAAATTTGACTGCATATATCTTAGTGCGGTTTTAGCATAACGTTTATTTCAGCTAATCGCTAGTACTTTTTGACCATTTGGTCAGGTTTTATAATTATAATTAATAATTACCTACTGATGTTTGTTCAATCTGTTAAATTCTAATTATTTATTATAAGTTAAAATGTATTATTATCTATTACCACCTAAAAACGACTATTTGGATATCCTTGCCCTATGTTGTCACCTCAAGACCAGCTGACTGAATTGGTACGTACCCTCGAGAGCGAGCAGCATGTTTTTGCTACAGACCCTCTATTAGTCACTGAAAAACTGCACTTAGAAGCAGGCACATCACTGCAAAAATTACATCGGCGTGCCGCTCGTATAGATAATAATGGCGCGTTGGCTAAAGTACTAGGCAAGATAGAGGCTAGACTAAAAGGCATTATGGGTATCATGAGCGTGATTTGGTGCGTGTCTGGATTTGTGGGTTTGTTTACTTTACTGCAAGCTAACGTGGTGAATTTCTTTTATGTATTGGTGTGTCTGCTAGGCTTTCACACTATTATGCTAGTTGGCTGGCTGGTACTCACTTTGATCAACCAGTCTAAACACTCTACTAATTGGTTTGCCAGTTTTGTCAGTCCCAGTTATTTAATTCGCGGTAAAGACGATGTGACTCAAGCGGCAGTTAAGCTTTATGAGCAGCAATTACAACATAGCGGTATGCGCTGGTATTTGGGTCGATTTAGCCACCAGCTGTGGCTGGCGACGTTAACAGGGATGTTATTAGCCATTATCTTTTTATTAATAGTGCGACAGTATAGTTTTAGTTGGGAGTCCACCTTACTCTCAGATCAGGCGCTAATTACTTTGACGCATGTGCTCGGCTGGTTGCCAAGTATGGTCGGCTTCGACGTTCCTAATGATGCCGCTATTATCCAAAGCCGCCTAGTCACTGATGCTTTGCCCTTATCTATTGCTAGACAATGGGCAGGCTTGCTGATCGGTAGTCTACTGGTGTATGGCATCGTCCCAAGAGCGCTAGCGTGGATATTTTGTGCGCTTATGTTCAACCGCAAAAAAATGCGTTTGGATATCAAGCTGCCCTATTATCAAAAGATTATTAACTTTTGGCAGCGTCAAGTGATCGATGCTGATGATTTTGTCGAAGTTGACGCGCCTATTGCACCCAAAGCGATCGTGAGCTCTGCCAACAAGCTAGTTGCCTTACTGGAGTATCCTACTGACATTACTAACTGGTGGCAGGCAGGTTTGATGGATAATAGTGAGTCTGTAGAGGACTTCGGTATTATTGATGATCGCGACGATATGGCGCGTCTGACGACTTACTTAGCGGCGCATCCTGTACAGGTATTGTTGGGCATTCATCAAAAGGCGTTACCTGATCGCGGCACATTACGTAAGATTGATCAGATTGCCGCTCAAGCGCAGGCAGGTCTGATTATTCAGTTATTAGAGGATAAAGATCATATCGCTACTGATTTATCCAATAGCAAATCAGTACGCTATCAGCAGTGGCAAACGGCTTTAGCTGAACGTCAGATAGGTTTGGTCGATACTGCTCGTTGAGCTATATCACAGTACTTAATAACAGTACTTAATAACAGTACTTATTTATAATTTACTTACGATAAACTGATCTTAAACGCGCTCATTCACTATAAGAAACCATTATGACTAACGATAATAATAAGC
This sequence comes from Psychrobacter sp. M13, assembly GCF_030718935.1. Taxonomy (NCBI): domain Bacteria; kingdom Pseudomonadati; phylum Pseudomonadota; class Gammaproteobacteria; order Moraxellales; family Moraxellaceae; genus Psychrobacter; species Psychrobacter sp. M13. Next base: position 1,618,281 of record NZ_CP132194.1, read on the forward strand.
CTGCGACCACTCAACATAAGGGGCTATTTGCTGATAAAGCCTTAAAAGATGACCCTGCGGACTCAAAGAGCGCAAGTTTGATAGAGAAAAATTTTGAGCATGCTGATATTGACGTGCCTAATTATTCTACTGATCTAACCAAAGATTCTTCACTTAGTTTGCAAAACAGCACTCACAATAAAGCTGCAAATAAAAAGACCATCGCTAGTGGCGAGCCATTAAAGCTAGCAGTGGTCGGTCATACCAATACAGGCAAGACCTCAGTATTACGCACCTTACTGCGTGATGTGTATTTTGGCGAAGTCAAAAACGAAGCGGCGACGACTCGTCATGTGGAACGAGCGCAATTAACGGATAGTCAAACTGGAGAGGCGCTGGTTACTCTCTATGATACGCCAGGACTTGAGGACGCCTCAGGGCTGATGGATTGGCTTGAGGATAATACTGCCAGTCGCCGTGATGGTATTGAGCGCTTGCAGCAGTTTTTGGCAGCAGATATTGCAACGGGTGCTACTAGTGGGCTGCAAGGTATAGACGATTATAGCCAAGAAGCCAAGGTGATCCGTCAGCTGCTGGCAAGTGATATGGCGATATACGTGGTTGATGCTCGTGAGCCTGTACTCGGTAAATATAAAGATGAGCTGGCTATTTTGTCATGGGCAGCGATACCTGTGATGCCCGTCTTCAACTTCACCGACTCTCAAGATGCCAATATCGATGACTGGCAGACGATGCTGGCAAGACGCAATCTGCATATCTCTACCCGCTTTGATTCAGTCGCCTTTGAGTTTGAAGATGAGATGCACTTGTGGCAAAATCTTGCGACCATGCTGACCCATTCTGAGATGCTTGAGCAGCTGATGCAGAGTCGGACTACGGACTGGATGCAGCTCTATGATGAGGCGCATATTATTATCGCTGATTTTTTATTGAACGTCGCCGCCATGAAACGTGAGATTAATGAAGACGACGATCCAATGCCAACGCTCACCCAAATGCAAGAAGCAGTTCGTCAAAGCGAGCGCGCTATGCAGCACCAGTTATTAAATTCCTATAAGTTTTATGATAATGCGGTCGCGGCGACCCCACTTGAATTGCAAGCCTATCAGCAAGATCCTTTCGATCCTGAACTGCTTAAAAGCTATGGTATTCGTACCACCTCTGGCGCGGCCGCTGGTGCATTGCTAGGGTTAGGGATTGATGCGGCAGCTTTGGGTACCACTCTAGGACTTGGTGCTGCTTTGGGTGCTATCGGTGGCGGATTATTATCCAATACTAGTAGTATTGCTGACAAAATCAGCGGCGTAAAGCGTCTATATATAGATCCGCCTACTCTGACCTTGCTCGCAACACGAGCGCTTGATCTATTGACGGCCTTACGCCATCGGGGTCATGCCGCAACGGATGCCACCCAACTGCTTTATAATAATTCTAATAGCGGAGCCGATAACGTTGCTCGCGATAATTTTACTGATGAAGAGCTGGCAGATGCTAATGACGAAAACAACTTAATGACACCATGGCAAACGCACAAATTACCTAGCGAGCTCAAAAAAGCCCGTAGCAAGTCGCAATGGTCATCATTAAATAGTGGTAAAGCTGAGCTGGCGCAAAGTTTACGTACGGATGCGACTTGGTCGCTGGCAAGTAAGCTGCAACGTGACTAGTTTTAGTAAACTCATATTCAAGTTTGACGTTATTTTAATAACTCACTCAATGCCTCAGTTCCACGTATATCAGTTTGCTGTAAGTAGATGGGATATAGCGGATACTTTTTAAAAGCTTTCTCGATATCGGACATTATTTGCTGTTGTCTATTAGCACGATTTTGCCAAAACTCATCCGTTTGGGCTGGCTTTATTAATTGATTGACTACGATAGCGGCAGGCGTAAGTTTTGCGACTTCCAATTGCTCAGTGGCACGTTTGGTCTCTGCCAAGGGTAATACATCAGCGGTCATTACCAATACGATAGCGGTTTGGGTGCGATCATGTAATAGCATTCCCGCTTGACGGAATAATGCCTTGCGCCGCTCTAGTACTGCTACCGCTTGCTCCCAGCGATCAGGCTTACGTTTCTCAAAAGGGTTAGCGACATCTTTGGTTTTTTTATTAGCCTTATCTGTACTTTCTAAATGCGTTGCTACTGAGCGCAATTTCGCTTGACGACGCTGCTGAGTCAGTAATCCATCTGTCCAGGCACCCATCATCTCTGGCAATACTAACAATCGTAGCGTATGTCCTGTCGGTGCAGTATCAAATACAATATGCTCATAACCATCAGCAGTAGCGGTAACTAAATGCTGACACATGGACTCTAGCATTGCCGCCTCCGCGGCTCCCGGCGCTGATTTGGACAGGCGCAAATGCTCACGAATCTTTGGCATCATGTCAGGATTGGCATAGGCCATAATCGTGCGCTCAACTTGAGCGAAATGCGCATCTACGATCACATCGGGATTCAGCTCGATAGCATCAAGATAAGGGGTAATTCTAGTTTTCTCATTATTTAACTTTACGTCTAACACATCGCCTAAACTATGCGCAGGATCGGTCGATATAATAAGGGTTTTTTTATTATTACTAGCGAATTGGCTGGCAAGCGCTGCGGCAGTAGTGGTTTTACCTACTCCGCCTTTACCACCAACGAATATAATAGGCTGCGCTGATAATCGAGTAATCAAAGTATCCAAAGACTGTAAAGCCATATTCTTATCTCAATTTTTATTCGGGGTTAATTATTATAATTATCTTTATTTGTTAAACTAGCAGCACCCAACATGATCAAATGGACATCTGTCCATGCCCATACGGGTATGCCATTCATGAAAATTTTCCAAAAACAAAGGCTGCAACTCTAAAGTATAGAAGCTGGCAGGATTATCAATTCCTAGGCTCTCGGCGAACATCATTAGCATAAAAAAATCTTCTTCATCACGAGCAGCACGCGCCATCGTTTGTCGATATGGCGCATGATAAAACTCATTTAATCCTTCGCTAAAGCGTTGCCACCAAGTAGTGTTGGTTTTGCTTGCAGCTGTATTTATAGATTCTTCTATTAAATTATCTTCATTATTTTTCATAAGCTTTGTTAACCTACCTATTTTTCTTAGCTTCTACTATGTTAATAAGCTTATTGTATAGCGTAACACTATATCAACTCTATGATTTTAAATAATTAGCATAAACCAGAATATTGGATCTTTATAAAATTCGCATCATAAAAAAACGCCAGCAATTGCCAACGTTTTATTTTTACTGATAACCATTTATATATTAAGTCTTATGTTTACCTTTATGTTCGCTCCATTCTCGGCGCAGTACTGAGAAGCTCTCTAAAGTAACTAACACTGAGGCGATCAGAATGACTAAATCCATGATGATTAATAGCCAGTTACCATCATCATAGAAAGTTTTGAGTTGAATCAGCAAGGCAAATAATGTCATAACTAGTAAGAAACATAATGGCGCTAAAGTATACCAAACGGTCTTACCCTTACGTAATAAGATAACCGTCACAATCATTAATGTCAGAGCAGCCATTAACTGATTCGTCGTACCGAACAACGGCCAGATAATCATTCCGCCCGCTCCATCGATACCGCCTGCGCCAAAAGCTAGTAGCAGACAAGTTCCTACGGCTAGTAAAGTAGCGATCCAGCCTTTAGTCAATGCTGGCAAGTTATAAAATTCACCGAACTCTTGGAAGATATAACGCTGCAAACGTACGCCTGTATCCATAGTAGTACCTGCAAATAATGCAGCCATTACTGTTAGCATAGTTTGTGATAACACCATATCAATCCCAATGCCATTACTCAAAATAGTAGCACCACCATCGATAAAGGCACCGATAGAGCCGTCACCAAAGTTTTGATACACCGCTTGCCAATCACCAAGCGTCGCAAAGCCTGCTGTCGCCGCTAAGATAGCGCCAAGCGCTAACATGCCCTCGCCCAAAGCACCAAAGTAGCCCACGAATCGCGCGTCTTCTTCTTTATCGATTTGTTTAGAGGTTGTCCCTGTTGCGACTAAACCATGGAATCCTGATATAGCACCACAGGCAATCGTCACAAACAATAGCGGCACGATAGAGGGAGCACTCATCGGTAAGTCAGTATTGATCGCTGGCGCGACAATATCAGGCGTTGAAATAAAGATTGCGGCATATAATAAAATCAAACCAACGAATAGCTGCAAGCCATTAATATAATCTCGAGGCTGCAATAGCATCCAGACAGGTAGCAATGATGCGACTGCCGCATAAGCAAATAGAATAATGATCCAAACCGCATTGTCTGGAAGACCCATAAAGGTTTCAGGTAGAACGAATGGGAACATAGGCCCTAGATAAATCAGCCCATATAGCGCAGTAACCCCAATAATAGAGACCCAAACAAGGCTCATGTTATAGCGATAAATACACTGACCGATAATAAAGGCTACAACTAAAGCACCCCATACAGGTAATACAGCAGATGGCGTTTTAATCATCATATTGGCAATAGCAACACCAAATACGGCATTAACCATGAGCAGTAATAAGAAAATAACTACCATCATCAGGCTGCGCACTCGCGTACCCATAACGGTACCAGCGATAGAGCCGATGGACTGACCGCGATTGCGCATACTAGCCCAAATCGCTGACATATCATGGATACCTGCCATAAATATCGTGCCAAACACTACCCAAATCACCGCAGGTAACCAACCCCAAATCACCGCGATTGCAGGACCGATAATAGGAGCGGCTCCTGCTACTGAGGTAAAGTGATGTCCCCATAAGACGAACTTATTGGTAGGTACATAATCCACCCCATCTTTCATCGTATGGGCTGGCGTGGGAATACTATTATCTAATCCTAAAATCTTACTCGCTATGAATTTTGAATAAAAAGCATAACCGCATAGCATCAAAGCGACACCGACAACGAGTACAATAGCACTATTCATTTTACTGCTCCTTTTGAACTTAGCGCTGTCCATATAGAATAAGACAGTTATTTGTCTACAAGTTTATTATAGTGAACCCAAGAGTCCAAAAAATTAGTATTTCCAAAACGACTACTGTCAACTATTGACTGGCACGTCAACATTAAAATAGGATTGTAAATGATTTGACATACAATGTAACGCTAATAAATCAGTATAATAGCTATAATTTTTAATTAAGTTATCACAACTAAAATTACTACTATAGGTAGCACAATGGCACATTATTTTGGATTTATACCCTCAGATAAATTAAAACAGTTGGCTGCAGAAGCTGAACAAGTTAAACAGTCTGATGAGCAAGTTGATTATTATCCTTATCGCGATGCATTGACCCACCAGACCGCTCATGATCTTATCGATAACTTACTGGAGGGACTGATCGATAACATCCCTAATCCTGAGCGCCAAGTGGCTATGCGTAAAGTGATCACCACTATTGAAAAAGCGGCTGATACTATGTTGAACATTCTATTAGGTAAAGAGAATAATGAAGATATTATACCAAGCTTTAACTTTTTAAGAGATCAGGCTACTTTTATAGATAATGAAGGTGCTAGTCGAGTGGGCTTCAAGCTTAGCGATGAAGATACGCAAACGATCGTTGCAGGTTTTGCAGCGGTTACCCCTGATAATGTTGATGCGGCAAAATTCAGAGAAGCGCTTGAAACGATGAATGAGGCGACCTTGACCCATTTTGTCACTCGCTTTGCTGAAACACTCAAACTGGGCATGATAAAGCGCAAATCTGTGCCTGTCGCTAAAGCCGCTATCGATAAAGGTATGAACATGGCGCTTAATAAACTACTACCAGATCTACCTGATAGCTCGTTAAATCGTTTAGCAAACTATTACCGTCCTTTTATCGTTGTCAAAGCCGACTAATCTTTCGCAGCGCTGCTATTAAAAGTTATTAGCAGCAGACTATTTTTTTTGGATAGCAAGGTTTTATAGGCAAACCTGTTAAACCTTGCTAAAATAAGCAGCACTTTTCACCGAAGGCGCATCCTATGACTCAGATCAGTAATCAAGAAATCGAAAAAACCTTACGTAACTCAGAATGTTTAATTAGCAGTATCGAAGTTGCCGCTGCTTATGAGCGCCTTGCAGCCCAGCTCAACCTGCATTATGTTGGTCTTAATCCTATCGTGATGGTTGTCATGAATGGTGGTCTTATTCCAGCGGGGCAACTGCTCACTCACCTTACCTTCTATCATCGTATGCACTACATTCATGCGACTCGTTATCGTGATAACGAAGGTACTAATGAGCTGGATTGGAAGTTTAAGCCTGAGGTAAACATTAAGGGTGAGCACGTACTGCTCATTGACGATATTTTTGATGAAGGTATTACTCTACAAACAATCGTAGAAGACCTAAGTAAAGAAGATCCTGCATCTATTGAATGTTGTGTGCTACTCAATAAAGAGCATGACCGCAAAACTCAAGATTTTGACGTTGATTTTGTCGGTATCAATGTGGCTGATCGCTATGTATACGGCTGTGGTATGGACTACCATGGTTATTTGCGCCACTTGCCAGGCATCTATGCTATTAAAGAAGATAAAGTATAAATTTAGCAAGTTTTGATTGAATCAGTAAAATAATAAAAAAGCATCCAAATTGGATGCTTTTTTATTGCTATAAATCATGCTATTTCATAATATTATCAAACTGTAGCGCTAACCCTGTATGGCGCTTAGTTGGTGTTTGCACAGCCTTTTCAAAAGCGTGTTTTGTGCTGTATATAGTGACTTGTTTTTTGGCTCGTGTTACTGCGGTATAAATAAGCTCTTTGCTCAGTAATCTTACATGACTATTATCAAAAGCGATTGCCACGTGATCAAATTCAGACCCTTGTGATTTATGAATAGTCATCGCATACGCGGTAGCAATGACCTCATCATTTAGTAAGTCGACCGCAATTCCCTGTGCTTTATTCTCAAAGAATACTTCAAGTCGACTGTTACCCTCTCCTATTTGTAAGCAAAAACCGATATCGCCATTAAATAATCCTAGCTCATAGTTGTTCTGTAGAACCATCACAGGACGACCGTGAAACCAAGTATTCTGACCTAAGGGCAGCTTCAACTCGGTAAGATGCCACTGGGTAAGGTAATTATTAATATAGTGATCACCCCATTCGCCATTATGACCTGCACTAAGTACTCTAAATTGATTAAATGCTTTCATTAATGAAGCAACTGTATTTTCCATTGAATCTGGCATAGATTTTTCTACCGAGTTATTCTGTAAACGTTTAACTTCTTTTATGAAGTTTTGATAACTTGAAGATATTTTTTTTAGAATTTTTTCGTTGCTTAGGCTATTTTTTTTATCATTGTCTTTAGATGCTGCGGCCTGTATTGTATTCATGTTATTTACATTCTGAAACCTCAGCGCTGCATCGCTTTTCAACAACTGCCAAATAGCTTGGGTATCTGTGTTTGCTCTATTTATTTGATAAGCAAGCTTACCGATACCAGAGTCAGCACTGAATCGGCGACTCTCTGTCAACTCTACGTGAATAGGTTGTAATACTGGAATATGGCACAAATCAGCCAATACAGCCCCTGCGTCTACCGCTGCCAACTGGTTCGCATCTCCTAACAATATCAGCCTTGCGCCAGGCTTTACTGCACTCACAAGATAGTTAGCCAGCTCTACTCCTAACATTGATGCTTCATCGACGATAATAATATCTTCACCAAGTGGATTATTAGCGTCATAACGTGGTCTGCCTGTGCGACCAATGCCTAATAAGCGATGGATAGTCTTAGCTTCTTGCAGCTGCAGCTCTATATCCGCTGCATCTATGGCCGACTGTAAAGATTCCTGCATTCGCTGGGCCGCCTTACCCGTCGGTGCCGCTAATGCTAGACTAGCACTGTCTGTGCTGAATCTAATACTTTCACGATCATCTCCCCTACTCTCTGTGGCTTGTTGTAGCGCCATTACTAACTGAGCAACGGTATATGTCTTGCCAGTACCAGGGCCACCAGTAATGATACTAAAAGTATTATTATTAGCCACAGTAATAGCTGTCACCTGCTGCTCGTTTAGATTTTCGGGTAATGATAGCTCTAAAGGTATTACCTGCTGATCTAAAATATTGCCAATATTATTGGCTAAATTAAACTCCGCTTGCCATGTGCGATGCAACCAAAAAGTGAGTGATACCGTTCTACCAACTGCGTTTTTGTTATTTATCAGTTGGTAGATGACAGGTTCATTTATTTTGCTTAGGCTATTTTTATTATCATTATCATTATCATTTATATCAGCATTGACGTTAGCAAATAAAGAGTACTCAACAATCAGCTGAACGAGAATGCTTAAGTCGGTATTTTTTAACAACTGATAGAGCGCAGAGACACTCTCAAAACACTTGAGTAATCTCTCTTTTTCATGGTTGCTAAGTGCTAGCTGTGCCCATAGCTGAGCTTGCTTAGCAAACAAAATATCTAACAAATCAAATAGTGATAATATAGCTGTAGTACCTTCTTCTTGAGCAACTGTTTCTTGAATAACTGTTTCCCGAGTAACCATCTGAGTATCAATTAGCGCTAGGATTGGCGCGGCTAACCTCTCTATTAGTTGCTGCTGCCAACGGTATAGAGCAACTACCTCGCCATTGACTTGTCCTTGTAGCGGCTGCTCTTGCTCAGCTGCCTCAATCGTTAATACGGTATGCCCCTCTTCCAAATGGGTCGCCAGTACAACGAATAACGCGCTAAATAAGCCACTGTCTGCTATCTTATCTATCTGCTGGCTATCAGCATGAATCGTTGTTGTATCAGTTGCTTTATAGGCTGAATGCGTCTGCTGACGACGTAGCAAAATATAGTCACTAATATTACTAGCCCAGCTTTCTTGCAAGCTAACTGCCGCCCTGCTCTTACTGTTAGTATTACTCATAAGTTACTGCTCATAAATTATTGCTCGTTATATGCTTAGATATAGTTATTATTTATTTAACGCTTTATTTAGATCGTTATCTAATTAATTTTTAAAGCCTACGATTCTGGCAGGCCAAACAATGCATCTAAAGCCTTGACAAAGTCGATCGGGATATCCCAAGTGACTAGTCCGTAGCGCTCATTATGCATGGAATGGCTGTGATCAGGGTTATTAACTTTTGGTAATACCTTGGTTTCTGGTGAGTCGTCAGTAGCTGACTGAGAATCTGAATCATATACGCCCCGTAAAAAGACATATTCGACAGCACCTAAGTATTTATCCTCATTACCTTGATAATCACTCACTCTCATCGAAAGAAATCGATGCAAGGCTACTTGGTAAATCGCTGCTTGTAACCAATATCCTGCCTTTGACATCGCCTTTTTAAGGGTATCTTCATTATAATCGCTTAGGCTATTTCCTAAATAGTTACTCTTATAATCGACAACATAGTACTTGCCAGCGTACTCATATACCAAATCAATTTCACCACGTAAATAACGATATAAGTGCGTTTTATTTTGTGTGATAAGAGTCACATGCTTATCTGTCTCATTCGGCAGATACTGCTGAAACAACCTACTGATATCTTGCGCTTTAAAGTGCTCTGACAACCCCATGTTGAAATCTAACTCAGCAAATCTTTGGCTCACATCAAGAGAGCCTAAAGATTGATTGGATGCTAATAATGGCGACTGTAACACCTTTTCAATCCAGTCTATCAAGGCCTGATGTTTGCTAGTATCTACCGAACCAGTATCTATTGATTGGGTATCGGCTAGAGTACTATCTGCTGACTGTTTCGTCTGTAATAGTCGGCTTTGTTGCTCAGCGCTACTGTATATCAATGGCAACTGATAGCTGCTAACCGCTCTATCGATAACTTGAGACCACTGCGATGAATTATTAAAATCAATTTTTTCGAATATTTCATGCAAAAATGTACCAGCATTAGCGCCTTTTACAAAGGTAAAACGAATATCGTCCTCTGACTTAAGACTTAATTCACTAACGGATTCAGCAAGCTCTACCTTACTAGATGATACCGCTTCGACCGATGCTGAGGTCTCTGTCATATCAATATCTATAGCATCGTCAATACGTTCATCCATCACCGCCATCGCTTGTGTGGAGTCATCTAACTGACGGGCTAAAGCGGTAAAACTGGTCTTCGCCCAACCATAGAAATAATCGGTTTTCATGACTTCTGAAAAAGACGCGTACTCAATAGCTTCTGTTATAGGCTTTGTAGCCGTGTGATAAATACTAGCTGTCGAGCCTATAGACTTAGCAGACTGACCATAGTGATTATCATAGAACTCATTAATATTATGCCCTCTGAGCATACCTGTAGTGCCTTTAAGCCTATCAGGCATCTCAAACTTTGCCTCTGGAGAATCAAACCAGTAGAAGACTGGCTTTAATTCAAAACTTGTCTTATTACTAGGGTCTCTTAACACTACATAAAGCTGCTCACTGGCACGTGTAAAGGCCACATAGCCGAGCCTGCGTAGCTCATCAAAGTCTTCTTTGGTCTCAATATCAGTATAGTAACCTTCTGTAGTCGCAGAGCCTTGCACGGGTGAGAAACGTCGCTGATTTCCTGTAGATTGGGAGGTCAAATCTGAGTTTGCTGATGCAGCTTGTTGAGCGTTGTATAAATATAGCCCATAATCTTCTTTATTGCCTGACTTGCGACTGGCATCACCCATACCCAGTGCATAGACAATCGGAAATTCTAATCCCTTAGATTTGTGAATAGTCATCAGTTGTACACCAGACTCGGTAGGCAGCGGATATTGCTTGGCCCAGTCACTGTTAGGAGCTGCGTCTATATGTTGTCTGAACCAAGCCAATAGCTCATGCTCACCCATACCTATGCCATACTGCGCCATAATGTCCATCACATGACGCAAATCCATGATATGACGGTCGCCTTCTGGATGAGCCGCTAATGCTTGCCAGACTCCTTGCGGCTGTACGGGGCTTTTATCCAATAGGTAATGCAGTGCTGATAAGATACCAAAGTGCTGCCAGCGCTGCGCCCCTTCCTTGAGGTAAGTAATAAAGTCTTGATAGCTTTTTTTATGAGTACCAGCGGAGGTGCTTTTTATATCAAGGCTACTTATATCAAAGCTATTCACTGTTAGCCCTGAATCATGATCCGTCATCATGGCTTTGACTTGTTTAATGCTCAGTCCATATAGATGACTGGTCAGCACGCGATTAATCATGTCATGGCGATACGGATATAACATAGCACTGAGTAGCGCAGCCACGTCTTCGACCATGATAGTCTCAAAGATACTGACATCGCTAGTGGTCAAAGTCGGTACTTTGAGCTTAACCAATTCATCCTCAACCTGCTTTAGATCTTTTTTGGTGCGTGCCAGCACACCAATATCGCTTGGCTGGATAGGCTTTCCCTTTAGGGTCTGATTACTACCGAGTAAAGTGGCAATATGGCGCGCGGTGATCTCAAACTCATCGTAATCCAGCGTTTTTTCTTTATCATAAGGCAAGTGTAATAAGCTTACTGACTGAGCAGAGAGCACCTCAGTGACTAAAGGGCTGTCTTGATCTAACTCATTAGACCAAGACAGCTGGCTCTGTGTTCTTGCAGCTTTGATATGTTGATAATAAATACCACTACCTAGCTGTGATAGCTTATTGTCAGCTGTCTTTGCGGTCGGCATACCGAACCAGCAGTTCAAGGCATTAATAACACTAGCGTTTGAACGACGGTTGATATTAAGCGTCCAGATACTGCTGTTCTCAAACTGGGCTTTCATATAATTGTAGTTGGCGACATCACCGCCTCGAAACCCATAAATAGCCTGTTTAGGATCACCAACCAACAACAAAAACTCATGGTTGGCTTTATTGCTAGTAACCAGCTTGTCATTGGCCGAGGGTTTACGTTTACGCTTTGGCAAATAGATGCTTTCAATCATAATGGCTTGCTCGCCATTGATGTCCTGCGACTCATCAATCAATGCCACTGGATAGTGATGACGAATATAACGCGCCAGCTTCTCTCCTTGCCGACCGGTTAATGCTTGGTTTAAGCGTACCATTTGCAAGCTAAAGGTAGTTTCACCGCGCTCTTCTAATATAACTGGCAGCCTGTCACGTACCGCAAGCACAATATGGCGATTGAGATTGGCTAATAACATTACAATATGCTGATTTAAACCATCAACCATATCCAAGATAGCCATTAATTTACTGATGGTTTCTAACGCGAAAAACGCCTCATGCTCTTTTTCTCTATTCTTATTAAAATTCTTAATTTTACCCTCTTCATTGGGATATCTAGAATCTTGCAATGAGGTGAGAATCTTATTTTCACGTTCATTTAGATAATTGGTAAACACCAGCTGATGTTTCGCTATCTTTTGATGTACCTCAATAATGGCATCAAACTGTGTCGTTAAATTAGAGCGCCCGTTAAATCCTTGAGACTTTCGATAATCAAGATTTAAATACGGCTGAATATCTGCCAAATCCAATGTCGCAAACTCATGCAGTAACTGCTCATATAAACTAAAGTCAAAATCTGCTAGCCTTACCTCATTAATCGGCGCAGAAATAAAATTCAGCGAACGAGTCACATAACTTTTATGATCGCCAACCGCCGTCAGCTTACCTTGCTGATCTATCAATGCATACAATTTAGGCTGCTCATGATACAGTCGGCTTTGAAACTGACGCAGCTCATCATGAACAATACTGTCAGTCACTTGCTCAATACTGCTGTCTTCAATAATAGCCATGCCTTGCTGATGACCGGTCTCGCTACTGTACTCCTTCAACCATTTTTGCGCCAAGCTATCAAGGGTACCGACAAAAAGCTTGTCCAAGGTGGTTAATACCAGCGCCGTACGGCGAATGGCTTCTGTCATAGGATAGCTGTAAACATGATCAAGCAAGTAGCCGACCAGATGCAGATTAATAGGGTCTTGCATGATGTCATCTAAGCGCACATATTTAGCTTGAGCGACTAACCAATCCTCACGATCTTTTTTTGCTTTTATTTTTAGTTGAGCATTCTTTTTAGTAGCGGCTTGTTTATCATGCTTCTCATCATCAGCAAGATCTTGGTTTAACTCGTCAGCGCTAGTCTTAGCACTTAAACCTGTGTCTGTCCTTGAGCCCTTATCTACTAATTTATCCTTGCTACTTTCAGGCGTCACCTGTAACACATCAGGATATAAATCAGACTTATTATTAAGATCAGCACTCAAGCTATTGACCCACTGTAGCAATTGATAAAACTCTACCAAGCGATCGTGAATACGCTGACGCATCTCAGCAGCAGCGGCGCGAGTAAAGGTAGTGGCAATGATTTGCTCGGGGGCACGCCTTGCCTCAATCAACAGACGTAGCACGATACCCGTCAGTGTCCAAGTCTTACCTGTACCAGCTGAGGCCTCAATGAGATGTCGACCCGTTAATGCAACATCGACGGCTGGTACAACATCCGCTTTACGTTCACTTATATCGTCACTATCATTACCTAGCTGTTGTGGCAATGTAGATATATTATTTATATAGGTCAGGTCGGTTAAATCAGTCATAGGAGCGCACACTTTTTATTATTATTCGTTAAAGCTATTTATTAAATTTATATATTAAAACCAGTCATTTGATATGACCATCTAATTCTGTAAAGGCTCTAGTGCAGTAAACATCGGCTCGTATAGTGGCTGTGCTAAGGTTATCAACGCTGATGATAGCGCTTTAAAGGCATCTTGATCACGTAGGACGTACTGCCAAATAGCATGCTGCGAACAGGTATCGTATACCGCGTCTATATGGTAGCTCGCTCTTAGCCAATCTGAGAAGTCTGCTCGTTTTGGCCAGTAACTGCCTTCTTGATCTTCTTCGGCTTTTACACGCTTTTCAAGATAACTTAGTGCATATTCTGGCAATAAGGTAATGGGTACTTGGCCTGATAGCTTGGCAAACATCGCCCACTTGACCAATTCAACCACTGCCTCTTCGTATAAGATGGGTTTTAACTTAAAAGCAATTGCGTTCTCATATTTCTTAACGCCCGATCTGGGCTTATTGAAGCGCCAGATACTTACTCCATCCTCTAAGGCCACTTGATCGCTAGTAGTACGTCTAGCAACTTGCCAATACACATGTGCTAACCAAAACTTGAGTAGATGCTTAGGGTCGGCAGAGTTAGGGAGGATATTTAACCAGTATTTAGGTGTTCGATCAGCATAGGGCATGCCAGCCTGTAGATGAGAGCGACTGTTGCTGTTATTTATAGATGTTGATTCTGATGTTGGTGCTAATATTGGTACTTGTATTGGCACTGAGCCTTTTATCTTAATAACTTTAGGTAGTCGCTTGAGTAGCGATTCATGCTCGGTAAGATTTAGCACAGCTGACAGCTCTATCTGCACCGGTTGTTCGGTAGTTGGGGTAAGCAGTTGCAAAGCTGTTGCATCATCTATACCGTTTTGTCCACCCTGATTAACTAAACCAATCTCATCAAAGCCATTCGCGATTAACTGCTCTTTAAACGCTAAGCATTGCTGTTGCAGCTTTTTATATTGATTCGGCAAGGTCGTTTGACGAGCCACCCCTGCTGGCATGATTTTTTGGTACATCAAAGTTTGGCTAGTGCTTTGTGTTACCTTATTGGCAATATCATTATCGCTCGCCAGCTCCTTAAGCAGATGCTCCTTAATCTGATAAGTCGTCAAACCGTCCAAAAACAGTGGCTCTTGCTGCGCTATTGCCTCCTCGCCTTGCACCACATGCACCTCTTGAGTATGCAAAAACGCCTTGGTAGGATGACGCACTTGGTAGGCGAGCACCCCTTCAACATCTATCTCGCCAATGTTAAATACGCTATCAAAAAGGGTTTTATCAAGCGTTTCAGAATGAGCGGTGGGACTACTGCCATCACAAATACTGTCTAGCGCCAGCATATCAGCCAATGCAGACAAGGTTTGACTATCGACTTGTCCGAGCTGACCTAAGCCTTGACCAAGCAGTTGAGCGATGGATTCATACTGTATCTTTGTAGGCAAGCCAACCAATTGTGGTAAATTTTCACTAGCTACGCGTCCCTTTAAGGTATTAAAGACAGTTTGCCAAAGCGGTGCGGGAGGAAACTGCTTTTTTTGAGCCAATTTCGTCTTGCGCATGGCGGCATTTAAGAGAGCATCTAGCTCATCAATACTATCCGTTTTACTGCTGCTAACAGAGCTATGGTCTTTAACATCGCTTTGAGTATGATCAGCACTCTCATTGCTATTAATATTATGAGACGCTTGCTCAGAGACATCCGTGTTTTCATAAACATCAGTGTCAACGGCTGTTTCGAACAGACTCTCATGAAAAGGTAGTGCAGGATGCTCAGTGACCAGCCACTGTTGAATCAACTTAGGTAAGTAGCGCTTGAGGCTCTCAGTAGTTGAATCAACGCTTTTAGGTAAAACGTCTAGTGAATCTAGAGAATTTACTTGCCACTGCACTTCACCTTGCAAAAAATGTAGCAATTCACTCACTGGGTTGGCTGGCAGGTGCTCATGAGTATCGGTCAGGCTCTGACCATTATAGAATATCCAGCAAGCACTACGCGCGCATAGCAGCGCATCCAAAAACGCACCATTATCATCATCTTCGCTGACTCTGTCACCTCGGCGAGCGTTAGTAGCTTTCATCAAATCATAACGATTGTCACGATCACGCCCAGGGAATTCCGACAGATCCATATTGAGCATAACGACCAGCTCAAAAGGTACGTTCCTCAAGGCGCCAAATTTACCAAAGGTAATCACGCCAGTGGGCTCCGCACTCACTTGCTGACTCTCAAGCTCGGCTTCGATACTATCCAGCATAAAGCTCAGCTTGAGCGGTAGCTGCTCAACACCTGCCAGCTTTTGCTCCACTTCTTTTTTGTTAGCACTGTTAGCACTATTATCACTGTCGCTGCTAGAGTATTGTCTGTAATGACGATTGGCTCGCAGGCTAGATTTAAAGCCATTCATAGCATTATAAATAGCGCGCATAGTACGCGTTTGATCAATATCACCGAAATAACGATGAATCACTTGGGTCTCAATCTGATCAAGCCAATCCTCTGCTTTTATCTTTTGGGTATGATCATTACGGCGCGCTACCAAACCAGTATAAATACGGCAAAGGGCTTCAACGATCATGGCATCATTAAGGCTCACTTGTGGCAGCGGTAAGCTCATCTCAGGCATTGCCGTACTCGGCCACTCCTCCTCTGCTAAGGGATATAAGCAATCGCTTGAGCTGGCCTCTGGCATTACTAGCCCTAATACTAATCTATCTAGCGCTTGCGCAAAGCTAAAGCGATAATCAAAGTCGTTACTGTCTAGGGTTTGCTTAAGGTGCCATTCATCAAAGCCGCGGATAAAGCCCGCTTCTACCAGCAAATCGCAACCACGGCTCATCTGCTCATGAGTTAGCCCAAAGCTCTCAAACAACGGCGGTAGCATCAACCAATCCAAAACCTCAGCCGCCTCAAAACGAGCGCTATGACTGCCGAGCAGCTTATAAAAGCCAATAATAGCTTCCCATAACTGACGAATATCGGCATCGACCACACCCGTGACTTTGGCAGGCAAGGTTAAGCCGTCTTGACCTTTACCACTGACGAAAATAGAGCTAATCAGCGCATGATGGCGCTCAACATCAGGTAGCAGTACTACGATGTCCGATATATGGCGCTTTTTTTCGCCAAGTTTGATAGGTTCATTTAACCAGCGCCCAATCATAATACGCAGTACTTCAAGCTGACGTTGCAGGCTATGACACGAATGTATGCTTAGGCTATTATCTTGTGCAGACATGGCCCAAAAGCGATCTTTCTCAAAGCGCTTACTCTCTAATGCCTCATCGTCATACCAAGGTGTTTGTGACTCCTGTTGATCCTGTTGTTCAAGGCCTAGCTCTATCTGCTTGCCTACCTCCTGCGACACTTTTGCAGCGGTCGCTTGTTGGGTCGACTGCTCATCAAGCATTAAGACATCATTTTGCAAACGCCGTAATAAACTCGGACTATTTTGCGTAGCTTGAGCACTTTTATTAACGTTAACATCAACATCAAACTCATCATGCCAGTCCCTATTTGAATCATCATTAAAGCCATTATCGCCAACATCAAAGCTATCTTGCCACTCTACCAGTTCATCTTGATATTGCTCATTGCCCGACAAATTAGCCAGCATCGCAAAAGTATCACGTGACTGTTTACCCAGACGCGACAGCAAGCTATGCCCATAGTCGCGCAGGAACACGCTTTCAGGATTAATAATCTGCTGGCGTTGCAGCCAAGACTTATCGACAATATCCGCCCAAAATAGCTTGGAGGGATTGTAGTGCAGTAGCAAGATATCCATATATTTCGATAAGCGCTGTAGAAAGTCGAGCTCAGTCTGCGGCAGTTGCTGAATAGTAAAAATACGCAGCACTTTTGGCAATTGCTCGCGCTCATTAGCTTTATTGCTCTCTAAAGCCGACCAAAAGGTGTCCTCAAGAGCCACACGGTGCAGATGCACATCGGCAAAGAGCTGCGACCATAAAAAACGCTGAGCCACTTCCAACTCCACATAATGCTCAACCAACCACTCAGGCGTACCACGTGCATATTTATCAAAACGCAGTGACAGCTCATCCTTATCCGCTATTAGCTCATCGACATTAAGTGGCTTGTTATGCGACCACAGCGTTAACCAATCTTCACGATGGGTCAAATAGCGGTTAAACACCCGCGCCAAATCGCTTGCCAGCTGCCAAATACGCGTATCTTGTTGCGCTTTATTTGCTTCGACTGCTTGTTGTTGCGGCTCATCTATCAGCGATGCCAATAGCGGATGAACAGGATGCTGTTCATTTTTGACAATCGACTCTTGATAATAAGTCAAATAACCGAATAATCGCCACTGCATGACCGTTGGTGATAACACCGCTACCTCAGGCACACTTAAGGTTGTCGCTCCAGGGTCTAGCTCTAATAAATAGGCGTTATGACGGCTTAGCACATTTTGCATCAGCGTCCACTGATACTGCCCCCAAAAAGTAGTAGTGACCAGAGTGCTAATACCCGCTTGGCTGGCAATCGATTTATCCAACCAATCGCCCAACACCATCGAAGGTACAATGACGATAAATTCTGCAAAAATAGGTTGGTTCTTTGCCTTGTAAGCAGTCAATAACTCATCTACTAAATACTCGGTGCGGTGTGACTGGATAATTTTAAACATAAGTGACGATCTAATTAGGATGAAGGAGTAAAAAGCAGGAAATGGCAGTCACGTTAATAAAAGCATTAACGCCGATAACGAAACGAAAATCGTTACTCATAAAAACATCTATGACAATACTTATAAAGGTATGTTTTGCAGTCGTGGCTGCTATTTTTTTCTGTTAAGATAACGGCGCTTGAATTAGTGTGCCATCGATAGGGGTAGTTTACCAGCATACTATCTCAATACTGGCCTAATACTTGCTCAATAATCACTGATATGAAATAGCTTACGACAGATAGTGTCGTACTATATATGAAACACCTTATACAACAAGAGCTGTAACCTATGAGAGACTACAAGTTAGTATTCGCCGGACTAGTATTGTTATTCATATTCATTATTTTTGGTGTCTTCTCATGGCTATGGATTAATAATCAAAAAAATACTAACCCGCTACCTATCTTGAGCGGTAAAGACGTACAACTAGTGCAAGAAAGTGCCGAAGAAGATAGCGATGAGGTCAAAAACAACGCGGATGCGAATACGCTATATATTCAAGCGCAGCAGCCTTTGCAAGTACCTTTAGATGAAGTCATCGTCAGATTTGAGGCACGTTACCCACAGATTCAAGTATTGACTAATTACGTGCCAGCGACCGCTCTGTTAACGCTCGACAATACCAACGCTACTGATATAGTTATTGCTGAGGATCAGCTCTCAGACTCTCTATTAAGCCTATTACAAGATGAGCTCGATAGAAATGTAAAAAACAATATTGTTAATCCACCCGTACAAAGCGGTGCTGATACAGACCCTGAAGAAATAGCAGCAGAAAACAGTGAAGCTCGTACTCTAAATCCGTTTGGTTATGCTATAAAAAACTCACAAATGCTCGAAGGCGTGATTGTAAGTGCTAAACCTGTGGCTATTAACTTCCGCAACTTCCTAATCTCAAGCACTGGGCAAGACATTTTAAGAGAGTATCAGTTCGATGATATTAATGGCTATCAAAATAGTGTCGATGATTTATTTAACCCGACGTCAGATGGAAAAACAACTACAGAAAAAACTGAGGTGGTCAAAGACGCTCTAACCAATAGTGAATAACGGATTGGTATCTTTTGCTATCTGGGTAAACCATAAACTCTATTCAGCGATTGCTTTTATAGCTATATTTTTTTACAATGAGCCATTATGCGCCTATAGCTCAACAGGATAGAGCAGTTGCCTCCTAAGCGATCGATCCGAGTTCGAGTCTTGGTGGGCGCACCAATCATTGTATTTAGACATAACCTCGCATTACCTCAATCCCTCTAAACCCTTTATACATATACATAGTTGTCTTTATTGATTACTTGTCATTACCTGCTAGCACCTCTACAATGTTGTTAAATGAGTTGTTAAATGATAAACAACATCATTTTTTGTTGTTAATTATGCGATGAGATTGTTGTTAAACCTCTCAACGCCTTGAGGTATAAGCCATGACAAGAAGACAAGACTATCGATTAACTGACGCTGGCGTGAAAGCAATAGCCAAACAGTCCACACCCACCAAAGTCACACGCCATGGTGATGGTAACAATTTATACCTTATGCAACATCCGAATGGCTCACTATTTTGGCAAATGACCTATCGCTATAAATCTGATAAAGACCTTAGACCTAAGCAAAAAACTTATCAAATTGGTATCTATAAGCCAGCTAAACAAGCTATTGATTCTACCTTTAAACCAGAGGTGTCGCTAAAAGAAGCGAGGCTAGCACGTGATAAAGCTCAGGCATTGCTCAGTGATGGCATTGATCCTACAGAACATAAAAATCATGATAAAAATGACTATGAGCAGAAGGATTTATTTAGAGTTATTGCTAAAAGGTATATTGACGAAAAATCTACCACTACACCTAAGAATATTCAAAAACTTCACAACTATCTAAATAGGCATATTGCACCGCATATCGGTGACTATCCTATTGCCTCTATCACTGCACAGGACGTCATCAAAACCGGGTTAGCAATTCAAAATTACTTTGAAAAACAAGGCAAATGGACAGCCGATACTTCAAGTAAGTGTGTCGAGCTAATTGGCTCAGTTTTTGAATATGCTATTAATACGTTAAGCTACGACATCATTAATATCGCTTATGGTCGTAGTAAAGCATTAAGACCTCATAAGCCTAAGCGTATGGAAGCGGTCGAGCAGCATCAGCTTCCTGAACTATTACATAATATCGATAAATATATTAAAGACCATCCGAATGCTCATGAACAAACCATGGCTGGTATGCAGCTGATGACGTTATGTTTTGTTAGAACGAAAGAACTACGATTTTTTGAATGGTCAGAAATTGACTACTATAAAAATGTATGGCGTATCCCAGCACATAAAATGAAAAAGCGTCAAGACCACATAATTCCGCTATCATCACAAGCGATGGCAATTATCGAGCGAATGCGACCTTTAACAGAAAAAACGAGTTACGTATTTTATAACTTCAGCAAGAACAAGCCTTATAGTGAGGCTTGGTTTAATCAAGCTTTAAGGTGTATGGGCTATACAGGCGACCTCTACCCTAAGATGACTGGGCATGGATTTAGACAGCTTGCCAGCACGGGATTGTATGAAATGCAGTTCAGTGAAGATGTAATAGAAATACAGTTAGCCCATCTTAGGCAGTCTAGTGTCAAAAAGCGCTATGACTTGTCTGCACATCTAGCAGAACGTCAAATGATGATGAACCAATGGGCAAATCATTTAGATGATCTACGAGCTGGCAAGGCGGTTAGTTTTGACTTAATGACACCAGATGAAATTGAGAGAGAGATGAATAATCGTAATGAGCAAGCTACTGATATAGCGATGCATGATAAAGATATTTTGATGAAGAGTTTACAAGCGCAAGGTGTATCGCCTGATTTATTAGCAAAGCTTGCTAGTCAGATAAAATAATTACAAATATATTGTTCTGATCAACAGGAAATTTAAGACTAAGACTAGTTACCAAAACAATAGCTATTACTCACTTAGGCACTTTATTTTTACTATATGAAGGAAAGAAACTATGTTTGACCCTCAAGCGCTAAACAATCAAAACTGCTTTAGATCAGTTATGGACAATATAGAAAGACCAAGAACTATTGATATAGCGCGTAACATATTATCTCATGAAAAATGCCACGAACTACAACAGAAAAATAATATCTACTATTTAGAAATTATTGAAGCAGCAGCCAATGCATACATCAATGAGAAATTTAAGTTCGATCTTAGCTATTTTCAGGAAAATCTAACAATTTTCCAGGAAGGATATACAAGTAGAAAACGCACAGAGAGCAAAGACGAATATGCTTTAAACCGGTACATCGAAACTCTTTTTGCAAAAATTGACAAAGACATAGATACTGAAATTTATGAATATCATAATTTTCAAAAAATATTAGCACCTTATTCTGGATCTGAGCTAGATAGACTAAAATATATGATAGAGGAGCTTATTAGAATCTACTTGTATAAAGATCTCTCATTACTAGCATTCGAACTTAACGCATTTGATGTAGCCTTGACCTATCACGATTATGCAGTTGTTCTATATAGTGGTGGAGTTGTCCAAATCGACTATGAGAGCAAAAATTATCTTCAAAGAGAAATCTCTGCAAAAAGCAAAAAAGCGATTAACAAACGGTGGGATAAAAACAATCAGGATAGACCAGATAGAAAGAAGAAGTACTTAAAAATTATGCGAGAGAAAAATTTTTCAAGCGCTGCTAAAGCAGCTGAGTATATTGTCATCAATGATAATGAAGAGAAACTTGCTTATAGTACTATTTTGAGAGATTTAAGAGTAGCCGTTCGAGGTAATTTTTCATAAATCATAATGATTAACGCTCAAAAATGCACATTATACGCGTATACTGTGCATTATACGCGTATAAGTATTTCAACGCCCTAAGCATTTTCTTATTATCACTCTACAGCACCTGCCACTACTGGCTACAACTACTCGTGCTGCGGAGTAATATCATGGAATTGAAAAACAAGTTCTTGCGGATGTCCGATCTCGCGAATCAATCTGAGCGTCCAGCTCGCACCTACACCACTGAATCAGGTCAGCAACGTACCATTACAGCCAGACCAGCCACCAGCGGTATCACTGGTTTTTCCGCAAAACATATCTACCATCTAATCAAAATTAAGCAATTTCCAGCACCCATAAAAATCGGACGTGCCAGCCTTTGGCGTGTGTCCGATATTAATGACTGGTTAGATAGTCATATTTCTTCATCCAACAATGAGGAAGCATAGTCATGAGTAAATACAATCAGATTTCTGATCCTAAGATAATTGATGAGCAATCAGCTGACTTAATAAAAAAGCCAAGCATCCTGCCAGATGCTCAGCTTTTAGAAACTAATACAGATGACATTGACGAGCCATCATCTGAAATTATAGCAGAAACCGAACTTAATGAACGATTCATTTACGAAAATGGATTCTTTGAAGTACGTTCTGATGGTTTGTATTATGTACACCTCAATGATAAAAACTCTTCCAAACCTCCTAGACAGCATGCCGTTTTTATTTGCTCACCCATAGAGGTTATTGCCAGAACGCGAGATGTTCACAGCACTGCATGGGGTATATTAATTAGATGGTTTGACGCTGATGGAGTAATGCATCAACACTCTATAGCTATGGATTCATTTCATGGCGATACACGCGAATATCGTAAATATTTGGCCAGTCAGGGTTTAATTATCACACCTAATACTAAACATCGTCAATATTTGGATATTTATCTACAGCAGCATCCTATTAAAATTAGGGGGTTATGCGTTGATAAACTAGGCTGGCATAATGATCGATACGTACTACATAATCGCTCATTAGGTGGCAAGGATGATGAAATTATTGTCTACCAATCTAATAATGTAATTAGTAACGTACTATCTGAGAGAGGTACGTTAGTTCAATGGCGTGATGAGATATGCAAACTAATTGCTGAACAAAGCCGTCTTGTATTCTCAATATGCTGTGCATTCGCAGGACAACTATTAGAGCCGTTAGGCTATGATGGAGGTGGATTTCACATGCTAGGCTCATCAAGTATAGGTAAATCTATTACAATGTGCCTAGCAGCCAGCGTATGGGGAAATCCTAGACGAATAGTCAGAACTTGGCGGCAAACAGACAATGCACTCGAGGGCACAGCCAGAGAGCATAACGATAGTGTTTTGCTATTAGATGAAATAGGACAGCTCGAACCTAGCATCGCTGTCAAAACTGCTTACATGCTAGCTAATGGAAGTAGCAAATCACGAAGTTCTGTCTCTGGAGACAACCAAAAATCTCATACTTGGCGCCTCATATTTCTATCCAATGGTGAGCAATCAATCAAACAACATGTTGCATATGAGTCTAAAGGTGTTACTGCAGGAATCGAAATACGCGTTGCGCATATTGAAGCTGGCGCTGGTACAGGCAATGGAGTTTTTGATAGCCTTGTAATGGCAGACTCTGGTTCAGAACAGGCAGATAAAATTAAAGAACTCGCCTCTAAATACCACGGCACAGCAGGAATTGCTTGGCTTAATTATGTTACTGCTAATAAAGTAGAAACTACAGCTAAAGCTAAAAGTTTAATTAAAGGCTTTATGCTGCAATACAATGATCTATCATCACAGGCGCACAGGGTCGCTAAAAGATTTGCGCTTGTAGCTGCCGCAGGGGAGATGGCAACACAAGCTGGTATTACTGGTTGGCAAACTGGGCAAGCTACAGCAGCAGTCAAGGTATGTTTTAATAATTGGCTTGACAACTATGGACACGATGGTGAGCATGAAGAGAGACAAATCATCAATAATGTTAAAGCATTTATTGAAAAACATGGTTCAAGCAGGTTTCAGCCTTGTTACAATAAAGGATCTACAGTCTTTGAAGCCAAGATTAGCAATTGTGCTGGCTACCATAATCGCGACACAAACGATTTCTACTTTTTTACTAGTAATTTTGAAAAAGATGTATGCTCACCATTTAGTAAGCGTAAGGTGTTGAAAGTAATAGAAGAAGCTGGACTTTTGATTATGAATGAATTTGGTCGCAACACTTATAAAACTCCGACAACTTGTATTAAACAACGTCCCCGTGTTTATGGTATTAAAGGGTCAATACTAAACTATGAACCTGCTTAGAAATACCAATAAGGGTTTACTAATAAAAGTCCCAGTCATACCTTAACTTGAAACGACCAGGACTACTTTAGAACCTTTAGCGACGGGTGTTGTCCCGCTGTCCCTTTAGTCCCATGTCAAAGCTGAGTAAACACTAAAATACCAAAAGCTCTCTTATTCAGTGAATAAGAGAGCTTTTTAAATAGAATATTTAGTTATATATTTTAAGAACAATAATACGAGAAAATACCTCCGACCGCGTCTCTGTCTATATGATTGATAAAGTTGTCATCCCAAGGATCATCTGGGTAAGCCATTGACGCTTTAAAGCTAATTTTATCCCCATCAGCTGTCATAATATGAGACTTGACTGGCTCCTTGCAATTTATTTCAACATACTGATTGAAGGCACCTGTATATCCGGTTGAATAAACCTGAAGCCACATCACCTCAGGCTTCAAAGCATTGTTTTCGGGTAATTGTATTCTTAATGGTTTAGCATACCAAGTCGTTGACTTCACGCCATCACCCAGAGGTTGATTAAATACCTCTACCTGCTGATTCTTAAAAAAATCATTGCCATTATTAATTTTAGCGTTTGCCGAACTTAAAGATACAGCTGTTATTACCAAGCAAGTTAACAATCCTCTTGAAAATTTCATCATAACTCCTTTATATGATTATATGTAAGATGCATTTTATAAATAAAGTATAAATTTAAACAACTTTATTCATTCAGCAAAAAACAACTCAATACAAACCTTGGGACAGATGGGACTAGTGGTACAACTTATACAGCATACGGGCTGATACTTGTCCCAGCTATCAAAAACCCTTGGGACGAATGGGACAAATTAAAAGTCATATTCAGATTTGTATTCTGAAAAATACTTATAGCTTGTCTGTTCTATTTTGTCTAAATCACTTTCACTAAATAGAATTTCGACATTATTCTTTGAGGGTGCTAATGAGGAAAACATACTATTATTCAGATTATCAGCCGGTATGAAACAATTGTATAGATTTGATGATTCGCGACCATCCTCTTCAGTTAGCTTGGCATATATACACGCTTCACCATTTACACGGGCATATCTTGTATTATGGAAGCCATGATCTCCAAAATTGTCAGGATGGAGATTTGTAGGATAAACTACTCCGCTTTTAACATAGCTAAGCGTAAGCTCCGTAGGCTCATCTCCTTCTGAAGGGACAGTTCTCAAACTTATAACAACTTCTTCATTTTTTGATAAGATAATTCTATTTTTAGACTTTTGTACATCTTTCAAGTATTTAGTACTACAAAAGTAGTTACTAGAATTATTTTCACACTTAACTCTTTCTATCCATTCATCAGAATATCCTGTGTTGAGCTTAGATGGCACAAGGCTTGCGATCTTAAGATTTATTTTTTCCTCATCCATTGATGTCTGTGACAAAGCTTTAGAGTCCGGCTTAGTAGTTGGCAGCTCAGTAGCGAAACTGCTATTCATAAATTCATCAAAAGCAGCTTGACCAGGATCTTTAGAGGCTACCTTTATGAATCCGTTGTCAGCTTGAATTGAGGCATCATTACTTGTAGAGCTAGTAGCTACCATTTCAATATCTTTCTGCTGATCGCTAGTTACTTTATTAGCATCATCAATATTATGGGAGGCTTTTTTAGATTCAGAAATAGAGACTTTTGGGTCATCAATTACGTCAGTTGATTTATCAAAACAGCCTGTAATCGCAATGCTGCCAAAAATAAGCGATGAGAAAATTTTAAAATGATCTGATAATTCCATTTTTTTAATTACCTTTAGTAGATTAGATAGCCAAACAAAAGTAAACCAATGTATCACGATTGAATTGTCTAAATCTATTAAAACAGTACCATTTTATCTATCCTCAGAAAAAATCATCCAAATGAGCCAAATCAATCGTCACGCTATACTGACTATAGTTAATCTGTGTTTTAGCATCTTCTAATATCAGGGTATATTGCGCATTGCGGTCAAACTGTGATCCGATTAAGCTAAGCCTAGCTTCGCGAGTACGCTCATCCATAATCTTGCTATTACTGTCAAAATTTATCGTCTCTCTACTAGAGATTTCTTTACCGTTACTATCTACAATGAACACATTAATCTGACGAGAGATAAATTGCTTGCCTACCGCATCCGTTTGAATAAATTTAATTTTATCGATATTACTGACTAGTTTAATTGGCTGGTTTGCCACAACGACACCCACTGGCTGATTCTCAAACTTAGTCGCCTGCTCTTTATCTAGCTCTCGAATATGGATAATAGGGACACATATCTCTTGCAGCATTGCGCCACCATGAACAAACTTAGCACCGCTAACAAAATGGAAACGCTGGCTGGCTTTGGGTATTAAAAACTCGGTCTGGTTCGACGAATCAATTAAGCCGTTGGCTGTATTGCTGATAGATCCTTTCCAATAAGCCTCGTCTGATGGCAAGTCATCACCAATCACATAACGCTTTTTGGCTTCCATGACGCCACTAGGTTTTGTGGTTAGCTTGGTCTTATTGTCGGCAACCAGCTCTTTTTGCTGAAAGAGAAATCCATGATCAGCAGTTATTACGACGTGGCTTCCATTCAGACGATTGATAATGCGACCTACTAAGTTTTTTAGCTCGTCAATGGCACTACGGCAAGCTTCAAAGGTCTTTTCTTCATTTTTCGAGTTATCGCCCATAGCGTCAATTGTGTCATGATAAATATAAACGACCCTTGCATCACGAATTTTATCGCGACCTTCTTGATTACTCCAATTTATCAGGTCTGTTGCCTTTACTGCCATACCGCCTACTTTTTGCAAGATTTTATCCCGATAATCTAAGCCCGCTGATGAGACGCCATCAACATAGACAGATTTACCTCTTTCAGGCTGATAGCTCAGAGAGTCATGAGGCAATAGCGCCGCCATACCTAGCTGAGTATAGCTCGGTAATACGCCGAGCTGTGTTGAGATACTGGCCTTGAAACGTTTTTCATTATTAATAATTGACCATAATTCAGATGCCACCTCATACCGCAAAGCATCAGAGATGATGACAAAGGCTCGTTGTAGTTGAGTCGTGTTCAATCGTGCTTGCACTTCATTGTTATAAAAGCTGTACTGATTTGGGATGTCTGTTATCTGCCATTTATCTAACAGTTGCTCATGACCTAAATGATAATCCCAAGCCAGTCCTAACTCATAGAGATACCAGTTGGTATATATACTCTCGATCTCTTCATCTAGCCGTCTGAGCATATCAGAACCGATGCTTAGCGAGATAAGCACATGCTCATTGAATAAGCGATAGGCTTGATCAAACTGGTAAATATCATTGACGTAGGCATCATACATCGATTTGGCACTATCAAAATGAAAACCATCAACATACGTGTTACGAAGATAAATCAGCATTTCTGCACTACGTAACGCTTGATAAGAGCTAGTATAAGCAGAATTAGACAGGCTCCAATGGCTTGCCAGCCTAGTTGAGATAATACTGTCAAACTCAACTCTATCGAGTGTTATGCTGCTGTCTAGTAGCGTCTCTACCAAGCCGCGAATGATATTTTGCTCAACCGTCTTAAAGGTCTCGCATCGAATGAGATCAATCGGACGGTACTGGCTGCTTTTAGCACTGATATCAAGCTGCTGACCCAATTGATGAGATACAACCTCATAATACGGGCAATACGTACGACTATCACGCCAACTGACCATGAATGCCAGTGCAGTGGCTCGACCTGCATTGCCTTTTAAGACATTATTAGCGAGCCAGTCACGCTCGATGCCTTCTGTCTGAGTCCAAAAATCCGTGCAAAATAACTTCAATACAAAGTCTGAGAATGACGGCTGTTCTGTGACGTAGCCATAATTTTTATCAAGCTCTATCCAGAGTGCATCTACCAAATCAAACTTGGTCAATTGCTCCCATAAGGGCAATCCATTTGCATCATCCTCTAAGTGGCTTGCATGCTCTTTTAACAAGCTAAATAAAATATCAGACAGATGGCTTGAGTCAGACTTAACGACGACCGCGATCATCTTACGATCAAGAGTCAGCGCATCGTCATTGACTGCTACTCGTTTTTTCAATCCTGCTAAGCGCTGCTTATTGGCAAAGAACTTTTGGCGGTTTTGAATATATGAGCGCAGCGACATGTTAGTAATACCAAGCTCATTGAGTAGCATCGAGCTATGATCTGCAAAAAACTGCTCACTATAAAGGCGTATATCAAGCAGCCAATCACGCTCAGGTTCAGACTCCACTTCTGGAAAATAAAGTAAAAACCGTTTTTTAGGCTCATCGATTTCAATACGCTTTTTGGTGGCCAATACGGATTCATCAGCCATATTTAGAACCGTTACCTCAGTTGAGAAGCCTTCATCACTATCAACGTTATCAGCATTAGCGTTAATGGCAGCGGTCAAAGGCTCACTGAGACTATTCAGCTCTTCTATAAAGCTCTGGTCAGGATCGTGCCAAAATACGATTCTGTTGTCTTTGAACTTGGCAATGATACCTTGAATGAGTTCACTTGCCTGCATCAGATAACCTCCGGCGCTGATCCAGTGATGGACTTCACATCAGAGAGCAGATCGCCAAACTTGCCATAGTTTACTTTTACGCCATCATCTAAGTTTAAGGAAATACGCATGTCTGCATAGTGCTTGAGCTTGTCATCGAACTCGCGCAATTCGACCTGTTGCTTCACTAAAGCAGCAAGCTCTTTTTTGAAGCGATTGGCATCACTGGTAGAGTCGGCATTGTCTATTTGCTTATCTAGCTGTTCGGCATAGGCGTCATATTTACCCAGTAGCGGCGTGACATACTCGGTACGCATACGTGACAAGGTGCCTTCGTTATAGCGATGCAAGTACACTAGGCACTCAAAAGCTTTGTTTTTACCTGAGCTAAATAGCCAGTATATCGGGCGCTTTTTATAAGTCTTTAGGTGGTCTTTGTAAAATTGGGTCGATAGGTAGCGACGTATGGTCTCAAGTGCGGATTCAGACTGCCCTTTTTTAGCGAGCGGTTTGATAGCGTGTAAGCATAGCGATTCCGCGATAAAGTCTAAGTTCTCTTGCAGATGTTCAGAACCCCATACGACTTGTACAAACTCACGCAAGCGGTCGGTGGCATCGTCTTTAAACCACTCTTGATCAGTCAATGGAATGATAGCGTTCTGGTCAGCTGGGAAGCTTTTGTAAGCACCCTCAGCGACTAGGTCGTCAAAGCCTTCATTACCCGAATTTGCATAGACTAGTCCTTCACGATCTAGTGAGTATCGACCTAGCATGCAGCCTAAAGAGTAACTAATTAGCTCACCAATCATATCTGATTGAAAGCGTATATTTGCTTCTTCAATTGCATCATATCGGTATATCGGATTTACTTTTAAAGTAACTTGCTCTTCCAATACGTTAATATCAACATCTTCATGTAAATTGAAATTAGAAACTATATAACTATTAATTTGCTCTTCTAATTCTTTGAGTCGAGAAGTATCATTTTTGGAGTTATCGAAAAAATTATCATATGAATCTTGAACTCTTAATAACTTTGACACTAGAGGGGGTTTCTTAAACCTATTTGAAGTTTCGAAGGCATCCCAATCTCTTTGAGAAAGTGATATTGCTTCCTCCCCTAATGGAATCATTTCCTTTTTCAATAATGGTAAAGGAAGGTTTTTGTAATCCCCTGACTGGAAGCTAAGAGTTGGGTTCTGAATCTTTGTTAGCTTTTCAACCACATTAGAATTCAACCAACATAGTGCAGAGACTAGCTCATTTTTCGAACTAAAATATGCGGACTGACCTTTCACATCAGATATAGATCCGTATTCGTTATATCTAAAAGACTTCCAAGCAGAAGTTATTTCCGACCAAGTTATCCCTTCTTTAAAATAGAACTGTGTATTTTGTGGTCGAGATCTAAGTTTGCCATCATCATCTTTAAAGTTTCTTATTTCTTTACCATCATCTTCCCAATTCACAACATACTCACGATTTCCGTACCACTTTCTATAGGAACCACCTTTGTTGTATGGTACCCATTTTATCTTACTACCTACAGTTTCATCCGTACTTTTGACAGTATCTGAAAATTTCAAACTATCTATTTCATACCAAAACCGCATGAACCGATCGTTATCACCTGTTTGCAGTCCAACAGCAGCTTGTGAACTTTGCTCTGCTTTAGGATTGTCTTCATAGATACTAATGAGTGATTTACTGACCCAATAAGCAATCGGGCTTCCAGGTATTTTATTAAAATCATCTGGCTTGGCTTTGTAAAACCAACCGCAATCTGTATCATTGATTGCCTCTAAAGTTTTAGGTGCTTGATTTGCTGCTCCACGGAAATCAGAAAGCTTAATATAAGAACCTGTATACCCTGACAAATGACCTTTTGTCAAAGTGAAGGTGCAAATTGGAACGGTTGCGCCGTCAAACCCTGAATACTCTAATTGAATGAGAGTAGAAATAGTTTCATCATTAATTAGTTTATTTCGTAGCTGCTCATAACTTGATATAAACATCCATACAAATGGCGTCATAAAGCCAAGCTGCCCATTGTCTTTTGCCAATTGCAAATTACGAATTATATAGGCTGAGAAAAGGTCTTTTTCATAACCCTTAAAGTTATCTTTAAGGTATTTTCTAACTTCTACTGTTTGATACTTACTACCCATATACGGTGGGTTAGCAATTACCGCATCATAGCGGATAGCTAAAATAAGCGCCTGATGGACAATATCAATTAACTGCTTAGCGGCAGGTCGTTGAAATGAGTCACCAGACTCCGCCAACTCTACTAAAGTCTCATGCATCTCTTTTAAATCATCATACTCATCCGCTGGCACCTCAATCAGAGAACCAAAAGTCTTCGCCTGACCAAAACGTCCTACCGTACGCTGTAATAATTGATAGCGATTGTCCGCCTCAAACGAGCTAAGATCTTGCGTCTCATCAGCGAACATATCTTGGGATGTGCCATCATCCCAGCCACCAGACAAATTCAGCTCACGCCAGACTGCTGGCAAGTTGATATGATTGCCTTCTTGTAGTGCCAGTACATTGAGACTGACATGACGGGTAAAGATACGCTTATCATCAGCACGTGCTAGCATCATCAGTGCAAAGCCTGACAGCTGAGCCGCACGATCATCGATATCTAAGCCATATAGATTATTCTCTAGTATCTTCTGTGGTATCTCACGAGAGCGGAAGCCGCGCTCTTCATAGATTGCCTTTAACACGTTATAAGCTTCGATCAATATATGGCCCGACCCGACCGCTGGATCTAGCACCTTGATACTCTCAGGATCGATACTATCAGGAGTCATTGCTTGCAGTTGCTCATTGACCTCAGACGATTGCTCGGCTGGCTCGATATAGTATTCCATCTGGGTTTTGATTGCTGACTCAGGATAAGTCTGTAGCCACTGACGACCGACTGAGTTTTGTACCAAGTACTTTACAATCCAATTGGGCGTGAATAGCTGAGTGGCGGCTGGGATATCTTCGCTTTTGACTACCTTACCCATGACCTCGTCTTTTTTCTCAGAGATATAGAACTGATACAGCCAACCGATGACCTCAACCTGATCCCAGTCCTCTTCAGGAATACCATCGACCAAGCCGCGCAGTATCGAATCGGTACGAGTAAGATTATCTGGTAATAGCAGCTCAGTTGCATCATTTAAGGCTTCAAACAAAAACGGCATGGCTTCGTGTAGCTTGTGACACTGCTTTAGCAAAAGCCGCCGATATAGTGTCTCGTCCTTATTACCTGCCAGCTTTAACTCAATAATATAGTCACGGTCTAACGCTAACTCGTCAGCAGCATCCACAGCATGATCGATAATCTCAAAGCCTGTAGGATTGTCTGGATGCGACAATACGCGAAAGCCATGACCAAGATAATCATGAATCTCCATATAGCGAATCGCGCATAAGCGGTTAAACCAAGTATAAGCGCCTTGCTCTACCAGTTGCTCAAAGCCCATCTGTTCGCTGAGTGCCACCAAGCGTCGTCTAGGCTCAGCTAAAGCACTGTCGAAGTTATTGCCATTAATTTGTAGCACAGAGCCTTTCACGATGGCTTCTGCGATGTTTAGCTCGCCTGCTGTACTGCCTTTTGCTTCGGTTTGCGAAATACCAAAGCTATTTAGACGTTTGGCGACTGCCTCCATAAACTCACGGCGGGCTTTTGGCGCATATTTTTTTATATTACTGGTATTCATAGTGACTCTTGTGCCTCAGCTTCTTATACTTCAATATTGATAGTGCTATCTGTCATGCTCTGAGTCGAGCTTAGTGCTATTTTGATACGTGCTAGTTGCGTTTGATGGCGCTCATTGTAGAACGCCACATATTATTCACTACTTGATCCGTACTCGATCACCAGCTTTTACCGCAGCTATCAGCTGCTCTCTTAACGCGTATAGATAATCATCTACTTCGGCAGTGCTTTCGATAAAGTCGCCCGATATTGAGTGCTTCATGATATTTTTAGGATCAATCGTAACGGTACGCTTGGCGACTGGAGCAGGGATAACAGGCTTAGGTACAGACGGCGGTACAGCCTTACCTGCTTTTGTGGCTTCTGCCTGTTGCTTTTGATACTCAAGAGCACGCTGACGCTGCTCATTTTCGACCTGCTTACGCTGCTGTTCGATAAAGTCATTTAATAACTCATTTGCATTTTCCTCATGATCTCCAGCTTCCATTTGTTCACTGAAAATCTGTGGAATAGAGTTAGTCTTCTCTATGCGCTCTCGACATAACTGTAGGGGACGCAGCGCTTTATTACTAATATCCGCAGGTGCCGACGCTTCTGCTAGCGCTTGGTTAATACGCTCAATGCGTTCATCCACTCTAATAAGAGCGTGAGCGCGCTTATCTTCTACCAAAGCCAAGTTAATCTTATTAACCTGCTCAATGAGTGGGCTGATACGGCGCATTTGACCGTAAGGCGCTGGCATGTCATAAATGCTCTTGAGATCTTTTAAAGCCTTTGATGCTTGCGGGTCTTTTTCAAGCGCGTGCAAGTTCGCCTTAAAACGCTCATTCAATGCAGTAGAGAGAGACTGCCATATTTGAAACTGACTATTATAAAAGTCATCGAGGTCTTCAAACTTTTCAACAAACGATTCTAATGCATCGGCATCTTGCAAAAATCGCTCAATAAATTCAAAGCTCGATTTTTTTTCTAGTATGCCCGCTACCAATACCAACCCATCATTAATCTGTGACTTACCAGGAAAGTGTCCCGTTTGTGATTTTGTGCGAAAAGATTTTAACGCTTCATTCCAGTTTTCTAATGCTTGTTTTATGAGTTCATACAGCTCTTTTTCACCAGAGCCAATAAAGGTCTTGGAAAATAGATCTTTCACCAAATTAGAGGCTTTTTTAACCTGACTATCATTAACCTGACGAATTTTATTAACTCGTATGTCGCCACGCTTACGTACGCTATTAAACGGCTCATACGCTCTATTAAGTGCTAAATCGCTACCTTGCAGACTAAACGCAAGCTTACCTGCCAATCCAAGCCGTGCGACTAACAGTAGTATCTCATTGACAGGCCAGCCATAAGGACGTTTACCAAAGTGAGTCACGATATCACTTAAATAAACTGGCTCATTGCGCTCTATTCTGAACGAAACATACTGCTCTACTTCGCGAGTGGCGTCTGGGTTGCACTCATCTGCTTGAAGGTCAAGTCCTAGCTGGGCGACATTATCTGCTACTAATACTTTCTGTAGCTCAGGCAGCACTTCACCTGGTGTCACATTTAGAAAATTTAGTTTAGCAAAGGTATTTTCAACGATGTACTTATAGGACTCCTCAACGATAACGCTTGGCGTCACTGATTTCTTTGGCATTTTAGTGCCAATAGCATAAACATTAGCTTCTGCAAATAATGCTTCAAAACCCACCTTTAAGCGTTTTTCACGTGCCATGTTCTCCATTTGCTTTTCACGCAGTAGGTGCTCTTGCTCTGGCCGCTGCCCTGAATTCTGTTTTAAGAAGCGATCTGTCTTTATAAATACCGTCAGATCATCCCATAGACGCTGGTCTTCATCTAACTTGATTAATACAGAGCCATTATCTTTTAGACTATGCTCAATACATGCCTGCTCATGAGAGAAGCTGTCGTAATGGCTATCTAGTGGCGATACGACTTTGATGACTAAATCTTCAAGGGTTGTACCATCTTTTGGGTGACCATTACAAAATCGGCTAACCATAAAGTCTTGTTTATTCATAGGATAACGGTAGGTTCGGTTATTCTTAAGAATGTCATTAAATACAATAGTCGAAAGTTTATTCGATACCTCAGACATCTCAAAATCTGTTTGACGGATCTCGTTTTCAATCTCTTTTTCTTCATTAGTCAAAAATATAAATACATCATTATTGCGTGCGATTAGCAGCTGTTTTTCTAACCGATTCAAGCTATCTTCAATTTGCTTACGTAACTTAATTTTATCAGCATCGATACGATCAATCGATAGGGTTACTAGGTTATCTAAAGTGCTTTTGACCACATCGACATAACGAATCAGAAATAAAGTTTTTAAGATATTTTGATCAAACTTAGTCAGTGACTCTGACTCACAGGCTTGATCAATAGTACGCTTGATTGCTGGCTCTAAAAAGCTCTCAATAGGTGCATAAAAACTATGAAAAGGAACGAGCACATCAAGCTCATTATTCTTCATCTGCTTTGCCGCAGATTGAAACGCATCTAGTAAAGAGCGTTCACCCATAGCCAAATTCTTACCACTTGCCCCTTTAACCCTAATGGACTCAAAGACTTTTTGAACCAAATTATAGTGATAGGGGACAAAGGGATAGTTATCTACAAAGGATAAACTATCGGTATAGCCTTTTAGATCAGCTGTGGTTGTCTTATCGAAAGTTAACTGATTGCGTAGGATATCGCCTTTTTCAGCGAATATATCTGTGAGCTGCTCATTGGCCTTGTCTGTTTTAGATAACAGACGCTTTTGGATAACCTCAGAGGTGTTTGAACTAGATAACTGCAAACGAGTATTAAAGCGACCTTGAATCTTAGAGAAGTCTTGACCATCACCTTTACTCATCCCACCAATAGCAGCATCAATATCTGCCTGTGATGTAACAACTACCCAAGCACGACCACCACAGTACGTCCCTAAATCTTCAGTAATAGTCTGCAGCTTAAGCATCATTTGAGTGTTTTTACCAATAAACTGCCCCACTTCATCGACCATAAATAATAAATTGCGGTCGCCACTACTATCTAAGTAGTCATTTACCCACTTACAAAAATTTTGGATATCGAGTGGGAAGTTATTCTCTATTTGCTGTACCCAGTGTTTAGCCGACTCTTTGGACTGATCGCTGGCATGAGCCAAAGCTTCTGATAGCTCATCGCGGTAAAAGTCATAAGCATCACGCTCTTCTTCCCACGTAGATAAGGTTAACTCAGCGAACTTGGCCTTAAATGAATCATATTGGTCACGCTTATCAAGCTCGCGTTCTAAATGTGCAATATGAGGAAAGTCAGCACAGTAACCAACACGCTCATTAAATACTTTCAAGAACACTTTTAGAATGGCGTTCTCACGATCCTCAGTATTTGCTCTTGAATCAATATTGAACAAAATAACGTCTGTGTCTTTACTAACAGACTTCTTAATATCTGCCAATAATTTTGCATCGGTAATTTTATCTTTGAAAAAATCAAAGGCTTGCCGGCCCTCACCATCTTTCTCTACTGACTTATTTTCTAATAAGTATGACAATATTTTTAAAAAATGTGACTTACCAGAGCCAAAGAACCCAGAAATCCAAACCCCGACTTTTCCAGACATAGCAGAACCACTATGATCTACAGAAGGCGCATAAGCGGCAAAAAACGCTCGAAAATGCCTATTAAGCTCTTGCGTTATAACATACTCATCTAGCTCAACATAGATACTGTCGTTGTCCTTTTGCTCAGCTTTGACAACGCCATTAATATCACGAGTCAGCTGCTTTGAAAAAATCTGTTCAATATTCATCTAGTAGGCTCTCTATTTTATTTCTTATCATTGATAAATTTTATTTGCCACTTTCAGACACTAATTTAAAAGCGCGATAGTAGTTTTTGGATTCAATCATGCCAAAAGGATATAAATCTCTTCCGCTATATTCACCAGGATAAAACAAAACTAATGGGGTGCTACCCATGATATCTTGTAATGCGCTAAGAAGCTCATGACCTCTAACCAACGGCCATGCGCTTCCTAAGCCTGATAGCAAGACAAAATCTAGCTCAGAGGGTTGATATTTATTGGCAATGAATTTAGCCACCTTATCTTGGCTAAGTGGCCCTGCTAGCGTTTTACGTAAACTGTCAACGCCCACTTGCTGTTCACGTAAGCAGGCACGTTCAAATAAGCCGCGATCTTCAAGCATATCAATAAGCACTGTAAATATATTTAGATGAACAAAACGATAATCACGCTTATCTAACTTTTCAGTAATATGCTCAAGGTGGTCTCGTACCACCAATTCATACTTTGCTGGATAATCGAAGATCCAAAAACCAATCTCGTTACCCAAACCATCGTTTTTTAAGAATTTTGGACTCTCTATACGTTCAAGAATTAAATCAAGCCGTCTCCTAAGCGCATTCATATCGTGCACTCCATAACATCGATCAAGTCTTCCCTATTGATGCTTATAAGACATTCTTTTACTTCTGGTAGCAGGTAAACAGGTTGGATCTGACGTTTACGACTAGTACTTAGATAGCCACTATCTACTAATGACTTAATCGCATTATTGCCCATTTTATTAATAGTGGACTCAAAGAATTTATTTAGCTCTGGATATACACGTATCTGTGTGTCATAAAATTCAGTCCAAGCATCAGATGCCAATTCAGGCTTGTAGGTTCTGCGCGCTTCAGCAAGACTTAATCGCATAAAATCAGCTACTATCGGAGAGTCAATCAGCAATGCTGCCATTAATAGCTGAATATAGGCACGCTCAGTAGACTCAAGCAATGACGCTATAAAGTCGTCACCAAGCCCTCCAACACGATGGCGAATCGTTTTCGTATAGCGGCTTGCTGTCTGTGCTGATCTCTTTTGAAGGATGTTTTGCTCGATAACAAGTGATTTCCATTCATCATCAGATAAATTTTTTAATAGATAACCTGCAATGATTCGCGACTCAGTAATCAGCAAACTTGCTCCGATCAGATCACCAACGTAATCTTTTACATTCATATTCTAGTTACTCGCGATTGGTAGTACAGTCGAACCTGACAGTTTCAACTTTTGGATAACAAAAAAACTCACGTAGGTAAGTCTCAAATAAGTGCTTGTGCCTTTCTTTTATCAGAGCACTAATCGTCGAGCATAGCCTACATCAATTGGTCAGCTCATACTACACATTGAAGCAAATTATGTGAAAGCTTTTCAACTTATATTATTTTCATGCCTTACTCAAGTCACATTATTGACACACGTCATCATAATAGAATATGAAAACACTTGAGCCTATTTTAAATAAAAAAACACCCTAAACATTTCATTTAGGGTGGCTTCAAAAACTATAGGGGAATATTAAGAAAATATGGATGCTTTAGTAATACTCTCTTACCAATTCTCGCTCTGTCTTGTCAAACTTAAAACAGAAGGGTTTGCCTTGCTCATAATTATCAGACATTCTATAGGCATCAATATTTCCAGAGAAACAAAAACGGTCAGACCTAATATTGAAATCAAACTCAACAATAGCGCCCGCTTTGTTCACAGCAACTGGATTCCCATAAGAATCACTTGCAGGTGACAGTGCATATCCAAAGGGATGTACGGTTTTTGTACTAGTATCAATCACAACTAAGCGATAAGGTTTTTGACCAACAAACCCTGTTTCATTAGTCTCAAAAAGGTAAAGTATTTTATCACCATCAAAGTTAGCTTCACCGGTTTTTAGAACATTGGCATAGCTCTTTAGGCGATCATCTGTACAGAATTTTTCATTCTCATAATCAAAATCGCACTCAGATACAGTTACACCGTACTTTGTGATGGCAGCATTAGAGATAGAAGGAAAGCCCCATACGAGTATTGATACTGCAAAAAGCAATTTTGTACTTCTTAACATTAAATTCATCCTAGTAATTATTTGGTAAGTTTTATCAATTTTAAAAGAGAGTTTTGTTACTAACGCGTACCTACGGTTTTAACTACTCTTTGATTAGAGACACTTAGATTATATATGAAGTGATTGATGCTTATAGACATCATATCAACTCGTATAAGATGTGAAAAAACTTTACGACGAACGGTAGCTATTTTATAGGTTCAATTAACTGATTTTAGAACTTAAAATAGTAATTTAACCCTATAGAAGATACCTTTGTTTATACTTGAAAGACAATTTTAAATAAAAAATCACTTTTGCCTTAATATTTGACTAATATCATCAGTAAGTAACCTAAATATTTTAGTACCCCCGAAGAGCTATAATAATCATCTGTCATCACCAAGTTCTTATCAGACCGCTTACGTTTTTTCTGTACTACCCTAACCTCATAGCCATGAAAGTTCTCACGAACACCCACACGTATTGAGCTATTGAGCCCTAGTTCTTTTTTAAAATCACGCACTGCTTGCTCGCTATGTGCTCTAATCTGCCAATAACTGGCATCGATAAGTTGACAACCTATTGTCACAAACTGCTGTAGCATTTTAAGCTGCGTCTCTTTAATTCCAAAGTGAATTGATGAAGTATTTAAATTGTTTTTATCTGCAAATAACTCCACAAACAATTTCAGTCTAGCAGGCTCATCAATTGACATCTGATAAGCACGATCAATTGCTTTAACTAAAACTTCCTGGTTTTTATGTCCCGTCGGTGCGCTTAGCAATAACCTATCATCGGTAAAAATTTGATTGCTACTGTTGTAAATCTTTATAGCCTCATTAACAACGATGCCATGCCGAAGTGCGACCTCTGCCAACTGCCCTGCTCGTTTATCGACGCTTATTTTTTGTAGCTCTTCTAACAGCACAATGACATCATAAACTTTAGGATGAATAAATATAGACAGCTGAGTATCTACTGCATCATTTTGCGGGGCTTGCTGGCAAGCCATGTTAGCTGGTGTGCTGTTATAAGAAAATAGAAACTCTTTGCCCGCAATCTTATTGATTAAATATCCACGCATCTTATCAAGATGAACCTGTTTAGTACTGCTATCATACGCTGTACCTTCCTGCCTATTCACCGTCTGATAACCAATACCTGTCACCATCTCAAACACAGTTATCGGCATAGCAAGCTTGGCTTGACTAATTTGCCATCCAGCCAATAGATGAGCGCTATGGATATAATATTCAAACGTAGTATCTGGCGTTAGATGCCCAGCAAGGCTAGCCAGCCCAAACCACATCCCTTTTTCTTTATTATTAGCAAGGACGGCGCTAACGATAGCGTCACTATGCTCTTTATCGTAATCTGTCATCACCTGAGCCAGTGGCGAGCCACTCAACACCAATGCCAGCTGGCTAATCGCCGTATGCCGAAAGCTATGAAAGGTAAAGTCATGGGTAATCAGCAGTCTATCCCATATTATTTTCATCATATTGCTAAAAAACACAGATGGTAGTGGTTGATCGCCTGACCCTTGTGAGAATAAATAACGGCGCTTTAACCTTTTCTGTTGATTGTAGTACATAATAAATTGTTGTAACTCATCATCTTTAAAAAGACTGTCTATCGGTATCACTCTTTTGGCACTGCTGCTTTTTAGACGGCGATAGCGGTTGGGTTTGAGGATGATTTTTGGTGCTTCAACCACTTTTCCATTAATAAACCCTATATCTGCAATGTCGTTAACCTTAATACCAATAATTTCGTTAATTCGCATACCAGTCCGATAAGCAAGCGCTAAAACAATCAAACAAAGTGACTTTTGTTCTATCTCTAATTCTGATGTTTGGATATAGCTTTTCATCGCTCTATACACGCGCGGTGATATCATTTCAGCTTTTACGACTTGCCGATTACTACCCCATGGGAAATAGACATAGGGAGCGTCAAAGTGTATACGCTGATAATTATGAAAAGCTTTCAGACGACCGTAGGTGAATTTCTGGCTGTCTTTTAGACGATCAAGATGAGATAGCGGTTGACCAGTAGTATTGTTATCATTATCTACATCACTAAACGTATCATCACCAAACTCTGAAGATTTGCATAGTACAGACAATTTACGACCATCTTTTACCTTACTCTGAATAATTTGTTCATAAACTTCCTCAAAGTCACTGCACTCCCACTGATCCATATCCTCATCCATCGTCAGCATCAGCCAGTCGCGGCCAATGCAGCCGATGTATTTACTGATAGTATTGAGCCGAACGCTAGTATCATCCAGTAATGACAACACCCAGCCAAGCAAACGCTGCGCATTAGGCTGGCTAGCATCTGTCTTTAATATTGTAATAGTGAAAATAGCGGTGTTTCTAGTCAATTTGAGCGTATCTTGTAGCTCTTTGATCAGATTTTTACTAAAACTAGGATAGCTTATGGTACTGCTTTGGCTATTCGACTTTATCGATGACTGATAGCTGGCATCAAACAGTTCAGACCACTCAAGCGGTTTAGGATTTGGATTGATGAGCTCTTGGTTATAATGGATTAGCTTATCCGTAGACAAACCCGTCGTTTTAATATCGCCTTGCTTCACCACGGCTAGCGCCCCATCAATCAGGCTACTCTCTAGCTGTCGCCAGTGGTAGTTTGCATATTTGATGAGCAGTGAGTGCTGCGGGCGCTCACTATCTTTATTGGTAAGTTTAAGCGTTTTTGAGATATCGTTAATTACGGTATTAAATGGCTTTATCTTGGCCGTGTTTAACGCCTTATCCTTTAGAGCATATAAAAAACACAAACTTATATCATCGGGAACATAATCAACAAAACGGAGTAAGCCTTCACTCTCATCAGTCGCGTAGCCATAATTATCGTCACATACCCTAAGCGGTATCACAGCCAATGACTCTGCCCTACTTTCTTCATCAGTTGCTGGCATGTCAATTTTATACACATGGCGCTCACCAAACAGCCAATCATAGAGCGCTCGTAGCACCTCAATGTCGTTAATACCGCCATACATGATGCTGCAATACAGCACCCCTTCAACCAAGTCATTTACTGAGAAACGCCGTTTTCGTTGCCAAATTTCTATCATTGTCACGCTACTGTCTGCCACAGCGCGTCCACTCACAAACCAATCATAGTTAATGGTCAAGCGCTCACGAGTCGCTAGTATCGGTACCACAGGCTCATTAAGATATATCTGATGAGTTTTATTATAATCACGAACAAACTCTAAAAACCCGCGCCGCGCCAACTGAAAGTTTTGAGCGGTATCGAACCTCTCTTCTAGTAACTGGTTAATCGCTTCATAATAATGTTGCAGCTCACAAGGCGATTGCATAGGATATTGATTGATATATTCTTTAATTAGGGCTTTAGCATCATGCTTGATACTATTTTTAGCTTCTTCTCTATTCAGCTGTCGCAGTTTATGAGCGCTAATATTATCCATATAGGCGAACCTCAATTTGTTTTAAGTGAAGATCTGTAGCAATCGCATCTAAATGAGGGCTGAGCTGGTGCAGCTGATTGATAGAGCTTGATGACATCGGGTGCATGAATTCCTGATCAGCATGTTCGTGACCGTAAAGCGCGCAAATCAGATAGTCAGGCACACGCCCTGTGAGCATAGACCTCAGCTGATGACGCAACCAATTGTCCTGATGACTAAAAAAGTCTTGCAACTGATAGCGGACTCGGCTTGGCGTGATACTGGCAAAGCCTTTTGGATTTTTTTGGTAAATTTGAATGAGGGGTTGTTCTGACTGTAAGATGTCATCGATGGGATAACGCGCTGCTGGATATAAAGGATTATAGATAGCGGCAAATTGCTCAATATAAATCATATAGTTTTGAATAGCCGTTATCAAAAACTTGCTAAGAGGAATGAGCCTACCATCAGACTGCGCATGACGCTCTTCTTTGTCAGATACCCATAGCATGCGCCGCTGAAAGTCAAACTGGTGTAGCAAGCCCGGTGCATGCTTGACTGGGCGAATACCGGTTTGGATCATAACAATGTGCCATAGCCAAATGCTATAACTATTGAACTGTGCAATATAGCGATCCATGTGGGATTTTAACTTGCCATTAAAGCTCTCGGCACTGACAGCCAGTTGATTAAAGAACTGCTGGCACGTTGTGGTCTTTAGTGCCATATCACTACCAATGTGGCTTCTATGCCCGTTCATCGGTACGCTACACTCATCTATTAAAAGTGCTTTTTGCTCATCATCGCAGTATTCAGTTATCAGCTCTATCGCTTTTATATAAGTTTGCTCTAGCTCTACTGTTTTAGTGCTAAGGTAATACAGTGCAGAGCTATGCCGTACATCAATACCTGTGATCATATCAGCATATAAGGGCTTATTAAGCTCGTTTTTGATGAGGATAAATAGGCCTGCTTCAATATATTGCGGACTCAGTGTTGGCAGGTTAAGCAGATCTTTAGCATAAGAGATAGCGTCTTTAACAGTATCGGATGAAACGGTAATTTTATCCTCAAGCATAGATTGCAAAGGGTCAGGCAATGCACGATAAAAGGTACTGCCATAGCTTTGTCTGTGGGCAAGCAGATGACTTCGAGTATTGGTCGTCACATCAATCATGATGGCAATGCTACTAACTTTACGGACACGGTCATAGACCAAATACTGCCGTTGACTGTGACTACATTGCCAATCAGCAATGATGCTATCGATACTAAGTCCACTTAATAGTGACAGTAGTAAGACGACATACCCAGTGCCACTTTCTTTATCAACACTCATAAAGCGCTGCCAAAGCGTGGCAAATAACATCTGATACCCGGTAATGCTTAACTGACGATGATTGGTTGGGAAATGAAATTGATTACGGCGGGCATGTTGATGGTTATTTTTCAATCGCCATTGTTGCAGCTCAGAGGATTTAGCAATTTGTGTGGCTGGCTTAAAGTCATTGTCTAGCAAAGGTACTTCGTCGTCATCAGCAATATTTTCAGCGATTGCCACGTTATTTTTCTTTTTTGATTGTTTCGTACCAAACACTATTCTCTGTAGTGGCTCACCATCGATATGCATCACTTTCTTAGTGACTGCTTGAGCCGACTTTATGCGTTTAGTATTTTCAGTATAGGTTTTACCAATAAAAGCTTTATTATCAATCGCTACCTCATAAGCCAACCTGATTTGACCGATTTTACTAGCAAGATATTGGTTCGCTGTTTCACCTGTTGCCTCTTCCTGTTTGACGCTCGTTTCATATTGTCTGATATAAGATAAGCATGAAGACAAGCTATCGCATTGATCGTGAATGCGGATTAACTGGTCGAGAATGCCACGTTGTGGATCAGAAGGTCTTAGTGCCATACGAACACGCACACCAAGCTTATCTATTTTGGCAAAGTGCTTATCATGGCGTACTGCGATCATAACCATAACCTTTAAGTAGCCACTCATAAACCGCCAAGCATTACTCTTAACGTCTATGGCACCATACGCCTGATAAAAGACAATTAGCATATAGGTAACCGCCCACACGCCTGTTTTGCCTTGCCGAGTGATTTGATTCATCACATCTACACAGTCTAACCCAGTAAAGTCTGCAAAATTAGGTTCTGGTGTTGATTGTAATGAATCAATATCATCATCTGGCACTAAACTTATCACATCGATCATAAGCTGAGACATTTGTATGTGATGTGGTGAATCTATTGGGATAAGCTTATCCAACACTCGCCTGTCGGTCACATCATTAAATAATTTAGTGTGCCCCATAAGATGCATCCATCCAATTCAGGTTTTTGGGCAGCCCCAGCATCACCTCATCATTGGCTAATTTACACTGCTGATACTCATAAGCACTTTGGCTGATACCAGCAAACCTACAATAATTATCTACCGTTAGGCGCTCAATATTCATGAGTTCGCAAATAATGCTTTTTGGTGCACTGGAGCTTAAAGCCTTTAGGAACTCAGGATGATTAATTCCCCTTGAGAAGGCTAGCTCGATCACCTCACTCCAAGCTAAGCGCTTAATATCTCTCAGGCTTTCAGCAGCAACTAAGCAAGGCTGACGTGAACTAGTCTCTTCTATTAGAATTTCATCAAACCTTCTAAACTCATTAAAAAAATAATAAGTCGAATCT
Source organism: Psychrobacter sp. M13 (assembly GCF_030718935.1). Lineage (NCBI taxonomy): Bacteria > Pseudomonadati > Pseudomonadota > Gammaproteobacteria > Moraxellales > Moraxellaceae > Psychrobacter > Psychrobacter sp. M13. The sequence continues at coordinate 1,662,945 of NZ_CP132194.1, forward strand.
TTACCAATCACCAATCGTAGCGGTGGGCGGTAATAATCATCCAAGCCACCTATATTTATACTAGCTATTCTTGGCCTAAATTGATGCCATATCAGCAATGCCTTTTGCGCATCTTGATGAACAACCAGATTATATTTACTAAAAGTTATAAACTTCTGAGTAGGCCTTAGATGAATACTATTCATTTTAATATGGTTAATAGTGAATTATACTAATTATGATATGTTATAACTTATCGATTGTAAAGCCTTTAATCTTGCTGTTATATTTTTATTTTTGGATAACTGAAATACTGGATTCATAATCATTTTTTAGACAAAAAAAACACTCTTCAGCCTTTGATAAATAAAGGCTAAAGAGTATGTTAAAATTTCAGTTTTAGTTAGGTGAGGAGGTTAACGTCTTATATCAGTAGACCTTCCTATCAAGCTTAGTTTTCTTCATTCTCATCGGGAACATACTTCAAAATATCCCCTGGGGTGATTTTTAATACTTGGCACAACTTACTCAAGGTATCGAATTCTATGCGAGTTGTCTCATCGTTATAAATTCTATGAAGCGTTGACTTGCTGATATCCGTCATCCTTACTAAGTCTGCAACTCGCAATCTTCTTTCCGCTAAAAGCACTGGTAGATTACATGAAATCACAATAAAATCCTTATTGGTAAGTAAAAAATACTTGCCAGTGACTACTTTTCTGTTAAAATAATACTCGTTGGCAATAACTAAGTTTTCGTCAAAAACTATTTTGTGCTGACTAACGCTCTATTATGTCATAGACTCATCTTGCTGCTCAATAACTGGCTAACTATGATGGGTGCGACTTGTTCAATAGATATAGTCACTATAAAAATGTGACACTAATCATAGTCATTCTGCCATTAAAAAGGAGTATATTGTGGGCATCAAGATTGAATGGAGCATGACACAAAATGCTTGGGACAAACGGGTCTGTGAAGATTATTGGGCCTATAATCATAAAATCAGCTATATAGATTATGTACGTATGCTTTGTCAAAAATATAATATTAGCTCTCAAACATTATTTGAAACTATAAGCCAATGCTATGCTTGCTTAGATGATGTTTGTTGTGAATATTGTGGTAGCGCCTGTCCAATTGAAGTACCTGCTGATATCGCCTATATGCGGGCAAAAGAGAGTTGGTTTTGTGCAGTATGTGAGCATGCTATGTGGAGAAGTAACTTCATTAGTAAATAAATAATCAAATCTACTTTTGGCTGAAAAACTGATATTTTATCTGACATAATCAATCCCTCTCACTCAAAGCGCTAACTCTATTTGTATTCATAACGATTTAGTTTTCGTTGACTTTATCCCAGATAATTTGCGAATAATTGATTAGGTCTCTATCGGTCAGACTTTAGTATCGAATAGCCCATTTAACCTTGCGACTATTTTTGATGGCCAGTCCTCTTGTTTATCCTTAGTATTGCCAGCTCCACTGCTACCAGTATTCAGTGGAAATAAACTATCCTCTTACAGCTTTAAATCCTATTGACGTAGTTTAGAAAAGCAGTAGTGACTCATGATAATATTACTGAAATAAATCTCATCATCATCGAGCCTCTCACGTAGTATAGGTTGCAGATCGCTAGCGTAAAAACTTAGCTTATCTATATCCTCATTATCGTAATCGATAATCTGCGACATAAACTCATATTGACGGGTTCAATCATGATGATCTTGCACTAAGTCACCTCGGCGCATTAGCAGCCCTTTTAGTATTTATCATTGTGTTTATTAGTCTTTAAACAGCTGGCTAGCGCTAAAACTCACTGACGATTATGCTTTTAATAAAATTATTTTATGGATTAAGTAATAATTTCTTAGATGCTTATAGCCTTGTTAACGAGGGTTTAAGATTATTAGCGTGATGAATAGATATCGATAACGATTAGATATAGGTAGTAGCAAAAAAAGATGCTAACGCTATATAAGGCATATTGTTAGCACCCTTTTTGGGTTCGGAAATTTACTCAGGCGAGTTTGTCAAAATTGGGGTTTGAATAACCCTTTCGTCAGCTCAAAGCTTTGAGCTGACGAAAGGGTTATTATAGTTAAATCTAAACTCGCTCACATACAGTTCACTGTAACTCTGATAGCTATCAGTATAAACAAAGCTGCCAGGCTTGGTAATGAGTACTATTATGATTTATTTACTCTCTTGCTATAGAAATAGCATAAACCTTACTCTTTCGCTTTAGAATATCCAACACGACTGTTTTATTAGTAGCGACACAGCTAATTTTACCTTTGCATACATCCCGCCAAAATAAGCTTCACCATCAGAAAGCTCATCGTCTTCTAATAAGAGATGGTAATTTACCACAAGCCTAATTTAATGATAGAAAAGCGCAGCAGTGTTAGGCTGAATATTGAGTAAACCTACGGTGGTTCTAGCGGTCACTTCAGCCCTACAGAACTCTCATAGCCGTCACCTTTATTTTTGATTATTTTACGACAAGTTACCTTTATAAAAGCAGAATAGCATAGTGCCTAGCGAGAGCATCTCTAAGTTTTTATTATCGTGTTCTATATAAGATTCACAAAGCTGGGTACTGTATATCCCATTGCATAGGCTGCTTCTTCCATAGCATTCATGCACATTGGAGTATTAGCGAACGCACCGAGCGTAATAACTGAGCCAGCAACAATCGCACCTCCACAGGTAGCTGCTCTGATAGCAATAGAAATATTTGTCCAATTACTGTCTTCTTGGGCTTGCTGTAATCTAGGGTCATAAGATAGCATTGTCGCCATTGCGACTGTTGGGTCAATACTATCTCCATTTTCATAAACCTTAATAATTAGTTCAGACCAGTCTTTTGATAGTATTTTGATAGCTTCTGGACTTAACTCACCCAGACTCAAGATCATAGATGAGTATGGACTTTGGTCACTCTCATATACTGCTAAGTAAGGCGACCTCCCTTTATTAAAACCTGTCAAAACAAAATCTAACTCTTCTTTAGCGCTGTCATAATCATAGTTACTTTTCAGTGTTCGCTGGCAATCATCAGGAGATGCTAGAGTATTACTAATATTTCCACCTAGAACAGGTAGAAACGTAATAACCTCATTTTTGCGTGCTTCTCTTGATTCTGCAGATGTACTTGCAGTAGCAAGAGGTAATGTCATAAAACCTTCGCAAAGTGTTATGTTTTTTCTACTAATAGTTAAATCAAGTTTAGGGAACCAAGACCCTTTCTCTTTCCTAAATACTTTTTTATTCAACAAAATAACTGCTCTTGGTTTTGTATCTTCAGTCGGTTTTATTGAAAATATTTTTTTGCTTCCTTTTGATCCTGCTTGTGCAAAAGCAGAATCAAAGCTTTGAAAGTCATCATATGAGTCTAAAATAAAATCACGAGTCATGGGAAGACCTCTTAAGTGAGAGCCATCCGATGGATCTGTACCAGACTTCTCGGTAACTGCGACCTTATTGTTTGCCTCTTTCTCAAAAAAGTCATCTGAATTTTTCATCATAGCCAACAGTTGACAGCTAGTCATATCGTCATGTTCATAACATGCTTGATCAAACCATGACTTGATACTTTCACGATATTCTTTACCATCTTCATAGCTCATTGCAAAATTCTGACTTCTAATAAGTTTATTAATCGGCTCATTATAATCTAGAGTCATACTGGTTTCATCAGCCCGACTTTTCATTGCCAAGTAATAATTTTCGAACGCCTTCTTAAAATTCCTTTCTCTATGCCTACCTTTCAAAAAGGATTCGGCTCTCATTAAATGAGTATCAGGAGAGTCGTTATTAACTTGCCTAATATCTGTATTAATTATATTATCTGATAAATAAGAAATATCTTCATTGAGAAGTCCCGTATTAGCAAATGCTATTGTTGTCATAAAACTGCATGATAGCCCAAGCGCTAATACTTGAGGATTTAATGCCTTTTTTAAACTGGACCTATTCATAACCGTTATCTCCATTAGAAAATTTATTAACCCTAATACTTTAACGCTTTTTATCCTCCTCACCTTTCTTATTAATAGTGATCCATAAACCACCTTTTTTAACTTTTGCAATACCTTCCGAAAAAGAAGAACCATCTTCAAAAACTATTGGCATAACTATCTCTCCTTGCTGGTTGATAAATCCATATCTACCTTCATATCCAACACGCGCCAGCCCTTCTGCAAAGCTAACAGCACTGTCATATTTTGGCGATACAACCTCTTGACCTTGCTGATTTAAAAAGCCGTATTTATTGTTCTTCTTAACCACTACCAAACCTTCTGAAAACGGTAAATCAATGAGATCGTATTCAACTGGAACAACTAATTTACCTTGTTTATTAATTAGTCCTTGCTTAGAGTCTGTCTCCACTAAGGCTAACCCATTCAAAAAGACTTCAGAATAAGAAAAGGGGTTAAGGTTGTAGTACTTATCGACGTCTAAAACCTCTGATCCTGTTTTATCGATAAATATATATCGTCCGTCTTTTCTGACTCGTGCCAAGCCATCTGAGAACCTGCTCGGTCGATCGTATTCAAACGGAATGACTATCTTTCCTTGGATATTTATAAACCCAGATTTATTATTTTTCTCAACACTAGCAAGCCCTTCTGAAAAAATGCCAACATCATCATATTCAATAGGTATAACAAGCTTACCTTGGCTATTCATGAACCCATATTTATCTTTTTGCTCAACCGTTACTAAACCCTCAGAAAAGGTTTCGCATAGTACCGTGCCGTAAGAGGATTGGTATTCTTGATCTATCTCACAACGCTCTGAGACCTGAGAGGCAAAAACATAAGAAGTACCAGTAAGCATGAAAAATGCTACTACACTCTTTTTTAAAGTTCGACTCATCATCATGTTTAACCTCTTTATTATATTTATAAACTCTTAGCCCTTATTACCCCATACCACATCGGTTAGCAAATTTGTCTTCCTCATTTTCCACAGCCTCTGCCATATTAGAAATGATAGAACCAAGCTCATCATATTTTGGCTCTACGATCACTCTACCTTTTTCATCAACTAGGCCATAGTTACCATTGTGTTTAACGACTAATAACTTGTTTGAAAACGATCTAATATCTTCATATTCAAGAGGAAGCACTAGCTCTCCTGAGCTGTCGATAAGACCATATTCATTACCTTTTTTGACTTTGACTATGTTTCCTTTGCGCTCAACCATCCTCTTAAAATCCTTGAGTTGAACGATGTAGTCATACTCTAATTGTGCTATCAGTTCACCTTTATTATTGATTAAGCCATATTTTCCTTCATCGTTCTGCACTATCAACATGCCGTTGGTGACATGCCCATTTGCAAATCCATACACTTCTGAATAGTCTTCATTCTCAGCAATAGCGTATGAGCCATCAAAAAAAATGACATTACTTCCTTGCTTATCGATATAGCTTGTTTTTCCATCTTCTATCACTTGAGCCAAGCCTTCAGAAAACTGGCGGGCAAAATCAAACTTAAAAGGGATAACTGTTTCTCCTTTTGAGTTGATATAGCCATACTTACCGTTTTTCTGTACACCAGCCAGCCCTTCAGAGAAATTATCAGCATCATCATATATAATAGGGATAACTATTCTGTTCTGTTTATCAATGAAGCCAAATTTACTTTCTCGGCCAACAGCTGCTAGCCCTTTTGAAAAATGTCTAACCAAATCATATTTAGTGGAGATGACTTCTCTACCTTGAGTATTGACGAAGCCATACTTACCATCTTTTTTGACAGCTAAAAAACCTTCTTTAAACTCAGGATATAATAAGTCATATTCAGTAGGGACGACTGTTTGACCTTTCTTGTTTACAAGTCCATATTTACTATTTTTTTCAACTTCAATTAGCCCCTCAAAAAAATAAAGACCTTCAGTTTCCTGAAGATCTAATGTTGGCGCACAAGTATAGAATTTTTCTGAGGTGCTAGCTTGAGAGACAATCGTTAGGATTGATAATGTGATAGTACTGAGTCTTAAAAGCCAGCTTAATCTGCTCATACTGCACATCCTTATTCCAATATATTCTCCTTTAAACATTATATTGACTTAAAAAAATAAACATCGCAAGTGTAAATTCACTTTAACGACTATTTGCAATGATCGTTAAAAAGACTTACATTTAAATAATATCTATTTTATTTTAAAAAAACTAAAAAGAAGCAGGTGACAACATGCACCTTAATTTAGTAAGCTCGATAACAATTTTAAGTACTCTTAGCCTAGGACTTATCGGCTGCTTTGGAATGGATGGTGGTCAATGTAGTTACGATCAAGATAGCTTTTTGACACAAATAGAGTCGAAGTCTGATGTTAACTATATCCTGAGCACAATGGATAATAAAACTAACCCTCCCCCATTAACGTTCATGAGTTCTTTTGAAGTACCGATTTCTGAGTTAAATCCAAATTTGCTAGATTCAAACTACTTGATGACAACTGTGCAATACATCACCTCTGGCACTTGTACGCCGTCACATGTCATAAGTGTTGAAAGATTCACAATTGGTAAACTACGATTGCAAGCTGATGATGAGTTTCATTCAAAAGCTGCCTCTAAAGTTCAGGAAGCACAAGAATGTATTAGTAGCAACCCTTCACGATGTTCAGGTATAGAGCTTTCCCAATACAGTAAAGATGAAATGGATACATTACAAAGTATTGATGCTGATACTCTCAAGGGTTGCTCGTTAGATGCGATTAGAGAGAATATATCTCAGTTGAAAGAGTTATCTTCAAATCAATACTTTGTGAGGTGTGCAGTCATTAAAAGCCAAGATGAAGAATTACCACTGTATTTTGAGCAGAGTGATGAAGGTTTAATATTTCGAGGTGTGCTGTTTTAATTTTGCGTTGATGACTGTTCAACATTTAATAGTATTAAATTTGAATAAATAGATTGGTGAATAGAATGCTACCTAAAACTCAAAACCCTCCTATTTCTAACAAAGAATTGATGCTTAAATATGCTCATGAAGACTGTATGCTATCGTTCAACTTATTGTTTAAAGAGCATAATAGGAATATGATTGGCTACATCATGTATCAGCATGGTACTACTGAAGATGTTGCACAAGATATAGTCTCTCAAACTTGGGAGAAGATTATAAAAAGTAAAGCCTCTTATAAGCCAATAGCTAAGTTCCGTACCTATCTATATCGAATTCTATTCAATACTCATATAGACCACTATAGAAAAACTCGTACTGTACAACTATGCTCATACTCCTTTATTGAAAATAGCAATGACTTTGCTATTGATTATCCTAATAAACAGTTTAACGATATATTAAAATATGAGGTACATCTAAAACTTAGTCGTGCCATCCAGTCTTTACCTAAACAACAAGCTATTGTCATAAAATTGCATTACTTAGAAGGATTGAAAGTAAAAGAAATAGCACAAATTACTGATCAATCGCACGAATGCGCCAAAAGTAGATTGCGATATGCGAAAAAAGGCATCAAGAAGCATCTACTCAAAAGTGGTATCGACTCGTCAATCATTCAGTACTATATTACTGAAGCCGAAGACCTTTAATATTTAACAGTAGAACCCACTTTTGACTATTAATCATTCCTTAGCCTATTAACAGATAGACTGCTATGAATTTATCGACTAGAGTACTACAAATCTATCAATACTATTTTATATTAACAATTGAATAGTTCGCGATTGCAATTGGCGTGGTTGAACCCTCTATGGGTACAATGGCTAGGTTTCTTCTAGTTAATGCTTGGTCAATTGATGCTCCAGAAATTTTTGCAAAAGCTTCATCCTTAACTTTGCCTTGTGCATCTAAAAAACCAAAACCTTTACTGGTTAAGTCGATAGGCTTTTGGGTAATAAATGCAGCTACCAAGGTCTCACCTCTTGGCTCAGTAGCAACGATTTTAAACTTACCATTACCTGGCAAACTTATGGTTTGTGCCTGTATCTTATTGTTTGTAGCGTATTTATTAGGAAACAATACTGTGACTGAATCATCAGCGCCTACCGTTACAGCATTGAGATAACCTGATACAGGTGTTGTTAGCTCAACGACAAACTCTTCACCAACATTAAGCGTGCTTGGAGAGTTAATAACAACGTCTTTCGGTAGTTGACCTACCAAATCGATCACTCTTTGCTTATTTACCTCAATTGTGTCTGTATTATTAGCAAAGTAAATAGGTTTATTTAACAACGATGTATTACCATCAATTTTAGGACTGAACCTTTCACTAGCATCAAGTGATAAACTCCTAATCTTATATGCGGTCGAATCATATAAGGCTTGCCAACTGCTGTTACTGCCGTCACGTCTTGCTTCTTCGAATGACTCGTATATGGCTTTAGTAAAGATGCTGCCTTCAGGCGTCGCAAGTGATTGCTCATCATCTTGAGCCGCACCGATGGAAATATACTGCTGCATACTGTTCTTAGGCTTAGCCTTACTTGAAGGCATAAGTGCTAAATTATTATCTGTATAGCGCTTGTCATACCCTATAGACTTCACTTGGACACGTTGACGGTTTTGACTAAACATGTTCGCAGCTAAGGACTTTGTGCCTGTCCCACTGTGGCAAGCATCTATCAAAACCACCATATTGTTGCTTTTAATTTTTGACAATGCTTCATTGATATCATCATCAATTAGATGACCATCATAGACATATAAAGTCTCGTCCATGTTATCTGGCTCATCACCATTAGTATCTTCAACCTGCGAACCATGACCAGAATAATAAATTAGCACACGGTCTTGACTCGTTGTTGTATTAGCCAGATTATCTAATTCTTTCAAGATATTTTTACGCGTTGCTTGGCTGTCTGATAAATGCGTAATGTTACTTTCATCAATTCCAAGACGTTGTGCCATTTCATCTATCATGCCACTATCTAAATCAATGCCTATTAAATTATTCATAGGGTCTTCATATTCACCAACACCAATTATTAACGCTTTATCAGCTGCTAAGCTAAGACTGGAAACACTAAGCAAAGATAACGACATCAACACTGATTTCAAAATTAGTTCCATAAGGCTATCTCCTAAATATTTGTTTTTATACGCAATTCTCAAATTAAACAAAACCATAGTGCCACTAGTTTAAATCCATCTTAAGGTAGGTCTCTGTTTAACAAGGTTTTATTCCTTTATTCTTGAGTTACTAAAACACCTTAAACTCAAAGCCATTGCCTATCATACTTGAAGTCGGATACTGTGGTTGACTAAACGCCCTTTGTGCAATGGTTGGTATCTCATCCTCAATATAGTTTGACAGCTCCCCTGTCTTCATATATCCATCCTTATTCATATCACCAGCACCATTAAAGGCTTGCAATAGTCCATAAGTAAACACCCCATGACCCTGATAACCCTCGAGTGCCTTTTGTTTGTCGGTACTTGCCATAATGACTGTCGCCCCTGACTTACGCTGCATTGTATCTATCACATCCTGATCATCGAGTCCTCTTGAGATGAGCAGTTGCCCTGCATCGATTGAGCCGCCACTATCACAAGTGTCTAGCAAGATAAGCTTCTTATTGGTGTTCACTTGTGCGAGCATTCCCTGCAAGTCATTTGCATTGATACCTGTTTTGGTCACTTGTCTGCTGGAAGTAGCACCCACATCAGAGGTAAATAGATGATAGCCAGTATCTGGGTAGTTATAACCATGCGCGGCGACGTAGAAGACAAACACATCATTCATTTTGGCAGTCTGTTTGATTTGATTGATCTTACTGATGATGATGTCTTTAGAGGTGGTGCTAGCAGTGTTTAGTAGGCTGATATTGCCTTTGTCATAAATACTGCCGATTTGTTTGTTTAAGACGTCATAGATGGCACTGGCATCTTTGGCCGCATAGTTTAGCTTAAGATCTGGGTTGTTATACTGGTCAATGCCTATGATAACGGCATGCAGTTTGGGCTTTTGGATGGGGGCATAAGTTGAGGTAACTTGTTTACTGACGGTACTGGTAATCCCTACGTTTTCTTCTGGATAGGCTTCTACGGTTAGAGTATGCTCGCCCTGTGGAATAGATAATGTAAAGTCACGAGTGGTTTGATTGACGGCTCGCGTCAATCCACGACTGTTTTGGTCAATGGCAATACCATCAAGTAAGACGCGTACGTCACCGATGCCGCCACCTTGGTCGGTGAGTAGGACGGAGAGTGATAGGGTTTCGCTATTAGTGGTGTTTGGTGGTTGGGTCTTCCATGCAATGAGGGGTGGTTTGGCAAATATACTTTCGACTTGCTTGCGGATGGCAGGGTCGGTTATTTTGTCGGTAGCGAGCATGGTTTCTAAATTTTGCTTTATTTTAATGAAAGTCTCCTCTTTACTGTCGCTTTTATTGTTGTCTGCTGCAAATATTTCATAGGCTACAACAAAAAACTGAGCCGCTTTGTTTGAGTCCTGTGGTACGCCTAGCCCTTCATTAAACATATCACCAATGTTAAACACCGCATACAGCTCACCCTGTGACAGTGCTTTTTGAAACCAGCGCAAGGCGAGGGTGTAATCTTGTGGTACGCCTTTGCCTTCTTTATACATATAACCGATATTATTCATCGCGGGAGCATACCCATTATCGGCAGCTTTTTTATACCACTCCAAGGCAGCAGCACCGTCTTTTGGCATGCCTTTGCCTTCTCTATACATATAACCAAGACCAACCATTGAATTTAAAAAGCCTTGATTGGCAGCTTTTTTATACCAGCCCATAGCAGCGGTGTAGTCTTGAGTAATACCTTCTTCACTATACTTACCGCCAAGATTGTTCATCGCCCATAGATTGCCATTATCGGCGGCTTTTGTGTACCAGTTTATAGCAGCACGGTCGTCTTGGGCGACACCTTGTCCTTTATCATACATAAGACCAAGGTTATACATTGCATTCGTATCACCCTTACCCGCCGCTTTTTTATACCAGTCTATAGCAGTAGTATAGTCTTGAGTGACACCTTGTCCTTCGTTATACATATTACCAATGTGTTGCATCGAAAAAGAGTCGCCTTTATCTGCAGCCTTTTTAAGCCACTCCATGGCTGTACGGTAGTTTTGCGTGACGCCTTTTCCCTCTTTATATAAATAACCCATGTTTCCCATTGCATTCGTATCACCCTTATCCGCCGCTTTTTTGTACCAACTCATAGCGGTAGTATAGTCTTGAGTGACGCCATGTCCTTCATCATACAGAATACCAATGTTATACATTGCAGAGGCACTGCCATTATCCGCCGCTTTTTTATACCAGTCCATAGCAGTACTATAGTCTTGAGTAACGCCATGTCCTTCATCATACAGAATACCAATGTTATACATTGCAGAGGCACTGCCATTATCCGCCGCCTTTTTATACCAGCTCATAGCGGTGGTATAGTTTTGAGTGATACCTTGACCGTTATAATACAGATTACCAATATTGTTCATTGCAGAGGCAATGCCATTATCCGCCGCTTTTTTATACCAGTCCATAGCAGTACTATAGTCTTGAGTAACGCCCTTTCCTTCTCTGTATAGATAACCAATATTTCGCATCGCAGAAGCATCACCCTTGTTCGCTGCTTTTTTATACCAGTCCATAGCAGTGCTATAGTTTTGCGTGACGCCTTGACCGTTACGATACAGATAACCAATGCTTCTCATCGCATCAGCATCACCTTTATCGGCAGCTTTTTTATACCAATTCATAGCGGTAGTGTAGTCTTGGGTGACACCTTGTCCGTCACGATACATAACACCAAGGTTATACATCGCAACAGCATTGCCCTTATCGGCAGCTTTTTTATACCATTCCATAGCAGTGGTGTAGTCTTGGGTGACGCCTTCTCCATTGTTATACCGATAGCCAATACCAGCCATTGCATTGGCATTGCCTTTGTTGGCCGCTTGTTTAGACCATTGTATGGCTTTGGCATAATCTTTCGCTAGGTTAAAATTACCATTCGCGTAATTGTAACTTTTGAATAAACCGACTAGCCCCTTTGGGTCATCAGCACTGCTATTTAACATTTGAATGGCTTGCGTCACATTTGTGGTATTGGGTGTATAGTCAACCTTATTACCTCTATGTTTATAGCGATACAGAGTCATATCTGCTGCGATATTGCCTTGCTTACTCAGTTCAATAAGCTTGTCTATCCGTGGTGAATAACTTAAATCTAACGCATCTTCTACCGCTTGTAATTGAACCAAAAATTCAGCTTCGTTGATGTCACTTGCCATACTCACTTGCGGCGTCATACCAATGGTGAAGGCGATAGCTGCGACTGTACCTAACTGACGATAGCGAGCATTGGCTAAACATCCCCAAAGCGTGACATGCTGTAGTGTTTTTTTGTACTGATTGGATTGATTATTTTGGGTCATAGTTTGGCTCCAAATTTTATGAGATTCAAAATACTGGTAAGTGATGAATGCTTGAATACAACCATCCTACTTATAATGACTTAACGCTTATATTTTAAGCTCACGATTGTAAGATGCCTCTGTCATGGCTACAGGACTTAAAAAAGTAATGGCAAGCAAAAGTGTATACGGAGTTTTCTCAAATACTTTCTTATTTCTAATTTAATTTCTATGCCTCTCAAGCGATCACAGTGTGATTAATTATAATTATTACGCAGTACTTATTAAGTTTAAACGTAAATATAAAAAAAAAGGGTTAAAAACTTTAACCCCAAAATGCAATATCTTTCGTTTAATATAAAAATAAATCTAATCTTGGCATTAGAATCAAAAATGCGTTTAGGCTAAAAAGCCTGGAGGATGTCTTATGAAACCTGCAATTCTTATTTACCATGTTATTACTGGTGGCGTGCTTATGATGTGCGTGGGTTGCCAACCCCAAGTGCTAAATACTGTGAACCATCCTAATACTACTAACACTGCTATATCACAAGCAGTTTTTTTGGATACCGAAGAGGTAAATTCCCAGCAGGCAGTAAAGATACGTGACTTTGCTAGATCAAACGCATCCATTGATAATGCGTCAATGATAAATATAGACTGTCATCAGTCTACTGATAACCGAAGCTTAAATCATTCCTCATTGGTTACATCACCTTCTATCAGCATTACTCAAAACTTAGACTTACTAAAGCAATTAAACAAAAAATCCTTAACGAAAAACATTGTGTTCTCTACTTATAGTCTGGATCAAGCCGCTAAAACAGCACTGCTCTCTATGCCTAAGCCTATGACAGTTCAGCGTCCAAGTTGGCTATTATCACACCTGACACCGCTAAGTCTGAATCAACCGCTATCAAAACTACCTAATAGCTATCAGAATAACAATCAATTGTTTTATCACCAAGGCTATACCATAAGTCCTGCTTACGATACCATTTATAAAGCTGCTTTAGACGGTACAACCCAACCTCTTAACTTCAATGAGCCTGTGACTGCTGCTACCCAAGCCAATCGATGGGTAAGCACTCAAACTAGCGGTATGATTGATAATGTGTTTAAACCAGATATGTTTATACAAAACGATGCTGTGCTAAGCAACGTGTTGTATTTTAAAGCGAACTGGTTATCACCATTCGAGACAGATGATACTAAGCTTTCATCGTTTATTACAGCTTCAGGTAAAACGCAAATGGTGCCAACTATGGTTCAAGAGCTTGAACTGTTGTACTCAAAGTATGAAGGCTGGGAGTACGTAGGAATCTCCTTTGAGGATGGTAGTATGCTACAGCTATTTTTAACCCCTAAAGATAAAAGCACTGCTATTCCAGACAGTGACACATTAGCAGCGTTGCTAGAAGAGAGTGTGGAGAAAAAAGCAAGATTATTACTACCCAAGCTTAACTTGCAAGGAAACATCATAGATCTAAATGAAATTGCTCCGGAAATCAACTCATGGCAGTTGCCAAATTTGATGTTAATAAAAGTACTAAAAAATCCTAAGCTGATTCATCAGTCTGTCATCACTTGGAACGAAACAGGGGCTAAAGCGGCAGCCTTAAGTTCGATCATGGTATCTAAAAGTTTATCTTTACCACTAACGGTTAAAGTAAATCGCCCTTTTGTATTTATGATTCGTCACGCAGATGAAGTGATGTTTACAGGCGCAGTGCGTGAAATGGATGCGCTAGTGACAGATGACAAATCCACGTTATAACTGCTGATTTATCAGCTAGGTTGTATTTAAAGTTGAGAGACTTATCACTGCCTAAGTATCGTCTAATAAATATAGGTGTATCATGATCAATAACTTTAAGAATATTATAAAAACTATACTCATAGCCTCTTTATTATCAACTACTTCAATAACTTATGCGAAGAATGTCGCTTTACTTATTGGAGTGAGTGATTATAAATACTTAGAAAAGAACGATCTTGACGGTCCTAAGAACGATGTAAAAGCATTACAGAGTGTATTAATTAAAAACTGGCAATTTAAACCTGAGAACATTGTTACCTTGATTGATTCTCAAGCCACCCAACAAGGAATCATCAATGCCTTAAATAATTTAGAACAGCGAACAGAGGCAAACGATGAAATACTTATTTATTTAAGCGGACACGGTACTAGCATATTCGATGAAGAAGGCGGTAGTGACAGCTTTAAAAATGGGCTGTCCAGTAACTCAGGTGCATTTGTTCCTTATGAGTACGATAGTCAAAAGATCCTAGCTGCACTAGACAAAGAAGACGTCTTAGGAGCGGTTAAAAACAACTTTATTACTGGTCAATACCACATCAAACCTATCATTCAAAAATTAGAAAAAAATCGTCGTATTACAGGGATCATAGATGCTTGTTTTTCTGAGCATGGCTTTAGAGGTATAACTACAGAAAATGCGCTGCCTAATCGCTTACTACCGTTCAATAAAGCAACACCTCAAAAATTGAGCGTATCATCAACCTCGAATACATCTGAATTTAATGACGATGAATATCCTTATCAAAATACAGTGACAATTGCGGCCTCTAGCAAAGCACAGCCCGCTTTAGATCTTAATATACCGTTTTTAAATAACAACCCACACACCACGTTTGATAACAAGCCTCATGGTTTATTCTCGGATTTATTAATACGCATCTTAGATGGTGATATTGATGCTGGTGGCGAAGACGGCATCATCAGTTACGCAGACCTAGAGAACACGATGAAGTCTCATATTGTTAATTATCCTATAGCTAAAGAGGTACTACAAACCCCACACTTCCAACCACTTTTAACCAACTCAAATGCCCATAACCTGATGAATCGTCCCCTATTTGGACTTAACAGTAATGTAATGAGACAACGATCAAGCAATGATCTTCTCAAAATAAAAACAAATAACTTAGACGTTTTTAATCAAATAGTAGATAACAGCTTATTTGTATCACAAAACAGCGGTTTAATAGACTTTGTAGTAACTGGTCAAAACAATCAATGGCAGTTATCGGCTGGTAATGGAACCAATATATTAGACAAAGGAAACAACCAACAGCTTAAAAATCGCATAGATACTGAGTACTGGCTAAGATCTCATATAGCCAAAATTCCGAGCATAGCAAATCTACGTGTTAATGCACTGCCAGAAGTGGCAGGCAACGTTTTTAAAGAAGGTGAAGATATTCAGCTTGCTGTTAGTGTTGACCGACCTAGTGCATTACTTGCTTTTAATATAAACAGTCAAGGAGACATCAATATTTTGTATCCTACAAACTCTACAGAAAATCAAATGATAGTAGTCAACCTACCGAAAACAATACCGGAAAAAGAGAAAATACCCGTCAAGGCCCCATTTGGACTAGATCAAATTGTTTTCATTACTTTATCTTCACCATTAACCCATACAGAACTAAATGAGATGTCTAATTTATTTTCGGGCAGCAACTCTACAATGAATACTCCGGAAATAAAGAAACTTAGCAGCATCATTGAAAGTAAAGCGACCGCTATGCGTAAATTAAATATTCAAACCCTTCCTAATGAAAGTTAAGATAGTAATATAACTAAAATAATGTAGAGAAACATTATGAATAATCAGTGCATTTTGAAAGTGAGCAAACCTTTAAATAAATTTAGTGCTATTGTATTTGGCTGTACTTTCTTAGCCATCTCTCCTAACTCTCAAGCGGAAAGCTGCAATGATGCTAAAGCCATTGAACAATACAATATGGCTATTTCAGCATCTGATATTACACACAAGCTTGAGCTCTTACAGCAGGCTACTACAGCATGCTCGGCAACTTATGAGATGTTACTTGAACTAGGTGATGCTTATTTTGAAAACCAGCAACTAGATTATGCTATCAACATCTATTCTAGAACTCTAAATCGCTCAATTAGTGACTCTCAAGCTAAACAAGCAAATATCTTTATGCGCTTAATGTACGCTTATAATAGTAAGGCAGAGCGATTAACTGTCAATCAATACGCCCGTAAGATCCAGTTATTAAAAGCAAATGGGATGACTTGGGATATGGCATCTGAACAATCTTATCAAGCTCTGTATAGAAAAAATAAACAGCAGTTAACAGAAGTACCGATAACTGTAGAAGAATTAAAGATAGGGCTAAACAAAGCAGATGAACCTAGCAATAGAAATTTAGCTGTTATTGGCATTGATGACGATACATCATCATCAAGCGTGCAAATAGATATGGATATTAAGTTTTCAAGCGACTCATCATCGCTAACCCTTGCCAGCAAAGATACACTTAACCAAATTATTAATGCGTTAAATGGTAATAGCGACTCTATTGAGCAAATTAAAGTTATAGGACATACAGATAGCAAAGGTACAAACCTATATAACCAGCACTTATCCGAACGACGAGCACGAACGGTTAGTAACTATATCCAAGAAAAAATACCAAGCTTATATGCGAGGCTTATCTCATTAGGAATGGGTGAAAGTGAACTTATTGATACAGCTAATAGCGAGTCTGCACACGCACTAAACCGAAGAGTTGTATTTCAGATTGAGTAAATATTTTTACATAAATTTTCTTGGAGATATAAGTTCTATAAAAAAGCCAGCTAGCTACTAACTTTCTCCATACGTTGAACGAAAGATATATCCTTTATTACTAATCATTAAAGAGTTTCATCTGTAGATTCTTATCTTTCAAAGAGCTGCTAATACTATTAACTTTGATACTATTTTGATACTCTGTATTTGTTGATGGATATACCTATTTGTTGACAGATAAAGTCTTCTCTCACCTTAAACCTATAAAAATAAAGGGCTAGCAGTAATATTTATTGATAAGTGTTTTGTATTGTTGTTGTAAGGACAAGGACTCATAATCCTTTGGTCGTAGGTTCAAGTCCTACTGGGCCCACCATATATTGATTCAGGCTTGTTCGCAGCGATGCGACAAGCCTTTTTTTATGGGGTTTTGTAAGTTTTACGAATATCTTGGTATGTGGCGAACCATATAGAATATTGGTATATTTGTTGGTATAGATTATACCAACGCGGAGATATGCCAACATGCCATTAACTCATACTATTATCAACAAACTAACCCCAAGCGAAAAATGCACCCCTAGCCGCCCTGACAAACATAGTGATGGCGATGGTCTTCAACTATGGGTAAGACATACAGGGAACAAAGTTTGGATCAGCGCTTATCGCTGGCAAGGGAAACAGCAGTCACTCACTTTAGGTAAATACCCAGTAATTACACTACAGCAGGCATGAGCTATGCTGAAAAAACTGTAGAACCAAACTTGGTAAACTAACGACTCAATGAGGAGTTTATCATGACTAAGAAAATCAGAACCTATAGTGCAGCATTCAAAGCTGAAGCCGTTAAAAAGATAGCAGATAATAAGGACAATGTTTCAGCGACTGCAAAGCAGCTTGGCATCGCCATGCAGACATTATCTAACTGGCAAAACAAAGCTGATAAAGGCCAGCTTATTGGTACTAAAGAATATGATCCTGAGCTCATGGCTATACTAGAAGAGAATAAACGTCTTAAACGTGATCTCAAAGTTGCTCAGGAAGAGAGAGATATTCTAAATGAGGAAGGATAAAGCGAAGCACTGCTTCGCCCGGACGCAAGATGAGAGCTATGCTCGAATGAGGCCACGGCGTACTTCGCCAATGAGGAACGTTAAGAAACAGTCTGGGAGACTGTTTTAGTGACGCAAGACGAAGGGCTATGCCCGCAGTGACAGTTGATGAGGTACGTCTTTATCAAGGATAACCAGAAAATATTTAGCATCACTTGTATGTGTCACGTATTAGATGTCAAGCCATCAAGCTATTATAACTGGATAAATCGTGGTGTTAGTAATCAGCAGATCCACCGCAACCAGTGTGAGCTGCTGGTTCGCGTGGCTCATGATGAAACTAAGCAGCGCTATGGCTGTGAGCGATTGCATGCTCATCTTGCAGAGCAAGGCCATCATATCAGTCAATACATGGTAAGACGCATTAAAGAAGAATACGGCATTGTTTGCCGTCGTCACAAGCGTTTTAAAGTTACCACCAACTCAAACCATAACAAGTTTATTTATCCAAACCTGCTCGATCAAAAATTTGATACCAGTCGTCCTAACGAAGCTTGGGTTAGTGACATCACTTACATATGGACAGATGAGGGTTGGCTATACTTAGCAGGTGTTAAAGACCTCTACACTAAAGAGCTGGTCGGCTATGCTATCCACAAGCGTATGACAGCAGATTTAGTTTGCCGTGCACTCAATATGGCCATCAAGAACAAACGACCCAACCAACGGCGGATTGTGCATTCTGATAGAGGCAGTCAGTACTGTAGTTATGACTATCATAAGATCATTAAGAAGCATAAATTTAAGGGTTCAATGTCCAGACGTGGTAATTGCTTTGATAATGCTCCGATAGAGAGTTTCTGGGGCATATTGAAAAATGAGTTAGTGTATCATCAGGATTATAAAATGAGATTCGAAGCTATTAATGACATCATTAAATATATTGAGCTTGAGTATAATGAGGAGCGATCAGCAAAGGACTGCTTTGCAGCGACGCAAGGCAAGAGCTATGCTCGCAGTGAAACTAGAATCCAAAAGGGTTTGGGCTATAAAACGCCAAGACAGGTGTGGTTTGATTTTTATCGTCAAGCTGCGTAACTAAAATCTCCCAAGTCAATGTCTACAGATTTGACAGCATAGGTCATGCCTAACAGTGTTGATTACTTAATTGGTCATAATATCGATTTTGATATGACAGTTCTTAAAATGCGGGTGTGACTCATACACCTAAGTTGATATGCACCAATGCAATGGCTAACTTCCTTCTTCCTATGCTGGAAAGTCATAAGCTAGTATCCCTCCTCTATCATTTTCAACGAGATATAGCGCGTGCTCAAGCAAGAGATGCTCATGCTGCCATTGCCGATATTTACTTTGCTGAGCTGATGCTTGGTAGTTTGATTGACTTGGCTAATAGTCAGGGTCATGAAATAAGTGATTTGAAGAGCCTATATGAATTTAGCCAGATGGCACGTGTACCCACGCATTTAAGTTTTGGCAAGCATAAAGGTGAGGCTATTGCAGATTTGGCTACCCATTCAGATGGGGCTGGATATCTGAAGTGGCTACTAAAACAAGATACGGTTGACCCTTATTTAGCTGAAGCTTGCCAGCAAGCATTAGAGTCCGTATAAATACACTGATGTAGTCAATTTTATAGTCGAGCTATGTTCAACATTCAAATCGATACTAGATTATGGTTTTTAAAATATCATCAATATTTGCATATGCCATGGAACAATCTTACTCTGACAAACTGGAAAAGCTCTATATGCTATTATTTATATAGTGTAGAGGGCGGGGGTATGAAATTGAATTTTCTTAGGGGACGCTATTAATATCGGGGTTTGATTACAAATATTTTTTGTTAATTATTTATTTCAGAAAAACAAGCATTCATATTTGAACGACTAAGTGCTAAAATAGTATTTTAACACTCTTATATGATTTATTATATTATGAACATAAGATTTGATTTTTATACGCCAAGTGAGATTTCCGAGATTTTAGGTGAACGCTTAAAAACGCAGCGACTGGCACTAAACTTAACGCAAGCCGCTTTAGCAGATAAGGCTGGTACTGGCATCAGTACTGTTGCTCGTATTGAGTCTGGTCAGGGCGGTACACTAGACAATATAATCAGGCTCGCTATGGCTCTTGGCATGGTAAATCACTTTTCTGAATTATTTGATGTAGTACCTACCAATATAGAAGATGTTATCGCTAAACAAAATCCACGCTTGCGCGCCTCAAACAAAAGCTGATATAAGGTAGCCATTTCAATGTATCAACCGATATCAATTGTCAATATTTACTACCAAGGATTCGGAGACAAACGTCTTATCGGTAAATTAACGATGGATGGACGACGCCCTACCTTTGGCTATGATGCGGCGTGGCTGGCTGATGGACTGGAGCTGTCACCAATTGAGATGCCATTACGATCAGAACCTTACTATGGTGCTCATGCGTCAAGCCATTACTTATGCGGATTATTATCAGACAGCTTGCCTGATGGTTGGGGAATGCTGCTAATGGATAGATTCTTTCGAAAAACAATGTCTCATGCTACGTCAATCAATGTTTTAGATCGCCTCGCTTATATTGGTAATTCAGCAATGGGAGCACTTAGTTTTGAGCCACAACAAGATTTATCGGCCGCTGATATCGATATTAATGATTTTACTTTAGCCAAACTGGCCGCTGCCAATCAATCGATTTTATCCGGACAAGATAGCAACATACTGGCTGAGCTCATCGTTATCGGCGGCTCACCACAAGGTGCAAGACCAAAAGCACTTGTCCTATATGATGAGGCAACCGAGTTTATTGCTACGGACTTAACAAGCGAACAGCCATCCGCAACGCCGTGGCTGATTAAGTTCCCTGCCCAATCTGAGCATAAAAGCGTTTGTCTATTAGAGTCACTTTATGCTGATAGGGCTAAGCAAGCAGGCCTAAACATGCCTGCGCATCATTATTTTGATATTGGTGAACAACATGCTGCTTTTGGGGTTGAGCGTTTTGACCGCATGGGCAATCAACGCGTTCATACTCATACACTGGCGGGTTTGTTAGATATTGACTTTCGCATTCCTTCAATAGATTATTTGCAGTATTTGCGCTGCGTGCGTATGTTGACTCAATCGCAAGTTGCTGTAGAAGAGGGTTTTAGACATGCTGTATTTAATGTCATCTTTAATAATAAAGACGATCATAGCAAAAACTTCTCTTTTATGATGGACAAGGCTGGCAGGTGGTCATTGTCGCCTGTCTATGATCTCGCTTATAACTCAGGTATGAATGGTTATCATCAGATGGATGTGACTGGTGAAGCTCAATACCCTACCCGATCTCACTTATTAAAGTTGGCTAAACTTGCTGATATTAAGCAAAACAAGGCACAAGCTATTATTGATCAGGTAGCATCAGTTGCTGAGGATTTTTTGACTGTTATTAACAGTTATGATATTGAGAAAAACTTATGCAATCAGGTCATTGGTAATATAAAAGCCAATCTCAATCGGATGGCAAATCAATAGACCTTAAGAAGTTGTTAAATTTGTTGTTAAAAATAAATACTTAACTACCTTAACCATTAATAATAAAGGATTATGCTAAGTTAGTCGTTGCGTGGTGGGCGCACCATATAATATATTTTTAGTTTGCTTAAGAACCCCATAGCCCTTTGGTTGTGGGGTTTTTTGTTGCTTAAACGTTTTGACCCCTGTCGTCAAATCCGTACAGTTGGGGTTTGAATAAGGTATTATCGTCACTGCTTGATACTTATTCTTTCAATATACGGGTATTCACCACTTTCTTAACGCCGATTTGTCAAAACCACTCCAGTTATCACCAGCGCGCCACCGAGTAACATCGAAGAGGATATCTGCTCATTGAGTAGCAAAGCGCCGAGCAACACACCAAATAACGGAACAAAGTTAGTAAAAACTGACGTTTGCGCCGCGCCAATCGTTTTGATTCCTTGGTAATACCAAATAAAAGGAATAACGGTGCCAAATACCGCCAAATAGCCAATAGCGGCACCGATCTTCCAGTTTAACTCAGGTAGCACCTGCATGTTTGGATTGAACAACCATACCATTAACAACAATAGCAATCCCCAAATAGCGGCATAAGTCGTTGACACTAAAGGTGATAAACCAAGCAACGCTTTCCGTCCCACGACGGTATAGATAGCCCAACTGATTACCGCGCAGAGCATTGACAATTCACCACGGCCAAAAGCCTGACCACTGTCTTGAATCACGGTAAGTAGATGACCATTACTGATCACGGTTAGTGCGCCCAATACCGCCAAAGAGACCCCAAGCAACATCTGCAATGAAATTTTTTCTCGATATAAAAGGGAAACCAGTACCGCCGTCGCGATAGGATTAAATGCAACAAATAGAGCGGTACGAGAGGCTGGCATTTCAGAGAGCGCCGTAAAAAAGAACAGATTATAGGTAAATACCCCAGTAAGACCGAGCGTGAAAGTGATCGCGACCTGCCTGAGCGATAGCTTTGGTAGCCTACCTTCTAATTTTATAGTGAGTAAAATGAGTATAAATACTGCCAGACCAAAGCGGCCTATCGCTGACATTAAAGGTGAAAGCGATTCCGTCAGTAAACGCCCTGCGATAAAAGTCCCGCCCCACAGTAAGGCGACTAAGATAAGTTTGAAATAGATTGGCCAGATAGAGGGTAAAGCCAAGTCGTTAGAGGTATTGCTAATTGGTTGCATGATGTCGCTCAATATAAGAGTTAACCTGATATGTGCTATAGTATTTCACTAATGTTAACTCATAGTAAAATGAGCAAAAGATCATGACGTTTAGCCAACTTGAAATATTTGTGGTCGTTGCAGAGCTGTGCGGATTTACCTTGGCAGCCCAACAGTTAGGTATTAGTCAGTCAGCTGTTTCGCACGCACTGAAAAAACTCGAGGAGGACTTAGGAGTTAGCCTTATTGAGCGTAATAAGTCACAGGCAGAATTGACTGTCGCTGGCACTCGATTACTACCCCGCGCTCGAGAAATACTGGGGTTGTCTGAGACCATACGCCAAGAAGCTGCTGATATTAAGGGGTTGCAGCTGGGTAGTCTGCGTATTGGTTCTTTCGGTCCCACTTCCTCTTTGCGCTTACTTCCTGAGATCTTAAAGGATTACCGTAAGCAATTTCCCAATATTGAGGTGCGTATTGATGAAGGAAATGACCAACAGGTCGTGCAATGGTTACAAGAGCGGCGTGTTGATGTTGGCTTCGTGGTGCTGCCAGATGAGCATTTTGATACCTTTGCATTGATTGAAGATCAAATGGTTACTCTTATTCCCAAAACACATTCATTGGCGAATAAAGACGAAATCGCACTCCAAGATTTATGTCAGGTTCCTTTTATTCTGACCGAAGCTGGTTCAGCGCAACTCATTTCCAAGCTATTTGCAGCCGAGGATCTGATCCCTGATATTCGCTACAGAACAACACAACTGATGACGACAATTGCCTTAGTTGCAAAAGGAGAAGGCATTGCCCTCGTTGCTGAACTGGCACTCCCTCAATCTTTGCCAACCGATGGCTATGTGGTTCGACAACTAGCGCCGCAATACAAACGAACGATTGGTTTAGCACTGCACAGTACCCGCCAAGCCTCTCCTGCTGCACAGGCATTTATAAAAATGGCCGTACAATTATTAAAAAAGGAAAAACTGGCACGTTAAGACGAGAATACAGCGGCTATGTGAAAATCGGGGTTTTAGTTAATTTTAATTTAATATTTTTCATTATTTAAATTATTATAGTCAATAAAATTCATGTTTTTACAAAATATATTGGGAGCCAAAGCTTGTTATTTTCAAGCGCTTAGAACCTAAAAGTCCATTAAAAATACAAAAGCAACTCATCATCCTCAAAACACAAAAAAAGCCTTTCAAGCTTTATACTTCATAGCTTGAAAGGCTTTTTCGATCGCATATTTTTATCTAGGTAATGGTCTTAATATTGTGGTTTGCCCAAATCCGCTCTCACTCTATGTTCAACATCGATTTCGCCACAGCTTCGGCCACTTTAATGCCATCAATCCCTGCTGATAATATACCACCTGCGTAACCCGCGCCTTCACCTGCAGGGAATAATCCTTTGGTATTAATGCTTTGGAATTCTTTATTGCGTTTAATACTGATTGGTGACGATGTTCTGGTTTCTACGCCAGTCAGTAACCCGTCGTCAGATGAAAATCCTTGGATTTTTTTATTAAACGCTGGAATGGCTTCACGTATGGCATCCACAGCAAAGTCTGGCAGTGCTTTGCTTAAGTCGGTTAAGGTAATACCTGGTGTGTAAGACGGTTTTACATCGCCTAATTCTGAGTCTGGTTTACCTTTTAAGAAATCGCCAATGGTTTGCGCTGGTGCACTGTAGTCTTTGCCGCCCAATTCAAACGCTAAGGTTTCTAGCTGTCTTTGTAAGTCGATACCAGCAAGAGGGTGGTTTGGGTAATCTCGCTCTGGGTCGATGCCTACAACAATAGCACTGTTAGCGTTACGCTCGTTCCTTGAATATTGGCTCATGCCGTTAGTGACAACACGACCTTCTTCTGATGCGGCGGCAACCACAGTTCCGCCTGGACACATACAGAAGCTATAAACAGAACGACCATTTTTGCAATGATGCACCAGTTTGTAATCCGCAGCGCCAAGTATTTCGTTTCCAGCATTGTCACCAAAGCGGGCTTGGTCTATGGTTGACTGTTTATGTTCAATCCTAAAGCCAATAGAGAAAGGCTTTGCTTCAACATACACGCCTTTATCATGGATCATTTGGAAGGTATCACGGGCGCTATGACCAACAGCAAGAACAACATGGTTGGTTTTTAAGGTTTCGCCAGTATTAAGTGTCACGCCAGTTACTTTTGATTCAGTGATGTGTAAGTCGTCTACGCGAGTAGCAAAACGGACTTCCCCACCAAGCGCTATGATCTCGGCACGCATTTTTTCTACCATAGTGACTAACTTATAAGTGCCTATGTGCGGTTTACTAACAAATAAAATCTCGTCTGGTGCACCAGCTTTTACAAATTCAGTCATGACTTTACGGCCATAATGATTGGGATCTTTCACTTGGCTATATAGTTTACCGTCAGAAAAGGTACCTGCTCCGCCTTCACCGAATTGTACGTTAGATTCTGTGTTTAATTTACGCTGACGCCAAAAGCCAAAGGTATCTTTGGTGCGTTGTCTTACTTCATTACCGCGTTCAATGATAATAGGTTTAAAACCCATTTGAGCAAGGGTAAGTGCTGCTAACAAACCACAAGGTCCAAAACCAATAACAACAGGACGCTCAGTTAAATCCTCTGGCGCTTCACCTACACATTTATAACTGGTGTCAGGTGTTGCCTTAACATGATTGTCTGACTCAAATTGAACCAGTAAATCATTGGTCAAATCCGAGTCGGTCAGTGTGATATCTAGCGTATAAATTAATTGGATATTCCTTTTATTACGAGCATCATAACCACGTTTAAACATCACAAATGACGCCATTTGCTCAGCAGAAATTTTAAGTTTTGTCGTTATAGCAGTCGTTAGATCTGCAGGTGCATGATTTAATGGCAATTTAATTTCAGTTAAACGTATCATTGGTTACTCATAAACTCGTGTAGAAAACAGTCTCGCATTTTACTGGTACTGATACAAATAAGCGAATAAATATTTTACTTATGCAGGGTAAATTTATGGATTGGTATTGTGATTTGAAAATGAGCTATGCTGAAGAAACCTTAGAGATAAACTTGGTAAACTAGCGACTCGATGAGACGTTTACCATGACCAAGAAAATCAGAACTTACAATACAGAGGTCGAAGTCAAAGCTGTCAAGAAGATAGCAGACAACAATGGCAATATCTCAGCGACTGCATACGTTTAAATTTAGAGTGTAGCGAGCGCCTTAACCATCGGCATTGAGTGCAGACACTAGGGTACTCGATAGAGTCTATAATACTATCTGTCAATGAGTAAAAAAGACGCCTTTTGGGTCTCCCGTCGTGCCATTCGTATAGAATGTCGTAGCGATGATATTAATAGCGCTAGACTCGTTCTATCACCATGGCAAGCCCTTGCCCAATGCCAATACATAAACTGACTACCGCGTATTTTTCGCCTGTGCGCTGTAGCTCGCGCGCCGTACTTAACGCCAGTCTTGCGCCTGATGCGCCAAGCGGATGTCCGACGGCGATTGCCCCGCCATTGGGATTGACGCGTTTATCATCAAAGTCAATATCTAAACCTTTTAAGCAACCAAGTACTTGCGAGGCAAAGGCTTCATTAATCTCAATGATGGACATGTCATCAAGGGTCAAGTCAGCACGTTTTAATGCCAGTTTAATGGCTTCGACAGGGCCAACACCCATAATATTCGGCTCAATACCCATAGCACCAGATGAGAGAATCTTAGCAATAGGTTTAAAGCCTAACTTTTCCTCCGCCTGTATTGAGCCAATAATCAGCGCAGCAGCGCCATCGTTGATACCTGATGCATTGCCTGCTGTAACCACTCCATTTTCGTTTAATGGTTTTAGTTTTTGTAACGCTTCAACAGTAGAGCTAGCGCGAGGATGCTCATCATCTGTTATCGCTTTGTCTGGTGATTTTTTACCTTGCGATACTGTGATTGGCGTAATTTCATCGTCAAAGAATCCTGCTTGTTTGGCAACTTGGTATTTAGCTTGCGAGGCGGCGGCGAATTTATCTGCTTCTTCTCGGCTGATATCGTATTTGCGAGCGACATTATCGCCCGTTTGCGGCATGCTATCGCTGCCAAATTCTTTAGTCAACATAGGATTGGGGAAGCGGCTGCCAATAGTGGTATCGAATACTTTAAATTCACGACTAAATGGCGTTTCGGTCTTGGCAAACACAAACGGTGCTCGGGTCATTGACTCAACACCGCCCGTTAAAAATATGTCACCCTCGTGACAAGTAATACTACGGGCGGCATCGATGACGGTAGACAGCCCTGAGGCACATAGGCGATTGACGGTCTGACCGGGCGTTGTGACATCTAGTCCTGCTAGCAATGCGGCATTGCGGGCGATATTGCGTGAGTCTTCACCCGCTTGATTGGTATTACCGATCAGTACTTCATCAAAGATGTCGCTGGGCAGTTGGTGCTTGTCGATCAAAGCTTTTATCACTGTCGCGATCATGTCATCAGGACGTACGGTTGCTAATGCGCCGCCATGGCGACCAAAAGGGCTTCTTAATCCGTCATAAATATAGGCGTCTAACATAACTGTTCCTTGTTGTGTTTTGAGAGTGTATTTGATTAAAATATGGGATTTCGTAACTGTACTTGGGCGCGCTAAGTCATTAATAAGCCATTAGCCTAAATAATTATTTTGCTGAGTAAACAGTGATATGCTTAGCTTGGCACGGCGCTGTAACCATGGGCTTGGACGATAACGCGGATCTCCCGTTAACCCATAAATACGCTCTAAGATAAGTAAAATTCGCTCGGCACCAAGCTCGTCTCCCCATGAGATAGGACCATACGGATAACCCAATCCAAGCTTGACGGCATTGTCGATATCCTTTGGTGTGGCAATACCTTGCATCGCAATATCACAGCCTAAATTAATCACCATCGCCACGACTCGCTGTGCCACAAAGCCAGTGCTTTCGGTAATGAGCGTGGCATCGACAGCAATATCCGAACCTTCATCCGAGCTTGTAGCAAACTTATTATTTCTGCCAAATAAAGCATAAGCTTGCGCTACAAACTTATCCTCTGTAACGATACTTGGCATCAACGTACGGTGGCGCGATAAGTCCGTCAACATATCAATGGCGACCGCTTGTTGAGGGTTAACTTGATAACGGATAGCGGCGTTGGTCGTATCTTCACCGTAGATTGCCAGCAATACTAAGCTGTCAGATTGTGGTTCGTCGTTATCGTCGATAGTTATGTCTTTAGCATTTAGATAATCAACCAGCTGTTGTTTATCTGCCGCTAAATCCGCACCAATCCAAACTGAGCTAATGACTGTATCAGACCCTTTTTTTGAAACTGACACTTCAAGCGATAACTGTTTAGATGTATCTATAGTTACTTTTTGACCATTTTTATACTGGTAGAAGCCCTCACCCACTTTACGACCCAGCTTGTTGCCCTCCAGCATTTGACGAGTCAACGGATGCGGACGATAGCGCGGCTCGAAGTAGTATTGGTTATAAATTGACTCCATCACGGGGTGCGACACATCGATACCAGTGAGATCGAGTAGCTCAAATGGTCCCATGCGAAAGCCTGCGCCATCACGCAAAATACGATCGATGTCCTCAAAACTGGCCACGCCTTCGCCTAGTATTTTTAAGGCCTCTGTGCCAAAAGCTCTACCGCCATGATTGACAATAAACCCTGGGGTATCTTTTGCGACAACCCCTAAATGCCCCATGCGTCTGGCTAAACTGGTGAGCGTCTCGACGACTGAAGGTTTGGTAGAAATACCAGGGATAACCTCAACGATTTTCATTAGCGGCACGGGATTAAAGAAATGAAATCCTGCCACACGCTCTGGGTGCTCACAACCAGAAGCAATTGCGGTTACCGCGAGCGATGAGGTATTGGTTGCCAAAATGGTCTCGGCGGGAACGATGCTTTCTAGCTGTTTAAACAGCACCTGTTTTATTTCTAGATTTTCGATAATCGCTTCAATGACGATATCTACCTCGGCAATTTTGGCTATATCTTCAATCACGATCAGATTGGTCAAAGTCGCCTGTAGCTGCTCATCGGTAAATTTACCTTTAGCCGCCAGTTTCTCGAGCATAGCCTGAAGCGATTGGCGTCCTTGCTCAGCGGCACCCGCTTTGGCATCAAATAACAGCACTTGAATGCCCGCTTGAGCCGCGATTTGGGCAATACCCATTCCCATAATACCGGTGCCAATAATGGCTAATGATTGCATATCTGATGATGTGATAGTCATAGTATTCCTTTATATGATTTAGTGGTGTCTTAATCCCTTCAACGACTACTGTCCTTTGTAGTTGGCATCGCGCTTTTCCAAAAAGGCTTTGGCGCCTTCTTTTTGATCTTCGGTGTCGAACAAAATCTGAAAAGCTTTACGCTCTAAAGCCAATGCGCCTTGTAGAGGCATGTCAACGCCAAGATTAGCAACTTCTTTAATTTGTTCTACAGCAATCGGTGAATAACCTGCTAGTTGTTCAGCAATCTCAATAGCACGGGTGATAGTCGCCTCATCTTCCACCACCTCAGAGACCAGCCCCATTTGATCCGCTGCTTCAGCGTTTATCATGTCGCCCGTCAATATCAGCTTCATGGCTTTATGTTTGCCAATCAAGCGAAACAGCCGCTGCGTGCCCCCTGCTCCAGGCATTAATCCGATTTTGATTTCGGGTTGTCCAAACTTAGCCGACTTGCCCGCGACAATGATATCAGCATGCATAGCGAGCTCACAGCCGCCGCCAAGCGCATAGCCATTGACCGCTGCAATAATCGGCTTGCGACAATTGGTGATGGCATCCCAATAGCGTTCACTATGACGCAAGTACACATCGACTGTTTTTGCGGTTAAAAAATCATTGATATCAGCACCAGCCGCGAACACCTTATCGCCGCCAGTCAACACAATCGCCTTGGTATTCGTATCGTCATTTAACTGAACAAAAATCTCTGCCATTTGCTCGCGCAATTCGGCATTTAAAGCATTGCGAACTTTAGGGCGATTGAGGGTTATCACACTTACGCCATTATCCAACGTCTCATAGGTAATGATGGACTCTTCCATGATGCTATCCTTAGTAGTTATTTTTTATATATTATAAAAATACCGCACTGCGGTTTATAAAACCGAAATTGTTGTAATCTGCTTTAGTATAGATTATGCTATTTAGCTCATACAAGCCATTTATGTAAAACAGTCATTTGTACTATCAGTTATTCGTACTGCCAGTCACAAGTGTCAAAGTAATTCACACTATTTTTAATATTCAATCCCATCAGACAAGGAAGTCACATGATTAGAGATAAAGAAACCCTCGACCATATCATCAATACCGTTCGTCAGTTTGTGAATGATCAGCTGATACCTAAAGAGGATTGGGTGGCCGAAAATGATCGTTTGCCAGAAGATATCATTGAACAGATGCGTGACTTAGGTCTATTTGGACTGACTATTCCTGAGGAATACGGCGGACTGGGTCTCACTATGGAAGAGGAAGTTATCGTCGCGTTTGAGATGGGTCGCACCTCTCCTGCCTTTCGCTCGCTTATCGGTACCAATAACGGTATTGGTTCTTTGGGTTTAGTCATTGATGGCACTGACGAGCAAAAACAAAAATATCTGCCACGGCTCGCTAGTGGCGAAATTATCGGCTCGTTTTGTCTGACAGAACCTGAGGCTGGCTCAGATGCCGCGTCTCTTAGAACGACCGCTATCAAAGATGGTGATACTTATGTGCTGAACGGTACTAAGCGCTATATCACTAATGCACCTGAAGCCGGCGTCTTTACAGTTATGGCGCGTACCGATCCTGAGAATAAACGCGCAGGCGGTATCTCAGCCTTTATCGTTGAAAGCGATACCCCAGGTATCACTTTAGGCAAATGGGATAAAAAAATGGGGCAAAAAGGCGCGCATACTTGTGATGTCATCTTCGATAATTGCGTCGTGCCAGCAGATGCTTTGATCGGCGGTGTTGAAGGTGTCGGCTTTAAAACGGCGATGAAAGTGCTGGATAAAGGTCGCTTGCATATTGCAGCTGCTAGTACGGGCGCTGCTACTCGTATGCTAGATGATGCCCTCAATTATGCCGTAGATCGTAAACAATTCGGTCAGCCTATTGCAAGCTTTCAGCTGATTCAAGCGATGCTTGCGGACTCAAAAGCGGAGATTTACGCGGCTAAATCTATGGTACTTGATGCCTCACGTCTGCGTGATGAAGGCAAAGATGTCGCTACGGAGTCCTCTTGTTGTAAGATGTTCGCCACTGAGATGTGCGGGCGGGTTGCTGATAGAGCGGTGCAGATTCTTGGCGGTGCGGGTTATATTGCTGATTATGGCATTGAGCGCTTCTATCGTGATGTACGCTTGTATCGTCTCTATGAAGGCACCACGCAGATCCAGCAAATTATTATTGCCCGTAATATGATTAGAGAGGCTACTAGCTAATTAAAGCAGCCACTAGCTAAGTGTTTATTACCCGTCAAAGTGCATCCATGCTTTGACGGGTTTGTCAGACCCTAATAAAACTTTATTTTTTGTGATTTCGATTCGAAATAGTTGAGCGCCTATGACTAATGACACCCTTACCGATAAAAATGCTAACTCAGCAATGCATGCCGAATGGTTAGAACCTATCGCAGAGATGAGAGATAAAAACGACCGGCAGTTTGTCACGGCTTTGGCTCGTGGACTTGAGCTACTGCGTTGTTTTACTCCGCAGCGCCCTTATCTTGGCAATCAAGACCTAAGTCAACTGACGGGTCTGCCTAAAGGGACGATCACACGTCTGACTTATACCTTAGTCAAATTAGGATATTTAAAACAATCAGCAAACAGTAGTAAATATCAGCTAGCCGCTGGTGTGTTGGGATTTGGCTATACCATGATGGCGAATATCTCCATCAATAATTTGGTCACGCCCTATATGGAAGCGTTAGCGGATTACGCCAATAGTGCCGTTGCTATGGCGACTCGTGACCGCCTAATGATGGTGTATCTAAACGTCGTGCAAGGGTCTGGCACTACGACCATGCGACGTAACGTCGGCTCATACCTACCCATTCATTTAAGTGCCATGGGACGAGCTTGCTTAGCCAGTATGGCACCTGCTGAGCAAGAATTCATCCTCGATGCGATTCGTAGCAAGTACAAAGATGATTGGTTAAAGATTAGGCGAGGACTGGATAAAGCCTTTAAAGATTATGAAGATTATGGGTATTGTTTTTCGATTAGTGAATGGCAAAAAGATGTCAATGCCGTCGCCACTGCAATAATGCACCCTACTGAGGGCTTACTAACTTTTAACTGCGGCGCGCCAAGTTTTGTGCTTAGCCGTACTAAGTTAGAAGAAGATATCGCTCCTCGTCTGCTACATATGAAAAATAATATAGAAGATAATCTCTACATTATCTAAGGTGTGTTGAAGCCCCTAGTGGCTATATAAACGCTCATATTTGATAGCTAAAACTGTAATACAGTATTTAAACATTCAAATATAAGCAATTACTCGCTGATATGTGATCACTCAATTTAACATCAAACAACTATTTGCTCACTAAGCACATAATAAATCATAGACAACCTGCGCAAATTTCTGAGTCTTAACAGGATCTGAGAGCAGCTGCATCATCTGTTCTTCGTGTGCAGCACTACTACTCATAATGGCATCATCTAACGACTTAGAAAAGCCGCCAAGCATCGCTTGTGCTTTAGCATTATTAGCTATTTGCTTCATGACCAGGTCGTCTTCAGACATCTTGTCACTGACCGTATGCGCATAGTTCAGCATGTCCTTATCTGTCAGGTTTTCTGTGCTAAAAATCTCGTTGAGCCTAGTGATGATTTGCGATAATCGCTCTTCTTTTTTGTCCTTGGGCTTTGCCGTACCAGCGCCGCCGCCTGCATCCAGCTGATACTCACTTTTACTCTCTTGCAGCTTGAGGTCTTGCTGATAGAGCTTTGAGACACGGTAATGACTCATCACGATATTACTCAAATCAATATCGTCATCATCACTGGCGCTCTCGCGTAATAGCGGCTGTAGATTACGCGCGTATAAGCTGAGCTTCTCAAGATCCTTGCTGTCATAGTCAACGATTTGCGACATAAACTCATACTGGCGGGTAAAAGTGCCTAGATCCTTTTTAAAGATCTCAAGCTCGTCTTGCTTAGCCTTATAGCCTTTGTAGTCGTTCTCAGCATTGGTAATCAGTACTACATTACCTGTCGTTTTAGTTTCCTCAAGCATCGTTTTAGCATGTTTTGCTTCTGTACGCGCCTCAAGATACTGCTTTTGCCAACGTTCAACCGCTGGCTTACAGATATTACTAATAGCCGCGTTAGATTTGTTCTTGCTATAAAAAGCCTTAACGAACTGCTCAACTTCGTTTTTGGTAAAAATATTGCTGCTATCTAACTTGTTGTAAAGGTCATAAACTTGATCAGGGTCAGACACATCCGCCAAGGTCGCAGTCTCATAGTACGGCTGAAAGGCTTCAAGAATATCATCAGGATCGTTAAAGAAGTCGAGCACAAAGGTGCCGCTCTCTGCTTTACCTTTATAAGTACGATTAAGCCGTGACAAGGTCTGGACGCAATCGACACCGACTAACTTTTTATCTACGTACATGGCGCACAGTTTAGGCTGATCAAAGCCCGTCTGGAACTTATTAGCCACTAGCATCACCTGATAGTCATCACTGTCAAAGGCGGTACGTAGGTCACGTTTTTTTAGACCAGTATTCATATTATGTTCAGTGAACTTCTCACCGACCAGCGCACTACTATCAGGATCACTGCTGTTTTCTAAATCATGGGCGTCAAAGGTAACTTCCCCTGAGAACGCGACCATCGCACTGATACCGCGATAACCATTATCAGCAATATAGTTATCAAAAGCGATCTTATAGCGTACGGCCTCTTTACGCGAACCGGTTACCACCATCGCTTTGGCTTGCCCGCCAAGCAGACCTTTCACGTTATCATTAAAGTGCTCAATGATGACCTTGACCTTTTGTGCGATATTATGGTCATGGAGGCGCACCCAGTTATTCAATTTAATCTTGGCGCGGCGCGAATCGACCTCATCATCAGCTTTAAGGGTTTGCTTGAGCTGATAGACTACTTTGTAGTTGGTATAGTTCTTGAGCACATCTAAGATAAAGCCCTCCTCTATCGCTTGACGCATCGAATAGACATGATAAGACTCAGGCTTGTTTTGTTTGGAGGCGGGCAAGTCAGGATTGGGCAATCGCCCAAATAGCTCAATGGTTTTAGGCTTGGGCGTGGCGGTAAAGGCGTAATAACTCAGGTTGGGACTACTACGGCGCGCGGCAAGATTGGCCTCCATTGTCTGATTGATGACATCTTCATCAGATAACGCGCTATCCTCGCTCTTTTTTATCTCACCTGAGACCAGTACTTCTTTGAGCTGGCGCGCGGTAGATCCTGTCTGTGACGAGTGCGCTTCATCGGCAATGATGGCATAACGGCGCGACTTGAGCACGCTTGAGTCTTCAATCGCTTTGAGAACAAACGGAAAGGTTTGAATAGTAACAATGATGATCGGTTGCGCGTTGACTAGCGCATTAGCGAGCTGCTCAGACTTTGAGCCGTCACTTTCATTTCTATTGATCTTACCAACGACGCCATCGGCATGTTCAAACTGATAGATGGTATCTTGCAGTTGGTCATCGAGTATCGTGCGATCAGTGATAACGATGACCGAATGAAATTGCTTATCGCCTTGCTCATTATAAAGCGTTGAGAGTTGATGCGCCGTCCATGCGATAGAGTTGGACTTGCCTGATCCTGCGCTGTGCTGAATCAGGTATTTTTCACCCGTGCCCTCATCAATGGCGGCATCGACTAACTTGGTCACCACATCCCACTGGTGATAACGCGGAAACATCATGGTCTCGCGCTTGGATTTGAGTCCGATGACGTCCTCTTCTTCCTCTATTTGCAGGTGCATAAAGTGCCCAAGGATCGCCAGCAAGTTATCAGGCGTCAATACGTCATTCCATAGGTAGTCGGTGGCATAACGGCTGCTATCTGTCGGTACGTCATTACCCGCGCCGCCACTGGCTGTGCCCTTGTTAAACGGTAAAAAGTAGGTGTTCTCGCCTGCCAGCCTAGTAGTCATATAGACCTCATACTGACTGACGGCGAAATGTACCAGTGCACCGCGCTTAAACGTCAGTAGCGGCTCAGGCTTACCTGTAGCAGGGTCTTTTGGCAGGCGGGTCTTCTTATACTGGCTAATCGCATTATCAACCGACTGCTTAAACTCCGACTTTAGCTCCATCGTGGTGACAGGTATGCCATTGACGAATAGGACAATATCAATACGGTTACGCTTAGCGACCTTACCGTCGGTGTCGTCTTTTGGGCTGTTTTTTACGCTAATATGCGGGCTATACACGACCTCAGGGACAATTCTACAGATATTAGCCTTGTAGCGTGCCATAGTCTCGGGGTTTAGGTTGTGCTCAGGCTTGAACTGACAGAGAGAGAAGCGCGCGTTACGGATCTTGAGATCATGACGCAATACGCCCAAGGTGCCATAGGTACGCGAGGCTTTATCGGTCGCATTCTCATCCGCTTTATTCAGCTGCTTAACTAATGCGGTGATGAAATGACGCTCACTATCGATAGGATGAGTACGGCAAAACTTTTCCCACTCTTGTGGCTGGGTGGTCTGTACAAAGTCGAGCACGTCTTGCTCATATAGCGCGGTCTCAGCCGTATAGCCGCTGGCATGACCCAATTGCCAACCATGCGCTTGCATCTGAGTGACGATATCAGCTTGAAAGACAGATTCGTAGGTAACATTGTGCGCGTTAGTCATGTTGAGTCCATTCTTATTGTATTGACTGTCGTTGTAAGTATTTGGTCTGTGACCGCTAACATCATTAGCATTTACTAAGATTACTACCAATGGTAATATACTTTTACTTATATAGGTATACCAATATATGACCACACCTCAAGCACAGTCTAAGCTTAACGAAGTCTATGACTTTCTGATATCTTTTGAGGGGATGATCAATCCTGATAATATTAGATTTAGTCGTTGGTTAAGAGATGCTCAAGCCTTACGTAAAAGCAATCCTGCTGAAGGCTTTCTGATGGAAGCTTTAGTATACTTTTTGCAGGGTAAACTCGACAAAGCGGTTGATTATGCAGAAAAATCTTACCGATTCGATAAGGTAGTCGCTTGCAACGACTATACTACTATTTTATCTAGTGCTGGACAGTTCGAACAGGCTATGACGTTAGCCTTAACAAACTTACAGGAAGATAATTTTAATGCGCACGCCTTAAATAGATTAATTATAGATTCATCTATAACACTAGATAAAAATACTTTATCAAAAGGTTTATCTCTATTTAAAGATCCTAATGATAAATATAAAGCGATAATAAGCTTAGGTTATAGTACTTTAAAGAGATTAGATGAAGAAGCTTCTATGCTAGAACAATCAAAAGTCAATATTAAAGACTTTATAACCGTTTCATCTATAGCAACTAGGGCTCTAAATTCATGCTACTTTGGTATAAGTAAAATCAAGATGAATCTTCAGCATAACGAAGTAGGTACATTCTTAATCGTAGATGAAAAAATACCAAATATTGATATTGACGACTGTTTTGTTATCCATGATAAGTACACTGATAAGTTGATTGATAGTGAGTTATCTTTTAAAGATTATAAACGTATCGTCTATAATTTTTTGCCTTTTGAAGATGATGAGTTGTCAGAGTTTGAGATAAATAGACAGCAAGGGATTTTAGTTTGAGCGTAACTATAAAAGATTTGAAACAAGCTATAGATCAATTGTTTCCTAATCCCAAAAATATCACAGAAGAAGCCATTCAAAGAGCCTGTATCAATCGTCATTACTATTTGATCTACTCGACCATGTTAACAGTTATTAGGGACAACTTTCCTCAGTACGATATGAGTAGAGACGGCTCATTTAAGAATACGGGTTCTCATAATAGAGTCTTTCTTGTATTTGAAGAGATAGCAGAGCTAACAGATAGTAAAACAGCTAAAATGCTATCTTTGCAATTTACTAATTTTCTAACCAAGCGCCATAAAGCCGATTATAAACTCGATGAGACCTTCAGTAGTGGCGAATATGCTCAATGTCTAAGATATGCTGATAGAATACCAGAGCTTGCACAAGCACTGGTTGATGAGCAAGCTTAGCCAGTTGATTTTAGCTCGTAGCGTGGGTGCTAACCCACGAATTAATTTGAATTTATACTATAGATATTTATAAAATTGATTTAGTTAGTGAAGTTAAATACAATCAAAAGCAACAACTCCCCTAGTTTTACCAATCCATGCGATTGGATCATAAGACTAGGGGCTTTTTATGCGTTAAAGACTAAGTCGCATCGCGTGAGAATCCACCAAGGGCGCAAATGGCTTTGGCATATGGTTCTTCAAAAGAATGAGGCCTTCTGTCATAGTCTTCACCAGGACCAAAACCAATCAGCTGAAATTTCTTTTGATGGTCAGCGGTATAGCTATTACCGAATAGTTTACGTCCATAGCCTTGATAACAAAAAAACTGATAAGTGGCAATCTTATAGCTTTGGTCAACATTGAGCACTTTGACCTCTGATGTG
This sequence comes from Psychrobacter sp. M13, assembly GCF_030718935.1. Lineage (NCBI taxonomy): Bacteria > Pseudomonadati > Pseudomonadota > Gammaproteobacteria > Moraxellales > Moraxellaceae > Psychrobacter > Psychrobacter sp. M13. Next base: position 1,700,306 of record NZ_CP132194.1, read on the forward strand.
GCCGTATTTTTAGTATTTCTAACGCTAGTATCGACAAAGTACGTTCTGCCTTTGTCATCTACACTGACTTGCAGCCAAGTATTACCGATGATGTTTTTATCAACGACACTTTCGGTAGCGGCGCGTTTGAGTATGGCGTCACGTTCTGCATGAGTAGGATAAATAGTATCTAAGGCTCTATTTTGCACACGTTCATTAGACGCATCTATCGCATCCATTACTGCACAACCTGATAGGCTTACGGCACTCATCATAAGCATGGCTATGGTTTTTTTCATAAATAGAATCCTTTGGTTAATCCATGATTATTTAGTAAAGGTATTAAAATCTTACAAATGTTAATTCTTATTATTGATATTGTAAAGCGTTTTATTACTTACTATCAGACGCCCGCCAGTCCCTCACATCAATCTTACCCGTAACAGCAGCAGATATTAGAGCGGTGCGGCATACTTGCACGGTTTATTCGACTTCATTAAAAAACGTAATCCAAGTTTTACGGCTCATCGCACATCTGCTTAAAGCTTTTACCGAATAACGCTTTATTCAGTTTTTGCTGATTTTTAAATACCACATCAGAGTCAGCATGATAGACCTGCTCATTCACGCAGTTACCAAAACCAAAAGTAACCAAGTTTATCTTGGCGTACTTAGTAGGGTTGCTGGCTTTTTCTTCCTGATAGCGCTTGGTAGCCAAACTGCGGTAATACTTGCCACCATCGTCTGTGATATCTGCTTGTTTTTGAATTTGCTCTTCAACAAACTGCTTCCATCTATTTTGCACAGCCGTTTCATTCTTTAATAACGGCTCAATATAAGTTTTACACATTTGCGAGCTTTGCTTGAGTGCCTCACTGGGATTCAGATATCCCAAAATCGTCAATTTATTTTGTTTGTATTCGCCGTCAATAGACTTGACCAACTCTTGCTTATAACCTTTTGCTTCAGGCACCACATCAAGTCGTTCAATATTATTCTTAACTTTTATATATTCTTCAGTAAGCTTGTCTAAGTCTTTCATCGATAACTTGTCTAGCGCGTCAATATCCATCGGTGGAAAAAAGCTATCTAGATTTGATCTTGTTAAGCTCTCTAGCACAAAATATGAGTTTTCGATTTGCTTAGCAGTATATTTATTACTGTCAAAGTCACCTTTCATACTGCAAAAATCATCTTCCCATTTATAGGTCTGTGCTTGGGCGATGGTGGTCACGGCCATTGATGCCAATAGAGCTGCTACGGTAACTGCTTTCATCATATAACTCCTTTTATTGTTTTGTTATTTGTAGGGTACTTTTTAAGCACCTGAAAGTCGTTAAAACAAAGCACTGCTAACTGCGAGCATAGCTCTTGTCTTGCGTCGGACAAAGCAGTGCTTTGCCTATTCCTCCTCAAGACTTGCAAGGAAAATTCTTTAAATAGAATTTTCTAACAACCTTAACGGTGCATGGAATGCACCCTACAAAAACTCATAATTATGAATTCTTTAGAACCTACGTAGGGTGCTTTTTAAGCACCATTATCGTCACTCTAAACCTTCTATAAAATCTGCTGAAAACTCAATGATACTCTCGCCCCAATCTGCTGAATAAAAACCACTTTTTACATAGCGATGAAAGCTAGAATGATTCCAATCAGCTGCTCTTTCAACCAGACCATGCTTTACAGGATTATAATGTATATAGTCGATGTGCTTTATAAAATCTTCTTCGCTGTTTATTTGGTGTTCATGAAAACGACGCTGCCATAGGCCTTTCTCGTTTCTGTCTATGCTCGACTGACTCAGACTTTCATGAGGTAAATGATATTGCGGACAGGCTTGCGTCGTTAAGCGTTTTATACGCGACCAGCACTGACTATAATTTGTGCCGTCCGTCGACATTTTCCAAATACAATGCAGGTGGTCAGGAAGCTGAATCCAAGCGATTATCTCAAATGGATATTGCTGTTGAACTTGTTTGATGCTTTCTCTAAAAGCTTGCAGGAAATCTCTTTCACAAAATATAGGTCGTCTATCATAAGCAACTAGTGTAAAGAAATAAGTCGCGCCTTTGGTATATGATCGAATATAGCGCGGCATTGCTTTAGATTCCCGTATTAAGTGTCGGATATTTTTGAGTAATAATTATCAATTTTAACAACCTTAATGGTGCGTGGAACGTATCCTAAAAAAACTCATAATTATGAATTCTTTAGAACATACGTAGGGTGCTTTTTAAGCAATGATTGATTATTGTAATAACCTTGATGGTGCGTGAAACGCACCCTACAAAACATCAGCCGCCCGCCAACCCCGAACATCAATCTTACCCGTAACCGCAGCAGATATTAAAGCCGTGCGGCGTTCTTGCATGAGTTGAATGGCTTTAATTGCTTTAGATTCTAGCTCTTCAAGCTTAGTGTTTTGATCGGCTATAAATCTGCATATTTCCATCTGTTCAATAACTAGGGGTACAGGTAGTCTATAGTCACTTAGAGACTCTCTATTTATCTTAGGCATTGCAACTCTGTCAGAGTCTAAAATTGCTGCTTTTGTAAAGTTATCTGACAGCATAAAAAAGTATAAGAAACGATTATCCAATCCATTTACTGCATTTATTGGGTACATATCGGCACTACACAACGCGGTTTCTTCTTCGCAAATAGCTACCTTTGCTAATGCAGGTCTTATCTTGCTATAGATTACTTCCCCTTTATAGCAAAGATACTTGCTACTATCTGCACCTTGTTCTTCGGCTGTCTCTTTATAGACAATCTTACCTGTACCCTTTTCAATATGATTGGGCGCATATAAAACTAAGTTTTTAAAATTAGGAGCTTTAGGATCAACCAACCCATTTCTTATTTGAGCACAATGACTGAATTTAGTTACTACCCAATGCTCAGGCACATCTCCCAACCATTCAACGCCTGAATCTTTCATCGGTGCATCAGGGTTTAAGCCTTTAGTCACCGCATGACTAATCACCGCTTGGCGCTTTTCTTTTAACAGTTGGATAAGGGTTTGCTGTTTTTCGATTAAAGTATCGATTTGAGCGGTTTCATGGTCGAGGAAGTTGGCGATTTTGATATCAATTTTTGTAGCAGGCAAAGGAATTGGAAAGTTATTTATATTTTCCTGCGTCATGGTAGGCATTCCACTACCGGTATTACTTACTTCAATTTTGGCTTTAATTAAAGAAGAATTAAACAAATAGCTCAGAAATCTAGAATCTATACTAGATTTCTTTATTAACACCATTTGTGGATTAATTGTCATAGGCTCTCCAACCTCTCTAACAATTGTTGACTTCCCAAAAGTAGAACCAGTTTTAACTAGTAAAATATCATTCTCTTCCACCATAATCTCAGGAGACTCAAAATACTTAGCCCAGCTTAGATAAGATTTTTTTTCTAAAGAAAACTGGTCATTATCTACATTAGAAGGACTTAATACTATAGCTCCTTGTCCTTCATCAACTATGTCATCAACTGTATAACCACGAAATCCAATCCTACCAACTATAGAAGCTACAAACTTCAAATGAGTAACGCCCCAACTATTAGGAATATCCCCCAACCACTCAATACCCGAATCTTTATACTCATCATACTGTTGATACTTCGCCATTACGAATGCACCTCACCCAATAATTGCATAATCTCAGTGCTAACAGCATCCAAGTCTGCATCGATATCAGCAAGCGGACGCGGTGGCTCATACACATAGAAATGACGGTTAAACGGTATCTCAAAGCCCACAATGCCAATCTCTTCATCGATAGCATCAGTCTTTTCGCTATTTATCCACGCATCAGGCACATGCGGCTGTACTTCACGGACAAAGTAATTTTCGATCAGCTCAGTAGTTGTCACCTCAGGATTGAGCGGTACGTTTTCGTAATCACGTAAGTCGCTATCGGTTTGGAACTCGACTATTTTGGTCTTGCTGGCAGGGTCAGTATAACTAAATGCACCATAAATCGGATTGGCAACCTTAACCGCTTTTTTGATGACGGGTTCTGCTTCAGGATTTTTCCAAGTGATAGCGTCTATGATCTGCTTTTTCTCTTTGGCGTCAAGACTAATATCTAAACTGGCATCAGCGTCGTTTAACGCTTGCTTAAACACTTTTTCAAACGCATTGAAATCATCGAACTGGCTCGTGCCATGCTCTTTTTGAATGACCGCTTGCAAGGCTTTGGCTTTAGTCATAATCGCGAGCTGATCTTGCCAAACCTTAGGATCAAGCACATCTTTGATTTGCTTTTCTTTCAGCTCGCTAAAGTCTGCCTTAATCATTGCCCGTGCTTCTAAGGCGACTGCTGATAAGTCGCCGTAGCTTTTACTACTGTCATTGCTGTCACTATCAGTCGTCCAGTGACTACCAAAAGCTTCATATAACGCTGGCATGACCATATCAAACGGTTTAGAAGCATAACGTAGGGTTTCGATAGCCGCGTCGGATAACTGCGCAGACAGACGTAGCGGACGCTCAATCGTGATACGGCGATAGCCAAACTCATGAGTGGCAAATATCTTACTGGCAAAGGTTTTGGCAGGAGCATTGGTCGGATTGGCAGATTGGCGACCACGGTTCGACTTTACCTCTTCAGGCTTATCTAATACACGCGCGTCTACCACTTCAAAGTCACCGAAGCTGCGAATAATGATCTTGGCATCATCTTCACTCATCTCATTACGCTTGGAGCCGAGTGATTTACGCATCTTGCTATATAGATTGCTACCGTCGATTAATTGCACCTTGCCACGGCGCTCATCCGCTTTCTTATTGCTTAATATCCAGATATAGGTCGCAATGCCGGTGTTATAGAACATATCGTTTGGCAAGGCGATGATGGCTTCTAATAAGTCAGCCTCCAAGATATAACGGCGAATCTCACTTTCACCGCTCCCCGCACCGCCCGTGAATAGCGGTGACCCATTGAGAATAATACCGATACGGCTGCCTTGATTATTGGTTTGATTGGTGTTTTGCGTGCTTCTGTTATCCGTCTCTTGCTCACTAGCCAGCTCGTTACTAACGATAGGACGCATCTTGCTTAGCAGATGCATGAGGAATAACAGCGAGCCATCAGACACCCGTGGCAAGCCAGCCCCAAAGCGACCGTCAAAGCCTTTTTGATCGTGCTCGTCTTTGATCTCGCCTGATATCTTTTTCCAGTCTACCCCGAATGGCGGATTGGACAACATATAGTCAAACTTCTCGCCTGCCAACTGATCACTGGATAAGGTATTGCCCAACTTGATGTTATTGACCTCTTGTCCTTTGATCAGCATATCGGCTTTACAGATAGCGTAGGACTCAGGGTTTAGCTCTTGCCCGTAGGTACGCATCACCGCGTCAGGGTTTAGCTCTAGCACGTATTCCATACCCGAGGACAAAAAGCCGCCAGTGCCCGCTGTCGGATCATATATCGTGCGAATGATGCCTTCCTTGCTCAGAACACTATCATCCTCCATAAACACCAGTGACGTAGTCAAGCGAACGATATCACGCGGGGTAAAATGCTCGCCTGCCGTCTCATTTGAGCTTTCAGCAAAGCGGCGAATCAGCTCTTCAAACACAAAGCCCATTTCGTGATTAGATATAGCCTCAGGGCTTAGATCGGTATTGGCGAATTTCTGCACCACTTTATACAGTAAATTAGCATCTGCAAGTTGCCCGACAAACTCTTCAAACTTGAAATGTTCAAATATCTCACGCGCATCTTTAGAGAAGGATTGCACGTAAGTATTTAAGTTGTCTTTTATATCGCTTTGACCCATCTTGCTCAGATCCATCGGCGAGATATTGTAGAACGGTCGCTTGCTGGCGCGTATCAAGAACTTCTCTTGTGCTTCCTCCGATAGACCCATCTCAGCGATGCGCAGGCTTTCGGTGACGACATTGGCCTTGTGCTCTTCTAACACGCACTCTAGGCGGCGCAGTAGTGTAAAGGGCAAGATGATGCGACCGTATTGAGATTGCTTAAAGTCGCCGCGCAATAGGTCAGCGACAGACCAGATGAAAGCCGCTGTTTGAGAGAAGTTTTTGGTCATTGGAGTCATCTTTTGTTTATTGGGCAAAATAGAGTTTTTAGATTCATTGTAAGCGATGAGGCAGTCATACATTCATTGACAAAATATCACCATCATAAGGGTATTCGACATTACTCGGCAAGTCTGAATATGAAATTCTGTAAAAATAGTAGGTTTGATGGCTAGGGCACGAGACCAATCCGCTGAGCGTCTATCATCAGCAAATCAACCGAGTCAAAAACGCTGGTGATTAGGGTCTGTTGAACATTAAAAAAGCCACTATACTTTTATAGCGGCTTTTTTAATCTTTAGCAATAATCTCAGTCGTGCCATGCTTTAACATCATTGACTGTTTAAGACCATATAACTCACACTGCTATTAGCTAACCCTCTGCCAACCTGATGTCGCTTGATGGTTATCCTGATGAGCAAATAATGGATGTGCTTTTGCCTCCTCTAAGGTTAGTACAGGCGTCACGCAGACATCTGCTGCTGCAAATAGATCTTGCCAATGTGTGAGTGGTTGACTAGCAAACCTTTTAGTGACTTTGGCGGCGGCCTCTTTGCTAGCAGATAGGTTCGGCATCACACCGCGCTGCCAATGCGCGTCTTTGAGCTCAGGCAGCTCTAACACTTCACATAACCCTTGCCAGAACTTCAGCTCTAGTGACCCTACTGCCATGTAACGATTATCCAAAGTTTTATATAAGCAATAGCAAGGTAGCAGTCCACCCAAAAAGTCATGTTGAGGCGGTGGATTCTGTCCTGAGAAGCTCTTAACTAGCGTGCCTGTCGCCTTGGGCATAATCATGTGATTGTATAAGCTATGCGTCATGCTGACTGCGACATGCCGGCCTTTACCCGTACGCTGCGCGGCAAAAACCGCTGCTAACAAGGCAATCACTGCGGTATCACTACCGCCTGCCAAGTCTGCAAACTGGACGTTGGGCATAGCTTGCTCGCCCTTAGCAGTCTTTAGCTGATCAAGTACGCCACTCATCGCCATAAAGTTGATATCGTGACCGGCTTTGTCTGCCCAGTCATGAGTCACGTCGTTGTCATCAACCATGCCATAGCCGGTAATCGAGACGATGACCAGCTTTGGGTTTATCGCATGCAAGGTTTGGGCGTCTAAACCCATACCCTTTAGCACTCCAGGACGAAAGCTATCGAGCATGACATCAGCATTCTTAAGGTACGTCTTGACTGACGCTATGCCCTTGTCATCACGAAAATCAACCTTTTCGATAGTTTTACCGTGGTTCAAGGCGTCAAACAATCCACCCAAAGCGCGAGCGGGATCACCGCCTTTGGGCTCGATTTTTATAATTTCAGCGCCCAAATCAGCAAGCAAACGCGTGGCAAAAGGCCCCGGCAGATTGCGCGTCAAATCTATGATGCGCAATCCTTGTAAGCAATCGCTCATTTGACTAATAGCTGATGGATGTAAACTATCATTATTAGCCATCTACAAACTCCTTGCCACTTGAAGCCATCTCTACCAAGATGTTAGCTGGCTCAAAACGCTCGCCATATTGCTTGGCAAGCTGACGACTACGGGCCACAAACTGCTCGACACCCATAGAGTTAATAAACTGCAATGTACCGCCTTGATGCGGCGCAAAACCCCAACCAAAGATAGAGCCGATATTGGTATCCGCCACTGAGCGCACGACGTTTTCTTCAAAACATTTAGCCGACTCGTTAGCTTGAATGAACATCAAACGGTCCACTAAATCCTCTTGGCTTGGCTGCTCTGGGGCGGTTGGATATAAGTTCACCAGCTCAGGCCATAAGTGCTTATCGCCTTTATCGGGATACTCATAAAAGCCTTTACCGTTCTTTTTACCTTCACGGTCATGCTCTTTGACTAAAGTTTTGAGGATATTGTACGACGGGCGCATCGCCATGGTTTTACCCTCCGCTTCCATATCCTTTTGCTGCTGCTCGCTCACAAGCAAGGCTAAGCTTAGTGACACCTCATCTTGTAGCGCTAGTGGCGGCATAGGCATGCCGGTTTTCATACCAGCAACTTCGATACTGCGCGGATGTACGCCCTCGCCTAACATGGTGACGCCTTCTGACACATAAGTGCCGAATACGCGTGAAGTATAAAACCCGCGACTGTCATTAACGACGATTGGGGTTTTGCCGATTTGCAATACATAATCAAAAGCTTTGGCTAAGGTGTCATCGTCGGTCTTTTCGCCCACAATGATTTCAACCAGAGGCATCTTGTCGACGGGCGAGAAGAAATGTAAACCAATAAATTGCTGTGGACGTTTGCTCGCTTGGGCCAATCCAGTGATAGGCAAGGTTGAGGTGTTAGACGCATAAACCGCTGATTCTGGAATCACGGCTTCAGACTGCTGAGTACACTTGGCTTTGATTTCACGATTTTCGAACACCGCTTCAATAATTAGATCGCAGTCTGCTAGATCATCATAAGAGACGGTCGGCTTGATACGATCTAGTAGCGCTTGTTTCTTGTCCTCATTTGAGCGTTTGCGACTGATGGCTTTGTCCAACAGATTAATAGAGTACGCTTTGCCTTTTTCAGCACCCGCTAGTTCGGTATCAAGCAATACGACCTCTAGTCCTGCTTTAGCGCTAACGTAGGCAATACCTGCGCCCATCATACCCGCGCCTAAGATGCCTACTTTTTTGGTTTTGTAGCGCTCAATGCCATCAGGACGAGACTGGCCCTTTTTGATGCTATTAAGCTGCGTCCAAAGGGTGTTGATCATGTTTCTAGATTCGGGCGATAACACACAAGCGGCAAAAAAGCGCGACTCAAGCTCAAGACCGGTATCGATATCGACGATACAGCCTTCAAAGACGCTAGACATGATATGGGTAATCGCAGGATAGTTACCATGCGACTTTTGATTGGCCATGGCAGGCGCGATAGAGAACACTTGCACCACTTTAGGATGCATACTGTTACCACCTGGGATTTTAAAGCCTTTTTTATCCCAAGGTTGTTGCGCGCTGCAATTGGCTTTGATCCACTCTTTTGCTTGCGCTAACATATCATCTTTATCGGTAGCTATCGCATCAATCAGACCGATATCTAATGCCGCTTTAGCTCTTAGCTCAACCCCTTGCGTCATCAGCTCAAGCGCTTTTTGAATACCGACGAGCCTTGGCAGGCGCTGAGTACCACCGCCACCCGGCAATAATCCTAGCTTAACTTCTGGCAGACCGAGCTTAGTCTTTGGAGAGTCAATCGCTATACGGTAGTGACAGGCTAGTGCCAGCTCAAGCCCGCCGCCCAATGCCGTTCCTGTCATGGCAGCGACTACAGGTTTACCTGAGGTTTCAAGTTTACGTAAACTAGCTTTTAGGTCTTCGACCAGATCAAAAGCCTGCTCAGCGGTTTCAATGTTAGAGAGCTGATCGATATCCGCGCCAACCACGAAGCTGTCTTTTGCTGAGGTTAAGATGAGACCTTTAGCAGACTCATCGTTAATAAAACTGCCCGCCATAGCGGCAAAAGCTTCGGTAAACCCATCGCCGATAACGTTCATTTTTCGATCGCTTTGATCGATAGTGACGGTGACGATACCGTCATCATCACGCTGCGCTAAAAAATTGGCTAAATTGTTTATAGCGTCAATGCTGTCTGTATTTGTAGTCATTTTTTATCCTTTAAATGATCTCAAAGTTATCATTTTCATTTTGGTAAATAGAGGAGTTATACTCGCTCAATGATAGTCGCAATACCCATACCACCACCGACGCACAACGTCAGCATAGCGGTTTTGAGGTCACGGCGCTCCAGCTCATCTAAAACCGTAGTCATTAGCATAGCACCCGTAGCACCTAGCGGATGACCCATAGCAATAGCGCCACCATTGACGTTGACGATATCAAGCGAGATACCTAAGTCATGAGCGGTGTTCATAGGAACCGCAGCAAAGGCTTCGTTGATCTCCCACAGATCAATATCAGAGGCTTTCATACCCGCTTTATCTAGCGCTTTTTGGCAAGCAGGCGTGGGACCAGTCAGCATGATGGCTGGTTCTGAACCAATAACCGAGGCCATAGTAATCTTGGCACGCGGTTTAAGGCCCGCTTTTTTGCCAGCAGCAGCACTACCAACTAAGCATATCGCCGCACCGTCAACGATACCCGATGAATTACCTGCATGATGGACGTGGTTTACTTTTTCGATAGTGGTGTATTTATCCAAGATGACGCTATTAAAACCCATCTGACCAGGCATAATAAAAGAAGGATTCAGCCCTGCTAACGTCTCAACCGTAGTATTTGGACGAATGGTTTCGTCTTTATCCAATAACAACATGCCGTTAATGTCTGTGACGGGCACAACTGATTTATCATTATAGCCCTGCTCCCAAGCGTTGGCAGCGCGGCGATGTGATTCAGTAGCGAACGCGTCAACATCGCTGCGACTAAAGCCTTTTAGCGTGGCTATAGTATCAGCGCCAACCCCTTGTGGTACAAAGGCAGTAGCCGCGTTGACTCGTGGATCCATGTACCATGCACCGCCATCAGATCCCATAGGCACGCGGCTCATTGACTCGACGCCACCTGCGACGACTAAATCCTCCATGCCCGACATGACTTTGGCCGCAGCAAGATTAATAGACTCAAGACCTGAAGCACAGAATCGAGATAACGTTAAGCCTGCGGCGCTCTGTGCCCAGCCAGCATCGAGAACCGCAGTACGAGCAATGTCAGAACCCTGCTCGCCTACTGGAGTGACGCAGCCAAGTACCACGTCATCTACCAAGCTAGTGTCTAGGTTATGACGCTGCTCCATCTCTTTTAATAAACCACGAACCAGCCATATAGGCGATGCTTGGTATAAAGAGCCGTCCTTTTTGCCTTTACCACGCGGGGTACGAATACTGTCATAGATATAAGCGGTCTCAGTCATAAAAATCCCTTTAATATTTTTGATAAGTGCTAAATTATATGATATTGAGAAAGACGTATCCTTCTCAATTTATGTTTAATATTAAAAATATATAGCTCTATCTCGATTATAGAAATTACATAAAGCGCGAGGCTAGCTCTTTCATTATCTCATTAGTGCCACCGTAGATTTTTTGTACGCGAGCATCAGCATACATACGAGCGATTGGATATTCTGACATATAACCGTAACCACCGAATAGCTGTAAGCACTCATCCATAGTTTTGCACTGTTTTTCAGTTACCCAGTACTTAATGAGCGAGGCTTGCGCGGCGTCAAGTTTACCTTCTATTTGCGCCTCCACTGCTGAATCGCACAAGGCTTTTACTGCTAAATAGTCCGCTTGTACCTCAGCGAGCTTAAAGCGCGTGTTTTGGAACTTCCAAATCGGCTTGCCAAAGGCTTCACGTTGTTTGACATAATCGAGTGTCAGCTCTAAAGCCAGTTTCATAGCGCCGCAGCCACTTAGAGCAATAATCAGGCGCTCTTGTGGCAACTCTTGCATCATGTGCATAAAGCCTAGACCTTCCATACCGCCGAGTACGTTTTTCTGTGGCACACGGACATTACTAAAGAATAGCTCTGAGGTATCTTGACCAGCAAGGCCCGTCTTTTTAAGGTTGCGACCACGTGAGAAACCTTCTAAACCATCCGTTTCAACGAGGATAAGAGAGACGCCATGAGCACCTTTGTCGCGGTCTGTCTTACAAGCTAATAGCACAATATTGGCATGCTGACCGTTAGTGATAAAGGTCTTTGAGCCATTGATGATATAGTCATCACCATCCTTTTTAGCAAAGGTCTTGATGGCTTGTAAGTCAGACCCTGTACCAGGTTCCGTCATCGCAATAGCGCCAACGTATTCGCCCGTTGCCATTTTAGGTAGCAATGATTTTTTCTGCTCTTCTGTGCCAAGCTTATAGATATAGGGCGCTACAATACCTGAATGCACCATACCGCCATACCCTGCTTGGTTCGCTTGCGCTTGCGCTAATAAAATAGCAGCTTCATGACCAAAGTCGCCACCGCCGCCGCCATATTCTTCTGGTATTGATGCACATAAAAAGCCCATCTCGCCAGCCTCTTCCCAAGCATCACGATCAATCATGCCGTTTTCGCGCCATCCTTCGTCTCTGTCTTCCCAGCTTTGGAACATTTTTAGAGCACTGTCATATACCATTTCGTGCTCTTCGGTCATCCATTTTGCTGCAAATGCGTTAATACTCATATTATCTATCCTTGATTTTATTTAATCCATGAAGTGCAAAAATTAAAGCTTTGTTAATGGTTACAATAAATGGTAATTTATATTACCCTTTTATTGGTGGTTTAAACCCATGTAAATAATAACTTATAAAACCTATACTAGATTATCAAAAGTCATCATTCAATTAATTTTATAAAAATGGTAATTTTTATTACCCTATATAAATATAGTAGATTAAATAAATAAAGTGACTTTAATTTAAGCAAATTAATAAGGGAGCAAACGGTAATGACAGTTAAAATAGTCAATCAAAAAGTGATCCATCAAGACAACAGTACGAAGACTTCTCAACACTTAGCGCCGCTAGCAGATATGCGGCCAGCCACCTTAGATAAAATAGAAAAAGCAGTACGCCAACTGTTTGCTACCAGTGATGCCAGCGAAGTGACCATGATACAAATCGCCAGCACGGCAAACGTATCGCTGCAAACGCTCTATAAGTATTTTGGTGATAAGCAAACGGTGCTTTATACTATTATGGATATCGTATTAGGTAGGCTGGCGACGAGGATTATGGATCATCTGCAAGGGATTGATAGTGTCAAGGATCGCTTGCGAAAAACGCTGTGGGTGTGCTTAGACTTTGTAGACACTCAACCCGACGCGGTTATGGTGCTATCTACTGTCTCAGTATCACGCTTTCACAATATTGCTATTTATGAGAATAAAGAGCTCATTGATGCGTTTTTGAGTGTGCTGGCAGATGGTCAAAATCGAGGCGTTTTGAATGATAAAGTCCCTTTGTACATACTCTTTGATGTATTTATGGGATTTATCAATCGTCTAGGCATTATGCACATTCTGCGTAAAACCGATAGAGCTATTAACACAGATTTTGATACTTTGTTTGAGATGTTATGGCGCTCAATGGCCAAGCCTGAGATATCAACTCATTAAGTTAAACTTAGATATTTACAATTAATATAAACAATCACTCAAATTGATGTTGAGCAATCACTCAAATTCATTTATAGTGGTTCATGTCGTTCAATTTAAGCAATGCTATATTACAAATTGAGCACTTACTCAAATTGATAGAATTTTTAATTTGAGTCACTTATACCACTAAATATAAAATTAGGATCTATTATGACTGAATTTACCCTTCACGATAAACAAAGCGCCCCAACAGACAGCCAAGCCTTGCTTGACGTATCTATCAGTGCTTTTGGCATGGTACCCAACTTACATGCGGTTATGGCAGAAGCACCGGGACTACTTGAGGGCTATCAGCGTTTGCATCAATTATTTTTAGACAGCAGTTTTGACGACGAAGAAACCACCGTCGTGTGGCAGACTATTAATGTCGAGCATGCTTGTCACTATTGCGTTCCTGCCCATACGGGTATCGCTAAAAGTATGAAAGTAGATGACGCTATCACGGAAGCACTGCGTAATGAAACGCTGCTACCAACTGAAAAGCTTGAAGCACTGCGCAACTTTACGCTATCCGTCGTTCGAGATCGTGGTAACGTCGATGATAGCGCGGTACAAGCGTTTTTAGATGCTGGATTTACCAAGCGTCAGGTTTTAGAAGTCATTCTTGGTGCCGCGCAAAAAGTAATGAGTAACTACACCAATCATCTTGCTAACACTCCGATAGACAAACCATTCCAAAAGTTTGAATGGCACAAAGTCGACTAACGATTCAAACTAATTAAGCCGACTAAATATATAAGTTAAGGCGACAATTAATTTGATGTTGCCATAACCCCTTTAGTCTTTTTATGCTATTTTCAGAAGACTGTTACCTGCGAGATAATTGGGTGGCAGTTTTTTTGATTAAACTCATAGATAACAACCAAGTTATAGACAACTATTAGCGAGAGAGCATATGGAAAACTCAAAGCAGTTATCATCAGAGCAACCACTGCGCATAGATATCGTATCGGACGTTGTTTGTCCTTGGTGTGCTATCGGCTATCACCAGCTAGCAAAGGCATTGGAAGAAAGCGGTGTAGCGTATGAGATACAATGGCATCCGTTCGAGCTAAACCCACATACACCGCCTGAAGGACGAAACTTGTATGAGCATATTATGGGCAAGTATGGCTCAAGTAAGCAAGAATCTGATGCCAGCCGAGCGAGAATGACCCAAGCTGGTAGCGAGGTTGGCTTTGAGTTCAATTTCCATGAAGATACGCGAACGTATAATACTTTTAACCTGCATCAACTGCTACATTGGGCGGATCAGCAAGGGCGTATGCACGACTTAAAGCTGGCACTTTTTACGGCCCAATTCACTGATAGTCGCAATGTATCTGATAGTGACGTGCTTGCCGATATTGCAGCAAATATTGGGTTAGATCGCAGCGAGGCATTAGCGGTCATTGCAGATCAGCGTTTTGCCAAAGACGTACGCGAGGCCATACAGCACTCACGTGAACAAGGTGTTCAAAGCGTGCCATCAGTTATTTTCAATGGTCGTCACTTAGTTAGCGGTGCTCAAGGGGTTGAGAGCTATATCAGCATTATAAATCAACTGTCTGAAATGCCAGACTAGATAAAGCTCATTGTTGTACCCTATTAAATGAATCAACATTAAAAGCTTAGCCAAAAGCACTGTTCTTGAAGATAGTTAGACATTTTTAAAAACAGTACTAAAGTCATACTTAAGTAGCATGACTGTCACTAAATTTGAGCAATCATTCAAAAATAATAGTAAGAGCGTTAGAGTGATACCTATAGTAAAGAAGGATCAGTGGTTTAGCTAAAAACTATAGTCTCTTCTAACACTCGCTATCCACAACAGTTAACACAAATCTTAAAAGGTGCACGACATGCCAAAACATTTGCCGCTTTCACTGCTACTACTTCGTATTGGTATTTTTATTGTGTTCCTATTTTGGACACTCGACAAATTCGTGAACCCTGACCACACAGCAGGTGTTTTTTCTAAATTTTATGCCATGGAGGATTTAGGTAATACTCTGATTTATGTGATGGGTAGCTTACAGATGGTGCTGATACTTCTGTTTGTAGTCGGACTATTTAAGGTTTGGACTTATGGCATTGTGTTGCTATTTCATAGCGTCTCAACGCTAGCGACTTTTGGTTTATATCTAAAACCTTTTGATAATTTACTATTTTTTGCAGCGTGGCCTATGTTAGCGGCATGTATAGCGCTTTTCTTGTTGAGAGATTGGGATACCTTTACTTTAGGTAAAACAGCAAAACCACTCCAGAGCTTCTAGATACTAAACGCTTCAATGCTGATGATACGGATGTATTATGATTAAGAAAATAGTTTTATTATTAATTGCAGCCATAGTGATTGCTCTGTTCTTCTACTTTGACCTGAACCAATTGCTCACCCTTGAAGGCCTGAAAGGCTCGATGGATCAATTTAGTCAGTATAAAGAGCAATCACCAGTCCTCATCATCGGCGGTTTCTTTTTACTCTATGTGGTCGTCACTGCCCTTTCCCTACCTGGCGCTACTATTTTGACGCTAGCAGCAGGGGCGCTGTTTGGTCTAGTTCAAGGACTGCTCATTGCCTCTTTTGCCTCAACTATCGGCGCTACAGTAGCCTTTTTGGTATCGCGTTACGTGTTACGTGATACTATCCAGCAGCGTTTTCCAGAACGTCTAGCGGCTATCGATGCTGGGGTCAAAAAAGAAGGTGGTTTTTACTTATTTACCTTACGTCTAGTGCCCGTGTTTCCTTTTTTCCTTATTAACTTATTAATGGGCCTGACTTCTATAAAGACATGGACGTTTTATTGGGTCAGCCAATTAGGTATGTTGGCAGGTACCTTTGTATTTGTGAATGCTGGGACACAGCTGGCGCAGATAGAGAGCTTGTCAGGTATCCTATCCTTTAAATTGATAATGTCGTTTGCTTTATTGGGTATTTTCCCATTCATTGCCAAAGGCATCTTAAACATGTTTAAAAGACGCAAAGTATATAAAGGCTACACTAAACCTAAAAAATTCGATCGCAATATGATCGTCATTGGTGCAGGTGCGGGCGGATTAGTAACGAGCTACATTGCAGCTGCCGTAAAAGCAAAAGTGACCTTGATTGAAGCGGGTGAGATGGGCGGCGACTGTCTAAACTATGGCTGTGTGCCAAGCAAATCTATTATCAAAAGTGCTAAAGTCGCTGAGCAAATACGTAACGGTGAGCTTTATGGCTTAGACGCTATGACCCCGCAATTTTCATTCAAAAGAGTGATGGCACGCGTACATCGAGTCATCGCTGATATCGCCCCGCATGATAGTGTTGAGCGCTATGCTGATTTGGGAGTAGAAGTTCTGAAGGGGTACGCCACTTTAGTCGATCCGTGGACAGTAGAGATTAAACTTAACGACGGTGGCAGCCAGACACTCACCGCGCGTACTATCGTTATCGCCACAGGGGCACGCCCCTTTGTACCGCCATTACCAGGTATTGAAGAGACAGGTTATGTCACCAGCGACACTTTATGGGATAAATTTGCACAATTTGATGAAGCGCCTAAGAAGCTAGTCGTGCTTGGCGGTGGCCCTATCGGCTGTGAGCTGGCACAAAGCTTTGCACGGCTCGGCTCAGAGGTCACGCAGATTGAGATGGGTGACCGTATTATGAGTAAAGAGGATACCGAAGTATCTGACTTTGCGCATAAGTCATTGACCACAAGTGGCGTTGATATTCTCACCTCACATCAAGCCATACGCTGTGAGTCACGTGACGATAAAAAATATATCGTAGTCAAACATAATGATGCTGAGATGGCTATTGAATACGATGAACTCCTATGTGCCGTTGGTCGTAGTGCCCGCTTGACAGGTTATGGCCTTGAAGCCTTGGGAATTGAGACAGATCGCACGATTGTCACCAATGAATACTTAGAGACTCTCTATCCCAATATTTATGCGGCAGGCGATATCGTGGGTCCCTATCAGTTTACTCATGTGGCTGCTCATCAAGCATGGTACGCCGCTGTTAACGGTTTATTCGGTCATTTAAAAAAATTCAAAGTTGATTATCGAGTGATACCATGGACAACGTTTATTGATCCAGAAGTGGCTCGCGTTGGCTTAAATGAACAAGAAGCTATCGACAAAGGCATCGACTTTGAGATTACCCGTTTTGAATTTGAAGAGCTAGATCGTGCCATCACAGAGGGAGCGACGAAAGGCTTTATCAAAGTCATTACGCCTAAAGGCAAGGATAAGATCCTTGGGGTTACCATCGTATCTGAGCATGCAGGCGACTTATTAGCAGAATTTGTCTTAGCGATGAAACATGGCTTAGGACTCAATAAAATACTCGGTACGATTCATAGTTATCCTACTTGGGCTGAGGGCAACAAGTCTGTCGCTGGTGAATGGAAAAAAGCCCATGCACCTGAGACCGTATTAAACTGGGTAGAAAAATACCATACTTGGCGTCGAGGCTAGTATCTAAGTAGTAACTACACGTAGGTTTTAAAGATTATGAAACCTACTTATCGTAAGAATTAAACAGAAATTCATAGATAAAGAATAGCCCCTATCGCTCAAAATGGAATTGAGATGCTCATTACTACTCCTAGGTCACTATTAACCCGCTATCGCTATCACTGGATAGCGCTTGTCATTGTTCTTATTGTAGTCAGTATAGCTTCGAGTATGGCTATAACTAACACTCGCGCAACGGTTAAGGAGTCACCCTACTGGCAGCAAATAGAGACACAAGGGTCAAACCAAGACGTTTATTTCTATGCTTGGGGCGGTGATCCGCAGATAAATGCCTATTTGCAATGGGTCGCTCGTCAAGTCAAAGCTAAGTACAACATTAATCTTGTGCATGTCAAACTCAGCGATACGAGCGAAGCCGTCAGTCGCGTACTGGCAGAGAAATCTGCGAATAATAATAGCCAAGGTAGTGTTGACTTGGTTTGGATCAATGGTGCTAATTTTGCCACTATGAGCGAGCACTCATTGCTACGCAAACAATGGGCCAATAAGCTCCCTAATTTTGCGCTTACCGATCCTGCTAATAACCCTACAGTAACGCTCGACTTTGGTATTCCGACCGACGGTATGGAATCACCATGGGGTCAGGCATCACTCACTTTTTATTATGATAACTTAGCCATTGATGGTTCAATAGACAATCAACCACCGACCACGTTAAGTGAGCTTGCAAGCTGGAGCGCGGCACATCCTGGACGCTTTAGCTATCCAAAGCCACCTGACTTTTTGGGTATGAGTTTTTTGAAGTATGCTTTGATTATGCTGCATGAGCAAAGAGCTGAAAGTATCGAAAAAAACCTATCAGCACAGCTCAATGAGCCTGCAACGGAGCAAAATACAGCGCTGGTACTAGAGCCACTGTGGGCATTTTTGGATGAATTACATCCTTCGTTATGGCGTAATGGCGACTACTTTATGCAAAGTGGGGAGCAGATGCAGCGTTTGGTTGGTGATACTGAGCTGAGCTTGGCGTTTACTTTCTCCGCACCTACTGTGCCAGCAGCCGTACAACGGTATGATCTGCCGAAAAGTATTCGTAGCTACGCGATGGATGATGGCAGCTTAAGCAATACTCACTTTGTTGCTATTCCTTATAACGCCAGCCATCAAGCTGGCGCACAACTGGTTGCTAATTTTTTACTTAGCCCTGAAGCTCAGGCACAGAAGCAGATCCCAACGGTCTGGGGTGATCGCACTGTGTTAGTACAATCTACGCTCACTACTGAGCAACAAGCGCTATTTAGATCTAGCCAGCCACATCCGAGTGCCTTACCTGTAAATAGCATTAAACGTGTGGTCAGCGAACCGCATCCAAGTTGGGTTGCAGCAATTTTGCAGGGCTGGGAGCAACGTTATGGGGCGAGCTCATGAGTACAACACCTGATAATACGCTCACCAAAGAACCGAACCATAAGGCAGTTACCGGACGATACAAACCTGATCGCTTTACGCGCCTGGTGACTATGAGTCCGCGCCTGTTATTGATACTTTTGATCGTGCCCGTACTTGGGGGTTTGCTCAGTGTGCTATTGCCGGCTTTTGGTTGGGCACCAGCACTGGATCAGACCACCTTTAGTCTGCAAGGTTTTGCAGCGCTTTGGCAAACGCCGGGGCTGATTAAGATGATCAGTTTGAGTATAGCAACAGGTTTTATTAGCACTTTGCTGGCCATGATCCTCACTGTGATGATTTTGGCAACCTTTTTTAATAGCCAATGGTTAAACCGTATCGAGCGCTTATTTAGCCCTATCTTGGTGATTCCACATGCAGCGGCAGCGATTGCTGTTGGGTTTTTGATTGCGCCATCAGGGATGTTTGCTCGGCTGATTTCACCTTGGTTGACGGGTTGGGAGCTAGCGCCACAAGGCATACTGCCGCATGATGCTTATGGTATTAGTATTATTCTAGGCTTAACGCTAAAAGAGATGCCTTTTTTAGTACTGATGGCGTTAGGCGTGTTAGCTCAGCCCGAGCTAGGTAAAAAATTGCGCGGGCATTATAAAGTAGCAGTTAACTTAGGTTACTATCCAATGACTGCCTTTTTTAAAGTGGTATGGCCAAGCCTTTATCCGCTATTGCGCCTGCCCTTATTTGCAGTACTCGCTTATGCTAGTGCTAGCGTTGAGATACCTTTAATACTAGGTCCTAATACGCCTCCGACCCTTGCCGTTGCTATCGTACAATGGTTTAATGATGTCGATCTAAACTTGCGGATTAAAGCGTCTGCTGGGGCAGTATTACAGCTTTTATTGACGGGCGGTTTAATTGCCCTATGGATATCTGGCGAAAAAGCAATCAACACTATATCCCGTGGCTCTTTGACCAACGGTCGACGTCAATATAACGATGTGCTCTGGCAACGTGTCACTGTAGTGCTCACTGTTTTAATTATCGGTTTTATAGTGCTAGCCACGGCGGGTTTGGTGATGTGGTCTGTTGCAGGCTTTTGGCGTTTTCCAGCGGCATTGCCAGAGCAGTTAGTGTTGTTGCATTATCAAAGCTCTTTTACACAAATGGGCATTCCGCTATTTAACACGCTAACGATTGGTTTTATGACCACAGCATTTGCGATTGTACTGACGTTACTATGTCTAGAATCAGAGCAGTTGACGGGTCGAATCATCTCGCCTTTTATTAGCTTGATCATCTATTTACCGCTGATGGTACCCAGTATTGCCTTTTTGTTTGGCTTAGTGTGGTTGCAGCAACTGGTTAATAACCAAACGGCTTTTTTTAATGTCGCCTTTACCCATTTGCTATTTGTACTGCCCTACACTTTTTTATCGTTATCTAGTAGTTATCGGCGTTTAGATCCGCGCTTTGCTAACGTTGCTGCAAGTCTCGGTGCCGCCCCTAGCAAAGTATTTTTTCAAGTAAAATTGCCACAACTTTTTGCGCCTATTTTGATAGCCATTGCTTTGGGACTAGCGGTTAGTTTTGGACAATATTTGCCGACTTTGCTGGCAGGTGGTGGTCGTATAGCGACAATAACCACTGAGGCCGTTACCCTTGCCAATGGCGCCAGCCGTCGCACTAGTGCTGTATATGCCATTATCCAAATGATTTTGCCACTTGTTGGTTTTGCTTTGGCATGGATATTACCGAAGTATTTGTATAAAAGCGCCAAAGTCTGAATATTCAAGTCAAAGTGGCGAATTAGCACGGTCAAGTGTCAAGGCTTAACAGTAAAAAGTATTAGTACAGATGATCGCTAACAGCTCTTGTGAGATAGAAGTCCACTCTATAAAAGGTATCGGTATGCAATCCGCTCTACAGATAAAAAACTTAACGCTCTACTTGCAAGATAAGCAACTGCTTAGTCTCAATGAGCAAGTCAATGGTGGCGAGATACTCACTATCATGGGACCTTCAGGTAGCGGCAAATCGAGTCTATTGAACTGGCTAACAGGTACGCTTACCAGTAGTTTTAGTGCTCGTGGCGAGATAATATTGGACGGTCAAAGCATTAATCACCTTCCAACTCATCGGCGTCATATTGGGGTGCTGTATCAAGATGCGTTACTATTCTCGCACTTATCAGTCGCGGGTAATATTGCCTTTGCGATGCCTAAAGCTAATAAAGAAAATGGTAAAAAGATCAATAAAAAACAACGGCTGGAAAAAATAGACGAAGCATTGACGCAATTAGGCTTAGCGGGTATGGGCGATCGTCATCCAGACACGCTCTCAGGTGGCCAACAAGCACGCGTAGCCTTATTACGATTACTGCTTAGCGAGCCAAAAGCTATTTTACTCGATGAGCCGTTTAGTAAGCTTGATACCCAATTAAGAGTCGAGACGCGTCAGTTAGTTTTTGAGCAAATACGTGAGCGCAACTTGCCTGCTATTATGGTCACTCATGATCATAGTGATGCTGAAGCTACACAAGGCAAGGTGATCCAAGTAGCGGTTTAAAACCTTAATATTAGAGTGATAAGTTGTCACTTAAAAGACTTAATGCCAAAAGGTAATGAATGTTAGATAAATATATTACGCCTGTTATTAAGCCTGTACTGTGTCCAGTAGTAAAGAAGCTACATGGCTATGGTATAACGGCGGATCAATTAACCGTTGTCGGTTTTTTGATCGGCATGCTAGCAGTACCACTACTTGCCTTTGAACATTGGTATGGAGCCTTAGCGGCTATTGCTTTAAACCGTATTTTTGATGGGCTTGACGGTGAGCTGGCAAGATATGCTAACCAATGCTCGAGTGCTGGCGGGTACTTAGATATTACCCTCGACTTCTTATTTTACGCAGCGATTCCATTTGGATTTATTCTTGCTGACCCTGCCCAGAACGCTATTGCTGGCGCTTTACTATTAGCGACATTTATGGGTACTGGCTCAAGCTTTTTAGCTTTTGCCATTGCAGCAGAGAAGTTCGATATTGAAAAACCACAGTTTAAATATAAAAGCTTTTATTATCTCAATGGTCTCACCGAAGGCACCGAAACCATTGCGCTTTTTATCGCCTTTTGTATTTGGCCGCAGCATTTCGCCTTGTTCGCAACGCTATTCGCCATTGCTTGTACGATTACTATTTTTACCCGTATACACGGTGGCTACCATACCCTCAAACGCCAAGAAGACAATATACAAAGCAATATAGAGACCGAAACGAATGGAGCAACCGATGACGCATGAAGTATGGTGGCGACTTGGCTTCTTTTTTAGCATTTTAGTCATAATGATGTTGCTAGAATGGCGAAAACCAGCACGACAATCGTCCATTAAAAGTAGTAAGCGTTGGTTCGCAAATTTTGGTTTAGTATTTGCCTCATCGCTTATCGCCCGCCTAACAGTGCCCGTTGGTCTCACTGCAGTAGCAATTTATACCCAACAGAATGGTATCGGCTTATTTAACCTAATAGAGTTGCCAAGCATCGTAGTCATTGTAATAAGTTTAGTGTTGCTCGACATTTTAATATATTGGCAACATCGACTGTTTCATCGTGTTCCTATTTTATGGCGACTGCATCGAGTCCACCATGCCGACACGCATGTCGATACCAGTACTGGACTTAGGTTTCATCCGTTTGAAATCATACTCAGTATTCTCATAAAGTTGATTGCCGTTATTACTCTAGGTGTGCCTGCGATAGCCGTCCTTATATTTGAGATCGCGCTAAATGGTTTGGCATTGTTTAATCATGCTAATATTCGCCTGCCAGCAGCCATTGAAAAGCCAGCTCGCCTTATATTGATGACCCAAATTTTGCACCGTATACACCACAGCCAAGTTGTCAGCGAGACCAACTCAAACTATGGCTTTAGCGTCATTTGGTGGGATAAGTTATTTGGTAGCTATAAAGATGTCGCAAAAAAAACCGATAATCAACTTGATATCGGTTTGATTGAATATCCTACTGCTAAACGAAACGCCTCATTGTGGCGCTTGCTAGTGATGCCATTTCAGAACAAATGAATGGCTTATTAACTGGTTACTGCCCTGTTATTGATATCACCCTGATAAAGCGCTTCTAGCGATAGTGCCATATCCTCGGCAACTTCATGGACAGCGCGACTATCGACATCACGCTGAGCAAAGGCACGCAAACCCATGACCTCAGCCTGTAAGCGACGCCCAAGACGGATAGGATCTAGCTGTTGATCAATCTCACCTAAGCCTTGTGACTCAATAAAGCAGTTCGTAAAATAAGTCTCCATTCCAGCTAACATCGTCTCAACTTTATCCAATGCCAGCTCTTCACGTTGACCCAGCTCTAGTAAGCTCTTGACTAGCATGCAAGCTCGGCTCGGCAATACTTCATCACGTATGCCGCCTAGCAAACGTAAGTATGCGGCTAATCCTAATAATGGTGAGCTGTGCGCCTGTAGAGTACGTTGCAACTCGACCATAGCTTTGTGCGCATAATGCTCAAGCGCTTCTTGAAACAACCCATCTTTACTGCCAAAAGCGGCGTAGATACTACCTGGTCGCATATCAAGTGCTTTTTCCAAGTCTTTTAGAGAGGTGGCATGAAACCCCTTTTGCCAAAACAGCTGTAATGCTCTATCTAAAGAGTCTTG
Source organism: Psychrobacter sp. M13 (assembly GCF_030718935.1). Lineage (NCBI taxonomy): Bacteria > Pseudomonadati > Pseudomonadota > Gammaproteobacteria > Moraxellales > Moraxellaceae > Psychrobacter > Psychrobacter sp. M13. The sequence continues at coordinate 1,724,013 of NZ_CP132194.1, forward strand.
CCTATTGTGAAGCTGTGCACGAGCCATAATTCATTCCATTTTTACAGTCATAAAGTTATTTAATAGAGCTAAAGTAAACAAAAACGACTTTGCAATATGAGTGATTGCTCAATTTTATCTTGACTCGCTATAACAGTCTAGTTAAAGTTTATAAATAGTGCTTAAGATAGGATAGTCAAACCACATAAGCGTCCACTACCGTCGAGGCTACTTACATGCGTAAAAATTTGTTTACTCACAATGGCAGTCTGTCTCAAAAACTCTCCAATCTAAGTGTGTCTTCTCGATTGCGCATTATGTGGTTATTGATAATCCTTATCTCTTTATTCCTTCTGCTGACCAGTTGTACGCCGCGAGTCTGGAACATGCCAATAACAGAGAAGACAAGTACTCGTTATAATTTTAAAAATAACTTGCCAAGTAATTCAGATGATGTTTTCGTGGTGCTTGCTTTCTCTGGTGGCGGTACGCGCGCAGCAGCACTGAGCTATGGCGTACTCGAAAAGCTACGTGATACGCCAGTGATGATAAATGGCGTGGAGCGCAGACTACTAGATGAAGTGGATGTCATCTCTTCAGTATCAGGTGGGAGCTACACCGCCGCTTATTATGGCTTATTTGGTGATGAAATCTTTGAGCGATTTGCGCCAGAGTTCTTATATGAGGATTGGCAGTCACGACTGATGAGGCTTGCGATACGACCACAAAGCCTGATAGCGATGAGTAGCTCTGAATATAATCGCGGTGATCTAGTAGCCAATAACTTACATGAGAGCTTATTTCGACAAAAGAGCTTTGCTGACATGGGCCGTGGCAAATTGCCGTTTGTTATTCTTAATGCAAGCGATCTAAATAACGCTATGACTTTTTCGTTCACCCAGCAGCAGTTCAATTTTTTATGTTCAGACTTATCGAGCTATCCTGTGGCCAATGCGGTAATGGCGTCATCTTCTGTGCCTGGTATCTTTGCCCCTATTGCCCTACGCAATTTTTCTGACTGTCCTCAGCGTTCTCAGCCTTGGGTCAAAAAAGCGCTCAATCAAGACGATCATTTGCCACGCAGTTATGCCATAGCCCGTGCATTGGATCGATATTCGCAGCCAGACCGTATGCCAGTGGTACGGTTGGTAGATGGCGGAGTCACTGATAATTTAGGCGTACGTGGCTCGATGATGAGCCCTGTGACTCAATATGGTGATGTCCCTAATATGGCAGGCGCGTTCAGTCCTGACAAGTTGCGTCAGGTCAAACAAGTGCTGGTCGTCGTCGCCAACGCCCAAACTTACTCAGAGCATGAGTGGTCCGTTCAGAGCGAAGATCCGAGTTTCATCGAGACTATTTCGGCGGCGAGCGAAGTTGCCTTGGGTACTTTAAATAATGAAACTATTTTATCCGCTAAAAAAGAATTTTTACAATGGGGCGAGCATGTCAACGCTCAGCGACCAGCAGGGTCTCCTCAGGTTGAAGTGCATTTTGCTACATTGACCTTTGATCAGATCAAAGATAAAACGAAGCGTGCAAAGTTCGATGCTCTGCCGACGACCTTTCGTTTGCAACCAGCGCAAGTTGATGACCTGCGCGCTTTAGGCACTCTTTTACTGGATCAATCTGAAGAGTTTCAAGAATTTCGTCAAGCCTTACAGTGATCTAATATTCGCCAGATTCTAATTTTTATCCAAAATAACAAAAATATTTGAGCGATTACTCAAATTAACTTGAAGCGCTATTCTATCTCCTTTAGAGTTAAGCATTAAAAGTATAACTCAATATTATAAAACCATGGTAACGAGGATATTCAATGACTCAAAATAAAACTGCGCACGATAAACCTTCTTCTATTCTAGTCTTTGATGTCAATGAAACCTTACTTGATATCGAAACGCTTGCACCTTTGTTTAAGCGCCTATTTGGTCACGAGCGTATATTAAGAGAGTGGTTCGCTCAATTGATACTGTACTCGCAAGCCATGACCTTATCGGGACTTTATACGCCCTTTGGTGAGCTTGGCATTGGTGCTTTGCAGATGACTGCTGATATTCATAACGTTGCTCTGACAGAGGACGATATTGATGAGCTAAAAGAGCGCATGAGCAAAATGCCTGCTCATCCTGATGCCGTGCCAGCATTAACTCAATTGCGCGATGCAGGGTTTCGCTTAGTTACCCTCACCAACTCATCACCTAGTGACTCTCCTACACCGTTAGAAAGAGCAGGATTGAGTGAGTTTTTTGAGCATAACTTTAGCGTTCAAAGCGTAGAAAAATTCAAGCCTGCGCCTGAGACGTACCAGATGGTAGCCACAGAGTTATCGGTTGAGACATCAGAGCTCTGCCTTGTCGCTTGTCATCTGTGGGATACGATTGGCGCGCAAGCAGCTGGCTGTCAAGGCGCGTTCCTCAAACGCCCTTACAATGCCATGTTGCCTGCGTCCAATGTGCCAGTACCAGACTTTATGGCCTTAGATCTGGTCACACTTAGCGATCAGATTATTAAACAGCTTCAAACCTAAAAGGTACTTATACTAAATTTGTTCATTGATAAAAAATATTTCCTATTTGACTAAGCATCAAAGCTCAAGTCAAATCATTCCCTTCAACACAAACGTCAAAGGATAGAACTATGCAAAATGCTAATACCCAAAAACCACAAGCTGGCAGCAAATTCCCTGATATCGAAGTAACCATGCTAAATGGTGATACGAAATCACTTGGCAAACCTGAAAACGGTCATGATTGGAAATTAGTGGTAGTGTATCGCGGTCAACACTGCCCGATTTGTACTAAATACCTTAATCAATTAGAGACGGTCAAAAAATCATTTTATGATACTGGTGTCGATATCATTGCGGTATCAGCGGATAGTAAAGAACAGTTAGAGAGTCACTTAGAAGAGAAGATAGATATCAACTTCCCGATTGCTTATGGCCTAAGCGTTGAGCAGATGAATACTTTGGGGCTTTATATCTCTGACCCACGTTCAGAAAAAGAGACTGACCATCCTTTTGCAGAGCCTGGTGTATTCGTGATTAATGCCAAAGGTGAAATTCATATCATTGATATCTCAAATGCTCCGTTTGCACGACCTGAACTTGAGTCGCTGGCAAGTGGCTTAAGCTTTATTCGAGAAAACGACTACCCTATTCGCGGTACGCATATCTAAGCTTAACTTTTAAATAATTATAGAAATTGAGAATAATAAGCTCAATAACTCAACGTTTGCTAGAACCAGCTACTGAAGTCATTCGTTAAACTTGATTTCGGTAGCTGGTTCTACAGTATTGATATTTAATTACCTTTACTACTGTCAAAATAATAATGTTATGGGAACCACTATGCTTAAGTTTTATTTTCATCAGACGCCAAATCCAATGAAGGTTGCGCTATTTTTAAAAGAAACTGGTCTACCCTATGAGCTCATTGCTGTTGATACTATGAAAGGTGAACAGCATACGCCAGAATATCTAACTATTAATCCAAATGCTAAAACACCAGCTATTGTTGACGATGGTAAGCGCGTTTTTGATTCAACCGCTATCTTAATGTATCTCTCTGAGAAAACTGGAAAGTTAGCAGGGAAACCTGAAGATCGCGGTGAGATGTTGTCGTGGTTAATGTTTATAGCGACAGGCTTAGGACCATTTTCTGGTCAGTCGGTACATTTTAGACATAAAGGGCCTGAAAAAGTGCCGTACGCGATCAACCGTTATCTGCGAGAGGCGCAGCGTCACTATGAGGTTTTAGAAAAACACATGGCAGGTCGCGATTATCTGGTTGGCGATGAGTACTCGATTGCCGATATATCTGCGTGGGGCTGGATCGACAAAGCCGCTTTTGTCTTAGGTAATGACGGATTAGAGCATTATCCCAATTTAAAACGTTGGTTTATGAGTATTAATGAGCGTTCTGCTGTACAAGAAGCACGAGAGATTGCGCAAGATATCGAATTCAAAACTGACTTTGATGACGTCGCTGCTCGCGCGCTGTTTCCACAAAATTTTGATAAAAAAGCTTAGTAGCATTTAGCAATGAGCAATTATTAAAAACAGCAATGCAGTCGCTAGTACCTGACGCTGTTGTCCTTGCGCGTCCAATAAGATAGCAGTCTTTGGCACTAGCGAAGATAAGGCTTTGATGCCTGTGCGGGCACGATCAGCCGCTTCTTCGGCCTCTCCAATAACAAGAGCACCGATAGCCGCGATGGACATTAGCATCTCAATTGAAAAAGGCGATCTCGTTAACTTTATAGTTTTAGATAACAGAAACTCTATTTGAGTAGACAAACATGCTAATAAAAATTGGCGAGCTTGCCACACGCACAGGTGCAACGGTCGAAACCATTCGCTATTATGAAAAAGAGAAATTGTTACCAGAGCCTGCGCGTAGCCAAGGTAATTATCGGTTATATCGTGAAGCGCATATTGAACGTCTACAATTTATCTTACATTGTCGGACGCTCGATATGACTTTGGATGAAGTACGAACGCTACTTCAGTACTGGGACAAACCTGAGGAGAACTGCGATGAGGTCAATGTGCTACTCGATGAGCATATTGAAGCGGTCAAAATACGTATGGAGGAGTCGGCGCAATTAAAACAGCATCTACTGGTGTTACGACAAAAATGTGCAAGTGCAGCTCCAGCTAAATCATGCGGGATACTGAATGCACTTGCTGATAATTCTTGTCATCACAGTTGATAGCATATCAACCATGACGCAGCTTTGGTGCAAATAGGTGCCTGCTAAATTAAATGCTGGTTAACATCGGCAACCAAAACACCAAAGCTAACAAGGTGATGAATAGTACAGGTGGCGTGATTAACAAACCAACTTTCATATACTGACCCCAGCTGATTTTATAGTCTTTTTCTGCCAGTACATGTAGCCATAACAAGGTTGCCAAGCTACCTATTGGGGTGAATTTTGGCCCCAAATCATTGCCAATGACATTGGCATAAATCATTAGCTCACGCGTAGCCGCTGGTACTTGGGCACTATCAATAGCAAGTGCGCCGATCAGGGTTGATGGCATATTGTTCATGACTGAGGCAACAATAGCGGATAAAAAGCCAGTCCCTAGTGTAGCAACAACATTGCCTTGCTGTCCGAGCCAATTAAGCACTTGCGCCCCGTAAGCGGTCAATCCAGCATTACCTAAGCCATAAACTACCAAATACATCCCGATTGAAAACAACACGATCTGCCAAGGTGCTTTGCGCAAAACATCAGTCACAGACAACTTGGTATCACGGCCGCCTTGCCACCAGCGACCTGCAATGGCCATCAGTACTAGCGCTGCAATACCTGTCACCACTGAAATCACCAGTCCTAATGACTCAGTAGCAAAATAAGCGATAAGTAACAAGGTCAATAATGGAAAGGCCGCTTTAAAAACTAACGGATCTTTGATAGCGGATTGTGGCAAACTTAGGTTATCTATCTCGTAATGCTTGGGAATATGGCGTGCGTAGGCGACCCATAATACTAATAATGTCGCGATAACTGACACGATATTCACGGGCACCATCACCAAAGCATAGCGACCGAAACTAATATTAAAATAATTAGCGCTAACGATATTGACGAGGTTGGAGGTCACTAAAGGTAGGCTTGCGGTATCGGCAATAAAGCCCGTCGCAATAATAAAGGCCAAGGCTGATTTGGGTGCAAAATCAAGGCGCAGTAGAATGGCGATCACAATAGGCGTGAGCAATAACGCCGCCCCGTCATTAGCAAAAAAGGCGGCAATGAATGCGCCTAAAATAACAATCATCGGAAATAGCCGTCGACCTTGACCCTTGCCCAATCTAGCAACGTGTAGCGCGGCCCAACCAAAAAACCCTGCCTCATCCAATATCAAAGAGATGATAATCAGCGCGACAAAAGTAAAAGTAGCATCCCAAACAATATCCCAGACGACAGCCACATCAGACAACTGCACTACACCGAACAATAGCGCCACTAAAGCGCCACCCATCGCACTCCAACCGATGCCCAGTCCTTTTGGCTGCCATATTACTAAAGTCAAAGTGACAATAAAAATTGCTAATGCGAGCATACAAATGCCTTAAAAAAGCAAAGATATTAAAAAATATCAAAAACGGTAACGTTAAATAGGCTCTCGGGTTAAATCGGTTTCTGATTCACGCGTTGTGACAGCGCCTCTGCACTCTCCACACGCTCTGAATAGCGATCAGTTAGATAAGCTGAGCGTCCACGAGTAAGCCATGTAAATTTAACCAACTCCTCACAGACATCGACAACCCGCTGATATAAAGACGAGCTCAGCATACGATCATTATCATCAAACTCTAAAAAAGCTTTGGGAATAGACGACTGATTGGGCATGGTAATCATGCGCATCCAGCGCCCCAAGATACGCAGCTGATTGACGGTATTAAAGCTTTGACTGCCACCACTAACTTGCATTATTGCTAAGGTCTTGCCTTGTGTCGGACGGATGCCACCTAGTGATAGTGGAATCCAATCTATCTGCGCTTTCATAATGCTAGTGATACTGCCATGACGTTCAGGGCTGACCCATAGCATGCCCTCAGACCACGCGGCTAGCTCACGCAGTTCTTGTACCTTTGGGTGATCGGCATCAGTACTATCAGGCAGGGGTAGACCTGTGGGATCAAAGGTACGTACCTCACAACCATACCAGCGCAATAGCCGACTGGCCTCTTCGCTTGCCAATTTAGAAAACGAGCGTGTGCGCAGAGAGCCGTATAACACTAATATCTTTGGTGGATGACGGGGATCAGTTGCACTGATCAGAGCGTTGATATCGATCGGCTGTAGCTCAGCGGCCTCTATATTGGGTAGCTCATGTCGATCAATAGAATCTTGCAATGCGTCCCCTTTAGCAGAGTAAAGCACTTCGCCATCTTCTTTGATAAAGTGGCTCACTGGGTTATCTAATAATTCAAACACTCGCTCTGAAGGTCGGCACAGTGCAGCGCCTTTAGAGGTGACTACAATAGGACGATTGATCAAAATAGGATGCGCCATCATGGCATCAATAAGCTGATCATCGGATAATTCTGCATCATCCAGCCCCAACGCAACCATTTCCTTTCGGCGTAATAACTCACGCGCAGATATGTTCATCACTGCTAATAGCTCAAGTAAATACTCACGGGTAGGCGGTGTTTTTAGGTATTCAATGACGTTGGGTATTTCGCCTGATGCTTTGATGATAGCTAAGGTATTGCGAGAGGTGCCACAGTTAGGATTGTGAAAAATAATGGGTGTCATAACGACCTTTTATTCTGTTAGCAAATTATAAAATTAGAAGGGTTTGTATTATCAAAAATAATAGTAGCTTAACCACTAGGCTTAACGGATGTATCGGATGTGTCAATGTCACAGGCACTCAAGCTGTCCACAAGCAAGCTACATAGCTCTGGATGACCGCTACAGCAGTCTTTTAATAAGAACTGAATGACCTCTTCCATATGTGTGAGGGAAGCCCGATAGATAATTTGGCGGCTTTGTCGTTGTGAGGTTACCCATTCTGCCCGCGCAAGCACAGCTAAGTGCGCCGACATCGTATTATGCGGCACATCAAGCGCGCGTGCGATATCACCAGCAGGCAAACCATCAGGCTCATGACTGACCAACAGACGAAAAGCGTTTAATCGAGTGTCTTGAGAGAGCGCAGCAAAGCTGGCAGTAGCATTTATTATTTCCATATGTCCAATAATATAGACATATGGAAATAAATCAAGAGTTTTTATGGGTTATACCATTCTCTGCCAAAAAAATGGTGGCACGGGGTCAGCCAGCTTACAGGGGCAACCTTAGCCAGCTCAGCATAAATTTGTATACTTAAGCTGAACTAGCTGATAAGCCATGCAAGCTGACGGATGGTAGCATGCCCTCATACGTTAGCGTTTTTTATACTTTTAACTTTTTATACCTTTAAAATTTTATGCCTCCAAACTAAAGATAGGCTGACCATATTCTACATTCTGTCCTTCTTTAACTAAGATATCACTGATGGTCCCGTTTTTATCACTGACGACAGGTAACAAGCGGGTCAGCTCATCAATAAAGCAGACGGTTTGACCCTTTGCAACACGATCACCTTTGTTAACTAAAGGATCAGTAGTAGCATCTTCACTTAGGTAGACTTGACCGACATGAGTAGCAGATACTTGCAAACTCTTATTGCCACTATCTTTGCCCTTATCAGTAGGCGCTGTTGCTACTGTCTCGATGGGACTGTTACTACCCTGTTGATCTACTCTATTGACCACCGTAATAGACTGCCCATTATTGACAATGGTTACTTCATGCAACTGACTGCTCTCGACCAGTCCAACGACACGTGCCACTTTTTCTATATCCATAATAGACTCCTTGATTTGTCTTTTAGCTCATTCCAAGATATTGCATAATAGTCATTACGCTTAATATAGTCATTGATATAGCAATGACCCAACCAAGCACGGCAATCCAGATCGGATGCTTATAATTACCAACAATGTTTTTTCTATAAGCGGCAATAAGAATAATGACCATAGCGATAGGCAGCACCAAGCCATTTAACGTACCAACCAAGACTAATACTTGAGCGGGCTTGCCAATAGTGGCAAATACGAATGTCGAAATAATGATAAAACCAATAATAAAATAGCGCTTATGTCTTTCGATAAATGGATGAAAGTTGGTCATAAAAGAGACAGAGGTATAAGCTGCGCCAATGACAGAGGTTACAGAAGCAGCCCAAATTACAATACCAAAAATAACTTTACCAGTGTTGCCTAAGATGTACTGAAAAGGTGACATGGCTGGGTTCGCAGGATCCAATGAAACACCTTGAGAAACCACGCCTAAAACAGCAAGGAATAAGAATACGCGAATAACAGAGGCCACTAAAATACCCGTTACTGAACTTCTAGTAACGTCTGCTAGGTTTTCTTCACCACTCACGCCAGCTTCTAGCAAGCGATGCGCGCCAGAGAAAGTGATATAACCGCCGACGGTACCGCCAACTAAAGTGACGATAGCGACTGCATCAATCTTGTCGGGCATGATGGTCTTAGTGACGGCTTCGGCTAATGGCGGGTCAGATTTGAATACCACATAAATGATCAATACAATGAGAATAAAGCCCATTAATTGCGCGAACTTGTCCATCATAGGCCCAGTTTCTCGGCCTAAAAATATAGCAACAGCAATCACCCCACTGATCAGTGCACCAGTGATCGGCGAGATATTGAACATTGACTGCATGCCAAGCCCAGCGCCACCGATATTACCGATATTAAAAGCCAGTCCCCCTGCGATAATCAGGAAAGCTAGCAAATAACCAACCCCTGGAAAGACTAAGTTAGCAATTTCCTGCGCACGCTTTTTGGATACTGCAACTATTCGCCAAACGTTAAGCTGTACCCCAATATCCATAATAATAGATATGAGGATGACAAAACCAAAGCTAGCCATTAGGCTTTCGGTAAAAGTAGCCGTTTGGGTCAAAAACCCTGGCCCTACTGCTGAGGTCGCCATCAAAAAAGCGGCACCCAAAATAGCAGTATTGTGTTTTTTTAAGGTACTCATATACATCCTTGTTTTATACAGAGTAGGTGGTTCAAACTATTTTTAAGCTGATATTAAGCCGATATCTCAATACCTTGAAGCTCTAGCTGCTTCTTTATCTCCTGCGCAAATAAAATGGCGTGTTCACCATCACCATGTAAACAGATGCTTTGCGCCTCTACTGGCACCGTCGCGCCACATATACTAGTGACTTCTCCTTCGTTAAGCATTTGCAATACATGCTTAACGGCCTCGTCAGTATCGGTTATTACCGCGTTATCTTTGCTGCGAGAGACCAATGAGCCATCTTTTTCATAGTTTCTATCGGCAAATACTTCTGATATCACCTCTAAGCCATGGTTTTTGGCTGATTTGACTAGATAGCCCCCTGATAAACCCATCACTTTTAAAGTGGGATCAAAACGCTTTATTTCGCTGACCAAGATATCTGATAGCTTCTCATCGCTGGCTGCTTGATTATACAAAGCACCGTGTGGTTTGACATACTCTAATGAAACCCCAACCAAGTCACAGAGCGCTTTTGTCGCGCCCAACTGATAAGCCATCAAGGCTCGATACTCACCCTCGTCTAAGGATTGATTGGTACGACCGAAGTTCTCTCTGTCATTTAGTCCAGGGTGCGCGCCTACTCTAACGTTGTTTTGTTTCGCTAATTGCAAGGTAGCTAACATCTCGGCATAAGAGCCTGCATGAAGACCGCAGCAGACGTTAGCCGAGCTAACTATGGTTAATAGCTTGTCATCTTGGCCGCAGCCTTCGGCGACGTCGGCGTTTAAGTCAACGCTATCGACGGTTTTTGAAGCATCAATTTTCATGGGCGTACTCCTTAATTTGCTCGATATAATAGTGTCGGTTTTGCTGTTCATATAATGCCTGCTCTACGGTTACCATGGCAAATTGACAGGTTTTACCAAATCTAATTTGCGCCATGAGCCCTATATCTGCGTTAATCACCGTGGCTATTTTAGGATAGCCGCCTGTGGTTTGTGCGTCAGCCATCAGCACAATCGGCTGACCTTGTGGCGGCACTTGAATCATACCGATATCGACGCCGTGCGAACTCATCTGTATAGCTTCAATAAACTCAAGGGCGTTACCATTCAAGCGATAGCCCATACGGTTGCTGCTACTTTGTAGTTGCCATTGTTGCGACTCAAACGCCGCTTTTGAGTCAGAGGTAAAGTATTCGTACTCGCTGTTTTTTATCACTCTAATAGTCTGAGTAGGTACAAGCCTTGCCACCCCTATGACAGGTAAGTTTGAGGCGGCTCTAACTTTTAGGGTATCGTCTGCCTTGAGATATCTACCCTCAAAGCCACCGAACCCAGCTTTTAGGTTGGTACTAGTAGACTGCAGGACAGGCTCTATATCAAAGCCACCGTGCACACACAGATAGGTATACATCCCTTGTAATGGGCGTATGAGTTTGAGGGTTTGCCCTGCCTGCGCATTGATACGCCAATAGCAAGCAATACGCTTATCATCTAAATAAGCCTCGTATAACGCACCGGTTAGACAAAAACTGACATTTTCTTCAAATTCTACAATCAACTCACCCATAGCAATTTCAATAGCAGGCTCGTTAAGATCGTTTTTCATCAAAGCATTGCCTGCTTGCAATGACCAGCTATCCATGACGCCATTTCTACCTACCCCCATACTTCGGTAGCCAAATCGTCCTGAGTCTTGGATGCTAGCAAGCGCATTTGTGGTTAAAATCTTCATCGATGCTACCTTTTTATATTTCTATTTATTTTTTATTTCTTTATTTTATTGATATTTTTTATTCATGTAGCTATTACTTATAGCGATGTCAGTCATGAATATCGACAGCTCTAAACTGTAAGGTATCGCCTGCGTTTAGCAAGGTAGGAGACGCTTGGTCTAAATCAAATAAAGCACTATCAGTCTGCCCTAATAGCTGCCAGCCCCCTGGAGACTCAAAGGGATAGACGCCTGTCTGTTCACCGCCGATACCAACTGAGCCTGCGGGTACTTGCGTTCTTGGGATAGCATGCCTTGGGAAATATAAAGATTCGGATAAGCCACCAAGATAAGGAAATCCAGGTTGAAAGCCAATGAAATAGACGGTATAAGTCGCTTCGGTATGCAGATTCACCACAGCTTCAACCGAGAGGCCTAGTTCAGTGGCCATAGACTTTAGATCAGGACCATATTGACCGCCATAGCGCACTGGAATCTCAACATGATTGCCATTGATTATCTTTGATGGGATATCATCAAGCAGCGCGGATAGCTTATCTTTAAAGCTCTGTAGCTCGATCCATACTAGCGGCGCTATAAATACACTGAGCGTATTCATCCCAATCACTACTTCTATAACCTCTGGCAGCTGTTGTATGCTATCTGCCAACGCCCAGCACTGTTGCTGTTTTTCTAAGGTGATAGGTTTAGGGAAGAATAAAACCAGATTGGTCTCACTGCATAGTTGCCACTGTAAATCCATTAGCGTGCGCTCCATCATCTTTGTTTTGCATTATCTTGGTTATACACTGTCTTGGTTATATATATTTTCGTTATACATTGCCACTCAAGCTTTAGATATTGTCCGTTATCCATTCCGCTAGATAATGAATACTCATTTGACCTTTACAAAACCCTGCATCTTTGAATAGGCGCTCATGAAGACTGATATTAGTATCAATCCCTGTAATTTGCGCCTCTGACAATGCCGCTTGCATCTTTTTTATCGCTTGCTCTCTTGAAGCATCATGCACGCACATTTTGGCAATTAGGCTATCGTAAGAAGGTGGCACGACATAATTGGACTCAACATGACTGTCCACTCGGACGCCAAGCCCTGCTGGCATATGACAGTAGTCTATACGTCCCGCATTTGGCAAAAAGGTATTAGGGTTTTCAGCATTAATGCGGCATTCAAAAGCGTGTCCAGTGATAATAATATCGCTTTGCTCATGGGCTAGCGGTAGCCCTGCGGCGACTCGTATTTGTTCTTGAACGATATCTACCCCTGTGACCATCTCAGTAATAGTATGCTCAACCTGAATCCGAGTATTCATCTCGATGAAGAAGAACTCCCCATTTTCATATAAAAATTCAAACGTGCCAGCCCCTCTATAGTGCATTTGCTGGCAGGCAGTCGCACAAGCTTGACCTATCCGCTGTCTTTGCTCATCGGTAATACCCGGTGCTGGTGCTTCCTCGATGACTTTTTGATGGCGGCGCTGCATAGAGCAATCGCGCTCACCCAAGTAGATAGCGTTACCATGAGTATCAGATAAGACTTGAACTTCAACATGCCGAGGCAATTGCAAGTATTTTTCAAGATAAACGATATCACTACCAAAGTTGGCTTTGGCTTCGGTTTGGGTCATAGAAATGGCAGATAACAGATCGTCCTGCTTGTCGACGACACGCATACCGCGACCACCGCCACCGCTAGCCGCTTTAATAATGACAGGATAGCCGACGTCATTTGCAATCTTGATCACTTGATCCGCATCAGTCGGCAAAGCACCTTCGGAGCCAGGAACACAGGGCACGCCCGCTTGCATCATTTGCTTCTTGGCCTCGACCTTGTCTCCCATCTCTCTTATATTGTCGGCTGTTGGGCCAATAAATATCAGACCCGACTGTTCGATTAAAGCTGCAAAGTCTGCATTTTCAGATAAAAACCCGTAGCCTGGATGAATAGCCTCAGCGCCTGTCATTTTTGCCGCGGAGACAAGCGCTCTTTGATTGAGGTAGCTATGTGTGGCATTAGCAGGGCCAATGCATATTTTCTCATCGGCTAAGCGCACTGGTAACGAGTCTTTATCTGCTTCTGAGTAGGCAATGACGGATTGAATACCTAGCTGTTTACAAGCTCGGATAACCCGCAGAGCAATCTCACCACGATTGGCAATCAAGATTTTTGAGAACATATCAGTTTCCCTAAGCTGGTCTTTTTAAAGAATATAGTATTGGCTATAGCGTTTATTGGCTATTTGGCTCTATTGCGGCTCTATAACAAATAAAGGCTGCCCATACTCCACGACATCCCCTTCATCAACCAAAGCCTCTTTGATAGTACAAGCCACGTCTGCTTTTACCTCATGCATCATTTTCATCGCCTCAATAATACACAGCGTCTGCCCTGCTTCAACCTGATCGCCAACGCTGACAAACTCATCAGCACTAGGCTCTGAGCGTCGATAAAAAGTGCCGAGCATAGGGGCTGATACTTGATTGCTTTGATTGTTTTGGTCTTCGGCAGGCGGGGTTTCATCAGTGCTGTTAGCGCCTACATTGACATCGTCTCTAGTCTCTAGATGCTGTCCGCTACTATGACTGGTATGATTAGCCGTTTGGTGATCGCTGCCACTGCCATTAGACTGACAAATAATATTGATACGCGCATCGCCATCCGTGACTTTTAACGAGTGTATATCAGAGCGTTCCGCTAGCTTTATGAGCTTTTCTAGATCAGTGAAATTAATATCCATATTATTAGCTATTCCATTAGAGTAAAAAGGGATTCATTACTTTATTTAAGGGTCAACATAACAAGAAGTATTACAATATTCAACCGTGGCATACCCCTATATTTTCAACTAAAAACTATAGGACAGCCAAGTCTTCATCTTTGGGATCACAGATGAACATATACCCTGGTGAATGAGTAATCATAAGCTCAGGCTTGCTGGTCATAGCTATACTTTGCGGGGTGACACCACAGGCCCAAAAAACAGGCACTTCACCCTCTTTTATTATCGATGAGTCACCGAAATCAGGCAGATTTATATCTTTTATCCCTATTAGGCTAGGATCTCCTATATGGATAGGTGCGCCATGTACTTGAGGGAACCTAGACGTTGCTTGTACGGCTCGGGTCACCATCTGATACGGTATTGGTCTCATACTGACCACCATTTTTCCATGGAATCTCCCAGCAGGCTCAGTTTCTATATTGGTCACGTACATAGGCACATTGTGATTGTCTTCGATATGCCTTATGGGAATTGACGCATTTAGCATGGCAGTTTCAAAGGAAAAGCTACAGCCTAGGAGAAAGCCGACCAGATCGTCTCTCCAATAGTCAGTTAGATCAGATACTTCATCTGTTAACTCACCATATTTATATATATTATATTTTGGTACATCAAATCTTAAATCGGCACCTTTCGCCATGAGCTTAGGTTCTGCGCTACCGACATCTGTGACATCTAAAACAGGACAAGGTTTAGGGTTTCTTTGTGCAAACAACAAAAAATCATAGGCCAAGTCTTTAGGAACAATGACTAAGTTTGCCTGTATATGGCCTTTGCACATGCCAGAAGTAGATTTATTAATTTTATTATTGCGGATTAATTGCCTGACCTCTTTAGGACTCATGTTTGCCAAATCTAGCATTATCGATAACTCCTCTGCTATTTTTACTGAAAAATAGTTTATCAATTACTCTTATCATATAGCGATAATTTGCTTAGAGAGAACTTAAATTGAGTGCTTTTGTTATTTGATAGCCAAGTGTAGATTTTGATAGAGGATATAAAGCTAGTAACATCGCTAAAGCTAACAATAACGCTATGATATATAACCGTTGTTTTTCCTTGATTAATTCAGCTATAGCACAAACCCTTTTACTATAAGTTAGGGCGTGTTGAGTCATACGACGCTTATTGTCGCCCAGCGCTACGATTGCGATAGACTAGAACGCGTCAGTCAACTAATATGGTGCGCAAGATGGCATAAGATAAATATATAGTGTTATAAGAATATAGCACTACCTTTATGTCTTCATTCTTTTCATTATGGTAGGTATGCTTGGACAATAAATCCGCATTTTTATCGTAGTAGATTACTATTTTACTGGATCATACAATGAGAAAGTTTTTGTTAGCCATGGTGTTGATAACTATTACTCTGTGACTTATGCCGAACCAGAGATAGATGACGCATTAAAGTCTACGGGTATTAAAGAGGTCAAATTATCGGAAGTTGCTCAGATTACTATGGATTTTTCACCAAAATCTGATGCTTATAATGAATCGAATAATAGCTTGCCCTACTTCAAGGCAATTACCTCATCCTAGGCAAAATGATAACCATCATAAGAGTATTGGACATTGCTGGACAAGCTTGAATGTGAGATTTTATAAAAATACTTGCACAAGGATAGTGACAGCGTTATTAGCTCGTCGCGCTATCATTTGCTTATCTTGAGCATAAAAAATCAGCTACAGCTGTTTCACTCGCACTTCGATCAACGTCTTCATAAGATGCAAACATACTGAGATCACTTCTGTCAACTTCTTTACCATCTAGATAAGTTATCATCAATAAAGACTTTGACTGCCTTGGAGTACTACAGATAAATTCAACTGATTCTATAATTCTATTGTACTCTATTGATAAAAGACTAAAAGTCATATTGCGCTTGTAAATATTAGTCACAAGCGCTTCAACCTTATCACCAGATCTAGACTTCTCGGAAACATATACTGTTGAACGATTGTCTTCATAAACCTCATCGAAACTTATAGCACTTGCAGACACTGACACTAATCCCGCTATGGCTAATAGGGCTAATTTTTTCATACGAACGCTCCGATTATAGTTTTATAAAAAATCACACCTCTAAAAATTTTCGTTATCAAGGATCTGGGAATCCACATTCTTTATAGCCACCTGTACATGCCGCAAACTTAGTCTCACCCGTTGCATTGCAAGTATAAAAGGTTACATCTCTGTTAGGCCTTAGCTCTGAGCGACTACGACAAGTCCAATCGCCATTAGTCTTTTCCATACAGAGTCTGACATAGGCCTCTTGAGGACACTCATTGGTAAGCGTTATATCTATAGACTCTGACGAACTACAGGAATTCCCCCAAGTATGATCCATATCAATACAACTTTTTAAGTCTTTTGCTGAGACGCCTGCAGAAAAAAGCAAACTCGCCACAGCGACTGTACTAGCTAATAGTTTCATAATCTCATCCTCCATGATGATTGTAGTTAAATCACTCAAATTAAACGCAAGGTTCAATGACTCCTTAAAATCAGTAATAACATTTAATGCTATAAATAAACTGGTATAGTCATTTTAGAAGAAAAAGTAATAACGACTATATCTCGCAATTTGCCATATCTTTTATTCGGTCAGGAGTAGGTAAATGTTCGGCAAGAGGTTTGGGAAGCGACAAAAGCTCATTATAAAAATCAGACAGCGCTTCATCATCTTTAATAATTTCATTTTGTACTAAATACTTAGTGGCATAGCAATCTGCAGTCGACTCGTTCTCCTCAACGATGGTATCAAAAATAAAATGTCCACATGTATGAGCGAACCACCACTGTGCAACATTACTTGAATATTGACTTAATATATCGGAGTTCACTGAAATATATGGCATCCCAAGAAAATATCTCGTAGACAAACCAACGTCATTAAATCCAGTATCTGTGAATATTGATGCCTTTACATTTTCAGGTGTCGTGCAACTCATTTGTAAACCTCTGATATCGACCTGATTTGTTACTGCGTGCGCTACTGTCATCTGTGAATACAGTAAAGCAGTCATAGCCAAAATAAATGTCATCCGTCTCATATATACTCTCCCTTTTTATTAATAGTGATCCAAATATTGTCTTTTTTTACTTTTGCGACACCGCCTGAAAAAGAAGAAGCTTGTTCAAAAACTATTGGTATAACGATTTTTCCCTGTTGATTGATAAAACCGTATCTACCTTCATAGCTAACACGCGCCAGCTCCTCTGAAAAAATAACGGCACTATCATACTTTGGCGGTACAACCTCTTGACCTTGCTGATTTAAAAAGCCGTATTTATCGTTCTGCTTAACCATTACCAAACCTTCTAAAAAAGGCAAATCAATGAGATCGTATTGGATAGGTGCAACGAGCTCCCCTTTTTTATTGATAAGTCCTTGCTTAGTTTCTGTTTCTACTAGAGCTAAGCCATTCAAAAAAATCTCTGCGTAAGAAAAAGGATTCAGGTTATAGTACTTATCGACATCTAAAACTTCTGCTCCTGTCTTATCAATAAATATGTATCGTCCATCTTTTCTGACTCGTGCCAAGCTATCAGAGAATCTACTTGGTCGGTCGTAATCAAATGAAATGACGACATTCCCATGTGTATCTATAAATCCTGATTTGCCCTTTTTTTCGACACTCGCCAGCCCTTCTGAAAATGCCCCAACCTCATCATATATAGAAGGCACTACAATATCGCCCTGACTATTTATAAAACCATATTTACCCTCTTTTTCAACTTCACCTAAATTCTCAAAAAAATAAAGACCTTCAGTTTCCTGAAGATCTACTGTTGGTGCATAATTATGAGAGATTTCTGAGGCACTAGCTTGAGAAGCACTTATCAAGATTGATAATGTGATGACACTGGGACTTATAAGCCAAGTTAATTTGCTCATGCTGAATGTCCTTGTTTCAATATGATCTCCGTTAAATATTATATTGACTCAAACAAATAAACATCGCAAGTATAAATCCACTTTTAAGAATACTTGCAATGCTTCTTATAAAAAATTATATTTAAGTAATGCCATATTTATTGTACTGCTTTGCATAATAATCAAAAAATAGTATTTTTTTATACCTCTAATACTCACATTAAGGATACTGACAATGACACACTCATGGACAAAAACGGTTAACTGTAGTATCCCATTGTTGTTATCTTTAGCTTTAGTCGTTCCAGCAATGGCCGATAGCAACCTCTCGCAAACACAAACATCAGCGAACCAAGGTGACCCTAGCGCTCAATATAATCTCGGCCTTAAATACTATTCAGGCGAGGGTGTGAGTCAGAGTTATAATAAAGCGTTTGAATGGTATCAAAAATCCGCCATGCAAAACTATTCCGATGCTCAATATAACTTAGGTCACATGTATGAAAATGGCAAAGGTACTTCTAGAGATCTAAGTAAAGCGCTAAGCTGGTACAAAAAATCAGCGTTACAAGGTGATGCTGATGCACAAAATCAGATAGGCTTGATTTACTCTAAAACCTCCTATCAAGATTGGGATAAAGCAATGGATTGGTATCTAAAAGCTGCGAATCAAAACCATGCAGAGGCACAGTCTAATGTGGGAAAGCTGTACTACTATGGGTTTGGGGTGCCAAAGAACAAAGACGAAGCCTTTGATTGGTTCAAAAAATCAGCGGATCAAGGGAATCAACAAGCGCAAACTAAAGTTGATGATATCTCTAATTTTAGACTCTCTATGAAGTCTATCGACGATAAGTTAAATAAAAGCCGTAACTATTTAATAGATCAAGGATACTCTAATTATAGTAGCAATAGTATAGTCGGAAGCTTGAGCGACTCTTCTTCGAAAATCGAAAATATGTCTATTTTATCTAACGGAACTTACGCTCTTATCGCGGCTTGCGCTATGGATTGTAGTAAAATAAATTTATACGTCTATGATCGTGATGGCAACTTATTATCTAAGGCTATTGACGATGAAAATAATTCAATTGTTCAGTTCGAAGCGACCTATACTGGCGATTACGATATCAAGGTAGATTTTGATTGCAAGGCTGAATCTTGTTCATATGAGATTCGAGGTTACGAGCCTATGAGTGACGCTGAAATTATGTATAGTTGTATAGTTTGTGATTTTTTATAAAATATAGGGCTAAACACTCAAACATCAAGCATGCCGTGATGGGCAATGGGAGAGCTCAGATTGCTAAATATAGCTTACTCTAAAAGGACGCTATCAAGCGATGATGTACCCTAATCCGATAACACCCTCCTATTCAAACGCTTTCCCCTCACCAACCTCCTCATGAGTGACGCCGTCGCGAATATGATAGATACGCTTAAAAACGGTTGTTTGAGCATGATAATCGATTAAGTATGATGCCCAACTCAGTGTAACGGTCATCCAATTTTGGGACAATTTTAGGGTAATATTATGAAACGACTTTTCAGTAATTTGCCTTATCTACTACGTCCAGAGGATGGTTCATCCCACACTAGCGCTGACAAACACGATAACAGTAACAGTAACAGTAATAATAGTAACGACCAATCTTATCGATGTAATACAAGGCCGCGCACCCAGTCAAAAATTCAATGGCTATACTTCGTGTCCGCTGCTCATAAAAGAAGGTAAAGCGATGCTGGTTGAGTTCAATTATGACAATAACCTAACTCCTAGCGTACCTTTAGTAGACCCTTTAAAAAAAAGCTACTTTGCTGGGTTTTTAGAAGAGATGATGCTAAAGCCTGCGTATATGGCAGTCGCTAAAGGTCGGGGCTAGCGTTATATGCAGAGCTGACTTCATTTGACAATTGATGACACACCTTAGACCACCTTAACCTTGAGGGCTTTGAGTCATCTGGCGACAGTAGCCCGCCAAGTTATCTGGCAAGTCGTCTGGGCAGACACCGCATTGCTGGTTACCAGGTACGGCGTGGTCAATGAATTTTGGATACGGCAGGTTCAAATTATTCATGATGTCCCTGAACGCCTCAATAGATATGTCCCCACCGAGCCGTGGATTGCGTTTTTTCTCTTGAGCGATTGAGGAGACAAAGCGCTCTTTGTAATCATGCGCGGGATAGACTAAGGTCTCATCGGGTAAAGCAAACAGCTTGTTGCGCACAGAATCATACAAGGCATCAGCATCACCGTTCTGAAAGTCAGTGCGACCGCAACCCTCAATTAACAAAGCATCACCTGTAAATACCCGTTCATTACAGAGATAAGCAAAATGTCCAGCAGTGTGCCCTGGCGTATGTAAAGGGTCTAAGGTAATGCCAGCAACCTTTAGTGGTATGCCCTCTTCAAGACCAACATCGGCGCACTCTAACCGATCATAGGCGGGCGCTGCGATCTGACTGCCAACAGCACGCTTCATCTCTAATGCTGCGGTGATATGATCGGCATGAATATGCGTATCAACGGTATAGGCTAGTTTCAATCCTAACTTATGCAATTCGGCCAAATCCCGATCCATAGTTGCAATAACAGGATCAATAAGAATCGCCTCTCCTGTGTCCTCATCCCCTATTAGATAAGTATAAGTACTCGAAAGGGGCTCGTACAATTGCCGAAAAATCATAGCTATTCCTCATTTAATGTAGATTCTGATATATAGGTTATAATATATAGTATCTATATATTATCTTATAGTATAGTATTTTTATATAATTCTACATAGCAGGTTCTTTATGTTGACCTAATTGCACGAAGTCGTATAAAGCTTATTGAACATCTACCTGAGGGCACTATTGATAGCTAAAAAATCATCTAAAGTAGCAAGGGGAATTGATAAATCCTTGCATATATCAAAGTACTCATCAGGACCCCAACTACACTGAACCAGACTAAATATATCTGCGCGTTTGACCAAGTTATTTGCCAGTTGATTTTGTCTTTAATCGTTAACCATTCAGTCACACTGATAGCCACTGTCAACCATAATGTGCCAACCAAATAGCCGCCTAATACATCGCTTAAATAATGCTCATTGAGCACTATTCGACTCAACCCTATTAGTACCGTCACTAAAATAGTCATCATAACGATACGCACTTGGACGGCAAAGCGCTCACTAAAGCGAATAGCAATGTAAGCCAAAAATCCATATAGGGCAACGGTGACGGTCGCGTGTCCACTTGGGAAAGAATAGGTACTCTCAAGCAATAAAATATCTATGGGACGCGCGCGCTGAAAGAGCATTTTAGTTACAAAGGTAAATATCGTGCTACCGATCACGGCTATGAGTAGGCCTATGATGATATAGCGCTGACGCACAACCCAGCATACCATAGCCGTCAGTAGCATCACTAAGATAGTAATCGGTGTAGAGGCTAAGCTGGTGATCGCAATAAAAACATCGATGACCCCAGCTTCACTGAGCAAACTCATCTGCTGTGAGACTAAGTGATCGAGCGCCACTATAGAGTCGGAGGTAACGACATCTTCGACCAGCCCCACGAACACAGCTGCTATATAGATCATCAGTAACGACAAAATATTCAGCGGCAAGCCATGAAAGTGCTGAGCATGTAGCCGTCGCCAAAGAAACTGATAGAGCTTTGGCTGGCTATTTTTTAGGTGAGTGAGTCGCTTATCTACGCCAAAATACTGCTCAAACTTGTGCCAGTATCGCTTGATTAGCATAAAGGCGCTTTTGCCATAGCGAATGACGACGTACTGCAATCCCCATAAAATTACGATGACTATTAATAGCAGCACACTTAGTACCAATAGCGGCTGATGAGTTTGCAGTAAAGTTATCACACCCAACCTTTATAAGTTTGTGGTCATAGCGCTAGGAGATAAGATCGCGGCGAGCTGCTCATCGCTCAACAGCTTCTCGCGTCTGACCAATTCTGCCACACCAAGACCACTGTGTAATGCTATGCCTGCGATACGGCTGGCATTGTCATAACCGATATGAGGCACTAGAGCGGTGACAATACCGATACTCCTCTCGACGTATTGGGCACAGTGATCCTCATTCGCGGTAATACCCTGAATACATAGCTTATCGAGCATACGTATGGACTTCTCGAGCATCCGCGAGTTATTGAGTAAATTATAGACGATTAAAGGCTCCATAGCGTTAAGCTGTAGTTGCCCTGCTTCTGCTGCCATAGTCACCGACATATCCGTGCCCATTATCTGAAAAGCCGTTTGATTCATCGCCTCAGGTATGACTGGATTTACCTTGCCTGGCATGATGGAGGAGCCTGGCTGTACTGCTGGTAGATTTATCTCATTGAGACCCGTACGCGGGCCGCTTGAGAGCAGACGCAAGTCATTGCTGAGCTTGGACAGCTTAATAGCTAAGCGTTTGAGCGTCCCTGAAAAGGTCACAAAGTCACCCATATCAGAGCTAGCCGCCATCAGATCCACAGCCAAGCGTATAGGCAAACCACTAACGACAGCTAACTCCTTTATCACTAGATCTGCATAGCGACTGGGCGCATTGAGGCCTGTACCAATAGCCGTACCACTCAAATTTACCTCACATAGCTGCTGACAGGTATGCTCAATACGATCCGTCTCACCGCCCAAATCACTAGCAAAAGCATGGAACTCTTGACCTAATGTCATCGGCACTGCATCTTGCATTTGGGTGCGCCCCATTTTAAGGATCTCACTGAACTCTTGACCCTTAGCTTCTAAACTACGCTGTAATTGGCTAACCGCTTGTTTTAGGGCACGCGCTGAGAATATAATCGCTATACGCGCGGCACTAGGATAGACATCATTAGTCGATTGTGAGCAATTGACATCATTATTAGGATGCAAATGACGGTACTCACCATACTTATAGCCCATCTTAACAAGACCAAGATTGGCAATGACTTCATTGGCATTCATATTGGTCGAAGTGCCAGCACCGCCTTGAATAAGATCAACTATAAAATGCTCATGATGTGCGCCCTCAATCAGCTCTAAACAAGCATCAGTGATAGCATCAGCTTTATCATCACTCAGTATGTCGAGCTGATGATTCGCTTTAGCGGCCGCGTATTTCACCATAGCTAAGGCGCGTACTAGCTCTGAAAAATGACTGATAGGCGTGCCTGTGATATCGAAGTTTTGTGCTGCGCGCTGAGTTTGGATGCCGTATAAAGCACTGGCAGGAACGGACTGCTGACCTAGCGAGTCCTCCTCTACGCGAGTAGATGGGTCATGGTTCGCAAGTTTTTCTATGGTTGTCATAGCTGTGAGCCTAGTTATAATTTTTATTAACACTAAAGTTGCAGTGTAATCTCTTAACCCACCTTATCCCAAATCTTACTCAAACGCTTAGGTGATACCGCCATACGGGTTTTCATTGGCTGGGCAAATAGCTGAATTCGATACTCTTCTACCATCCAACGATAGTCGCTAATCGCGCTATCACTAGCCCGATTGCCCAATCGCTCCATATGCAAATCAAGCGCATAGACCCCGTCAAGATCAGCCTCCAAGTTGTGCTCAAGGCGCTCAATTCGTAACTCAAGCGCTTCTAAATAACGCGGATACTGCTGCCAATGACTATAATCCATACGGTAAACAAAGTCCGCCAAATGCAGATCTTCTAACTGATCTTCAATATCATCAATGGACTCACCAAAGATTTCGCGATCCAGCATCAGTAGACTCTGACGAATACGCTGCCAGCGAGTGTAGACACTTTTGAGAGTTTTGATAACATCTTGACCGATAAGTAAGAAGTTACTGATGACGACTTTTTCTGTTTGTTGGTACTCTTCAACCATAAAGGGCAACTCTTCGCTCAACCCAATAGCGATACTATCAGCACTCTCAGGCAAATCACTACTGTGATCGAATAAGGCATAATGCTCCTCAAGCGTCGCATCTACTGCCGCATCAATAATGATAGTTTTGAGCTTTTCCATATCGCCAAGTGGCGCAAAAGCCAATTTAAATATATTATCAATTTGACTAGTCAGCTGCTTTTTCTTTGCGCCAAGCTTAGCTTTAATCAAAGTCAGCACACCAATGCGATGAGCTTGCAGCGCAGCATTGACATCCGTATATTGATGAATAGAAACGGCCTCACCTGATGCGTCCGCAACGAGCGCTGAGAACTGCTTCATGACCACGCCTGCACTATGCCGATTCTTACTAAAAGCGAAGTGCTCAGGGAACTCAGTGTGTGCCCCTTGCTGCTCAGTAATCGCTTGGCTGGTCTCGCTAGCATGACGAATCTGTAGCGTTTGTAGATCGCGACCTTTTTCGATCACGCGGTTTTTATCATCGACTACTGATATTTGTGGCTGCAAGTAACGATCAATCGACGATGGACTGAACTTATCAGGCGTAACCGACATAATACCTCGACGGTTAAGCGCATGGCACAGTTGCTTAAGCAGGCCTTGCTCGCCTTGTGGTTGCAATTCATCAAATAAGCTATCGGCCATATCTGGAATAGGTACAATTTGGCGACGGATATCTTTGGGTAGTGACTTGAGCAGTTGCAGTACTAGCTCATAGCGCCAACCAGGCACGCCCCATAACAGCTCAATCGCATCCAGCTGTGGTAGCGCTGCTAATGGCACGCGAATAGTCACCCCATCATCGTCACTTGAGGGATCAAAGATATAGCGCAAAGGCAGTTTTAAATCGCCTAATTGCCAAACTTCTGGGAAGTCGCCAGTGGTTGGCGCTTGGCTATTGAGAACATCATCATCAGTAAAGAACAGATACTGCATATCGCTCTTTTCCATCTCCGCGCGCCAGTCCTCAAAAGACTTACGACTGGCAACATGCTCGGGTATTTTATGATCATAGAACTGATACAGCGTCTCTTCATCAACCAACAAATCACGACGGCGCAGCTTATCCTCAATACGCTCAACATGAGCAATTTTGTCCATATTGTGCTGCAGAAACGGCGCTTGGCGACCGAGATTTCCTGTCACTAAGCCATCACGGATAAAGATCTCACGCGACTCGACGAGATTGACTTGTTCATAGTTGGTTAGCTGCTTAGGGATAATAATCAGCCCAAATAGGCTAATCTGGGCATAAGCTTTGACTCGTCCTGTTTTCTTTGACCAATGTGGCTCAAAGTAATGATATTTGAGCAAGTCGCCTGCCGCTGAAATAATCCATTCGGGCTCAATCTTGGCAACGGTACGCATAAACACTTGCGAGGTTTCTACTACCTCAAACGCCATAACCCAAGGTGGTATTTGCTTAAATACGGTACTCGCTGGAAATATTTTGGCTTTTTGCTGGCGGGCGGCTAAATATTCGCCACGACTCTCGGTCTTATGAGCAATAGTAGAGAGCAGACCTGTCATTAAGGCGCGATGCAAATTGGCGTATTTGACCGCTTTTATTTCTTCATCATCGACACCAGTAGGATCGCTACCATTGGCTAATGCTTTTGAGCTGTTTTTACTATTTTTAGTATTGTTGTTATTACTGCTACTAGTGCCATTACCTTTGATGTCATTGACATCAGTCAGCTTTAGATCCGTAACCATCTGTACCAGTTGACGATGGGTTTGATTCCATTCCCGTACCCGCGGAAAGCTCAGATAATTCTTTTTGGTAAACTGCTTACGCTGATTGCCAGAGAGCTTATTGCCATTCTCATCGCTTTCAAACAACGCCTTCCACAGGGTTAAATAAAATAGAAAATCTGAGTCATCTTGACGAAATTCAGCGTGCTTCTGATCGGCTTGTTGGCGCTTATTAGCTGGGCGCTCACGCGGATCTTGTACCGCAAGGGCAGCAACCACGATGAGCATCTCACGAATACAGTCAAAGTCGCTACCAGCAACGAGCATACGTGCCAGTCTTGGATCGATAGGCATTCGCGCCATCTTTTGACCAGTAGCCGTCAGATGCAAATGATCTAAACCATCTCTTTTGGACTTATTATTTACATTACTAGCTGCTTTATCATTTTTAGCAGTGATTGCGCCTAACTCATCCAGTAGCTTATGACCGTCAGTGACCAGACGATTATCAGGCGGCTCAATAAACTCAAAATCATCGACACTGCCTAGGCGCAGGTTTGCCATCTGCAAAATAACCGAAGCTAAGTTAGTACGTAGAATCTCAGGCTCAGTGAACTCAGGACGACCCTTGAAGTCCTCTTCACTATAGAGTCGAATACAGACGCCTGGCGCGACACGACCACAACGACCTTTACGCTGATTAGCAGCGGCCTGTGAGATTGCTTCAATCGGCAAACGCTGAACGCGTGAGCGATAGGAATAACGCGATATCCGCGCAAACCCTAAATCAATGACATAGCGAATACCAGGCACCGTCAATGCGGTTTCGGCAACGTTGGTCGCAATGACGATACGCCGACCACGGCCTGAGGGCTGAAAGATACGCTGCTGCTCTTCATAGGTCTGACGGGCAAATAATGGCAGCACTTCGGTATGCTTGGGGCCATGACGCTCAAGCACCTCTTGCGTCTCGCGAATCTCCGCTTCGGTCGCGGCAAATATCAAGATATCGGCTTGATCGCCATGCCCTTTACTCTGCGCGTCATGAAAGCATTCTTCTACTGCGGCAACGACAGCGCGCGGTAGATTCTCTTCAAAGTCATCATAGCTATCATCATCAGAGCTGGTCACTGGCTCATCGGTTAGCGGACGATAGCGCACTTCGACTGGAAAGCTACGGCCTTCGACATTGAAAATTGGCGCAGGAACTTTACGTTTTTGCTTAGCATCATAACGGCTAAAATACTCACTAAAGCGCTTGGTATCGAGCGTTGCTGAGGTAATAATAACTTTTAGATCAGGACGTTTAGGAAGTAATTTCTTCAGGTAACCCATAATAAAGTCGATATTGAGACTACGCTCATGCGCCTCATCGATAATAATAGTGTCGTATTTACTCAAAAACCGATCATGACCCAATTCAGCGAGTAAAATACCATCAGTCATCAGCTTGACGACAGACTGAGCAGTACCCTCTTCGTTAAAGCGAATCTTAAAGCTCACGGTATTACCGAGCTTTTCACCGAGCTCTTCAGCGATACGGTTTGAGACACTACGCGCAGCCAGACGACGCGGCTGGGTATGTCCTATCTGTCCTCTTATACCACGACCTGCCAGCATTGCCAGCTTTGGTAATTGGGTGGTCTTACCTGAACCTGTCTCACCTGCGACGATAATCACTTGATTATCAATAATCGCTTGAATCAAGTCTTCTGCGCGTTGGCTGACAGGCAAATCAAGGTTTAGTTTCGTGGGTAAGTCTTGGGGAATGCTATCAATACGCGCTTGCACCGTCTGCTGTGAGCGGTTTTTTATTTTGTCGTATTGGGCACGCTTCTTCGCCAGCTCTTTTTCGGCTTTATCGCTATTTGATTGTTTGCTAGAAACAATAGCACGCGCCAGCTCACGCTCCAAACGGCTGAGATAATAGCTATCTTTAGCAAGTACAGGAATCTCTGCCAAATTATTTATATCAGTATTCGTATTTATTGTCTTATTGCTATGATTTAAGTTTGCAGGTTCTTGGATATTCTCGGAAACGTTAGGCATATTTACTTAGGCTATTTATTATTAATAAGTGCTTAGATTATGGGGATTTTTTAGGTTGGATTCAAGAAGGGTTTGTTTAATTACTACTGGTATGAATAACCTGCTGCTTCTGTGAAGCTGACTCAAAAAAGCTTCGCATTTTTTGTAGTGGCACTCTAGGAAACGGTAGATGCAGCGAGAGTATTAAGGTCTCAAACGCTACCATTTCATCAACTAAGGCGCGAGCCATGTCAGGCTTAATCTGTGGATTATCATAAAGCGTATCAATCAGCCTTGTTAATTGTGGGAACTTAGGATTGTTATGAACCTGATAAAGAGTAGGTACTAAGTCATCAGGAATTTGGCAGCGTGTTTTGCGAAACATGCCATCTTTGTAATACATATTAAGAGCCATATTATTATCACTTCTTTAATTTCAGATAACCAGTATTGGTCTCGTTTTCTCATTGAGAATACCACAGCTCAAAGACAAGTCCATCAATAATAGTTTCTATATAAAACTTATTGAACATCTTAAGCTCTGTAACTTATTTAGTATCAATTAAGAATTGTTGAACTACTGCAACGGTTGCCAATGAGTCTTCTTCGTGTGGCACATGGCCTAAGTTGTCAAATATCTGCAACTGACTATTAGCTATATCTCGATGAAAGAACTCAGCATTCTCAACAGGAATAAGCTCATCTTTCGCGCCCCACATAATCAATGTTGGCAATGCTAATTGCTTAATTTGCTCTCTATCCTCTATATTATCAAAGTCATTTAAACGAGCTGACAACGCGCCACGGTTACCAGTACGCAGAGATAAATCATAGTAGCGATCGATGAGCGCGTCATCGACTTTACTATCATCAGCATAGACACTTAAAATACTTTTTTTGACGACACTTCTAGGTAGAATACGACCTAAGATAGGTCTTAGAGCTGGATAGGTTGCCAGTTTAAAACCAAGAGGAATGCTTTTTGGGGTCGCAGGATAACCAACGGCATCGACCAATATCAGCTTATCTATTCGCTCAGGATACAGTGCGGCGGTTCGCCAAGCTATTTTGCCCCCTAATGAGTTACCCGCTAAAATAACGCTATCTAAATTTAACTTATCAAGAACTTCGATAACAAAAGAAGCATAATTGGCGCTCGTATATCGAGTCGAGCTATCAGTATAAGGGCCCGTTAAGCCAAAACCTGGCAAATCCATACTCACTACACAATAGTCATCGTTAAGCTCTTTTGTCCAGCCTTGCCAAGTATGTAAGCTCGCTGAAGTGCCATGCAGTAAAACAATCGTTTTTGGCTGTTCTGTATTAACCGCATTACTTTTTGAAGCACTATCATGATAGCTAGCACATTTATTGGCGCGTACTACATGTGCTTGCATGCCTTGAACGGTTATAAATTCGCTATTAGGCAGTTGCCATTGTTTTAGCTCGGCAACGCTACGATCCGGTGCCCAGTAGATTATGACAGGTACAATAAGTAAAAGACTTGTGCCGACAGCCGTTAGCAATACAATTTTGGCTAAACGTTTTTTCATTGTTGCAACACTCAATAATTTAAATAAGTTCAATCAGTTGTAGATGATACTAGATAAAAAAGATAAATATTAGCGTATTGCGTGACTGCTATGAATTTTTATTACTACTTCTGCGTTGACTATATTTATAATATAAAAAAGCCAGCGCCTATTTCCTTAAGTATAAAACTTAGTAAATAGACCCTGGCTTTTTTGTAGGAATAGATTCAAATCAATCTACAGTTTGATTTTTAAGCGGCCTTCTTATAACGACTCACTCCAGCGATAATCGTTTCATCAATTACCCGATCATCACCTAGCATCATTAGTACAAATAACTGCTCTTCCAAGGTTTTGGTCTGACTCATACGCCGCTCAAGTAATGCCGTTCCAGCTAAATCAATCACTACAAAGTCGGCTTCTTTATTCGGCATAAAATTACCGATTTTGTCATCTAATACCAGTGACTGCGCATTGCCTAAAGTGATCTGATACAGACCTTGATGCGCAGACAATGGATTGTTCTGTAGTTGCTGAACTTTGTATGTCTCTGATAAAGTGGTTAGCATCGAAAGACTAGTTCCCGCACCTACGTCAGTGGCGATACTGACACCGGTATAGCTTAAGGTATTGGATAAATCAAACAGTCCACTGCCTAAAAAAAGATTAGACGTTGGACAGTGCGCAATCTGCGTCTCAGTTGCCCGAAGTATCTCATACTCCTGTCTTTCAAGATAAATACCATGCGCCAGCGTAGTATAGCGTCCTAATAAGCCCATATCCGCATACACATCGAGATAGCCTTTATGATTGGGATAAAGCTCTTTTACAAAAGCTACTTCCTCACGGTTTTCGGCTAGATGGGTTTGCAGATAGACATCGTCATAACTGGCGTACAGCTCGCCTGTCATTTGTAGCTGTTTTGGCGTCGAGGTGATCGCAAAGCGTGGCGTGATAGCTACATGCTGACGACCGCGCTTGTGCCACTTATCGATGATGTTCTGGCTATCACGGATGCCCTGCTCAGTTGGTACGCACAGATGCTCAGGCGCATTGGTGTCCATCAACACATTACCGGTGATCATACGGGTATTCAGGCGCTCGCTCTCATTAAAAAACGCTTCAACCGATTCAGGATGGCTAGTGGCAAATACCATAGCGCTGGTTGTGCCATTAGCAAATAGCTGATTTAAAAAGAACTTAGAGGCATCGTGTGCCACTTTTGGATCACCAAAATTAGCTTCGGTAACAAAGGTATAATTATTGAGCCAATCCAATAATTGCTCACCATAAGAGGCGATCATATCGACTTGTGGATAATGCACATGGGTATCGATAAAGCCTGGCATGATAAGCTTGTGCTTGCAGTCATGAATTTTTACTGGCTGTTGCCCCTCTTGATTATGAGCATGATCAGCTGACATAGCTTCTCTACTACCATAGTCTATAACGAGACCTGTGGCATCATCGACGACTAATGCGCCGTCTGCAATATATTCAGGATAAACGGTTATGCCTTTAATCACTGGATTTAATGCGGTGCTTTTATCTACAGATGATGTTTTTTGTGCTCCATTTTCTAAATGCGTTCGTTGAGTCAAATCATCTTCAGTAAGATAGTGCAAAAGTTGTGCTTGATAGATATGAATAGTCATAAGAACATCTCACTTTAATAAGTAAAAATAAGGTTGTTAATAGTCGTCTAATAAGTGATTAAAACCTTAAAACAGCATCGTTCGGCGTAATGCGGACACAAAGCTGCTAAATGTAGCCGATAAATGATTCTGGCTAACGGTTTTGGCAATACTTTTTTTAAAGTAAAATCTGATACAAATTTAAAGTTAAGAGTTATGGTACTGCTGCAAAATTTGTGCGGCGATAGAAACCGCTACCGCCATCGGCTCTTTGCCACCAAGCGTCAAGCCAATAGGCATGGTAATCTGATTCACCAGCTGCTCATCGTAACCGCGCTGAAGCAGGCGATCTTGAAAACGCTTGGCTTTAGTCGCCGAGCTAATACAGCCAATATAAGGCATAGCGATTTTTGTGTAGTCCGTATCTTTGTTAGCAGCATCAACACTAAGCGCTATATAGCTGTCTAGCGCTTCCCGTACTAGATCAAAGTCAAGACTATGATCATGGGTCATCACTAAAATAAAGCGCTGTCCTTGCTTTTTGATAAACGGTCTAACAAAATCGATAGGTTCCTCATCAATGCGCACTCGAACATGCGCAGGCAGATGATAAGAGTGCTGACTAGTTTTGCCTTTATCATCCTCTGACAAATAGCGCTCAAACATCTCAGGGCGACTATCGACCCAGTCCACTTGACAAGGTAATTCTGCTAACACCGTCATCAAAGCTGAAGCCACATGTCCTGCACCGAATACTAAAATAGACAAAGGCGGCGTCACGTTAAAGCACTCAAACATAACGGTGACGCTACCTCCGCAACACTGCGCCAGCTTAGCACCGAGCGGATAATGCTTAGTATAGACGGCATCACGTCGTATCAATTTGGCCTTTTCAGACTTATCTTCTGCTGATCGTTTCGAGTTTGTCGCCACCTGAGTATCGATTTCACCCTTGAGCAATTGCCGTGCTGTATTTATCACATCATGCTCAAGGCCACCACCGCCAAGCGTGTCACATATCGTATCTGGCGTCACGATCATCTTAGCTTGTAGCGCGCGCGGCGCTGAGCCATTGACCGCAACGACGGTCGCCAGTACATGCTGGATGCCTTGCTGCTGATACTGTGCTAAGCCGTCATACCAGCGTTTAGGTGCTTGAGAAGTTGACGCAGCTTGTATAGGCTCTAATGATAAATCACTCACTGTGAGCAGGACCTCGACCGACGGATACATTAGGGTTTTTTATGTGCTCAGGCTGATCATCATGTAGCTGACCTTCAACCTTTGGCGCATCAATGTTTTCGCTATGCGACACCTCTAGCGGCTCAACCTTATCATCATCAATACCATCAACCGCGCTAGTACAGTCACTATTATGCTTTAAGCTCTCGATCGCATCAGTATTGATATCGGTTGCAATCTCCCACGCCTCGCCTTGCAGACGCATAACTGCTTTGAGGACGGCCTCTGGCGTAGCAGGCATCGTCAGCTCAGGATTTTTCTTATAATCTGCCATACTGGCAACTGCATTATTGATAGCACACCAGACACTAGCGGCTAACATAAACGGCGGCTCGCCCACTGCTTTGGAGTTATAAATAGTCTGCTCTTCGTTTTTGCGATCGAATAGCTTGACGTTCCAGTGCTTAGGCAGATCATGAGCGGTAGGTATTTTATAGTTAGCCGCAGCGTTCGAGGCCAGCTTACCTTTATCATCCCAAATAAGCTCTTCAGTCGTAAGCCAGCCCATACCTTGTACAAAGCCGCCTTCAATCTGACCAATATCAATAGCAGGATTAATCGACTGGCCAACATCATGCAAGATGTCACAGCGCAGTACCTTGTATTCACCGGTCAAGGTATCAATCTCAACCTCAGAACACGACGCTCCCAAGGCATAATAGAAGAACGGGCGACCCCAAGCTTTTGAGCGATCATAGAAGATCTTTGGTGTTTTATAGTAGCCAGTAGATGATAGACTGACCCGATGTTGATAAGCTAATAGCACTAAATCAGCAAAGGTGAGTACTTCTTTATCAGCGATATGCACGTGATTATTTTCAAAGGTAATATCATCGCCTGCGACCTCAAAATGCTCAGCAGCAAATTCAACCAAACGCTCTTTGATAGTAATACAAGCGTTTTGCGCCGCTTTACCATTGATATCGGTACCTGATGAAGCTGCCGTTGGTGAGGTGTTTGGCACTTTATCCGTACGCGTGGCGGTGGCCTTTACCGTGTCCAAATCAACATCGAATTCGTTAGCGACAATCTGGGCAATCTTGATATACAGACCCTGCCCCATTTCAGTACCGCCATGATTGATCTGAATCGTACCATCAGTATAGATATGTACTAATGCACCAGCTTGGTTGAGATGCTGTACGGTAAATGAGATGCCAAATTTGACAGGCGTTAGCGCTAGTCCTCGACGCTTATCAGTATCTTCAGCTTCTGCTTTTTTATTGAACGCTATAACGTTT
The DNA here is from genome assembly GCF_030718935.1 of Psychrobacter sp. M13. NCBI lineage: Bacteria > Pseudomonadati > Pseudomonadota > Gammaproteobacteria > Moraxellales > Moraxellaceae > Psychrobacter > Psychrobacter sp. M13. The sequence continues at coordinate 1,757,212 of NZ_CP132194.1, forward strand.
TCGCGGCGCTCCTTATAGTCACAGTCATCGGCTAAGGTATTTATGATAGTCGCTAAATCAAAATGCTCAATCGGTTGCCCATAGTGAGTACTTTGACCGTTTTGATAAAGGTTATTCATCCGTACTTCTAGCGGGTCTTTGCCTAGCGTATAAGCGATATGATCCATCATATATTCAGCAGTGAGCAATCCTTGTGGACCACCAAAGCCGCGATAGGCGGTGTTCGATACGGTATTTGTAAAGCAGCGATGGCCTGCGATTTTAGCGGCTGGATAAAAATAGCCGTTGTCGCAATGGAACATAGCACGATCGACGATAGCATCAGATAGATCAGGTGAGTAGCCACACAGCCCAGACAACTGCATATCGACCCCGAGTATTTGACCAGCATCATTGACACCGACGTCATAGCGGTTGGCGAACTCGTGACGTTTACCTGTCACTACCATGTCATCTTGACGATCGAGACGCATACTCACAGGCACGTTTTGGCGCTTGGCGACGATGCCGCACATACAAGCCCATGCTGCTGCTTGCGTCTCTTTACCACCAAAGCCGCCACCCATTCGACGTACAATGGTAGTCACTGCATGAAATGGTAAATCCACTACTTCAGCGACCAGCTGTTGTACTTCACTAGGATGCTGAGACGAGGTATAGACCTCTAGCCCGCCATCATCACACGGCACAACATAAGACACTTGACCTTCAAGATAGAAATGCTCTTGACCCAGCATGTGGTTATAACCCTGAATGCGAGTAGGCGCACTCGCAAGTTCAGTTTGCGCATCACCGCGCTGCATAAAGTGACTAGGACGCACGAACTTCTCTTGCTCGAGTGCCTGCTCAATGGTTAGAACGGCAGGTAGCGGCTCATACTCTACTACTGCTTTTAGCGTTGCTTTTTTGGCAGCGCGATGGCTAGTGGCTACCACTGCAAACAGGGTTTGACCGACATATTCTGCAACTTTATCGACCATCAACGGATCACCGTCGAATACAGGACCGATATCGGTCTTGGCAGGCAAGTCTGCAAAAGTAATCACATCGACTACCCCATCAGCTGATCTCACCGCGCTAAGATCCATGTTCAGCACACGAGCATGCGCATGAGCGCTCTTGCCAATAGCCAAATGCAGAGTATCTTGTGGTTTTAGCATATCGTCTACATAAGTAGCGGTGCCCATAACATGGCTGATGGCGCTATCATGCTTAGCGCCTGTGCCAATTTTGCTTTTCGGTGGACGCTCGCGTCGAATACTGTAGCTGTCAAAAAGGGATGAATGATGGCTCATAATAGTTCTCTTTTTATCTGTTGTTGCCTGTAGTCAGCGTCTATATTAATAACGAATCAAGGCAAAAATAGTTTTGGTAAAATGCAGTTAAGTAGTCTTGAAAATTTGATAAACTCTATTTTCTAAGCCCAACGACATCTCGCTAAGCACCCTCAGTTTGAGCGCCCTTTATTAGCTGTTTACCACACTTAATTAATAAACGCTGCACCACATGCAAGCGATACTCACGGCTGGCACGTACATCAGTCATAGGTGAGACATCTAGTGGTAATGCCTTTGCTGCTTGCTCAAAGCTAGCTATTGTGAACGGCTGACCGATAAGCGCTTGCTGACAGTTCTCAACCAATAAAGGCACTGCTGCCATACCGCCTAGCCCGATCTTTACGTCATCAATAGTCGTGCTATCAGCTGATAAATCCAAGCGCACAGCCACTAAGCAGGCTGAGATATCATCCTCGAAGCGCTTGCTTATTTTATGAATAAATAGATGCTGATTGTCTTGCATAAGCGGAATGTGAATAGCTACGACATAACTACCTGCACGTAGCTTCGTCTTTTTATAATCCAAGAAGAACTCAGATAAAGGCAAGGTTTCATCGACGAAGAGTTGATCACTATTGTCAACTTCATCATTATTAACATCACAATGACGTATGTGAATACTCGCGTCTAACGCTAATAGAATCGGCGGCAGATCGCCAATCGGTGATGCATTAGCGACGTTACCACCGATAGTGCCCATGTTGCGAATCTGCGGCGAGGCAATACGCTCAAATAAATCAGCGAATTCTGGGAAATACTGCTCTAACGCTGGTAGCATGCCTTTGTAGCTCATACCTGCACCAAATATCAGTGTTTGAGCAGCCACTTGTGTTGTTGCACTATTAGACTGGCTATCAGCATCCACTACTGACCAAGACTTCAACGACTCGATAGCAGCTAGCTGAATAATGACATCATGATCTATTAAGTTTTGGGTGACGCTTAAGCCCAAATCAGTGCCACCCGCCCAAATAGTCGCTTTTGGATAGAAGGCTAATAGCTGATCAAGCTCGTCGGTCGATTGAGGAATGAATAATTGACGCGTGCCTTCAATAAGCGCTGGTGCGATGGTTTGCTTATTATCATTAGTATTTGCTGAAGCATCATTGCTCTTAGACGTTGCCATAGCATCTGTCGCTAGCGTCACGGCTAAGTCTTTGGCACTGACCTGATCCTCTGCTCGCTTTTGTGCGATCTTTTGCATCGACAAGCCAGCTTCTATAATAGGTCGGTAACCCGTACAGCGGCATAGATTACCTGCTATCGAAGCGACAATCTCATCGTAGCTTAGTTCATTAACGCTTAGCTCATCAGTATTGGTATCTTGCATACGCTTATTTTCATAAACGCTAGCTAGTGACATGATAAACCCTGGCGTACAAAATCCGCACTGCGAGCCGTGACAATCGACCATAGCTTGCTGAGCGGGATGCAGTAACGCACGTTCGGGATGGTTTTCGGGGTTGTCCGCTAAGTAAGCTGCGGTCATTATATGATGATTATCCATCAGCGACAGTAAGGTGATACAAGCGTTGAGGGTATAAAAAGGAGCGCTATCGACAGGGGTCTCTGCGCTGGTAGATAAGCGCTGCGCCATCACGGTACAAGCACCGCAGTCACCGCTACCACAGCCTTCTTTAGTATCCATCTGACGCGCGTGCAGACGTAGATACTCAAGTACCGTAGTGTTGGGGTTAAGCTGGCTTATCTCGTGAGGTTGTCCGTTTAAATAAAAAGTAATCATAGCAATACTCGGCTGTTCAGATTAATGGGGTCATCATTAATGTCAGCTAGTGTGAGTATTTATTGATATTTCAGTACTAAATGCTAGTAGCTGATTTTTGGAGGGTAGCTTGATGGTATGTAGTGCGCCTAACTAAAATTCTAGTAACGAGGCTTCTAGCTATCCGTTCAATAAATCCCGCACATGACTAGTTATATCTAAATAGATATAAATAATGATATTCAATAGGGTTACTTTACAGTCCTGTTTCCTTCAGTTCGAAGGTAGTAGAACTTTGATAGCTAAAGGCGGAGGTCGTCCACTATATAGTATGCATAAGATTTTAAATAAGATAAGAGACATCTCAAAGATATCCTTATCAGAGGAGATAGGTAATATTTATAGCACTTCATTTTAAATGAGTCAATTATTTTTGCACAAATCAAAGGGTTAATTTTAATAAAATATTATTTTATATGCTTAAAATGACTTTAGCTTTTCACTCATGTTTAGATAATATAGTCAGAGAAAAGTGATATCGATAACATTACGTATTACTGGCATAAAAAAACCAACGCCTAATTATTAAGAATTCTGAAATCCTTATAACTGAGCGCTGGCCTTAATTTATCTTATAATGAATACTGTTCAAAGGATAAAAACGAATGAATATCTAACCTTAAGTACCCAACTCAAGCAAAGTAGCATTACCACCGATGGCCGTTGTATTGATCGTTCTAACCCGCTCAGTGACAAACCGATAGAGGTAATCAGGAGTTAGCATATCTGCTAAACCGTCCATGTCAGTGACCGCAATAACTTGCGTTAAGATACCGTCTGAATTAGCAAGCTCTTGGCTAACCGCCTGTACCTCGCTTACACTGCCTGCTACCGCAACTTGTGCTAGACGCTCCATATGCAGCAAAGTTACTAGCTGTGAGTCATTAGCGATGCTAATAACGTCTTCACTAATACCCGCCTCATAAAGCGCTTTTACCGCCTCAATGCACATCTCATCTTGGCTTGGACAATGCAGTACTACCTCATTACCTGTCAGCAATGCCGCAATGAGCTGACCTAATACGGCTAAAGCTTTTGCAGACTCATCACCGATAACCATCGTTTTGCCACGAGCGGTCACATATAGCTCATTAGATTCACCCGTTGCACCTGTCATGTGATGCACTTGATCAAGCTTAGGAGCAAACCTTAATAAATGAGTGAATAAGGTACGGGCTTTTTTGGTGTCGCCTGTAAGCAGTGCCAACTTAGCAACAGCAGCTTCTAGATAATCGACGCGATTGGTTGCGCCAAGTAGTCGCCAAGCTTCACAAACTTGGCCATGATCTTTTTTAAATTCAGTTGCCATTTTGCTAGCTCCTTTATGCCTGCTCTGCAGAAGTTGATGATTGAGTGTGCTCAGTAGCGCTGGTAACGGCCTGCTCAGATACCGTTTGTTCAGATACTAGTTGCATCAGACGCGCCACATAATGTGGACCACCTGCTTTAGGGCCAGTACCTGATAAACCACAACCGCCAAACGGCTGTACATTGACCACAGCACCGATCTGATTACGATTGACATAAGTATTACCGACAACAGCACGGCGCTCGATATGTTCAGTGACATTCTCAATACGGCTATGAATACCTAGGGTCAGACCAAAGCCTGTCGCATTAATAGCATCAATAAGCTTATCTAAATCACGTGCTTTATAACGCAATACATGCAATATCGGTCCAAAGTGCTCACCACCAATCACATCGATACTATTGACCTCAATGGCGGTCGGCAGCACAAAAGTAGCTTGGTCTTCGCTCACCACTGAGCTGGCGCTCATCGGTGTTTGTCCCAATATCTTCGCAGTAACTTCTCGCTCCATGCGCTCAATATGCGCCTCAAGGCCTCGCTTAGCATCTGCGTCAATCACTGGGCCAACATCAGTCGATATAAGGGTTGGGTTGCCAACGACTAGCTCCGCCATATGACCTTGCAATAGCTCAATAAGCTCATCAGCGACCTCTTCTTGGACACAAAGGATACGACAAGCTGAACAGCGTTGACCTGCTGATCCAAATGCTGATAATACAGCATCTCTAATCACTTGCTCAGGGAGCGCCGTTGAATCAGCGATCATCGCGTTTTGACCACCTGTTTCTGCTATAAAGACAGGCAGCTCGCCATTGGCTTGCGCATGACTATTCAAGCTTTGGTTGATGCGCTGAGCGGTTTGGGTTGAGCCTGTAAAGATAACGCCCGCCAGATTGTCCGCTTTAGTCAATGCCGCGCCTACTTCTCCTGCACCAGTGACAAATTGTAGTGCACTGGCTGGCACGCCTGCTTGGTACATAAGCTGCGCACCAAAATGCGCAATCAGGCTAGTCTGCTCAGCAGGCTTGGCAACGACAGTATTACCAGCAGCAAGCGCTGCAACGATTTGACCCGTATATATCGCTAATGGAAAGTTCCAAGGGCTAATACAAACAAAAGTACCGCGCGCCTTATAAACTTGACGCATTAACTTACCAGATAGATTGGTAATCTCTGTTACTTGAGCGTCTAAGCGCTCAGCCTCATCAGCATAAAAGCGACAGAAATCAACCGCTTCTTTGATCTCATCGATACTGTCTTGGGTGGTTTTGCCCGCTTCAGCCTGACATAGAGCCATAAATTCAGCGTAATTCTCTTCAAACAAATCAGCGGTTTTACGCAGTATCTCAGCGCGTCTGCTAGCTGGTACTGCCTGCCACTCGGCTTGACCTGCTACGGCAGCGTCAATAGCTTGACGCGCTAGATCCGCGTTAGCATAGTGCACTTCGCCTACAGCTACTTCATGGTTCCAAGGGGCACGGATGCTATTGTTCTCAAGCTTGTGCTGCTCGCCATTACTCTCATAACTGCTGATAGCCTGTCCGTCGATAATAGGCGTGGCTGACCACGTCTTTTGGAGCTGCTCATCGATAGCAGCTTTGAATGGCGTCCACTGCGAATCAATAAAGATATTGGGTCCAAAGCTGGCACGACGATCGCCATAGATATCCAGTGGTAACGGAATATCTGGATTATGCAAACTTGCATTGGTAAGCAATTTGTCATACGGATGCACGACTAATTTGTCGATAGGATAAGACTTATCTAACAGCTGATGAACAAACGAGCTGTTCGCACCATTCTCAAGTAAACGTCTGACTAAATAAGGCAGCAAGTCTTTATGGGCACCAACAGGCGCATAGATACGGACTGGGATATTATAAGCGTGTAAGATATGGTCATATAGCGCGTCACCCATGCCATGCAAACGCTGAAACTCAAAATCGCGATGCGCGCTCATCGTCATAACCGTCGCTAAAGTATGCGCATTATGAGTGGCGAATTGTGGCCAAATAAGACCCCGCAGATGCTCTGATAATAAGAAACGAGCACATGCTAAATAAGCGGTATCCGTACCCTCTTTGCGCGTCCATACTGGATAGCCTGAAAGACCACGCTGCTGAGCAAGCTTGATCTCGGTATCCCAATAAGCACCCTTAACCAGACGTATAGGAATACGATCACCAACATCACTAGATAAGCTGGCAAGCCACGCAAATATAGCAATCGCACGCTTTGAGTAGCCTTGGACAACGATACCTAACCCATCCCAACCTGCGGTTAGCGGATCACGATATAGCGATTCGAATAACTTTAATGAAATCTCCAAGCGATCGGCTTCCTCAGCATCGACGCTCAGATCAACATTGACCTCTCGTGCCGCTTCAATCAGTAGCATACAGCGCTGACGCAATAGACCCATCACTTGCGCTTCTTGAGTCGCCTCATAGCGTGGATGCAGTGCTGATAGCTTAATAGAAACCGAAGGCTTAGGCATACCCTCTTTGACTTTGACATTAGCAGTCGCTTTTATCGCATGCAGATAATCATTGAAATATTTTTCGGCATCATGATTGGTGATTGCCGCCTCACCCAACATGTCAAATGAGTAGGTATAGCCTTTATCGCGATACACTTTACTGTTTTTATTGGCATCCTCAATGGTCTCACCCAATACGAACTGATGACCCATAATACGCATGGCTTTTTGCATTGCCGCCCGAATCATTGGCTCGCCCATCTTTTTTGTCATCCGATCCAAGAACCCAGCCGCTGTCGTACCGTTGTCGATACTTACCACGCGACCTGTCATCATCAGACCCCATGTTGACGCATTAACCACCATTCCGTTGTCGTCTTTGAGATGCTTTTTCCAGTCCGCCACGCTCATTTTGTCGCGAATAAGCGCATCAGCCGTGTAGTTATCCGGTACACGAATCAAAGCTTCGGCCAAACTCATCAGCAAGATACCCTCTTGAGTATCTAGGCTATACTCTAAGAGTAGTGAGTCGACCATTTTGATCGCTTTGCCATCATTACGCACATACTCAACCAATTTGCGTGTTTGCTCGGCTGAGGCTTCTCGCTCCTCATCACTAGGCTTTGCTAGTGGCAGCAGTTTAGATAACCAACGCTCCTCATCAACACTATACAAAGGCGAGATACGCGCATACAACTCAGCCGTTGGTAGAGTGATGTACTCAGGCTCAAGCATGGCCGCTGGGCTAAATAAAATAGGTTCTTTTGGGGTAAATTTATCTACTGGGTTCATACCAACTCCATAACTATCGTTTAAAGATCATAATAAATAGCGCTGATAGATTTTTTAGCATAACTCTTATATGCCAATTGACTAAAAAACCTATCGCTAAATAGGTGTCAAAACCTGTTAATTAAAATCAGGTAAGCAAAATCTAGTAAGTAAAAATCAGACAGCGTTATCACAAAACGAGCATCCAGCCAAAGCTAGAGACGGTTAAGTAGGTCGTCAAGTGTTATACGGGCTACATTAACAATACAAAGGCAACTATAAAATTAAGCGGCATTAGTGCCTTCTTCTTGTTTGTAGTGAAAGGAGTGCGATTATGAATTTTTGCTTATTTAGCTATTGCTTCAACAAATATTATAATCTTGGATGGATTCACTGTAAGAAAAACCTCTACGGCGTTGATTGAGGTGATGCGCTTAACTTGGACATATTATCATGAAAAAAGCGTTCAAACCAACGCTAATCGTCATTTGAGTAAATAATTTTATGGCTTTAAAAACAATGAGATAGCTTATAAAACCTGACCATTTGGTCAATTAATAGTCACACTCCTACTTATTTGTTAAGTTAGGCAAGTAATAAGACCCTTATAAATTTTGAATGTAAAAGTATACTTTTAAGCTCACTATGATTGATGAGACTAACTAAGTGCTTTTAAATTATCCATAATGATCTACAAAAAAACCTCTTTATCATAGTGATAAAGAGGTTTTTTGAGCTAAAAATAGCTTAATATTTGCGATGAGTCATATAAGTATCAAACAAAGATAATCTTAGCTAGTAGCACTATAGTTAACACTATCACTGGAATACCAATTTCAGAGAACTTCCCTGTTAACGCTTTTACTGCAGTAAAGGTAATAAACCCTAGAGCAATACCATCGGCAATAGAGTAAGTTAGTGGTGTAAATAGCAAGACTACAACGACTGGCGCCGCCTCCGTCAAGTCAAACCAATCGACCTCTTTTAGAGTAGCCAGCATAAGCACGGCAACATAAAAGATCGCGCCGCCAGTAGCATAAGCGGGAATCATACCAGCAAGCGGAGCAAAGAACATACTTAGCAGAAATAATACACCGACAGTTACCGCCACTAGACCCGTACGACCCCCTGCAGCAATACCTGATACACTTTCAACAAAACTGGTCGTTGATGAAGTACCTAAGAGCGTCCCTGCTACCGTTGCTGTTGAATCTGCTAGTAATGCTTTACCCATATTAGGTATTTTACCATCTTCCTTGACTAGACCTGCCTGCTTAGTCGTTGCAATCAAAGTACCTGCGGTATCAAATAAATCAACGAACAAAAAAGCAAAGATAACACTGATCATACCAACATCAAACGCACCAGCAATATCAAGTTGCATGAGTGTTGGCGCGATAGATGGAGGCGTAGATATAAATCCTGTAAACTGGGTATTACCAGTAAGCAAGCTAATCAAAGCCACTAATAAAATACCGATAGTCACCGCGCCTGGCACTTTTTTATAAGATAGACCAACAATAACGATAAAGCCTAAAGCGGCCATTGCGGGACCAAAGGTGGTCATATCACCTAAGCCTACTAAGGTGGCATCATTATTGACGATCACCCCTGAGGTTTGCAGCGCAATAAAAGCTAAAAAAGCACCAATACCTGCGACTACCCCTTGCTTTAAAGAGTTCGGAATAGAATTAATAATAATTTCACGAATCTTAAACAAGCTTAACAGTATAAAGATACAACCCGACAAAAATACCGCACCTAGTGCGGTTTGCCAAGGATAGCCCATGCCCAGCACTACGCCATAAGTAAAAAAGGCGTTAAGACCCATACCAGGCGCTAGTGCTACTGGCAGGCGGGCATAGAGCCCCATAATAAAACAGCCGATTGCTGCAGCTAGACAAGTAGCTACAAACACCGCGCCTTTATCCATACCAGCGTCTGCTAATACGTTAGGGTTGACAAAAATGATGTAAGCCATCGTCAAAAACGTGGTTACACCTGCGAGAATCTCTGTCTTGATGGTGGTGTTATCACCGTTGATTCCAAAATATTTCTCAATAGCATTCATAGTATCGCTTCCCAATTGCGTTCATTAAGTACCGCTTCCAATTTGCGTTCCAAACAGGTCAGTTATCAGTTAATAAACTAAAAACACCATAAACACCAAAAAAGCATTTATAGCTCAATAGTATTTGTTAGGACATATTTGATTGTTTGATCATGTCGTTGACACATGATCCTGTATAGAATGGTTTTTAAGCGATACGAGAAGAAGCTTATCTAGTTTAGTCATTCTAAGGGGTTAAGATTACTTGCTAGCATCGTTAGGAGTCTCGCCCCCACGTTTATAAAAACCCGACACTATGGTAACCCTACCCTTTGTTGCACAATGTTCGTTGCAGAACAATAGCAATTAGCATTCCTATTGTTCTGCCTTTACTCTAAATTTTAGCTTTAATAAAAGTGTAGCTATGAGCAGTATTTATCCTGACTCTCAAACATACCCTATTAAACTAACGCCTCATAATTTTTAAATTACACAAGCAGCTGTTTCATAAATGCTACTGATAGACATATTATGTAATTTAAAATTACAATTTGACCTGCAAGACAAACCTTATTATATTTTTTCAAGCTTGTCATCTTTTATTTGACGACTAGGTAGCATATTGTCTAAATAACATATTAATAATGACCTTTTAGACATTTAGAAGTACACTAACGGTTTAAAACAGGCTGCATAGCTGCTATAAAAACAGTCGTCAACCACTTATTCTAAAATTTTAGGTTTACTTGATGTAGAGCTGCCCCTTTACGTTACTTTTATTCACTGCGAGTCCATTGTATGCCCGAATCCTTAAATATCATTGATCTCATTACCCAAGCCAGTTTATTGGTGCAGATCGTTATGGCGCTATTATTGTTAGCGTCGCTACTGAGCTGGGTCATTATTTTTCGTTTAAGCTCGCGTTTAGGCACAGCTAAAAGCTTTGATCAGCAATTTGAGACTTGGTTTTGGTCAGGTGAGGATTTGGCCAAGCTTTATCAAGGCATTCAAGGATCTCCTGATCGCCAAGGGCTTGAGCAAATATTCTATGTCGGGTTTTCTGAATATCTGCGCATGCATAAAAAACGTCAGCCAAAAGATGACATCATCGACGGTGTAGAGCGTAAGCTGCGCGTAGGACTGGGCCGTCAGCAGCAACAGCTAGAATCAGGTATCGCCACCCTTGCTAGCATCGGCTCGGTTGCCCCTTATATCGGTCTGTTCGGTACGGTATGGGGTATTATGAATGCGTTTTTGGGCTTGTCACAAACCGAGCAAGCCACCCTTGCCTCAGTAGCACCTGGTATCGCTGAGGCGCTGATCGCTACCGCTATGGGTCTGTTCGCCGCTATTCCTGCGGTGCTCGCCTATAATCACTTTACCAATAAATCTAGCCGGCTATATGAGTCGCGAGCGCTGTTCTGCGATGAGATGACAGGAATGCTACAACGTGAGACTAGCACTGAGAGTCAAACGGTTCTACCAAAAACGCAGATCGCTAGAGGATCTCAAGGTATTCAGGGCTCTGGACTATGAAGCCAAGTCCTTATAGCCGCAAAAAGTCTGAGCTCAATGCCGATATGAATGTCGTACCTTATATTGATGTCATGTTAGTGCTACTGGTCATCTTTATGGTAACGGCGCCTATGCTGACGACTGGTGTCGATGTTGATCTACCTAAAGAGCAGACCACTAGTATGAGCCAAAACCAGCTACCTGTTATTATCTCATTGACCAGTAATGGCGAGATCTTTATCAGCTACGAGAATAATATGGACATGCCTGTCAGTGAGCCTGAGCTGATCAATACTCTGAGTAATCTACAAGCCCAAAGTAGCGCCGAAAACGGGCAACCTGTTCAAATTATGATTAATGCTGATCAGAATAACCAATACGGCGCTATCATGGCTTTAATGGCGAACTTGCAACAAGCAGGTATCCAAAAGGTAGGATTATTAACGGGTGCGCCTCTACCTACGCCTGCACTATAATGGCTGTTAATTAATAAGCAGTTATAAAGTTATAAAATCAAATAGTTATTTGCCAGATAAAAGTAGATCGTCAAATTCTTAGGTCTTTATATTATGAACAATGCCCCTGCCGTCTATGTACCGACTCAGCCTGAAGGCGATGGGCTCACAATGCCTACGCTGCTAAGTTTGCTGGCGCATGGTATTATACTTGGGGTACTTATTTATACTTATCAGACGCCAACACTTGAGATTGCAGGTAGTATTGAGACAACGATGGTAACGCCAGGTGAGCTTGCTGAGATTCAAGGGCAAATACTTGCCAATCGAGCCGCATCGGCCGAGCAAGCCGCTAGTGCGAGTAGTAGTGCTGCAGCCCAAATGCAAATGAATGAGTCTGATAGTAGTGATATGTCAGATCAAAGCACCGCTCAGGCAAGCTCGCAACAAGAGCCTGTGTTTACGCGTTCTGATGAGCCCGCCAGCCGCCCGATGCTGATGAGTGAAGAGCAACACCAAAAACGTCTTGAACAAATGGCAGAATATAATCGTAACATGGCAGAAGCAGCAGCGGCTTTGGATGGCACGCAAGCACTTGATGAATTCCAGCAACAGCAAAGAGATGAGCGTATCGAAGAGCAAAAAGAACTTAGAGAATTTCGTGCCAAAGCTAATAATCAGCCTAGAGTGAATAAACCCACTCGTGGCGATCGCAATATCAATATTGATCTGGGCGGCTCAAGTAACGCAGGCAAAAATTTTGATTTGGCAGACGGTCAGGCTACAGTATCTGGTGGTAGCTCATCTGCTACTAGAGATGGCGGCTCAACACGCTCTACAGGTGACTTTAAGAGTGGTATTGCTGATAAGATTCAAAGAAATCTTAAAGCGCCCGTTCAAACACAAGGCATAACTGCTAGAATTACGCTGCAGTTAGATGCACGAGGTAACGTATTGTCTGCTAAAGCTAGCGGATCAAACTCAGATGTCAATAAAGCAGCAGAAAAAGCAGCTTACGATGCTAGCCCATTGCCAATTGATCTAGACAATGCCAAAGCTTTCGCAAGTTTAGTAATTAATGTGACAGTTACCTAGTTTTGAGAGTATTAAATCTAGATAAAGTATTATCATGTTCTGCTATCTCAGTAGTGCTTTATGAAGTTATTGCAAAGCTTAAAGCTAGCTTTTGTTATTGAGTCGCTATAATAATTACATTTTTGAATTAGGGTATTAACTTATGAAATTGGCTACGTCATCTATTCTCGGTATAGTATCAAGTACATGTTTGCTAACATCATTACTCGTAATACCTAATTACACTGCTAATGCTGCACCAATGGAAATTGATGTAACCGTGGTTGCTCCAAGACAACAAAACCAAGTCGCCTTTGTGCCTTTTGCCGGCGATACCACTATGTCATCAATTATTTTGAATGACTTAGGTCGGACAGAGTTGAAAGTGACCAGCACAGGGTTACCACAGCAGCCACGTAGCAGCAGTGAGCTGGCAGGCACGCTACCTGTTTGGCAGAACACAGGTATCCCCTATTTAGTGGTCGGTAGTACGCGTAGCGATCGCGGTAAGATCATCACTGATTATGAAGTGATCAATGTTAATACTGGACAAGTCATACAAGGCAAGCAGTCCTTGAGCGCCAATAACGATAAAGAAAGTATGCGTTATGCTGCTCATGTCATCGCTGATAAAGTCTATGAATTAGTTACAGGTATAGAAGGCGACTTTTCAGGGCGCATTGCTTATATCGAAGAGACAGGCGTAGGTAAAGATAAAGTCTCACGCCTCAAGGTAATGGATGCCGATGGCGAGAATGCTAAAACAATTACTGAGGTAAATGGCTCAATATTTGCACCTGCTTGGTCACCTGATGGCTCAAGAATCGCTTATTCTGTCCTACGCGACAAATCTTATCAAACGATCTATGTGCAAAATGTCAGCGGCGGCGGTGCTACCTCTATCACCCCTTATAACGGTACTAGTATCAGTCCTTCATTTTCTCCTGATGGTAGCAACATCATTTTTTCAGGGAGCTTTGAAGGTAGTGAGAACATTTATCAAATCAATGCTGGCGGCGGTGGTCTAGTCAAACTGACTAATTGGCCCTCTAGTGAATCACAGCCAAGTTACGCGCCTGATGGCAAATCTTTTGTCTTTGTCTCAAACAAAGCCTCATTCAATCGACCTGAGATCTACCGTTATGAGTTTGGCTCAGGACGCATTAGTAAAGTTTCTAGAGGTGGCTATGCTACTACCCCAAAATATAGCAGTGACGGCACGCAAATTGGCTTTTTGAGCGGTCGCTCTGCCGCTATTATGAATACTAGCGGCGCTATAGTAACGAATATCGGTAGCACGGGCATAGACGAAGGGGTCAGCTTTTCACCCAATGGTAAGCGCGTGGTTTATGCTTCAAGGCAGAATGGTAAAGGCGTGATAACCATTAAATCACTTAATGGTGGCGCGTCTTTTGGTAAGTCTGGCGATGGTACTATTCGCTCGCCTGTTTGGTCAGCCAATCCTAATAAGTAGCAAGCGCTCAACAGTAAAAAAGCGATTAATAGTATTAGTCGCTTTTTTATCAGCTTATCTTTTTTCAACTAACGATATATACTAGGGCATGTTGATTCGATAGTTAATGCTAGCCGTAAGCTATTTTATTTATTAGCCCATTTAGGTTGAAAGTTTATATGAAAATATTAACGCTTACTTGGATGTTAGCACTGTCCACTTTATTAACAGGCTGTCAAAATTTAATTCAGCTTGGCGCTAGTCCTATTCCAGTGACTGCTTATGCAGATGACAAACGACCTTGATTCAAAGCTCAGAGAAGCTAAAACTTCATAATTTAAAATGCAGTAATAAGATGCTAAAAAGGGCAGATATTCGTATGAATATCTGCCCTTTTATAATAAAACCTTAAGCCCTCTTTATGATTTAGACCGCTATAGGTTGATGCTTAATGATAGTCTTAGCCAAATGATCGCCAAACCAGATCGCAGTATCGATATCGCCCTGACAAGGGGTCTCGTCTGGTGGCGCATCTCCTGATTGAGTCATCAATCCCAAAAAGCTTGAGAGACGGTTTAGATCCGTTTCCGTATGACCAGTAGGCATCAAGGGTAAACCAATCCAGTTCATACCGTGCTGCATAGTATATAGACATATCTGCTGTAATACGGCAAGTTTATCACCGCTTAGCCCACCTGAGTTGGCAAAAGCAGCTGCCCACTTGCCTTCCCACTCACGATTGTACCAACGCTTTGAGGTCTCATCCATAAAGGTCTTAAATCCAGCAGGCACGCTGCCCATATAGACTGCACTACCGAACACTAATAAGTCCGCTTGATCCAAAAAATCCCAATCGACATCATGAACATCTACTGCTTTGACTTGCGACTCAGGCAACTGCTGACGCGCGCCAGTCGCTACCGCTTCAGCGACACGCTTGGTATGCCCATAATTGCTATGGTAAATCACTGCAATAGATAAATGGGAACCCTGTTTATTAGGTGTTTTGGTAGATGCTACAGATGTATTCATACAAGCTCGAATCTTTTTATTAGAAAATAATTTTATTAATTAAGGACATGCCTTAAATAGCAGTCTCAAAGCCATACGCTGAGTCAATAGCTAGCTTTTAGACATACGGTTTTCAATGGGGTCGTGATGGACAATAATCAACGCCATCCTCCCTGTCATAGATTGTTGCAAATGGGTCTGACGGCGATAAGAGTAATAACGACTATCATCATAGCTACAGTCAATAGCTGACTCATTTAATAGTGTAATAGATAAGGCTTGTAACTGCGCTATAGCTAACTTTGGCAGATCAAGCCTAAGCTTGTCATCGCTATTACATCTATCTTCTTTATCGCTTTTTAGACAAAATAGCTGAGTAAAGTTATGCAGCTGAGCGCTTGATAACAATTGATTATCCGTGCAGCCTGCTAGCAATTTGTCAGCGACCTCACTACCCACTTCGTAGTTTTCTTGACTGATACAGACCCCGACCCAAGCCATAATCGGCGATTTATTATCGAAGCGCTCGGCGGTAGCTTTTATTACCCCACAAGCCAACCCTTGCCAGCCTGCATGGATAGCGGCTATCTGGTGAGTCGCTGGTTGGTATAAAACAATAGGCACGCAGTCAGCGGTCATAATCGCCAGTCCTACTCCGCTTTGCCGACTGACCAGCGCATCAGCATCCAATGGTTGCATAGATAGCCGCGACGCATCGATATCATGGATTTTCTGACCATGAACTTGATTGACCCAATGTAAGCTTTTGATAGCTGGGATTTTTATAGTTGAGTTTGGCAAAGCTGTTTGTGCTAGCTCTAATTGCTGATTAATAGTGCCTAATAAATCCATACGGTTTTGTAAGACGACTTCAGCATTGTCTTGTACATGTAAGCCTAAATTGAGCTTGCCATAGCTACTCTGACCTGTTTGCAACATATTCGAACGATGTTGCTCGCTATCATTTTTCTTACTGTCGTTTTGCTCACTATCATCTTGCCCGCTATCAACAGCATCAATGACCAAAGCTGACGTTTGATAGACGGTCACCTCATCAAACTGCGCCACTACTGATAGTGGCATAGTTTGAGTGGAATCACTACTTGCAGGCAAGTTGTTCATATTTTATTCAACATTTTTTATTCGATATTTTTTATTCAACATCATAGCCTTCACTCAGAACCGCAATAAGCTGTTGCATATCCTCAGGGACAGGGGTTGTGACTTCGATATCCTCACCTGTAGTTGGATGGACAAAGCCTAAGGCGTAAGCATGCAGCGCTTGACGCGGAAAGCTGCCGATAGCTTGGCGCTGTGCTTCTGTTAAGCCTGCTCGCAATTGACGACGACCACCATAGACCCGATCACCTACAATTGGATAAGTGATATGACTAAGATGCACGCGGATTTGATGGGTACGTCCCGTCTCAAGTCCGACATCTAGCAGGCAATAATTATCGTTTAGTGGCGTGATATCTAATAGATGGGTTACGGCATCGCGACCTGCAGTCATCACTGTCATCTTTGTGCGTTGATTGCGGTGACGTCCAATCGGTGCATCGATGCGGCGATGGCGAGCTAGAGCCGCTTGATCTCCTGCAACGACACACTGATAATGACGGTAGACTGATTTGTCTTTTAACTGCTCCATCAGTGCCATTTGGGCAGGCTTGGTCTTGCCGATAAGTAATAGCCCTGAAGTGTCCTTATCGATACGATGCACGAGACCTGCTCGCGGCAAATGATGCTGCTGCGGATAGTGATACAATAGCGCATTGACCAGCGTGCCGGTCTGATTGCCCGCGCCTGGATGGACGACCATACCAACAGGTTTATCAATGACAAGTACGGCATCGTCCTCATAGACTACGTCAATGGCAATATTCTCAGGCATATCTTCGCTATGCTGTTGCAAAGTCGTTGATAAATGTAACACATCATCGGCTTTGACTCGCTGTTTGGACTTTTGAATTTCGCCATTGTGCAGTAGACTGCCATCAGTGATCCAACCTTGCAGCTGAGCACGCGAAAAGTCCGTAAATATTAGCGCGGCTAACTTATCGATACGCAACCCAGCCTCATTATCCGCGACCGTATGAGTAATGTTGATAATCTCAGGTATGCTCTGCGGCGCTACCTGTTCATCGTCGTTATCAAGAGCCTCATCTTCATCGTCTAGCAATTCGTCGTTATGATCATCGTCTAATGACTCGTCATAATCGCCACAGTTATCATCAGCGGCAGCTGATTCTTGAACCAAGGGTTCGATGTCTGATGTGACATTAGTCTTGTCAGCGTGGTTGTTTTTAGTAGTATCATTCATAGGGTTGTTGCTTATATTGTTAGTCATAACAGTTAGTCATAGCAGATAGTTATAGCAGATAGTTATAGATTATAAAGGCACGAAATAAATTTTATAATAATTTGATGTAGATAGCTGATTTATCTCGCTAATTTATACTAAAACTTATAGGTGTAATCAATTAGGCGCCTAGTGTAGCACGCTACAGACTGATGCTCTATATACTGATAATAATATAGCCATGATAAAAACATAAAAAATTCTCATGCCAGCAGCCTCATACTGTCTGGAATATGACTTCGTGGTAATTTACTGTATATTTATCGGCATTGCTAGGATTCTTCATTACCCATTATCACGACCCATGCTAAACTGTACAAATTATCGTACTATATATCATTATTTTTTTATTGTTGTCGTCTGTACTTGCTGTCTATTATTTTATGGCTATGGCTAACTTGAAAGAGATATAGTAGGGCCTTTGACATGACCTGTCTAAAATAAACCACGAAAAAATAGACGAGACTGCTATTATTCTATAAAGTAAGGCCTATTTTAGCGCAAGCTCTTATTTTAGTTTTATTAATTTAGCAGCTTTATTAGAGTCTATTATCATTAACCTGTTATCAGCACGATGGCTTTTGCTGTTATGCATTTTGTGCGGAGAGAAGTATGCGTCCTGTAGGCAACACCTTTATCAAATTATCATCGGTAACTTTACTGGCACTAAGCGTAAATTTAGTGGGCTGTCAGACTATCAAAAACTTAACCAGCAAAGACGTTGATGCAGTCGAAACTGCTGAGAAAACTGAGCAAGGGTATTACCGTGATGCTATCACGCAGATCGACAAAGGTCGCTATATTCAAGCGGTAGAGGACTTGAATAGTCTGCGCACCTTTTATCCTACTGGGCAATATGCTGAGCAGGCACTGCTTGATATGATGTACGCGCAGTTTGCAGGTGGTAATTATGAAAACGCTGCCGCCAGTAGCGAGCGCTTTATCAGTCTATACCCGTCAAACCCGCAGGTGAGCTATGCTTATTACGTACGCGGCATAGCCAATATGCAAGGCTCATCTGAGGGGCTTAAGCTGTTTAAGACCAATCAAGCTGAGCGTGATACTGGCTATTTACGTCTTGCTTTTGCTAATTTTCAAGAGCTGATTAACAAGTACCCTAGTAGTCCTTATGCGCCTGATGCCGCGCAACGTATGACTTTTATTTATAATCAATTTGCTCAAAGTGAGCTGACGGCTGCTAATTGGTACATCAAACGCGAGGCTTATGTTGCCGCTGCCAATCGTGCCAAGTGGACTTTTCAGTACTACCCGCTTAGCGAATCAGTACCAGAAGCTATCGCTATACTCGCTTATAGCAATCAGCAATTGGGATTGACTGACTTGGCTGAGCAGTACAAAACCTTGCTACAGATCAACTATCCAGACATACTTACCCGTGATGGACAAGTAAAAATCGATACTCAAGCGGATCGCTCTTGGTTGAACAAGCTGACCTTTGGACAATTGGGCCGCGCCAGCATGAACGACACTTCAAATGCTCAAGGTCAGTATAGCGGCGCAACTAAGACTCAAACTATCCTTAATGCGGCGCAGTTGCAGCTACCTGCTGCAAATACCAATGCTCCCGCACAAGGTTTGGGCAATCTATCAGGCCGCCGTAGTGGTATCAATATCGGTTTAGGCTTGCCTGAGAGTGCCACTGAGCAAGTATCTGGACAAGGTAGCGCGAGCGCCGCCGCTATAGAAGCCGCTGTTGATCCACAGAACATCAATCCAACTCGTCGCACTACTCTGCCTAATGATGGTCGCGATAGTATTCGTCTAACGCCAGGCAATACGCCTATTGAATCTATTGATTTTGATGTTGATTTAGAAGATGAATAGCTGACATATACCCTACTCTTAATTTTGTAGGTTTATATACAAAAGCAAAGGTAAGACTAACTCATTCGTTGGTCTTACCTTTATAGTTTTAATGAGCAAATTTAATTGCTTGCCTTGCTTAGGCTATTTTATAATAATTAAATATAGGCTATATTTGATCCAGTAAATCATCTCTCTCGTATGGTAAAATGCCCTTCTAATGAGTATCCCAAATCACATCCTTGAGCAACTAAGTAGCCAAGCTGATCTTATCAGCATTATTGGTCGCCATACTACGCTTAAACGCGCAGGAAGTGAGTATCGAGGCTGTTGCCCGTTCCATGGCGAAAAATCACCCTCTTTTTATGTCAATCCACAAAAGAATATCTATCACTGCTTTGGCTGTAATGTCGGCGGCAATGCTATTAGCTTTTTACGTGATTACGAGAACCTTACCTTTATAGAAGCAGTAAAAGAGCTATCGAAGCAGACCGGTATTGAGATACCAGAAGAGGATCGCCAAAACGTCAGCTATAAGCGCACGGTGACTAAACCTAAAGCGGCATCTCAGCATGATAATTATCAGCACAGTAATAATCAAAATAATAGCAAGCCATATGCAGAACCTGCGGCTCAATCAACAAGTGCTAGCCCTGTCCAAACGCAAAAACCTGCTGCCAGCTCACCAGCTAATGATATTGTCAGCTATGATAACGCTGACGATTACAGCAATTATGCCAATCAAAACTTTTACGACGATGACTATAATAGTACAGGTTATGACGATAGCTACTTCGTCGGTGGTGCTGATGATGTAAACCACAATAGCTCGCCCCCATGGTTAAGTGATGAGAGTGCTGCTAACACCAATATTGAAAATAGCGCTGACAAAGACGGCAATCTGTACGATTTACTGCTAAAAATTGAGCAATTCTACCAGCGTAATTTGCAGACTCATCCGCATGCCAAGCATTATTTTATGACACGCGGTATCACAGAACAAAGTATTGAGACCTTTGCTTTAGGCTACGCGCCTTTTGGCTGGCAGCATCTTGAACACGAGTTCCCGCAAGATATCGAAGGTTTAAAAGCGCTCGGACTAGTGCGCCAATCAGACTCAGGTCGCGACTATGACCTACTGCGAGATCGGATTATCTTTCCGATTCGAGATAATCAAGGTCGTACTATCGGCTTTGGTGGACGGGCGCTCGATGATCAGGTCAAGCCCAAATATATCAACTCCTCAGACTCGCCCGTCTTTCATAAGCAGCATGTACTCTATGGCTATTATGAATCGCGCCAGCAACGTGCCAACGACTGGCTAGTGGTCGAAGGCTATATGGATGTTATCGCTCTGCATCAAGCAGGTATTTATGGGGCGATTGCCTCGATGGGTACCGCTATTAATGAGAGCCAAATCTCACGGCTATTGACCCTGAACCCGACGCTAACGTTGAGCTTTGATGGTGATAGCGCAGGTCAAAAGGCCGCTTGGCGTACCCTTGAGATTGCGCTGCCTGTGCTAGGTGATGATAAAGAGCTGCGGTTTTTAAGTCTGCCAAATGACCATGATCCTGATACCTTTATCAAAAGTCATGGCGTTGAAGCTATGCGCGAACAGATCGCTCAGGCCATGCCACTGTCGCAGTATATCTTTGCTTATCTAAGCGAGCGCTATGACATGAGCTTGGCTGAAGGTAAAGCTAAGCTCATGTCGCAAGTACGGACGCTGACCAACTCTCTCCCCAAAGGTAGCAGCTTTCGTTATTTACTCAACAACGATATCTATCAAAAGCTTGGCGGCAGGCGCAGTCAAAACGTTGAGGCCAAAGACGCGCTATTAGACTTTGATGGTGAGATGACCATCAGCCAGCAATTACAGCTGTGCTTTTTGTTTCAACCAAGTGCATTGGCCGATGATCCTATTCAGGTTATTTGGCAACAAGCGGGTATTCATGGATTAAACCTACCCGCACATATTAAGCAAAAAGCGTCTGATGATGCTCTGCGCCCCTTGGCTTGGGACGATCTACAAGACGACCCTTTACTCGATGTCGTAAGCACCATTCAACGCTGTTCGAACTACTTGCCACTAGATGCCAATGCCGCAGCCCATTTTGTTTTATCTAATTTAAAGCCCTCAACTCAACAAGCACTCAGCCGTAATTGGGGCGCTTTTTTTAAGACCTTAACCCTAAGAAATGTGTTAAGCCTTGATGAATTGATTGAAAACTTAGTGAGTCAGCTGTTAGAGCGTAACATGAGAAAAAAGATACAAGATTTAGTAAAAAACCCCGATCATATCAAGGCGACTATTGTACGTATGCAGGCTCAGCTCTTGAGTAACTGGCTACGAGAGCAGCAGGCAGAACAATCCGCGCAAATGGTTAGTATTTGAGTTATTTTTAATTAAAAAACAGATAACCGCTGCAAGTCCTTTAAAAGCCAGCCTACTGACCCCATTGTTTATGGTTAAGGTGTCTTATATAAAGCCAAAAACATATAGACATGAATATTCTAGTGACATAAATGTCCTAGTGATTTTATAACCGTTAATTCATAACCTTATGCTCGTTTACTAGGGTCTGTGCTAAACTACGCCGTTTATATATTCTTAGTGGCTCTAAACCAGCGCTTTTAAATTATAAAACACCATGAATTTTGATCCTTGTTTCGATAAATTATTTAGACAATATTTTTTGAATAACCTTGTAGTATTTTGAGTTTTTATTTATATCCATTCGTTTTTATTATTGGTATTTATGACTACGCTTAACTAGGATCAGTCTCATGACTAGATCAGCAACCCAAAGCTAGTATGACTGACCTAAATAATAAAAATGTCCGACAAAAAAGTGAGTATTTATGAACGATAAGTCAGTTTCTAAGTCCACATCTCAGCTAGCCACGCTTATCCAAATGGGTAAAGAGCAAGGCTATTTGACCTATGCTGAGGTTAACGATCAGCTACCCGACTCCATCACCGAAAGCGATCAGATCGAGGACATCATACAGATGTTGACCGACGTCGGCATTAAAGTATTTGAATCGGCACCTGATGCTGATGATATTTTGATGAACGATGACTCAAACGATGATGAGGCAGCAGCGGATGAGGCTGCGGCAGTATTGGCAGCGGTAGAAACTGATCCCGGTCGCACCACTGATCCTGTACGTATGTATATGCGTGAGATGGGTACGGTTGATCTACTGACCCGTGAGGGCGAGATTGCTATTGCCAAGCGTATTGAAGAAGGTATTCGTGACGTGCAGCATGCGATGTCATATTGGCCAGGAACAGTACAATACGTGCTTGATGAGTATCAAAAAGTGGTCGATGGCGACAAGAAGCTCTCCGATGTGATCACGGGCTTTTTAGATCCTGAAACTGAGGAAGATAAAGCCGCTGCAGAAGCCGAAAAAGAGCGAGCCAAAGAGGCACGCGAACGCGAGAAAGAGCGCGAGAAAATGCCCGTTGTCAAAACCAAAGCCAATGCAAAGGATGATGATGACGAAGACGATGATGATGAGACTGAGGAAGAAGAAGAAACCACTGGTATCGATCCTGAAGAAGTGCGTATTCGCTTAGAGGAGATCGAAGGCTTATTCATGACTGCCAAGCAAGCGCTGCTTGACTATGGTCGTGGTAGTGAGCAAGCTAACGAAGCTTATAAGCTGCTCGCTGAGCGCTTTATGATGCTCAAGCTCAATAATCGTATGTCCGATCAGGTCATGGCTATCATGCATGACGTCTATGATGATGTGCGTAAGCAAGAGCGTCAGATCATGCGCTTGGTGATTCGTCGTGGTCGTATGCCGCGTGAAGAGTTCCGCAAAACCTTCCCAAGTAATGAGACTAACGTCGATTGGTTGACCGAACGCCTAAAAGGCAAGCCTGCCTTCAGCGAGACGCTAGAAAAAGTGACCGACGACGTTATTCTTTTACAGCGTAAAATCCGTGATTATGAGCAAAAGCTTGAGATGGAAATTCACGACATGAAGGATGTGGCGCGTCGTATGGCAATTGGTGAAGCCAAAGCCCGCCGTGCCAAAAAAGAAATGGTTGAGGCTAACCTACGTCTGGTTATCTCCATCGCCAAAAAATACACCAACCGTGGGTTGCAGTTCTTGGATCTTATTCAAGAAGGTAATATCGGCCTAATGAAAGCCGTTGATAAATTTGAATATCGCCGTGGTTACAAGTTCTCGACCTACGCCACGTGGTGGATTCGTCAGGCGATTACTCGCTCTATCGCCGATCAGGCGCGTACTATCCGTATCCCTGTGCATATGATTGAGACCATCAACAAAATCAACCGTGTCTCACGTCAATTGCTACAAGAGATGGGCCGTGAGCCGACGCCTGAGGAGTTAGGCGAACGCTTAGAGATGGACGAAGTAAAGGTGCGTAAAGTACTGAAAATTGCCAAAGAGCCGATCTCTATGGAGACGCCAATCGGTGATGATGAAGACTCGCACTTAGGCGACTTTATCGAAGATGGTACGATCTCAAGCCCTGTTGATGATGCGACGGCAGCTGGTCTACGCGAAGCGACGCGTGATGTGTTGGGTAATCTAACTGAACGTGAAGCCCGCGTATTGAAGATGCGTTTTGGTATCGATATGCCAACCGATCATACGTTGGAAGAAGTCGGCAAGCAGTTCGATGTGACCCGTGAGCGTATTCGTCAGATCGAGGCAAAAGCGCTACGCAAACTACGTCATCCATCACGCTCTGAGCATTTGCGCTCATTCCTTGAGAATGACTAGATAAAGAGTGACTAAGTTTGATAAAGATAGTTATCCAAAAAAGCTGAGCCATTGCTCAGCTTTTTTGTGGCTATTAGTTTGTGGCTATTAGTTTGTGCTTATAAGATAGATTTTATGTGAAAGCTTACTCCAAGATTAACAACTTACTTTCAGTAAGCGCCTTCGCTATAGATAAGCTCATAGCTGTGACTATAAATCTCAACGATATTACCAAACGGGTCTTCCATATAAATCATACGATAAGGTTTTTCGTCTGGATAGTAGTAGCGTGGCTTTTGCATGCGTTTTTTACCACCAGCCGCCACAATACTCTCAGCAAGCCCTTCTACATCAGGATCTTGCACACAAAAATGAAAGATACCCGTTTTCCAATATTCAAAATTATTCTCAGGATTTTCTTGATTCTTAAATTCAAATATCTCCACGCCTATGCGATCGCCAGTCGATAAATGCGCGATACGAAAGCTGCCCCAACCTGCGCCAAACACTTCCGTACACATCTCACCAATTGGACTGTCATCTTCAACGATCTCAGTCGGCTCCATAATAATGTACCAACCCATGACTTCTGTATAGAACTTCACCGCTGCTGCTAAGTCAGGTACTGAAAGACCAATATGTGAAAAACTTCTTGGGTAAACCTTACTCATTGTTAGTACTCCTGCTTGATATGCTGTTTTTGATTAGTGATCGCTTGACACAGGACTACTATACAAAGGTACAATCATTACGTAAAATTATCATTTATTATATAAATAAGTATGGTTTGTAATGATAAATACTATCTGGCTACGCACTTTTTGTACTTTGGTAGAAGTCGGTCACTTCACTCATACAGCTGAGCGTCTGCATATGACGCAATCGGGCGTCAGTCAACATATTAATAAGCTCGAGGCGCAGTTAGATATCTCGCTGCTTATACGCCAAGGTAAGCAATTCTCATTAACTAGTGCAGGCGAGTACCTCTATGACGAGGCAAAAGATATCTTGCTAAAACTGACTCATTTAGAGCAGCGTCTTGGGGAGGATTTAGCTTTTGAGGGTAAGGTGCGTGTGATGTCGCCTGGAAGTGTGGGGCTCAAGCTCTATCCTCATCTTTTATCATTGCAACAGATGCATCCTAAGCTGATAATCAATTATAGGTTTGCACCTAATAGTGACGTGGAGCAGGCGCTGGTTAGTAGTGATATTGATATCGGTTTTATGACTGATATCTCCCGTATTTCCAGTATCAATTGTAAGCCCGTGGCGACGGAAGCTTTGTTATTAGTGACGTCAGCGCAGATTAAATCAGTAGACTGGGAAGCTTTAGTCCAACTTGGATTTATTGGTCATCCTGATGGCGCTCATCATGCCAATCTATTATTAGGCGCTAACTTTTCTGAGTTTGAGCATATTAACGACTTTGAAGAAAAGGGCTTTTCTAATCAGATAGGGTTGATTTTGGAGCCTGTAAGTCGCGGATTAGGATTCACCGTGCTACCTGAGCATGCTGTCGTTGCCTTTGAAAGATCTCATCTTATCAATAGCCACCCTCTATCTACTCCCATCAGTGAAACCCTTTATGTGGCGACCAAACGCGAGTATGCCATGCCTCGTAGAATACAAACCCTCATTGAGGAAGCGCAAAAATGGCTGTAAGTGATGCCCGTTTCATAAGAAATTTAAATAATATAAGAAATTTGAATGAACAGTAGCTTTGAGCAAAGCTATATCATAAAACCTTTTAGTCTTAGCTAACAAGTCATTAAACAGCAATGAAATAAAAGCTGAGTGTAGCATTCATTACCACCAGCTAAAGCAATGTTAGCGACGCTTTTGTATAGAGGCACTTCGAAGCTTCAACATAAGGGCACAGACAGAACCATTATTTATGGTTCTGTGCGCATCACTTGCTAATGATGCCAGAGTTCGTCTATCATATGGCTCAACTGCTCAAATAACAGCAGATCTAAACTATTTATTCCTAAAAACCTTGTCGGGGTGCTGTGATTTTTGATGCTTTTAACACCATCACAATCATGGCTGAGAGTTACCCGCGAACCTGATGCAGTTAGCACTGACGTAGGAAACAAGCGTGACATTTTGTAGCACACCTCTTAAGCCTATTTTGCTAAGCAAGCCTTGCCCGTTTATATCCATAATCTGCTAAGTTTTTTGTGCCTACTCACTTCTCGTCTCCTACCACCTGCTTACTTGCACTTTTATAAAGGCAAGTGCACCCTATGAATTATCAAACGCTACGTCACAACTGCCCAACGTGGGATGACTACATCCAACATGACTTTGTCAAGCAGTTAGCGGTAGGCACGCTTGCCCCTGACAGCTTTCGTCATTACCTCGTCCAAGACTATTTATATCTGATTCACTACACCCGCGTGATGGCTTTGAGTGTCTATAAAAGCGCAACGCTGGCGCAAATGCGGATGGGTCAAGCAGGTATCAATGCCATGCTCGATATGGAAATCGACATGTATCTTGACTTCTGTCATCAATGGAACATACCCCTTGAACAAGTTGAGAGCGCTACTGAATCTGCCGCGACCATCGCTTATAGCCGCTATATCTTAGACGCTGCGATGTCAGGCTCACTGGCCGAGCTTTATGCGGCTATTGCCCCTTGCCTAATGGGCTATGGAGAAATTGGCAAACGCATTAAAGAGCAAGGTTTTATCACGGGCAATCCGTATCAGCCATGGATTGATGTGTTTTCCAGTGACGAATTTCAAGCGATTACCGCGCAGAACGAAGCACAGATTGATGCTCTACTCGCACAGGCTAGCCCTACGCAAATGGATAAATTCCAGCAGCTATTCAATATCGCCGCGCGTATGGAGGTCAGTTTTTGGCAACAGGCGTTAGATCTGTCTTAACCTATGTTTTTGACTCATATTTGAAATTATCGTCAACCTAGCTTGTAGTGAATATAAGCCTCTAAAATTAACCTTAGCCATCAACAACTAACAACAAGGAAAAATATCATGGCCGCATTCGATGAACACGCCAGTGCGTACGACAGCTGGTTTTTGGATAACCAGAACTTACTAGCCAGCGAGCTAAAGCTGGTCGCACGCTTCTTAGATAAAGACAGTAAGACACTGTCTATCGGCTGTGGTAGCGGGTTATTTGAGTCGCTACTAGCAAAGGAATACGATATCCATATTACGCATGGTATTGAGCCATCAAAAGATATGGCAGAAATCGCTGAAAAACGTGGCCTACAAGTAGACATTAGCCCTGCTGAAACCTGCGAGATTGAGCCTAATAAATTCGATATCATCCTGTTTAACGGCAGCGTCAGTTATATTAGTGATTTGGACATTTGTATCCAAAAAGCCTATGACGCCTTAAAAACTGGTGGCAAGCTTATCCTCATCGATGTGCCTAAAGAGAGCGGATTTGCCACCCTTTATAACTTAGCCAGCGCTGTAGATACTTGGCAGCACCCTTTACTGGAACACATCTCCCCTGCTGACCCTTATCCTATTGAGCTGGTCAAATCAGCGAACTGGCGCACCTCTGATGAAAAAATCACACTGATGCAAGCGAATGGTTTTGTTGATTTTGAGTATGCGCAAACCTTGTTAACTCATCCTATGTATGCCAATGATAAAGTCCAAGAGGTTATTAAAGGTTATGATCGTGGCGACTATGTCGCGATTTGTGGCTATAAAAAGTAGCTGATAAAGGATTTGTAACCTCAAAGCTAGGATGCACCCTTGAATAATGCCTTATGTATCATTATAAATAGAATATGCAATGGCTGCTCTTACGCGTTGATTGACGCTATCATTACTCTCAAAAATCGTTATCAAACATCACTGTCAAAAAATCTGAGCCCATCTCAGATTTTTTCGCTAAAAGTCAGAGCGCGTCATCATTTAAAACAATCATAAGGATTACTCATGAGTGATAACCAACAAAACCCAGATGTAGAAAAAGACAGCAAAAAAGAAATCGAGATGACTGATATGACGCCTAATGAGGGTATCTTAAAAGGCAAAAAAACTGATATTCAAAATCCTGAGCTCTGGGACTTTCCTATGGACTACCCGATGAGCATTATCGGGCATGAAGGCGAGTATGATAGTCTTCTAAATGAGATTAAGCTTATCCTCGGCAGCCAATTTCCAGATTTTGACTTAGCCTCTATCGAAGTCAAGCCTTCAAAAACAGGTCGCTTCCATTCAGCGCGTGTGAATATACACATTACCACTGCCGAGCAAGTGAATACGCTCTATGCGGCGCTTGATGATGCCAAAACCGTACGTATGGTGGTATAAGTTAATGCGTTACTGGCCTATTGAGTGGCCTGCTCAAAATAGCGAGCCATAAAGATAAAGGTAAAATACGCATTACGTAATCGTCACTTATTTGGGTGGCGATTTTTTGTGTACTGCGCTACAATCTACGCCCTCATTTTCACTCTGACAGCGCTATTATTAGCCATGACTTTTAATCATTATAAAAACGAAAGCGCAAGCCTTTTTTTATAAAATATTTTGTTATTGCTTACATTTTCTCTAAGCCTTATCCCATCACCCTTTGCTCTCATTTGAGCGCGATACATGCCTTCATCAACATAAATCCTAGTGAAAATCAATATAGCATTTTCAAAAAATTCCCGCTATATTGTGCCTACTTACTAATCAACACGCTATATGTAGTGCTCAATGATTTTTATCATTATTTTGAGCAAGGGTATATTTTTGCCCAAAAAGCACTGACAGTATTTAGAGCAGTAGTTAGTAAGCTTTCTGACAAAACAAATATTATAAGCAAACACTGATGAGGGTAGCATGACACATATCGACAAGATTCAAGTGACCAAACGTGACGGACGTCTAGAGCCTATTGATTTGGATAAAATCCACAAGGTTATCGAGTGGGCCGCGCACGACTTAGATAATGTGTCGGTGTCACAAGTTGAGCTAAAATCGCACATTCAGTTCTATGAAGGTATCAAGACTCGTGATATCCACGAAACCATTATCAAAGCTGCCGCTGATCTGATCTCAGAAACGACCCCTGACTATCAGTATTTAGCCGCGCGCCTAGCGATCTTCCATCTGCGTAAAATCGCCTATAATAAATTTACCCCACCGCATCTGTACGATCATGTGAACAAACTGACCGATGCAGGTAAATATGACGAGCATATCCTAGCCGATTATAGCCGCGAAGAGTTCGATGAGCTTAACGAATATCTTGACCATTGGCGCGATATGAATCTGGCCTATGCTGCGGTTGAGCAAATGGCCGGTAAATACCTCGTACAAGATCGCGTCACTAAGACCGTCTATGAAAGCCCGCAGTTTCTTTACATGCTGGTCGGTATGTGTCTGTTTGCCAATTACGACAAAGCTGAGCGTATGAGCTATGTGAAGCGCTTCTATGATGCGACCTCACAATTCAAAATATCCCTACCAACGCCTATTATGTCTGGTGTGCGTACCCCATCGCGTCAGTTCAGCTCCTGCGTACTGATCGAATGTGGTGATAGTCTAGATTCTATCAACGCCACTACTAGCGCCATCGTACGCTACGTCTCACAACGCGCGGGTATCGGCATCAACGCGGGTCGTATTCGTGCCCTTGGTAGCCCTATCCGTGGCGGTGAAGCCCAGCATACGGGCTGTATTCCTTTTTATAAATTATTCCAAACGGCTGTAAAATGCTGCTCACAAGGCGGCGTCCGTGGTGGTGCTGCGACGTTATTTTATCCAATATGGCATTTAGAAGTAGAGTCGTTACTGGTACTCAAAAATAACCGCGGCGTCGAAGACAACCGTGTCCGTCATATGGACTATGGTGTTCAGTTAAATAAAACCATGTATACGCGCTTAATCAAAGGTCAAGATATTTCGTTATTTTCACCGGGTGATACCCCAGGTCTATATGATGCATTTTTTGAAGATCAAGATAAATTCGAAGAGCTATACACCAAATACGAGAATGACCCGAGCATTCGTAGCCGTCAAATCCCAGCGGCAGACTTGTTTAGTCTCATGATGCAAGAGCGCGCTAGCACCGGTCGTATCTATATCCAAAACGTCGATCATTGCAACACGCATAGTCCCTTTGACGCGACGGTTGCGCCGATTCGCCAGTCAAACCTATGCATGGAAATCGCGCTACCGACCAAGCCGCTCGATAACATCAATGACGAAGAAGGTGAAATCGCTCTTTGTACACTATCAGCGGTCAACCTTGGTAAAGTCGAGAATGTCAGCGATATCGAAGAGCCAGCTGAGCTGATCGTGCGTGCGCTTGATGCCCTACTCGACTATCAAGACTATCCTGTCAAAGCCGCTCAAAATGGCAGTATGCGCCGCCGTACTCTAGGCGTTGGCGTGATTAACTATGCTTATTACTTGGCGAAGAATGGCGTGCGTTACTCAGATGGCAGTGCTATTGGTCTGACCCATCAAACCTTTGAAGCGCTGCAGTATTATCTGCTAAAAGCGTCGAATAAACTTGCTAAAGAGCAAGGCGCTTGTCCTGCTTTTAATGAGACCACTTATTCGCAAGGTATCTTACCGATCGATACTTATAAAAAAGATCTCGATAAGATCTGCCAAGAGCCATTGCACCTCGATTGGGAAACCTTGCGTAGCGAGATTACCGAACACGGTTTACGTAACTCGACCCTAACCGCGCTAATGCCATCTGAAACCTCAAGCCAGATTGCCAACGCCACTAACGGTATCGAGCCACCACGCGGTCTCGTGTCTATCAAAGCGTCAAAAGATGGCATCCTTAAGCAAGTTGTGCCTGAGATTGAAAAACTAGGCGGTCAGTACGAGCTACTCTGGCAAATGCCGAACAATGATGGCTATCTAAAGCTGGTCGCTATCATGCAAAAGTTCGTCGATCAAAGTATCTCTGCCAACACTAACTATGACCCTACACATTATGAAGGTAATCGCGTGCCGATGAAGATATTGCTTAAAGACTTATTGACCGCGTATAAGCTAGGCGTAAAGACTTTGTATTATCATAATACGCGTGACGGTGCGAATGATGCCCAAGCGGATATGGAAGATGATTGTGCTGGTGGGGCTTGTAAGATATAGGTTTTATATGCGGCGAGTTCTATATCTGAAGTAGTCGTATAGTGTATTAAAACACCAAATGCCTTATCGGCTTCAAACAGTTAAAATGGCTGCTTGATTGTGTTTCGGCAAAATGATATCTACATAAAATTTTATATACTATCTTTAAAAGTATAGAGGCAAAAGCCTATGACAGAACCATTTATTCTAAATCTATCTAGAAAAAACAATGACACTGAAGCAATTGAGTGTCCTCAAAGCCTAGTCCTAATCGGTGCAAACGGTTCAGGTAAAACAAGACTTGGTACATGGATTGAGATGGATTCTCCACAGAAAGAAAAAGTGCATCGAATATCTGCACAGAAATCTTTATTGATGCCTGATAATACAATGCCAAAAAATATCCAATTAGCAGAAAAAGAGTTTTTGACTGGATATGAAGGTATGAGCAATATTACAAGTAGTAATTTTTTAGATTATAAGAATGATTGGCGTTGGGATATGAAACCTGTAACTCACTTGTTGAATGATTTTAGCCAGTTAATGGTTTATCTATTTTCAGAGTTTACAGATGAAAGTGCTAAGTACCTAAATGAATCCAAGCGCACTTTGGATAGAGTAACACCTCCTTTAACTAAGCTGGATTTGATTAAACAAGTTTGGGAAAAAGTATTACCTCATAGACACTTAATCTTAGAAGGACTAAGTGTTCAAACCTGTATAGTAGGTGATGAGGGAAGTGCGTATTCTGCTTCAGAAATGAGCGATGGTGAAAGGGTTGTTTTTTATCTTATAGGCCAATGTTTGGCAGCGCCTGAGAATGGAGTAATAATAATTGATGAACCAGAGATACACCTCCATAAGTCTATTCAAGCACCGCTATGGATAGAAATACAGAAATTAAGACCAGACTGCCTTTTTGTTTATATGACACATGACGTTGACTTTGCGGTATCTTTACCTAATTCTCAAAAAATATGGCTTAAATCTTACGATGGAACCAACTGGGATTGGGAATTAGTTCAAGAGATAGATGGATTACCTGAAAATTTATTAATAGAGATACTTGGTAGCAGAAAACCTATTGTACTTGTTGAAGGTATTAAAGGTAGTTTTGACTCAAAATTATACCAAGCGATACTTGATGATTTTTTAGTTATTCCAAGCGGTTCATGTGCAGAAGTTATCTCAACTGTCAAAGCTTTAAAATCAAGTAGACAGCTTCATCATCTTAATGTTTACGGAATTATAGATAGAGATAGAAGAGTCGAGAATGAGATAGAAACTTTAAAAGATAATGGGATTTATACTCTAGAGGTTGCAGAGGTTGAAAATCTCTTTTGTGTGCCAGAAGTGACAAAAATAGTGAGTGTTAAACTTGGAAGAGATCCTGATGAGGACTCAAATGCCGTTTCAAATTTTGTTATTAATAGATTACAGTCAGAATTTGAAAAACAAGTGTCCTTACATGTAGCAAGTGAGATTAAGTTTCAATTAAATTGTTTCAATGATAAAGCAAATGGTAAAGACAACCTTGAGTCGGCTTTATCGTCACTAACAAATAACATTGAAGTCGCTAAAATTTATAGTGAAAAAGAAGCATTATTTACTGAGGCTATTAATTCTAGCGATTATTTAAAATTATTGAAAATTTATAATAGAAAATCGTTAGCTAGTCAGATTAGTGCCATCTTAGGTTTACAGAAAGATGAACTGGCTAAAATGATATTAAGGCTTGTAAATAGTGAATCTAGAGAAGAGATTAAGCAAGCTTTGAAGCCTTATTTTGGAGAATTTTCAGACAAAATTTCATAGTCTCAAACAGTGTGTAGGTTAGGTTGACGAACGAAATCCAACAATCATCATTATATAAAAATATAATGTTGGGTCTCGTACCTCGACACTAACCTACTTTTAGATCATAGCAGTTTTTGTAGGGTGCGCCCAGCGCACCGATGATATAGATAAGCCGTGCAAACGGTGCTTAAAAAGCACCCTACAAAAATGCTTAAATATCAGATTTGGCTAGAAAGATTAGCAATGCTACAACGAGGCTTTTTAGCCCCGACTGTAGCGGTATCCTGCCAACGCTGATGGCGATGTAGGCTGTGGCTGGATGCAGTATCGAGGCAACAGGAATGCGACCAGACATCATAGACTGCACGCCAGCGACTAGGCAGATACAAGCGGTAGGCGGGATTGGCTCCCAAAAACTGCTAAAATTAAATCTTATGCAAAACAATAAAAAAAGAGGTCATAAACATGAACTATACCGCAATCATCAAAGACGGTGGATTGTTTATCCCTAACGTATTTTCGGATCTAGATGATGGTAGCTCGCATATCGTCCAAGTAGATGTCGATATCGAAGCTGTCCGTGAGCAATTAGACGTTAATGAAAGTCCGAAAAAGACAGTAGCAAAGCAGTTGAAAAAACCTGTGAAAAAAGCGACTAAGAAACAGATACACGACGCAGATTTGGACAAACTACGTCATAGTGCGACCGGTGAATTAGCGGCATTCGATGATGGTGAGCTGAGCGAAATGCTAAAGGCTTATATGAATGATGAGCAAATATCGGCGCAGATATCATTGGAGAATTTATAGTTCTTAAAATGTATCCGAAACTCTAATAGATATATTAAGTTGTTATAATTAAAAGATATTTTCTTAGATCAATGAAGGAAAACACTATGACTCATGAAGTTGATGAACGGACAAATATATTGAGTTTGATAGATGATATTTCTGAAGAACAGAATGATATAGAGCTAGGTAAAATAGTTGAACAGCGAATAAATGATGGACAACCACCGATACGAGTAATATTAGACGATTTGTAATCCTATAACGAATACTTTTATTTTGCTGAGCTAAAGCCACAGCCTACACTTACTAACAGACGCATAACCAATAAAGGCCACTCCCATGACTTACTCAATCTTTAATCAAACGCCAAATGATGCTATGAAAGAGCCTATGTTCTTTGGTCAGCCGGTCAACGTCGCGCGCTACGATCAGCAAAAGCATCCTATCTTTGAGCAATTGATTGAGAAGCAGCTGAGCTTTTTTTGGCGGCCTGAGGAAGTCGATGTCTCAAAAGACCGCATGGATTATGGCAACTTGTCCTCGCATGAGCAGCATATCTTTACCAGTAATCTAAAGTATCAGACCTTACTTGACTCTATTCAAGGTCGTAGTCCAAACGTTGTGCTATTACCCTTAGTTTCTATCCCTGAGCTTGAGACGTGGATTGAAACGTGGACCTTCTCTGAGACTATTCATTCGCGCAGCTATACCCATATCATTCGCAATATTGTCAATGATCCTGGTCTTATCTTTGATGACATCATGCAAAATGAGCATATCTTAGAGCGTGCCTCTGACATCGCGAAGTATTACGATGACTTGTACTACAATGCCCAGCTCTATAATTTATATGGTGCGGGTACGCACCATATTAATGGCGAGACGGTCACCGTTGATTTGCGCTCGCTTAAAAAGCAATTATATCTCTGCCTTATGGCAGTCAACGTCTTAGAGGCGATTCGCTTTTATGTGTCATTTGCCTGCTCATTTGCTTTTGCTGAGCGCAAACTGATGGAAGGTAATGCCAAAATCATTAAGCTAATCGCTCGTGATGAAGCGCTGCATCTGACAGGAACGCAGCATATGCTTAATCTAATGCGTAACGGTCGCGATGATCCTGAGATGGTCGAGATTGCTGCTGAGTGTCATGAACAAGGTATCGAAATCTTCCGAAAAGCAGCTGAGCAAGAAAAAGAAT
The DNA here is from genome assembly GCF_030718935.1 of Psychrobacter sp. M13. Lineage (NCBI taxonomy): Bacteria > Pseudomonadati > Pseudomonadota > Gammaproteobacteria > Moraxellales > Moraxellaceae > Psychrobacter > Psychrobacter sp. M13. The sequence continues at coordinate 1,792,250 of NZ_CP132194.1, forward strand.
GGGCAGGTTATTTATTTAAAGACGGCTCGATGATCGGCCTAAATAAAGACATTCTTTGTCAATATATTGAATATATTACTAACTTGCGTATGGAAGCGGTTGGTCTACCATCAGCCTTCCCAAATTCAAAATCCAATCCGATACCTTGGATCAATACTTGGTTGTCCTCTGATAATGTGCAAGTGGCCCCGCAAGAGACTGAGATTAGCTCTTATTTAGTCGGGCAGATCGACTCTGATCTTTCAGATAGCGATTTTGATGATTTTGAGCTTTGATACTGAATGATAGATTTGGTTTATAAAGCTAGACTAAGAGTATTTTAAAGAGTATTAAGTTATTAAGTACGGCAGGGTTTATTATGACTTGGGTAACGACTAGCAAAATGCGCTTTTACTTGCATGATGATGAGAGTCTACTTGATGGGCTCTTGCGTACCGGTCATGAGGTGAACTTTCAATGCCGTGAGGGCTATTGCGGTAGCTGCCGCGTGCAGAAGTTATCCAGCTCACATGAGGTCGACTACCCTTTTGCACCGCTGGCGATGATTGAGGATAATGAGATTTTGCCTTGTTGCTGCCGAGTCAAAGGGGTCATCCATATCGACCATGAGTTTATCAAGAGCTAAGACTTTCGGCATTAACACCCTTAGAATAAGAAAATGAATCAAAAAAACGCGCTAACTCTATGCTAGCGCGTTTTTTTTGATCTGAGCGTCTCTCTGTATAGCCTACTGAACCGCACCGTCTTGCTCAAACAGCTTCATCAGCTCCTCACGCATACGGTCGCGCTCCTCCTCGCTCATCATAGGTCTGTTTTGAGCCTGACCATGATAATCAGGCTCTTCAAGGCCACCCTCCATAGCGACAGGACGTTGCACGACTTCTTGTACAGGACGCTCCTCTAGCATAATCTCAACTTGAGCATTTTTGCCTCTACGCAATATTTGCGCGTTCAATACCATATTAGGCGGTTTACGCGCTACGTATTGAATCAGTCTATTGGCATCAGTCATCTCAACATCATCGATAGTCAAGATAACATCGCCTACTTGCAAGCCACTCTTAGCCGCTGGGCCTTGTGGGACGACTTTTAACACTTCGACACCCGTAGTGGTCTCAAGCTGGGTTGGATCACGTAGCTGTGATTGAATCTCAATGCCTAGCCAGCCACGACTGACGCGACCGTCCTTGATTAGCGCGTTCATCACTTGCTCAACCAGTGCCGTTGGGATAGCAAAGCCAATACCCATCGAGCCGCCTGAGCGTGAGAAGATAACCGTATTAATCCCGACCAACTCGCCACGCGCATCAACTAATGCGCCCCCTGAATTACCAGGGTTGATAGCCGCATCGGTCTGAATAAAGTCTTCAAACTTATTGACACCTAGACCAGTACGACCCGTCGCTGAGATAATGCCTTGGGTAACGGTCTGACCTACGCCAAACGGATTACCAATCGCTAAGGCTAAGTCACCAACGCGAATAGGCTCTTCACGAAATCCTAAAGGCGTAAGTCCTGTCATGTCGACTCGAATCACCGCCAAATCACTATCAGGATCCGTACCAATAACTTTTGCGCGACTCTTACGCCCATCACTAAATGCTACGGTAATCTCATCGGCCTTTTCGACCACATGCGCGTTAGTCACGATATAACCATCTTCTGAGACGATAACACCAGAGCCTAAATTAGTAGGCCCTGCTCCTTGCTGACTGTCTTGATTTTCAAAAAATCGACGCAGGACAGGATCATCAATGTAGGGATGCTCAGCCATAGCTTGGGTGGTATAGATATTGACCACTGACTGTGAGGCGCGCGCGACCGCATTATGATAAGACGAAATCGGTGCAGGCGTATCGCTTACAGGTGCTGAGGCTTGTTGCTCCTCAGGCGTCGTCCTCGGCGGCTCCCAAGCGTTTGATGCGCTATTCATACTAGTAAATAGCCAAGTAAATGCAGCAAGAACTATTAATAAAAGCACCCAAGGCAGCCACTTTAGTAGCGTACCCTTACTGTTAGCCTGTGAGTTGTTAGCTCGTGGAGACGACATATAAAACCTCTGTAAATTTTATGCGGCAAATAGTAGCGAATATAATACTTAATTAAAAAACACTTAGTTAAAATTTAATCTGAGTCTATATTTTTCTTAATAATTAAGACACAGTCAAATAGAATTTATGTAGATCATTACCCTTGAAGACAAGGCTTAGCAATCATAAATAGTTTGATAAATAGCTTTAGCTAATAATTATAGCTGGGCTTACTATTTAATAGTAAATCTTCGTGTAGCCTTTAAGTTATCACGGTTAACGCAATTTTTGCTATCGCTTAATAGCGAAACCTTAGGACATATTGCGTCAATTAATGATGTGATAAACTACAGTCAATAATGATAACTTGCTTATTCATTTAAGCTTAGCAGATTAGGAATACTCAATGACCCATAACCATAATGTAAGTGCTCTGAGCGTAACCCGCAACAATGATACCCATACAAAACCATCTTCTATAACGCCACAGGCTCTAGTTGCATTCTGCGATGACTACTTAGAGGCAAGCGCATTTAAAGACTATGCTCCCAATGGACTACAAGTAGATGGTGGTCAAGTCATTACCAGTATTATAACGGGTGTTACCGCTTGCGAGGCGCTTATTGATGCCGCAATTGCGGCAAAGGCTGACGCTATCATGGTACATCATGGCTATTTTTGGAAAGGTGAATCTGAGCCTATCACGGGCATGAAAGGTCGCCGTATTCGTAAACTTATGCAACATGGCATCTCTCTGATCGCCTATCACCTCCCACTCGATGCGCATCCTATCATCGGTAACAATGCCAAACTTGCTCAAATCTTAGGACTGACGATAACAGGCGCGCTGTATCCGCATGAATCGCATCCCGTCGGTAATATTGCAACATGCCTGCCGCAAAGTGCAGCAAGCTTGAGCGCTACTATTACTCAAGCTCTGCACCGTGCTCCACTACATATCGCAAGCGACTTCAGCCCATCGAATATAAACTCTGAAAAAACTATCGAGCGTATAGGAATATGTACAGGCGGCGCACAAGATATGATTGACCAAGCGGCACTTATGGGCTGTGATGCTTACCTCTCAGGAGAGATATCAGAACGTACGACTCATAGCGCGCGCGAACTTGGCATAGATTATTTTGCTTGTGGTCATCATGCAACAGAACGCGGTGGTATTCAGGCTCTAGGTGATATAATTGCTGAACAATTTGCGCTAAAAGTAGACTTTATAGATATCGATAATCCTGCTTAATTGTTAATTTTTATTGCTGATTTGTTAGTTTAACTTGAATAACAGCCTTTAGATCCCTATAAAGTGTAATTGTAAGAGAATGTTCCGTCATGAAACTTTTCATTAACTACAGCCTCCGGTTATAGCATTAGCATGGTTTGTTAAATCATTTTATATAAGTATCGCTATAAGTAATTAGATCCTTGTATAAGCTAATGTTGCACTCATTTTCAATTTACTCTTAAATATTTATCAGCGTTTTGGCTTTGCTATGCAAAATAGCGGTAAATTTAAGAGACTTTATAATGACGCTGGATGATCGCTATTTGATATGAGATTATTTTTACTAACAGTATCTAAGGTAATTATTTTTATCCTTAGACCTAGATTACTTAGTGGTTATCGCAATAATTTATTCATGACCTGACCCCTGTATCGCATAATTAAGCTCGTTATAGTGAAGCGACTATTAAGTGAGTTATCTTCACAAGTTCAAAGTTTGCTATTTATTTAAGTGACTTGTTAATTTAGATAATCCACTAATTTAAGCAGCTTACTAACGAGTTATCTGACTATCATTTTTATTTATAGCTTTATTATCGATCCTATATTTAATTGATAATAAGCGTAAATTGTAATTAAAAATATAGTCGTGATTATTTAAATGATTAAAATTATGCTGATACAAACCAATGCTTGCCTAACTACTGTGTGCTATAGCACCTAATAGAATGGCATTGTACAAGTCGCAGTTTTAGCTATAAGTTAAATTATGCTAAACGTGCGCTTGAGGGTGAGTAGGATGGCTACAATTAGGAGACATCCATGCAGCGTATTACTTATCGTGTAAAAGTATCTGCGCAAGGCGCTAAACGTAGTATTACCCATTTACTAAGGCCCGCTCAGTGTTTGCTTAACACCAAAAGTAACCTCGTTACATCTGTTCCATCGGCTAAAGTCACTCGTTTTGCCAAGTCCAAAAAGGTGGTGCAGGTTTCTAGCATCGCTATGCTATCTCTACCTGCTCAAAGCTTAACCACTACTAATAGTGATGTATCTGCTTATGATCAGGTTATTGTCAGTAATACTTTGACGATTGCAGCAGTCCCAGGTGATAGCACTTATTTTGCCACCGATGGCTTCCAGCATGGTTTTGGCTATGATTTAGTACGTAGCTATGCCGACGAGCTTGGCGTGGCTATCAATCTCAAGGCTTATGCTAATGAAGAAGCGGCTCTTAGAGCACTAAAGTCAGGTGATGCTGATATGGCACTGACTACCGCCAGCACTGAGCTGAGAAATGAGCTTGCTCTACCCTCAGTCAATGTCAGCTGTGGCTATGATACTAGCTTGACCAAAAACGGCCTACACCCCAAGGTCAGCTGGGCTTTTCAAGAGTCTGACGATCCTCTATCAAAAAAAGCCAGCAGCTTTTTATGCAATAACATCAAGCTTAATAACACCCAAAAGCTAGCCGCATTTTATAATCAAAACTTGTTAAAAGATGCGTACAGTCAGCAGCACTTTCAAAAGACCTTGACTGAAAAGCTGCCTAATTATCAGTCTTCTTTTAAGGCGCAAGCTCAAAACTATAATCATGACTGGGAGCTGCTCGTCGCAATGGGTTACCAAGAGTCGCATTTGGATGCGAGCGCTGTATCGCCTACTGGCGTGCGCGGTATTATGATGCTGACCAACGTTACTGCTAAAGAGATGGGCGTCGCTGATCGCGTTGATCCTTATCAAAGTATTGGTGGCGGCGCGCGCTATCTTAAGCAAGTAAAAGCAGACTTTGCAGATGTACCCAAAAGGGATAGAGTTTGGTTTGCCTTAGCAGGCTACAATATGGGGCCTAATGCGGTTAAACGTATTCAGCGTAAGCTACGTGCACAGGATATAGATGATAAGAGCTGGGCAAATGTATATTCTTATATGTCTGAAAATAAAGCAGATAACAGTCGCTATGGACAAGCAATGCATTACGTCAGCAATATCAGAAGTTATCTCGAAACGATTAAGACCCAGACCGTTTAATCGTTTCTGTTAATGCATTAGTCTTTGTAAGGTGTGCTCCATCGCACTGTCAGCTAAGATACAACCGCTAATCAGTAGTTAGTCAATCGAATTCATATCTCTTAACCATGTAAAAAGGCGACTCTTAATAGAGTCGCCTTTTTAGTGCTAATCGCTTTAAAACACAGTATTAACGATTAGGAACCGTTAGCTTCTGACCACGCTGGAGCATAGTATCCGCTGCAATACTATTCATATCAGCCAGCTCTTTGGTTGAGACACCATACTTACGTGCCAGTCCAATTAAGCTGTCACCTGAGCCTACCGTATAGCTAACGGTAACTTTAGGAACTTTGAGGGTTTGTCCGCGTTGCAATTGTGCATTAGCCGCAATGTCGTTAGTTGCTGCTAAGTCCTGCACAGATACGCCGAAGCGCGCTGCTAAAGCAATCAAACCATCACCCGATTGTACCTTGTAGTTTTCAGTGTTGCCTAGCTTCTTGCCATTACTGCTGCTAGAGGTGCTGGTTTTATTACTACTGGTATTGCTACTCGTACTGCTGCTAGATGATGAACCACCGCTACCATTAGCAGGAATAGTCAAGCTGCGCCCTAATATTAAGTTTGAGTTAGTGCTTAGATTATTAGCTGCTGCCAAGTCACTTACGCCAATCTTGTAACGATTGGCCACCCCAATTAAGGTATCACCTGATTGAATCTTGTAGCTGACAGGCTTGTCATTGAGCTTGATATCTACTTGAGCTTTAGACGCTGGCACTTTTATCGTTTGACCGCGTTGCAGACGTGCGTTGGCATCAAAGCTACTATTAACCGCCGCTACTTGCTCAGCACTCACCCCAATGCTATTGGCAATACCTATCAAAGTTTCGCCTGATTTTACTTTGTAAGAGCTCGTCGCCACTGAGCTGGCACTGCTTGAACTACTGCTGCTTGAGTTACTACTTGTCACACTCGTATCAGCATTAGCAGGGACTTTTAGAGTCTGGCCTACATATAGGGAATCTCTAGCACCGATACCGTTAAGACCCGCTAGTGCTTGGGTCGAAATACCGAACTGTTTTGCTAAGGCAATAAGTCCATCACCTGAGCGCACTTTGTAGTTCTTGGTTGCTATGTTTGGCTTACTTGGAGCGGCAGCTGGCGTGCTAACAGGGGCTTTTACTTTGCCCGGAATCAACCATAACTTTTGCCCTCTGAGTAAATCAGCACGGCTGCTTATATTGTTATAGCTGGCCAACTGAGTGACCGATAGACCAAAGCGATTGGCGGTACCGATAAGCGTATCACCACCTTGTACGACGTAACTCTCAGGCTGGCTGGCTGTTGTAGCGCTAGTACTGCTTATAGGCTCAATGGTTTTGGCATTATATAAATACAGCGTACTACCTGATAATAAATTGGCATTGGCGTCAATCTGATTCCACTCTGCAATATCACGCCAGCTCACGCCAGCTCGGGTAGCAATATTAGATAAGGTATCACCGCGCTTTACCGTATAAGTAGAGCGTTCACCTTGCGGTTTTGGCTTATCGGTAGCTTTATTTGAAAAGGTTATTTTTTTCTCTTTACCACTAGCCTCTAAGATAGACTGCTGGGTTTGGATTGCTGAGAGCTTAATATTACCGTCGACGGCGCTAACGATATCGCGCTGCTCAGGCGTTTGCCGTTGAATCTGTTGAGCAATAAAGTCACGCTCAGCTGCACTTAGTGGTGGCTCTTGGGTAATAGTATTATTACGGGTTATCTGTGCTGAGGTCGTCGGCAAGCTATTGCTGCTCTTAAGTTCAGCATTGATTTTATTGGTTTCACTGCTAGTGATCGGCGGCTCACTACTGACTGACGCATTACTGCTATACACTGAACTGCTGGTCGGCGCTTGAGTCGGTGAGATATAACTCGTCGTTTGCTGCGGGACGCTGGCGCTCGAAGCATACTCCGCTAGTCCACCACCAGTAGAAGGCAGTGAGGAGCTAGTATAAGGCTGATTGTTATAGCTTGGTGTATTATTTGAGGCGCTGCCAGGTGTCGTTGAGGCAATCACATTACTACTACCATTACCTCTTAGGCTGCTCAACTTTGCATCGACATTGAGATCAACGTCATTAGGAATAATCACCCGCTGCGGACCTGACGAGTCAACACGAGAAGAGGTCAATGCGGTATTAAGCCTTTCTAGCTCATCATAACTGACACCCGTCACCTGTGATACCTCAGCTAAGCTGACGCCATAATTAGCAGGCACACTGCGAAAATGTTGACGGTTGGCGATAGCTGGCAGGTAAACCCCAAATTGCTGTGGATCAGCGACGATTTCAGCTACTGCCAAAAAGCGCGGCACATAATTCATCGTCTCTGTTGGTAATCTGAGTGACCAATAGTCGGTCGGTAAGCCTTGCGCTGCATTGGCGTCTATTGCTTTTTGGACACGACCAGGGCCTGCATTATAAGCCGCTAATGCCAGCTCCCATGAGCCAAACTGATTATGCAGAGCGGTCAAAAAGTCATAAGCGGCTCGTGTTGACTCAATGACATCTCGACGACCATCATAGGTACTGCTCTGATTAAGACCATAGATGCGACCCGTACTGGGAATAAACTGCCATAATCCTGCCGCAGCTGCGCTACTAGTTCCACTGGGGTCATAGGAGCTTTCAATGACAGGCAATAGCGCCAACTCAGTTGGAATATTACGACGTTCAGCCTCACGTACTGTATGATAAAGATAACGACTTGCTCGGGCAGTAAGGCGATTTAGATAGTCTTGTCTGCTAGTAAACCAGCCCTTTTGACCTTCGATACGTTGATTATAGGTAGCTTGACCGCCATTCATACGATAGCCTGCACGCAGACGACTCCATAAATCACCGTACTGTTGAATGGCAAGCTTATTGCCCTCAACCATCGTCATGTCACTGGCTTCAAGCAAATCCGCCAGCTCATCTAGGCTATCAGCATCCAGATAGGCTGTTGAATAATCGGTGCCTGTATTGGCGGTAGGCTGAGTCACCACTGGTGGTTGACCAACAGGGCGCTTGGTCACTACTGGTGCCTGTTTGGAGATCGTACCTTGTCTGACAGTCGAGGTATTGCTACAGGCGCTAATGAGTAGCGTTGAAATAACTAGCGTCAAAGGTAATGCGACGAATGAGCGAGATTTGGAGGACACAGTAGACATAATTATTGATATTTCCTAGCAGCGAGTACGGTTAACTTGTATAAGAAACTAAACGGCTTATCTAATAGCACTTTTTAATGAGTAGCTTAATCAGTAGTATAGTATGCAATGCTAGCTAAAAACCATAACTAGCTAAAGATATTGAATTAAATTTTAATTTAGTAATGAGTAAGATGATTATCCCGACATCAATTGTCACAGGCTATCATATCTACTCTAATGACAACTGCTTTGAGTTGCCTTTAATCAATCGATAATTAATCAATGGTCACTTGTGATACTGCTCTAAGTAATACCGCATTGCCGGTGGCTACCGTTAAGGTGACTCGTGAATTAGTAACAAACGAGACATCTTGACCATCTTTGACCCAGCTTTCGGTCGTAGTCACATTGGCTTTTGCCTGTTCACCAGTCGTCACGATATTATTAATGCTAATCTCATAACGATAATTGGACGTTTGATTCCAGCCTGTTTGTAGCAGTTTTAGGTAGGCGTCTTTGTCTAAACTAGTCGATTTGCCTTTTCTAGATAAAGAAATCAGCGCGTCATCAGACACCAAACGTGCCACTTGATTAATATTTTTGCTGTTGGCAGCCGATTTCATGGCAGATGAGTAATTCTGAACTAAGCTATCTGTCATAGTCGCCGCTTGCGCGCTGATAGCAAAAGTGCTGGCGACCGCTGCTAGGGCAACGATACTGGTACTTTTAATGAGTAAAGCGAATAGACCTTTTTCCCATAGTTTTTTCATTATAATCCTTAGCAATAATAGTGGTTAAGCATGCAGCATTAAATATTTATATTTCAAGATTTAACTGACCTTAGGTTATAGTTATTCCTAAATCTTAATACAAATTATTTAGCCGTTTTTTTAGCCTAGCTTTAGCGTATCATTAATTTATCACAACCATGTAACACCCTGTGTGAGTATTGATATAACACGCTTATGCCTTTCTTATAATAACTTATAATAAAGTTTATACATCTATAATAGTCTTATCATAAAATAAAATGAAAGTTGCCTTTAGGCTCTAAAAGTCAAAACTACATTCTAGCCTCATTATTTTGTTTTTCATGCTCTTCATCATCACTAAGTTTCATACCCAAGCGCTCAACTCGTCTATCCATCATCTGCCGTGCGAGCGCCTGCATATCTTCAACTCGATCAATCTCGTCAACGATCTCAAGCCCTAATAAAGTCTCGAACACATCTTCTAAAGTAACGAGTCCTTTGACCTCACCATACTCACCGACGGTGATAGCGATATGAATGCGGTTTTTTAGCATTAGCTCTAGTAGATCAAACAGCTTCATCTTCGAGAATACAAAGCTAATTTCCCGCTCAAACTGGGTCAAGGGCTTATGCATCGCATGGTTTACTTTGGCGAGTAGCATGTCCGTCTTGAGCACAAATCCTGTAATGTTATCCAAATCGCCATCATAAATAGGTAGCCGCGAAAAGGTTAGTTTAGGTCGATCAACCATCACCTCAGCGACTGTCTTAGTCTGCTCAAACGCCAGCATTACCGAGCGCGGCGTCATAATATCTTCGACTTTTATCGCACCAAAAGCTAATAAATTACGAATAATACGCGCCTCAAGCGGATCAATTTGACCCGCCTCTTCACCAATATTCGTTAACGCTGCAAACTCACGGCGACTAAACACATTAGTATCTTTACCACCGACCAGCAGCTTAGTTAAGCGCTCAGACAGCCAAATAAGCGGATATAAGACAATAATAATCCCGCGCACAAAGTATGCGACAGGTCCACTTAACTGACGCCAGTAGACTGTGCCTAAAGTTTTGGGGATAATTTCAGAAAAGGTAAGAATCGCTAAGGTCATTAACGCTGAAAACAGCCCGAACCAAGCACTACCGAAAACGATAGTCGCTTGCGCACCAGCGCCAATAGAGCCTAAAGTATTGGCGATAGTATTAAGCGTTAAGATAGCGGCCAAAGACTGATCGACGCTGTCTTGTTTTAGGCGCTTAAGCATTTTTGCTTTTTTGGGATTACTCTCTTGCACATCAGCAATATACGATGGCGTCATACTCAGCAATACAGACTCTGCCATGGAACAGACAAAAGATAGACCAATAGCCATACTGACAAAACCAATGAGCAATAATACATTGGCAGTGGTCGGTTCAGTTAAAGTCTCAGCAGCAAAAGCAGGATAAGGTAGTATCAAGAATATCAATAGTAAAGCATAAGACATAAGCCTTGCAGATTTACTATGAAAATAATCGGATAAATAAAGATGGCAGGCAAACCTCATCGGCGGAGGTTCTGCAGGCGCTTCTTGTTCAGAGGCGCACGAATGAGATAAGCAAGGTGTAAACATAGGATTGGGGAGCAAGGGTAAGTAACCTAAAGATTATGAGAAGAATAAAAGGTAATTTAGAAAAAACATCAAACACAAAATATTAAATACGGGGTATCAAACATAAGGTTTTTAATGATTCGATAGTAGCATTGATAAAGCTGTTTAACAATAATTTGTATGGGCAACTACTGTTTATTTTCGTAGATTTTTGCCATTATACTTTAGTTTTTAAATCGCCATATTAAATCATTCATGACAGCGATAGCGCTTATCGAACTTGCAAGATATCTGCCTAGCTCAAAAACAACAGCGCCAATCGCAAAAATATACCTATGCGCTAGTATTAACTAATGCTAAGCCTAAGAAATTTTGTTACTATGCGTCTAATTTTATTATTATCTACGACTTACTGAGAGAATTTATGAGCTTTTTTATCCAATCTGCCCATGCCGCTGAGGCTGCTGGCGGCGGCGCTTCGTTATTTGGTCAAATCTTACTACCTGTAGCTTTTTTTGCTATTTTTTACTTTTTAGTCATTCGTCCACAGTCTAAACGCACCAAAGAGCATCGTGCTATGGTCAGCGCTTTGACTGTAGGTAGCGAAATTATCTTTGCGGGTGGTCTTATGGGCCGCATCAAATCTTTAGAAGGCGACTACGCCATTGTAAGCCTGAATAATAATACTGATGTCAAAGTACAACGTGCATCAGTGATTTCAGTACTGCCTAAAGGTACTATTGAAAGCGTTTAGATTGTCAAGACAATCTAGCGTATCAATATAAAAATTTATAAAATGACCGTTAAAGATTTACGGTCATTTTCTGCTTACTTGTGGCCTGCATCGCCAGTATTTTATTAACATAAAGAAGTGATTATGCAATATCCCGCTTGGAAATACTTCGTTATCGTCATCGTGCTCATAGTAGCTGGTCTCTATGCAGCGCCCAACCTCTATCCTGATGAGCCCGCTGTACAGATCACTAGTGCTGCGGCTGGCACTCAGCTGTCTGAGGGGGTGTTGACTCAGTCGCAAAGCCTGCTCGATGATGCTGGCGTGAGTTATATAGACGGTAGTTTTGAGGGCAATAGCGCTCTGCTACGTCTAAATAATTCAGTTACTCAGCTCAAAGCTCGAGAGGTGCTGATACAGAACTTAGGCGATGATTACGTAGTCGCGCTCAATTCAGCGCAAACGACTCCGCAGTGGCTACGTGATATCGGTGCCAAACCGATGAAACTAGGACTTGATTTGCGCGGTGGCGTACGTTTTGTCTTAGAAGTAGATATGGATGAGGCCATAGAGCAGCGTTTGAATAATGCAAGCCGTGAAGCGCGTAGTAGTTTGCGTGCTGAGCGTGTCGCTGTCAAAGGGATTAAGACTGAAGGGCAAACTATCGCTCTGCATTTCGCTGATACGGATACCCGTAATCGCGCGCAAAATATTTTGCAAGGCGCTATGGGTAATGATTTTAGCTTACAGTCATCAATCGATGAGCAAGGCCCTGCCCTTATCATGGCATATAACGATGCCAAATTAGATGAGATCAATAGCTACGCGGTCAATCAAAACTTAAATACTTTGCGCAATCGTATTAGTGAGCTTGGGGTTGCTGAGGCGCTCGTACAGTCACAAGGTGCTAGCCGTATCGTTGTTGAGCTACCAGGGATTCAAGATCCTGCTGAAGCCAAGCGGGTATTGGGCCGTACTGCCAATCTCGAGTTTAGAATGGTTGCCAAGGATGCTGAGAACTTTACAGGGGGTATTCCGCCTGCAGGTACTGAGGCGTTCCCCTTTGAGACTCTTGATGGGCCGCCCGTGCTGCTTGAGCGCCAAGCTATTGTTACCGGTGAGAAAGTCACTGATGCGCAGACCAATGTTGATCCAGAAAGTGGTCAGCCTGAGGTTAGCATTACTTTAGATAGTGCCGGTGGTAAGCTGATGCAAAACGCGACTCGTACGCGTGTTGGCGATCAGATGGCGGTATTGTTTATTGAAAATAAGCAAAAAATTACTTATGAAGAAGATCCAACTACAGGTGAAATCACGGAGATACGTACGCCGTATTCTGAGACTAAAGTCATTAACCGCGCTAATATTCAGGCGGTATTAGGCTCTTCCTTCCGTATTACAGGTCTAGATAGTAGTGCCGAAGCTGCTGAGCTTGCCCTGCTCCTACGCTCAGGCGCACTCGCTGCTCCGATGTATTTTGTTGAAGAGCGCACCATTGGCCCATCACTTGGACAAGAGAATATCGATAAAGGCTTATTCTCAACTCAAGTAGGTTACCTGTTAGTCTTTGCCTTTATGATTATTTTTTATCGGGTGTTTGGCGTCATTGCCAATATCGCCTTGGCAGTCAACGTTATTATCATAATCTCCATTATGTCTATCTTAGGCTCATCACTCACCTTACCTGGTATCGCAGGTATTGTACTGACTATCGGTATGGCGGTCGATGCTAACGTGCTGATCTTTGAGCGCATACGTGAAGAGCTGGCAAATGGTATCAAACCAAAGAATGCGATCAGCGCAGGGTTTGATCGCGCCTTTAGTAGTATCTTTGATGCCAACATCACCACTTTGCTAGTCGCCTTTATTCTATTTGCCATTGGTACGGGACCGATCAAAGGCTTCGCAATTACATTAGCTATTGGTATTGTCAGCTCGCTATTTACCGCTATTTTGGTCACTCGAGCGCTAGTACAAATTGCTTATGGTAAGCGCAAATCAATCAAACGTCTGAGCATCGGTTAGGAGAATATTATGGCGATCGAACAAAAAGGCCCTACCAATAAGGACAACACACCGACTTCTAATAGCTCAGGTGGTGGTTCCAATAGTGGCAATGAGGCGGCACAAGAAAAAGCACGCCGCCGCCGTAATAAGCCACGCCGCGATGGCAAAGGCAGTAACACTCAGACTAATAAGTCTAGTGTCAAGGCTGACACTACTAAAAGCAAAAAGCGCGGTGAAAAAACATCCCATAGCTTAGCAGTACAGCCACCGGCAGCAACGCATGAGCCTATCGATAGCATGGATAGTATGGAGGAGAGCGCAGCGGCACAAGCTGAGGGCGGTATCAAAGCGATTGGTAATCAGCGTATTATCCCGTTTATGAGTATAGAGAAGCCGATGGGTATTCTATCTATCATCTTGGTGATTGGTAGTATCATCGCTATTGCAGTTAACGGTCTTAACTTCGGTCTGGACTTTACGGGCGGTGTCTCAGCTGATGTAGCATACGAGCAGCCTGTTGAGCAAGTTGCTGTCGTGCAAGCGCTTGCAGATAATGGCTTTGATGATGCGGTCGTACAGTACTTAGGGACGCGAGATGAGCTGCTTATTCGCCTGCCACCACAAGCGGATGATATCAGTGGCTTAAATACCAATCTTGAAAACGCCTTAGCGTTACCTAATAATCAAGTCGAAATCACCAACGTTAATATTATCGGCAGTCAGGTCGGTAATGAGGTTTATCTCAACTCATTAATGGCGCTAGCTTTAGCGCTGGTCAGTATGCTCGGCTACGTCGCGCTACGCTTCCAGTTCAAACTAGCATTAGGTGCTGTGTTATCGCTATTCCATGACGCTATCGTGACTATCGGGGTTTTTGCGCTGTTTGGTTTCCCCTTCGATTTGACCGTACTAGCGGCTATCTTAGCGCTGATTGGTTATTCATTGAATGATACCATCGTCGTCTACGACCGTATCCGCGAGAACTTCCGCCGTGTACGAGGCATCACCCCGCGTCAAACCCTTGATCTCTCATTGACCGAGACTTTGCGTCGTACTATTATGACCATCTCGACGGTACTATTAGTCGTGCTGGCTATGATGTTCTTAGGCGGTGACGGCTTGTATTGGTTCTCAGTGGCGCTATTTATTGGTCTGCTTGCGGGTACTTATTCTTCAACTTATATTGCCAGCTCTATTCCATTGGCAATGGGTCTATCGCGTGATGACTTTGTTGTAAAAGTAAAACCTGAGTTTGAAGAAGAAATCGTCACTTTCAATGACCCAAAAATGTTTGAGCAAGAGTAGTTATAATAATCCAGTAAAACGTTGCTAATGTTTGCAGCGTCTTATAAACACTCTATAAAAGCACCTATTCGTTAGGTGCTTTTATCTTTTTGCTGTTTTGTGCATACTGCTTTTGTATGCCGCTCTTCGTATACTAGTACAAGCGATTCTTTCATGACTCCAGTTGCCCCACCTAACACTCTTACTCCTATTGATACTCGCTATAAGCGTATCATTGCTATTGCTGTGCCTGTGATGTTGGCTAATTTGGCAGTGCCCCTGCAAAGTGTGATTGATACGGCTATCGTTGGTAATATGAATGACGCAGCGAAGCTGGCTGGCATGGGTTTGGCTATTCAGTTACTGTCGCTATTACTGGTCAGCTTTAACTTTTTGCAATATGCTTCTTCGGGATTATCTGCGCAGGCACTCGGACAACTGGCGAACAGCAATTATGAAAACGATAATAAGAATAATGTAGAAAACTCTATAAAATCGCAATCTCCCCTATTACCTATTTTGCAGCGAGCGCTACTACTGGCTTTTGTTATTGGCATGGTATTGCTGCTGGCAAAGCCTTGGCTAATTGATTATGGCTTGCAAGCTTTATCAGCCAATCCTGCCAGTGGTCTGGCTGCCAAGACTTATTTAGATGTGCGTTTTTGGGGCGTCATCGCTGAATTAATGAACTTTGCCTTTATTGGCTGGTTTGCAGGGCAAGGCAAGACCCGCTATATGCTCTATCAACAAGGCTTTATCGCCTTTGCTAATATTACTTTGACCTTGTTTTTTGTTTATGGTCTACAGATGGACTTGGTCGGTGTGGCATTAGGCACCACTATTGCGTTTTGGCTGGGTGTCGTATTAGCGTTATGGCTCAGTCGCCAACATTTAAGCATCAATTGGCAAGCCTTGTTCTCTATTGATCCAAAGCAGTTTACTCGCTTTAAAATGCTTAGGCTATTTATGCTGAATAAAGATATCTTTATTCGTACGCTGATCTTAACATTGAGCTTCGCTTGGATGACTCGCCTGTCAGCGCAGAGTGGTGATTTAGTGCTGGCGGCGAATGCTATTTTATTACAGATACTGAGTATCTCAGCTTTTGCATTAGACGGCGTAGCGGTATCTGCTGAAACCTTGACCGGTCAAGCAGCAGGTCGCCGTGATTGGAAGCGTTTTGCTATCATCGTCAAACGCACAGGTATCGTCAGCTATGGACTTGCTCTAGTGCTCAGCTTGATTTGGTGGGCTGCAGCACCTAGTTATTTGACAATGATGACTAATATTAGTGAGGTCTTTGATTTGGCGAACACCTATAAAAATTACGCTATTTTATTACCGCTGATAGGCGTTGGCGCATATTGGATGGATGGGATATTTTTTGGTTTGACCGCAGGCAGTGTCATTCGCAATGCGGCTATCATATGGGCGGCTATCTTTTTTCCGATTAGCTGGCTGCTTTATCAGCGTTATGATATGACCGGTATTTGGCTCAGTGTCTGGTGTATTTTGATCTTGCGCATGCTAGTGCTTGGGGTATATCTATATCGAGCACAGCGCACAGGCAGCTATGAGATTTTGCAGCCTGACCAATAATGGCTGTGCCATTCCTCATAAAAATTGAGAGTAAAGCTAAGCAAAGATGTCATGAAAATAGCAAATTTTCGGCTTAGATAAAATAATAAGTATATAGAACGCTAAAACCTAGGATATCAAGTGGAAACCTATTCGCAAGTACAATTACAGACGACTCAATGGGCACAAGGCTTCAAAAAAAGCATTCCTGTCGCCATGGGATACCTACCAGCTGGCATCGCATTTGGCGTGTTGGCGCAAGTGGCAGGCGTGCCTATATGGGCGACGATTATGCTTAGCATAGTTTTGTATGCAGGAGCCGCGCAATATGCTTGTTTGCCGATGCTGAGTGCGGGCTTACCTGTGGGAAGTATGGCGACTAATATTGCTGCTATTAATCTGCGTCATGTGTTCTATGCCGTGCCTTTATTACAAACCATGCCGACGCAAAAGCTCGCTAAGACTTACTGCTTATTTGCTCTCACCGATGAGACCTTTTCGGTGATGACCAGCTTGCCTGTCAACGAGCGCCGAGCGCTTATGTTGCCGATTAGTCTATTTAATCAAAGCTGGTGGGTACTGGCAAGTGCAATTGGGGTAATGATAGGTAGCGCATTGAATGATCTAGTGCCGAATTTGGACTTTGCTTTAGTATGTCTATTTGCCATTTTGGCTTATGAGCAATTTAAAATGATTAAACGATATTTCCCAATTATCATAGCCGTTATTAGCTTAGCTATCGCCTCCCTATTTACCAGTGATTGGTTATTACTCGTGGCGATTGCTATCTGTATGGTAATGATTTTAGCACGTGGATTTTGGTTAAAAAAAGTGGCTAAAAAAGCGAGGACTAGCAAATGACAAGTAGTTATTTAATCTTGGCAACTTTTGCGATGGCAGCTGTGACGTTTATTACTCGTGCAATACCTGCGCTGATACCTCAGAAGTTACTCGACAAGCCTTGGCTACATCGTCTTAACGAGAGCTTACCGTTATCGGTGATGGTCTTACTGATTCTAACCAGTATGAGTTATCTGGATTTAAATATAACCACTCGCATTGATAGTCCAGAGTTACATTTATTATTATCACAAATAGGCGCTTTGGGATTGGTATTACTCGTCTATCATGTCAGCCGTCAGCTACTGGTCAGCATGGTCGTTGGTATCGCTGCATTAAATGGTTTGCTTTGGGTGTTTGAGCGGTTTTTGGGTAGCTGAACCATAAATAGCTTGAGATGTTGTATCAACCTTTTAATAAAGTATATTGAACGTATCCCGCTCTTCAACGCTACTTATATTTATAAGTGCTTCGGTAATGAGTTAGATTGATTCTATATTTGTATTTTCATCAATGCGTTGCTAATAGATTAGTTTATATAGATCAAAATATTAATTTAGCTATAAAATGAACGTAGCTATTATTAGTTAGCTGTTGGTAGCTTCATCTAGCCTACGATCTAAACATAAAAATAGCAAAGCTTTAGAATTGCTAAAGGTTTGGGCTTCTATATTTCAATAAAACTCTTTTGAGTTAATAGTTTTAAATAAATAACAATATTTGGAGTAGTGCAAATACTAATGTCTATTTTGACTGAAAAAGTAATCGAAGACCTATGGTTAAATGAGAAATCTATCGCATATCTCGTTTGCAACGATATAAGTTATTGGATCTTAGATTGTAAATATCATTATCAACTAGACGAAGAGATTGAAGCAAAAGCTTTACTTGATAAAGGTTACATCACCTTGGAACTCTTTAATAACGGTTTAAAAAACTCAAGAGGTGGTATATCCAAGTTAAATAAGAAAAATTTCAATCAGTATTTGGCATTAGAAGAAACAATAATTTTAGAAAAATCCGATTTAAATGAAATTATTCGTCATGACTTTTCTTCAAAGAATCTAAATTATATTTATTCTAAGCTTGAATATGGTTTATCTTATAATAACGTGATTGAAGACGATCTTTTCCATGACATTAATAAAATAAAATCACGACTTCCAAGATACTATATCAATTTTGATCGTCAAATATATTTACATACGGACTATGATTTGAGTCCTGAAAGTTCGGTTTCTTACGATAATTGGTTAGCAACAAATGGAGACTTTAGCTATTACATTTCAGATAGAGATGTCTACTGGATTTTAGATAAACAAAACTTTTGGAAGGCTATGTACTTATAACTTATTTAATCAATTTAATAAAATATTATTTACAACAGTAAGCATAAAATATTTTGTCAAATTCTCGCAGACAAGACGTAACCCACTGTTGAATGTTTGAATTATAGATTTGGTGGGTTAAGCTATCGCTAACCCACCCTTGTATGATAAAAAGTGCCACTATTAGCGTACACTAATGGAGGCACTGTCGGCATAGAGTTGAACCCAGCCTTAGGTTTAAAACCTGTAACGTAGATAAAGCCTATGCCGACAATCCATAACACACATCTCGAATGGTATCCTAGGCACACAGTCGTGTAGCCCGAATCTACAAGGTTTAAGAGTACTATGGATCATACTTATTATATTGGCATTGACATCTCATGCAAGAGCTTTGATGCCGCTTTATACATCGACAACACCCACTATCAACATTTAAGCTTTGATAACACTGCCCAAGGCTTTGATTCGCTACTATCGTGGCTCGACAAAGCGCCCTCAGATTTGCGCTTTCTGATGGAAGCGACTAACGTTTATTGGGAACCACTGGCATATTACCTAAACGCTAAAGGTATTACCGTTAGTGTGATCAACCCTAAATGCATTAAAGGCTATGCGAGCAGTCTTAACATTCGTAGCAAGAGTGACATCGTTGATGCTAAGCTTATTGCTCGCTATTGTGCCAAAGAGCAGCCACAAGCGTGGCTACCCCCTAAAGAAGCAGAGCGAGGCTTGCTGCTAAAGCTACGTCAGCTTGAGCATTTAAAGTGCCAGCATCAATCTGAACAGGTGCGTAAAACTATGCTTAGAGACTGTGATGCTATAGCATCCTGTCAGCGAACACTTGACTTTCTAGCATCTGAAATCACTTTGATTCAAGCGACTATAGATGAGCTTATTGCCTCTGATGAGACGCTCAAACGTAATGCCAAGCTTCTAGCCTCTATACCCGCTGTTGGCAGGCTCACTGTGCCTTGGCTACTTGCCTATCTAGGCGATGGGTCTAAGTTCAAAAAGGCAAAACAAGCGACAAGCTTTGCAGGTCTCACTCCTATGATTCATCAGTCAGGAACCTCTGTTGAAAAGAAGCCTCGTATCTCTAAGATTGGTCATTCCGAAATTAGAAAGGTGCTGTATATGCCTGCTATGGGGTTCGCATTTGGCAAGTATAAAAATGGTGCTTATCAAAGCTTTGTCACTCGCTTAAACAGTCATGGCAAACCTAAGATGGTGGTGATCGTCGCTTTGATGCGAAAGATTCTATCCATCGCTCAAGCGGTTCTCAAAAACCAACAGCCTTTTAATGCTGCTTTACATAAAAATTGAGCTTTTAAGCTTGCTTTTTCTCATGGTATCTACGCTTTACTCAAGGACTAAGCTGAATTTGCCGAGGGTGAGCGAGGAAACAACGAAGCACAGCTTTTGCCGAGGGACGAGGCGTGAAGCTAAATATTAAAGAACGATAACCCAAGCCCCGCATATTTCACGACTATTAAAGAACTCAAATCTAGAGGCCATTCTTTTAAAACACAAAAAAGCTGGACTCACATAGAATCCAGCTTTTTTTATTATCAAAACTTTTATATCTAAACGCTTAGATCTCTTCAACACCCATCATATCGACTGGGGTGTCCGCGACTATTTGCATGCCCTTCTTGCCTGTTTTAGCCGTTTCACTACGCTGCTCTTGCAAATGATCAAGGTACGCTTCGTTGATCTGACCTGTGATATAACAGCCATTAAATACGGCACAATCAAAGCCTTCAACACGGCTATGCTTGGTATCTTTTACCGCATCGATCAAGTCATCTAAATCCTGAAAGATTAAGCGATCAGCACCGATAATTTTACGGACTTCCTCGACGCTATGACCTGAAGCAATCAGCTCACTACGTACAGGCATATCAATACCGTAGACGTTAGGATATTTAACAGGTGGCGCGGCACTAGCGAAGAATACCTTTCGCGCGCCCGCGTCACGGGCCATCTGAATAATCTCATAACAAGTCGTGCCACGGACGATTGAATCATCGACTAGCAAGACGTTTTTACCTTTGAACTCTAATGGCACAGCACTCAGCTTTTGACGCACTGACTTTTTGCGCTGCTGCTGACCTGGCATGATAAAGGTACGTCCGATATAGCGGTTTTTCATAAAGCCTTCGCGGTACTTAATATTCATCTGTAGCGCCAGCTCCATCGCTGAGGTGCGCGAGGTATCAGGAATAGGAATGACCACATCGATATCGTGATCCTCGCCCCACTCTTTCATGATCTTTTGTCCTAGTTTTTCACCCATGCGCAGACGTGATTTATAGACAGAGATATTATCCATGATCGAGTCTGGACGAGCAAAATACACATATTCAAAGATACACGGTGTGTACTCTTGCTGCTCAACACACTGATGGGTATGCAGCTGATGATTTAGATCAATGAAGATTGCCTCACCTGGCTTGACGTCACGGATGATAGTATAGCCACAACCTGTCAGGGCTACCGACTCAGAGGCGACCATATATTCTGTACCACCATTCGCGGCTAAGCGCTCACCAAAGATTAGCGGACGAATACCATTAGGATCACGAAACGCTAATAAACCATGACCCGTAATGAGGGCTACTACCCCATAAGCGCCTTCGATACGGCTATAGACAGCGGTCACTGCTGAAAAAATATCCACAGCGGTTGGATGAGTTTTATCTAAATTTTGCATCTCATGAGCCAAGACATTCAATAAAACTTCAGAGTCTGAATCGGTATTAAGATGACGACGGTCTTCTACATATAGTGATTTGGCAAGGCTCTCAGCATTAGTTAAGTTGCCATTGTGCGCCAAAGTGATACCGTATGGAGAATTAACATAGAACGGCTGCGCCTCGGCGCTGCTAGAGGTACCCGCAGTAGGATAGCGGACATGACCGATGCCAAATTTACCGACTAGCTTGATCATATGATGGTTCATAAACACATCGCGAACCATGCCATTTTCTTTACGTAAATACAAGCGGCCATCTTGCAGCGTCACAATACCTGCTGCATCTTGCCCACGGTGCTGTAGCATCGTGAGGGCATCATAAAGAACTTGGTTAACGGGTTCATGAGCGGCAACGCCGACAACTCCACACATAGGTATATCCTGTTTTAAGCAAATAGTGATAATGAGATAAAGCTAATCTAACACGGTTGAAGCGTAATAATAATGACTAACGTAATAATAGTAACTGGCAGTGTTTTAAAACGCTGTTTATGACTGATTGATCTGACCCCAAGCGGCACCTAGCATATCTTTAGCCAGCTCTTTGCCCATCGGTGCATAGGGCAATAATTCAGGAGCAATCACTGAAGCTTGCCACTGCGGCATTTGTACTAATAGTGGCGCGCTGATACTGAGAATGACAAGGATAACTAGTACATTTTTGGCAGCGCCTAATACGCCGCCCGCCATCTTATCTACTACCCCTAAACGCAAAGTTTTGAGCGCACTTGAGAATACAAAGGCGAGCAGATGCATGATGGCTAATATAGAAATCACTACGACTAAAAAAGCTAGAGCGGTTTGTAATACGGGGTTTTCAACGATAGCGGATAGCTGCGGGGCAATATAGCTTGCCAGACGAGTCGCCGCAATCAAAGCAATAAACCAGCCCGCTAGACCAACGGCTGTCTTAATCAAACCGACTTGAAAGCCGCGCCATAAGCCAATTAACACCACTACGGCAATGACAATATCTATGCCACTCATAAACAGCGTCCTATTATTTTGACTACTTCATTACTGTTCATTTGGTTTCATGTCCACTGCATCACTATCTATCATATTACCGGCTTTTTTGTCATCATCTATTGCATCGCTATCCATCGCATCGTAATAGCCACCGATAGCCTGAATACAGGATTGCACTAGACCTGGACCTCGATAGATAAGCCCCGTATAAAGCTGTACTAATTCTGCGCCCGCTTTTATTTTTTTAACCGCTTTGTCGCCACTATCAATACCACCAACCCCAATTAGTGCAACTTTATCACCCAACTGATCGGAGAACTGTTGCAATATTTGGGTACTAGTATGACTGACAGGACGCCCTGATAGACCGCCCATTTGATCACCGTCGCGCAGATCTTCCACCCCTATACGGCTCAAAGTGGTATTAGTGGCTATAAGTCCATCAATCTCAAAGTCTAATAGCTGCTGGGAGATATAATCAACTTGTTCAGGCTCTAGATCAGGTGCGACTTTTAGCACCAGCGGCACATAAAAGCCGTACTCAGTTGCCAGCTGACTATGGCGGTTTTTGATATTGTCTAATAGATGAGTAAGTGCCTCTCCGCTTTGTAGATCGCGTAGATTCTCAGTATTAGGTGAGGAGATATTGACGGTAATATAGGAGGCGTGGGGATAGACGCGCTCTAAACAATACACGTAATCATCAGCCGCTTGCTCAACAGGCGTGCTCGCGTTTTTGCCAATGTTAATACCTATATTGCCTTTATATTTGCAGTGTTTAACGTTTTCGATCAGATGCTCAACGCCATGATTATTAAAGCCCATACGGTTAATAATAGCATCGGCTTGCTTGAGTCGAAACAGGCGCGGCTTATCATTACCTAATTGCGGCTTTGGGGTGACTGTACCGACCTCAATAAAACCAAATCCTAACTCGGCAAGCGCATCAATATAGTCACCATTTTTATCTAGCCCTGCTGCTAAGCCTACTGGATTATTAAACTGCAGACCCATACAAGTGGTCGGCTGCATGTGCTGACCATAAGCCAAGCCCAAAGCACGCGCTTTATGAGCTTTTTCAAGCAAAGCCAGCGTCATATCATGAGCGTTTTCAGGATCCATCTTAAATAATAACGGACGCAGTAAGGCGTAAGACATAGCAAAAATCAATCCAAATTAATGGTGAGTAATAGGACAATACAAGTAAAATTAACCTATAAAGGCAATCGCTGCGATTATATCAGCTTAATAGAGATAACACTAAAGTTTCATGTTGAGCAGTTAAGGCACTGGACGATTATCAGTCAAAGCAATCCAGCCTCTAACAATACGGTACAAGTGCCAAATAACGGTAATACCAATAATGAATACTCCAAAGCCGCCCAATGCCATCGAGCCATAAGTCATGCCACTACTGTTGGCTAGCGTGCCTATACCTAGTACACCAAAAGCGGATAACAACATGACAGTACCAATGACAAAACCGACAATACTGTACCAAAAGGTCTTAATCTGCCAATCAAAATGAGTTGCCAGCCAAGTATTATCCGCATCGTGACGCTTGATGTAATTCATCACAATAGGCACGACCCATAATAACCCAGCGGTAAAATAGCTCAGTACATATAACAAGTAAGTAATATGATTATAAGCAGTCAGCGTGCGCTGTTGACTATCACTCATGCTATTACTTTGCCGTTGCTGTGCTAAATCATAACTCGATTGCGACTGTATATCAGAGTCAGCAAAGAATCGAGGCGGCTCAGTGATTTGCGTTTGGTGGCGCTGACTATTGTTAGTATCGTCATTGTTATCAGCTTTATTATTTAAAGGGTCGTTCATAGTAAGCATCCATAATAGGCGGCAACCACTCAGCGTTTTTGCTCAAAAGCTTTAAGACACGCCTAATAAAGTATTTTGAACCTTATCATTGTTTTATTGTGGCATTATTGAGCGTTTTCAAGATAAACCACTTCAATGCTCATTAGCATTAGTTAATAATAGTAGCTTGTACTTGGATCTGTTTAGTCGCTATATCTTGTTGCATCGTCAATTGATCAAACTGCCAGCCTTGCTGCTCAAGCTGACCGAGCGCATTACTGACCACGCTTTGACTACTATTGGCAAAACTTAATTGCACTGACTCGCCAGCCGCGACGACTTGCGCATCATTGATACCTGACCCATTGAGTAGAGCACTAACTCGACTAGCCGCAGGCTGCGCTGTACCCTCATTATTGTTATTATTGATCGCACTGCTATCGATATTACCCGCTTGCGAGCGTAACCAAAAATAGTCGGTGACTTGCTGCTGGTACTCAGTTTTGCTGTCTTTGGCGGATTGATACAGTGTATAGCCACCAAACCCACCAATGAATAATAGTAAAAATACTAATAAGACACTCAGAGCCAGCTGATCGCGCGCGGACAGGGCTTGCCAGCGTGACCATAGCAAATCTTGATAGCCACTGGTACGAGCAGTTGCAGAGCTTGCAGATGCATTATTGTTGCGACGCTTTAATATACTCATCCTGTAGCCTTGTTCAAATCTTATCTTAATTTAAGAATCTGCGCTGAGCCTAGCAGCAGGCTGATTATTTGCGGCCTCATTTACTGCGTTGTCTGCGATATTAACCGTAATCTGACCACTAAATTGCCCCTGCTCGCTACTATTGACCCGCTGTAGGCTGGCACTTAACCCTTGCTCGTTCAAAGTATTGGCGAATTTATCTAAACTATCGCGATCGGGCGCTATGATAGTAAAGCTCAAGCTCGTTGGTTGTATAGTCAGCGCTTGTGCTTGCAAGGAGGACTGTTTTATCAAGGGAGAAATACGCGCTAAAGCTGCCATAGAAGGCGAGGTTTGAGCACCAGTACGCAGCTTGTCACGCATCTGCGCCTCAAGCCCTGTCCGTGGATTTAAGCGCTCATCAACGAACCAAGACTGATACTGCGTTGCAATCGCTTGTTCAGTAGCGCTGGCGGCCGCATCGTAACGATACCACTGCAAGCCATCTGCCGCCATTTGTAATACTAGTGCTGATAAGGCGACCATTAGAGTTATGCGTAGATAAGGGGATAGCTTAGTGTCTGAGGTCTTGACAAAAAAGTTAAGCGTATGACGTTCAGGATAGGCAATAGGTTGAGGGCTAATGGCTAATGGTGTCAATAGCAGCTGCTGATCGCTAATAAGGGTGGCTGTCTCAGCGGTGACATTATTAATGTAGTTACTGTCAATATAGTTGCTGTCAATATAGTTACTATCTGATGTCTCGCCACTTATGTCGTGAGTAGTATCGCTAATAGCTGGCAAGCTACACACTTCGCTTAGCTGTGGCAGGCGCTCAAATAGTAACGGTAGATAACTAACTGCAAGCCCTTGATACTCCGCCTGACGCACTAAGGTAGTATCTGCATCTTGATAGAGGGCAACTTGCTGCCCTGCCCCCTCTTTAGGGGTCGGTAATAACAGAAAATCAGGAAGCAAAGCACTGACTTTTAGCCCCGCTAAAGCTGCACCCTGTTGCCAAGTTTCGATATCGTTTTGTGCTAAGGCATACAGATAAGAGGCATTGGTCTGATTAATCTGCTTTACGCTCAACTGCTCAATCGGCGTCAGTGACGTCTCCTCGAACAGATATTGTCTGCCTGTACTCCCTAGCTGCTTAAGCTGCGCGCTAGTCAATTGAGTGTCAACTTGCAACATATGGCTAGTGGGAAAATACAGACACAACGCCTTATTGCTATTGGCTCTATGGCTAGAATGGATACCATTAGAATTAACATAAGTATCATGCAGCTGTTGCCAGCCATCGACAATATGCCATTGTCCTGTCTCTACTTGCCAGACAGCCAGCGAGCTGTGCTGCGCTCTCAACCATACCTGTAACACTAAGCACATCCTCAATGAATAAACTAACGAAGTAAAGAGCTCGCAAAAACAGTGACGTTAAGCTTAGCTATTATTAAGGCTAAGGCTGCTCAGGTACAAAGCGATCAATCTCGGTTGCCATACCTGACATGACAAAATCCATCTCAAATACCCGAGCTTCTGCTAGTGCAAAGCTCTCTGGGCTTATTCCTGTGAGCAAGCTGGCAATATGCGCAATGATCGACATATGACAGACCACTATCAGACACTCAGCTTCGATACGGCTAAGCGCCGCCAACGCTGCACGAGCGTCGTCACCTGGAGTAATATTATCTTGTATAGTAACAGGTATTTTTGGTGCAATCGCTTGTAATTGTTTTAGCGTCTGCTGCGCTCGAACGTAGGGACTGACCACAAAATAATCAGGCTGATAGTTGCCGATAATATAGTCCGCTGTTTGCGCTGCTTGGCTGTGACCAAAGTCGGTCAATTGACGGGCACTATCAGGGTGAGTATAGTCTCCTGCTTGACCATGACGCATTAATATAATTTTCATCGCTGTCTTTTTCCTACTTCTACTATTTGACTTTATTAATTATTAGCTTTACTTATTGTCAGCGCTATCGTCACTGGTATCTCTATCATCACTACTATCGTCATCTTTTTGCGCCGCTGCCTGCATCTGCGCGGTTAATGCAGCGTTACTATGATCGTGCGGCATCACAAACTCGACATCACTACGGAATCCTGCTTCCATTAGATGTAGAGCCACGCCTAATGCCGCTTTATCTTCATAGATCACTGCATATAAAGCATGGGTGATTGGCATATAGATGCCCTGTCTGGTCGCTTTTTCATGTACCTGCTGAATGGTATTGACCCCTTCAGC
Organism: Psychrobacter sp. M13; assembly: GCF_030718935.1. Taxonomy (NCBI): domain Bacteria; kingdom Pseudomonadati; phylum Pseudomonadota; class Gammaproteobacteria; order Moraxellales; family Moraxellaceae; genus Psychrobacter; species Psychrobacter sp. M13. Next base: position 1,819,309 of record NZ_CP132194.1, read on the forward strand.
GGTCTGACCCAGCTTTTTGACCGCCGCATCAATACTCATACCGCGACCGAGCATATTACCGATTCGATAATTACGACTGAGCTCAGAGCTACAAGTAGCATACAGATCACCTACCCCTGATAAGCCTAAAAAGGTCAATGGGTTGGCACCTTCCTCAAGCCCAAAACGACTCATCTCGGCAAGTGAGCGAGTCAATAGCATTGCTTTGGTATTCTCGCCTACGTCATACGCCGCCGCCATACCCATCGCGATAGCATAGATATTTTTGAGAGCACCGCCAAGCTCAACACCACGGATATCATCGCTGGCAAAGACACGGAAAAACGCACTGTGTAGCGCGGCTTGTACTGCATGACGTAGTGGCTCAGATTGACTGGCAATCACTGTCGCTGATGGCATATTTTTCATGATTTCAATAGCCAAATTCGGCCCTGACATCACCCCAAAGTTCACCTCTGGCAACTCATCTTTGATGATATCACTCATCATAGCAAAAGTATCTTTTTCCATACCTTTAGTGAGTGACACTATCGACTGCCCAGTGATGTAAGGGGCTATGTTTTTAAGGGTTTGACGAAAGGCTGAACTAGGTACTGCCAAAAAGATAATATCTTTATCTTTAACCGCTGATTCCAAGTCATGGCTAAATTTGAGTCGATCATCGAGCTTAAATCCAGGCAGATACTTCTTGTTCATGCGTAGCTTCGTCATTGACTTAACCGTCCGCTTATCGCGCACCCAAAGCGTGGTATCACAGCCATTGCGTGCGGCTAAGTTTGCCATTGCCGTACCAAAGCTGCCACCGCCCAAAAACGCCAAGCGCAGTTTGGTTGGCGACTTATGAATATCATCCATATTATTGGCTACAGCAGATTCTATACTACTAGGATTAAGCTTTTTACGCACAAGTCCTGACTTGTTAGCGCGCTCAATAATAGTTGCCAGCAAGCCGCCTTGCTTTTCATTGTTAGGGTTATTAGCATCAGAATCATTGTGATTATCTATATCACTGTTAGGCGTTTTATTATCTTTAGTCATATCTATTATCCAATCCTCTGATATTATTTTGGTTGCTTGTAGGCTTGACGCCTAAAGATATAGCTTTATTTTACAGCAATCTCAGTTTGCTTTAAGTTTATATTAGTTCTAAGACTCAAAGCGCAACAAAGTCTCGATATCGATAGGCTTACGTGAGGTTTTTTCCACAGGACTTGTACCTGTATAGACAAAAGCGGTGACATAGTCATCCTCGCCAATACCAAAGTAAGCTTTTACAGCGGGCTCATTACATAATAATCCTGTCCGCCATACTGTGCTAAAGCCTTGTGCTTTTAATGCTAATATCAGATTCTGTACCGCAGAGCCTGCGCTTAACATCTGTTCGAAGGGTGGCACTTTTTTATTTTCTTGCATTTGAGTGACTACAGTAATAATGACGGGCGCGCGCAGGGGTAAGTTCGCAGTCTTATGCACAGTTTTCTCAGATAACTCTTCATCATCAATAGCTGCTTTAGCTTGAGCGGCAGCGACCAGTGCTTGACCTAATTGATGTCGAGCTTCACCTTCGGTAACAATAAAACGCCATGGTCGCAGCTTTTTATGATCAGGGGCGGTTGCTGCGCAGCCAATAGCCGAGCGAATTTGCTCATGATTTGGTGCAGGCTCATTTAGAGTACCTATGCTACGTCTAGAGTTAATCCAACCAATCAGCTGCTCAGCGCTCATTTGATCGTCAGTATTATCATTAGTTACATCGTCATCATCGATATGATTATCTATACTCATTATCTATCCTTAATTTTTAATTATTTTCAGTGTTGAATGCTTTCGATAGTTAATCCTAGTTTGATTCTATCAAGCGCTTTAAAGTATAAAGCCATACAAAGCTATTTTTGTATGGCTTATGCTGAGCATTCTTACGAGCTCACTGTAATAAGTTTGGATACAGTGTAATAAGCAATGTATAACAAAATCCATCTTACCTAATAAAAAGGCTTACGCTATATCATCAAGGCGATGCTTCATCTTCAAATAATCCTCTGACTGCATCTCAAGCAATCGTGAGCGCGTACGCTCAATCTCAAAGGCTAACTTTTCGCCTTGATATAAGTCTAAAATAGACTGCTCAGCTCGAATTAACAGTTTGACCCGTCGATCGTAGAACTCATCAACCATATAAATAAAACGCCGAGTCGGATCACGCAGATCGTCGTCTAAGGCAGGTACGGCATTGACCAGTACCATACTATAACGATTGGCTATTTCAATAAAGTCTGACGCTGAGCGCGGCTGCATGCACAAGTGCCGAAAATCACAAAAAAGCATGGTTTCAGTACGGGCGTTGATTTTGACCTCACGACCATTGACTTCGATAGGCTCGCTGCTAATCTTAATATTAGTAGATAAACTGGCAAAACGGTTCGCCAGCCAATTATGATTATCTCGCGTCATTGGTGACTTATAAAGCTCAGCTTGTTGCAATAGCCGCAATCGATAATCCACCCCTGCATCGATATTCATCACCGTAGTATGAGTCTCAACCTCAGCTATCGCAGGTAAAAATCGATCCCGATGCAGACCATCTTTATACAAGCCAGAGGGTTCGATGTTGGAGGTGGCAACTAAAGTCACCCCACGATTAAACAACATAGTAAATAAGTCGCCCAAAATCATCGCATCTGAGACATTAGAGACAAAAAACTCATCGAAGCAGATAACAACGGCTTCGTTATAGATAATATCAGCCACTTTTTCTAGGGGATCTGCTTGACCCTGAATCTGATTAAGCTCTTTATGTACTCGCTGCATGAAATGATGAAAGTGCTGACGCATCTTGCGATCGATAGTTAGTGAATCATAGAACATATCCATCATCCACGTCTTACCACGACCGACTCCGCCCCACATATACAAGCCCTTTGGCGCGGCAGGTTTTGATTTTAAAAAACTAAACATGCTCTTTTTTTGATTCGCACTTTCATTCAGCTGATGGTAGAGATGATCAAGATAGCTCATAGCTTGATGCTGTTGCTCATCTTTATTAAAGCCTTCTTGCTCAATGGCTTGCTCGTAGCGCTGCAATGGAGATAAACTCATAATGCGACTCATCATTTGACAAAATAAATAAAAGTATTACTATCAACAATGGCTACTAACTTATGTCTTTAACACTGAGTATAGTGACCATTGTACTACCAGAACAATCTTCAAACAGCATCTAAAAACTAGGCTTATAAACCATTATCAAAGATGAACTAGCTTAAGCTTGCCGCTTAATATAGGCTTTAGAATACAAGCTTTAGACTATAAACTCTATAGCATAGGTTATAAAACATCGTCTTTATGACTTAAAATTTATAACCTAAACCTTAGCACTTGGCCTTCAAACATCACTTTACTCTGCGCTATGCTGCGCCAATAGTTTTTTGAGCTCTGACAAGCGTCCATGAAAAAAGTGCCCTGCGCCATCAACGACACTGACCTCAATGCCCAAACGCTCAGCAAAAGCTTGCATATTGGCAGGCTCAATCACTTCATCAGCATTGCCATAGATCTCAAAAGTTTTTTCTATAGGCAAGCTGATATCATCGCTAGCGTTTTTCTCTATTGACGGCGAGATTAGCGCTACCTTGTCAATCTCAAAGTCACTCAAGCCCCATATATGAGGTGATATTAGCATCTGTTCAGCCACTCGGGCGGTCACATAACCCCCAAAAGAGAAGCCGCCAAGCCATATTTTTCGGGCATTAGTTTGGGTCGCCAGCCATTGTAGCACGGTCATAGCATCGAGTAATTCACCATCCGCGTAATCATGCTCGCCTGTCGATTGACCAACGCCGCGAAAATTAAAGCGTACCACATGCATGCCATTGTCACGGGCAAATCGGTACATAGTAGTGACGACTTTATTATTCATCGTGCCTTCAAATAGAGGGTTAGGATGGCTTAATAGCGCTACAGTATCGGTACTAGCATCGTTAGGATTGTCTTGTTGCCAAAGCGCGTCAACTTCCAACACGCCAGCAGGAGCAGGAATTAAGGGCATAATGATAACTACAGGTTAAGAATATAGACCAATTATCCTAGATACAGCTTATATTTCAAGTTATTTGCTGCTTATCGAACAAAATAGCTCTAATTAAAGCAATGTTGCTATCGAAGCATCTGTTTTTTATTCTACTCATATTGTCTTTGGGCAACATAGAGGTAATATCGTACACACTAACCCTATATACGCTACCGCTATTAATCAGGTAGATTCACATGGTTCGTTAGAAGACTAATTTTGCATGACTTAAAGGATATAACTCATGATAAATAACCAAGCTACTTTGAATAAAACTTTAGCGCTCAGTGCAACTATTGCAGCGGCTTTAGCCCTTAGCGCTTGCCAAAGCACGCCCTCATCCCCAGTCATTCAGCGGGCTGACGCCACTTTCGAGACCACAGGTTTAGGCGAGTCAAAAGTAAAAGCGCAGCAGAACGCTATCGATAGTGCCAATAAAACCTGTCGCAGTAAACAAGTGATCATCGTCAATGACGAAGTGAAATATAATGGGCTATTAGATGAGCGTGCTGGACGCATGATTGGACAAGTAGGTGCGGTGGTTGGCTCAGTGCTGGGTAATAAGTCACCAGACTTTTCGCGTGATGATGATTATGAATACACCATTAACTTTCGCTGCCAGTAATTTAAAACCTCAATGGTAAAGTGTCAAAATTTTAGCCAATAACAATTTTAGCCAATAACTAGGATAATAATTTTATGGTCGTTATTGGCTTTTTTATGAATAGACTTTTTGTTAGCTTACTTTTAGGCTAAGCTAGCGCTTTGACATTTTATTATAGACATATCATCGATAGCTATCTGGTCTTATTATGCGTAAACCTAATCTTAATGCTGTATCAGTAAGCAAAAAATCAGCCGCCGAAAATAACGCTAAAGTAATAACCCCTGCCAAGGATTTAGAAACTCTAGAGGCTGAGCTGGCCGAGGTTGAGGCTAGTTTAGAGACCAATCTTGAGGATACCGTACTGCGCCTGAGCGATTATCTCGCAGCAGTAGATATGGTCATCAAGCAAACCTTTGCGCATCGGGTTTGGGTCAAAGCTGAGATTCGCAACTTATCCAGTAAAGGCGGACATTATTATTTTGAGCTGGCTGAAAAGGACGATGATGGCAAAGTGGTTGCCAGCTGTCGTGGTAATCTTTGGCGCTTCAAAGCCACGCGTGTATTAGCCAAGTTTGAGCGCGCGACGGGCATGCCACTGGCACGCGATCTAACAGTGCTGCTCAAAGTCTCCGCCAGCTTCCATGCGCAGTATGGTTTTGCCTTAACGATTGAAGATATTGATCCTAGCTATACTTTAGGTGATTTAGCGCGCCAATATGCGCAGATGGTCGATCGTCTGACGGGTGAAGGGCTACTCCATCTGAATCAGCAGCTACCCAAGCCCTTTGATATCGAGCACGTTATCGTCATCGCCCCTGAAAAGGCAGCAGGACTCGGCGACTTTCAAGCCGATGCCGATCGACTTGCCAGCACAGGCGCTTGCCAGTTTCACTATTATAATGCTACCTTTCAGGGCAATCATGCGCCAGGCGAGATACGCCAAGCGATTGTCAGCGCGCAGCAGCAGTTTTATGATAATTATCATCGGCTGCCTGATTTATTAGTCATTATTCGTGGTGGCGGTGCGGTTGGCGATTTGGCTTATCTCAATGATTATGAGCTGGCGGCCCTCATAGCTGAGCAGCCTGTCCCTGTTTGGGTAGGTATCGGTCATGAGCGTGATAAAGTCATCTTAGATGAAGTGGCGCATACTAGCTTTGATACGCCCTCCAAAGTTATCGCGGCTATTAGCGCGCATTTGGCTAACTTAGTTGCGCAAACGGTGCAGTATCGGGCGCAAATCACACAAGCCGCCCAGCGACAGCTTAAAAGCGCTGAACAACAAGCTATTCGTCAGCTTAGTCAGTTGCAATCACAAACTATAGGTCAGCTAACCGCGCTGCAAAAAGATAGCGACTATGCTTGGCGCAGTATTCAACAAAGTGCTCAGCGCCAAGTCAAGCAAACGACTAGATTAACTATCGATTATCAAAGTCAAATAGAACAAGCCGCCCAGCAAATTATAACGACGGCTAGTATAGAATCTAGCAACCAACGAAAGACAATTATGCACAGCGCTGAACAGCAGCTAACAAAAGCGCAACGAGAAAGCGCTTATCTGCGCGACATTGTGCTATTACATCGACCTGAGCGAGTACTGAATCAAGGCTATACCCTGCTAACGACTACATCAGGAAAACATACCTTGACCAGTAGCAAGCAGCTTTACCCTGAGCAAATAATAAGCATTGTGTTAAAAGATGGAAACGCTGTTGCACAAATCTTAAAGGTTGAAAACTCGAATGTGGAAAGCTTAGAGACTTAAAATTTTAATTTAGCAAAAACAATGTCTTAAAATATGAAATTTTTTAAAATCATGAACATTAAGGAAAAATTATGACGACTACCACTACCCGTAAACGCAAAAAAGCCACCCCAAAAACTTTTAAGGCAGCTTATGATATTCTAAAAACCAATGCCGCTGATTTGCAAGCGCAAGATGAGCCAGATATTGATAACTTGATGACGACCGTTGAAGAATCTATTGCCGCCTATCGCGTTTGTGAGACTCGTATCAATGCGGTGCAACAAGCATTAGACGCAGCGTTTGCTGATGAAGAAGTGGTTGATGGTGATGAATAACTATTAATAAAAATCAGTCCAACGCATCAACCTCAAATACTTGGCGCAAATAAGCCAGATAAGTATCGTTATTAATCATAGTTTTGCCAGGACTATCAGACAGCTTAGCGACAGGCTGACCATTACACTCAACTAGCTTTAGGACAATATTTAATTGCGTTAAGCCCATATCATTGGTCAAATTGGTGCCAATACCAAAGCTGGTCTTAATACGATCTTTGAAATACTGATGTAGCTCCCAAGCCTTATCAAGATTAAGCCCATCGCTAAAGGTTAATACTTTAGTTTTTGGATCTATTTTTAACTTATGATAATGAGCAATCGCTTTATCACCCCATGCGTAGGGGTCGCCACTGTCATGGCGCAGACCATCAAATAACTTGGCAAAGTATAAATCAAAATCACGTAAGAACGCATCCATACCTACTACATCCGTCAAGGCAATACCCAGATCACCACGATATTCATGCACCCAAGCCTCAAGCGCCGCTTTTTGTGAATCACGCAGACGTACATCGAGCGCTTGAAAGGCTTGCATAAACTCATGCGCCATCGTGCCTATCGGCGTCATTTCTAGGTTTTTTGCCAGCAACACATTTGAGGTGCCACTCACGATATCGGGCTCAGCTTTATGCAGTGTCTCGACCACATGCGCCTGCCAGCTTTTGCTAAAACGGCGACGCGTGCCAAAGTCTGCCACAATAAACGGTGGTATCTTTTCCTGCTTGTGGTCAGCTTGATTATTATCAGCAGACTGGCGCTTTGCATAATCATGCAACAGTTCTACTTTTTCATCCAGTCGACGCTGACCTTCTTTAATCACACTAGGATCGGATAGAGCATTGAAATACAGCTCATTGACGATAGCTAACACGAAGACTTCAAAAAACATCGCTTGAATCATTGGTCCTTCGATATCAACAATCAATCGACCTTTGCTATCGGTACTCACCGTAATGAAGCGACGTTTAAGCTGAAACAGCTCCAAGTAATCAACAAAGTCTGAGCGCATAAAACGTAGACTACGTAGATACTCAAGCTCATCAGGTAAAAAGCGCAATTGACATAAGCTATCTAATTGCTGCTCTAGCGCCTCTTTGATAGTGCCAAGCGGATAATCAGTATCTTGGTTATTGCGACAACGGAACCGATAAACACCATGCGTCTGTGGAAACTGATGTAACATTGCTTGCAGCATGGTAAATTTATATAAGTCATTATCAAGTAAGGATGTGATAATAGGAGGATAAACTATAGGGTTGGATGTAGCTGTCATGCTGAAACCTTAAAATAATAAAAGCAAAAATGAGAAAATTGGTAAAAAAAACAGAGGTAGTATTTATAATTTTAAAATCAATAAAGCGCCATTAGCATTAGTGAACGCCCAGTATAAGCAAATAGTATAACCAAATTCGCGCTTCGTTGTTGCTTTCACTACTTATTACAAACACTTTCTATTGTGATACTAGCGCTCATATCAATAGCAGTAGACAATGACGTCTATAGTAAAATTTGCTAAAATATAATGTCTTTTTACGATATTTATTAATTATTTATTTAAAAGTCACTTATTTAGAACCTACTTATTTTGAGAATTAAATTATGGCAAAAAATGCCCTGCAAGCGCAGCTGTTAAAAGCTGGATTAGTCGATAGTAAAAAAGCGAACAAGATAAGCAAACAATCTCAACATGCTAAGCGCACAGGGGATGCCTCCAACATTGAGGCCAAAAAAGCATTAGCCGAGGCGCAGGCAAAAAAGGTCGCTAAGGATCAGCAACTTAATCATGAAAAGCAGCAGCTTCTGGAGCAAAAAACCTTACATGCTAATATTATTCAAATGATAAAACAGCATCAGCTCACAAACACTCAGGGCGAGGTCAGTTATCAGTTTGTCGATAATAGCAAAATCAAAAAGCTCTATGTCACCCAGAAGCTCTATGAGCAAATAGTTGCAGGTCATGTGGTTATTGCGCGCTTAGAAGATAATAGCAGCTTAGACAACCCTCTGAATTATGCCCTACTACCGCGGCCACTAGCCGATCGTATTGAGTCCAAATTGACAGGATTCATAGTAGTGTCGAATGATAAGTCAGATATCGAGCTGGAGGAAGATGATCCTTATGCCGCTTATGTGATTCCAGATGATTTGATGTGGTAGTTTTCCTAATCGAATGAGCATGTACGCTAATGCTTAGCACTCATAAACTGCGCAACGTAATCATCCGCAGGCGTGTCACGTAATTGCGCAGGGGTACCCGTCTGTACTAAGCGCCCGCCATTCAAGATACTAATACGCTGACCGACTTTGACTGCTTCGTCGATATCATGAGTGATAAAAACAATGGTTTTATGCAGGCGCTCTTGCAGCTCTAATAGCTGATCTTGCAATTGATTGCGAATAAGGGGATCCAGCGCGGAAAACGCCTCATCCATTAGCAGTATAGGGGTATCTGTAGCCAAAGCACGCGCCAGCCCTACCCGCTGCTGCATCCCACCTGATAACTCATCGGGATAGCTTTGCTCTAGATTTGGCAAGCCAACTTCGTTTAGCCAATGCCGAGCAATCTCATGACGCTCGCTGACACTCATTTTGCGCACTCGTAGACCGTAAGCGACATTCTGAATAACGGTCAGATGCGGCATTAAGCCAAAATGCTGAAATACCATACTGATGGTTTGCTGGCGATATTGCTGCAAGCCTTTATCATCTAATTCTAAAATATTAATAGCAGAATCTGTCACGCTGTTACTGGTACGCTTTACTTCAAAATCACTCTTATCAGTAGTAGTTGAATTAATACTAGTATCTACTAATATCTTGCCGCTAGTCGGATCTATCAGACGATTGAGATGGCGTATCAGCGTTGATTTACCCGAACCTGACAGCCCCATAATGCAATGCAGCTCACCTGCTTTTATCGCCAGATTGACATCATATAGTCCTACCGAATACCCTGTTTGCGCTTTTAGCGTAGCGCTATCCATGCCCTCAGCCAATAGCTTCAATGCTGACTCTGCTTGCTTGCCTTTAGCATTATATATCTTACTGATATTTTCAAGTTGAATATGATTCATTATTATTCTCAATTTGCTAATTTTTAATATGGATTCAAAAAGCTACTGTTTATAAACTCAAGTCATAAGTTTAAAAAACTTTAGCCAGCATGGCGCTTGGCTGCGGCAATAGTCTTTTGACGGGCGCGTTTACCTTGACCAAAAGCTTGAGTAATACGATCAATAATGATCGCTACTATGACAATAGCTGTCCCTGCTTGCAAGCCTTGCCCAATATTGAGGGTCTGGATAGATTGCAACACATCTTCACCAAGTCCTGGTGCACCAATCATAGAGGCCAATACCACCATGGCTAGCGACATCATAACCGCCTGATTGATACCTGCCATGATGCTGGGTAAGGCTTGTGGTAGCTTAATCCAAATCAATAATTGCCAATGCGTGCTACCAAATGAGCGCCCCGCTTCTATCATTTCATGATTAACCTGCTTAATACCGAGCGTCGTTAAGCGAATAAGTGGTGGCAACGCATAAATAATCGTCGCAAATAGCGCAGGTACTTTGCCAATACCAAACAGCATAAGCACAGGTATCAAGTAGACAAAGCTTGGCATCGTCTGCATCACATCTAGGATAGGCGTGACTATCTTACGTAATATAGTACTCCCCGACATCGCAATTCCGATAGGAATACCGATAATAACCGTGACTAATACTGAGACAATAAGCAAAGCAAAAGTATCGATCAGCGCAACCCAGAGACCAAAAGAGCCAATCAAAAACAGCCCAAAGCCGCAAGCTAAGGCAAACCAGACTTTGCGCACGCCAAACCAAGCTAATATCGTGACTAGAGCGATAATCAGCCAAGGCGGAACGATAGTTAACAGACGCTCGATGGGCAGTAGTAAATAAGTCAACGCGACATGGCTAATACCGCGAAACACATCGCCATAGTTTTTGACTAGCGCTGACAAAGATCGGTTCAAGGGGTCTTCGAGCGACCATGAAGGGAAATATGAGGATAAAGCTAGTATAGAGCTAGTGCTGTCAACGCTATTAAGCGGGCTATCCATATCTGTATTACCAGCACCGCCTACCTTATTGTCAATACCGAGGGCTGTCGCAAGATTGTTTGCAGCCTCTGGTGTCAGCCAAGATTGCCAAACTTGCGGATTCTCTCGTAAGAATACGAGCGCTTGCTCATCACCGCTGCGCTTATTCTCACTCATAGCCAAGATTGCGCCATTGAGCTGATCGGCGGTGAGCTGCACTTTTTTATAAGCTTGAGTAAGCTCTGGATGACTGGCGATAAAAGGCGTTGAGGCCGCAATTGCTAATGGCGATACAGGCGCGCCTGAGACACAGTTAGAAGTACCATCAGCTAACAATAAGTCCTGCCAGCAAGCATCATCATGTGGCGGAAACTCTATCTTGGCAAAGTCATATTTGGCGATTAACCCTGTTGGCTGCCAATAATAAAACAGCAGCGGTTTGCGCTGCTCAAACGCTGAGGCAATCTCAGCATCCAATGCTGCGCCCGTACCAGGATGCGCATTGTTAAAGGTGCTATCAAGCCCTGTGTTTTCAAGCAGGCGCGTATTGAAAACTTCACACGCCCAGCCCGAAGGACAGTTCATAAAACGCGCTTTACTGGGGTCTTCAGGATCGGTAAATAGCTCGCTGTAATTGGGCAAATCTTGATAGCGACGCAAGCCTGGATTATCATCCATCACATATTGCGGAACATACCAGCCTTGGGTGGCACCGCCTTTGAGCGTATCACCAATCACCGCGACTTTATTATCGCTAATAGCTTGCTCCATGATCGGCGAGCGCCCCACCCACTGCTCGCCAATGATTTGGATATCATCTTGCGACAATGCAGTCTCAAGCGCAGGCCCAGCCCCTGGTACTTCCTCGATGGCGCAGCCGTAACCACTCTCAGTAATATATTTTAGAATACCTGTAGTGAACTGCCCGCTCTCCCATGTCAGTGCCCCAAATTTGATCGGCGTATCACAGTTTGTGGCTGAAGCTGCCAATACCGTTGATGACAAGAACAAAGAGCTTATTAATAATAAACTTATCGCAATCCATTGGCGCATAAAATGTCCTAATTATTAAAATTTTTATTATTAACAAGTTTTAAAAGTGTAGCTGCTTATCCTATCTATAACCAATAGCTATTTGGTAACGGTTTTAAAACGAATTATAAAAAACAAGTTATAAAAGATAGGCATAAAAAAGCGCTTATCGTGATAAGCGCTTTTTATTAAAATAAATATTTAAAACAAGCAGGCTACTTTAAGAACATACCCATAGCTCGTTTGAATAACTTGTCATATGGTGGCAAGAATAAATTCAGACCGTTCAGTTTAGACTGTACAAATACAGGCTTCATATGGCTTAAGCGCTCAAAGCCTGCTTTGCCATGATAAGAGCCCATTCCTGAATGACCGACACCACCGAATGGTAGATCATGCTGCGCCACATGAATAATGACTTCGTTAATACAAACGCCACCTGAAACGGTATGAGTTCGTATCTGCTCAATGCTGCGATCATCATTGCCGAATACATAGAGCGCCAAAGGACGTGGACGATCATTGATAAAATCAATCGCATCATCAAGGGTGTCATAATGCATCAAAGGCAGTACAGGGGCAAAGATCTCATTCTGCATAACGTCGCTATCAAGCGCAGGCTCCGTGACGATAACAGGTGGCATTAAGCGTGTCTCAATATTGGCATCGACATCAGTCGTCTTATGAACGCTATCGGCAGGCAAGCTCTCAACATAGCCTTGTACACGATCAAACTGCTGCTGATTAATGATATAACTATAGTCTTCGTTATTAGCGATATCTGGATAATGCGCTTGCATCCACTCTTTGGCTAACTCAATAAAGCGCTGATGCAGCGGACGTTGAATCAACACATAATCAGGCGCGATACAAGTCTGACCTGCATTAATCGTTTTGCCCATCATCACTCGATTAACCGCTGATTCAAGATTGGCATCGTCAAGCACGATCACCGGCGACTTACCGCCCAGCTCTAGAGTCACAGGCGTCAAGTTTGGCGCGGCGGCAGCCATTACTTTTTTGCCGACCTCAGTTGAGCCTGTATAAAGCAGATGATCAAACGGTAATTTACTAAACTCTGTCGCTATATCGACCTCTCCTAACACGACGCTGACCATGTCGGAGGAAAAATACTGCGCAATTGCCTCAGCAAAGGCTTGCGCAAATTTAGGCGCCGCTTCACTCATTTTTATCATGATGCGGTTACCAGCGGTCAGCGCATCTATCATCGGCCCTATCGCTAGATACAGCGGATAGTTCCACGGTACCATAATACCGATAAGACCTAATGGCTGTGGCTGAATCTCGTTATGAGCGGGCAAGTATAAAGCGGAGATAGCCACGCGGCGGGTTTTCATCCAAGATTTGCCGTTCTTTTTGGCATGTGTGATGCCCGTAAAGCTTGGGAATAGCTCAGCAAATTGAGTCTCAGAGGTGCTGCGATAGCCGAAATCGCTACTTATAGATTGGGCTAGCGTATCTTGATTGTCTCGAAGTAGCGCATCTAGCTTATCCAGTAGCTCGGCGCGCGTGTCCCAATCTAGGATAGGCTGAGTACGGCTAAGCTCTTGCATATGCGTAAACTGAGCTTTTAGCTTATCTATAGTCGTGATGATGCTAGGTTTAGCAGTAGACTGAGTGTTAGCATTTAAGCTGTCAAGATGACGCTCATCAAGCTTTTGATCAAAAGTGTTCTGTATAGTATCCATTATCGGTCATCCCTTTAGTCATAAGTGTTAGAATAAATGCATTCTAGGCTAGTCATCAATTGATTTATTCAATAGAAGGCCTTGAGCTAATAACTTATTTTATTTAATTGCTATGTAATGTAACTTATTGACTAGACAATGAAAAGTTTATTTATAACACTGATAGGTGCGAAATAGGTTACAAATCAGCTATAAAATCTTAATAATGAGTCAAGATTGAATAATGACTCTCACTGGAGTTTAAACGCTTTTATCAAAATACTGCTAAACTCTAGCTATTAATCTACAATACTACTGTGCTCGTTTAGAATCCTTATGCTAAAACTATAAGACGGTAACGCTTATGACCTCTGTAACGCCTATTGCTCCTACCAATGCCAGTAATCTTGATAATGATATCAACGCTCTCAATGATATTAATCAGGCTGCTGACTTAGCTATTAATAAGACTGTTATTAGCGATATGCTTATCAGTCAATCGTTAAGCACTGCTGATTATAATCCCACTCATGAAGCGATGCTGGCGCGTACCCTTGAGCGTATTGCGCTCAAAAAACAGCAGGGGTTGCGCACCCCTGATGAGCTATGGATCGTCGATCATAATGATGTCTACACCCTTGGGCAGGCGGGCAAAGAGGAACATATCTTAGCGCATACCACTACCCCTATTATCAAGACGGATCGCGGCGGACAAGTCACTTGGCACGGCCATGGACAGCTAGTGATTTATTGGCTATTTGATCTGCATAGTTTAGGCTGGAGTGTGCGCAACTTAGTCTCACATGCTGAGCAGGCGATTGAAGATGTCATAAACGAATGTCTGCATGGGCAAAATAATATCTATGCTAAGGCACGTAGTGATGCGCCTGGCGTCTATCTATATAGCAAAATAGATGCTAATGCTAACAAAGGCATTGAAAATAACAATGACCCTATTATGCTCGGCAAAATGGCTTCATTGGGCTTTAAGATCAAGCACGGCTTTAGCTATCATGGTATTGCGCTCAATATTGATTGCGACCTAATAGCCTTTAATGCGATTAATCCTTGCGGCTACGCGGGTATGCAGATGTTACGCTTGAGCGATTTTATCGCTATGAGTGATGCTAATGCGATGAGTGGTGCTGACACTGATTCATTAAGTTATAGCGAGGTCACCCAAAAGCTTATTGATAATATTGCTCAGCGTCATGCTGGAATCCTTGAGCTGCGTCCTATCGCTGCTAAATGACTAACTGACCCAAAATAAAATATATTGAGTCTTTTTTTGCATAATATCGTGCCAGCTTTGACTTAAGCATAATCACAAAAACGCGGTCAAACTTGCTATACTCGCTCTCGATATAATTTATGCAGGGTTACGACTTATTGCACTGTCGATAAAGTGTGTAGCCCGCGATAAAAACAGTGCATTACCCTTCCCCTTTTAATCACTTTTTATTTTTAACAAAAAGCACAGGAGTAGTTATGGCAGATTTTAATAAAATTTTGGACGCAGGTGATGTTGATGGCGGTATTATCAATGTAGTCGTTGAGATTCCAGCAAATAGCAGTCATAAGATAGAATGGAACCGCGAGTTAGCCGTTTTTGAGCTGGATCGTATTGATCCGCAAATCTTTGCTAAGCCTTGCAACTATGGTTTTATCCCGCAAACTTTAGACGAAGATGGCGATGAGCTAGATGCGTTAATTATCACCGAACAGCCGCTACCTACTGGCATATTCTTAAAAGCTAAAGTGATTGGCGTGATGAAATTCGTCGATGATGGCGAAGTCGATGACAAAATCGTCGTTGTACCTGCTGATGATCGTGATACAGGCAACGCTTATAACAGCTTAGAAGATCTGCCAAAACAGCTTATCAATCAGCTAAACTTCCATTTTAGTCATTATAAAGACCTGAAAAAAGCAGGCACAACGGTGGTTGAGTCTTGGGGTGATGTGAACGAGGCCAAAGAAGTTATCAAAGAGTCTATTCAGCGCTGGAAAGATTTATAATTTTAGAAAAATTGTAAGTCATAAAACTATAAATTTTAAAAATCTCAAAAATACCGCTATCCTCTTGATTGCGGTATTTTTTTGGATAACGATTCGATTATAGAAATCAGTAATAGAGTTGCTATACTGGTTGCTTAAGCTGTTTAGGTTATTAAACAGTTGCTAGACATCGTTTTAACTTTTTCCCATAAGGATCTTTATGTTTAATCCAGACGCCAGCGCCCAATCAATCCGTAAAAAGCTGCCAAAATCGGTTGTGATCATGGTCGAAAAAGGCAATTTGGTTATGGCAATTAAAACCTTAGCAGCGGATGAAAGTATCACTATGGAGGCGGCCAAAGCTCGTATTGATGAGTATGAAGACGCTATCAAAGCCAAACAGCAGCAAAAGCTGACAACTATCGCCAATAAACAAGGCATCCCTAATAGCGCTATTAGCTTTGATGAAGCGCCTATCGAAGAAGAATTTGGCACGCTATCAAAGGATAAAGTTAAGACCACACCAACAGAACAAGGTTTTAAGAGTCTGCAAGCTGGGGTCAATAGTCAGCTCAATGACTTAGGTTATAAAAAGCCATTCGTGCCTTTTTGGGGTAAGCGTCTGCTCATTATCGCAATCATTATGCTCGGCGTATTTTGGATATTATGGCGTGTTTTTAGTTAAATAGTCTGTTGTAAGTGGTTTCATTATAGTGGTCTGTTTTAAGTAGTCTATTTATTGATTATCAGGACTGTTTTGGTAGTTTCGTAGGGGTGTACTCTATTGGAAGCAATCTGTAGTACTGAATCGTTAAGATTGTCAGGGATTCAGCATTCTGAGATAATATAAAGCGGCATACCCTAACTAAAAGCAAAGCGCTATTTGCATATGCATTAAATTCTTAGTCCATTTATTAGAATAAACGAGAAGCCCTACAATGAAAAGATTCGTTCAAACTCTGTTAAATCAAGTAGGACTTATCGCTTTAGTGACAGTAGCATTGCTATCTGCAACGGCACAGGCAGCTGACAGTGATGATCTTCTGAAAAATGCCGTTGATCAGCAAGCCAGATCGTTAATGAACGAACATGATATTTCAGGGATGGCTTTTGGCATTATTATTGATGGTAAATCACACTTCTATCATTATGGTTTGGCTGATAAGAAAGCCAAAATACCTGTCTCAGAAAACACTATTTTTGAGCTAGGCTCAATCAGT
The DNA here is from genome assembly GCF_030718935.1 of Psychrobacter sp. M13. Lineage (NCBI taxonomy): Bacteria > Pseudomonadati > Pseudomonadota > Gammaproteobacteria > Moraxellales > Moraxellaceae > Psychrobacter > Psychrobacter sp. M13. Next base: position 1,836,071 of record NZ_CP132194.1, read on the forward strand.
AAAACGTTTGCGGCTACTTTAGCCAGTTATTCAGAATTAAATGGCACACTTAAGTTAGAATATACCGCTGACAAATATATTCCCTATCTAAAAAACAGCCCCATTGGCAATACTAAGCTTATAAACCTAGCCACCTATTCCGCTGGTGGTCTGCCGCTACAAGTCCCTGATGACGTTAAAAATAATGAACAGTTACTTCGTTATTATAAATCTTGGCAGCCAGTCTTTCCCGTCAACTCAACGCGTTTATATTCCAATGCCAGCATAGGATTGTTTGGTTACATATCGGCATTGAGCATGGATGCTGATTACACACAATTGATGGAAAATAAAATATTACCGTCACTCAATATGCCCAACACCTTTATCAATGTGCCTAATGACAAAATGGCGGATTATGCGTTTGGTTATAACGCTGCTGGCGATGCTATCCGAGTCAATCCTGGCATGTTAGACGCTGAAGCTTACGGCATTAAATCCACTATTAAAGATATGACGCATTTTATGGCGGCTAATATGGGTCTTGTGCCGCTGGACAAAGATATTCAGCAAGCGTTAGACAATAATAGAAAGGGTTACTATCAAGCGAGCACTTTTACCCAAGGGTTAGGATGGGAGATGTACCCTTATCCTACTCAGCTAGATACCTTACTCGAAGGTAACTCAATGAACGTGGTGCTAAAGCCTCAAGCCATTAAAACAGATAATCATCCAACGCCTATTTTAAACAACGTCTGGGTCAACAAAACAGGCGCTACTAATGGGTTCGGTGGCTATATCGCTTATATCCCTGCCAAAAAATCAGGCATTGTCATTCTGGCAAATAAAAACTATCCAAACGCAGATAGGGTCAAAGCAGCCTATACGATTTTAGAGAGTGCGATAACTCATTGATTGAACATGAATCACAAAGCAACCTTATAAAGATAGCCTTTCACTAATAACCCAGCTAGATGCTGGGTTACTACGTTCAACTTTTAAGAGCAGCCTTCCACCAAATAAATCGCTTCTGGTATACCAATATCGATGCTTTCTACCTCACCTTTTAATAGATTTTTATGGTCTACTGTCCACTCAGTAGCCTTAATCGTAGAATCACTTAGCTTTTGACCGCCTTTGATATGATATTCAATTTGTAGCGGCAACTTATCCTGTTTATTATTAAGCCTAATATTGTCGTCTTTTAAGAATTCTCCAAGTGGGCTTTCTTGTATCGCCTTAAAATTGACATTAGCAATCAGGTTATAGTAATCACCATCAACTGCATATTTATCGACCTCGTAGCTAAGCTCGTCATTATGTGCTTTCATAACGTCTGTAGCTAAATTTCCAACGTTGATGTCTTTATAAAACGCTATGCTTGAATCCTGAATACTGATCAGAGCAACTTTACCATCTATGATTTGATATAGCACAGAAGCACGTTCACCGTAATCTTTATCGATATAGCTCAATTCTGGATTACTGACGTAATAGCATTGTTCGTTATCGCTCTTGGCTTTGGTCATTCTCAGGCTATTTAGCAATTCGGGGGTAATAACCTGACCGAAGCTTAGTTTTTGATACCCTGACGGGCTGACGATTTGCTCATCAGCTATATCTTCTGCTTCGTTAGTTTGGGCTTTATCCATAGCACTCGTATCTGTAGGCGCTGGATTGACAGACATCTTATCATCCTTAGCCACATTTTTATCTGTATTATTCGTTTGTGCAGTGCTGTCATTACTTGAAGGTGAAGGCTGTGAGTTACAGCCTGTCATCAGTTGTACAGTACCGATTAGTAAAGCAGAAGCCATTGCCGTTTTGAATATAGGCAATGATGATTTTAAATGAAAAAATAACATGACTTAATTCCTGAATTTGGATCATTGGTATTAATATATACCTTAACGGACCCTATATAAACTGTCTTTCTTATGCTCAATAGATTCGAGTCCTCACTAGGGAACCTGACCCTTACCTCATAATGTCAATGACATAAAAAAGGATACCTCAGCCCGTAGATACCATGAGCTGAAACCTGACCTTAAATCTATACTTCAAGGTGTATGGCGTTTTGCCATATATTTGCCCAGTAAGGGTAAGCAGAATGCTGGTAATTGAAAGGCACCCAGTAACGGTAGAAACACCGCGCCCATAAAGGGTACCGTTATAGTGTAAGCAAGTAGTACATTGCGTCCGCCACATACCAGCGCAGCGACAATGGCATTTTCATAGCCAAAACGCCGATATATGATATAAGCGCTAAAATAAAACACCAATGCCAATACCGAACTTAGCACTAGTAATAACAATGCTTGCCACGGATCGTGGTCAAAGGTAGTACGAAATCCTGCCATCAGTCCCAATGGAAACAACATCAGCAGTAAAATATTAAACTGTCCAATTTTGGGATAATAACGTGACAAAATAGCAGGTGGAACGAACCGACGCACCCCTACAGCTAGCACCATTGGCATAACGATATAAACTAACAAGCGTTTGATATAAGTACCAACGTCTATATGCGCATTTCCATCGCCTAATAGCCACAATACGCCTAATAAGGTAAATGGCATAACGAGGGTCGCAGCGATAGTTTTTGCCGTTGCCAGTTGTGCATCAAACCCCACTGCATTGACCAACGCACCACTACCAAATAATGGAGCAGTGGCACCAAGACCTGCAATGGCCAATAGCCAATCGCCACGTACACCAAGCGCATAAGCAATGACTATCAAAGCTAGACTCATGCCCCCGCTTTGTAACAAGGCAAAAACCCAGACATAGCTTGTCGCTATACGCTTTAACAGCGCATATTGATCGATACCCAATAAAGTGAAAAACATCAAGAAGAACAGTATTTGGGGTAAATATACCAATACTGCATTGGATAAGTTTGGAAAAATAAAGCCCACAATAGCGCAAACTGGCATAATTAATGTGCTATGACGCGCAATAAAACGAAGAAGCATGACCTATCCTAATAAAAATATTCATAAAAAAGCGGGTATTACTACCTCACTTTTTTTGCTATCCGTAATGAAAATAATCCCCACATAATACGCTTTTAGTACTTTAATTATCTAGGGTCTGTTGAACAATACACTGCTATATACAATAAGCTGCTACAAACCACTCAAAATCTTAGTGCCATTGTCCTAAAGCCAAACCTTAAAGTCTTCACTGGGAAATCGCGCGTATCCTCGTAAAATCAATTAAACAAAAAAAGGATACCGAAGTATCCTTTAATTCTTAGAGAGTAATATTAAACTATTGGAATTAATGCTCGCCAGGGATCAGCTTTGCAAAGGCACGTTGGGCGATATTAGGTTTAGAGTCCGTGGTTTGTGCGGCACTTGAGCTTGGGAAGATACGATAGCCCATAGATTGCAGACCGACGTTAAATGCGGGTACCAGTGAAAAAGTAACTGAAGCAAACTTACCCATGTTACTAGCGATACTGTTTGGCTGCTCTACAATAGCTTTGGCTACCATCATAGCTGCCTCATCAGGCATAAGCGCTGGCATATAACGGTACAGCTTAGTCGGCGCAATCATAGGCGTGCGCACTAATGGCATAAAGACATTGGTAATAGAGATATCATGGCCTTTTACTTCAGCGGCTAGACAACGGCTAAAGGCATCTAATGCCGCTTTTGAGGCGACGTAGGCAGCAAAACGTGGACTATTAGCTAGTACACCAATGGATGAGATATTAATGATCTGACCCGTCTGTCTACTAATCATAATCGGCAAAAAGGCCAAAATAGTCTTAACCGCGCCAAAATAGTTGATATTCATTGTCCTCTCAAAATCATGGAAGCGGTTAACCGATTCATGAACCGAGCGACGAATAGAGCGACCTGCATTGTTCACTAATATATCGATATGATTAAAGTCAGCGATAATCTTATCAGTCGTCTTTTCGATATCGTCCATATCAGTCAGGTCACAAGCATAATAGCTGGCTTTACCGCCGTTTTTCTCGATTTCGTCCTTGACCATCTTAAGATTTTCTTCCGTACGTGCCAGTAAAATTACATGAGCACCACATTCGCTAAGCAAATGCGCAGTGCGCTCACCAATACCACTTGAGGCACCTGTGATAAGAATATTTTTACCCTTAACGGCCTTAGCGATTACTTTTTTTGATATATTAGCCATAAAACGTCCTTGTTGTTTAATGTGGTCCAGCCACTATCCAGTTTTAGCATAGCAAAAACTAATTACTCTTAGTTAAAGAGATGCGCATAAAGCCTTATAATGCAGCGATTATCACCATTAAGCAAATATTTGTAAAGGTATTAGTAGTCATAGTAATCTATCAGTTATATAGTACCGTTTAGCTTATTACTATTGACAAACATTATTTAGCAAGTATCAAAGCATTATTAATCAGTAACTATTTAGCAGTAGCTTTCATTTTTCACTAATTTATTTTATGCAGTAACTTAGTTATATAAAGCAGCTCGCAAGTCTTAAAAAACAATCTATTAGAGGCTTTAAAATCGATATTTTAAATCACTTTATTCATGCGCTTGTAGGAAACTCTCCACCACTTTGAATTGTCCAGCGGTGCTCTCCTCCCCATACATCGCTTGGCGAAAGGCATTAGAATTAGGAATACCTGTGGTATACCAAGCAATATGCTTACGAGCGATACGACAGCCAGAGTATTCACCGTAAAAGCCATACAACTCTTGCAAATGTGTCAACACTATCTCCTTAATCTCACTAACCGTTGGCGCATCTAGTACCTGACCTGTGCGCAGATAATGCTCGATATCACGAAACAGCCATGGCTGACCTTGAGCGGCGCGACCGATCATCACCGCATCACAGCCCGTTAGCTCGTAAACCTGCTGAGCTTTTTGGGCGCTATCAATATCACCATTGGCAATGACAGGGATGCTAATACTCTCTTTGACCTCACGTATCAGCTCATAACGTGCCTCGCCTGTATACATATCCTCGCGAGTACGACCATGAATAGCAATCGCCGCAATGCCCGCTTGCTCGGCCATCTTGGCGACGCGCAAAATATTCTCACGACCATTCTCAAAGCCTAAGCGCGTCTTTAGCGTTACTGGTGCGTCGACCGCGTTTACTGCTGCATCAAGTAATCTTGCGACTAGATCCTCATCTTGTAGCAGCGCTGACCCTGCCAGCTTACGGCAGACCTTTTTGGCAGGACAGCCCATATTGATATCGATAATCTGTGCACCATTATCGATCTGATAGCGTGCCGCTTCGGCGAGTTTATCGGGCTCAGCCCCTGCAATTTGTGCAGAGATAGGCGCAATTTCATTATCGAAGTTAGCACGATAAAGCGACTTTCTACGCGCATAAAGCGCCGTATCAGCGATGATCATTTCGCTGACTGCGTGACCTGCGCCAAAGGATTTGCACAATCTGCGAAAAGGATTATCTGTGACGCCAGCCATTGGCGCGACCATTAAGCGGTTCTCTATCGTCAAGCCGCCAATCACTAATGGCTGTAATAGCGGATGAGCACTATCAGACCTCGCTGCTGCGGCAGTATTGGGACTGAGTTCTAGACTTGATTTTGGACGGATGAGCGTATCTATAGACATAAAAAACGGCTTGCCCTTTGATAAAATTAAATCAATAAAAACAAGCCGTTATTCTAAGGGTTATTATAGGTTTTGCAAGGTTTAAAACCTATACTATTTATCAAACACACTACCCTGCTCAAGGGTAAGGTCTTCATCATGCTCTTGCATACGCCATGGCAAACTATTAGGCGACTCATTTAAGAAGTGCAAGTACTTTTCAAACTGATCAATGATGTCGTTGATGACAGACTCTGATTGATAGCCATATAGATCATAGGTTTGGGCACCGCGGCGTAAGTACACTTGCGCTCGATGATAGTGATCTTGCGATAGCCCATTTTTTGAGTCATCTGAGTAATAATCAGGCGTATCATAATGTGATAAGCGCACTTCATACCAAAACTCGACATCGTCACCACGTTGTAATTCCAATACTGCTCGATTATTAGTATCATCGTAGTTAACTTCAGGAATCCAACCTGTCTCTTTAAATTTCTCTGCCACCTCAGTCATAGACGACATAACCGTACCTTTGATATAGTCCAGTACTTCCTCACGACTTGGTTGTTCGGTAATATAGTCAATACGGTCGCGCCATGATTCAAGTTTGAGCAGGTGCGGTGGTATATGATTGTCATTGGCCAAACTTTGATTACGATGACCCTCAATGCGTAGGGCACGCCACATGCCAAAGATAGAGATTAAAATAATAATGGCAAAAGGTAGAGCACTGACGATAGCCGCCGTTTGCAACGCTGTCAAACCACCTGCAATTAACAGAACAGCAGCAACTGCGCCCTCTGTTACTACCCAAAATGAGCGCTGCCACCATGGTGTATCACTACGGCCACCAGCTGCTAGTGAGTCAATCACTAGTGACCCTGAATCCGATGAAGTCACAAAAAAAGTGATAATTAACAATACCGTGATAGAAGATATTATCTGAGTAAAAGGCAGATTCTCTAATAATTTGAATAACGCAATCGCTTGGTTATTCTGCACGTCAGTGATTAAAGAGTCATACCCTTGAACCATAATCATATTAAGCGCAGTATCACCGAATACTGAAAACCAAAAAAAGGTGAAAATAGTTGGCACCAGCATGACACCCGCGATGAACTCACGGATAGTACGGCCACGGCTGATTTTAGCGATAAACAAACCAACAAAAGGCGCCCAGGCAATCGTCCATGCAAAGATAAACAGTGTCCAACTACCAATCCAATCACTAGACTTGTAAGCTTGCAAACTAAAACTACGCTCAACGATATTACCTAAATAACTGCCCGTGTTTTCCATAAAAGCGTTTAGAATAAATATCGTTGGACCCACAACGAATACAAAAATCATTAATGAAGTTGCCAGCACCATATTCAAGATAGATAAGCGCTTGACCCCTTTGTCCATACCTGCCAACACTGATATCAGCGCCAAACCCGTCACCACTGCAATCGTAATCACTTGTACCGTTGTATTAACGGGGACTAAGTTAGGTAATAGATAATTTAAACCCGCATTAATTTGTGCGACAGATAGCCCTAAACTAGTGGCAATACCAAACATCGTCCCTAAAATTGCAAAGACATCAACCGTATGACCAATAGGACCATAGATTTTATCACCGATAAGTGGATAAAGAGTGGAACGTATAGACAAAGGCAAACCATGTCGAAAGGCGAAATAGGCCAGAGATAAACCAACAACCCCATAGATCGCCCAAATATGAAAGCCCCAATGAAAATAGGCGATCTGCATGGCTTCTTTAGCGGCAGCAATAGTTTCAGGCTGTGATAGTGGCGGACTCGCAAAATGTATTACTGGCTCGGCTACACCATAAAATAGTAGTGCAATACCGTAACCTGCTGAAAACAGCATCGCAAACCATTCGAGAAACTTATATTCCGCTTCGCCATGATCAGGACCGAGCTTGATACTGCCATAAGATGAAAACGCTAGCATAATGATAAAAATCAAAAATATAGCGACCGCTAGCATATAAAACCAGCCGAAAGTGTCGGTAATAAAATTGAGCACATTGCTGAATACTGCACCAGCAGCTTCTGGATTAATAGACGTACCAATAACTAACAAAATCATAATGATAGCTGCTGGTATAAATACAGGCAGCAAGATGGTAGAACGAGAGGATCTATTTTCCATAAACGTGGTCTCTTATTATTATGGTAACAAGGTTCTATTAAAAGTTCTGTTACTAGCCTTAAGCATTGAGCACTTACAGCCACTGAATCCATATAACGATGCTATGCAGGTCATAAAAAAGGTTGTAGGCGACAATAATTAACACAATCATTAGAAAAACCCCAGAAAACGACCTAACATATAACAATACATTAACATTTGTTACTAGACTGTTACCCAAAATTAAAAAAGGCAACTTGTCAGCTGCCTTCTTCATAGTTAGATCATAAGTGCGTAGTCAAGATAGCTTACTCAATTATTTTTCCAGCAAGTTGCTGAGCTAATTTGGCCAGCTCTGCATTATCCGCTTGTGTGACCGCATGACGACCTAGCTCATGAATGCTGCTAGGGATAAGATGAATATGATAATGAAACACCGTCTGTCCTGCCTCGCTACCATTAAGCTGCATTTGAACAATGCCTTCACGCGCAAATACTTGCCGCTGGGCTGCCATGACTTTTTTGGCAGTCATAAGTATCGCCGACGCATATTCAGGCTCAAGGTCGGCCAAATCAACCGCTTTTTGTTTAGGGATCACGAGTACGTGACCCTTCGCTTGCGGCATTATATCCATAAAGGCGAGCGTTTTATCATCTTCATAAACTTTGTGGTAAGGAATATCACCATCAAGCATTTTGGCAAAGATATTATTATCGTCATAAGTCGCTATTGATTGAGTCTGGCTCATGGTTAATCCTTTAGTTGTTAATAATGATATCTACGATATAGTGGACGAATTTTTATGCTAGTTCAAGTGTTGTCTCATCCAAAAAACTCTAAATTGATGGCGAGATAATCCATAAAAAATGTTATATTAGTAGGCTATTTTTATAACCTTGAGCTTATGAATTTGACTGTTTCGCAGACTGAACCCATTGACATTACAGATACTCATATCGAGTCCTATGAGGATATGCCGCATAATAATGTGATAGATAATGTTGATACCGATAACAAGCAATCCATCGACCCCAACGCTATTATTTTGACCGAGGTGTTGACCGATAGCGCTATTGCTTGGCGTATTCATAACTGTAAAGTTAGCAAAAAGACCGTAACGCAAAACTTACCACTGCAGTTTTTGTATCATTACGATAGTCTAGATAACGTGATTAAACAGGCGAATCCATTAACACCCAAACTATTAGCGCAGTTTAATACGCCGATGACGGCAACTGAGGCTGCGCAACTTATTGGCATTGATGCGGCATTAATCTCTAGCCCTTGGCATGTCAAAGTAACAGGATCATTAGTGGTGTTTAGTGAAGCGCTACAATTAGCAGTACGGCTGCATTGGACCAATACGGGTAAAGCGACCGAGCAGCTTTACACCAAAGATGCCGCTGATGCGCTAGTAGCCGCCTTTAAAGAGTGGCAGTTCTTTGGTCGTATTGATGTGCTATACAAAAGTGCGAAGCAGGCTTTGATCAGTGTAGACGAAAGCGCTATAGATAACGCACAAGTACTCACTATCGAGGCAAGCACTGACTATCAGTACTTACCAGCGCCTCACGCCCTACTCGTTATTGCCAAATTAGAAGCGGATAAAGAACAACTACCTTGGTTTGAATCGGCTATCTTAGAGCGTCTTGAATAGTGTTAACCGAAATACCTATGTGCGCTTCAACGATCTTAAAACTATCCGCTGATTGTTTTGACTTACTGATAGCTGATGGTAAGGTAGCCACTTAGTATTATTCACTTGTCCTCACTGTTTATAAAAAGCACAATAATCATAAAAGTCACAACAACTTTATTATATTTGTAGGTGAAAACTTAAGTCACCTCGACTAATCGCAAGGAATCTCACATGGATTATCGCTCAAAGACCTCAACTGGCGGTCGTAATATGGCGGGTGCTCGTGCACTATGGCGCGCCACTGGCATGACTGATAGCGACTTTGGCAAACCTATTATCGCCATTTCAAACTCTTTTACCCAGTTTGTACCAGGGCATGTACACCTAAAAGACTTAGGTCAGCTGGTCGCGCGTGAAATTGAAAAAGCAGGCGGTGTGGCAAAAGAGTTCAATACTATCGCGGTCGATGATGGTATTGCCATGGGTCACAGTGGCATGCTGTACTCTCTACCGAGCCGTGACTTAATTGCAGACTCTGTCGAATATATGGTCAATGCCCACTGCGCCGATGCATTAGTGTGTATCTCTAACTGCGATAAAATCACTCCCGGTATGTTGATGGCAGCCATGCGTCTCAATATTCCAGTGGTATTTATATCTGGTGGCCCGATGGAGGCTGGCAAGATTGTCGCCAGTACCGTCGGTAAAAGCCATAATAATGAAGACAGCAATGACAGTGCCATTCGTAAGCTTGATCTCGTCGATGCGATGATGGATGCGGCTGACGATAGCATTAGTGATGAGGATGTTGCTGCTATCGAAGCTTCAGCTTGTCCTACTTGTGGCTCATGCTCGGGCATGTTTACCGCCAACTCAATGAACTGTTTGACCGAAGCATTAGGATTGGCACTACCGGGTAATGGCTCGCTACTTGCCACCCACTCACTACGTCGTGAGCTATTTTTAGAAGCAGGTCGTACTATTGTATCTCTTGCCAAGCGTCGCTATGAGCAAGATGATGATTCAGTACTACCACGCTCTATCGCGAGCAAAGCGGCGTTTGAGAATGCAATGACGTTAGATATCGCTATGGGCGGCTCGACGAATACTATTTTGCATCTGCTAGCCGCTGCTAATGAAGCAGAAGTCGACTTTAAGATGCATGATATTGACCGTTTGAGTCGCGGTGTACCTTGTCTGGCAAAAGTAGCGCCAGCTTCACAAAAATATCATATGGAAGATGTGCATCGTGCTGGTGGTGTCTTTGCGCTGTTAGCAGAGCTGGATCGGGCAGGATTATTAAAAACGGATTTACCTACTATTCATAGCGCTACGATGAAAGAGGCGATTGATAAGTGGGATATTATGAATCCTGATAATAGCGAGGCACGAGCACGCTATATTGCTGCTCCTGGTGGTGTGCGTACCACGCAGGCCTTCTCACAATCTCAGGAATGGTCAAACCTCGACGTCAATCGTGAGTCAGGCTGTATCCGTAGTGCTCAGCATGCTTATTCATCAGATGGTGGCTTGGCAGTGCTTTATGGCAATATCGCTGAACGTGGCTGTGTGGTCAAGACCGCAGGCGTTGATGACAGTATCTTAGTATTTACAGGTCGTGCACGACTTTTTGAATCTCAAGATGATGCGGTAGCTGCAGTACTTGACGACCAAATCGTCGCTGGTGACGTAGTAATCATTCGTTATGAAGGTCCAAAAGGTGGCCCTGGTATGCAGGAAATGCTCTATCCGACTACCTATCTTAAATCTAAAGGATTAGGTAAAGAGTGTGCCCTACTTACCGATGGAAGATTTTCAGGTGGTACCTCAGGACTATCGATTGGTCATGCCAGCCCTGAAGCTGCTGAAGGTGGCGCTATTGGTTTAGTTGCTGAGGGCGATACTATTCATATTGATATCCCGAACCGTACCATTAATATGCTGGTTGACGATGCTGAATTGGTCGCGCGCCGTGAGGAAATGGAAAGCCGTGGTAGTCAGGCATGGAAACCTGTCAGTCGCGTACGTCATGTGACTCCTGCACTTCGAGCCTATGCCGCGATGACGACTAGTGCTGATACTGGCGCTGTGCGTGATGTCAGTCAAGTTGAGCGTTAGGATCTATTTATAGTTTTACTTAAAGAGTATCATTCAATATTAAGCCAGCGCTATGCTGGCTTTTTTTGTGGCTCATTATTTATATAGCTGACTATTTGTATAGCTATTGATGGGCAACTACCAAAAACCAACGTAATCTAAGCTCTGATAACGTTTTTTTGCTTAATATTTTTATTTTTTGCGTCATTATAAATAACTTTTTATCATTAGGGCGTGCCTGCAAAGCTGATGCTTGAAAATTATAATTTACTCTTATTAATTGGTGGTTTTGCGTTTTTACTTGGCGCTCTGTTTCCTATTATCTTTAGACGCACCCCTATCTCCTTGCCTATTTTACAAGTTCTATTCGGTATGACGATAGGGTATTGGTGGACGGGTCTAACGTTTTTAGACCCTATTGATAATGGCTTAGCGATTGAAAAAATCACTGAGATTGTGGTACTAGTCTCGCTGGTTGGCGCGGGTATCAAGATTGATACTGATCTGACCTGGCAGCTATGGCGGCCTACTATGCGCTTGCTGCTTATTACAATGCCCATTTGTATTTTTACCATGGCGGTACTCGGCTATTATACTTTTGGCCTGAGTATTGGTGCCGCTATTTTACTTGGTGCGGTACTAGCGCCTACCGACCCAGTATTAGCCGCTAGCATCCAAGTTGGACCCCCTAATACAGGCGGTGAAGATACGACGCGCTTTACCTTGACCTCTGAGGCTGGACTCAATGATGGTCTGGCGTTCCCTTTTGTCTATTTAGCCATCAAAGTAGCCGAAGCTTTTAGCGAGGGCAAGCGCTTCACCAGTGAGATGCTATGGTCATGGTTCACCCAAGACGTACTATGGCAAATCGGCGCAGGCGTCATTGTTGGCATAGTCGTGGGTAAAGTATTAGCAAAAATAGTATTTTCAAAACATACCAAAGATACAGCGCTCTCACAAGGCTATGTGGTGATCGCGCTGACGCTGCTCGCTTATGGCTTGGCTGAGTATATACATAGCTATGGCTTTATTGCTGTATTTGTCGCCGCTTTTGCCTTTCGGCGCTCAGAGTGTGAGCATGAGTATCATGAAAAACTCCATGACTTTGCTGAACAGTCCGAGGGTTTACTCATGTCACTAGTACTTGTAGGCTTTGGGATATTAATCGGTCAAGGCTTACAATCTGGTATTGAGCTGACTTGGAAAGTATATGCAGTCAGCTTAGCATTTTTAGTATTTATACGTCCTTTAGGTGGGATTATTGCTCTATCAGGCTTAGATATGCACCGAACCGAAAAATATGCTATATCAGCATTAGGTATCCGTGGTATCGGTACCTTATATTACTTATCTTATGCCTTAAATCAAGGTTACTTCGCTGATGATGATGCACTTAAATTATGGATTGTTTGCTCTATTGTTATCTTAGCCTCAATCTTCGTTCATGGATTAAGTGCGCCAAGTTTATTGAAAATGACGCCAAAAAATCCTCATAATTAATGGCTTTTTTATACTTAATATTAGGGCGTTGTTGCATTCAATAATTTTATTCATTAGTTTTATCAACTAAAGCTAATATTGCTTCTGTCAATGCAAATTGACGAATATCGTTTAGCATAGTGACATCAAAATTATGGACAAAAGCAAACGATAATTGGCGCGTCGGCTCACACCACGCTACCGAACCGTTATAGCCCATATGTCCAAAGCCCTGCTCAGCGTTATTATTGCAGATACTAAATAGTCGGTGATAACCTAGACGCCAGCTCATTTCTGCTGGCATGACTGCATCCATGCCCGTCACTTGCAGCGCTGATAATTGCTCAAAGGTGCGGCTATCAATCAAGGTTTTACCTTGCCATACGCCGCCATTCGCCAGCATAGCGTAAATCGTTGCTAATGCCTGAGCTGAGACAACACCATTTGCTGCTGGAATGACCGCTTGCATCACTTGCTCATCATAGTAGTCAATAGGCTGTTTACTCGCAGGAACTAACGCCGCTCGGTAGTTATTAGCATTGATACTGCCATGACTAAAATATAAGCGATTAATTTGCACAGCATTGAGCTTATCGTCAGCTAAGTTGAGCTGTTTATCGGTGGCTTGCTGTAGCCAACATGGATAACTCGCTAGCTGCTGATAGGTTTGCATAGTAGCTTCAGAGTCCACTTTTAGAGTCGGCTTATGGCGTTTTTTGCCCAGTTGTGAGTTATTACCTTTGTCTGCGGTAAAGTCTTTGGTCAGCTTGGCTACTTCACCAACACGCTCAGTTGGCACACCAAAGTAACAACTGTCCGCAATGCCCAAAGGAGTCGTTAAATAATGCTTTAGTGCTTTAGCCAAGCTCATCTCGCTAACAATCTCTATCAAACCACCCAATATCCAACCATAAACCAAAGCGCTGTAGGCAGAGTGATAAGCTGCTGACGACTTTTCATCTTGACTAGGTGTCGTCAACGGCATAGCCGCCACTAGATCAACCATCTTATCCCAGTCGAGCAGTGTTTCGTTATCGACGTCAATAGTACTGATTGCAAACAGATCAGCTTGATGCGACATCAGCATCCGCAGCGTTATATCAGCTTTACCATTGGCGGCAAATGCAGGCCAGTACTCAGCAATTGGCGTATCGTACGCAAGCCGTTGCTGCGAGACCAATACGTGAGCCAAAGTTGCCAATACACCTTTACCTGTCGAGAAATTCAGTGATAAAGTATCAGCTTGCCAAGGCATGTCTATTTGCGCCATACCGACACTGGCTTGTGCGATGCATTGACCCGCTTGATAAACCATTAAAGACCCGCCAGCTGGCGCATCATCTAGCTGCAAATCAATTAGCAGTTGTTGTAAGTGTTGCTGCAACTCAGTGTTACTAAAAACGATGTTCTCATTATGGGTCATAGCTGTCTCATTGCAGTTCATCTATAGATGGATCAGTAGCGAATAGTAAAACAGGCCACTTAATAGTTGCCTGTTTTATGAAATAAAATTTTATAAAGAAGCTTATAAATTCAGAAGCTTTTAAGCTTAGCGCGGTACAAGCAAACGGTTATGCGCCTCTTCCTCTAAGCTTGTCAGCCCATGATCATAGCCATGCTTCATTGCCGTATCCATTTTGCGACCACGCAACCAACCAGAACGCAGCGTCATTGCAGCGCCTACTCTATTGCCAGAGCCACAATGCATCGCTATTTTTTTGCCATGATACTGACGTAATAGCTTGTCAAACGCTAATATCTTAAGCTGCTTTAGATCCTCTGCGCCACTGATAGGCAGGTGCTCATAGGCCATACCCGCTTGTTGCACAGCAGCGGCTTCATCAAAGTCTAGCTCAGTATCAGGCTGTAGGTTAATCACTAGCTCAACGCCAGCATCTGCTAGCGCTTGCACTTTTTTATCATCCAATGCTCCGCAAACGATAGTCTGCTCATTTGGGCGATAATAAGGACTCAACGTCGCAGATAGATTGACAGTGTTATCAGCATCAAGATAGATCACACCCTCTTCGCTATTATCGACCTTTTCACTATTATCTATCTCTTTGCCATTGAAAGTATCGTTAGCCGCCATTTGGTCTTGGCTATTTCCAACTTGATTACTTTGAGCTTGATTGCTCTTATCTTGATTACTTTGCGTCATAGTCATAGTTCTATAAAGTTGCGATCGCTTGTTAGTTGTTAATGGTTATAAGATTAGGCCTTTTCTTTATTAACTAAATTTAGGTGACCTGTTAGATGCGGCTTATCATTTTTGGCACTATATAAACCGAATACACAGTTGTCCTCAGCACTCTTAAGCTTAGCAACGGGCTCAGCGATCAGCTCAACCTCGGATGGCAAGAAGATCGGTAGCTTAAATGCCACGACAGCGCTACAAGCCTCTGGTAGCTCGCCCATCATCGCTAGACACTTAGCTTTAGACCACATGCCATGGGCGATAGCTTTAGGAAAACCAAAAGCTTTGGCTGATAAAGGATGCAGGTGAATCAAATTAAAATCACCCGAAACAAATGCATAACGACGACCCATATCTTCAGGGACTTCAAATATCTTATGGACGCCCGCCTCATCAATCATTGGCTTGACGGTCACAGGACGCGGCGCACTTTTCTTGATGGCAGCGCTATCGCCTTTTTTGTTACTACGCGCCAAGTAAGTTGACGACCCTTGCCAAATAATATCCTCTTGCGACTTAACAATGGTCACAAAGTCAAACTGCTGCCCCTGCGCATGATCGCGTAGGTTTGCAAAACTGACTGACATACTGACAGTCTCGCGCTCTCCAATGGGGCGATACTGCGTCACAGTATTATCGACATGTACTAGCCCTAATAGCGCAAAAGGGAACGGCTCTTTAACCATCATGTTCATCTGCAGCGCTTGTGATAATACTGAAAAATAAGTAATCGGCACTTTACCATTATCCAAAAACCCACAAATCTTGCGATAATCATCGAGATTATCTTGATCAATATGCATATCATCGACGCTATAAGTGGCTTGTGGCAGCTGATCCTTGCTAACTTTGCCACTATTACCGATAGGCAGTAAGCTCTTGATGATATTAGCGTAAGTGGTATGCGCTTTAGGAAGAGCATCAAAATTTTTATCTGACATAAGTGAGTCCTAGATATTTTTTATTAAGAAGTGATTATATGAAGCGTTTTAAAATAGTTGAGCGTTAGATTTATTTTACAGTATTTCTAGGAACAATTCATAGCATAACAACTTGAATGAGTACTAAATAAATAATATAAAAAAAGCCACCCGTAGGCAGCTTTATCGATCTTCATCGGCGTATTTTTGGTAAGCAATTATTACTTTCAACATAGTTTAAAAGTAGCCTTAAAAAGTAATCATTAAGCTAACTCCACTTGTAACTATAGTCAAAAGCAATAGTATTAGAGATCAATAATGTTAAAGAGCCACAGCTTTTATGCGCCTAGCAGACTTTGACCACAGACGCGGACGGTATTGCCGTTCAGGCCGCCCGAGGCAGGAGACGCAAGCCAAGCGATCGTTTCTGCGACATCTACTGGCAAACCACCTTGACTCATAGAGTTCATGCGACGACCTGCTTCACGAATAGCAAAAGGAATCGCTTCGGTCATTTGAGTTTCGATGAATCCTGGCGCTACAGCGTTAATAGTCATGCCTTTATCGTTGCGGCTTAATTGCTTGGCAGTCGCATCGACTAAACCAATAACCCCTGCTTTTGAAGTGGCGTAGTTAGTCTGACCTAGGTTACCTGCGATACCTGATATTGATGAGACACAGACGATACGAGCATCGTCTTTGAGTACGTCATTATCGAGCAAATAGCGATCTAGCTTGGCGATACTGGCCAGATTAATATTGATCACCATATCCCACTTTTGCTCATCCATATTGGCTAAAGTTTTATCACGAGTGACGCCAGCGTTATGAATAATAGCATCAAGACCACCACGTTTTTCGGCAGCGTCGGCAACCTGCGCGCCAGCATCGTCGCTTGTAATATCAACTAATAATGTCGAGCCGCTAATCTCACTAGCGACTTTTTGTAGATCTGCTTGCTGCTGTGGCACATCCAAGCAGATAACATGAGCGCCTTCACGAGCTAGTACGCGCGCGATTGACTCACCGATGCCGCGACTAGCGCCAGTTACTAGCATGGTTTTGCCACCTAGCGGCTGCGCCCAATCAATATCAATGGCATTGGCTTTATCGACACGGATAACTTGACCTGAGACATAAGCTGAACGCGCTGAGGTAAAGAATCTCAGGGTTGAATCTAGGTTTTGCTCAGCATCTTCAGCGACATAGATCAATTGAGCGGTAATACCACGTTTGAACTCTTTACCGACGGACTTGATAAAACCTTCAAGCGCGCGCTGAGCCAAAGCGAATTCGATATCATCGCATTCCTCTGGTGGACGACCGATAATAACCACACGACCTGAGCGCTCAACACGGCGAGCGACGGCATGAAAGAATTCATAAACTTGTTTGAGCTCACTGGCATTACTGATATTACTAGCATCAAACAGTAAAACTTTGAATTTGTTATCATCAGCCGTATTAGCTTTGGCCTCAACACCCGCATCAGCCAGCGCGCCTTTGACATAGTCATTATTATTAACAAAAATTTCGGCATGTAGCTCTGAGAAGATACGGGCAATAGCTTGGCTGACACGGTTGTCTTCACCAGTCGCAGCACCGACTAGTACGCTACCGCGTATTAAGCGTTGACCACTCTCAAAACGATCTAAGCCTACTGGCAGTGGCAAGCCTAAGTTTTTGGCGACTTTTTTGCCGATTGAAGATTGAACGAAATCACCATAACGGTCTGACATAATATAATCCTATTATTTATGATTAAAGGTTAACTATTTAAAGATAAAAAGCGTATCTATAATAGTAGATACACTTTTTGAGATTGATTATTTAGAGTTCAATAAATGAGGCTTAAGCTGTCCTAACTATACACATCTAGAATGGACAAGTCCAAATGTCTATAGTCATTTGTAAACAATCCAGTACACAAGTTGTTCATCGTAACTGACATATATCGTCAAATGCTTATGCTAGAATGGAACTTATAAGTTATAGCTCATGCAAATAGCAATAACAATATATTATCAGAAACTTCATACTACTAGGTCAATTATTGATACTGGTCAGTTTATAGATTAGCTTGATACTGCTTATAAGACTGTTTTTACATTACTTTATTTGCTAAAGACCTACAATAGCGCGATAAAAACCTAATATCATAAGCAACTATATTATTTTATACGTTATCACTTTCTACCTTGTTTTCTTCTACATCTAAAGTCGTAACCCTAGGGCAAATAAGCCCTCTGTCAATACTTTTATTTTTACGACTTACTTTTTAATCAATTTTTAACTAACTTTTTTTAACTAACTTAAGGAACCTATTATGAGCAACCAAAAAGACAGCCCAATCGTTGAGAGTACCGTTGTGAAAAAAGGCACTGCTACCACTAATAAAGCCGCTGAGCCGTCCAAAGCTGAAACCAAAAACAGTAATGAACAGTATGACTCTATCGCTGAGCTCAAAAAAGCCACCGATATCGTTGATGCAGAGGGTAATTCGGTGAGCGAGTCAACCACAAGCGATCAAGCTGATAAAAAAGCTAAGTTAAAACAAGAGCTGGTTGATGAAGCCAAAGAGATTAAAGAGGCCAATGACTTTAATGAATCAGTGTCAGCAGCAGCCACTGCTAATGCCAGCAAAAAAGCACACAGCGATAGTCAAGCTGATGAAAAAGAAGCCCCTAAACCTAGCGCTCAGAAAAAGACGCCAGCTAGCACCGCTCAGAAAAAAACGCCAGCTAGCACCGCTCAGAAAAAAACGCCAGCTAGCACCACTCAGAAAAAAACGCCAGCTAGCACCGCTAGTAAAGCGACTACAGCAGCTAAAAAGCCCGCCGCTAATAGAAGCGTCGCTGCTAAGAAAAAGCCCACCACCAAACCGAGTGCCGGCCAACACCGCGTAGCTATCTTAGGTGGTAACCGTATCCCGTTTGCCCGCTCTAACGGTGCTTATTCTGATGCTAGCAATACCGACATGCTGACCGCTGCCCTCAATGGTCTAATTGAGCGTTACAACTTACAAGATGCGCTATTAGGTGAAGTGGTTGCGGGCGCCGTTATTAAGCTTAGCCGTGATATTAACTTAACTCGCGAAGCGACCCTAAATACAGCTCTTAATCCACAAACCCCCGCTTATGATATCTCTCAAGCTTGTGCCACTGGCGTGCAAGCAACCTTTGCTTCGGCTAATAAAATCGCCCTTGGTATTATTGATTCAGCGATCACAGGCGGCGTAGATACTACCTCTGATGCACCCATCGCTATCGGTGATGGTCTGCGTAAAGTGCTGCTCAAGCTTGGCTCTGCCAAAAATATGAAACAGCGCCTCAAAGCGCTTAAAAAGTTTGATCCTAAAGACTTAATCGACGCCCCACAAAATGGTGAGCCGCGTACAGGTCTCTCTATGGGTGATCATCAAGCCATCACTACGCTTGAATGGAACATCAGCCGTGAAGCGCAAGACAAATTAGCCTTTGATAGCCACAAAAACCTAGCCCAAGCTTATGATGAAGGCTTCTTTGATGACCTAATCACCCCGTACAAAGGCTTGACTCGTGACAATAACTTGCGCCCCGATTCTACTATTGAGAAACTGGGTAAATTAAAGCCCGCCTTTGGCAAAAAGAATGCCAATCCAACGATGACCGCTGCCAACTCTACGCCGCTGACAGATGGCGCCTCTTGTGTGCTACTGGCCAATGAAGACTGGGCAAAAGAGCGTAACTTAAAGCCATTAGCTTATATTGTGCATCAAGAAACCGCTGCGGTTGACTTCATTGGCAAATCTGGTGACAAAGAAGGCTTATTAATGGCGCCAGCATATGCTGTGCCGCGTATGCTTGAACGTGCAGGTTTAACGTTACAAGACTTTGATTTTTATGAGATTCATGAAGCCTTTGCCTCGCAAGTGTTATCTACGCTCGCGGCTTGGGATGATGAGAGCTTCTGCAAAGAGCGCTTAGGGTTAGATGCGCCACTAGGCTCAATCGATCGTAGCAAGCTCAATGTGAATGGCTCATCACTCGCCGCAGGTCATCCGTTCGCCGCTACTGGTGGTCGTATCTTAGCCACTGCTGCAAAATTACTGGATCAAAAAGGCTCAGGTCGTGCACTAATCTCTATCTGCGCCGCTGGCGGTCAAGGTGTAACTTGTATCTTAGAGAAATAGTCTGCAATAAGATATAAAGACTAATAACGCACAGCGTAATAATGCACAGCGTAACTATTATCACAATAGCTACTGATTGACCCGTTCAGCCAGTACAGATGCTCTACTAAAACGCCCTTTACTACATAAATTAAAGGGCGTTTTTTTATGCGCTATATTTGTCACAATAAAAAACCTATAATAGATTTACACAATAATTACTCAGCTGATTAGAGGTGGAGTCTATGGGTACATTACACTCGCTGTTGAATAAACTTAAGCATACTATTCTTGGTCATGAGGAGCTTATCGTGGCAAAACCACTCTTAACGCACCAGCCTCAACCCTTGAAAGTACAACCGCACGCTGATAAAAAAGTATTAGAGCAAACTGCTATGATTCAACGCATCGATAAAGATGTATTGAATGATGAGCTGCGGCGCAAGATGCACCAAGACTTAATTGACACTTATGACGAAGAGCTTGAAAACGAAATTGATGACTACATGCGCGATTTGCGATTCGATGGGCATGTGATGACTGAGCAAGAAAAACTTGATCGTCGCACTTATTTTCAGGAGCTAGTACGTCTGCAACGCGAATTGATTAAGCTACAAGACTGGGTAGTGGATAGCGGTGAGCGTATCGTGGTGGTGTTTGAGGGGCGTGATTCTGCAGGTAAAGGCGGTGCGATTAAGCGCATCACTCAGCGGCTAAACCCAAGGGTTTGCCGAGTTGCAGCCCTGCCTGCGCCGACCGAACGTGAGCAGACGCAGTGGTATTTTCAGCGTTATGTCGCCCATCTACCAGCAGCTGGCGAGATCGTCTTGTTTGATCGCAGCTGGTATAACCGCGCTGGTGTTGAGCAGGTAATGGGGTTTTGCAACGGTGGGCAATATGAGGAGTTTTTTCAGTCGGTGCCTGATTTTGAGCGTATGCTAGTACGCTCAGGCATACGCTTGATTAAGTATTGGTTCTCGATCACTGATGATGAGCAACACTCACGCTTTATGAGCCGTATTCATGATCCACTCAAGCAGTGGAAGCTCTCACCAATGGATTTACAGTCCCGTAGGCGCTGGGAGGATTATACCAAGGCTAAAGAGACTATGTTTGAGCGTACTCATATTCCAGAAGCCCCGTGGTGGGTGGTTGAAGGCAATAATAAGAAGCGCGCACGACTCAACTGTATTGCGCATTTATTAGATCAGATACCCTATAATGAAGTGCCGCGTGATGAGGTAGAACTGCCTGATCGCACGCGTGATAATGAGTATTATCGCGAGCCTATTCCTGATGATATGTATGTACCGCCACGCTATTAAAGCTTTTAGCCATCAAGGCTTTTACTAGTAGTAACTTGAACCTACATCGTATAAGTCGCTTGCTGGCTGTCTATTTTGCCCGCTAATAAGCGCTCTACTTCGTTTTTAATACGCTGTCCACTGGCATCCTGACCTATTTGTACCGCAAATCCTGCTGGTCGATTGCCTTGAGCTTTTCGATTGATCCAAATCACTTTACCATTCATTGGCAAGCGCTCACTAGAATTTGGCAAAGTTATCGCAACAAAGACTTCATCGCCTAAGTTTTGTACGCGATCACTCGGTACAAAAATCGCTCCATTATCAACAAAAGATAAGTAGCTGGCATACAACGTTGCTATATCTTCGATATGATGAGTAACAATTCCACCGCGACTGGGCATTGCCATAATAAGCTCCTTATAGAAACAAAAGGTATAAAAGACAGTTAAACGCAAAAGCAGTTAAACGCAAAATATATGATAATCATAAAGATAGTTATAGCTTAGATTTGCCGTTTAGAACAGTACTATACGAACAGCGTTATAGCTGAGTCAGCTGTTGCATTAGCTTATCATAAGCGAACTTCTCTTGAACATTTTGTTGTAGCGATATTTTTATCTGCTGTAGCATCTGCTCTATCATTGTAAGGGCGTTATCGCTTGTCAAGTTGTCGTTTAGCGAAGAATCATCAAGCAGATGAGGATTTACAGCGGCTAATAAATCGATATCTTTTTGACGGCTTGGTAGTCCCATATAGACTCGCCGAATATCAACCAGCATCATCTCACTCAGTTTTATAAAATCCGCGATATCCAGCTGTTTTTGCCAATAGTCACTAGCAGCAATAGCACTACGTTTGCCATTACGTAGCGCTTGCCAAGTCGTTAGCCAAAGCCCACGCTTGCTATACCAATTCGCTTGCGCCAAATCTATAGCAGCAAGTGGCGCTCCATTGGCTAGTTGCAATAACTGACTGATCTGATCAGGGCCGACCGCCTCTCGATTAACAGTACTGCCTAAGGCTTGGGTGACATAATTAAGCGCGCCGGCAGACTCTATCTGCTGAAGCGGCAACTGCTGGACTCGACTCTTAATAGTAGGTAATAGCTGAGTTGGGGTATCACTAATAAGGAATAAATGTACCTGTGCTTGTGGCTCCTCAAGGGTTTTGAGTAGCGCATTAGCTGCAGCTATAGTCATCTGTTCGGCATAGTCTAAAACACAAATGCGAATACCTTGCCCGCCTTGGTAAATAAAAGGCTGTAGCGCGCGGATGTCATCTACTTTGATAGTGACTGATGCCTTAGCCGTGGCTTTAACAGATTTTTTACTGTTTTTACTTGCCAGCTCGCTCGCTTGACTGCTGTTGGCACTTATTGGCATTTGCGCCAGTGGCAGTACTTGCAAGCTGGGATGAGTGCCCGACTTGAGCCATTGGCAACTAGCGCATTGACCACAGGCACCCTCTGAATGCTGATCTCGCTGCAAGCACAGTAGCCAAGCCACCAAACGCCAGATAAACGCGCGTTTACCCATGCCTTGCATCCCTGCTGCTAGTAACGCATGAGGTAGCGATGAGCTTGACGCGCGCGCCGTCAGCTGCACCCATAGACTTTGTTGCCAAGGCAATAGCGGTGCAAAGTAAATGCTGTCATCGATGTCGTTGATGTTGGCAACTCCCAATATTTTTATAACTTTTATGGATAACGGATTAAAACTTATTCACAATAAATAGTTTAGTTTTAAAAAATACTTAGGCTATTTTTATGCATACTCGTCGTTTTGAAAGTCTGCTAAGCTCATGTTATTAAGACGCTCTAAATCTTCTACAGTATCGACACCTGCTGGCAATTTTACTTTGGCCGCTTCGATAGCGATAGCGCCACCATTCTCCATGACCCGCAGTTGCTCTAGACTCTCCAAGGTTTCAAGTGCGGTTGGTAGCCAGTTGACAAACTGTTTTAGCAAACTGACGCGATAGGCATACAAGCCTAAATGACGTTTGGCAGTGCTAGGTACAGGCAGAGCTGATGTATCTGATAAATCAGCATTATTCTCAACTGATAACACCAAATCACGATCACAAGGAATAGGCGCTCGGCTAAAATACAATGCGCGTTGCTTATTGTCATAACTGGCGCTTACGACTTTGACCACAGAAGGTCTTATAAAAGTAGCGTAATCTTCGATAGGCTCATATAGCGTCGCCATCACACTTTGACTGTCTTGTACTAGCAGATCTTTGACTTGCTGCAATAATAAAGGCGGCACTAATGGCTCATCACCTTGCATATTAATGATAATATCTTGCGCGCCCCAGCCCTTTATAGCGGCAACCTCTGCCAAGCGATCAGTGCCTGAAATATGATCTTGACGCGTCATAACGACCTCAAATCCTGCGTCACGACATATCTTGGCAATACTCTCATCATCCGTTGCAATACACATATCATCGGCAAAGGTAGCCGCTTGTGCTTTTCGGGCGACCCAAAGTATCATCGGCATACCATGGATAGCCAATAGTGGTTTCCCTGGCAGACGCGTGCTGTTAAAGCGAGCAGGAATCACGATATGGGTTTTGACAGGGACAGATGAGGACATAATAGAGCCTTCTAATAAGTAGCGTTTTTTATAGCAATACCTAAACCTTGTAGTTGCCGCTGCAGTTTAGTATAACAGGCGTCTGATAGCTCAGCGCTGACCGGTAATACCCAAAGTCTAGCGACCAGCTCAGCGAGCTCAGCTTTATTGAAACCATCAAACTCAGTTTGTTTATTTTCATCGTTATTTATAGTATCAAACACTTTTGCTAATAGTGCTCGTATTTTTACCGCATCTTTACTAGTAATAATAATAGGATAGTGCTGGTATTGCAGTAAATCAGTGAGCTCAAAATCGTAGTGATCAGGATAAGGATGAGCGCTCACTTTGAACCCTAACCCTTCAAGAGTCGCAAAAAACCGCTGCGGATAGCCAATCCCACTGACCCCGTGTACTTGGCTACCTGCCAAAGGCTTAACACCTGCTGCTTGTGAAGTTACGCACAAACTATCGGCATCACTAGACCATAAGCTAGGCCATAAAGCTTGCAGGCTATCAGGTTGCAAATGCATAGTTAAACGCTCAGTGGACTGCGAACTATTCGCTGTTGAATGGCTATTAATCTTTTCATGATAGATAACCGTCGCCTTATCTAGTCGTGACATCGGCTCGCGCAAAAACCCTGTCGGCAGTAATTGACCACTACCAAATCCACGCGCAACATCGACCACTATCCATTCAATATCGCGCTGCAACGCATAGTGCTGTAGCCCATCATCAGCGATAATGAGTTGTAAGTTAGGATGAGCTTGTATGAGCGTGCTTATGGCTTGCTGCCGATTAGGACATACCGCCATCGGTACCCCTGTCATAGAGACAATCAAGCTTGGCTCATCGCCTACGACGCTGGGCAAGCTATCGGTAGTCACTAAAGCTGGCATCTGAGCGCTATCGCCGCCATAACCGCGGCTAATCACCCCTACTGGCACCTTATGCTGCTGCAAATAGTCGACCAAAGCCATAATAAGCGGTGTTTTACCGCTACCACCAACGGTGATGTTACCGATCACCATAATAGGTATAGGCGCACGATAGCTTTTTGCTAAGCCAAGCTTATAGGCTTGCTGACGTATTGAAATTATCAGACCATATAACCAGCTAACAGGAAGTAGTAGCCATAACCAAAGGGCTTGTCGTTGCCATGCTTGAGTGATTTTAGTTTCAAGACTCATAGCTGAATTCTTATTATGCCAGTTAGTTTTTCACCTAGACAATCAATCGCTTCTTTATTCAAAGTCACGCTCATACATTTGGGCATAATAGCTCTTATTGCCTAACAACTCTTTATGAGTACCAATCTCAACAATTCGGCCGCCATCAAGTACCACAATACGATCAGCGGACTCAATAGTCGTCAAACGATGGGCTATGACGAGCGTAGTGCGATCCTTCATAACATTATCAAGCGCTTGTTGAATGTAATGCTCAGACTCGTTATCCAAGGCACTAGTAGCCTCATCTAAGATGAGAATAGGCGCGTCTTTTAATAGAGCACGAGCGATCGATAAGCGCTGACGCTGACCACCTGATAGTTGCAGGCCTTCGGCACCGATTTCACTTTGATAACCATTAGGCATTTTACTAATAAAGTCATGAGCAAAGGCATCTTTTGCCGCGCGTTCTACTTCAACAGGCGATTTACTGGCTAAGCTACCGTAGGCAATGTTATTGAACACCGTGGTATTAAATAACACCACTTGTTGATTGACCATCGCAATCTGCGCGCGCAAGCTATCTAGAGTAATATCGTCTATATCGAACCCATCCATAGTGATACGCCCTGAGCTGGTGGTCAACGTACGCGTCAATAAATTGACCAGCGACGACTTGCCTGCACCACTACGACCGACTAATGCGACAGTCTCACCCGCTTTTATATCTAAGCTAAAGTCTTGCAGAGCAACGGTTGAGTCAGGATAAACCAAATTAACTTGATCAAGGGTGATCGCGCCAGACAACCCTATATTAATAAGACCGGTATCGACCTCTTCAGGCTCATCAAGCAAAGCAAAAATAGACTCACCAGCGGCAATCCCTTTTTGCAGCTTTTGGTTGACGTCTGTCAGCGAGCGCACAGGCTTGCTCAGCAGTCCAGCAGCGGCAATATAAGAGATAAATGCACCCGCTGAGATGTTATCAATAACCGCAGGGCGCAGTGCTAGCCATACTACGACAGACATCGCCATTGCCATTAATAACTGCACCATTGGCGTATTAATGCTATTGGTTACGACTATTTTCATGCCTTGACGCAAGTTCTTTTTGGAGATCTGATCAAATCGCTGGGACTCGTACGCTTGACCACCATAGTTTTTGACCACATGATAACCACTAACCACCTCATTAGTGATATGACTCACCTCGCCCATGGTCTCCTGAATCCCTTTTGAGAGCTTAAGATAACGTTTTGAGGCAACACGAATCAGCCATAATATAGGCGGCAGTACCACAAACAAAATCAAAGTTAAACGCCAATTGCTATATAACAAAAACCCAATCAAGGCTACGACCGTCAAGCCATCACGCAACAAGGTTTTCATTGAGTCTGTACTG
The DNA here is from genome assembly GCF_030718935.1 of Psychrobacter sp. M13. Lineage (NCBI taxonomy): Bacteria > Pseudomonadati > Pseudomonadota > Gammaproteobacteria > Moraxellales > Moraxellaceae > Psychrobacter > Psychrobacter sp. M13. The sequence goes on from NZ_CP132194.1 coordinate 1,862,712, forward strand.
GCAGCAGTGACTTGCTCAACGTCGAATATCAGCTTAGATGAGATCGTCCCTGCAGGATTGGCCAAATAAAATGTGCTGGGTAGACGCAGCAATTTATTAAATACCTCTACCCGCAGTTGATAGACTAAGTTGCGAGATACGAGCGCGGTATAATAATTCCCCAAAAAGCTACCAACACCGCGCACAAAGAACAGCATGATAATAATGAGCGGGAATAAATTTTGTTTGGTCTGATCGTTATTATTGATAGCATCAGTGATGTATTGCAACAACTTAGCGATCCAAATCTCAGTGCCTGCGTTAATAGCAAAGCCGATAACCGTCAATGCAAGCGCCCACCAATAAGGCTTAAGATAACTTAGCAGACGCAGCAAAGTTTTATGCTTAGGCGGCGTTACAGGCGCGTGCGCTGTCTCATTGCTAGCGGAAGCTTTGGTTATATCAGCTGGTACAGGTTGGCTCATAAAAGCCTCAGTTTAATGATATTTGGTGAGTTTTTCACTTATACACTACTGCTCATTCACTATAATGTAGACAGTAGCCAGTGACTTGACATTGAGATTTATAGTGACAATATTGAAAATAGTGACATTAGTGACATTAGCGCTGTGCTTCTAGCTGTTTGATTAAAGCGGTGAACTGTTCATCATCATGAAAAAATATCTCGACACTGCCTTGACCATCTTTTTTATGCTTAAGCTTAACTTGTGCCCCTAGCGTATCCGTTAGGCGCTGTACCATCTGCTGGGTATCAAAGCTAGCTACTGCTGTGTTGGGATTGGCTTTAGGTGCAGGCTGCAAAATAGACTTGACCAGTTTTTCAGCTTCGCGCACCGTCATTGCGCCATCGATGATTTTTTGAGCGATGATAGGCTGCTGCTCAGAGGATAATGCCAGTAAGGTTCGCGCATGGCCCATATCTAGAGCACTGGTCGCTAGATGATCTTTGACCGTATCGTGCAGCTGATTGAGACGCAAAAGGTTTGATACTGTCGTTCGCGCTTTGCCAACGACTTCAGCAATCATAGCATGACTCATACCAAACTCAGTATGAAAGCGTTGCAAAGCGGCAGCTTGCTCAATGACAGATAGATCTTCGCGTTGAATATTCTCTATTAGTGCCAAAGCAATAGCCAGCTCATCAGACAAGGCGCGCTCAATCGCTGGAATCACCGCTTTGCCAGCCATCTTTGCCGCACGCCAGCGCCGCTCACCTGCGATAATTTCATGGGTCACTTGCGCACTGCTTTTGTCCTCGCTTGCAAGTAATGGTCTGATAACGATAGGCTGCATTACCCCATGCTGCTCAATTGAGGATGCTAGCTCTGCTAGCGCAGTCTCACTCATATCGCGGCGCGGCTGGTATTTACCTGCCTGCAGATGCAGCACATCGATCTGAATGAGGCTGATTTGATCTTCGCTACTGTTAGCATCAGGATTGGGCTTAGTGCTGATAGCACGTGCTGCACGAGTACGGTTTTTAGTAGTAGCACCTTCAATATTATCTTTTTCATTAGCAGTAGCTTTTGACCGTTTAGCCTTAGCAGGGATAGCACTTTTAGACCCAGTACTAGTCGCTGATGGTAGATCGGTATCTAAAGCCGTTTTGGTCGTGGCAAGGTGATGAACGTCATGATGCGCAACCGTATCATCTTGTAAGGCTGAGGCAGTAATTTGCTTTTCTTTTTTGATTGAGCCCAACAGAGCATCCAAACCTCGATTGGCAGCTAAGCCTCGTTTTTTCGCCATGATTAGCTATCCTTTCATACTGTAATAAAGATAAAAATAATAATAAAAGTCAAAATAAGAGCCCTATCATTAGGGTAATGGCTCAATAGTGACTGTAAAATTAAATAATTAAAGTTAAATGCTTAACTAGCGCTTTAAAGGCTCAGCTAGTGCAAAAGCTTTTTAGGCTCTATTTGAGCCGCTCAGCTGATTTTTTTGGGCTTTGTTTAATCACCTCAGCCGCCAGCTGCTGGTAAGCCATAGCCCCTTTTGAATTTTTATCAAATTCAAGTACTGGCACCCCATGGGCTGGTGCTTCTGCCAGACGTATATTACGTGGGATATGGGTTTTATACATGATATCGCCAAAGTGTGCTTGTAATTCAGCTGAGACATCATTGGCTAAGGTATTACGTGCATCGAACAAGGTTCTGACCACGCCGCGAATATAAAGCGTAGGGTTGAGCTCTGTTAAGCGCTCTATAGTCTGCGACAAATCAGCCAAACCTTCAAGCGCATAATACTCGCACTGCATCGGAATAATGACGCTATCGGTTGCAATAAGAGCGTTAACCGTCAGTAGGTTCAAGCTTGGCGCACAGTCCATTATGATATAGTCATAAGGTTTATTAACGCTTTGATCAGCTATCAGTACACCCATAGCTGCTTTTAATAATTCATGGCTATTGGTTTGACCCATCAAAGTAATATCTAGACCTGCCAGCTCACGATTGGCGCCGATCACATCAAAGCCCGCTGGACTCTGAACCGTTGCCGCTGCCAGTGACACGCCATCAAGCAAGACATCAGCTACGGTCAAGTCCAAATCGTTTTTATCCAAACCCGTACCTGAGGTGGCATTACCTTGCGGATCTAAGTCAATCAGCAGGACACGCTTGCGCTTAGCCGCTAGGCTTGCCGTCAAATTTACCGCCGTTGTGGTCTTACCCACGCCGCCTTTTTGATTCGCAATGGCTATGATTTCCATACACTCACTCAATTTGATTAATGTGATACTTTTTATTTATCTATCTATCTAAGTTTTCAGATATTCAGTCGTAGATTGTAGCGGTAAAACTGTAGTGGCTAAAACTCTAATAGTTAAAATTATAGCGGCTAAGCTAGAGCTTTTTGGGTCAGCTCAATAAGATGACGACTGTCTTCAAGACGCGGCACCTTTAATTTGATCGTTCTAATCTGCCATTTTTGCTCTAGCGCTTGCAGCTCATCAAGGGTCGGCTCTTTGCCCTTCATCGCACACAAATAACCATCGCTCGCCAAACGTGGCTGGGCAGCTGCCACAAAGTCAGTCAAGCTAGCAAAGGCTCTAGAGGTAACTACCTTATACTGCCCCTCATGAGCTTCAATACGCGCAGCAATAGGCTGTATATTATCCAATCCAAGCTCGCTACTGACCTGTTTAATAAAGCGGATTTTTTTCTGATTACTATCCAGCGCACTACACTGGCGCTCAGGCTGGCAAATAGCGATAATAACTGCTGGCAGTCCAGCTCCTGTACCGATATCCAACAAATTCCCAGCGGGTAAATGCGTTATAATAGCCAAGCAGTCGATCACATGCTTGATAAGTGCCTCTTGTGGATCGGTAATCGCCGTCAAATTATAGGTTTTACTCCATAATAGCAACTGATCTAAATATAATAATAGTTTGCGCTGCTGTACCATAGTTAGCGATAAATCGAGCTCCTGTATAGCCTGCACTAAGATAATGGCTAAATCTGGCAACTGCGCGCCAAGCTTTACGAATCCAGTAGGATCAGCCAGTTGATCACTATTATAGGCAAATTTAGAAGCTGACATACTGTATATTATCCTGTTGTGGCGCGTGAACCGATTATTTTATCATGCAGGCTGCCCCTTGAATAGTTGCAGATTGCGTCATTGACCGTCATCTTATACTATCTACACTAATAGTGAAGATTTATTCGATTTTACTGTCCTTAATACCGCCTATTAACCAGCTTTACCTACTAAGCTTTATAACTTTTGAGATAGTGTACCGCCTATGACTGACCATGATACCGCAATGACTCAAAAGACCGTTGTTATTGACTCTTTATCTACCCAAACACCTGCACAGATAAATGATGCAGACGCTAGTGTGCTCCTTGACGACCTCTCTAATGACACTCTTAATAATAAAAAAAGCGCTAATAAAAAGTCTACTTCCAAAAATAAAGCTCCAAAAAATAAAGCCGCGAAAGATGCATCGGTAGATGACACGGCAATAGCCGCTGAATCAACGCCGCATCCTATTTCGGTACAGATTAATGAGCAATGTTTTATTTCAGCGGAACATCTAAAACGCTATACCCAGCCAAGCCAGCTGCCAACGGACACTCGCGTAGCTGATGATTTGGACGTGGGTTTTGGTCAACAGCGGGCTATCAAAGCTTTGCAGACGGCAGTGGATATCAAAGCCAGTGGCTATCATGTGTTTGCAGCAGGTGAGAACGGCTTGGGTAAACGTACTATTATTAGCCGCTTGCTACGCCGTATCGCAGGCGACGCTCCTACGCCTGATGATTGGGTCTACGTACATAACTTTAGCGATCCGCGTGCGCCGCTGGCGCTGAGCTTACCTAGTGGCCAAGCCTTATTATTAAAGCAGCAAGTCAATAAGGTATGGCAGCAAGCCCACAAGCGCCTTAACCAGCGCTTTCGTAGTGATCATTATCAAAATGAGATCGAAGCGATTAAGAACAGCACTCAGCAGCAAGAAGTTTTGGCTTATGACGAGCTAAGTGCTGAGGGCAAGCAGTATAATTTGGCATTGACGTTTCGAGCTTTTGATAATAAAGCGCTGTTTGTACATCCGAGCCAATTACCAGAGAGTATTGAAAACACCTCTACTTATACTAAGCATACAGAATCGCCTGATGAGCTTAGGTCTAATAAATCGAATACTCAGTCATCCTCGCATAACACAACCGATCAACATGAGCACAGTAATTTTGAACAGAATAGCTTTGAACAAAATAACTTTGCAGAAAACAACTTTGTGCAAAAAAACCACATGCACAAGCGTTTTAGCAAGCTGACGATCGTTTTGGAGCAGTTAGAAGACGAAGCTAATAGTGCTATTGAAGCTTTGCATAAAGATATCGCCCAGCGCGCACTTGAGCCACTATTTGCATCACTTTATGAACAGTTCGCCGCTAGCCCCTTAGTTATTGACTATTTGCACACTATATTTGACGATATGATTGAGCATGCCGCGCATATTGTTAATGGCGATGATGAAGCGTTCGTATCTCCACTCTTGGCTACTACTCCTAGCCGCTATAGCGTGAATGTTATGGTCAGTCATGAGGCTGATAGTGGTGCGCCCGTTATCTTTGAGGATCTACCGACCCATCTGAATTTACTTGGGCACGTTGAGCAGATCACCCAATTGGGCACAGTGACCACAGATGTCAGTATGATTCGCGCAGGTGCTCTGCATCGCGCTAATGGTGGTTATCTGATTTTAGAGGCCAGCCACGTTCTTGAGCACCCTTACGCTTGGCAAGGACTAAAACGCGCGCTGCAATCTCGTAAAATAAAACTGTCTAGCCTTGAGCAAATGCTAACGTTGACAGGCAGCTTATCGTTGGCACCAGCGCCTATTGATTTGGATATAAAGGTAATCTTATTAGGCGAAGCTGATTTGTATTATGAGCTGCTCGAGCTTGAGCCTGAATTTGATGCAGTCTTTAAGATACGCGCGGACTTTCACGATGATGTCACTCGCACCCACGCGCATGAGCTAGCACTAGTGGCAAAAATGGCTGATATCATCGACTATGCCGATCTACATCCTTTTGATAGCGAAGCACAAGCGGCATTACTTGAGCATTTGAGCTTACAAGCTGAAGATCAAAACCGTCTTAGTCTACACAGCGATCGCTTGATTAAATTACTACAAGAGTCCAATCGTCATGCCCGCCTGCAAGAATGTGAGCTCGTTGATGCCAGTCATGTCACTCAAGCTATCGCTGATATGGATGAACGCTCAGGCTATCTGCGTGATTTATACTGGCAGGAGCTCAAAAACGGTCAGCAGCTCATCAACACCCAAGGCACGGCTGTCGGACAGGTTAATGCGCTCACGGTAGTCAGCTATGCTGATAGCGAATTTGGCATGCCTGCGCGCTTGACTGCTTTGATTCAGCCCAATATCGGTGCAGGTGAGATACTAGATATCGAGCGTGATGTCGATCTAGGCGGTAGCTTACATGCCAAGGGTATGCTGATTATGACCAGCTATCTACGCGCCTTATTTAGCCGCCATCATGCGCTAAATTTTAGTGCTTCACTCGCCTTTGAGCAAAGCTACGCTCATATCGACGGCGATAGTGCGACCGTCAGCGAAGCCTGCGCCCTGCTCTCAGCGCTCGCCGATGTGCCGATCAATCAAGCGCTAGCGATCACCGGCTCCATGAACCAGCTGGGCGAAGTACAAGCGGTTGGTGGAATTAATGCCAAGATAGCAGGGTTCTTTGATGCCTGCCGCGAGCAAGGTTTGACAGGTGAGCAAGGGGTTGTCATCCCTATGGCTAACGTCAAGCAGTTGATGTTACGCGACGATATTATTGAAGCGGTTGATGCGGAGCAGTTTTATATTTATGGCGTCAATACGCTCAGCCAAGCTCTGACGCTGATGATGGGATTGCCTATTGATATCATGACTAAAAAGGGGCGCTACCGTAAAGAGACGCTCTTTGGTAAAGTCTTACAGCGCTTAATGTTATGGGATGAAAACCAAGCCGATGCGGCTGATATTGATGATAAAAAAGCGAATAAAGCCAAAAAGAAGGCCAAAGCTAAGCGCAAGGCTAAAAAAAAGCGTAAAGATAAAGAGTCTGCTTTGAATGACCCTATAAAGGATGAGGACCAACAAGATGCCAATCAACCATAGAGCAATGTTAGTATTAAAATCTACGGTCGCAAGATTTCATCTAACAAACCTAGACGCTACTAATTTTTTCTGCGATGATAATTCATTAGCGATATAAACCAAATAGCTTTAAGACTGACTGATAAAGGTAATTCCTCCATGAGCGAGCAAACAGCATCCAAAACCGAAGACAATACTAATGATGCTGCCAGCCGACACGGAGCCGCGACCACCGCACGTCAATGGCAGGTGCTATCACAGTTGCAGCGTAATCGCTGGGTGGGCACGACTCATGTTTATGAGCAGCTCAAGCTGGCAGGGTTTGATATTAGCTTACGTACAGTGCAAAGAGACCTCAACGCCTTAGCCAAACGCTTTCCGATTGAGAAGAATAACGCCAATCCGCAAGGCTGGCGCTGGTGCGATGATGCGCCACTGCAAAGTCTACCGCATATGAATCTATCGCAAGCGGTGGCCTTCAATATGGTTGAGGCCAATCTGACTCAATTATTACCGCCTGCTATTTTAGATGAGTTATTTCCTTGGTTTGATCTAGCGCGACGTCAGCTAAAAAATAGCAAGGTTACCCATTCATGGATAGATCGTGTGCGTATTGAGCCTGCCACTCAGCCACTAATTGCCCCGCATATCGACTTAGAGAGCAAAGACAATATCTATCATGCGTTATTTTATCAGCTGCAGATTCAAGCGTGCTATACCCGTAGCAATAAGCTTGAGGCAAGTGAATATACACTGAACCCTATCGCTATTATTCAACGTGGGGTCATTATCTATTTGCTCGCAACCCGTACTGATGATCCTGATGTTATTATTCGCACCTTTGCCCTACACCGCTTTACTAGCGTTGAGCTATTAGAGACTAGCGCCCAAACGCCAAGCGGCTTTCAGTTAGATAGCTATCTAGATGCTGGCGGTATGGGCTTTACCCATCCGCTACTGAGTCAATTACCTGACCATGGTAAAAACACCGCCATCGAGCTGCACTTTACTAAAAGCGCTGGTAGAAGCTTGACGGAAAGTAAGTTAAGTGACGATCAAACGGTAACCCTAAATGACGATGATACCCTGACCATATCGGCAACGGTAAATCTTACCTCACAGCTAGTCTGGTGGTTACGTGGCTTCGGTAATGGCTTGTTGGCTACTAAGCCCGCTCTGCTTTATCAAGCCGTATCAGGTATTGAATTTGAGTAAACCTCTGAATCAGTAAATTTATTGTCGGTTTTATTTTTAAGATAGCTCATTTATCAAAACTTATGAAAAACCTTTATAACAAAAAAGGAATACTATGGCCATCGCGACTCAACCTACATTGTCTAACAGTCTATCTACATTAGGACTCACAGCGAAGACTTTGTTTTTTTCGTTGAACTTTGACTTTACTCCGCCTAAAACTGAGAAAAAGAAAAAGAATCGTTTTAAGCAAAATCAAGGCGCTATAGACATTGATATCGCTTGTGTGCTTTATGATAAGCAGTGCACTATTGTAGACATGGTTTGGTTCAAGCAGCTGCGTGATAGTGCTGAGTCTGTTCGCCATCAAGGTGATAGCCTAAATGGTAAAGATCGCGGTGAGCAAGCGTTGTATCATGCGCCGCTCGATCAAGAGCAAATCCGCCTTTATTTGAAAGATATTCCTGCTCAAGTGACTAGTATCGGCCTATTAGCGAACTCTTATTATGAACAGCCCTTCAGACGCGTCCATGCAGGTGAGATACATTTGAGCGATGATGAAGGCAATCGGGCTTTTGATATTAATTTAAAACAGTTACCAGGCGATTGTCATACACTTTGGGTAGCAAGCTTACATCGTGAGGTTGGCGATTGGCATTTAATCCTACAGAATCTGCCCCTACCTGCCAAGGATCTAGAAAAGGCGGCGCAAGAAGTCGCGCATGAGCTAGCGCGTGCCCTACCCGTACCTCTATCTGTCGCTACCTGATCTATGACAATCTCATGACAGCATGAGTCTCTACTATGCTGTTTATGCTTGCTTAACGCTAAAAAGGCTACTCTCTGTATATAGGGAGCAGCCTTTTTAATGTCGTAACTTTGACTATACTGTTGAAAAAACTATAAAGACTCACCACAATTAGGGCAAAAGTTCTTTTGCTTTACTTCTTTTTCGCGCTGCTCTAGCGCTTGCTCGCGCAGTACTTGTAAGACGATAGCCTGTGCCTCTTCTCGATCCAATCCCAGCTCACGGCGTATCTTATCAATCATTGTCTGATTCTGCACTAGATCAAAATCACCATCGACTAAATACTCACGAAACTGCTGCTCGATCTCATCACGCCGTTGCTCAAGCTCATTGGCAAGGCCTGTGGCCAAAATACCTGCTGGCAAAGCTGCCAAGCCAACACCCAAGATAGTAATAATAGCACCTAATATCTTGCCTGCATTAGTGATCGGCGTGACATCACCATAACCGACGGTAGTTAGAGTCACCACCGCCCACCACATCGCTTTAGGTATAGATTCAAACTCCTCAGGCTGGGCATGATTCTCAACTAAATAAATGCCACTAGAGGCGGTCACTATCATAATTATTAAAATAAAGATAACCGCTTGAAACGAGCCCTTCTCTTTACTGATAACCACGAGCAGAATACGCATCGAAGCAAAATAGCGCGTAAGCTTTAAGATTCTAAACAAGCGTAATATACGCAAGAAGCGTAAATCGATACTGACAAAGAAGTTCAAAAAGGCAGGTGCAATAGCGATAAGATCGATCAGTGCTGAAGGGCTTTTGAGCCACTCCCAACGTTGTCGCCAAGTGGTATTATCAGGCTTAGCCTCAGCGACACTCCAAAACCGTAGCAGATATTCGATCGAAAACACCACGATGGAGAAATTTTCAAACCAAGTAAAATAGTCTTGATAAGGGTAATACCACTGATCAACAGACTCAGCAATAACGGCAGCTACGTTAGTCAGGATTAACAAAATTAAAAAGTAATCAATGCTCCGACTAAACAAAGTATCGTGGTCATCGTTTTGCAGAATGTCATAAACAAAGTGACGTAAGCGGTGTATGGGATGAAATGGCATACTGACCTTAATGGCTAATGGAGCTTATAAAACTCAATTAAAATCTTGAGCGTTTTATAACGTTTAGGGCGTGTTAGAACCTTATTATCATGACTTTAATAAAAGCTGTGACAATTATACAAAATTTGCATAATAAATATAGCACAATACCAATAGCAATAAGGCAATGATACCCAACGACCAGCTCAAAACTTGCTGTTCTTTATAAGAGCTGCTACTTAAGTTATTTGCTGGCACTAACGATAAGCCGCATTCTGGACAACGGTTATCATCTGCGCTCACTACCTGCATTAAGCGTGCGCTGTTACAGCGCAGTGGGGAGTTACTACAGTATCCAGTCATATATTAACCAATAAGATAGTTCTCTATAAAATTGTTTAGAGTTTATTTTTAAATCACTACAGTTTGTAAGGGTTTTATATTATAATAATACCTATAAGCTACTAGTTGTTTTTTATAGTAACTTTGTCTCTCAGTAAATGATGCCATCCCTCATCAATAATTACTGAATATTATTTATTATGTTAAGGACTTAAACAATGAAACTACAATCCCTAGTTTTAGCCACTGCTACGGCACTTAGTATGACCACTGCTTTTGCGGTTCCTGCTGGTACTTGGTCTGTTGCTGCTGGCGCGCACATGGTAGATCCAAAAAGCGACAATGGCACTTTAAATAATGGTCTAAATGTTGATGTCGATGATGATATTCGTCCAACAATCAGCGGTGAATACTTTATCGCTAATAACGTCGGTATTGAATTACTAGCAGCTATTCCTTTTCATCATGACTTTACTTTGAACGATGCGGCTGGTAATGAAGTCCTTACAGGTAGCACCCAACATCTGCCACCTACTCTGTCATTACAATATCATTTTGATTATGACAATATGCCATTAAATATCAAGCCATTCGTAGGTGTTGGTGTCAACTATACGATGTTTTTTAAGGAAAGAATCTCTAATGGTGCAGATTTAGATCTTGATGATAGCGTTGGCGTAGCAGGTCATGTTGGTATCGATATTCCGTATGCTGCAACTGAAGCTTTCCGTATTGATGCCCGCTATATGGATATCAAAACTGACGCTAGCTTGAACGGTGCCGACATCGGTGAGATTGATATCAGCCCTTGGGTTTATGGCGTAGCATTCGTTAAACAGTTCTAATATAGGTAAATTTTAGATAAACTTATTAATAAAAAGCCAGCGTTGATGCTGGCTTTTTGGTGTCTATTACCTATAAATATCAGGCCTTGAATCAATTAGTTAAGCCCATAAAAAAGACCATCCGTAGACAGTCTAATTTTTATTAAATCTTCTAGATAGTTAAATCAGCTTTACAACAAAATCTTGCGTGGATCAGCCAATAGGCTCGCCACATAACGGGTGAATACTGCTGCATCAGCGCCATTGATAACACGATGATCATAAGATAATGATAGTGGTAACATTAAACGCGGTTCGAAGGTCTGTTTGGCAGCATTCCACACTAGTTGCATCGTTGCCTCTGAGGCACCTAAGATACCAACTTGTGGCCAGTTAACTAGTGGTGTAAATGCTGTACCACCTAAGATACCTTGGCTTGATATCGTAAAGCTAGCGCCTTGTAGATCTTTGGTACTAAGCTTTTTATCACGGGCTTTTACAGCCAGCTCGCCAATCTCAATAGCAATCTGCTTGATGCCTTTATCTTGCGCATCTTTAATCACAGGAACTATCAAGCCGTCATCAGTAGCGACAGCAATACCCATATTCACGCTTTTGCGTAGGATAACTTGGGTATTATCATCACTTAGATGACTATTGAAGCGCGGATGCTGAGTAAGCGCATAAGCAGTAGCCTTAACGATAAAGGCTAAAATAGTCAGACCTATACCTTGTGCTTTCATACCGCCTTTAAGCTCACCACGTAGTTTTTCGGTCTCAGTAATATCCGATAGGTCAAACTGAGTCACTTGTGGTAAGTAAGTATTATAGTTGAGCTGCGGTATAGACACCTTTTGCAAGCGTGTCAGATCTTGCACCTCAAGCTCGCCCCAGATTGCAGCATTACTCATATCAGGTAATGTAGGCAGACTAGCATGCGCACTACTGCTAGTAGCAGGTGCTGCTTGCTGAGTGCTCAAACTGTTTTTTACATGCGCAAACAGATCTTCTTTTAGGATACGCTCATTGATCGCTGAACCACTCACCTGAGTGATATCAACACCAAGCTGACGGGCAAGCTTACGCACAGCAGGGCCTGCATAAACCTCTGTTAATTTTTCATTAACTTGAGATTCCGTCAGCTTAGCAGTCGCTGCTGGTGCAGTACTGGCTGTCGCAGCCTTAGCAGGAGCTTGCTTAGGCTCACCTGTGGTTTGTGTTGCTTGCTTGTCTGCAGTAGACGTTTTGGCTGTCGGCTCATCAGCTTTAGGCTCATCTACCTGAGCGCTATCATCCGCAGCACTGCCAACGATCACAATAAAGTCTTGGCCATTGGCAACCATATCACCAACATTGACTAAGATTTTTTCAATCTTACCCGCCTCTGGTGCTGGTACTTCAACCGAAGCTTTGTCAGATTCGATTAACAGTATTGATTGATCCTCAGTGACCATATCGCCAACGCTGACCATAATCTCAGCTACTTGCGCTTCATCGACGCCAAGATCAGGCAATGGATGCGTTGTTGCGGATTTTGCTGCCGCTTTAGCAGATGTGGCTTTAGACTCAGAGGCGTTATCGCTTGCCACTTCAGTCTTAGCTTCATTGCTTTGAGTTTTGTTTTCTGCTGGTTTTTCTTGGGTCTCAGGTGTGCTTTCGGCGCTATCAGAATCAGCGCTGTCAATTTCAATTAAAAGTACGCCTTCAGTGACCTGATCGCCAATAGCGACATTGATCTTAGTGACTTTTCCAGCAGCAGAGCTTGGTACTTCGACTGAGGCTTTGTCAGACTCTAATAATATAATATTATCATCTTTGGCAATCACATCGCCGACTTGTACCATAATCTCGCTGACTTCGGCACTATCGACGCCTAAATCGGGGGCTTTAATTTCCATCCTTACTATCCTTATCTTAAGACTACCTTGTCTTGTAGTTTATTCTGCGACGTCATCATCATTAAGTAACTGGGCATCGGCTTTGTCTTCAGCGCGACCTTCACTACTGATTTCATCATCGTCTTCACCAACAAACTCAGGTACAGGATTCGGGTTTACCTTGTCAGGCGCAGGTGCATCTGGGAAATGATCATAATGAGGTTGCTGCTGCCATGCTGGTGGCTGATCAACATCGATTCCAAAACTTGAGATCGCGTCTTTGACCAAGCGCATTTCAACTTCACCTTCATCCGCTAGGCGCTTAAGAGTTGCAACGACAATGTGTGCCGCATCAACATTAAAGAAGCTACGTAAGTTCTCACGGGTATCCGAGCGACCATAACCATCAGTACCTAAAGTAGTATAAGGACGGTTGTCTGGTAACCAAGCACGGATTTGCTCAGAATAATTACGCATATAATCTGTCGCAGCGACTACGATACCTTCGTGCGGTGCTAACTGCTCAGTGATCCAAGAGACTTTTTCCTCTTCCATAGGATGCAGACGATTGTAGTCATCACAAGCCATACCATCACGAGTCAGCTCATTAAAGCTCGTTACACTCCAGACGTTAGAGGTAATGTTAAACTCATCTTTTAGGATACGAGCTGCTTTTTGCACTTCGCGTAAGATGACCCCTGAGCCTAATAGCTGAACTTGAGTTGAACCATTATCTTCTAACAGATACATACCACGTTTGATACCTTCTTCTACACCTTCTGGCATAGCAGGCTGCTCGTAGTTCTCATTCATGAGCGTCAAGTAATAATAAACGCGCTCGCCTTCACCATACATACGGCGCAGACCGTCATGCATCACGACTGCCAGCTCATAACCGAAGCAAGGATCATAGCTGACACAGTTTGGCACGACATTGAACAATATCTGCGAATGACCATCTTGATGCTGTAGACCCTCGCCATTTAGCGTAGTACGGCCTGCTGTCGCGCCTAGTAAGAAACCCTGAGCCTGACAGTCTCCTGCTGCCCAAGCCAAGTCACCAACGCGCTGGAAACCAAACATTGAGTAGTAAATATACATCGGAATCATCGGTAACGCGTTAACAGAATAGCTGGTTGCCAAAGCAATCCAGGCACTCATAGCACCCGCTTCATTGATACCTTCTTCTAACATGTGACCGTCGATGGCTTCTTTATAGCCCATCAAAGCTTCGCTATCTTCTGGCGTATATTTTTGCCCAAGAGCAGAGTAGATACCCAGTTGACGGAACATACCTTCTAATCCAAAGGTGCGTGCTTCGTCAGGTACGATAGGTACCACACGGTCTTGGATGTCTTTGTTTTTTAGCATGGCCGATAGAAGACGTACAAACACCATAGTCGTCGACTGCTCTTTGCCTTTGCTACCTTGTATTACGCGATCAAAGATAGACAACTCTGGAATATTTAGTGGAATATGACCACTACGGCGGTTTGGTAGATGACCGCCTAACGCTTCACGGCGACCTTTTAGGTATTTCATCTCCGCTGAACCCTCTTCAGGGCGATAAAAAGGTAGCGTCTCTAGCTGCTCATCGGTAAAGGGCAAATCAAAACGATCACGGAAATATACCAAAGCTTCTTGATTAAGCTTTTTGATTTGATGTGAGTTATTGACTGCTTGCGCTTGGTTAGATAGGCCGTAACCCTTAACCGTCTTAACCAATACAACGGTTGGTTGACCTTTGGTTTTCATCGCTTCACTAAACGCAGCATAGACCTTCATCGGATCATGACCACCACGGTTTAGGCGTGAGATGTCATCATCTGTCAAGGCATCTGCCATCTCTTCTAGCTCAGGATATTTACCAAAGAACCCTTTGCGCGTAAATTCAGGCGTACGCGCCTCATATAATTGATACTCGCCATCGACCACTTCTTCCATACGGTGTTTGAGCACACCCGTATCATCATTGGCAAGCAAACTATCCCACTTACCGCCCCAAATCACCTTTATTACTCGCCAGCCTGCACCGCGGAATACTGACTCGAGCTCTTGAATAATCTTACCATTACCACGTACCGGTCCATCAAGACGCTGTAAGTTACAGTTGACTACCCAAATGAGGTTATCAAGCTTCTCACGACCAGCAAGAGAAATAGCACCTAAGCTTTCTGGCTCATCTGTTTCACCATCACCTAAGAACGCCCAAATTTTGCGCCCTTCCGACTCTAGCAATTTACGGTTTTCCATATAGCGATGGACATGCGCATGATAGATCGACATGATCGGACCTAAGCCCATAGATACTGTAGGGAACTGCCAATAATCTGGCATTAGGTAGGGATGTGGGTAGCTTGACAGTCCCTTGCCGCCTACTTCACGACGAAAGTTATCTAGCTGCTCCTCATCCAAGCGACCTTCTAAATAAGAACGCGCATAGATACCTGGCGCTGAGTGACCTTGGTAGTAAACCATATCACCGCCAAAATGATCACTGGCAGCGCGGAAAAAGTGGTTAAAACCTGTCTCATAGAGGGTAGCACTAGAGGCAAATGATGCCAAATGACCGCCTAAGTCGTCGTCATTTTTGTTTGCACGCATCACCATTGCCAAAGCATTGTAGCGAATCAAGGCACGAATCTTACGCTCAATAGCTGGGTCACCAGGGTACATCGGCTCATCTTCAACAGCGATAGTATTGACATAAGCAGTGTCCAAACGGTTAAAAGGCAGCCCTTCTTGCACCGCCATGTTGTATAACGCTTTTAATAAAAACTGTGCGCGATCTTTGTCCGCGTGTTTTATGACGGACTCAAACGCTTCCAGCCATTCTTGGGTTTCGGTGCTATCAGCATCCTTATAATAATTCATCTACGATAATCCTTATATATCAGTCGTTCCTGCAATAACAGGGGGTAATTGAACAGTTTGATGAGACAAAGGTAGCTTAACGACGTCCTTGCTACATTTAAGCAGTCCTGTGTCCAGCGGGGTAACAGCACTCAAAGGTGTCTGTCAATTTAGTAGGTTGGTGCGATTAGAGGGGTCTAACATGGTAATACAAAAATTACGACATAACCATAATTGTATAATTATAAAGACTAATGACAAAACTAAAAACCTTTATCTATTCTTTATGATCATTTAATTTTGATAGCACCCTAATTGAAATTAAGTCAGATCTTATTCGATACTGTCCATCACTTCATTTAGGGCAGAGTATTGCTATGCTAGAGATTAATCAGTAAATAGGATCGAGTGTTATTGATTAGGTTAAGATTAAAGCTCACTTATATTGCAATCGTCTCAAACACAACATCACTCACCACTTGTCTATAAAATGGCGACTATTAGCTGACTATAACATATAGTCAGTATAATTTTCCCTTATGCCTAAAACTTATGTACTTGAGAGCTATGTACCTGAAACCTATATACCTAAGAATTAGTAAATAAAAGACTTGATAGCCTCTATACATAGAATTATAGCCCGTTATTATAAACAGTTATCCCCGTGTTGTTTATAACTGTTTATAAATACTATTGGCATAAATATTTTTTAGATAAATGATCAATATATTCACGTTATTAAATATTACCTAGGAAACGTCATTTTTTATAGATTTTTTGTAATATGCGATAAATCTATAGCCTTACACTGTTAAGAAAACATTAAGGGTGACAAATTTTGTCACCCTTAATAAGCTGAAGTGTCAAAATTTGGTTTTCTCAATTAATAATGACTATTATTCCCTCATACCCCCTATCTTATATCCTCTGACCATAATCATAATAATAAAAGACATGCCTGTTATTAAGTCTACCCTCGTGTATTCACGATAAACCCTATCTGTTTCAAATCATTACTTGCATATGAAGATCAAATATCACGTACGTATATTTACAATTGCAGTTTTATTGGTACATTTATTGCATTTAAATACCTAAGACCTAGATCTTATGTTAATTAAGCGCAACTTACTCTAGCTTATAGAATTGAAGCACTTAACAAAGGTGATATTGAATTACAGAGTGTACAAATCAATGATGAATTATCCACTCCTCCAATAAAGTCTGTTTTTAGCCTACTACGTTCGCTTGGTATTGCTGCAGAAGTTTATGCTCGCAGTAACCCTTCATATATGGTCGAAACAGCACTGTCTTATCCAGCAAATTTGAATGGGTAAAAGTGCTTGCTGGCTCCACCACATCAATAAAAGCCAAATTATTTTCTGACACTAAATAAGTTACGGCAGCTAATCAATCATTTAACTATATTACTGTAAACGCTATTAATTTTACCGTTTATCGGAATTAAAGTGACTATATGTAACTTATTTGTAAAAATGGCTACCAAATAAGTCCGTTACACAGCCGTATATCGCAAATAAATGTTTTATATAATATTCTGGCACAATATTTGCTCGTTTATTATAGATTTAGAATTTTTTAACACAATATTCATATAAGGGATATTAAATGAAATATGTAAAGCCTATTCAGAGTGTTTTGATCGCAGCGTTAGCATCAGTATGTCTACTCAATACTGCCTATGCTGAGGAAGCACTAAAGATGGAGCTATCTGCTAATAAAGTTATCACCGCAGCCAATGGTAAAGTTTCTTATGCCCCTATTAGCACAGCACCTGCTGGCACAGTCGTTCAGTACAAAGCAACTTATGTAAACACTGTCAACAAAGATATCCAAGATTTGGCAGTAGTCTTACCTATCCCTGCCAATATGACCTTTACTGGTGAAGCAAGTCCTACTAGTGCACAAGCAAGCATCGATGGTAAAAACTATGCTGATATGCCACTGATGCGCAAAGTCGAGGGCAAGCTAGTCAAAGTTCCCTTTTCTGAATATCGTACCCTACGCTGGAATATTAAACTCTTGCCTGCACAGAAGTCCGCTGCTGTCGCTCTTAACACTATTGTTGACTAGTACTGCTAATCACTGGCTGGTTACTACCATTGTTAGTTTACTATTTTTTATTTAAACCTTTGTTGAATGGTTCATTTTAGAGCTTTTCATTTAGAACCTTTAGGAGATTCACCGCATGAAATCTAACTTATTTAAACACTCAGTACTGACCGTTGGTATTGTCAGTGCACTGGGTATTACTGGTACTGCTATTGCTGCCACGACATCAGTAGGATCGACCCCTACTGTTACTAACGTGGCTACAGCGACTTATAGTATTGGTGATGTAGCGCAGACTCCAGTCAAATCCAACCCTGTCACAGTAAATATTACGCAAAGTGCTGCATTTGACTTATCAGCTGATAACGAAGATGGCGACACAGCAGATGACTTTAACAAAAGCGTAGTCGTTACTCCTAAAGGTCGTGTCTCTTTTAATCATACTTTGACTAACTCAGGCAACATAGATGACACTTATACCATGTCATTGACTCAAGGTGGCACTATTCCAGGTATCACACCTCAAAATGCAAGCGACTATGACTTGGATCTAACCAACGTCACTTATATTATTTATAATGCATTAGGTACACAGACTAGCTCTACTACAGTCACAGGTACCGAGTTCCAAAATAAAGTCATTGTATTACCAGCGGGCGCAAGAGCAGAAATCGTTATTTCTGCAAAAACTCGTGACAACATCGGTGGTGAATTGCAAAACTTGACACTAGGAGCAAGCAGTACCTTTATCACTACTGCTGAACCTGGTTCAGCTAATCTTACAAACGTTAATAACAGTACGACAAAAGTACCTGTCTTTAAGATTACCAGTCGCACAGGTAGTACTTTGGACTTAAATGATGCCAGTGATATTGTAACGTATACTGTGACTGTGCTGAACGATGGTAGTGCAGCTTATGCCAGCGCTGCTAATGGGATCAATATTATTGATAACCTACCAGCAGGCTTACGTTTAGCAAGTAGTCCAAACCTGAGTGTAAGCAATGGGGCTAGTATTGCTGCGGGCAATAACGGTGCAGGTCAAGGCGCCGCTAACGACAGCGTCCTTGTTACCAACCTTAATCTAGCCGTAGGCGAAACAGCGACTATTAAGTTTGATGTACAAAGAGATGCTGACGAGCTTAGTGCTGTAGTCAAAGGTGTTGTTAACCATGCCGTAGTCAAGCTTAATTTAGGGGCTGACAGTGGTGAGATTTACGATACAACAGACCCAAGTGATACCGCTCAAAACACTGGAACTTATTACCCAACAACTGACGATAGTGAAAACATCAATGGTGCTAATAACGCTGCTACTGGTGGTGATTCAACGTCACCATTGATCGCCAATCAGCGTGCTTTTGACATTAGCGGCGCAACCAGTAAAGAGATTCCAACCAACACTTCTGCGACTACGTTGGTGACTCATTCTGCTGTTATTACTAACTCAGGAAAAGAGGTCGAAGGTGACACGCCAGGCGAGATCAAATTCACTATCAAGCCTGATGCTGATAATAAAGTGACCGTAGTAACGGGTTCAGTCGAGCTAGTATACGATCCTGATAATAATCCTGCTACGCCTAACTTTACTTATACTATCCTACGTGATGGCAACGGTGATAATGACTTAACTAATGCCCTTCCCAAAGATGGTGCGCCTGCTTGGACTGGCATGGCACCAGGCTCAACAGTTACTATTAACTATAAAACTAAATCTGAGGATGCTGTTTTAGGCACTACAGAAAATATTAATATCACTTTGATTCCAGGTGGTACAGATGCGCCTGTTGTGCCTAATACTCAAGTCATCAATAAAACGGTGGTTAAAGGTCTAATACTCAATAAACAGCAAGCTTTAAATGTAACTTGCGGGGCAAATGCGGCATTAAACTTCGCCGACGGACCTATTAGCGCTACGCCTGGTAACTGTATCGTTTATAAGATATCTGCTTTTAATAACTTCTCGACTGCAGATGCGCGTTTCACTTTTGATAACACACTTATAAGTGATGTTATATCTCAGTTCGGTGATATAGCTACTGTTTTGACTAGTACGACGACGCCAAGCTTTGAGATCAAACTTGATGACGTTACTGGCCCAACTATAAAGCCTACTACCAATAAGTACTCAGCTGATTTGGATGCCACTAGAGTTGGCGGTACCGTCACTACAATAGCGCCACAACAGTACGCTGCTATGATGTTTGCAGTAAAAATCAATACTGCAGGTACTGAAGAAGATACTACTCAGCCTTAATAAGAATGAGCATTTTTGATCTATGGTGCACTTTATTAATAGTTTAATAAAGTGCCCAACCCAGCGGTCTTTGTTGTTATAAGATCATCAACAAAGACCACTTTCTTACCCTTTAGATTTGATTGGATAATCACGTATTATGACACTTTACTGTATTTCTCAGTCTACTCGTCTGACTACAAAAGCGGCTAAGCTATCGGCTTTGACTGCAGCTATACTGATTATGCAATCAAATTCTGCATTAGCAGCGACCGACCTGTTAAGCGTGATTGATAACACCGCACAGGCCAGTTATAACGTTAATGGTGAAACCAAGGTTACCTTAGAATCCACTTCTAACAAGGTACGCGTCAAATCTTCTGCGCTACCTGAATATGGTATTACCTTATCCAAACCGCTTAGACAGACGGTATCGCCTGGAGCGACTGCCAGCTGGATCAACGTTTTAAGTAACACAAGCTATAACGATCAGACTATTGAGCTTAGCTTAGCTGCCCCAACGACTTTGTCTAACCTGATGGTCTATCGCGACCTAAATAACAATGGTATCGTCGATGCTGGCGACCAATTGGTTGAATTTAAAGATTTAAAGGCACAAATTACTTTAGGACAAAGTGAGAGCATTCAGCTGATTGTGCAAGCTTTAACCGATCGTAATGCAAGCGAAGGCGATACCGCTGATATTCGACTGGGTGCTGTTGTTTTAGAGGATCCCTCAGTATCGGCAGCAACCGCCACTGATGGCTTAGTAATCGTTGAACCTAGTATCAACTTCACGACTTTTAAGTTTGATGGTAATAAGAGCACCTCACAAGTTGGTGCAGATATTTATGTCCAAGCTAATTATGCTCAGTGTAACTTTAGAGCCGATAAAACTGACGAAGTTTGGGTCACTGTCAAATCATCTCAGCCATCAACGGGAACTGGTGATACTTACTCATTAAAAGCTGTTGAAACGGGTAATAATACGGGTAAGTATCAGGTAAAGGTACTGACAGAGAACAATGCCAATGCGATTAATGACAAGATTGTTCAAACGTTGGAAGGCGATAATCTAACGGTGAGTTTGGATGCTTGTATTGATAACGATGGCAATCGCGTCGATATTACTGAAAATATTAACAGCGCTATCAATATTATCAACGAAGCGCCCAGCCTATTAGTGACCAAAGAAAGTGAGGTAAAAACCGCTGAGCTTGGTGATTATGTCAGCTACAGTATCGATATCACTAATAACGGTCGATCTACCGCTTATGATGTCGAATTAAAAGACGCGCTGCCCCGTGGCTTTGACTATGTTGAAGGTAGTGTGCGTATTACCCCGACTACTACTGTCGATATCGATCAACCACAAACTACTGAGTTCAAAGCTGAAGGCAAATATCAAGTATTAGGCCTAGGCGATATGGCAGTGGGCGAAACTAAGAGCATTACTTACCGAGTATTGTTAGGAGCATCAGCGCTAGGTGGCGACGGTATCAACCGTGCTACTGCCAACGCGCGTGACGAGCAAGGGTTAACCTTAATCTCAAGAGAGGCACAGTGGAAGATTGAAGTTGAGCGCGGTGTGATGAATACTGACGGCATCATCATCGGTAAGGTATATCATGATATCAACCGCGATGGCATTCAGCAAAAAGAAGATGGCGAGCTTGGCGTTGCGGGTGTACGTATCTACATGGAAAACGGTAACTTTGTCGTCACCGATCCTGAAGGTAAATATAACTTTTATGGTATCAGTGCCAAAACCCACGTGCTAAAAGTGGATCGTACCACGCTACCTAACGCAACCGAAATGGTCATCCAAAGTAACCGCAATGCAGGCGATGCTGGCAGCCGTTTTGTCGACCTAAAATATGGTGAATTGCATCGTGCTGACTTCGCTATCGTTGGTGGTATGGGTGACAGTACTGAGCGCCTAAACAAAGAGCTGGTTACCCGTAGCAAAACCATTAGCGCAAAGAACGATACTCTCGAGCAAGCGGTCAAAACGGAACTTACCTTAGACCCTGATTATAGTCGTGACTATGAGGACAATGTCGATGCCAGTGGCTGTAATATTAATGGTGATTTAGACCTCGGTATTGGTTGTGACTCGGCCATTGTCAATGATATGGTCAACTCTCCTGCGGATCGTATAGATATGGAGGTCACTACCGTCACTCAGCCGCAGCCAAAACTGCTTGAAGAATATCTAAAAGATGTCGCTAGTAACGATGTTAGCTTTATTAATCTAACGGCGGGTCAACAGCTAAGCACTTATAAGCAGATGGTACAAGTACAAGCGCCATTAGGCTCTATCTTTACCCTTTATGCCAATGGCAAAGCGGTATCAGAGCAGCAAATTGGTAAAACGGCTGAGCAAGAAAACCAGAACGTTACCGCCTTTGATTATTATGCAGTCGACCTAAAACGTGGATCTAACACCCTGCGCGGCGTGGCCACTGATATCAATGGTAAGGTTATCTCTGAGCAAACTATCGAAGTCTTGACACCTGATAGCTTGCAAGCCATCAATTATCGTACTCAAAAGCAATTGATACAAGCCGATGGGATCAGTGAATACCAAGTTGTCATTAGTCTAGAAGATCGTGACGGTCGCCCCTTTGTAGGTGCAACGCCGATCACTATCGATACTAATATTGGTCGTGTTAATCTCGAAGATAGCAGTAAAGATGACGCTGGTGTCCAAGTTACGGTTAATGGTGGCGAGCTGTTAATACCAGTCGTAGCGCCAAGCGTACCAGGTCGTGGCGAGATGATCATCAACACAGGCAATAGCAAACAAGTTATTCCACTGCAGTTCACCTCAAAGCTACGCCCACTCATTGCCGTCGGTATCGTTGAAGGCGCTATCTCACTAAAAGACTTTGATGGTGGTCAGATCACTGATGCGCAGGGCGCGTTTGAAAAAGAGCTGCATGAGTTTGCGGGTAACGATGATTACTCAGCTACCGGTCGTGCGGCGATGTTCCTAAAAGGTAAAGTTCGCGGTGATTATCTACTGACTTTAGCTTATGATAGTGACAATAAAGGCGAGCGCCTGTTCCGTGATATCGAACCTGGCGAGTACTACCCTGTCTATGGTGATTCATCAGCTAAAGGCTTTGATGCGCAATCAACTAGCAAGCTGTATGTACGCGTTGACAAGGGTCGCTCATTTGCTATGTACGGCGATCTAAAGACGCAAATCGACGGTGATGACGGTATCAAGCTTGGTCTGTACAACCGTACATTAACGGGTGCTAAAGCTCAATTCGAAGATGACAATACTCGCGTTACTGCTTTTCTTGCAGAAACTAGCAGCAGCCAGCGTGTCAATGAGACTCGCGGTCTAGGTATCTCAGGCCCTTATCCACTAGCTGAGAACTTCGATGCGGTACTAGAGAATTCTGAGACTATCGAGGTGATCACTCGTGATGCGAACAACCCTGGATTGATCATCAATCGTGAGGTTCTAACGCGTTTCGCTGATTATGAGATTGATCCTATTAGTCGTAGTTTATTCTTAAAATCACCTATCGCAAGCCAAGATCTCAGTGGCAACCCTATCTATATTCGAGTCACTGTAGAAGTGGACACAGGTGGCGAGAAATATTGGGTCGGCGGCGTGGCAGCTAAGCAGCAATTGAGCGAAAAATTCGCTATTGGTGGCAGCTATGTTAAGAGCGATGATCCGCTCAATAATGAGGAGCTTGCCAGCGTGAATACTGTCGTTAAATTCAATAACAATCTAAAACTCGTTGCTGAATATGCGATGAATAAAGCACAAAACCCTAATTATCAAGCCAGCAATCAGATCAATGCCGCTTTGCTAACCGATCAAGATGCTAAGGGTGATGCATTACGTATCGAGCTTGACTACGACAATAAAAAGAATACGCTTGCCAAGGCTTATTATAATGATGCAGAAGAAGGTTTCGTTACTGGTGCTTCACCCTTAACTGCTGGACGCACAGAGTCTGGAATCAAGCTTACTCACCTTATTAACGATAAAAATACCGCGCTCAAACTTGAGGGCGTGAGCACTAAAGACAGTACTACTGAGGCCAGTCGCCAAGGGGTGCTTGCTAGTATCGAGCAGCGCTTAAGTACTAACATAGTCGGTGAAGTAGGCTTGCGTTATTATAAGCAAGATTCAACAGCAGCCTCACGTAATATTCAAGGCGCTACTGATGTCGTTGATGTCACTGACGACACTATCTTTAATGATGACATTATCAATCAGTCTGCACTCAACGGTGTTAGCACTGCTGATAAAGACATCGAAGGCACTACGGCACGCGCGCGTATCACCGCCCGTCTGCCTAAGCTCAATAACTCCTTAGTCTTTGCAGAATATGAGCAGGATATCGACAATAGCGATCGTAATGCAACCTCAATCGGTGGTGAGACGCCACTAGGTAAGTTAGGTCGTCTTTATGCGCGTCATGATTTGATTAATAGCTTATCAGGTAGCTATGGTCTTGATGATACTGAGGAGCGTCAACGTACGGTCTTTGGTTTTGATGCCACTTATATGAAGGATGGCAAAGTATATAGCGAATATCGGATGCGTGACGCTATCAGTGCTCGTGAAGCTGAGGCGGCTATTGGCCTTAAGAACAAATGGTATGTACAAGATGGTCTAACGATAAACACCTTATTTGAGCGTGTTGAATCCTTAGAAGGCGATGACGATAGTACAGCTACTGCAGCCGGTATCGGTGTCGAATACTTGGCTAATGAGAACTACAAAGCCTCTGCGCGCTTTGAAAATCGTTGGGGTGATACCAGCGATACTTTATTAGGTAGCGCTGGTATTGCTTATCGTTATACTGATGAGATTACTCTACTCGCCAAAGATATCTATTCAAAAGTTAATTATGATGATGGTCACCGTACCGTTAATCGTTTCCAGCTTGGGGGCGCTTATCGTGACTATGATAGCAATCAGTTAGACATGCTAGCCAAGCTTGAGTATCGTTTGGATGATAACCAGACAGGCAATGATGCTTATCAAAAAGATGCGATCATCTGGTCTTTAAGTGGTAACTACCATCCTACTCGTCCATTGACACTCTCTGGTCGTTACGCAGGTAAGTATACTCAGTTTGACGCTGACAACATCAGTAGCGATAATACGGCTCATGCTCTTTATGGTCGCGGACTTTATGATGTTAGCGAGCGCTGGGATATTGGCTTACAAGCAGGTACTTATTGGAATGCTCAAGCTGATGATATGTCCTATATGCTTGGGGCTGAGGTCGGCTATAGCCCGATGACTAATCTTTGGTTGTCGTTAGGTTATAACTTTATGGGCTTTGAAGATGAAGATATCGCTTATGAAGACACTACGCAACAAGGGGCTTATTTTAGATTACGCTTTAAGTTTGATGAAGAGCTATTCAAACGTGATGATCCGCGTAAAGATAAGCGCTTAAACAATATCTCTACGCTATAGTTTATTATAGTTGTATTTATCAAAGCTGTATTTGTCAAAGCTGTATTTATCAAAGCTACTTGTAGCAGTTAGCGGTACTATAAGCCCCTATTAAAGCCTATATTTACCGCTATACTCATTTACCCTTATACTATTAAGGTCTGTCCTATGTCTAATGCTACAATCGCGCTACCCCAAGTGTGTCGTCCTTATTTATCATCAGCTGCTCGTACTTTGGCGGCGCTGCTTTTGATGGGCGCAGTATCTAGTGCTGGGGCAGCAGATGTAGACACTTATAAAGTGGATGCCTTTGCTCAATCAGCTACTGGCTGTACTACTACAAATCTATCGGACCCCTCAGCCCTAAAATCAAGACTGCATCAAAGCGCAAATCGCGCGAATATCGAGTGTAAGCTGGCTGAGCTTGAACGTTTTCAAGATGAGGCTGTATTGAGTACTTTAACCAAACCTCAAGCGGCTCGCCAGCAGTACTTAGCTTACAAAGCACAAGCTTGGCTAAATTATGCCACCCATGAGAATAGTATAAAAAGCCATACAGCTGCTGGCAATCATGCGCTACAATCTGCTGATATTATCTTACAGGCATTAAAAAACTCTAACCTGCAAACGCTTGATCTAAGCCCAGATATTCCTGATAGCTCAGCGCTAATGCGTCCTGATCTTTGGGCTGTATTGACAGCGCTAAAAGACAAGGATGGTATGGAGCAGGCGCCAAGAGAGCTGGCCTTTAGTGAAGTAGCACTAGTATGGGCAGCGGCCGATCACTGCGAGCACGGCGCTCGTCAATCAGGCTCTCACTTTCGGATGGCGGATCGCTGGCTTGAGCAGGCACGCGAAGCTTATGTCAATGCTCACGACTCAGAGACTAACGTAGCGCTTGAGAGGCTCACTAATAGCTATTATAAGCAATACGCTCTTGTTGATTCTAATGATGATAGTTGTCGTAGCTATCGCTTTCCCTCTGCTATATAAGATATCAATATTTAAAGCATAAAAAAGCCGACGTAATGTCGGCTTTTTTATGCTTTAAATAGAACTATTAACGACTTTTGCGCGGGAGCTTCTCTGGCATATAGCAACGCAAATAAGCGATAGAAGCAGTGTTTGCCTCTTGTACATAGTTATCCGTGATACTGCCATGACGACGATAAGACAAGGTAAAGATACCGTTAATAATGCTATGGGTAATCAGCAAAGTATCTTGAATATCATCGAATTTGGGCATCTCGTAGCGTTCAGATAAGCGCTCATAAACTAACTTGACGATCTGATGATCCATATCTTCACCGAAGCTGTCCCCTTCAAAATCAGGCGTATTAGTATCATATATTAGCTTAGCTTTGGTTTCATCATCATGGAATATGTGCACACAGCGCTCAATCAGGGCGGTTAAATATCCCTGCCATCTATCGTAATCGCCATTTTCGACAGTCTGCAATACTTCTAATATCTCAATAGCGTTCAAAAAACGTAACGCTAAAAATATAGCTTCGATATTTGGGAAAAAGTGATAAGCAGAGGCACGAGGGATACCCGCTTCTTCACACACTGCTGCTAAAGTAATATCATTAATAGGATGAGTCTCACTAAGCTTTTTGGCACCCATTAATAGTTTTTGGCGGCGTATACGGCCCTGCTGACTAGTAAATTTAAACTTGTTTGGCACCAGCTTTTTGGCCAGCTCCGAATCTACTAGTACATCTTCGATTTTATCGTCTGTTTTGTAGTCACTCATCATAAACCCTTTCTTTGTGTGTGCTCTATTATAAATTACGAATCTATCAACGATTATTAGTACTCAATTGGCGCATTAATAATAAGGGTAACTATCAATATGATAGTCATCCTATTTGATTTTCGACGTTATAACTGCTTGTACATCAGCAAGCAAGGAGCAAGTATAGTCAATGTAATGTATCGATTTATCAAACTTATGATCAATCGCTCAAGCGTATTTTTGCTCTGACAATGCCATGGTCGATAACTCTGTCTTCATAGTCCCATTTTAGATGATCATTAAAATAATCCACTCGCTCAACATGACCTATAGCAAATTTACTATCGGGCAAAAACTCTTCTGAGACGAATAGCTGATCGATAACCTCGGGAATACCTTGATAGATATGAGTATAAGCCACATCTTTCATCCAACCATAGCGAGCCTGAATACGTGCCGCATCGAACAGTGCGACATCGCGCATACTTTTATCATAATTAACCTCGCCTGTCTCTGCCATCAACTGAGTAGTCACGCTTCCTGTCACATCATTCATATCACCTAACAATATAAGGGGCTCACGAGTACGGCGCAGGCGCTCGATAATTGTCATCCTAATTGACGCCGCCTCACTGGCACGCATACAAAGACTACGCAGTTTGGCACGGACTCTAATATTTGGATCGTCCATATCCTCTAGTAGGTTGCCCTCTTTATCGCGTAAGAAAAACGCCCGCTTACTCTTTAAATGTGCGGTGATAATCGTCATAGGCTGACCATAGGCATCAACTCGCAGTAATAATGGTGGCCGCTTGAATTCGCGATAAGGTCCAATATCAGGGATATCTATCACAGCCTCGCTAACCACGTCCTGCAATAACTGCTGCTCCAATGGCTTGAATCGGCTAATAATGCCTACTGCAGGAGTACCTTGAGCGCCTCTTCCCTGCGTATAGCGACTATAACTATCGTTACTGGCTAATGGAACAATAACTTGGTCAGGGGTAAAGCCCAAACCCGTAGCAACTGCCTCTAATGCATTGCTATCCCACACCTCTTGTACCGCTATAATGTCAGCATTGGCTTTTGAGAGCAGATCAGTAATCCCTGCTACCTTACGCTGATAGCTTTGCTCATCATAAGCTGGAGCATTATCATAATAAATACGCTTAGGATTGGCAAAATTGAGCAAATTTGCTGTAGCAATATAAAACTGTTTATGATTATTTTGCGTATTGTGCTGAGCCATATTTTACCTATTTTGGTTAATCATTATTCTTATAATACTTTAACAGATGCACTCAATAACGACAGTCTTTCGAAATAAGTATTCGTTGTTGACCTATTGTGTTGTTGTAGGCGGATTATTTGTAGTAATAATCCGTAGATTAGCAAGTTATCAAAACTCGCTATAATAACAAACCTTGTGCTTAAGGTTCAGAAATAATTTTCGTTTATTATGAACTATTGTTTGTTTTAGTATGAAATCATGTTCAGAATATGTTTAATATACAGCAAAAAAAAGCTCCCGAAACTATTTTCGAAAGCTTTTAACAAATCTAAGTCATTGTAAACGCGTTATTTCACGCTATAAGTGGTTACTTGATACGGTTCCAAGCATCACGTGATGCCATACGTGCTTCGTTCCACTCCATACGTGACTCACCTTTTACTTCTTCCCATGAGCGTTTTAGGTCTGCTTCATGATCTTCAAAACGTGCATCGGCAGGATAGCGTCCACGATTGGCATAGCCTACTGCATAGGCAGGATGCATATCACGGTCAAAATCATAGCCTTCTTTGTGGTAATCAGTATTAACAGCTTCTGCACGCCAATAAGCTTCTTCATGTGTAGGGTCGATAGCTTCAGCTGAAGCATGACCTGCACCACCACCAGCGATGGCACCGATAGCACCACCAATCAACGTACCTAGTGGACCTGCCATAGAACCAATAGCGGCACCAGCTACAGCACCACCAACACCACCAATAGCTGTTCCTACTGGGTGTGAGCCTGGCTCACCAGTAATAATATCGGCATTAAGATCATGCTTAGTTTCTTTTGACATGTGCTTAACTTCACTACGATCAATATTACTCGGGTCATTAGTAACAACCTTTCTATCAACCACTTCAGGATCAGCCATTCTACGAGCATTATCATCAATGATACGCTCTCTATCGCCAACCCCAAGATCATCATCAGTGACAATGTAACCATCTGTGCTCGCTAACTGATCACTAACATGTGTAGAAGGATGAGGATTATCAGTATTAATGATATAACCATCTGTACTCACTAAGGTTTCGTTTTCAATATCTCTGTTACTCATTATTATATCCTTTTGATTATTAGTTAATTATTAAAATAACCTAAACTGTTCGTTCACCTGTTATCTATTTACTCGTAAAGTATATAAACATGTCTACCCTGACAGCTATGCGTAATATGTAAGCTATGTCATCATCGCGATGACCTTGAGTTACAGCATGTATATTAATAACTGTTATTGATAATGAGCAATGAAATACAGTAACTGCGCATACGCCTATACCCAGCCTTTGATAAAAAGAATCGGTCGTTGGATAAAATTATTAAAGCAACAAAACTATTGAAATAATGATTCCATTGAAGCAACAAGGCTATTAAAGCAACAAGGCTTTGGCGATAACTTGTTGCCACTTATCAAGGTGCTGCTCACGGCGCTCACCTGACATAGTCGGCTCAAAGCTTCGCTCTATCTGCCATGAGTCTTGCATAGTTGAGTCATCATATAGTCCCATCTTAAGACCTGCTAGTAGCGCTGCACCTTTGGCAGTGATTTCAGTATCTTTGGGTCTTAATACAGGCACGCCCAATAAATCCGCCTGAAACTGCATCAATAAGTCGTTATTAGCCGCCCCGCCATCAACCCTCAACTCTGTCAATGGATGAGGACTATCTTTTTGCATAGCAATCAGAACATCGTAGGTCTGATAAGCAATAGACTCAAGAGCTGCTCGAGCGATATGAGCTTTGGTTGTACCGCGGGTCATGCCGCTTATGCTCGCGCTAATATCTGAGCGCCAATAAGGGGCACCAAGTCCTGTAAACGCAGGTAGCACGACCACCTCTTCGCTACTATTCACTTGCCGTGCTAGCGTTTCGATATCACAGCTTTGCTTGATCATCCCTAAGTTATCGCGTAGCCATTGTACGATAGCCCCTGCCATAAATACGCTACCTTCGAGAGCATAAGTAACTTGATGCTCAGCACTACTAGTCCTAGCATTGGTACTGGCGTTTGGCACTTGTAATAGGCGCTTGCTAGATTGCATGATTTGATTAAGAAATAGATTATCATTTTGACTCACAGGCGTTTTGCGTTGCCAAGCGATAGTCGTTAATAATTGATGTTCACTAATTTTGGGCATTTGTCCGATATTCATCAGCATGAAACAGCCTGTGCCATAAGTATTTTTTGCCATACCTGCATCTAAGCAGCCTTGACCAAATAGCGCCGCTTGCTGATCGCCAAGTACGGCATGAATAGGAATTTGCTTAGCAAATAGTCCTTTTTTAGTTTTACCAAACTCACCATCTGAGGGTAGTACTTTGGGTAATATTGTTATAGGAATATTAAAAAGGTCGCATAGTTCATCCGACCAAGCCAGCTTATGTATGTCATACAATAGCGTTCGCGAAGCATTGGTGACATCGATGACATGCTCACCGCCAGTTAGCTGATGAATCAGCCAGCTATCGATAGTACCCACCGCCAGCTCATGTCTGCTCGCACGCGCCCTTAGATTAGGAGTGTTATCAAGTAGCCAAGCGATCTTACTGGCGCTAAAATAAGGATCAAGTCGCAGACCCGTTATACGCTGTACTTGCTGCGCTAAGCTATCATTGCCATCAGACTCAAATCGCTTGTCCGCTTCTCTCTTGGCTAAGCTTTGGCAATACTGAGCGGTACGTCTATCCTGCCAGATAATCGCTGGCGCAACCGCCTTACCTGTTTTCTTATCCCAAATAACGATAGATTCGCGCTGATTAGTAATGGCGATGCCTGTCACATCAGTCGCGAGCAAACCTGCTTGGTTAATGACATCATGAGCGCAGCTGATCTGCGTTTGCCATATTTGCTGCGCATCCTGCTCGACATAATCGGCTTTTGGGGTTTGCAGGCTAGTAGGCTTTTGCACTATTTTGATAGGTCGCGCTTGATCATCGTATAAAATTGCCCTGCTCGAAGTAGTGCCTTGATCTAGCGCCAAAATATATCCTGCCATTACCTACTCCTTAATCCTGCTGATTTATGCTTATCGATAGCGCTTGTTGGATACAGCTTATTAAATATAGACTTTTAACTTATAAAAAAAGCACACCCATCACATTGTCTACTGTAGCAAATCCTAGACTTTAGCCCCTAACAAATTTTTATCACTCACTTATGAATAATGCTATTATTAATACCTAAATTATTGAGCTAGCACAATCCATCATTTTACTCAATGATTGCCTAGAGAATACTAAGCATTGACCAGTCATGCTTGACACTCTACAGTGTGCGCACCGTCATCGACGATACTGTTTTTGATTATCAGCTTAATTATCAGCTTAATTATCAGCTCAACTACCGGCTCAACTATGAAATCTGCTTTATCTTTTGTTTCTACTGCTATAAGTATGACTATGCTAGCTGCTGTCTCAAACCATTCATTAGCAAGTCATTCTGAGCTTTTTGATAGTAGTGTCAACGCTAATGGCTATGATAATAGCGTGCAAGGCATGGTATCGCCAGTGGCGACCACTCAAATCATTGATGCTCGGATGGATGATTCTCGTATAGACAATTCTGCCATAGATAGTATGAGCACTGATAGTATGAGTACTATCAATAATGGCTCGCCTGCTACCATGCCAAATACAGCAGATATCACATCAAAGACAGAAGCAGACTTTGAACCTGACAGTACTCTGACAACCTTACTTGATCCCGTCACCCATAAATATATCGAAAACAGCTATCCCTTAGAAGTCTCTAGCTTTTTGAGCCTTGAGCAAGCGCAAGCTATCTTGCTGCAAGTATCGCCAAAGCTTGCTGCCAATGAAGCCGCTGTTGCTGCCAGCAATTATCAAACTGAGGCGCTCAGCACTATCGATAGACCTTTTGTATTTGCCCGAGTTTCAGCTAGCACCTACAATTTAGATGCTGATGTGGATTTGTCCTCGCTTAGAAATGGGGTGGTCAATGAAGTCAATAATAGCGTCGACACAGTCATTCCTTCTATCCCAGGCATTCCAGATCTACCCAACTTTGGTGAATTGGTAGGTGATCGTATTCCTGATTCCTATAACTTTAAGCGCTCAGGCTCTACTACTAGCGCTGGAATTGGAGTCGCTTGGCCTATCTATATGGCTGGACGTACCAAAGCATTGACTGGCATCTCTAATGCGCGTACTCAAGAGGAAATAGCTGATGGTACGTTGGATAAAAATGAGCTTTATAGCACTTTGATTGAGCGCTATTTTAAAGCGCAATTGGCTATAATCGCTGCTTATTTACGTGAAGATGCCTATGAAACGTTGCAGCAGACTGATCACATGGCTAAGCGCTTGTTTGAAGAAGGTTTTATATCACGAGTGGAGCGCTTAGAGGCGCAGTCTGCACTCGCGGATGCTAAGAGTGAGTCGATTAATGCTAATAATGACGCTCGTCTGGCAATGATTGCTTTGCAGCGCCTGCTACGCACTGAGTATCGTATCAAACCGACGACTCCACTATTTGTCTCCAGCCGTCAGCTACCTGATGTCAGCTACTTTCAGGAACTCGCGCTTACCTATCATCCAGGCCTACAAAAAGTCGCAGCCAAACGGGCGCAGGCTCAGCAGCTTCATGCGTTATCTGATACTGGCTATAAGCCGACAGTGCTATTATATGGCTATGGTCAGCTAGAGCAAGACCCTAGCTGGATTGCGGGCATATCTGCCAGTTGGAAGCTTTGGGGCGGGCTCGATAAAAAAGCGACCTTGGCTTCGAGTAACGCCAAAATACGCCAAGCTGATCTGTCTGAGATTGAGGTCAGTGATAATTTATTATTACTTGTTGAAAAAAACTGGCACGATGTCAATAATGCGCAGTCTCGCTATCAAGCGCTACAAAGCAACGTTGATCTGGCAGCAGAAGTATTGCGCCTGCGCCGGTTAGGCCTACAAGAAGGTGTCAATACAACTATCGATGTGGTGCAGGCGCAGACCCAATCTCTCAAAGCTCGTACTGAACAAGCGCAAGCGGCAAATGACTACGTGCAAGGGCTAGCGGCATTAATGCAAAGCTGTGGTACGCCGCTTGCATTTAATGCTTATCTTAATGCGGCTGATATTCGCCTACCAACTTTATATAGCGAATAGTTACGATAAATAGCAAATAGTTGCGACAATAGCATTAGAGCTCGCTCAATAAATTTTGCTATTATCTTGTTATTAAATGGCACTTTCTCATTAACTTAGTGCCTACTTACTTTTTAAACAATGACTCGAATAAGACTACTCTTATGACTAAAAGTACCGCTAAAATACCTAGTTGGCTAGCGCTTATATTACCAACTTGGCGTAACACTAATAACTCTAGTATCTGGGCACATTGCGCCAGTGTCGGATTTTTTGGTTTTTTATCTATTTTCCCAGTTATGGCGGTATTCGTATTGATATATGGTCTTGCCTTCTCACCTGACCAGATGCAAGAGCAGATCTCATTTTTGCGACCCTTTGTCCCTACTACAGTATACGAAGTGCTCGATGCTCGCTTAAGTCAGCTGGTCTCTAATACTAATACGCGCCTGACTTTTAGCTTACTTATCTCAACCTCTGCGGCACTTTATGCAGGCTCCAAGGGTATCAAGTCTTTGATTAAACTGGTCAACATTGCCTTTGGTATTACCCAAGAGCGCGGCTTTATACAGAGCCTTATTAGAGCTCTAGGTTTGACATTTGCAGCTTTAGTTATCTTTATCATAGCGCTATCGTCGATTGCCCTAGTGCCGTTATTAGCCGCCTATTTTCCTTTTCCACAGATAGCAAAGACTATTGCGCTTTGGAGCCGATGGCCTCTATTAGCTGGCATTATATTTATCGGCTTTCTAGGACTTTATCGAGTAGCACCAAATCGTGCTGCTATGCCCCTGAAAAAACTAGTGCCAGGAGCGGCTTTGGCAACGGTGCTCTGGATACTACTATCTGCTCTTTTTTCGGTATATGTGCAGAACTTTAATAATTATAGTGCTGAGTTTGGTGCGCTGTCAGCTGCGGTCGTTATTATGTTGTGGTTGTACTATTCGGCATTTATCGTCGCCTTTGGTGCAGTCTTTAATTTTCAGGTTACCGAAGGCAATAAGGCAGATGCTATCCGAGTTTATTCTTAGCTGACTCGTTAACTGTGCAATTGAGCAGTTAAACAGTCAGTAAATCAATATTTTATAATAACTTTTATTCCCAACTGCTTTAGGAAGTTTGCTGTTATGTCTGAACGCCACAATGACTCTGATGACGCTAACAATTTAGATTTATCAGGTGATTCTCATAACGAGCAAGCCTCTAATAATACTGATAGCGTAGAGCCAGTAACCACTACTTATAAGCGTAGCAAAACCGATAAGCCTGCACTTATCAAAAAAGCGCTTCTTGCACTATTAGTATTAATCGTACTTAGTGTTATCGCTTATGGACTATTCAAAAGTAATCAGCATAGCGAACCTGAAAGCATCACTTTGCAAGGTCAAATGCAGATGCAGCAGACCTCTATTAGCGCAAAAGTACCTGGACGTATTGCACAGATATTGGTGACTGAAGGCGATAGTGTCGAGATAGGCCAACAGCTGATCGAGATGGACTCGCCAGAGATTAATGCCAAGATTAATCAAGCTCGTGCTGGTAAGGAGATGGCCCAAAGCCAACTGGATAAAGCGGAAAACGGTGCACGACCACAAGAGATTGCGCAGGCCAAAGCCGCTTGGCAAGCGAACAAAGCGTCATCCGATTTGGCAGCCAATACTTATGAGCGTATTGATCGTCTCTATGAGGAAGGGTTGATGGCTAGGCAAAAGCGCGATGAGTCTTTTGCTCAGTATCAAGCGACTAAAGCGCAAACCGAAGCGGCGCGCCTGCAATATGATTTGGCAATGGAAGGGGCACGCAGTGAAGACAAATCAGCGGCGACAGCGCAAGTTGCACAAGTCGATGCCAAGCTAGAAGAAGCCTTGGTTGCCAAACAAGAAGCCAACTTAAAAAGTCCGATTGCCGGTATTGTTGATAATGTCATCGTCAGCCCTGGTGAAGTCATAGGTCAAGGCGTCCCTCTATTAACGGTAGTCGATACTAGTAAGCAATGGGCCGTCTTAAACGTGACTGAGACTTATCTTAACCAGTTTGCTATCGGTCAGAAGTTTATAGGTACTATCCCTGCGCTCTCCTCTACTGAGCGCCCTTATACTAAAGAGTTCACCGTCTACGCCACTTCTACCTTGTCTGACTTTGCGACTTGGCGACCAACCAACAACGATGATGGTTTTGATGTACGTACCTTTGAGGTTAAAGCAAGACCAACAATGCCAGACTCGCGTATTCGTTCGGGAATGAGTGTTGTTGTCCGCATAAATCCGCAAGCGACTAAGCAGTCAACTAGCCAGCAGAGTCAGCCATAAGTGACGCGTTTAACTGAAGCTTTTGTACGCAGTGCTGCCTATGAGCGGCGATTTTTGGCCAAAAACCCATGGGATCTGGCGATGATCGTCTGGATTCCTTTGGCAACGGTACTGCTCATTTGGTGGATATTTTCGCAGACGCAAATTACTGACTTACCTATTGGGGTTATCGATCAAGACCATAGTCCGATGGCTAATACTTTAACTCGCTACTTAGAGGCTAGTCCCGATATCACTATCGCCAGTTCCTACAGCTCGCCAGCAGCGGCTAAAGATGCGATTTTGCAGCGCGATATCTATGCCTTGGTTATCATTCCTGAAGACTTTTCGCGTAATATTTTATCTAGCAAACCTGCGCCTATTGTCTTACAAGTCAATGCTCAGTACGGTACGCACTCGGGCATTATTCAAAAGAGTGTCCAATCCGTAGCAGGCACCCTATCGGCAGGGGTCGAGATTCAGCGTTTCATCAAACAAGGTATGGCACCCTCGCAAGCAGCCATTGCCTACTCGCCAATTAGTATCCAACGTACTAGCCTGTTTAATGCTACGACTAATTATCAGCAGTTTTTGGCATCGACGGTTATTCCAGCGTTACTGCATATTTTGGCTATGGTCATTGGCGCGACGACTATCGGCCGTGAACTGCGTGACAAACGCTTAGGTCGTTGGTATCGATTTATTGATAACAAACGTAACGATTCAAGCCCAATAGAGAACGACAAGCTCAATGTAAATAAAGTAAATAACAAGCAAACAGCGACTAATATAATATCACTAGAGAAAAGCAGCTTGTCTGTATTATTATTTGGCTTGGCAGGTAAGTATTGTTGGCCGACACTCGCTTATAGTCTTTGGGCCGCATTAGCGCTGTGGTTAGCCACTTTGCAAGACTCTATTGCTATAAGCTCGCTGCTGGCTACTTATATTGGCTTAGTATTATTGATGATACTGTCATTTTGGCTAGGCGCTATTTTTACATTAGCGTCTTTCTCCTTGCGCGCAGGCTTGTCAGCGACAGGCTTTATCTCCGCCCCCTCTTATGCTTTTGCTGGCGTTACTTTTCCTTATATTGCTATCAGTGAAGGCGCTCAGCATTGGTCAGATGTTCTGCCATTAACGCATTATCTCAAACTTCATATTGCTCAACTACAAATGCATGCCCCAACAGCCATTTCGTTACCTATCGTCTATGGTTTAGCGTTGGCGACTATGATTGCTATGCTATTTACAGCGCTGTTAACGAAGCGTGCCCTGAAACATCCTGAACGTTGGGGAGCACGCTGATGTTATTGGCTAACAAAACCAAAAAGACGACAAAGCTCTCAAAGCCAACATCATCACTAGCACCGACGCCATCACCGATAACGTTTTGGGCGAGCTTTTTGCAAACGTTTAAAGATATTTTTACAGATAGCGGTGTGGTGCTCATGCTGCTTATCGCGCCTGTCATTTATGGTTTTTTTTATCCTTGGCCCTATTCAAATGAGGCGGTTAATCATGTGCCAGTCGGTATCATCGACAATGATAATAGCCCTCTATCTCGTACTATCGTCCGTTATGCGAGTGCCAGCCCCCAGCTAGATACTCAACGTTTTGTCAATGAGCAAGCCGCCAAACAAGCGATATGGACTGATGACATCGCCGGCTATATGATTATCCCAAGCGGTCTTGAGCAGCAAGTGCTATCAGGTAAAGCCGCTAGCGTCAGCGTTTTAGGTAATGGCGGTTATTTTATTCTCAATAAAAACGTGCAATTAGGATTTTTGCAGGCAGTAAGCACGGTATCGGCTGGTATCGAGGTCAAAAAGAATGTAGCACAAGGCGCCTATCTAGGAACAGCTTCGAGTAATACCCAAGCTGTACCCCTACAGATCATTCCTTTATATAATCAGACTGAGGGCTATGGTGCTTATGTGGTGCCAGCAGTAGCCATTTTGATTATGCAGCAGACTTTATTAATGGCGGCAGCGATGTTGATTGGCACGTGGTATGAGCAGCGTCGCCACGCGACTAGTATACGAGGCTGGCTTGGACGTATCATGGCGCTAAGCGCTTTGAGCTTCATTGTTGGCTGTTTTTATTATGGCTGGGCCTTTGAGCTGCATCATTACCCGCGCGGTGAGAATATGCTTGGCAGTTTATTATTTTTGGCGCTGTTCTGTCCGACGGTGGCGACGCTCGGCTGCCTGCTTGGTTTATGGTTTCGTCAGCGTGAGCGTAGTTTACAGATTTTGATCTTCAGCTCACTGCCTTTATTTTTTATCAGCGGCTATCCATGGCCTGCCAATCAGTTGCCCGAAGCACTGCAAGTGATACGTTGGCTAGTACCAACGACGCCTGGGTTAAATATGTCAGTACAGATGAATCAAATGGGCGCAAGCGTTGCCCAAGTGGCTACTGGCTTTTATGCACTAGTGGGATTGTGGGCATTGTATTTTATTCTGTTATTGGCTTTTCGCTGGCATGATAACAAAAATATTTATCAGTGATATCTATATTTAAAAAATCAAAAAAAGCGCCTGTAGTTCATACAGACGCTTTTTTATTATCAAGTTAGCTTTTTCAAATTTAAAACACCCGATTAAGACCGTTAAGTGCTGCTACCCGATAAGCTTCTGCCATCGTCGGATAGTTAAAGGTCGTATTGACGAAGTATTCAAGTGTTGCACCACACTTCATGACCGCCTGTCCGATATGGATAATCTCTGAGGCATGGTTACCATAGCAGTGAACGCCTAATAACTGTAGCGTCTCACGATGGAATAATATCTTGAGGACACCTGTGCGTTCGCCAATGATTTGCGCGCGCGCCAAGTCTTTAAAGAACGCCTGCCCGACTTCATAAGGAATCTGCTCATCTGTGAGCTCTTGCTCGGTTTTACCAATACTTGAGATCTCAGGAATAGTGTAAATACCCGTCGGCACACTAGAGACAGGCTCAGCGTCACTATCACCGACCATAAAGGCGGCAGCACAGCGTCCTTGGTCATAAGCGGCTGAGGCAAGCGACGGCCAGCCAATCACATCTCCTGCCGCGTAGATATTATCCACCTCAGTACGGTAGGTATCATCGACTTTGAGCTGTCCGCGGCTATTAGGTGTTAGACCCAAGGCTTCTACATTTAATCCTTCCGTATTACCCGAGCGTCCATTAGACCACAAAATGGCATCGGCCTTTATTTTCTTACCGCTTTTTAAATGCAAAACAACATAATCATCATGGGTCTCTAAATGATCAATTTCTTCATTATTGCGAATAACCACACCAAATTGTCTAAAATCATGGGCAAGAGCGTCGCTAATCTCACTATCTAAATAATTTAATAATCGGGTTTGATTATTAATTAAATCTACTTTGCAGCCCAGACCCGTAAAGATTGAGGCATACTCAGAGCCGATCACGCCTGCACCATAGATAATAATCTTACGAATAACATAATCCATTTGCAGTATTTTATCTGAATCAAATACGCGTGGATGATCGAAGTCTAGTAGATCAGGGCGATAAGGGCGGCTACCGACCGTAATGATAGCTTTGTTAAAGGTAACCGTCTCAAAGACGTTTTCTTCGGTTTCAATCTTGACCGTATGCGCATCAACGAAGCTTGCCCAGCCGTGAATCACATCGACTTGATTACGCTCATAAAACCGCGTATGCGTAGTAACCTGGCGGCGAATAACTTGACGAGCATTAGCCAGCACCTTATTTAGAGGTACTCTGTGATAATCCAAGGTTTTGGTAAACATCGGATCACGACGGAAATTAATCAAGTTAAATACAGATTGGCGCAAGGATTTACTGGGTATGGTACCGACATGAGTACAGTTACCACCGACTTGATCGCGTGGGTCAATGACCGCAACCTTTTTGCCTGATTTAGTAAGCTTCATAGCCGCCGCTTCACCAGCAGGTCCTGCCCCTAATATTACTGCATCGTAAGTGTAGTCATGATCGTCTTTTTTTAAGCGCTCAGCATCTTTACCATACCCTGATTTGACGTAGACGCGCTTGTCATCTAGTGGACTGACTAAATCAGGATGGTGCATGATATCGTCAGTAACTTGCTCATGTGTTTGCTCAATTTTTTCTTCTTTACTCATAGCTTGAGTTTGCTCAGGCGCAGTTGTTGGTGCGCTGCCACTGTCTTTATTTGAGACTTCGGTTTGCGACTCTTTGCCAGTATCATTAGTGGCATCATCTTTACGTTTGCTTCCCATAGTATCCTCTTTGTTCTTCCGTTTATTTAGCATTTAGCTCTTAGGATTCTTTTAATAGTGAATAAGACAATAACAAATAAAAATCAGTTTAACCAATGCGGCGCTTTAGACCTGTCATTTGTAATATACGTGTGGCAATCTCTTCAACGGACATCTCTGAGACATCAAGGCTTGGAATACCTTGTGAGATATAGATACCTTGTATAGCACGCTGCTCTTGCTGCACTTGTTGATAGCTCGAATAGCGACTACCCGCACGACGCTCTTGACGTATCTTAACCAACCGATCCGTGTTAATCACTAAACCGAACAGCTTGTCTTTATGCTCACGCAACGCTTTTGGCAGCTGATTATCATACAAGTCATCTTCGGTCAGCGGATAGTTTGCCGCACGAATACCGAATTGCAGCGCTAAATAAAGTGAAGTTGGCGTCTTGCCCGAACGCGATACACCAATCAAGATTATGTCAGCCATACTATAATGACGGGTACGCGCGCCATCATCGTTGTCTAGGGCAAAATGCACTGCATCGATACGCTCTTTGTAGTTCTCAGAGTCGACGTTATCATGAGCGTTACCCGAGTGACCATCAGGCTCGACGGCAATCTCTTCAGCAATACGACCGATCAGACCTTCATACATATCTAAGTTGCAGCCGTGAGCTGAATTGACTTTTTCACGAATCTCAGGATTGACAATGGTATCGAACACCAGCGGCAACAGACCGTCACGCTGATAGGCAATGTTTATTTGCTCAACCGCATCTTCAGCGCGCTCCAAGCTATCAACATACGGCAGCACTCGCGTCTCAAAAGGCACGGAGGCAAATTGACTCAAAATGGAGCGCCCAAGAGTCTCAGCGGTAATAGCCGTACCATCCGATATAAAAAACGCACTTCTTATCGTTTGTGAATTGTCTAAGCTTAGCGCATGATGGTTTTGGATAGTGGGCTTATCCTGTTCGGATGTCTGATTAGAATACATAACTGCAGAACCTCAATGATGGCCTTTGGACAATAACCTTTAGACGACTACGGTGATTGAGCCGTTTTTTGATACCCCTATCAAAGCAGGCTTAGATACTATTGCTTAGATATTGTTATTGCTTAAATAATATTATTGCTTAGGTACTATAACTTAGATCTTATAGCCTAAATATTATGGCTTACATTATACTCATAATAGCAAACCAATAGAAATCAATGTTACTAAATCTGCTAAAACATGAAAGTCTATTGTAGACAACCGTCATTGATTATTACTCATTGAAACCAGTATTTTTGACAACAAAACATATCGTAAAATGATAAGCCGTCAAAAAAAGCAGATAATTTTTGTCAGTTTAGTCATTTTTTCACTTTATCACTCGAAATCTGACCAATATAGGGGTATAATTCCGCGTTATAATCCTTACTAAATAACCTTATTTCTTGGAGTTATCATGGCAGAGCAATCTTCAGCACTTGTAATCAACCTTAATAAGCTAGGTAAAAACGATGTTGACACGGTTGGTGGCAAGAATTCATCGCTTGGTGAGATGATCAGTCACCTATCAGATTTGGGCGTTAGTGTCCCTGGTGGCTTTGCAACGACCG
The DNA here is from genome assembly GCF_030718935.1 of Psychrobacter sp. M13. NCBI lineage: Bacteria > Pseudomonadati > Pseudomonadota > Gammaproteobacteria > Moraxellales > Moraxellaceae > Psychrobacter > Psychrobacter sp. M13. The sequence continues at coordinate 1,904,276 of NZ_CP132194.1, forward strand.
CCGATGCTTTTAATCGTTTTTTAACCGAAACGGGTCTACTTGATAAGATTAATGACGAGTTAAAAGCTTTAGATGTTAATGATGTTAATAAGCTAGCAGCGACAGGTAAAAAGATTCGCGGTTGGATTATTGATCAAGACTTGCCGAGTGATCTTGAGGCGCAAGTACGTCAATCATTCGAAGAGATGAGCAAGGGTGAAGATATTTCGGTTGCAGTACGCTCTTCTGCTACTGCTGAAGATTTACCAGATGCCTCATTTGCCGGTCAGCAAGAGACTTATCTAAATATTCGCGGTATTGATAACGTACTGATTGCTATAAAAGAAGTATTTTCATCGCTATATAATGACCGCGCGATCTCTTATCGCGTCCATAAAGGCTTTGAGCATGAAGGCGTTGCGTTGTCTGCTGGTATTCAGCGTATGGTACGCTCAGAGACGGGCGCAGCTGGCGTTATGTTCACCCTAGATACCGAAAGCGGCTTTGATCAAGTGGTATTCATTACTTCAAGCTATGGTCTAGGTGAGATGGTCGTACAAGGTGCGGTCAATCCTGATGAGTTTTATTTATCTAAAAGATTACTAGAAAATGGCAAGCCTGCGGTTATTCGTCGTAACATCGGTAGCAAGCATAAAAAGATGATCTATGGCGATGAAGGCAGCACTGCCAAATCAGTCAAAATTGTCGATGTTGAAAAGCAAGAGCGTATGCAGTTCTCACTATCGACCGAAGAGCTAAACTCACTAGCCAAGCAAGCCATGACCATCGAAAAACATTATGGTCAAGCGATGGATATTGAGTGGGCAAAAGACGGCGACACGGGTGAAATCTTTATCGTTCAAGCGCGTCCAGAGACCGTTAAGAGTCGTCAGGACAGTAACGTCATGGAGCGTTATATCATCGACACTAAAGGTGCTAAAGTGCTATGCGAGGGTCGCTCAATCGGTCAACGTATCGGTGCTGGTAAAGTGCGTATCGTCAATGATATTAGCGAGATGGACAAAGTAGAAGATGGCGACGTACTAGTTTCAGACATGACGGATCCAGATTGGGAGCCCGTCATGAAGCGTGCCTCAGCTATCATCACTAACCGTGGTGGTCGTACCTGTCATGCCGCTATTATCGCCCGTGAGCTCGGTGTGCCTGCTATCGTCGGTTGTGGTAATGCCACAGAATTGCTCGTCGATGGTCAAGATGTAACCGTCTCTTGTGCTGAGGGTGATACTGGCTTTATCTATGAGAGCCAAATTGATTTTGATATTCAGACCAACTCTATCGAGTCTATGCCTGAGCTTGCATTCAAAGTGATGATGAACGTCGGTAATCCTGATCGCGCTTTCTCCTTTACCCAAATGCCAAACGAAGGTATCGGCCTTGCCCGTTTAGAGTTTATCATCAACCGTATGATTGGCGTGCATCCAAAAGCACTGCTCAATATGAACAGCTTACCGCGTGAAGTGGCACAAGCTATTAATGAGCGTATTGCAGGCTATGCTTCACCTGTTGACTTCTACGTTGATAAATTGGTTGAAGGTATCTCAACACTAGCGGTTGCCTTTATGGATCAACCGGTCATCGTACGTATGTCTGATTTTAAATCGAACGAATATGCCAACCTTTTGGGTGGTAAATTATACGAGCCATCAGAAGAAAACCCAATGCTGGGCTTCCGTGGTGCGAGCCGTTATGTCTCTGACAATTTCCGTGACTGCTTTGAGCTTGAGTGTAAAGCCCTCAAACGCGTCCGTGATGAGATGGGTCTAACTAACGTTGAGATTATGATTCCGTTTGTGCGTACTGTCGGTGAAGCGGCGCAAGTTATCGAGTTGCTTGAGAAAAACGGTCTCAAACGTGGCGAAAACGGTCTGCGCGTTATCATGATGTGTGAGCTGCCAACCAACTGCCTACTAGCAGAAGAGTTCTTAGAATACTTTGATGGCTTCTCTATTGGCTCAAACGACTTGACTCAGCTGACTTTAGGTCTTGATCGTGATTCAGGTATTATCTCGCATCTATTTGATGAGCGTGATCCTGCAGTCAAAAAGCTACTTACTATGGCGATTGAAGCTTGCCGTAAACAAAACAAGTATGTCGGTATCTGTGGTCAAGGCCCATCAGATCATCCTGATCTTGCCTATTGGCTGATGGAGCAAGGTATCAGCTCAGTATCACTGAACCCTGATTCAGTACTCGATACTTGGTTCTTCTTAGCGGATGAAGAAGTCAAATAAACGCTCCATAAGTTACACGCTTTATATTTAGGGTTTGTTTGCCACTCATCTTGCACTTTGATGAATCGGCAAGCAAACCCTAAACTGTATTAAGTAGGCGCTGATAGCGGTTAATCAGTTTACTTATGAAATCAGTTTACTTGTGAATAGTAAATACGCCCTAATATAACAAAGTAAGCTACCACTAAAGATATAGGCTATTATGCAGATTTTTCTTGCTCGAAATAATGTACAAGCGGGTCCTTATACCTTAGATCAGCTCAATATCATGTTGACCTCAGGTGAGGTGATGCTTGATGATTTGGTATGGCATGAGGGTTTAGATAAATGGCAACGTATCGGCGATTTGACCGCCAATCAATACGCTTATCGCCCTGCTAATACAGGATCTAACTCAACAGTTACCAATGATTCTATTATTAACAATGTCACGGTGTTCCCTGAAGATAATAATCCTCAAGGCTCAAAGACTAATGATGGTAAAAAGATGTCTATCGATAGACTCTATGGTAAGCCTGAGTCTAAGTCTACTGCTAAAAATACTAAAGCTGATATGACGACCAATCGTCAATATTCGCCCAACAACGTTTCATTGAATAAAACCAATAAAGCAGCTTCGGCAAAAGATGTTGTCATTGGTGATGTGATCCTTGCGCCTATTATGTCGCGAATATTAGCGACAGCGATTAATGCGCTGATGTATCTATTAGCCATCTTTCCCTTGGTGTTGGCTTTAGCCAAGATGGATGTCGATTATACTAAGTTTCAAGATATCCAAAATATGGATGCCGCTTACCAGTACTCTTTGACATTGATGGAAAGTATGCCTAGTGGCACTCTGATGATGTCACAGGTACTCGTATTTGGACTATTTGCGCTGCAACTGGTATTTATTACCCTACGTGGGCAGTCTCTTGGTAAGCTCATTACAGGTATTCGGGTGGTTGATCAAAGCACTCATCGTCTGCCTTCATTTATCAAGCTGATTGGTACTCGTACGCTATTATTATTTATCATTTACAATCTATTATTTTCTTTTACTAGTTTTATGGGCTTTTTAGTCGTTGCGATCAACTATTACATGGCCTCAAAAAGCCCTGAAAATATCGGCTGGCATGATAAATTGGCTAAGACCTTAGTCGTCAAAGCCAATAGTAGTCAATTGGTCAAACAACCTAAAATTAAATAGCTTTAAGCTATTCGATAAAAACTAATAGTTTTAATAAAAATAACAGCAGCGCTTCGGCGTTGCTTTTTTATGAACTCCCTTTTGTAGATAAAATCTTTATTTGCCAAAATTCATTACTGTTGTTTTTAAACTTTGTATTAATCATCAGTTACTGTTATACTACGGCGCTTTATAAGCTAAGCTTATTCTTTATTTTAAAGGCTTTTTATTATCAAGACCCTTTATTATTAAGATTGAGTTTACTCTATAAATCTCCTTGCTATTAACATAGGGTTAATAGCTACTAATCCGTAAGGAGTCCAAATGCGACATTACGAAGTGGTGTTAATTGTACACCCAGACCAAAGCGACCAAGTGGTCGGCATGGTTGAACGCTATATCAAGTTGGTTCAAGACAATGGTGGCGCTATCCATCGTTTAGAAGATTGGGGCCGCCGTCAATTGGCTTATCCAATCAACAAGATCCATAAAGCTCACTATGTTCTTTTCAACATTGAAACTGACGGTGATACTTTAGAAGAGCTTGAAGAATTGTTCCGTTATAACGATGCCGTTATTCGTAGCCTAGTTATGCGTCGTGACGAAGCTGTCACTGAAGAGTCGATGTTAGCTAAGAATGCCGATGAAAAACGCGCACGCAAAGCTACTCCTCGTCGTCCAGATCAAGACAATGACGACAACGACAACAACAGTGATGACTAATTAAAGGAGAATACTCATGGCACGTTTCTATCGCCGTCGCAAATTCTGCCGTTTCACCGCTGAAGGCATTACTCACATCGATTATAAAGATGTTGAATTGCTAAAACAGTATATCAGTGATAATGGCAAAATCGTACCAAGTCGTATTACTGGTACTTCTACAAAATATCAGCGTCAACTAGCGACTGCTATCAAGCAAGCTCGTTATTTATCGCTCTTACCATACACTGATAACCATCAGGGTTAACCGTTAACTAGGAATGACTCATGCAAATTATTTTGTTACAGCGTATCGTCAACCTTGGTAAGCTCGGTGAAACTGTCGATGTAAAACCAGGTTACGGACGTAACTTTCTTATCCCTCATGGCAAAGCACTTCCTGCTACTAAGCTTAACATTGAAAAGTTCGAAGCACGTCGTGCCGAACTTGAAGCTGAAGAAGCTGCTGAGGTCGCAACTGCTCAAACACGTGCTGACGCGTTAACTGACGTTAATGTAATCATGCGTGCAAAATCAGGCGATGAAGGTAAATTATTCGGTTCTATCGGTACTCGTGATATCGCTGAAGCATTAACCAACTCAGGTCTAGAAGTAGATCGTGCTGAGGTTAAGCTACCAGAAGGTACACTACGTCAGATCGGTGAATACAATGTTGATATCCAATTGCATCATGATGTAACGGCTACTATCTTGGTCACTATCCTATCAGAAGATGGCGATGATGAAGACGAAGATCTAGTAGAAGAAGAACAAGCGGATGATTCTGAAGAGTAATCTTTAGCTAAGCTTGTTTGGATTAAAAGAAGCCAGTAACTTATGTTACTGGCTTTTTTTATGCTATATTTTTAGTATTAAATATAGCAGATCATCATTATGATATTTTATTCAAAGCCAAACTATTCTAAGCATCTACATGAGTGGCTCAAACGCGGTAGAAACTGGCACATTGAATATGATCAATACCTCTCCAACCACATTACCCACAATTGGATTGCATTGGATGCCGCTGGCGTTAGCAAAAGTAAAATGCAGTGGTGGCAAACCGTTTATATCAATGAGGGCATTCTTAAAGATGATGTTAAGGATACGAACAGAGATGCCATGAGCGCTATAGCAGAGTCTGGAATGCTTGCGCCACCTCGTAAAAATGCACTTTACTACACCGCAATAACAGAAGCTAATTGGCTAAACAATTTGCAGTCTACTCGGATTGGCTTTGAATCATATCGTGACTTTTTTGATGCAGAAATAGCAGAGCTAGGATTAAGCGTCTGCCTCAAGCGCTACTACCCTACGCTTTCAAAAGGTATGGCTGGAGCTGCACTACATCCAGTCATTCATACGGGCTGGGCAGTCGATGTTGAGTCTGATGATATGGCATCAGAAGGACTTGCTTATATGGCAACGGCCTTTCAGCCCTTAGCAACTGGCGCAAATCATAGTGACTATCAACCTTGTCAGCTATGGTCGCCTGATGCGCCAGATATAATCGAAGTGCTTAAGCAAATCTTGACCGATGACAGAACCACCAAACTGACAGAGCAAGCTTATGCATTGAGCAAGACTGAAGATTATAAAAATTTAAATAGAGGTAAGTTTCAACAGCGCTTGATTACCTTTGATAATCCTGATGAACCGATGGCACAGTTCCTTAACGAGATGGTGACGCTAAGATTACCTGACATTGACGACAACTTAGCTGCCTCTGACCTAACGGCTTCTATCGAAGTACTAACCGTGATTGCAGCAATTGCCGTGTACAGTAGCGATAATGAGTTCTTTATCGTACATGGATTGACCAGCCTGCATGCAGTATTGTGCGTGCTGCCACATCTCGATGAAAACGCACAGCGTAATGCCTTGGGCTACTGGTTTCGAGCACTAATAGCGGTCATTATCCTTCAAGGCAGTCCTGGCGTTACAGATGCTCTTACCATGCTGGAACAATGGAATACTCATCAAAGCAAGGAAAAATCTAGCGGATATCAGTTAGATGATGAAGAAAAATTCTGGTGGCTGCAAACTTTGCAATCAACTACCGACAGTCTAGATGAGCACGTACCAAAGACAATATATGTACTTAAGCGCTGGGCTGAGTGGCAAGTGTTCTCTAGTGCTTCACACGATATATTTGCAAAAGCGGCGCGTCATATCGCAACGCCAAATGAGAGTGGCGGTCTTGAGGATAATCTTTGGTTTGGAAGATGATTTATATTGGGTTGATAATATAAAAGCTAATAAGACTATTCGGTTTTTTAAGTTAAAGACGCAGGTTTAACTCCTGCCATCTCCACTAAACACAAAGCTGGTTTAAGTTTTTGTAGGGTGCGCCCTGCGCACCGATTACTAACCATAACTTTGATGCAAATTTCGAAACGATAGCTTGCTGCTTCTGTAGTAATCGCTATGAGAAACCATTTGAAAAATAACATCTAACGTAACTTATAGGTTGCAACCTACGCAACGTTGCTCCAATCACTCCAAAGCCCCAGCCAACACTTCATAGATTTTCGCATCCGCAGCTTGCGCCACATAAAGTATCATAAAGCTCTGGGCATTTTGTGCTTGGCTAAAAAATTACTTGACGCTAATACCATCCCTTTTGCCAAACATTGATTTGTCAGCTTAGCCGCATCATTGCCAGCAGTTAGTTTGCACCGAAGAAATATTCCTGTCTCTGGTATTAGCCAAAGTACAGTATCGAGCTTAGCCGATTTGGGTATGGCTTGCATGCAAGCTTTTACTAACGTGTATGAACAGCGTTTTAGAGACAATTATCATCAATTTATAGGCATAAAAAAACCAGCCACCTAAGTGACTGGTTTCTCTATTAAAATTTGGTGGAGATGGCGGGAGTTGAACCCGCGTCCGCCAGCATTACGCTCATGAATCTACATGTTTAGTTTCTGTCTTTAATTTTAGTCTGCACCGATCCGACAGTCAGGATGGATTAGCCGATTCTCTACTTTTGAACCCAAGCGATTGAGACAATCCCTTGTGGCGAGCCTACATGCGGACGCTTCAACTTAGTTGACCAACTGTAGGTGATCAGCAACTAAGTAAACAGGGTTTAAACCAAGTAAACTGGGTTTAAGCTGCTAGAGCGTAATTTTCGTCGTTTGCGACTATAACAATATATGTTGGATTAACGAGAGGACATATACTCTCGACATGCATCATTGAGTTTCATCACCAGCGTCGAAGCCAGAACATCCCCAATAGATGGGCATATTATATAGCAGTTATAAGGTTTGTTTCAACTGCTAACTTGATAACATTACATTAATTAACAGCTTATGTTCTATAGGCTCAGCTAGTTTGTTTGATAACTTATAACCACTCTACTCTAAGGCATGTCATCATCAATTTTATTATACACTTCACTCAACTTTAGGTCGCTTTAGTTGAGTTGCCCAGCGATATAGCTTTTCAAGTCCATAACTTCCAGGATCTATAAGCTCCAGCATATCAGCGCAGGCCTCAGAGCAAAATACTAGGCGCTCAGGATTATAAAAACCCGGTACGATAGTACGAATCAAGGCTAGATAATCATAACCAAAGCCTTGGCGCTTATTGAACCAACGTACCGCGTAATCAAGATCGCATTGTACAGGTACTAGCTCCCAATGATCGGTAGTCATATCAATTACCTTGCGTCTAAGCCCACCATCACGGTGGCTTGAGCTAATACAGTCATAGTGTTTATTCCCAAGATCCTCAATGATTAGCTCGCAATGGCTATAGGGTGAGCCATCAATTTTGCTAATGATTCGATCCAATAACTTGCCTTGATCCGCAATGTAAAACGCTAAATGAGTTGTTTGCATGGGTTGCCTCCAAAAATTATGTGTTATTTGGATGAGAGCATTGAAATAAATAATTGCCCACCATCAAGCAAAGTCAAACTCTATATTTACTAGTGTAAATGTATAGCGCAAGTATTACTATGGCTTATTAAATAATAAAACCAGCCCCTTTATAGGACTAGTTCTATTATTATCTAGTATAAGATCAAACAGATCTTGTCGAATTTAATTAACAACGAGAAGTCGCTTAAAAACTTATCCTAATACCTTATTCAGCCATACCCCAATACCTTGAATCTGTGGCATACAGACTTGATGCGCCATAGGATAGGTAATGTATTCAACATTATAGCCTTTGGCTGATAAAGTCTTAGATGCTTGCTCGCCTAAAGCGACAGGCACAATGGGATCATGAATGCCATGCTCAATCAATATCGGTAACTCTTTATTAGCATCGCTATAATTAATCTGATCGTTAGTGGCTAAATAAGTGGATAGCGTCATCAAGCCTGCCAAACGCTGCGGATAGCCGAGTGCTAAGTGATAAGCCACTGCCCCGCCCTGTGAGAATCCTGCGATCACAATATGCTCAGGCTTGACGCCGCGCTCAACCTCACGATTGATGAGATCTTTAATCTGCTGGCTTGATTGCTCTATTTGCGCAACGTCGACTTTACGATCTAGGCTCATCTCAAAAATATCGTACCACGATGGCATCACCATACCGCCATTAATAGTTACTGGACGACTCGGTGCATGTGGGAATATAAAACGTACTGCCATATCGTTATCTAAGCCCAACTGCGGGACGACTGGCTCAAAGTCATGACCGCTTGCGCCTAGACCATGCAGCCAAATAACCGCGCGGTCTATTGGCTTGTTCGATGGGTTGTGCTCTACCGTTACGACGTCTAGATAGTTGCTCATACAATCTTCCTGTCTTTATTAAAAGATGAATTAAAAATAGTTATTAAATTGAAATAATGGAAAGCTTTATTACAGTGACTGTTATCCATCAATTTTCCACAATCTTTGCTTAGCTATTGCATAATATGAAAATAATTTTATGCTAAGCTTAAATCAGTGTAAATACTTGCACTTTGAATAATCATTACTGTTTATGATGTTAGATCAGCCCTTTTCAATAGTTAACGCTGCAAATCTAATTTCTATATTACTGGTAAAGCTTGTTAGCATCTTCTCAGTATTTAGGGCGTGTTGAACATTCGATCGTGGCACTGACAGTGACTATTTTTTAGGTGATTCGCAGATAAAAATTGTAAGTTTAGTCATTCTAAGCGTCTATTTTTAGCAATGAAGCGGTAAAAAAGAGTCCTGTCCCACTCGAGCACAGCTCTCGTCTTGCGAACGGGCAAAGCAGTGCTTTGCTCGATCCGTTCTCAGGGCTGATGCTAAAATCGCTCTATTCGTTGTAACCGTCTAACTAAAAACAGCTAGCCAAGGCATCTGCATTACCTGCGATTTTCACTTAGACTAGACCAATTGTAGCTATCAGCAGTGCTCATTTATGAATGTTCAATACGCCCTAATCGATAATAAAAAGATAAAATCTTATGACTCATATTCTTTTAGTAGAAGACGATCCCGCTATCGCCATGTCACTGAAAGTGACTGCTAAACGTGAAGGCTGGCAGATCACTTGGCTGGATAATGCCAGTAGCGTGCTGCCGATGCTTCATGCTGCCGAGGCGCAAGATCTATCCGCTATCATTCTAGATGTCGGTCTGCCCGATGGTGATGGCTTGAGCCTTTGCCAGCAGATTCGCCATGCCGCTGATATTGATAGCCTAAAAAACATTCCGATTATATTTTTGACCGCACGTAGCGAAGAGGTGGATCGTATCTTGGGTCTTGAGATGGGCGGTGATGATTACTGCGCTAAGCCCTTTAGTCCTCGTGAATTGGTCGCACGCCTCAAAGCGATTTGGCGGCGCGAGCAATTATTAGTAGAAGCGCAAGAGTCCGTAAGCGCTGGTAACACTGATAAGCCCGCAGCAGATAAAGCTTTAACGTTTGATGGCCCCTCAGGTCACTGGCACTATCAACCGCTAAATTATTCGCTGACTTGGCAAGAGCAAAAGCTAGACCTGAGCAATACTGAGCGTAAGATTCTATTAGCGTTATTACAAGCACCCAATCAAGTCTTTAGCCGCGAGCAGCTACTAAATGCTGTCAGCGACTATCCGGATCATCGTCTGGCAAGAACGATCGATAGTCATGTTAAATCCATCCGTAAGCAGTTGGCTATGATTAATCCAGATACCGATGTTATTCATACTCATCGCGGTCTTGGTTATGCTTTGTGTCCCGCCTAATGACTGATAATAAGCCCAATAACAGCACTCAGTCGAGCCAAAACAGTTGGTATGCCAAGCTGCATCCTATAGGTAGCGATCAACAAACCACTGCGCCCAAGCGCGTCCTAAACTTAAGTATATTTTTTCGGATTTGGCTTGCAGTCGCTTTAGTTCTTATTATCTGCGGTATCGTAGTATTTACTCAACTGTTCAGTCATGTCAAACCTACCGCCCAGCAAGTGATCGAAGATACGCTATTAGATACTAGTAAATTGCTGGCCGCCAGCTTACAGACACCTCTGCAAACAGGCGAGATGTTGACTGAGTCTTATCAAAGACAACTCGATAGTGCCTTTGTCCATGTGCCAGTAACGTCTGAACCCAATAATAGTAGTAAAACAGCCAACAGTACTAGGCTCGCCAATAGCGCGGATAAGTACCGACAAGTCTATAAAGAAGAGCCTGCCTATCGACGCAAAGCTTATAGTAGCTTTCGGATTTATGTCACTGATAGCACAGGTTTAGTCATTTACGACTCACGTCCCACGTCTACTAATGCCGAAGGCCAAGATTATAGCCGATGGAACGACGTTTATCTAACGCTACTAGGTCAATACGGCGCACGCAGTACGCCAGATATCAATAGCAAACGTGATAGCTCAATCATGTATGTGGCGCAGCCGATTAACGATGCGACAGGTCAACTTATCGGTGTGGTCAGCGTCGGCAAACCCGTCGATAGCGTAATGCCTTATTTGGACAATACCCGTCGGCGCATGCTCATTACTATGCTACTGATAAGTATAGTCGCGCTGCTGTTAGCAGGGCTGGTTGCTTGGTGGCTCAAGCAAAGTATTACTTTAGTCACTCATTATACTCGCGAGCTGGCAGAGCAGACCAAAAAGCCTTACTTTTATTTAGGCCACGAGCTCAACAGCCTGACCGATACTATCGAGAGTATGAAGCATCGACTAGAAAACCGTGCTTATGTCAGTGACTATGTGCATACATTGACTCATGAGCTTAAAAGTCCATTGACCGCTATTCGTGCCAGCAGCGAGCTATTAGAAGATGATGGTCTTGACGCTGATGATCGGCAAATGCTCAATCAGACGATAGGTGAGCAAAGTATTAAGATGCATCAGCTGATAGATCGGCTATTGCTATTGGCTAAAGTGGAGCAGCCAACTTTTAAGCTCAATCGTGAACCGATAGCCCTATTGCCTTTGCTTAGTAGCCTGATCAAAGACAGTACACCAAAGCTACAGCAGCGTCAGCTACCTGCTATCGAATTGTTTATAAATAATCAGCTGTTAGCTAAAGAAGATATCATTAAAAATGATTTGATGGAAAAAACGACGGTGTATGCCGATAGCTTTTGGCTACTACAAGCACTACAAAATGTGCTCGATAATGCGATTTATTTTGCCCAAAACAATGTCAGCTTCAATATAAATATTCATGTAGAGCAAGTAGTTACTCTAACTGTATTTAATGATGGCAAGCCACTACCCGATTATGCTTTAACCAAAGCTTTTGATCGCTATTTTAGCTTGTCGCATCAACGCAATGTCAACCAAAACAGCGCCTACCAGACTAGTAATCAAGCTAATCAAACGACTGAGTCAAAGGCTGAGCAAAATCCTACGCTACAAACCACACCAAAAAAAGGTACAGGATTGGGTCTAACACTAGTTAAGCAAGTGATCGAGCATCATGGCGGTACGGTAGCTATCGATAATGTAGAAGGTGACGCTAACGCTAACTCATATGCTGGGGTAATATTTAGCATTACCCTGCCTTTAGCTAAACCTTCGAAAAATTGAGCAAACTAATTCATTAACTTTTCATCGTTTACCCATCAGTTTTATATCTGCTTATTCTACGATAGCTTATTGAATCAGCTATTTAAATACAGGTATAAAACCATGCACAATTCTACAATTCACCCTACTCTTCAAAACTCTTTCATCAATAATTGCTTAGGCTATAGTCGTCAGCACTGCTTACAATTATTATCAGACCATAGAATAAGCAATATTGCCTTTGCGCACTGGCTCGCTATTCCTAGCCAGCAATTACTGTTGGTCTTTCGTCATCAGCACTGCGTCGCGGTTAATTACTACGATACTAGCGTTTAAAGCCTTATATCACTTGGCTTACCTATTTATAAATTCAATTTTTTTACTTTAAAAAACGCGATATAGTCTTAATTTTGATATTTACAAAACCATTAGCCAATAAAAAACCCTCTATCTATTAAATCAAGAAATAAAGGGCTAGTTTCCGATAAAAATAATGAGTTTAAGTAATCGACTCAACTGGCGGTACAACATCCCCATTCTGTCCACGGTTACGTAGATAATGATCAAGCAATACTATAGCGAGCATAGCCTCAGCGATAGGTGTCGCTCGTACACCAACACACGGATCATGACGGCCTTTAGTCAGCATATCAACCGCCTCGCCTTGGGTATTGATACTCTTGCCCGCAGTGGTGATGCTCGAGGTAGGCTTGAGTGCAATACTCACGCTAATATCTTGACCTGAAGAGATACCGCCTAAGATGCCACCTGCATGATTGGCCGTAAAGCCATCTGGGGTTAGCTCATCGCGTGACTTATGCCCGAACTGACCAGCGACACTCATACCATCGCCAATCTCAACGCCTTTTACCGCGTTGATACTCATCATCGCATGGGCAATATCAGCATCTAGTCGATCGAATACAGGCTCACCCAATCCTACAGGCACGCCACTAGCGATAATTTCTAACCGCGCGCCACAGCTAGTGCCTTCGCGGCGTAGACTGTCTATAAGCGTTTCAAAACGACTAACTGCATCTCTATCAGCACAAAAGAACGGATTGCTATTGACGAATTCCCAATCAATAGCGTCGGTGTCTACTACTTTACTAAACTCGTTGCCTATTTGGGTGACATGACCACGCACTTGCACGCCTAGACGGTCATGCAAATACTTTTTGGCAATCGCGCCAGCTGCCACGCGCATAGCGGTTTCACGAGCAGAGGAGCGACCCCCACCACGATAATCACGAAAGCCATACTTCATGCTATAAGTATAATCGGCATGACCTGGGCGAAAAGTGTCTTTGATCTCGCTATAATCTTTTGATTTTTGATTGGTATTGCGAATGAGCAGACCGATAGAGGTGCCTGTGGTTTTGCCTTCAAATACCCCTGAGATAATCTCGACCTCATCAGACTCACGGCGCTGGGTTGAGTATTTGGACGTACCAGGTTTACGACGATCTAAGTCAACTTGTAGATCCTCAGCGCACAGCTCAAGCCCAGGTGGCACACCATCCACAATTGCTAATAACCCTGGCCCGTGCGACTCACCGCAAGTGGTCACACTAAAGAGCTTACCAATACTATTGCCTGCCATGTCTATCCTTAACAATCGATTTTATTTGTCAGTACTTTACTTCTTGCAACTAAAACTTAGCAACTAAAACAGTAGCTAACACTACTGTCTATTATTTGACGGCTGCGGCTGCATTTACGTAACGCGCAAAAAGCTCACGATGCTCTACTAGCTCATCAAAGGTAATAGCAAATACGCCATGACCACCATGCGCGAACTTGAGCCAATCAAACTGAATATCTGGATAGGCTTGGCTTAATGCCCATTCGCTATCGCCAACTTCACAGACCAATAGACCTTCAGGACTGAGATAATCTGCGGCCTCGAACAAGATATGATGCACAAGATCTAAGCCGTCTTGACCCGCAGCGAGCGCTTGCTCAGGCTCATATAAGAACTCTGGCGGCAAATCTGCCATAATGGCGGCGTCGACATAAGGTGGATTAGTGACGATTAGCTCATATTGATGCTCAGCAGGCAGCTTGGCAAACAAATCCGACTCAATGACATTGACCTGATGATTGAGATCATGATGATCGACATTGACCATAGCAACTTCAAGCGCTCCCTTATCGATATCGACAGCATCGACTAGCGCATCGACAAAACGGGTAGCTAGTGCAATAGCAATACAAGCAGAGCCCGTACATAGATCTAATATGCGCTCAGGCTGTGACAGCTGCTTCATCTCAAGCCCGTGCTCATAAAAGGTTGCAGGCTGATTATTAACAGTCGCGCCTAGAGGTTTAGCAAATTCATTGGCATCAAAATAAGGATAGAACTGCTGACGGATCAGCTCCGCTATCGGTGAGCGCGGTATGAGTACGCGTTCGTCAATATAAAAAGGCAGATCACAAAAGTATGCCAAATTAATCAAATAGCTCAACGGCTTACGATCGCTGATACGCTGCTCCAAAAGACTTAGCACCGCTTGCTTCTCGCTAGTCGTCAGACGACAATCGAGTATCTGCTCATCCGCTGACCACTCTAACGATAAAGAGTGTAGAACGATTGCGGCCGCCTCAGCAAACTCATCGGTAGTCCCTTGTGCTACTACGACATCATAATTGCGCAATTGTGTGACGGAAAATCGGATAAAGTCACGAATACTCACTAGCTCCTCACGCGCCTCTGTAAGCTCTGCCTGTAAGGTTGCAAGCTCGTCCTCACTGAGCCTCTCATTATCCTCATAATCATACTGATTTTGAAAAGCTTCCGCGCTTATAATCTGATCTTCTGGCATATCGCCCCTTATTAACTGTCTATTTATTGATAATTTGTCATTTTAAAACCATCACGCATTATAGACATAAATAGCCAATAGCGCCAATGATGCCCGCCTATATCTGTTATCAAAGATTGTACTCTAAATAAGGCTTACATTATAAACATCAATTAGAATAAATAGTGCTGATAGATCGCCAACCTCGTAATTTATTCAGTCATGCACTCAACAACAGACTCTCTACTCCCTATCTAGCATATCTCAAATATCACCAAATTGTAGCGAATACGTCAACTGCTGGCACTTAGTATTCTATTGATCTAAATATATGTATCAAAAGTTTGCGCAGCGTCGAAAGTTTGCGCATAATAGGCTCATTCGTAGCAACCTTGTGATCCCCTATTATGAAAATAAAATTACTTATTACATCAATGGCTATCGTAGCTCTCAGTGCTGGTATTAACATCAGTGCTCAAGCCGCTGTAGATACCGATGCGCGTACGCTACCTGTACGTACGATGGATAGCCAGTCTAGTATGGCAGTCTTAGCAAGCCTTAATGTTGATGAAAATCGTAGTCGCAGTGTTAATGTTAATCCTAAACCCAGTAAGCCTGCCGCTAAGCCATCAACAGATCGAATGGGCCAGCTGATCAATAGCCAGCGCGAGCAACCTTCAACGGCGAGCGTTAGTCCTGATAACATGAGTGTTGAAGAATTAGTGCTTAAAGATCGCCAATCAGAGAGTGCTGACGATATTAGCGATGGGCAAGCATTTGCAGGTCCTGATACAACGTCAAATGTGTCGCAGAGCGAACAAAATCAACTTTCAAACAATGACTCTGCTATAAAAAGTATTGAAGATAAAGATGGCAAGACTTATACGACATTGAATCTGTCTAATTATGCCAAACAGGTCAATGACTCAAAATGGTCGCCCAATATGAATGTTAATTCGGCAATGACTATTAAGATGCAAGCCTTATTGGATTGGAATCATGCCTCTCCAGGTCCTATCGATGGCGGCTGGGGTATGAACAGCAAAAAAGCGCTCATTAACTTTCAAAATATGAAAGGCTTGCAAGCGACAGGCAAAATGAATCAAAAAACTTGGGAGGCGCTAAATAAAAATATCCCTGCCAATAAGCCCGTGCTAGTTACTTATACTTTGACCGAAGACGATCTTAAAACCAACTTTTCTGCGACGCCTTCAGGTTATGAGGCTAAATCAAAAATGAAAGGGCTTTATTATCAAGACATCAAAGAGATGCTCGGTGAGCGCTTCCATATGGATGTGCGCTATTTAGATAAGCTCAATCAAAACAAAGATTATAAAGTTGGCGAAACGATTACTGTGCTTAACAATCGCGGTGCGCTCAATCAGCGTATCAATCGCGTAGTGGCGAACAAAGCGGATCAAACACTTTATGCTTATAACGGTGATAAATTAGTAGCTACTTATCCGACTACAGTAGGCAGCAGTAGCACCCCTTCTCCGCAAGGTACCTTTAAGATCGTCAATAAAGTCAAAATGCCTTGGTATAAAGCCACTGTTGGTGAAGGTAGTGGTAAAGAAGTGCATATGATACCACCTGGCCCTAACAATCCAGTAGGTGTCGTATGGATGGGTCTATCTAAGCCTTCTTATGGTCTGCATGGCTCGCCAAAGCCTGAGGGCATCAGTCGCCAAGCATCGGCAGGTTGCGTGCGCTTGACTAACTGGGATGTGCTTGAGGTATACGCTAACATCGAAAATGGTGCGACCGTAGTATTGCAATAAGTAGTCCTCTAACGTCAAAGTAAAAAAACAGCTTCTATTTATTAGAAGCTGTTTTTTGTTTAAAACCTTTCTAGCTCAAAACTTATAGTTATTGATATCTAATGTTTTCAAATCTAAGCATGTTAAATAGTAATATCTTTATAACCTTCTTCATTACCAGTGATACTATTTATTTTTTTGGTAAAATACATACCTGCTGGTATAGAGACTAAAAGCCCTACGACTACAGCAGTTTGAATATGAGGGATCTCATTAAAGCCTGTGACCAAAGCGGTAATCATAAATATTCCGACGATTACAGTAGCAGCCATAGAGTAGATAACAGAAAATAGAGGCCAGTTCATAATCAAATCCTTATTTTAGGTGTGTGTTTATCTTGTATACCACCTTTATACGCTATATCCACAAAAATAGTAAGTATTTGACATAGACTCTAGAGCCTTTTATTTTCAGTGACTCCGCAGTAAAACCATGTTATTATTAGGGAGTTAGTTGAGGTCTTATGAAATCCTCTATTTTTCAAGTTATTCGACTACCAAATCCCTTCTATTTATCTCTTAGATATACAAAACGTAAAACAACACAGGTATCTGATAGCAAAAAGGCGATATAACTTTTTATATTTATCATTATAATTGTGGCTTTCTATTATTTTATTAATAAAGCCTTATTACTATGACCTCACCCTCTGCTAATACTCAACCTACGCGCAACCCTACCTCTCTGAACCCAGATGATGCTCAATCCGCCACGACAAGTGAAGACTATATCTCTGAGGAACTAGCTAGCAACGATGATGCAGTGACTGCAAATCATAGCGAAGAGCTTAGTAATAGTACAGATGATGCTCATAAGCAGACAACACTAGATGCGAGCATGCAGGAGACTGAGACTAAGATAATTATTGATTCGCCTGAGCCTGATGTCGCTATAGCTACTGTGGAGAGCGTTGATGTTGAAACTTCTACAGATATCTCAGTTCCTACTGAAATAGTGTCTTCAAATAAAGCGCAAACCTCTACCGCCCCCGATATAGCCGCAACGAAAGACATCGAAAATGAAGATATACTCTCTGTGAATACAGAGGATAGTGATGATCTTAACAACCTTAATAGGTTGGTTGAAAAAGGTGTCATCGATATAGAGCTTGAGCAAGCGCCGCCTATGCCTGATGAGGATGAGTCAAATGATACTACAAGTACAGATGATCAGACTGAATCTGACTTGCAGGATCTAGAAGATATCGAAAAAGCTGAAGAGGCGGTTCAAGAAAAAAAAGAAGCCAAACTTGAGTCTTATAAGCAGTTTATCGCTGAGCAATTTAGCAATCAAAAAATAGATTATCCAGAGATACGTGTCAAGATCGAAGCAAATGCCTTACCAAGCAAAATGTACTTTGTGATGAATATTCTTTCCGCTATTATTGCAAGCTATGGACTGGTCACCAACTCAGCAGCTGTCGTTATTGGCGCTATGTTAGTTGCTATGATGCTAGGGCCTATCACAGGTGTCGCACTTGCCATCATTGATTATCGTATGCCGCTATTACGTAAGTCATTATTTACGGTGCTAGCTGGCGTCTCTTTGGTTATATTTGTAGGGTTTTTGATTGGTACATTACATAGCGCACAGCCGCTAACCGCAGAGATATTATCGCGTACTCAGCCCACATCTATGGATCTAATGATTGCCTTAGCGGGTGGTACGGCGGGTGCTTATGCTATGGTCTCACCGCATCTGTCTGTCGCTGTCGTAGGTGTAGCGGTAGCGACTGCTTTGGTGCCACCTTTAGCTGCCAGCGGTATCTTGTTCGCTCATGGTGAGCTGTCGATGGGATTTGGAGCGGCACTGCTTGCGCTTACTAATATTATTGCCATTCAGTTTACCAATGCTATGGTACTGTGGCTATTAGGCTTTAGGCGTTTGGTAGATGATGATTATAAATCTAAAACTTATTTGACTTTTTTGCGCCGCAACGCGATAACCATACTGCTATTAGCTGGCGTGGGATCTTATTTAACGATAAATCTACAAACCAATGCCAAGCAACAAGTGTTTGAGAGCAGTGTCAAACAAGCCATTAATGATCACTTTATAGATCAAGGTAATGTGTTGACCAATACTCAGTTTACCAAAGCCAATGGCAATCAAATTGTTCGTGCGGTTGTTCGCGGTGAGACGATCCCTAACTCAAGCGATGTCAATAAAATTGAGGCCGTGGTTACTCAAGACATGGTTGAAAATTATCCAAACTACTTACCTATCAAGTTGCAACTGCGCTACATACCTGTACAAGTTATTGAATCTAACCCGGTTATCAGAGATAAGCTTGACAAAACCGATGCCGCTATTTTGACCAATTAACAAGTCGTAGAGCCAAAGATTATACAATCACTATGTATTGATGGATGACTAGGTAAGACTAAAGGTGAATGGTCAAACACCCTACGAGCATTTGTGCTAA
Organism: Psychrobacter sp. M13; assembly: GCF_030718935.1. Lineage (NCBI taxonomy): Bacteria > Pseudomonadati > Pseudomonadota > Gammaproteobacteria > Moraxellales > Moraxellaceae > Psychrobacter > Psychrobacter sp. M13. Next base: position 1,923,376 of record NZ_CP132194.1, read on the forward strand.
AATCGCTTGCAAAATTATTTAAGTTGATTTTTAACTTACCTTTTATTATTTTATTTATTTGCCAGTAAGGAGCCGCTGTGAGCCAGCCACATCAAACAGCCGATATACGTAAGGCGTTTTTCGATTTTTTTATAAGTAAGCAGCATACCCCTGTATCTTCATCGAGCTTAATTCCGCATAACGACCCTACTTTACTGTTTACCAATGCCGGTATGAATCAGTTTAAAGAGACCTTTTTGGGATTGGAGCCACGCGATTATACCCGCGCAGTGACTTCACAAAAATGCGTGCGTGCTGGTGGCAAACACAACGATCTTGATAATGTCGGCTATACCGCGCGTCATCATACTTTTTTTGAGATGCTCGGCAACTTCTCTTTTGGCGATTATTTCAAATCAGCGGGTATCGCTTATATTTGGGAGTTTTTAACCTCCGATGAGTGGCTGGCGATAGATAAAGATCGTCTGTATGTCACTATCTATGAGACTGATGACGAAGCTTTTGATATTTGGCATAATGATATCGGCTTGCCAGCGGAGCGTATTATTCGTATTGGCGATAATAAAGGCGCACCCTATGCCTCGGATAACTTTTGGACAATGGGTGATACCGGCCCCTGTGGCCCTTGTACCGAAGTATTTTATGATCACGGTGCTGATATCGAAGGCGGCTTGCCAGGTACACCTGAGGAAGATGGCGATCGCTATATTGAGATTTGGAATTGCGTCTTTATGCAGTTCAATCGTCAAAAAGACGGCACCATGCTGCCACTACCTGCGCCAAGCGTCGATACCGGTATGGGGCTTGAGCGGATCAGCGCTATCATGCAAGGCGTGCATGGCAACTACCAAATTGATTTATTCACCCATTTGATGGATGCTGCGGCCGCTATTTTAGAGATTGATAATGAGCAACAGGCCTCTCTAAAGGTGATTGCCGATCATATACGCGCGGTATCATTCTTGATCGCTGACGGCGTGATGCCAAGCAATGAAGGTCGCGGCTATGTATTGCGCCGTGTGATTCGCCGTGCGGTACGTCATGGCAATAAGCTCGGTGCCCAGAGTGAATTTTTCTACAAGATGGTTGCGCCTTTAGTCGAGGAAATAGGCGACGCTTATCCTGAGCTCAAAGAGCGCCAAAGCATCATTGAGAGCGCTATTGAAAAAGAAGAAGCCCAGTTTGCTAAAACCTTGGCACAAGGTCTCCGCCTGCTAGCTGGTGAGCTAGATGACTTAAAAGAGGGAGATATTCTCTCTGGCGAGGCTGCATTTAAGCTGTACGATACTTATGGCTTTCCGCTTGATTTGACTGCCGATATCACCCGTGAGCGCGGTATCAGTATCGATGAAGCCCAGTTCGATGAACACATGCAAGCGCAGCGCGAACGTGCTCGTGATGCAGGTAAGTTCGATGTTGATTATAGTAGTGTAATTCAGGTCGATGAGCCGACAGTATTTATCGGCTATGAGCAGCTGAGCGATCTTGAGGTCGAAGTGATAGCGATGTATCAAGACGGCGATGCGACGACTAGCTTGACGGAAGGAGATGAGGGTGTACTCGTCCTGAATCGTACCCCATTTTATGCCGAAGGCGGTGGACAAGTCGGTGAGTTGGGCGAGATTCGTACGGAGTCTGGCGTGTTTGAGGTACAAGATACCAAAAAATCTGGACAAGCCATTATCCATTATGGCGTGGTCAATATGGGCGTTGTTCATACCAGCCAAACCGCAGAGGCTCATGTACTATCCAGTATTCGTGCAGCTAGTGCCAAAAACCACTCAGCAACGCATCTATTGCATGCCGCCCTGCGTGAAGTATTAGGCGATGAGGTCACTCAAAAAGGCTCGCTAGTCTCTAGCGAAGTACTGCGTTTTGATTTCTCCTACGACAAACCTATTAATAGCACTCAGATCGCGCGCGTTGAGCGCTTAGTCAACGAGCAAATCCAAGCCAACACCTCAGCTAGTATCGAAACCATATCTATCGATGCGGCTATGGATAAAGGCGCAATCGCCCTATTCGGTGAAAAATACGGTAGTGATGTGCGCGTCTTAACGATGGGTACGGACAGTATCATTGATGGTAAGTCTCAGCCCTTCTCTATTGAGCTATGCGGTGGATTACACGTGCAGCGCACAGGCGATATTGGCCTATTAAAAATCACTAGTGAAGCAGGCATTGCAGCAGGTATTCGCCGTATTGAAGCCGTAACTGGTATGGGTGCAATCAAATACATCCAGCAAAACGATCAACAATTGGGTCAGCTTGCAAGCCAGCTCAAAGCCAAGCGCCCTGAGGTAGTCGCACGCGTCCAAAGTATGGCGGACAAGCAGCGTGAGCTAGAAAAGCAGTTAGAGCGTCTAGAGCAGAAACTTGCCAGCCTACAAGCCGCTGACTTGATCAGTGAAGTACAAACTATCGCAGGTGTCCCTGTGTTAATCAGTACCCTTGCTGGGGTCGATGGTAAATCCATCCGTCCGCTGATGGATGATATCAAGTCAAAGCTACCTGATAGTATAATTGTATTAGTCGGTGATAAAGACGGTCAGCTAGCGCTCTCAGCTAGTGTAGCCAAATCGCTTACTGCTCGTATCAAAGCGGGCGATATTATCCGTCATTTAGCAGGCGAGCTTGGCGGTAAGGGTGGCGGTAAGCCTGATTACGCTCAGGGCGGCGCGCCAAAAGCGGCAAATACGGCAGCCGTTATCAATGCGCTACCCGCTTGGGTTGCAGAACAGCTGGGTTAATTTTTTTACGTAAATATGATATAACATAAACGGTATGTTTATAATTGAGCGTTATCTTTATCAAGGAATAGTATTTATTCCAATTGAAATGATAAATAGCTATACAGCCCCTTGTAAATAATAGGTAATATTTTTATGGCGTTAATAGTACAGAAATACGGCGGCACTTCCATGGGCAGTATTGACCGCATCAAAAATGTCGCCAAACGAGTCAAGCGCTGGCATGATCATGGTCATCAAGTGGTGGTAGTGGTATCGGCTATGAGCGGTGAAACCAACCGTCTTATCGATCTCGCCCGTCAGATTAGCACACAACCTGATCCGCGTGAATATGATCAAATGGTCTCAACAGGCGAGCAAGTATCAATCTCCCTACTCGCTATGGCGATCAAAGAGCTCGGCGTTGGCGCGCGCTCATTTACGGGTCGTCAAGTAGCAATAAAAACGGATACCGCGCACAATAAGGCTCGTATTGAGTCAATTGATGATAAAAATATCCGCGAGCAGCTTGATGCGGGTAATGTGGTCATCGTTGCAGGATTTCAGGGCATTGATGAGTATGGCAATGCCACTACGCTAGGTCGTGGCGGTTCTGATACCACGGGGGTCGCTATTGCTGCAGCTCTAGGCGCTGATGAGTGCCAGATTTATACTGACGTTGATGGGGTTTACACTACTGACCCACGTGTGACTTCAAAAGCTAAAAAGCTTGAGAAAATTACCTTTGAAGAAATGCTAGAGATGGCCAGTCTTGGCTCAAAAATATTACAGATTCGCTCAGTAGAGTTCGCTGGAAAATATGGTGTACCGCTGCGTGTACTCTCTAGCTTTGATACCGATGCAGATGGCAGCTTTGATGATGACTTTAAAAACAACGTAGGCACCTTAATTACGATAGACGAAGGAGACAGTATGGAACAGGCAATTATCTCAGGTATCGCTTTTAACCGTGATGAGGCAAAAATCGTGGTGCGCGGTGTTCCCGATCATCCTGGTATTGCTTCTGCTATCCTTAGCCCTATTGGACGTGCCAATATAGAAATTGATATGATAGTACAAAACCTATCTACCAACGGTACGACCGACTTTACTTTTACCGTCAACCGTACTGACATGGAAAAAACCATGAAAGTACTAGAAAACGAAGTCAAAAATGAGATCGGTGCCAAAGAGATATTGGCCAATGATGAAGTTGTTAAAGTCTCATTAGTCGGCGTTGGTATGCGCTCTCACGCTGGTGTTGCCAGCCTTATGTTCCAGACTCTTGCCGAAAACAACATCAATATTCAAATGATATCAACTAGTGAAATTAAAGTCTCTGTACTTATTCAAGAGCAGTATTTGGATAAGGCCGTCAAGTCGCTACATACCGCATTCGGTCTTGATCGCGAAGATGGTGATAGTAAAGTTGCTGGACAATAGCTTTACAAATGACGGGTATCTTGACTAATAATTATTAGTACAGCAGAGTTATCACTAGCCTTGTGTTTTAATATTTAGCTCTACCTAGCAGTTTTGTGAAAATCAGTGACAGTCTTGAACGTGGCACTTATAATGGTGACTTATTTGGGCAAAATACATTCACATATCGTTATATATGCTTGTATTTAACATTTTAATAGAAATTAATAGACTTAAGTAGTTATTTTCAAGGTATAGTTTAATATCTATATTTTGACAACTAGCGCTATAGTGATATTCAGCAATTAAGAAGCAAAGCAATGAGCAATACTATTTTATTGCGACATAAGGAGTATGACGCATGTTAATTTTGACACGCCGTGTGGGCGAGACATTAATGATCGGTGATGAAGTTAGCGTAACGGTTTTAGGCGTTAAGGGCAATCAGGTACGTATTGGGGTTAATGCCCCCAAAGATATAGCAGTGCATCGTGAAGAGATTTACCAGCGCATTCAGCACGAGCGCTCGGTAAAGTCGCAGATGCAGCATTTAGAATCAGGCAGCTTTGCGCCATCATTTGACGATGAAGATTATTTCAATCGTTAAAGACTTGATATTTTTTATAAACACCTTTGTTTTTAGCTTTTATATTGAATATTTATTAAAATTTTATTGGTTTAATTCGCTTTAAGGTCATAACTTATGAGTATTCGCCAAGCAGATGTATCCGCCCTACTGAATGGTCTAAATAAAAAATCTATCGGATTCAATGATGTTATCAGTTTTATCGATGACTTTTATCGCTATACGCCAAGACCTTTTACTAATGGTACGGTCTATAACGGCGCTGGTGAAAACGAAGGTAGTGCTAAGATCTTTGGCTTTGCCAAGCATCACGGACTAAGCCAACTTGATACTCTTAAATTATTTGGTGAGTATTATACTCGGGTCCAAGAGACCCCTAATGGCACCGATCATGCCAATATTCGTAATTTTTTACATTGGGGCTGGCAAGGGTTTTTGATGCAAAAAAACCCACTGACTGCTCGACCAACTGTCGATACAACTGAGCTATAAAGCTAAAACAGCTCGTCAACGACTGTTAAAGCACTTGTTATAAAAGGGCCTCGCTATTTATGATAATAGCGAGGCCCTTTTGTTTAAAAACGATTTACTCAAACTAGCTACTTATCAACAAACTTCACAGGTTGTATCGCCCCTTTGGGATTGGGCATATTAGGATAATGATGCTCATGCTCGACATCGCATTCAGCACCTACGACAGTTCCGTCGTCTCTTACTGGCTTATGCAAAAAACCTGTACGTTCAGCTGGCGGTAGGTTTTCATGCTCCCATATCATAACTGCTTGCATACAAGTCTCGCGCTGATCAGAGGTTAATTGACGCCCATCAGGCCATTTGCCCAATTCAATAGCCATACGAAACTTATCGACAACTTCTGGGGTTATGCTAGCTAATACGGTTTGTTTATCCATGCTACTTACTCCAATTATATCTTTAATATACTTATTGGCGAGTCTTATGCCGTTTCAACACTTTTTTTACTTACAGATCATCCATAGTATCATCGTCTCTATCAAGATCGAACTCTTCAGCATGGACGTTCCAGTGTAGTTTTGTTCGACAAGCCTCATAAAACTCAAATCCTGGTGGATGCAGCAGCGTCAACTTATCAGGATGCTTACGAATATATAATCTCTGCTCCTGATCAAGCGATATGCTCGGCTTACCATCTGCGCTTACCATCGGCTGGGTACGATTATCCTCGTGAATACGAATGCAAATCTCACTGTTACCACTGACTACGATAGGCCGACTCGATAGCGTATGCGGATGCATAGGCACTAAGCAGATAGCATCCATGCTTGGGTGAATAATAGGCCCGCCACCTGATAGAGCATAAGCCGTTGAACCCGTAGGCGTCGATACTATAAGCCCATCACTGTGCTGACGATAGACATCTTGCCCATCAATTTTCATCTGAAAATCTATCATGTGTACCGACTTACCAGCATGCAGTACGATGTCATTAAGCGCCATATCTTCATGCAGTACTTTTTGACCCTCACGTATCTCCATCGTTAATAAGAACCGATGATCCAGCTGATAGTCTCCCATCAATACTTGACGCAGCTTTTGTGCCACTTCATTGGGTTTCACATCTGCCAAAAAGCCAAGCCGACCACGGTTAACGCCAAGCACAGGAACTCTGTAGCGTGCTAACGCCTCTGCAGCATGCAGTATTGAACCATCACCGCCGACCACGATAACTAAGTCACAAATCTCACCGATCAGGCTACGCTTAACGATCTTAACTTTTTCGATCTCTGTCAAATCTAAAGTTGGTAGATTAGCAGTTTGCACATCCATGATTAAGGTCAGACCCATCTCATTGACGATATTCGCCACTTGCGCCAGACTCTGGGTAACGCTACGCTTACCTGCCCGCCCCATCAACCCAATACGACGAAAGGCAGGGTTTTTCACAGCGTGAAATAGCTCTGATTCATGTAAATGCGGCAATCTTTCTGACTGCGCTGAGTGTTCCATAAGACGACTCGGTATAGCATAAGGTGAAAAGGCAAACTTTGGCTGCCTAGTGAATTAATTAATAGCTCGAATATAAGCCTAACAATGATAGCGATAAATAGCAGCTTAGACCAGTAGGTTTTATTAATTATCGTTGTTAATTTTAGACCTAGAGAATATAAGGTAAGCTTTTTCGAGAGTGGCAGCGTAGCCTTTTATAAGATTTTTGCGATTTTATTGCCCTAGCACCCGTAGACGCTCACTGATGGGCTTAAAGTTTTTTAATAATCACTGACATAGTTATTTCCTATTTTGTAATAATTGAGAGCTGTTAATTTGATGATTAATATCTTAGTTACTGCTCATTTGATAACTGATATTTGCTAGATATTCATCGACGATAGCTGTTCACGCCCATGCGGAGTATTAAAGTCAAGATCAGGACCGACAGGTATAATACGGGTTGGGTTAATGGTCTCGTGGCTGCCATAATAATGCGCTTTGATATTATCGATCGCCACAGTGTCGGCGATACCTGGTACTTGATATAGGTCACGCAAATAACCCCAAAGGTTCGGATAGTCAACAATACGGCGCACATTACATTTAAAATGTCCGACGTAAGCAGCATCAAAGCGTACTAAAGTGGTGAACAGTCGCCAGTCCGCCTCAGTGATAGTATCGCCTAGCAAATATCGCTTATTTTGCAAACGCGCCTCTAGTGTATCTAGCGCTTCAAACAATTCTGTTACCGCCTCCTTATAAGCATCCTGGGTCGTGGCAAAACCTGCTTTGTAGACCCCATTATTGATGTTTGGATAAATGAAGTCATTTAATGCATCAATATCTGTCAACAGCTCTGCGGGTGAGAAGTCTCCTGCGGTTGCACCGATTTCATCAAAGGCACTATTAAACATACGAATAATCTCAGAGGATTCGTTATTCACGATAGTATTGGTTTTTTTATCCCATAAAATAGGTACGGTCACTCGGCCGGTATAATCGGCTTGCGCGGCGGTATAAATCTCATATAAATGAGTAGCATTAAAAATAGGATCAGCTATGACCCCCTCACCAGACTTAAACGTCCAGCCCTCGCCTCCCATAAAGGCATTGACCACTGATATTGAGATCATATCCTCTAAGCCCTTTAGCTTGCGATAGATCATCGTACGATGCGCCCAAGGACACGCCAGCGAGACATACAGATGATAACGATCAGCCTCAGCCTTAAAGCCGCTGTCACCTGTAGGCCCGGCACTACCGTCAGAGGTTACCCAATTGCGAAAGCTTGAATCTTGACGTTTAAAACGACCACCATTGGATTCGGTGTCATACCATTTATCTTGCCATTGGCCGTCGACTAATAAGCCCATGATACTCTCCAATATTCTTAGTTAGTTTTTAGCTGTTAGTTATTCTTCATACTTAATCTCAGATATTAAGGTGTGCTTTAATTAATAGCTATTAATTATAATATCGCGTTAATGCTTTAAAGTTAACTTAGATTACCTTCCTTTATTCATTAACTTGTTGCTGAGTAATAATAGCATTCTAACTGTTGACGGAGCTTGGATAAACAGTGGCAATGACAAATGTAAGTTCTAATCTGGAGAACAATTGTGGTGCAGCTTGGAGATATGCTAATATTTGTACGTATTGTCGATGAGCTAGCCATTCGTATTGCTGAGTTGCAGGACTCTAGTTATCAAGCAAGACCTTTAGCCACCATCCGCACTGTGATTTGTGCAAGTCCAGAATGTTTGAGCAAAATGGGTACGCTTACAAATTTGACAGACCTTGCAGATCATACCTTTTTGCATTATGGTCTAAGTAAACAAAACCACATAGAATGAACCGACCTAATACTAGCTAAGTCGTCTTACTTTATAAGTCTTTTATCAATACCATTATCATCTAACAACAGGGTTTAAAAAAACATGGATACCTTGAATATCCTGTACTTAGTCGGTGCATTGCTCATATTTGCCAGTATCATGGCCAGCACTTTATCAGCGCGTTTGGGTGTGCCGTTATTGCTACTATTTTTGATAGTCGGCATGCTGGCAGGTGAAGACGGTATTTTAGGGATTCAGTTTGCGGAGTATGGTCTCGCAAACTTTGTTGGACAGGCGGCACTAGCTTGTATTTTGCTTGACGGCGGACTGCGCACCTCGTTTCAGTCGTTTCGAGTTGGCCTGAGGCCTGCGGTGGTGCTGGCGACTTGGGGCGTACTAATCACGGTCGTGGTGCTAGGGGTATTCGTCACTTGGCTATTGGATGTGGATTGGCGAATAGGTGTCCTTATGGCGGCTATCGTCGGCTCAACCGATGCCGCAGCGGTCTTTTCGCTGTTACGTAACGGCGGTGTCAAGCTCAATGATCGGGTACAGGCAACGCTTGAATTAGAGTCAGGCGCAAACGACCCCTTTGCCATATTATTAGTGACTGGCCTGATTGCATTGAACGTTGATCCTGCTGGTCAGACAGTCGTGGGATTTTTACTCTTACTATTACAGCAATTGGGCTTTGGACTAATAGTCGGCTTGCTGGCTGGGTTTTTGCTGTCCAAATTATTACCTAAGCTGCATCTGCCAGAGGGCATGTATGCCATCCTTATATTGTCAGCAGGCTTGTCAGTGTTTGCCGCGACTAATCTGATTGGCGGTAGTGGCTTTTTGGCGATATATTTAGCTGGGGTTATCATTGGCAATCACAAAGCACACTCGACTGAGCATGTTTTGCGAGTGATGGATAGCTTTGCATGGTTATCACAGGCCGTATTATTCGTAGTGCTTGGCTTGCTGGTCACCCCTTTTAATGTGTTAGATGTCTGGTATTACTCTGTTGCGATTGTGGCCTTTATGATTTTGGTCGCCCGCCCTATCGCGGTTTATACCAGCGTCAAACCTTTTAAATTCAAAGACCGCGAAATAGGCTTTATCTCTTGGGTAGGCTTGCGTGGCGCTGTACCGATTACCCTTGCTATTTTGCCTGTGATGGCAGGGGTTGATGATGCCTTTATGCTCTTTGATATTGCCTTTGGCGTTGTGGTGTTGTCTCTAATATTACAAGGTACCACCATTCCCCTCATGGCAACCCTATTTAAAGTGCGTATTCCTGCCAATAACGAACCTAAAGAAGAGCACGAAGTTTGGGTATCGGACAAGGCCAGCATCACGCTTTACGAGTTTGAGGTGCAATCGGGCGCGTTTGCTATTGGTCGCCATCCCAAAGTCATATCCAATCGAGTCAGTCCTGATGAAATCAGTGTGTTCGCTTTGGTGCGCCAGCAAAAATTAGTAACCGTTACAGAGGATACCCAGCTAAAGTTTGGCGACCATGTCTGGTATGCCATGCAAAGTAATCATGCTCGTCCAATCGCACAAATATTCAATGATACTAAGCTTGATCGCCGCGCTATCGATGACTTTTATGGCGACTGGTTATTATCTCCGAGTGTCAAGCTTGGCGACTTACCGTTTTTTACTGGGGTTATGCAATCAGAGTCGCTGGTCACTCGGCTTAGGTCTAAGACTGATGATGACGCGACTATTATGTGGCAGCAAACCGTAGCTGAATATGTGACCGCAAGTTTAGACGTTAAGCCCGTCTCAGGTGACACCGTCGCTATTAATGACGAATGGTCACTAGTTATCAAGGAGCTGGATGACAAAGGCGGTCTGCGAACTATCGGTCTCAAACGTGAGGAGGCCGTTAAATAGTTATGGCGAGTTAGTGTGAAATATCTGTTAGTGCTTTTTGGTATCACCAACTACTTTGTCCATAAGGGCAAATAACAATCCAGACAACACAAAGGTCATATGAATAATGACTTTCCACATTAACTTATCAGCTTCACCTTCGCTTATCTCATTAGATATATTCATAAATGATTTTAAGAGATCGATTGCCGAGATAGCGACAATAGCGCCAATTACTTTTAACTTTAGACCAGAAAAATCTATCTTACCCATCCAAGCAGGTCGATCATCATGCTCGCCCGTATCAATTTTTGAGACAAAAATCTCATAGCCACTAAAGATAATAATGAGCAGTAAACTGGCAACTAAAGCAATATCGACTAATATTAGAATACCAACAATAACGTCAGCTTCGGTCGAAACAAAGATATCGGCGATCATATACCATAATTTTTGGATAAATTTGATGAATAGTAAAATGATGCCTAATACCAAACCTAGATAAAAAGGAGCTAGTATCCAACGACTATTAAAAATCGTTTTCTCCAGTGATAACTCAATTTTCTTCAACATCTTGTACTCTTAGAGATTTGATAGGTGTCGATTATAATAGTATTTTTTTTGTTAGTCGTGGCATTTGCAATAATAATTGGCAATAACATCATCTAACGTAACCTAGCAAAGCGTTTTATCATAAATAGTATTAGCATTAGAGCTAAAGCCGCAATCGCTGCGCCTACAAAACCGATAAAAGGCAGCGTCAGGTGGGTGACCGTATAGCCACCAATCAGTGCGCCTGCGCCAATACCCAGATTGATAATACCTGAGAACATCGCCATCACCACATCTTGAGCATTTTTATCGATTATAATGACTTTTGCCTGAACGGCAAGTATCAGTAGCATCAGCACAGTGCCCCAAATCATTGCAATTGCACTCAACAGCCATATCGAGGTCACCACCCATAATAGGACAAGCATCGACAGCGCTAACAATAGCGAAGATATGACGAGTAAGGTTTGACTCGATCCCTCACCCCACCGGCTAAACAACACGCTGCCAATAAGCCCTGCCCCGCCAAATACTAATAGCATTAAGGTCACTGAGCTTTCACTAATAAATCCCACCTCCCGCATAAAAGGCTCGATATAAGAATAAGCAGTATAGTGAGCGGTAAATGCCAGTAAAATAAATAAGTACAGTCCCACTAACAAAGGATTCTTGAGCAGCTCTGGCACTTTTTTATAATCACCGTCAAACTGACTGGGCAAAGTCGGTAACAGCTTAGCCTGCAGGATAAAAATAATAAGCGCCATAACGCCGATACCCGCAAAAGTAGTCCGCCAACCGAACCATTGCCCGATCAAGCGCCCTATAGGTACGCCAAGTACCATAGCTAATGAGGTGCCCATAGCTATGACACTTAGTGCTAGCGCTCCTTTACCTTTGGGTGCTACGCGCAGGGCTATGGCTGCGGTAATCGACCAAAATATCGCATGCGCTGAGGCCGCACCGATACGGCTGATCATCAATATCTCAAAATTCCACGCAAAAACAGTCAGCACATGGCTGGCGATAAATACTACAAATACTGCTAGCAGTAAGCGTTTGCGCTCAAGCTTACCTGTCAATAACATCAGTGGTAGTGACAAGGCAGCGACGATCCAAGCATACAAGGTCAACATCCACCCTGTCTCGGCCGTAGTAATAGAAAAGTCTTGCGCGATATCGGTCAACAGCGCTACAGGAACGAACTCTGTGGTATTGATCACAAATGCGCTAATGCCCATTAATATAACTCGAAAATATTGGGTTCGGCGAGAGTCTGGCTGGGCTTGGACAGTAGGTTTCATAACGTTCAATTTAAGTTGTGCTTATACAGTATGACTAAGGCAAAATGGCTATAACGACTTCACTATACAAGGAGATAATTTATGTGCGTAGTATAAAGATTATTACGCAAATTATTAACCCTATAGCCGTCAATACCTCGAATGATAACAACAAATACTTTAAGTGATTTCAGTCATACTAATACCATTAAACCATCTTAAGGACATAGAGCATGTTTAGCATAATAAAGGACTGGCGCGAACAGCGTATCTTAGATAACAGCCCATTTAAACGCGCTGACTGGCAGCAAGCCGCGCAGAAAATTCCGATACTCGATAGATTGACAGAGGACGAGCTCACTCGACTATTTGATTTGGCGACTTTACTGCTCGATGATAAATCTTTTAGTGGCGCGCAAGGCTTTGTTATCACCGATAGTGTAAAACGCTCCATTGCTCTACAAGCTTGCCTGCCTATCTTAAATCTGAGCCTTGAGTGGTATGCAGGCTGGTCGTCTATTATTATCTACCCAGGCGCTTTTAAGAACGATAGTACGACTATCGATGAGATGGGCATCGTCCATCAAAACAGTCATAGCCGTAGCGGCGAGGCATGGCTACGTGGTCCTGTGATTCTGTCATGGAGTGATGCCAAGCACTCAGGCGAGCGCGATGGTCATAACGTGGTGATTCATGAGTTTGTGCATAAGCTCGATATGTTGAACGGTCGCGCTAATGGCTTTCCGCCGCTACAGCCTGATATGGATGCCAGTCGCTGGACGCAGACTATGGAGCACGGTTTTGCGGACTTTCAAAAGCATCGTAAGGCGGGACTCGATCGTTATGGCGCGACCAATCCAGCAGAGTTCTTTGCGGTATTGAGCGAAGTGTTTTTTGAAACGCCAAGTAAGTTGGTTGATGCTTATCCTGAGATTTATGCGATTATGGTAAAGTTTTTTCGGCAAGATCCGCTTGAGTCAGCTATTTAGCCATGCAATTTTTACAATTGTAAATAAATGTAAAAACCGATAAATGATACGATTTTTCTGATAAAAAACCTACAGATACAAAAAGATAGGTGTATAGTTGAGGTTAACTTAATGAGACGACTATGTAATTTATCTTATTAAGCTTCGGATAGTAACCTATTTATTTTAACTATCACTTCAGTTTCTTTACAAGGATTCGTATGAGACATACTGCAACCGCCCTTATAGCAGCCATGGCCATTTGTGCCAGTGCAACTGCTCTCGCTTCAAGCCATCGTGAAGCCCCTTCTATTACTAAATCGCCAAAAGTCGACGCTACTGACCTATATATGTTCAATAGTTATGAGAATGGCCGACAAGATTATGTCACCATTATCGCTAACTATCTGCCATTGCAGGATGCTTATGGCGGACCTAATTATTTCTCACTCGATGACGATGCTCTGTATGAAATCCATGTCGATAACAACGGCGATGCGGTCGAGGACATCACTTTCCAGTTTAGATTTACTCAACAGCTAAATAGCATTGAGCTTGATACTGATGGCGATCCAAGTACAGCAAAGGTTGCAGTACCTCTTGTTAACATTGGCAACGCTACTATGCCAGGTAACGTACAAACCAATGAGAGCTATGCTATCAACATGGTCAAAGGCGATCGACGCAGTACCGATCGTACCGCTTTAGGTAGCTATCAAAAGCCTTTTGATTACATCGGTACTAAGTCTTTCCCAAATGATAGCTATCCAGCCTATGCGAATGGCTTTGTTAAAACCCTAGATATGGGCAGCTGCGCAAATGGAAAAATGGGTAAAGTATTCGTCGGTCAACGCGCTGAGAGCTTCGCTATTGATTTGGGTAGAGTGTTCGATCTTATCAATCTAGACCCAGTCGGCAGTCGCGACGGTGGCACCAATATCTTAGCTAACAAAAACGTAACCTCTATCGCTATGGAAGTGCCAAAATCCTGTCTAGTTAACTCAACGCTAGCAGTAGACTCAGACGGTAATGGCAGCTTAGATAAAGTTGATCCTGTGATTGGCGCTTGGACGACTGCGAGCGTACGTCAAGCCACTTTAGTGAATCCATCGCCTGAATCTGGTATTAGCACGACAACCAAAAAAGGTGGCGCTTGGACGCAAGTGTCAAGACTAGGTATGCCACTGGTCAATGAAGTGGTTATCGGACTCAAAGATAAAGACAAATTTAATGCCTCAGAGCCAAAAGACGATGTGGATAAATTTAAGGATTACGTCTTCTATCCTACGCTTCCTAAATTAATTGAGATATTATTCGCAGATAAAGGGGTAGTAGCACCTACTAACTTCCCGCGTCAAGATCTAGTCACAGCGTTTTTAACAGGTGTACCCACTATTAATAAACCTGCTAATGCGAATCAAGTACCTGGAGATATGCTGCGCCTAAATACTAGTATTGCTACCAAACCTGCTAATAATCAAGATGATTTAGGGGTGATTGCTGGTGATAATGCAGGATTCCCGAATGGTCGCCGACCTGGTGATGATGTCACTGATGTCTCATTACGAGTAGCTATGGGTAAGCTGTGTAAACTCAATATTTCCTGCGTGTCTGATGACGCTCCTGCTGGTGACTTTCCATACACTGATCGTGTCCGCAAAACAGCCGCTGAGTTTGATTCAGTCTTTCCGTATCTAAGAACGCCTAACCCAGGCGCTACAGATACTAACTCAAACGTTTCATAAGCCTCATTTAAGGAGAAACAAAATGCGTTATATATGTTTAGCCGTATTGATAGCAGGATCAGTGGCGCTTACCGGTTGTTTTGGTGATGACGACGATGATGGATTCAATAGTCAAAACATTGGCGAGGTGGCTATAGACCAAGCAAAAGCGGTACAAGCTGCCAGTCAAGTCGAAGCCGTTATTGCGGCCAGTCGCAATTTAGATACCGACGAGCCGCAAGATATCAGCCGTATTGTACTACCTGAGGCGAACCTAGCTGAGCCTGTTGTCGTTACTGGCGCTAATGCTTCATTATAATTTAAGCTTAATTAAATAAAACACCTGATCATGCAAATGATTGGGTGTTTGTTTATCAGCAGTGCTCATTTGTGAATGCTCAACACGCCCTTATGGAGATACCTTATGCGCAGAATAAAATGCATGCATAGAATCAACTGTCCTATTGGCTTGGCTCTGATATTATCTATAGCTAGCCTACCGCTATATGCTGCACCCTTTACCCCAGCTAACGATCAACAAATACTAGCGATCCTCCCTACAAACGCAGCGCCTCCTCTTTATAGCAATGCCCAAAGCTTTTCGACATCGACCAAACCCCTTAATAATATGCAAACCGAGCAGCTTTTAGAGCGTGCTTATCTGCAAGGTGATCCACGAGCGCTAGGGCAAGCACAAGCCCATCTCGATCAAACCACCAATCAAGACACTGCAACGCTAATGTTAAAAGCACGGGCGCTGCAATCTGATCATAAATTCGATAAGGCCAAAGATACTTTGGAGCAAATATTAGCCAAAGAGCCTAATAACCCCGATGCCCTACTAACCTTATCGTCCTTGCTAGTCGTAGAAGGTCAATACAAACCTGCTATGGAGCATTGCAAAAAGCTTAATGATAGCTCATTACAAGTCTATCAACTCGCCTGTATGGCGCAGATCCAGACGATGACAGGCCAGCTTGAGCAAGCTAAACAAACTTTAAATGCTCTTGCTAGTATCGCATCCGGACTTGACCCCTCTACTGCTCGCTGGATATACCTTATCCAAGCTGATGCCGCTTTGCGTAGTCGAGATACCGATCTTGCCGAGCAAGTCTTTAGAGTTATGGATAGCGATACGGTGCCCGCGCTCATGGCGCAAGCAGACTGGCTATTAAAGACGGGGCAATACAGCCAAGCCCGCCAGCTCCTCCAAGATCATACCGATAAAGACGCACTACTGCTCAGGCTTATTACCGCTCAGCTTAAGCTTAAAGATCCAAAGGCGCAGCAAAATCTTGCACTTATGAAGGAACGTATGGAGGTCTTACAATTACGTGAAGAGAGCGCTCATATTCGCGAGCAAGCTACTTACGCGCTACTGACTAATCAGCTTGACTCAGCACTTGAGCTGGCTCGTGCAAACTGGCAGCAACAGCGTGAGACTGCCGATATTATTCTTTATGCAACCGCTGCCATCAAAACAGGCAGTGACAAGGATATCGAAGTTATTCAACAGTTTATTACCGATAATAACTATGAGTACCCTGCTCTAGAGCGCGACTTGCGCTTAGGTAAAATCAGTGGCTGCTTAGACTGTCAAACCTCTGATATTCAAGCTTCTAGCAGATCCGCTTACCGTTCTG
Organism: Psychrobacter sp. M13; assembly: GCF_030718935.1. Classification (NCBI taxonomy): domain Bacteria; kingdom Pseudomonadati; phylum Pseudomonadota; class Gammaproteobacteria; order Moraxellales; family Moraxellaceae; genus Psychrobacter; species Psychrobacter sp. M13. The sequence goes on from NZ_CP132194.1 coordinate 1,939,949, forward strand.
ACTTTTTTATTCATGATTCATTGAGCAGTCTTTTAAATCTAAAAGCCTTAGGCACGACTAACGCTATGAATGCTGTTGATCGGCTAGGTACAATAAACCCTATTAATACAGTGCGAGCAGTTAGTCCATTATCTATTAAGGAGATACCACTATGAGTGTCTTTTGTAGCCTCATCTGGCGTCATACTTATCGCTACTTAACTTTACTGGTGCTAATACTGACTTGTACGACGCTACAGGCTCACGAAGCCAGTACCGCTTATCTAAATCTAGAACCCACTAGCGCTGAAAGTGGCGCTGATAATACTTATAATGCTGAATATGAGCTGTCCCTGCGAGATCTCGCACTGCTTATCAATATAGATGCCAACAATGACAGTCAAGTCAGCTGGGCTGAGGTGAAGTCCCAATCGACACTGATAGAGCAGCTGATTGGCGCTCAAGTCAAGCTTAGTACAGATACCCAAGCTTGCCAACCCACCGACTTTGCGCCGCTTGCGATCAATAATCGCGGCGGTTTTAATTATTTATATACTAATTTCAAACTAAGCTGCTCAGCACCCATCTCAAGCCTTGACTATCAGGTACTAGCAGGTGTCGATGCCAATCATCGCCTGATCTTGACCCAGATAGAGGGCGGGCTACCCGTGCAAGTCATGGCAGTGGGACAAAGTCCATTAGGAGCAGCTGCCGATACAGGCTGGCTGGCGACAGCGACTATATTCCTAAAGAGCGGTATTCACCATCTATTGATCGGCTGGGATCATCTACTGTTCTTATTTGTGTTACTTATCCCCGCCGTATATTCTCGCAAGGAACATGGATTAGTAGCTGTCAGCAAACCAAAAGCCGCGCTAGTTGAGGTGTTTTGGATCGCCACCTCATTTACCCTCGCCCATTCCATCACTTTAACACTGGCGGCTCTAGATATCGTCAGTATCCCAGCCGCCTTTATCGAGTCTGTCATCGCTCTATCGATAGCCTTTGCTGCGCTCAATAACTTAGTGCCTATGTTACGGGTGCGTGCTATCTATCTAGCGTTTGTGTTTGGCTTGATTCACGGTTTTGGTTTTGCCAATGTGTTAGTAGATCTACCATTAGCGACCAGCGAGCGTGTATTAGCACTATTGAGCTTCAACGTAGGTATTGAGCTTGGACAATTAGTATTCATCTTAGTAGTATTCCCGATAGCGCTATTACTACGTCATACGCAGTTTTATAAGATAGCTATATTTTATTTGGGCTCGCTGATTAGTGTGGCGATAGCTTTATGGTGGTTTGCTGAACGAGCATTTTGATAACGGGCTTTAATAAACAAAGATGTCATAACTTGAGGGTTAGACTCAGTTTTTTGTAACTGAATCTAACCCTTTGCTTTTGCTATATAATTAATTTTTTAGAGTGCTGATAAGTTCATTTACCATTGTTACAAATTATTCTTATTTTTTATCGATAAGAAAACCTGACTATTTGGTCAATTTTATTTATTAAAATCAGCGCTTTAGCTTATTTTCGTGACATAACGACACTTAAAGTACCTTTACTTTGGAATAAATTAGAGTTGTTAGGCTTTAGAAAGTATGGTTAACTGCTTTAAACCATAAGTAAACGTTCTGTTACTTTGTTAATGGTTCAAGTTATTCAGTAACTCTTTGAGATTACCAATAGCGCTAATAATCATCGTTATTTTATTCACAGTTATTACTGATTAAGTCATTACTGACTATCTAAACTATATCTACTTATCCCCTAGTGGTGATGCTGCGTTTTGACAGGAAGTTAAAACCCGTTGTTACGTGCCACTATAGCCGAGACTGCTAGGGAAATTACGACTGTACATAAGGGAGTTACACTGTGCGTTTTAATCTATCAAACCTATCTGTCACTAAGCCGTTAACTATCGCAGCCGTTACTGTTATCGCTATGGGCACGATGTCTACGAGTGCCAATGCCAAACGCTTTTTTTCTGATACCAGTATTTCAGTCCTCTATGGTAGTGATTATGAGCTAGCAGAAGAGGGCGAATTGACTACTCTTACTTTAGAGCATGCGTCAGCCTTTGACTGGGGTGGTCTATTCTTCTTCGTTGATCGCCTACAAGGTTCCAGCGATGCGGCGGGCAGCCGAGCCAAAGATATCTATGGTGAGCTATCACCTAAGTTCAAGATCTCAGACTATAGCAACAGCTTTATCAAACAAGTTAATCTAGCAGGTACTTATGAGTTTGGAACCAGTAGTAGCGGTTTTGAGCAAGACAACTATTTAGTGGGCGTTGGTGTTGATTTAGATATCCCTATCGATGGTATGAAGTACGCTTCGGCATCGCTTTATCACGCTTTTAACGACGATACATTTAGTGATGCCGATGACCAACAAATTACCTTAACTTACGGTTGGGAAAAGAATAATTTCATCGTCGACGGTTATGTTGATTACTCTTTTAATAACGATGATAAAAAAGATAGCCTACACATCAACCCGCAGATTAAGTACAACTTGCAAGAAGTGCTTGGTATAGATAACCGTGTTGAGCTTGGTGTTGAATACAGCTACTGGAATAATAAGTTTGGTCAAGACGTTACTCAAAGCGTACCAAGTGCCCTATTAAAAGTTCACTTTTAATCTCTACTATTCTAAGTTATCAAACTTCCTAATCATAAAAAACCCGTTCATAATTGAACGGGTTTTTTGTATTGTTAAAAGCAATCGTTCTTTAGAACCATTATTTAAGCGCAGCAGCAATATCGGCAAGCATAGGTGGTATATCATGCTTATCAGTCACTACCTCAAGCATTACTAATTTATCCGTCGCTAAGGCAGCCTTTTTGAGAGCGGACTTTAATTCACCCATCGTTTTAGCCTTGATAGATAAGCTGTTGTCTTTATTAGCACCAAACGCTTGCGGCATCAGCTGCCAATCACACTGAGGAATATCGTTATAGCGCTGGTTTGCCCCATGAATAGCACGCTCAACGGTATAGCCACTATTATTGATCAGTACGATTACAGGATTAATGCCTTGTTGAATCATAGTCGCCATCTCTTGAATGGTTAAAAGCGCCGAACCATCACCGATAAGTAGGATACTGCGCTTGTGTGTAGAAGCAAGCGCTGCCCCTAAGCTGGCTGGCAACGTATAGCCAATCGAACCCCACATCGGCTGTCCATAACAAACCACTCCTTCAGGCAAGCGCACCCCACTAATACCAAAATAAGAGGTGCCTTGATCAGCAAAGACGATGTTATTAGCGCTTAAATGATCAGCAATGATATGCCATAGATCATCTTGGCGAATAGGCTCATTATCAGCGCCGTTCTGCTCGTACGGATGTACTTCATCAGCTAGAGGCATAGGCGTGATCTCTATGCCCGATGTCATAACCTCATGTAGCGTTTGCAAAGCATCCTTTAGCGCAATAGGGGCATAATTCTGACCGCTAATACTAGCGCGCTCGTAATGCAAATCAACTACTACCTTGTCATCAATATCTTGGCTAAAGCCTGCGGTAGTAGTATCCGTATATTGCACACCAACTTTAATTAAGCACTCACAGTTCTCAACCGCATCTTTAACCACTGGACGTGAAGCGATTCCAGCATACGTCCCAGCCCAACGCTCACTGTTTTCATCTAATAACGTCTTGCCCCATGATAGTGTAGTATAAGGAATTACGGTATCTGCAATCAGCGCCTTGAGCTGATCTTGCAAACCCAAACGATGCACCATCAAATCTGCCATCAAAGTCGTTGTCTTATTAGGCAGAAAGTCTATCAGTCCTTGTTTAAAGGCTGCTAGGGCAGCTTGGCTAGTCACATCCTCTACACTATCGACAAGCTTAGTCGTCGGCGGATAGATAGGCTGACTTGCCACATCTGGAGATAGCATTAGATAGCCTGGGCGATGCTTTTTGAGCACCATCCGAATGACTCTATCAATCTCAGAAGCTGCGTTTTCGACAGTGAGCTGGGCTCTAGCTACAGTAACTGGCTCTACCATCTTAATAAAATGATTGAATACGCCATCCCCTAATGAGTGATGAATGCGCTGTTTGGCATGTTGCTGCTTGGTCGATGGCGCGCCAACTATATGCAGTACTGGCACATGCTCAGCGAATGAGCCTGCGGTAGCATTGATTGCCGATAGCTCACCTACGCCAAAGGTAGTCACCATAGCTGCAAAACCACGCTCACGGGCATAACCATCTGCGGCGTAACCTGCATTCAACTCATTGGTATTACCGACCCAGCGCAGCTTATCTGATTCAATAATATTATCTAAAAACGCTAGGTTAAAATCGCCTGGCACCCCAAAGATCTCAGTTGCGCCTGCCTCAGCGATACGCTCAAATAAATAGTCAGCGATGGTATATTGTTGACTCATACTACTTATCCTTAAGTGTGATGTTTATAAATCATAAATATGATAAAAGTAATTATAAAACTGCATTCCAGCCTATTTATAGAAAGCAAAGTTTTTGGAATGTATATTATAATAATCTGTTATAACATAAATGAAGGTTAGGATAATATGCCAATTTACTTACTTTTAATTTTTCTCGTACTATGTATTGACACGCTCAAAAAACTGCGTATAATGTGCCCTCATCAACTGACGATAGTTAATTGATAATTAGCGGGAATAGCTCAGTGGTAGAGCATAACCTTGCCAAGGTTGGGGTCGAGAGTTCGAATCTCTTTTCCCGCTCCAAATATGGCTTGAAAAAGCATTAAAAGCCTCACTTAACAGTGAGGCTTTTTTTTGTCTAATTTTCAAGAGCTGCAGCGGTTTTTGTAATTCTTTAACCAATCTTATCATTAGTTTTATCTAATATATTAAAAGCCCAAAAATCAGCACCATGACCAAACTATAGAAAAGCTTTGGCTTACAACCAAAGCTCCAATTCTAACTTTTATGTTCTATAAAGCACTTTCACCACATGCCAGCCAAATTTGGTTTTTACCAAATGCGGGATAAATAGTTCACCGTTGAAGCAGATTTTATCAAATGCTGGCACCATGTCGCCTTTTTTAAATTCACCTAAGCTGCCACCTTTTTTAGCTGATGGGCAGGTTGAGTGTTTCTTAGCCAACACATCAAACTGGCCACCTTTTTTGAGCTTGGCAATAATATCTTCAGCTAACTCTTTGTCTTTTACTAAAATATGTAGTGCGCTGGCGGTACGAGCCATAATTTAACTCCTTTATAAAATATCGATTATCGGGACATTATATCATTACTTACTTTTGCTGCTAACTTTACTTATATACGCTGCCTCATCAAATTTACTATCTACATAGGCGTCACTCTCTGGATAAGACTCGCAATCAAGATACGCGCGTTGAAGGCTGGATGAGAGAGATATGAGACGGGATTGATAACCATAATAGGTATGGCAGCTCTGACAGTACTGTTCCTCGTGATCCTGACGCACTACATCTACTCGATAGTATTGCCAACCTAAAAGCATTGGAACAACTTGATGTCAGTGAGAGCCTTGTGTCGAATCGATCAGAAACTACAAGTCAATTTTTGCATAGTTTTGGTGGTAACGTAACTTGATAAAAGGTAGTATGAACCGTCCCATAACACTATCCCATCATAAATATGGCCATCAAAAGCCTATGAGATAAACCATACTGTCAATAAAGATAAGTCCTTTGGGATAAACTAATCTTTGACTTGGCTTTTCTTACCATTTACTTTGATAGCTTATATCGTGGATATGAGCTTAAAGATTTGCTTGTGGACTGCTACAACTATTGTTATATAAATGAAGCATTTTGGAAAAAAATACAATACCCTAAATCGGAGTAAATAATGATTACCCATGTACCTGATATGACTTTTAAGACTCGTGTTCGTGATGAATCTATCGGAGGAGACAACCCATTCACATGGTATGACTTAACCACAGATGAGTTATTTGCTAATAAAAAAGTGGTTGTGTTCTCGCTACCAGGTGCCTTTACGCCAACATGTTCGACCAGCCATCTCCCTCGTTATGAAAAGCTATACAGTGAGTTTAAGGCGTTGGGCGTAGATGAAATAGTTTGTATCTCTGTCAATGATGCCTTTGTCATGTACCAATGGGGCCTAAAGCAAAACCGTGAAAACGTTTTCTTACTGCCTGATGGTAATGGTGAGTTCACTCGTAAAATGGGCATGCTTGTTGATAAGAGTAATCTTGGCTTTGGTATGCGCTCATGGCGTTATTCGATGGTTGTCGACAATAAAGAAGTTAAAAAAGTGTTTAAGGAAGCTGATTTTGGCGATAACTGCCCAATCGACCCCTTTGAAGTATCAGATGCGGACACTATGTTAGAGTATTTGAAAACTAATGCCTAATACTGATATTTAAATACTGTCGAAATGCCGAACTGTGTAGTCCTTAAATATAAGGGCTACACATTTTTTCTGGTTGCAAAAAAACTGCGCTATCAACAGCATTGATAGCGCAGTTTTCAAAAGTAATATAAATACTACTTATAATATCTTATCTTTCTGGACGGATAAACGGCATATGACGGTTTACATCTTTATACAGCAAGTATCTGAACGGACCAGGACCGCCAGCATAGCAAGACTGTGGGCAGAACGCGCGTAACCACATAAAGTCGCCTGCTTCTACTTCGACCCATTCAGCGTTTAAATGATAGACCGCTTTACCTTCTAGTACATACAAGCCATGTTCCATAACATGAGTTTCATCAAATGGAATCACACCGCCTGGCTGAAAGGTTACAATGTTGACATGCATGTCGTGACGCATATCAGACTGCTCGGTGAATCTAGTGGTTGTCCATACGCCATCAGTACCTGGCATTTCAATAGCTTCAACATCATGATCGCTAGTAACAAAAGCTTCAGGCGCATCAATACCGTCTACGAACTGATAAGCTTTACGGATCCAATGGAACTTAACATGCTTGTCGCTGTTGTTTTTTAGCGACCATTTGCAGCCTGGTGGTAAGAATGCATAGCCACCCGCTTCAAGGTGATGCGACACGCCTTCGATAGTCATGTCCATTTCACCTTCAACGATGAATACAACCCCTTCAGCCTTGGCATCTAGCTCAGGTTTTTGAGAGCCACCATTTGGTGCAACTTCAACGATGTATTGCGAGAAGGTTTCTGAAAAACCAGTCAAAGGACGGGCAATTACCCACATGCGCATGCCTTCCCAAAAAGGCAGGTAGCTAATAACAATATCAGTTAATACGCGCTTTGGAATAATCGCATAAGCTTCGGTAAAGATAGCGCGATCAGATAGCAATTGTGTTTGTGGAGGCAGACCACCAGTTGGGGCGTAATAAGTACTTTTTGTTGACATTTATAGTATTCCTTAGTGGTTTTGGTTTTGTGCTGCGATCAATTGATGTTTGAACTCATGGAGCAAAGAAGAAGCCTAGCCGTTTGGATAAAACTTTTCTTTAGACACTCAATCATATACAGCTTGGAAGGCTAAGCTATGGTCAAAATCCTCAGACATAGCTTGGCGGTTTGTGTTGCTTGAATTTTGTTGAGTGATAACTGCGGTTATTTCTAATGGCGCACGGAGTTGTGCTTTAGATAATATTTTATGTTTTAATATATAGCAGATGTGCTGATAGAAACACGTCAAATTGCTTTGTCTGTCAAGAGTTTAATATTAAGTTCAATATTATTGGTATCAGGCATGGCGCACTTGGGCAGAACCAGAGTCGTTATCTCTTGCAAATCAGGGAGTAGTTCGGACAATTAACTTTAGAATATCTGATACGGTTTGGGGGTACATCTACAGACCGCTAAATGACTTCCTTAATACCTTTCACGATCATCCTTTGACCGCTACGCTTAATCACAATTGATAATACACCCATCATTATTGTGCAAGACTCATCGCTACTCGATGAGATAGGTGCGTTGAACTGTTTTTGGTTGATGCCATATTACCATAAAATTACAGTGACTAAAAACATATTAATCAACTTGATTTATTTAATGAGGTTGGGCTTGCGCTTCAAGTATCGCCCATTAAAAGCGAAAGGCTTCATTACTTATACTGACTAATACTGAGTTATTTATTGGTAACAACTATTTTTCTTATTGCTTTGCTTATTGCCTTGCTTATTACGAAGCCTGAGCTCTGCCTTTACATCTGGTAAACCTGATCAAGCTGACAGCATAATCGTAGCGCACTAAAAGCCGCTAGGCTCGACGTCTTAGGGTTTTCAGCTAAAGGTAAGCCTATCATACTGATCTCAAGCTGACCGAACACACCTTTTGCTACAATATGATGAGTATTATGCTCAAGCGTCGGATCAACGATTAGCTCAACCTTAGTATCATCTAAGCCTACCCCTGCTAGCGCGATAGTCGCGGCGACGTTAGAGTTAGCAGGAAACAAAGTAGCCGCTTGCCTAGCGCTACCGGTAAAAAACACTTCAGCTTGCTCTAAGTTATCATAGTCGATCAGCTCATCGGCATGACTGCCCTTCCAGCTCTCAGGTTTTTTGCGGCCTTGGTAAGTCACCTCATTGAGTCCTGCTAAGCTTGCCGCATTGATACCATCAATGCCCGCGACAGCTCCAGCTAATATATGGATTTTTACCCCATTTTTTTGGGCAGTATCATGCAAAAGGCATGCAAACTTGTCATCAGTAAAAGCACCTACTGATACGATGCCAAGGGTTATGCCTCTCTCTAAAACCCCAATAGCATGTGCTTCAAGACCACTTTGCCCTGCCATCTCAACAGCTAAGTCAGGCATATTGGACAATTCATTGACCGATGTAATAACCTTTACATCATCGCCAAGCTCAGCTCTTATTCTATCGGCACTTCTAGAACTGGCTATAATTGTCGACAGGACGACAGTCTCAGGTAGCATCTGATGGACTTTTCTTGCCATCGAGCCGTAGCCTATAAACATAACTTTTTTCATAACTCTCCCTACTTTTTACCTATCTATTTTTATCTTTTAATAATCGACCTTACCACGTAGCACTTTGGTTTTGCCGCGCTGAGTCTTTTTGTCCACGCGTTTACGTTTAGCGTTCCTGCTTGGTTTCGTAGCCTTGCGAGTTTTGGTGACGTAAGTGGCTTTTTTGATAAAGCTCTGCAAGCGTTCAAAAGCGTCGGCTTTATTTTTTTCTTGGGTGCGAAACTGCTGAGCTTTGATAATAAGTACGCCATCTTTGGTAATACGTCCATCTTTACTATCGATGAGCCGCTGTTTATTAACAGTGCTTAGACTGGATGCGGTTATATCAAAACGTAGGTGTATGGCGGAAGATACTTTATTGACATTTTGACCGCCTGCTCCTTGCGCACGAATAGCGGTAATCTCAATCTCACTATCATCGAGGCTAATACTAGGTGTAATAAAGATCATAGCGTTTTACTAAGGTGTATTGAATAAGGTATGTTGAATGATTAACGAGGTTTTATCATAACCTATTATTAAATGTTCGGCCACTTTGCCAATAGCTGACGACAACGCTCAATCACTGGCGCATCCACCATATTACCATCGACTTCAAATACCGCCTCATGACTCCGTTCATACTCGACGACTACTCGCTTGGCAAAATCAAGCTCAGCCGCGCTAGGTTGCAAGGACTGCTGGATAACGGCCACTTGCTTAGGATGAATACACAGCATGCCTGACAGACCCATTTGCGACCATAGTATTACTCTATCATAAAGACCTTTGTTATCCTTAAAATCAGGATAAACAGTATCGATAGGAGCCAGTAACCCTTGCACTTTGGAGCTAACTAACAGCTGATAGCGAATCTGATTGGCAATATGATCAGCCGCTGGCGTGCCAACTTGTACGTTTAAATCATTACACAAATCTAAGAATCCATAGCTAAAAGCCAGCAATCCTGACGCACCTGCCATGTTATCGACTTGAGACAATCCTAACGCGGTTTCAATCAGAGCAATAACGGGTAAGTTAGTCGCTTGATTCACATATTCGATAGCGGCGGCTTGCTCAGCTTTGGCTAGTATTACGCCAGCTAGATTTGGCAACTGCTGACACAGCGCGATATCTTCCATAAACTCTACACTACTCGCCCTATTAACTCGTAGCCAAATAGGCTGATAGTCTTGACTGTGGTAATAGTCTTGTATAGCTATACGCGCTTGTGCTTTATCTGCTTGAGCGACGGCATCTTCTAAATCAACAATAACGGCATCCGCGCCACTGGCAAAGGCTTTGGCTACTCGATCCATTCGAGTCGCAGGTACGAATAGCCAGCTATTGATGTTGGCGAAATCGTTATGAGTTGCGATAGTTTTTTCAGTACTGTTTGACTGCATTTTTGCTATAAACCTCAATCATATCATTTGTATTGTTCACAGTATAACTAGCTCTAAAGTCAGATTACTATAACATTGAGTTAAGAAGTAATCTGGTTTATGATTTATAGATTCAATTTATATTTTAAATATAGCAGTAACATTGATTATGTGGCTGATACGATAGTAATCGTGTCGCAATACTAGTTTCTTGATGATAATCAATGACTTAATATTAATAGTATAAAAAGCACAGTCTAAATAATAGTCTGTGCTTTTTATTGATCTGAGGATATGTTTGTTTATAGCGTTGCTAAAACCTAAGCCAACATTAACCTAAGCCAACATTCCACCATCAACGATAATACAAGCGCCCGTTGTATAGCTTGAGGCATCAGATACTAAGTACAATACCGTCCCTGCCATCTCATCAGGGTTCGCAACACGTCCTAGCGGAATGGCATGCAGTGCCATGTTCAATACTTTATCATTAGAGGTCAGCGCTGAGGCAAACTTAGTGTCTGTTAGCCCTGGTAGTAGTGCATTAACGCGAATATTGAGCGGACCGCACTCTTTGGCAAAGGCTTTGGTCATGCTAATAACTGCGGCTTTGGTAATAGAATAAATACCTTGCTTATCGCCTGCTACTATACCATTTACCGAAGCGGTATTTAAGATAGCACCACCACCCTGCTCGGCCATCATCTGACCTGCGGTGGTTGACATAAAGAAGTAACCGCGAATATTGACATCGACGGTTTTCTCGAACGCTGCTACATCCGTATCCAGAATATGACCATAATAAGGGTTAGCCGCGGCATTATTGACTAAAATATCAATGCGCCCAAAGCTGTCTTTAATATGCGCAAAGATGGCCTCGATTTGATCCATCTCACCAACATGACAAGCAAATGCACTGGCCTTGCCACCATCTGCCACAATACTATCGGCAACCGCTTGGCAGGCATCGATTTTACGACTAGAGACGATGACATGTGCGCCTCTTGTAGCTAGCAGGCGCGCGATAGACTCGCCAATACCGCGACTAGCGCCTGTCACTAAAGCAATCTTGCCTGTTAAGTCAAATAAGTCTTCCATTACTATTCCTTATGTTTTTATAGTTTCTGTTTATTTATAGTGACGTTCATTTATAGCGCAATTTAAGCCAACATCCCACCATCTAGAGTAAAGGCATGACCATTCATAAAGCTGCTCTCATCACTCGCCAGCCAAGCAATGGCGCTAGAGACCTCTTCTACTTTTCCTAAGCGACGCAGTGGACTGGCATTGATAGTGGCTTTTTGCGCGCGCTCGTCCATTTTGGCCATCGTATTCTGTACCATAGGCGTATCGATAAAGCTCGGACATACGGCATTAAAGCGAATATTGACCCGCGCATATTCATGAGCGGCTGACTTAGTAAGACCCATCACGCCATGTTTGCTCGCGCTATAAGCCGATAGCAGCGGCGCTGAGCGCAGACCCGCAATAGAAGCCACATTGATCACATGACCGCCACCACTGCCCGCCATACAAGCGACAGCCGCACGCATACAGTGCCAGACGCCTTTTAAATTGACCGCGATACTACGATCAAAATCATCGTCACTCAGCTCATGCATCGGCTTAGGGTTATGATCGATACCTGCATTATTAATCACGACATCGAGACCGCCAAGCTCTTTCATAGCAAAATGAAATAGTGCACGTACTTCATCGCCATTGGTCACATCGACCTTTTTAAAGGTGATGCTATTGCCTGCGTCTACTCCTTGCCGAGCAATACTTGCACCTAGCTCCTCATTCATGTCACCGATGACCACTTTAGCGCCCCGACTAGCTAGCAATAGTGCACTTGCTGCGCCAATACCTGATGCGCCACCTGTGATCAGGACTCGCTTACCTGTAACATTCGATGCTGGTAAATTTAATATATCTGTCATCATTACTTCCTTTTATTGACTATCAGAGTTTGAGTTATGCTGTTTTATAGCTGCTTTATTTTAGAGATGTATGACGTTTAGTGACTCTAAAACCACTGCGCTTGCATGTCAGTACACACCGCATTGTCATTATTTAATAGCGCAATATCGCGCTGGATAGTCGGCAGCTCCCAATCGATAAAGTACTTAGCCGCCTGAATTTTACCTTTATAAAAGTTTTGCTTATCAGCATTTTGCGAATCGTTAGCTTCTACATTAATAAGCAGCTGCTCAGCTTTGCTGGCTTGACGGATCCAAATCCAGCTGACCACGATTGAGGCAAATATATTCATCAGCGCTTGCGCATTACCCGTTAAGGTAATAGCCTTTTCGGTAGGTAATACCTTGCTTAAATGCATTAGCACTTCATGCAAATGTCCCATGTAAGGCGTGAGTTTACCTGCCAGCTTAGCCGTCTCAGGTGTCGTGATACTCTCCAAATCAGTGGTGATTTCACGCTTTAGAATTTGAATACCTAAGCCTTTATTCTGCCATAACTTACGAAAGGATAGATCCAGCGCCTGTACGCCATTTGTGCCTTCGTGGATAGGGTTGAGTCGATTATCGCGCCAAAACTGCTCGGCATGATACTCTCGGGTGTAGCCTGCACCGCCTAGCACTTGAATACCTAGATCATTGGCTTTTGGCCCATATTCTGACGGCCAAGCTTTGAGGACTGGGGTCAATAAATCAAGTAATTCAGACAGCTCGCTTTTAAGCGTATCGTCATCGGTAGTGTTAATACGGTCAATCAAATTTGAGCCATATAAACACAATGAAATACCACCCTCGCTATAGGCTTTTTGTGCCAGTAGCATACGTTTGACATCACCGTGATTGATGATAGCGGTCGCGTCATGCTCAGGTTTATTGTTCGGGGCGATACGACCTTGAGTACGGTCTTTAGCATAATCGAGCGAGTACTGATAACCGCGATAGCCAATCATCGCCGCGCCAAAGCCAACCGCGATACGCGCCTCATTCATCATCTTAAACATATAACGCAAACCAAAATGCGGTTCGCCTACCAGATAGCCGTGACATTCGCCTTTATCACCAAAGCTCAGTGAAGTAGAAGTCGTACCGCGATAGCCCAGCTTATGTAGCAAGCCTGTTAAGTGCACATCATTACGCTCGCCTATTGCACCCTCATCACCCAATCTAAACTTTGGTACGACAAATAATGAGATGCCTTTAACCCCACCCGGCCCGCCTGGAATCTTGGCCAATACTAAATGCACAATATTGCCAGATAACTCATGATCGCCCCCAGAGATGTAAATTTTGCTGCCCTTTATTCGATAAGAGCCATCATCTTGTAGCGTCGCTGTGGTTCTGATATCGGCCAATGATGAGCCTGCATGCGGCTCAGTCAGTGCCATCGTACCCGTGAATTCACCCGTCAGCATACGCGGCATAAAGGCTTGTTTTACCTCATCGCTGGCAAAATGTGAAATCACATTGATCGCAGCGGTGGTCAAAAAAGGATAGGCGGTCGTCGAAGGATTAGCCGCCATAAAATAACCGGCTACCGCTGTCATCACAGTCTCTGGTAATTGCATCCCACCATCGTCAAAGCTATAACGACCTGCGATAAATCCTGAATCACGAAAGGCATCAAACGCGACTTTGACCTCATCGATCATGCTGACGGTTTTGCCATCGAACTGCGGTTCGTTTTTGTCTGCTATATGGTTATGCGGCAGAAACAAGTCTGTTGCTATTTTTTTGGCAGTATCTAACACCGCATTAAAGGTTTCGCGGTTATGCTCAGCAAACTTCGCACTACTGCAAAGACTCTGAGTATCCAAGACATCGTACAACTGAAAGGGTAATTCAAAGTCATTGATAAGGGTATCGGTCGCCATAATATGCTCTCTGTATTGATCTATATTGACTTATAGGGATAAAAATTAAAGGCATTAAAATTAGTATTTATCAATAGTAAGCTAATTTAGCGACTTACCGTATTGTCATTTATGACATAATTAAGGTCAAATAGGACAATAATTAGTAAATAAAGGAAATCCAATGTCACAGGCAGAGCCTTACATGGTTATCGTTCTTGGGTTTGATGGTGTACTCGGTAGCGTGTTGGCAGGCGCTTTAGACTTGTTTTCATTCACGGGGGTTAGCTGGCAGCGTTTTTTGGATCAAGAGGTTACGCCAAGATTTAAGGTACAGATTGCGAGCCTTGGCGGCGTCGATATTCGCTGTAGCAATCGCCTGAGTCTGCAAGCCCATTGCGATATCAACGAAGTTATAGAGTGTGACTTATTATTGATACCGACTATTGGTGATTCTATCGATAAAGTGCTGTTGCACAATCAGTTATTGATACCTCATATTATTCGCTTGGCTAATACCAAAGCGGATGTCGCCAGTAACTGTAGCGGAGCTTTTTGGTTGGCCAAAGCAGGATTGCTCGACGGACGCGCCGCAACCACTCATTGGGGCTATGCTGATAAGTTTAAGCGCGATTATCCACAAGTTGACTTGCAACAAAACCAGTTCGTCACCCAATCGGATAATATATTTTGTGCGGCAGGAGGCAGCGCTTTTTATGATTTAGCGCTGTTATTGATAGAGCGCTATTGCGGGCGTGAGATCTCAACGCAAGTGGCAAAGACCCAGATTATTGATAGTAAAAGAGGCAATCAGAACAGTTATACTAATGTGACCTTGTATAAGCCTCACAGCGATCAGTTGGTCAAAAAGGTACAGGATTATATTGAGAATAACTTTCAGCAAGCGCTATCAGTAAGTGCGCTTGCCACTCAAGTTAATATTACGCCACGTACTCTAAATCGACGATTTCAATCGGCGCTAAATCTGCGCCCTATTGAGTACATTCAAGCAGTCAGAATTGAGCAGGCCAAACGTTTATTAGAGTTGAGAGACGTCAGTATCAAATCGTTAGCAGATCAAGTAGGTTATAGCGATATCTCCTCTTTTACGCGGCTCTTTAAGCGCGCAACAGAGCTGACGCCAAAAGAGTATCAAGACAAGTTTTCGCGGATAGCTGTTTAGCTTGAGGATTTATTAATAAAATAATATTAACTATTAAGCGAATCACTCTCAATACGTCCATCCACTAGATTGATAGTACGATCACAGGACGCTGATAGGCGCGGATCGTGAGTGACTAGCAATACTGCGCAATCACGCTCACGATTGACCTTACGAAACAGCTCAAACACCTCCCCTGCCGTGACCGTATCCAGATTACCCGTAGGTTCATCAGCCAGCAATAAGGCCGGCTCAGTGATCAAGGCTCGTGCAATAGCCACACGCTGCTGTTGTCCACCTGAGAGCTCGTTAGGCTTACTATCAGCAAAGCGCTCTAGACCAACCGCTGCCAATAACTCTCTCGCTTTTTGGATAGCTGACTTATCTGGACGACCTTGCGTCAAGGTGAGCGGCATCAGGATATTATCCAAAGCGCTAAAGGCTTGGATCAAATGATGGAACTGAAACACAAAGCCAATGCTATTGCCACGCAAAGCGGTGCGGCCAGCATCATCCATAGCGCTGGTGGCTTGACCCAGTAGATACAGCTCACCGCTGGTCGGCTGATCCAATAAACCTAACACATTTAACAAGGTGCTTTTGCCAGATCCTGAAGGGCCGATTAATGCGGCAAAGTCGTCGTTACTAATCGTCAGATCGATACCGTGCAGCACTTCAATCTCATTGGGTTGTCCGATGTTATAGGACTTTTTTAGAGCCTCTAAACGCAAAACTTCATGAGAGTGATTGAGGTTAGACGTTGACGGCTTAGCCAGAGACTGGTCGGCATTATCCAAAGTATCGGTAAGAGTATGGCTAGAGTCAGGATTAGACATAGCGAATGGCCACCACTGGATCAAGGGCTGCGGCGCGCTGGGCTGGGATAGCCGCTGCTATAATCCCCGTTAGCGTTGCTAGCAGCATAGTTATTGAGATCAAATTTATAGATATTGGAATCGTAAATATACTGGGCCCAAAGGTATTGAACGACCAGACTAATATATAGCTGACGCCACTACCGACAATCGAGCCTAATAGGCCGTATATAGCGCCTTGAACTAAGAATACTCGCAGGATTTGCTGACGGGTTGCGCCCATAGCTCGCAAGATACCGATCTCGCGCGTGCGCTGTACGACACTGACTGATAATACGCTGGCGATGCCAAAAGCGCCTGAGATCGCTACAAAAATTACGATCATATTACTCGATAAACTTTGCGCAGTGAGACCACGCAGCAGCTGAGCATTAGTCTCAATCCAGCTCTCCGCCTGTAAGGAGGTCAAGCGCCCCACTTGCGCGGCGATCTCCTCTGCATCAAAGATATCTTCGACGGTTAAATCAATGACAGTGATACCACCTGGCAGACTGAGCAGAGACTGCGCTTGCTTTAAGTCTAAATAAACGTAACGAGCATCCAGCTCTCGTACACCTAGCTCAAAGATACCGGCAATATTGACCACGGCACTGTCGTTGTTGCTATTAACGCCATTGGCGTTGTTGCCAGCACCAATATTTATAGTGCTACTATTACTGCTGTCTTGAGCAGTATCTAAGCGCAACTTACTGCCGACTTGTACACCTAAATTTTTGGCCAGCTCACTACCGATTAGTACATTGTCCGCACCTACGCGTAGCTCGCCACTCACTAAATACTCATCAAGCGGGATGATTTGTTGATAACGTGCCAGATCAGTACCGACCAATATTACTGACTCTAATGCCTCACCACGTCGAACAAACCCAGGCCCAGATACGTTTGGCGATACAGCGGTTAGTAGCGGTAGCTGATCTAAGGTATCTGTGATCTGCTGCCAGTTATTAATGGATCGCAAACGCTGTGGACGTCTGTCCTCTTGTATTAACTGTAGCGTGTCATCATGAGGCGGCACTATTAGATTGACTTCATCTGGCGATACTAAGCGAATATGAGCCTGACTACCAAGCGTACTATCGATAAGGTTAGTCTGTAACCCTTGGATTAGTGCGGTGATGAATATAATCACTGCAACCCCTATCGCAACTCCTAGAGTAATCATTAGCGACTGTACGCGCCCCTCACGTAAAAAACTAATGGCAATAGTAGCTTCAATCCAAAGCCTACCAAAAAGGGCTGTCAATTGACTGTCCCCGCTGCTTGATTTTCAACGCTTGTCGTCGTTGTTATCTGCTCATCAGTATTAGCAAAAGACGCTGATTGTTGGGTGGTTTTAACTCGTGCGCCATTATCTAATGCAAGCGTTGCATCAACCAGTATCTCATCGCCAGCACTCAAACCTGAGAGTACCTCTGATGCTGCTAACCCGCGTAGTCCTAATGTCACTGGCTGGCGTTGTACTCGACCCTCACGCAACAACCAGACCTCGGCATTATCCCCTCTAACGTTAGCTAGCGCATCATTAGGAACGACCAATGCCTTGAGGCGTCGATCGGTCTCAATGTTGACTGAAACGGTCATATCTTGACGCAAAAAATCAGGGACAGGATCGACGGCCAATCTGACTTCGACCGTTCCGCGCTGCGGATCTATGCTTGGTGCAATAAAGCTGATACGTACGGGAAACGCCTCATCAGGATAAGCATCAGCAATAGCAATCGCCTCTTGCTGCACGGCCAATCGCGATAGATTGCGCTCATCCAGCGGTACTCGTATCTCAGTATTGCCATCGAGAGCGATCGTAAACAGGCCTTGACCTGGCTGTACCAAATCACCTATCTCGACAGTACGGCTAAGGATAGTGCCTGATACTTTGCTACGGACTTGGGTCTTATCCAATTGCGCCTGCAAAGCTGCAATGCGCGCGCGTAATAAGTCCTCTTCGACACCGCCAGCGGATAATGCATTTGCTCTTAGGCGAGCGTTTTCGAGATCATTACGGGTTTGTGCTTGCGCTTGAATCGCCTGCTCCATCTCTTCGTCAGAGATAGCTGATATCGCTGCTAGATCACGCCTACGCTCGACATTACGGCTCGCTTGCGCTAGCGCCACTTGGGCATTGGCCAGATCTACCGTTGCCTGTGGACGGGTGCTACTTGTCAGCTGTGCAAGCTGTGCCTGCGCTTGACTTACTTGAGCGGCAACCTCATCGGAGCTCAGGGATAGTAATAGATCACCTACCGCTACTTGCTCGCCCTCTTGCACTAGTCGCTCTACGACTACACCGGCCACTTCGCTACCAATCTCAGTACGTGATACGGCGACGACTCGACCGGTCGCGACTACGGTTTGTACCAAGGGCATCGAAGATATGGTATAGCTCGGTAATAGCGGTCCTTGCCACCAGCGAAAAGTCAAAAAAGCAGCGATAACTATAACCAACCCTATGATAACGATAGACTTATAAGGAACCGCGCGCAATGACTTTCTCCCGCTTAACATAGTGTTTTCAAATAGCTACTGGCTTTTAAATAGCTAACAGCTTTTAAGATAGCGCTTGGAATGACACCAGCTCGCTTTAACGCACCAAGATCACAGGCGACGAGGTGCTAGCGATAATCTCAGTCGTCGTACTACCTAGGAACAGCTGCTGCCATTTCGAGCGACCATAAGCACCAATCACCATAATATCGATGTTATGCTCAGCCTGAAAAGTTAATAAACCATTAACCGCATCCGTTTGTGGCAAGTGATGTGATGTGACCATAAACCCTGCATCCATCAGCTTTGCGGCGGCCGCGGCTAAATGGTTTTTTGAGCTATCATCATTATTACCTATCATCACGATATGACCGGACATACCTTTTAGCACCTGACTTCTAGCCACCAGCTCAATAGCTCTTATAGAGGTCTTGCTAGCATCAAAGGCTATCATATAGGAGTTAGGCGTGGTGAACGCTTCTGAGCAAATCAAGATAGGCACACTCGATGCACGAGCGACGGTTTCGATTTGGCTACCGATATTGATACGGCTATCTTTGTGATCTTCACCGCGTCGACCCATGATAATAGCGCGGTTTTTTGATTTGAAGTGTTCGATGGCGGGTAGCAGCTTACTACGGCGCTGATAAACATTAACGTCTACAGCAAAGTTTTCCTTAATATGGCTCTTGGCATCTTCTATTAAGGCATTGCTATAACTATTAGCAATCTTGGCGCGGTGCTCATCAATCTGCGATAGTTCTTGTAATAGTATTTGCCGACTATCTACCCCTATCGAGCCTGACAAATCGCGCCTCGTAGACGCTGGAACCTCAATGACATTCAATAAAGCCACGGGCATATTTAAGCGCTCGGCATACCAAGACGCGTAGCCACAGACAGACTCAGTCACTGCTGAACCATCGATACAGGCTAAAATGTGCTGCTCTATAGTCATGACTGCTCTCCTTAAAATTTAATGAAGTTTATATTTATACTTACTTATATTGATACTAGGATGCTAATTTAGTCTAGCATTATTTATCAGTGATATCCGCTATCATGCCACTATTCAGTAGTTCCTGAGCTTTTATGGGGCTATTTATTATAGCAGTGGCTAATACTCGACCGTCAAAGGCATCAACAGCACCCCTATAATAATGAATGGAATACAAAGTAGCGCTTTTATAACAGGGTCTTTGCACTGCGCCCAGCGGGTGATAATAAAATACAGATTAGCGAATGGTAGGAACAAATATAATAAACCCCATAACACTGACTCACTAAAGGCAATGATAATCAGCTTGACGCTGTAGATAAAAGCGATAATCATGCCAATGAACAGAAAAATCATTCCTATCGTTTCCACACAATGCTCCTAAAATAAATTTATTTAAAGTTGAAATTTTATATATTAATATTATTCTGCTCTACTTATAGCTCAATAGTATTGAACGCCTGTCAACGTATAGTTTTTCCAACTACAAATAAAACACTTCATTCAAAACCTGTGTTTTTTACCAAATTGTTTTGACCGTTATAACCTTATCTCACTCTTGTAAAATGCTCGACCAAAATATAAGAAAAATGCATAAAAAAACGCGCTGCCCAATACTATATCAGCAGCGCTCACTGTTAAAGAATTTATCGCGGCAATCACCATGACAAAAGTCGTAGGAATAATAGGTAGCGCATAGCGTAATAGTTTATGATGCCAAAAATAACCACTTAAGAACATCAGTCCTACTAGTATTATGAACGCAAGCCAAGTATAAATTTCACCAGCTAATATTGAGATAACAATTTACACCACCCGATGCTTCTTAGAGTTCTCCGCTTGCTTAAATATCTCTTTGTAGACCTCTTTTGAGTCCACAGGTGGATAGCACCACTCATCGAGCAATATCATCAGATCAAACTCTAGCTCCGTTTTAATATCATCGCGCTTGTTCCAATCCGTGTACTTAGCCTTATCGTTTACCAGCTTTTTAACTGCTTTAGCTAACTCAATGAGTTTATCCTCTGGATAGTTAAGGTTATTCTCGATGGATTTTGTAAATGAGTGCAAAGGACGAAAGTTTATGATCAATAGTAATCGGTCATCCATCATAATCCGTCACAGCACAAATGCTTGGGATTATAGCGCACATTAGCACTTTGGATAAGAGCTATCGTCTCTCAGCTGAATCTGTATCATCACCAGTCACGCGCGACTTTATACACGCCTAGGGATATCTGCTAAAATCACTCTGCTCAAGTCGTATCGTAATTATAATCACAACCAACAACACAGGGTATAGATAGGATCTAATATGCAACTGGCCCCACTGTTTCAAAAAGTACATAAGCGCGCGCCAAGACTCGGTAAAGCCTTGTCGCTTGCCACTGCGACTGGCGTTATTTTAGGAAATAGTTTTGCAGGTAGTATCCCTGTGTGGCTGATGGGCGCAACCAAAATAGTAACGGGCGCTGCCATAGCAGACAAAGCGGTCATAAAAATCGCCAATCATTGGATCAATAGTAATAACGCCCTAATCGATACCATACTACCGCAAAAGGACTGGCGCATTAGCTTGCCTGATGATGTGCATATCAATGGCAAATATCTATTGATATGCAACCATCAATCGTGGGTCGATACCAGTGTAGTACAGTATATTAGCCAAGATCGGCTGCCGTTAACACGGTTTTTTACCAAGTTTGAGCTGATCTATATCCCTATCGTCGGGCAGACCTTTTACTTTTTAGACTTTCCGATGATGCGTCGCCACTCCAAAAAGAAAATCGCCAAAAACCCAGATCTCAAAGGTCAAGATATCATCGAAGCCAAACGCGCCTGCGCCCTCTTAAAAGGCAAACCTTTTACTTTGCTTAACTATCTAGAAGGCACGCGCTTTACCTCAGCTAAGCGCGATAAGCAGCGCTCGCCTTATAAGCACTTGCTAAAACCACGGGCAGGCGGCTTAGCACTAGCGATCAGTGCCTTAGGCTCAGATATCGATGGTATCTTAGATATGACGATTGTCTATCCTGATGGCATACCGAATTACGGCGATCTATGGCAAGGCAATATTCAGCGCTTGGGTGTTGATGTGCGTTATATGAAGACACCTGACGGCTTATCGAGTGCTATTCAAAGTGGCGGTTATGAAAATGATGATAGCGTCAAAGCAGAGATGTTCGATTGGGTGGCGCAGCTGTGGCAGGATAAAGATATACGTATTGATGAAATGATGGCTGGGTTTGAAGAGTAGGTTTTATTGTACAATGTGTTGAGTTGTAGGCTGGCGCTTTTAGCCCAGCATTTCATAACTGAAAGTAAGTTTTATAGCTTTTGTAGACATCATCTTGCCCAATAATAATCAAGGATCAATATTCACAGCTTGAGGCTGCTGAGGCGAATAAGCATGACATCCGAAAAGCAAATATGTACTAGGCGTAGGGTGCATTTTATGCACCAGAATTTAGAGTTAAACGGTGCTTAAAAAGCACCCTACGACTTAAATAAACTTTTTGCCGAATTTAATTTTTTGCTGGGCTAAAAACGCCAGCCTACGGATTAGTTATTAACTTATCAATATGTATAAGCAATGAGCTTTAAAAAAATAATACTCCCTATTAGCAAAAAAACACCACCATAAAAAATACCCCTCATCTATTTAGATAAGAGGTGTTTTTTTGATATACGAAAAGCGAATAAACTTACTTAATACGCATATCGCCTGTCTCTACAAAACGCTGATGCCATGATAAGGCTTCATTTAACAAGTGCGGCGTATGTAGTGAGCCCGCTTTTTCAGCGCGCGCATAGTAATCTTGTAGCATTGGACGATAGTCTGGATGTGAGCAGTTATCGATGATCAGCTTGGCACGTTGACGCGGTGACTTACCACGCAAGTCAGCAAAGCCTTGCTCAGTGACGATAAACATAACGTCATGCTCAGTATGGTCATGATGCGATACCATAGGCACGATAGAAGAAATAGCACCGTCTTTGGCAGTCGATGGGCTTACAAAGAATGAGAAATGCGAGTTACGTGTAAAGTCACCTGAACCACCGATACCATTCATCATCTTAGTACCCATGATATGGGTTGAGTTGACGTTACCATAGATGTCGGCTTCGATCATCGCATTCATAGCGATGATGCCTAGACGACGAATCACCTCTGGATGATTGGTATACTCTTGTGGACGCAGAATCAGCTTATTACGCAGGAACTCAATATTGTCATTGAAGCGCTGTAGCGCATCAGGGCTAAACGATAGCGCGGTTGCTGATGCTGATATCATTTTACCGCTTAATACTAGATCTAGCATACCGTCTTGTAATACTTCGGTATAACCCATCAAGTCATCAAATGGGCTATCTTGTAGACCCATTAGCACCGCGTTTGCTACGTTACCCACACCAGATTGTAGTGGTAGTAAGTTTTTCGGTAGGCGGCCTTGTTTGACTTCATGATCCAAAAACTCAATGATTTGTGAGGCGATGGTTTTGGACTTCTCATCTGGATCCGCAAACTTACTGTTTCGATCAGGCGCATCCGTCATCACGATACCGATGATTTTATCAGGATCACACTCTAGATATGGCGTGCCGATACGATTGGCTGGCGCGACGATAGGGATAGGCTGACGATGTGGCGGCTCACCGATATCTGTTGGGATATCATGCATGTTCTCAAGCAGCATGTTTTGGCGTACATTCACCTCGATGATGACTTTTTTGGCGGTCTTAAGCCACTGATTATTAGTACCGATACCCATAGAAGGAATAATTTTGCCTTCTGGTGTGATAGCGGTCGCTTCGATCAAAGCGATGTCCATATCACCATAAAAGCCAAACCTTACTTGCTGCTCAAAGTGTGATAAGTGCATATCGACATAATGCGTGTTACCCGCATTAATACCGTTACGCAGCGCAGGATCTGACTGGAATGGTGCGCGAAAGTTGATACAGTTGGCCTCTGCCAATACGCCATCACAATCCTGAGCGGTCGATGCACCAGTAAGCATACCAATACCGAATTCTTCACCACGGGCATGGGCTTCTTTAGCGATATTAGCGATAGCCGTCGGTACAAACTTTGGATAGCCTGCGCCAGTAAAGCCTGCAATACCAAGAGTCATACCATTTTTTACAAATGAGGCGGCTTGCTCGGCTGACATAATCTTGTTACGTAAGCCTTCGTGTTGTACGCGATCTTCGTGATTCGTTGACATATTATTTCCTAGTGACTTCCCTGTTAAAATAAAATCTCTATAGCATTATGCTAGGAGGAAAAGTATTACCAAACACATAAATGTAAGTTCGTTTGTTTTTCATTGCAATATATTAAACAACTTCACAACAAAATGCGAGTGGATTAACCCTAATATTAAAATGGTTATGTGATGGGGGTTCATTTTTAACGGTTCGCGCTAAAACTACTCTTCTACTAAACTTGCCAGCATCTCATCAATCTCTACCTTAAACTCACGATCCTCAATTTTATTAGCGCTGACTTTAGCATTTTGTAGACTAGTGATAGCCGCGTCTTTTTGACCCATCTCAAGCTGAAGTACTGCCATAGAAAACGCAATCGACGATAAATGATCTTTTGAGTTAATCGCTGTTGCTTTACCTAAAGCTTTTTCGTATTTGACCAGTGCCTCATCCATATCTGCGGTAAAATCCGCTAGCGTCTCCCACTGCTCAGGGTGATCTTTATCAGTATTTTCATTATCTATGCATAACGCTTGCAGATCCTCGTAAAATTTATTAAAGGCCACTTGGTCGCCTATTCGATCGGCTTCTAGTAGCTCTTCTGCCAATTTGTAAATAGTTTTATATATCTTAGTGTTAATCATAAACCTTCCTTTTTTAAAATATTATTTGAGCCAAATAGAGTGCATTTTATAAGCCCAATCACGCCGAATTTAAAGTTTTATAAATATTAGAATCTGTTGAACAGCATTGATTTATAGCATACGTAATTTAGATATCGGTGCATAGAATACACCCTACATTATATTAGTTTTATGCAATCTATCTAAACGATTTTGATAATTCCTTTGGTAATTCCCCTGACAAATCAAAGACACTTAACTCATTATAAGCGACTGCCCTTGGCCAATCGATAGCTAAACTCGGTACCTCTTGCCCATTAGTGATCATCTTAGCCGCATTAATCCAGCCTGCATGACCGACGGCTAGTATAGCGCTATTCTCTGATGCTCGCGCCTTCAACCACTCCTCAACCCGATTAAATAACTGCTGCAACATCTCACCATTGTCAGGGGCAAAAGTCGCAAAACTCTCGCACCAATCGTCAATCTCTCGCTTCGGTATTTGCGTCCAATACAGGCCATCCCACGCGCCAAAATTTAGCTCAGATAGCTCAGTGGCGATATGACAGGTAAAACCTCGTTTTTGTAAAAGTTGCCCAACCTTTTGTGAGCGCTGTAGCGGACTGACCCAAATCACTTTGGGCAACTGATTCATACGGACGAAGCGCTGAATCTGATTAGCAAGGCGTTTGAGCTTACGCGTATCGACAGCCATATCGGTCTGCCCAAGACAAATGCCCTGAGCTGCCAGTGGCTTGGGATGTCGCCAAATATACAAGGTCATGGTCAGCCTTAAACTTTTTTAAAAAGGTAGCGTTACTGCAAGCCCTGCATAAATAGCCACTTCGCTAAGCTGCTGTGTCGCACCCAATCCATCCCCAGTATAGCCGCCTAAGCGCCTACGTAATAAGCGCCGCATATAGTCTGTAGCGATAAGGGCTAGCATAATCGCTAATAATACTTGCCAAATACTGATCAGCTGGATAATCTGAGGGAATAGGGCTAGCACTAGAATAATAGCCAATATGACCCAACCACTAGCAAATAATGCTTGTTGCAGCGTTAGCTGCTGCGCCATAGGTTTGGCCTTGGCATGTTCCAGCTCGCCGCCATAAGGTAGTAGCGCTATCAGACTGATACATAAAAGCCGCGAGGCACTATGAGCGATAATTAATGCCGCTATCGCTACCAGCACAGGCATAGTAGCGAGTAGAGTTATCTTTAACAGTAGCGCTGAAACCAAGCCCAAAACCCCGTAAGTCCCTAACCGCGAGTCCTTCATAATCTCCAAAGTACGCGCACGAGTCAGACCACCGCCGAGACCATCGCAAGTATCGGCAAGACCATCTTCATGAAACGCACCGGTTAACTTAATACTAAAGACCGTACTGGCAACCGCAGCCACTAACGGACTAAACAGCAAGCTTGCCAGCCAAAACACCACCGCGCACAGCACGCCGACCAATAACCCAACCGCTGGAAAGTGCCGACTACTCTGATGCAGCCATTGCGGATCATAATGGTCAAATGAGGGCACGGGTATACGGGTCAAAAACTGAATAGCGACTAGTACTAAGCGGGCTTCATAGTGTATACGCTTAAACAACGATGACATTAGTTGTTTTTCTCACTGTTGTTTTTCTCACTGACACCTGCATCACTAAAGCTTGCCATCTCATTAATAATGGCACAAGCCGATTGTAATAGTGGATAAGCTAATACCGCGCCGCTACCCTCGCCTAAGCGCATTTGCATATCGAGTAATGGCTCAGCGCCTAGTAATTTGAGCAATTGCGCGTGTCCTAGCTCGACCGAATGGTGCGCAAATACGGCATATTGCAAAACGCCTGGCGCAAGACGTTCCGCGACCAATAGCGCTACGCTGGCGATAAAGCCATCGATCAATAACACACGCCTATCGCTAGCCGCTTGTATTAAAGCACCTGCCATCATGGCAATTTCCAGACCACCCAGTGCCGCCAATGTTTCTGTAGGTGATTTTGCCTCACTATGACGCTGTAATACTTGCGTCAAAATAAGCTCTTTATGCTGCATTCCTGCATCATCTAGACCCGTACCACGTCCGATACACTCAGCGATAGGCAAATTGCCAAGCCTAGCCAGTAGCAAGCTTGCCGCTGAGGTATTGCCAATGCCCATTTCACCGACGATTAACAAATTACCTGTTAATGTTTTGGCCACCTCTATACCGTTATTTAAAGCAAGCTGACATTCTGCATTCGTCATCGCAGGCTCGCTTAGCGCATCACGACTACCCATGCGCACTTTATAGTCGAGCAATTGCGTAAGATCGATATTAAAGCTTGCAAAGTCTACCGCTACCCCAGCATCGACTACTTTTAGCTCGATATTATGCTGACGCGCTAAGACATTAATAGCCGCGCCACCTGTCAAAAAGTTCACTACCATTTGCGCGGTCACACTGCTTGGATACGCGGATGTACCGTGTTTGGTCAAGCCGTGATCTGCGGCGAACACGCGGATTTGTGGCTGATCAATGTTCGGTGTCATCACTCCTTGAATCATGCCGATTTGTATAGCCAAAGTCTCTAATCGCCCAAGCGATCCTTGTGGCTTAGTTTTATTATCTAAGATCTGTTGTAGCTGCTGCTGTAATGGCTCATTAGCCAATTTAATAATCTTGGGGGCAATAAAAGTAGACAAAGGATTATCCCAATAATAAACAAATGGTATAGATCAAAAAAGCGCGAGCTATGGTAGCAGATTATACCGATTTTAATGCTATGATTGATAAACTTAAGCCTTGAAAACTAACCTAACAACAGAGTCATTTATGAAAATTCTAATCGCTCCTGACTCCTTTAAAGAAAGCCTAAACGCCCTTGAGGTATGCCGCGCTATAAAGTCAGGGTTTACTCAAGTATTCCCTGACGCTAATTATACTTTATTACCCATGGCAGACGGCGGCGATGGCACCTCTGCTGTCTTATCTTACGCTCTTGGTGGACGCTGGAAAGAAGTACGCGTTCATGACCCCATGATGCAACCCATCATAGCAAAGTATTTACTATTACCTGATGCTACGGCAGTGATAGAAATCGCTCAAGCTTGCGGTTTGCATCTGCTAACTGTCAATGAGAGAAACCCTTTGAGCACTAGCAGCTTCGGGGTCGGTGAGATGATTGCAGATGCGCTAGATGAAGGCGCTAAACGCATTATCATCGGTCTTGGCGGCAGTAGCACTAACGATGCAGGTTTAGGCATGCTTATGGCACTAGGTATCATGTTCTATGATTACGATGGTGACTCTTTAGCACAAGGCGGATTGCAACTTGCTCGCCTGCAACATATAGACGAGAGAAAATTTAATCCAAAGGTTTTAGACACGGTTTTTGCAGTCGCCTGTGACGTGACTAATCCATTGTGCGGCGAATTGGGTACCAGCGCTATTTTTGGCCCGCAAAAAGGGGCAAATCCTGAGCAAGTTGTGATGCTTGATAATGCTTTAAATAACTTTGCGGTAGTCTGTAACAAACATAGAAATGAGCCGCATAAAGATGAGCAAAACAAAAATAGTCGAAACCGCTACAAAAACTGTCAAGATACAGCAGGCGCAGGTGCAGCAGGTGGCCTCGGCTTTGCTTTAATGAGCTTTTGCAATGCGCAATTGCAGTCCGGCTTTGACACTGTCGCTCATGCGGTCAATCTAGCTGAGCATATTGCCGATGCAGACTTAGTTATTACAGGCGAAGGCAAGCTTGACGCACAAACGGCTATGGGTAAAGTCGCCAGCGGTATTAGTCAACTGGCAAAAACGAATAATAAACCTGTTATCGCAATCTGTGGCAGTGTAGATGGTCTAGGACTGAATGATCTAGATCTAAAAAACAACAGTCAGTTCGATGTGGTGATGCCGAGCATTCAAAAGCTAGATGCTTTAGAAAACATCTTAAATAATGCTTATAGTAATATCGAAACTACGGCTAAAAATATTGCCGCGACTATTCGTTTAGGGCAGCAGCTTTAAAGGCTGATAGTTAATTTAGGAGTAATTACTTATGATGAGCCTGTAAAACGTCAAGGCAAAAGAAGGACACCATACTACTATGATGTCCTTTTTATTTTACACTACTAAAACTATGCCATTAAAGCAAGCAATCAAACCTACTTAATTAAACTTAAGCTATTCCGCTGCGATAACCGTCACTTCTACCAACAGCTCAGGACGCGCCAGCGCTGACTCGCCGCAAGCGCGTGCAGGTGGCTGTACGCCTTCAAACCACTTATCCCACACTTCATTCATCGCGGCAAAGTCTGACATACTCTTAATCCAAACCGTAGCCGATAGCATCTTTGATTTATCGCTGCCAACTTCGTTCAATAGACTCTCTACTTTTTCAAGACAAGTGAGCGTTTGTGCTTTGATATCATCTTCTGCATTACCCACTTGACCACATAAATAAATGGTCTGATTGTGAATGACCGTTCTACTCATACGCTGAGTGCTATGTAACTTTTTAATCATAATGTATCCTAATTATATTGTTTATTAGGGCGTGTTGAACATTCGACAGTGCCTTCTTGTGAATGTTCAACACGCCCTAGATTTATTTAGAAAAACGCTGCGCATTGAAAGGTTCAACATCTACGGTTGTAGGCTTATCGTGAATCAGCTCTTCAACCAGACGACCCGTAATCGGCCCAAGTGTAAAGCCTTGATGACTGTGACCAAAGGCAAACCATAACTTATCATGTTTGAGCGCAGGGCCAATAACGGGCTTCATATCTGGCATACAAGGGCGCGATCCTGCCCATGCTTCACTCTCAACCGCCTCGTCTAATGGCAAGATTTTTCGCGCTAGCTTGAGTACGGTCTTGAGCTGACCAAAATTCTTTGGTGCATCCATCGTGGTCATCTCAGCACCTGTTGTGATACGAATGCCTTGCTGCATCGGCCCCATCACAAAGCCTTTGTCCATGTCGAACATACTATGATGAATCGTATTTTTGGCACTGACTTTGAAGTGCTGATGATAGCCACGCATAGGGAATAATGGCAAATTATAACCTAAGGGTTTGATCAACTCATTCGACC
Source organism: Psychrobacter sp. M13 (assembly GCF_030718935.1). Classification (NCBI taxonomy): domain Bacteria; kingdom Pseudomonadati; phylum Pseudomonadota; class Gammaproteobacteria; order Moraxellales; family Moraxellaceae; genus Psychrobacter; species Psychrobacter sp. M13. Next base: position 1,969,492 of record NZ_CP132194.1, read on the forward strand.
AAGGTCCTGCGGCTACTACCAAATCATCACAGTAATAAGTCTCGCTATCGGTGACGACTCTCCAGCCATTGTTATCGTTATCCGAATCAGGAGTAATCTCTTTAACGTTGGTTTCTTTTATTTCCCCTCCCATCTGCTCAAAGTTTTTAGCATAAGCTTTGACCAGTAAGCTTGGGTTAGACACCTGCCAAGAATTCAACCAATGAATAGCACCGACAAAGCCATCAAAGTTGGCATTTGGCTCCATAGCCTTAAGCTCATCTAAGCTCAGTACTTTATGCTCAACGCCCTGCTCGCGATCAAGGATAGCCGTATCAGCAGCTATCTTGAGCGTCTCATTGGAACGATGTAATTGCAGCCAGCCATCGCGAGTAATCAGCTCATCGGCACCTGAAGCCTCAATCATTGTCTGATGCTCACTGGTACAATGCTCAATCAGCGTTTGCCATTCACTCTCAATCTGCTTAACCATAGCAGGTGCTGAGTACTTCCAATACTTCAGTAAGGCTTGGTGATAACGCAAGATGGCTGGTATACGATAACGGATATCAGTGCCTTGATTGGGCATAACTCTGACCAATTCAGTAAGCTGACGCGGGAAAGGATGAGTATGGATCGCTTCACGTTGAATCAAGCCTGCATTACCGTAAGAGGTTTCAAGCCCTGGTAATTTGCGATCGAGCATCAAAACTTTTGAATTGTTTTTTTGTAGATGCCAAGCCGCAGAAGTACCAACCATGCCGGCACCGATAACAATAACGTCATAACGCATAACATATCCTTTTGAAGTACTAATAATAGGTATTAAAATCTGATCAATGCTACCGCGGCTAATAATAGGGCAATAAATAAGGCAATAAATAATCGCTAACAGTAGCCATTCATATCTCTAAATGCAGAGGTGATAGTAACGCGAACTTATCAATTAGGGAACCCATATTTAACAGATATTTTTGTTACTCCATACTTTTAGTTATTGTTGATTATTTTGGTTAATGCGATTACTCATTTATTAAGTTGACGATTGTTTTTAGATAAAAGCGCGCCTAGGTTAACGAAGATTTTGTAGGTGTTTTTGACTAGCTGTAACCCTATATAAAAAATGATAACTTCTCATATTTATTGGCTATTAGTTGGCGCAATTATTGCAACATTTAACTAACAATATTTGGTTTGATTTTATTAAAACGCATAATAAAGTCGTTCAAACTAGGGATATATAGGCTTTAGGCCAAAGTATACTGATAGACATTTACTGTTCTTATACACTATGCTTATATTAGTGATATATTTTAACTTAATAAAACATCGAAGAGGTTATGAAATGATAGTCAGGAAATACCTAGGTCTTCAGATACTACCAAAAGTGACTCTATTTGCTCTGTTAGCTGGGGCTGGCTTTAATTCCGCTCATGCAAATTTTGCATCCACTGCAACCTCTAGCCCAGGTACTTGCCCTATTAATCATAAAATGTATTACATCGGCGCAAACCCTCCCGCTTCGACTGTAGATAAACCTGTAACCTTTCAGGCACTTAATTGGACTGCTGGCAACTCTAGCCGAACTTTTGCATTTTCAGAAAGCTCAGGAGTTAAAAACTTTATAATCGAATTTCCTATTTTATTAGATTTGAATAACGGTTTTGGTGGTACTCCGCCATTTTATGGAAGCATAAATGGTGCTACTACTAATGGAATAAACTTGGTCCATGATTCTCCATCAGCTAAAACAAACCATAGTCTAGATGTGAGTGTCAATAGATCAGTGAGTAAAGTGGGCTATAAGATACAAGATTTGGATTCTACGATTAGTAGAAGGCGAGTGCCTTATATCGAAGAGGCTGATGTCTCTGCTAACCAAGGCCAATTAACTTTTAATTCAAACTTTCATACTAGAAATCCAGCGGGTGATGTCGTAACTGCCCGCTCAGGGGAGAACTGTGGTACTGGAGGATGTACGATAGATGCGAGTTGGACCTACAATCTTGCTAATATCGCTCTCAATATGAAGCATATCAATACCTTTACACAAACCGATAGCGCACACGCTGCTGCCTATTCTGACTTTTTCTTCTGTCTTGCCCCGCCAAAGTTAATTGTCAAAAAGCAATTGAGTGGCCCTCGTGTCGCTAATAATGATCAGTTCAGTATAGCAGTGACAGGAGGCTCGATCGCTGCTAATAGCTTTACGACGTCAGGGACAGGTTCAGCCGTCAATAATAATAGTAGCGCAACGCTCAGCTTAAAAGAAAACACCAGCTATACCATTACCGAACGCCTAAGTAATAGCACAACGCTTGCTGATATAGCCAGTTATAACGCGACTTATACCTGCAATAACGAGACTACAGGTAGCATCGTCAACGTGTCTAGCGGATCAATGACCTATGATGCAAACAACAATACGCGCTCATTTACGCTGGCTAATGCTACCTATGGTGATGAAATTACTTGTACTATCACCAATAGTCCGAATTATGTGTTCTCAGGCATCGTCTTCAATGACAACGGTGGTATCACAGCGAGTAGCAATAATAGACAAAATATATCGTCTACTTTTATAAATAACGGCAGCTACTTTAATGGTGTTTTTGATAATGCCACTGAATCTGGTATCTATGACAGTAACTTACAAATACGTTTGACGAACTGTAATGGTAGTGACATCGCCACCACCTCATCCAATCCGCAACTGGTGTCCGACGTTCAAGCCACCAGAGGCAGATATAGCTTTACAGTACCAGCGAGCGCACTTACCAACATGACTAAGGTCTGTCTCATTGAGAATGAGCCAAGCTCATGGCCGTATACTATAGACACCACACCTAACAAGCGTGAGGTGACTTTGATCAACAATGTCTATAACTATAAGACTGAGAGTAACGGCTCTCGCAATCTAGACTTCGGTGAAGTACGAGCTGATAACGCCGCCTTAGTATTGATAAAATCACAGTACGTCCATGAGTGTAATAATAGTTTGAACTATCAAAGTGTTACTAATAGCACTGATCCAACCGAAGGTTTTAGCATCAACCCTATCAGTGATATCAAGCCAGGTAACTGTATTGCTTATCGCATACAAGCTTATAATCGCGGTCATATCGGTCTTCAGCAGGTGCGCATTAGTGATGTGCTACAAACCTCCCCAGTCACTTCACGATTCCATCGACCAACGCCGCTATTCTTACCAACCTCTGTGACTAGCCCGACCGTAGCTTATGATACTAATGGTACGATCCAATCCAATCTATTTAGCTTGGCGGCGACTCAGTCTACCGCAAATCAACCGACATCAGCTATACTATATTTCAATACGAAATATGGGACGACTGAAGCGCCATAAACCAAATCAAGCTCTATCATTGGCAGATCAATAAGCTCACGATAGAGCTGACAGTTTGAGGTTTTTGGGTGATGTTTTGGTTTATAATGCAGCGCTATGAATATGCTATTCAAACGATGCAAAAATAGCGGGAGCAGCACCTAATGAACCCTGTCCTAATTGGCTACGGCTTTTTGATGCTGGCCATTATCTTTGAAGTGCTTGGCACAACCTTTTTGGTCAAGTCTGAGCAGTTCACTCGTCTAGTGCCTACCCTACTCACAGCCTTGCTGTATGTCTGCTCGTTCTACTTTTTGACTCAGACTTTAAGGACAATTCCACTAGGCATCGCTTATGCAATTTGGGGTGGTGTTGGTATTGTGCTGACGGCTATCATTGGACTGGTTATATTCAAGCAAAGCATCGATATACCAGCGATTATCGGTATTGGTCTGATTATCTTGGGTGTGGTGGTGATTAATGTGTTCTCGCAGACGGTTGGGCATTAGGGTTTAATGATTATATCTATTTCCTACCACCAAACAGGATCACTACTCTCTTTATGCAATTTAGCTATTTCTATCTCAACCTTATCCGCAGACAGCTCGGCGATAAATCGTGAGGGCTTATCAAAGTACCCTGAATAACTGGCAAAGTAATCAGGCGCAGTGAGATACAGGCGAGTTTTCGCACGACTACACGCCACATAGAATAGTTTACGCTCTTCCTCCAACTCCTCAAAGTCATCGATAGAGCGATGATGCGGAGTCATGCCATCGACCAGTGAATTGACAAATACCACTGGCCACTCAAGACCTTTCGAGCTATGAATGGTCGAGATCGTGACTTTATCCTTATCATCACTATCCTTATTCACATTATCGGTTGCTGCGATTGAGTCATTGGGTGGATCAAGCGCTAAATTCTCTAAGAAATTATCGAGACTATTATGCTCATTGGCTAAATTTTTGAGTACGCGAAAATCCTCGGAGCGCTCGCGCCAATTTTCCTCAATCGTTTTTAGCAGTGGAATATAGAACTCTAAAATATCCTCAATGACGGTTTCAACGGACTCTGCTTGGCTAGCTTTGGTTAATACCGTATATAAAGGCTCAAGCTGAGCGCTTTTTTTGGTAAAGGCTTTAGCTCGCAATGGTTCAAATGAATTATTATCAGTGTTAATCGCTTGAGTCAATTTAGTAGCAGTCACTCCACCGACGCCACGAAACAGGGTCAAAATTCGATGCCAAGCGATCGCGTCATTTGGGTTGTAGAGTATTTTGACAAAAGCTAAGACGTCTTTTATATGCCGTCTCTCAACGAATTTAATACCACCAACGACGATAAAGGGAATATGGCGCTCCATCAGCTCTAACTGCACATAGTTAGATCCAAAAGAGGTACGACAGAGTATTGCAAAGTCTTTATAGTCATAGTCAGGCTTATGCTCAACGATTTTATTGGCGATATATTTCGCCTCACGGGTCTCATCACTTAGACGGCTAAATATAGGCTTTTGCCCTGCTATCGCCATATTAGAGTACAGCTGCTTTTGATAGCCAAGCGTAATCTGCTCCGATAAGCCATTGATATAGTCGAGCACCGCAGGCGTGCTGCGATAATTTTGCTCCAGCTTAATCAATTGTGCTTCTGGATAAGTCTCACCAAACAGTAAGATATTCTCATAATTAGCCCCGCGAAAGGCATAGATGCTTTGGTTATCATCACCGACGACCATGAGCGACACCGAAGCTGGCGCGGCAATAAGATCTATCAACTGCTTTTGCGGAATATTCGTATCTTGATATTCATCGACCATGATGTAGCGATAATTCTCTTGTAGCAGCGCTCTAAACTTACTGTTGGTTTTTAAATGGCTGACCACTTGACTAATAATGTCGTCAAAATCATAGAGGTGATTAGCGCGCTTATAAGTATGAAAATCAAGCGCTAACTGTTCAATAATAGGGATATGGATGGCGATATCGGGATAGTTAGTCTCAATCAGCTCACGAATATGAATACGGCGATTTCGAGAAGTTGAGAAGATATTTTGCAGCGTCTTTTTACGTGGGAACGCTTGTTTTTTAGTTTGCACAGGGTACTTTTTTTCTTTAAATATCAGATCTATCGCATCTTCACTATCAGCGGTATCTAAGATGGTAAAGCGCGGATTGATACCTAGCAGACCTGAGTACTGACGCAGTAGTCTATTACAGAATGAGTGAAAAGTGCCACTAGTAATATCATTTAAGGTTTTAGTCGTCGGTAGAACATCTTCGGATAACTCATCGTCAGACAAGCGACTTGCCAGCAAAGTCTTGGCGCGACTTTTTATCTCGTTAGCTGATTTACGGGTAAAGGTCAATAGCAATATTTGCTTGGGCGCAATACCGTTTTCTAGTAGATAGCTGGTACGATAAGTCAAGGTTTTGGTCTTTCCCGAACCTGCCCCAGCTATCACTAAAACCTTACCGTCAATGGTAGTCGCAGCTAATAATTGATTGGGGTTTAGCTCGCTGGCGTAATCGACTTGTAAGCCTAAATCATGTCTTAAACGCTGCTCAAACAGCTTTTTATTCATATCAGCATCGGCATCAATTAGGTTAGCCTCTAGCTTCTCAATAGCTTGCTCTAAACGTGCCAGCTTTGGCTTGATATCAGCAAAGTTTTGTGGGTATTGATAATTTTGGGTATCGAATAGAGTTGCGCTCATTATTGATAGTTACCTTGCGGTTTTAGGTTTTAATATTTTAGGCTTTAATAGTTTAGGTGTTAATATTCTAAGTTTTTGGCACTGGTCATAGCTTTAATCACGTCATTAGGCAAATATATATCTGACAAGTGCGCATTAGGATAGTGCTGATTTATCCAATTTTTATAAGTATTTACGCTTAGCTTATCACAATATGCTAAATACAAAACCTGCATCGCGATACTACGTGAGAACCCCATCACACAATGAAAATTAATTAAAGTAAGAGGCACTTGCGATAAGTTATGATTAGCCTCATTGCTCTTATTAATTAAACTATCTATCTGCTTAAATAAACCACCTAATAGTGGCACATCTGCTCGACTAAACGGTTGTAAATCTAGTAACGGCAGATATAAGTAATGCGTATTAACGGTCTGAACACGGTCTTTATCTATAACAGTATTAAGCTTTGATAAATGACTATTAATCTCTGCGGCTACATCAACCACGATTAGCTGGCTAGCTTCCCTGTTATCATTCATTGATCTATAGCTAATTGGCATAAAACTATTGATAAATTTAGCTGATGATAAGCGGGCACTTGCAGAGACTAGCACCTTGTTATCAATCGTATGCCAAAGGGTACTGTTAACCATTTCACTTTGTTTATTAGCAAAATAAAGCTGACCTAAATGCGACATTATTTTATAGGCTAATAAAACAGGTGCAAAAGCTAACCAAGTGCTTAGCGTTAATTTGCCAACGCTGTTTTTACGCAAATAACGTTGATTGACTTCAATATTATTCGCTTGATAGAGCCATGACAGCAGCATAAAACTAGCCAGCCAATAGCAGGCAAAGGCTATGCTAAAATATTTAATAGCAAAATATTTGTCTATAAAAAAACTAGCGATAGCTATTAATAAAAACCCGCCCATGCCAACTGTTAGATATTTAAGTACCAAGGCGCTTTGTAATTTATGCACGATAAGCAGAACTATACCAGCCAGCACAAACCCACCTACTATATCGAGCAGATGATGCTGATAAGTAAATACCGTTGAGGCAATGATTAAAATACAGACTATGGATAGTGCTAAACGATAGATGACTAATCGCCACTTATATCGACTATACTTTTTATTAACTACGCTCCACAAGGACACGCCAAGTAGCAGCGCATAAGTGACATGTAAGGATGGCAGCTGATTAAAGGGCTTATCGGTCGCGTTTAAAAACTGATAGCCAAAGGCCGTCCAATCCATCGTTAATGGACGAATAAAACTAAAACGCGCTGGGATTAAATAGAAGACTAAGCAGGCCAATAAAGTGGCGACGATCAAACGCGCGCTCAATACGGATAGCTGGCGTGCAGTACGTACCATAAAAAAGCTGGCAATGAATACTATCATTGACCAGCTATAAGGCACTATCATGGCAGGTTTAAAAGGTATTGTGCTATCGATAGTTATCGCTAAGCTATGAATACGCTCAGGATAACGATCAAAAACTGCGGCGCTATAGGTATTGGTTAAGGTATAAAATATGGCGAATAATAGTAACGCTATTATTAAATGCTGTACGCGTAATGATAACTTTACCTTATCTTTATCAATACTAAGCTCGTTATTCCAGCTCTCATTTACCATAAATCATACTACTATCAACTAACGACCCAGTACAGATCTTGGATCGATAGGATTGCCATTTAGACGCACTTGAAACTCTAAGCCGACTTGATTGGACTGACCGCTGCTGCCCATAGTAGCGACGCGCTGACCTTTTTGAACCTGCTCACCCTCTTTGACTAATAGCTGGGTATTATGCGCATAAGCGGTAATATAATTATCGCTATGGCGGATCATAATCAAGTTGCCATACTCTGAGAGACCGTTGCCAGAATACAGCACCGTACCGCCTTGGCTGGCTACGACTGGATCGCCAACCTTACCTGCAAACCACATGCCCATATTACCTGCTGAGGCGTCAAAGTTGCGCACTACTTGGTTGGTACTTGGATAATCATAGCCTGAGGTGGAGTTGGCCGTGTTTTCATAGGCAGGGGCTGCTGGTGCTTGGTTTTGTACTGGCGCAGTATAAACGGGCGCTGAATTGACAGGCTGACGATTGCTATTGTTGTTCGCATTGTTGTTATAGATACTGGCTACCGCTTGATTGCCTTGCCATAGTACGAGCCTCTGGCCGCTATAAATAGTATATTTACTATCGAGACCATTCATAGCACCGATTTGACGGTAGCTTAAGCGGTAGCGCTCAGCTATTTGACTGACCGTATCACCACGTTTTACCACATAATAGTTAGGCACTCCTTGGCTATTGGTGATGATAGTAGGGCCTGACTGATTGTTTTGATAAGTGGGTTTAGTGGCACAGCCGCTCATAGTAAGGATGCTAATAGCAAACGCACTTGTCAGGGTTGCTGTTGCTAATGATGAGCCAAGGGAGAATCTTTTCATACGAGGTGTCCTATTTTTTTACATTGTTTTCTACATGAGTTATTACTGGTAAATTTGCTATATTTAGAGGCACTTAAGTATAGCAGTTAGTGTTTTTATTAGGGGCTGCATAGGCATTGACTTAACACTGTTTTATAACGTCAAAGCCGACAGCTTAGCTAAGGCGTCTATTGGGGTATGATGTATTCTAACAGGCGATAAGCTAATAAAGCCATCTGCTATCGCTTGAATATCGGTATCATTGGCTGATGTTGCCAAAATCATGGCGGTAGATCTGACATATGGCACCTTACGCAAACACAGCCAATAAGCCTCGCGCCCTCTAGGGTCAAGCATACAATGCACAGGATTAGCGATTGAGCTATGACCTAAACTTGTTACTTTGCGCCCCTTAATATCAGCACTACTGGCGACATCTGGAATGTTAACATTCAATACATGATAGGGCATCTGTTTGATAGTCTTTAATATAGAGGTCTCGGTAATGAGCGCAACGATTTGCGCGGCGGCCATCCGATAACGACTATATTGATCTGCTCTGCTATGACTTGCACCAACTAAAGAAGTCGCTATCGCTGGGACGCCAAATAATTGAGCGCTCAAAGCGGCGCCAAAGGTGCCTGAGAATAGCACATCCTGCCCAAGATTAGCGCCTGAATTAATCCCAGTAATCACGCAGTCAAAATCAGTCGCGCAATAGAGCTGCTGCAGGGCTAAATAAATACAATCGGCAGGCGTACCATTGACCGCTATAAACCCTGATTCTAGCGTTTGTGTATATAGCGGTTGCGAGATATTCAGCGCACTAGCACAGCCACTTTGCTCAGTATCAGGAGCGACGACAGTGACCGATCCTATTTTGGATAGCGCTTCGTATAATGCGCGCAAACCTGGCGCATGCACACCGTCATCATTACTGATCAAAAACTTCATAGCGACTCACTACATTTATTTTCAAAGATTCATTGATAAAATTTATGGCTGCCAATAATAGCATCAAAACACGTGCTGGTATTTAGGAACAAGTTTAAGGTGCTTATTTTTAGGTGCCTATTTTTAGGTATGCATTTAAGATAACGATTTTAAGATAACGATTCGTAAATAATTACAGGTGATAGATTATAGATAACTACAGGCAAGAAGATATATAAAATATTGATTTTAATACAGCTATCTTCAATAAATTTAGGGGTTTGGAGTAGTTATTTAGGACCAAGAATAGCAAAAAATAGATTATATTAGACAGTAAGTCTTAACAATACAAACTTATCTGCAATGCTTAAGCAACTTATTAGTCCATGCTACCGTTATGTTGCTATAATTGGCCTTCAGGTCACAATATATCTACACATCGGTCAATATAATATGTGACTTTTGTTTTTATTCCTATTACCATAACAGCATCAAATAATGCGAAGCGAGTGTGATACTGAATGAATAATCAGCCAATGTTAGCTATAGTCTCAACCCTGTCCAAAACTCTCTCTACTAGTGCAATGAAAGCTGTAGCCAAAGTTGGCTTAGCAGGATTGGTCACCTCTGTCGCTATGCTATCCCAAGCAGCTTATGCGGCACCGAACTCAAGTACTACTATTCCTCTTGATATGTCGGGGATGAATATTACTAAGCACGAGATTGCGGTTATGCAAGTACTATCTGAAATCTGCCCGCCTATGTTAAACGGCAATCAAAAGCAGCGCTTTTATAAGTCTTACAATGTACATTTGCACGAGCTTATGCCAACGCTTGAAGACCCAAAATCAGCTATCCAATACTTATCGACTCAGCAAGACTATCGTCAGATTTTGCGAAGTATTCGTAGCTGGACGATGAGCTTCTCTAAGCAAGATAACAAAGCCATCTGTGAAGACTTAGCCAATGCAGAGTACTAAATCTAGCGTACTACACATAGCGTGTTAGGCTTAGGCACTAGTTTAGCGGCTATCAATTCGCTAAGCTAGAGCAACATTTTATTGAGCTGGTGCTATTATTTGATTTTTAATTTCAGCTTGCTGTTTACTTACTCATCCTATTGAGAAGTACAGCAAGCTTTTTTATGAGCGCAGACACGATAAGACAAACGTAGTAAAATAATTATCAGTAATAACTTTGAGCAAATTGCTCATTTGCCTATTGATGATAGCGCCTTTTTAGACTATTCTCTTCGGCAATAATTATTTGTAGTTATGCATTTCACCTTAGCCACTAAGTTGCTAAGATGATGCGTCAATCTTACGTCTAGTATTTTTTACAATTGATCTCTTATTCCAATAAGGTCAATTGCAGCTCATACTCTAGACACATCTAGTCTTATAATGTGGTGAAATAATCTATGAGCGTAAAGCGTGTAAAACAACAGTTGGCACAGTTAGTAATCGGTGTCAGTGTATCTTTGGGGACAGTCGCCGTACATGCCGCCATCACTCCCCCTACGATGGACAATACGGCCTATGTGTTAATGGATTACAACACAGGCGAGATACTGGCGCAAAAAAACGCCAATCAGCCTCTGCCGCCAGCTTCATTGACCAAAATGATGACCAGCTATATTATCGAGCAGCGCTTAGCATCAGGTGATTTGTCTGAGGATGAACCTGTACTCATGAGCGAGAACGCTTGGTGCCGTGGTAGTAGCAGCCAATCTTGCATGTATGTCCCTGTTAATAAGACCGCCAGTGTCATCGATATGTTGCGCGGTATTATCATTCAATCAGGTAATGATGCTTCTACAGCCATGGCCGAGCATATCGCAGGTTCTGAGGCATCCTTTGCTATTTTGATGAATGAGGAAGCCAAAAAATTAGGTATGGAGAATACCAATTTTGTTAATCCAACGGGTATGCCTGCTGAGACTCATAAAGCTTCAGCACTTGATTTGGCTGTATTGGCACGCGCTATTATCAAAAATAGCGGCGACTACTATAAACTTTATGCCGAAAAAGAGTTTACTTATAATGGTATTACTCAAGGCAATCGCAATGCGCTATTAGCGACAGACAGCACCGTAGATGGTCTTAAGACAGGTCATACTGATGCCGCAGGGTATTGCTTGGTAGCATCGAGCAATCGTGATGATATGCGCCTGATATCTGTCATTATGGGTACTGAAAGTCAACAGGCTCGCGCTGATCAATCGCGCGCGCTACTCAATTGGGGTTATGGTCATTTCACAACCGTCACCAAAGCACCAGCAGGACAGTTCGTAAGTAAGCTACCTGTATGGTTTGGTGAGGCCAAAGAGATCGATGTGGCAACGGGTGATAATCTACAGATTCTTACCACTAAAACGCAAAGAAATAAAATTACCACTGTAGTTGATATTCCCGAAAGCTTAGAAGCCCCTATTAAAAAGGGTCAAGAGATCGGTAAAATGCTAGCAGTCATCGATGGTAAAGCAGTCGCCTCAGTTCCTATTGTAGCGACGAGTGACATCGAGCAGGCAGGCTTTATCGGTCGTATGTGGGAGCATGTGGTACGCTGGGCGCAGAATTTATTTTAATTCGTTTTGATTAAAGTTTTTGACACTTAGTATTGATAGCGATGACTGAGTACTCACATTCGCTATTAATACTAGGATTTTTTATGACTTTATTCCAGAAATTGAAAAAATAACTTTTAATACTATTTAATTAATTAGTCAGCTAATCTCTTCCCGTCCATTTTTGTAATAACTCAACCAAAGTTTCAGGATGCTCAGGCACACTATGATAGTAGTCAATACCAGCAATCTTTAGCTCATGCTCAAACTTATATCTCTCATGCGCTCGATCCATCGGATACCAATAAATAAGCAACGTTCGGTGTTTGGTTTCGTAATCTCGCACCAATTGCGCCAGCTGCGCTACTTGCTCAGGTAAAATATCTTCGGCAAACATCATCATATCAAACCTAGCATCAGCCAATTGTGCCATCGACAGTTGCTCAATGGGCCAAAAAGTCACCTCTGCGCCCAAACGTTGTAGCTCTTTTGCCAAAAAGTCATTATCGTCAGCATGACAGTAGATGATCTTCAAACCCTCTAGTGGAGAGTGCTGCCAATTTTTATATTTATTACGTAGCGGAATAACAACGGTAAATTGGCTGCCCTCACCGACACGGCTATCCACATCAATGGATGCGGCTAGCAATTGGAGCATTTGCTTGACGATTGGCAGGCCTATACCAGCTCCCTCGTATTGACGAGTTTTTGAGGAGTCAACTTGGAAAAACGGCATAAAAATCTTGTCAACATAGTTATTATCAATACCAATACCTGTATCGATGACCTTGATATGCCAACGTATACTGTGATCAAAATGAGTCAATTGCGACTCAATAGTAATTTGCCCTTTATGAGTAAATTTGATCGCGTTATCAATAAGCGCCGTTAAAAGCTGCTGAATTTTATTGGCATCACCTTCAAGAGTGTAGTCAATATGATGCGTATGACTGATTAGCGCCAAACCTTTTTTTTGTGCAATAGGATCAAACTTGGCCAGTAGATCGGCAATCATTTGCAAGGGATTAAACTCACATAAATTGATCCTCACTTGACCTTTTTCAATTTTATTAAGTTGAATAATTTGCTCTAAAGTCAGCTCCAAATGTTGACTGCCTTTACTGATAATAGCTAAAGTATCTTGCTGATCATAGCTCAAATTCTGACTATCTAATAATTGCAAGCCACCTGAGATAGCATTGAGCGATGTTTTGAGCTCATGGGTAATCATACTTTGAAAGTTATATCGCTGCGTCTCAAGAGATTTATCTTTTTGCTGCAAGCGCTGCTCTAAATCTCCTAGTGCCGCATACTGCTCGCGCAACTCGCGCAAGCGCTCAAATAAGAGAACAAAAGATTGTTTGATATGCATCAGCTCACGAAATTCGAAACGCTGCTGAATCACAGGTAGCTGTTCTAGATCAGGATTGTTAATTACCAGCTCACAAGTCGTGGCAAGCGCTGTAATATCTTTGCTTGAGCGTAACAGTTTGCGAAAAATAAAAGCCATCACTAAGATGCCTAGCACTAAGGTTAGTAGCCAAAGCGGAATAGTCTTACGTAACCATTGCATACGCAGCTTTTTAACATCTAAGGTAATATTGATATAGCCTACCAGCGCATTAGTAGCCGTTGATTGATCTACTGTAGCGCTAGTATCTAGTGCAGTATTGCCCCTTTCTAGTGACGATAGCTTTGTATTGAGCTTCTTAACTTGTGTTTGATCATCTACAGCGTAGCGACTGGTAACTGCACGGTTGAAACTGACGGTATCTGCCAACAGCGCGTTATGCCAATCACTACTGGTTCGGTCAATGTCCGCTTGGCTAAGGTTATCAATGGGATGATCGGTGGAATAAAAAACGATATTTTGAATACTAGCGTCATCAGCTAGTAATATACTGACTTGATTGGCTACTAAATTAGCGCCATCAATCGTTGAGGCGCTGCTAGCTAATAGCTCTGCTAATTGCTGCACATGCAAGCGCTGCTGCTGATAATAGTAGACATAGCCGTAAACGAAAGACAATAAAAAAGCGATTAAAACAGCAACAGCTATCCCCTGCAACACACAGTTCCAAATAAGAATTGGGAGCGTTTTAACCAAATTTATACGCATGTTACTGAATCATGCCAATAATGTTTTAACTTATATTACCTGATATTTGACTAGGGGTTGTATAAAATTAATAGATTGATTTTAATAGCTTGTATAAGTCTGTACTTATGGGTTTTGATGATTATTAAGCACTCACTTATATAACAACTTGCCAAGACTAAAAAGCGTGTTTGCAATGCAAACACGCTGATAGTTAACGCTTCTTTTTCTCACGAGTAGTGAATTTTTGTGCTCTATTGCGCTCACGTTGACGCAGTTGCTGAGCTTTTGCTTTAGTAGGCGTATCGCTCTTGCCTGCATAAGGATTGTCGTTGAGCTTAAACACCACATTGAGCGGTGTGCCTTCAAGCTTAAACACTTCGCGGAATTGGTTTTCAAGATAGCGCTGATAGCTCTTAGGTAGCGAGCCGGTTTGATTACCATGAATGACGATAACCGGTGGATTATGACCGCCGATATGAGCATAGCGCAATTTGATACGGCGACCTGAAATAGCAGGTGGCGGGTTAGCAGCGACCGCATCTTGCAAGATCTGAGTTAAGCGATTAGTCGACACTTCAAACATTGAAGAATCATAAGCACGTAAGAGTGAAGGATATAAATTGCCCACCCCAGTACCATGTAATGCTGATATTAGATGCACTTTTACATAAGGAATAAAGTTAAAACGGCGATCCATTTCGATCTTAATATAGTTTTTTTGATCTTGAGTCAAACCATCCCATTTATTGATGGCCACTACCAAAGCACGGCCTGCATCAAGTGCATAGCCAATCATATGCAGATCTTGATCAACGATACCTTCTTGCGCATCAATGACAATGACGGTCACGTTCGAATCTTCGATAGCTTGTAAAGTCTTGATTACTGAGAACTTCTCTACCTTTTCATCAATCTTACCGCGGCGACGTACCCCTGCGGTATCAATCAATACGTAATCTTTGCCATCGCGTTTATAAGGGATATAAATACTGTCACGAGTAGTTCCTGGCATATCGAACACGACGACTCGATCCTCGCCTAATAGACGATTGACTAGCGTTGATTTGCCGACGTTTGGACGACCAATAATCGCCAGCTTCAAACCTTGTGGCTCCACTATCGACTCTTTTTCTGGCATATCTGCAGTAATGACTTCAAGCAGATTACCAACACCTCGGCCATGACTAGCGGCCATAGGATAAGGCTCGCCAAGACCTAACGCATAAAACTCAGCAGGCGCCGAATCATGAGCGCCATCGACTTTATTAGCGACCACGTAGACAGGCTTGCCTAAAGTGTGCAAGAACTTACCAATCTCAGCATCAGCACCGATCATTCCTACGCGTGCGTCTACCACAAACACGACGATGTCAGCTTCATGAATAGCTGTATGCGACTGCTCAGACATATAATCATCGATATTACCGCTACCGTCATCTGCTTCACCGATACCACCAGTATCTACTACGATAAAAGCTTTATCTTCGTATTCAGCATCGCCATATTGACGGTCACGGGTCAAACCCGACAGATCAGCGACTAAAGCCTGACGACTTTTAGTAAACTGATTAAATAAAGTGGATTTACCAACGTTTGGGCGGCCAATTAAAGCGACCACGGGCTTGATACTCATGCGTTACTCTCAATGATAGTGTTTAAAAGCAAAAACAGCGAATACGCTGTTGATCACCTTAGACACTAATAAATAATAATAAAATTTTGCTAAAAACTTGCTAACAATAAGCTCATAGCTTATCAATAAAATCAAATTGGCATAACAAAACAAAAATAGCGATTAACGAGCCAGCTGCCAAACAGCGACTTGGCCTGAATTGCTTTGGGTTAGCAAGCGACTGCCTTGCACTTGTAAGGTATGCAGTGCGCCTTTGGTTTGGACGCGACTTACGATAGTACCTGTTGCTGAATCGAATAGATGTATTACCCCATCCAAGTCACCAACGGCAATATAGTTGCCTATCATCACAGGATTTGTCAATTGACGATAGCCTAGCTCATCGTTTTGCCATAACACTGCGCCGCTATTACGATCATAGGCGGCTACTTGACCTGCTAAACTGGTCGCTACTACTTGCTGAGCGTTGACTGCAAGAGACTTCAAGCTTGCTTGTTCATTCACGAATTTTACTTGTCTTGAAGCCAAGTCAATACCTAGCATCTGTCCACTATAGCTGATGGCGAACAGTTCATTATTGTCGACGATAGGTGCGCCATCGACATCACTCATACGTTCAACTTCACTACTACCTGAGCCAACGCCAATACGACGTGACCACTGCGGCAGTCCGTTATCGACAGTAATAGCATGTAGACGACCGTCAGCGGTCGCCACTAGCGCGGTTTTATCGTCTAATAAGGTGGGCATAGCGCTGCCACGCACGCTAATATCAGGTACTTGAGTCGCAAACTGCCATACTGATTGACCATTTTGCAAAGATAATCCATGCAAAAAGCCATCATTAGCTGACAAAATAACTCGGTTATTACTGATCAAAGCTGGGCTGAGCACTGAGCCAGTTAATTGTTGCTGCCAACGCTTAGCACCTGTTGTGCTATCAAATGCCATGACCTGCCCGCTACGCGTACTAACAATAGCAGTTTGGCTAAAGTCGTCTAGTGCTACGCCACCTGTGATTTGATCGCCGACATTAACAGACCAAAGGCTTTGACCTGCGTTATTAAAGCCTGATAAATCACCACCGCGTGAGGCAGTGACGATTTGATCATTACTATAGCCAACTTGTAGGCTAAGTGGATCTTTAGCACTGGCTTTTTTGCCAGCATCTACGTTGAATACAGGCTGTAGCACACTGATCGGTTGGGCGAGCTGAACCAATTTTACAGGATCATTGACCACGGGCTTAATACCTCGCTCACAGCCAACGACTGCACTGGTCATAAGCGCCAATACTGCGACATGCGTAACCATTGTTCTTATATTTTTTTTATTGACTAAGCGGTTATCAAGGCGAATAAGTAAAGTCATGGTTGGTTCTCATTACAAATAAGTGAACGATCTATAAAGGCTGAAATCTTTGCTCAAAAACTACAATCAATAGTTTAAGCTTTAAGTATATTTATTGTGCTGTTTGAGTCTCAGTATTTGCAGCGTCGTCTGTTACAGGTTCTTGATTAACAGTCTCTGGATTAATAGCTGGCGCAGCAGCAGCTTGGACAAGCTCCGTAGGCGCATCGATAGACTCAGGCACTATACCCAAACTCTCCATTTTCAAAGCTAATACGGCTCGAGTTTCTTGACGCTTGCGTAGCAGCTCCCAAGCATTGTTGTAAGCCTGAACAGCAGCGTCTTTGTCATTTTGAGCCAAATAGATATCCCCTAATAGCTCTTGCTGGCTGCCCTCAAAAGAGCTTGGCATATCGGTCTTAGCTTCGGTTAACGCCGCTTCAGCATCGCCTGCGGCTAGTAGAGTCTCAGCGTAACGCAAACGAGCTATGGCTGTAAGTCCTGCATCGCCAAGATCAATAGCTAGTGCCTGCTCAAAGCTCTTACGTGCTCCTGCAAAGTCATCGCTATCGACCTGTCCGCGAGCCTTTATCATTAGCGCTTGCCAAGCATAAACTGAGCTACCATGAGTGCTCACTAAAGTATCGATGTTAGCATTCAACTGCTTACGACTATCGGCAAGTGCTGTTAAAGCATCCGCTTCTAGGTCTGGATTTTGCGCCGCCAAACTGACTTGCTCATTTAACAGCTGAATATCCGCATATTGATCAGCGGCAACGGTATCGACCCGTGCATGGTTATTTTGCCAATAAGTCCAGCCAAAGTAACCTGCTAATGCCAGCAAAATAACGGTGATAATATTACCACCATATTGTTTTAACGCTTGCATTGAGCCATCTGGGTTTGACGTATTAGGGGTCAGAGCCATGAATATTTACCTAGTAAATTTATAGTAAGTGCAATCATTATGACTGTCAAATCAATAAAACACAGTCAATAAAACGAGCTATTTTATAATCAGATATTTATGTGTGTAGCAAAGTTTTGTTCGTCAGCGAGCCAGTCTTGAGCTACGCTTCGTTGCTCACCTGTTTGCATATCCTTAATACTGATCTCATTAGCGTCCAGCTCTTGCTGCGCAATGATAACCGTCAAGCGCGCGCCTGATTTGTCCGCTTTTTTCATTTGCGCTTTTAGTCCTGTAGCGCTCGCCATTCTAATACGCAAATCTGGACGCTGATAGCGAAGATTCTGGGCATAAGTCATACCTGCGCCATAAACTTCAGGATGCGCGGCAATAAAGACATCACAGGCAGCCGTTTCGCTAAAAGGAGCAACTGCGTCTATCAATAACAATAAGCGCTCAAGTCCCATCGCAAAGCCGACCGCAGGCTCAGACTTGACAGGCTTAGCATCAGCTTTATTATTGCCACGAGTGTCCGTTGATTTTAGCTGACCGACTAGGCTATCATAACGGCCACCAGCACAAACTGTAGCTTGGCTACCCAGCTTATCTGTCACCCACTCAAATACGGTTTTGTTATAATAATCAAGGCCACGCACTAGATGCGGGTTGATCTCAAACTTAATACCTAAAGCCATCAAATAGGCTTGTACTTGCTCAAAATGTGCCACACTATCTTCGCCTAGAAAGTCAGCAAGTTTTGGCGCATCAATAAGCAATGCTTGAGTACTCGCCTCTTTGCTATCTAAGATACGTAGCGGATTGGTAGTTAAACGGCGCTTGCTATCGTCATCGAGCTGATCTTGTTTATCGGTTAAATAAGCCACTAGGGCATCGCGATAAGCATGACGCTCATCAAGCTCGCCTAGGCTATTTAGTTCAAGACGCAGCTCATCTTTGAGACCTAACTGTTGCCACATCAGATGGGTCATCGCAATCAGCTCAGCATCCGCATCTGGCAGCGCACTACCAAAGCTCTCAACACCTATCTGATGAAACTGACGATAACGACCTTTTTGTGGACGCTCATAGCGAAACATAGGACCGATGTACCAAAGCTTTGGGGTATCACCGCGTAATAAGTTATGCTCAATCACTGCCCGCACGGCTCCTGCTGTGCCTTCTGGACGTAAGGTCAATGGTGTAGGTGGCTCAGACTTATCTATAAAGCTATACATCTCTTTTTCAACGATATCAGTAGCACCGCCAATAGCACGCGCAAACAGATCAGTCTGCTCAACGATAGGCAGACGAATATGCTCATAGCCATATCTAGATAACACGTCCGCTAATATAGACTCAAGCTTTAGCCACTGTGCAGACTGATCTGGCAAAATATCGTTAAACCCTTTAATAGCTTTGATCATGTGGCACTTATATCCTAAATTTTTAATTGTTATTTTTAGCCAATTTTACAAAATACTATTTTACGCGAATGATTTCATTTTCACGAGCTTTCTCGAGCACTTCCGCATGAGCGCGTACCATACCTTCGATTTCATCGACTAGATTATCCGTATCGATAAGATGGCTCTTCTCGCCCATACGGTAGACTAGTGATCGACGCGCGGCTCCTACAACACCAATATCCGCTTCTTTGGCTTCGCCTGGTCCATTAACCTTGCAGCCAATCACTGACAGATTCATCGGCTCACGAATATCCTCTAGGCGTGCTTCCAAAGCAGTCATCACCCGTATCACATCGAACTCTTGACGTGAGCAACTAGGGCAAGCAATAAAATTCACCCCGTTTGAGCGAATATTTAATGACTTGAGAATATCATAGCCAATTTTGATTTCTTCTTCAGGCTCAGCGGCGAGTGATATACGGATCGTATCGCCTATGCCATCAAGTAATAATCCGCCAAGCGCAATAGCAGATTTGACTGCACCCGTACGATAGACACCCGCTTCGGTCACCCCAAGATGTAAGGGGTTATCGATCTGTGCTGATATTAGACGATAAGCATCCAAGGTCAAAAATACATTGCTAGCTTTGACTGACACTTTATATTGATCAAAGTTGAGACGATCCAAGATATCGATATGACGCATAGCGGACTCAAGCATAGCCTCGCCCGTTGGCTCAGTATATTTGCGCTGAATCTCTTTTTCTAGAGAGCCTGCATTAACACCGATACGAATAGGAATATTATGGTGACGCGCGCAAGCGACGACTTCGCGCACTTTAGCATCGCTACCGATGTTGCCAGGATTAATACGCAGACAATCAGCGCCTGCCTCGGCTACTGCTAAAGCAATCTTATGATCAAAATGTATATCAGCGATGAGTGGTACACTCACTAATTTGCGAATCTCACCAAAAGCGGCAACACTCTCCATAGTCGGTGTAGATACACGCATAAGATCTGCGCCCGCTTCTACACAGCGCTCTATTTGCGCAACAGTGCCCGGGATATCACAAGTATCCGTATTAGTCATGCTTTGTACGCTGATCGGTGCATCACCACCAATAGCAACGTCACCGACATATATCTTTTTGGTAACACGGCGAACGATAGGTGCTGATGTTGACATAATTAATCCTTGGCAAATACAAACTGTAAATAAGTCTAAAAATATTAAGGAGTCAATGCGAAGCTAGCTTGCTGACCTGTTGCATACTGCTCTAAGGCAACGGGCTGTTGATTCGCAATTAGCTCAACATTATTGATATTATCAATAACAATATTAAAAGGCGGCACACCAGAGAGTTGATAACTACCTTGGGTCTGCTCACCGCTAATCAAACTATTACCATTGGCATCAATGACCCCAACTGAGGCGGTGTCACTCAATTTGAACTGTAATATAGCAGTTGCTGCAACGTCACCACCCAAGTTTAATGCTGAGCCTGAGGCACCAACACTACTAGTGTCAAGCTCATCAATAGCAGCGCCTTGGGTCTGCTCTGATAACGTTATATCCTCAGATATAGGCGTGACTTCCTCGGTGTCTTGCGTAGCATTAGTCACCATGCGGAACAAAAGCACTGCTAGAATAATGAGTGCAATCACAGCAAGTATTAATAAGGGATTGAAGCGGATACGGCTGCGACTATCGCGCTGTAACGTACCCATAGGGCGCAGTGGCGACTCAATATTGCCCATAGCGCGCGACTTTAGCTCATTAGGATAAGCATTATCAAAGCTATTAGCTACTTGTACAGGATCTAATCCTAAAAACTTGGCGTAGTTAATAGCGAATCCACGCGAAAAAGCCGCTTGTGGCAGCTGAGCAAAATCTTCATCCTCTAAAGCTTGCAAATGACGCTTGAGTATAAATAACTCGCTTGCCACCGTCTCTAAGCTCATCTGCTTAGTCTTGCGAGCGTTTTGCAACATAACACCGAACGATTTCTGAGCGGTTGATTGATTAGTAGATGGTGGGTTGGTCATTTCCATGGAGCCTCTGGATTGTTAAGCCAAGTCTTAAGTTGTTTTGCCTCTTCGCTCAAAGGATAAGCGGAGAGCAGCTGTTGTGCCAATTGTTGACGAGTCGTGATATCGTTTTGTGCAGCCGCTAATTTGATGCCTTGAAGCAATAAGCGCGGGCTAATACCTTGACCTTTTACCAGTATCAAAGTCTCATCATAAAGCCGCTGCGCCTGAATAATACGCTGCTCTTCAAGCAATAAATCAACCAGTTCTATATGGGCAATTAAGCTATTGCGATTACCCTCTAGCGCCCGTAAAAAAGCTTTGGCTGCTAGAGGATGATTATCAAGCTGTAAATAAGTCCGCCCTAAATTTTCAAGAGCTCCAATACGGCCTTCGTAACCTAGTGTCGCACCTGCAATCTCAAACTGGGCAACTGCTTCGTTATAACGCTGCATCTGCGATAAATAGACGCCATAATTATTACGCGCCTGCGTAAAGTCCGCGTCCAATGAAATAGCTTGCTTGAAGTACTGATCAGCCTTTTCAAGATTAAGGCGGCTGCCTTCTTGCTGCAATAAAACGCCCATCATATCATAGGCGGGCGCATATCGGCTATTAGCAGCAAAAGCTTTTTCGAGTTGCCGCTGAGCAGCATCTAACTCGTTTTTGCGAATGTACTGCGCTGCAAGAGAGGTACGAACGCGAGCAATCTCTTGTTTATCTGAGCTGCGACTATCTGTAGGCTCAGTTGAAGTCTGGTAACGCGTACTACCGGTTAGATCGGTGGCCGTATTAGAGGTACTTTGACAGCCTGTTGCCAATACGGTCAGCAAGACACAGCTAGCTACTTTTACTTGAAATCCTCTATTACCTGAGGAACTCAAAAGAAATAGCTTTAGGGGTTGCAGACCATCATTAGAGTCTAATTTATCACTAAGTTGACAAAAATATCTATAAATCATTATGACCGCCATAGTAGCGCTAGGATTCAATTAGCCAGTAGTTTAATAGATTTGAAGCTAATAAGTACAATTTAGTTGCTATTAATTCTACTAGCTACACTTCTATCACGGTAAGGATAGAGAAATGAAAGCAATCGGCATGGTTTAGATATTACTCAGTCGCCTCTATATTACTGGACTTTAAGTTACTACGATCTTTTATACTTTGTTGCCAAGCTGCCGAGCGTCGGGTGCGATCCGCTACTTGCCCGACCAGCTGACCACAAGCGGCATCAATATCATCACCGCGGGTTTGGCGGATAGTGCAGACAAACCCTGCTTGGCTAAGTATATTACTAAAAGCATGGATACGATTGTTACTAGACTTATCATAGCCTGCATGCGGAAAAGGATTGAATGGAATAAGATTCACCTTACTTGGCAAATCAGCTAGCAGAGCGACTAACTGTTCAGCGTGCTCATTACTATCATTGACGCCATTGAGCATGACGTATTCAATGGTCACATGCTTTTTGTGGCGCGGATTGGCATCAAACACGTAATTTCGCGCCGCTGCCATCAGCTCACTTAGAGGATATTTTTTGTTAATAGGTACCAGCTCATTGCGTAGCTCATCATTGGGCGCATGTAGCGATATCGCTAATGCCACATCGATATCTTTGGCAAGCTGATACATTTTGGGCACGACCCCTGAGGTTGACAAGGTCACGCGGCGCTTGGATAGCCCATAAGCATGATCGCTGAGCATCAGCTCCATCGAGCTGACAACAGGTGTATAGTTAAGTAGCGGCTCACCCATGCCCATCATGACCACATTGGTCACCTGATTGTCCCACAAGCTATGATCGACATGCTCAAGACTGTCATGATCATCTGTCATATAAGAAGCGTTAGCAACCCAAAGCTGACCTAAAATCTCAGCCGCGGTTAAATCCCGTTCAAAACCCTGCTTGCCCGTGCTACAAAAGCTACAGTCGAGCGCACAGCCCACTTGGGAGGAGACACATAAAGTCTTACGGCCGTTCTCTTTGCTGTCATCAGCAGGTATCAATACGGTCTCAACTAGAGATCCGCCTGTCACTTCAAACACCCATTTACGTGTACCATCATCACTATATTGACGATGAATCACCTTTGGTGGAATAACACAAGCATTAGCAGACAATTTATCACGTAATCCTTTGCTTAGATTGGTCATCTGCTCAAAGTCTGTGACCCCTTGCTGATAAATCCATTTAATCACTTGGGTAGCACGAAACGGCTTCTCACCAATGCTTTTGAAATAGTCTGCCAGCTGCGCCTGTGTCATACCCAATAGGTTGGTCTTAGCCATCGCCTCATCGGTCAGCTTGATGCTATTGAGCCTAGTGGATTTAGATGCTTTAGTTGGCGTATGTGCTTGTACTGGCTGCGTAGACGTGGCTGTATTCATAGCCGTTTTTTCGATGGTAGTGAGCGTTGACATAAGAGATGGCCTTTTTACTGAAACTGATTTTACAATTTTTAGATACTTTTATAGATGCTTTTTACAGGTACTGTTTATGAGTGCTGTTTATGAATACTACAATAAGCAATCCGTTATGAGCGCAATACTTCAGAATAAAAGCTTATGCTGATAAGGGATTGATTACGTTATAGCGGACATTATAAAGCAATAGTCATGATGAGGGGAGATCATCTAAATTTCAATACAAGCGCTTTGATGACTTACTACCCTAATAGCTAAAACGGCTTATACCCATAAGATATAAGCCGTTTTATGTGACTATTTAACAATGCTACAGAGTCATACTACAGCCATCAATTAGTAATAAATCAATAGCAAAGCGTATTAACGCGTGCGAGCACAAACTTCGTCATCATTGAAGAAATAGCTGATTTCACGCGCAGCTGACTCTGCTGAATCTGAACCATGTACCGCGTTTTCATCGATGCTGCTAGCAAAGTCTGCACGGATAGTGCCTTTATCAGCGTCTTTTGGGTTGGTTGCGCCCATGATTTCGCGATGCTTAGCAATAGCGTTTTCGCCTTCTAGTACCGATACTAATACTGGGCCTGACATCATGAATGACTTTAGATCATTATAAAATGGACGTTCAGCGTGCTCAGCGTAAAAACCGCCCGCTTTTTGATCATCAAGTTGTAGCATTTTTGCGCCAACGATTTTTAGACCAGCTTGTTCAAAACGATCATAGATAGCGCCGATATGGTTGCCGCCAACCGCGTCAGGTTTGATAATAGATAAAGTACGTTCGATAGCCATGTAAAGCTCCTAGTTGATTACTAAAGCGGAATTTTAATTTATAAATTACTATTCATAAACTTAGGTATCAAAATATTAGCTTAGGCTATTTTAAAACTGAAAAAAACAAACCGATATTGCTAATAAATGATTGCTGACTATTATAATGATTAAGGCTATAAATGATAGGGGTTATTTATAAATGAGGTCGACTTAAAGGTGAACTCACAACTTATAACCGCTGTAAGTCTATTTAACTAAAAAACCTCAACGCTTAGCACTGAGGTTTTTTAGTTAAAAGTCATTGATCAAACTATCTAAGCATCGTACGTATTACGCATCATACGGATCACGCAATACGATCGTTTCTTCACGATCAGGGCCCGTCGAGATAATATCAACAGGACAATCGATCAATGCTTCGATACGCTTGATATAGATTTTAGCGTTTTCAGGTAAGTCGTCATAGTTAGTCACCCCAACCGTTGACTCGCTCCAACCTTGCAGGGTCTCATACTTTGGCGTTACTGACTCATAAAATTCAGCATCATGAGCGCCTGCACATTCAGTCTCTGGCACATCATAACCGACACCGATGCGCAGCTCCTCCAAACCGTCTAAAACATCAAGCTTAGTCAAGCAAATACCAGATAAAGAGTTCAATACCACGGCACGGCGTAAGGCCTCAGCATCAAACCAACCACAGCGACGCGCGCGTCCTGTAGTTGCACCAAACTCATGACCGACTTTGGCTAAATGTGCACCAACATCATCGAACAGCTCCGTTGGGAAAGGGCCACTACCGACGCGGGTGGTGTAAGCCTTGGTGATTCCCAATACATAATCTAAATATAGTGGGCCAATACCTGTGCCTGTCGATACGCCACCAGCAGTCACGCTTGAGCTGGTTACGAACGGATAAGTCCCATGGTCGATATCTAATAAAGTGCCTTGCGCGCCTTCAAACATCAAGTTCTTACCAGCAAGACGCATCTGATTTAATTCTTCAGTTACATCCGTAACCATGCCTTTGATGGATTCTTTCCACTCTTGACACAGCTTTAACGTCTCATCAAAATCAATAGCATCGACTTTATAATATTGAGTTAATTGAAAGTTATGGTATTCAATTAAATTACGTAGCTTTTCCTCAAGATCATCACGGAACAGATCAGCCAGCTTGATCGCACGGCGAGCGACTTTATCTTCATAAGCGGGACCAATACCGCGACCCGTCGTACCGATTTTACCACTGCCGCGTTTGGCTTCACGGGCTTGATCAAGCGCAACGTGATACGGCATGATAAGCGGACAGTTTGGCGAGATACGCAAACGCTCGCGTACGGGTACATTGTTATCTTCTAACCCTTTCATCTCTTTAAGCAGGGCATCAGGTGCAAGCACTACACCATTACCAATAAAACAAGTCACCCCTTCGCGTAGAATACCTGATGGAATCAAATGTAGTACTGTCGTTTTTCCATCGACTACCAGTGTATGTCCTGCGTTATGGCCGCCTTGAAAACGGGCTACCGCTGAGGCTTTTTCGGTCAATAAATCGACGATTTTGCCTTTACCCTCATCGCCCCATTGACTTCCTAAAACTACGACATTCTTACCCATGATAAATCCTCAGATGTGTTGAAATGTATAATAAAACTTTAGCTTGATTAAGTATTAATTTATATTTATAAAAATTACTTTTGAAAACTATTAAGACTTTTGAAACAAATAATTTAAAGTAAATAACGACTAAATAGTTTCTAACTGCCAGTTGTCCTCAATCATACTCAATCGATGACTGATATCTTTTGGACAGTCATTGGCATCTAATGGCATAGTGACTCGATAGCCTTTATTGCGCAAATCCGCAACTTGGCTCTGCAAACTTTGTAATTGATCACTAGTACCAGTAGTCATATCGCTATAATTAACCACGACTATATTGGCCGACTCAAGCTCTATGTGTGCCAGCAATCGGCTAACATCCATACTAAAACCAGTAGCCTCACGAAGCTGCTGCATTCCATCAAAGCGCCCACCGCGTACTAGCGGCTGAGTCTCGCTATTGATATAGCCGTTAAATACGATGCCCGTATGATAATGATAACCCGATAATTCAGTGATATCGATACTAACCTCACACTGCCACTGCTGTTGCAAATGGGTTTTAAGGCGCTGTAGCTCCTCAACGGCTGTCGCAATATCGTTATCTTGCTGCGCAGTATTTGAGAGCTTCGCAGATAGCTGCGTCATATCATGACCAAACCGCGCTAAAGCATAAAAGTCGCTACCCATATTCAAGCTCTGGCAGACTCGTTTTAGCTCAGGCAGATTCTTATTGGCATACAGATGCATCAGCTGCTCAGTATCACTCTCGGACAGATCCGCTAACACCGATAAGCGCTTAAATATCGCTACATGCCCTAAGTCCACATGCAGATCAGCGCTCATATTAAGACTATTGACTAAGCTAAATAGCACATCTATCAGCTCAATATCAGCATCAAGCGACTCGCAACCAAAGATTTCAGCGCCTAATTGTAATGGTGTACGCGAACCGAACAGACCTGTCGGTAGCGTGTGAATAACATCGCCTGCATAACAATAACGCGCAATGCCCTCACCGCCCCATTGAGCATCAATACGTAGAATCTGTGGCGTGATATCAGCACGTACGCCCATTAAGCGCCCTGTCAGCTGATCAATAATCTTAAAGGTTTGGCGCTTTAGATCCTCTGAGGCTTCACTTAATAAAGACTCTGTAAACTCAATCATCGGTGGAGAGACGAGCTGATAGCCCCTACTAATAAGCTGCTGAGTCAGTCGGTAGCGCAGTACTTCTTGCTTTTGCGCCTCATCAAACAACACATCGACCACCCCATCAGGGAGCAGCCAACTATTCGCCACTTCATTAGCAAAATTACTCAAATGAAAATTACTCAAGTAGGGATTAGAATCAGAGGTTACAGCGTTAGAACTAGCAGACACGATAAATCCTTGTTTGGCATAGCGCTTATCCAAAAGCGCAGCACTATTGAGATTTTGACATTGTTGTTAAGTAAGACAAATTTATAATGTAAAAGTGCATATCAATGACTCACAACTGACAAACTTTAAAAAAGCTATGAGGGTAGCACTACAAATATGATTCTGACACGCAACATTAAAGCTCAATTATAGAACTGAGTGCTAAATTTAACTATACGCTTTAACTATAAATTATGATCATTCAAAATAACAAAACACTTAAATTTGAACGCTTAATGACCTGTCAACTTATGGCTTTAGTTTAGCATAGCAACTAAACTTCGCATAGCGACAATTGTGTTTGTCTCACACTTTTACAAGTTAACATTAACTCATTTTACCTCTAACAAGATCTATTGATAACAGGGTCAATAAATAAGGTAGCCAACCTTATTCGAGCGACAATTAGACCGACTCATGCTACACTAGCGCATATTTTTATCATGCAAATTATCCAATAACAATCAACCTTTTAGGAGGCTTTATGTCATCTGATTATCATCCTAATCCAGCCGTCAATCAAACTAATGTTTTAGGTACGGCCCTTGCCAGCTGTTGTTTTGATCCTATTACGGGCTACTATCGTAACGGCTTTTGCCATACAGGCAATCACGATGTCGGTCAGCATACCGTCTGTGCCAAGATGACCAGTGAGTTTCTCAATTTTTCTGCCAGTCGCGGTAACGACTTGATTACCCCTCTACCTGAGTATAACTTTGCCGGTCTCAAACCTGGTGACTATTGGTGTATCTGTGCGCTGCGTTGGGTTGAAGCTCTAGACTTTGATATTGCACCACAGCTTAAGCTTGAGGCTTGCCATGAGAGCCTATTAGCCTTAGTCGATATTGAGACGCTAAAAAGCTATGCTATATAACGGCTATTTTTAGCTTTATCACGACTGAACTTATACTATTAATGAGTAAGTATTTATTAGTAATTATTCATCGTGATCACTGATAGCAACTTAAGGAGGGCAATATGCAAGACGATCATGATTTATCTGTTAAAAAGAGCACCCATATTGCACCTGATACTAATATAGATTATATCTATTCAGATATGATTGATTATGATAGTTACATCTACGGCGATGCAGATGCTACGCCAGAGGATACGCTTGAGACCATGACGGTTTATGATCCTGATGCCGATCGCTTTGAGGATATTGATGTCTCGAGTATGGATGAAGTGGTCAATTGCTATGCATACTCGCGTAAGACGGGCGAGCAAACGAGCCAGCTTGAGCTAAGCGATGTCAGTAAATCCCTGAAGAATAACAATCAGTTTATCTGGCTTGGTCTATATGAGCCGAGCTTGCAGACTATCGCCAAAGTGCAGAATGCTTTTGACCTTCATGAATTGGCTATAGAAGATGCTTTTGCTGATAATCAACGCGCCAAAGTGGAGAGCTATAATAACGACACCATATTCTTAGTGGTACGTACCGCTAAGCTTGAAGATAATTTTATTCGTTATGGCACAACAGCAATATTTATGGGTAAAAATTATCTTATTACTATTCGTATAGGCCCCTCGAACGCTTACACCCCTATCCGTGAGCATTGTCATTTACGTCCTGAAAAGCTCAGAATGGGGCCGATCTTTATTCTGCATGCCGTGCTTGATTTTATTGTCGATAACTATCTGCCAGTGACCGACAGATTGGGTAGCTATTTACGTGAGCAAGAGCGCAATATCTTTACTTACGAGTTTAATAAAAGCACGCTGAAAAACCTTTATGAAATTAAGTCGCAACTGGTACACATGCGCGCAGTAATCCTACCCGTACAAGATATTTGCAACTTCTTTATTAACCATCAAAAAAGCGATCTCGTTCCTGCCTTCCCTAATGCCGCAAAGCCCTACTTTCGTGATATCAATGATCATCTGCTGCGCTCACTCGATGCCGTTAATGGTCTAAATGAGATGTTAAGTTTGGCCATGGATACTTATATGGCTATGGTCAATATGGGACAGAATGAGGTCGTGCGTAAGCTTGCTGCATGGGCAGGTATTCTTGCCGTACCGACTGCTGTCGCTGGTATCTACGGGATGAACTTTGACTTTATGCCAGAGCTACATTGGCGGTATTCTTACTTTGTGGTTTTATTCTTAATCTTAGCGGCTTGTGGCTATTTATATTATAAATTTAAGAAAGTGAAGTGGCTATAAAGCAAAGCCACGCAAACGAAACGACAACATGATCATAGACTTCATTATTATTCTAAAACTTTAAAATCATTTCAGAGACTTTATACAGTCAGCTTATAAAACCAGCTGGCTGTTTTTTTGTATATTTTTATGTAGATATTGATAATAGTTATCATTTGTAATATTATTCGCATTAAATATTTCTAGCTCATTGCTCTGTCACTTAGACAATTACTCTATTTTGTAAATCATATACTGAGACTTCTATGCGCTTATCCCCATTGGCTCAAGTTTTATCACTTTCAACGATGGTTTTGCTACTTACTGCTTGTAACGACAACAATGACTCTGATAATACTCCTGTCATCCGCGATGTTACTCCGCCATTATTGACCACAAACAGCGACTTTGATGACAGCACAACTGCCGTTGCTGCTAGTTTTATTTCAGGTCAAGTTCAAGACACTGGCGGGATCAAATCATTAACTTATGGAGTCAATGATAACCCTATTCAGACTCTTAGCCTAGATGCTGACGGCAACTTCACTGATACTATCTTGCTAGCATTAGGAGACAATCAAGTTACCTTAACTGCAACAGACAATGCAGATAATATCACTACCTCTACTAAGACTCTCTATTTAGGCGATACTATTGCCGCTGGTGGGTCTCATACTGGTGCACTTAGGGCTGGGCATCTCTATGGCTGGGGACGCAATAACTACGGTCAAACTGGTCTAGGATCAGTCACTAAGTTATCTGAAAATAACAACTCGGTCATACCCCTACATCCCAATACGCCATTTATGATGAGCAGCACTCCTATAGACCTCATTAGCATTGGTTTTAACCAAAATCATTCCTTAGCCATCGCACAGGATGGGCGTGTTTATAGTTGGGGCGAAGACAAATCTGGTCAATTAGGTCGTGGTGATTTAGGTCGCGACAACTGTAGTAGCACTGAAGACTGCCGTCTTGATATTGGAGCGATAGCAAATATTGAGAATGCAGTTATGGTTGCACCAGGATATAGTCATAACCTAGTACTCACTCAAGATGGCACGGTTTGGGCAATGGGCGCAAATGGTCAAGGACAATTGGGCAATGCTACTATCACATCCAGTAGCAGTAGCATACCTGTCAAGGTTGATTTTTCGGCAGCAACTGACATTGGTCATATTGTGCAAGTTGCTGTCAGTTCTGGTAGCTCCTACGCGCTAGATGATAAAGGTCAGGTTTGGGGTTGGGGTAGCGATGATTATGCGAATTTGGGTAAAGGCATCGCTTGCACAACCGCTAATAATTGTATTAATGAGAATCCAGTGCCTGTGCGTATTACCGTTATTACAGACACAGCAACTGATGAAAAGGTTACTCAACTAGCCGCAGGTCGTGATCATGTACTAGCACTAACTAATAAAGAGTCTGTCTACGGTTGGGGGCTTAATTCTAGTAGTCAAGTAGGCTACAACGGTCAACAATTTAAAGATACTGAGAACGCTTGGGACAGAACTATAACTGCTCCAACCAAACTACCTTGGTTCGCTGATAAAAAGGTAAAGCGGGTCTATGCTAATGGCAACTCTAGTTATGTATTACTAAATAACGGCAAAGTTTATCCATGGGGTATGTTTGGCGAGACCAATAGTGAAGGCCGAACGATATATAACAATTTAGATGAACCCACTGATAACCTGCCGAGTTTGACAGATATTGAAAATATAGGTATGGGCGCTCTACATCTTATTGCACAAGACAAGAGCGACCACTTATATACTTGGGGTTGGAGCTTTGAGGGCTCAATAGGTAGCAAGCTCGCTACTAATATTTGGATGTATAACGTGCCCTTCTCTATTAGTCTACCTACTCAATCAGCTGTCAATTAAATCTATCCGTTAATAACTGATTACTTACTGGTAGTAGCACCATAATAAAAGGGCCGCATTAAATGATGTCGCCCTTTTTTATCCTATCTATTTATCATTATTTCTATTCATTATCATTTAACTCTATTTCCAATCACCCTGTTAGGTAACGCCATGTCTTTATTAATCAGCTCATTACCGAAACCTCATTCAATGTACTTATCTTTTGCAGCGCGCACAACATTACTCGTTTTAATAGTCGCTCTTAGCGCGTGTGGTGGCTCGGATGATGATACGCCATCAAGCAACCCAAACCTGCCCGACATACCTAGTAATCCTACTCCAGAAGTCGATACCAATTGGCTACCAGCAGGTGGCGTGGCAACTATCAGCTCGGACATTTCACGACCGTTTTTACAGATTATTCCTACTCTACCAACGAGTAGTTTGGGCAATATATCAGCGGGTCGTGAGTTGTTTATTACGCAATGGACACCAGCAGGCGAAGGTCGCGTATTATTTGATGGTGTTGGCCCAATCTTTAATGCCAACGCTTGTACTCAGTGTCATAGTAGCGAAGGCCGTCAGCCTACTTATGCACCCAATGGCGAGATGAGAGACGCTATCTTATTTAGATTAGGTAATAAACAAGGTATAGCTCACCCCTATTACGGTGAGCAAATGCAGCATCAAAGCATAGACTCAAGCGTCGCTACTGAAGGCAAAATGCTCTACGATGTTATTACTGCTGTAGATAGCCCTTTAAGTACTGTCAGCTTTAGCTTTATTCCTACTGACTCTAATCAGCCATTAGGCGATAGTGCTATCAGCGGACGGATATCACCGCAGCTGGTCGGTATGGGTATGTTAAACCTCATTCCTAATGTTGATATCATCGCAGCAGCAGACGCTGATGATGTCAACGAAGATAGTATTAGTGGTCGTGTACATTGGGTCATTGAAGGCAGTCAACAGCAAATTGGTCGCTTTGGCTGGAAGGCTATTAATTCAAGTCTGCGCATTCAAAATGCCAATGCTATGTCACAAGATATGGGCTTAACCACTTCAGTATTTGCAGAGCCTAATTGCACGGTTAGTCAGTTCATTTGTAAAACCTTGCCCAATGGTGGGTTTGCAGGTGGGCCTGAGGTCATCGATGAAAGCTTAGATGCGGTAACAGAGTTTATGACTGCCTTAGCTGTTCCTGAGCGTCGTATTGGTAATTTGCAAACCTTTAATCAAGGCGCTACTTTATTTGCTCAAACAGGCTGTGCTGGCTGCCATACACCTAAGCAAAAAACCGGAGATAGCCTGCGTTTTCCTTTATTATCCCAACAAACGATCTATCCTTATACGGATTTATTACTTCATGATATGGGCACAGGTCTTGATGATGGCGTAAAAGAGAAAAACGCAGAAAGCTATGAGTGGCGCACGCCACCACTTTGGGGTATTGGTATTGTCGCTCGTGATCCAGAGGCGCGGTTTTTGCATGATGGTCGCGCGAGTAGTTTGACTGAGGCGATACTTTGGCATGGCGGTGAGGCAGAAAGCACAAAAAACCGCTTTGAGCAACTTCCTGACGATGAAAAGCAAATCTTGCTAACCTTCTTAAACGGTATTTAAATTCCAAATTACAGAATTTGACACCATAAAAAAGGGCTTATTCGTTAGCCCTTTTTATGGTGTCAAAGTGATCATTCAGGCTTCTATTCGCGGCGATTTTTCGTACGGCTATCAGGTATCTGAGCATTATCAGGTAGCAGCGTTTTCATGATAGAAGTCCTATGCTGACCCTCTAAATTATCCTCTGGACGACCATAGGTTCTAGCCGTCCATGTCAGTATCACAATAGACGCACTCAATAAGATAATCACCACAGAAATCGTTGCGAGTAACCATAAATGAAAATAATCAGAGACGGCTTGTACATCCACCACTAAATGTCGTGACAATGCCGTTATCGCAATAAATATCAGAAACTGCACAGGTAGGCGATGGGTCTTAAAATAAATACCGATCATAGCGAGCAATTCTAAATAGATAAACAACATTAAGATATCTTTTAGCGCTGCTGAGCCTTTTTGAAAGATGTAAAAGAACTCTTTACCTGCCGTCCAGATCACAACTAAGCTGATCAAAAATAAAATGATATAGTGAGAAATATCAACGAACTCTCTGCCAATATGCTGTAATCGCTCATGAATATCTAGATTTTTTTTAGCCATTTGAGACCCTATCAACTTTTTTGTTTGGTTGATTTAGTCTGATACCACTCTATAGCATCAGACGCCTTATCTATGGTCAATAAATATTTAAATCCGTCATTTATTTGCTAAGCGTACTCGTCTATAAATCAGCTGATTTCTCAGCTGCGATCACTGTCTGGCGAATAAGGGTATTAATAGTCATAGGCCCGACGCCGCCTGGTACTGGTGTATAAGCACTGGCAATATTTTTAACACCACTCATTTCGATATCACCGACGCCGCCATTATCAGTAGGATGGAAGCCGGCATCGACTACTACTGCGCCCGCTTTTATCCAGTCCGCCTTGATAAGCTCAGGGACACCGACAGCACCAACGATAATATCTGCACGTTGCACATGAGCGGCTAAATCTTCAGTTCTGGAATGGCAAATCGTCACCGTACAGTTAGCATTTAATAGCATCATTGCCATTGGCTTACCAAGGATAGGACTACGACCAACGACAACCGCTTGCTTGCCTGAAAGCTCAATATGGTGATGATTTAGCAAGTGCATGATGCCTTGTGGCGTACAAGAGCCAAAGGCTGATTCCTGCATACTCATACGACCAAAACCTAAGCAAGTCACCCCATCAACATCTTTTGCTAGATCAATTTTCTCAAAACAGGCGCGCTCATCAATATGACTCGGTACAGGATGCTGAAGCAAAATACCGTGGACATCTTGATTATTATTAAGCTCATCGATCTTTGCCATTAACTGCTCAGTAGTCGTTTCACTTGGCATCTCAACCTTAATAGAATCCATACCAACTCGCTTACAAGCATTGCCTTTCATGCGCACATAAGTCGCAGAGGCTGGATCAGCACCAACCAAAATCGTCGCCAAAATCGGCGTACGTCCTGTCTTGGCTTTGATACTTTCAACGCGGCTGTATAACTCTTGTTCTATCTGCTTGGCAAGTATTCTGCCATCCAAAACAGTAGCGGAATCTTGAGAAGCTGGCGACTCTTGAGCAATTGACATGATAACTCCAGTAGAAAAAGCAATAAAAAAGGACAGCGCGCGTAAATATCTTACAGGCCTGTCCTTTGCTAAGTGAGCGTTTGATAGCGGTTATTGTACCTTTGTTCCTAGCAAAAGCCCAGCCACATGCACCATTCAGCATAAAATCTAGCAAATTTTTTGTCGCAAAATATAACTTGTTAAAACTGAATGGTCAGGGTACCTACCCGTTTATAACGTCTATAGATTTGAGCTCAGAACCATTATAGGGTATTCTCTTGGAGTATTAATGTTACCTAGGTTTAACGCAGTTGTAGTCTTATTTATCAATAGTAATGCCAAAATCACTATATTTACCTTATAAGAATGCAACCTAATTTTTTGCAATTGAATAAAATCAAGTGTGCAACTCATCTGCAACTGGCCGATAATTTTGTGCCAAGTTACCTACTACAGCAGATTGGCTCGTAAGCGATGGTCGTTCTTGCGACAATCTTAGCTGTCAGCTTTAACTACAGATTATTTATCTCTGTACCTTCAATGTTCACTTAGCAGTACTAATTGAAAACACTTAGGGTCTGTTGAACATTCATAAATGAGCACTGCTGATAGCTAAAATGGTTCTAGTTTAAGTAAAAATCACAGGTAATGCAGATGCCTTGGCTAGATTTTTACAACGAATAGGGCGATTTTAGCATCAGCCTGCAAGGACAGGACTCTTTTTTGCCGATTCGTCATTAAAAAGATCCGCTTAGAGTGACTAAACTAGATATTTTTAATCTAGAATCGCCTAAAAAATAGTCACTGTCAGTGCCATGATCGAATTTTCAACAGACCCTAATCTATAAATATTTAATTTATAGACATTTAACTAAAAATTATTAGTTAACAAGCGCTTAGCTAGTAAGTGCTTAGTTTTGACTGTCGCAACAATATATAGCTATCTATTATCACGGCTATTCGTGTAATCGCTGTGCCTTCAATAGACACGCCTTAGAATTATAGTGCTAGACATATATATTTTTGTGTCAGTTTTAGCTTATATAAACCACTACAAACAATTGCGAGGTATGAATTTGAAAACTGAGTCATTGTTCCAATTCTCAGCAGTAACCGTTATTTTATTATTAATAGCCTTTTATGGCGGTACTTATTTGTTATCGCTCCTGATTAAAAAAGACAAAGAATCAACCACTGGCTTTATGGTGGCAGGTCATGGCGTTGGCTTTGGTATGGGCGCCGCCAGCATGACCGCGACTTGGATTTGGGCGGCATCGTTTTATGCAGCAGCTACGTCCGGCTACAAATACGGCATATCAGGACCAATACATTATGGATTTTGGGGCGCATTGATGATTTTATTCATCTACCCTTTCGGTATGCGTTTTCGTGAACTCGCTCCTGATGGTCACACTTTAGGGGAGCTAATTCACGCCCGCCATGGCTCATCAAGCCAATTAATTTTAGCCATATCCAACATTATGGGCAGCTTAATTAGCTTGATGGTCAACTTTACTGCCGCTGGTGCGCTAGTATCGGTATTGTCGCCACTATCGTTCCAAACTGGGGTTATTATCGCTGGTATTGGGGTGCTGAGCTATACCCTCACCTCAGGCTTTCGGGCCTCAGTATTTACCGATTTTGCTCAACTGGTCGCGTTGATGGCGATTGGGGTCGTGATTATTCCAGCGGTGCTATTCGCGATGGGTGGTCCTTCGGTCATGGTAGAAGGGCTGTCAAATCTTACCTTTGAGCAGCAAGACTTCTTCTCATCTGAAGCATTCTTTATGCAAGGAGCGCCGTTCTTTGTAGCCGTGCTTGCTTATGCTATCGGTAACCAAACCATTACCCAGCGCCTATTTGCCATTGATAAAACTAAAATCAAAGCGACCTTTATCACAGCTACTGTCGGCTATGCGGGTATTGTCATTGGTCTTGGTATGATAGGTCTCATGGCGCTAACGATAGGTATTGAACCTTTAGATGGCAATATGAATAACCTGATTCCGCAGATGGTTAGTACTTATTTGAATCCTGTGTTTATTGGCCTATTCTTTATCTTAGTTATCGGCTCACTATCATCAACCGCTGATTCAGACTTATCTGCGCTATCGACGATTATGATGGCCGATGTCTATGGCAAAAACATTGCCAAAAAAGGGCACGTTAAGCCCAAAACCATGATGCTAGTCGGTCGTGGTACGATGATTGTCGCCACTGCTGCAGGGCTTGTTTTTGCCAGCTTTAAGCTAGATATTCTCGTAATGTTAGTCTTCGTTGGTGCTTTATGGGGCGCTGTCGTTTTCCCTGTTATTGCTAGTGTCTATTGGAATCGGGTGACCAATACAGCCTTTACCGCAGCGGTGTTGGTCGGACTGTTATTCTTCTGTATTGCCCGCTTTGAGCTGATACCTATTGTCGGTATTACCGCTCTATTCTTCGAAGTTATGGCAAGCGTCGGTGGCGCAGTCGTTATCGGGCTTATGGTGTTTGGTTTCTTAGGTCGCAAAATAGGTATGGGCGCGGCGGCTATCGCACTCGTATTCATGCTTGTATTTGCCACTGGCTTCTTGCGTCAATACATGGTGCTCGTCGCTTCATTGACAGCTTATGGCGTCAGTACGCTTGTCTGTGTCATCATCAGTCTTATGGGTAATGAGTACTTCGATTTTGATTTGATTAAAGAACGTGTGGGCGACTATGACAAAAAAGCAAAGACACCCTCATTACCCAAAACTTAAGGAGCTATTATGGATAACGTTTACCTTTATGGATTCTATATTTTAATTTGGCCCGCGATTACGCTTGGCGTACTGGTGTTAATCTGTACTGCAACCTATCGCGACATCAAAAAGGCTCGTAGTGATAATAAAGATATTATTTAAGCCTTTAAACGAGTCTTTGATAGCCTTACTGAGCGATCGCTTGGTAGGGCTATTTTTTGCTAGGCATTTTTGACTAATAGCGTTCATATAATTCTAAATAGCCAACTCTTTAATTATTAATAGAAGCATCAAGGTACTATTAAGTGCTAAATAAAGTGCTCTTATCTAAAAAATAGCTTGTAATTTAAAATAGTTTTGCTAATATAGTCAACCTTGATTGGCTGGATAGCAAAGTGGTAATGCACTGGACTGCAACTCCTTGATCGTCGGTTCGATTCCGACTCCAGCCTC
The DNA here is from genome assembly GCF_030718935.1 of Psychrobacter sp. M13. NCBI lineage: Bacteria > Pseudomonadati > Pseudomonadota > Gammaproteobacteria > Moraxellales > Moraxellaceae > Psychrobacter > Psychrobacter sp. M13. The sequence continues at coordinate 2,007,537 of NZ_CP132194.1, forward strand.
CAATTATATCAAAATTTAGCTTGCATTCTCAATAAAATTGATTATAATAGCGACCACTTATCCAGTAACTAGATGGTCTATCAGCTAGATTACGCTAAGGATAAAACAAGTTTTGCCCGGGTGGTGAAATTGGTAGACACAAGGGATTTAAAATCCCTCGCTAGCAATAGCGTGCCGGTTCAAGTCCGGCTCCGGGTACCATTATAGTAGTTCTAAAAACACCGTTAATCTTTGAGATTAGCGGTGTTTTTTTATGCTTATTTTAGATGACTAGTTTTAAATAACTAACCGCTTATCTCGGCTACCAAAGATAGCTTTATCACCACGATTGTACACGCGCAAATTAAAATCTAGATTGTAGTCTCAAATACACAAACAGTTTCGAATACATTAACAACAGTTATTTGACATTTTCCCATGCTATTATTAAGTTCGCTAGATGCTATCTATTTGAATTAATAGTGTTTACTACAAGGAAGAAGATTATGCCAACAATTGATGTTAACGGAACTACGCTTTTCTATGATGAGCAAGGCCCCAAAGACGCTCCTACATTGGTACTGAGTCACTCACTATTTTTTGATCGAGAAATGTTTATTCATCAAATAGAGGGACTCTCTAAGCACATCAGAGTAATAACCTATGACCATAGAGACCAAGGGAAAAGTGCTCGATCTGAATTGAAAAGCGTCGATATGGATACTTTAACTGACGATGCCGCAGCTTTCATTGAGGCGCTTGATATAGCCCCTTGCTTTTTTGCTGGAAACTCCATGGGCGGTTTTGTTGCTTTGCGTTTGGCGGCTCGTCGCCCAGATTTACTAAAAGGATGTATCGTACTTGGATCTAGCGGCGAACTTGAATACAAACTAGCAGAGTTCTCACCTCTCATTGATGGCGTAGAGGCAAACGGTACTGAACCATTTATTGATACCCTTATGTACATTATGTTTGGTGATGACTATTTAGCAGACTCTTCGCGTGAGAGTGAGCGCGAAAATTGGCGTAAGTATATGATGGAGCTAGGACCAGATATTTCACGTAGTGCTCACGGCGTTATTCATCGAAAAGGTGTGCTGGACGAACTCAAAGAATCTTCGGTTCCACTATTAATATTAGCAGGCGAGCAAGATCATGCCTACGAAGTCCCACTCTCAGAAAATATTGCTCAAACCGTATCTGAGAGTCAGATGTTTGTAGTTGCTAAAGCTGGTCACTCAGTAGCGCTTGAGCAACCTGAAATTGTAAATGATTATATTGCGAATTTCATCTCAGAACACTCTTAAGATGCTTGGTAATCTATTGGACCAAACTCTCTATGAATACAGCCTAATATCATGATGGTTGGGCTGTCGCAAGCTTTAAGATATCCTATGTCAACAGAAAAACTTGCTAAGTGTATATTTACTATAATGTCTCTTATTAGAATCTTGAGAACGCTAATTTAAGTAACCAAAAGTATGTCTGTATCATATGCAAACTAATAAAATATGACTGCTTAAGATCACTTAACAAATGAATTAATGTTGTTTCTAATTATTGCTATTTTAAGATATGATTGTAAGGTGAAATAGTAAGTGTCTTTACATACTGTCTAATTCCGATAATTAAACTTTAACAATAACATGGACGTTATTTATGAAAAAATACCAGCATACTTCCGATGTAAGTATATCGATGAGCAATACCTCAGTTATTAAGTCATTAGCTACCAAACGTTCTCTTACTTTAACAGTGCTGGCAACGTGCATAAGCCTTGCACTGGTGGGTTGTGATGATGACGACTCCTCTTTTAAAGAAGTCGTTCAAAATCCTGCAAATCCAATTAAATTACTTGAATCGCCTGAAATTACGAAAGTATTTACTGCCCAAGAGCTAAAACAAGCTATCGATGCTGAAGGCATCAATGTTAGTGCCAAGGTAGATGATCCTGTTTGCGGTATCACTGTCCACTATATCAATCATACCACCACTGGAGTAGCAGGCGAGGCAACCAATGCAACAGGAGCTGTGATTACTCCCAATGGTAATGATCCTATCTGCCAAGGCGAGCGCCCTATTACGCTATATGCACATGGAACGAACTCTGATAAAAACTACAATCTAGCAGCGCTCAACGACCCTACTAACCCTGCTTATTTAAAATCGTTAGTAGTAGCCGCTACTTACGTCGGTCAAGGGGATATCTTAGTTGCCCCCAACTATCCAGGTTATGACAAATCTGACTTATCCTATATTCCGTATAATACGGTGGAGCAAGGTAAGCAGATGATTGACGCGCTAGAAGCAGGTAAGCTTACGGTCGATACAGTCAATACTAGCAATAGACAGTCTGTGAGCAGTACTGTCACCTATAACGATAAGCTCTTTATAACGGGGTTCTCACAAGGTGGTTACGCTACAATGGCGACTGCTAAATTACTTGATGAGGCAGGAACACCAGCTACCGCTATCAGCCCAAGCTCTGGTGCTTACGCTATCTCTGCCTTTGCCGATTCTATTCTCTCAGGTAACGTTATTGCTGGAGGTACTATCTTTTTACCTTTGCTGAGCGCAAGCTACAGAGAAGAGTTCAAAAATGCTAATGGTGAGGGTAGTCCCTTCGATGAAATTTATGCTGCTCGATACACCAATGCGCCTAATTTATTTCCGACACAAGGCTCCGTCAATAGCTTGTTCCAAACTGGCCAATTGCCCGTCACTAGCTTATTCCAAGCAGCACCAACTGGTTATGACTTCTTAGATCCCATTTCTCCTGCTTCGCCACTATTTGCTTTTGGTTTTGATAAAACAAACTATCTATTCAATACCAACTTTAGAGCTAAATATGTACAAGATATGAGAAAATATCCTGACGGTACATTCCCAACCTTTACTACAGCAGCATTGGCAGTTAATAGTGAGAACGGTGTACGCCAAGCTTTTATAAAAAATGACCTACGTAATTATGAGCCGACGATGCCTGTTCTTATGTGTGGTGGTAATCAAGATCCAAGTGTGATCTTCGATATTAACACTACAACTCAGTCACGCATTTGGCAAGACAAAAAGGACATACAGTTTGCTGCATTAGATGTGGATATTACTAATAAAGACGCACGTATCGCTGCTAATAAATCAGCATATGTTAGTACGTTGCCGACCATTATTAATAATGGTATTCAACCTGTCGTTGATGATGTTCAGAAAAACTTCTCCACTGAACTTAATACTCTTCTAACTGCTGCTTATACCTCTGCCTTTACTGCTGCCATTACTTCAGGTAGCACTCAAGCTGAGGCCACAGGCGCAGGTCAAGTTGCAAGCTATACTGCGCTACTCTCAAACTATCATGGCATAGCTGATACTTATTGTGTCAGAGCAGCAAACGGTTTCTTCGCTCAATACCGCTAAAAGATTCGTTGCTCTCATTTAATCTTAAATGAGAGTACTGATTTAAATTAATAGATTCCTCTCCATAACCAAAGAGCAAAACCATTTGGATGATCGATACCGTTGAGGACGCAATTGAACCGCCCTACTCGATCGAGTTGAAGCGGTTATACAAATTCAGACTTAGCGCTCATTTATCTTAGTGTTAATCCAACTCGCAATCTCACTAGCTACCCACACTACTCTTACCTTCGTAAGCTGTATCTTTTTAGGGAACGTTGGGTCGTAGCGGTCAGAGTTTTCATTGATAAGCTCATATAGTAGAGCGGCTTAGAGCAGTATAACTACTAACATCTTTAATGCTCAATAGCTGTGGGATGTGGTTGCATTGCTTAATTACAGGCTTTATTATGATTAAATTATCCATGATTATCTCCTAATAATTGAATGAGAGCATCTCCTCTCATACAGTTACCGAGTCCCATATTTTTTTACTGCGTCCTGTGCAGTCCTGTCTGTACTTAGCCAAAAAAAAGAGCTGAATCACTCAGCTCTTTTTTATACCGTATGTTTGCGTTGGCTGTACTAGCTTACCGCTGTCACACTTTGCCGTAGCCCCTGCTCAATGCTTGTAGCGTCATGTATTGGCAGTGTTTTCACTGGATTAACTTTTTGTATTTCATTTTGATCACTACCTTCATTAATATTGAACTCTTCTACCTCATAAGCCTCTTCGCTATCAATCCCAAAGCACGAGTTCACGTAACCTTGCTTCGCAGTCTTAGTGCTGCTTGATCAAAGCCATGTTCGCTAAGCTCAGTATCAAATGTAGAAGCCGTCATGCTGACTGCGTAATGAGTGCTTCTCAGGACAGACCTCTAAGTCTTTAGCGCGATAATAAGCCGATGGAGTAATCGGTAGGACTCTACAAACTGACTCGATCCCGTATTGATATTTATGCTCATCGATAAACCTAACCATTGTCTTAGTCAGCGGTCGAGCTCCGCCTGGGCAAAAAAGCGGCTGCCTTCCTGATAATCTCGTTGGCTTGCTTGAGTTATTTGATCTCGCGTTCAAGCTCTTTAATACGTGCAGCTTGATCTTGAGCTTGAATAGTAGCTGGTATGGTTTTATCGATGTGCTTTTTATGCCAGGATCGCAGGGTTTCAGGTGTGCAGCCAATCTTAGGCGCTATGACTTGAATGGCCGATCAGGTGGAAGGGTAGTCATTCGCAGCTTCAATTAGAATACGAATAGCTCAATCTTTAATCTCAGGGGTGTAGTTTCGTGTTTTCATTATCGTATTCTCTCAGAAAGTTAGGTCTCCGACAATCACGGGGCGGTTCAGTCAGCTATAAAAACTTTATCTTTGCTTGATCTTGATTTAATACAGGCAATTCTTGCTCATCCTTTAAGTCAACGCCTGATAACTCAAGTTGATAAGATTTTTTCATCAGTGCTAATAGACGGCTTGCGGCTACTCTAATTGGAAGCCCAGCTGTTCGTACATTAGAGATGCAATTTCGCATAGCGTCATGGCTTGATGATTGAGCTTTCCAAGTATAATAAATACCTAAGCTATCAGGCGAGCTTAGACCGGGGCGCTCACCAATCAGCATCACCAACATCTTAGCATTGAAGCTCTCTGCAACCTCATCGCCTAAAGCAACGCGACTTCCTGTAGCAATAACTAATGGCGCAATGCTCCAGCCTTCTTCCTTAAATAAATGAATAAGTTCTGCAACAAGCTTTGGTCCATTCTCTGCTATTGCCCTTGCAGATAGACCATCTCCCATGACAATTACTACGTCATAAGACTTATCTTCACCAAACTGCCCTACCTTCTTAGATGAGTCAGTACTTAGCAATCTTCCCCAGTCTGGACGTTTAAGATAGTCCGCTTTATTCTTGGCTTGGCTCATTACTTTAAGGAGTTGCAAGTTATCGTCTGACTGTGCTGGTTCTTGACTATTAGTCTGTAGCAAATCTTCAGCTGTTCTATCTATGTCTATCTCTGTAATAGTTGTATTACAATGTTTAGATAAATCAGCTATTAAAGCGTCGACATCTAGATTCTGTAGTACTGCATCTTTAGCTTCAGCGTGATCAAGCTGAAATTTTAATAAGGGTTTGGTCGGAATACTACAGCCAACCCGACCTAAAGCAATTCTGGAGTCTGTATGTTCTTTTAGTTTTTGCCAAACATCCCTATGAACCAGTTCGGTAGAATCGCTATCGGAGTGAGCACTACTTGCTTCAAGCTGACTGTCTATAACCTCCGATTGCTTCGTTTGTCGATAGTCAATAGACATAGAGTTCTCCATCATAAGTTAGTACTACAATAAATAATTAATTCACGTCAAAAAAAGATCATCACATTATTCCAGACAACAGGGCAGACGGTTTATCAGACCAATAAATCTTATTTTTAGATTGAGTGTATATCTCGTTATCACTTAGCCAAGCAGCAAACTCAGGGGCAGGAGTCAAACCAAGTAATTGCCTAGCGTATAACGCGTCATGAAAGGATGTGGTTTGATAATTGAGCATAACGTCATCGGACCCTGGAATACCCATGATAAAATTAATTCCAGCATTCGCCAATAAAGTGAGCAAAGTATCCATATCGTCTTGGTCAGCATCAGCGTGATTGGTATAACAGATATCGCATCCCATAGGCACGCCAAGAAGCTTGCCACAAAAATGATCTTCTAATCCTGCTCGAATAATTTGTTTACCATCGAAAAGATATTCAGGACCGATGAATCCAACCACTGTGTTAACCAGTAGAGGATTAAACTCACGAGCCACAGCATAAGCTCGCGCCTCAAGCGTCTGCTGATCAGCATCAAAGTGGGCATTACTTGAAAGCGCACTCCCCTGACCCGTCTCAAAATACATCACATTCTGACCTACCGTGCCACGATTAAGGCTAAGACCGGCCTCGTATCCCTCTCTTAACATGTCTAAATTTATACCAAAGCTAGTGTTTGCCTTTTCACTACCAGTGATTGACTGAAAGATTAAGTCAACCGGTACATTCTTATTAATAAGTTGTATGGCTGAGGTGATATGAGTTAGAACGCAAGACTGTGTAGGGATCTGATATTCAGATATAACATGATCTAATAGCTTCAATAATTCAGAGAGGTTTTGCAAGTTATCAGTAGCTGGGTTGATACCAATTACTGCATCACCGTTGCCATACATCAATCCATCAATAATGCCTGCAGAAATGCCTAACATATCATCAGTTGGGTGATTCGGCTGCAGTCGCGTAGATAGGCAGCCCTCAAGGCCAATTGTATTACGGAACTTGGTGACAACTCGACACTTTTTCGCAACCAATATAAGATCTTGCACCCGCATTATTTTGCTAACAGCAGCGACCATCTCTGGTGTAAAAGCGTACTTTAGCTCAGATATTGTCTCTGTTGTTGCAGACTCTCCTAAGAGCCAGTCTCTAAGATCACCAACTGTAAAACTAGATATCTTAGAAAAAGCTTGAGGATCATGCTGTGCCATAATTAAGCGAGTGACTTCGTCAGTTTCATAAGGAATAAGAAAGTCAGTTAAAAAATCGCTTAGCAGGCATTCAGATAAAGCCATTTGTGCTGCAACACGCTCGGTCGCATCAGAGGCAGCAACTCCAGCTAACTCATCGCCAGAGCGCTTCGGTGATGCTTTTGCAAGTAACATTTTCAAGTCTTTAAACTGATAGTTTCGTTGCCCTACTGTATGTTGATATGCCATTTTATACACCCTAAATCTGTGTGTTCGCAATTATCTTCAATACGTTCTTTATTGCACATATATCGAAGATAATTTTAAAAGTGTGGTTCAAAATCGCTTAAACTTAAAACCACACTAGCAAATTATCTTGAATTAATAAGACATAACGGTAAATGACTTTAACTCAAATCATCTGTTGCAGCTTTAATTTGAGCAAATTCTTCTTCTGGTGTACCACTCACTAAGTGGTGACGACTGAATATAACGAAGTAGAGAATAAATACTACATAAATTCCTGCAGCCATAAACCAAACCTTAGGATCCACCATCAACCCAGCTATTACTGCAAGTGATGCCAAAACTAGTGCGATACCGGAAGTAAAGATACCACCTGGTGTTTTATAGGGACGAGGAAGATCAGGACGAGATAAACGTAATTTGATGTGAGAAGCCATCATAAGTACATATGAAATAGTGGCACCAAATACTGCCATGAGTATTAGAAGATCACCCTCACCGGTAAGTGATAGTAAGAAACCTATAATACCAGGAACGATAAGAGCTAGATAAGGTGCCTTATTACTGTTAGTTAGTGAGAGCTTTTTGGGCAAATAACCAGCACGAGATAATGCAAAAATTTGACGAGAGTAAGCATAAATAATAGAGAAGAAGCTTGCAATAAGACCTGCAAGACCAACGAAATTCACAAAACTTGCTAACCATGTATCTTTACCGTATACGGCAATTAAGGCGTCAACTAAAGGCGCACCCGAATCTTTTAATGCATCTGCACCTGCAGCACCCGGACCTAGAAGTAGCACAAGCAGTGCAAACGTCGCTAAAATCAACATTGAACCAATCAAACCACGAGGCAAAGATTTAGCAGGATCTTTAGCTTCTTCAGCAGCTAGAGGCACACCCTCAACGGCTAAGAAGAACCAAATGGCGTAAGGAACAGCAGCCCATATACCGATATAACCAAACGGTAGGAACGAGCTGGCACCTGTTTCAGTTCCAACTGCAATATCAAATAAGTTTTTGCTATCAAAATGTGGAAACATGGAAACTATGAATACGCCTAGTGCGATACATGCCACTGCTGTAATACCAAACATTATTTTTAATGCTTCTCCAGCACCTTTTAAGTGGAGACCTATGAAAAGTATATAGCACGACAAATATACGATCCACCCTCCGATACCGAAAAGTGATTCACAGTAAGACCCAATAAACACCGCAATAGCAGCTGGTGCAATAGCGTATTCAATTAAAATAGCGGTTCCTGTTAAATAGCCTCCTAAAGGACCAAAGGCTGTGCGTGCAAAGCTATAACCCCCACCTGCCGTAGGTAACATAGTTGCCATCTCTGACATTGAAAGACACATGCACAAATACATTATAGCAACGACTATTAGAGCAACGAATAAACCTCCCCAACCTCCTTGTGCAAGACCAAAGTTCCAACCTGCAAAGTCTCCAGAAATGACGTAGGCAACGCCGAGACCTATTAATAGTACCCAGCCCACTGCCCCTTGTTCAAGTTGTCTTTTAGCAAAATACTCTTTGTTATTTTCAATACTGTTATTTGATCCACCATCTATCTGATTATTGGAATCTTCCATGCTGTACCCCTAAACTCGTCTAATAAACCGGAGAGTTATCATCGAAGCAATGTTACTAAAAACAAAACTATCAGCTTTACGAATCTACTTTTTGCTCAAATTATTAGCCGTTAGTAGATTCGGATCGCTGACAGTGTGATCAGTACATGCTTCTCATTTTCTAAATTAATCTTTAGAAGAATCCCATAGCTTTTGGATCATAAGAGACCAGCATGTTTTTGGTTTGTTGATAATGATTGAGCATCATTAGATGATTCTCACGACCGATACCAGACTGCTTATAACCACCGAATGCAGAATGAGCAGGGTAGAGATGATAACAATTGGTCCATACGCGACCCGCTTGAATACCACGGCCAAAACGATAAGCCTTGTGTACACTTCGAGTCCAAACACCAGCGCCTAGACCATATAGCGTATCATTAGCAATACTCATCGCCTCATCATCATCTTTAAAGGTCGTCACAGCAAGTACGGGCCCAAAGATCTCTTCTTGGAACACGCGCATATCATTAGTGCCCTCAAAGATAGTCGGCTGTACATAATAGCCCTCTGCAATACTACCCTCATGCTTGGCACGTTCACCACCGACTAACACTTTAGCGCCTTCTTTTTTACCGATATCCAAGTAAGATAGGATTTTCTCTAGCTGATCGGAGCTGGCTTGTGCGCCAATCATAGTATCGGTATCTAGTGGATTACCCATTTTGATCGCTTTGACACGTTCGACACAACGCTCAATGAACTTGTCATAGATGCTCTCATGCACAAGGGCACGAGATGGACAAGTACAGATCTCGCCACTGTTAAGCGCAAACATCACGAGGCCTTCGATAGCTTTGTCTAAGAACTCATCATCTTCATCCATAACGTCGGCGAAGAAGATGTTCGGACTCTTACCACCGAGCTCTAAAGTCACGGGAATGATGTTTTCACTGGCGTACTGCATGATAAGACGACCTGTGGTGGTCTCACCTGTAAAGGCTACTTTGTTGATGCGTGGATTAGAGGCTAGCGGTTTGCCGGCTTCAACACCGAAACCATTGACGACGTTAAGCACCCCTTTAGGAAGGATATCCGCCGCACCAATGATATCGAGCATAAACAGAATAGAGGCAGGCGTTTGTTCAGCAGGCTTTAGGACGATACAGTTACCTGCAGCAAGCGCTGGCGCCAACTTCCATACGGCCATTAAGATGGGAAAGTTCCAAGGAATGATCTGACCGACGACGCCGAGGGGTTCATGAAAGTGATAGGCGACGGTATCGTTATCGATTTGACTCAGCGTGCCTTCTTGCGCACGAATGGCACCAGCGAAATAACGGAAATGATCAATAGCTAAGGGAATATCGGCGGCCAGTGTCTCGCGTACGGGCTTACCGTTCTCGTAGCACTCAGCAATAGCGATGGCTTCTAGATTGGCTTCCATACTATCAGCGATCTTGAGCAAAATATTAGAGCGCTCTGTCACGCTGGTTTTACCCCAAGCGTCTTTAGCAGCGTGAGCGGCATCCAATGCCTTTTCGATATCCGCTTCTTTAGAGCGTGCCACTTGACAGATAACTTTGCCATCGATAGGGCTAGTATTATCAAAGTACTCACCATCGACGGGCGCGGTCCACTCGCCATTGATAAAGTTGTCGTATTTTTCTTTAAATTGAACACTGCTGTCATTGCTGTTTGGATACGGATATAACATAAACCACTCCTTGTTGTTTTACAGAGGCATAAGCTGCCTTAAATTGTTCTTCCTGATCAATTTACTAATATTTATAACGATGACTTTTTTTTCAAATCACAGTTCATTCTAGAGCTGTTTTCAGTAAAAAATATGTATGCTTTTCGTTAGGTTGATAAGGTTGAATTTAACTTTAACCAATACCAGTGTACCGATAGAGACATGCCAAGGCACTAGAGTCTGTCCAGCTATATTAACAAATCAAGTCCATTCGATAATAAGCGTTTCTTTGCCTGCCATGCGTAGCAGATGATCGCTTACTACTTCCTGTAACCTTGCCATCTGTTCGGTATCACTGCTAAGCTCCACTGTCAGTAAATCGGTACAATGCAATCGACAGATACCCATAGGCAGCTCAATCTCACCTTGATCTGGGCTAAGAGTCACTGGTAGTTTGTGTGCCCAGTGTTTGCATAGCCGATTCATTATCCGCTGTGGACTCTGCGTTAGAATAGTTGCACTAGATAAGCTTTTATTGCCATCAAGTTCAGTTTTCATTCTATTTTCCTGTTGATAAATGAGCGTTAGTTTATTAATAATTAGGTTTGTATCTGCTCATTAAAGTTAGCCAAACTGAAAGGCTGATAACTGAGTCTTAAGCACTTGCTGGGAGTAAACCTTATGACCTTTATCTCCCTCTGCTGCGCCTACTGCTACCATAAGTGGCAACAAATGCTCCTCTGCACCTAACAAATGAGAATCCAAGGCATAGGGCGCTTGCTTCCAATCACAAAGACCAGCAAAGCGCTCATCTTGATCAGCTGCAACCGTGGTCGTTAACCACTCATCAAAACGCTCTGATGGCACAGTAAAAGTTGCATCGTTGTAGCCATCCATATTGTGAAAGCTCATACCACTACCGATGATTAGCACCCCTTCTTGTCTTAATGAAGCTAGTGCTTTACCAGTAGCTATATGCACCTTTGGATTTAAATCATTGCGCAGCGATAGCTGTACTACAGGAATGTCTGCCTCAGGGAACATAAGCTTCAACGGTATAAACATCCCATGATCAAAACCTCTAGAGCGGTCTTGATTGTTATTTATACCTGCATCGGTAAGCAGCTCACTGATCTTTTTAGCTAATACGGGGGCGCCAAATGCAGGATAAGTCAATTGGTAAGTATGCTCAGGAAAGCCAAAATAATCGTAAATAAGCTCAGGTTGCATGCCCGCGGTAATACTAAACTCAGGCGTCTGCCAATGGGCGCTAATTACCAAAATAGCTTTGGGACGCTGTGGCAGACGATTAGAAATACCTGTCAAAAACTCAGCCATTTTGTCCCAGGTACTAACTGGTTGCCACTTCATAAAAAAGCATGGTCCTGCACCGTGAGGTATAAACAATACTGGCTGCTTGACTAGGGTTATTTGACGGTTCATAAGCACGAAGCCTTTATTTATAATCGTTAAACCTGCCCTGTTTTCTCTGAGAATGCATTATCAATACTGAGATAGCCACCGCCTTGTACGGCTAACGCAATTAGCGCCACCATCAACACTAGTGCGTACTCATAGCCACCATCAGCCGCAAACAATCCATTACCGATATGCACAGAAAAAATAGCAACGAGCATAGTAAAGGCTGCAACTATGGCAGCAGGTCGCGTCAGCAGTCCCAGCACTAAAGCAAGGCCACCGAAGAATTCAGCGCTTCCTGCTAGTATTGCCATTAGTAAGCCAGGCTCCATACCCATACTGCTTAGCCATTGAGCTGTTCCTGCCAGTCCATTACCACCGAACCAACCAAATAGCTTTTGGGCTCCATGAGCCATCAAAATCAAGCCTACAGGTACACGAAGAATTAAAGCTGCCGATCCAGCATCTGTTGCAAAAGCTTTATTCAATAATGAGTTTTTCATCGAGGATTACTCCATAGCATTTCAATAAATAGGCGGTTAAGCCATTAGGTATAGACATACTTTACTATCAACAGCAGTAAAGATTAAGACAAGATATATTGAATGATAATCAACATATCATTTATAATAAATTCATTACTAAGATAAATAAAGGACGAGACATGGATAGAATCGACGCGATGCGTGCTTTTGTAGCGGTAGTGACAGAAGGCAGTTTTAGCAAGGCTGCCATTACTATGCAGCTCTCCCCGCAGTTGGTGAGTAAGTATGTGGCAAAGTTAGAGGAGCAGTTACATACTCGCCTGCTCAATCGCACTACTCGTAAAGTAAGCGTGACTGAATCTGGCAGCCAATATTTTATCCACGCGCAGCAGATCTTATTGAGTATCGATGATATGGAGGCGCAATTAGGCGGCTTACAGCAGCATCCTAAGGGTACTCTTCGAGTCAGTGCCCCTGTCTCATTTGCTTTAAAGCATATGGCAAAATTGATTGCTGACTTTCAGGCAAGCTATCCTTTAGTCACTGTTGATTTACAACTAAGTGATAGAAAGGTGGATATCGTTGAAGAAGGCTTTGATATTGCCCTGCGTATCGGACAACTTGAAAGCTCATCACTTATTGCTAAAAAAATCGCACCCATTCGCGTAGTACTGTGCGCGTCACCTGAGTATTTAAAGGTTCATGGCACTCCTAAACGACTTGAGGATCTAGAAGCACATCGCTATTTGCATTACAGCTATATGAATGTAGAGACTAAGGGAGAAATATTTAAATACTTAAAAGCAAAACAGCTTAAGGAAAGTAGTGTTTTTCGGAGTAACAATGGCGATGTCTTAGTAGAGGCCGCTATTGAAGGCGCAGGATTGGTGTTACAACCAACTTTTATTGCTAGTAAAGCACTAAATGCTGGCAAACTAGTCATAGTACTGCCTGAATATGAGCCAAACCCTTTAGGCTTATATGCCGTTTATGCCCACAAAAAGCTGCTACCTTATAAGATTAGGTGTTTTATTGATTTTATGACGGACTATTATGGTGCGCCGCCGTATTGGGATGAGCAAATAACGGTCACCTAACTAACCGCTTGGATAGCTGTATGATTAACACTTTTAAAGTTTGCTATTCTTGTGTTAGAAACGAACAAAAAAGATAATAATTATGGCTCATTGCTACAGCATCGCCCGATAATACTGTTATTAAAAATAGTGACGACATCATTGGCGCGTTGAGGGAAAAATATGCCATAACCCCTCAACATTCACAGCCCCAGCATCAATAACAGGGTAATCGGCAAAACGTAATCGATAACCGCCACTATTATCAGCACTTATCTCGCAAGTCGCCCCAAGCGGAAAGCTTTGCTTTTGTGCAATATGCCCAAAGCGCATACCGTTATAGATAGGCAATCCTGTCAGCTCATGCAAGTTTTGAATGACGATAGAGATATCATAGCGCGCGTCATAGCTGTCCTCACCTGTACCCGTAATCGCGCCGAATACTATCGCTTGCTGATCTTTGAACACGCCTGCTAAGTACAAATCATAAAGCATACGCTCGATGCGATAAGTCTGCTCACCGACGTCCTCTAAGAACACAATTCCGCCTTTGATACGTGGCAAATACGGACTACCTGCCAGCGCTGATACCACACTGAGATTACCACCCCAAATCGTGCCCGTTATCGTTTGTGTGGCGTTAGTCGCTAATACGGTAGGTAGCTTTTCACTCGTAATCGCAGCGCTGGCAACATCGATAATGAGGTTCGGATCAGTCAGGGTTTTGGCAAACTGCCGACAGCTGACTTGATCGGGATTGGTTTTGCCAAACTCGCTATACAGCATCGGCGCGGCAAGTGAGCTCATATTCCCTTGCGCCAGTAGCGCACACTGAATAGCGGTAACATCGCTAAATCCTGCCAGTATCGTTCCGCGCTCGGTCATAATGCGACCAAGCGTTTGCCAATCAATCAGCGGCAAAATGCGCATAGCGCCATAACCGCCGCGCACCCCTAATAACAGCTTGGGCGCAGCGATAGCACCCGTAGCGATATTCTGTAGATCACTGGCGCGTTGGCTATCAGTACCCGCAAAACGCAAATACTGACGATCAGTAACCGCTGGATTGTTAACTTTAAATCCCGAGCAAGCCATACGTTGTAGAGCTAACTGATTGCGGGTATCATTAGCACCAACATTGGAGCTGGCAAATAGACGCGTCTCGATAGTAGGCGTTATGCAATTTGCTTGAGGCTTAGCATCGGCAGCACTAGACGATATTAATTGATTACTATCTATCTCAGAGGTTGGCAGATCATCTTTGGTCAGTTGCGCATCGTTTCTGTTTTGCTCAGCAGTATCAGTATTTAATAGTGCTTGGGCGATACTTTGACTGGCAAGTAAGCTGGCGCTTGCCCCTACTCCCACCTTGCACAAAAACCGTCGGCGACTAAGCATATCAGTCCTATTTTTCATCACTCTACCTTTCATTTGATTTTAAGCGCTCATCACAGACTATACAGCCCCTAGTCTTACTTCAAAGCTTGTCATTGCCTTAAATAAAACGATACATAATACCTTATCAGCTTGTTTGGCGCATGCTGTTACTCTTGCTATAGTAGTTAAACGTGAATGGCAGCTGAGTATTAGTAATAATCAGATATAAATAGTAGCTAAGCGTAAACAGCATTAAAGTATAATGTTTTATAATAACAAGGATGATAAAAAATGACTGATATCGATGAAAACAAAGAAAAAGATGAAAAAGGCCTTTTAGATAGCCTAAAGCTGATTGTCAGCAAAGAGAGTAAAATTAATGATCAACTTAATAATGGTAAAGGCTTGCAACGTTACGCTAAGGATCTGCTATTACTATTCAGTTTAGCCAAAGATTATTATCAAGGTAATTACCGCGACGTCCCTTATAAGACTATCTCCGCCGCTGTTGTGGGCTTGCTCTATGTGATTAACCCGATCGATATCATTCCTGACTTTATTCCCTTTATTGGTCAAGTGGATGACGCTTTGGTATTGGGGTTCTGTCTAAAGTTAATTGAAAAGGACTTACTTAAGTATAAAAACTGGAAGGATGGGCAAACCGAAGATAAGCAGTCAAAGAATAAAGCCAATAGCGCAACCAGCGATGAGCAAGATAACAGCAAAGCTGATAATGATGATGACAAAGAAGCTGACGACGAGAAAACCAATAGTGATGATGAAGATAAAAAAATAGTATCAGAGGTAGATAGTAATGATGAAGATTCAAAGTCTAAAACTTAAATAACCGTTAGCTTTAACAAAAAACACGGTCAGAAAATATTTTCTTTGACCGTGTTTTTGCTTATATAGTTTTGAAATAGCGTATTTGACAGTTTCGCCCCAACAAGTATTCAACATTAATAAAAAAGGCTTATCAAATCAATGACTTTTCTGGTTTTAAGCCAAATGAGAATACAAAAGTCGCCACAATGCTATTAATAATAATAAACATCAAGTCCAGCTGAATATGACCCAACATATAACGCCCAATCATCCATGAGATAATCAACATAATAATAAAAAACCCACCTAGATACCCCAAAATAGCAGGATGCTTTAGGGTATAAGGCGTGTCAGACTCAAGCTGCTTGTCTAGTACCTGATTGCGGATAGCCCAACCTGCGGCATAAGATAAGCCGCCTAATATGACATAACTCAAAAAATTCATAGCTGTTGACTCTTATAATGCTTTTACTTTTATAGGGCGTTGTTATCTTTTTATGGATCAAATACTCTCATTGACGTTGTCGATGACTATATTGGCATGCGGATTAGCCAAGATATCAGTGTTAACCTCATCACACTCAACCCGATAAATAGTATTCGCGCCTTTATAAATATAAGATAAATATTCACTATCTAATAAAGGGTCTATATTAGCATAGACGGGCTTGACGTGAGCCAATACTAACACTCGATCAGGACGCGCGATTACCCCATCGACGTTATCTGGATCGATAGAAAAGAACTTTGGAATCTCACTGTTATCGACCACTTCTAATTCCTCTGGATCATCCCAAACTCGGTTAGCGCTGGCCGGCTCTTTCATTTGCATGACCCACGCGCCTTGTTGCTCACTGACTTTGATCTGTGCAGGTTCATCGAAACTGACGGTATAGCAGCCCTCAAAGACAGACAAATCAACGGCAGCGGCAACTTCAGTCTCAGCGACGCTGTCGGTATTATTACAAGCAGTTAATGACAACATGCTACCGATAACAGCCGTTAGCATAAGCGCTTTTAGCTTGTTATCTTGAAAAGGTTGTTGGCAAGCAGCTTTTGAGCATATAGGCATAAGGTAGTTATCCTGCATTAAAAATAAAATGGTAGTGATATTTTAACAAATATTGAGGATAATTCTGTTTTGATATGTGCGCTTAAGGAGCAAAGCTTCCTATTTTTATATTTCATACTCGAGTGTATTTATTATCATCACCTTGGTTTAATTTGCTACACTACTTGTTACACTAAGCGGTATAAAATAGCGCTTTAACGGTCATACCAAAAATAGCTGGTCTCAATAAAATTAGTGTTATCTCTAAACTAAAATAACTAGCCCTTATCAATGAGCTTTTATGTCAGAAAACGTTATGTCAGAGAACTTAAGTAACCATCACACAACTAATCCTATGGCAGCAAAACCAAATGTGACCATCGCTTATACCGATGGTGCCTGTAAGGGTAATCCTGGCGCTGGTGGTTGGGGCGCGCACCTTATATTTAGTGATGGCAGCAGTCAAGACCTATATGGCGGCGAGCCAGAAACGACCAATAATCGTATGGAGCTGATGGGGGCAATCTCCGCCCTCAAGCACAGTCCGCAGGATATAAAAATAGAGCTATGGACGGATTCGAGTTACGTCAAAAACGGCATTAACGAGTGGATTGCTAATTGGAAAAAACGCGGCTGGAAAACGGCAAGTAAAAAGAGCGTTGCCAATCAAGACTTATGGCAGCAATTAGATGCGCTAAATAACGCACGTGATGTAGATTGGCATTGGGTAAAGGGCCACGCAGGACACGCGGGTAACGAAAAAGCCGATGAGCTGGCCAATTTAGGGGTCACGTCAAGTAGCGAGCGCGATACTAATAACGCTATTAAAAACGCTATTAAAAACGCTATTAAAAAAAAACAGCCTTTAGCGATTGATGCTGATAATGATTGGCTAAGCTTTGACCCGCTAGGTCTTGATGACTTTGAGGATGAAGAGGCACAAGAACTAGAAGATACTGTTTTGTTAAACGACTCTGTCACTACAGAAAAAATTTTGACCGTTGCAGCGAACCATAAGCCTTATGATACAACACCTATATCCGAGATGTCGACAACTAAGCCGATGAGTACCGATACGATGATTGCAAATACTACAACTTCAAATACTGTGATTTTAGACCCAGTGAATTCAGACCCTATGATTTTAGACCCTGTAAATACAGATAATGATCATCAAACAGACCTACCAAAATTCGATGGTGATACCAGTCGCGCTAATCCACATTTTCGTCCCTTATTACCAAAGCCTATCCATCGCGGTGAGAATGATCGTCAGCTGATTATGGATACCGAAACCACAGGCTTAGATGCGCTCAAGGGCGATCGAGTGATTGAAGTGGGTATCGTTGAGATGGTTGGGCGCAAATTTACCGGTGAGAAGCTGCATGTTTATATCAATCCGCAGCGTGGAATGGATGAAGAAGTCATAAGAATCCATGGTATCTCAGAGGCTTTTTTGACCGATAAGCCGACCTTTGATCAAGTGGCACAGTCACTTTATGAGTTTATGGATGGCGCTGAGATCATCGCTCACAACGCTTCTTTTGATATGAACTTTTTGATAATGGAATTTGATAAAGTAGGTATGAGCGACTTTGCACAGCGTGTGCAAGTTACCGACTCCCTTCTCATGGCCAAGCAGCAATACCCAGGACAGAAAAACACCCTTGACGCTTTAGTACGTCGCCTAGATGTCGGTAAACAAGATCGTACCTTTCATGGCGCGCTATTAGATTCAGAGATTTTGGCTGAAGTTTATCTGGCGATGACGGGCGGTCAAGTGACGCTAGCTATTGAAGAGGACGCGCAAAGCGATGGCGGTTCGACGACTCATGCCAACTTTGCTACCCTTGCAACGTTATTATTGGAGTCGAGCAGTAATACTGCGGCCAATCACACTTGGTTTGCTAATTTGGCAACAGAACATCCTGAGATTAAAAATAAGATGTCGCAATGGGTCTAGGGTCTAAATAATCTTACAATAATAATTTTTATACTTTTAGTTTGTCTCTTTTTAAGGAAGATAATTATGCGCCAATCTGAACCATTAGGACTGAGCACGCCCATACTTAGTATTACCAATTTTGATCTACCGTCCCTTCATTTATTACATAAAGAGATTGCCCTCACTCTAAAAGATGCTGAGTTTCATCTTAGTGAATTTAATGATGACCAACAGCAGGTCGATTTATTATTGGACTCAGTAGAAGTTTTTAAGCAGCTGGCTGGTATTTTTGAGATGATCTCGCTAAAAGGTGCAGAGGTTTTAAGTAGTGCCATAGCAGGCGGATTACAGCATTTATTTGATAGTGAAAACGATGATAATACAGCGCTGATTATGGATTTGTCAGAAGCTATTATGACGCTTGATCGTTACGTCGAATTTGTGCTGTTGACAGAGACCGTAGAGCCTACTTTACTAGCAACCATTATAAATAAGCTACATGCGCACCAATCAAAGGAGGCGATAGATGAAAATTATTTTTCTCGCTTTGGTAGCAGTAGTGTCGTCATCGCTAACCCTGAACAAAACTTTGAGCCATTGAGCGCACTTGATGTAGATACGGAGCTGCTAACCCATGCCTATCGTAGTGGTCTTGCGGTTGTGCTTGCGAATACTGATGGTCAAGTTAGTGCTGCTGAGAAGCCAAAGGTTGAGGCTATGAGCGCTGCTTGTGCATTGATTGCCACTCATTCTCAAAGTCTGTTTTGGCAAGCGGCTAATGCCATCGTGACTGACATTGAGCAGATATTGCCGCTGAATATTCGCTATAAGCATACGCTAATTTATTTGGAGCAGCAGTTTCAAAACTATTTACCCGTTGTCGACACTCGCTTCGCTGATTTAGTCAGTTTGGCTTGCCAGCGTAATCATGTGCAGGCTGAGCAGCTCTGCGAGCAATACTCTAGAAATACCTTGGATAGCTCGCAACGTCTGCAGTTGAAGAATTTTTTATTTGGTCCCAATCGAGAAGTAGTCAACACGCTGCATGCTTTGTTTCAACTTCAGATAAATAATATTAAAGAGAAAGTCGACAGCTACTCGCGTGGCAATTTTTCGAATTTTGCAGTGACGACTGCCAAATTTCAAGCAACGGCAATCGCCACTGATCTGTTAGAACTGAGCTCAACGTTACGTTTGTTGGTTTTGGATAATGCAGCGGCGGCTATACAAGATGCAGGCCAAGCGGTTATGCAGTGGCAAAAGCCGAGCCCTGATGATTTTGATCATTTATTGCTGGCGCTGATGAGCGCTGAAAACGCGATGATCACTATGACTGAGAAGCATACACCCGGCGAGATCTACTTGTGTATCAGTAATACTAATATTTCACTACATCAGCTCAATAGTGCTTATGAAACTTTGCTCAAAGAGAGCCGCGTCACCTTAGTTCGTGCTGAACAAATCATTGATGATTACTTGACGATAACAGAGAATAATTCACTAATTTTAGAGCATTTACCTGAAATGTTATACCAAGTTGCTGGGGCGATGCGTTTTTTACAGCTGTCGATTTCAGCGACTATGCTCAATCAATTGGCAAAATTTCTGGAGCAGCGTTTTGCAGGTAATTTGCCTTTTAATGACGATATACTCGCCAATATTGCTAATGTCATGATGTCTATTGATTATTATCTAGAAAACTCTCAACATAACAGGCCTATTAGTAAGCAATCCTTAAATGTAGGACAACACAGCTTAAGTCAGTTGCTTGCTGCCTAATCTATACCCGTTTGGCGATAAACACTTTTTTAATATTGGATAAGTTATGACTTGCGCGTTTGTATTTAAAGATGAAACGGTATTATGCCATCAAACCGCAGATGGCATACGTCCGCTACCAGTTTCGCTTTCTACCCCATCATCAAATCAAACCTCTGATGCTCAACATACTCCAGTCTATCAGCTTGGGTGCGTGCCCTTATTCGCTGCTATAGAGGTTCATGAGACAAATAGATTATCATCACCAAGCGCTAATGAAACAGGCGCTAATAAAGAGCCAAACGCGGCAACGCTGTTTGCTATCAGTCATGCCTATGCGCTAAGCCATAAGCTGGCGCTACCCACAATCGTTGACGCTGACCATATCAATGATTTGACCGCTTGTCATGCCGATACCGCCGCCTTTATTGCCTATCGGCAGCTGATCACACTAATGCCAAGCTCGGTAGCTGATACGCTCAGTCAAGGCATTCAACTGCTACGCTGGCGTGAAGATACCCAGTTCTGTAGTCGTTGTGGTGCTGCTGTCAATAGCGCTAAATCAGGCGAGCGCTCGATGGTGTGCTCGGTATGTCGATTGCGTCAATATCCACGCGTACAGCCCTGCGTCATCACTGCCATAACGCGCCCTAATCCAGAGACAGGCGAGACCCAGATATTGCTCGCTCATCATCATCGTTATGGTCAGACCAGCTTGCCGCTACAGTACGGTTTGATTGCAGGCTTTGTCGAGGTGGGTGAAAGCTTAGAGCACGCTGTGGTACGTGAAGTTGCTGAGGAAGTTGGTATTACTCTAAGTGATATCCGCTATGTCAGCAGTCAGCCTTGGCCTTTTCCCTCAAACTTAATGCTGGGCTTTCGCGCCAGCTATCAAAGCGGTGATATTGTACTGCAAGAAGATGAGCTATCGCATGCAGAGTTTTTTGATTTATCAGCTTTACCGAAGATACCTTTTAAGGGCAGTATCGCTTACGATTTGATTGCCCAAATTGCCCAAGAGCAAGGCGTAGTGATTTAAACCTTTATTGATTCTTAAATATGCTCGTTATTTTTGAAGATAATTAGTTTTTTAAAAAACATAGCGACTACTTTTATACCAGCCTATAGGCCAGTCATCAGATGCCAAATAACTCGACCCTCCTTCCTAATAATAAGCGCTTAGACAAGCTACCACTGCTATTTGATACGCTAACGATTGAGACCATGCCGCTAGCAGTACAACAAAGAATAGCGCTTATTGACGCCTGTCTGCCACAGACTCAATGTGGTCTATGCGAGCACCCTGACGGCTGTCTGCCCTATGCAACAGCTATTGTTGTAGATGGCGAACCCTACAATAAATGTGTGCCTGGTGGTCAGCCAGTGACCGACGCTATTGCCTTAATTATTGAGGCGGATGATAAAGGGTCACTGAGCGCTGAGCCATCAAAATGGCCTCTAGACTTATCATCACAGCGCCCTACAGAGGTACGCGCTATTATCCGTGAGGATGACTGTATCGGCTGTACAAAATGCATTCCCGCCTGTCCTGTTGACGCGATAGTCGGTACGGGCAAGCATATGCATACCATCTTCACTGACCTGTGCACGGGCTGCGAGTTATGTATAGCCCCTTGCCCTGTTGATTGTATCGATTTAGTCGTCATTGAGCGTGAGCTGACTATTGATGAGCGCATGCAAGAACAAAACGATCTGCGCTTGCGTTATCATACTCATCTTAATCGGGTAACTGAGCAGCTTGCCGATAGTAGCAATGCTAGACCCGTCGTCAGCATGGTTGAGGCCAAATTGAATAACGCGGCCAGTCAAAGTCTCGATATAAGCGAGCAGCAAGCAAAAGACACTATTGCAGCAGCAAAATTGCGTAGTAAAATTAAAAAGCTAGAAAAGCAGATCAGTGTCCGTACCAATGCTACCAAACAAGAAGAGCTTGACGCTCTAAAGACAGAACTGGCTCTGCTTTAAACACTGAAAACAAGCCCTCTTAATTCGCCTAGATACCAACAATTAGATAACAACAATTATGAGTAAAACCGTCAAATATAAAACCGCAGATACCCCGCCGTCACGGCTTATGCCTATGCGTAACGTTAGGCCATTCTTTGAAAAGCTAGCGGCGACGATTGAAGAGCCGGTCACAGAGCTGCGTTTTGATAGCAACTTTGAGCTACTTATTGCGGTGATTCTTTCCGCCCAAGCGACTGATGTTAGTGTCAATATTGCCACCGACCAGCTCTATCCTGTGGCAAATACCCCTGAAGCCATATGGGCATTAGGCATTGAAGGTCTTATTCCCTACATCAAAAATATTGGCCTTTATAATGCTAAAGCAAAAAACGTTATTAAGACTTGCCGTGATTTAATAGACAAATTCGATAGTACCGTCCCCGACAATCGTAAGGATCTAGAGTCGCTGGCGGGTGTCGGTCGCAAAACAGCTAACGTCGTATTGAATACTGGCTTTGGACAGCCTACTATGGCGGTTGATACTCACATCTTCCGCGTCGGTAATCGTACTGGCCTTGCCACTGGCAAAAACGTATTGATCGTTGAGCAAAAACTGGTCGCGCGCATACCTGAAGACATGATAATAGATGCCCATCATTATCTGATCTTACATGGACGCTATACCTGTCAAGCGCGTACGCCTAAATGTGGCAAGTGCCCTGTCTATGATGAGTGTATGTTTAAAGATAAAGCTGATTTTTTAGAGCTATAGCTATTAACTTTCGACTATTTTTTGATAGCTTTGAAACGCTAGATTGATTGACTCTTATTTCATCCATGATATAGATATCAAAATAGCACGAGTATCAAAGCAACGGCTATGCCCTCCAGTAATCGCAGCTTTGCTAGCGCTGGTCGGCTATTATCAAACCTAGCCTAGAGTTTTAGTCAAAATCACGGTAAGATATGGTAATTTTTTTGACTCACTTTTTCTAATCATCTTTGAAAATTATTGAATATCTAATAACAGTCCCTGCAATTAAGCGATCCTACTATGCGTGAATACAATTTATTTACCTCAGAATCTGTAAGTGAAGGCCATCCTGATAAAATGGCTGATCAAATCTCCGATGCTATACTTGATGCTATTTTGCGAGAAGACATCAATGCGCGTGTCGCTTGTGAGACTTTAGTCAAAACGGGCGCAGTAGTGTTAGCGGGTGAAATTACAACTACAGCCAACATTGACTTTGAGCGTATCGTCCGTGATACCGTAAATGGCATTGGTTATCATCATTCAGACCTTGGCTTTGATGGCGAAACTTGTGCGATTATCAATATGCTGGGCAAGCAGTCGCCTGAGATTGCACAAGGCGTTGACCGTCAGAATCCAGAAGAGCAAGGTGCAGGCGATCAAGGTCTGATGTTTGGCTATGCGAGCAACGAGACTCAAGTGCTGATGCCAGCGCCTATCGAATACGCGCATCGCTTGATGCAGCGTCAGTCCGAATTGCGCCGTGCAGGTGAGCTACCTTGGCTACGTCCTGATGCCAAAGCGCAAGTAACGCTCAAGTATGATGGCAATCGTCCTGTCGCTATCGACGCGGTTGTACTATCGACTCAGCATGATCCGAGCATTTCACAGACAGATCTGCAAGAGGCGATAATGGAAAACATCATTAAGCAGGTACTGCCAGCAGATTTATTGCATAAAGGCACGCGCTATCATATCAATCCAACAGGAAAATTCGTCATCGGTGGCCCTGTTGGCGATGCAGGCTTGACGGGTCGCAAGATCATCGTCGATACTTATGGCGGTATGGCGCGTCATGGCGGTGGTGCTTTTAGTGGTAAAGATCCTTCTAAAGTCGATCGTAGCGCCGCTTACGCGGTGCGCTATGTTGCCAAAAATATCGTCGCCGCTGGTATTGCGGATCGCTGTGAAGTGCAGATTAGTTACGCGATTGGCGTGGCAGAGCCGACTTCTATCTCTATCAATACCTTTGGTACCAATAAGATCAATAATGATGAGATCATTCATCTGATTCGTAAGCATTTTGATTTGCGCCCCTATGGCATCACCCGTATGCTAAACTTGTTGCAGCCTATGTACCAGCAGACTTCTACCTTTGGTCATTTTGGTCGCGAAGGCTCTGAGACTGCCTTTACTTGGGAAAAAACCGACAAAGCTGAAATGCTAAAAGCGGATGCTGGTTTATAACCTTTTAATACGATCAAAAACCTGACATGATCAAAAACTTGGTCTGATCAAAAACTTAGTATAATCAAAATAAGTAACGCTATCCCTTATATTTATTAGGACACTCTTATGGCTCAAAATGACATTGAAAACAATAATGCTGATTCAAGCGTTGAGATCACCCCTGAAATGCAAGCGTTTTATCAACGTGCCGATGAGATAATTGGTGTCGCTAATAGTCAATTAGGTGACAATGCGCATTCAGGTCAAGTCGGTGCTTCCCTACTCTATGCAGCAGCGCGCTATAGCGCTTCTGTGGCCTCAATCGGCTTTGTAAAAGGCGATGACTTTGCTCAAGAAAAAGATGACATCGTTGAGTTTTATACCAAGCAATATCGTCAGATGCTCAGTGATAACTTAACGGATTATGCACAGAATTTTGAAAAATACATTAATATTGAAAAACAGTCTTAATTAGCAATATCACTATTCATATATTGAAGAGCCTATCTATAAGATAGGCTTTTTTTATACCAAAAGGCATTGGCAAATTTATTTATTGTCCATCAACTATCTTTAATATGACTGTCTTACAATTTCTAACAAAAAGAGCTATAGTAAATTAGAAATAACCGGGCGTTAACTAATTTATAAACGAGGAGGTACTATGTCTAGTAAAATTTTAACAACTTCATGGCAGTTTTTGGTTGGTTCTTGCTCGGCATTATGTTTGTCATTGATATTTGGTTTGGCAGGCTGTAGCGAAATGGCCACTATTGTCACGCCTGATACTACATCCATTCCTACCCCTACTGCTGGCAATCAAATGCCAAGCACTGGAGCCTTCTATATGTGTCCCCCTTTTAATCCAGCGAATACCACCTGTACAGCACAATACGAACCCGTTTGCGTCAAGTCCCTAGTTTCTTCTGTAGTCAGCTTGCGCACTGCTAGCAATGCTTGCTCGGCATGTGCGACGCCAGAGGCAGAGGGTTATGTGAAGGGTGAATGCATTTAGTTTCGTTATTCAGTAATTTTTAACAGCTATAGCCCCTTATAAATCTTCTGATACGATAGTTTTTAATAAAAAAAGCCCCAGCTTACTTATAAGCTAGGGCTTTTTAGTTTCATAAGACGACTTACTATTAATTATCTTTTTCGATATCAGGTGGTCCTGTTAATAACTCTTCATCACGGAACTCATTGGCAGAATTGTGCTCGGCTGATTCTTCGGTGGTAAACCACTGCTGATTACGATAGAGAATCAAATGATCGCGACTCAGGCCACGCAGTAGCGAGTACATCATAATCACGATGACTATCGCAAACGGGAAACCTGAAACAATCGAGGCCGCTTGCAGTGCGCCAAGTCCACCAGCCGCTAATAGTACCGCTGCGATAACCCCTTCTGTACCTGCCCAAAATAGACGCTGAATCTTTGGCGGATTAGTATCACCTCCTGAGGTCAGCATGTCGATGACAAAACTGGCTGAATCCGATGAAGTCACAAACCACAGTACAATCATAATCACAATAAGCAAGTTAACCGCTGAGGTCAATGGATAAGATTCCATTAGTTTAAAGATAGCACTACCTGTATCGGCTTTTACCGCTTCGATAAGACCAGGACTTGCCATAGTAGGATCAGCCGCTGCTAACATCTCTAAATGTACCGCCGCGCCACCAAACGCTGTAAACCACAAGAATAAAATCGTAATAGGGATTAATAGCACCCCTAGTATAAACTCACGGATAGTACGACCACGAGAGATACGCGCAACGAATACGCCTACAAATGGCGACCAGCTAATCCACCATGCCCAGTAAAATATCGTCCACGACGACTGCCAGTTCTCTTCGCCATTGTAAGACTCAGTCCACATGCCAAGTGGGATAACTTGGTGCAGATAATTACCGATATTCTCGACAAAGCTATTAAAAATAAACTGCGTAGGCCCTAAGATAATCACAAAGCTAAGCAGTACTACGGTAAATAAGATATTGATATCACTTAAGCGTTTGATGCCTTTATCTAATCCCATGAATAAGGATAGCCCTGCTAGCATAGTGATAAAAGCAATCAGGATAATCTGTACCGTAATATTATTAGGAATACCAAATAAAGCATTAAGACCCGAGTTGATCTGTAATACGCCTAAACCTAAAGTCGTCACCACCCCAAACATCGTTCCAAATACCGCTAAAGTATCGACCGTATGACCCATAGGGCCGTAGATTTTTTTGCCGATTAGCGGATATAACGTTGAGCGAATCGCTAAAGGCAAACCGACACGATAGTGAAAATAAGCCAAAGCCAAAGCCACCATGCCATAGATCGCCCACACATGAAAACCGTAATGCAAAAATGAGATATTCATTGCAAGTTTGGCGGCTTCCACCGTCTCAGGCGTCCCCAATGGCGGTGCCATAAAATGATACAGCGGCTCAGCAGTACCCCAGTACAGCAGACCAATACCAATCCCTGCTGAGAATAACATGCCAATCCAAGAAATGAGATTGTATTCAGGCCTTTCTGTCTGATGACCAAGCCTAATGTCACCGTAGCGACTAAAGATCATGTAAATACTCATAACCAATGCAAGATTGACCACGACAATAAAAAACCAGCCAAAACGTACTGATACAAAGGCTTTGGCTTGATTAAAAACTAACTCAGCCTGCTCATTAAAAAATGCACCAAAAATAATAAAGGCAATAATCAGTATTGCAGAAGTCAAAAACACAGGTTTACTTACCCGTGGAAAAGGGCCCAAGCGGCCAACTTTTACATGATCCATAATATTGTCTCGAAAGTATCGTCTCAAATTTTTAAGTGGCATACCTTAACAAGTTATAACCTAACTATCAAACTTGATACAAAACTTGGCAGTTTTAGCAAGTAAAAAAGCCCCAAGATAGCAAGGTATCTTGGGGCTTTGTCTTTAAATCAATAATTAAAAAAACATTGTGGCACTGTTAAGATGAGTTTATAAATGAGCTTAACCGCTTATATCTTAGTTATAACTTAGTCACCTTTTACAATCTTAGGCGGACCCTTAAGATATTCCTCATCAATGAATTCATCAGCGGTATTATGATCAACTGACTCTGCCGTAATAAAGCGCTGTTCAGCACGATAAAGTATGAGTCGATCTCGACCTAAACCACGCCATAGCGCGTACATCATCACAAATATAACTATAGCAAAGGGTAGTCCCGCTACAATAGCGGCGGCTTGTAATGCGCCAAGTCCACCTGCTGCTAATAATATCGCCGCAATAAAACCTTCCATCGTCGCCCAAAACAAGCGCTGAATCTTAGGTGGGTTAGTATCACCACCTGCGGTTAGCATATCAATGACGAAACTGGCTGAATCCGATGACGTCACAAACCAAAGCACAATCATAATCACAATTAAGAGCGTTATGGGCTTGGTTAGAGGGTAATATTCAACCAATTTAAAAATAGCACTGCCCGTATCCGCTTGTACCGCTTCAACCAATCCTGGACTGACAAGCGCAGGATCAAGAGCCGCTAATAGCTCCATATGAATAGCAACACCGCCAAAGGTAGTAAACCAAAAGAACAAAATCAGCATTGGAATCAATAGCACACCCAACACAAACTCACGGATAGTACGACCGCGACTAATACGCGCAATAAATATACCAACGAACGGTGCCCAACTTACCCACCACGCCCAATAAAATATCGTCCAACCACTCTGCCAGTCAGTATTGCTATAAGACTCACCCCATGTCGATAGCGGTATCATAGCCACCAAATAGTTACCGATGTTTTCAATAAAGCTATCAAAGATAAATAAGGTTGGGCCCAAAATAACCATAAAGGCGAGTAGCACGCCTGTAAAGCCCATATTGATATCACTTAAGCGCTTAATACCTTTATCCAGCCCTAGCATCAGCGATCCGCAAGCTAAAGCCGTCACAAAAGCGATAATGATAAATTGTACGGTCAACGAGTTTGGAATACCAAATAAATTCTCAAGGCCTGAGTTAATTTGCATCACCCCAAGACCTAATGAAGTCACAACACCGAACATCGTACCAAATACGGCTAAGATGTCGACGGTATGTCCCCAACCACCATATATCTTTTTACCCAATATTGGATATAGCGTTGAGCGAATAGATAGCGGCAGTCCACGGCGAAAATGAAAATAGGCCAGCGATAGCGCCACTATAGTATAGATCGCCCAAGCATGTAATCCCCAATGCATAAATGAGATATTCATTGCAAGTTTGGCGGCCTCAACGGTTTGAGCCTCACCTAATGGAGGCGCCATAAAGTGATATAAAGGCTCAGCCGTTCCCCAATAGACAAGGCCAATACCGATACCCGCGGAGAACAGCATCCCAATCCATGAGAACAAGCTGTACTGTGGTTGTTCTGTTTGGTTGCCTAAACGAATATCACCGTATCGGCTCGCTGCTAAATAAATACAAAAAACTAGCGCGGTGTTCATCAAAATAATGAACATCCAACCAAATTTATTAGTAATAAAACTTTGTAAATAACTAAATAAAGCTCCAGCCATTTCGGTAAAAAATACACCGAAAATAATAAATCCAACAATAAGCAGCGCTGAGGTAACAAAAACAGGTTTACTTACTTTTGGAAACGGACCCAATCTGCCCACTTTCACATGATCCATCGTTGATTCTCAATTTTTAAGGAAAGTTACTGTAACAAACTGATTACTAATTATCAATAAGCCTTAAAAATTAAAACCATATAATAATTAAAATATTTTCAATAACTTAGCTTAACACCAATAGTAAAACAAGCATTAAGTAACTGAGTGGTCAGCAATTTTATTGAATGGCAATTAGGCTTAATTTGGTAGTAACTTTAGTAATTTGCCACCATTGCCATCTTCTAATGCCCACACTTGCCCCTCTACCACTAACACATTGCGCATACGTTTGCCCATGTCATAGCGGTAACGCTCAGAGGCGTTAAGACCCTTCAAGTCAACAACAATCAAAGCTTGTGATGACAAGCCGCTAACCAAGGCATTACTCTGCCACGCTGGAAAATCATTATAGATTCCAGACCTATAAATACTCATAGAAGAGGGTGAGATGACTGGTGTCCAACTGATTTTGGGCGCTGTAAAATCAGGCTGCGTATCATGATCAGGTATATCAATACCTGAGTAATTGCGCCCGTTTGACACCACAGGCCAGCCATAATTACTACCTTTTTCAATTAAGTTCAGCTCATCACCGCCGCGTGGGCCCATCTCATTGGCCCACAATCTACCACTATCGTCAAATGCCATACCTAATACATTACGATTGCCCAGCGTCCAAAATTGCTGGGCGACTTTACTATCATTGTCAAAAAATGGATTATCCATCGGCACGGAACCATCAGGACTTAACCTTATTATCTTGCCTAAATTGACACTCATATCTTGCGCTGGATCTTGTTTTTGTCTATCACCTGAGCTGATATATAAATATTTTCCATCAGTCGAAAACAGCAAACGGTGGCTGTAATGCCCTTGACCTTTAACCTTTGGCGTCTGCTGCCAAATAGGCACAATGGCCGTCAAACTTGGCGAATTACTATTCAATCCCATCAGTTTCGCGCTGATAACTTTTGCACCAAATATATTACTGTCACTTCCTTCACCTGCTTCAACATAGCTTAGATAAACCCTGTTAGTCGCGGCAAAGTCTGGCGCCAGAATGATATCACCCAAACCACCTTGCCCGCCATAAGCGACTTTTGGCACAGCGCTGACAGCTGTTTTTATACCTGACTCAGTATCGACAATAAACAGCTCACCTGTCTTTTGAGTAACTAATAGCTTAGGTGGTGAATCGTCCTGTTTGGGTAATGCGGTCATCGCCCATGGCTCATCGAAGGTCGCTATCGCTCGAGTGGTAAAGCTAGGTTTTTTATCATTAACTTGGTCAGCAACTTGACTACTTTTATCACTTTGATCGCTAGTTTTTACGCTACGAGTTTCTGTTAGCGTAGTGTCTGTCGAAGAGTCGGAGCAAGCGGCTGTACTAAAGAGTAGTGCCATTACGGCTAAAGGTAAGGCTAAAGGTAAGGCTAAAGGTACACTTATAAGCTTAGGCGTTATCATGTTATCTATCCTTATTAAATCTATAAAAATATTTTGCATTTAGTTTATTTATAGCACAATGTTAATACTTAGAAGGTAAAAAAATAAAACCCCTTATTTGCTATTGCAAGTAAGGGGTTATTTTGTTTATTAAGGGATGTACGTAAAAGGAAAACTAACTCATTCTAAGCTTGTTAAAAGTCAGCTTATCATTGTCACCAACGTCAACTTTGATGATATCGCCTGCGACAAAATCACCTGCCAGCAGTTTTAAAGATAGTGGGTTTTCGATCTCCTGCTGAATGGCACGTTTCAGAGGGCGCGCACCATAGACAGGGTCATAACCCACCGCAACCAGCTGATTCATCGCCTCATCACTCAAGGCTATATCGAGCTCACGCTCTTGCAAGCGGCTACGTAAACGCTCCATCTGAATATCGGCAATACCCGCCATTTGCGCTTGCCCTAACGCATGGAACACTACGATTTCATCGATACGATTGACGAACTCAGGACGGAAATGCTCGCCCACTGATTCCATAACCTCAGACTTGATGTCTTCATAGCTCTCGCCGACCATCTCTTGAATCTTATGTGAGCCTAAATTACTAGTCATGATGATAACGGTGTTTTTAAAATCGACGACTCGACCTTGCGAGTCGGTTAGACGACCATCATCCAATACTTGCAGTAAAATATTAAACACATCAGGATGCGCTTTTTCGACTTCATCGAATAACACGACGCTATAAGGCTTACGACGTACCGCTTCGGTGAGTGCCCCGCCTTCTTCATAACCAACATAGCCAGGAGGCGCGCCCACTAAACGACTGACGCTGTGCTTCTCCATATACTCACTCATATCAATTCTTACTAGTGAATCCTCTGAATCAAATAGGAAATTCGCCAGCGATTTGGTCAATTCCGTTTTACCAACTCCTGTAGGTCCTAGGAATAAAAATGAGCCTGACGGACGATTGGGATCTGATAACCCTGCCCGGCTACGACGTACTGCATTGGCGACGGACTCAACCGCTTCATCTTGACCAATAACGCGCTCATGGAGCTTATCTTCCATCGCCAGCAATTTATCACGCTCGCCCTGCATCATTTTATTAACAGGTATCCCTGTTGCAGCGCTGACCACTTCGGCAATCTCGTTATCGGTGACTTTGTTACGTAGCAGTTTGATTTCGATAGGCTCACCGTTCTGCTCTTTTTGCTCTGCCGAATCAAGAGTAGCAATTTGCTTTTCAAGCTCAGGTATCACCCCATATTTGAGTCGTGACATCTCGGCCACGTCACCTTCACGAGTCACTTTTTCTAACTGTATACGGGCTTTGTCCAAGTCCTCTTTATGCTGTTTACTGCCTTCAACCAATGCTTTTTCTGCTTGCCAAATCTCTGTTAAGTCAGCAAGCTCTCGCTCTATTCCTTCTATCTGTGTATCGAGCAGTTTAGTTTCGGCCTTAGCGCCAGCATCTTCTTCACCTTTGAGTGCTTCACGCTCCATTTTTAGCTGAATTAAGCGACTATCTAACTTGCCTAGTGACTCAGGCTTACTATCCATCTCCATACGCAAGCGACTGGCCGCTTCATCGATCAGATCGATGGCTTTATCAGGCAATTTGCGATCGGTAATATAGCGATGACTCATCCGCGCCGCAGCAATAATCGCGCTATCTTGAATACTGACTGCATGGTGTAGCTCATAACGCTCTTTGAGTCCACGCAAAATCGCAATTGTGTCCTCTACCGTTGGCTCATCAACGAGAACCTTTTGGAAGCGGCGCTCAAGAGCAGCGTCTTTTTCAATATATTGACGGTATTCGTCTAGAGTTGTTGCACCAACGCAATGCAACTCACCGCGAGCTAGTGCAGGCTTGAGCATATTACCTGCATCCATCGCGCCATCGGCTTTACCTGCACCGACTAAGGTATGCAGCTCATCAATAAACAAGATGACATTACCTTCTTGCTTAGATAGATCACTGAGAACGGCTTTTAGACGCTCTTCAAACTCACCGCGAAACTTAGCACCAGCGATCAGCGAACCCAAATCTAGCGATAGTACTTCTTTGTGACGCATACCCTCTGGCACTTCACCATTGATGATTTTTTGCGCCAGTCCTTCGACAATAGCAGTCTTACCAACACCTGGCTCACCGATCAACACAGGGTTGTTTTTGGTACGGCGCGAGAGCACTTGAATAGTACGACGAATCTCTTCATCACGACCGATAACAGGATCAAGCTTGCCAAGCTCTGCTTGCTCAGTCAGGTTAATCGTATATTTATTCAGTGCATCGCGCTGATCTTCAGCGTTTTGATTATTGACCGTATCATCGCCTCGCAGTTGCTCAATGACCTCTTTTAGCTTCGTCGCTGTCACGCCTGCGCTTTCAAATATTTTTTTGGTCTCGCCTTGCTCAGCGAGCGCCAACAATACCCATTCAGTCGCAATAAAATCATCACCCTCTTTTTGCGCTTGACGATCAGCTAAGTTCAATATTTTGACTGAATTTGGATTTAGATTGACGTCACCTGTCGGATCGCTAATCGTTGCTTGATTATTCAACGCTTTTGCCACACCGTTCTTGAGTGCTGGAATAGACGCACCTGCCTGCTGACAAATGGACAGATTAGCTTCATCTTGTAATAGCACTGCCAATAAATGCACAGGGTCAATACCCGTATTATCACGGCCTAAAGCTAGGCTTTGGGCTTCTTGAATAGCAGATTGTAATTTCTGGGTAAATTTCTCAAATCTCATGTGATTATCCTTTTATAATTAGTATCAATGTATACCTACGGCAGCGTATTTTTATCACTATTTAATGAAACAGCTTACCG
This sequence comes from Psychrobacter sp. M13, assembly GCF_030718935.1. Lineage (NCBI taxonomy): Bacteria > Pseudomonadati > Pseudomonadota > Gammaproteobacteria > Moraxellales > Moraxellaceae > Psychrobacter > Psychrobacter sp. M13. The sequence goes on from NZ_CP132194.1 coordinate 2,041,001, forward strand.
TTGTCTGTCCTCTATATAAGGTAGCTTCACTTACATTTCAAGCAAGTTAAACAATAAAACCTTATTAGAAGTAATGATATTATTCTCAGCTTGTATATAAGCGTACTTAAAGAGTATTTCAAGATAAATACGGCACTATAAATCTAAAAAAAAGCGCTTGCTCGATAAAGAACAAACGCTAAAGATAATAGTTAAATAAAAAGCATAAATTATATCTATTCTACAATCTCAATCAGCATCCCTGCCTTGTACACAGACATAATCTCATCCATCTCATCATCAGTCACCGCAATACAGCCATCGGTCCAGTCACGCTTTTGCGTTAGTGCAGCTAAATGTCCAAAGCCATTTTTTTGACCATGAATCATAATGTCGCCACCTGGGCTAACGCCGCGTTTACGGGCTTGCGCCTTGTCGCTTGCGTTGGGATAGCTGACATGGATAGAGCGATAGTAGCTAGATTTTTCGTTTTTATAATCGAGCTTATAACTGCCTGTTGGCGTACGCTCGTCACCTTGCTGTCGTTTGTGACCTGCTGGACTGTCGCCAAGCGCTATATGATACGTCTTAATCACTTTATCATCGCTTAATAACTTCAACACGCGCTCAGACTTATCGACGAAGACTTTATCAATAGTGACATCTGTAAGGATGGTTCGCTGTGCTGTATTTTTCGTACTACTCTTAGCATACGTTATCGCGCTCGCGCTAATGAGCCCCAAAAACATTAGCGTGACGGTAGCCCATAGCGAAGTCTTGATGTTGTAAGCTTTTAAACGAGAAAATAACATAGTAGTGACTTATTATAATTAATATTTTAAAAAACTCATAAGTTATAAGATAACAAAAATCTAGGGCAAGTTTTGTGCAAAAGTTATGAATAAATTAAGCACTATCGATTACACCATGCGAATCGCGCCATCTAAGCGAATGACTTCCCCATTGAGATAGGCATTATCGATGATATGTAGCACTAGTTTGGCAAACTCATTAGGATCGCCTAAACGCTTAGGATACGGAACGGCAGACTCTAGTTGCTCGCGTGCCTTTTCGGGAATGCTATTCATCATCGGTGTGGCAAATATACCGGGCGCGATAGTCATCACTCGAATGCCATGACGTGCCAGCTCGCGCGCTAATGGTAGGGTTAGACCCACAACCCCTGCTTTGGATGAGGCATAACTGGCCTGCCCGACTTGTCCATCATAGGCGGCGATAGAGGCGGTATTGATAACGATGCCTTGATCAGCGTTTTGTTCAGTTTCGCTTTGACTCATATTAGCTGCGACACGTTTAGCGATACTAGCTGCTACCAATCGCGCGACATTAAAAGACCCAACAAGATTGATGGTTACGCCACGGCTAAAATCCTCAAGACTAGAGGGATTATTATCACGATCTAGTAGCTTCTGTACTACTGCAATACCAGCGCAGTTGATAGAGCCATTCAGACTACCGAACTCTTTTTCAGCCAAATTTACAGCAGCTTGTACATCAATGCCACTAGTCACATCGCAGCGAATAAAGCGCGCTTTGTCACCTAGCTCATTAACTAATGCCTGTCCTGCTTCTATATTTAGATCAGCTATAACGACTTTGCCGCCTTGCGCGTTGATTCCGCGTACCACTGCTTCACCTAGACCTGATGCACCGCCTGTTACTAAAAAGCTATTATCCCGAACTTGCATGATTTTCTCTCCATTATCTTTTAATAGTGGCAATCAGTCTAAACGATTTTGCTCTAAAGTATGCAAGAACCCAAGCAAGGCTTTTTCCTCAACACTTTGATGCTTTTTGGTGCGACCACGGCGAGCTTGCTTGTAAGGCTCATAAAACTGTCCTGCCAAGAATTGCTCAATGATGATAGGATTGATATAAGAGGAGCGACAAACACTTGGAGTATTGCCTAATTCATCAGCCACCTCTTTGACCATCTCAGTAACCAGTTTTTGCCTAGACTTGCTATCAGGCTCGCTGGCTAGTATCTCCTCGTTATCAGAGGTTTGCAACTCATCATAAAGGTAGCTGGCTGCTAAGACACTAGCCATCCATGTCCGAAAGTCTTTAGCACTATAACGTTTATCGATACTGTCATCGCTGTCACTACTGCTACTATCAGCACAGAGATGCTCGCGCAAATAAGTATTAATATCACTGCTATCAACGACTTGCTTGTCACCGTCCTCATCAAGATATTTGAATATCTGATAGCCTGGTAGCTCAGAACACGCTTGCACAATGTCAATTAAACGCTCATCTTGCAATTCGATATGATGAGTCTTCGCGCTTTTGCCCACAAAATCAAACGCCAAGCCATTATCTGTTTCGCTCACATGCTTACTACGTAAGGTGCTAAGACCATAGCTTTTATTGAGCTTTGCATAGCGACTATTGCCGATACGAATTAAAGTCGTTTCTAACAATTTAACCACTGCGGCAAGTACATTAGCGCGTGACAACGACTCAGCTTCTAAATCCACTTCAACTTGCGCACGCAGATTAGGCAAAGCTTCAGCAAAACCTAGCATCGCATCGAATTTAGCTTGGTCACGTACCGTATCCCATAGCTCATGATACAAGTATTGCTTACGTGCTTTATCATCGCGTCCTGTTGATTGCAGATGGCCTTTTTCGTCCTGACATATCCACACCTCTGACCATAGCGGTGGAATCACCAAAGCATCAAAGCGTTTACGCAATTTTTTATCCTTAACTGTATTGCCAGTCGCATCCCGATAGGTGAAGCCACGCCCATGACGGCGACGCTCAAAGCCAGGCTCATCATCACTGACGTAACGCAGTTTGGCGCGGCGAGCTAGAGACTCATAATCGTGACGCAAGTCTTCAATAGTGGTTTGCTTAGCAGATTTTGCCATAAGAGAATGCGCCTTGTAATTAATGATACTTTAACTATATTAATATTGTTTTAGCATAATTAAATAAAGACAAGTTTACTGTTTGCTTGGCGCAGATAATATGTAAGGCTGTGTAAAAGCTGGGCGTAATAAAACTAAAAAAACGCCAAATGCTGAACACTTGGCGTTTATAAAAACTTTCAAATCAGAGCGATTAAATCTTAATTGCTATTGACCATAAACACATAAATAAGCACTTTCTACTTCGACTTTTACGTTAAATTTTTTATTAGCTTCAACGGTAAACTGTTGACCTGCATTAAAGGTTTGCCACTCATCACTCTCTGGCAGCTTCACGGTTAATGCACCGCTAACCACACTCATAGTTTCAAATTCGCTGGTGCCAAACTCGTACTCACCAACCTCCATGACGCCGACAGTGGCAGGAAGGGTCGCTGTTTGAAAGGCAATAGAAGTCACTTTATTATCGAAATATTGATTAACGCTTGGCATAAAATTTCCTTAAGTTTTGGTTGTATTTTATCTAAAAACTGCTTTAAACATTACAAGCCTGCTTTTAGGCTGGCTTCGATAAATTGATCCAAATCACCATCGAGCACCGCGCCTGTATTAAAAGTTTCAACGCCAGTCCGCAGATCTTTGATACGCGAGTCATCAAGGACATAAGAGCGGATTTGACTGCCCCAACCGACATCAGACTTGCCATCCTCAACGGCTTGCTGGCTCTCCATACGTTTTTGCATTTCCAGCTCATAGAGTTTGGCGCGTAGCATTTTCATCGCGGTTGCTTTGTTACCGTGTTGGCTACGCTCATTTTGACAGGTGACAACGACGCCACTTGGCTCATGAGTGATCCGCACTGCAGAATCTGTGGTGTTAACGTGCTGACCACCTGCGCCCGATGAACGATAGGTATCAATACGTAAATCGGCTGGATTGATATCGATCTCGATATCATCGTCAATCTCAGGCGACACAAATACAGCGGCAAATGAGGTATGGCGACCGTTGTTACTATCAAAGGGTGACTTACGTACTAACCGATGCACGCCGATCTCCGTGCGCAACCAACCAAAGGCATAATCACCTTTGATCTCGATAGTCGCCGACTTGATACCCGCCACGCTACCTGATGAGGTCTCAATCACCTCAACCTTAAAGCCGTGCGCTTCCGCCCAACGCGTGTACATACGCAAGAGCATTTCAGCCCAGTCTTGTGCTTCGGTACCACCACTACCCGATTGAATATCTAAGTAGCAGTTATTGGGATCCATCTCACCGCTAAACATCCGACGAAATTCTAGATCAGCGACGCGTTTTTCAGCATTATCTAATTCTGCTTGTACCTCTTTTAACAGTGACTCATCATTCTCTTCAACGGCCAGCTCCAGCATCGCTGCAGCATCTTCTAGCGTAGTTTCAAGCGAGACCACCACATCGATAACACCGTCAAGATGACTTTTTTCTTTACTGATTTTCGTCGCACGTTCTGGATCGTTCCATAGCTCAGGACTTTCCATTTCTAAATTGACTTCCTCTAAGCGCTCTTGCTTACCATCGAAGTCAAAGATACCTCCGAAGATCCTGCCCACGCTCAGATAAGTCTTTAATTTGTTCTTGATACGGATTGATTTCCATAAGTGTTCCTGTGTGTGTTAAAAATACGATGCGCTATTTTAAATGAGATTTGCCCAAAATGTTTGGGTAATTCTTACTATTATCTTAGCTATTGTAGCGTGAGTGATAACCCTGAAAAGCATTAAAAAATTGCACTGCAATTTTAGCTTTGCAAGGGAAATTCTTTAGATAGAATTTCCATGAACCTTGATAATAATAAAACTAAATCGACCAATCCTCAACCGCCCAGCGATGAGCTAACGCATGCGCATGTAACGCTTCATCAGGAGACACGCAGATAGCCACATCCGCCCACTCAAGCAGAGGAATGTCGTTTTTGGAATCAGAATAAGCGTAGGTTTTATCATAATGAATGTCAGCCAGTTGCTGCTTGCCAATCCACTTGTCCAAGTGATAAATCTTACCTTCTTTAAAGTTTGGCTTATCAGCTAATTTGCCCGTATAACGATCCTCTTTTATCTCAAGCGGTGTCGATAGTACATTGCCATCTTCAATGCCAAAGCGCTTGGCAATCGCAGATACTACAAAGTCATTAGTAGCGGAGATGATAACTACCTCGTGACCCAGCTCAATGTGCTGACACAATACTTCCATCGCCTTTGGGCGGATATGCGGCTCAATTTCAGTTTTGATATAATCTTCACGTAACTCATGCAAACGCGGCATTGGCAAGCTAGTCAAAAACTGGGCGACAAACTCATTGTACTCCGTCGCATCAAGCGTGCCTGCGATATACTCTTCATAAAACTTTTGATTGGCTGTGCGGTACTCGGCCTCGTCAACAAGACCATGATTGACGATATACTCGCCCCATAAGTAGTCACTGTCAACGTCAAGTAAAGTATGGTCTAAGTCGAATAAAGCTAAAATTTTCATAAACAATGCTCAAAATAATAAGGTTATCAGTTAAAAAATAAGCGTTGAAGAGTGTACGCCCTAATCAGGCTGCTCAACCTCAATAAGACCCGTTTTAAACTTCTGACAGCGATCCGCGTAATGCAATGCTGATAGCTTTAATAGTGCCGCTTGCTCATCCGTTAGGGTTTTGACCACTTTTGCAGGAGCACCCATAACGAGAGAGTTATCGGGAATCTCTTTGCCTTCAGTCACTAAGGCTTTGGCACCAATGATGCAGTTTTTACCGATTTTGGCGTTATTCAATATCACAGCGCCGATACCGATTAAGCTATTATCACCGACTTCACAGCCATGCAACATCGCTAAATGGCCAATGGTCACATAATCGCCAATCTTAACCTCAATACCTGCATCAGTATGAATCACGCTATTCTCTTGTACATTACTATAATCACCGATATGGATACGCTCGTTGTCGCCGCGTATCACCGCACCAAACCAAACGCTCGCTTGATGACCTAAATACACATCGCCAATGACTCGTGCCGTATCCGCCACCCATCCATTGAACGGGCTGGCAAATTCAGGGGCTTTATCCAAATATTGATAAATCATAGTCTAGCCTTATTGTTGTTAAGGTAATTGGTTAAACTTACATTATTAGTTAAAAACACTTGCCTAACAGTCGTTACTATTATTCGTTGCTATCAAGTACTGATTATCAATAGTTATTAGTAGTAGATAATCAGATATTAGCCGTACTTTATAGTACAATTGCCGCAAATGGTACCATTGCCGTAACACCAGTTCTAGCTCATTTAATATGACTTATGAGCAGATAAGAAATTGATAATAGCATTATGCCCTTTACAATAGAATTAAAGCAAAAACATCTTTAGGAATAAGGCTATGCGCTATAAAAATCACGCCTCGCTACTGTTGCTATCTTCAAGCTTAATCCTCGCCAGTCCTATTTGTGCTGCCGATAATTCTGATCTTGAGCTGGCAGGTGATATCATCGCAGTTGCCATCCCAGCGCTTGCCTACGGTAGCACCTATTATAGGAATGATAAAGTAGGTCGTCAGCAATTTTATAAATCATTCGCTACTAATCTTGCGGCAACCCAAGTGCTCAAGTCGACTATTGATAAAGAGCGACCCAATGGCAGTGATGACGATTCATTTCCCTCACGCCATGTTTCAGTAGCCTTTCAAGGGGCTAGTTTTATCCACAAACGTTATGGTTTGGAATATAGCATTCCTGCTTATGTCGGTGCAGGGTTTGTTGCTTATACTCGCTTAGAGGTAGATGAGCACGATGCTACTGATGTGTTAGCTGGTGCCGCTTTAGGGATTGCCAGCAGTATGTACCTAACCAAGAGCTATAATGAGCAGTTGCATATCGCGACCGATCTAGCGCCAGACTATTATGGGGTATCTATGCATTATGAATTTCACTGATTGTCTTAAAAGCACCGTAAAAAAATAAAAGCGAATGCTAGCACTCCCTCACCTTTTTAAATACTGGCTCTTAAGCCAAAATTCTAGTACAATGCACAAAATCTGACCCTAAGCGAGTGGACATGATGTGAGTTACTCTTCACCTTAACGTGAACTAAGTATCTTTTCATCTATTTGTCTTCTCGCTTTTTTGCGGAAAAAATTCGTCTTAGTAGTAAGCATTGTAATAAGCATTTACAGTAAATACAGACATTGAAAAACCACATATTTGCATCAATAAATAAAACACCTTTGCAACAAAAGACAGCAAACTCATCAACAATAGCGGAGAATACCATTGAACTCATCGACCCAAACCCAAGCCATTTTGGCACTAGCAGACGGTACTATTTTTCGCGGTATAAGTATTGGCAGTAACGGTCATCGTGTCGGTGAAGTAGTATTCAATACAGCGATGACAGGCTATCAAGAGATCCTAACCGATCCTAGTTATGCCCGTCAACTAGTCACCCTAACCTACCCACATATCGGTAATACAGGCACCAATACTGAGGATAGTGAATCAGGTAATGCTCATAAAGTTTGGGCAGAAGGTCTTATCATTCGTGATGCCACTATGGTCACCTCCAACTTCCGTAATTCCGAGTCACTAACTGACTACTTACAAAATAATGATACTGTCGCTATCGCTGAGATCGATACTCGCCAGCTCACCCGTATATTACGTGATAAAGGTGCTCAGCACGGCTGTATTATGACGGCATCAGATGGCGAAACTATCAGCGATACAGACGTACAACAAGCGATCAAGTTAGCACAAGGCTTTGCAGGTCTAGAGGGTATGGATCTCGCCAAAGAGTGCTGTCATCCTGATGGGTTTGAGTGGACAGCAGGCACTTGGGAGTTGTCTGATACGCTCCTAAATCGTGATGCACCTGGTAGCCATGATAGCGGTACGGGTGGCTTTTTTAAGCAGCTTGGGGAGCACATCGAGCACAAATACAACGTTGTCGCTTATGACTTTGGTACAAAGACTAATATCTTACGTATGCTGGTTGACCGTGGCTGTAAAGTAACGGTTGTGCCCGCACAAACGCCTATTGCAGATGTCATCGCGATGAATCCAGACGGTATCTTTTTGTCAAACGGTCCAGGAGATCCTGCGGCCTGTAGTTACGCTATCGATAGCGTGCGTCATATCATTGAAGAGACTAATATTCCAACCTTTGGTATCTGCTTAGGCCATCAGCTCATCGGTCTAGCCAGCGGCGCTAATACTATTAAGATGAAAACGGGTCATCATGGTGCCAATCATCCTGTACAAGATTTAGAATCTGGTGTGGTAATGATTACCAGTCAAAACCATGGCTTTGCGGTCGATGAAGATACTTTTCCTGATAATGTAAAATCAACCCATCGCTCATTATTTGATGGCACTAACCAAGGCATGGAGTTGACCAATAAGCCTGTCTTTAGCTTCCAAGGTCACCCAGAAGCCAGCCCTGGCCCACATGATGCTGATGGGTTATTTGATCGCTTTGCTGAGATGATGGAAAAGGCTAAGCGATAAAGATGAGCATTCCACATTTTGATGACTTAAGAAAACCTATATTAATGCTTTCAAGCAATGGTGAAGTATGGAAAAAATCAGAATTTACTCAACCTTTGATAAAGCATTTTAATCTTACTACTGAAGAAGCCTCAAAAGAATACGAGTCAGGTAATGGTCTTATTTTTGCTGATAGAATTTCTTGGGCATTGAGTTATTTTGCCCTTACAGGAATACTAGACAGACCTAAAAGAGGTTATTATATTCTTAGTTCTTTAGGTAAATCTTTTTTAGATAAAACAGATGAAGAGGTTAACGTTTTTGTTAAGCAAAAAATGGCAGAAAGACAAGCGGAAAAGTTGAACGAAACTGATTTAGACAAAGATATTCAAAAGAATAATATCAATCAGAATAGTAATACACCGCAAGAACAGCTTTATGCATCTTACGAAACCATTCGCCAAGAAACCTATGATGAAATATTAGATACCATCCTAACAAAAACACCTATAGCTTTCGAGCGTTTGGTTGTTGAGTTATTGCAAAATATGGGTTATGGCGGCGCTGTTGAAAAGGCAGGGCGAGTAACGCAGTATACAAAAGATGGCGGAATTGATGGTGAAATCTATGAAGACGTATTGGGCTTAGGACGAATACATATTCAGGCAAAACGCTATCAAAAAAGCAATACTATTGGTCGTCCTGATATTCAAAGTTTTGCTGGTGCCTTATTAGGTGATAATGCTAATAAAGGTGTTTTCATTACTACTTCAAGATTTTCTGCTGATGCCATCACTTACGCCCAAAATCTATCGAATGCAAGAATCGCACTAATAGATGGTCAAAAACTAGCTGAATATATTTATAAGTACGGATTGGGTGTACAGATTGAACAAACAATTAGCATAAAGAAACTTGATACCGATTATTGGGATGTTATGCCTGATGACGTTAATTTAACTATGACTGAACTTTCTATATAACTTTGTATCAAATCCAAAACATGTAAATTTGAAAAAAAAAGGTCTTACAAATGCCAAAACGTACCGACATAAAAGATATTTTTGACATTTATATGGCTCTAACGTTAATGGTTAAGCTTTGATGATAAGAATCTAATAGTAGTCACTAACTTTTAACCATTTTAAAGATTATATTTCGCAGTTTTGACAGACTTTTAAGTCAAGAGCAGAGGATTTGTGTAATGTTAAAACTTAAAATAACCCTGATACTTTTGAGTGCACTTGTTAGTGGATGTACGGCAAGTCAGCATACCGCTATCTCACCAGAAACTATCACCTCGACGCCATTACAAAAAACTCAGATGCTTGCAAATACTGACAGCAAGCTTGATTCTGAGCTAGAGGCTGAGTTCTATAAGCAATTTGGTGCTGTACTTCCCAAATTAACGACTGAGCAAAATCAGTTGGCCCTAAATATATATAGTCGACTTTACAATCTGTATCCAGCTGCCTATTATCAGCACATGCTTGACAAAGCGAATATGCAGGTTTTGATGATGTATCAAGTCTTAACCGCAGATCCTAATGAATCTTCAACTGACAGCGATAAAGCAGCAGTTGAGTGTGTCGTAGACATGAATCAATTGAATAGATATAAAGAATATATTCGCCGCGCAGCTTTTAACTATGTAAATATAACGCCGTTAGCAGAAGTTCGAGATACGATAACCATGCTCAATTATCCATTTATTGATGAGCTGGCTTTAGAAACGCAAAAAGGTAATGATATAACCCTAAGTACTGATTTCTTCGCTAATTTGAAGCAAAATGATAATTATGCACACTATCAGGATTTTTATACCTCACCACAGTATGATTTTATAAAAGATATGGTGATTATGGATTCAGAAGATAAGGGACCAATGCCGACATTTTTATACGCTAATAGTATGTACTGTGTGTATAAATTTGCTCCGCCAAAGCCCCTGTTGCCTCAACTACATTCACCTCAGCTAATGCCGTAGATTATTACAATAAAATTTGCCACTTTTACATACCGAAATAGGACTTACATACTTTATGCCAAAACGTACCGACATAAAAAGCATTCTTATCATTGGCGCTGGCCCTATCGTTATCGGCCAAGCCTGTGAGTTTGACTATTCAGGCGCACAAGCGTGTAAAGCGCTTCGTGAAGAAGGCTACCGCGTCATCTTAGTCAACTCCAATCCCGCTACTATCATGACCGATCCCGACATGGCTGATGCGACTTATATTGAGCCGATTACTTGGCAGACCGTCGAGCAAATCATCGATAAAGAGCGCCCTGATGCTATCTTGCCAACCATGGGCGGTCAGACCGCGCTGAACTGTGCCTTAGAGTTAGATAAACATGGCGTGCTAGCTAAGTACGGTTGTGAGCTGATTGGTGCGACCAAAGACTCTATCGAGATGGCAGAAGACCGCGACTTATTCGATAAGGCCATGAAGCGTATCGGCCTTGAATGTCCACGCGCTGAGATTGCTGAAACCATGGAAGAGGCGTTTTCTACTCAAGAGAAAATGGGCTTTCCGTGTATCATTCGTCCCTCCTTTACTATGGGCGGCTCAGGCGGCGGTATCGCTTATAACCGCGAAGAATTTATCGAGATTTGCGAGCGTGGTTTTGACTTATCACCGACCCATCAACTATTAATTGATGAATCACTAATCGGTTGGAAAGAGTACGAAACCGAAGTGGTCCGTGATAAAAACGACAACTGTATCATCATCTGTACTATTGAGAACTTTGATCCCATGGGCGTACATACAGGCGACTCTATCACCGTCGCGCCAGCGCAAACCTTAACCGATAAAGAATATCAAATCATGCGTAATGCGTCGATTGCGGTATTACGTGAGATTGGCGTTGAAACAGGCGGCTCAAACGTACAGTTCGGTATTAATCCTGATAACGGACGCATGGTGGTGATTGAGATGAACCCGCGCGTATCACGCTCCTCAGCGCTAGCGTCAAAAGCAACGGGCTTTCCTATCGCTCGTATCGCCGCTAAGTTAGCGGTTGGTTATACCTTAGATGAATTACAAAATGAAATCACCGGCGGTAAAACTCCAGCGAGCTTTGAGCCGACTCTGGATTATGTGGTTACTAAGATTCCACGCTTTAACTTTGAAAAGTTTCCACAAGCAGACAACATTTTATCGACGCAAATGAAGTCGGTTGGTGAAGTCATGGCGATCGGTCGTAACTTCCAAGAATCCATGCAAAAAGCGCTACGTGGTCTTGAGACTGGCGCAGACGGTTTTGATGAGCAGATCGATTTTGCCGCTATCAAAGATGGCAAACTCAGCGAAGATAAAGCCCGCTCTGAGATTACCAATCGCTTAACTATTCCGACCCCTGAGCGTATCTTCTATATTGCTGATGCCTTCCGTATCGGTATGAGCGTCGATGAAGTATTTAAATTAACCAACATCGATCGCTGGTTCTTAGTACAGATCGAAGATATTATTCAAGTGGAAGCAACGGTCAAATCGCTAGGGTTTGGTGGTCTTAATGAGACTAATTTACGTAGCTTTAAGCGCAAAGGCTTATCCGATTTGCGTTTGGCTAAATTGCTTGGCGTCTCACAAAAGCAGCTGCGTAAAAAGCGTTGGGACTTAAATGTCTATCCTGTTTATAAGCGTGTCGATACTTGCGCGGCTGAGTTTGCGACTAGCACCGCTTATATGTACTCGACCTATGACAGCGAGTGCGAGGCCAACCCGACTGACAAAAAGAAAATCATGGTCATCGGCGGCGGTCCAAACCGTATCGGTCAAGGTATCGAGTTTGATTATTGCTGCGTTCATGCTGCGCTTGCCATGCGCGAAGACGGCTACGAGACTATCATGGTCAACTGTAACCCTGAAACCGTCTCAACCGATTATGATACCTCAGACCGTCTCTACTTTGAGCCAATCACCCTTGAAGACGTGTTAGAAATCGTCCGTATTGAAAACCCAGATGGCGTAATTGTACAGTTCGGTGGGCAAACACCATTGAAGCTCGCCCGCGCTCTAGAAGCTGCTGGGGTCAAAATCATTGGTACGAGTCCTGACGCTATCGACCGTGCTGAAGACCGCGAACGCTTTCAGCATATGATTCAGCAATTAAATCTAATCCAACCAACTAATGCCTTGGCGACTAGCTTAGAAGACGGCTTATTTAAAGCCAAAGACGTCGGCTATCCATTAGTGGTACGCCCATCCTATGTGTTGGGTGGTCGCGCTATGGAGATCGTCTACAACGAGGAAGAATTAAGACATTACTTGCGTACTGCGGTACAAGCGTCTAACGAGGCACCAGTACTATTAGATCGCTTCTTAGATGACGCGATTGAGGTCGATGTGGACTGTGTTTGTGACGGTACAGACGTGGTGATCGGCGGTATCATGCAGCATATCGAACAGGCAGGCGTGCACTCTGGTGACTCGGCTTGCTCATTACCACCCTATTCGTTATCAGAAGAATTGTGTGATGTGATGCGCGCGCAAACAGTGGCGATGGCAAAAGAGCTTGGTGTCATTGGTCTGATGAACGTACAGTTTGCGGTAAAAGGTGAAACCATCTACATCTTGGAGGTCAATCCACGCGCAGCTCGTACCGTACCTTTTGTCTCTAAATGTATTGGTACGTCACTCGCGAAAATTGCCGCGCGCTGTATGGCGGGTACTTCTTTAAAAGATCAAGGCTTTACTAAAGAGATCGTGCCGTCATTTTTTGCAGTAAAAGAAGCGGTATTCCCATTCGCCAAATTCCCTGGCGTCGATCCTATCCTAAGCCCTGAAATGAAATCTACAGGTGAAGTTATGGGTGTTGGCAAGACCTTTGGCGAGGCATTCTACAAAGCGGTTATCGGTAGTAATGAGCGTCTGCCAGGCTTGCCTACTGATGGCGAAATTAAAACGGTATTCATCTCAGTACGTGACAGCGATAAAGAGCAAGTCGTACCTATTGCCCGTCAGTTAGCCGACTTTGGCTTTACTATTGTCTCAACAACGGGTACCAAAAAGGTTTTGGATGCTCACAATATTAAGTGTACACAAATAAATAAAGTCACCGAAGGTCGTCCTCATATCGTTGATGCCGTCAAAAACGGTAAGATCGATTTGATTATTAATACGACTGAGGGCAAGCAAGCGCAAGAGGATTCGTTCTCTATTCGCCGCAGTGCCTTACAAGGTAAAGTGTTCTACGTGACGACTTTGGGCGCAGCCGATGCGGTCTGTAAATCTTATGACATTGAGTTACCGTTTGATGTTTATAAATTGCAAGATTTACATCAGCAAGCAAAGTCTATTGACGTGGCTCAATAAATTGCGTAGATTAAGCATAACGATTTCGCTTATTTATTAAAAGCAACTTATAGCAGCAACCTTAAAAAGCATAGTGGCCCAACTGCGACTATGCTTTTTATTACGTAAGTTGATTACGAGTTGCTGTTTTTAGCGGTTCAACCAAATACATCCATTTTATATTTTATATTCATTTTAATAGCCTATTAATCTTTATCACACCATCTCAGTAAGAGGTGGTGTGATGTTATTGGCTTAAGGAAAAAACATGCAACGTTACCCTATGACTCCACAAGGACACGCCGCTCTTGAGAGTGAGCTTAAGCAACTAAAAAGTATTGACCGTCCGCGTATTACCGCCTCTATCGCCGAAGCACGCGAACATGGCGATCTAAAAGAAAACGCTGAATACCATGCTGCTCGTGAGCAACAAGGATTTTGTGAAGCACGTATTCGTGATATCGAAGCCAAGCTTGGCGGCGCGCAAGTAATTGATCCCTCAACGCTCAAAAACGAAGGCCGCGTAGTATTTGGCGTCACTGTCGTCATTGAAAATATGGACACCGAAGAAGAAAAACGCTATCAAATCGTCGGTGATGATGAAGCCGACTTCAAAGCGGGTAAAATCTCGGTCAACTCGCCTATCGCTCGCGGTCTAATTGGTAAGTTTGAAGGCGATGAAGCCCGTATCGAAACCCCAAAAGGCGTGGTTGAGTACGAAGTGATGAAAGTAATTTATAGCTAATTAGTTATAGTTATAGACAGAAAGTTTAAAGTGTTAGCAATGCTTTGTATGCCTGCGTTGGATTAATTCATACTTAATCCAACGCAGGCATTTTATTGTCTGCCAGTTACACAATGTGGCTGTTCTTACACGATGCTGCTGTTCTATAGTCGTTGCTTTATAGAATAATCATCTGCATTCAAAAGTTAATTTATTTGCTAATTATTAAACCCCTTTTTAAGGAAAATATTATGACTATAAACACACCTATCAAAAAAACAGCCCTAGCTACTGCGCTGATTGCAGGCTTATTGGCTAGCGCTAGCAATGCTGCCCCGATGGTAGTCGTTAATCAGGGCAGTACTGCCAGCTCCACGCTAGTTGAGCAGTATGCAGATGGCAAAACTACGACGATTACCGCAACACCTAACGGCATCAGTATGCGTGATGGTGCGCCCTTTTATGCAACCCAAATCACCACTGTACCTCGCTATACTATCAGTCAAGGGGCCTCTACAGTCGTCACTACCAGCCCAGTAGTATCAGCACCGATAACGGGTCAAGTCACCCAGCAGATCGGCAATACAGTGGTCACGACTCCTATTACGGCGCCCGTTATAGCGCCTACTCAAGTGTTGACCCCTATCACTACCACTGTTCCTATAGTCAATCATCAAGTTATCAGTACCCCAGCTGTCAATAGCTCTATAGCTAACAATCAGGTTATCTCAACGACCTCTATAGATACGCTACAGCTGACGCCAACTTTCAGTACACCCAATGTTGCCAGTGCCAATACTAAAATCATGAAAATATTAAAGAATAGCGCTGGACGCGACATTGCCGTTCCTGCTAATAATGTTGCTCCTGGTGACGTTATTGAATACCATACTACGTATATTAATAACAGCGCTCAGCCTATAGGTGACTTGAGTGCGACAGTGACTTTGCCCAATGGTGTCAAGCTGGTATCGTTAAACAGTCCGCTATCGACTATGGGTACTATCGGTGGCGATAATTATCAAACCATTGGGCAAATGGGTAATGATGTAGTGATTCAACAAAACTACTCTGGTCTAAGATGGAATCTTGTTAATCTTGCTGCTAATACTCCGCAGACAGTAGTTATTCGCGCTAAAGTACAGTAGCTTAGATTTGAGGATGATAGTGCGATAAAGCATTAAAATTTGACTAAGAAAAAATGTAAAAAGGTCTTGAATATTCAGGGCCTTTTTTTGATGTTGTAAAAATCATATATACGACAACCGTTGTCGTATAGCGTCTATACTTTGTCAATAATTACAGTGACTTACACTGTATTTTGTTAAAATAGCCCTCTATTAATGGCTTGGTAACTATTTACTTATGGCAACGATTAATTATGATAGATTACAAGGTAAGCTCAATATTTTAGCCGATGCGGCAAAGTATGATGTCTCTTGCTCCTCCTCCGCTGGTACCCGCAAAAATCAGGGCGGTGGCCTTGGTGATGCCTCAGCTACTGGTATTTGCCATAGCTATACCGAAGACGGTCGCTGTGTCAGCTTACTCAAAATCCTACTGACCAATCACTGTATCTACGACTGTGCATATTGCACTTCGCGTAAAAGTAACGACACCCCGCGTGCCGCTTTTAGCGTCGAAGAAGTGGTTGATTTAACTATGCAGTTTTATCGTCGTAACTATATCGAAGGCTTATTCTTAAGCTCAGGTATCTTTAAAAGTGGCGATTATACGATGGAGCGTTTGGTTGAGGTGGCAAAGATACTACGCACCCGCGAGCGCTTTAACGGCTATATTCATCTAAAAACTATTCCAGGCGCGTCAAAAGAGCTGCTATTAGAAGCGGGTCTTTATGCTGATCGTTTAAGTGTCAATATTGAAATCCCTACTATATCTGGTCTAGCGCTGCTCGCACCAGAGAAGTCACATGACGAGTTAAAAGCGCCCATGGAAACGGTCAAGACGGAAATCATTACTATCCGTGAGAGCCGTAAAACCCATAAAAAAGCGCCCAAATTCGTGCCAGCAGGTCAGACCAGTCAGATGATCGTCGGCGCGAGTAACGAGACGGATTTGCAAGTGATTCAGCTCTCGAGTCACTTTTATAAAGAGTATGATCTCAAGCGTGTCTATTACTCAGGTTACGTGCCGATGTTATCGGATAGTCGCCTGCCAGCAATTGGTACGCCTGTGCCGATGATTCGCGAAAACCGTCTCTATCAAGCGGATTGGCTCATGCGCTTTTATGGCTTTGGCGCGCATGAGATCGTTGAGCCAGACTCGCCATTTTTGGATTTAGATTGCGATCCTAAGCTAGCTTGGGCGATACGTCATCGCGAGCACTTCCCTGTTAATATTCAGACCGCCTCCTATGAGATGATTGTACGTATTCCTGGTATTGGTACTAAGACGGCAAGAAAGATTGTCAAGGCGCGTAAGTTCAATCAGTTAACGCTATATCATCTAAAGAAAATGGGTGCTGCGGTTAATCGTGCGAAGTACTTTATTGCGACCACAGGCAAGAATGAGCATCTCTCACATTTGACTCGTGATAACTTTCGTCAATATGTGCTCGCGCAAACTCAAACGAAGTTTAAAGATCAACGTAGTGGGCAGTTAGCGTTATTCTAGACGATAGTTTGTATTTATATTCTTATTAAGAAAAGCCTTTAAATTATTTTAGGATAACCTATGACTCAGCTCGCTTTAAAAGACGATTTTGCAGTCGGTCATCTAACACCAAGTATCTTATTATACGAGCCAAGCTTTGAAGGGTGGCTCAGTGCGGTTTATCAAGTATATGAGCGTAAAATGCAGCATGATGAGTCGTTGCAATTAATTGCCGAGAATCGCTATATACCATCTTTGATTAGTGGCGCAACTAGTGTGATTACCGATGATGAGCAAGCGCAGCGGGTACTAAAAAAGCTGAATAAGCTATTAGGGCGCTCAGGCATGCGCCAAATACTTTGGGGCTTTTTGTCGGAGAAACCTAACATTGGCACGACATTATTTCATATCGTCAAATACGCCATTTACTATCCTAAGCGAAATATTCTAGAAGATTTAGGTCATTTGGATGTGTTAGAACTGGCGCAAACGGTCAAATCTGTACATCGTGAAAAGCATCGCATGGAGGCCTTTGTACGCTTTGAGCATACCACTGACGATATTTACTTTGCGCGTGTAGAGCCTGACTTTAATGTGCTGCCTATTATCGGTGAGCATTTTCGTCAGCGCTATCAGGATCAGCATTGGGCGATATATGACTTAGTTCGTGGCTATGGTATCTACTATGATAAATCTGGCAGTACGCCATCGCGACCTGCTGAGCTACAAACTATTACTGATCTTGATGATGCGGTACTACGTAATCCTACCAGCATTCATAGTCCTGATGAGCAGCGTTATCAAAGGTTTTGGCAGGGGTACTTTACTAATGTCAATATTAAAGAGCGCAAAAATACACGCCTGCATAAGCAGCATATGCCGCAGCGCTATTGGAAGTACCTTAGCGAAAAGCAAATCCTACCTAATGCTGAGTACCTACAAAAGAAACGTTAACATTTATGAGCTATTATCTTATTAAATTTTTAGCTAATTCATCTCTAAGGTTGAGTTTTTTACGTTTCTGACTGACAATAGCACCTTAACCTCGTTGATGTGTATATCTTCTTTATGATAGTGATGCGCCTGTTATCCTCCCTAAAACATGATGAGTCCGAACGGGGCATCTTTCATCTTGGCCGTGCTTTGGTCAAAAAAGATCATACGTCAATTATCATCTCCAGCGCGGATAATGATAATGAGCTGGTTAAGCGCTTGGAGCGTGAGGGTAACCTGTATCATCAGCTGTATATGAATAAAAAGTCATGGGCCGCGTTATTACAGATTATTCCTTTACGTCATCTTATTGAAAAATACAATCCTGATGTGATTCATGTGCATTCGCGTACACCCGCTTGGATCTTGCATTTAGCACTACGCCGCGCACGCGTCAAACGTCTGCCCAAGATAGTCTCGACGATGTATGGGTTTTATCCGATTAATAAATACTCACAAGCCCTACTCGATGTCGACACAATTATTACTGTCTCTGATAGTGTGACTAATTACCTAACCAAGGGCTTGCGCCGTGAAGAGATGGGTCGCAAAGTCATCAAGCGTATTTATCGCGGTGTCGACACCCGCCGTTACCCTTATCGACATAATCCATCAGTGTATTGGCTAAGGCGTACCTTTGCAGAATTCCCTGAGCTTGAGCATAAAAAGTGGCTCGTATTTCCAACCGTTATCGGCAATGAATACGGTCAAGAGTGGCTGATCGACATCTTGGGCAATTTGCAAGAGCAGTTCCCCCTGATTCATGCAATTATTATGGATGAGGATTATAGAGAAGGCGATGTAGCACATGAGGACTTTCGCCAACGTATGAATGCGCTTGGATTAGGTGAGCGGGTGACGTATGTCGGCAGCAAGCGTAATGATATGCGCGAATGGCTATCAGCGGCCAATATCGTTATGGCACTAGCCAATCAGCCTGAGTCCATCGGTATTAATGCTCTGCAAGCTATTCACTTAGGCACGCCCGTTGTCGGCTGGGATCAAGCCGCTTTTAGTGAAATTTTGCAGCCACTATATCCGCAAGGGTTAGTCAAAAAATACAATGCACAAGCACTATGTAAAGCGGTTAGAAACCAATTAGAAGGCGTGACCCGTCCTGAGATGACAAATCAATTTACCATGCGTGAGATGATTGATGAGACCATAAAAGTTTATCAAAAATTGTATGAAGAAGCGCTAAGTGAAGAGCAGGCCCGTCTGGACGCTTATACGACAAGCAAAATTAAAAAGCATCTTAAAGCCGCTGCTAAACCCTTTAGTAAAGTGTCAGATCATTTTATTAGTAATGAAGATATCAGACCCAATGACAAGCTCAAAGGCGATGCTAAGGTATCACTTGTAAAACAAAAAGCTGTCAAAAAAGCATTAAATCGAGACCTGAAATAAGTTCTATTTATATCTCTTTTGGCATCGATTTATTAAAGTAAGTTTATCCAGAAGTATGTACTATTAAAAAAGCCTAACGTTTAACGCTAGGCTTTTTTAATAGTACATACTTCTGAGAAGTTAGAATGTTGCTGGTGAATGGGCGCTAACGATACGGGTAATGCCGTTGCTAGGGTTTAAAAAGGTATGCGGATGACTGGTGTTAATAACATAGCTGTCGCCCTCGTTTAATAAGTAAGTCACCTCATTAATACGAATCAAAATCTTACCTTCGATCACCGTGCCAATCTCCTCGCCTTCATGAGATATTCGATCCTCAGTTGAACTATTGGGCTGATACTCTTCAATCAAAAATCCTAAATTCTTGGTAGGACTGCCATTAAAAACCTGCTTGATTGAAACCTGACTATTAGGCTCACTGATCTCAATCAAATCTTTAGGGGTCACGACCACTCTTGCCTTGCGCTCCTGCCACTCATCACTAAAAAAGGTGCTAAGATCAGAGTCCAATACCGTCAAGATCGCCTTTAGGGTGTTGATCGCTGGGCTCACTTTATTGCGTTCTATAGCACTTATCGAGGTATTAGTGACGCCAGCTAGCCGTGCTAATTTCCTTTGCGAAAATCCTTTCGTCAGCCGTAGCTGATTTATCTTTTGGCCAATGTCTTCTTCTATTTGCTCATCTAGCTGTTGCTCGTTTAGCTGATTTTGATACGAATCAGCTAACATCTGCTCTTTAACCGACGCTGACTTAGGCTCATCGGCTTGAGAAACATTAGGAGTGTTTTTGACTGGCATAGTGAATAAATTCCGTAAACAAAAATTTGGATAAGTCATCTTTCGCATAATTTAGCTCAGGATGCCATTGTACACCAATCATAAACGGATGTTTCATTAAGCTGATAGCCTCAACCAATCCATCACGTGCCAGCGCTTCTACGAACAATCCTTTGCCGACCTCATTAATGGCCTGTTTGTGCAAAGAATTTACATGCCACTCGTCGCCAAAAGTAGCCAATCTACCATCAGGTTGAATAAGCACGTCATGAACAGGCTGATATTGCACCTCTAATGGCGCAGTACTGTCCTCTAGATGCGGCTCATAAAATCCTTCAACCTCACGCCAATCAGGATGTAGAGTTCCGTCAAAATAGACATTCATCTCTTGTAGTCCTCGGCACACTGCTAATAGAGGCATACCTGATCGCTCAGCAGAAGCCAATAACTTAAAGCTAAGCGCATCACGATTCACGTCCTGCTTTTCTTCACTATGCGACGCACCATAACGCATGGGCGCGACATTGCTATAGCTGCCTGTCAATAAAATACCATCTACTACTGTCATCAGCGCCTCAAGGTTCACGCTCTCAGCAGCAGTATAGGGTAGTAATATCGGGTTGCCACCATAGTGCTGTACGGCATCGATATACTTTTGATACACCGCTTGTGCTGGCTGACCATCGACCATTTTATGACAAGATACGATGGCGATTATAGGTCTGATAATAAGCATATTTTATTTTCCTAAATAAGGTTGGCTAAAGTCTAATTTCTATTTAAGTAAAATTTAGCACAGTATTCTTACAAATGTAAACTATAAGTTTCATTATAGTTAATAATCCTAATCAATGAATAATATAAATTACTTTTTCATGATTTAAAATAAACATTGACAACTATAAATTTCATATCTATATTAAAGGACATCACTAACAGTAAGTAAGATATTGACAGTAGAAGCCCACGATTAGGTCGTTATATCCAAGCACTCTAAGTCGTTAATACCATAGATAAAAAATGCTAAACAACCCTGAGAAGCTCTAAAATAATAGGAATAGTAGACATGACAGCAGCCAATGGAATGGTCGAATCTGCAAACAATACTGAGTACGTATATATTGCAGCAGGTGATATCAACGGTTTACTACGCGGCAAACGCATCCCGTTTGATCAGATGGACAAGGCTCAAAATGGCGGCGTACGCTTGCCTTTATCTATTTTAGGCGTTGATATTTGGGGCGCGGATGTCATTGAATCCTCACAATGCAATGGTGACATTGATGCTCTTGTCCGTCCTACTGGACGCGCCGCTTTTAAGTTGTTAAATACCAGTGCCCCATCATCGCTTCTACCAGTCTGGTTATATACCGAAGACGATGAACCTTACTATGGTGACGCCAGACACGTATTGGACTTTATCAGTAAAAAATTCAAAGCACTTGGTTTGACACCAGTTATGGCAACTGAGCTTGAGTTTTATTTGGTGGATTATGTGGAGGGAGAAACTCCTAAACCGCCTATTCGTCCAAAAAGTGGCCTTAGATTAAACAAAACCTCTATTTTAAGTATCACCGATTTGCTACAGTTCGATGAGTTTTTAGATGGCGTTTACACAGAATGTAAAAAACTAGATATCCCTGCTGATGCCGCTTTGGCAGAAAACGGCTGTGGTCAGTTTGAGATTAATCTGTTGCATGTCGATGATCCGCTTAAAGCGGCAGATGACGCTATTTTATTTAAGCAAGTGGTCAAGTCTGTAGCGACGCGTCACGGATTGACGGCAACCTTTATGGCAAAGCCGTTTGGCTTACAGTCCGGCAACGGCTTTCATGTGCACTGTAGTTTGCTCGATAAAGATGGCAATAACATCTTTGATGATGGTAGCGATGCAGGTTCTGATACCTTACGTCACGCAGTCGCCGGATTGCTCAAGACTATGGCAGATTGCACGCTATTATTTGCACCTCATGTCAACTCTTATCGCCGCTTCACTCCAGGCACGCTTGCTCCTAATAACATCTCATGGGGCTATGAGAACCGTACGGCAGCGGTACGTATCCCTGGTGGCGATACCAAAGCACGCCGTATCGAGCACCGTGTATCTGGGGCAGACGCCAACCCTTATCTGGTCTGTAGCGCGGTATTAGCCGGTATGCTCTACGGTATAGAAAACAAACTCGAAGCACCTGAGCCGATCAATAGCATCACTTATGATGATACCGATCTAAAAACTTTACCTTTAGACTGGCTGTCGGCAATTCGAGAGTTTGAAAATAGCGATGTGATTAATGAGTTATTCCCAAATGAGATGATCGAGCTGTTAATTGCCGTCAAAAAGCAAGAAGCCAAACGTTTTGCTCAGCAAGTTACTAATCTTGAATATCGTACTTATTTACAGGATGTCTAATATGTCAAATACCACTTTACCTAACGACGCGTCGGCCAATAACAACCGCCGCAATATTCCTCATTATTCAGATAAGGGACAGTATCCTGACAGTTACTATGCGGCTAGTCGCAATCCTAAGCCTGATAGACCAACATTAAAAAACGATATTCAGGCTGAAATCTGTGTAGTTGGTGGTGGCTATAGCGGGTTATCAGCTGGGCTACACCTTATAGAGACCGGTCACGAAGTCGTCATTTTAGAAGGTGCACAGATTGGTTGGGGCGCCTCAGGGCGCAATGGCGGGCAGATCGTCAATGGCCTAAATGCCAGCTTGCAAAAAATCAAAAAGTCTTATGGTCAACAAAACGCTGATTTTGTCAGTCAACTGGTCACGCGCGGCGGCAAGATTATGCGCCGATTTATCCGTGATTACGATATTAAGTGTGACCTAAAAGAGAAAAATATATTTGCCGCTTTTAATACCAGCCAGCTAAAGGATCTGCAAGACACCCACAACTTGTGGGAGAGCTATGGTATGCATGAGCGCGAAATGTTAGATAAAGACAGCATCCAGCAGTACATCAATACCGATGCCTATATTGGCGGCATCATTGATCACTCAGGTGGGCACATTCATCCATTAAACCTAGCGCTTGGCGAGGCGACTGCTATTGAGCAAGGTGGCGGCACTATTTATGAAAACACGCTTGTCGTTGATATCGAATACGCGGATGACTCTATCAAAGTTATTACCGAATTTGGCACGGTCACCTGTAAGCAAGCGGTACTATGTGGCAATGCATATTTGAACAAAGTGATCCCTAAGCTTACCGATCGGGTCATGCCCGTCTCTACCCAAATTATCGCCACTGAACCATTGGGTGATCTAGCGGATGAGCTAATTCCATCGGATGTTTGTGTTGAGGATGTACGCTATATCCTAGATTACTATCGTCTGTCAGCGGACAAGCGTATGCTGTTTGGTGGTGGCTCTGTGTACGGTGGCCAAGATCCTGCCGATATCGCTAATAAAATCAAACCCAACATGTATAAAATATTCCCGCAGCTGCGCGACTTCAAAGTCGACTATGCTTGGAGCGGCAACTTTGCCTTATCTTTTTCGCGCGTGCCGCAGTTAGGTAAGTTACATGAGCGAGTTTATTTTGCGCATGGCTATAGCGGGCATGGTGTGACAGGCTCTCATCTGTTTGGACAGATATTGGCTGACGCTATCAATGGTAAAAAGGATGAGTTTGACGCTTTTGCGCTGATTCCATGGATACCTTTTCCTGGTGGGCGCGCCTTGAGAGTACCGTATTCGGTAATGGGCTCATGGTGGTATTCGCTGAAGGACAGTACTGGTATGTAACTATAGTCTGATATCGAGAGCTATACTAAATAAGTCGTTTATTTTTATGCCATGGTTGTTGATAGGGCTGCCATGATCGCATTTTAAGATTAAGAACAGGACTGTTCTATTAAAAATAACGAAGTCTTACAGGGAATGTATCTATGAATATGAAACTCAATGATGCGGTCGAACACCAGTATCAAAACAAGCGTATGTTTATGACCTTGGCAGCGGGGATTATCATATATCTCGTTTTTGCTTGGATGTCATTTAATCATGACGAGGCAGAATCTTGGGGTGCATTGTCTTTGCTGCCAACACTATTGGTGTTGGTCACTGCTATCGTCTCTAGGCGTCCCTTTGAATCGATGATAGCAGGTTGTATCGCTGGCCTCGTCATGCTTAATCCTTTCGATTTAGTTTCCCCCTTTGCAGATAATATATCGATAGTATTAGGTAATGAGACGATCATTTGGATCGTCTTGGTTTGCGGACTAATGGGTGGTCTTATTCAGCTGCTTGAGATCAGTGGCTGTTTGGATGGCTTTAGTGAATGGCTACAGAAAATTATCAAATCACGCAGGCAGTCGTTATTAGCGACTTTTGCATTAGGAGTCGTGGTTTTTATCGATGACTATCTAAATTGCTTAGCAGTATCAACCTCAGTCAAAAAACTCACGGACGTCTATCAGGTATCACGCGAGAAGCTGGCTTATATTGTTGATTCAACCGCAGCACCGATGTGTATTATTGTACCTATCTCTACGTGGGCGGTATATTTTTCTGGTTTATTAGAAGAAAATGGTGTAGCAGGAGACGGTGAGGGATTGGGTCTTTATATCAGTGCTATTCCTTATATGGCCTACGCTTGGTTTGCTCTACTGATCGTATTTTTGGTCGCTTACGGTATCTTAGGTGATTGGGGTCCGATGAAAAAAGCAGAGGCACGCGCTAAAGCAGGTAATCCTGTACCGGAAGAATTCGTTGAGGAGCAGCTTGTCTCTAACGTGCAGGCCAAACGTAAATTATCCTTTAAAGCCAACATCGCCAATTTCGCTTTTCCTATGATTCTGCTTATCGCTTCAACAGTTTATTTTGAGGTTGATCTATTACGTGGTGCATTATTCACCTGTTTTGTCACGGTTATTATCTACTGGATACAGGGTATCTTAAGTTTTAATACTCAAGTTGAAGCCATTTTTAAAGGCTTTAAGGTTATGCTTTATCCTCTCTCAACCGTTATTGGTGGCTTTTTCTTAAAAGAAGTCAATGATAGTCTTGGTATGACGACTTATGTTATCGATGCTATTACGCCTTATATGACTATCATTATCTTTCCTGCCGTTATCTTTGTCGTTATGGCGTTTTTGACTTTTGCCACCTCATCGAGCTGGGGTCTGTATGTTCTTGCGATGCCAATTGTATTCCCAATCTCATTAGCACTTGGTGTCAGTACGCCCTTGATGATCGGTGCACTTCTATCTGCATCATCGTTTGGTAGTCATGCTTGCTTCTTTAGTGATTCGTCGTTATTAGCAGCACAAGGTGCGGGTTGTTCACCGATGCAACATGCCTTTACCCAGTTCCCTTATGCAATGCTTGGCGCAGGACTAGCGGCTGTTAGCTTCTTAGGTATGGGTTTTGCAATGGCTTGATATTACTATCAATCTCTGATTTTGGGTAGTTGCTAGCTAGTAGCTACCCATGTTTATCTGATTCATTGACGCCTTTTGTCAAAATTGTTTATAAAAGGATTTATATTATGCGTAACGTTACCGTCGCTACGACCCAAATGACTTGTGGTTGGGATATTCAGCAAAACATCGATACTGCAACTGAGCTGGTCACCCAAGCGGCCAAAGCTGGTGCCAATATTATTTTACTGCAAGAGCTGTTTGAGACGCCTTATTTTTGCCAAGTACATGACTTTGACTACTTCAAGCTGGCCACTTCAGTTGAAGATAATGCCGCTATCACTCACTTTAAAAAACTAGCGAAAGAGTTAGAAGTGGTACTACCCATTAGTTTTTATGAAAAGTCAGGTAATGCTTTTTTTAATAGCGTCACTATCATTGACGCAGATGGCAAAATATTAGGCACTTATCGTAAAACGCATATACCAGATGGTATTCCTTATGCTGAAAAGTTTTACTTCACTCCAGGCGATACAGGCTTTAAAGTTTGGAATACTAAGTACGCCAAGATCGGTGTCGGTGTCTGCTGGGATCAATGGTTCCCTGAATGCGCGCGTAGCATGGCGCTCATGGGTGCTGAGCTATTGTTTTATCCAACCGCTATTGGTGATGAACCAACATTGAATGTCGAATCAAAAGATCATTGGCAGCGCTGTATGCAAGGACACGCAGCGGCAAATCTGATGCCCGTTATTGCCTCTAATCGGATTGGTACTGAGACGATTACGCAAAATGGGACTGATAGCGTTATGACATTTTACGGCAGCTCTTTCATTACTGATGGTCGCGGCAAGATGATCAAAGAGGCCTCAAAGGATAAGCAAGAAATTATTAGTGCTACTTTTGATTTGAATAAGCTAGCAAGTGATCGTCAGCATTGGGGTGTCTTTCGTGATCGCCGTCCATCGATGTATGGCACTTTGTTGACTCATGGCTAAACTGTCATTAATTTACTAAATCACTATCTAATGTAATACTGATAAAAGGACAAGCCTATGTCTAACCTCATTCAAAACTCAACACCTAAACATGATGGCTTTTATATGCCAGCAGAATATGCGCCTATAGATAAGGTGTGGATGGTATGGCCTTATCGAACGGATAACTGGCGCCAGCAGGCTACTCCAGCGCAAGCCGCTTATGCAGCCGTTGCCACAGCCATCAAGCAGTTCTGTAACGTTAGCATTCTGGTGGATGCTGATAATCTACAGAGTTGCCAAGATCAACTGCCAAATGATATTGAAGTCATGGCAATGCCAAGCAACGATGCGTGGGCGCGTGATACTGTGCCTACCTTTTTAATAAATGATTATGGCGAGCTGCGCGCTTGTGATTGGACGTTTAATGCTTGGGGCGGCGATTATGATGGCCTGTACTCCCCTTGGGATGATGATGACAAGCTTGCTGAGCGCTTATGTGAGCAGTTGGCTATCAAGCGCTACCGTACTGAGGGCTTTGTGATGGAGGGCGGCGCGTTTCATGTCGATGGTGAGGGTACGGTACTCACTACACGTATGTGCCTACTTAGCCCTGGACGTAATCCACACTTAAATGAGCACCAAATCGAAGATAAGCTCAAAGATTATCTCAATGTCGAAAAGGTACTATGGATTGACGATGGTATCGATCCTGATGAAACTACCGGTCATATCGATGATTTAGCCTGTTTTGTCCGTCCAGGCGAGGTAGTCTGCTTATTTACTGAAGACTCTAGTCATCCGTTCTATGCGGCTACTCAACAAGCCTACGCACAGCTGTGTGCCATGACCGATGCCAAAGGTAGACGTCTAAAAGTTCATAAACTTTGCTGTACTAAAAACCCAGTAACTTTGCCTGATGACCACGATATTGTATCCTCTGATGATGCCAAACCACGGCTTAGCGATGATGTCTGTATCGCCTCTTACGCCAATTTTTTGATTTGTAACGAGGGTGTTATCGTACCGCAATACGATGATATCAATGACAGTTTAGCTATTGAACAACTTGAAAAGATCTTTCCTCATCATCAAGTAGTAGGTGTACGCACAAAAGAGATTGTATTTGGCGGTGGTAATATTCACTGCATTACACAGCAGCAGCCAACGACAGGTGCAAAATAGACGCAAAATAAACACATAGTGATAACGTGTTATTTTATGCTCTATCTTTAAATAAAAACCAAAAACGGACTTTAACCCAAGGAATTTTATGAGCGATTATCAAGTTAACAACCCAGCTACTGGCGAGCTTGAAGCTACCTATCCAGCTGCCAATGACAGTGACATCCAACATGCGATCAAAAGTGCGGATGATGCCTATCAAGACTGGCGTCATGTCTCGCTAAATGAACGCAGTGCATTGATGCATAAAGTCGCTGATATTTATATTGAGCGTCAAGATGAGCTAGCACAAATTGTAGCAACAGAGATGGGCAAACCTGTCGCGCAAGCTAAAGGTGAAATCGGCCTAGTCGCTGACATTTACCGCTACTATGCCGATAACGCAGAGCAGCTATTAGCGACTAGTAAAATTGAGGTTGATACAGGCTCAGCGTCGGTAGAAAAACATCCCGTCGGTGCACTACTCGGTATCATGCCGTGGAACTATCCGCATTATCAGGTTGCACGTTTTGTCGCACCAAACGTTATGGCGGGTAATACTATTATCCTCAAGCACGCGCCGCAATGCCCTAAGACTGCTGAAGTTATCGTCGATATCCTCAAGGATGCCGGCCTACCTAAAGGCGTTTATAACAATATCTTTGCCACTAACGAGCAAGCTGCAACTATTATCCAAGATAAGCGGGTTCAAGGTATTTCATTAACAGGCTCTGAACGTGCTGGTGCAGCGGTTGCCAAAGAAGCTGGCGGCGCCCTCAAAAAAGTCGTGTTAGAGCTTGGTGGTTCTGATGCCTTTATCGTGGCAGCAGATGCTGATATCGCGCAAGCGGTTCAAAACGCTATTGTCGGTCGCTTTGGCAATACAGGACAAGCTTGTAATGCAGCTAAACGTCTTATAGTAGTAGAAGAGGTGTACGAGCCGTTTGTAAAAGGCTTCACCGATGCGGTACGCGGTATTTCAGCGGCTGACCCTATGCAAGAAGATACTTTTATCGGTCCTATGTCTTCAATGAGTGCTGCTAAGAACTTACAAAAGCAGCTAGATAGCGCTATTCAAGACGGTGCAACGGTACTGGTTGAAGGCGGTATGACTAAAGACAAAGCTGGTGCTTGGTTTGCACCTGCCGTCCTCGCTGACGTCGATAGCTCTATGAATGTCTATAGCGAAGAGCTATTTGGTCCGGTTGCTGTCATCTATAAAGCGCGCGATATCGCTCATGCAATTGAGATTGCTAATGACGTGCCTTTTGGTCTAGGCGCTTCTATTCAAACTCAAGATGCCGATCTTGCTGCTGATATCGCTGATAAGCTTGAGGTAGGTATGGTCACTATCAATGCCCCTTCTGGTTCTGAAGCTAATACACCATTTGGCGGTGTTAAGCGTTCAGGATTTGGTCGCGAGTTAGGTACCCTCGGTATCACTGAGTTCTTAAACTATAAACTCATTCGTGATAAGTCTTAATCGATAGACTTAGCTCAAGAAAAGGGCCTAACTATAAAAGTTAGGCCTTTTTCTTGAGCTATTTTAGAACAAAACAGTGACTTATAAGTTATCTTTTAGGAGGATTATCTTTTAGCCAAAGCTGGTTAACGATTTTCAGCTCACGTAATTCTTCAGCCATGATAGATTCACTGATGCCAGGGTATTTGATTCTTGCATAGCTATACAAAGCAATACCAAGTAATGTCCACCCTATAAAGATCCACCACTCAACACCAA
Organism: Psychrobacter sp. M13; assembly: GCF_030718935.1. Taxonomy (NCBI): domain Bacteria; kingdom Pseudomonadati; phylum Pseudomonadota; class Gammaproteobacteria; order Moraxellales; family Moraxellaceae; genus Psychrobacter; species Psychrobacter sp. M13. The sequence continues at coordinate 2,070,456 of NZ_CP132194.1, forward strand.
TAAGTGCTGAAGGCATGCCTGGCATATACAAGGTCAATAAGCCAAAGCTGAGAATAATAGTGACTACACCGACAAGCTTACCTGCTGGTATTTTAAAGGGACGTACCATATCAGGCTCGCGATAACGCAACACCAGAAACGAGATCGCCACGCATGTATAGGCAATCACAATACCAAAACCGCCGGCATCAACAATCCAAACCAACATCTTACGACCAAATAACGGCGCAAGTGTAGCAAGGCCACCTATCAATAAAATAGCATTCACAGGGGTGTTGTACTTTGGATGCAGCTTACCTAAAAATGCTGGTAACATCCGTGCCTTAGACATCGCGTAAAGCAGACGACTACCACCAATTAAGAACGCATTCCAGCTCGATAAAATACCGAGTACACCACCAATGACCAGTAAAATTCCTGCCCATTTACCACTCCAGGCGTTGGTCATCGCATCAGCCGTTGCCAATGTCGAGTTCTCTGCTTGTATTAATGGTAGCGTAGTGCCAACACTCCAAGCCACAGCAACATACCATAATACCGCGATGACGATTGAGATAATCAAAAACTTACCGATATTAGGACGAGTAAGATCGATCTCTTCTGCGGCTTGTGGAATAACGTCAAACCCTACAAACATAAAGGGCACCATCACGATAACCGCCATTACGCCAGCTGCACCACCAATAAACGCAGGTGCTTGTACTGCCGTTGAATTGGCAGGGTTATACAATATAGCACCAACAAATAGCAGTATACCAACGAACAAAATACCAACGACTGCGGTTTTTTGGAACCAAGCGCTGACCTCCATGCCACGAATATTTAGCCAAGTGACAACCACTGAGCCAAGCATCCCTACACCGACCCAAGTGGCGTAAACATCCCAACCAGCGATAGTCCATAAATAGCCTTGGTTATAGTTGGGAATAAAGTATTCAACCACCGTCGGTAATGCAACAGCTTCAAAAGCTACTACAGAGAAGTAACCAAATAGAATACTCCATGAGCAAATAAAGGAGACGTTGACCCCTAACGCTCGATGCGTATAAGTATGTTCACCCCCAGTAATAGGCATTGACGCTGCCAACTCAGCATAAGTCACCCCAATTAGGATCACTGCCATGCCCCCTAATAAAAATGCTAACATCGCACCCCAAGTTCCAGCAGCAATAATCCAACCCCCTGCCAAAACGACCCAACCCCAACCAACCATCGCTCCAAATGCTAAGGCGATAATATCAAACACCCCTAGCGATTTTTTTAATCCAGACATAACCTACTCCTTGTCTTAGTGTCATCCTTGATAGATCAAACATTTGACCGCCTTAGCTGCTCAACTAACAGCTACTAAGTAAGCTATTCGTTAATCAATCAAACCTGTGTTACTAATCCTAATCTTTATTATTTATCAGTGTTTTTAATTTATCTAAACGCTACCGATGAAGTAATGCTACAAACAACAACGGCGTCTTGTCGTGCAAGGCGCCGTTGTGTTACTCAGACCGATATTAAACGTAAGGTCATAAGCGCTAAGCAGTGCCTTGCTTAAGATTTGAATTATCAAATCTTATTACTTATACATCAGGGCTTATAAATTAGGGCTTATAAATTAGGGCTTATAAACAGCCGCTTATAAACGACTACTTATGCAGCGGTTAATATAGTCTTGATGATATCAAGACCTTCTTGTAGTACCTTGTCTTCGACAGTGAGCGGTACCATGACGCGGATGGCATTGCCATGCATACCACACGACGCTAGTAATAGCCCATGCTCAAAAGCTTTGGCTTTTAAATGAGCAGTCGCGGCGGCATCTGGGTTGCCTTCGCTATCGATTATCTCAAACGCTAGCATCGCGCCTTTGTGACGGATATGACCAATACTGCTCAAGCTCATATCTTTTAGGAATTTTTCAATTTTGTCGCCAATCTCGATACTACGCGCAAGCAGGTTCTCTTCCTCAATCACTTCCATCACGGCTAAAGCGGCGACACAAGCTAGTGGATTACCCGAATAAGTACCGCCAAGACCACCTGTTTTCGGCGCATCCATAATATCGGCGCGACCGATAACAGCTGAGATCGGATAACCACCCGCTAGGCTTTTGGCGCACGTCATCAAATCAGGCTCAACGCCTAATTGCTCAGTGGCAAATAATGTACCGGTTCTAGCAAAGCCACACTGCACTTCATCAAATATCAATACGATGCCATGCTCGTCACAAATAGCACGTAGCGCTTTGGCAAATGAAGGCGTCACTTGATGAAAACCGCCTTCACCTTGTACAGGCTCAATGATCATCGCCGCCACTTCACTAGGATCGATAGACGCTTGAAAAATCATCTCAAGGCTATGCAATGCTTGTGCTTCAGTGACGTTTTGCTCTTCACAAGGAAATAGCGCATGAAAAATAGAGCCTGGCATAGGGCCAAAGTCTTTTTTGTACGGTATGACTTTACCAGTCAAGCCCATGCACATCAGCGTACGACCATGCCAGCCGCCAACAAAAGAGATAATACCAGGACGACCTGTTTTAGCACGGGCAATCTTGATGCAGTTTTCGACCGCTTCTGCGCCAGTGGTCAAAAATAATGCCTTTTTATCACCGTTAATCGGCGCTTTTTCGCACAGCTTTTCAGCCAGCTCAACATAGCATTCATAGTTGATCATTTGCGCTGCGGTGTGAGTAAACTTATCGAGCTGCTCATGGACGCGCTGAGTAATCTTAGGATGGCTATGGCCCGTATTCAGTACCGAGATACCACCAACAAAGTCGATATAGCGATTGCCTTCAACATCCCAAACTTCTGAGTTTTTGGCTTTTTCTGCAAAGATAGGAAACGCGATGCCAAGTCCAGTGGGTAGTACTGCTTTGCGGCGCTCAAGTAACGATTTATTGGTGGCTGTAGTCGTCATAAGAATGTCCTTTTCTGTATTTTAGATATAAAAGTTATGTGATTAGTGATTTATTTAACGAATAAAGCTAACTGATGTCTGAACACCAGTACTTAGTCACGACATATTCTTCTATGCCGTATTTTGAGCCTTCGCGGCCAAACCCTGACTGCTTAACGCCACCAAACGGAGCGACTTCAGTAGAAATCATACCCGTATTATGACCGACCATACCGTACTCTAAACCTTCAGTGACGCGCCATGCCCGCGCATAATCACTAGTATAAAAATAAGCGGCTAGGCCATAAATAGTATCGTTAGCGGCATGAATAACTTCTTCTTCGCTTGAGAAGGTAAATATCGGTGCGATAGGGCCAAATATCTCTTCACTTGCGATATCCATGTCGCTGCTAATATCGCTGATTACCGTCGGGTTATAACTGAGCGCTGAGGCATTATTAGTGCTGCCACCAGTGATTAAAGTGGCCCCTTTATCCAAAGCGTCTTTTAGTAATGCTTGTACTTTCTCTAGTGCTTTTTCATTAATTAAAGGACCGACGTTAACCCCTTCATCTAGCCCATTACCGACTTTTAGCTCAGCGACTTTTTTGATGAAGATGTCTAAGAATTTTTCTTTGATGCTGTCCTGTACATAGACACGGTTGGCACAAACACACGTCTGACCTGCATTGCGATACTTAGAAGCAATCAAGCCATCAGCAGCTTTGTCTAAATCGGCATCTTCAAAGACGATAAAAGGCGCGTTACCGCCCAGCTCTAGCGATAGCTTTTTGATCGTTGGCGCACACTGCGCCATTAAGGTACGACCGACTTCGGTAGACCCTGTAAAGGAGAGTTTATGGATACGCGCATCACCGGTTAGGATGTCGCCGATGACTGAAGACTTACCGGTAACCACTTGAATCACGCCAGCTGGAATACCCGCTTGCTCAGCTAAAGCGACTATAGCTAGTGCCGAAAACGGAGTTTCGGTAGCAGGCTTGATAATCATCGTACAACCTGCTGCCAGTGCCGGTGCCGCTTTACGAGTAATCATCGCTGCAGGAAAGTTCCAAGGAGTAATCGCCGCACAAACCCCAGCAGGCTGCTTTAGAATGACATAGCGCAGCTCTGCTTTGCTAGAAGGAATGACATCACCATAGACTCGTTTGCCTTCTTCAGCGAACCAACGAATAAAACTATTGGCATAACCAATCTCGCCGCGAGATTCGCTCAGAGGCTTACCTTGCTCAACGGTCATGATAATCGCTAGATCTTCGAGGTTAGCATCAATAAGATCAGCCCACTTCTGTAATAGTGTGCTACGCTCTTGCGCGGTTTTGGCCGTCCAGGCAACTTGAACCTCGTGAGAATAGCTCACCGCATCATTGACATCTTGGGTCGTCAGGCTTGGAACAGTACCAATGACATCGCCACTAAACGGATTGGTGACGTCAATAGTGGCAGCATCACTGGCCGCATACCAGCCATCTTTGATAAGGCACTGCTGCTTAAATAAGCTTGGATCAGATAAATTGAATGCTGTTGTTGCTGAGGTGTTTGACATCAAAACGCTCCTTGTCGTTAAGCTTTACTACAAGCTTATTGATTTTATTATTCGTTCGTTTATACAGAATATAAGCTATGATTCAATAAATGATTGATAACCAGTACTTTGTTCTATACTATACATTGTTCAATATGTTGAACACGTGTTCTATATATGAGACTCATTATAGGAACGATAGGCTGTACTTTGCAACCTTTATTATTAATAATATTATGATGACTTTGGTCGCCATTTTTAGGGCATAGGAAATATATGAGCACTACCGCCGTTCCCGCTTTGGACAAGACTTTTCAAATATTAGATTTGATTACTGATAGTGGTCAGCCGCTAACAGCTGCGCATATCGCTCGGCAATTAGACTTGCCTCGTAGCTCTACTCATAATATTTTACAAAGTTTGCTCGCCAAACATGTGATCTACAAAGACGCTGATAGTCGCTTTCATTTGGGCTCCTATCTATTATATTGGGCCGGTAAATATGAGCAGCAGCAAGGTGTTATACAGTTATTCAAAGACTTAATTATCCAGTATCCTGTATTACTACAGCATACGGTGACTTTATCCAAGCTTGACTTGGGTGAGGTGGTGTTTTTGGCCTGTCATGAAGCTCCTGCCTCTTTAGGATTTACTTTCCGTGCTGGCGTACGAGTGCCTGCGGTGTTTTCGGCTACGGGTAAAGCTATGCTCTCTACCCTATCTATGCAGACTATTGAGTCTATATATGAAAGCAAGTTTCCTTCGCCCATCACCCAAAATGGTGTAGATAGCTTTGTCAAATTATCTGCTGAGCTTAGCACTATTAACGGTAGTCGTATCTCGCTCGACGATGGACAGCTACGCGATGGCATGTATTGCTTAGGCACTTATATCCGCAATGCTTCAGGCAATGCTACTATAGGGATGGCAGTCAGCTTTTTGCAAGCAGAGTACGAGTCCAAACGAGCTGAGGTCAGTGCCGCTCTCATTGAGCTGGCTGAACAGATAGAGCAGCGTCTGGGCTTTCATGCCGCGCACTCAGCATAACTGGATAATGTTACGCCTAAACACTCCCTTAATTAGCAAGACTGTAAAGGAGTAACTACTAAACAATACCATCCGCTATAAGCTTAGCAATCATCTCGCTGTCATAGCCAAGTGATGCCAGCGTACTATCGGTATGCTCACTCAATCGTGGTGGCGGCGTACGATAACTGACGGGCGATGCTGATAGCTTAATCGGATTTCCTAATGCTCGCACTGGACTACCTTGTGCAGCAAAATCTACAACCATCTCACGCGCCTGCGCTTGTGGCATAGCCAAGGCTTCAGCGACATTATGAATAGCACCCGCAGGGACACCTGCTTGTGATAATGTCCGTAACCAATACGCCCGAGGCTGCTGAGCAAACTTTTTACTTAACCATTCACACAGTAGTTTGCGATGCTTTACTCGTGCTGGATTAGTAGCAAAACGCTCATCCCGCTGCCAACTAACCTCTAATATTGCGCATAGCTTAGCGAACTGGCTGTCGTTGCCACAAGCTAGGATAAAGTGCTGATCGCCCTCGCCTGCGAACACTTGATAAGGGACAATATTAGGATGCTGATTGCCAAGTCTGGGCGGTACTTCACCAGATGCTAAATGATTCATACCGACATTAGCTAGCATCGCCAGCGCACTATCGAGCAGTGCCACATCGACATGCTGTCCACGCCCGCTATGTTGCCGTGCTATCAAGGCAGCTTGAATACCTATCGTCAGCTGCAAACCTGCAAATAAGTCAACGACGGCGACCCCAACTTTGTGCGGTTCACCAGCGCTCGGTCCAGTAATACTCATCAATCCTGATAGCCCTTGGATAATATAATCATAACCGGGCAGCTTAGCATCAGGGCCAGTTTGCCCAAAACCAGTCAAAGATGCATATATCAAGCGTGGATGGTCTTGCTTAAGACTGGCGTAATCCAAACCATATTTCTTTAGACCTCCAACCTTAAAGTTCTCTACCAAAATATCGCTATCGGCTATCAGCTGTTTAATAATATTTTGCCCAGCTGGCGTAGTGATATCCACAGTGAGTGATTTTTTATTGCGATTAATCGTCGCATAATACGCTGAAGTCTCATCACTAAAAGCAGGCGGTGCCCAATGTCGCGTCTCATCACCAATATGTGGACGCTCGACTTTTATGACTTCTGCGCCTAAATCCGCCAATACTTGAGTGCACGATGGCCCTGCTAATACTCTAGATAAATCTAAAACTTTGATACCGTGCAAAGCACCATTATCAATGTTGTTATTACTGGCACTATTATCACTATTGGCATTAACCGTATTTGTGGTCATAAAACCTCCTATATCTTAATAAGTCTTTGCGCACTTTTCTTCAGCGATTCATTATTTTTTACTTAAAAGCTGCTATTAATAATTGATAAGCGCTTTTGATAGATTTTTTGGTAATCAATAGCCAATAAAAAGCGTACGTTACTGGACGCTATACTAAGAGCTGAACAGTAGCGCACGCTTTTTATGATTAGCTAAGACGTCTTAATAAAACGCTTGGATACCCGTCTGAGCACGACCTAAGATAAGCGCATGAATATCATGAGTGCCCTCATAAGTGTTGACCGCTTCTAAGTTCATGACGTGACGGATGATATGAAACTCATCAGAGATACCATTACCACCATGCATGTCACGGGCGACACGGGCGATATCGAGCGCTTTGCCGCAGTTATTACGCTTAATCAGCGATATCATCTCAGGCGCTGCATTATGCTCATCCATCAGGCGGCCGACCCGTAGCGCCGCTTGCAAACCAAGAGTAATCTCCGTTTGCATATTGGCAAGCTTGAGCTGTATTAGCTGAGTCGCTGCTAGCGGACGACCAAATTGCTTACGATCTAAGGTATATTGACGTGCTGCTTTCCAGCAGAATTCTGCAGCCCCCATTGAGCCCCATGCAATGCCGTAGCGAGCTTTGTTTAAACAACCAAAAGGGCCTTTGAGTCCACGAATATCTGGAAAGGCATTAGCTTCAGGGACGAACACTTTGTCCATGACAATCTCGCCAGTCACCGAGGCACGTAGTGAAAACTTACCGCTAATTTTGGGTGCTGATAAGCCTTTCATGCCTTTTTCTAATATAAAGCCACGGATAATACCCTCATCATCCTTAGCCCAAACGACGAATACATCAGCGATAGGACTGTTGGTAATCCACATCTTTGTGCCAGTCATCTCATAACCGCCAGTGACTTTGCGTGCACGCGTTGACATAGAGGCAGGATCTGAGCCTGAGTCCGGCTCAGTCAAGCCAAAGCAGCCTACGTATTCGCCAGACGCTAATTTTGGCAAGAATTTTTCTCGTTGCTCCTCAGTGCCGTACTCATAGATAGGATGCATAACCAAGCTTGACTGCACACTCATCGCTGAGCGGTAGCCTGAGTCAACCGCTTCCACTTCTTTAGCCAGTAAACCATAAGCAACACTGGACATACCCGCGCAATCATAGCCCTCAATAGTCACACCAAGCAGACCCATCTCACCCATTTGACGCATGATATTACGATCGAAAACCTCATTGCGATTGGCCTCAACGATATTAGGCATCAGCTCTTTTTGAAAAAACTGGTGCGCGGTATCGGTGACCATACGCTCTTCATCCGTTAACTGATCGCGTAATAAAAACGGATCTTCCCAATCGAAACTTGGGCTGGTAGTAGTACGTAGGCTAGTAGGTTCTGTCATATCGTGCTCCTTGACGGGTTTGCGTAACATAGGTGTTGATAGGGGGTAAAACGCTATATTTATAATAGAACTGTGAATATGAGTATTAAGCGTTAGTTTACTTATCTTAAATTTGCTGCTTGCTTTATCAGTTCCACTATGCGAAACTTAGTTTCATATTATGAAACCATTTAAGCAGAATTATAGACTGCTGTAAACCCCTATCGCTAACTATGGCTATAAAATGATAAAAAACACGCTTTTATTAGAGAACATTAATAACCAGCTCATACACAGTAAAGAAGCTGAAGATCGGCGATTTATCACCGCGCTTGGCCGTGGTTTACTGTTGCTCTCTGCATTTGAGCATCAACCGCAAATAAGCCATCAACAGTTGTGTCAGATGACTGGGCTACCCAAAGCCACCGTTACGCGACTGATTTATACGTTGACTACCCTTGGATTCTTGCGTACCACTGCGCAGGGTCAATATCAGCTAGGCAGCAGTGCGGTTCGTTTAAGCGCTAGCGCTTGGAGTCAGCATGATTTGGTGGCATTTGCAGAGCCTCTATTGCGTCAGTTTGCGTTAGACAATGAAGTGTCAGTGAATTTAGCCACCGAGATTGAAGGAGAGATGCGTTATTTAGCCTGCTATCGTAGCCCTGCACGGCTATCGGTAAATCTGCAAGTGGGCTCCGCTGTCCCTATTGCTGATACCGCTATTGGTCGGGCATTTTATGCCGTAAGCTCATTGACTAGACAGAGTGTTATTGATGCTAATTTGCGAAATCGACTCAGTGAAGCGAATGCTCTTCAGGCAAGAGCGACTCTAGTAAAATCAGCGCAGTATCACCAAACTCACGGCTATACACTATCTGATGGCGAGTATTCAGCAGATATCTTAGCAGTAGCCGTTGGGGTATTTGATGTGACGACAGGACAGTATGGCTACTCGTTGAACGCTAGTGTGCCAAGAGCGAACTGGGATGCAAAGGAATATGCAGCAATGATAGTGCCTAAGTTGCAGACATTGGCTGAACAGATTGGGAATGGGATTTAAATAAAAGTAGCATAGCGATATCTATTCCATCAACTTTCCATGTAACTTTATTGAAATAATAAAGTATATGCGTATGATTAAATATAACTTCATTGATATTGGATAGCATAATCATGATTAGTTATAATAAACATCTAGCAGAATCGTCCTTATTCCTGAGCATAGGTTTAGCACTTGCGTTATCACTTAGCGGTTGTCAGCCCAGTAATAACCGTGACGCTACAGACAGCATTCAAACTGATAGTCCAACTCAGACTGATAATTCAGATGCCAGTACTGCTACTACTCCAGCGCCCATCGCCACGCAAATAGAGTTCCCGCACTATATTAAAGGCTGGCCTACTCTGCTTCATCCGATCTCGCCACTTAGCTTGACTGCTGAGCAGGATGAAAGTTTAAGTAGCACAAAATCTAGGGATAAATGGCAACCTACCATTTTTGCAGAAACGGAGCCTTATACCTATCAAACCTACATCAGTAATATCGTCTTTGAAGACCTCGCAACTGGCGTAGAAAAAAAGTTATTGGTTGACGATAGCTTTATTATCCGTAGTATCTTTATTCCTCATGTCACCAGAAAACGTATTTTAAAAATAAATTCAAATGATGATGCTATTGTGGACGCTAATATCGTGAAAGATATAGAGTCTGATAATGCTACAGACGAAGTTTATAGAACGCCGCGTTTTGAGACCGTAAACACTTTATTTAAGCATGCTATCTATCATATTAATGAGACGCCAAATCAAAAAGATGCCAAAGATAAAAATTTATTTAAACAGCAAGCGCTATATATGAGTGACGATAAAGGGGATAAGTTGCTCAAACTGCATCCTGATAATGAATTTATCCAAACCACCAAATGGCTACCTCAACTATCGCGTTATTATTTTATCACTCACTCAGACAGTGACGGTAATGGACTTATCGATGATAAAGATCAGACTCATAACTATCAAATTGATTTCTCTAAAAGCACGCCAGCGGTCAAAGGCTATGACTTTGAAAATAGCAGCGATTGAGCGTGTGTGCATATCATAGCAGTAGCTTGACTATAGTTTACGTGCCATATGAATAGCGACAATGCCAAAGCTTAAGCGCTCAAAATTGACCTCACCAAAGCCAATATCTTTCATCTCTTGCGCTAAGACTTCGGCACTAGGGAAGTCTTTTACGCCCTTAAGCAAGTACTGATAAGCTGAGCTGTCACCACCCGTTGCCAGCCAACCAATCAGTGGCATTACCACTGACATATATCCTAAATATAATTTATGAATCCAGTTAATAGGAATGTTAGAAGCTTCTAAAACGACTAGCCTACCCTCTGCTTTTAATACTCGATAAGCTTCTTGCAATGCCTTATGTCTATCACATATTTTCAATCCTAAAGAGATAGATACCACATCTTGGCTGGCGCTCTCAATCTGTATCATATTTTCAGCGTCTAAAGGCATAAATGAAGTGTTCGCACTGTAGTTAGTCATTTTCTCTTTAGCCTTATCCAGCATTTGCACACTTATATCTGAGACGATAATATGATGCAAGTTATCCGTAGCACTACTAAATTGCCGCTGTTGCAAAATTCGATAGACGATATCACCTGTACCTGAAGCCACATCTAATAGGTTTTGCCAAGGCGCGTTGCCAATGATATAGGCAACCCTACGCTTCCAAAACCTATGAATACCAAAACTAAATAAATCACAAAGGATATCGTAGCGATTGGCAATACGACCGAATACATCATCATCTTTTGGCGTGAAATCAGCAGAATTATTCATAATAAGTGGGTGTACCTAGAATAGAGAATAGTGTAAATAATAAAGGTAACAAGTGCGTCAAATACTTGTTACCTTTATTAAAACGATAACTCATCAAACTTTAATCCAAACTTCATCAGATACTTACGTAAACGATCGCTGTCATTAGGGTTTTTGAGTTTATTGCGGGAGTTGGCATAGAGGTAGCGCCCTGCTGCTGCTTGATTTTTATGATCAATACAAACATTAATAACATAAGCCAATTGTATAGCGTCAAAAGGATCGATAGACTCAAGCATTTCTTCGTCAAGATATTGGCTTAAAAGCTCATGGCTACCCTGCTCTAATAGTTCACTATCTAACCCTGTTTCAGGTTTATTTTTACTTAGGCTATTTTTAGATTGTATGTCTATCGATGATGACCATAGCTCAGTCAAACGTTCAATCTCTGCCTGCACATCCACTGCTCTAATGACTTTACTATCGGCAAGTGTGGTTAAGCGAATCATACTAGCAGTCAAATCTCGAAAGTTACCTTGCCATGTTGCCTGCGGACTAATTGCAAAGTCCTCATACGACTGTCGCGCACTCAGTTCAAAACGATATTGCTGCTGCTGCTCACTGCCTAGGCGTGCCAACTCATAATCGATATTAGCGGGCAAATCCTCTAACCGATCCTTAAGCGATGGCAAAAAGAACGTCCACGTATTCAACCGCGCAAACAAATCCGCACGAAACTCGCCATTGGCGACTGCTTGGCGCAAGTCCTTATTGGTGCCTGCCATTAACTGAAACGAGACGTTAATCGGCGTATCACTACCTAATGGATAAAAGCGCTGTTCCTCTAGTGCGGTCAATAGCATGGCTTGCTCATCAAGACCCAGCTCGCCTATTTCATCTAAGAATAACAGACCACCATCGGCAGATTTTAGCAGCCCTTCCCGACTAGCAGCAGCGCCTGTAAACGCACCCTTCACATGACCGAATAATACACTCATTGCGGTATCACCACGTAGCGTTGCGCAATTAACCTCAACGAATTTATCGAGCGCATATTTAGCTTGGGTAGCGCTATCGGCTTTCGCCTTTTTAATGGCATAGATTTGGCTGGCCAGCTGCGACTTACCTGCCCCTGTCGCACCCATTAATAGTATTGGCGCTGTTGAACGAGTGGCGACCTTTTCAATATCAGATATCAATTGCTTATAAGCAGCATTTTGGGTAACTAGATTGGCTTGCAATGTTTGCCAATGCTGTGCCTTTTCCGCCTCAAAACGCGCCCGTAAGCTGTCATAACGCGAAACGTCTAAATCGATAACTTGATAACGGCCTTGCGGGTCCGCTTGGTCAGGCCTAGGACAAGGCGAGGTTTGAATAAAGTTCGCAGGAATAAATCCCGCTTCAACTAATAAAAACCAGCAAATCTGCGCTACGTGAGTGCCCGTGGTGAGATGCAGTAGATAATCGGTCTGCGCATTGAAGTTAAAGCTTGCGACAAAGTCATAAAGTTCGGCATAGACATCAGCGAAATCCCACGGGCTTGATAGCGCCACATGATGACCAATTACTTGCGTTTGCGGACTAACTCTCGCTACGTCATCAACCACTATCTTAAACAGTCGCTTATCACGCCTGCTATAGAGAATGTGCAACTCATCAACGAGTAGTTCATCATGCAAGCCTAAGCTAACTGTCGGACGCCAGCGCTGCCAACGCTTATCATTAAATCCGTTATCTAAGGTGGTGCCGAGAAAGCCTATAACGGCGGTTTTATTAGTCATTTAATTAAGTAGCCTAATATCAGATAAGCTAATATCTTATATTAAATTCTATTATTATAGAAATATATCTAACATTTTAATTTTATATAAATTTAGCGCAACTTATTTCAATCTAACTAACAAATATTTATTTAAAACAAATCAATAACTTATAAATTTAAATCAAAACTATTTAAAACTTGGCACACCCTTAGCAGTATATAAAGTACAGATAAATCATTTTATAAGCTAAGGAGCAAACACATGCAACCCTCTAACCATAATGTAATCCAAGAAGGTGGTACGCCGATTCGTCTATGGACGCAAGGTGTCCCTGTCGAAGACCAAGCTCGCGAGCAGCTGATTAATACCTCAAAAATGCCGTTTATCTATAAATGGATGGCAGTGATGCCCGATGTACATTTGGGTATGGGTGCGACTATCGGTAGCGTGATTCCGACCAAAGAAGCGATTATCCCAGCAGCGGTCGGTGTCGATATCGGTTGTGGCATGATGGCAGTGCAAACCACGCTGAATGCCAATGATTTGCCTGATAACTTGCTGGGTCTACGTACCGAGCTTGAAAAAGCCATTCCGCACGGACGTACGCCACGTGGACGTCGCGATAAAGGTTCATGGACAAATCCTGATGATACGGTAATGAATGGCTGGGGAACGCTAGCGGATGACTTTAACTATCTATGCCAAAAGCATCCGCGTCTAAAAAATACCAATAACCTAAAGCATTTGGGAACGCTAGGTACTGGTAACCACTTTGTCGAAGTATGCTTGGATGAGACCAATCAAGTATGGATTATGCTGCATTCAGGCTCACGCGGTGTCGGTAACGCCATCGGTCGCTATTTTATTGAGCTAGCCCGTGAGGATATGCGTAAGTGGTTTATCAACTTGCCTGATAAAGATTTGGCTTATTTTGCAGAAGGTACGGAACACTTTGATGACTATTGGTTTGCCGTGGGTTGGGCGCAGCGTTTTGCCTTTAAAAACCGTGAAATCATGATGGAAAACGCGATTAAAGCGCTCCGCCAAATCATCACTAAGCCTTTTGATGCCAAGGTTAAAGCAGTGAACTGTCACCATAACTATGTGGAAAAAGAAGAGCATTACGGCGAATCCGTGTTTGTCACTCGTAAAGGCGCAGTGCGTGCCCGCATTGGTGAATACGGTATCATCCCAGGCTCAATGGGCGCAAAATCCTTTATCGTACGTGGTAAAGGCAACGAAGAATCGTTCTGCTCCTGCTCACATGGCGCAGGTCGGGTGATGTCAAGGACGCAAGCGAAAAAGCAATTTACCGTAGCGGATCAAATTGCCCAAACCGAAGGCGTAGAATGCCGTAAAGATGCCTCAGTCATTGATGAAATTCCGGCAGCATATAAGAACATCGATGACGTAATGCACGCTCAACGTGACTTGGTGGAAATAGTACATACCTTGCGGCAGGTGGTTTGTGTTAAAGGTTAAATGAGAGATGAGAGATGATTAGAGGTTATGCGCTTAGCTAAAAAAGCAAAAGCTTAAAAAGCATGGCCTCAACATTTGAGTTCTTTAAACGCTGGTAAATATGCTTTTCATAATTTTGCTTTTTTTTAAGAGCTTAGCTCGGTGCTCGTCCCTCGCACATAAGCACAGCTTTCGTGTCTTACGTAGGTTGGTGTCGAGGAACGAGACCCAACAAATTGCTAAATTAAATCGTTGGGTGTCGCAAGCTCCACACCAACCTACAATGTTTCATACCAAGTTGAGAATGGGGTGTCAAGCGATGCAATTAGATAAAATAGTTTTCGAAATTGGCTATTTACAGGGCTTTTATTACATTGAATTTAATGTTAATCAAAAAGCTATATTAAAGTGTGAATTTTTAGATCTTTTCAAAAATATTCTAAACTTAGTTGAGATTGGTTTTGTATTACAACAAGAGCCTTTGAGGAACGTGCATTACTTCGTAATCGATGACTACAGCCGTGAGGTTAAATTCAAGGTTTCACCAAACCCACCAATGGACTGGTTAGTTTTGGGGTTACCTACTGCAAATAGCGCAGACAAATTTCACTTCGATAGACTGAAGTTTTGCGAAGCATTGAAATCGAGCATTGTAGAATTTATGCGTTCACAAAATATTGACTATCTAGGTAATCCTAACATGCCTAAAAATCTCAATGGTTATGGCGATGAAATCTGGAAAGTTATTGGTCATGAATGGTTTTAGCAATGATTAAAAGGAAAACACTATGAAACATGCTCAAACTATAGAAATCATAAGAAAACTTAAAGCCAAAAAAGTTAAATTCGAACATGGACTATCTGATGAAGAAGTGCAACAAATTGAAAATAAATTCAATTTAAAGTTTCCTCCTGATCTACTGTATTTTTTGCAAAAAGAGCTGCCTGTATCTAATGATTTTGTCAACTGGCGATCAGGTCTAAAGTCAAAAAGTGAGGCCATTGCTATCCGCAAAAAACTGGACTGGCCTTTTGATGGAATGGTATTTGATATAGAGAAAAATGGATTTTGGATAGAGGAATGGGGCACAAAGTCTGATAATGTTAGCGAAAATATAGCTACTGCTAAACGTCATTATAAAACTTATCCTAAAATGATACCGATTCGCTCGCATCGCTATATTCCTAGTAAACCTTATAAAGCTGCTAACCCTGTCTTTTCTATTTATCAGACAGACATCATTTACTATGGATATGATTTAGCACACTATCTTGCTAATGAGTTTCATTTTGAGTTATCGAATGATTTTATAAAACTAGACAAACCAAGACATATTAAGTTTTGGGGTGATTTTTAATTATTAAGAAATAAGAGAGAACCAAAATGAAACTATCAGAAGCCCTATTTATTCGTAGCGATATGCAAAAAAAGCTCGCTCAGCTTAAAGACTAATTGAAAAATGTAACTTTGTCGCCTATTGGCTAATTTAGTTTAAATCAACCACTTCGTAAATATTATAAGTGGTTTGCGCGATAGGCTGTAATTCTGAATTAAACTGATAAAAACGTACGTCATAACTACCTGCTTGCCAGCCCTCAGTAGGAATAAAGCTTACCCAATTATGATCACTGTTGGCTGAAATATTTTTTTTCTCAAACAATAGGACTTGGCCTGTCTGATTATTTATCCATTTGACGAAGACATATTTGTCGGTAGGGATTTCGCCACGAGTATCAAGATGTGCGTAAATTTTAGCGAATTTAGTAACTTGATTAGTATTAGCACTTACTTCTGGCATAAAGTAATCAAAACTTACTTTGGCATTACCAACTAGCTTTTGATTATCGTTTTCATTATAAAGCTCTTCAACAGCACGTTCTGCAAAGCGTCTTTTATTTTGAATAACGTCGCTGGCGTCTGCTGCCATAAACTTATTTACGTACTGCTCTAGTGCATAATCAGGCATATTATCTATGAGTTGTTTGGCTTGCTGCTTAGAGTAGTCGTTAGTAGTAAGTTTACCACTGTCGCCTCGTTTGATTATCTGCTGAGATTGTATGACCGCCTCTTTATTAATCTGACCACTTGAATCGTTTATAGTTTGAACAGGTTGTGTTTCTTGAGAGGTTGTTTGACCAACAAGTACAGCATCCATTTGTTGCTTACTCATCGCAATATATACAACAAAAGCGCCAAGCAAAAAAGATACTAAAATAGTAAAAAGTGTTGAGACTGTATTCTTCATAAAACTGTATTTTTCATAAGAGGTTACTTAAGCTTAAATAAAAAAGGCACAACTTAATAAATTGCACCCTTTTATTAACGATAAATTAATAGCTTAACGACAGCTAAAATTGTAGCCGTTCAAATTAATACTACCGCCTGCTTTGATGCTATTCCCAATACTAGCTCCACCAGTAGAGGAACAAACTAAATTGTATCTCTTGCCCTCGCTATTGTTAAAGCTAGAGATAGGTATTAGACAAGCGCTACCTTTTTTACCATAGACATTGACACCTTCAGTCTCGCAAGGATTGGTTACAGAAGGATCAATAGGATTAGCTGGATTAGCATCAGTGGCGATTAGCTTGCAGTTAGCAGCGCAGGTTTTATCGTCTTCACATAGACTATTTGCTTCTCTAGTAGAACACATATATCTATTACCGCTTACTAATGTCTTGTATCCAACGAAGCCGTTGTTGCTGGCATCTGATGAACTATCACTATCACCACCACAGGCCGACAACACCAATGCAGAGCAAATGACAAATGAGCTGAGAAATTTTTTCAATTTACAATCCTTATAAAAAGTAAAACAACCAAAATTATGTTGATTATACTTCTAAAATTTTTTAAATTAAACGTTATTCTTAATTTAATTTTTATATCAAAAATTATTATCAAGTAAAAGAATTTTTAATAATAAGAGAGAACTAAAATGAAACTCGCAGAAGCCCTACTAATCCGTAGCGATATGCAAAAAAAGCTTGCCCAACTTAAAGGTCGTATCAAAGCCAATGTCAAAGTTCAAGAAGGCGATACGCCATCTGAGGACCCAAATGAGCTTATGATTGATGCTAGCCAAATTATTAGTGAATTGAGTCATTTAATAGAGCGGATTCATCGGACTAATGCTATTGCCAAAACTGATAACGGTCAGTCGATGCTGACGCTACTCGTTGAGCGCGATACCTTAGAGATGCGCCATAAGCTATTGATCGATTCAATTGAAGCCACGCAGACTGAGGCGGATCGTTATAGCCATCGTGAGATCAAATGGAACATCATAGTCTCAGTCGCAGGATTGCAAAAGCAAGCCGATGATATCGCCATGAAGCTGCGTAAAATTAACATTGTCATTCAGTCCAATAACTGGCAGATTGACCTTGTTGAATAGATAGCTTATTCGATTTATTTTAGCTGTTATGGTGCTTAAAAAGCACCCTACAACAACCTTATCGAATAACTATTTTAAACCTTATATTTTAGAACTTTCTATGTACTTATTTTAAGGGCATAGAATATCCCTTTGGAATCGATTGGGCGAATGTCAGACCCCGTATCCCCACAGCAGGGGGTTGAAAACATACTGTAGTGGCTACTGTGCGTTGCGGGCAGACGTTTTATTTACCATTAATGTCCCGTACCCGTCACAGCTAACAAGGTACTATTTAGACCTTACCACCAGACACTGACAGTCGATTTCAATTTTATTTATCAGGCGCTTACTATGAAAAATTTAGACTACTTATCTGGAGTGTTAGATAGCATAGCTATTCAATCTGAGATAAGTGATGAAGATTGCTCATGGACAGAATTGACAGTGCTCAGCGTTAACGATACTAATTTAACTGACGAAGAATCACTAAAGTCTGCTTATTTAGACTTTTACTCCGATTGTTATGACGTCAACGAAAGAGAAAGTCTCATCTCAGAGGATTGGCAGATCGTACAATCCTCTATAAGCAAAGGCACTCCTATAGACTCACTAGAGCAACTCATTGATAAGATGATAGCTTATGATACACGATTCACTGTTAGTGCATTTGATAAGAAAAGTCAGTTATTTATTTTCGATAATGACCGCGTAGAAGTTTTCAGAGATTTTTTAGTTAAAACGTTCGTTGAAACTTTAGGTGAAATTACAAGAATAACTGAATATGCGATGTATCCTCCTTTTGAGGTAGGTCTCAGTTGGCATTATTATTTGGTAGTAAGTAAACAGAGAACAGTATTTATTGAGTGGCTAGGCTTTCATTAACAATTGGCCTTTATAACATTTTTCAGAAGAATCATTTTTATGTCAGTACCTAAAATCAAAACTCTAAAAATCGACGGCAGCACAGGCGAAGGCGGCGGACAGATTATTCGTACTGCCTTATCATTATCTATGCTTACGGGTATTCCTATTGAAATCACTAATATTCGAGCAGGTCGCGCCAAATCTGGTCTGATGCGTCAACACTTAGTATGTGTGCAAGCCGCGCAACAGATCTCAAATGCCAGCGTTACAGGTGCGCATTTAGGTAGTACAGCATTGAGCTTTACGCCAAATAGCATCAAGTCAGGCGACTATAGCTTTGATATTGGCTCGGCAGGTAGTACGACGCTAGTGCTACAAACCCTGCTCCCTGCCCTCCTATTTACTAATACAGATAGCTCTGCCCAATCAACAGTAACCATTAGAGGCGGTACGCATAATCCACTAGCACCAACGTCGGACTTTTTACAGCTAGCCTTCGTGCCAGCACTGGCGAAACTCGGTATGCAAGTCGATGTCCAATTGATCAAAGCAGGGTTTGCACCTATTGGTGGTGGTGAAATTACAGCAACCATCATGCCGTTTATGCGCCGTGCTGATACCGCACCGTTTGAGCTTACCGAGCGTGGTAAATTGACGAATATTGAGCTAGTTGCCAGCATCGTTAATCTCGACTATGACATCTGTACCCGCGAGCTTGCCAGCGCAAAATCAGTACTTATTGAAGCAGGTATTAATGAGGCAATAATAACGACTCAGTCTAATAAATTACAAGGTATTGGAGAAGGTAACAGTTGCTATGCGGTAGTGACTTATCAAATGGTCGATAGCCAGTCATCTCATAGCGAGGTTTTTACTTTACTCGGCGCTAAGCGCACTTCAGCGGAGAAGATGGGCAATCGCTTGGCAGGCTTAGTTAAGCGTTATGTGTTCAAAACGGATGCGCTAGTCGATGAATATCTAACCGATCAGCTGTTATTACCCTTGGCGCTAGCAGGTGGTGGCGAGTTTACTGCGCGAGTGATTAGTCAGCATGCCGAAACCCAGGCTTGGCTGATTGAGCAGTTCTTATCTGTTGATATTAAATTTGAGCAGATTGCTGAGAATAAAACTTTGGTGAGGGTGATTGATTAGCTGCACTAATCCTCTATTTTACGTTAGCACGTCGTTACCTAAGTTTAGAGTTAACCATGTTATAATAGCTCGATAATATACGCGCCAATAAGACATTAAAACCAGAATATCGTAGTCATTTCATTTGCGGTTTGGTATTAATTTTATTTATTGCCGCGTTTTTTCGTTTTATATTCTTGCTTCACTGACAGCCGAGCTTCGCTATGCCCCAATCCCGTACCAACCTAGACCCTGAACCCAAAGAGAGCCATCCTTATATAGTCGGTCTGCTGCTACGCTACAGCGTATTCGGTGTTGCCATCGTGCTGTTTATGGTTGGTATAGTGCTGATGAATTGGTGGCTGATCGTCATCGGTGGCTTAGGTATGGTGCTAGGCATTTATGACATGGTGCAGTCTAAACATGCCATTTTGAGGAACTACCCAGTAGCGGGTCATATACGTTACGTGCTGGAGGACTTTCGTCCTGAGATTCGGCAGTATCTGTTAGAAGATGATAAAGAGCAAGTGCCTTTCTCTCGCCAGCAGCGCGCGCTGGTGTATCAACGGGCTAAAAATGTTAGTGATACCAATGCTTTTGGTACGCTTGATGACTTATATGCGCATGGTAAAGAGTGGTTTTTGCAGTCAGCCGTTAGTCAGCCGCTAAAGAATAAAGACTTTCGTATTATAGTTGGTGGCGAGCGCTGCAAGCAGCCACATGATATGTCGGTCTTTAATATCTCAGCGATGAGCTTTGGTAGTCTCTCTGCCAATGCCATTATGGCGCTCAATCAAGGTGCTAAACTCGGCGGCTTTACCCATGATACTGGAGAGGGCGCGATTAGTCCCTATCATCGCAAATTTGGTGGCGATTTGATTTGGGAGCTAGGTACGGGTTACTTTGGCTGCCGCAACGCGCAGGGTAATTTTGATCCACAATCTTTTGCCGAAAAGGCGGTAGATGATCAAGTAAAAATGATTGAGATTAAACTCTCACAAGGGGCCAAGCCTGGTAAAGGTGGCGTACTACCGAGCTCCAAAATCACTGAGGAAATTGCCGATACTCGTCAAGTACCGATGGGTCAAGATTGCGTCTCTCCTGCGACGCATACCGCTTTTAGTACGCCGCATGAGCTGGTCGGTTTTTGGCAGCAATTACGTGAGCTATCAGGCGGCAAACCTATTGGCTTCAAATTATGCATAGGTCAGCCATGGCAGTTTATGGCGATTGTAAAAGCTATGATAGAAGCGGATAATTACCCTGACTTTATCGTCATTGATGGCGCTGAGGGCGGTACAGGAGCGGCGCCTGTTGAGTTTATGGATAGTGTCGGTATGCCGATGGTAGATGGGTTTTTATTAGTCCATAACACTTTAGTGGGTGCCGGCATCCGTGACAAAATCAAACTTGGGGTGAGTGGCAAGATCGTCTCAGGTTTTGATATAGCACGGATGATTGCATTAGGTGCTGACTGGTGTAATTCAGCTCGCGGCTTTATGTTTGCGGTTGGCTGTATTCAATCACGCTCATGCCATACTAATACTTGCCCAACTGGGGTCGCCACTCAAGATCCGCATCGTCAAAAAGCGCTTGATGTGCCAAGTAAAGCAGAGCGCGTTGCCAGCTTCCATAAGAATACGGTTAAGTCACTTGCTAGTATCGTTGGGGCGGTAGGACTTGAGCATCCTAGCCAGCTACAACCTTATCATATCGCGCGCCGTTTAGATGATGGTCAAATCAAGCTGTTATCGAAGTTCTTTTATTTTACCGATGAAGGCGCATTACTTAATAATAGTGCGCGTGCCGATGTGTTTAATCAGATGTGGGTCATGGCCAATTCTGATAGCTTTTTGGCGGATAACGACGCGCTGATTGCTTATAATAAAGATTCGCGTGACAAAGGCAAACAGACTAGCGCCCCAACTGAGCGCCAGAATGATAGCACAATCAATATTTATGATAGTGGTATGGTGGGTAACGTCAATCATAACCTTGGCGAGTTACCAGAAACTTAAGACTCAAAAATTAGTAGTGAATTTTACCAAACAGTAATAATTGAGGCGTACTATTGGATTAGTATGCCTCAATTATTTTGAGATTTCTGGCTTTTGATGTATTAAAACCTTTTGAAAATAAGGTGTATTGAAAAATGTTTATGCGACGCTTGGTCTTTGTAGCTCCTGTTATCCCTCTGCTAGCTCTAATCATTAGTGCTTGCCAGCCTAATTCAGCTAACAAGACGGATACTACTACCGCTTGGTCGTGCCAATCTAAAGACTCGCCTTTTAGTTATAGCGCCTGCCAAATCAATGCGGATGCTCTGCAAAATTCTAATTATTCACTGCAGCTATTTTGGCAGCCGTCCAATAACGCAGAGCCGCTTCTTACTTTTGATAATTTGTTGACAGCGTTACCCGAAAACCAAACGCTCAGTTTTGCCATGAATGCAGGCATGTATAACGATAGTTATGCACCGATTGGCTATACCGTTGTAGAAGGCGAAGAGATAAAATCACTGAATCTAAAAGAAGGCGGTGGTAATTTTCACCTATTACCGAACGGCGTGGTCTGGTGGGATCAAGCGGGCAAAGTGCAAATTACTGAAAGTAAGTCTTTGAGTGAACAGCTTAACAATGGTACAGCTGCGCCTTGGTATGCCAGTCAATCAGGGCCGATGCTAGTGATAGACAATGAGATACATCCGCAGTTTAATCCTGACAGCACCTCCGCCAAGTTTCGTAATGGTATCGGCGTCTGTAGCGATGGCGATGGTAGCACTGTACAGTTTGTGAATAGCAATCAGCCTGTGACTTTCTATCAATTTGCCACTCTTTTTAAAGATGATTTAGGCTGTCCCAACGCGCTGTTTTTGGATGGTGGTATCGCCTCAAGCTTTTATGCGCCGAGCATTGAAAGCCACGATAAAAAAGATATGGGCGTCATTATTGGTGTGGTTGAAACTCGGAATAAATAGTATTCAATAAGTTTATGCAGCATGATGATGTAGTAGACAAAGCTTTTAAGTTTCAGCTTGGATTTGGCGTATGATATCCATAACTTTTAGCCAATCTTGCTTCAAAACCACTTTATAAAACTTAGATTTTATACGTACCTTGTTTCGGTACAACCGATCGGTCTTCATCTTTTGCAGATGCTGCTCTACTTTGGGAAATATATAACCCTCAGTAAAGCCTTTGGAGTTTGCGGGAGTGAGCACCAATAAATTGCTCATACACACAGGTGCAACCTCATAGAATAAAATATGCTGTATCTCAGGGATGCTAAGATGAGCAACCCGCTCAGCTATGGACTCATAGCCGATTTCGTTATCGATAAACAAGTCTGATAGCGCCATCCAAACCGCTTGACGTTGATTGGACTGCCCACTTACCTGATCGCTTGCTTTATCGTTTATGCTACTCATATCCCGACCTTTATATCGTATTTTTTATAAATACCTTGATAAGAAATTAGCACATCTATGCGCCCCTTAGTAGTTAAACTTTGCTACAATAGCGCCAATTTTTTTTATATTACATTACTGTACATCACTGATACATCACTAGATTGAGAGACTATTATGGGTTTTAATTGCGGTATCGTCGGCCTACCAAATGTGGGCAAATCCACTTTGTTTAATGCCTTGACCAAAGCGGGAATCGCCGCTGAGAACTTCCCTTTTTGCACCAAGGATCCCAATACAGGCATCGTACCTGTACCAGATCCACGCCTAAAGCTACTCGCTGACATCGTCAAGCCTGAGCGCGTATTGCCAACCACGATGGAGTTTGTTGACATTGCAGGTCTAGTCGCTGGCGCATCCAAAGGTGAAGGCATGGGCAATCAGTTCCTCGCCAATATTCGTGAGACTGACGCTATCGCCCATGTGGTACGCTGCTTTGATGATGATAACGTAGTACACGTTGATGGCCGTATCAGCCCTATTGATGATATCGAAACCATCAATACTGAGCTGGCATTAGCTGATTTAGATGCCGTTGAGCGTGCTATTCATAACCAAACCAAAAAAGCCAAAGGCGGCGATAAAGACGCGCAAGCCTTACTTGATGTGTTTAAGAAGGTTGAGCCTTTGTTAGCTGAGGGGCAACCTGCACGCGCTGCTAATCTAGATAGCGATGAGAAAAAACTGATCAGAAGCTATGGTTTGATTACGCTTAAGCCAACGATGTATATCGCTAATGTCGCTGAGGATGGTTTTGAAAACAACCCTTATTTGGATGCGGTACGCAACTACGCGACTGGCGATGAGTCGATTGTCATTGCATTATGTAATCAGATTGAGTCTGAAATAGCCCAGCTTGATGAAGATGATAAAAAAGATTTCTTGGCTGAAATGAACATGGAAGAGGCGGGTCTCGATCAAGTGATTCGTGGCGGCTATGATCTACTCGATATGCAGACTTACTTTACTGCTGGGGTAAAAGAAGTACGTGCTTGGACCGTTGCTATTGGCGCTACCGCTCCGCAAGCCGCTGGCGTTATTCATACCGATTTTGAGCGTGGCTTTATTCGTGCTGAGGTTATCGCCTATAACGACTTTATCGAACATAACGGCGAAAAAGGTGCTGCTGCTGCGGGTAAATCACGTTTAGAGGGCAAAACCTATATCGTGCAAGATGGCGATGTGATGCACTTCCGCTTCAATGTTTAAGTAATCGCTCACTAATAAAGCCGATGACACGTTCATCGGCTTTATTTTGCTTCCTAATTGTTATACTATAACATATCACTAATAGCATTCTTTTACTTACCTTAGGATTTATTGTATGACTGATCGCACTCAGCTATTTCGCTCTACACGTTTGACATTAATAAGCAGTGCTATCATGGCTGCCCTTTTAGGATGCCAACCTGCTACTACTGAAGATAGCAGTGCTACCAAAGACTTCGCTGCTGATCGCGCAAGCAAACATGACATGCATGATAATCATGGAGATGAGCACGCAGACCATGATATGACGGATGAGCATTCAGGACACGACCACTCTGAGCACGATGGCCATGAAGGACACGATCATTCGGGCCACGATCATGCTAGTAAGAGCGAACCATTTGCATGTGAACCTGAGGCCACAATCAGCGTTTTTTATAATAACGACAGCATGCCACAAACAGCACACCTGCTGATCGACGGTATAGAGTATGATTTAGAAGCTACTTCTGATAATAAAAATGACGGCACACAAGTTTATACCAGTGATATCGGACTAGACAATACACACGGCATAATATGGCAAGCTATTGGCGATAATGCCACCTTAAGCAATAAAACACTAGATGGCAGCATTACTATTGCCAATGAAACCGTGATTTTTAATTGCCAGAAAGTGACGGATTAGCCATCGGTGTTTATCATCGCCAATTTCTTTTTTATAGAATAAAAAACACAATATTCTACAAACATAACGTTCTATAGAGGTTAATAGAGTACTATTTTGCTATGCTGTAAGCTCATTTAGTCGTGGATATTTACGATATGCCAGACCATTTAGCTTCATCATCATCGGTCACAGCTCAGTGGATTCGTTTATTCAACGCTCAGCGCTTGGGTAGTGACAAACAAGCGCCGGTGCAAGATAGCGCTCGAACCTCTTTTCATAAAGATTATGACAGACTAGTATTTTCGCATTCCTTTCGTCAGCTCAACCAAAAGACGCAAGTGCATCCTTTGACCAATCAGCTAGGCATCCATACGCGCTTGACGCATTCGCTAGAAGTCTCTTGCATTGGACGCTCTCTTGGCATGATGGCTGCTGAAAAACTCGACAACAAGCTGACTAACGGCCTACCTATTGGGGTCTCACCAGCGGATGTTGGTGTGATCGTCCAAGCGGCTTGTATCGCACACGATATCGGTAACCCTCCGTTCGGTCATGCAGGAGAGTATGCGATTCGCGATTGGTTTATGCATCCTGAGCGTCAGCCGATATTACAACAACTAAGTGCCGAAGAGCGTTTGGATTTACTGGCTTATGAAGGTAATGCGCAAGGTTTTAGACTATTAGTACGTAATGAGCATCATCCGGATAAAGGCGGGATGCGCTTAACTTGTGCCACACTTGGTGCTTTTATGAAGTACCCTTGGCTAGCCACGCATAGTAACGATGCTAGGTCTGATATTCAGACTCAAAAATTTGGCTGTTTTGCTAGTGAAGCTGAGCAATTAGAGCAGCTGGCTGCTTGCCTTCATTTACCGCGCTCACCGATCCATGATGGCTTTGCGCGTCATCCGCTCGCTTATCTGTTGGAGGCTGCCGATGATATTTGCTATGCATTAATAGATTTAGAGGACGGTATTCATCTTAATATGCTCAGCTATCCTGAGGTTGCCGCTATATTTTATGAGCTGATTGGTGAGCGCCCCGATACGATAGCGATACCGACGCAAGTGTCTATTAGACAGAGTTTGGCCTCACTACGCGCGCGAGCTATGATGCGACTGGTGAATACCATAACCGATGCTTTTGTAGATAATAGCGAGGCGCTACTAAATGGTACGCTTGAAGGTAGCTTATTTGCCCATTGCGACAGCAGCGTGCAAAACGGTATCATGCAGGCCAAACAATTGGCTCGGATTAAAATATTTAATCATCCTAATAAAGTACGGATGGAGCTGATGGCCAATCAGTGTCTGCATCGATTACTTGATGCTTTTATGCCATTAGCTTGGACAGCGATGAGTTCAGCATCTAAGCCTTTTGAACAGCAGCGGCTGCTGAGCTTATTGCAGCCTCATCTTGACGAGCAACGACGCCATCTCTCTGATAATATCTATCATAATATCCTGAGCATCTTAGACTTTATCACGGGTATGAATGATCACGAAGCTTATCGACTGGCACAAGAGTTGCAGGGACATTGGGGCACAATGGTCTAAAAGTCATCGATATCTACTATAATGGTCAGTTTTATTCGTATTATTATAATGAAGCAAGTATGCTACCCCTTAACTAGGTAATTTTTAAATGATTATGAGTAGTCGTGAAGCAAAAAAACTCCAAACTCGGCGTGCATTTTTTAATGCCGTATTAGATCTGTGTATTACGGGTCAATCTTTTAGCTCAATCAGCTTACGCCAAGTCACTCGTGAGGTCGGCGTCGTACCTACTGCCTTTTATAGACACTTTGATGATATGGAGTCTTTGGGAAAAGCTTTGGTACTTGAGGAGCTAGGTGGCACTTTATCGACGTTACGTGATGGTCTACAAATAGGCCGCACACGCAGCTATGATCGCCAGATTGCCAAAAGTATTCAGATGTTCCTACAAACGGTTAGCGCCCAGCCCCGCTACTGGCAGTTTTTGGTTAGTGAGCGTTTTGGTGGCTCGGAGTCGGTACGTCGCGCAGTCAGCGAGCTGATGAAGATGCATGTGCAGATTTTGGCAGAGGACTTGGCATTGCAGCCCGCTTTTGCTCATATCAATGATTATGATTTACGTCTGCTCTCTGAGGCGGGGATTAATATGTTTTTCTCTTGGATCATAGATTGGCTGGAGCTGAGCTACTCTGAGGATCATGATGATGAAGCTGACTTAGCCGAAATAGAAGAGAAAAAGCAGCTCATGTTGCATAACTGTACGCGCCAAGCACAAATGCTATTTTATGGCGCTTATAACTGGAAATCTACTGAAGAGACTCGGTTGAGTGACTGACCAAAGACTTGGTTAGAAAGACTATCTACAGATCAATATCGAAATCTTAAAAGCTATCATTTAGAAACTGTTATTCAGAAACTAGGCCGAAAAGCCCATAGTCTTTGACTGACGATTTTGACTTCTTTAGCACTTTTTGTGTCGTTAGCGCTATTACTGCCAGTAGAATTACTGTTATTGCCAGCAACAGTGTTAGCATTATTATTGGCACTGTTATTAGCAGTATTGCCAGCCTCTCTATTACTCATTAATACAGTAGCAAATCGTTGTTTAGCTCCATTATCCGTTGCAGTGACTAGTGCCGTGAAAGCAGTGCTATCGACTGCCAATAGTGGCGCAATAGCTTGCTGTTGCTCCGCACTTAAAGCATTCAATGGCGGTAGCTGCCACAAGCCATCAATACTGGCTACTACTCGCTTATCACGCTGATCTACCAACGTCTGCATCTGCTCGCTTGTCGCACCATCAAACAGTGCCGCCAGTACTACAGGACTAGCAGTATTGACATTAATAGGTAAATAGTAAGGCACAGCGGTAACAAAGGGACGCAAGCTTGCCAAAACCTCGTTATCTATGCCGCGTACCTCAGCCAACTGCTCAATCGTTATAAACGGCTGATTAGGTAGAGCGTCACTTGATGAAGAACGGTTAGCCAAACTGCCCTGTCGCCCATAAACTGTCTGCTCATCGCCACCATCTTTATACACTTCACTATCATTATCTTGCCAATCTAGTACAGCAATTGCAATCTCAGGCTCTAGATTTAATTGGGTTAGGAGACGCTGAAATACACTAAGCGCTTCACTATCGACAGCACCATTGTAATAAAGATTATTAATATTAAAGCGGGCCGCCTCATCGCGTAGCTCAGCGCTAACACTATAGTCACCTAGACTATATGGTGGTAATGGCTGCGCCCAAATATCTTGTAAGCTATCAGTATCATTGAGCTTATTATCTGCGCGAATAATGGTCATCGCAAGCCTCTCACCTGCTTCAATCGCTTGCAGTAGCTTATCTTGATCGAACAATAAGCCACTACGACGAATGGCTATCTTTTGGCTGGCGAGCATTGAGCCTGCTACCACAGTAATGCTGACGACTAGTAGCAAAACCGTCAACAGCGCAACTCCTTGCTGGGAGCGTTGTAGCATTACCATAAGAGCTCCCTATTGAACAGTGGGTTGATTTTGCGATGAGCTGTTACCGCTGGGATTACTGCTACTGCTACTGCTACTGCTACTGCTACTGCTACTGTTATTGTTATTGTTACTATTGCTATTGCTATTGCTGTTATTAGTTTTATTACTGTTAGCCACCGCTTGTGGTGCTAGTGCAAACTGCCACGTAATTGGTATCTCTTTATAACTAAAGCTCACGCTCACGCCATTAGGTAATAAAATAATCTTAGAGGTATCGACAGCTACGCCATTCGATTGAGCAAAAGCACTAGAGTCAGCAAAAGAACGACTATTGCTAGTATCGTTTTGCGCGTCCTTATTCGGGAATTTATCCGACAGCTGTGGCAAATAAGCTTGCCAACGTCCTTCGATTACGCCTTCGAGTATAACGCTATCTAAGCCTATACTAGCTTCATCCATACTAGTATATTGCCGACGAATCAAGCGCTGATCGCTAAACACGTATTCAAAACGCTGCAAGCTAGGACTGGTCTGATAGCGTGGATCTGGATCCGCAAAACGCACAAAGCTGACCTGCTCACTATCTAAAGTCATAAAGGGTTCAGGCGTTGTGATGTTTTGCTCATTGGCTTGCGGATTTGTAGAGCCTGAAGCAGTGTTAGCACTATTATTACTAGTCTCTGAATTACTAACATTCAAAGCGCTAGGCGCTTGGTAAGCTACGATCTGTCCTATATCTTGTTGCAGCTGCAGATAAGCATACTGTAATACCGCCAAATCATCAGCGTGCCGTTGTGCGCTTTCGCGAGCACGATTGACACTATCGAAGACTTGCCAGCCTAACACTGCTAAAGCGGCAAATATCGCCATCGCTATCATCAGCTCAAGTAAAGTAAAACCGCGTTGTGGTTTTACAGCTTTTGTCATCATCTTCATCACAACCGCGCACCACTATTGCTAACGCCAGCTAAATCTAAACTGCCCGTATCTTGTGTGGCATCGGCTACTAAGATATCGATGTTAGTCACCGCTTTACGGACTTGAGTATCTATAATAGGCGCAACACTGATATTAACCTGTTTGAGCGCGGGGCTCGCAGGAATAGCAGTATCGCTGACAGTCATAACCACTTGCCACTCGCGGCCTTGCGAGTTGAGCGTTTGTGTACTATTGGTAGTTACAATGGTCTGCTGAATACGTATATCAGCCGCTATATTTTGCGCCACAAAATGCGCCAGCGTACTGGTACGCAGTACATCGACTGAGTTGAGATACGCACTGCTAGCACGGCTCGCTGCTACCGCCACTACGGCTAAGATAGCTAAGGCAACCATCACCTCTATCAAAGTAAAACCCGTCTGACGCTTCGCTAATAACTGCTTCATTCGCTATGACCTCTGCCCAATTTTAATGCTGCCATCAGGCATAATCGTAATCACCTCGCCAACTAAGTTTGCATTGGCGCGCACCTCTATCGTCACTGGCGTGGCCTGTCCAGTGCCAAACCATAGTACTTGTGGTACGGTTTGGCCAGTAAACCAAGGTTGTAATACTTGGCTGTCAGCCAAGCCCGTCATACCGCGTGGGCTACTGATACTGGTTGAGCTGCTGGCATCTAATCTTTGAATACTTAAACTCACACCATCAGGCAAGCTTGGCAAACTAACTTCAGGCTCGAGTACCCAGCTTGGAGTGGGCGTCTTATCGCCATTATTGGTCAGACCTGAGATATCTGCTGATAGCTCCATTGAGTTTTTGGTGCGACTGCCTGTATTATTCGGGTTAATAGGCGTTTGATAACGTACATAAGGGTTAGATAAGGTAACGATAACGGGGCTAATTTGACCTTGCTGATCAGGCTGTAAACTCAGTCCCATCGGCTGCATACGCTCAGCCGATAACAGGCGCACATAATCAAGCGAGTCGGTCAAATGCTCATAGAACGCACGGTTTTTTCTAGAGTCACTACTGCTAACGGATAAGCTCATCATGCCAGCAAATATCGACAAAATAACCACCACGACTAAGATTTCAACTAAAGTAAAACCTGCTTGTTTTTGGGGTAAATATAATGAGGAGTTACGCTTAACTGGCATTGATAAATCTGTTTTTGCGATGTATTTTTTATAGGGAGGATCGGCTGGTAACAGGTGAGCTGACGAGAGCTTGACAGACTGTGATGATAACTTAGCTTTTAGCTGACTAATGAGCAGACGTAAAAATCTGAAAAATAAAGAATAGGCGACCACGAAACGAGGTATGATTTTGTACGTGACCGCCATAGTACACCTACTTTAAAAAGCGTTATAAAAATAGACTCTAATAAGTCGTATTACGGTGCTCTTCTGACTCCGTATCGATCTGCTCAACCAACTCTTGTATATCCTCATCAAGCACGACCTCATCGACATCGTCATTAAGATAGTGGCTAGGCAAATCAAGCATCTGCTTGACTAAAGCATAACGCAGTGTATCGCGACGACCCAAGTAGCGCTGATAAAAGCTAGAATTCAATAAGCCCGCGCCGCCTTGCCCCATAGCCCAAATAGAAGATAAATAATCACGAGTGCTCATATTACTATGACTATCTTGTAGATGCATACTGATAATATCGATCAGTCGCTTCATACGCTGACGGCGGATATCATACAGCTCACCAAATAGTCGATTAAGACCCGTGGCTGAGGCAGCCAGGCGCTCCTCTATTTGATTGAGTAGCATCGCTTTTTGTGGGTTGAGCAGCTGTTGCAAAATCATTCTAGCGACCCCTGCTGAGGCGCAGTCGTCAATACGATTGATCTCAAACAAGTGCTCTTCGTAGCGGATAATGATGCGCAGGTACAACTCATCTTTACTAGAGAAATGCTTATACAAAGTTCCTTTAGCCAAGTCCAACTGATCGGCTAGACTATCAAGCGTAATATCGCCATTGCCAGACTCAAGTAACAACTGTTCAGCCATAGCCAAGATGCTCTCTTCGCGGACTTTGAACTGGTGCTGACGACTCATAACTGCTCCTATGATGCTAATTTTTATGGTAATACTTGTATTGGTAACTGTATTAATACTAATAACGCTGTACTTCACAGACATAAATGATGACAACTTGTCCTTGTTGACTTCACAAGTGCTCTAATTATCCAGACGATTTTTATCAAAATAAATGTGAGATATCGTTGTAATCTCTATATTACTCTTTAATTATTGTCCAAGATCTTGCTTGTGCTTATAGATCAATTACTTACATCTCAGTATATATAGTAAATGACTGACTAGTCATAGCATAACGATTTTAATGATACTGTGCTAGTAACTTTACAAAGTTTTTTGCAGTTAACTCGCCAACCTCTTCACTACTACAGTCATATATGTCAGCTAAGTAGGCGGCAACATACGGCACGTAGGCTGGCTCATTAGGTCGTCCACGCTTAGGTACTGGCGCAAGATAAGGGCTGTCGGTCTCAATCAGTATTCTATCTTTTGGCATGTTTCGCGCGGCATCTTGAATATTGGTAGCACTTTTAAAGCTAACAATACCTGAGAATGAGATATAAAAGCCCAAATCCAGAGCTCGCTTTGCCGTCTCCCAATCCTCAGTAAAACAGTGAATAATGCCATGCTCAGCGCCTTCTGCTTTTAGGATATCGATGGTGTCTTCTTTGGCATCACGCATATGCACAATAAGGGGCTTTTTAAGCGCTTGACTGGCGTGTATGTGACGCACTAAGCTATCTTGCTGCGCCCGCTTGTTCTCAGTTGACCAGTAATAATCCAGCCCTGTCTCGCCTATCGCCCACACCTTATCACTACTCGCGGTTTTAACGAGACGCTCAACTGTAGCAGATTGCAACAGTGCTATATCCTCACAAGGATGAATACCAACGCTCATGCCAAGATCTAAGCTCTCATCGCTATAAGTGCTAATAATACCAGCAATCTCATCGTACTCTGCAAAGTCGCACATGATCGCCATCGCGCGTGTGACATTAGCCTCTTTCATAGCGGCAATAGCGCCTGCTAGCTGTCCGTCGTATTTTTCTAAATTTAGGCGATTAAGATGGCAGTGACTATCAGTAAACATAAATATTCTCGTATTGGTATTTTATCAAAACTTTCAGTATTAAACTTATTCATTAATAATATTGCTTTGATAACGTTGTTTTTCAAGGGCAGCTACATAATCGTGTCTAGTAGTATATAAGCACATTTAATATATGGTTTAATAGCTGTTTTTGTTCCCATTTAATCATCGCAACGTTATAAAAACTTTAATGCAAAGGCACCACGCGCATGACCTCCTCCATCGTCGTCAGCCCCTCGCTAATGCGCTTAGCGCCTGACAAGCGTAACGGCTGTACGCCATCACGATACGCTTGCTGCTGTAAGCTGTCCAAATTAGCATCGGCTGCC
This sequence comes from Psychrobacter sp. M13, assembly GCF_030718935.1. Taxonomy (NCBI): domain Bacteria; kingdom Pseudomonadati; phylum Pseudomonadota; class Gammaproteobacteria; order Moraxellales; family Moraxellaceae; genus Psychrobacter; species Psychrobacter sp. M13. The sequence goes on from NZ_CP132194.1 coordinate 2,103,277, forward strand.
ACTAGCTTTTTGAGCTCATTAGTCAATGGCATAATCTCGTACAAGCCGATACGCCCTTGATAACCAGTATGACGGCAATGCTCACAGCCTTTAGCACTGAATATCTGCGTAGGCAGTGGCGCGCGCCAAGGTTGTACTAGCTCCGCCCATTGAATCGCAATCTCGCTATCGGCTTTGATCTGAGTTGCTTGCTTACAGTACGGACACAGTGTACGGATTAAGCGCTGCGCCATCACCCCAAGTATCGTCGCTGAGGTCAAAAAAGGCTGTACCCCTAGATCATGCAAGCGCGTGAGCGAGCTTGGCGCATCATTCGTATGCAAGGTTGATAGCACCAAATGCCCAGTCAGTGAGGCTTGCACTGCCATATTGGCGGTCTCATTATCTCGTATCTCACCGACCATGATAATGTCGGGATCTTGACGCATAAGCGAGCGAATAGCATCCGCGAAGTGTAGATCAATCGCAGGATTGACTTGCATCTGATTAAAGGTCGGCTCGATCATCTCAATCGGATCTTCGATGGTACAAACATTGACCTGTTCCGTCGCCAGTTGCTTGAGCGTACTATAAAGCGTCGTGGTCTTCCCTGAGCCCGTTGGTCCCGTCACTAAGATAATACCGTTAGGATGCGCGGTCAGCTCATGCCAGCTCTCAAGCTGCTTGCCTGATAGTCCTAATTGAGCAAACGTACGTACTAAGACTTCAGGGTCAAATACTCGCATGACCAGCTTTTCGCCGAAAGCAGTCGGCATAGTAGACAGACGCAGCTCGGTCTCAAGACCCTTATGCGTGCGCGTCTTGAGGCGACCATCTTGCGGTTTGCGCTTTTCTGCGACATTAAGACGACCTAAGATTTTGATACGCGAGGTCACCGCGACCATAATCGCGAGCGGCATCTCATACACCGTATGCAAGACACCATCGATCCGAAAGCGCACTTTGCCCGTCTCGCGGCGCGGCTCTAAATGTATGTCGCTGGCACGCTGCTCAAAGGCATATTGCAATAACCAGTCAACGACTCTGACGATATGCTGATCATTAGCATCAGGATTATTATTATCGCCCAACTGCAATAGTGCTTCGACATTAGTGACGTCAGCGGCTGCCCTTTTATGCACACTGTTCGCGCCAGCAATCGCTTGGGTGACTTGATAAAACTCTTGACGATAGCGCCCGATCTGATCAGGACTGATATAGACGGTACGAGTAGTCTTTGACTTGATGACTTTGCTCATATTGAGATGCCAGTCATTATAAAAAGGCTGATCCGTACCGATGACTACTTCTGTATCAGTCACCTCTATGGGCAAGATATGTTGGGTACGCGCGTACTCAAATGACATCAGCTTAGTGACCGCTGGCACATCTGTCTTTAATGGATCGATTCGCACGAATGGCATATTGGCCTTTGCCGCCAGCCATTGGTTCAGCCATAGCAAAGTCAGTCTATTTTTCTTGTTTTCTGTATTACCGCCACCCTGAGCGCTTGGTTCGGTATTAGCAATCTGAGCACTGCCTGCATTATGCGCATTGGGCAAATTAAACTCGCTAATGGTAATGAGCGGGTGCTGCGCTTTGTCACGGCGGCTGGTCATCACCAGGTTGTAGGCGCGCTGATCGATTACTCTATCGGCTAGGAGCTCATCGAGGCACCAACGTAGATCTATCACTATTGAGTACTGTGGGGTTGACATATTTTTCTTCTTTTTAGACGAATATTAGATAAGTAGCGTGAGTGCTAAGCCACGGAATAAAAAAATTATAATGGTGCGTAAAAACCACTCTATCATCAGACTTTTGTAATCAAAGTAATTTGCAGCTCACCAAGTGTGATCTGCGAAAAGCTCACATCGACTGACTTATAACGCATAACAAAGCAGCTATTTAATTCATCACGTCGATAGGCAGGCCTAGGATCTTGGGCAATTAAAGCTTTTATATAATTCATATCTGCTGCAATCAATTGCTGCTGTACTTCATTTACAGTAGCAGTGAGCGTAGGTGTCGCTTTTTCATCCAGCGAGTCGCTATTCATCATTTTCTCAAATTGATCTTGTGCTATATCAGTCACTTTTACTACTAATAGTTTTGGCTCAGTAGGCGCAAATCCGCTAATGGCTTCATTATAAGCATCGCTATAAGCGACATAAGGCTTGATATCAATAATCGGCGTGCCATCGATCATATCAGCACCACTAATCATTAATAGCACTCGATTCTCTACAACTTCGATACGCTCAAGCTTAACGACCGACAATCCTAAATTTGAGGGACGGTACATACTACGACTGGCAAACACCCCTATTTTTTGATTACCACCCAGCCTTGGCGGTCGCACCTGCGCGCGAAAGGTAGATGCAGCGCTTGACTGAGCTTGAGCATTTGAGGCATGTTTAGGCTTAAAATTATGGTGAAACTGCCAACTGAGCCAGATATGGCTAAAAGCTTCTAAACCGTCAAAAGCCGCTGGATTATCATAAGGCGCTATCATCTCAATCACGCTCGACAGCGCTACTAAATTAGGCTGACGCGGCGCTCCGAATTTTTGTGATAGCGGCGCACGGTGATAGCCTATAATCGGCGTGGTATGCTCAAGCGCATGGCTTTTTATAGTGCTCATCTTCTCATACTCAATGCTTGATACATAAGACCTTTCCAATGTTGAAAATATAAATCCAAAACAACTTCTAGACTATAGCTAATAATTTACTAACGATATTCTATTTTATCATGGCAATAGCCATTGCTTAGGCGGATTTTTACTTTAAAGTTTGTTATTATACTCAGCAATAATTATTGAGGATAACGGGCGTCTACTATCAGCGTCTACCATTTTAGATGCATAAAAATAATGACTTTAAAGCAATAAATTTTTAATACGTAGCATTGCATTTATTATAAAAGTAGCTGGCAGTGTACCTACTAGTCAACTTACCAAACCCTATAATAGTGGTAAAATATCCCTTTATAATTATTCATATATATTTATCTATCAAAACAATATCAACGAGGACTTTATGTCAAAACTGCGCACCGAAACGGTTACCGAAGTTCATCACTGGAACGACGCTCTATTCACTATTAAGACCACTCGTGACGATGGTCTGCGCTTTCGTAATGGCGAGTTTGCGATGATCGGTATTGTCGTTGATGGTAAGCCGTTATTGCGTGCTTATTCGATTGCCAGTCCTAACTATGAAGACCATTTGGAATTCTTTTCGATTAAAGTACCTGATGGCCCACTCACCTCACGCCTGCAACATATCAAGGTCGGTGATGAGCTACTGGTCAGCAAAAAACCGACGGGAACCTTAGTACTCGATGATCTATTACCGGGCAAAAATCTCTATATGCTAGCGACAGGGACAGGACTTGCGCCATTTTTAGCCTTGGCTCGTGATCCTGAAGTGTATGAGCGTTTTGAAAAGATTATTTTGGTACATGGTGTCCGTAATGTTGCTGATTTGGCCTATCGTGAGATGTTCGAAAAAGAGCTCGCTGATGACGAAATATTTGGCGAATGGTATCGTGAAAAATTCATCTATTATCCAACGACCACGCGCGACGACTCCAAGTACACAGGTCGCATTACTGATCTTATGGAATCAGGTAAGCTGTTCGAAGATGTTGGTTTGCCGCAGATGAATAAGGACGATGATCGCGTGCTAATCTGTGGCAGTATGCCGTTTAACGCTGATGTCGCCAAAATCTTAGATGGCTTTGGTTTGACCGTCTCACCGCGTATGGGCGTACAAGCGGATTACGTGATTGAGCGTGCCTTTGTTGGTTAGGAATTGGTTGAGGGCTGGCTAAGTCAGCAGTTGGTTTGATTAGCCTTTGATTTATTAAAGCTGGTTTTGATAAAAACAACTTGACGGCTAAAAATAGGCTGCTATAATACGCACCCTACACAGCAGGATATTACTGCTAACCCTACATGCCGGTGTGGTGGAATGGTAGACACGACGGATTCAAAATCCGTTGCCTATAAAGCGTGTCGGTTCAAGTCCGACCACCGGTACCATATAAAAGAAAATACCGCTAGCATCTAAGCTTAGCGGTATTTTTTTGTCTGGCAGTTTTAGTTATCTACATAAAATTGCTAAATCTACTCTACGTCATCTAATAGCTTGTTCAACACCTCAATGATGTCGTCACCTATTATGCTGTCTTCTATATAGCTGACCAGCTCACGTACCGTGGTCATATCCACCGCGCGAATACCAAAGCCTGCTAGCTGTTTATTGATAGTCGCTAAGCTCATGGCATCTAGCGTGTCCTCTTGCACCAGCCAATACATCTGCTCAAGCAAGGTATCTGTTTGCGCTAAAGTAGAATAACCATCGCCTTGGATAAATAAATTAAAATGATAATCTAGGGCAACATCACTGATATAAAAAGTACGCACACAATCTAAAGTATAAGCTGGTGGCGCTGCACCCTCTTCGTCTTTGTAGTCCTCTGCCAGCGTCTCTGCTACTAACTCGCCTAGTATCTGGTAGTCGCCTACTTTTACTTTATGGTTATAAATAATGCAATAATCGGCTATGGCTTCAAAGATAATCGCGCTAACATCCAAGGTATTATTATCGATATCATAAAAGGCTTTTAGGGCAGGTAAAAACTCTGCGAGCTTGTCATCAGGGACTGGAATCAAAAACTGCTGTTCATATATTTTGACCATGTCATCAGGAGTATAGGTATTGGCGCTATTGGTTTCGTTTCTGCCCGTGGGCTTTAGAGGAATAAAATTAAAAGGGTTATTAGCGGTATTATCAGTGGTCATGCAGGACAGCCTTTTCGATTCAGAGTAGAGATATTTAACCGCTATTATCGCTTATTCAGTGGCTTTTTGATATGGTCTGACTGATGTTTCACTGATGTTTTACCGGCCTATTATACTAAAAGCGCTTGCCTCAAAAGACAGTATCAATAAAGTGCCGCTTCGCAAATTCAAAGATGCAATGAAGCTGACAACTTTAGCGCATCTACAACGAGCAGACGAGTTTGATGACATTACACAGGTGTATGAAAGCGCTTTAGCGTAAGTGTGACAAGACAATAGTGACCTAATGTTCGATATTAACAGGGCTCATAAGTGCACAGATTTTTCTCACTCTTTGTGAGAGCGACTATCTTAATAGGAACAGCAAATGACCATGCCATACCCGCTGTGCAGTAAAAAACCCCATCATGAAAAGACTCAATCCTCGCTGTAAAATCATTATCATCATGACCCATCATAGCCTCTTCATCACTATTATCAGATACCGCGCACCATATCTTATTGGCACCTTTAGCGAGCATATCACGTGCCAAATCACTACCTTCAAAAATAGTATCATTCATGACTATCTCCTCTAATTATACGACTTCTGTTGATCGTTAATCTTTAAATCAAACAACCTATAATTAGTGTAGTCTTTTATTAAACTTTTGTAATAGGGATCACTCATTATTCATGACAGACGGTACGATAAACACGACAGATGACACAGATACTTAACTAACTCACGCTTCTCAATTTACTAAAATTACAAGACATTAATATAAGTAGTTTTTAGATAAATTTGTGATGAGATATAAAAACTAGTTGTCATACTTTATTCTGAGCAATCCAACTTTGCATCTGCTCAATCTCTGGCTGCTGGGCATCGATAACCGCTTGTGCTAACTTACGCATCTCTTTATCTTTACCATATTTTAGCTGCACCTCTGCCATATCGACTGCGCCAATGTGATGAGGTAGCATGCCACGAGCAAAGGCCATATCAGGATTAGGATCGGCAATACCGAGCATCATCTCCCCATGCATCGCATCCATGCCTTGCGCGTAGGCTTGCTGCATCATTTCAGTATCAGTAGTAGGTTCGCTAGTATCAGGATGACTCGCTATCCACGTTTGCATCTGCTCAATCTCAGCCTGTTGCGCATCAACAATGTCTTGTGCCAGCTTAAGCATTTCTGCATCTGCACCATATTTTAGCTGTACTTTTGCCATATCGACTGCGCCGATATGATGACCGAGCATCCCTTGGGCAAAGGCGGTATCAGGATCGTTATAGCTCATGCCTTTCATCATCTCTTCATGCATCATGGTCATCGAGGCGGTATAGTCTTTGAGCATAGTGCTCATATTAGCTTCATCTGCTGGCATCATATTCATATTGTCGCCACTCATATCGTGACCGGCATGCGGATCTGCAGCGCTAGTTTCGGTTATGGCATCTCCCTCTTCTATTGGTGCGACCGTGTCGTTAGTAGGCTGGCAAGCACTAATCAACAAAGCGGTGCCGATACTGGCTGTGATAAAACTTAAACGTGATTTTTTAATAATTGTCATGTTATTAACGCTCATAGGTTACTTTTAATGTAGATAGGTTAAATAAAAACTGATAAATCCGCAAAGATTTATCAGTTTGATAATCATTATTTTAATAAGCATTGCTTTAATAATTATTGCTATTGGATAGCGCTATAATTGCTGCTCAGTTGTCTCGATATTCGCGTAGACTTCGCTGCTACCATCTTTATTGATTTGCATGATTTGATACGGATCAAACTTATCTTGATATTCCATACCTGGACTACCCATAGGCATACCAGGAACGGCTAGACCGAGCGCTTGAGCAGGAGGATTGGCCAAGAACTGCGCCATATATTTGGCAGGGACATGACCTTCAAATACATAGCCATCGGTGGTGATCGCAGTATGACAAGATTGCATATTATCAGGTACGCCGTAACGCTGTTTAACTTCAGCTAAGTCCGTAATATCCTGCCCCGTTGCGCTCATGCCATTATCTTGGGCATGATCTATCCATTCTTTACAGCAGCCGCAATTGGCATCTTTGTAGACCGTCGCGGAGACGTTTTTGAGCAAGTTTGGATTAGTAATTGGGGTGATTGGCGCAACTGAGCTTTTGCTTGATACAGGTTCCGTCTTAGAAGTGTCTGCCACATCTAGAGTATCCGTTTGAGCACACGCTGCTAATGTTGTGCTGAACACCACTAAGATGGCTGAAGCTGATAACTTACTAGGTTTAAAAAAAGAAAATTTAGAAAATAGCGAGTTGTGACTTTTCATAAAATTATCCTTTAGCTTAGGGGCTTTATACTAGGGCGTGTTGAACATTCGATCATGGCACTGACAGCGACTATTTTTTTAGTCGATTCTAGATTAAAAATATCTAGTTTAGTCGTTCTAAGCGGATCTTTTTAATGACGAATCGGCAAAAAAGAGTCCTGTCCTTGTAGGCTGATGCTAAAATCGCTCTATTCGTTATAAAAATCTAGCCAAGGCATCTGCATTAACTGCAATTTTTACTTAGACTAGAACCATTTTAGCTATCAGCAGTGCTCATTTATGAATGTTCAATACGCCCTGAGCTATTTTATAGAATTATCCTAAATAATTAAGTCCCTTTAAGTAACGATTTCTTAATAGTGAATTCAATCAATTTGCTAAGCGCTTATAGCTGTAGTTGTTGCCAGACCACTATTAAAATAGCAGCGGCGACTAGCCAGCCTACCACGCCTAACATCAACGCCTTAAATAGGCCAATATGACTAAAGCTAAAGAAGACGATCAAGGTATAAACAAGATGCGGAATGACACCTAACATGCTAAATATTAATGCCACTCTAAAGTCAGCAGCGCTACGCTGAGTGCCAACGATAAAGTGGCTGATCAAGGTAAAGGTTGGGAATAGCGGCGCAAGAGCTGCTAGGTAGAAAAACCGTGTTTTGGCAAATAGCTGAATAACTAAGACCATTAAGGCGCCAATAAGCATTTTTAACCAGATCATAAATGTGATCTCTCGTTATACAAAAGCAAAATTATACCTTAAATATCTATACCCCACCTGCCCCTTTACTAGAGACTTCGCTGTTTTCAACCAGTATGGCCATAGCGGTTTTTTTGAGGATATTCCATTGCTCATCGTCTACATAAATGCCCTCTTTCCAAGCACGGTTATGAGTAGCAAATAGCTCATCTGTCGATATCTTACGATCAAAGTGCTGAATCTCGTTTTCGATGTCGAAATTAGAGGTCGATAATTCAATGACAATATCTTGCTTTTCGCCAGCTTTTTTCTCATGGGCCGCCTGAGGCTTATCAAAAAAGTATAAATCAGGATAGACGAAACCTTGATTCAGGGTGAATAAAGTATGTCTAGGCGCTGTGCCATTATCCCAACGCGCCAAACAAGCAATGCCCTTTGATGCTAAGCTTACCAATTCGCTATAGGCTAACCAGCGGTTATGAGCGTTATATAAAGTAATCTTGTAATGCTCAAGATCACCCATTTTTTCCAGCGCATAATCTATTATTGAGGGCAGGTGACAGACTATACTGCTGTTATGCAGATCTAAACCGATCTCGTCTGCGCTTTGATGGACTATATCGATAGCGATATCTCGCCCTATTAAGATATAAGGGCTGGCACCATTAAACTGGCTCACTCCGTCTAGCCCTGCCATCTGTAATTCTGCAACCATCGTAGCGATCAGATCGGCCTCGCCTACTTCTCGATGCATCCCTGAAAAGGCTTTGTATACGGTGGTGATAATCTCATTACGCGATACAATCATGTCTTAATCCTCTACTTGCAGTACTGCTGGCGTGTCAGTCTCATTAATCCTCGGCAGCTCATCTATCTTTGACAGCTCATCTATCTTTGGTAACAGGGGAAACAGCCATTCGTCGCTATCGACCTCATCATACAGTGGCGCACCTTGGAACAGCGTCACTCGTACCCAGCGATCGGATCTTGGATCAAATTTAGTCGCGCCAAACATCGATAACTTACAGCGCAATAGCTGAATCGGCAGCGTGTCTTTGTGCAGCACATTCATCTGAATGTCACCCATTTGCTTTTGGCTCATCGTCCAGACTCGCCGCGCAATCGAGCGATATTTAGGTTTGGTTAGTATAAATTCCGAAATAAGTTGCTGACTATCTGCCTGCTGTAGCGCTAAATATAAGCCATTGGCCTGCCGCGCTATATCTAACGATAGCTCGCGATTATCCCCTTGCTCTTGTCCGCGTACACCCATGCGCGGCTCTTCTTTATCGATAGATCTATACCAAAACCAATAACGGTTATCAGGCTCATTAAAGTCAGTGTTAATCGCCCATTGGTAGCGCGCCTCTAATACCGCTAGCAAATCGGCCACGGTTTTATTCTTGGGTAGCGCTAAGGTTTCATCGGCATTGACCTTTTCTTGAAAGCCATCAACCCGCTCAGGATAAAGCTCCATTAGGCACGAGATAATCACTTCTTGGCTCTCAAAACTTAATTGATCATGAGCTTGTAGGAATTGCGCCCATGTCTTGTAGGTTTTACTGGTTGCGTCTAACTCCTTTTGTAGCGCGGTCAGCTCTTCAACCACAGTCGCATTTAGCTTAACTTGTTGCTCATTGATGGTGACAATCTCAGTAAAATGCTGAATAGCACGAGTCAGTAAGCGATCAAGATAAGCTACCTTGGCAGGCTCAATCGTGCAGACCAATACTGATTGTAATGCCTCCTCACGCGTGGTCAGCCATTGATCAACGATACAAGGATGATTAATCAAATACGGTGCCATACCCAGACCCGTCGCGTTACCTATGCCTAAATAGCGCTTAATCTCTGGATGTAGAGCGACAGCCTTTTCACCGCCCTTCTGCTTAGCCAAGTAATCTACCCAGTTGAGACTAAATTCACGTAGCAAGTACACTGCGCACATCTGCGCTCGAAACGACTGATCAAAGTCTTGGCTATGATCGAGTGGCTTAAAGTCATAGATACCAAACTTACCATTACCATAGACGGCAGTAGTGCGCAGGATATAGCCGACTTGTGCTAGCACCTCCAGATCAGGTTGGCGGCTATTAGATAAGGATGAGACAATATGATCGAACACCCGCACGCTTTTATTCGCCCGTGCCAGCACCATTACCATATTCGAGTTACGACCGGCTTCTTGTAATGGCACGTTCGCTTTTAGATTATCGAGTAATTCTTGACCAATCTCACCGTAGACTAGCCCAAAGGTGACATCCCATTTCTCTGCTATCACTCTATCGTTACGCTCATCATCAGCAAGCTCATTACAGAATACTACTAAATTATAAATATGCTCAGGCGTTGTTAGCCGATAGATAACCTGTCCATAGCCTTGACTATCTAAATTCCAAAGATGCGTGCTTAGTGTCCAGTTTTCCCTATCGATCTTACGTAGTAAAGTACGTACAAAGCTAATGCGCGTCTGATGCATGGCACCTAAGCGCTCAGCATTCATAACCACATTGGAGTGGCGTAAAGGCAATGCTGCTACGTTAACGTTTTCATTGTTTGCGTGGACCATATTCACAATCCCACTCCTTTATATAGGGGGTTAAGCCAGCATGGTATCTTTTAAATTACCAATGCCAGCTTATTTTTTATGCTTTCAAACTAAAAGTAAACCTCTATTCTTTTGACTCAACAGTATTAGTTTTTGTCAAACTTTCCTCAGCGATGCGGTGTTCAGTCTCTACCCGATTAGGGCGATAAAGATCTTGGTCGCGTGCCATTTGCTGAGCAATTTGTGGTCCATTCCATAGCGATGGCAGTAAAATAAAAGACACAGGCACTGCGGTAATCACAATAAACGATTGCAAAGCCGTCACACCACCTGAACCAAGCGAGATTAAAACGATAGCGGTTACACCCATCATGACGCCCCAAAAGGTACGAATCATAGCATTTGGCTCGCGCTCACCGCTGATCACCACACTGATGGTATAAGTCATCGAGTCACCTGTCGTGACGATAAAAACGGTGGTCAAAATCAAAAATAGTATTGAAACAATCAAAGGAAAAGGTAATGACTGCGTAACGGCAAGCAAAGCACCAGGTAAATTAAAGCCTTCAAATGCGCTACTGACAACACCAGGATTGGCAATCTCAAACGCGAGACCTGAACCACCGACTACCGTAAACCAAAAACAAGTTACTAGTGGTGCAATAATACAAACCGTCGTAATCAACTGGCGAATCGTACGACCGCGCGAGATACGGGCAATAAAGATGGCCATCATCGGGCCATACCCTAAGAACCAGCCCCAAAAGAATACTGTCCAACCCCCAAGCCAGCCTTCATCACCGCGGAAAGTCGCCATCGGAATGAAGTTATCGACCATCGTGCCGACACCTTGGATATAACCGTTAACGATAAAGCTAGTCGGGCCAAATATTAGAATAAATATCATGAGCGCTACGGCTAAAATAACGTTAAAACGGCTTAGCAACTGCATACCACGGGCAAGACCACTAATGGCTGAAATGGTATAGAGCGCAATGGCAAAGACGATAATAATAAGCTGGGTGATAAAAGTATCAGGAATACCGAATAGCTCATTTAAGGCGTAGCTGGTTTGCAATCCCAAAAACCCAATCGGCCCAATCGTACCAGCCGCTACCGCGACGATGCAGCACGCATCGACAATCGCGCCAAACTGCCCTGTGAGTACCCGCTCACCAAATACAGGATATAACAGCGTACGCGGCTTGAGCGGTAAGCCTTTATCATAATGTAGATGCATCACGACGATAGCGGTCAAGCTACCGACAATCGACCACGCTAAAAACCCCCAATGCATAAAAGATTGCGACAAGGCATTAACAGCGCGTTGTTGTAGATCTGGCGCCTCCCCATATAAAGGTGGCGCTGAAACAAAGTGAGCGATAGGTTCTGCCGCCGCCCAAAACACCCCACCACCAGCGAGTAGCGTACAAAACAAGATAGCCATCCACTTAAAGTTATCCATTTCAGGCACAGGTAGATTACCTAAGATAACGCGGCCTGTACGACCAGCGCCAACCGCTAACGCGATAACAAAAGTCGCTAACAGTAGAATTTGCCAAAAAGGCCCAAAGACACTAGCTGACCAAGTAAATGCTGTATTAACGATTACGGCTAATTGCTCTTCGGCAAAGAGCGCCATAAGCACAAAAGCAATAATAAAACCACCGCTATACCAAAACGCGGGGTTTTTAAGCCCTAAAGTATCAGTATTTTCCTCTAATGGAGTAGCAGTTGAGCGTCCTAGCTCGTCTTGAGTAAGTCCTTTTCGATCAGCCATGGCTTGGCTTCCTTTAGTGATTATGCGTTAAGTTAAATAAAATCTAAGCTAAAGGCTTGATGCCACTCTCAAGGAAATCAAACCAGTTTTGACCGATAATCTTGCCAGCATCAGACTCATTAAAGCCGTGCTTGAGCAGACCGTTGTAGATGTTTTCCATACCTTTTTCACCTGCGAACCAAGGCAAATTATCTGGCCAGCCTGAATTATTGGCATTGCCTTCACCATAATCCATCGCTTTTGACCAGCGTCCGTTACGCATCCACTCCAGCACTGACTGTGGCTGATTAAGACATAAATCACTACCTATCGCTAAATGCTCTACACCATATTTATCGGCGCAATCGGCAATCATGGTGCAGAAGTCAGCAAGCGTACAGTCGCTACCATTGGGTAAGTGGAATGGGTATAAGCTGAAACCTAACAGCCCGCCCGCTTTCGTTAAGGCGCTGATGACCGTATCGGATTTGTTCCGTAGTGCCTCATGAGCAGTAGTCGGATTGGCATGGCTGATACAGATCGGCCGCGACGATATGTCTATCGCCTCAAGCGTTGACTGCTCAGCGCTGTGTGACATATCGATAATCATACCAACTCGATTCATCTCCGCTATTGCTTGCTGACCAAAACGCGTCACTCCGCTATCATTTGACTCATAACAACCCGTTGCCAGTAAGCTTTGGTTATTGTAAGTCAGCTGCATAATCAGCAAACCCAAACGACGCATCACACTAATTAAGCCAATCTCGTCATCGATTGGTGAGCAGTTTTGCGCGCCAAAGAAAATACCGACTTTGCCTTGCTCTTTTGCCCTCTGGATATCGTTAACGCCATACACAGGCAAAATCAAATCACTGTTATGCTCAAAATGGCTATTCCACTCGGCGAAACGGGTCATCGTCTGCCGTGCATCCTCGTGATAAACCAAGGTAGCATGTACCGCGTTGATACCACTGGCTTGTAGCATTTTAAAATAGTCACGATCCCAGTTGCTATATTGCAAACCGTCAATGACGATATGGTCTTGGTACATGGTTGATTCCTTTAAACTTTTTTTATAAGTAACCACTGGCTAATACGCTTTTTGATAAGCCGTCTTCACAATGGTATAAAACTCTTTGGCATACTGACCTTGCTCGCGTGGGCCAAAGCTCGACTGTTTACGTCCACCAAATGGCACATGATAATCCGTACCAGCCGTGGCTAGATTGACCATCACGCAGCCTGCTTGCACTTGCTCCTTAAACATCGCGCTATTACGTAAGCTTTGGGTAATAATGCCGCCAGTCAAACCAAAACGCGTGTCATTAGTCATCGCAATCGCTTCTTCTAAGCTGCTCACGCGCATGACGCAAGCGAGTGGCGCAAATACTTCTTCTTGGTTGATATCCCAGCTGTTATCCGTTTCAGTAAACAAGGTTGGCGACATATAATAGCCATCATGTTTCATCTTTAGACGCTCGCCACCAAAGGCTAAATGGCCTCCCGCTTGCTTACCTTTTTCGATCCAGTCCATGTTTGACGCGAGCTGCTTATCATCAACCACTGGCCCCATAAAGATACCTTCATCGAGCGCATGACCGACTTTTAGGGCCTTCATCTTAGCGATGACGCCATCGACAAAGGCATCATGAATACTGTCCATAACAATCAAGCGTGATGAAGCAGTACATTTCTGACCAGAGCCGCCAAACGCACCCGCAACAGCCGCATCAATAGCGACTTGCAAATCGGCATCATCAGCGATAACGAGCGCATTTTTACTGCCCATTTCCAGCTGGCAACGCACAAAGTTTGGCGCGGTAGCCGCAGCGACTTTACGGCCTGTCGGCACAGAGCCCGTAAAGCTGACCGCGTCAATATCTGTTGAATTAATTAGCGCGTCCCCGACTGTTGAGCCGCCACCAAGGAGTAAGTTAAAAGTACCCTCTGGCAATCCTTGACGATGGATAATCTCCGCTAAGGCGACGGCACTAGCTGGGGTTAAATTCGCAGGTTTCCAAATGACAGCATTACCAAAAGCTAAGGCTGGGGCAATTTTCCAAACAGCGGTTGCGGTTGGAAAATTCCAAGGCGAGATAATAGCGACCACACCGACCGCTTCGCGGGTCACTTCGACTTTGACACCAGGGCGTACAGAGTCCGCAGTATCACCGATTTGACGTAATACTTCGGCCGCGTAGTAATGAAAGAACTGCCCCGCACGGTAAATCTCACCACGACCTTCAGCAAAAGGCTTGCCTTCCTCTAAAGACAATAAAGTCCCCAGCTCATCGCAACGGGCGATCATCTCATCGCCAATCGCTTGTAGAATAGATTGCTTTTTCTCTAGTGGCGTCGCCTCCCACTTTGGTTGAGCTCGACGGGCAGCAGCAATAGCGTCTTTGACTTGATTTGTACTTGCTTGTGCAAAGTCGCCAAGACTTTCGCTAGTATTGGATGGGTTGATATTCGTGACGGTATCGCTACCCGCTTGCCATTCACCGTTAATATAAAGTGATTGGGTTGGGTTTTGCTTTAGAGTGGTTTGTGCGATGGTGGCTGACATAAGATATTCCTTAATAAAACGATTAAAAATTAGTTAAAAGAACAGGAAAAATTTATATTTAGTAAATAATAGGTCAAAAAATAAGCTATTAAGGCACCGCAGCATAGACGACGAGCTCAACGAGCATCTCTTCGCGCGCTAGTCCCGATATCACAAGAGCGGCACGATTTGGATAAGGCGCAGTGAAGTATTCAGCATAGATTTGATTGACAGTCTTGAGATACTCACGATCAGTGACATAGATCAGCACTTGTAGTACCGCATCCATGCTTGCGCCCGCACATTCTAGCGTGTGCTTTAAGTTATCAAAAGTCTGCCGTGCTTGCGCTTCGATACCACCTGCAACTACCTCACCTTTATCATCGATAGGAATCTGCGCGGTATATAGGGTGCCGTTACTAGTCACTGCCCACTCAAGGGGCGCTTTAGAAGCATAAAGTTGGGTTTTGACCGCTTGCTTAGTTGAGTGGCTGCTCATCTGCTATATCCTTTAAATATTTAGGTAATCAATTTTTCTATTGGCTTTTTGCTCAACTCTTATGCTACGCAACTAAATGAGATAAATCTAACCAATTAAATATTAAATATGATAGATTTAATTTATCACTTAGCATTTTAATTTTTATGAGAGCTGTAGTGATGAAAAGGAAGCTGACTATTATGAAACTACAACAGTTAAAGCATTTTTTATTGGTAATAGAAGAAGGTGGCTTTCGCGCCGCAGCAGATCGCGCCAATCGTACGCAAGCGGCATTGTCGTCATCGATAAAGGAGCTGGAGAAAACGCTAGGTCAGCCATTATTTGAGAGTGGCAATAGCGCAACCTTGACGCCATTTGGCGCAAGCTGCTTACCTAAGATTGAGACATTTTGGCAAGCCTATCAAGTGTTGGATGCGGATTTAAAAGCGTCTGCTTTAGGTAATAAAGGTAAAATAAGAATCGCCAGCGTGCCGTCATTGGTGACGAAGCTACTGCCTAATGTCTTGTATGAATACTCAAAACAATATCCCGATATCGAAATCGTGTTGATAGATGATAATTCTGTTGGGGTAGCTAATAGGCTGCTAGCAGGTGAAGTGGATCTAGCACTGGGTAATTGTGCTAGCATGAGTCAGGTAGATATCGACTTTACGCCGTTGTTATCAGATCCTATCGGCGTAGTTTGTCTAAAAGACAATATGCTAACTCAGTCGCTAAAGAGTGGTAAAAAACAAGGTCTTAAATGGCAACAATTAACCCCTCAACCTTTTATCTACAACGGTACTTGTAGACTACTTGAGAACACGCCAGCTGAAGCTCTTAATCGACAAGCGCGTTATACGGTTGAGAACATCACATCCCTATTCTCTTTATTACGTAACGATTTGGGTATTACCACTTTGCCTGAGCTGGCTTTTCCAACCAATGAGCCAGAATTAGTCTGGTTACCTTTGCTTGAACCCGTATTGACCCGTCAGATTGGTATTTTTAAGCTGGCTAACAAATCAGTTTCGCCCGCTGCTGGGGCTTTTTATGAGCTATGTATTGAGCACGTGCAAGAACATTACTCGATATAAAGGGTTAAAAAAATTTATGATGCTTATGATTTTAGATCTTGTGCAAGCTATTCCTACTTGGCATTTGGTAGGGTTGTTCTTAGCGGGCATGATCGCTTTTATTATTTCTACTATTTCAGGTGGTGGCGGTGCGTTATTACTTATTCCGGTGACAGCTTGGATGCTTGGTGCTTCCGCAGCGCCTCCCGTGATTAATGTAGGTACTTTTATCAGCCGTCCTGCCCGTCTCTATCTATTTTGGCAGGATATCGACTGGTCATTGATTAAATACTATGCGCCAAGTGCGATTGTCGGCGCTTGGCTATCAGCATTATTATTTAGCCGTTTGAATGCCGAATGGATTCAATTATTGGTCGGCGTGTTCTTGGTCTCTACCGTTTTTCAATATCGGTTTGGCAAAGTGTCTAAAGCCTTTGCTATGCCAAAAATAGGCTTTATACCTTTAGGATTTGTAACCGCTTTTATTAGTACCTTAGTTGGAGGGCTTGGGCCTATATTGAATCCTTTTTATATGAATACTGGGCTACAAAAAGAAGATCTTATCGCCACCAAAACCGCTAATTCGTTTTTTGTGGGTATCGCTCAAATAGGCAGCTATGCTTTTTTTGGCATCTTAACCGCGCAGCTTTGGATTTATGGTCTGGCGTTGGGACTAGGCGCAGTGATTGGTAATATCATTGGCAAACGGTTTTTGGCAGGTATGAGTATTCGCCAGTTTAGAGTGATGGTTATTCTATTGATGGTGATTAGTGGTTTAGTTATGATTATCGAAAATATCGACGTGTTGCTTTAAAGCATCATTAGTCTAATAAATTATCAACTACCTCGCCAAATAAGCCGTCATATCTTCAACCCCATGCAAGGTCATCGGATACATCTTATTATCGAATAGCTTTTGAATCTCATTAATGGTTTGGGTATACGACCAAAACGCAGCTTCTTCTGGATTTAACCATGCCACTTTATCAAAGTGCGATAATACCCGCTTTAGCCAAACCACACCCGCCTCATTATTCATATACTCAACGCTACCACCGACGGTAAAAAGCTCATAGGGCGACATCGACGCGTCTCCAACGAATATCACCCGATACTCACGACCATATTTATTTAATAGCTCATAGGTCGGCATCGGCGCACTGTGACGACGGTTATTATCCTTCCATACATAATCATAAAGACAGTTATGAAAATAAAAAAAGTCCAGCGTTTTAAATTCATTCTTAGCGGCAGAAAATAGCTTTTCTAACGCCTCAACATGGATATCCATACTGCCACCAACATCGAACAGCATCAGCACTTTGACTCGATTACGGCGCTCCGCTTGCATATGAATATCAAGCACACTTTTTTTGGCCGTGCGGCGTACCGTCTCTTTGATGTCCAATTCATCTGCTTGACCAGTACGCGCGAACTGACGCAGACTACGTAGCGCCATCTGAATCTGCCGCGTACCCAACTGCTTGTCATCATCCAAGTTACGATATTTACGCTGCTCCCAGACTTTGACCGCGCTACCTTTACGGGATTCACCGCCAACGCGCACCCCTTCTGGGTGATCACCATGAGCACCAAAGGGTGAGCTGCCACCCGTACCGACCCATTTACTACCGCCTTGATGGCGCTCTTTTTGTTCCTCTAAGCGCTCCTGTAAAGCTTTCATCAACTCCTCAAGCGAGCCGTATTTTTTGAGTAGGCGTCGCTGCTCTTCGGTTAGATTTTTGGGATCAAGTTTTAAATCTAACCACTCTTGTGGGATGTCTGTCAACTTATTCATCAGCTCATCGATATCTAAGCTATCAACCCCTTCAAAATAATCCGCCATAGCCCGATCGAACTTATCAAAATGACGCTCATTTTTGACCATACACAAGCGAATAAGTCGATACATATCTTCACGGCTGGCAAAAGCTGGCTCTGAACTTTCTGAAGTTTGAACGTCAAAACTCGCCTGCATCATCAGACCCTGATCAAGCGCAGCATTTAGATCGAGCAATTCGCGAGTGCTGACAGGCACGCCGTAACTACGCAAGGTATAGAAAAGTTTTATAAACATAAGGCAAGCCCTATCAATAAATAAGTGTAGCGAATTTTATTAGCTGATAAATCGCAGTCTTTAACGACGCATCATATTGGCAAAGCGCTGCAACAGATTGACATCCGCTTCGTTCTTAAGCAATGCACCATATAGCGGTGGAATTGACTTCGCGCCGCGCAAGTTTTCTTCCAGCTCTTCTTGCGCCATGTCGTCTGCTAATAACAATGTCAGCCAATCGACTAACTCAGATGTTGAAGGTGGCTTTTTGAGGCCTTGCACATTACGCAATTTGTAGAAAATATCGAGCGCATCGTTAACTAATTTTTCTTGAATATTAGGAAAATGCACATCGATAATCTGACGCATCGTTGACTCATCAGGGAAGTCAATGTAGTGAAAGAAACAACGACGCAAAAAGGCATCAGGCAGCTCTTTTTCATTGTTGGAAGTAATGATAACCACGGGACGCTGCTCAGCAGTGATGGTCTCGCCTGTCTCATAGACATAAAATGACATTTTATCCAGCTCATGCAGTAAATCATTGGGAAACTCAATATCTGCTTTATCTACTTCATCGATCAATAGCACACTACGCTCTTTACTAGTAAAAGCATCCCATAGTTTACCGGGCTTGATATAATTACCAATCTCATAGACTTTATCATCGCCCAACTGCGAATCACGCAACCGCGATACCGCATCGTACTCATACAGACCTTGCTCAGCTTTAGTCGTCGATTTGATATGCCAAGTAATTAATGGCATACCCAAACTAGCGGCAACTTCTTCTGCCAGTAACGTCTTACCCGTACCCGGCTCACCTTTGATAAGTAGTGGTTTTTGCAAGGTCATCGCGGCATTGACTGCTAACTGCAGATCATCAGTGGCGATATAGCTATCAGTGCCTGTAAATCTTTTTTTTGACATAGTATAGATCTCAGTATTTTCTTAGGTAGAGTTAAGTGTTTTGGCTGTTGTTCAAAGCTGTCGTAAAAAGGGGTTATAAATAGTGATTTAGAGTAGCACAGCATCTAACAATGCCAAAATACTCATGCGTCTGCGCTTTTATAAATAGCATAAATGATATGAGTAAATGATCACTGACTAACTTTTAAAAGACCTATCAAATAGCGCCCATAAAAAAAGACACGAAACTGTGTCTTTTTTTCATTGAACAAGTTATATCATTAGCAAGTTATACTATCAGCAAAATACTACTTGTCATCGTCACTGTTGTTTTCGACAGTTACGATATCTTTCGTCATTTTTCTACTATAAAAACCTTCAACTGGCTTTCTAGCTACACGTTCTTCTTTGATAGTAGGAGCAGTTGGAATAATAGGAGTAGTTGGCGCAATGTCACTGACTGCCTCGTCTTTAAGCTCAAATTCAGGCTCACTTTTAGCGGTTATAGACTCTGTAGGCGCAAAAGCTGATTTTTTGGCAGCATTCTTTTTGAGCATGGCAAAGGGCAACAGCTCTTTATCTTTGGCTGGTACTGAGGTCGGTATTGGCTCATCTGTTGCTACCATGTCTTTTGCTAAATAGTTACCGCCCGCCAGCTGCATGTTCGCGATAGTATCAGCAGAAGCATGTTGGCGCGCTTTATCTAAGCTTGACTCAAAGGCCCCGCGGATCAATTGCCAAACAAAACCGATGAACAGTCCTGCAACTAATACGACTAGTATTGGTATCGCATTAGCTACTGCGCCTGCAGTATCTTTCATCATAACCGCATAAACGACACTGATGCTAGCAGGTGCAATAGTGCTCGGATCACTCAGTGCCGTGCCTGGTGCAAGCAGTACCGCAAATAGCACCATCCAGCTCATACCACCGAGTGGACGCGGTATTACCCGAGCGACTAATAGCCAAAGTATCAATACGATGATAGAGAAGCCAAGATAAGCATACATAGGCAGATCATCAGCGGGTACACCACTCACCATCTGGCTCCACCAAATAACAATCTCACCGAGAATGTCGCTTAGCCCCTCAAGTGGTAAGCTTTGTAAGATACTTCTAAAAAAGTCCATGACGATTTAGCTACCTGAATTATGCTTTAATGAAAAAGTTGTACACTCTAATAAGCGCTAGTTTATCACGACTTTATAGACCATGTTAAACATTAACTACCTATCAAGATAAGCTTTATCAGCAACTAACTGTCAGTAGCTAACCATCAATAACTCATCCTTATGACAATAGCAGTGACAATACTAATCATAAATATTATCTTGAGCCTCGCGAGCACGCATCTCAGCTTGTTTACGCATAACGTCTTGCGGTGGCAGCTGTACAAAGTAGCCTTGCGACTGCAATTTTGCTAATACTTCCTCTTTATCGACTCGCGCCAGCTTTGGGGTAGCGTCTAGGTCTAAATGCATCACAAACTTACTAACACCCAAACCGGCCCGAAAGTCTTTTGGCAACACGCTTAGCCAATCTTTGATCTCGTCAGTATCATTAGGATAATCTGGACGAGCAATATAAACATACATATCATCATGCTTAGGGAATTTATAAATATCACAATGCATAGAATAGACCTCTATAAGAATGGAATTTGAGCAATGTATAGGTAATGGTTGCTAGCCTAGCATAAATCTCTTTTATATCAGTAGTGACATTATGTATGACGTATGAGTAGCATTATCGCTTTTACCTTAACCGTTCATACGTTGGGCATCGGACACAAATTTTTTGCAAGTAATACAGATAGATTAATAGGCAAAAGTCAGTACATGATTTTATCTATACTTTGACGCCTGAGCACTATTATGTTGTAAATACTATGCCACTATAAATCTAAGTAGCCATAAATTAGCCATAAAACTAACTTTTTATAGCAGTTGTTACTTTTAATCTATTTAGTGACTTGTAAAAGGCCGGTGAACCTTTCATAATAATAGCGTTTCTCAGGAGAGTGTTTTGCGGCAAAGCGCAATATTTATTATATATATTGTCAGAATACGCTGCAAAACCACCGAAGGCGCATCTACCCTGCCAATCGCTCAGGTAAACGGACTGAAAAACGCATGTCACTAATATTTATTTGCAGTTTTTATTTTTAAGCTGTCATCATAAATACAACGGCATAACAAATCTGGAGAGCGGTAAGGATGATTTTAATCAATGCCTTACCCACCGAAGGGGAGAAAACGCGATATCCGACGTATATCTGATATATTGTTAGGATAGTTCGTGTTGAAAATCTCAGGTCACAGGACAGATAGGGCTATAGTTCAACGAGACGTTCAGCGTTTTGTTGACTGACGGCTTTATTTTATGACACTCTTGGTAGCGATAAAGCTTAGCACTGACGCCTAGCCCTATTGCTTCTCATTACTTTAACATATCAGTTTTGCGACTTTTATAGAGCGCATTGATGTTATGTATATATAAGGATTCGTTATGACCGATACCCCTTCTCAAAGCTCTGCAACTCACGCCCCTCAGCGCACTCCTTTTTATCAGTCTCATGTCGATAGCAATGGCAAATTAGTAGACTTTTCTGGTTGGGAGCTGCCAATCAATTACGGCTCACAAATCGAAGAACACGAAGCGGTTCGTACTGACGCGGGTATGTTTGACGTCTCTCATATGGTCATCGTCGATGTTACAGGCGCAGATGCCAAAGCATGGTTACAAAAACTGCTGGCCAATGATGTTGATAAATTAAAGCTAGTGGGCAAAGCGCTCTACTCGCCTATGCTCAACGAGCAAGGTGGCGTCATCGATGACTTAATTGTCTATTTATCAAACGAGGCGCAAACGGCTTATCGTATCGTCTCAAACGCAGCAACTCGTGATAAAGACATTGCACAGTTCCACAAGGTTGCTGAAGGTTTTGATGTCAGCCTTACTGAGCGTACTGAGCTGGCTATGCTTGCGGTTCAAGGCCCTAATGCGGTTGAAAAACTGGCGCAAGCTAAGCCTGCTTGGGCGGATACTCTAGCGCGCATAACGCCTTTTGTTGGTGCTGATCTCACGGATATCGAAGGACAGGATTGGTTCGTAGCGCGTACTGGCTATACTGGTGAAGATGGCGTCGAAGTTATCATGCATGCCGATGACGCGCCTGCCTTTTTCGAACAATTAAAAGCAGCTGGCATTACCCCTGCTGGCCTTGGCGCTCGTGATACGCTACGTATGGAAGCGGGCATGAACCTATACGGTCATGATATGGATGAGACCATCAGCCCGTATGAGTGCAACATGGGTTGGACCTTGGCGCTAAAAGACGAGCGTGATTTTGTCGGTCGTGAAGCCTTAGTCAGTAAGCGTAAGCAAGCTAAAGAAGACAACACTGCTATGAAGCAAGTTGGCTTACTATTGACGACTCGTGGTGTCATCCGTGAAGGCATGGCAGTGACCATCAATCAAGGCACGGATAACGAGCAAACGGGTATTATTACTAGTGGTACTTTTTCTCCAAGCCTAAAAAATTCTATCGCTATTGCCCGTGTTCCTATGAGCTTATCAGAAGATGATAGCGTGCAAATTGACTTGCGTGGTAAAGGTAAATTCGTAGACGTACGTGTTCTAAAGCTGCCTTTTGTACGTAATGGCAAAAAGCAATTTGACTAGTTTTCGTTTTATTGATAATTGATCAAAATCTTGAGTTAACGTTTTGACTAAGTAAGTGGGTTAGTCATAGAATATGATTAATCATTTTTATTTTAATAATCCTCCAAGGAGTCTTTTATGAGCAACGTCCCAGCAGAATTAAAGTACATCGCTAGCCACGAATGGTTACGTTTAGAAGACGACGGCACTATTACCGTTGGTATCACTGACCATGCACAAGACTTACTAGGTGATGTGGTATTCGTTGAATTACCAGATGTAGGCGATACTATCGCTGTTGATGATGAGATCTCGGTGGTCGAATCAGTAAAAGCGGCCTCTGATGTTTATGCGCCAATCTCAGGTGAAGTCGTTGCTATTAACGAAGCGCTAGAAGATGATCCTGAAATCATCAACTCTGATCCTTATGGCGAAGGGTGGTTCTTTAGAATGAAGCCTGACAACATGGCAGACTATGAAGCACTACTTAGCGCTGAAGAGTACGAAAACGAATTATAAGCTTTATAAGCCAATTCAAACTTAACCAAATAGCTAGTTGCAGATATTAGCGTCAGTTAGTATCTGCCATCATTTACAACCCTCACTCGCTGTCATCTAACGTTATCTTGTTCTGGAGTCACTTATGAAACCAGCTGATACTAGTCATGACCATATTGCTGCTGATATAAACGGCAACGATATGGCAACCCCTAATCATACCCCGCAACTGCAAGCCTTTCAGCAAGTAGTCGAGTCACGTCGTTCAGTGCGCCGCTTTACTGATACTCCGATTCCTGATGCGGTGTTGGCAGATTGTCTACGTCTAGCTATGCTCGCGCCAAACTCAAGTAACCTACAGCCGTGGGAATTCTATGTGATAGATAGCGTAGAGAAGCGTAAGCTGGCTGTTAAAAACTGTATGAATCAGAACGCTGCGAAAACCGCAGCACGTTTGATCGCTGTCGTCGCTCGTACAGATACTTGGCATGAACACGCACAGCAAGTGTTGCGTGAATACCCTACGAACCCTGTACCCAAAAAAGTCAAAGATTACTACACTAAAGTTGTGACCTTAGACTTTTTACGGGGACCAGTAAACGCACTATCGGTTGCCAAATGGAGCGCTACGCAAGTGGTTAGACGGGTCAAAGGGCCAATAAAATCGCCTTATTATACCTTTGATGATGTCAAAAACTGGGCGACTAATAACACCGCTTTGGGCGCCCAAAACTTAATGCTTGCATTACGCGCTCATGGTTTTGATAGCTGCCCGATGGGCGGTTTCGATGAACCTGCGATGAAGCGCTTATTAAACTTAAGCGATGATCATCATATAGTGATGATGATTGGTGCCGGCGAACGTGCTGATAATGGTGTTTACCATTCTCAGTTTCGCTTTAATCAACAGCAGTTTGTGCATTATGTTTAGTATTAAAAGTTGCTTTTTAGGCTGATATTATTCAGCTTGAACCCTTTTTATTTATTCTTATTAGAGCGTGTCCTCAATTTGAAAATGATGATAAAAATGAGATAAATTGCAGCAAAGCCAGGATAATAGCGCTATTAATATCGAGATATTGATGAGCTATTTGACACCGCTCTGCCAATATTTAGCCTTTTTTAGCCAATTTAGTCTTAGACGTTCAGATTAGGGACATGCTCTACATTTTCAGCTTGCTTTATAGAAGCTAACAAGGATTATTATGACCAGCTCTTACAGCCCTACCTTTGATACTTTTGAAGGTTTATTTAATGAGTCAGAATTTGTCTATCGTCACTTAGGCTCAAACGACAACAAACAAGCGGATCTACTTAGCGCCATCGGCTATAAAGAAATGTCGGCTTTTATCGATGATACCGTGCCAGAGCCTGTTCGTTTGCATAAAGAGTTAGATTTGCCATTGGCTATGAGTGAGCACGCCGCCCTTGCCAAACTACGCAAAATGGCGGATAAAGTTACCGTTAATAAAAGCTATATCGGTCAAGGCTACTCGCCTGTACGCATGCCAGCCGTTATTCAACGTAACGTGTTAGAAAATCCAGGCTGGTACACCGCTTATACGCCGTATCAAGCTGAGATCGCTCAAGGCCGCTTGGAAGCTTTGCTTAACTTCCAACAAGTTTGTATTGATCTGTCTGGTCTTGAGCTTGCTGGTGCCTCACTACTTGATGAAGCGACTGCCGCTGCCGAAGCGATGGCGATGTCAAAACGTATGAGCAAAAGCAAATCAACTCAGTACTTCGTTGATGACCGTGTTTATCCACAAACCTTGGATGTCATGCGTACTCGCGCCAAATATTTCGGTTTTGAAATCGTTGTTGGTGATTTTGAATTGGCTAAATCTGGCGATTATTTTGGGGCGTTTTTCCAATATGTTGGTCGCGAGGGTGATGTCAAAGATTTAACCGACGTTATCAGCGCTGTCAAACAAAACAAAACTTACGTTGCGGTTGCTAGTGACATCATGAGCTTAGTATTACTCAAGTCGCCCGCCGACATGGGTGCTGATGTCGCATTAGGTAGCACGCAGCGCTTTGGTATTCCTATGGGTTACGGTGGTCCACACGCCGCCTATTTTGCTTTTTCTGATAAAGCGAAACGTTCAGCGCCTGGTCGTATCATTGGGGTGTCAAAAGACTCGCAAGGCAATACGGCACTACGTATGGCACTACAAACTCGTGAGCAGCATATTCGCCGCGAAAAAGCCAACTCAAACATCTGTACCTCACAAGTATTGTTAGCTAATCTTGCGGGTATGTATGCGGTCTATCATGGCCCTACTGGCGTGAAGCGCATCGCCACTCGTATCCATGCCTTTGCGACTGCTTTCGCTGATGTCATTACCACGGCTAAAGGTGATAACCAACTAACTGTCGTTCATGAGCAGTTCTTTGACACTGTCGTTGTTGATTGTGGCTCTGAAAAGCTTGCCACCCAAATCTTTGAAAATGCGGACAATGTTGGCTATAACCTATGGCGTCTTGATGAGACCAAATTAGGCGTTGCCTTTAGTGAAACCAGCGATCAACAAGACTTCAATGTCTTGACTCAGCTATTCGTTAACAAGTCACATAACTTACCTGAGACAGCGACGGTTTCTTTAGATGCGGAGCATTTACGTACGGATGATATCTTGACCCATCCCGTATTTAACTCGCACCATACCGAACATGAAATGCTACGCTATCTTAAGTCTTTAGAAGATAAAGATTTGGCTATGAACCGTAGTATGATTTCATTGGGTAGCTGTACGATGAAGCTCAACGCCACTAGCGAGATGCTACCGATTACTTGGCCTGAATTTGCCAACGTTCATCCGTTTGCGCCTTTAGATCAAGTCAGTGGTTACATTGAGATGATTGATAGCTTGCAGGAGCAGCTCAAAGCCATCACTGGTTTTGATGACGTTTCTATGCAGCCAAACTCAGGGGCTTCTGGTGAATATGCTGGTCTATTAGCCATTCGTCGTTATCATGAGTCACGTGATGAGACTAATCGTGATGTCTGTTTGATTCCGCAGTCAGCCCACGGCACCAACCCTGCGACCGCCATTATGATGGGCATGAAAGTCGTTGTCGTTAGAACAGATGACAACGGTAACGTCGATATTGATGACTTAACTGCTAAGGCTGAAGAGCACAGCGCCAATCTTGGTGCCTTGATGATCACTTATCCCTCGACGCATGGTGTATTTGAAGAAGGTATTCGTAAGATTTGTGACCTTATTCATAGTCATGGCGGTCAAGTCTATATGGATGGCGCCAACATGAATGCTCAGGTCGCTATCATGCAGCCTGCTGACGTTGGTGCTGACGTACTGCACATGAACTTGCATAAAACCTTCTGTATTCCTCATGGCGGCGGTGGACCAGGTATGGGTCCTATCGGTATGCAAGCGCATTTGGCACCGTTTATGGCGGATCATACGTTGATACCTGTGCATAATGCTCAAAGAGGCAACTCAGCGGTATCAGCAGCGCCTTATGGTTCAGCAAGTATTCTACCGATTTCATGGATGTATATTGCCATGATGGGTCGTGATGGCTTATTAAAAGCGACTAATTTGGCACTACTCAATGCTAACTATGTAGCGGACAAGCTAAAGAGCGTCTATCCGATTCTTTATGCTGGCAAAAACGGCCGCGTCGCGCACGAATGTATCATCGATATTCGCCCACTCAAAGAAGAAACAGGCATTACTGAAAGTGATATCGCTAAACGCTTGATGGATTATGGCTTCCATTCACCAACGATGAGCTTCCCAGTATCAGGTACGCTTATGATTGAGCCGACTGAGTCTGAATCTAAAGAAGAGCTAGATCGCTTTATCGATGCGCTGATCGCTATCCATGCAGAAGCTATGAAAGCCAAAGCTGGCGATGATGGCTGGACCTTGGAGGACAACCCATTAGTCAACGCACCGCATACGGCTGCTATGATTACTGATGGTGAGTGGTCACATCCTTATAGCCGTGATACGGCAGCGTTCCCACTCCCTTATATACGTAATAATAAGTTTTGGCCAAGCGTTGCCCGTGTCGATGATGCTTATGGTGATAAGAACCTAATGTGCTCATGCCCAAGTATCGAAAACTATATGTAGTACGGCATTGAAGGTTGATAAGTCAGCCTTCCTTAATCATAAAAACCTCCAAGTCAGTCACTGATTTGGAGGTTTTATTTTGTCTATCGTTAATAGAAATAACAATGCTTAAATCACTCTCAATTAAATTTAAACTCTACTATTTTGACGCTTTTTAGACTAAGCGCATTAACCTATAAGCATTTGCTTTAAGTTAAGAGTGCGGTATGCTAATAAAATTTAACGCTATAATAAACAACTAATCAGTTTAAAAAACTTCGGACTAAACATGAGCCAAAAAAACCTCGTTATTCTTATTCATGGTCTACATCAAGCGCCCTTCATTATGCGTCCAATGGCGAAGTGCTTACAAACCCAAGGCTTTGCTACTCATCAATTTAGTTACCGCAGTATGCGCGATGGTATTAAAGTAAATAGTCAGCGTTTAAACGCTTGGCTTAAAGTCAATCACAACCCTGCAAAGCCCTTTGATCTTATCGGGCATAGTTTAGGTGGGCTAATTATTCGCGACTTTATAGCGCATTATCCTGAATGGAATATCGGACGCTGCGTTACTTTAGGAACACCGCATAACGGTAGCGTTAGTGGCGATTATATCTGGCAGCTACTCCCTGCTATTGTAGGCAAATCGTATGAGCAAGCTTTAGATGGTACGGTTGCACCGCTGCCAAAAGGTATTGAGCTTGGCGTTATAGCTGGTAATAAAGCGCAGGGTTTGGGACAACCTATCCTAGCCTATCATAATCGAAAATTGCGCAAAGCGGACGTAGAGACACCCTTAGAAAAGCTCGCTCATGATGGCACGGTCTATATCTCAGAGACTAAACTTGATAGCGCCTCTGATCACATTATCCTGCCTGTCACTCATACTGGCATGTTGATCGATAAAAACGTCGCACAGCAAGCTATTTACTTTTTAATACATGGTGAGTTTGAACGGTAGTAAGACAAACTACTTAACGCCCATCCCCTGTTTAAGCTCAACCTTATGTGCTGCAATCGCTGGTATTAAAGTCTGAGTCACCCAGTCATGACGCCAGCCTTGCAAGCCTAAAGGCAATTCTGACAAGTCTTTATCATAGGCAATCACTTCATAGAGTTGACTCAGCCACTTTTTGCGCATTAATACGCTCTCTGGCACACCGATTTGTTCAGCTTGAGTTGCGACAGCTTGTTGTACCGCTTTTGACAGCACTTTATTTTTTGAGCGATAAGGCGCTGGCAATAACTTTGGATGTTCAGCAACAGACAACGCTTTGGCATCGGTAATAATCTTTAATAGCTCTTCGCCATATAGTCTGAGCATACTGCGATGCATTGTAGTTTTATGAGCAAGCTCGCGCATAGTGCTCGGCTTTTCGGTGATAATCTCACGCACCGCTTGTTTTTTGATGACAAAGGTGCGCGGTTGATTGGTCGCGCGCGCCAGTTGTTCACGCCAAGTCGCCACCGCCTGCAATATCGCCATTTGCTGCGAGTTGTAGCGATAATCTGCCATGGTTAGATACATAGCGTCGTCTTCAACGTGCTGAGTAGCGTAAAGCTCAGCGGCATATAGCTGACAATCCGCCCAGACATAATCATATAGCCCTTTTGACTTTAGCGCATACTCAAGACTTAAGTATAGCGCTGGCAGAAAGCGCACATCATCTATCGCATATTGCTCTTGCTCATCTGATAATGGACGACGTAACCAGTCGGACTGGCTCTGCTCTTTATCGATATGCATATCAAGCTGGTCATCGAGCGCTTGTTGATAGCCCATTTGCAATTGCCCAGTCAAATAAGACAGCGCAATTTGAGTATCAAAGATATTGGTCAGTGGCGGGCAACCTGAGAGTAAATAGAATATCCCCAAATCCTCACCACAGGCATGCCAAATGGCGACATCGACTTCGAGCAGTGCTTGCCATAGCGCGTCAAGTTGCAACTTTGGCGCATCTATAAGGTAAACATGATCACCTGTATTAAGCTGCACGAGCGCCAAGATCGGATAATAAGTATCACGCTTGATAAACTCAGTATCTAGCGCCACACGTCCGCAGCCTTCTAGCGCCTCAATGACTTCATCTAGCTGATACTGTTCACGTATCCAAGTGACTGCTGCTGCGTCAGCAATATCAAGCAAGGCGTCAATATCAGGCTCTACAGGCAAAATAGTTAGAGCAGTATTTTTTGCAGCATTATCTTTATTAATTGTAGAATTAGCAATAGTAGGATCGTCTTGTGGAACTATAGCGGTTAGAGAGTCTGACACGGGCAGATACCTGCTTTTATTAGTTTAAAGTTGATTGGTTCAAAATACAGGGCTTTGATTATAACAACAATAAAGCGCATTAAACATTCACAGATAGTTATTTGTGAATGTTTAAACACACACTGCTTCATCGATAACCGTAGGGTGCATTCTATGAACCAACAAATCTTGAAAACTAAGTTTGATGTGAGTAATAATTGACTAAATTATATCGAATAATACAAACAAAAAAGCTAGGTTAAAACCCAACCTATAACGATATTTAAATGACAATATTATTCAATTTGATGCATTTTATAAATTGCTATAAATCAAATTCTACAGCCTATAAAAAAGAGCGATTTTGCAAAGCCTGTCCTAGCGTCATACTATCTAAATATTCCAGCTCACCGCCCATCGGCACTCCTTGCGCTAGACGCGTGACTTTAGTTACATGACGACTCACCGCTTCACTAATAAAATGCGCGGTAGTCTGCCCTTCAACCGTAGTTCCCGTAGCTAAAATAACCTCCTCAACAGGCTCTTGCTTGACCCGCCATACCAGTTGATCAATATTTAAGTCATCAGCGCTGATACCATCGATAGGTGATAGATGTCCACCGAGTACAAAATAACGACCACGGAAGCCCGCGGTTTGCTCAATCGCCATCACGTCAGCGGCGGTCTCGACCACACACAGTAGGTTATCATCGCGCCTTGGATCTTGACATAGCGGGCAGATATTATCATCGCTAAAGCTATGACAGCGCTGACATTCAACGATATCGCGCATTGCCTCGTCAAGCGCTTGGGCGAGCGCCATACCTTGTGGGCGTTTTTTAGTCAATAGATGTAGCGCCATACGTTGAGCGCTTTTCTGTCCGACACCTGGTAATACTCGTAGCTGTTTAACTAACTGATCAAATTTTGGAGTAAGCAAAGCACCTTCCTTTGTTTGGCTGTCTTTATATAGAATAATATATAAAACAACTGTTATTCACAGTCGATAAAATCTTAAATACCAGCTATAAAAATGGGGTCGTATCGTCACGATAACAACCCCATTACGGCTCAATAGCAACTTAAACTGTCAGTATTTTCAAGCGCTTAGCACTAATATACTTGCTGTAAAAATTAAGACCAGTGCTTAGAACATCCCTTGCATACCTGGTGGCAGACCCATACCTGTTGTCGCGCCAGCCATAGTTTGCTCATATAGCTCATCGGCTTGACGCACCGCATCATTGATAGCAGCGGCGATAAGATCTTCAATCATATCAGGCTCATCTTCGAGCAAGCTTGGATCAATAGTTAAGCGCTTAACCACATGACGACCTGTCATAGTGACTTTTACTAGACCGCTACCCGCTTCGGCGTGTACTTCTTTATTAGCCAGCTCTTTTTTAGCAGTCTCAACGTTCGCTTCAACTTTCTTTTGCATGGTCTGTGCTTGTTGCATTAATGCTTGGATATTCATAATGGCCTCTTATGTGATGAGATAATAAAAATTATTTGTCAGTGATATATAGGGTTTGACTCTACTGTTTTAAAGCACAATTATTTAAACCACTATTACTATGATGTGATTATAACGTTATCTTTACAAACTGTCCAAACCGCGTGCTAGATCCTTGATGATATCTTCAATATCCTCAAGCCCAACAGATAAACGAATCAGGCCGTCTCTAACGCCAGCATCAGCACGATCTTTAGGCGTCAGGCGAAAGTGCGTCGTTGTGGCTGGGTGAGTGATCGTGGTTTTGGCATCGCCTAAGTTGTTAGTGATAGAGATCATATTGGTTGAGTCGATAACATGCCATGCTGAGGCTTTGGCATCGAGGTTATCAGTTGCGACAACTTCAAAGCCCATAATCGCCCCAAAGCCGTCTTTCATGTGATGTTGAGATTTTGCCAACTCGTGCGCAGGATGACTTGGCAAACCTGAGAAATGCACAGTCGTCACCTTAGGGTGATTATCCAAAAACTGTGCCACTTGATTGGCATTAGCGCAGTGCGCTTGCATGCGCAACTTGAGAGTCTCTAAACCTTTAGTAAATACCCAAGCGTTAAATGGACTCATGCTGATACCGCCTGAGCGTACTACGGTAAAGGCCTCTTGCATCAGCGCATCGCTACCGACCAATGCGCCGCCAAGCACTCGGCCCTGACCATCTAAGTATTTAGTTGCCGAATGAATCACCACATCCGCGCCCAAATCAAGCGGACGCTGAATAGCAGGCGAACCAAAGCAGTTATCGACGACTAACAGAATATCATTGGCTTTGCATAGCTTACTCAAAAATCTAATATCACAGATTTGTGCTAACGGATTACTCGGACTTTCGCAATAGATCAGCTTAGTATTAGGCTGAACGGCTTGCTCCCAAGCGTCATTATCGAAGCAATCAACGTAACTGACTTCAACGCCAAACTTAGCCATGTAATTGTTGAATAGACCAATGGACGAGCCAAATAGTTGATTTGCCGCGAGTAGATGATCACCAGATTTAAGATAAGCCAAGCACATCGTTAAGATCGCACCCATACCAGAGGCCGTTGCGACCGCGCGCTCGCCATTCTCAAGCGCAGCAAGGCGACGCTCAAAGGTGCGCACGCTAGGATTAGTATGACGTGAGTAGACATTACCCGTCTTAGTGCCATCAAAGTGTGCGGCAGCATCACTGGCTGAGGTATAAACATAGGAGCTGGTGGTAAATATCGCCTCTGAATGTTCGCCCTCATCAGTACGATGCTGGCCTGCACGTACCGCGATGGTTTGCATACCGTAGTCTAAGCTCAAATCTAGCGCATCAGAGCGCCAATTTGGATCTAAGTGGCTGGCATTATCTTGTTGGGTCGTATCTTGTTGGGCTGTGTTAGGCGTGTGTTTCGGTGTTGATTGACTCATAAATGTTCCAGTGCGGTTATAAGAAATGCCATTTATAGGTTAGGATTGTTATTTTACAGAGGTCACTCGATATTTAATAGTTATAGGTCATACTCTTAGTCGATGTTGACTAAGGCGTATCTTTAATTTGACCGTAGCAGACTAAATGAGCTAAAAATGAGCAGCAAAAACAAGGTTTATCATATCATGGCACTGTGACTAACACAGCTGAATTTGATAGTCCCACTATTTGCAGTCCCACTAAAAGCCATATTGGAATAAAAGCTTAGATCTTAGCTATTTGGGCACGACATCCTCTAGTCAAATAGCTTGATTATATACTGGCTATAGTAAAAAATTAACGTATTTATTATAGGCATACCTTGCTGCACCTGTTAAGCTTGCGGGCATTGTCATCTACCCTATCAGCGGTGTTATTATAAGCGCTATATAACGTGAGTAATGATATCCATCTACAATAACGATAATAAGTTATAACCCGTTAAGCTCATCAAGGTAGACCCACTATGTTGACGTCCATCATATCAAACACAGTACCAAGTAAAGTACCAAACAAACTATCACTGAGTCTGGTACTTGGTATATCTTTAAGCTTGAGTGGCTGCCAAATTTTGCCAAAACAGCCGCACTTGCCAGATAGTAAAGCATTATCTGCGCGAGTCAATGCGTTGTATCAGACCAGCCAACCACAGCAGCCAAGCAATGGGCTAAGCTCGAGCGACAATACCGATTTGGTAACCGCTATCAGTGCACAAAACCAGATTCATCCTGATCTATCTGGCTACCATCCTATTGTCACAGGGGCTAATGCTTTTGCGGCGCGTAGCATCCTAACAGGGATGGCCAACCGTAATATCGATGTGCAATATTATATTTGGCATAACGATCAGGCAGGTCAGCTATTATTAAAAGATCTTTGGGAAGCTGCTGAACGTGGGGTTATTGTCCGTCTTTTATTAGACGATTTTAATAATACCGCCACATTTGATCAGCATCTCTTGCGTTTTGCCAGTCACCCTAATATCGCTGTGCGTATTATCAACCCACTTATGCATCGCAAATTTCAAGCGCTAAACTTTGTTACAGGCTTGCCACGTATCAACCGACGCATGCACAATAAAAGTATGACTTTTGATAAGCAAATCACTATTATTGGCGGCCGTAATATCGGCAATGAGTATTTGAGTAACGATCAAAGCAGTCAGTTTGCTGATCTTGATGTTCTGCTAATAGGCAAAGTGGTCGCGGATATTGATAATAGCTTTATAGATTATTGGTCATCGCCTATATCTTTTGATGTCCAGACTTTGGTGAATCTTGATAAAGACGCAAGTAGCGACTTTTTGAGCAATTTAGATCAGCTAGAGGATGATAAGAGTCAACCTCGCAGTAGTTTATCGATGTATCGATCTGCCATTGAGGACTCCTCTATTGATACCGATATTATTAATAAGCGTATCCCTTTTCGCTGGACAGATATGCAGTTCTTGAGTGACGATGTCGGCAAATTGACCAAAAGTGTATCTGCTGATACTAATTTAGTTGCGCAGCTACGCACGCTTCTAGGTCGTCCCTCAAAGCAGCTGACTATTATTTCTTCCTACTTTGTGCCAACCAAAGACGGAGTAAATACTTTAGTACAATTGGCTGAATCTGGTATCAAGATTAAGATTTTAACCAATTCATTCGATGCCACTGATGTTACCGCTGTGCATTCAGGCTACAGCCAGTGGCGACCTAAGATGCTGCGCGCTGGCATAAAAATATATGAGCTCAAGTCCACTGCCAGTGAAGAGAAGCGTGAGAATAAGCTGTGGCGCGCCCGTAGCCAGTCATCAACCAGTTTACATGCCAAAACCTTTGCTATTGACGACCATCAAGTCTTTATTGGCTCCTATAATGTAGACCCGCGCTCTGCTAATATCAACACCGAAATGGGCGTGATCATTAATGATGATGAGCTGGCACGACAACTGCACGAAGCGCTTGATGACGATCTGCTAAACCAAGCCTATGAGGTCAAGATATTAGAGGGCGGCGAGCTACAATGGCACACGATAGTAGATGGCAAACCGGTTATCTATGGCGCTGAGCCTAAAGTGGATATCGCCGATCACGCTTGGCTAACTATCATGTCTTGGCTACCTATTGATTGGCTTCTTTGAGCTTAAATTTTGAGGCTAACTTAATTTTAAATATTAAGACCTTAAAAGTTTAACATACCTTAAAATCATAACTTACTTTGCATCATAATTTTTTGGAATAAACGCCCTCATTATTTTATAATAGTGAGGGTATTATCATTCAATATATGGATACGTGACCTAATGCCCTCTCGTTCTGAATATGCGCTGATGTCCTCAAAGGATAGAAACATGATGTTATTCATCTGTTTTAGTAGCGCTATAGTATTTTTTGATTTTTTGATTTATTTATACATGGCAGACTTTATTTCATTGACCTTTTTTCCTGCTAATGTTGATCCTCGTATTACTAAGCTGCAAGGTTTAGGTCTTTTTGTCGTAGGCTATTTGGCTCGGCCTTTAGGCGGAGTAATCTTCGGTCGTTATGGTGATATTAAGGGCCGTAAACCCGTATTGTTATTTAGTTTATTGATTACTGCGGCTACTATGCTTGCGATCAGCTGTCTGCCAACTTATGCTCAATGGGGCTTTATAGCACCCGTTTTATTTATTATATTGCGTCTGATACAAGGTATGGCTTTTGGTATCTTTGTTCCGGTCACTTGGATTTTCGTTGCTGAGCATGTGCCAAGACAGTATTTATCTATTGGTTGTAGCTACGTTTCAGCCAGTTTTTTTATTGGTGTGCTGTTGTGTAACGCTTTTTTTGCATGGTTTACTAGCTCTATGACGCCAGATCAGCTTATTAACTATGGCTGGCGTATTCCCTTTATAGTTGCCACAGTTTTGAGCTGTCTGCCCTTATTGGCATGGCGTTTTATCAAAGAGTCACCGTTTTTTATAGAGATGCAACGATCAACACCGCAAGGTTACGTGGCAAAACCACTTACTCTACTCTTTAAGCATTGTAAACACTCTATCTTTATAGGCCTAATGCTCACCTTAGTGATCTCTAGTGTTATTACCGTTATCGTCTTAATGTTGCCCGGTTTGATTGAGCTACGCTTTAGCTTAAATAACGATCTATTCGATTTTTCCCATAGTCTCGGTATAATTTTTCTGCTTTTTGGCTGTGTCTTTTATGGATTTATATCTAATTACGAGAACTTCGGTAAAATCTTAGTGATCGGTTGTCTATTACTAATCGCGCAAATGTTTGCTTTTTATTATCATCTGCAAGCAAGTGGCGATTATATTTTGATTATGTATGCCTTATTAGGATTTTGTGCGGGCATAATAGGCATGATCCCTGCTGTATTGTTACAGCTATTTCCAACCGATGTACGTCTGACAGGTTTTGCATTTTCTTACAACGTTATGTATGGGATTGTTGGCGCTTTAGTTCCCTTTGGACTTACCTACGCTACGGTTTTTGTGAGCTTCTCACCAGCGCTTTATATTGCCTTTGTTGGTTTAATCGGCGTAATAATGGGGCTGTACTTTTATCGTTTGCCTGAGTTCAAGCGCATAAATGCGGTTTTACAGCAATAATTGTCTCTTACATAGAATTTATCAGTAAAAAACTATTAACAACATCTTTTAATTATAAAAATATAAAATTATTGAAGCATAGATAAGGACAATAATGATGAAAATAGATATGAGCAATAAGCGCCTGTCGGTCGCACCTATGATCGACTGGACAACGACAGACTATCGTTATTTTGCTCGGCTATTTAATCCGCATGTCTATTTGTATACCGAAATGATTAGTACGGGTGCGCTGCTATATGGCAATCGCGCGCGGCACTTGCGTTTTGCCAAAGAGGAGCATCCTCTTGTCTTACAGTTAGGCGGCGCGGACACCACAGAGATGACGCAGTGTGCACAGTTTGCCCAGCAATATGGCTATGATGAAGTCAATATAAACGTCGGCTGCCCATCAGATCGCGTCCAGCACAATAAGATCGGTGCTTGCCTTATGGCTGAGCCAAATACAGTAGCTGAGCTAGTCCAGCATATGCAAGCGGCAGTCGATATTCCAGTGACAGTTAAGCATCGGATCGGTATCGATGACTTTGACAGCTACGAGTTTATGGCGCAGTTTGTCCAAACAGTCGCCGATAGCGGGTGCACGCGCTTTATTGTCCATGCGCGTACGGCTTGGCTACAAGGACTGAGCCCAAAACAAAATCGTGAAATCCCGCCCCTGCGTTACGACGACGTTTATCGCCTTAAGCAGGATTTCCCTGAGTTAACCATTGAGATCAACGGCGGTATCGAAACTGTTGAAGATATAAAGACGCATCTGCAATATATAGATGGCGTGATGATTGGTCGTGCGTTTTATCATAATCCTTATCTGCTAGCAGAGGCCAACAGCTTATGGAATCAGCCGATACCTAAGCGCTCAGAGATTTTGGCGCAACTGTATCCGCATTTGCAGAGTCAAGTCGCTAAAGGTGAGCCGCTATCGACTATGGCAAGGCACTACCTAGGACTATTTCAAGGACTCAGTGGCGCGCGCAAATGGCGTCAAGCGCTCAGTGGTAAGCCAAGTTTGACCATTGCCGATATCGAAAAAGCTGCCAATGAGGTACTGCTGCTCAATCCTGATGCTTAGGCTATTTTAAAGGGCATCAAACACGCCCTAATATGTAAAATCAGAGCTTATCAGATAAATACAGCCACATTGCCGCACCATTATTGATGATATGCAAGAGTATTGGCAATAATAACGAGCCTGACTTGTAGCGAGCATAACAAAACACTAGAGCCAGTACGACAATGGTACTAATCTCATAAAGACCATACTGCAAATGAATCATCGCAAAAATCAGACTAGTCACTATGCTTGCAATAATAGCGCCCCAAAACTTTATTAACTGCTTTTTAGGCGACGTCGATGATTGCTCTAATACCTGCCCTGCAAACTGCTCGCTAATAGCACGCCATAACAACCCGCGAAAGATTAGCTCTTCATAAATAGGTGCAACTATGACTATTGCAAATACTAATAGCCATACTGAGCTTACCGACTGATATAACGGCTCAACAAAATCTGATGGCGCTTTATTCAGCCAATATGTCAACGCTTGACTGGCGATCATAAATAGTAACAACACCCCAAACATGGCTATGCCCAGTGCTAGCGAGAACGGTTTAAGCGCTAAATAGTGACGGCTATTGCCGCCTTTTATGCTAATAATCGCTACACTTAGCAGTGATAGAATGAGCAAGCTGACTATGATAGATAAGCTAACTATCGTGCCATCACTACTGCCTATATAAAATATATCGCCAATGGTTAAGCTTTTACTATTCGCTAGTACTAACTTACCTGCTAAATAAATACCGACGAGTTGACTAGCAAAAAATGCAATCACTATGCCTATAATAAGGGCCACTACCCCAAAGCGTGAGAATAAGGGCTCGGGGATTGCTTGCTTGTTTAAAGCGTTTGGCCCGGGGCTGTTTTTTAAGGTATTTGGCATAGCAAGCTCATTCAAAAGATTACTTAATTAGTAAGAGGTTCTTATTATTAGTCATTTTTATCAAAGAAGCGGCACATAAGTAGTAGTAAAAACGAATTACTCTAATTCTATACTTGCTGTGCGATAAGCGCTAACACTTGCTTAGTTACGGATTCTGGATGCTCCAACGGGAACATATGGCCGCCCTTGTGAGTTTGATAGTCTATCCCTAAGCGAGACTTTATTTGTTGTGGAAAGCGACGTTTTAAAAAGATACTCTCCTCGCCTATGATCAAAGTCACAGGTGGCTTTGGCGCTCGGTTTGGAGTGAGCCAGTACAGCGATGGATTAGTACGAAATACCGCAACTTCGCTAGACTTCGGAATAGCTAATGCCACTTTACCATCGGCACGCTCATCCAAACCATGCTCGATATAACCTACAAAGCTGCACTCATCAAAATGCTTAAAAAAGCCTTTGCCGCGTAAACTCTGGTAAGCGTCTGCCCGACTATCCCACACATCACGGCGATGCTTAGAGATACCCGCTGGCGAGAGTTTATCCATGAGCCGATGATTCATCAGGGGTAGTCTATCCGTGGTTTTGGCCAAATGCCATAGCAAACTTGTCTTGCCATACAGCCACGGCGGATCTAACAATACGGCTTGGCTAAAGTACTTGGGCGCACGATATAACGCCTGTAGCGTACACATGCCGCCGAGTGAATGACCCACAGCAACCAACTGCTCAACACCATGCTTGTCGCAAGCCGCTTGCACACTATCGATAACTTGCTGAGTTAAGCTACGCCAATGATTATCAACGGGATAATCAGGATGATTGCCCAACATCGCAATATATTCGATAGTGAAAAAATCCGTTAAACCTATAAATAATGGCTCATAAACTGCGCTTGGTATACCGTTGGCATGAGCAAAATGTAGTACAGGCTTATTGGTCAGTTTAGATTTAGGTAGCGCGGCAAAGCTCTGCGCATCGATAGCACTCATAATTTATTCTCATTGAACTTTATTGGGGGCTGTCCGCTAGATAATAAAAAGCTGAGCCATAATTTATAGCCCAGCCTCATTGTTATGAATACTAACGCATCTGCGCGTTAGAATCCTCTTTAGGTAGAATATCAAAATTAATGCTAGAGCCTACTCCTGCGCCCATCTTAATAGCAAAGCGATCCATAAATAGCTGGAACGGATCTGCAGGCGTATAGTTGACAACATTATCAAGCTCTAATTGCTTCTCTAAAGTGCTGATACTGCCCGTCTTATCCGCTAAGCCTAGCGCGATAGACTGCTCACCTGTCCAAAATAAGCCTGAAAATAGTTTATTCTCTTCGGCATTTTTGAGACGATCACCACGGCCTTCTTTTACCGCATCGATAAAGTGCTTATGAGTATTGGCCAACACATTTTCGACATGTTGCGCCTCATAATCTGTCAAGGGACGAGTCAAGCTTAAGATATCTTTATACTCGCCTGCGGTAATCGTGCGATCTTCGACGCCAACCTTATCCATAAGTCCTTCAATATTATAGCTTGGCATAATTACGCCAATGGAACCCACTAAGCTTGAAGGATTGACATAGATCTCATCCGCTGCTGAGGCGATATAATAAGCGCCTGATGCGCCAATATCACCGATCACTGCGTAGAGCTTTTTATCAGGATATTCTTGACGCAGATCCATCATCGTCTGCCAAATCTCATCGGACTGTACAGGCGAGCCGCCAGGCGAATTAATATCGAGCGCTACTGCTTTGGAATTGGTGTTCTCAAAAGCACGAGTCAAAGCTTTATTAACATCATAAGCATTAGCCAAATCATTAGTACTGATGGTGCCTTGTAGCTCAACAACGGCTAAATGCGGCTGGCTGGTACTGACGCCTTCAATAGCAGAGGAATCGTCGCTACTACAGCCACGACCAATCGTCAAAAACACCAATAGAATATAACCAAAGGTTAGGAGCTTAAAGAAGATACCCCAGCGCCGAGCTCGACGCTGCTCTTGGACACTGGCAAGTAAAGTGTTTTCAATAAGACGCCATTCTTGTCCCGTTGGCTGTTGCTGCATTGGTGCGGGCTGATTGACATTATCAGAACGTTTATTGGGATCTGGTGGCCAATTGGGCATATAACTTCCTAGGTTAGAGACAATATAAAACGCTGCAAATATAAGAGTATTAGCTGGCTAGATTTAAAGAGCTGCCAAAATAACCGTTAAAATTTTACTACTATTTTTATGCAGCTGGTTAGTTATGGTGCTATTTACCTTAAGGTTCAATAGCGCCAGCATAACAAAACTAAAAAAATCTAAAGTAGCTTTATTGTGCAAATTTATCATCATTTTTATTCTATGGTTTGCTCCTGATTGTTAGCATTGCTACCAGCATTATCATCGAGCGCAAATGCTGTCTCTAGCGTTTTATTATCGTAGCTCAATACTTGCTGGACTTGCTGAGCTATTAATACAGTCTTAGGTACGTTTGAGCCACTATGCGCCAGCCACGTTGTCTGCATTGTATTGCTAATATTGTCAGTGCTATTTATCGCACCGCTTGCGCTAACTAATGATGTATCTACTGTACATAATAGTGACCATAATTGCCAAAGCCGCTGATGAGTGGATGCATCTAGCACTAGACGCGATTGATTCGTTATAGCTTGTGGATTTGCTAATGGACTAGCATCTGTTCGGCTATCAATGTTATCGGTATTTGACACACTAGCGTCCGTTAAGTGCTGACTTATTAGTACAGGTGACTGCAAAGGATCAGCCGCGTTGTATTGTAAAATAAGAATAGGCTGGTCACTTTTTATAGCTAAGCTACAATCCCAAACACTAGCATCATCTATAGTGCTCCAACCCGTTAGCGCTTGTATTTTTAATTTACTATCTCCTGACTGCCAAGTTTTATCTGCTATGCACTCCTGCATGCTAATCGAGGGCTTTTCGTCATTATTCAAACCATTTGCAACATGAATTTTACCTGCTTGCCAATAGTGCTTAGTAGGTAGATGTTGGCTTAATTGCATAGCGGTTTCAGCCAACAATGTAGCGTCCGTTTGCACGACTATACCCTCTAAGCGTTTGATCGTTAGTGTGCCTAATTGCTGCTCCAATATAGCGGCAAGCTTATCTGCGCTTAGTGTACTTGCCATAGTACGCGTGTCTTTAGGTCTGTGATCGGCTAAAATTAGCCAACTGATACTTTGTGGCTTTGCTTTATTATCATTAGAAACGGTGTCGACAGGATATTGCATAACAGCAGCGCTTATATAACTATCGTTGGTCGGTAACACATATAACGTCGGCGTAAAGGTTATTGCTTGTTGATTGGCGTAGACGGTCATTATTAGCAAGCTAAGCGGTGGTAATGCCAGCCAACGACTGAGCAGTCCGCGTGGTAGCAGCC
This sequence comes from Psychrobacter sp. M13, assembly GCF_030718935.1. NCBI lineage: Bacteria > Pseudomonadati > Pseudomonadota > Gammaproteobacteria > Moraxellales > Moraxellaceae > Psychrobacter > Psychrobacter sp. M13. Next base: position 2,144,842 of record NZ_CP132194.1, read on the forward strand.
AAGGTATCAGCACTAGTCCTGCCATTATTAATATAGCGCTATTGACTGGGGTATAGAGCCAAGCTTTACTCAGCGCTGGCATACTGGTAAGCCAAATTATCAGCTCATGTAAGCTACTAACTAAGCTAATCACCAGCGCCCACAGACTTGTGGCAATACTAGGCGCTATCAGATAACACAGCCCTGCCAGTAGATTGAGTGGGACGATAACCCAGCCAAACAGCCCAATAGCGAACAGATTAATGACTAAGCCCCATAATGAAGCTTTGCCAAATAGCATTAAGGTAATCGGCAATAACGCTATAAATAACCAACATTGCAGCTTAAATAAGCGCTTAAAACTGACGTAAGCTTTAGCAAAATTACTATCTATCAAACCCTGCGGTTGCCTAGCTTTAAGGTCAGATTGCATATGACCCTGACTATCTTTATCGTTAAGACTAGCGTCATACTTTAGGATTAGCGCTACTGCGACAAAAGATAACCAATAGCCCGCTTGCCATAGCACGTAAGGATCAATCCATGCCATTATTACTGCAAGCGCTAGCAATACCCGCATAGTACTCACAGGTAATAGAGTCAGACGCATAGCACCAATAGCTAAGAGCATCCATGCAGTACGGGCGGCGGGTACATCAAAGCCTGTAAATAGTGCATAAACAAAAGCGGCGCTGATCATCACTACCCAACGCAATTGCCAGCGTGGTACATAACGATATAAGGTTGGAAAATATTTATCAAAAATTAATACCGCTAGCGCCGCCATGATAATCGCTAAAAATAAAACATGAGTACCCGAAATAGCCAGCAGATGCGAGATGCCTGCCAGCTGATATAAGTCTTTAGTTTCGCGATTAATTAGGCTTCGATCACCAGTCAATAAGCTTAGAGTGACCGCACGAGCTTGCTGCTGATCAGGCGTAAATGATGACCAGTCTTGATAAAATGTCTGTCGTAATTGCCAGCGTCCTTGATCAATACGCGTGCGAATACGCTTAAGATAAGAGTCTGCAGAGGATAAGTTTTTAAGCACTGTGTTGCTTTCGTCAACACTATTACCAAATGGCTTACCAACACTTAGTATAGTGGCGGCCCCATCGATATGCCGAGCCCGTAGCCAGCGATAACTATCAAAGCCTGTTGGATTATTGATAGCGTCTTGCGAGCTGGCAAGCGGTGCTAGGCTCATACTCATTAGTACTTGATCGCCTGGTTGTAGAGTATTGAGGGAGTCAAAGTTGCTAAAGTCAGTAGATTTTTTGGGATAAGCGCTGAGTAAAATACGATGTTTTGACAGTGATGCGATATTGTTTTGGCTATTGCTATTTTGACTGCTATTACTATCATCGCTACTTCTAGCCAGCACTTGCTCAAGTGTTAGACGGTTCAAATCCTGCGCACTAAGTTCAGCTATTAGGGGCGCTATATAGCTAACGGTTGCAACCTGTCGATAGCCACTGTTATTAGCTGGGTCGTAAACACTATCGCTTATGCCCTCGATTGTGACTAGCGCTTGTACTCGCATAGCATTAGTCACTTTTGTATCTTCTGCTTGGCTATGGCTGTGCAGAACTTGCAAGCCGCTACCGACAACGAGTAGTAATGCCAGCAAAGCCATTAGTGGATAACACAGAATACGAGACAGTGACTTTATGAGTGCTGGATTTTGAGAAGATGTTTTAGTTAAGATGGATTGCTTTTTGCCAGTTAATTGATCGACAGCTTGTACATTTATCTTGTCACTAGAAACTATACGCCATTTGCACCATTGACTGATGAATAGTAAAATCATCGCAATAACGATTAAAAAAGGCCAAATAGTAAAGTAAGCCGACGCCTCAGAGAATGGACTCATGGGCAATACTGAGTCGCCTGTAACAGCTAGTGTCGCCATCATCAGCACCAGAATAAGGATGCTCAGTAACCAGTACACTAGCGGCCCCCTTGACATAAGCTGTAGTCATAGCAATTGTATTTATATTACCCTATACTGATTAAGATTGTTGCCACGAATAAACCTTACAGTACCTCTATTTTTTTGTATACCCTATTCATTTCGACTATCTTTTTTAAATCATTTTAGACATGATCTACTTAGAGTAGTGCACTATGGACAATAATTAAAGGCAAGACTGTGCCCAAAAAACAGCTTAAAAATCTGCTGCCCACGCCTGAAAAGATTCTTGAGAGTCGTAGCCTAAAATTTTTTGCCCCGCATTTAAAAGATGCCAGATTATGGCAGTTCAATCGTCACAGCTTGAATAAAGCCGTCTATATTGGGGTACTCAGCGCTTTTTTCCCTTTGCCAGGACAGATGTTACTGGCCTTGATAGGTGCGTTGATTTTCCGAGCTAACGTGCCAATGGCACTTGGACTGACTTGGATTACCAATCCACTTACTACCCTGCCTATATTTTATGCAGGTTATTGTATAGGGGCAAAGATTCTAGATGTGCCGATGATCAGCCTGAGGCTGATTGGGCGGATGATTACTGACTTTAGCTTATGGATTATAGCAGGTGGCGCCAACCCTTTTGTCACTTATAAAGGTGTGGTATCGCTCGGCGCTTTTTGCTTGGGGCTGACGCTATTAGCTATTGTCAGTAGTGTGATTTGCGGCTTAGCATTTAAGGCTATCTGGCGATATAAGACAGTGGTTAGCTGGCAAAAACGGCCACAAAATCTAGCCAAAAAGCGTAAGTTAGATCAATAAAAACCAGCCTCTTAGGAATATAAATTACTATTCCTAAGAGGCTGGTTTTATCTACAGAAAACATTTGGCATTAATCAAATTAAAAACTACTAATCAAACCTAATACTCTTCCCAATGACCATTACGTAGTAATAGCTGACGATCGGCCAAAGCGGCTAGACTACGATCGTGAGTGACCATGAGTAATGCTGTCTGCATCGTGCTTTGCAGCTCAGATAACATCCCAAATACACTTTGGGCATTATCATAATCCAAATTACCCGTAGGCTCGTCCGCTAATATAAGCGAGGGTTTTGTCACCAAAGCGCGTGCAATCGCCACCCGCTGACGCTCACCACCTGATAACTCACCTGGCCTGTGCTGCAAGCGATGACCTAATCCTACGTTTTCTAGAATCTCGACCGCCTGCGCACGTGCCTCAGTGGTCGACACTTTTGGGCGCATAAGCAGTGGCATCGCTACGTTTTCTATCGCTGTAAACTCAGCTAATAGATGATGGAACTGATAAATAAAGCCTAAATGCTGATTACGCATTGCACCGCGTTCAGTCTCATTCATATGATTGAGACATTTGCCATGTAGCCAGACTTCACCGCTTGTTGGTGTATCGAGTCCACCAAGTAAATGCAACAGAGTACTCTTGCCTGATCCGCTAGTACCGACAATAGCAACACGCTCGCCAGGATTTATTGATAAATCTAGACCTGTCAATACTTGAGTGCGCACCGCACCCTCATCGTATATCTTACTAATATTAGTCGCTGTCAAAATAGCAGACATCACGTTTCCCTTTTATTGATACTACTCGTGGACTTATTATTGAACTATCTACTCACTCGCTACTTACCCACTACTTACTCGTAACGTAGCGTTTGCGCGGGTTGAATCTTAGCGGCCCTGCGTGCTGGATAAATGGTCGCCAAAAAGCTTAGTACGAATGAAGCGCCCGTAATCAAGATCACATCAGTTAAACGCAGCTGTGAAGGTAGATAATTAATAAAGTAGGCATCAAATAGATTCAAACCAAAAGTTTGGTTAATAAAGCCCAAGATATCACTGACCGTTAGAGCAAAGATAATACCTAGAATAGTCCCTGCAATGGTACCGATGAAGCCGATAACCACGCCTTGCACCATAAATATGTGAGTGATCAAGCGCGGAGAGGCACCAAAGGTCTTTAGGATAGCGATATCAGCTTTTTTATCCGTGACTAGCATCACTAAGCTTGAAACAATGTTAAATGCCGCCACTAAAATAATTAAGAAAAGGAGCAGGCCAACCATCGCTTTCTCCATTTGTATCGCACCAAATAGATTGCCATGAGTTTGTGTCCAATCATTAGGATAAAGCTGATCGGGTGCTATAGCTGCTGCTTTTTGCGCCGCTATTGGCGCAGTAAAAATATCATCTAGCTTGAGACGGATACCTTGTGCGCCTTCAGGTAGGCGTAATAATTTAGCAGCATCACCCATCGGGATAAAGGCCATTAGACTATCGACCTCTGGACTAATGCTAAATACACCCGTCAAAGTAAAACGCTTAAAGCGCGGGATAACGCCTGCGGGTGACGGTGATGCTTCTGGTAATACCAACGTCACTTTGTCACCGATACGAAGACCGAGCGACTGGACCATCTCTTCACCTAACACGATGCTAAAGTCGCCACTCTTTAAGGTATCAATGCTACCCTCAGTCATATGATTGTTGATGATTGAGACATTTTTTTCGTATTCAGGATCGACGCCGGTAACCATAATACCAGCGACTTGACCGTTGGATGTCAGCATACCTTGCAGTTGAATAAAAGGCGCAACCGCTACGACTTCTGGATCTTTTTTGATCTCATCCGCTAGCTGCTGCCAATCACCGACAACCTCAGTTGAGATAACCGTCGCTTGCGGCACCATACCCAAAATACGGGTTTTAAGCTCACGATCAAAGCCATTCATCACTGACAATACTGTGATTAAAACCGCAACCCCAAGGGTTAGGCCGATCATTGAGATTAAAGATATAAAGGAGATAAAACGGTTACTGCGCTCGGCTCGAGTATAACGTAAACCAATAAACAGGGCTAAAGGACGAAACATAGTTAAACTCTTTATCTTATCTAAGATTATCAATATAAAGCCATTAAGCTCTATTTGACTCTTAGATATGGTTTTAGACAGACTGATGACTAATACTGTTGTTTTTACCTTTTTATCATTGTTAGCTGAGAGCTAACTCTCATCGATAATGGCAAAAAAGGAGATAGTTTGACACAATTTAGTCAAAATGTACTATTGAATATGCTATTACCTTCTAAAAACCATGACTAATTTTTAAAAGGGTAACCAGCTTTGTTATTATTTTTTATGCAGGACTTGCTATTGCTGGTCACTATACCTATATATTATACGCAAAGGCGAATTGTCATTAACCCACCAGTATTGTTTGTTGAGCGTTTTGCATCCAGACGATACCGCTGACTTAATTTTGAGTATTTTCATGACTACCAATTATCATTATAAAATTCTACAGGCTCCAACCAAAATCACTTTAACCAATGCCCAAACGGCAGGTCACGCTGATCACTGGCGTATCTTAACTGATGATATGAGCCAAGATGTACCTGAATGGTTACAGCAGATGATCACCAAAGCCACAATGCCCAAAGGCCTTAATGATAACGTTACCGCGCAAGATAGTTGCCTGTTACTCTCTGAGGATCAGCCCTGTCATATCAATCAAGTATTGGCGATGAAAGATGGCAAGCCTGAGCGCTTCATCAATGCTTATCCCTGTGTTGACGGGCCTTATGGTCTCAATTGTAAGATTGAACGTATGATTGTCAATGACAATACTCATGATGCAGTACTGCGCCTGCGAACTGCGGATGGCAGCATTATTTATGCTTTTGATCAACTTCATACTGCTAACCGTCATCTTTATCAGCAAGGTCAATCCTACTTTGTCAATTTTAGTGCTTGGGCGCATGAGATTAGCATCAGTGAGCAAGATGAAGTCATCATGGTTGAGGATGCTGAAGCCATTCGCTATCATCGAGCCTTTAACGATATTGTAGCCGCTAATAACGGTCAAGTACCCACTGATATCCAGGAGCAAATCGCCAAATGGCAGCCAACAACTAAAGAGCAAATGGAGCCAGTAGAAATCAACTTAGGTCATATGTGCGCTTATTTATTTGGTGATACTTTAGGTCAAGAGGATGAGGCTTGGTGCCAAGGACAAGTATTAGGTAAGCAAGAAACGATGTTTAATGGTACGAATGTTATTTTGTTTGATGTGGTTATTCTGCGTGAGCAAGACTCTGATCCTTTCGTTGTACGTATTGCTGCACCTAGTAATGCACAGACAAAAGCTATTAAAGTGCTCAATTACATACAAGCTAATATCTGGTTGCAAGCCGCTATCTATAAAGAAAACCAAAATAGCAGTAACACTAAAATCCAGATACAAACTCAACCGCAAGCCAGTTGATATGAATCTGCTGATATAAATCAGCCGACATAACCTTAATAGTTTATATCGCTATCACCTACAAAAAAGCCCTTAACTGAGTTAAGGGCTTTTGCTTATCTTGATATTATCTAAGCTAAATAATAGCTCACTAAGCCAGCGTTGTACCCGCTTTAATACGCTTAAATAGCTCTTTTTGCTCAGTGCTAGGACGTGCGGTTTGCAATGCCATCAACTGTGACATATCACCTTCAACACGAATTTTACCACTCATAAAGGCGCCCATAACTTCGTTCATATCAAAATCAGTAATGATAGACTGTAGGGTGCTACGATCTAATAATAATGTCGTCGTGGCTTTGTCATTTAAGCCTTTATGCAACAAACCATCAGCAAAATTGGCTTCGATATCTTGACCTTCATCAGCAACCTTTAGGTTAATTACCATATTCGCTAGCGCTGGTGGCAAGTTGAGCTCACCTGCTTCATTGCCAAATTGTTCCGCTTGTGCAAACCATGCATCTGTCAAAAAAATGGCCATACTCAAATCCCCTCATAATAAAATAATGAACATAATAAAATAGTAAACGTCATGATTAAGGTTTGTAGATAAAACACCAAAAGCCTCAGTCATCTATAAGTATTATGGCTTGGAATCAGCAGAAGTAAAGACCATATATTGCAATATAGACTAAATTGTAACAAAACCTCTTCATTTAATTAAGACTATCTTCGTAAACTAGTCACAAAATAGCACCTACTTGTAGTGAGAAATTCTAATTCCTTACGATTCATATTGATATATTGATTTATTTTGTTATTATAGCTTCCTATAATCTTGCAACACGCTTTAGATAAGCTATTCGAATCTATTGATATGCATAATTCTAGATCAATGACAGTCAATTATTAAAAGCTATCAGTTAAAATATTTACCAAAGAGTTTGTATTTTCGCGCATGAGCTTGATGATATTTAATTATAATTGCGTTACAATACCTTAAACAGAATCATAAGTTTTAACTAAACATTACGTAACTATTTTTTATAGTATTTTGTTTTAATTTTTTTGTCAGCCGCCGCTAGCTTATCTTTTAACTAACAATTCTATCATCAGATTATATAGTGTTAGTTTTATAAAGATTAACGCACCTTATCAACTTGTTTTGATTCTCAGAGACGGCATTTTCTTATTATCCTAACCTTATTAATAATCCCACTATTTGCTAGCTATAGTCCTAGTTTGATAGCTAATAAGGTTACGATAATGATATTTGGCATTATTTTATACTGTGCATTTGTCGCTATAGAGCGTTTGTTATAAATTCTATCGAAAAGCGCTTATGTAAATACCTTATGTAAATTTTTGGTTATCACTGTTGATCATTCAGGCTGTAAAGGAATCATCCAATGAGTTTAAATAACACAGCAGTCGCCCCTGTTGACCGTGAGTATGAAATCACTATTGTTAGATTTTTTACTATCATGGCTGTCGTCTGGGGCATCGTCGGCATGAGTCTTGGTGTGTTCCTTGCCTCACAATTGGCATGGCCAGCACTTAACTTTGACATTCCATGGCTGACATTTAGTCGTTTAAGACCACTGCATACTAATGCGGTTATTTTTGCATTTGGTGGCTCTGCTCTATTCGCAACCTCTTATTACATTGTTCAACGTACCTGTAAGACTCGGCTATTTGCCCCTTATCTTGCTTGGTTTACCTTTTGGGGCTGGCAAGCGGTTATCGTAGCAGCTGTCATTACCTTGCCATTAGGTTTAACTTCAACTAAAGAATACGCTGAGCTTGAATGGCCTATCGATATTTTGATTGCTTTGGTATGGATCTCTTATGCCATCGTATTCTTCGGTACACTTATCAAGCGTAAGACTTCGCATATCTATGTGGCTAACTGGTTCTTTGCAGCCTTTATTATTACCATTGCGTTGCTGCATATTGTAAACAGTATGGCGATTCCTGTTGGCGCGTTTAAGTCTTACTCACTGTTTGGCGGTGCAACTGATGCCATGGTGCAGTGGTGGTACGGGCATAACGCAGTAGGTTTTTATCTGACTGCCGCTTTCTTAGGGATGATGTATTACTTCGTTCCAGTACAGATTGGTCGTCCGATCTATTCTTACCGCTTGTCTATTGTGCATTTTTGGGCATTGATTGCTTCATATATGTGGGCTGGTGGTCACCATTTGCATTATTCAGCACTTCCTGATTGGACGCAGTCATTAGCAATGGTGTTCTCTATTATTCTATTTGCACCTTCTTGGGGTGGTATGATTAATGGCGTACTGACCTTGTCTGGTAGCTGGGATAAGCTTCGTACTGATCCGATTATTCGCTTTATGATTGTGGCTTTATCATTCTACGCAATGTCTACCTTTGAAGGACCAATGATGTCTATTAAGACGGTTAATGCGTTATCGCACAATACCGACTGGACAGTAGGTCACGTACACTCAGGGGCGCTTGGCTGGGTTGGTATGATAACTATCGGCTCGTTATACGTATTATTACCACGTATCTATAATAAGCCTAAGATGTATTCTATTAGCTTAATTACTACCCATTTTTGGTTAGCTACAGCTGGTACTATTTTCTACATTGTTTCTATGTGGATCTCAGGTATCGGTCAAGGCATGATGTGGCTGGCGACTAATCCTGATGGTACTTTGGTATATAGTTTTGTTGATACCGTTGAGTTCTCACATTTCCCGTATATTGGACGTGCTTTTGGTGGTCTATTATATGTATCAGGTATGTTTGTTATGGCTTATAACGTTTATCGCACACTCAAAATGCCAGAGGGTAAGCCTGTAGATATCGCTGATCCAACGGATCATGAGCCTAGTGTTGATGAACCACGAACTGCTAACGTATAAGGAGCGATCATGGCTGGTACACCGCATGAGATTATTGAAAAAAATACAGGCTTGTTGGTCATCGGTATCGTAATCGCAATTAGCTTTGCAACCTTGGTTGAGATCGTACCACTGATTTATGATAACAAAGGACCTGAAGAAGGTGGGGTAAACGCTCCTCTTCCCGCCATGGAGCCATGGACAGCGCTTGAGTTTGAAGGTCGTGATGTCTATATCCGTGAAGGTTGTCACGTTTGCCATACGCAGATGGTACGACCATTACGCGCAGAAGTCGAACGTTATGGCCCTTATTCGCGCGCCGCTGAATCAACGTGGGATCACCCTTTTTTATGGGGATCTAAACGTACTGGTCCAGATTTGGCACGTGTAGGTGGACGTTATTCTGAGGATTGGCAAAAACAGCATCTAATCAATCCACGCTCATTAGTACCTGAGTCTGTTATGCCTGGATTCCCATGGCTTGCAGAAAATGAGATCAACGGTACTAACGTACAAGATAAAATGCGTTTATTTCGTGATCGTTTTGGTGTTCCCTATACTGAGGAAGACATTGACGGTGCTCCTGATGCCGTTCTTGGTGCAACTGAGCTTGACGCTTTGGTTGCCTATCTACAGCAGCTAGGTACAGCGATGGAAGGACAGCGCTAATGGGTATTGGTGAATTACAAACGATTGCAACCGTTTCTGCTTTTATTGCCTTTATAGGTGTTGCATGGTGGGCGTATTCCCCAAAAAACAAAAAACGCTTCGAAGAAGATGCACAGCTTGCGCTTGATGATGAGATGATTGATAACTTATCTGATAAGCCGCGCAATAAGGATAAAAAATGACATTTTTTTGGAGTTCTTGGATTACCATCATAAGTTTTGGGTGTTGGCTTTTCATCCTTGGTATTTTGCTGATGGTATTAAAATATAAGCCAGAGGTAGAAGAAGACGGTACTACTGGCCATGAATATGACGGTATTCGAGAATATGACAAGCCTTTACCGAAATGGTGGCTAGTAATATTTTTTGGCTCAATCGTTTGGGGCGTTGCTTATTGGGTATTTTTCCCAGCCATGTTTCCAGGATCGTGGGACGGTATTGCGACGGTAGAGGTCGATGGTGATGAAGTGCCATGGACTTCACGCAATGAGTTATTTAGTGAGCTCGAAGCGAACGATAAAGTATTTACGGCCAACTTTGAAAAGAGCATATTAGTCAAGGCTGATGCTGCAAGCGCTGCTAAAACGCTCGGTCAATTGGATGAGCTACAGACGACTCTACGTCGTAGTGAATCGCCACCTGCTGATCTGCAAACTCAGATTGATGAGAAGATTGCAGCACTGGCTCCTGCTATCGAAAAACTGGCCGAAAGTCCAGAAGCCCTAAAAGTTGGTAGCCGTTTATTCTTACAGAACTGTGCGGTTTGTCATGGCTCAAACGCCAAAGGTGCGATAGGATATCCTAATTTAACGGATAATGATTGGTTATATGGTGGTGAGGCTACTAACTTACTGACAACTCTACATAAAGGTCGGATCGGTGGGATGCCTGCATGGCGTGATCAGATCGGTGAAGAAGGCGTTCGCGCAGCATCTGAATATGTTTTATCATTATCACCTAATAATGGTGATAAAGCCAACGGTGAGCTTGATAAGACTCTAGTGGCTCAGGGCAGTGCTATTTTTCAACAAAATTGTGCTTTATGTCACGACAAAAATGGCAAAGGTATGATCTCAGCAGGTGCACCAAATTTAACTGATAGTACTTGGTTATATGGTGGTGAGCGAGAAACGGTTCGTGATACGCTACGCTATGGTCGTGCAGGGGTTATGCCTCAGTGGGAAACTAAACTAGGTAATGAACGTATCATGCTAGTAGTCGCTTATGTTTACTCTTTATCGGATAAAAACCCGAAGCCTGTTACAGCTGCTGCATCAAACATTACTGCTAGCGCAAAAGCGCCAGTTGCTAATATTGAGGCTGCAAGCGCTAACTAAGCTCATAGTTTTATCTATTGAATAGTATTATACAACTGTAGAATCATTAAAAGGAGAGCTGTTAATGCAGCTCTCCTTTTTTATTATCTCAAAGAGATCAAAATCAGGCATGTGGTTCTGGACATAGATACTGTCTGGCTTTGAGCATAATATATATGAGAGTAATAATTGAATTATTGTAATATCTCCCCATCTATAGTAGGGAAAATGTTAAAATACTTATTGATTAATTGAATTTTATTTAGCGCAATTATTTTTACTTTATAAACCTAAAAATAGCGCATTCTGTCTCAACTATTTACTGACACTGATAACAGCACACGCTCATACATCTATACCTTGTATTAGAGATTCGTTACTCATGCCAGCAGACTTATTCTTTTTCTAAAGAGGCAAGTTTATGTCAGCACCATCATCTAATAAAATACCTGTACAGCAAATTGATCTTGATGCTACTAAGCATCGAATTCATCCTCGATTCGTTACAGGCTTTTATCAAAATATCCGCGTCGTCAGCATGTATTTTTTCTTGGCACTTTTTTTACTGTTGCCTTGGTTACGCTATGATGGCAGGCAGGCCATTTGGTTCGATGTGCCCTCTCAACATTATTATATCTTTGGCATGACCTTTTTGACCCAAGACTTTTATTTCATCGCCGCTTTTGCGCTCATTGCTGCGTTTACGCTGTTTATGGTGACTGTTTATGCAGGGCGGGTTTGGTGCGGTTATGCTTGTCCGCAAACGATTTGGACACATCTGTATCAGTATGTCGAAAAGTGGGTGATCGGTGATCGTAATAAGCGCATAAAGTTTGATAAGTCGCCGATGAGTGCCAGCAAAGCCTTTAAACGTGGTTTGATCTATTTTATTTGGTTTGCTTTATCTGTTATCACTGCGGCGACTTTTGTCAGCTATGTATCTGGTACTGAGTCTTTGTATGGCAGTTGGCAAATGATTGGGATTATCCCTTTTCCTGACTGGCCAACATGGGTATGGGTATCTATGTTTATCTTCACCTTTGCCACTTATGCTAATGCAGGCTACATGCGTGAGCAGATGTGTATTCAGATTTGCCCTTATGGTCGTTTTCAAAGCGTCATGTTCGATAAAGACACATTAATTGTCTCTTATGATTATGAGCGCGGTGAGCCACGCGGTGCGCGCAAAAAAGGTACGAATCCTGAAGATTTAGGTGACTGTATTGAGTGCCAGATGTGTGTACAGGTCTGCCCTACTGGTATTGACATTCGTGATGGCTTACAGGTGGGTTGTATTCAGTGTGCTGCTTGTATTGATGCTTGTAATGAGATTATGGACAAAGTTGGCTATCCACGCGGACTCATTCGCTATACTACTGAGCGTCAATTGGCTGAAAAAGAAGATACGCGCGTGTTTAGTAAACGTCTATTTGCTTATTTAGCGCTATTGCTAGTGTTGTGTGGTGGTCTCGTTTATGCTTTGACCGATCGCGTACCATTAGAGATTGATATTCGCCGAGATCGTAACCAGCTGTCCTCTACTAATGCGCAAGGTATGATTGAAAACAGTTATGTGGTCAAGCTAACTAATAAGACTCAAGATGAGCATACTTATAAAATTACTCTAGCGCCGCAAGATGGATTGAGCTTACAGCTGCGTTTTAATGATGTGCCTTTAGCACCAGGTGAGAGCTTTGATATGTCAGTTAGTATCTATGGCGACCCAGCTATCATTGATAAGGGACAAACGCCTGTTACTCTCAATGTCGTTAGTGAAGATGGTCAGTATACCGTTAGTAAAGATAATGTCTTTACTACCCAAGGTCAATAAATGATCTTTACAAGTGCGTAGTTAATATCTCATCATTAACTGCGTCTATTTGCTTTAGTTTTGTAGATAATCAGTATAAAAGCTTATATCAAGTCTATATTTTATTATCTATCTTTTATTATTTATTATCTATCTTTTATTAATAGGTACTTTATGTCTACTTCAGCACCAGATTTTAAGCATCAAGACAGCCAGCCTTGGTACAAGAATTACATGGTTATTATCTTCGTAATTGGACTACCTGCTTTTGTCGTTGTGGCGTGTATTTATTTTGTTTATTACTCTTATCAGATTCGCGATAGCGTAGTGCGTGATGACTGGTATATGGATGGTAAGACTTTATATCATGATGTCTCACGCGATAAGCTCACTTATGATTTGGATCTGCATGGTCAGATGCAGTTTGCTGATAATGGTGATATTACTTTTTACCTTAATTATCCTGAGCAAAGCCTGCAATCGGGTAAACTGCTCAACGGTACTCCTCTGACATATCCTGATGAATTGGCTTTATCCATCTCCCATGCTACTGATATCAAAAAAGATCGTGATGTTATATTGCAGCATAAAAGCGGTAATGAATATAGTGCTCAAGCACCTGATATCGATCCTCTAAAGGCTAAGTACTATTTGCAAGTTAGCCATGATGGGCAAGATGATTGGCGCATGCGTGATGTTGCTAAGCTACCTCGCGCTGAGGTAAGTTTTGATCCACTGCCTGTATTTGAAAAACAAAGCTAACTGTCCCCTTTAAAATAAAAGTTATAAATGGTTTGGTTATTATGCCTATTAATGAAAACGCCGTTGTACTATTATCAGGTGGCTTAGATTCAGTTACTTGTCTGTATTGGGCCAAAAAGCGCTATGCTGCTGTAACTGCGGTAAGCTTCGATTATGGTCAGCGCCATAATAGTGAGCTGATAGCTGCCAAAAGCATTGCTCAAAGTGCAGGCGTTGACCACCGTATTATTGATATCGATATTGCGCAGCTTGGCGGCTCCTCACTCACCGATCCTAGTATGATCATTCCTGATGGTAATGCAGATAAATTCTCTACTAAAGATGATGAGCTAAGCGATAACGACGCTATTCCTAATACTTATGTCCCTGCACGTAATACTATCTTTTTATCTTATGCTCTAGCAGTTGCAGAGGTTACTGATGCTCGTCATATAGTCATTGGGGTCAGCTCCGTTGATTATTCAGGCTATCCTGATTGTCGCCCTGAATACATCAAAGCGTTTGAGCAGCTGGCTAATCTAGCAACCAAAGCTGGAGTAATGGGTCAGCATTTAGCCATTCAAACCCCTTTACAGCAGTTGTCTAAGGCAAAAACTATCGAGCTTGGTTTAAGCTTAGGTGTCGATTACGCTCAAACCATCTCTTGCTATAGTGCGGATAGCTATGGCTTGGCTTGTGGTATATGCGACAGCTGTACTTTGCGCCGTCAAGGCTTTGTACAAGCGGGTATCACTGACCCGACTCGCTATCAATAATCTGACGCCATAAACATAGCGGTAACATTCGATTGCATCATCACAGCACAGGCAGAGTATTTTTTGCCGATTAAAATTGTTATGGTAGGAGCGATCATTTTAGTGTCTATACAAAATTTTTAGTTATTATTGATGAGAGAAAAGATATGAAGCTGTTGCAAATGATACCTCTAGTCGCTGTCGGCCTATTTGTTATACCACAAGCTAATGCTGTCGATATTAAGCAAGAAAATATAAATACTTGTATTGATGGCGCCGTCAAATACAAAGTTGCTGATAAAAATACAGCCTCTAAACTTTGCAATTGTACGATCGGTGTGCGTAGCAAAATGACTATCGGTCAGATGTGGGAAGTAGAAAGCTATGCTGCAAGCAACAAAAACCCATCAACCCTACCTTATGTCAAAAGCATGCAACAAGAATTGCAGCAATGTACTGTAGGACTTGATCTGAAAAAGCCGCAAAAAGTGGCTTAAGATAGATACCAATTCAACGTTAAAATACAAAGACTGGCTATTATTGTCAGTCTTTTTTTTGCTACTAGTTGCCAATGAAGACGCAAAGTGTAAGACTAACCAAGCTACCATTTGAACAAAAAAACAAACAGCACTTAATCGATTCATTATAAAAGGAATTTACTATGGCCAAGCCCACCACAGAAGTCATCGCGTTACCTACATTTCCAGTATCTTTGGTTCGCAAGCTCGATGGGCATTTTATCCAAGATGACATAAGCTTAAGCGAGCTGGTTTCTCATAAAAAGAAGGGTTTAATCCTTTACTTTTATCCCAAAGATAACACTCCTGGCTGCACCACCCAAGCGAATGATTTTACTCAGTACCTAAATGCTTTTGATGATCTTGAATACGATATCATTGGCGTCTCTCGTGATAGCGTAGAGTCACACAAAAAATTTATCGAAAAGTACGATTTACAGATTCCTTTAATTAGCGATACCAATGAACAGCTTTGCCAGTATTTTGAGGTGATTAAAGAAAAAAACATGTATGGCAAAACCACTATCGGTTTAGTACGCTCAGCATTCGTATTTGATAAAGAAGGCAAACTGACTCATGCCCAACGTAATCTGCGTGCCAAAGACTACGCTGAGCGTTTGCTGACGACCCTGACTCCTTAACCTTTGGTGAAGGGTTTTGACTGCTTTTGATTTAGCATTGATGCGCTAAACATTTTTGCAACAGCTCACTACGTTTATCTTGCTGCATGTCTATTCATCTTGATTTACTCTACTTATGCATATGCTCATCAAATAAACAGCACTGATGATATTTTACGGTGACTGGCAATACAATGACTAACTGTATACTAGCTCATAATGATGATTACTAATGTGCACTAAATACTTCTAATGCGAGAATAATAACTATGAGTAAATCTAAAAATAGCGCTGATACCGACCTATCCTCTGAGCAGTCCTCAATCCAAAAAATAACCCGTAGCGTAGATGTCGCGGTAATTGGTGCAGGTACAGCAGGTCAAAACGCCTTTCGTCAAGCGAGTAAAACCACCAAAAGCATCGTTATTATTAACGAAGGGTTTTGGACGACCACCTGTGTGACCGTAGGCTGCATGCCTAGCAAACTATTAATCGCGGCGGCTGATCGCGCGCATGACGCTAAGTACTCAGAGCAATTCGGTATTCATAGCGAGGTGACGATAAATGGCAAGCAAGTCATGGCTCGAGTACAAGCCGAACGTAGTCATTTTGAGAGCTACATCCATAAACAAGTCGATAGTTGGCCTGATGATAAAAAGATAGCCGGTCACGCCCATATTAATAAGCAAGGTTTAATCGAGGTCAATGACGAGCTGATTCAAGCGGATAGAATCATTATAGCTACAGGCAGCTCCCCTTTTATCCCTGATGGCTGGGATAAAAAGTTAGGCGATACCCTTTTCACCTCAGATACCATATTCGATATGTCTGATCTACCTGAGTCGATGGCGGTTGTCGGGACGGGCGCGATAGGCTTAGAGATGGCACAAGCTTTTACTCGTTTAGGGGTTGCCGTCACGGTATTCAATCGCGTAAACCGCGTCGGTGGACTCAAAGATAAAGACATTAATGCAAAGGCTATCGATTGCTTAAGTGCAGATTTGAAGATGCACCTTGATAGTGAAATAACAGAAGTAGGTACAGTTTTTGCTGATGACAGCTTAGTTGCCTTCATTGACTATACAGATAAAGACGGTAATCAGGTGCGCTGGGAAGGTAATCAGGTGTTAGTGGCTACTGGACGCCGCAATAATATCGATCAATTAGGCGTTGAAAACCTTGGTGTTGAGCTTGATGATAAAAACCGTCCCAAAAATCTGAAAATAGATACGGGTCAGATTGGTGATCTTGATGTCTATATCGTCGGTGATGCTAATGCCCATATCCCTCTATTACACGTCGCTAGTGATGAGGGTTATAGTGCCGGTAGTCGCGTCTGTGAGCAAGATGACGAGGTTTATATTCGTCCACCAGCTACCCCTTTCTCTATTATATTTACCTCACCACAAATCATTAATGTCGGTATGTCGCAGCAAGAAATCGAGGATGATCCTGATCTTGAGTACGTCATTGGTAAAGTAAGTTTCGATAATCAAGGACGCAGCCGTATCATGAGTGTCAACTGTGGTTTACTGCATATTTATGCCTGTAAAGAGACGGATAAGATACTCGGGGCTAGTATGGTAGGTCCTGCTGCTGAGTACATTGGTCATATATTAGCGACTGCTATTACTAATGATATTTGTGTAAAGCAGCTGCTTGATACGCCTTTTTATCATCCTACTATACTGGAGGGATTGCGAACGGCACTACGCGATGTGCAACATAAAATGGACATACCTTTTCAGTCTCTTGATACTCAAGAAGATGGCTTTTAACCAGCGCCTCAGTTAAACTTCTATGCTAAGTCTATTTTGAAACAGGCCTCTTCTAAAATAGGCCCCTTCTAAAACAAGCATGGATGATAAAATGGCAATCGCTACTGTTACTGATTTTTTTCAGGAAATCATTCATGATTTATATACCAGTCTTTATTTGGCGATTGGCGGTTCGATAGATGAAGATACCTTAGATTGGTCAGCTTATGCAGCAGAGCTAACCAGCACGGGTATCAAAATCCTAATCCTGCTCGGGGTAATAGGATTTTTTTATTGGTTGGCGATATATTTTTTAAAACACAATAGCTCCCGCTTACATTTGAATGAACGTCGCGCGAAAATTGTTCGTTCTATACTGCGCTATGTTTGGGTAGTTGCCAGCTTGATTGCCGTTATGAGTCAGATTAATTTTGAGCCAGCCACTGTAAAGGCGACGGCTAAAGCCTGTATTTGGGCGGGTATCTACTACGTATTATGGGCCTCATCAGGACAGATCATTCACAAAGTATTGCAGCACTATGGTCTAAACGCCTCTATCGAACAGCTGCTCAAAAATATATTATCAGTGCTGTTATTAGTGCTGGGGCTTGCCAGCGTTATGGCGCAGTTTGGCTTTGATATTGTCTCTTTAGTCGCAGGTTTAGGTATCGCAGGTTTAGCCGTTGGTTTTGCTGCGCAGTCGACACTAGCTAACTTTATTGCAGGCATTACTATCTTGCTTGAGCAGTCGTTTCAAGTAGGCGACTGGGTGAATATCAATGGCAATGAGGGCCGAGTGGTCGTTATCGCCCTACGTACTACCCATGTACTCACTCGAGATAACATCACCGTCATTATTCCCAACTCTAATGTGGCCTCCTCTGAAGTCACTAATATTACTTCAAAAAACTTCATCCGCTTTGATATTCGTATGCGTATTGCATTTGAAGATGACATTGATACAGCGCGTAAAGAGATTTTGCAGATATTAGAGGATACTGAGGTCATTTTAAGTCGTCCTGAAACCTCGGCTACTGTCGCTGAGATTGGGGAGTATGGGGTGTTTTTTATTGTGCGTTTTTGGGTCAAGCCCGCCTCAGTCGCGCGTATACCTAAGATTAAAGAAAACCTGCAAGAGGCGATTAAGCTTGCCTTTGATAAGGCTAACATCTCAACCCCTTACCCCCATATGCGTTTGCTGATGCCTAAAGACGTTGACTATCCTATTCCCACAAAGCCGTTTGCTACGACTACTCAAATGCTACCTAATGATGAGCTGACCTCAGCCACAGCGACTAAAACTGATCAGTGATGTAAATACGTAGCACTTCTTTTAGAACCCGCTTAGTTTAATCATATTAAAACAAACCTAGCTCCTCATAAAATCAACTCCTATCTCCTGTACCTGTAGATATCTACAGGTACATTTTTGCTGAATCCTTGTTATGCTGAAACAGTAAGCAATAGGTCTAATCAACGTTCATTGATTACTGAAAGGGAGTTCTATTCATGAAAACTAAGTTAAAACTTATTCAAGCCATAAGTGCTATTGGCGTAGGTTTAATGCTTACGACAGGCGCATTTGCTAATGAGCTAGTCAATGGAGACTTTGAGCTAAATCCGCCTACCAGTGGGTTTGGTAACCATTTAGATCACTCGATTGCTCCTTGGGTGCTAGGCTCAGGTAATGGTTCTAACGTCATCAGAACCAATCAAGGGGTTAACTCTACAGGACAAGGCCCTCGTAAAGATGCATCAGCGGCAGTATCGGGAACCATCAGACACTATCTTGATATTTATAATGGAAATAATGACTTCTATCAAACCTTTACAGCCACCTGTAATGGAGAAGCGACTTTTGGTGGTTATTTCTCTACCAGAGCCAATCAAGGTGGCACAGCTTCTGTCACCTTACGCAACGGAACAGGTACCAATGGATCAGTCGTTGGTCAGTCAAATCTTGTCAATCTGCCAGGTGGTACCTCTGCTACAGATCCTTGGACACGAGTATCCTACACTAGCCCAGTGGTGGCAGGTAGTACCTATTCATTGGTCATCAAAATGGATAATCAAATGAATTTTGATGAAGC
Source organism: Psychrobacter sp. M13 (assembly GCF_030718935.1). Taxonomy (NCBI): domain Bacteria; kingdom Pseudomonadati; phylum Pseudomonadota; class Gammaproteobacteria; order Moraxellales; family Moraxellaceae; genus Psychrobacter; species Psychrobacter sp. M13. Next base: position 2,164,162 of record NZ_CP132194.1, read on the forward strand.
CTTTGTTAAAGTTAAAGGTTGTAACTATGGACTAGGGCCAGTTAAGCCTGGTGAAGTTATTGGTCAAGTAGGACCCGTTATTATTGATTTTGAAGATGTGGTACTTCCAGTACCCGTGGATAATTGCTGCCCGCCTATCAATGAGCAATCTATCGCTCGCCAGTTAACTCCTGTTTTCCAGCCAGGTGGCGGATCAAACAGTAATTATCGACTGAATTTTTCAGCAACCTCGCAATTTAATAATCAAAATCAAAACTACCTAAACTACGTCAATAGCATGCAACCACCGATCAATGCGCTGATATCTACATGGCGTATTTACGATAAGGCACCTGGCGCTCTTGGCTCACCAGTTCCAACTTCAGGAGGTTGGGGAACTCAAATTGAAGAGTTTTTTACTACGTATCATATTACTAATCCAATAAGTCATGGTAATACTTCATCTAACTATTCAATGAAGCCAAATCATTGGTATCGTGTGCAAGTAGGCACCTACTTTAATGGTAATAATAAATTCTTTCCGAAAAAGTGTGAATCCTCTGATTATTGGGTTAATTGGCAAGTAGGCAATAAATCTGCAGGTTCATCAGGCAGCTTTGTCATCAGTGATGGTAAAAAAGAGCTTGCTCGTATCCAGTCAGAGCCTAGATCTATACCAATGAAGGCTGTACCAATGAAAAGAAGATAGACTCTAAAAATATTTAGAATTAGTTTGACCATGCTTCAAGAGCATTCGATAAGACAAGAAAAACCCATAAAACCTTAGAGACGTTACTTTTAAAAACCAAAAAACCTGTCATTAGATGACGGGTTTTTTACGTCTATGCATTAATTTTTAGCTCACTAATATAAGTGAAAAGACGTTTTGTTAGCTCGATTATTCTTTTATAAAAGTCATATCGACAATGTACCTGTAGATATTTACAGGTACATTGTCGTTGAATAATTGTTATGCTGAATTCATAGGTCAAAAGTAGTTCATCAAAATAATTAATATAAAGGACGCTATCATCATGAAAAATTTAAAAATTTTATTTATTAGCCTAACTATTGCTCCGCTAGTTGTTTCTGTTGCTTATGCAGATGTTGGCGGTGGTGCTGGTAAGGCATACTTTCCAGATTTCTCTGTAAAACAAAAGCTCATTCCTCCACCTGCAATTTTAGAAGAACGAAGAGTTATTAGTCGGCAACGAGTAGATATACTAAAAGCTCAATCATTAGCTATAGCTACCACTAAAAACACCTCAGATGATCCTACAGCTCAAGAAAATAAGAAATTAAGAGATGACTAAATTGAAAAACCAGTAGATAAACGTATTTTTGAGACAATGCTCACTCAGATAAAAGGGTAATCCATATGATTAAACAGCTGATCTGCTTTATATGGTTTATTGTTTTGAGCTCAGTAGCTTTAAGCTCAATCGCTTGGTCAAGCGACGAGCTTATCGCCATAGATGCAGATTGGCAGTTTTATCAGACCGATGATATTAGCCTTGATTACAACGCGATTCCTGCCAGCGACTGGCAAGCGGTTGAACCTTCACAATTACTCGCAACCAATGCCAATAATGGTATCTATGGCTGGTACAAAGTTAGCTTTGATTGGCAGTACAGCGTGAGCGATGACTGGCTCTTGTATTTTGAGAACATTCGTTATGGTGATGAGACTTGGCTTAATGGGCAGCCAATAGGCGCGACAGGCAAGATTCTGACCCCTTGGGATTTTGTCACTCCTAATCCTCAGAACGTTGCCCGAAAATATCAGATTCCATCAAACCTACTCAAACCTCAAGACAATATCTTAGCTGTCAAAGTCAACCTCGGCATTGGCGAAGCTTGGGGCGCGATGTTCCCAGGTGGTGTTGGTATTGGTGGCGATACGATAGCTATCGGTATACCTGATGTCGTTCATGATATATACAATCAACAACTCATTAGTAATACTCGTTTTGATACGATATTAGTGACTTTAGGACTAATTGATCTATTTATTATTATCTTTTTATTTCGTACCTCTATTCATCATTTTCGAGAGTTTTGGTGGTTACTTATCAGTAGCGCAACCATGATGTGTGGCTCATTACTGTTAGATTATTGCTTTATGTTAGGAGAACGGCCTAACGGTCTTAGACTATTTTCTATATTTTTTATGTTGATTGTCCCTCTTACCAGTGCCTTGTATTTTCGAGCTATGTACCAAAACGTATCTGATCGTAAGGTTTATATACTAGTGACATGCTGGCTATTACTGGTCGCGTTTATAGTTACTCCCAATGTTGCTGTCATTATAAAAGAGATCAGTTGGTTACTATGGACAGCACTTGTGGCTATCGTTTATCTTTACTGCTTAATCTCAGTAATTAATGGTATCAGACAGCGTAGTAGTGGCGCGGTATTACAGCTGATCGGTCTGAGTATTTATATTGCCTCAATTCGTACTCAGTGGTTACCTTATGACTTTTATGAGCATCGCAATATTATTATAGGTACTTTAGTATTTCGTTATGCTCTACTGTTCTCTTACTTTCAACGTATTAGTCAGATGAGCAATAACTACAAAAAGCTCTCACAGCGTCTGTTAATAACGATTGAAAATCATAAAAAAGATATCGCCCGCGACTTACATGATGACTTAGGTCAACATTTATCAGCAGCCAAGCTACAGCTGCTATCGTATGACCAAGGTGAAACCAAACTATCTATGAGTTTTATTAAAGAAGAGATCAATGCCGCGATTTTGTCAACGCGCGAAATAATGGAGGGATTGCACCCTATGCTACTAGAGCGATATCGTTTCGATGAAGCGGTATTACAGGAAACTCGGCACTTGATGCGTTTGTATCCAGTAGAGATTGAACTCACTATAAGCAAAACAGGTTTTGATAAAGCTATAGAAAAACAGCTATTTCGCATCATTCAAGAGGCACTACACAACGCTATAAAGCATGGTAAAGCGAATCTACTTCATGTGCAATTGGCTGTTTATAAACATCAAATTCATTTAATCATAACGGACAATGGTGTCGGCTTTAATCCTAATGAGCTGCCTTTATCTTCAACCCATCAAGGTTTTGGTTTGATTAGTTTGCACGAGCGCGTTGCTCTAATTAATGGTAACTTGCAGCTGACTTCTATTAAAGGCGAAAGTACAACAATTAAAATAATACTACCTTATAAAAACAAAAGATTAGCTTTAAAATCTCTATAAAATAAACCGTTAGCTTTTGATGGTAACTCATAGCTATATAGTACTAATTGATATTAACCAAACCATAACTCACCGCTTTTACAATGGCTTGAGTGCGATTGGTTGCCTCTAGCTTTATAAAACAGTTCCTCATATGAAAACATACCGTACGCTGAGTAATACCTAGTTGATAAGCAATTTGTTTATTACTATTACCATCAACCGCGCAGATCAAAACCTCAACTTCGCGATCCGTTAGATGAGGTGCTATTGCTACCGTTTCTTGGGTTTGTATTTCGTCAAGTAATAAGGGCGATACAAAAATTTCGCCGATACTAACCTTTTCAATAGCAATTAATAAATCTTCAAATGCATTGTCTTTTAGTACATAGCCTGATAGCCCAAGAGATAGCAACTGCTGCGCTTTGTAGCCATCTTTCAACATAGTTAACGCAATCAATTGAGTAGGATAGTTTTGCGTCTTAACGGTGTCAATAATCTGCTCAATGCTCGCACCAGACATAGATAAGTCCATAAGAGCAATATCAGGCTGATAGCTGTTAATAATATCAAACGCCTCATCGCCATTCGTTGCACTTGCTAATAAATCAACCCAAGCCAGTTTATCAAACAGCATAATAAGACCTTCCAAAAATATTGGATGATCATCTGCAACAATCAATGTGATTAGGGTTTTCATTCATTCAGTATAGAGCATATAAAAAGCAGTATTAAGTTTTATTACTTAATACTGCTTTTTATTGATAATTTTTGTCAATAAAGATAATTATACTAGGGCGTCTTGATGACAATATAAGTGCTTTTATAATCAGTGCTTTTATAACTCAAGTAATTTTACTGTTTTAAACCTTTGAGCTTTAGACCTGAATCTCTAAAATTATGGTAAAATCGCGGGTTAACATTCCTGCTCAAATCTGCTTTATTTATTCAGCCTTATAGGTATCCGTATGACCGCATCAACCACGCCTGTCTCTGTAGCACCCTCTTTAGCAGCAGACCTATCGATTAATCTTGTTATCACTTGTGCTGATGGGCTTGAGATACCGCTACAGACTGAGCTGACCAGCTTTGGTATCCCTAGCGAAATCAAGAGTACTGGTCGCTTAACGGTTGTAGGAACCCTAAAAGATCTATATACGATTTGTCTTTGGTCGCGGGTCGCCTCACGGGTACTGATGCTAATTAAACGCAAAAACATCAATAACGAATATGATGTCGCAGAGCAGCTATATGGTTTGGCAAAGTCGATCAGTTGGACTGAGCAGTTTAATCTTGAGCAAACCTTTGCGATTCGCTTGTCTGTCGATAAACGTGTCGCCGTCAGTCAGCAGTTTGCTATGCTACGTATTAAAGACGCGATTGCCGATACCTTTAATGAGGTTTATGACAGCCGCCCAAACGTCGATAGTAAGAATCCAGACTTTGCTATTTTTGCGACGGTTAATGATAAGCAAGCTGAGCTATATTTAGACTTGTCTGGTACTAGCCTGCATCGCCGTGGTTATCGTGTAGCGATGACGGATGCACCACTCAAAGAAAACTTGGCAGCCGCCCTGCTTTATAGTGCTGGCTGGCATCTCCAAAACGCCTCTAATGATGCACCCTACTACAATGCACTGATCGATCCGATGTGTGGCTCGGGTACTTTTATCATCGAAGCCCTGCTCATGCATTGCGATTATGCGGTCGGTATCGATAAAGCCGCCAACCAGTTTGGTTTTTATCAGTGGCAGCATCATGATGACACGCTGTGGACAGCGATGATTGATGAGGCACAGACCCGATTCCGAGAGGGCTTAGCTATCGCTATTGAGCAGCCTGATACCCTACCGCTTATTCTAGGCTTTGATGCTGATAGCGGTGCTATATTAGCGACCCAAAAGAACCTAATAGCCGCAGGCCTGCAAGACTTGTTGCCGCTAATAGATCTAGAGACTCGCGCCCTTGATCAGCTCAAAGCTACTTTGCAGCCGATGGTTAAAGATGGCAGATTGAGCAATCCGCTAGTCATTACTAACCCGCCTTATGGTGAGCGCTTAGGCGATGAAGATTATATTCGTCCACTTTATCAAGCATTAGGACTGATCTTACAAGATAGTTTCGCAGGTAGTGGTGTTGATCCGATGATAGGTATCCTTGCCGCTAACGTTGAGCAAGTCGACATCTTACCTATTAGTGAGCCTAAGACTTTGCGCTGTCACAACGGTGCCATTACCGTTTATTTCCGCTATGGTCAGCTTATCGCTGGGCAAGTTGGCTCTCTGATGAGCCGCTTTGAAAAGCGTGAGATTGAGGTTGAAGAAGGCTTAGACTTTATCAATCGTTTGCAAAAGAACTTAGGTAAACTCCGCAAACAAGCTGCCAAAGAAAAGGTCAGTAATATTCGTGTCTATGACGCTGATCTACCGGACTTTAAGGTCGCCATCGACTTGTATGGTGACTACGTGCATGTACAAGAATACGCGCCGCCTAAAACCATTCCACCTGAGACCGCCAAAAAACGCTTTAATCTAGCGCTAATGGGTATCCGTGAAGTATTAGATATTAACCGCGAGCAAGTGTTTATCAAGACTCGTGCCCGTCAGTCGGGTAATGATCAATACAGCAAGCAAGGCAATACCGAGAAAAAAGGTAAATTTTATATCGCTCGTGAGGATGACGCTTACTTTTATGTCAATTTTACTGACTACTTAGATACGGGGTTGTTTATCGATCACCGTAATATGCGCGCACGTATCAAAGCCAATAGCCGCAACAAATCAGTGCTGAATTTATTTGCTTATACTTGTACCGCAAGCGTTCATGCGGCTTTAGCGGGTGCTAAAAAAGTCACTAGTGTTGACTTGTCACAGAATTATCTAGATTGGGGTAAGCAGAACTTTGTACTGAACGGTCTTGATGTCAGTCGCAATAACTATCAATTTGTAGCCGCTGATATATTTGAATGGATTAAAGATAATACTGAACAATTCGATATTATCTTTATCGATCCACCGACCTTTTCAAACTCCAAAAAGTTTCAAGGCACCTTTGATGTGCAGCGTGACCATGCTGCTCTAATCAACCGCGCTATGAATCGCTTGACGGCTGACGGCGTATTGTATTTCTCTAACAACTTTACTCGCTTTGAATTGGATGAGCAGTTAACTGAGCGCTACGATATCACTGATGTTACGCACCAAACCATAGGCTTTGACTTTAATATCAAAAAACCGATCCATCAGAGCTTTGAGATTCGTCATCGCTAAAGCAAGTTATTGCTAAGACGATTATAAGATGATCTGACTTTATTATTAGAAGGGTCATTTATATTAAAACAACATAAACGGGTACAATAATGACCTTATCGGCTTTGATTGGGTCATTTATTGTTGTTATGATAGAGCGCTATTACATAATATTATGTTAGTTAATTCTAAAATAATTTAATTCTAATAAAAAGGATAGTCCTATGGCTTTATCATTAAATAAAGGCGGTAATTTATCGCTAACCAAAACCGACCCAAATCTAACTAAGCTATTGATAGGGTTAGGTTGGGATGAGCGTGCAACCTCTGGTGCTGAATTTGATCTTGATGCTAGTGTGTTTTTATTAAGCACTGCGGGCAAAGTGCGCGGCGACCATGATTTTATCTTCTATAATCAATTAAAATCAGACAATGGCGCAGTCGAGCATACAGGTGACAACCGTACTGGCGAAGGTGATGGCGATGACGAGCTCGTAAAAGTTAATTTGACTCAAGTACCAGCCGATGTCGACAAAATCGTCGTTACAGTGACTATTCATGATGCTGCTGCGCGTAGTCAAAACTTTGGACAAGTTGCCAATGCGTTTATTCGTGTAGTGAACGAAGAGACAGGTACTGAAGTGGTACGCTTCGACTTAGCAGAGGACTATTCTGTAGAGACTGCTATGGTCTTTGGTGAAGTCTATCGCCATAATAATGAGTGGAAATTTCGTGCAGTAGGTCAAGGCTATTCAGGTGGCTTGCAAGCGATGTGTCAACAGTATGGCGTTGATATCTAATATTTTTTAGTGAATTTCATTTTAGTGAATTTCATAAAGGGTTTAAGCTTATCATATAGGTTTAAGCCCTTTAATTTTGAGCGTTAATCCCTATAATAGGAGGGTTAATAATCAAGTGCTTATTTATTGGACATGAAGTTATTAGTAGTAAATTTTCCTACAATGCTTTATCTTCTTGTTGTTTTTATAAATGGTATACAAAGCAAATTTTTATTATTCAATACTTTTTCAAAGCCAGCTTACTTTGTGCTATTAGACAGGATATGTCATGAGACATTTTTATTTAGATTTTATCTTCACTGCTATCGCTTTAGCAGTAGCCGCATGGTGGGGATACTCTCACAGTGGCATAAGCGGGATGTTATCTACGCTATCGATTACTGCTATTTTGGCAGTAATGGAGATATCATTATCGTTCGATAACGCGGTAGTCAACGCTTCGGTATTGAAGCGCTGGGATGCCTTTTGGAAGATGATATTCTTAACCATCGGTATTTTAATCGCCGTATTCGGTATGCGTCTGGTGTTCCCTATTGTCATCGTCGCGGTCACCGCTGATCTGGGTATGATGGAAGTCATCACCCTTGCGCTAAACAATCCAGCAGAATACTCAGCAAGATTACTTGAGCATCACGCTGAGATATCAGCGTTTGGCGGTATTTTCTTACTGCTTGTATTCTTGAACTTTGTCTTTGATGATAAAGAAGTCCATTGGTTTGATTGGCTTGAGAGCCGCTTGGCTAAATTCGGTCAAGTCGATGCGATGAGTGTATTTGTCGCGCTTATCGTGCTGATGGTTGCTGTCTCATTTGCCAATGAGACCCAAGCTGGTGCGGTGTTGATCGCAGGTATTTGGGGTATTTTGGTCTATCTTGGCGTGCAGGTGATATCAGGGTTGCTCGAAGGTGACTTGGAAGAAGAGCTGGACGAGCACGGTAATACTACTGGTCAGACCACTAGTGCTATCATGCGCGGTGGTATTATCGGCTTCTTATACTTAGAAGTACTCGATGCGTCGTTTAGTTTTGATGGCGTTATCGGTGCCTTTGCTATCACTAACGATGTTATCGTCATTATGCTAGGTCTAGCTATCGGTGCGATGTTCGTGCGTTCGATGACGATCTTTTTGGTCGACAAAGGCACGCTCGATGAGTTTATCTATCTTGAGCACGGTGCGCACTATGCTATCGGCGCATTAGCGGTTATTATGCTGCTATCGGTTAAGTTCCATGTACCGGAGCTGATCACAGGTCTTATCGGTATCGCCTTTATAGGCTGGGCGCTGTTAGCTTCGCTTAAACATCGTAAGATGGAAGCACTAAACGAGGCGAACAATCCTGAGCTAAAAACTCGGCAGTTAGACTAGTTCGTTAGTTTGAAATAGTTAGATAAGCAGGCCATAGCAATTAGTTGTTATGGCCTGTTTTTATGCGGTAATTAATTTAGCTAATTCCTGCATATTATGCTGAGATTAACCTGAATATCGTAAGCTTCATTCAATCAAGCTCTACTTCCCCGCCAGCATCTTTTGCAACTTCGCTAATATCACACCGTACAAGGGTAAAAAGATAAGTATGCCCATGATCATCTTAAATAGATAATCTATAGAGCCGATCTCGATCCAATTGGCCGCCATAAAAGGGTCTGGACTTTTGTAAAAGGCGATGGCAAAAAAACAAAGACTATCGATTAAGTTACCAATAAGCGTCGATGCTAGAGGCGCAATCCACCAAGTTTTAAACTGGCGCAACTTATTAAAGACTCGAATGTCTAACAGCTGCCCAATGACATAAGCACTAAAGCTAGCTAAGACAATACGAAAGACAAATAAATTAAAATCTAGTAGCTGCTCATGACCGACGAATACCCCATTAGCAAACACTACTGAGAAATAATAAGAGATTATCAAAGCAGGCAACATAGCAAAGAGAATAATTCGTCTTGCTAATTGCTGACCAAATATACGTACGGTCAAATCCGTAATCAAAAAGATAAAGGGAAAGGTAACAGAGCCCCACGTAGTAATAAAGCCAAATAAGCTCACGGGTATCTGTACTAGATAATTACTAATAGCAATGACAAAAATGTGCAGGCCTACTAGCCAGAATAAAGCACGGCTGTAGCGAATGGATTGAATTGGAGTAGTTAAGATAGTACTGATGCTCATAGAAGAGTCCTTTTTTTAAATCAGGGTTGAGGGAACCTGAGCGCGCATATTATAAAGCAAAATGTTGATAATGGCTAACATGATTATGACGAAAGCGTTCAAATCATTTACGTTACAACTAAGATCCAAGTGTAATAGTGAGTGTAATATAGACACACAAAATACGACTTGCTTAGTCTGCACACGCTTAGTATAGTAAAGCTTGAAGATATATAGGGCTTAGGTTATGGTCAGTGTTACGAATGAATAACTTGAGCAAATATTTTATATATTTAACAGCTCAAATGCTTGAGTTTTTAAAATCCCAATTGACTTAATCGAACAATAAACTTATCTAATAAATCAAAGGACAATTTTATGGCTATTAGCTTATCGAAAGGCGGCAACGTAAACTTATCAAAAGAAGCACCAGGTCTGACTAACATTACTGTTGGTCTTGGCTGGGATCCACGTGCGACCGACGGTCAAGAGTTTGATTTAGATGCGATTGGCTTTTTGGTTAATGAAGGCGGTAAAGTGCGTAATGATCAAGACTTTATTTTCTTTAATAACTTAAAGTCAGATAATGGTGCTGTTGAGCACACAGGTGATAACCGTACTGGCGAAGGTGACGGCGATGATGAAGCTATCAAAGTCAATCTAGCAAGCATTCCAGCTGATGTGAATAAAGTCGCGCTTTGTGCCATTATTTATGAAGGTCAAGGTCGTAATCAGAACTTCGGTCAAGTAGGTGAAGCATACATTCGTATCGTCAATGATAATGGTGGTTCTGAGATTGCCCGTTATGACCTATCAGAAGATGGTAGTACAGAGACGGCTATGATCTTTGGTGAGCTATATCGTCATAGTGGTGATTGGAAATTCCGTGCCGTTGGTCAAGGCTTTAGTGGTGGATTGGGTCCATTAGCAGCATCATACGGTGTCAATGTATAAGTCTTACTAGACTACATAAAGGTAATAACTGAAATCTAAGCCTATTGGTTAATACCTATAAAGCTATCACGTGTGAGTTATTGACGCACCTGATAGCTTTAAAATTAATGACTACTTAATTTATAGAAGTATCTCACTTTATAAGAGCATCTCAATTATTAAACGATAGTATCATGAGGATCTATTCACTATGGCAGCGACTTTTAGCTTAATCGGTACAATTGAACCTTTTTTGCATTGTAATTTGCAAAAGGGCGATTCGATATATTGCGAAGCCAATGCGATGGTGATGATGGAGTCAAACCTTGAGCTCAAAGGTAAATTGCAAGGCGGACTTATGCAGTCGCTCATGCGCCGTTTTGCCAATGATGAATCGTTATTTCAGCAGCAGATTGAGGCGACGGGTGGCGAAGGCGATTGCTTGCTGGCCCCTACTCTCGATGGTGATATGCAGATACTGGACGTTGGCGCTCAGCAATATACTCTAAGCGACGGCGCCTTTGTTGCAGCGCAAACAGGTGTCGATATCAAGGCCAAGATTCAACGTAATCTTGGTGGTGCGGTATTTGGTGATACGGGCGGCTTTATGGTTATGCAAACTCAGGGCACTGGTCAAGTAGTGGTGTCAGGATTTGGCTCACTGTTTGAGATTGAAGTTACGCCAGGTAAAGATGTGGTTATCGATAACGGTCATGTGGTGTGCTGGGATTCCAACCTTGAATATAAGTTATCGGTATCAACTAGCAAGAAAAAAGGCTTTATGGGTAATATTATAAACTCTGTCACCAGCGGCGAAGGTATGGTATTGAACTTCTCGGGTAACGGCAAAGTGATTATCTGCTCACGTAATCGTGATAGCTATCAAGGCTGGCTACAAAGTATCCTCGGAACAAGCTCAGGAGGTCGCGGTGGCGGCGGTGGCTTTTTAGATAACATTTTATAATTATTAGCTATTTATAGTTATTGGCCGTAAGTACTCACTGCAACTCTAAACCTAGCAAAAATATTTTAAAGCTTTCATTATTTATAACTCATAAAAGGAATATAACATGGCAGTTAGTCTACAAAAGGGACAAAAAATATCCCTGAGTAAAGAAGCAGGCGGTACACTCACTCAGGTCAAGTTAGGTCTAGGCTGGGATGTTGCTCAAAATCCACAAGCACAAAAAAGTGGCGGTTTTTTAGGTAAGCTCTTTGGCGGTGGTGGCGGTAGCGATGATTCTATCGATCTAGATGCCTCTTGCATTATGTTTGATAGCAATAAGCAGGCGGTTGATGCTATCTGGTTTAGCCAATTAAAATCAAAAGACGGTAGCATTGTACATACGGGTGATAACCGTACTGGCGCAGGCGACGGTGATGACGAAGTCATCAATGTTGATCTCTCAAAAGTCTCTGCCAATGTAGTGTCGCTAGTCTTTACAGTTAATAGCTTTACGGGTCAAACTTTTGAAACTGTTGAAAATGCCTTTTGCCGTATCGTTAATGCCAATAATAACAGTGAAGTGGCACGTTATAACCTCTCCTCGCAAGGGACACACACCGCGATGATTATGGCAAAAGTATATCGTCATAATAATGAATGGAAAATGCATGCTATTGGCGAAACCGCCTCTGGTCGCACTTTTCATGACTTGATGCCTGCTATTGCTCCGCATGCTTAATTAAGCCGATACCATAACTCTATAAAATAAAAAAGCCCAGCTATTTAAATAGCTGGGCTTTTTCTTTTGAAAAACATAAACCCTAGTCTTAAAATACTTATCTCTTTCATAAAAAACTAAAGTGGGTGTAGGGTGCGCTCCGCGCACCGATTACTTATCACAATCTAGCTTTTGGTACGCATGGCACACTCTAAAAAGGCTATCCCGTCCTGCAATAATTTTATATAAAACGATCTACTTACGTCCTCGCTTTCACCTAAAGCCCCAATCAAAGGCTTTATCCATCTCTTGATGCTTTTAAATCGCACCGAGTTGGTTAACTCGTTGCCAATAATGTACAACTCGTCGTCTATAAGCGCATCTGGTATATTCAAGAACATTATCAGCCATTTCTATATTACAGTTTTGTTTCTATTTAACATATTAATTACATTCTCTAAAACGGATTATTTGGAGCAAAAGGCATGTCAAAGAGTAATACTGATAATGTAGAACTAGTGAGTAAGCCAAAGAAAAAATTTGAGATGCCACACATTTATGTCATCTTATTTGTATTTAGTGCTATTGCAGCTATTCTTACGCACTTTGTACCCTCTGGTAAATACGATCGTGTTCTTGGACCAGAAGGTAGGACTACCATTGATGCCACGTCTTACCATCTTATAGAGCAGACTCCGGTTGGCATCACCGAATTTCTAACTGCTGTGCCTAGAGGTCTTATTGATGCTGGTGAAGTTGTATTTTTCACATTCATTATCGGTGGTATGTTTATGGTCCTTAGAAGGACTGGAATTATTGAAGTTATTGTTGATAAATTAGCACGCAAATTTGCTAATAATGGTTTACTGTTAATAGCAGTATTGACTACGACATTTGCTTTTATTGCCACATTAATTGGTACACCAGAATTATCGCTGGTATATATTCCGGTTATTATGCCGTTAATTATTGCGTTAGGATATGACTCAGTAACAGCCGCTGCAATTGCATTGTGTGGAACCGGTGCCGGCTTTAGCGCTGGTGTACTCAACCCAATCAATACAGGACTTGGACAGAAGCTATCTGGATTACCAGTGTTCTCAGGAATGGGTTTACGTTCAATCGTATTCGTTTTGGCAGTAACTGCGGTTGTTTTCTTTATCATAAGATACGCCAAGAAAATTAAGCAGGATCCATCCAAGAGTTATGTGTATGAAGAAGACAGTGAAAAAAGAATAGAGTTTAATCAAATTGCGGGTGGTACTGCTCTTGTTATGACATCTCGTCAAAAGCTTGCTGCATATGCAACGCTTATTTTCTTTGCAGTATTAGTATACGGTGTACTTAAGCAGGGCTGGTTCATGATAGAGATGTCTGGGCTGTTTGTGATCATGGGCATCGTAGTTGGAATGATTGCTGGTCTTAAACTTACTGAGATATGTGAGGGCTTTAATCAAGGCTTTAAAGATGTATTGATGGGCGCTTTTATCGTCGGCTTAGCTCGTGCAGTTGCTGTGGTATTAGAAGATGGCAACGTCATGGACACTCTTGTACATTCTTTGGGGACTTTAGTTGGAGATTTACCTCCTGAGCTGGCAGCAGTTGGCATGTACTTTGTCCAAACTGCAATTAATTTCGTAATCTCCTCTGGTAGTGGACAAGCTCTCGTTACCATGCCTATTATGGCGCCACTTGCTGATCTCGTTGGAGTAACCCGACAGACTGCCGTTCTAGCCTATCAGCTTGGCGATGGCTTTACTCACGTTCTTTTCCCTACTAGCGGCTATTTTATGGCAGCACTAGTTATCGCGGGCGTTCCTTATCAAAAATGGATGCGCTTTTTCTTACCACTTTTCGGAGTTTGGGCTATGATTGCTATTGGCTCGCTAATCGTCGCACAAATGATAGGTTGGTCATAAACGATAATTAAATCACATTATCAATAATAAAAGGGGTAGATATTTATTATATCTGCCCCTTTTTATAATCAAATATCATAAGCCAAGCACTTGTTTAATTGTCTTAACGTACGAACGACTTACTGATATTTTAGAGCCATCTTTTAATACGATTAAATAAGTCCGATTGAACCAAGGCTCTAAGACTGCTATTTGTTTAACGTTAACGATATAGCCTCTATGCACTTGAACAAATCTATCACCAAGTTTATCCATTAGTTTGTAAAGTAGCTCATCTGTTAAATACTTTTTATCCAAAGTCTGAATATAGGCTTGTCTATCTTCAGTACCTATATACAAAATATCTTTGGTATTGATAACGATAATTCTATCGTCTTCTTTGACAGTAATACTGTATTTTTTCTCTTTACTTAACAATGGCGCGGATTCCACAATATTTTCTGAATCAAGTTTGCTATTTAAATTCACTAACTTATCTACCGCTTTTAGAAGCCTAACTTTATCAATAGGCTTAACAATATAATCTATAGCATCAAGCTCAAAAGCATGTAACGCATACTCGCTATAAGCAGTCACAAAAACAATCATCGGTGGCTTTTTCATATTATTAAACTGCTTGGCAAGATTAAGACCGTTACCATTTTCAAGTTCTATATCCAAAAACACCGCATCAGGTTGCTTCTCATTAATATCCCATAGTGCTTGCTGTATATCTTCTGCTTCACCAATCACATTGACTACCCCTGTATCCTTTAAGAGATAAATTAGTTCTTGTCTGGCCAATACTTCATCTTCAACCACATAAACATTCATTAGTATCTCTTCCTAGGTTTTAGCTGGTAATATAATTGAGACACAAGTTCCTTTGTCACAGTGACTGTCTATCTTAAAACTCACATCTTGACTGTACAAAGCGGTCAGTCGTTCTTTTATATTAAATAATGCGGTGCCAGTTCCATCTTTGGACGACTCCACTACACGTTCGCCCAGATCTACTATACGATTTGATGCGATGCCAACGCCATTATCAGAAACCTTAATCGATATTAAATTTTCTGATACTTTCTTAATCTTAATGCAAATAACGCCTTTAGCGATTGCTTTTTTAAATCCGCCATACTTTATTGCGTTCTCAACTAAAGGTTGAACGATGAAGGGAGGAATCAGCTGTTCAGTTAAATTGGGCTCTATGGCTATATGCACCTCAAACCTATCTGGGAAACGAGCTTGTTCAATGGCCAAATAAGCTTGAACATTTTCCATTTCCTTAGCGACTGGAACTAGGAAATCTGCGATTCCAGTCAAATTATTTCGCAGATAAGTTGATAAATGCAATAGCAAGTCTCGCGCTAGCATAGGATCTATTCTACATAAAGCGACAATTGTATTGAGAGCATTGAATAAAAAGTGAGGTTGAATTTGCGCTTGTAAGGCTTCTATTTTTGAATTTTGTAGCAGCTGATTATGACGTTCAATCTCACCAAGCTCCAATTGATTTGAAAAGAGTTTACCCAAACCTTCGATGAGTTCTTTTTCAACAGCACTGATATGACTTGAGCTTGCATAATAAAAGGTAATAGTACCGATTATTTTTTCGTAAACACAAAATGGTACGACTACAGAAGCTTTGCTATTAGACTTATTAGAAAAAAAAGCTTTCGACTTTGATTCATTCAGTACTGATTTACCGGTTGCCAGAACCCGCTTACGTGAAATTAAATCCTCATTACTATCTCTTTTTTTATTGGTTGCGCCTCCCGTATAAGCTAGTTCACGTAACCCTCTTGTAATAGCAACATGCTCTACGGCAGTTAATTTTCTGATGATTTCTGTACTTTCTTTAGCGGATTTTTCATCAAGACCTGCTCGAAATAAAGAAAAGGTTTGGTCAGCAATGGAAAAGGTTTTGACGGTTTGACTTGCTCTCGTTTTATCCTCTTCTTCTACCACATTATAAAATATCAGTGCACAAATCCATATTCCTATACTATTAACAATTATAATAGGTGGGCCTGTAAAACTAATTAATTTGAGAGCAGCATTACTATCGGCAGTTAAAATGGGAATAGCCAAGATTTGAATGGTTAAAATAATGATGCTGGTAAAAAACATGTATTTAGGCTTGACTCGACCAATTCCGCGCCATTTGTAGCCACACCATCCTGAAAGAGCTCCGCCAAAAATAGATACCCAAAAAACAGGACCACTAATAAAGCCACCCATAAATAAACGATGTGCGCCTGCAATTAAGGACGCTCCTATGCCTACTATAGGACCTGCAAAAAATCCACCAATAATGATGCCAATGTTTCTTGTGTCTGCTACTGCATTATTAGACTCAAGAGTAGGATTCCATAAATTGGATATGACCGTATGGTTGCCTGGCTCTACAACCAATGCAGTATAATTACCAATCACCCCAAATATACCGAATATCAAGGTCAAAAAGAGCAGATCTATTAAACCAACTCGGTGGTAAATCATCTTTCTAAATATTGATAGTCTAGTTATCAAGAATGCAATAGTGACGATAAGAGTCATCCGAGATAACATCTGTGACAATATTTCCCACATTAAATTCTCTTATCTCCGTAGCAAATAACTATTTTTGGCACTGTAGGTTAATTCAGTCACTATCGTAAAACTAATAACTAATCGCAATTTCTAACGGGTATGAAAAATACCGCTAGGACTTCTACTTACGGCCACGCTTCCAGCTAAAGCCCCAATTAAAGGCTTTATCCATCTCTTGATGCCCTTTAAAGTATTGGTTGATGCGCTCAACGTTGATACTGCCTTGTTGATTGACTAAACGTGCAATCGCACACATTGGTAGATTTCCAGCGCCTTCGGTCAAGCGCGTCTCAATAGGTGGCTGCTCTGGGACATGGACGGTCACTACCCCATCAGTCTGCGCCCAGTTCGGTGCGCCCTCGTAGATAAAGGCAAAGATAAATACTTCTTCAATCTGTGCCCATTGCTGACCGTTAATATCGAGCCACTCACCGCCACTGACTTGACCTGTTCTATCATCAGCTCGCAAGCAAACAAAAGGCGCAGTCTGCAGGCTACCAAAGCGATTTCCCAAGGCTTGAATCAAGGTTTTTTCGCCATTTTTCAGGTGTATCATTGCGCCCACATCAAGATCAATACCGCTAGCACCATGTGACTTAAATAAATCGCCTAGCAAGCCTTTTTTCGGTGCGGCTTTGTCTACATTAGGACGCTGATTCCAGTTTAAGTTAACCGATATCTTGCCAAAATCATCACGTTTGGTCAGGTTGATACTGGTTTGGTTTTTGGTTAAAGTTATTTTGCTAAGATTAATATTTGAGGGTGTAGCAGTTGTCGAAGAATTAGTAGTAGGAATCGGTGGCGGTGTACTTGTCTGATTTGCACTGCCTGCTCTTGTAGTATTAATCGGCTGGGGCTTTTGCGTATTAATCGAATGATTGTTAACTGGTGGCGTGGGTGCTTCATCGGCAATCTCAACACCAAAGTGCTCAGACAAAGGCTTCAGCCCGCCTGCAAAACCTTGGGCGATAAAACGGAACTTCCAACTGCCCTGACGACGATAACATTCGGCTAAGATAATAGCTTTTTCATCGCGTCCACTGCTACTTAGCTGACAGGTCAATAGCACTTGACTGCCCTGCAATACTTGAATATCGACATCGCCAAGCTGCGACAAGGTTTGATCACTTGAAAACGCTAAGGCAATTTTATCGATAGCAGCAGGCTGGCTCGATAAATTAATATCAAAAAATCCATCGCTGTCATGACCACGAAAGCTAACACTATTATCGTCACTACTCTTTTGACCATAAAAAATCATATCGCCATCGCCGCGCACTTTGCCATCAGTGGTTAAGCGATAGGCTGCGCAGTCGATAGCGTTTTGGCTTAATATACGAATGCTGATATTATCGGTTGGCAGTGGCGCATTGGCGCCAGCGATTAGGGTTTGACTCATAGTATTTGTCCTTAAATTTATAATAATTAATGCGGGTCTATTGATGCCTGTTTCACTATTGTCATATAGTAGCATGGATAAAGAGCTACTTTTATAGCGACTTCTAAGCTTTATAACTGCCTACCAAATCTACATCCAAAAACGAGCTTTTAATCTTAACAGTCTATAAAC
Source organism: Psychrobacter sp. M13 (assembly GCF_030718935.1). Lineage (NCBI taxonomy): Bacteria > Pseudomonadati > Pseudomonadota > Gammaproteobacteria > Moraxellales > Moraxellaceae > Psychrobacter > Psychrobacter sp. M13. The sequence continues at coordinate 2,182,203 of NZ_CP132194.1, forward strand.
ATTTATATTTTGCCGCAGTTGTATATAATGACGATGACTTATATTTAGGGTGTTTTGAGAATATTATGGATACTATTAGTAATAGCGATATACAAGAAAAACCAGTTGCTGCATGGCTCGCCGAAGGTCAGTCCAGCCAGCGCGATATGCTTGCCAGCTTACAAAGCCTAAAAGCTGACGCTGCAACGCCTTTTTCTATTATCGCTTCACATCGACATAATCGTGCTGAGATTTTTGAATATGCTGACGAGGTCTATTTAGAGCCTTATGTTAGCAATGATGGTAGTGAAGACGTGATAGCTGAGCCTATCGGACCACGCTGGCAGTTTGTACTAGAAAATGCTCAAAAAGATAATGTCAAAGTATTATTGACTGGTCGTAATGGTATCGACTATGAAGTACATAGAGAGCAGTTCACTGTGGCCGGTATTCGGCTATTAACTGGTGCAACTAGCGTAGAGGCACTGGCTTCAATTGAAGACAAATTTGCTTTTATGCAGCGTTGCCTTACGCATGATATTCCAGTGGCAACCGCATGGCGCTTTGATAATACTGCCGAGCTCAAAACCTTACTTGCCAAGCACGATCATCAGCCGCTATGTGTCAAGCCTGTCACGGGTATTTTTGCCCAAGGGTTTTGGCGACTTGATACAGGTAAAGAGACTAGTGAGCACTACGATAGCTTTGAGCACCTGTATTTTACAGAAGAGAAAAAGATCAACACGGCGCAGTTTATTGAAGCTTACGATAATAGTCAGATCATCAAAGAGCGCCCGATTCCGATGCTACTGATGCCTTATTTATCAGGACGTGAGTATTCTATAGATGTGGTCTGTGAATATGGCGAGGTACTTGCCGCTGTCACTCGCTATAAGACTGGAAAAATTCAGCATATCGGCTATGATGAGTCGGTCATGGCGGTAGTCATTCCCTTAATAAAAGCCTTTGGCTGTGATGGAATCGTCAGTGTGCAGACTAAACAAAATGATGACGGTCAGCACTGTGTGCTGGAGATAAACAGTCGGCCTGCTGGTGGAATCAGTTATACCACTCATAGCGGAGTTGACTTAACGCAAATAGCGTTTGGCTATTGGTTAGGCTTAACGGCTAAGCCCAGACTAGAAGACATTATTGAGCAAATTACACCCTGTCAGGTACGCTCAGTGATGACTAGTGTAAAGATAGAGGGAGAAATAGTTGAGTGAAATTTAAACTGTGTTAACCTCTAATACCTAAGTTATACCCAAAACAATTTTTTAATCGATCAAAAATAATTAATAAAATTAACTGGTTATGAACAAGTGATCTAGAAATCGTCCAGTGTAAATAACGCAATTTGGGCATGCTTATTCACCGCACAGGTGACTTGTGAGAACCGTCTAAAAACTGCATGTTAATTTACTCTAAGTACAGCTTTTCGTCTTGCGCTTCGGGTAATGATCTCCCAGACACTTACTAATCCTAGCTCATTGCAAGGGAAATGCTTTATAGAGTGCTTTCACAGAATACAGAGGTTTATTTATATAGCCATAAAATATGAAGATAAACGTTTTATTTTACGAATACCGTTAATATGATTTATATTATTAATAATTAAGTTGATGTTCTATCATTTTTAGCTAAGGTAAATAAATTCATGAACCCACCCAAAAAACATCATTATGTACCACAGTTTTTTTTAAAGCCTTGGCTTACCAATGGAATGCTTAGTTGTTACATTATAAAAGAAGATAAGACTTTTAAAAGCCCAACTAGGAAAACTGCTCTTGAAAACAATTTATATATGTTTGATGGTGATGAGATAGAGTCTCAATTTCTTTCTCCTTTTATAGACAATCTTTTAGACAATGATGTAATAAAAGTTAGAAATAAAAGTTGGAAAGATTTATCTTCTCGTACCAAAAGTAACTTTTTCAAGTTTCTAGTTCTTCTTGATGCTAGAAATCCACAATCTTTAAAATCAATATCAAGTGGCTATGAAGAAATTAAAAACAAAGTAGAGTTGACAAAAATAGAAGATGGTTTTGAGGATTTGATAAATAATGAACATTATGTATTCCTATGCATAGCTATTCACGAACTCAACCTTAAAGTTAAAAAACCTTTGCCAGAAGAAAATAACGTTTTTAAGACTAGTTTATACAATATGTATATGAAAATTAGCCGTTTAATAGATGATAATGAGTTGTTTCCAAGCTTTCAATCCATATTAATGAAAAAAAACTTACATTGTTTAGAAATAAATATAGAGCGAGATAGGTTTGTTACGTCAACAGTGCCTGTTAGAAAAATGGGTAACTATAATGGCAGTTATTTAACAAATGTAAATATCAGTCCAAGAAAATCTTTAATCTTTAGCAACAATATAGATTATATAAATAAATTTGTAGATCTAACCACAGAACAAAAAATAAATGAAATAAATTATTTTAATATCAATAAAATGCCTAATTCTTTTCAACCAGAAAGAATTATACTGCCTAGCGATATAGAACTTAGCTACGTAAAAAACATGCTTAAACGTAAAGCATAGCTTCTATTGATATCGTTGAAGCTATCGTTATTAATTTACCCCATCGTAAAGGTTATCTATTAGAGCTCTAAAAACTGCATACAAATCTTAAGTTTTTAATTTCTACTTAAAGTATAGCTTTCTGACCTATAACTCAAGCAAAGCTATATTATCCATCTGTCTGCCCTCATTAAAGCTTTTTCCATATCTTAACTTTCAATTCAACTCATCAAAGCGTTTTATCATATAAATCATTAACAACAGCGCGACAAAGGCAATAGCTGCACCGACGAAACCGACGCTTGAAATTGAGATATAAGTAACCGCATAGCCACCGAGCAAAGCTCCCATGCCTATGCCTAAATTGATAACAGCAGAGAACATCGCCATCACCATATCCTGCGCATTGATATCAATCTCAATGACTTTTGATTGAATGGTGAGCATCAGTAGTAGCATAGCAGTGCCCCAAATCACGGTAATGATACTGAACCACCAAATTGACGTCACCGTCCATAGCATCAGCAGCATAGATACCAATATCAGTATTGTAGAGACTAACATCATTATTACAGTGGATGTATCGCTCCAACGACTAAAGATATAGCTGCCGATAAGCCCTGCACAGCCGAATAATAGTAGTATAAAAGTGACTGAGTTTTCGCTAAGCGATCCGACCCGATTCATAAAGGGTTCGATATAAGAGTAAGCGGCATAATCAGCGGTAAATACGACGAAGCAAAATAGATATAAACACACCAACAAGGGGTTTTTTAATAGTTCTGGAAGCTTTTTAAACGACCCATCAAACATACTAGGCAAGTTTGGCAGTAGCTTTGCCTGTAAAACAAACACGATAAAAGCAATAATACCGATACCTGCAAAGGTGGTACGCCAACCAAACCATTGACCTAGTATCCGCCCAATGGGCACACCTAATACTAGCGCTAGTGACGTACCTGTCGCTAATATGCTCAGTGCTAAAGCCCTTTTACCTTCAGGTGCTACGCGCAAGGTTATAGCGGCAGTGATTGCCCAAAATATCGCATGAGAAAAAGCGATACCTACCCGACTAATAAGCAAGACCTGAAAGCTCCAGGCAAACACCGATAACGCGTGGCTGGCGATAAATACTATAAACAGCGCCAGTAGTAAGCGCTTACGCTCAAGTCTGCTAGTCAATAACATCAAGGGCAATGACATTGCCGCGACTACCCACGCATACAGAGTCAACATCCATCCTGTTTCGGCGGTAGTAATAGAAAAATCTTTGGCAATATCACTGAGTAATGCTACAGGAACAAACTCTGTGGTATTAATAACGAACGCGCTAATCCCCATTAAGATGACGCGAAAGTATTGGGTGCGTACAGAGACGGTATCCGCTTCAAATTGAGCTGTCATATGATCTACTCAAAAAATGCTAATTTAATAAAATTAGCTTGAGATTGGCGATAGGAGCTTAAACGAAACTTAACATTTGTACTCATTGATTTTTGATTATCTAACAGCTTAGTATGAATGGCAATGAATAAAATAGTGTTCAGAAGTCTTATGCCAAGCCCATAAAGAAAAGCATTAGAATAAGCCAATGTTATCGGTCTATAATAACGACAAAGACTCTACAAAATATCGATAACCGCTCCATAAGATATCGATAATAGTATAATTATGCAGTATATTTTGATTCGAGGCGCGCAATGACAGTACAGAATACTTTAGTATTAGGCGCTAATACCGTTATTGAGCAAGCGCAGTGCTCAGTCGCTTTTACTACGCCCGATAATCTTAAGTTTGGTCAGCAGCTGGGACTGTTGTGGCTACCTTTAGATGCCAGTCGCAAAGCGGCTTGTAGTCCTGCTTATTTGCATGAGCCAAAAGACTGGGCGAAGTTGGATAGTACTGATACGCCAAGCGCGTGGCAACTTAACTTACAAGACTTATTTAACAACCAAAACGTCAGCTTTTTACAGCTCATCGCTTATGCTTATCATGAGCCAACGCTTAACTTGCCAGCCGTTGAGCTAAACAAAGTCAATTTGCGCTTAAATGATGGCGCTATCACGTACGACTTTGCTACCACCGAGCGCCATGTAAAAGCCGCTATCGTACTGGAGATCTACCAACGCAACGGTCAGTATAAATGCCGTGCCTTAGGTGAGGCCTCTACTCAAGGGCTCAATAGTTTAGAGCAGCGTGTACAAGTGAGTCTCGATATTAGGCCGCCCAATGTTCATGAGCTCATTCAAGATGCTCAGCGCCAGCAAAACCAGACTGCCAGTAATAATGATGTGCGTCCACCAAGACAAGTTCAAACGGGTGAAACGTGGACGGGTACGGCATTTGCCATTGATGACTATCATTTATTAACTTGCTATCATGTCATCGAATCAGCCAATCTAATCGGTATTCGTCAGCAGGGTCAGCCCGATCGCGAGGCGCAAGTGGTACTCGCTGATATCGGCAGCGACTCGGCGATCATTCGAGTCAATGAGCCACTTCCTCACTACCTTCCATTAGCACAGCGCTGTAGTGATATCTTGGGCGAGACGATTACGACATTAGGCTTTCCGCTGTCTGGACTTAGTAGTCAACTGCAAGTGACTCAAGGCTGTATCTCAGGCTTGACTGGCTCTGGCGATGATATTCGTTATATACAGTTTACCGCGCCGATTCAGCCTGGCTCTAGTGGCAGTCCACTGCTATTGCCAACGGGCGAAGTAGTCGGTATGGTGACGTCCAGCTTTGTCCATGAGCACGCGCAAAACCTCAACTATGCAGTAAAATTTCAGTTATTATCAGCGCTATTAGCCAGCGCTGGTATCAGTCTGGATAATGCATCCACTAATAAAACAAGTTTATTGAAAATGAGTGCATTATTATCAACGCCACAGCTCAGTAAACAAAGTCGCAGTGCGCTGTGGCTAGTCGGCTGTGAAGGTTAAGCAAATTTTAAAACTATAAAATAGTCAAAGTTTCACTGAGGAATAAGATGTCAGATAAGCAAAAAATTACAACCATTACCCTACCACGGGGTACGCTTGATTTAACCTATCAAACCAATAATGTGGCTGGTAATGATAGTGCTTATGAGTTAGAGGACCTACTCGGTTTCGCTCAACGCATTAATCCTAAACGCGCATTTTTATTCGTCTCAAAAGTATTAGGCCGCCATATTCCAGTGGCTCCTAGTACTATGCGTCGTGCTTTTACCGATCTAGCCAGTTTAGTACCTGATAATTTATCTGAGCCAATTTTAGTGATTGGTATGGCAGAGACTGCTGTAGGACTATCCGCTGGTGTGCACCAAGCCCTGCAAACGCGCTATCCCAATGCACTATTACTAAACTCTACCCGTCACGCCCAGCACGATGAAACTAGCGATGGGAATAATACTGAAACACTGCTTACCACCTTTAGCGAAGACCACAGCCATGCCAGCCAGCATTTGATTTATCAAAGCTCTGATAAAGTGACCCAAGCGCAATTGCTCGCTAGTAAAACGGTCATCATGGTCGATGATGAGGCCTCAACAGGCAATACTTGTATCAACGTAGTCACTGCCTTACGCGATGCAGGACTGACGCAATTAGAGCAAGTGCATCTGACCACTTTAGTCGATTGGTCATTAGAGCAAACAGGATTAGATGATACTGTTTCTGATAAGATTGCTTCACGTTTGCCGAATATCGACTTTTATCGTCATCATCTACTATCAGGTGCTTGGCAGTGGACAGATGCACCCAATCCTGAACCCATTACTATGCCATCGGTTGATACTACAGCAGCTGGCTCGCAGCCTATTTTACCAACTGGCAATTGGGGTCGCTTTCCGACTTTGGATAGCACTGATGGCTTTGAGAGTTATTTAAAGCGGTTTAAAAAAGCTTTTGCAGGCTTTAATAATCAGGTCGCTTTTGAGCAAACACTTTTTGAAGAAGATCAGCTACCGAAGAGAATTTTAGTATTAGGCTGTAACGAATTTGTCTGGTTACCGTTTTTATTAGCAGAATGGTTAGAGCAAAACACGCGCGCAAACCATGTAGAACATGATATCAAATTTAGTGCGCTTACTCGCTCGCCGATTGCGCTTGGCGGTGCGATTACGACTATGATGAGCTTTACCGATAATTATGGGCTGGGTATGACTAACTTTGTCTATAACGTCGAGCCAAAGGATTGGGACTTGATTGTACTTTGTGTAGAAACGCCAGCAGATAGTGTTGATGCGATGTGGCAGGATTTGGATAATGTATTGGTGGTGGGTGCTGATATATGACTATCCCATTCTTCCAGCCAAACCCAAACATTATCAAACCCTACGCGCTAATGGATTTGGATGATACGCTGTTTCAGACCCAGCGTAAGATTGACGCTTGGGATTTAGTAGCTAACGATTCTGAGAGTTTAGTTTGCGCGACGGTTAATAAAAAAGATGAACCGCTTAGCTTTATGACTACTCGCCAAGCTAACTTTTTTAATTGGTTACTCGTCAGCACTGAATTGATAGTGGTAACCGCTCGTGATACTAGCGAAATTAAACGTGTAAAACTACCCTTTAGCAGCTGGCAAGTACTGACCCATGGCGCGATTGTTCTAATGCCAAATGGCGCGCGACTGGACGCTTGGCAACAGCATATTTATAATGAGCTTGAGCCATTACAGGACAAACTCAATCAGCTTAGCGAACTGTTTGCTAGTCATAGTAAAAACGATACTAGTCAGCTAGTATTTACGCCACATAAAGATACTTTTAATGGTGGTAATAGCAATAATAATGGCTCTAGCGAGCACGAATTAACGATTTATTTAGCAATTAAGCACGCGCAAAAAGATCATCAAGCGCTGATTGAGCTTGCTAATAAATTACCCTCGTTAATACGTGATTTTGATCAGCATTTTTATGTGCATGTAAATGCTAATAATTTAGCGATTCTGCCGCATGCTATTCATAAGCGCCATGCGGTACAATTCTTACTAGAGCATCGTTTAGACAATACGCGACCCAGTTTTGGCTTTGGTGATAGCTTAGCAGATTTGCCATTTCTACAATTATTGGACTGGTATGGCATGCCCAATCATGGTCAGTTACATTCAGCTTTAAATAATTTTTAATACTTATAAATAATTTTAGCATCTCTAACTTTAGCCCTACTGATCACAGAGCCTTCTATGACACATTCTAATTTGCCGCCTATCGAAAGCTTTGGTTCAGGCAGCTATCTGCCATCCGATGTCACTGTACTGCTAGACATCGTCGATAAAACGACAGTCGCTGATGTTCCTGTGAGTGAAAAAGAAGCCTTGATTCAAAGCGGTCAGCGCCATTATTCAGATATGTTGACCTTGGAGCAAGCGCCAAGCGCCATGCACGATCAGCTTTATAAGCAAGCATTGGATCAAGGAGCGCCACGTACTGCCACTGACATTGCAAATTTAGCTTTTACGCTACATCACATTTTTAATGATAAAGTTAATAGCGAGCATCCTCTAATATTAGTCAGTTTAGTCCGTGCAGGATTGCCCGTTGGGGTATTATTACAACGCGCCCTAAAAGATGCTAACCGCACTTATCATCTGCCAAGTCAGCATTATGGCATTAGCATTATTCGTGACCGCGGCCTCGATAGTATCGCGTTACAGCTTATTTTAGACAAGTATCCAGATAGTCCAATCGTATTCGTTGATGGTTGGACAGGCAAAGGAGCTATTTATCAGGAGTTAGCGCGTAGCCTTGAGCCGTTCAACGACTCTACTCATGCCAATTATAATAACTTTTTTCATCAGGGCACGGACATCATTCCCCTATTGACCCTTGCTGATCCTGCTGGCATGGCTTGGCTTGCTGCCAGTACAGATGATTGGCTGATACCATCAGGATTATTAAATAGCACCGTATCAGGATTGATCTCGCGCAGTCTTTATACTGATCCTGAATCAGGTCTACATCGCAGCGTGTTTTATGACAACTTAGTAGAGAGTGATAATAGCTTAGCATTTATTGATACTATCGATACGCTAAGGCAGTCATTGGCTATGACCACTCGATTACTAGCGAGATTTGAGCATCCACGTTACCAAACGGCTGATTTAATTGATACTTTGGCTGATCAATATAAGATAACCAATCGCAATCGTATCAAGCCAACTATTGCAGAGGCAACAAGAGCGATATTACGCCGTGATCCTGAGCAAGTATTGTTAGCCTCTGCCGATCATCCTGACACCAGACTGTTACGTCATTTATGTGCCCAGCGTAATATTGAAATTACGGTATTAGGTGATAAAATACTGCCTTATCAAGCCATTACTATTATCAAACAACGTACGGCTCATATTTAAAATTCGGCTTTTATGCTAACTTTACCTTACTATTTATCACACTGATTATGGATGATATGACAGACAACGAATCCAACCTTTATAACTCTACTCAGTCTTACGCTACGCTTATCACTGAGCGTCATGCGATGATTAAGCCACACGCCCATCATCCTTATCAATTGGGTGCCAGCCTATATATGCCTGCTACTCGCCAAGATATCTGGCAGGTCATCAAGCGCGATAAGCTGCCAACGATCAATAGCATTATCATCTGCTTAGAGGATTCGGTGAGTCATAGTGATGTTGAGCTGGCGCTTACTCGCCTGCAAATCTTGCTCGATAACTGGGCATTGCATGTGCATAGTATTAATGAACCCTCAAGACAAGATGCCACTCATCTACAGCAGCAAAACAATCAGCCGACGCGACCTCTAGTATTTGTGCGCGCGCGAAACCCTATGATGCTACAAAAGCTCGCTGATTTTAGACATATCGAGCTACTTGATGGTTTTGTACTACCTAAAGTTGATATGTATAGTTTATCGAATTGGCGTATGGCTTGTCAGAACTTGAGTGCTGAGCAGTTGTTGATGCCAACGCTTGAGACCGCCGCGCTATTCAACCCGCATCATAATCAAGAGCTGGCTATTGGTTTTAAAGAAGCCTTTAGTCAGCCTGTTTTTGCGCTACGCATCGGTGGCAATGACTTATTTGCCGCATTGCGTCTACGTCGCCCTAAAAACAATATCATTTATGATACCCCTATCGGTACGCTGGCTTATCAGTTACTTGGCTGCTTTGTGCCCCATGGCTTTTATTTGAGTGCACCTGTGTTTGAGTATTTGGATCAGCCAATGCTCTTTATGCAGGAGTTAAACCGTGATGTCAGCTTAGGGCTCGTTGGCAAAACCGTCATTCATCCGAGTCAAATCGCTTTAGTTCAGCAAGCTTACTGTGTGCCGACTAGCATGCTTGATGAAGCGCAAGCAATACTACATAGTGAGGCCAAAGCCGTATTTAAGTATAATAATACTATGCTAGAGCCTGCCACTCATCGTGCATGGGCGGATGAAGTCATCAATCGAGCTCAAGTATTCGGCACGATCAATGATGGTAACAGTGACTATAAACCACTGCTTTGAGCTCATAGATTTCAGATAAAAAGCCGCTCTCAAATATTTGAGAGCGGCTTTTTATTTGCTTAGATTCAACTTATTAGCATAAATAATTAAACACAGCTGTTCAAGAATTTACTCATTACCGTATTCACTTGTTCAGGCTCTTCAACGGTTGAGGTATGACCTGAGCCTTTAATCACTGCCATCTTTGATCCTTTGATCGCAAAATGCATACGTTCAGCCTTGGCATAAGGGGTGGCGACATCTTCATCACCTACAATGACTAAAGTTGGCGTGGTAATTTCACCGAGCCGATCATAAATACCATCACGCTCTATAACGCCCATAGTCGCTTTGACGACCCCCTCTTTACGGTTGCTATTTAACAGAGACAGCCATTCTTTGTTATCGACCTTACGGGCTTTATCTGCCAAAAAGGTACTACCAAACATAATAGGCATCACCTTTTTGCTCACCCTTTTCATGCCCAGCCACTTGATAGCCGTCACTAGTTTCTTATAATTTGGAATATTAGTAGGGTCTTCGGCATCAGCTGAGGTATCTATTAGAGTAAGCGAATTCAATAACTCTGGTCGTTTTATAGCGACACGTTGCCCGACAAAACCACCCATCGACAGACCTACGTAATGACAGCTATCAATATCTAGCGCCTCAAGTAATCCAATGGCATCATCGGCTAAGGTATCCATATCATAGCCGCCTTTGGTAATCTGAGACTGCCCTTGCCCGCGAAAATCAAAAGCGATACAACGATAATCCTTAGCAAAATGCGCGACTTGCTTATCATAGATTTTGGTACTCCACAGCAAGCCATGGGCGAATAATATGATGGGCTTAGTAGTATCGCTTGGCGCACTGTCTTCGTAATATATAGTGGTGTTATTTAGCTGAATATTGGGCATGATGACTTCCTTGTTGTTATACATTGTAGATAAAATAATGGATTAATAAGTTGAGTGCTTATACTTGCATCAAGCTTTTAGCATAAGTTAGAAACTATCCATTTGATAGCAAAATTTTTGAATACCAAGTTTTAGGATCTGAGTTCTAGGATTTATATTGATACCCTAGAGGTTCATAGAATCCACTTTTATAATAATGCCAAACTGCTATAGTTGTTAGCACCAATCATCAGCATGACACCAGTTATTATAATCACTTAAACAAGGATACATTGTATGCCGCAGCCTACTGTCGATTATCAAATGAAAGATCATATCGCTACTATCACTATGAACGATCCTAAGACTTTAAATGCCTTTAGCACTACTCTAAAAGACGCCATGATGAATGCACTCAATAAAGCGGATTACGATAGCCAAGTCCGTGTGATTGTCTTGCAAGGCGCAGGCGGCAGTTTCTCCAGTGGCGGTCATATTGGTGAGATGCTTGAGAACGGTATGGAAGGTGACGCCTTATCTGACAAACTCAACTTTATGGTCGGCGAAGTTGGTCAAATTAGCCTAAAGCTACGCGCTATTCATAAGCCAATTATCGCCAAGTTAGAAGGTGCGGTCGCAGGTGCTGGTATGAACTTAGCACTCACTTGTGACTTCCGTATCGCCGCTGATAACGCCAAATTCGTACAGGCATTCGTGAATATCGGTCTAGTACCTGATGCAGGTGGTATTTATTTATTAACTCAATTAATCGGTGTCGCCAAAACGACAGAAATGGTCATGCTCGGTGATAAGCTCAAAGCGGAAGATATGGCACGTTTAAACTTAGTTAATAACGTGGTCAGTAGTGACGAGTTAGATGCAACGGTGTTAGCGCTAGCAACTCGTTTGAGTAACCTGCCCGGCAAAGCATTGGCATCAATGAAACATATGATTAACACTCATGCCTATATGGGACTGAATGAAGCACTCGATATGGAAGTCAATCAGCAGACGATGCTTGCCAAAACGGATGACTTTAAGGAAGGTATTAGCGCGTTTATGGAGAAACGTAAGCCTGTATATGTGGGTAGGTAGCCAAGAACTTTATCGCTCGTTTTATCGCTCACTTTTATGAGCGATAAAATGAGCGTTAAATTTTATAATATCAGAATAAAATTTGGCTACTAAAATACTAAAAGCCAGCAATGACTTGTGCATAAGGTTTATTGATCATAATTCAGAAGTACGTTAACAAAACGCTTCACTCTTAAATCACTTGGACTATCGTCTGACTTTAAAATGTCGTTAATGAAATCATCATAATTATTTATTATTCCATCAGCCATCAAACTAGTAATACTAACTATAAAACTTATTTCAAATCCTAATAAAAAAAGTAGCAAATAATATTTTAAACCTGCCATAGTAAATAATTCATAAAATATTGTTGCATCACCTGTGGCAACGATAATAACCCCACATAGAGAAAATAAAGCGATAATATAAGTATGATAGTTATTGCTAGAATTATGAAAAAAATCTCTAATTCTTTTTTTGTCTTCAATGGAATTATCGCGTTTTAACTTTTGCCAAAATGAAACGAATTTTGCGAATTCAATCTTATTAATTTCATTAAAGTTGTTAGATATCCAATCTTTCTGAACCTTTTTAACATGTGACTTACTTTTCATCTTAATTATATGATTAAATTTATCACAACCCTTCATACTAGAAACTTTAATTCCAAAATCTTTGTCTTTCAGGTTTTTACTATACATATTAATTATTTGTTCATTAACAATACTTTGAATATACAATATATTATAAGCTGCTATAAATGCGAACACGAAAAATATAATGACTCCTAACCCATAACGCCATAGATATGCATCCTTACTAAATACATTCAAACTATATAGCGAGAATATAATTGAACATATTGACATAAATATAAACGCCCATTTACAAATAACTAAATGTGTAGGTATATTAAATTTCTTATGAGACCAAAAATTGTAATGATATTCATTAATATATTTAGTAGGATTTTGAAAGCCATTGCTAATTTCTTTAGTCTCGTTAAACTTTACAATTATTTCATCACTCTTAAGCTCAGACGCTTTTTCTTGCGCCTCTCTTAACCGACAATATTTTTCAAATTTTATGCAACTCACACAAATATCCTCTATAAAAATTCTAACCTATATATCTGTATTTTGTCATTGGCTGGTAAAGCTAATGGTACGCTAATTAGATCGTAGTGCTCAAAATATACTATTAATTGCTACTATTAGATTTAAATCCTCAATTATAAACACTCAATAAAAGTTTGCAAATGTTTATTCATACTTTCTAATTCTTATGAAAAAACCCCGCATCATGACGACACGGGGTTTATTTAAAAAAGCTAGATGTTAAATTAAATGATTAGGTCAACTGAGCAACGCTAATTTTATCAGCCTCTTCTGTATACTCTTCCATACGGTCGAAGTTCATGTATTTATACACTTCATCGCCCATACTGTTGAGCATACCAGCGTACTGCTGATACTCTTCGTTCGTTGGCAGTTTGCCTAATACTGCTGCAACTGCAGCGACTTCAGCAGACGCTAGATAGACGTTAGCGCCTTGACCTAAACGGTTCGGGAAGTTACGCGTAGAGGTAGATACGGCAGTAGACTTAGGAGCGATACGTGCTTGGTTACCCATGCATAATGAACAACCTGGCATCTCAGTACGAGCGCCTGCTTGTGCATAAATATTGTAATAGCCTTCTTCCATCAACTGACGCGCATCCATCTTAGTCGGTGGCGCAATCCATAGACGAGTCTTGAGGCTACCTGCTGGCACGTCTTGCAGTAGTTTGCCTGCAGCGCGGAAGTGACCGATGTTAGTCATACAAGAACCGATGAATACTTCATCAATCGTATCGCCTGCGACATCTGCTAAGGTTTTAGCATCGTCTGGATCATTCGGGCAGCACAGAATCGGCTCTTTGATCGTGCTCATATCGATAGTCATATCAATAGTGTATTCAGCATCTTCGTCAGCACGCATTAGGCTTGGATTAGCCAGCCACTCTTGCATCTGCTCTACACGACGACTAATAGTACGCGCATCGCCATAGCCTTCAGAGATCATCCATTTCAACAAAGTCACGTTAGAGTTTAGATACTCAGTCAGAGACTCTTCAGACAAGGTAATCGTACAACCAGCAGCACTACGCTCGGCTGAGGCGTCTGATAACTCAAACGCTTGCTCTAGCGTTAAGTCTTCTAGACCTTCAATTTCAAGGATACGACCGTTGAACTCGTTGATTTTGCCTTTTTTATCGACAGTCAATAAGCCATCTTTGATCGCTTGATAAGGAATAGCATGGACCAAATCACGTAGCGTGATACCAGGCTGACGCTCACCTACGAAACGCACACGGACAGACTCAGGCATATCAAGTGGCATAACACCTGTTGCTGCTGCGAACGCTACTAGACCAGAACCTGCTGGGAATGAGATACCCATTGGGAAACGAGTATGTGAATCACCACCAGTACCTACGGTATCTGGAAGTAACATACGGTTCAACCATGAATGAATAATACCATCGCCTGGACGTAAGCTGACACCGCCACGGTTCATTATAAAATCAGGCAATGTATGCTGAGTCTCGACGTCGACTGGCTTTGGATAAGCGGCCGTATGACAGAAAGACTGTAATACTAGATCCGCTTGGAAACCTAAACACGCTAAGTCTTTTAGCTCATCACGGGTCATAGGGCCAGTAGTATCTTGCGAGCCGACTGTGGTCATTTTTGGTTCACAGTACATGCCTGGGCGTACACCTGGTAGGCCACAAGCTTTACCGACCATTTTTTGTGCAAGTGTATAGCCTTTGCCCGTATCTACTGGCTCTTCTGGCTTGGCAAAGACATCAGAATGCTCAAGACCCATATATTCGCGAGCACGATTGGTCAAACCGCGACCAACGATCAATGGAATACGGCCACCAGCACGAACTTCGTCGAGTAGCGTCGGCGAGTTTAGCTTAAAGGTTGATAATACTTCCTCAGAGTCATGGGTAGTGATTTTGCCTTCATACGGATAGATATCGAACACATCACCCATGTTTAGGTTATCAACGTTGATTTTCTCAATAGGTAGTGCGCCTGAATCTTCCATGGTGTTAAAGAAGATAGGAGCAATATTATTACCCAGTACTAGACCGCCACCACGTTTGTTTGGCACGTTAGGGATATCTTCACCCATTAACCATAGTACTGAGTTAGTCGCAGATTTACGGCTAGAGCCTGTACCAACCACATCACCGACATAAGCTAATGGAAAGCCTTTTTCTTTTAGAGTTTCAATCTGCTTCATTGAGCCGACCACACCCTCGTCATCAGCGACAATGCCATCACGAGAGTTTTTGTGCATAGCTAAGGCATGTAATGGAATATCAGGACGGCTCCACGCATCTTGCGCAGGAGATAAATCATCAGTATTGGTCTCGCCGGTGACTTTAAACGTCGTATACGTTGACTTCTCAGGTACTGCCGCGCGATTAGTGAACCATTCAGCATCTGCCCAAGATTGGACAACTTCTTTAGCGATAGTATTGCCCGCTTCAGATTTTTCAGTCACATCATTGAACGCATCAAATACTAGCAAGGTTTTCTTTAGTGCCTCAGCAGCCTCTTGTGCAACCTCTTGGTCATCTAAAGCGGCAACTAATGGCTGTACGTTGTAGCCACCCTGCATCGTACCTAAAATTTGTACCGCTTTTTTCTTATTAATAAGTGATGATGTCGCCTCGCCTTTCACGATAGCGGCCAAAAATGCAGCTTTGACATAAGCCGCTTGATCAACACCTGCTGGAATACGATTTTCAAGCAAGTTCATTAAGAACTCATCTTCGCCCGCTGGTGGGTTTTTTAGGAGTTCAACTAAATCAGCTACTTGATGCTCGTTAAGGGGAAGGGGTACAATTCCTAGCTCGGCACGTTCTGCGACATGTTTACGATAAGCTTCTAACACAATAGTCATCCTCGTCAATGAATTACTAGCGCAACACGTGGGTAGTCGGAATGACCGCCTGCGTCGATACGCTAAAGGGGATATTATGCCTGCTAATATAGCTCAAAACGCCCAAAATGTTAATGACCAATCTATAGTTAGCTTATATTAAAGGCCATATTGAACATTTATTAGAAAAATAGTGTCATAAATAATGTGATTACTACACCTTTAATAATAGTGCTTAACACCCTAACCAGCTGACGATGAGCGCTTAAATAAAGACAGAACGACTGCTATACTCTTTATCATTTAAGATTTATCTCGTTACATCTGATGGTTATATCGTTTTTTATACTATTTTTAGTAAGACTACTTTTTGACACGCCTAATTATAAACTCAAGGATAATCTCATGGAAAACAAGTCGATAAAAGAGAGTAATAATCTAAGCCATAATGAAAACTATGAAAATGGATTAAAGGTTCGTACTGACGTTATGGGAGCCGCCCATGTACAGCGCTCTCTTGATGCAGCAACACCATTCACCCAGCCCTTGCAAGATTGGATTATAGAACACGCTTGGGGTAGCACTTGGCAGGATGAGTCGATATTACCGCGCAAGTACCGCTCGCTGATTACTATTAGTTTTTTGATTGCGCAAAAAAGCCCTACTGAGCTCAAAGGACACATTCGCGGTGCTATTAATAATGGCGCTAGTGTCGCTGAGATCAGAGAGGTATTGATGCACAGTCTGCCCTACTGCGGTGCCCCTGCCACTCAAGAAGCATTCCGCGCCGCTATAGAGGTGCTCAATGAGATGGATATTGATATAAACAAATAGTAAAACGTTAATCGATAATAGCTTTAGCAAGAATGCTGAAAAATGATGTAATTTTTGTTATAATCAATCTATCAAAAACCCTTTCTTATTTTTTAAAAACAGTCAATAAAACCCCTATATTATAAAGGTTTAGATTATAAGGATTTAGGATAAGCCTATGAGTTCACTAGCCGTACAAACGCATGTTCCTGCTGCCAAAGCCAAACCCAAAAAAGCCATTCAAGGCGAAAAGTTACGTGGCTACGATAAGGTTGCGCGTATCCCAATTAAAGTCATCCCGACCGTCGAGGCGAAGAAAAAGCCAGACTGGATTCGGGTCAAGCTATCCTCTCCTGCTGAGGTGGCACGTATCAAAGCCAAACTGCGTGAGCAAAAGCTCTATACTGTCTGTGAAGAGGCTGCCTGCCCTAATCTAGCGCAGTGCTTCTCTGATGGTACGGCGACCTTTATGATTATGGGTGATATTTGTACTCGTCGTTGTCCGTTCTGTGACGTCGGTCATGGTCGCCCTAATGAGCTGGATAAAGATGAACCGCGCCATACTGCTGAAACTATTTTAGGTCTTGAGCTTAAGTATGCCGTTATTACCTCTGTTGATCGTGATGATCTAAAAGATGGTGGTGCTAATCATTTCGTTGAAGTGCTAAACGAGTCGCGTGCGCTAAGTCCGAATTGCTTAATTGAAATCTTAGTGCCTGATTTCCGCGGGCGTATGGACATCGCGCTTGATTTGCTAACAGAGACCGCGCCCGATGTGTTTAACCATAATATCGAAACTGTGCCGCGTCTGTATAAAGCCTTCCGTCCAGGCTCTGATTATCAGCATTCCTTAGATCTGCTTAAGTTATATAAAGAGCGTCGTCCTGATATCGCCACCAAATGCGGCTTCATGGTTGGTTTGGGTGAGACCGAAGAAGAGATTTATAAACTACTTGATGATTTAAAAGCGCACAATGTCGATATGATTACCGTTGGTCAGTACTTGCAACCTAGCAAAAACCATGCGCCTGTTGATCGTTACGTGCATCCTGATGAGTTCCAGCGTTATATGGACTACGGTAAAAAGATTGGCTTCTTTAATATTTGGGCAGGGCCTATGGTGCGCTCTAGCTACTTTGCCGATCGTCAGTACTATGGCGAAGATTGCCCAGCACCGATTCGCAGCAAAAAAGCGCTTGAGGCTGAAGGTAAATTGGGTTGTTAGTAAAGTAAAATATTTGTAATAAATAAGAGGTCAACTATGACCTCTTTTTATATGGTCTTTTTACTGACGTCTTAATTTTTTATTTATGCAACAAGTCCAATTGTCCAGAATGATTAAGAACCGATAGTTAGTAGCCTATACACAAAATAACCCCCTCTCAAGTCATCAAAGGAGGACTATTTTATAGTGCTTTATTCTTTTTCTCTCAAGACTCCTTAAATCTAAGGCGTACCCGCATGAGCTACTTTTACTTGGGTAGAGAGCATGCGAGCTTTGGTTTCAGCCTTACGTGAAGCTTCATCCCAATCAGGTGCAGCGCACATATATAGTGTTTTACCATCAGGCCCGCCAAGAGCCACTGCAAATACACCCTCGGATTCGGTATTGACAGTCTCTAAGATTTCGCCACCCTCCGCTATTCTCAGGGCTTGCTGATTGAGGGTATTAGCAATCCAAACCGCTCCTTCACTATCTAATGCTAGTCCATCAGGTAAAATTTTGGCATTGCCAATACGCACGCCAAGATCAGGCTCAGCGCCAAGCTCTCCATAGTTAGCAAAATCGCGTCTTTCACCTAGCGTGCCATCTTCTAATATATCGAATTGAGAGATTTTATTACCAAATAGCTCATTGACGATTAAAGTCTTTTCATCAGCAGAGATCACCATCCCGTTGGCAAACGCTAAGCCCTCTGCAACCACCTGTGAGCTACCGTCTGGCTTAACGAGTACTAGACCAGCAGCTTCATAACCAGCACCGCCCATTAAGTCAAAGCCAAAATTACCGACATAAGCATTGCCATTGGGA
Source organism: Psychrobacter sp. M13 (assembly GCF_030718935.1). NCBI lineage: Bacteria > Pseudomonadati > Pseudomonadota > Gammaproteobacteria > Moraxellales > Moraxellaceae > Psychrobacter > Psychrobacter sp. M13. The sequence goes on from NZ_CP132194.1 coordinate 2,200,923, forward strand.
GCGACAACCATATCGTTAGCATGACCGCCACAGTGCTCAGAGATGTCAGCATGCACTACCAACTCACCATCATTCTCTAAGCGCATTACTTTACGGTCTCTCATTGATACTACTAGCATACGTCCATCAGGTAACCAGCCTAATCCAGATGGCTGCTCATCAATGCGAACGATTTCTTCTGCGGCACCGTCATCGTTTACTCGATAAACGCCTTGAGTATAAAAATCAACGAACCACAAAGCGCCTTCATGCCAGCGCGGCCCTTCTAAATAATGAAAACCATCGACTACAACGTCGAGTTTATATTCTGATTGAGCATTTTGCATAGCGACTATCCTTAAGTGACTGTTTAACTTCCTTGTTATGATAAACACCAACAATAACGTCATCTAAACCGTCTTTATGGCGAAAAACCTTACATTATCTCCTTATAAATAGCGTTAACTTGTTCCAAATCTATATCTTTAGGGTTAGTTTCGATGAGACGCATATAAGTGTTGATGACGATATCTGCTAAAGCGGGAATATCATCCTCAAAGATATCCAACTCACTAAGACGATATTTGAGACCGCTCATTTGTAAAAAGTATTTTAATTGATCAATAAGCTGATTCGCAGCGGCTAAATCGGATATATCGTTTGTTTGCACAGGCATAACTGCGCGAGCCAGCTCGGCATAAAGTGGCGCTGCTTCTGGCAAATTAAAAGCAAATACAGGGCACATAACTAAGGCATTACCATGACCGTGTGGAATATGAAAGGTGATACTAAGCGGGTACGAGAGACCATGTACGGCCGCAACAGACGAATTGACAAAGGCGATACCGGCAAGGGTCGAACCTAATAACATATCGGTACGAGCTCTGATATCATCGCCGTGGTTAAGCACTTGCTCAAAGTTATTCCATAGCAATTGTAGGCCTTTAATAGCAAGCGTATCAGATATAGGATTCTTTTTGGTACGGCTGGTATAAGCTTCGATACAATGTACCATTGCATCTAAAGCGGTAGCCGCTGTGATATGACGAGGTAGCTTCAAGGTCAAGGTGGCGTCTAAGATTGCGACATCAGGTAGGATTTTGGGCGTATAAATAGCTTTTTTACTGCCATCTATAGCAGTAATTACTGAGACAAAGGTAGACTCTGCACCAGTACCAGCGGTAGTAGGAATGGCAAACAGAGGTACCTTTTTGAACTCACTCAAATCGGCATCTAAAATATCGCTAATTGAGTCAAAAGCATTGGCATGTAAAGCAACAATTTTGGCAGTATCGATGGAGCTGCCGCCCCCTAGACCGATAATTAAGTCGCATTGATGATATCTTGCCGAACTTATAGCTTCGTTAACCATATCAACGGGTGGATCTGCAATCACATTATCGAAAACAATCACCTTGATGCCAGCTTGTTGTAGCGACTGCTGCGCGATATCAACATAGCCCAACTGCTTGATACCAGCGTCGGTGACGATCATCGCTGACGTAGCTGCATACTGTTTCGCCAAGTTGCCAAGCTTATCGCGCATGCTGTTGACTTCGCTAATAATATGACCATTGCTATAAAACTCAATCCCTGTCATTTTATATACCCTTATTCGCTAAACTTCAATCATCATATAAGTACTTAGTCTATTAATAATACAGCTTTCCAAGCTAATGGCTAGCAAGTTTTATAAATTTATACTCACAAAAGACTTCAAGCAAATAACGACTTAAGAGGACAACTATATTGTGTAGTGTCTACATTTGGTATTTTGAGTAGGTCGTTGATCTTTGAGCATTATTACTTTGCAGCAAGTTAAGACTTTCGGGCAAGCAATATAGGCTAGTTAAGATACAGTCACTAAAATTACCGCTAAGCTTTTGAGTACTGTCGTCATGAGATTGCTACACAAGGAAGCTGAGATGATGCTATATTTTCAACTAATAAATTATGATTACTTTTATATTAAGGATTGGTCAATGAGCAATAAGTTTACTCCGCAACAAGGCTCGTGCTCCTGTTATAGCAACACTTACAATATTAAAAATAAGCCTGTTGCCCGCTTTATCTGTCACTGTACTATTTGCCAAGAGTTTACAGGCGAAGATTTTAATGATGTGACCGTTTTACTTAAATCTGATGTCGATGATTTGAATCTAATTAGAACTAAGTTTCGTCGCTGGAAGCTGCCACCAAACATCAAACGTGGCCTTTGCACTCGCTGTAACAAACCAAGCATAGAGATGGCGGTATCTGGTAACCTTATCTTAATACCGACAACTAATTATCCTGATGTAGCTGCCCTACCCAAGCCTAGTATGCATCTATTTTATAATCGCCGTGTCGAAGATATCGATGATGATTTGCCCAAGTATAAGGGCTTTTTGCAAAGTCAGACGATGATGGCTAAAGCACTGGCTAAGGGTATTTATAAAAGAGCTAAGCGCTAGTAATAATAGCTAAAAACCTAAAAAAAGAGGTCTTAATAGACCTCTTTTTTATTCAAAACTATATTTTAAATGCTTACTGTTGGCGTGGGCTCGCCACTGTTTTTAATATTTAGCACAGCAATGGCGATAACGATTGCCCCACCTGCTAATCCAGTCGTTAAGCCAGGGTAAATCAATAACAAGGCACCAACGGCCAAAATACCACGTATCATTGGACTCATCTCACTTTTAAAATAGCCTTCTAACGCTGCACTAAGCGCCAATACACCAGCAATCGATGTCAAAACGACGGTGATAATATCGATAATGGGAGGTAGCGGAAACTCTTTGACTGTGACTGCAAGTCCTGTAGGATCGATCATCAGCATCGCAGGGCTATAGATAAACATAAACGGTATAATAAATCCTGCTAGAGCTAGTTTTAGTGATAAGAATCCCGTCTTCATCGGATCACCACCTGAAATACCAGCACCAGCGAATGCCGCTAGACACACTGGCGGAGTAATATTGGCAAAGATACCAAAATAAAACACAAACATGTGCGCGGATAGAATAGGAATGTCAAATCCTGCCAGTGCTGGCGCAGCCATAGTCGCAGTAATAATATAGGCAGGGATAGAAGGCAAGCCCATTCCTAACACCATTGATGCTAGCATAGTCAATATCAAGGTAAGAAATAGCGACCCTGCGCCAAGCGTCACAATCGATGAAGTCATTACTGTACCAAAGCTGGTCAAACTGACCACACCAATGATAATACCAACTACCGCACAAGCTGCCATTACTGCCAGTGACTGACGCGCGCCATCTTCTAAAGCGCCTAGGATATCGTTAATCCCCATTCGGGTCTCTTTACGTAGCATACTTATCACTACTGTAAAGCCAATAGTATAAGCTGCTGCATACCCTACTGGTACGTTTTGGATCAAAAGATAAATCAGAAATACGATAGGCAGTAGCATATGTCCACGCGCTTTTAATACTTCTTTTACTTGCGGTAGGTTTTCTTTAGCGATACCTTTTAGGTCGCGACGCCCTGCCCGAAAATGTACTTGGGCAATCACGCCCAAATAATAGAGTATTGCTGGTAATAACGCGGCTAATGCAATGGTACTATAAGGTAAGCCTGTAGTCTCCGCCATGATAAAAGCGCTAGCACCCATAATAGGCGGCAAAATTTGTCCACCGACTGATGCACTAGCTTCCACAGCACCAGCGAAATCTTTATGATAGCCAACCTTTTTCATTAGCGGAATAGTAAAAGCGCCAGTACTTACGACGTTCGATAAAGCTGAGCCATTAATACTGCCCATAAAGCCACTTGATATGACCGCGACTTTAGCTGGGCCGCCCTTTTTATCGCCTGCCAGCGCTAAAGCTAAGTCATTGAATAACTGTCCCATACCAGAACGCGCTAAAAATGCACCAAATAGAATAAATAGAAAAATGAAAGTAACGGACGCACCAATCGCGACAGAATATAAACCTTCGGTTTTTAAAAAGAGCTGACCGAAAATATCGCCAAAATCATAAGGTCTTGTAAGTAGGCGATTCGGCATAAAGGCCATATGACTAATGAATGGATATAACAAAAATATAGACGCCAATATCGGCAAAATCCAACCTGTAATACGTCGGCTGCCTTCGAGTACACAAATCACAGTGATAATAGAGAATATAACATCGGCTTGATTGGCGATACCACCGCGCGAAGTCACGATGTCTTGGTATTCATAAATAAGATAAGTCATACCAGATAAAGACAGTACAAACCAAATCCAGTCATACCAAGCGACTTTTTTGCGGCTGCTGGTTTTATTAGCAGGGAAAATTAGAAAGATCAAAGCAAATCCAACACCGACGTGAACGGAGCGTTGTAGCAATGCTGGCATAGGATTGAAAGTTATATATAAATGAAACAACGAATATAGAATGCAGATAAGTGCGATAAAATACTTTACAGGTCCATGAGTAATATGACGAGTAATAGATTCTCTATCATACTTTTCTAATATAGCTTGAGTGACATTAGGATCAACATCATCACTGCTATTACTAGCAGTATTGGGAGTGGTAGATACATCAGTTAAGCGCGCGTCTTCATTGAGTACAGAAGACTTGCCATTATTAGCCGTCACTTGAGAGGTCATGACAAAATTTCCTGTTTAGTCTGTCCATTAGATTATAGGCTTTGGGTGTAATCTTCACCTCAGAATAGTCAGGCACCCATTGATGAATCAATAATCGATGGTCTGCATAATTTAGTTCACCCTGAGTTAATCTTGAGACCACCCAGTTCAAATTGGGTAGGCTTTCATTAATCTGATAGCCTATATATCCTGATTTTTGTATTGATGAGAGCGCCTCAGTTGAAGGTGTACCTGCTCCAAATGCTTGGAAATAAGTATTAGTTAGCAGTAGCTCATCACGCTGACGACTATACTGCTCCTCCCACCATTGTTTTTCTACAGAGTGAATCCAGCGTAATTGAAAGTCAGGTTCGATGAAATAACAAACCACTGCTTCAGCACTATCAGAGTCTCTAAATCTCTCAGATTCTCCAATGCTGATCTCAGTGACCCATTGCTTTGCTGTGAATACCCATATCATGAATAGACCTAGCGCAACAAATACTGCTGCGCCAATTAACCATTTAAGCATTTAGAAGATGATATCCAGTGTTTACTTAGCCGCTTGCTCATCATAATATCTTTGAGCACCAGGATGTATAGGGGCAACCATACCATCTTGGGCTGTTGCTAAGCTGATATCATTAGCCGCTTGATGCGCAGTTTTTAAACCTTCTAAATTCTCAAATAAGGCTTTGGTTAATTTATAACCATCATCTTCAGAAATATCAGAACGTATTAATAAAGCATTCATGATAGCGGCAGTTGGAATAGCGGTTTCATTACCGTAAGTACCTGCTGGAATCTCAAAGCTTTTGAAATATGGTTTTGTTGCAATAATTTCATTTAATTTGTCTTGATTAATGGTGACTAGCTGCAGATCCAAGCCTTGCTCTAATTCTAGTAGCGACGAATTAGGTAACCCACTACTAAAAAATGCTGCTTCAATTTTACCCGCTTTCATAGCGTCAGCGGCATCAGCGAATCCTAGATAATCCACTGTAACATCATCATAAGTCAAACCAAAGCCTTCTAGTAGCGTGCGAGCATTGACCTCAGTACCAGAGCCTTGGTCACCAACGGCAATACGCTTCCCTCTCAAATCTTCGATATTCTTGATACCAGAGCTTTGGGTTGATACCAGTTGAACCACGTTTGGATACAGTACAGCGATTTGTTGAATATTGTTGATAGGAGTATCAAAGTTGTTTTCACCATTGACAGCATCAGTAACCACATCACTTAGCGCCAGTACCATATCGACTTTACCTTGCGTCAATAGATTGACATTTTCTACTGATGCACCCGTCGTCTGCGTTTTAGAATTAACCCCAAATGTTTGGGCATATATCTCTGCCAATGAGGTACCAATAATATTATAGGGACCCGATGCGCCACCCGTCGCTATAGTAACGAATTTAGTTTCAAGCGTATCAGCAGACACTGCAGCATCTACTGCCGTAGCATCCGTTTCTGAACTGGGCGATGAGCAAGCACTAAGCCCTAAAGTAACCCCTAGCATGACTGATAGTAGTAATGGGGATTTGAGGTGAGTAAGCGTTGTCTGGAACATTGAATTCATCCTTGAGTAATATTGGCTCTGTATGATAATAAAACAGATTAAAGTGCACACTGCAATACTATAGCAATATTATCAATGAATAAATAGCATTGTAATTTGGATCAACATTGAAAATTAAAACTACGTTATGGCTAAGAAATATGGCGCGCTAGCTGTTATCATTGACAATCAAAATTTTATGCTCTTCAAATGGAAAACCTTATGACTACCCCCGAAAACCAAGACCACAATCAAGACTCAGCGCAGCACTCTGCCGACATCGCCATCATTGGCGGTAGTGGTCTGTATCAAATGCAGGACTTAACCAATAAGCGTAGCATCAGTATAGCCACGCCTTATGGCAAGCCCTCTGATGGCATCGTATTGGGTGAGCTTAATGGCGTAACCATCGCTTTTTTGACTCGTCACGGTCATGAGCATAGATTGACCCCATCAACAGTGCCTTATCGTGCTAATATTTATGCGCTAAAAACGTTAGGCGTACGCTATATACTCTCAGTATCTGCGGTGGGCTCATTGCAAGAGGAGCTTAAGCCGTTAGATATGGTCGTACCTGATCAAATGATTGATATGACCAAACAACGCGCTAGTAGCTTTTTTGGCAAAGGCGCTGTCGCCCACGTATCGATGGCTGATCCTGTATGCCCTGCTCTCGCCGATATATTGACCCGTGCTTATAGCCAAGCCAATATTAGCGAAGGACAATGTCATGATAAGGCGACTTACGTCTGTATTGAAGGGCCGCAATTCTCAACTCGTGCGGAGTCAAATTGGTATCGTCAAATGAATGCCGATATTATTGGCATGACCAATATGCCAGAAGCCAAACTCGCTCGTGAAGCTAGCATCGCTTATGCCACATTAGCTTTGGTGACGGACTTTGATAGTTGGCATCCAACCGAAGAAGATGTCAGCGCGGATTATGCCATCCGAAATCTGAAGAAAAATGCTAATAACGCGCAGCAAGTGATTAAGCAAGCGGTCGCCTTAATTGCCGATGAGCAGCCAAAATCAATCGCCCATAATGCGTTAGCACAAGCATTAGTTACCCCTATTGACGCAATGAGTAGCGATGTCAAAACAAAGCTTGAAGCATTGTTACCTTAATTTCGAAATGATCTGTGCATAAAAAGAGCCAGCTTATACTTTGCTGGCTTTTTGCTATCGTACTTCATTAGTCTTAACAACAACCGCCTGCATTACTAGATTCGTTAACTATTGGCGTTATGCTTGTTTGCTGATTGGTTTGTTGGCCAGCTCCCTGCTGACCAAACGGTATTGGCTCACCACAGTTTTTGAAAATACCAAAATGCTGACTTTTATCACCGATAAATTCAAAATGAGGTGCAAATCTTGATTCTTTTATCATCTGATAGGTATTAGCGCAAACGGGGAATACACGGCCTGTCTCTATACTATGATGCTTATCCAAGTCAAAGCGTTGTGGTAGCTGCTCAATGGTGCCTTTATAAATCACTGCTTGCCCATAATCCTCACAAGCATCCTCAAGCTCTGCACTTTTAAATAGACGATAGGTCGCAGAGAAAAACTGAATGTTACCCAGTTTAGCCGATAATGTAGGATCAGTAATCTCTAGAGGACGGTCTTCAACCAGCCTTGGATCTAGAAATTGCGCATCGCGTGCTAAACGCTCAAAGTCCTTCCAGTATAATGCCCCACTTAGGCACTCTCCATATAGCACAGGATCGTTAATCAAATGCTGCGGAATACGACGATCCGCATAGACGTCTGAGAAATAAAACTCGCCACCTGGCTTTAGCAGACGCTGCACGCTCGCCATCACCGCCGCTTTATCCGTTGATAAGTTAATCACACAATTAGAGACGATAATATCAAAACTGTTATCTGCTAGGTTTAGCTCATCCAAAGTTTCAAGATAACCTTTTATAAAGGTGACATTATCATAGCCAAATTTATTGGCATGATACTCTTGATGCTCACGTGCAATGGCTAGTTGCTCATCTGTCATATCGATACCGACAACATGACCTGTGCTACCGACTAATTGCGCTAGCGCATAGACATCACGGCCTGAGCCACTGCCTAAATCCAAAATACGACAGCCTTCTAATAACGCTGGACACACTAACCCACAGCCATAGTAACGACTGAGTACGTCATCATGAATATTGGCAAGTAGTGGTTTTAGCCAGCTTGGCATGTTACTGATATCGCAACAAGCCGACGTCTTTAGATCAGCGGTACTTTGTAGTTGCTTGCCATAATAATCTTGTACCACGTCCTGCATAATCGTTTTCCTTTAAATATGGTAAGGGTATGAACAAAAACATCTTTAGCTTAGCATTCAATTAACCAACGTATAGTCTGCTAGCCAGCCTGTTGGTAAATACTGCAAGTCATCAGGCTCATCTATATCTGCTAATGGCTCTAACAACGCTAGCGACCAGCTCAAATCTTTTATGCGCTGTTTGGTCACGGCTGCAACATCGCTCACGCTCCATGTCATATTTGAAAACAGGTGCGCATTAGCTTGCTGTAATCCAAGTAATACATAACCCCCATCGAAAGCTGGAATCATAGATATATCATATTGCTCTAATTGCTGGGCAGCACTTTGCATTCTTTGGGCAGTTAGATCAGGGCAGTCGCTACCCGTTAATAGGACTTTATCGAAATTGGTTAATGCATTCTGACTGGCGGTTAACATACGCAGACCTAAGTCGCCTTGTGCTTGCGCTGACCATAATAATGACTTTGGCAAATCCAGCTCCTTCCAACAAAGATCCGTTGGGGCTGGACTAACACACATCTCAACCGTATATCCAGTGGCTAGCGCTTGCTCAACACTGTGCAACAATAGTTGCCGTGCCATACATGCCGCACCATCAATACCTAATGCTGGTTGCAAACGGGTCTTTGCCATGCCTTGTGCTGGGAATTTGGCAAAGATGATAATGCAAGTTTGTGGTTTTTGATTCATGATAGGTTCAGGTTCTTTTATTTATAATACCGCTGCTTAATACTCTCAGCCGACTCTCCGCGCCAGTAATCAAAGCGTAGCTGCCACATTAGCAGTATTGTCTGCCATGTGCCATGTTGCTGCCAACGCCTTGCCGAAGTAATGACTTTACTTGTTAGGCAAACAGGTTTAGCGATACCTTTTAAGCTTTTGCATAGCTCAATATCTTCCATTAACGGCTGTTTAGGGAAACCACCTAATTGTTCAAACAGCGCTTTGCTTATAAAAATAGCTTGATCGCCTGTAGCGATACTTGTCAGTCTTGAGCGACCATTCATCATAGCACCCACTAACCAGAGCATCGGGTTGCGACTGTCTAGCCGCACATTAAAACGCCCCCACTCACAATTATTATCAGCTCTTTTCATTGCTAATGAAATATCATTGATAGCAGTCATAGGTAACTGAGTATCCGCATGCAGGAACAACAATATATCGCCAGTCGCTTGCGCGGCGCCTGCATTCATTTGTACTGCACGTCCAGAGGGTGACTCAATAATTTGCCATCTTATATTCGATTTCTCACTGCTAAGAAAATCATTTATCAACACTTTAGCGACTGTAATTGAGCGATCAGTTGAGCCACCATCGACCATTATTATTTGCTGTGGCGCTGGATTTAGACTGCTAATATTTGCAAACAAAAAAGGCAGATTGTCTGCCTCGTTGAGTATGGGAGTGATGATAGAAACGGTGTTCATATTTAGCGACATTGCCTCTATTTTTTATTACCATTATTTTTTATTTAAGTTCCAATCATAATTAGTATAGCTAATTTTGGTCTTACCGCTCTTTAAGTCAGCCGTTTGAGACTTATTAAGACCTAGTGATGAGCTATAACGACCTAAAAAACCTTCTAAGTCTTTAGTACCGCGCCAATTGGTTTCAAAGTCCTCTTTATACCATTTGAATATTGGCGATACCTCAAGGGTACTGCCCTTTAGACGGTTACGACTGCTATCGGCTAGGAACTTACTAGTGACTTGCTCTAGCTGCTTATCGAGCTTACTAGCTGTAAAGGCATCATCTAATAACGCTGGGCAACCGATGCTAGCGCAGTTGACGGCAAAGTGAATACGAGGTTCGTTATAGCGCTTAGAGCCACGAATGAGATTATGCTCGATATCATCAAGCGAGCGCGTTTTACCTAATAATGAAATGAAGTTCTGTTTCCAAGGTGAGCCAAATACGCCGCCGATATCCTTGATCGATTTGATACCTGGGTATTTAGTTAAGACCAGCTCAACGGTACCTGCGTTATAGACATTGATCAAAAATGCCAGTTGCTCATCCTTGCTCCATTTATTGAACTCAGACTGACTGACTTTACTAGTGGCGGCCATATAGCTATCGAGCTTGGCTTGATCCGCTTTCATGCCAGCGTAATTGACTACAGAAGCCTTACCGCCGTTAGTCATCGTGACATTTTTATTAAGTAAACTATCCCAGCTACTGTGGTTAAAGTCGGCAAAGGCAGCCGTGCTGGATAACAAGATAGCGGCTGCAATGACAGGCTGTACTAGTAAGCCTTTAATTGAGCGCTTAGCAAAACGTTGGGTTGATCTATTCGATATTGACATAATCTTAACTCCGTTTAAATTTATGGAATTTTTCTACCCAAGTTAAAAGCTTTTCGGGTGCATGATTGCGTTTCCACTCTCCTGCCACGTATTTATTAGCTTCACTCATAGTAGGATAGGTATGAATAGTGCCAAGGACTTTGTTGAGTCCAAGGTTATGCTTCATAGCGAGGACGTATTCGGCAAGTAACTCGCCAGCGTGATTACCGACGATAGTCACGCCTAATATTTTATCTTTATTGGGTACCGTTAATACTTTGACCCAACCTGTCGCTTGGCTTTCAGTAATCGCACGATCCAGATCGCTGATATCGTAGCGCGTGACTTCATATTTGATATTTTTCTTATTGGCATCGATCTCATTCAGGCCAACGCGCGCGACTTCGGGATCAATAAAAGTGACCCAAGGAATTACCCGATAGTCCGCTTTGAACTTTTTAAACGTGCCAAACAGCGCATTAACTGCCGCGTACCAAGCTTGATGCGCGGCGACATGAGTAAACTGATAAGGGCCTGCCACATCGCCTGCCGCTAAAATATTAGGAAATTTGGTCTCAAGGTAATCATTGGTGACGATGGTCTTTTCGGCATCGATGCCCAGATTATCCAGTCCATAGCCGGTCAGCCGCGACTGCCGACCCACTGCTATAATTATCTCATCAAACTCGATAGCAGACTCAATACCGTTGTGTTTAAGCGTTAAGCGGTTACTGCTCTGTCCGTCAGCCTCAATATCAGTACTGACACGTTCGCAACGCACTGCATCATGCTCAAGTAGTACTCGTACCCCATCAGCTTCTAGGCAAGCCTTGGCGTACTCTGCTACCTCTAGGTCTTCTTTATTGAGCAGTTGCTCGCCACGCTGTACCTGTGTCACCTGCGAACCTAAGCGCGCAAAAGCTTGCGACAACTCACAGCCGATAGGGCCACCACCGACAATCACTAAGCGTTTAGGTGGACTTGACTGATGACTGAGCTTTTCCCATAAGTTATCACTGGTTAAATAGTCGATATTTTCTAAGCCTTCAATAGGTGGAATAAACGGCTTACTACCTGCCGCAATAACGATACTACGAGTGCTTACACGTTGAGTGCTGTTTGTGTCATTAGCATCATTACTAGCGATTTCTATCGTCCACGGATCGATAATCGTCGCATAACCTTTGATGACATCAACGCCAAGATCGGTATAGCGCTCGACACTGTCATTGGGTTCTATAGTGGCAATGATTTTATGAATACGTGCCATAACTGATTTAAAATCATACTCAGCTTCTACATTTTGCAGACCGTACTTTTCACCATGGCGCATGCTATTGGCCACTTTAGCGCTTTTGATTAGTGATTTACTGGGCACACAGCCATAATTCAGACAATCACCGCCCATTTTATGCGCTTCAACTAGTGTGACTTTGGCCTTAACCGTAGCCGCGATATAAGAGGAGACTAAACCTGCTGCACCTGCGCCTATCACGACCATATTGCGATCAAAAGATTTGGGCTTGCTCCAGCCTTTATAGACTTGACGCGCTTTATACCAGTTGAGTGCTTTTTTGGCGATTAACGGGAAGACAGCTAGTAGCGCAAATGAGGCAAGCAATGTCGGTGAAATAATATCGCCAAGACTCTCAATCTGCGCCAGCTGTACCCCAGCATTGACATAAACAAAAGTACCTGCCAGCATGCCGATCTGACTCACCCAGTAGTAAGTCCAAGTCTTGATATTAGTGAGACCCATCAAGATATTGACTAAGAAAAATGGAAATAACGGTAGCAAGCGTAAGGTAAATAAATAGAAGCCGCCGTCTTTTTCGATACCCGCATTGATGCTATCTAGCTTACTGGCAAACTTGCTTTGGAAGCTTTCTCGCAACAGGTACCGCGCTGCAAGAAAGGCAAATAACGCGCCAACACTAGAGGCAAATGAGGCTAGCAGCAGACCCCACCATAGCCCAAACAAAGCGCCTGCGAGCAAAGTCATTAATGCGGCACCAGGTAATGAAAACGCAGCAATAAGTACATATGCTAAGAAAAATAGTCCACCTACCAATAGTGGAGATTCATTGCGCCACTCGTAGAACTGCCCTAGACGTGCTTGAATACCTTCCAAGGTTAATAAATCGTTAAAGCCAAATAAGAAAAATCCAGCAACGACCAAAACGACCACTAGGACAATGAGTACCTTTTTCATGCGTTGTCCTTTATAAAAAACATAATTAAAATTTTGTGAACTCATTTAAATAGATTAAATGCTATTTTTTAAACTTGCGCTTGTGCCTCAACTTCATCGAGAGCGCCGCCACAGCTACTACCTTGCCCTGCGGTGCAGCCGTAACAGTGGTCACCAATAGCAATCTCATCACCACGCGGATTTTGAGTTAATAAATCGCTTAACTGTCGGCGTGATTTATTCGGTACGGCAATCTCTAACTGCTGATTAAAGTCGCAATCGAATAGCTCCCCGAGCCAATTAACGCTAATAGTCTCGCGGCACATCACGTCTTTTAGATTGGCAGCGACATAATTGTCCTTTAGCAAATCCATATAAGGATGAAATTCATTCTTGGCGAGCAATACCGCGCCAAAGCGTTGAATCGGCATATTGGTTAGCGCAAACAATTGATTAAACTCAATATCGAAGTGCTCTTTTAATTCGCGCTTATAATCGGCCTCTAGCTGCTGCTGATCAGGCGGTAGTGTCGCGCCTTGCGGGTTATAAACTAGATTTAACGTCAAACCGGAGCCTTCTCTGCCGTAACCCTTTCCATAACCTAGGGCATTAAGCTTATGCAATCCTAAAATACTGTCATCAAACGCGCCTTTACCGCGCTGCTTATCGACGTTCTCTAGCGAATAGCAAGGTAGAGAGGCGACTACTTCGACTTGATTGTCTGCCAAAAACTGCGCCATATCTTCATAACCTTCTTCCATAAGGATAGTAAGATTACAGCGGTCAATGACGGTGACACCCATATCGCGTGCAGATTTGACTAAATATTTAAAATCATCATGCATCTCAGGCGCGCCGCCCGTTAGATCTAACGTATCAATATTTTGTGCTTGCAGAACTTGTGGTATTAGCTCAACCAGCTCGCGTGACATCATCTCAGTACGGTACGGGCTAGCAGCCACATGACAATGAACACAGGACATATTACATAAATAGCCCATATTGACTTGCAGCGTCGTCAACGCGCGTCGTTTGATAGCAGGAAAGTCGGTGAATTCAAGCAGCTCAATAGTAGATTTCATAATAATTTAGAATCCTTTCATTCATTCGTTCATTTACTTTTTCATTTAGCTTGCTTATTACTTATAAAATCTTGCTCTATATAGTTTATCTAATCAATAATACAGTATTGATTATAAATATTTATGATTAAAAACGTTACTTTTTCTATCTAGATGAATATATTTACCGATTAGCTGACTTAACAAAACGCTTATCAATGTGTCGTTTAAGAGTCCAAACCCAGCGCCCCTGAGTGCTGTATTTACCCCAACTACCAATCGCATATTTATCACCGCAAGATAATAAATAAAGCGTACGATTTTTGGGTTTATATCTCTTTAAGGGCTTATCTGCCAAATACGCTAATAAGTTATCAGCCTCGACAGCACCACCGAATACCGCATGTACTCCTGAGTGTGCCATATCTTGATCGACACGAGTGGCTACATCACCAACGGCAAATACATTAGAATGAGAGACGCTTTGCTGCGTCTCATTTACTGCAATAAAACCATCATCTACCGTTTGCAGATCGGTATAATCCGTCCAAGCCGAACCTGTCACACCAGTAGCTGCTATCACCGCATTCATAGACAAGGCATCGGTATTCGTATATAGCTGACCCTCGCTATAGCCTTTTGCTTTAGAATAAATGATTTTGACGTTGTGGCGCTCAAGCTGACCGATAACTTTTTGTCGAAAACGCTCATTAAAGCTCGGTAATAAATGATCACCACAAACTAAATAGGCTTGATAGTTGTTATTGTTATTGTTAATGCCATTGATTTGTTGCAACCTATATTGCGCCGCTAATACCAGCTCCACTGCTGCCGCGCCTGCCCCAACGATTGCCAAATGATACTGATCGGAACCCTTAGCGTCTGCAATAATCTGCTGCCAACGCTCAACGAATGGATAGATTGGACGAATAGGGATAACTTTTTTAGAGATATCAGCTTGCTCTTGATCATTATTCAGCCAGCGTATATCCGTATCGGCACCGGTATTTAGGGATAACAAGTCATAATCAAAGGTATTGTTTTTAGTCGTGCTCAGTGAAGACGAATCAGCCTCTACTTTAGCTAATTTTTGCTGAATAAAGCGCACGCCAGCCCTTTTACATAGTGACTTAGCATCAATACTGATATCGGCAAGACTATAATGACCCGCCATCCACCCAGGCAACATGCCTGAATAAATCGTTTGTGGCTGCTCAGTGACTAAGGTTATCTGTAAATTGTTCAGGCTATTTAAGCGATTCTTGGCATCAATAAGCTGACGTAGCAAACCGATATGAGCGTGACCTGCTCCTACTAGTAATAGTTTTCGTGGTAGCGACTTTTGTGATGGTGGCTTCGGTGATGGTGAGTTTTTCATAAATAATGCTTTTATTCGTTTAAAAGAGTGGTTCAATTCTGTTGAAAAATATAATCGGTTAAGATTAAACCATAAGTTAATATAATTTTGGGTCAGTCTATTGTACGATGCTAGGGCGTGTTTGATAATTTGGTTACTTGACAACCGTCTCAAGGATGAATCTGTAAGCTTTTTAGCAAATCAATCAGTAGCAAAAAACTTATTTAAACCCACCTTTTTGAGCGTGGCACTGCTCGCTATAGTCGGGTGCAGCCAGATCGCTGATACGACAGCAGAGACTCCCAAAATTACGGCATTAAGCGAACCTACAGAGGGTTCAGACTCATCAGCCGTCGTTTATTACAATGGCGATATCATTACTATGGAAGGTGATAAGCCGCAAATGGTTGAAACGGTAGTGACTAAAGGTGGCAAAATTGCTTACGTTGGTAGCCTAGATGAGGCGCAATCGAAATACGCTAATGCCGCGCAAGTCGATCTCAAAGATCAAACCTTATTGCCAGGCTTTATCGATCCGCACAGCCATTTTGGCATGGTGTCCAATACGGTAGGACAAGCTGACCTCAATCCGCCACCTGTCTGCAAAATCGATAGCATCGACAAGATTCTCGCGGCATTAAAGGCTTATAAAAAAGATAACAATATCGCAGATGGCGAATGGATATTCGGTTGGGGTTACGATGAGACGCAATTAGCGGAAGATCGTCATCCGACCAAGAATGAGATCGATAGCGTACTGCCTGACAATCCTGTCTATCTGCAACATACCAGCGGTCATATGGGCGTGGCAAACTCCAAAGGCTTAGCCGAAATGGACATCACAGCCGAGAGTAAAGCACCAGAAGGTGGCAATATTGCCCGAGTCAAAGGCTCAAATGAACCTAATGGCCTAGTACAAGAAACCGCGATGTATCCCTTCGTGCGCAATTTGCTAGAAGTGCTAGCACCCAAACAAGCCGAGTTTTTTGATCGAACGCAAGACTACTACGCTGAGAATGGGGTTACCACTGCGCAAGATGGCTCGACCACCCGTGATGCCATTAAGTTCTTTTAATCACAAGCAGATGCAGGCAAGCTCAAAATTGACTTAGTATCCCTAGCTGGCGTTAGCGACTTAGATGAGAATTTAGCCGATAATGACTTTGTCTGGAAAAACTATCAAAACGGCTTCAAAGTACAAGGGACTAAGATTATCGCTGACGGCTCACCGCAAGGTAAGACCGCCTACTTTAGTCAGCCGTATCTAGCACCAGTGCCTGATTGCGATAGTGACTGCAAAGGGTCTTTAACCGTAGGTAAACTCGCTGACTTGGTTATTTTGGACGCCAATCCATTAACGATTGAGCCAAGTAAGCTAAAAGACGTCAAAGTGATGCAGACCATTAAAGAAGGTAAAACGATTTATCAGCGCTAATACGATAGAATAGATAAAAACAGCTATAATCGTTTGAAAGATGGTTTATAGTCCTATCTATAGAGACGTAACTATAACTCTTTTTAAATTTTATTGATTGCAAGATTTTAGGAATCTTTTATGAGTACAACCGAGCAAATCACCTCCTCAGATAACAGTCATTATCTGCATCATACCTTTTTTGAGCCCGCTGCTAAGCCCGCGGATACTACAAAAGATAGCAAAGTAAAAGCAACACTGCTTATCGTGCATGGTATGGCAGAGCATAGTGGTCGCTATACTGAATTTGCCCAGTTTTTAGCAGACAATGGTATCGCTGTTGTTACCTATGACCAGCTAGGTCACGGGCAGACCGTCAAGTCAGAAGATGAGCTGGGGTTTTTCGGTCATGAGCATCCGATGCAGTCGTTATTAAAAGACGCTATCATCATGGCGGATAGCATCAAGTCGCGTCACCCTGATGTGCCACATTTTATTATGGGTCATTCAATGGGTTCGTTTATCGTGCGTACGGTGCTCAAGCACCATTCCCATGACTTTTCAGGGGCGATCCTTATGGGCACAGCGGATACTAACCCTCTCATCAAGCTCATATTACCTGTCAATAAAATACTGGCAAAGGCCGCTCCCAAAAAGCCTAATACGCTATTTGCTGAGACGATGAATAAGCTACTCAATAGTAAACTACTAGATCGCAGCTCATCATCATCTTTCGCTTGGTTAAGCAAAAACGAAGCTAATATCGCCGCGTACGAGGCCGATCCCCTTACGGGTTTTGAATTTACTAATAATGGCTTTTTGACTTTATTTTCATTGATGCAATCAGGGCTGAATAAAGGTTGGGCAACTACCTTTAACCAAGACTTTCCACTGCTATTTGTCAGCGGTAAAAACGATCCTATCGGTAATATGGCTCGCGGTATACGTGCTGTGGTTAAGCGCTTACAAAATCAAGGCTTTAGCAAAGTGAGCAGTCAGCTGTATCCTAATATGCGTCATGAGCCCTTACATGAGCAAGAAAAAACTATCGTTTATCAAGATATTTTAAACTGGTTAGACGAAGTAAGTCACTCAGAGTAAGCCCTTATTCTATGACGCAATTTGCTAAAGACGGCTAAATTAGCGACAATAAGCCTGCATTTAGTCAAAATTTTACTTAATAACTTTTCAAGGATTTTTATGTCATTACAACAGACCATCGAACAAGCTTTTGAAAACCGCAACGAGTATAGTCCAACTACCATGCCACAGGATGTACGTAGTGCTATCGAGCAAGTGCTTGAGCAGCTAGATAACGGTAGCTTGCGAGTCGCTGAAAAGAAAGATGGCGAATGGGTTGTCAATCAATGGGCCAAAAAAGCGGTTTTATTATCATTTCGCCTAAATGACAATTATGTTCAAGCCGCTGGTGACCACGTACAGTTCTATGACAAAGTACCGACTAAGTTTGCTGACTGGACTGAAGCACAGTTCAAAGAAGCTGGCGTGCGCGTCGTACCGCCAGCAGTCGCCCGCAAAGGCTCTTACATCGCAGCAGGCGCAGTACTAATGCCGTCTTATGTCAATATCGGTGCGTATGTCGATCAAGGCGCGATGGTAGATACTTGGGCGACGGTTGGCTCATGTGCGCAAATCGGTAAAAACGTCCATCTATCAGGCGGTGTCGGCATCGGTGGTGTATTAGAACCCTTACAAGCCAACCCTACTATTATTGAGGACAATTGCTTCATCGGCGCGCGCTCTGAGATCGTTGAAGGTGTGATCGTTGAAGAAGGCGCGGTCATCTCTATGGGCGTCTACATTGGTCAATCAACCAAAATTTACGACCGTGAGACGGGCGAGATTCATCGTGGTCGCGTGCCAGCAGGCTCAGTAGTAGTGCCTGGTAGCTTACCTTCAGAAGATGGCACACATAGTTTATATGCTGCTATCATCGTCAAAAAAGTCGATGCGCAAACCCGTGCTAAGACATCAGTTAATGAGTTATTACGTTTGGCGTAGTTCAAATTAAGATAAGTCATAGCTGATTATCAAAAGGTACTTAGATTATTCTAAGTACCTTTTTTTTAGACGAGGACGCTGCTTTCATGTTATAAAGGCGAAATATCAGATTAAGAGCGCTAATCTGCAACCGTTTTACTTGGCTTAGAATAGGGTCTGTTGAACATTCACAAGAGGGCACTGCTGATAGCTAAAATGGTTCTAGTCTAAGTAAAAATTGCAGGTAATGCAGATGCCTTAGCTAGCTGATTTTAGTTAGACGGTTACAACGAATAGAGCGATTTTAGCATCAGCCCTGAGAACGGATCGAGCAAAGCACTGCTTTGCCCGTTCGCAAGACGAGAGCTGTGCTCGAGTGGGACAGGACTCTTTTTTGCCGCTTCATTGCTAAAAATAGACGCTTAGAATGACTAAACTTACAATTTTTATCTGCGAAGCGCCTAAAAAAATAGTCTCTGTCAGTGCCACGGTCGAATGATCAAACAGACCCTAAATAATTAAAAATCAAAAATACTTCAAAGCTACAAGCGCAAGGGTGCAGTAATGATCAAACTGATCTTATTAGGTTTATTAGCAGGAGCGCTGTTTAGTTCTACCTTTATCCTAAATGAAGCTATGAGTTCGGCTGGTGGTCATTGGTTTTGGTCAGCCAGTTTGCGTTACTTGTTTATGTGGTTGATGCTCACTGTCATTATTACGATGCAACACGGTTTTGGACGTATTAGAGCGCTAACCACTATCTTTTTTGCACACTGGAAGTTTTGGTGTATTACGGGCAGTATCGGTTTTGGTGTGTTCTATACGGGTATTTGCTACGCCGCTGATCATGTCGCAGGCTGGGTGGTTGCGGCAACTTTTATGTTCACTGTGGTTACCAGCTTGCTTGTGCTATTAGCCTTTGGTCAACGCTTTGATAAAAAGTTTATTATCTATGCCTTCTTGGTATTCTTAGGCGTATTACTAGTTAACGTTAGTGAAGGTCTGCACGCTGCTGAGGCCGTAGATATAGCTGCTACGGTATCGATGACAGATATGCTCCTCTTTGGTGCCCTGCCTGCATTGCTGGCTGCTTTTTGCTACCCGATTGGCAATCAGCTGGTTTGGCAAGTGTCCTATAATACGCGTATGCAAAATGCCGAACGCCACAAAGCTCATGAAAACTCTGTTAATCAGGATTTTGGTGATGATCATTTGAATAATTCAAGTATCACGCCTCGTAACAACGCTATTCACGCTGCTATACCAACTCAATCGCCATTACAAAAGCTGATTAGCCGTATTCCTGCTATCGACACCGACCTATTACAAAACGCTTTTAATAAAGTGTGGTTGATGACCCTTGGTAGTTTGCCATTTTGGCTCGTTTTAGGCATTATAGTGCACCCAAAACTACCTGATAGCGCGCAACTATTTAATACCTTGCTGGTAGCATTATTAGCAGGGGTTGGCGCCACCAGTATCTTCTTATATGCTCGCGAACGTGCTGTGACGTCGAGCGAAGTCGCTGGCGTAGACTCGACCCAAGCCAGTGAAGTGATATTTGCGCTGATCGGTGGGATGTTATTGCTGAACAATGCCTTACCATCAGCGATGGGACTACTAGGTATTGCCCTGATTATCATAGGACTAATATTATTTGCTAAAGACGGCTGATTTGCATTAGCTCATTTAGATTGTTAACTATTGATTCAACACCCCTCATCTACGCAAAAAGCTACCAGAAAATCATTATGACCAATAATTTAATTTTTCCTGATATTTTGCTATATTTACTAGATATGATTGGTATTATTGCTTGTGCAGTTGCCGGCACCTTGCTGGCGCAGCATAAAGGTTTTGATATCGCAGGTTGCATCTTAGTGGCTATGGTCAACGCTATTGGTGGCGGCACACTACGCGATATGGCGCTGGATCGTCATCCGCTATTTTGGATGACCGATCTCAATTATGTGTTGGTGATCACCATTAGCTCACTTGTCGTACAAATATTCTTTCATCTTTCTCCTAAAATCGATAATATGCTCAATCTATTCGATGCGATTGGTCTGGCCGCTTTTAGCGTTATTGGCTTTAAGATTGCGCTCAATCAAGACTTATCGCCTGTTATTGCGATTATGATGGGTGTATGGACTGCTATTTTGGGTGGCCTCTTGCGCGATATTATCTGTAATGAGTTACCACTACTGTTGCAACGTGAGATCTATATCTCTGCTAGTATCGCAGGATCAGTGACCTACCTATTATTAGCGCATTACGGTATCAACTCCAGCTTGAACGAATTTATTATGCTTGGCGTCATCTTTGCGGTGCGGATACTTGCACTGCGCTTTGATTGGCATCTTCCCTCCATCCGCTTGGTCAACTGACATCAGCTCAATTGTCCTTGTGGGTTTTCTACGTGAACGCTTATGATCAGTATTATCAGTGTCAATCTTTATGCCTGGCTCAACGCTTGCTGCATCACTTTATTTGGTAAATCTTTTGATATATTATCTGCCCCAATCAGCACCACTTTAACCTCTGCTTCCGCTACTATTGCTCCAGCTGTCGATAAACTTGCTGAAATCCCGCTCGCTCTTACTCCTGAGTTTGTGACTCGCTTTGAGCCCACCTCATTTATGTTTTGGCTTGAGATGTTTGGTATTTTTGCCTGTAGCGTCTCGGGAACTATCTTAGCTAAATTCAAAAAATTCGATGTATTCGGCTGTATATTAGTGGCGATGATTGCCGCTATTAGTGGCCCTACCGCGCGTGATATCATTCTCGATCGCTATCCCCTATTTTGGATGGTGAATATGAATTATCTGTTGATTATCACTATTACTTCGGTGGGCTTTCAGATGTTTTGTAATCCAAAAGCGCGTCACGTCGATGGTTTACTGAAGCTGTTTGACGGATTAGCGCTAGCGATCTTTACCTTAATTGGTATTCAGGTGGCGCAAGAGATGGGCGCGAATATTCCTGTTTGTATTTTGCTTGGGGTACTCAATATTTTGTTTGGTACTGTGATTCGCGATATGCTCTGTAATGAGATTCCGCTGGTATTGCAGCGTGAGATTTATGTCACCGCAGCTATTATCGGCGGTATCGTTTATTTTATTATGGAAGGTATGGTCATCACCTCTTGGGTTACGGAGTCAACAACCATGCTAACCATCTTTGTGATACGTATGCTGGCAGTGCGTTATGATTGGCACTTTCCAGATATTGGCTTGATAAAAAAGCATAATTTATAGCCTTTAGAACGTGCCTAATGTTGTTTAAAAAATGTCGATCAAAAAAAGGGCGCTTTAATGATTCAAAACGCCCTAGTCATTATTCTAATACATCGTTAGCAGTGTGTAGACATAGATTGTCTAAGCATTATCATGCAGTGGTATAGCGTTCAATAATAACAAAATCTCAGAGAGACTGCTCTATGCCGACTATCGCATTAGACCCTATATTGATTACCACCTTTGATCCGCGCTCCTTATTATATTTATTCGATATGATAGGTATTGTGGCTTGTAGTGTTTCAGGTACCATACTAGCTAAGCATAAAAACTTTGATGTTTTTGGTTGTCTGCTAGTGTCTATTGTAACCGCTATTGGCGGTGGTACTGTGCGCGATGTCATCTTAGATCGGCATCCTCTGTTTTGGATGGTGGATATGAGTTACTTGCTGGTTATCACTATAGCCTCTTTGATAACGCAAATATTCTTTCATGCTAATCTAAAACGCGTCGATACGTTTCTCAAGCTCACTGATACGATAGGTCTCTCTGCTTTTACTTTGATAGGTATTAAAGTTGCCGATAGTATGGGTGCTACCGTTCCAGTAGCGCTGCTGCTTGGTGTAATTACCATCATTGTAGGGGGTATCATTCGCGATATGATTTGCAATGAGATTCCGCTAGTGCTGCAACAAGAGATTTATATCAGTGCCGCATTAGCTGGCGGTATTTTATATTTTGCCTTATATAACTTAGGCGTGACTGAATGGGTAACAGATATCTCTACTATGGCGACTATTTTTATCATAAGGATGCTAGCCATTCGTTATGATTGGCAGTTCCCAAAGATTTCATGGAAGTATTAAAAAAGCGCCACTTCTTTAAGAGGTGACGCTTTTTATAACATATTCTACTTAAGCTTATCAGCAGGGTTAGTCAGCAATAACCGCTAAATCCTTCACCATCAGCTGTAAGTTTTGTTTTCCATTCCACTCATTGATATCCAGCTCAAATAATATATGTACTTGCTCGGCTCGATAATCCCAAGCTTTGCTATCGTAATTGAAATAGATAGCATCGATAGGATATTGCACATCAGGATAGTGCAGCGATAATTTCAGATGCTTGTCTTTGAGTACTTTAAAGCTGAGCACTTCGAACACCCCGTCAAATATCGGTGGCGCAAAGCCATGACCCCAAACACTAGCATCCGCTAGACCATCGGCAAACCCTAAGCTAAAGTCCTGCGCTTGCAGTTGCCCATCGGTATATTTTTGCTCAGCAAATACCTCATTATCAAGGGTGCTCATGACCTCATTAAAGGCGCTAACAAAGCCCTCAAAGTTGCTACGCTTTAAGGTCAAGCCTGCTGCCATCGCATGACCGCCAAAGTGACTGATTAAATTTGGATGCTGCTCAGCAACTTGCTCAATAGCATCACGAATATGCACGCCTGCGATAGAACGCGCTGACCCTTTAATTGCATCGTTAGCGCCAGTACGCTCGACATTAGCAGGTGCAAAAACGATACTCGGTCGATAGTGCGACTCTTTTAAACGACCAGCGACAATACCAATAACGCCTTGATGCCAGTTGTCTTGATACAGCACAATACTACGCTTATCACTTGCGCTAGTATCGGGTACCTCTTGGTCAGCTTGTTCAACAATAATGCTATCAAAGTTACCGTTTAACAAATCATCTTGCTCATCATTAGACTGACTATGAACCCTACTGTCAGCAGCTAAAGCGTCAACGATACTATCCGCTTGACTACGCATCTCACCTTCAACCTTACGTCGATCACGATTAAGTAGCTCCAGCTCGTGCGCGAGACGCTGAGCGGTGCCCCAATCATCGGTAAGCAGGCATTCAATACCGACGCGCATATTATCCATGCGCCCTGCGGCATTAATACGTGGCCCTAATACAAAACCAAAATCTTGCGCATGCAATTGCTTGGGATCACGTCCCGCTTGCTCTAGTAGCGCCAATATTCCTATACAGCAACGCCCTTGACGAATAGCAGCTAGGCCGTGATGCACGAGTATGCGATTATTCTTATCGAGTACGCCTACATCCGCAATCGTACCCAGCGCGACTAAGTCCAAATAACGGCTGACTTGTACCGTAGACTTGTCCGCTTCTCGGCGCAGTTTGGCCAAACGGCCTAATACATAAAACGCCACGCCTACCCCAACCAATGCTTTACTACTAAAGGTGCAATCAAGCTGATTGGGGTTTACCACCGCCTCAGCAGGGGGTACAGGTTTAGTCGTTAGATGATGATCGGTGATAATAACGGTGATGCCATCCGCTTGCGCCCGTGCGACACCCTCGGTACTTGAGATACCGTTATCTACCGTGACGATCATCTGCGGCTGATAAGTGTCAATACCCAGCTCAACAATCTCAGGAGTGAGGCCATAGCCGTACTTAAAGCGATCAGGCACTAAGTAATCAACCGTCGCGCCCATAGCGCTCAAGGCACGCATCATCAGCGCGGTGCTGGTCGCCCCATCACAATCGAAGTCGCCTACGATTAAGATCCGCTGACCCTCATCAATAGCGACATCTAATAAGGCTACTGCGGTCTCAACACCATGTAGCTTCTGGGCAGATAGTAGACCTGATAGGCTTGTTTCTAACTCATCAGGTTGCAAGATACCACGCCCAGCATACAGGCGAGCAAGGGTAAATGAGTGAGTAGCAAGGGGTTGTAGCGCGGTGGGCAGCTCGTCGATGCGAGTGCCTGTATATCTAGAGGTTAAATTTAGCATGAAGCTATTCTACTGACTTTGGCAATGCGCCACAATACTAATTTATAGCGACTGTGTTCATTGAATCCTGTTGTAACACGTTTCAAAATAGCAGTCGGTAAAAGACAGCCAGCGATTAATAGCACTTATAAAAAACATAGTTTACAAAAACGGTGCATAGATAGCCAAATCTCCTATATCTTGATACAAAGCTATGATTGCATGATGCCCATAAATCCCTAGAATGAATAATAGTCAATGACCCTATTAAAATAACGTCATTATTAAATCACTTATAAAGGAAAAATTAATGAAGACCACTCCAGCTGCTGAAAAACTACCGAACACTATAGATCCAAGTCTAGATCTTGAACAAGTCAAAAAAGAATGTATCGCTCTAGTCAAAAAACGTGCTAAATACTCTGCTGGTGTTGCCGTTGTACCAGTGCCCTTCTTTGATGTTGCGGTTGATGCAGGCATGTTGACCCAATTACTTCCTGATATTAGTGAGCGCTTCGGATTACTCAAAGATCGTCAAGGCGCTGTAGATTTAGGATCGCGTGAAGTGCATTGGAAAGAGCTAAAAAATCGTACCGTTGATTTTGCAGGCTTAATGGCGACTCGCGGTATCGTTAAAAAGACCGTACAAGGCTTTGGTGGTCGTATCGCTGCCAAGCAAGTAACGAAATTTATTCCACTTGGTGGTCAGCTAGTCGCAGCGACTATGGGTTATATGATCTTTAAAAAGATTGCCACCGATCATGTTGAGGAGTGCTATAAATTAGCCAAAGAGATTCAACAAAGAGATCATGGCAAAAATGTATAAAATTTAGCAATGACTTTAGATAAAAAACCAGCTAGGACTATTTGTCTTAGCTGGTTTTATTTTGGTTACAGCAGAACCTTAAATTGAAAATATTATGACTCAGACACTTATGCATTACTTTTTGCATTTCGGCATGCCTTTGATTATTGCCTATGTGTTTTTCCGTAGTGACTATAAACGTGTGTACCTGATACTGTTAGCGACTATGTTAGTAGATTTGGATCACTTGCTAGCCACTCCTATATTCTCGCCCAATCGCTGTAGCATTAACTTTCATCCATTGCACACCTATTATGCGATGCTAGTCTATGTAGGCTTGCTGTTCTTCAAAAAACCTTATCATATAATAGGTTTGGGACTACTATTGCATATGCTAACTGATTTGAATGACTGTGTAATAACTTATCTTAGCTACCCACAATATTTGATTGACGCGCCTGCTAAAGAGTTAGTACTCTGGCTGGCTGAGCTGTTTAGATATTAATAAATTAGCATTATTCCTGCTGCTTTATAGTCTAGGATATGCATTAGTGAGTTGATATAATCTAAATATCTATGCCACTATACAATAGACAATTTATACCCATAAAATGTATCATAAGCACAAATTTTGCTAGTACATTAAAATGTTTAGTGTTATAAGCTTTAGAGTCAATATCCGATTTCACTGATCCAATTAACAGGAAAGAATTATGAAAAAACTACTCGTTTCAACCGCTATGCTTGCCACACTTGCTCTAACGGGCTGCGCCACTTCTGGAGGAGCCAATACTAACGCTGGCACGGCTATTGGTACGGCTAACGAGATCGGTATGAATGTTTTTAAAGCGGCTATTGATAACCAATGCCGCAGTCAGATTGAAAAGCAAACCGCATGGCGCGTCGCTAGCGTTGCTATGACTGAGGCACAGCAAGAAGCGGTAAAGACTAATGTTTGCGGCTGTGTAAGCGAGCAAGCGCCGCAGCAAGTGACTATCGTGGAGTTAGGTAATGCGGCTATAGACTCAAGCTATCGCACCCAACTAGTCACTCGCGTCGTGGCAAAATCATTACAGACTTGCTATGCCAGTTTTACTAAATAGCTATTAAAATAAAAAGTTAGATAGCAAATAAAACCCCAGTACGCTATTTAAATAACGTACTGGGGTTTTTTATATAAAAGTAGCATTACATCAGAAATAATTATTAAAAAATTTAGTATTTATCGGCGTCTGTAATGACGTTATTGCTACCTAGAGCTGCGGCCATCGGTAATGTTTTATTGATACGGAAGTATTTTGAATGACTACTAATAATGTCATTCACGCTATCGACGATGTCTTCAATAACGTCATCATAAATACCGTGATGCAGCTCAGTATCAAAAGCGGTAAAAGGGTGCTTACGAGCAGCAGCTCTCACATCGGTAATACCTTCTTTGGTATAAAAAATATTGACACTACCATCACTGTTTAGCACACAGCTGAGGTCTCCATTATCGACCGCCATATCTATACGTTCAGGCTTAAAAATATAGTCATCGACATCCAATAATTGTTTTTCTACGCCTTTTTTAAATAACGATGCGACATCCATTATAATTATATCCTTATGGTTTAAAATTCATAATCTGATAAGCTATAGTAGCTCCAATTAATACTTATTTATCGTATAAGAAAGGACATAAATTTTTAAGATGAAATGTGTAAAAGTGCGTTTATGGTTGGTAAGGGATAAATTTTATCTAAGCTAGTAAACCCTTAAAAATAGCTCATTTAAAATTCGACTAAGCATCTCTATATGGACACTTTTGAACTTAAAAATCTCAGTAAAAGTTCCTTATTATTTTAAATTTATAATCTATCTTAAATTTCATGTAATCATTTAATTTGAACAAATGGTAAGAAAATAATTTAGTTTTAGAACATTATTTGTGTATTATTAGATTTAGAATCAAATAACCAAATGAGTGGAAGGAAAATATGTATAAATAATCTATCTTGTTACTTCTCGCATTTTCTACTTTTTCATTCAATGTTAATGCAAATGATGCTTTTATTGAGAAGGCTGCTGTTGAATACTCTAAAAGCTATAATGTTACGATACAGGAGGCAACTTACAGATTAAAAATCATGGCCGATCAAGAAGAAATTATCGGCCTGATAAAAGAAAAGTTTGGAGATGACATTGCAGGAATATATTTCGATAACGAGGGTAATGAATTCAAACTTGTAGTTCGCACCTCTAAGAAAGGACGATTAGAAAAAGATATTCTAGCCTTGTCTAATCAACTTTCAGCAAAATATAAGCTACCTATAGATGTCGTTGCTAATTCTCCTAGAAACTTCAAATCAATTGAAAACATTTTGCAGAATCAAAGTTCAAGATTAATGAGGAGTATCGAAGGTATACAAGGTTTAGGTTATAACCCAAGAAAAGATATAATATCTATTTATGTGTATGAACCTGATGAATCAAAAAAGCAGTCCTGGTTGAACAACCAGCAATTAAGTAAATTATCAGGAATGGAAACAGAGATAGTATTCGATGATGGTCCTGTCAAAACAACAAGTCTTATTGGTGGGGGATTCTTAGAGACATCACCAGTTAGCTCTTCTTATCCGAACAAGCCTATGTGTACAGCTGGCTTTCCAGCTACAAAGAATGGTGTAGCTGGCGTCATCGCAGCTGCCCATTGTGGAACGCTTAATAAGGAACTTGGCACAAAATCACGTTATGTTGGTCGAAATAATGAGATATACCAGCTAACCTTGACAGGATACGATAAAAATCCTGATTCTGGTAAATATCATGATCTTGCATTTTTTGAGACAAATGATAAAACAGTAAAAGCATTGCCATACTATTATCCAGATATCAGTAGCTATACAGAAGAAGCTTATCCCTATAGAAGCGCCCAAGTTGGCACATATTTATGTCATTACGGTCGGACAACGGGGACTTCTTGTGGCAATGTAATAGATGTTGCCTATGCGAATGTTAATAATTCGGCATCTGGTGGCGCCAATAAAGGATGCGCATCATCTTTACCTTGTGGCAGTACTTTTGTTAGGATTGAAAGTAAGGGACTGAATTGTCTAGTAGGAGATAGTGGGGGACCAGTTTATGGCTCTGTGCCATATGGAATAGCAAGTGCATGCGTACTAAGCAATAGCGGCAATGCTGCTCTAATGTACTCACCTCTAAGGTTTGTTCATTATACGGGTGCTCAATTATTAACTACTCCATATTAAGATTTAGTAAAAGGATATTGATCAATGACTAAAACAATATACGTTGTACTGGTGTTATTTGCTTCAACATTATTGACTACAGGCTGCCAAACCACAAGTGTACCTAGTGCTTATAGCGAAGCTGAACTAGGAGCTGGTTTATTTTTTAGCTATCCTCCTCAAGATCCTCAAACACCTATAACAGCTTCTGCAACATCTGCAACATTATTGTATCAAGATGGCTGTCTACTGGCTTATAATGGTACTTATATAATGAACCCGATATTTGAACATGGCACTACAACCTTCGATTTAAATAATCATGAGTTAACTATAGATGGTAAAGCCTTTCAAATTGGAGATATAATAGAGGGCGGTGGCACTGTAGGAAAAATATTAAAGTCTGATGAAGCTTCTTTTTTCGTCACCAAACCCTTAAATAGATGCATACAAGAAAACATCATCTATTTTTTCAGTGTAGATGAATAAACACAGGTTTAGGCACAAGGTGCGCCCCGATTAAAACCCCTAAAGCAGATGCGCTTTCAACTCAAGCACTTTATCACGAGTCTTCGCCGCATCCTCAAACTTCAGATCACGAGAGAATTGCTTCATTAGCTTCTCAAGGCGATTGATCTCTTTTGCCAATAGATCAGGACTACGCAAGATACTGATATCGACGTTAGGCAGATTACTCTTAACGGGAATCGCTTGATTATCATTAGCATCCAGATCTTCACCCGTATCTATCTTATCCGTGACGTTTCGACGCGCGCCTCTTGGCGTAATATTATGCTCAAGGTTAAAGGCAACTTGCTTTTCACGGCGGCGATCAGTTTCCTCAATCGCGCGCTGCATACTGTTAGTAATACGATCAGCATAGAGGATGGCTTTACCATTTAAGTGACGCGCGGCACGACCGATAGTCTGAATAAGGGCGCGCTCTGAGCGTAAGAAGCCTTCTTTATCAGCATCAAATATCGCCACTAGCGACACCTCAGGCATATCCAACCCTTCACGCAGCAAGTTAATGCCGACCAGCACATCATGCACGCCTGTACGCAATTCATGGATAATTTGCATGCGCTCAACGGTATCAATATCCGAATGTAGATAGGCAACTTTGACATCGTATTCTTTAAGATAGCTGGTCAAATCCTCTGACATACGCTTGGTCAAAGTGGTAATCAATACTCGCTCATCTTTGGCACTGCGCTTAGTAATCTCGGATAACACATCATCGACCTGCGTTAGAACTGGACGGATTTCAATCTCAGGGTCAATCAGACCCGTAGGACGTACGAGCTGCTCGACCACTTGCTCGCTATGCTCCAGCTCATAAGCAGCAGGGGTCGCACTGACAAAGATAGTCGTCGGCTTAATACGTTCCCACTCTTCAAACTTCATCGGGCGATTGTCCATCGCACTTGGCAAACGAAAACCGTAATTAACTAAGTTTTCTTTACGAGATCTATCGCCTTTATACATCGCGCCCACTTGCGATACCGTCACATGCGACTCATCGAGGAACAGCAAAGCATCATCTGGAATATAATCAAACAACGTTGGTGGCGCTTCCCCTGCTGGACGACCTGATAGATGCTGTGAGTAGTTTTCAATACCATTGCAATAACCAAGCTGTTGAATCATCTCTAAATCATATTGCGTACGTTCTTTAAGGCGCTGCGCTTCAATCAGTTTATTATTCTCACGGAAATACTCTAAGCGCGGCTCCAGCTCTGCGCGAATCGTTTTGCTCGCAGCATCTAGCTTATTGCGCGGGGTCACATAATGCGACTTGGGATAAATCGTAATGCGCGGCACACCGCGAACCGTCTTGCCCGTTAAGGGATCAAACCAAGAAATCTTCTCGACTTCATTGTCAAATAAATGTACGCGCACCGCTAGCTGCTCAGACTCTGCAGGATAGATATCCAATATCTCACCGCGCAAACGATAAGTACCACGGCCAAAGTCCAGCTCGTTACGGGTATATTGCATCTCAACCAAACGCTTAATCATCGCGGTACGATCGACCATATCACCCACTACGATATGCAGCAGCATTTTTAGATAGCTCTCAGGATCGCCTAGACCATAAATACAAGATACCGAGGCGACGATAATCGCATCGCGACGCTCAAGCAGCGCACGCGTAGCTGATAGACGCATCTGATCGATATGATCGTTAATTGCGCTGTCTTTTTCAATAAACGTATCACTGGCAGCCACATAAGCTTCAGGCTGATAGTAGTCGTAATAACTGACAAAATACTCAACCGCGTTATTCGGAAAGAATGCTTTAAATTCACCATAAAGCTGAGCGGCTAACGTTTTATTATGCGCCATAATAATAGTTGGACGCTGACATTCAGAGATAACCTTTGCCATGGTAAAAGTCTTACCAGAGCCGGTAACTCCCAATAAAAGCTGCTCTTTCATTCCAGCATCAATACCCTTTACGAGCTTTTCTATAGCCTGCGGCTGATCGCCTGCAGGCTCAAAGTCAGTCACCATCTCAAAAGCGCGACTCGATATTTGCGTACCTGACGCATTAACACCAACGATTTCAGCTTCGCCTTGCAGCTGAGTGGCCAACTGATTTAACTGACGCGATGAACGCGGTTCGGGCATACGCATAAGCAGTTTCTTCCTGACGTTTTTAATAGGATAAATATAGTGAAGCTTTTATCATTGAAGCTTATAACAATATGGGGTTAATGGGCGATTTTTAAAGGTCAATATCATCACCAAACGCTTGCAAAAACATGCAATAAATCTACAAAAACTTAGGTATAGTCCAAAGCAAGTAGTTAATAATAATCATTGAAGGAGTGCATTATGAAAGGTCATTGTCTGTGCGGTAATGTGACGATTGAACTAGAAGATATTAATACTTTTGAAGCTTGTCATTGCGGTATGTGCAGGCGTTGGGGCAGCGGTCCATTAATGGCTATACATAGTCATAGCAAACCTGATATTGCAGGTGAGGCGTCTATGACCGTTTACCCTTCATCAGACTGGGCAGAGCGCGCGTTTTGTCATACTTGTGGCACTAACCTTTATTATCATCAGCTTGGCTCTGAGACTTACGTGCTCTCATTAGGCCTATTCCAAGATCAACCTAATTTAAAATTTGAGAGTCAGATATTTATTGATAAAAAGCCAGAGTATTATGAGTTTGCTAATGACACCGAGAATTTAACCCAGCAGCAATTATTTGATAAATTTGCGCAAAAAGGCATTACGACGCCTGAATAATAGTTATGCGCATTATTCTATTAATCTCTTATCTCTATTTACAAAGCTTTTCACGATTAACAAAGCTATTACATGACCACCTAACAAAGACTAATCGTTAGGGTTTACTCATTCACACAAGCTGCTATTATAGGTACTGAAATTGAGTATGACCTATGAAATATAGATACGAAATAGAACAAGATAATTATTCTAAAATTAAATTCTAATAAATAACGGAGCATAATATGAGAGAACGTTACGCAAGTGGAATAGATGATGCAACCGCTGAGAAAATGATCGATTTGTTAAATGCTAATTTAGCTAACGTCATTGATTTAACTCTAGACGGCAAACAGTGCCATTGGAATTTGCAAGGTAGTGGTTTCATCGGTGTACATCAGTTATTAGATGACACAGCTGAGCGTATTCGCGAAGTATCTGATGCTATCGCAGAGCGTATCGTCATTTTAGGCGGTATGCCAAATGGTTTAGCTCGTCGTGTGGCTAAAGATTCTGTTTTGGATGACTATCCAACCAATATCACTGAAGTTGATGATCATGTTCGCGAAATAACCAACCGCTATAAAAAAGTAGCTGTCAAATTACGTGAAGCTATTGATGCGGCAGGTGATGCTGGCGATGAAGATACTGCTGACTTATTCACAGAAGCCAGTCGTATTGTTGATAAAGATGCTTGGTTCATCGGTGCCAACGCGCCAAAGAAATAAGCCAAGTTTAGTAATAACAGCTCAGAGTAAAAAATAAAAAAGTCACCTTAATGGGTGACTTTTTTTATATCTGTTATTTCTTAATCCATTTGTTAAGCTTAAATAATTGATTAAAACCTATTAATCATTATAGCATTATTATTTTTCACTCATTAGATCTTCAATATCTGCTTGCATACGCGGTATGATGCTCTGCATTTTTTCTATGCTCGCTTGCATCATAATAGGCATAACTTGTGAAGTAATTTTCTTCATATAGTCTGCCATCATAGCCGGCTGTTTATCAATAATACTCTGGCCTATTTCACTGCTATAAAAAGTGACTTGCGCATCAACTTCTTGCTGATTAAAGTGTTGTTTTGCAGACTCTACATAAAGGTCGATAATTTGCTGGTTATAGCTTTGCACATTCATGCTACTAGATATCTCTTTGCTATATTTGCTTATAATAGCATCGTACTGTTGTTGCTCGTTTTTATTTAGCTCTTTGTTTGGTAATGCCGCTAGCATACCTTGCATGACTTGTTCAGTCATCGCGCTACTGCTAGTCATATCATTCATCATCTCGAGTGTCTTTGTTACTTTGATGAGTTGCATTAATGAGCTGTCAGTCGGTACAGCAGCTTGTGCAGATAAGGTTGGCACCGCTATCATTGCGCTTATACTCAAAGACATAGCAAACATAGTGTTTTTCAGTAGAGATTTCATATTTTCGCCTAACTTATAGTTCCAAAAGATTTATTAATTACTAATTTTTATCTATCAGCTTTAAATACAAAAAATAAAAAAATCACTCCTGTATCTTATAATATATCTTTAATAATTTGCTTCATTTGTGGTATCAACTCATTCAACTGCTCTTTAGTCTTTTTCAAATCCATATCTTTAGGTAGCGACTGCTGCAAAAACGCAGCAGTGACTTGCGGCTGCTTATCCAAAATACTTTGCCCTATCGGTGTATCATAAAATGCAATCTGTGCATCGACCTCTGCCTGAGTATAGTACGTTTTTGCCGCGCTAATGTAAGCCTGAGTCATTGTCTCAACGTCAGTTGCCTCATCAACGCCCCCTGTAATTATTTCTCCATACTGTCCTAAAATTTGTTGGATTTTGGTCTGTAGCTCACGTTGACGCTTATTTAACTTATCACCTGCGCTCTGCTTGTTAGCATTATTGGTTTGAGCAGTAATCACGTCAATAGCGGCTTGCTGACCGTTGATAATAGCGGTTATTTGCTCATCGATATGCAGCACTTGCATCAGCTTGATGATAGATGTCTCTGATGGCAATTGACTGTTAATAAATTGCGTATGGTAAACTTGACTTTGTGAGCTAGTATTTTGCAATGCGCTACTAAAGTTCTGATTTGGCTCGCTAATGACTAATTCAGCATGGGCTTGAGTTAGAGCTAGTGTCATTGCAATCGATATGACAGCGACTGATGATGTAGTTTTAAAATGAAAATTCATATCCTACTCGCATTATTATAAGGTTGATATCTTAGCTAATTAAATAAAACCATCGATCAATGCTTTAACACTATAATTTTGACATTATCAAAGCTATGTTTTTTCTTATTATCAGGACTAGGATTATCAGAGCTTTGTCGAGCTTGACTCTACGAGCGCTATTAGACTGATGTGGTAGGTTTAGTATGCAAGTGCGGATTAGCGACGGATGGCTTTAGAGTCGTACTTGACTCAATAAAATAGGCAAAAATAACTTAGCCTAAAATAATGCATTCAAAACACTAGTAACATTCCAGTTAATCAATAATTATCGAGTGAGCGTTTGCAATCATAAAAGACTTAGATGCTGTCTTTGTCAGTATTTTTTTCGTGGTCATTGACCAATTCACCAACCATAGTCGATATCTCACAGCTAGTACGAGCTGATCCTTCCATATGCATCTTTTTACGATCTAGAGCAGCATCAAAACGGCATTGCTGCATAGGGTTCTTTATTTCAAGTGGCGGAATAGGTGTTGGCTTGCCATTATCGTCGATTGCGACCATCGTAAAATAACAGCTATTGGTATGGCGAATGGTCCGTGCGCGTACATCTTCTGACTCAACACGAATACCCACCTCCATCGAGGTTCTGCCGACATAATTGACACTAGCGGCAAAGGTCACCAGCTCACCCACATAGATAGGCTCGCGGAACATGACTTGATCGACTGATAATGTGACGACATAACTACCGCTATAACGACTAGCGCAAGCATATGCGACCTGATCGAGCATTTTGAGTAAATCACCACCATGGACATTACCAATGAAGTTAGCCATATCAGGCGTCATTAGTACTGACATATAGAGTTCATGATTGAGTGGCGCTTTTTTGGCACTGGTTGAAGTGTTAGCTTGTGACATAATGTTCCTTACCTGTTTTAGCTATATTTTGACTATGCTTAGCCAAATTATAGCTCTAGACCTAGAGTAGCTTGTTTTGAGTATTATTTATACAGTAGGACGCCATATTGCGCAAATGAAACTGCCATAAAAAACGGCTTAACCTAAGTTAAACCGCTCTTATTTATAGCTAAAACACTTAAGCTGAAGTAGGCTTCTGCAACCAGCGGAAACGGTATGCTAACCAAGCCGTGCCAGCACTAACTGTACCTGTTAAGATGCCACCCCAAGTAAAGTCTACCAAAGCAGTATCAAGGGTAAAGCCTTTATATAACGCCAAATTAGTAAAGTCGTAAGTACCATAGGCCATTAGGCCTAGTAAACCGCCCAATAGAAAAATATGCCCGATTGAAGCCTGTGCTTTTATCTGTGGATAGAGAACGATAATACATAGCGCTAAGATATAAAACATATAGAACACGGCAGCAGCCATCATGTTAGGTTCATCCGCTAAAAGATGACCTATACGCTCTTCATAAAAAGCCCCTTTCATCGTCGACAGCCAGACGAAGTCGACGCCTAAAAACATAGCAACGGCAACAAGATAAACAAACGTATAGCCCATAACAATATCCTTTTATAATGACTAAACACAGGTTCCAACTATCTCTGTGCCTAGACTGTCTTATTAATGTTTTAACTGTACTTCAATACGACGAATTTATGCTTAGTAATCGTTATGGCTTTAGGTGACTTAATTGTAAAGCCGTTTAGCCATTGACTCTAAGCATGTCATCCTTAGCCAAATGCAGCAGCACTGCTAGGTGCACTACGCTTGTTAATGACATTATCAATAGGCTTATCTGATATATCAGCAGCTGGCAAATCTGAAAAATGTAGGGTGTCTATATTATCTGGCTTAACTGCTGTGACCTGAACTACACCGATGGTACGCTCCAAAAACCCACCTTCACAATAGCAAAAGTAAAACTCCCATAGGCGGATAAAGGCATCATCATAGCCAAGCGCTTGAATCTCTATACGCTGCGCCATAAAGGCCTCGCGCCAATCGCGTAAGGTATAAGCATAATCAAAGCCATAATCATGCAATTGCTTGATGACCATATCGGTCTGCTCAGTGAACTGAGTATTCAGCTCTTGATTAGATAGCAGGCAACCACCAGGGAAAATGTGGGTCTGAATAAAGTCAACAGAGCCTAGATACTCTTGATAATTTTGATCATTAAAGGTAATAGCTTGTAGTACCATTAGTCCTGTAGGCTTCAGCAGATCATTACATTTGGCAAAGAACGTCGGCAGATACTCATGACCGACCGCCTCAATCATCTCAATGCTCACCAGCTTGTCATAATGTCCCGTCAGCTCACGATAATCTTGCTTGAGTAAAGTGATTTTATCTTCTAGCCCTGCAGCATTAACCCGTCGCTGTGCCTCTTGATACTGAGCATCTGAGATAGTAGTCGTAGTTACTTGACAGCCGTAATGCTGAGCCGCATAAATCGCAAAACCGCCCCAGCCTGTACCTATTTCGATCACATGATCGTCCGCTGTCAGTTGCAGGCGCTGACATATTAGCCCCAACTTATGCTGCTGGGCATCCCTAAGCGCAGTCTCTGGCGTTAAATAGACGGCAGATGAATACATCATAGTGGCGTCTAAAAACCGCTCGTACATCGCATTGCCCAAATCGTAATGCGCCAAGATATTAGATTTTGCATTGGTCTGATCATTATTGCGCAGTTGATGCTTGGCCTTCTCGAACGCTTTGCTAACCCCTGCAAAACGGTTCTCAAGTTTATTAAGCACGGCAAGGTTACGCGCGGCCATACGGATAAGCCCCGTCAAGTCATCCGTATCCCACTCGCCATTGATATAGCTATCAGCAAGGGCAATTGAACCGCCAAACAACAGCTGACGATAGACACTGATATCATGAATAGTTAAGGTGACTTGCAGCGAATGTCGACCTACTGCTGAGCTGCCCTTATTATAGCTATCAACAGGATTTCCACTATCAATACCAGCTTTATTACCAAAGGTCTGTGTATTAGGCATCGCTTCATCGAAATCTTCAATGAGTGTTAAGCGGCCAAATTGCAGATGCTTTAGTGCTTGAAATATCGCTTTTCGAGCCAAGTGATTAATACTAAGGCTGACAGGGGCTAATACAGCACTACTATTAATAGTTTTACTCAAGCGAGCATTCAACTTGGCAAGTTTCGAGCTAGGCTTACGATCGGTTGGACGTGCTGGCATATGACTATGATCCTGTCTAAGTCTTAATAGGCTAAAAGCATGAGTGGCACAACTATTGTATGTCAAAGATGACATGAAAAATTAATGATAAAACAAAGTAATCAATAAAATTATAATAGATAAAAATAAGTGGCAATTTCTATAAATTATTAAAATATGTCTCATTTCTATGAGCTTGAGTTACGGGTTTATTATTCTGAACGAACTAAAAACGAGTCAAAAGCATACCTGATAACTGTTTAATTTTTATTATTAGAAATGTAAAGACTGTAAGTACTACTAACAAATAACATCTATCGTTATACTTTACTAAAAAGCATATTTAAGATTTTTGATTTTGTTTACTATCTACCAGCTTTTCATCATAACCCACGTAGGGTACTTTTTTGATAGCGTAAAGATTAAAAGCATGCCAATAAATACGCGTTAATGAGGTTAGGTTCATGAGTGGGTTTGCTCTTAAGCTTTGACGTATCGTGTTGGCAGTCATCGGCACACCTGTCATCTTGATGCCAGTTTTGAGCACTTCACCGCGCGCATCACTAATATCGATAGCAATGCGTACATTCAGGCAATCTTGCAGTAAACTATCTTGCTGCCGATTCACCTTAACCTGCCAGCGATATAACTGATCGACAGGATTAAAAGGTGACACATGAAAGTTTTTATCGTAACAAAACTCGCTATTTGCACCATCTAACAAAAAACCATAATAATGGCGCTTATCCCAAGGGGTATTCGACACCTCAGCCAATAGATGACTGGGATTCTGCTCATTATCAAAGCCTAAATAAAAGTTTACGGGGCTAAAATACATTCCTGCGTTACGACAAACCAGCATCCCTATTATATCGCCCGTTGGTGCACTGTCTGTTTGCGTAATAAATGCCTCATTTAAGCGCCCTAGTAACTGCTCGTTGGCTAACGGTAATGAGCTAGATTTGAATGATTTAGCTTTAGACTTACTACTATTGCTACTTTTGTCACCATTCTCCTTATGCTTACTATCGTCTTTGTCAGGTGCTTGCAAATAATCACTAGCGCAAAACTGTTGCACAGCCTTATGCTGCGCTGAAAATAAAGGCAGCTTTTGTAATAACTTATGGTTCAACGTACAGCTATTTAACAATTTAGACTTGAAGGATTTTTTAGGTTTTACTGACCCCTCTATCGATAAAGCGACCTCTGGCAACGCTTGTCCAGCAGCTAGAGCCGTAATATTGACACCCCAATAACGATACGGATAAGCAAACTTGTGCACGCTAGGCAACAAACGACTGTGCCATGTCGTCCCGTGAAACAGTTGATGAGGCACAGCTTCTAAACTATTTAGTGAGTTATTAGGTGACTGGTCAAGCAAGGCGATATCAGATGAATCAGCAGGCATAAAGATCTCTTATAACAATTTATAAAAACTAAATTAGGCGTAGGGTGCATTCTATGCACCGACGATTGGTGATAGCGGCATTATCGGTGCGATGGAGTACACCCTACAAAATCTATTTTAAAGATTAATGAAAACTTCAAAGTAGTAGCCGTTTTATTGTGCAGACTTCCTTAAGCTAAATCTTGATAACAGCCCTTGCTTTTTTTGCGCAATATATTTATCGGCAGTAGGCTGTAAGACTTTCACATAGTCATTTAGCTCTTGATTGGTGCTAGCCGTTATAACTTGGCGCTTATCGAGTTTACGATTGGATCTGTCCGCTTTTACGGGTAGATCACGATAGCGAAATGGCGTATGAGCACTATCAGCATCAGGCAGATGGCTGACGTCTACTTCATCTTCGATAGTGACTGTGCTTCCTAGTGCCTGACAAACCCGCAGCCCGCTACGCACACCGTCTTCATGAAAGCCATTAAACCAATACGCACCACAAAAATGCGTGTGCAAGCTACCGCCTGATATTTGTGACCATTGCTTTTGCGCAGCGATCATTGGCTTATCAAAGACAGGATGACTATAATCAATACGCTTAATCACTTGAGCCTCATCAATATCAGTATTTAAGGTAACCAAATAATTATGCTGTTTGGTCAAACGCTGTAAGATATTCATATGATAAGTGAGCATGGGTTTTGCAATTTTATCTTTGTCTGTTTGCTCTTGCCCTGTGTTGTCTTTATTTGCTTGCTCGTCTATCAAGTAGTTCCAACTGGCCCATGCTAATGACTTCTTAGGCAATATGCTGGTATCAGTGTGTAATACTGCCGTATTAGGTGTAAAACGAAAATGGCTCAATACTTCTGACTCTGTACTGCTGGCATCTTTTAACAAGCGTAGCGCAGTATCCGCATGACAAGCGAAGATAACTTCATCGAATTCTAATTGCTGTGCTTCGCTATCAGTGCTTATATTGACAATTACTTTATCGTTTTGACGGATAATCGACTGTACAGGTGTATTAATCCGTACTGTGCCACCCGCTTTGATAAAGCGTGGGATCAACTTATTGACGTACTGTTTAGAGCCGCCTTTTATAGTAAACCACTGCGGACGGTTGACCACATCCAATAAGCCATGATTATCAAAGAACTGGGCGAAGAATACTAACGGAAAGTCCTGCACCTCCTCCAAGCTCGTTGACCAAATAGCCGAGACCATAGGCAACAGGTAGTTATCGGTAAATAGCTTACCGTAGCGCTTACTATCTAAATAACCGCCTAGCGTCTGCTCTGTATACTGGCTGATGTCCTGCCCTGCTGCACGCGCTGCATCAAAGTCTTTACGCAGTTGTTGTATGTGCTTATTGAACTGCAAGATATCTTTTAAAAAGCGCCAGAATTTAGGATTCATTACATTTTTACGCTGCGATAACAGAGTATTAATCGTATGACCGTTATATTCAAAATTTCGCGCGGTGTTCTTTACTGAAAAACTCATATCCGTTGCTTGAAACGGTACTTGTAGCTCATGTAGCAGACGAAAGAAGTTAGGATAAGTGCGCTCATTAAAGACAATAAAACCCGTGTCGATGGCGCTATTCTCTACAAACTTAGCTTTTGACTTTTTGCCCTGTTGCAAGGTGACATCGATCGTATTGACATGACCACCGATATAATCGTTAGCCTCAAACATCGTCACCTCATGCAGCTTAGCGAGATAATGCGCGCAAGTTAGTCCTGACACCCCTGAACCAACGATAGCAACACGTTTGCGAGCTACCGTATCACTGGTACGATGCAAATTGGCATCAGCGCTAGCCGTCGCTATATTATCAGGCTGGTTTGAATCATTGGACTTAGCAGATTTAGCTGCTGATTTACGACGGATAAATGCCATTAAAGCTTTCCTTTATTATTCTAAGAATGATTTTGTAATTTAGAATTGCGATTTTAAACTTATACCATTTTCAAAAAGCAACGTAACAGTGATGCGGCAAACTTGTGCAAGTACTACATTTAGTAGACTTAGCAAGTTCAAGAAGGTTAATCGTACTTTTTGAGTTTGATGTTATTTTTTATTCAGCTTTTGGCTCACCTGCTGCCAGACCATATCAGGCAGCGTGCCTAACGTTTTTAGCGGCAGGGTAAGCTTTTTGGGAAATTCAATGACTTCATCACCATTTTCAATCCCATGACGTATAGCACGACTGGCCTGTTCAGGGGTCTGCAAAAACGGCATTGGGAAATCATTTTGCTTAGTCATCGGCGTCTCAACGAACCCTGGCACAACTAAGCTGACCGCGACATCATGCGGTGCTAAACTGATCTGCAAGGTTTTCATTAGATAATGAATCGCCGCCTTTGAGCTACCATAAGCCTCAGCACGCGCAAACGGCACATAGGCTGAGGCCGAACCGATACCGACTAGGCGACCTTTTGAGGCAATCAGCTTCGGTAATACGCCTTCAATGGCATGTGATAATGTACCCATATTTATTGACATAACCTTCATAAATACTTCGCTATCGAAGTTTGGCATATCCAAATACTCACAAGCACCCGCACCGCATATCGCCAAATCAATATGCTCAATCTTGGCAAAAGCCTCAATCACTTTGTCACGATCCATCAGGTCCAAATCAATCGGTGTTGCACCTAACGCTTTTAGCTCTTTTAACGCTTCATCGTCACGACCGACCGCATAAATATGATGATCTGCAGATAAATAATCTTGGGCGAGCTGCTTACCAATGCCCGAGGTCGCGCCAGTGATGACAATGTGCAGCTTTTTATTGAAATCAGCTTTATTTGAATTAGTCATACTAAATATCCTTAAATTATAATTTAAAGTTTGTTTTGATATAATTTATCATAACCAACTATTCTCATTTTAAGGTGACGATATTGTACTAACTTCGCAAGCGAATCGTAGCTATACTGTGGCGATAAAAGTCATATTTTAGATTGAGTCTTAAAATGTCCTAAGCAAAACTGACTTTATTAATATAGAGGGACAGGCTAAATTATAGTTATTTCCTATGTATAGCGGCTTAAGACAGCGCAATATCTACATGCTACAATATGGCGACCTAAAACTATAAAATGCTTAACTGAGATATCGCCTCGATTATAAATTCGATCTATTCTTAGCAAATAGCTAAGCTTACTATAGCTTTTACGGTCCTCTTCAAATAGCTACCGCTATGCAAGCCGTACCTGAACTATCCCAACTTATCTAACTCGTTTATAAAGGATTTCACATGAGCGAACTGCAACTATCTGACCGCGTTAATAGTATCAAACCATCACCAACCCTAACGATCTCTAATAAAGCCGCAGAGCTAAAAGCAGCAGGCAAGGACATTATCGGTCTAGGCGCGGGCGAGCCTGATTTTGATACGCCGCAGTATGTAAAGCAAGCGGCAATCGACGCCATCAACAGTGGTTTTACCAAATACACGGCGGTCGATGGTACTCCAGGGCTCAAAAAAGCCATTATCGACAAATTTAAAAACGATAATGATATCAGCTATGAGCCAAATGAGATCTTAGTATCGGTAGGCGGTAAGCAGTCATTTTTCAACTTATGCCAAGCGTTTATCAATGCTGGCGATGAAGTTATAATTCCAGCACCATACTGGGTCAGCTATCCTGACATGGTCATTATTGCCGAAGGCAAGCCTGTCATCGTAAAATGCCCTGAAGATCAAGATTTTAAGATCACCCCTGAGCAGTTAGAAGCAGCGATCACTGAAAAAACCAAGATGCTCGTGCTTAACAGTCCTTCTAACCCAACGGGTATGATCTATAGCTTAGATGAGCTAAAAGCGCTAGCTGAGGTACTCAAAAAGTATCCGCAAGTTTATGTTGCCTCTGATGACATGTACGAGCACATTCGCTGGACAGGCGAGAAGTTTTACAACATCTTAAATGCCGCGCCTGAACTCAAAGAGCGCGCTATCATCCTAAATGGGGTCTCAAAAGCCTATGCGATGACAGGCTGGCGTATCGGTTATGCGGGTGGCCCTGCCAAACTGATTGGCGCGATGAAAAAGGTGCAAGGACAGTCGACCTCATGCCCAACTTCTATCAGCCAAGTAGCAGCAGAAGCCGCTATCAATGGCGATCAAAGCGTCCTTGATCCTATGATTGAGGCGTTTGAGAAACGTTGTGACTTAGTGGTAAATGGCCTAAATGCTATCAAAGGCATCACCTGCTTGCGTCCAGACGGTGCGTTCTATGTCTATCCTAATATCAAACCGCTGATAAAAGCTGCTGGCCTATCGTCTTGTACTGAGTTCTCAGAATGGCTACTTGAAAAAGTTGGCGTTGCTGTAGTGCCTGGCGATGCATTCGGTCTTGGCGGCTTTATGCGTATCTCCTACGCTACTGATGAAGCCACGCTAAAGGATGCCTTACAGCGTATTGAAAGCGCAGTTGCAGAATTAGATGTAGCTGAATAACTTGAGCTGCTCATCATAAACCGCAAATAGTAGTCATAAAAAAGACGTTCAACTGCGAGCATAGCTCTTGTCTTGCGGACGGGCAAAGCAGTGCTTTGCTTGTACCGTCCTCAGGGCGGTTTTTTATATCAGGGCAAAAAAAGAGCATAAATGAGCGAATTTAACTAAAAACAAAAATTTATCATCATAAATTTGCTAAAAACAGCAAAAAGGGCTTGACCTATTTTTTATCTTTGCTAGAATACGCCCCACTTAGCAACAACTCGTAAGAGTAATTGCCGGGCTAATTATAAAGTGCTTTTTATATCATTGTTTTATAAAGTCACTTTTATAATTTACTATTCCTCAATAGCTCAGTTGGTAGAGCGTCGGACTGTTAATCCGTGTGTCCCTGGTTCGAGCCCAGGTTGAGGAGCCAAATTTAGTCAGTTATTAATTAGCTGCATTGAATCATCTTTGATTCGATTATGGCATATGCCAAGACCCTCATCACTTTGATGAGGGTTTTTTTATGGCGGCTAGGATGCGTTATGAGTAAGCTATAGGTCTCAAAACCTTGGTAAATATGAACCCTTTATCGATAAATTTAAAAATTTAGCTTATATTGGTAATTAATAGAGTATTAAGGT
Organism: Psychrobacter sp. M13; assembly: GCF_030718935.1. Classification (NCBI taxonomy): domain Bacteria; kingdom Pseudomonadati; phylum Pseudomonadota; class Gammaproteobacteria; order Moraxellales; family Moraxellaceae; genus Psychrobacter; species Psychrobacter sp. M13. The sequence continues at coordinate 2,244,763 of NZ_CP132194.1, forward strand.
TGACAGGCTCAAGCGACTTGGCTAAAATGTGCCTCACATAACGCGGACTAGCTCATATTTTAAGCAAATCTTTAGTTATAACCATCTATTCCTCAATAGCTCAGTTGGTAGAGCGTCGGACTGTTAATCCGTGTGTCCCTGGTTCGAGCCCAGGTTGAGGAGCCATATTGTAGTCATCAAAAAGGCCTTTATCAGTATTTGATAAGGGCTTTTTTGTGGGCGTTAAATAATTTTTTGGCTATTGAGTTATGTGCAGAACAACTGCCACTGTATTTCTTATTGCACTACAGATAAGCGTTGGATAATGCTATCATGGCAAGGTGTCAGATATGTAAGAGTAGACACAGTTATCAATCACGCAGTTTATCTTATCCACTAAATTAATGGTTTGTTATGATACCTACTCGTATAAAAAATAAATTCTCTGATCACCCACAAAAGGTCACCCGCCCTATTAGTATCCGTCTGTCTGAGGAAATGATTGAGCTATTGAACGCTACGTCATCAGAGCTAGGGTTTAAGCGTATTCAAGGTCTAATTCGTCTATATATCCGTCAAGGTCTTGATCGTGATCATCAGGATTATACACTCGCGCATGATGAGCTGTTTATCGAGACGCTACGTAAGCGCGGTGTCAGCCAACGTATCATCGATGAGGCTATTATCAAGACCCATAATAACAGTATTAGTCATCCACTATCTGAGCTACAAGATAACTAATATAGTAGCTGCTTAGCTGCTTAGCTGCTTATAAGTCCAGTAACTACTTATGACTGATATTTTTGTAGGCTAAGTTTGCTTAATAGCGCTTAGCCTTTTTATTGGCCTCATTTTCTCTCGTTCTTCTTTTAGCTGTTGGCTGACTCATCAACTTTTTAGTAACATCAGCTGCTAAAAACTATTATCTTGCAAAATTTAACACAATATTAATGATGGTTAACTTGCGCAAACACGGTATATTAAAGATTATTATTTCGACAAATAGATAGGGTCTGTTGAACATTCGATTTTGGCACTGACAGAGACTATTTTTTAGGCGATTCTAGATTAAAAATATCTAGTTTAGTCATTCTAAGCGGATCTTTTTAATGACGAATCGGCAAAAAAGAGTCCTGTCCCTGTTTTTGTAGTGAAGGCTGATACTAAAATTGCCCTATTCGTTGTAAAAATCTAGCCAAGGCATCTGCATTACCTGCGATTTTTACTTAGACTAGACCAATTTTAGCTATCAGCAGTGCTCATTTATGAATGTTCAACAGACCCTAATCTGATATAGTTTTTATATATTTTGTATAGATGATAAGGGAGAGCAACAATGGTTGTATTAAGACAGCGTTTGAGTGCGACATTACTTTTAGCTTTTGCTTTAGGTACGACAGCTATTATCAGTGGCTGCTCTATGCCGCAAGACGACCCTGTTGAGCAAACCATTCCTACCGACTCAAATCAATGGCAAAAAAAGCTTGGTGATACTTTTGAGCAGCTGCCTGAGGCTGATAGAAGCTTGCTGAGTCGTTATATGCTACGTATGAAGCTGAGCGACGCTTATGAGTCAGGCGCGATGCCGCGCACGACAATCAAGCAAGCTTTGATACAGCAGCGCGAGTATGAACGCCTGCACCCTAATAATCCAACGGGCGAGAAAAGTCCTGTAGTGGCTAACCAGCAAAAAGGCACTATCAATGCGCAGACTTATCCTGTCGCCCTACTACCTGTCAAAACCAGCGATAGCGATAGTCTAAATCAAGTGAAAATGCAGTTTATATTATCTAATCATGGCACTGTCCCTATTGAGAGCTTTAAGGGTGATCTAATGATGAAAGATGCCAAGCTAACTAAGGGTAAGCGATTCAATGTGCCTTTGACCCAGTTTGACAACCCTATCGTCCCTGAACAGTCTGGCAAGTTAATCATCGAGAGTAGTATCGAAGATATCAACGTTATGCGAGCGATCAAAAACTCACAAAATGTGTCGGTTGAAATTCTTAAAGGCACGTTGACATTAACGGATGGTCAAAAGATAGAGTTTGCTGAGAAGCTGGTGAAGTGAGTTATAGTCATTGTTTGAAATTGATATATAAAGTGTCTCACATTAAAAAGCCCTAGTTATTTTAAACTAGGGCTTTTTAATACAAGGGTCGAATAATATCTACAGTCTATTAATACTAGCTACCAAAATACATGCCTCTACCTCCGCTACCATTAGTACCGAGAATCAATAGATCAGTATTACCGTCATCTAATATTGATACTCCAGTGAGTGTCTCTCCAGCAGCGACACATTTTATTTGGTTAAACGTTACACTGGTCGTATAGTATCGTTCTGAAACAGCTGGAGTAAATTTACCTGATATTTTGCAGCCTTTGCTATCCTCACCAGTGAAATTACCATCTGTAGTGAATTTAATCGTTGCTTCAGCTGCGCCTGTACCACTCGTCACATATAGAGGACCTGTAAATGTTTTACTATCAATAAGATTCAACGTATGTTTTTTAAAAGATGCCGTGTTGAAATTTAACTTATATTTTATTGAGTTCGAAGCCACTTCAAGAATTGTTCCTGTAATGACATTTGATTTATAAGTACCATTAATAGTAGTCTCTTGAGAGCCGCGGTTATCATATGGGTAATTTCTAGCTGCTACCGAAAAGTTGCTATTATTGAGCAATAGTGGGCCATTAGTAGTGAGAAAGCCTATTACTTCTTCTTCAGCATCTGCAATCTCTGCATAGGTGAACCACATCCTGCTATCATCATCAACTAAGCCCTCTAGCACTTCACCTTCATCTGTAGTACCTGTATAAAAACCTGGCATTAACTTGACACTAGTATTCGGATCAGGATTAGGGTTAGGATTAGAACTTGAGTTAGAATCAGAATCATCACCGCCACAGCCTAAAAGGGCAGCTCCCACTACTATATACAACGCTAGTTTTTTCATTGCATTATCCTCTTGTTGGCCTACAAAAAAATAAATCAGGTAGCATGAAGCTAATATCCGCCTTAACAGATATTTATGTCTAGTATTTTTTTGTTGTATTAGTGTTCAAAAGATAACTACATTAAGCTATACTACTGATCTCAAATAATATTTAGGATTATTTTTCACTTAATAATAATAATTAGCTAGAGTTATCATCAAAACATCGCGCATAAAAAAGCCCCAATCAATTATGATTGGGGCTTTTTATCAGTACTTAGTAGCACTTAAATTTGGAGGAGACGGAGAGATTCGAACTCTCGAAGGGCTACAAACCCTTGTCGGTTTTCAAGACCGGTGCATTCAACCACTCTGCCACGTCTCCATTTGTGCATCATTATAGCGATCTTAAATAAGAATGCAAGTACTTAACGAAAAAAAATTAAATTATTTTGCAAAGACACTATTTTGGATTTTTAGTGATCCGAAGACTGCCTATTTAGTAGCCTGTTGGTTAACAGATAAGTGTAGACACATATCTAATAAACGATTGGCATAGCCCCATTCATTGTCGTACCAAGCAAACACTTTATACTGATTACCAACTTGCATCAATTGTTGACCATCGATGATAAGTGACTCCGTTTGATGAATAAAGTCACTTGAGACCAGCGGCTCATCGGTATAAGCCATAATAGTGTCCAAATAGCCTTTACTGGCAGATTGCAGCACTTCACGCATGGCCTCAATACTAATGTCAGGTGTGTTAAATACAAAAGTCACATCGATAGCGGCCACATCGATAGTGGGTACTCGAATAGAGTGACCATTGATTTTACCTGTCATATTAGGCAGTACACGCTCAGTGGCAGCAATGCTGCTAGAAGTCGTCGGGATAATATTATAACCAGAAGCTCGGGCGCGTCTTAGATCACGATGCGCTTGATCGAGTACCGTTTGATCCGCAGTGACGGCATGAATCTCAGTCATCATCGCCGACTCTACCCCAAAGGCTTTATCCAAGCTATCTATCAGTGGCACTAGCGCTTGAGTAGTACAAGAGACACCAGAGATAATCGGTAGCTCACAAGTTAGCTCATCGCTATTGACGCCCATGACAATACAAGCGTCAACATCATCGAAGGGTGCAGCTCCTATGATAACCTGTTTGGCTCCTGCGGCAATATGTAAGCTTGCTTGGCCATAAGAGCGAAAATGTCCTGTACATTCAAGCACTACATCGACATTTAAATCCTCCCAAGGTAGATCTTTGGGGCTCTCTCGAGATAACAGGCGAATACAATATATTTTGTCTTTTTTAGTCAAGCACAGCTGAATATCAGATTTGGCACTGGCAGAAGATTTTTGCTGCTGATCGGTGATACCATCTTGCACAATATGGGCACTAACGCCTAACTGGCTCAAACGCCCGTGAGTGCTATCGAATTTTAATAAATGTAGTAAGGTTTCAGCAGGTGCTAAGTCATTGATCGCAACGACATGTACCCCCCGTCCAAGCACCTCAAAACGTTCAAGTAGCGCTCGTAATACATTACGACCTATGCGTCCAAATCCATTGATAGCGATGCGCAGAGGCTGAACATCATCACTTGTATTATGGAAGATTGAGTTATCAAAGTCGCGATTTACAGGGCGATAAGTGGCATTGGCAAAATCAGACATAACTAAGATATCACTGTAGTAAGAAAACAAGATTTAGCGAAAGGTGAAATAATAAAACGAATAGCTAAAGCAAATAAATTAAGGACTAATAAAAATCAGCGCTAAACGAATCGTATTATAATCGACGTTTTGTTTGAGATAGTCATAGATGGGTCGCAGCTTAGCACTGCCATCGTCATTGAAGTCGTTGGGATTATTAGCGACTTTGATAGCCACATAAGCGGTGCCAACCGCTGTCATAATTTCATCCTCAGGTCGCAGGTGATCGCAGGCAAGGCTTGGGTCTAGATGTTTGAGCTCACTAATATGGCGCATAATCGTCGATTGTGCAAGCTCGCGCGTCTGGGCAATCTCGGCAATCGACAGACTTTCTTCTAGCAGCTGGCGCGTAACCAGCAGGGTAGCTTCTGATTTATCAGCGACTTGATTGCCTTTTACCTGCTTTTTATCTTGCAACACTTGCTGCTGCTCACGGCGTTTTTTCTGTAGAGTCGCATAGGCGTCAATAATAGTTTTACTATTAGTGCCGCCTGACTTAGTCACAAATTTTTCATGTGCTTGCTGCATGCTTTTTTCGTCAAGCATTGCATAGTTGGCGTCGGCTTCTTCTGATAGCGCTAAGAAACGTTTATCAGCACCGCGCGCGAGTGGATCTAACTGCAAGCTCATAGTATTCATACCTAATAGTTGCAGACCTGCCAGCGATTTAAGCCTTGATAGCGCGACATAGCCTTGTCCCAGCTCAAAGGTACGTGATAGATCAATTTCAGCGGCGTCCAAAGTCATGCCTTGCGACTTATGAATTGTAATCGCCCAAGCTAGACATAATGGCACTTGGCTGTAGCTTGCCAGCACATCGCCCGTTTCATCCTCAATGATCCATTCTTCTGGTTCGGCAATGACTTCACGGCCTGAATTCAGGCGCACTACGGGCATCTTTTGCGCGGATGGCTTTTTGTCCTCAACTTTGGCTTTTTCTTTTGACTTAGCTTTATCTTTAGCTCCGATAACTTTATCATCATCGCCAGCTTCATTTTCAAGAGCGATGGTTTCATCATCACTCATATCTGCTTTGGCATCGCTCTTAGCTTTTACTTTACTAGCACTATCATCGACTTTTACCGTGGCAAAGCCAATCAGCTCACCCATCGTACCGTTTGACACATTGAGCTCAGTGTTGTTCTTGATGAACATTACCTTTGCACCGACCTTTAGAATTAGCTCATCTTGCGTGCGTACGGTTTTCTTGAGCGTATCGACCAGCTTATCTTCACCAATGGAGGTTGCATCAAAGCGCTTCATCTCGCCATTTAGTTCAGCAAGCTCTTTATCATTGATTTTATTGACGTTCAAGTTATGGGTATAGAGCCTTGTTCGCTTGATATCGACATCTTGATCGTAAGTCGCCTCAAGCGCTGCGATAGCCTCAAAGCTGACATCTTGCCGACGAATTTGGTTTAAGATATCATCCAGATCAAGACCGCCCTCTGCTGCTGCACTGACCTGCCGATGCTGCTCGCTCAAATAGCAAATATGAAACTCAGCATCTAGCCACGCCTCGCTCATAAAAGCAAACTTATCGCGATTGCTCTCGCCTCTGCTACCAATTGGGGGTAGCTGAAAAAAGTCTCCTGCGACGACGACTTGAATACCGCCAAAGGCTTTATCGCTCTTACGGACATGTTTGAGAACTTGGTTGACTATATTGAGCTGTTTGGCATGCAACATCGATATCTCATCAATGATTAGTACAGCGGTATCTTTGAGTCTATCTGCCAAAAACTGCTTGCGTGACAAATTGGTCAAATCACGCTCAGATAGCTCATCTTTGATACCGATGCCTGACCAGCTATGAATCGTTGTACCATTCATATGCGTGGCGGCTATACCCGTACTCGCCGTCACTGCAACAGGCACCCGACGTGCACGCAAGTAGTTGATATATTGATTAAGGGTATAAGTCTTACCAGAACCTGCAGAGCCCGTCAAAAATACATTTTGACCCGTTTGCAAAATATCAAGAGCAGAAGATTGACGCATAAACTTAGACCAATTTATAGATTTTTGAATGAGCAGGTATTAGCACTATTAAGTGTCATACCCTAAAATATTGGCAACAATTATAACAGCTACTTGCAGATTGCAAACCTTTTAAACCGTTAAGCTTTGCAAACTATCAGTTATAGAAGAGTAATAAAAACATAATAAAAATTAACTATAAGTCTAGTCAAAAGTTCAGTACGATAGAACAGTCATCAGATCAGGAAGATTGGCTGGCTAAGTTAGTTAAGTTATAAGTCATTACTGTTTTTAGTAAAACCTGCTTATGACAAAAATACCAATAGCAAAAGTAAGTCTATGATAAAAAGTGCTTAAATAATAATCCGACAAGGAATAGTTTATGTTATATCCGTATCCTAATACCAACGACAGCAGCGTTCACTTTAAAGAAAAATACGACAACTTTATCAATGGCGAGTGGACCGCGCCCGTCGATGGTGAGTACTTTGATAATACTAGCCCTATCGATGGCAAAGTTATCTGTCAAGTGGCACGCTCTAAAGAAGCGGATATCGAAAAGGCATTGGATGCCGCTCACGCTGCTAAAGACGCTTGGGGTAAAACCAGCGTGACAGAGCGCTCTAATATTTTGCTCAAGATCGCTGATAGTATGGAAGCCAATCTAGAAGCCATCGCTATTGCTGAGTGCTACGAGAACGGTAAGCCCGTACGCGAGACACTGGCCGCCGATATTCCCTTAGCTATTGATCATTTCCGTTATTTCGCTGGTGCCATTCGTGCGCAAGAAGGCACGCTGAGTCAAATCGATAACGATACCGTCGCCTATCACTTTCATGAACCCCTCGGCGTCGTCGGTCAGATCATTCCTTGGAACTTCCCCATCTTAATGGCCGTATGGAAATTGGCCCCAGCGCTTGCTGCAGGTAACTGTATCGTCCTAAAGCCTGCTGAACAAACGCCTGCCTCTATTCTGTTTATGCTCGATATCATTGGTGCGGCGGATATCCTTCCTAAAGGGGTGCTTAACGTCGTCAATGGTTTCGGTGTTGAAGCCGGCAAACCGCTAGCCTCTAATCCACGCATCAACAAAGTAGCCTTTACAGGTGAGACCACCACAGGTCGTCTTATCATGCAGTACGCCAGTGAAAACATCATTCCCGTGACTTTAGAGCTCGGTGGTAAGAGTCCGAACATCTTCTTCGCCGACGTTATGGATGAAGATGATGAGTTCTTAGACAAAGCTATCGAAGGCCTCGTGATGTTTGCGCTTAACAGTGGCGAGATCTGTACTTGTCCATCTCGTGCCCTTGTGCATGAGAGCATCTATGACAAGTTCATTGAGCGTTGTGTCGAACGTGTCAAAGCGATCAAAATGGGTAATCCACTAGATACCGATACTATGATTGGCGCACAAGCCAGCTCCGATCAGCTAGAGAAAATCCTATCTTACTTGGATATCGGTAAAAAAGAAGGCGCTAAAGTGTTAGTCGGTGGTGAACGTGCCAAGCATGAGGGTAGTATTGCAGAGGGCTATTATGTACAGCCGACTATCTTTGAGGGCACTAATGATATGCGCGTGTTCCAAGAAGAGATCTTTGGGCCCGTACTTGCTGTGACGACCTTTAAAGATGATGATGAGGCGATGAGTATTGCTAATGATACGCTATATGGTCTAGGCGCTGGTGTTTGGACTCGAAGTGTACACAAGGCTTATCGTTTTGGCCGTGGTATTCAAGCGGGTCGCGTATGGACCAATTGTTATCATCTCTACCCTGCTCATTCTGCATTCGGTGGTTATAAGCAGTCTGGTATCGGTCGTGAGAATCATCTAATGATGCTCAATCATTATCAACAAACCAAAAACATGCTGGTCTCTTATGATCCAAAAGCTATGGGATTTTTCTAAATCTATTCTTAAAGCACCTTATCATTGATTGATAAGGTGTATCCAAGACGTTTGTAAAACATTAAAAATGTAAACAATAAAATAAGGAAGAATAGTATGAGTAATAAAATGAAAGCAGCCGTCCTACATGAATTTGGACAGCCCTTACAAATAGAAGAAGTGGACATTCCAACTCCAGGTGCCGGCGAGATCGTCGTTAAAATGCAAGCATCAGGCGTCTGCCATACCGACTTGCATGCTATCGAAGGAGATTGGCCGGTCAAGCCTAGCCCGCCATTCATTCCAGGACACGAAGGCGTCGGACTCATCACTGCCGTCGGTGATAATGTTCATCATGTTAAAGAAGGTGATCGCGTCGGTGTCCCTTGGCTATACTCTGCCTGTGGTCACTGTACCCATTGTCTAGGCGGCTGGGAAACTTTGTGCTTACGTCAAAAGAACGCTGGTTACTCGGTTAATGGTAGCTTTGCAGAGTATGTTTTGGCTAATGCTGACTACGTCGGTATCATCCCCGAAGGCGTGGACTCGGTAGAGATTGCACCTGTCTTATGTGCAGGCGTCACTGTGTACAAAGGTCTCAAAATGACCGAAACCAAAGCTGGCGACTGGGTTGTCATCTCAGGTATCGGTGGCCTCGGTCACATGGCTGTACAGTATGCCGTTGCTATGGGCTTAAACGTTGCCGCTGTTGATATTGATGATGAGAAGCTTGAGTTTGCCAAAAAGCTCGGTGCAACAGTCATCGTCAATGCCAAAAACACTGATCCTGGTGAGTATCTACAAAAAGAGATAGGCGGCGCTCATGGAGTGCTAGTGACAGCCGTTTCCTCTAAAGCGTTTGAGCAAGCGCTTAGTATGTTACGACGCGGCGGTACTTTGGTCTGTAACGGTCTACCTACGGGCGACTTCCCTGTCTCTATCTTTGATACGGTATTAAACGGCATCACCATTCGCGGCTCTATCGTGGGTACACGCCTTGACTTGCAAGAGTCGTTAGATATGGCTGCCAAAGGCAAAGTAAAAGCGACCGTTGCCGCTGAGCCACTCGAAAATATCAACGATATCTTTGAACGTATGCGCGATGGTAAGATCGAGGGACGTATTGTGATTGACTATACGATGTAGTGATCAGCAAGTGATGTTCTGACGTTAAGTCAGCAATGTCATCGCTAATTATTTAACTCTCAAAAATAGGTCGTATTGTTTTCAGTGCCATGCTATTAATAGTATGACTGAGAGCGATACGGCCTTTTGTATTTTCGTAGTACAATTTAAAAAATCAGCTTTAAAAGACAAGGAGCACAACATGAAACTTGAAGCGACAGCAACTTGCGTTGAGTTAATCGAGTTATTAAAGTCCAAGCACGGTGACCTAATGTTCCATCAATCGGGCGGCTGCTGTGATGGTAGCTCGCCGATGTGTTATCCGCTCGGCGAGTTCAAAGTAGGCGGTCAAGATGTGCTTATTGGTGAGCTGGCAGGCTGTCCCTTTTATATGGGCAAAGCGCAACACAAGCTTTGGCAGCATACTGATTTAACTATAGATGTAGTCAATGGGCGCGGCGCTAGTTTTTCTTTGGAGATACCCGAGGGTAAACGATTTATTGTGCGTTCCGAGGTTTGCGCGCTATGATTTTGCGGACTACAATAAATATATCACTTTGCAATATGTAACAATGTTTTGCCTCATTAAGTATTTTAATGATATAAGTATATTAACGAATTGTTCGCTAAATATAACAAGCATAGATGCTATAAGGAATACAAAATGGATTTTGATTATGTCATCGTTGGCGGTGGTTCAGCGGGCTGTGTGCTTGCCAGCCGCCTTACAGAAAACCCAGATATCACTGTCTGTTTATTAGAGTATGGCGGCGATGGTAAGGATTTAGCCGTTCGTGTGCCCGCTGGGCTAATTCTGCTCGTCCCTGGCAAGCCAATTAAATTAAATAACTGGTGCTTTCATACTGAGCCACAAACTCATCTCAACGATCGACGTGGCTTTCAACCGCGTGGTCAGTGCCTAGGCGGCTCTTCTGCCATTAATGCTATGGTCTATACTCGCGGCAGTCCACTTGATTATGATCTCTGGGTCGACCAAGGCTGTACAGGTTGGGGCTTTGATGACGTGCTACCCTACTTTATTAAGTCTGAAAATAATGTACGCGGCGGCGATGATTTGCATGGCGATAGTGGCCCGTTAAACGTTAGTGATTTGCTCAGCCCTCGTGATATCTCCAAAGCTTTTGTAGAGGCTGGTATCGCTAACGGACTTGATCATAATGCGGACTTCAACGGTACTAAACAAGATGGCGTAGGCTTGTATCAAGTCACCCATTTTCATGGTGAAAAACAAGGTCAGCGTTGCTCAGCTGCTGCGGCTTATTTGCATCCAGTAGAAGAGCGTCCAAACTTAACCATTATCACTCACGCACAAGCCAATAAAGTTATTTTTGATAACGACAACAATGATGATAACGGCTCTGATAATAAAAAAGCCACTGGCGTCATTTATGAAAGACATGGCGTTAAACAAACCGTTATAGCCCGTCACGAAGTAATTCTTTGTGGCGGTGCGTTTGGCTCTCCTAAAGTCTTGATGCTCTCCGGCATTGGCCCTAAAGATCAGCTGCAAGACTTAGATATTGAAGTCATCGTCGATGCGCCAGAGGTCGGTGAGAACTTGCAAGATCACTTAGATGTGGTGTTCGATTATGAGGTCAATACCACCGATGTATTCGGGGTTGGCGCCGTCGCTGGCTTTAACTTTTTTAAAGCTATGCGTCAATGGCGAAAGGATGGGACAGGTATATTATCGACAAATTATGCTGAGGGTGGCGCATTTTTTAGCGTAGGGGACGCGCCCAAAGAGTGGCCTAATACCCAGCTACACTTTGCTATTGCGCGCGTCATGAATCATGGTCGTGATCTAAAGCTCGGCTATGCCGTCTCCGTTCACTCATGCTATCTACGTCCTGAGAGTCGCGGCACGGTTAAGCTGGCATCAAATGATCCTGCAGCAGCTGTATTAATAGATCCAAACTATCTATCACATCCTAAAGATGTCGAGAACATGATCGCAGGCGCTGAACGTACTCGCGCTATCATGGCAGAGACGCCAATGGCGGATTACATAACTGAAGACTATCCAGCGCCTTATCTAGAAAAAGACGGTATGCTCGGCTTCATCCGCAATAGATCAGATACGATTTATCATCCTGTCGGCACTTGCCGTATGGGGCCTGATAAGCAATCGGTGGTTGATTTGGAGCTTAAGGTAAGAGGCGTAAAAGGGTTACGAGTGATCGACGCATCCATTATGCCAACGTTAATCAGCGCCAATACTAACGCACCGACGATTATGATTGCTGAAAAGTTGGCGGATATTATCAAGGCTGAGTTTGCGAGCAATCAAGCTGTTGATCAAACAGAATTGGCTTAGTTCTTTTTAGTTAATTCAGCTCTAAAATAAAAAAGGTTTGTCATAATATGGCAAGCCTCTTTTACTTCAAGATACGCTGTTCACAACGCCACGGCATTTGGGAAACTGGCTGCAACCGTAAAACGTTTGCCCTTGCCGTGCACCTTTTTTGGCGATACGTTGTATCATTTCGCTATGGCATTTAGGACAACTAGGCTCTGACGTAATACTGGCTATGTCATCGACTTTTTTAGAGCTAGTAGATCTATCTATAGGAGAACTTGCTTTAGCAGGCTCACTGATTTTGATTTTAATCTCACTACTCTCAGAATCTAAAACCTCAAACGGTGTCATAAAAACAGCATTTTTGCTGGTAAACGGCATCGACAATACATCGTCTTGCTTCACTTGGCCTGACCACTGCTCATACTGTTTCGCGGGCGCTTTTATTTTTGCTTGTTTATCTGGTTCAGCAGGTTTTTGTTCTTGATTTAAAATCACTTTATTGTCAGGTTTGCTATCTGGCTTGTTAGCTTTAGGCGCATGCTTGTCTTTTAAGTAGGCTTTATGCGCACGATTCGTACGCCATGACTTAGTAAAGCGCTTAGTTTCTATTTGCTCAACAATTGACGTGACTTCTTCAAGCGTTAATATCTCATCTTGCTTGCTCTTGATATAACTGACTATACCGCCTTTTAATACGTGTGCTGGTAGCTCATCGCGGGTCTTAAGCTCGCACTCGCCAATAAAGGCAATCATAGAATGAAAATAGTTTGTCTCTAATGCTAATAGCTCTGCTAGCGTCTTAATATGTAGATAATTCTGCCGTAACGGATTTTGAAATTTATACTTACTGCCATTCGGGAAAGCTTGCGTCCATTGGCTTTGCTTTTCATTGCCATATATCCAGCCTTTATAGTTCTTGGTCTCAATGACAAAAATACCATATTTTGAGACGATAACATGATCAATTTGCGTACTACCGCCATTATCTAAAGGCAGAGTGATGTTATTTAAGCGATGATAACTCTCTTTTTCAAGCTTGAGCCAAGTGGCAATATTGATGACACTCTCGCCTAAAAACCCCTTAAAACTGGACATCATGGACATTGATTTTATCTCTGAGATATGTAGGTAATAAAACTTTAAATGTACAAGGTAAAACGATAAACGAGGTATGCTACCGAATCTTTATATGTGGCAAAATATAGCGGAACTTTGTCCCCTTGTGAACTACTTTTTAATTTATACTCATTTTAGAACTGCTTTTTGGATTATAACTATGAATAGCTTTACCACTACTTTACTCAAAACCACCCTAAGCGCTAGTCTGCTACTGTCATTACCAATGCTGGCATCAGCTGCAACACCGCAAAAATGGCAACTAGATGTACCCAAAACTAACGTGGATTTTAAAGTAGCCTATCTCGGTAATGGCACCGTTGAAGGTCAGTTTCATAAGATGGATGGCTCTATCCATTATGATGTCAAAAACCCTACTAATACCACGATTAATTTTACGGTAAATACCAATAGCATTGATGCGGGCGGCAACCTACGTAACTCATTCTTACGCCGTAAAGAGCTGCTCAATAGTGCGCAGTATCCGACGATGACTTTTGTCTCTAACAAAGTCAGCATGATTAATGCTAAAGAAGCCAACGTCACAGGCAATTTTACAGTACTAGGTCAAACCAAACCGTTAACGGTAAAAGTTAAATTGAATAACGTCGAGATGGATCCTACCACGCGGCAGCCTATTATCAAATTTAAGGCAACGGGCACTATCAATAGATATACTTATGGGGTAACGGCCTTTCCAAGTATAGTGGGCACGATGATCCCGCTGGAGATATCGGGCAATTTGGTTGCAGCTAATTAATTAAGCGACAAGAAAACCCCAACTTAGAAGCTAGATTTCTCAGTTGGGCAGATCAATATATTTTAAGACTTTCTTTATAGAAGCAATCAGCTATCTAAAAAAGCATGAGCCAGAGACTATTAATGTTAAAACAATAGCTCTTTGATGTTCTTAGTACTGCCACGGTTGATCTTGTGCGATACCAGCGGTATCTACTTTATTTCTTCTTTTTTGAATCTTAGTATCCATTTTTTCTTGCTTTTTTAGCGCTTTTTGATTGATATCATCAACCATACCCTGAATCTTCTTATCTACTTTATCTTGCTCTTTTTGACGCTGCTTATCGACTTTATCTAACTCTTTTTGACGCACCTTGTCTATCTTATCTTGCTCTTTTTGACGCTTTATATTCAGTTTGCTTAGCTTTTTTTGCACCTTTTTACTCACAGTAATATCATCTTTTGCTTTGTTATCAACTGATTCATTTGACATAACAGCTCTCCTTAATTAGGTTTATAGGATATTTAGATACTTGATGTTAAGTCAATATTCCTAGCTAAGCAATGTACTAGTACAAAAGCCGTACACATCTTAAAGCGTCTTTAGATTAGCAAACTAGTAAACTCTATTTACTATAAATTTTGAATGATTCAAAAGATAACAAGATGAGCCTCTAGATAGGCGTTCTTTAATAGTCGCGAAATATGCGGGGCATAGGCTATTGATTTTTAATGGTTTATGCCCACCTAACTCAAGCACAGCTTTAGCCTTGCACTCGGACAGAGTAGTACTCTGCTTAATCTTCCCTCACCCTCGGCAAAAGCCTACGTCTTGTGCTCGATTAGAGCAGTGCTTTGTTACTTCCTCGCTCATCCTTGGCAAAAACACATACCGAAGTCCATTGTGCGCACGAGTATGATGTTTAAGTTTAAATTCTGGTGCGCTGATTGTGCTCAATGACTTTTTTATTCTTCAAATAGCTCTTTACTGCTCTGTTATAACTCAATTCAATATATTTAGTCATCTTAGCGAACGAGTCATTCGTAGGGCTATTAATACATATCCAACCCATCCAAGCATAAATAGGATGCGGCATTAATAAATTCAATTGGCTAAAGTCTTGCTCGATATCAACTGTTTCACCTTTGGCTGGACGTTTAGGCGTTGCACCAAAAACTTCAATATAAACTTCTTTACCAACACCTAAACTTAATCGAAATACACTCTCTCGATTAAGATTTGAGGCGCTATCATTATCACCGTCCTGCTCTTTAATCGTGCAAAAATACACGCCATTCGGCAGTATGTTATCAGGGTTATAAAACAGCGACGTCTCACCCCAACTAGTTTTTGGCTTTACGCCACCAAAGTTTTGCATTATATATTCGATTATCTCATTTGGTATCATAGGGATGCTCTCAACTCATATATAAATTTATTCAAAATAGCCTGTAAGGCAATCATATTAAATAGGCTCAATATCATCTAAGAATTGCAAATCATTAGTCTCAATCAAGCGTAGCTCATAGGTGGACTGCAAATTAAGCCAAAACTGTGCACTACCTCCAAAATACTTCGCTAAACGCAAGGCTGTATCAGCGGTGACTCCACGCTTTTCACGAATAATCTCGTTAATGCGAGCAGCAGTGACGCCGAGACTATTAGCCAAAGCATTAGCGCTCATTTTAAGCGGCTTAAGATAATCCTCTCGTAATACTTCGCCTGAATGGATAGGACGCATACCGTTTTTAATCATAGTGTTTTCTCTTTATTTTGCGCACTGCTCTCTGTAAACATCGCCATTATCAATATTAGAGATTTTAAAATTGAGTAAGATGTTTGCCGTAGGGTGGCGTTAGACTTGTCAAATTCTCGCAGAGAATTACGACAAGGCGTAACCCACCGATTGAGTTTGTAAATGGCGCACGGGTTACCTCCTACAGGGTTAGCTTATTTGATAAGTTTAATCTATAAAATGAGTACCATATAAAGATTCAATACTTTTAATAACTTTATCTGAAGATTTATTAATTTTTTCTGCTTTTTCAATGAATAAATCTTTGTGGTTACGCCAAGCAGCATGATAACCATCCCGTTGTAACCTAGTATTTTCTGCTAAAAATTCATTAGTTTGAAAAACTATAAATATAAGCTCTGTTAGTTGTTCTTGTATCACACCACTTCGTGATGTCACTTTTAAAATATTGTTAAACTCATAAATTAAGCTGAAGAAGTCATCATCAAAATCTGTATGCTCCCTCTCAACGCCAAGAAATGATTTTTCTCCTGATTGAAACTCAATAAAATCATTAGTCGATGAGCGTAATCTATACAGGTCAGGGAGTAAAGACACTTGTATAACTCTTGAAATATTATCCTTTTCAATTGCTTCTTTATCTTGCGAGTTTCTAGCCAACTTAAAAGGAACCCAAATTGCAATACAAATTGCTATGATGCTTCCAATAGCTTGTACCCAAGCTGCTCCTACAGTCCAATCCATATTTTATAATCCTAAATAATTACTTTTTACGTTTTTGCCATGTAGAAGTACTAACAGAATAAACCTATAACGTAGAATAGTGTCTGGTAATAATGAAATCATTAGTCCAATAAAGTAAAAAATATTACTATATTCTAAACAACTCATCATAACACTGGCAGATAACTGCTAAACAGCTTTTTAAGAATTCATCATCAACATAAATTAAAGTTTCAATTTCAGAGACATCACCTTCATTTCTGAATACTGAACCAGCAGGTGTAATCTCGAATGGTAGACTACTCTGCTTTTCTAAAAGTTTTGTGTAAGATGAACCCTTCCCATGCTTTAATACGTTGATAGCATAGTAAAATTCTTCAAACTTTATAAGTAATTCTGTTTTATCATTTCTTTTAAGCTTTTCTTTCAACTCTTTAAAAGCCGAACCTTTCTCAATTTCTAATTGATTTTGAACTACTGCCTCGAATAATGAAAATATTCCAATAGCAAATATGGCTCTTTCCCATTGCATCTTTTGTAGATTTATTACTAATCTAGTTGAACCTGATGTTTGAAGTTCATCATACATTAGCTTTTCAATTCTATTGAAATTTTCAATATGCGACTCTGTACTTTCCGATACAATCTGAATAAACCTTTGCATTACTTTCCTTACAATATTCGAACTCAAAGATGCTAATTAAAAATCCACAACGACTATAGTGCTAATTCATAATTTACCATACAATAGTCGCCTTGTGGCGCATTTTAGCCCTGATTGCAGCGGTTATCCTGCTGATGACAATGGCGTTGCGGACTGTGGCTGGAGGTGGTCGCTCGGATGATGGAACGCGTCCAGACACGATAGTCCGCACGCTATTGACGAAGCAGATATGAGCGGAAAGCAGGATTAGCTCCAGGATCAAACAAAAAAAGAGCCACTAGAATAATCTAACAGCTCTTCTCCGTGCAATGTGATTAACTCAACTACAAATCATAGCTAAATGCTGGGCTAAAGCCGCAGGCTACAAATCAGATTAAACCAAACTCTGCACAGCCTCAACCACAGCATCAGCCGTAATACCAAACTCTTTATACAAATCCTCAGCTGGAGCCGACTCACCGTAAGTGGTCATACCGATAACCTTGCCATCAAGACCAACGAACTTATACCAGTAGTCTACGTGCGCCGCTTCGACAGCGACACGAGCACGAATATTGGCGGGCAATACTGACTCGCGATAATCGCTCTCTTGCTCTACAAATATCTCGGCACAAGGCATAGACACTACTCGTACGCCTACTCCATTATTGCTTAGCGTCTCATACGCTTGCATGGCTAAACCAACTTCTGAACCTGTCGCAATGATAATAGCTGACAGCTCGCCTTGCTCTTTAGCTAGGACATAACCACCTTTGGTAATATTAGCGACTTGCTCGCTATCGCGGGCTTGATGCGGCAAGCTTTGACGGCTAAAGATTAACGCTGACGGATTGTGTGCAGACTTAATCGCTTCGACCCAAGCCGTCGCTGATTCAGTCGCATCACACGGACGCCATGTGCGTAGGTTCGGCGTAGTACGTAAGCTAGTTAATTGCTCAACTGGCTGATGCGTTGGGCCATCTTCACCTAGACCGATAGAGTCATGCGTATAGACGTGGATGATACGCTGCTTCATCAATGCGCCCATACGTACCGCGTTACGCGCGTATTCCATAAACATCAGGAACGTTGCAACATAAGGGATAAAACCGCCATGCAAGGCAATGCCATTAGCAATAGCTGTCATGCCAAACTCGCGCACGCCATAATAGATATAGTTGCCGTCGCTATCAGTCTCGATGCCTTTGGCGCCTTTAAATAGCGTAAGGTTTGAGCCTGCAAGATCCGCTGAACCTCCCATGAGTTCTGGTAGTAATGGCTGCAAGGTATTGATGGCATTTTGACTGGCTTTACGGCTGGCAACATCACCGCCTTGCTCTTGAGTTTGCTGAATATAAGCTTGCGCTTGGGCATTAAAGTCTGCTGGTAGCTCGCCCTCTAAGCGACGTAATAATTCTGCCGCCAGCTCAGGATAGGCCTTTTTATAATTCTCAAAGTCTGCTTGCCAGTTCTTTTGTAGCACATCGCCTTTTGGCTTGGCATCCCACGCTTCGTAGATCTCATCATCTAAATCAAATGGGCCATGTTTCCATGATAGTGCGTCACGAGTTAGGGCGATTTCATCATCACCCAATGGCGCCCCATGGCTAGAGGCTAAGCCTTGCTTATTTGGGCTACCTGCACCGATAGTGGTTTTGCAGATGATGAGGCTTGGGCGAGTCGTCTCTGCAATCGCTGCATTAGTGGCTTCGGTAATCGCATCCGTATCATGACCATCGACTTTGATGACTTGCCAGCCATAGGCTTCAAAACGTGCTTGGGTGTCATCCGTGAACCAACCCTCGACATTACCATCGATTGAGATACCATTATCATCATAATAGAAGACTAATTTTCCAAGCTTAAGCGTACCTGCTAATGAGCAAACTTCATGGCTGATACCTTCCATTAAGCAACCATCACCCAAGAACGCATAGGTATGATGATCAACAATATTATGACCGTCACGGTTAAACTGAGCAGCCAGGGTCTTCTCTGCAATAGCAAAGCCTACCGCATTAGCAATACCTTGACCTAGTGGTCCAGTAGTCGTTTCGATACCTGGGGTATAACCTAGCTCTGGATGGCCTGGTGTTTTTGAGTGCAGCTGACGAAAGCCTTTTAGGTCATCAACGCTAACGTCATAACCTGTCAAATGCAATAGTGAGTAAATCAACATTGAGCCATGACCGTTGGATAAGACAAAGCGGTCGCGGTTATGCCAGCTTGGATCAGCAGGGTTATGCTGCAAAAACTTACGCCATAATACCTCGGCAATATCCGCCATACCCATCGGCGCGCCTGGATGTCCAGAATTGGCTTTTTGTACCGCATCAAACGATAAAACGCGAATAGCGTTGGCAAGTTTGCGTTCATTAATTGGGGTTGGCATAGCGTGTCCTAATATTAGAGTAAGTGTTTTTAAAAATTAAATCTTTAACCGTTAAACTCAGCGGTTATATCTCTATACCAGCTAGTATCTAGCGGCTTACTTTTATAAAATCGGGAAAATTCATCAATAACTTTAAACGCATCATCGGTAAAAGCTTGATAATGCCTAAAGCTATTATCCATAGGAATTCGTACTTCTAAGCAATACGACCCTTCAGTTTGGTCAGTTGCCTGATTAAAGCAAGTTTGCATGTAATCTTGTTCATTGTCAGCATTCATCAAAACCATAAAATCTCTATCTTTAGCTACCAAGTCGACGATTTGATATTCTATAGACAACCACTCAGGGTTTGGTGTTTCTGAATGCTCAGTTATGATAGAAAACTTCTTCATGATAAATACCCTTGAATACTGCTACTTTTAAATCTTGACGCTTTTGAGGCTAGGACGTTCTAAGCCGAAATAGTATCCACACCACCCATATATGGACGTAGAACTTCTGGAATAGTAATACTGCCGTCCGCGTTTTGATAGTTTTCCATGATAGCTAGTAGCGTACGTCCGACCGCTAGTCCCGAGCCATTTAAGGTATGCGCAAGGCTAGTTTGTTTACCATCTTTGACTCGCGTACCCATACGTCGCGCTTGAAAGTCGCCACAGTTTGAGCAGCTAGAGATCTCACGATAGGTATCTTGGCTTGGCAGCCAGACTTCGATATCGTAGGTTTTTTGTGCGCTAAAGCCCATATCACCTGTGCATAACATCACCGTACGATATGGCAAATTAAGCTGCTGCAAAATGTACTCTGCTTGCCCTGTCATCGCCTCAAGCAAGTCATCTGATTGATCGGCGGTTGCAATATTGACCATCTCGACTTTCTCAAACTGATGCTGGCGAATCAGACCACGCGTATCGCGACCGTGTGAGCCTGCTTCACTACGAAAGCAAGGCGTATGCGCGGTAAACTTCAAGGGCAATTCGCTGATATCTAAACGCTCACCGCGTACTAGATTGGTCATCGGTACTTCAGCGGTTGGAATAAGATAAAAGTCAGTATCTTCATTATTAGTATGATTGGTCAATTTGAACAGATCGTCTTCAAATTTTGGTAGCTGGCCTGTGCCTCTTAGGCTCTCACTATTAACAATATAAGGTACATAAGTCTCGGTATAGCCGTACTTGATCGTATGCGTATTGAGCATAAATTGAATCAAGGCGCGGTGCATTTGCGCCAGCTGACCTTTGAGTACATTGAATCGACTGCCTGTTAGTTTGATAGCCGCCTCAAAATCGAGCATACCTAAAGTCTCACCAATAAAGGTATGATCTTGTATATCAAAATCAAACTGACGCGGTGTGCCCCATTGACGTACTTCTACATTGTCATCCTCTGACTCGCCTACTGGTACGTCGCTTGCAGGAATGTTAGGAATTTGCATCGCTGCCGTATTGATACGCTCCTGTAAGCTACGCAAATTATCTTCAGCAACTTTGATCTCGCTACTGATGCCTTGCATCTCGCTCATAAGCTCGCTGGCATCGCCACCTGATTTTTTGAGTGCGCCAACTTCTTTCGCCCCAGCATTACGACGCGATTGTAGCGCTTCGGTTTGCATCTGCAAGGATTTACGCTCAGTCTCGATAGTCTGCCAAAATTCCATATCTAATGTATAGCCGCGTGTAGCTAACTGCTGCTGTAAGTCAAGTAAATCACCGCGTAAGCGTTTTGAATCGATCATAATAATGGCCTGTAACACTAAATGTGGATAATCAAACGGCAAGAGAGCTGTCTAAAACTGCTGCTATGATACCAAGACCAAGTAGATTTGACTATATTTAGCGCAGGTTTTCTAGTTTATAGCGCCTCATTACCTATTTATTACTTTTATTAAAAGCCTCAAGTAGGCTTATATGTTTCTTTTATAGATGCTTTTCGGTAAGATAAGCAGACGTCAATTATAGGCAGTGTATTGTTTCACTGTCACCATCATATTTTATTCCAATATTTGAGCACTTTTTATGGCCTTGTACCCTTATACCTTGCAACCTGTCGCTCTAAATTTATCTGAGGCTGAGTTTCAACAAGCCCAGTATGAGCTATTTACTAACGCCAGCCCCAGCTTTGGACTTAAAAGTTTAAAGACCAAAGAATGGATTATCATGGCGATAGTCGCGGTCTTAGCTGTTGTAGGATTAGTATTTGTTACTGGTTATTCGACGATCATATTTTGGTTAATGCTAGTTGCCGTCGTGGTATATTTGATAGTGCGTACGCTGGGTTTTAAGTGGTATGTCAAAAAGCAATTTGAGAAGCAAGTTGCTGAGCAGGAGATGCCTGACGAGATGCGCCAAATGAAGCTTGGTGTACAAAAGCATGGCTTAGTGATGGCAATGCCCGTTAATCAGCCTGATCTAATCGCTAACCCACAGATGCGCGGCATGCAGATGCGTGCAGGCCAAACTCAACAAGCGGTTATCCCGTGGAATGCGGTAAAAAGCTGGGATGAGACGGACGACTATATCTTTATGATGTTTGAGGTAAAAGGTCAACAAGGCAGCCAAATTATTCCTAAGCGTTTGCAAGCGCAAAAGTTCCCGATAGATACTATTCGCCAGCATCTACAAGAGGTCGTACCTATTCGCGGGTTGAATCCTGAAAGCTTGCAGCCACCTGCTTAAGCTCTGCTAACCATTACCTGCTATTTTCACTTAGACTAGAACAGTTTTAGCTATCAGCAGTGCTCATTTGTGAATGTTCAACAGACCCTAAAGAAGCTCATTATGTCTAAATCATAAGGGGCTTTTTTATTAGTTTTATAAAACACAACATAGATTTTGATTTGATTAACTTAACTTATAGCAGAGGACTTGCTACTATAGTAACCATCAAAGGCATAAACGACTTATCTTATAAATTGATATTGATTAAGCGTTGAGCTGGCATATTTATCCAATAACTTTCTATCAAATAATAAAAGGACATTCTTATGAGCACTACTGACAACAATACTAATCAGATCGGTCTAGAAAAAGCAGATGTAAGCACTATCATCGCCAAGCTCAATGGCTTGCTATCGAGCTATCATATGTATTATATCAACGTTCGTGGCTACCATTGGAACGTGAAAGGCGAGCATTTTTTTACGCTACATCCGCAGTTCGAAGAACTCTATACCGCCTTACAAATACAGATTGACGAGATCGCAGAACGTATTTTAACTTTAGGTGGCACGCCTCTACACGCTTACAGTGACTTTGCCCAGCATACTAGTATTGAAGAGGACAAAAATGTCAAAGATGGAAACACCTGTGTCAGAGGTGTAGTTTCAGGTTTGCAAACGCTTATTGCTGAGCAGCGTCAAGTATCGGCAGTCGCAGCGGAAGCTGACGATCAAGGATCTGCAGATCTTGTTGACGCCTATGTACAAGAGCAAGAAAAACTAGTTTGGATGTACAATGCATTTTTAGGCTAATACGTTTTTTAATTAGAACCATAAAAAAGCACTCTATATTGAGTGCTTTTTTTGTGTCTTTGCTTAAACTTAAATACTTAATTTTAAGTTGTTTGTCTATATTACTTTTCAGCCCACTGACGCATTTTTTCACGCTCAGCTGGGGTTGCTTGTAGCCATAACTGCATAAACTGATCTAAAGTTGCGGTAGATTGAGTAGCAGTAGCTTGACTCACATTTTTTACAGGGATTGCACTATAAGCGTTAGAGGTAACGACAGCAGGTCTCGCATTGACTTGAGCAATAGCCTGACTGTTAGCTGTAGGCTGACCTAAAGCAGCAATAGCTTGTTGATTCTGTAATTGAGCATCACCGCTACCGCCGAATACGCCACCAATTGCTTTGCCTAATCCTGAGAATATACTGCCATCATTGCCAGCGACACTTTGTTGGCTTGCGATAACCGTATTATTTTGTTGTACTGCCAGTGTCGGCTGCTGGGCATATTCTTTCGCCGCGTCATAATCTTCTGGCTGACCCGGCATAGTCAAACGATAGGTCTGATTATCCGTTAAGTCTGCGGCCACACTGATATTACCTGAGCGCAAATAGTCGTGTTCATCACGCGGCAAATTGTAAAGACGATCGTATTTTGCGGTTAGCACATGCTGCCCAGGTTGCAAAGTAAATTGTTTGGTTAGCGGCTGAAATATGCTTTGCTTAAGCTCTTGACCATTAATAGCGGTGACTTTGATATTGTCATCTACCAATAGCGTTACCTCTGCATGCGATAACACAGAGACTGATCCTACGCTCATTAATAGTGCGGCAGTAGTGAGTTTTTTTAGCTTAGAGGTAAAGAGGGTCATAAGATATCCTATCAATAGTAAAAGGTTTCGATATAGTTCAATATAGGTATTGTTAGCATAGACTAATTTGCTGTATAGCAAGCAGTAAATTCTTATTCTAAAAATCAAACGGCATAGTATGTTGATCCTGATTGGCAGCGTCGTTATCAACTTGTGTTTCTATAGAGATATCAGCGAGTTCAGCGGCTAAAGTCTGCTCATCAATAGTCAATAGTGCATCACTGATCACTGCTTTGGAGATATTACTTCGACCTAAGTTTGAGAACATCGGCTGAATATAATTTAGCACTTCCATCATCGCACCGATACGATGCGGACCTTCATTGAGCAGGTAACTCAATATACGCTCATCAAACTGCCAACCACGCCGACGCAAGATAGACTGCATAAGTGCTTGACGATCCGCTAAATTGTGACCGTTTGGCACTTTAAAGGCAGGTGCTTGCGCTAATCTAGTCAGCAGATCTGTGAGTTTAAAGGGCAAGCTACTGGCAGGCATATTAGCGGCGAATAGCAGCTGACGCTGCCCTTCACGGCTGCGATTTATTAAATGAAATAGAGCCTCTTGCCATTGGCTACTGTGCTCAAGCACTTCTAGATCATCGATAGCTATCAGATCAAAGTTCTCAAGAGAGGATAGAACATCGACATCAGCATGTATCAGCTCATCTAAAGATAAACAGATCGCTGTCTTGTCCATTTCAATAAAAGACTCACAAATAGCGGATAACAGATGCGACTTGCCAGTAGCAGGACTGCCGAACAGATACAGCTGACCGATCAGGCCGACATGTAACTGCCGAACGGCATCAATAATCGACATCCAACCAGGACCTGAAAAGTCACTGAGACTTGCATCATGTTTAATATCCAGATTGAGACTTAGCTGTACTTTTGCCATGAATCGTCAACTTAGGTTGCACAGTGCAATCAAATATAAAATGCTAGATATTAGGGTCTGTTGATAAAGAGTGGATTTTATGTCTATCAATAGTCAAAACATCAGCCACTACGCCTATATATACCATATTTGCAAAATGACTGACAAGTCCTTTACGGTTAGCAGAGCTTAAGTGGCTATAAATAAAAAAATACTATCAAAGAACATAATGAACCATAACCACTCTTTTAGCTTGTTGTAGAGTGCGCTTTATTTATCCTGCATTTGCTTTACTTGTTATACATCGTCTAAAGCTCTAAACAAGCTACCGCTATTTTTTCTCGAACAGCTCTAGCTGTTTGCGACCTCTATAAAAGTCGGTAGTCCGATAATAAGCATACAAGTGACGGAATAATACATTGAGTACCGCTGATACGGGTAAGGCAATAAGCATCCCGACAAAACCTAGCAAACTTGCTCCCGCTAATACGGCAAATATAACCCAAAGTGGCGATAGACCGATTTTATCACCTAATAGCAGGGGCTGTAGCACATACCCTTCGGCCGCCTGACCCACCAAAAATGCCCCAGCTATCAAAGATAAATGAAACCAATCCAAGCCAAATTGGAACAAGCCTGCGATAATTGAGGCAATAAACCCTAGACCAAAACCCAAATAAGGGACAAAACTAGCAATACCCGCGCCCATGCCAATAATCAGTCCAAGCTCAAGACCGATCAGCTGCAACTGAACCGCATAAATAACCCCTAAAAGCACCATAACCAGCAGCTGCCCTTTGACGAACTCCATCAAAGCCCGATCGCACTCTTGTGCTACAGCAATAACCTTCTTACTATAAGCAGCAGGTATCGCCATTTTCCAACTAAGTAGACGCTTATCCCAGTTAAATAAAAAATAAAAGGTCAGAATAGGCACGAGTACTATCAGGCCTGCATTATTAACAAAATTCATGCTTGAGGCTAATACTTGGTTCATCCAGTTACTGGCATCTGAGAACTGATAATGCGTTTGCATGTATCCAACTAAGGTCTCAGACAACCCCTTAATCTCCAGCTCGGGCATCTTAATGCGCGTATTATTAGCCAGCCATTCGCGCCCGACCTCATTATACCAAATAAATGTTTTTGGTAAATAATCCCAAGCCGCTTGCAATTGATACCACAAGGTTGGCACCAGCCACCATAATAATAATGCCATCCCTAAGGTGATAGTGGCATAAACGATAATAATTGCGATCCAGCGCCTAACATATCTTGATAGCTTTTTTACTAAAGGATTAAACAAGTAAGCCAATACAAAAGCAAAAACAAAAGGCACGATTACAGGTAGCATCATGTTCAATAGCACCAAAGCTATAACAACAGCTATGACGATAAACAACCGTCTAAAAAAAGGATCTATAGTTTGAGTAATCATTAAAGGTAATCCTAAGTTTGCGCTGATATTTGCATGACAATAATTGGAATAACAAAAACGCTGAATATCTAAATACGATATAGATTTTGTGCAGTGTAAATTCTTCATTATCGCAGAGTAAATAAAAAAAGCAGTCTTTTTTTGTGTTTTAGTGATTATTCATTTCTCTAATCTATATCGTCACTGTGAGTGAGCGGCTATATCACTGACAATCATGCAGATAATGACCTTGCTTTGCTTGCTATTATTGAGTGCCGTTATTGGTTATAATGCGCCCACTATTATGGAACTATCCATTAGGGTCTGTTGAACATTCGATCATGGCACTGACAGCGACTATTTATGAATGTTCAACAGACCCTACTAACTCCCTATGCAATCCAATTCATTATTTAACGGTGAGATGACCATGAGTGATAAGCCCTCTTTAAGCTACAAAGATGCTGGTGTCGATATCGATGCAGGCGACGCATTAGTTCAGCGTATTAAGTCGGTAGCAAAAGCTACTAGCCGTCCTGAGGTTGTCGGTGGACTTGGCGGCTTTGGCGCTCTATGTCGTATCCCTACTGGCTACACTTCTCCCCTTCTAGTCTCTGGCACGGATGGCGTAGGTACTAAGCTCAAGCTGGCACTACAGCTGAACCGTCACGATACAATCGGTATTGATCTGGTCGCTATGTGTGTTAACGATTTACTAGTCTGCGGCGCTGAGCCATTGTTCTTTTTAGATTATTACGCAACTGGTAAGCTGGATGTGGATGTGGCAGCGACTGTTGTCACGGGTATCGGCGAGGGCTGTAAGCTATCTAACTGTGCGCTTATCGGTGGTGAGACTGCTGAGATGCCAGGTATGTACCAAGACGATGATTATGATCTTGCAGGGTTCTGCGTCGGTGTCGTTGAAGAGGCGGAAGTCATCACAGGCGAAAACGTAACAGAAGGCGACGTATTGATCGCTCTTGCCTCAAGCGGCGCGCACTCTAATGGCTACTCATTAGTACGTAAAGTCATCGAAGTTAGCGGTATCGATGTAACGACTAGCACTGAGAAGCTAGATGGCCAGCCTATCCAAGACGCGCTAATGGCACCAACTCGCATCTACGTAAAAGCCATTAAAGCCTTGCAGGATACCCTTGGTAGTTCTGCCCTGCACGCCATGTCACATATTACAGGTGGTGGCTTGACGGATAACTTGCCACGGGTATTACCGGATAATTTAGCCGCTAGCATTGATACCAACAGCTGGCAGTTCTCAGAGCTATTCACGTGGTTACAAACCCAAGGCAATATTGAGCAAAGTGAGATGTACCGCACCTTTAACTGTGGCGTCGGCTTTGTTATCGTCGTACCAAAAGATAAAGCAGAAGCTGCTATCCAAACCTTGAATGATGCTGGCGAAAAAGCATGGAAATTAGGTGAAATGGTTAGTCGCGAAGCGGATGCTGTGGTGTACCGTTAATGTCAGACAGCCATACAAAAATTCATAACAAGCCGTTACGCGTTGCCGTTTTGGTTTCAGGTAATGGCAGTAATCTACAAGTTCTGATAGATGCGATGCAAGCAGGTGCGCTACCGATTGAGATAGTCGGCGTCATTAGTAATCGTGATGATGCCTTTGCTATCACCCGTGCTCAAAGGGCGGATATTCCCGTTGCTGTTTTATCCCATACCGATAGTGGCAAGCGCATGACGATTAAAACTTTTGAGCGTCACGCCAGCACGCAGCTTGATGAGTGGCAGCCCGATTTGATTCTTTTGGCTGGGTTTATGCGCGTGTTAAGTGCTGATTTTATCAATAGCAGTATTGCGCCGATGATTAATCTACACCCTTCCCTATTGCCTGTTTATAAGGGCTTGGATACTCATCAGCGTGTTATACAAGCAGGTGAGCGTCAGCACGGCTGTAGTATTCATGTTGTCACCGCTGATCTCGACGCGGGCGCTGTCCTCACCCAAGCCCTGCTAGAAGTTCTTCAAAAAGATACTGCTAATAGCCTGCAAACGCGTGTGCAAAAGCTTGAACATCAGCTACTGCCTTGGACCATTTTGTTGTTAGCTAAAGGTGTATTGCCGTTGCACAACGAGCAATTATCTAATCAGCAATACACCTGTATGCCAACACTACCTTGGAAGCTATATTTAAACAGTTAAAGTAATGTCAAAGAGCAAAGAAAAGTAGTAACCATTTAAAACTATCGACTACAAAAAAGCCCAGTCACTCAATTTATGAATGACTGGGCTTTTCGGTATTCAATATTTAAAGCGTTTTAACTTTAAAATCTGTACGTGTTCTTAACTATTATGAACGTGTACACCTTTTATGTTTACGAACTCTTTAATACCGAAACCACCATGCTCGCGACCATGACCCGAGTTTTTCACACCACCAAAAGGTAATGCTGGATTTGCGAGGCCATAACCATTGATATAGACCATACCTGTATCAAACTGCTCATTAGCTAGACGGATGGCTTTGTCTTCATCTTTAGAGAAGATAGCACCGCCCAATCCATAACGGCTGTCGTTAGCAATACGCATAGCATCATCTTGATCTTTGGCACGTATTAGAGATGCTACTGGACCAAACAGCTCATCATCATAGGCTGGTTGACCTTTTTCAACATTCTCTAGAATAGTCGCTGGATAAAAGCTTCCTTTACCTTCTGGTAATTTACCACCAACTGATATAGTAGCGCCTTTACTTACGCTCTCTTCCACTTGCTCATGCAGTTTTTCTTGCAGATCTTTACGCGCTAGTGGACCAAGATCAGAGCTGTTATCCATTGGGTCACCTGCTTTTTTACTTGCAAACTCTTCAACGATACGCTTACGGAACTCATCATATAAGCTGTCAACAACGATAAAGCGCTTTGCAGCCACACAAGTCTCGCCATTATTGATCAGACGCGCTAGCGTACAAGTTTGTACTGCAAGCTCTAAGTCAGCATCTTCTAACACGATAAAGGCATCGTTTGAGCCTAACTCTAGGACTGCTTTTTTGATTGCTTTTGCTGCTTGCTGACCGACGATACTACCTGCACCATCACTACCAGTAAGCGTCACGCCGCGTACTTTATCATTACCAATTAATTTTTCTGACTGGTCGTGATCAATTAGAATAGTACGGAACAAATCATTCGGTAAGTCAGACTCATGGAATATTTTTTCAATTAATAAGCCAGAACCAGTCACGTTTGCTGCGTGCTTAAGCAGAACGCTGTTACCTGCCATTAGATTGGCAATCGTATAGCGGAACACTTGATAAGCTGGGAAGTTCCAAGGCTGCATACCATAGATGACGCCAATGGGCTGATAGGTAACAATACCTTTTTTCAAGCCTTCGATGTCACGTTCATCATCAGCAAGCGCGGCCACACCTTTCTCTGCAGTGTAATCACAAATCGCTTTACACAAATCAATTTCTTGTAAACTCTGACTGTAAAGTTTACCGCGCTCCTCAGTCATAAGACGAGATAGCTCCTCTTTGTACTTCATCAAAGTCTCGCCAATAGAGTTAAGAACCTTCGCACGCTCTTCATGGCTGGTAGTGCGCCACTGCAAAAATGCTTCATGAGAAGCGTCAACGATCTTATTGACCTCATCATTACTCATATAGTTATATTCTTTGATGTCTTCGCCTGTTGCTGGGTTTACAGTAGTAATATCTGCCATGGTTATTATCCTAATATTGTTTTGAATTAGTGTTATTTTAAATTAATTTCATTATTCACATGCATTTGTGCAGTTATCGAACACTGCTTATCAAAAGCGATATATGATCTGCGTTTTTATTTAACTAAGTAATCATAACAAAACATTGTCCTTACACTTTTACAAGATATTATAAAATGTGTGGAAGATGTTAACAATGTGACCCGATAATAAAGATTACCTAACTAATATTACTTATTAGTTAGGTTTTAAAGTCAAAAAAAACCAGCACTAAGGCTGGTCTCATACATTTTTAGAATACTCAAAAAATCTGATTAATGACTGGTATGTCTTCTTCTTTATTTTCTTCATCAGCAACGACTTGACGTGCGACATGCATGATAAGTTGTCTTAACCATCTATGCGCAGGATGATGTTGCAATAATGGAGACCACGCCATAGTCAGCTCAAACTCAGGTATAAAAAATGGCGGCTCTCTCATGATAATACTGTCATTAGTCGCTTGCATACGTGCCACACGCGTCGGCAAAGTTGCAATCAAGTCTTTATTAGCCGCGAGCATTGCAGGCATCTGATAGTGACGAGTAAATACGCTAATCTGACGCTTTTGCCCTAAGCGTTGCAAGGCTTGATCAATTGAGCCAAGTCCGCCTGACTTTTCGGGATTGACCCCAAAGCCGACACCCATACCTGTCTTTGATACCCAAACATGCTGGCTTTTTAGATAATTCTTCAAATTAAAACGACTGGCATAAGAGTTATCAGCAGATAATAAACAGCTAAAAGTATCACGCCACACTAGTACTTGATGGAAGCTTTGCGGTATTTCATTAAAACGGTTGATAGCTAGATCGACTCGCCCCTGCTCCATATCACGATAAGAGACGTCTGATGGGGTCAAAAAATCTAATATTACATTGGGTGCCTCAGAGCGCAGTGCCTTGACTAACTTAGGTACCAGTGTTGCCTCGGCATAATCAGAAGTCATAATCCGAAATACGCGCGAGGTACTATAAGGACGAAATTCGGTACGCGGCTCAAGCACTTGCGTCAGATCAGCTAATATCTCACGAATACGCGGCTGTAGCTCAAGCGCACGTTCCGTTGGTGTCATACCCTCTGACGAGCGTACTAGCAAAGGGTCATTGAACAACTTTCGCAAGCGACGTAAAATATTACTCATCGCTGGTTGAGTGATGCCCAATTGCTCTGCGGCACGGGTCACGTTTTTTTCTCTGAGCAATACATCTAGATGTACCAATAAATTTAAATCAACGCGCTGCAAATTCATACGTATGTCTCTTTGCCTTAAAATAACTGCCATTTAAAGGTTTGGTGATGTAATTTATTACTAGAGCTACTATAGTTGCTAACTGCTTTACAACTACTAAATAGGTCATATAAAAAGGTATTCAAATAAATAAAGCTCATTATAAGTTGCATTATTAGTGGTAAGTCTTTGATATCTATCAACTATAGATAAAATAAATACTCAAGATAATTATCATAAACTAGATAAATCTCAATTGAGTGGTTATAGTGAGTCTTATAAATAAGCAACAGCAAATGAGTCAAAATTAAACCAACATTAGAATCGTCACTCAGCCATTTTGACTGACAACACGACAGCTCTTATTGTAGCATCTCTGACGAGTAAGTAGTGACACCTACTACTGATAACCTCTGAAATAGCTAAAATGTTATTGGCTCAATACTTGTCATATTTTTGTTCGTTTATCAATGTATTGTGATTTTTATGATAACTGGCAGCACTGATAGGCTCTAAGTACAGTTACTAGGCAATCACTAAGCAATAAGCGCTCTAAACTACTTTTTCTACATTTGATTGCTTAAAACGCTTGTATTTTTGCTCAACTTTGTTTAGGGTATTAAGCCTAAGAATTATGATGAGCAAATATCTTTTGTTTTAGCTCAAAAATTTTTAGCTCCAACTGCACCACATACTTAGAACATTATTTAAATTTATTCTGAGTTTCGATATCACTATTACCATCGCCGTTGCTACCCTTATTTATCTGTATCAAATTTTTGATACTTACTCGATAATGCAACAATGAAAGCCTAGCAATACCCAGTAAAACTTAGCCAACAGCGATAAGTAATAAACTAAATAGTGCCTGTCTCTACGACGACAGTTACAACAGCATTTACAACGATAGTTTTTCGTTAGTCTTTTTACACCCACCAAGGAGAGTTTGGATGTCTAATTATACATCTGCGTTAGAATTAGTACGTAATCTAAAGAAACAACATGGAAACTGGAACAACATCAGTGAAAATGATGCCGCCCGTATGATGGTGCAAAACCGTTTTAAGACTGGTTTAGATATCGCAAAATACACCGCTGACATCATGCGTCAAGACATGGCAGAGTATGACAACGATACGTCTCAGTACACTCAGTCTTTAGGTGCTTGGCATGGTTTTATCGCTCAACAGACCATGTATGCTAACAAAAAATACTTCAATACTACCTCTAAAAAATACATCTACCTGTCAGGTTGGATGGTTGCAGCGCTACGTTCAGAGTTTGGTCCATTACCTGATCAATCAATGCACGAAAAAACATCAGTACCGAAACTAGTAGAAGAAATCTACACTTTCTTACGTCAAGCAGATGCTAAAGTATTAAACGATTACTTCCGTGAGCTAAACGCTGCTGAAGAAGCGGGCCAAGATACCAAAGCTATCGAAGACAAAATCGAAAACTTTGAATCACATGTTGTACCAATCATCGCTGATATCGATGCCGGTTTCGGTAACGAAGAAGCGACTTATTTGCTAGCCAAAAAGATGATCGAAGCAGGTGCTTGTGCCCTACAGATCGAAAACCAAGTATCTGATGCCAAGCAATGTGGTCACCAAGCCGGTAAAGTAACAGTACCGCATGAAGACTTCATCTCAAAAATCAATGCGCTTCGTTATGCATTCTTAGAGCTAGGCGTTGAAAACGGTGTTATCGTTGCCCGTACTGATTCTGAAGGCGCATCATTAACGCAAAAAATCCCAGTATCAAATGAGCCAGGCGATCTAGCTTCCAAAT
Source organism: Psychrobacter sp. M13 (assembly GCF_030718935.1). Classification (NCBI taxonomy): domain Bacteria; kingdom Pseudomonadati; phylum Pseudomonadota; class Gammaproteobacteria; order Moraxellales; family Moraxellaceae; genus Psychrobacter; species Psychrobacter sp. M13. The sequence continues at coordinate 2,277,465 of NZ_CP132194.1, forward strand.
ACATCGACTTCATCGAAATGGAAGAGATCACTCTTGACCAAGCTAATGAGAACGATAGCTTACTTAAGCATAACGGTAAGTTGGTTCGTCCTAAGCGTTTAGCTAACGGCCTATATAGCTTCCGTGAAGAGACTAACATCGACCGTGTTGTCCTTGACTGTGTAACCGCTCTAGAAAACGGTGCTGATCTACTTTGGATCGAAACCCCAACGCCAAACGTTGAGCATATCAAAATGATGGTTGATCGCATCAAAGAGCAACAGCCAAAAGCGAAGCTGGTTTATAACAACAGCCCATCATTCAACTGGACGTTGAACTTCCGTAAGCAAGTTATCGCTGAGTGGGAAAAATCTGGTAAAGACATCTCTAGCTACAACAAAGATGACTTAATGAGCGCAGATTACGACGGTACTGATTTGGATAAAGCAGCTGATGAAGCGGCTAAAAACTTCCAAAAAGATGCAGCGCGCGAAGCTGGTGTTTTCCATCACTTAATCACGCTACCTACGTATCACACTGCGGCTCTAGAAGTACATAATCTTGCAAAAGGTTACTTCGGTGAAGACGGTATGCTTGCTTATGCTGCTGGTGTACAACGTAAAGAGATCCGTGAAGGCATCGCTTGTGTTAAGCACCAAGCCATGGCAGGTTCTGACATCGGTGATGATCATAAAGAGATCTTCTCAGGTGACAATGCTCTAAAAGCTGGTGGTGGCAAAAACACTATGGATCAGTTCAAATAGGCTCAAGCCTTTAACTGATTTATTAATCGCTTTTAAATATTGAAAAACCGCCCTGCGTAATGTAGGGCGGTTTTTTTGTGGGCTGAAATATGATCATAGGCTTAGGGTGCGCCCTACGCACCACTATCAAGGTGATGATCAACCTAATGGTGCATAAAATGCATCCTACGCTTACTCACGCTAGTAGTTATTTTATATCGCCATCTTTATCTTTTTCATCCTTGCCAAACCATTCTTTACGTTTGGCAGCGCTCATAGGCGGTCTATTTTTAAAAAGCTTATGGTACAGCGCTTTGATAAGTCTATAAATAAGATAGAAAACACCGAATAGTACGACCAACCACCACAGCTGTATAATGCCAAGAGCTACTGCCCTGAGCATATTCCAGCCTTCTCTAAAGGACTCACCAACTTGCGCGCCAAAGCTTGGACGCTCAGCATCGATGATTACATCCAGATTTTGGGTGGTTTCTTTATAGCTGCTATTGGGCTGGCTAAAGGTTAAGTCTATCGTGCTATATTTTACCTTATCTGCGATATCCATCTTTTCAAGCTGGGCATATTCTTGTTGTTGACGCGCGGCATAAGTTGCGGCAATCGTATCGACATTACTATTTTGATCTTTGTCATTTTTACTATTGAGGCGCTCTTGTGCTAGATCAGCCGCCATATCGCTATTGAGTTTAGCTGCCAGCTGCTCACGGTAAATATCTAGCGTTACATCCTGCGCGCTAAATGATTGCTCATTTAAAAAGGCCACTTGCTGCTGAACTTGCTTTAAAAAGCTGCTGACTTTTTCGCGAGGAATACGTACAGTCATAGTCGCTTGACGATAGTAAGTGGTCAAAGTAACGTTCTGATCGCCTTTAATAAAGGTACGGCTGCCATTCTCAATATTAGTGGTTTGGCTTAGCGCTACGTAACCGCCCTGCTGACGGGTTAAGCTCTCAATAGCGTTAGTACTTTTGACTACATCTTCGACTTTGAAGTTAGCATTAGCGGTTATTAGCAGCTCTTTACCTTTAATTTGAATATCTGAGACTTGACTCCCGAGAGTCTGCTCGCTATCGCCTGCTTGGTTTTCGACCTTTAGTTTGATAGGTGAGTTAGCAACGTCTGACTCTAATGACTCGTCAACCGACTGCTCAGTCTCTACAGCGTTACTCATATCCTCACTAGCGTATTCTGAGGAGTCACTACAACCACTGATTAATAATATAGACCCTAACACCGCAATAGTTAACGATGTCTGCAAATGACTTTTTTTAAATAAGTCATGCTCAGCTTTAAGTATCTCATTATTCATGCTCGTTACTCTTTTTAATATATTAGTCTAATTATAAAGACTCCTAAATAAAAGTACATCGTTTAGCAAGTGATTCGCTTATGAACCTGTAGAAGTTTTACTTGTTATTCACAGTGGCCTCTCATACGATAGTAGTATTATCACTTTTATTATAATAAAGGAGCTTACTGTGCAAGAGATTGAATTAAAGTTTTTGATACCAGAGTCACGACTAAAAGGTCTGATGCGTCAGGCAAAAGTTAAGTCCTCTCAAACCACTCAGTTAGCTGCTCATTATTACGACACCCCTAAGCAAACGCTGGCAAAGGCGGGCATTGGCTTACGTATTCGTCAAGAAGGTGAGCAATGGGTACAAACTATCAAAGCGGGTGGTGACGGTATCGCAGCACGTTTAGAGCACAATGTGATACTGGATAGTGAGCAAGTGCAAACTATGCTTGATGAAGGTAAGCTGTTTCCTGATTTATCGGTTTATAAAGAGACAGCCATTGCCCCTGCATTGGCTGACTTTAAGCTAAAAAAACTAGCCAAAAATCTAACTCGGCAATATGTGACCGATGTACAGCGTGTTTCGCGTCTATTAGAAGATAAAGAAAGCAGTCAAAATGAAGAAACTAATAATACCATTGAGGTTGCTTACGACTGTGGCGAGATCATTCATGGTATCGATGCAACCCTACGCTACCCTATTCATGAGATCGAATTTGAGCTAGTCTCAGGTGAGCTTGAGTTTTTATTTGCGACCGCTAAAGTGTGGTGCAAACGCTATAAGTTATGTCTATCTACCGTGACTAAAGCTGAGCGCGGTGGCTTGCTCATTAAACAGCAAGACTACAGCCCAGCAGTAAGCGCCAATCTTGCTCAACTCAATGTCAACCCTGACAGTAGCATGGCTGAATTCATCCGTGCCACTGTGCATAACTGTCTATTACAAATACTCCCTAATAGCAGTGCTATCGTCGCAGGTAGTACGGACAACGACCATGTTCTACAGTTACGTATCGGTATTCGTCGTCTACGTACTGCGCTTAACGTCCTCAAAAAATTCTCAGATGCGATTAACCCTGACTGGCAGCCGATCCTCAAACAAACGGAGCGCTTGCTTGGTGACTACCGCGCGCTTGCCTATCTAGCCTCAGATGTTGAATGTAAGTTGCAGCAGCAAGGGGCACCTAAAGTCGACTGGAGCACAGAGCTTACCCGTTTGAAAGTTACCCCGACCAATGCAGTACGGGCTAATGACTTTCAGTTGACTCTACTTGAGCTGATTGAGTTTACTATGAGTGACGCTAGCAATGAGCCGCAAGCAAAAATGCTAGCCATCGATATACTGCCAAAACTACTTTCTAAAAAACATATCAAGCTACTCAAAGCTGAGCAAAAGCTTGCTGATCTTAAAAACCCTGACGCCATGCCTAATAAGCTCGCTAGTGATGAATTGTCTGGTGATGTCAACATTGATGATGCTGATAATGAAGCTGATAAAAGAGTTAAGCTTACAGATCAAAAGGCCTTGCACGATACCTTACAACATAAAGCACATCATAAAGTGCGCCAGCATCTCAAAGACTTACGTTATATCAGTGAGTTTGCAGCCCCACTATACAGCGATAAGAAAAACAGCAGTAAGAAAAGCCGACGTTTAATTGAACAGCTAGTCAAAGCACAACGAGCCTTAGGGCAGTATAATGACCATCAGCAGTACCAACAACGTTATCAAAAGAAATCATTAACGGATACGAATGCGCTATATGGGGCTGGCTGGTTTGCCGCTTTAACAAAAAGTGACTTACAACGCTGCCAAAAACGCTTGGCTAAAGTGAATGACGTTACTATATTTTGGTAATTAAGGCTTAGTCGTTCAGCTACTTCGCTATAAACTTTGCATAAAAAAGACAGCTTATATACTTATGAATATATGAAGCTGTCTTTTAGTCTCAAATCGATTAGCTACTAGTGATTGGCTTTATTTTGACTCAAGCCCAAGCACCTTCATACGCTCGTTAAGCGGTTGATACGTCTTCTCGCCAGCAGGCTCTAAGATATTGCCAAACGGCATTTGTGCAATCAAATCCCAATCGTCATCGATCGAAAAAGCTTTGGCAATAGCCTCATTGATTAACGGATTATAATGTTGCAAACTAGCGCCAACTTCTAAAGTCCGTAGCTCTGTCCACAATGCATATTGATGCATCGCTGAGGTTTGCTCGGCCCAAATCGGAAACCTATCGGCATATAGCGCAAACTTATCTTGCATGGCTTTGATAACTTTCTTATCTTCATAGAATAATACGGTGCCTGCCGCTGCACGAAAGCCATCCATCTTTTGTTTAGAGCTAGTAAAATCGCCATCGCCCACTTCATCGCGTAACTTAAGCTCAGTAATATCCCAAAGCTGTTGGTGCTGATCACCAAACAAAACCACTAATCGTGACGACTGGGAATTAAAAGATGATGGTGTATGTAATAGTACACGCTCGGCCATATTGACGATAGCTTGTGGAGCTGTAGGTAACTCATTACCCAAGGCATAGATAGAGCGACGCTCATTAAAGGCTTGTTGTAGCGTTTCAAGTGTAGCTTTGGACATTGCATTTCTCTTTATAGTTTTGGTTAGAATTTTCGCTGTTAGATTTTTTTCGCACTCTTTATAAGTGTACATTTTATAAATGTGATACTTATAAATGTCTTATATTCGATAATATTATAACAACCAGCTTAACAATACATCGTTAATGTTGAGTTCGTTTTATCAATAGCCTTGTAACTATATCTTGTCGCTATATTTTTCAACTATGACTAATTCAAAATAAAAGAGATACATTATTTATTGAAGCGGAACTGATATAAATTTTTCTTGCTTGCTGTGTCTACGCTGACAGAGGCTGCGCAAAATTAATATCAGTTCCGCTGTATTTTTTATATTAGATTGACTATATAATTTGCAGCTATATTTTTGATATAAGAGTTAGATTAGCTGGCGATTATAGTGACAGCCACTCCTTCCTCTATTTTATCGTATAGCTCAACAATATCTTGATTACGCATGCGCACACAACCATGTGAGAGTGGTAAATCCATAGACTCATTATCAGGTGTACCATGAATATAGATATAGCGCTGATAAGTATCACAGCCACCTTTATCATTGCTGCCTTTATTGATGCCTTCTTCTAAGCCTTGTAGCCATAGAATGCGAGTTAATATCCAGTCGCGCTCAGGATAATCAGCACCAAATTCAGCGCTGTGTATCTCACCAGTAGGCACACGCCCGACAAACACGGCATTTATAGGCTCGTGGCCGCCAATTTTTTGTGCAATAATATGCCGACCTAACGGCGTACAACCACTATCTTGCTGACTGCCGATACCGTTTTTTGCTGTTGATACCCCATATTGGCAAATTTTAACATCATGCTTATATAAGCTTAAGCTTTGTTTAGCAATATTAATGATAATGTGTTTATCAAAGTCTTTCATGACACCCAACCCGTTATTTCTTTAGTCAGTCGTTAAAGGTTATTTTATCGATATCTCATTGTATTTAAATGTATTTTTATTAGAATCTTTAACAGTTGGTAAAAATATCTATCCTTAAAAGATTGTATCAAATGCACAGGCACCGTAAGATAAGAGCTATATTCTTTAATGCTAGCAAATTATGACTACTGTTTCACCAAAACGCGTGTCGATGTATGATTTTTTATCTCAAGACTTGCAGCCTACTGTTTCACTACTGGCGGATGCCACTCAGTTATCGCTACCACAAACGCGCTTAGGGCTATCTGCTAGTCTACAAGCTATCATCACCGCTTTACTCGCTTACGAGCAACGCAATCAGGCCTCGGTAGTCCATAAAAAGCTATTTACTCGTGGCTCAGTCAAAGAGCTACGTCAGTACAATGCGATGAACTTTGCTACTATCAGTGCCAGCTTATACCATCGCAATGATGTCACTGATGCTATTTTCGGTGATGCCGCAACCGTAATGAAAGCTTGTCACTATATAGCAGAGCAAATTTCGGCCAGACCGATGCAGGTAAAGACACTACTGACCTCTTTGTCTATTCTAGTGTTGCGTGAGCTTGCAGTCTTAGCCGATTATAGCCAACTTGATAGTGATGAGCTGGCTAAATGGTTTGAATTGCAGCCGCAGTTTTTATCGATAGCCTCTATTGATGATTATTGGTACACATTGACTCAATTTCAGGCGGTACAGACAGCACCTGTTCAGGGTACGCATCAAGCCACTCCCAAGTATATAAAGGCTATTGGACGTGCACCTGAAAATGTTCAACAGGGTCGTCATAATGATATGCTAGTGTTTGAACCGATGGCAAATATTGTCTTACCGCACCAACGCTGGTTACTACAGTTGGCAAAGATAGCTGATATATACTTGAGTCGCAATCGTTTGCGTATTACCTCGGAGCCTGCTACAGCGCCTATCGCACCTTTAGTTAGTATAGGACTGCTCGGTGTCAGTAGCGATGACAACGACGATACGCAAGTCACGACTCGCGAGCAGCCTATCAAACATGACAAATCAGTACCACTATGGAAAAACCCTGTCATTCTTATTATTATTCTAGTGATCGGTGTTCTTGGCGGTCTAGCTATGCTCAAGTATCAACAGCAGCAGTCTGATGGCGTACTGACAGCGTCAGATGCGGTGTATGAGCATAATCACTCTAATGAGCGCCAGCAACAAGATATGGCGACTGTAAAAGTTGATGATAGTATTGATAATAATAACGGCGCAAGAGTTGCTGATTGAAGCTAGCTATTAAAGTGTACTAAGTATAATGATTTTTATATAAAGAAATTTAGACAATAAAAAACAGAGACTTAGCGCCTCTGTTTTTTATTGTCTAAAATAATTATGTTTAACTACTTTCATAGCTGACTATTTAGATAAGTCACGTCCACGACTGGCTTCGATAGCCAAACGTAGTCCGTTTAGGCGGATAAAGCCTTCAGCGTCTTTTTGATCATAAGCGCCCGCATCATCTTCAAAAGTGGCAATTTTTTCGTCAAACAGTGAGTCATCTGACTTACGACCGACTACGCTGACACTACCTTTATATAACTTCACGCGTACCGTGCCATTGACATACTCTTGCGACTTATCGATTAGCGCCTGCAACATAAGACGCTCAGGACTGAACCAATAGCCGTTATAGATAATCTTAGCATAGCGTGGCATCAGCTCATCTTTTAGATGTGCCGCTTCGCGATCTAGGGTCAGTGATTCAATACCGCGATGCGCTTTTAGCATAATCGTGCCTGCTGGCGTCTCATAACAGCCGCGTGACTTCATACCCACATAACGGTTTTCGACGATATCTAAACGACCGATACCATGGTTGCCACCAATTTCATTAAGCTTAATCATAATCTCGTACGGCTTAAGTGCTTCACCATCGATAGCGACGATATCCCCTTTTTTATACTCAAGATCCATATATTGCGGTGTATCTGGCGCTTCTTCTGGGCTGACTGACCAGCGCCACATATCATCTTCAGCCTCCATATACGGATCTTCTAAGATGCCGCCCTCATAAGAGATATGCAGTAGATTGGCATCCATAGAGTAAGGCGATTTGGTCTTATTACCGGCATAGTCGATAGCGATATTATGCTCTTCGGCATACTGCATTAGGCTTTCACGACTCGACAGATCCCATTCACGCCAAGGGGCGATAGTCACTACATCAGGCGACAAAGCGACAGCGCCTAGCTCAAAACGAACCTGATCGTTGCCTTTACCTGTTGCACCATGACTGATCGCATCGGCATTATGCTCAGCGGCAATCTCAACTAAGCGTTTGGCGATAAGTGGGCGCGCGATGGAAGTACCTAATAAGTACTCACCTTCATAAATGGCATTGGCACGAAACATTGGGAACACATAATCACGAGCAAACTCTTCACGCAGATCTTCGATATAAATATTTTTGATACCCATAGCTTCTGCTTTGGCACGGGCAGGCTCAACTTCTTCGCCTTGACCAAGATCAGCGGTAAAGGTAATGACTTCAGCATCATAAGTCTCAGTCAGCCATTTAGCGATGATTGAAGTATCAAGTCCGCCTGAATAGGCTAGAACAATTTTATTGATATTATTTTTATCCAGTTGTGCCATGAATAGCTCCTAGTTGATAGTTAGGGTTTTGGTTTTAAAAAATAAGATAGGAATATAGAGCAGAATAGATAGTAAAAATAGATTTTGCCTAGTTAGTGTACATCATATTTAGTCAGGCAACCAAATCTGTTATTATAGCAACAAAATAAATGCTTTGATTAGAGCATATCTTCTTCTTATTGCCGCTGTTTAGTTGCCCTTTATTTATTAATTACTCTTACTTATCTGTCTTTTTCTCAATCTAACCCTATAGAGTGCTATAACGCTTATGACTGATTCTATTGCTCAGCTTACTATTATTCAGCCCGATGATTGGCACATTCATCTGCGAGATGATCAAGCATTAGCGACTACGGTTGCTCATGCAGCTACTAGTTTTAATCGGGTTATTTGTATGCCAAATTTAGTACCACCTGTCAAAACGACTACTGACGCACAGGCTTATCGAACGCGCATTATGCAGCATTTACAAGCTTGTGATATCCCAGCTGAGCGCAAGGCGACTTTTGATCCGCGTATGACCTTGTATATGACCGATCATACTAGTGCGCAAGATATCGAAGAGGCCGTAAAATCAGGCATCGTTCAAGCGGTCAAACTCTACCCTGCTGGTGCCACAACCAACTCAGCTGATGGCGTGACTAATATTAATGCGCTGGCTGATGTATTCGGCGCTATGGAAAAGTATCAATTGCCCTTATTATTGCATGGTGAAGTGACACAGGATCATGTCGATATTTTCGATCGTGAAAAGCGTTTTTTAGATGAAGTGTTAGTGCAAATTATAGCTAAATTCCCTGCATTAAAAATCGTTTTAGAGCATATTACTACTAGCGATGCCGCTGACTTTGTTTTAGCACAAGGTAATAACATTGCCGCAACTATTACTCCGCAGCACATGATGCTCAATCGTAATCATATGCTGTTAGGAGGCATTAAACCGCATCTATATTGCCTGCCTATTCTAAAGCGAGAGTCGCATCAAAAAGTGCTATTAGATGTCGCAACTAGTGGCAGTCCAAAGTTCTTTTTGGGCACAGACTCAGCACCGCATCCGACAGATAAGAAAGAAACGGCCTGTGGCTGTGCTGGCTGTTATAGCTCACCGACAGCGCTAGCTTTATACGCTACTGCCTTTGATAGTGTTGGCAAAATTGACAAGCTTGAAGGCTTTACCAGTCGCTTTGGTGCACAGTTCTATGGATTGCCTCTGAATACTGATACCGTAACTTTACTTAAATCACCTATGCAAATACCCACCTCTTATCCGTATTTTGATGGCTCAACACTTACTCCGTTGATGGCTGGTGAAACGCTACCTTGGTCGATTAAAGCCTAAACGTTTTAGTTGAGTTTAACTTTAGCCAAGCTTGGCTTAACTAAATTTGATAGGACGACTGGACTTGATAGTATGACTGACATATCGACAGTCTTTATACTCTTGATCTTTGATGTGCTATCAAGCTTTAGTATACTATTAAGCTTTAAAATTTTGACCTTTAAAATTTTGATTTATTATTACCGACAAAGTGATTTAACTGTCTATGAGTACCCAAAACGATACTATTAAACCTGCTGAAGTAGGCTCCGACAAGGTGTCAGTTGACAACGAGCAAACGGATCCTACCAAAGCAGAAGCTGATACACCTATGTCTTTGAAACAGCGCTTTCGTAAATTTTTGCCAGTCGTGGTTGATGTAGAAACCGCTGGTTTTAATGCACACACTGATGCACTGCTAGAGATTGCCTGTATTCCTATCCTACTCAATGAGCAAGGGGTGTTTTATCCAGGAGAGGCGCAAAATGCTCATATCGAACCTTTTGAAGGCGCTAATCTTGAACCGCGAGCTTTGGCATTCACAGGTATTGATCCTAATAATCCTATGCGTAAAGCGATTGCCGAAGACGAGAAGGCCGCACTACGACGCATCTTTAAAGGCTTGAAAGAAGTTCGAAAATCTGAAGAATGTCGTCAATGTGTGCTGATAGGTCATAATGCTCATTTTGATTTGGCATTTTTAAATGCCGCAGTAGTACGAACCAATAGCAAAAACCTTAACCCTTTTCACCAGTTCTCAGTATTTGATACCGTCACTTTATCTGCGTTAGCTTTTGGCCAAACTGTATTGGCACGCGCTTGTAAGGCTGCTGGGCTCGAATTTGATGGTAATGATGCACACTCAGCGCTTTATGATACGCAAAAAACAGCTGAATTATTTTGTCATATTCTAAATAACTATCCGATGCTGCCTAATGCGATGGTCGTTGAAGAAGCTGAAGCAGTAGTGACAGAGGACAACAACTCATAAACAGCAATTAGCTGAATATTACTTATAATAAAATGAAGTCGTTTATTATAATTGTTGTAGATTACTACGAGGGCTTCTCTAATGGAACTAGAACCACAACATATGTTATGGGGTACTATTATTGGTTATATGCTTCTTGCTATAACCATCAGTGCGTGCACTTCGCTATGGATTCGCCATCATTTAAAGAGTAAAAACTTACATCCACGCCGGGCCTTGAAAAAAAGGTATTTATTGCTAAAAAAACGTAGAAAAAAGCTTGACAGTAAACACAGACGCTATTAGAATGTGCACCTCTTCAGCATAAATGGTGAAAGCAGCTGAAGCGCTACTACTTTATTTATAGAGTAAATAGCTCCTAGTCCCCATCGTCTAGAGGCCTAGGACACCGCCCTTTCACGGCGGTAACGGGGGTTCGAATCCCCCTGGGGACGCCACATATAAAAGTATTATTGGTTTCAATGGTAATATTTTAAAACTCTGCAAAGTCTAACTGATTTTGCAGAGTTTTTTTTGCAACTAGATAAATCGCTTTACTACCAAATATTAAGAGTTACTGATTAATTAAAATTAATAAGCAATAAAAATCCAGCGTAATGCTGGATTTTTATTTTTCAACTTTAAATATTACAATATATCCATTCTCAACGATTTAGAACTTATCTGACAACATAAACCATAACAAGGTTAGTATTATAAGCGACCCTAATACAGTTTGAATCAAGAAAAAAGCTTGATGCTCGCCAACTACCTTACTCAAAGTTAAACCCAAAGCATTGTACTTTATGGGCTGACTATCATTATCACCGCTATCACCACTCATTTTTTGCTCTTCATAGTAGTCTTGTAAGACATCCAAAAATTGATGCCATTGATTGCTGGCCCACTCATAAGGCTTAAAGGGCATGAGTGCTTTTATCTTAGAGTCGCTAAGCATCCAGCGCTCAAGCGTCATTGAACGTAGCGACCACCCTGTAAATCGTCTTTTAGAAATTGCCGAAAAGCCTAGAGTCTGCATATCTTTATGGCGATCATCCATCAATATACGGTTTTTGAGATTCGTTAACGCCTGCTCTGAGCCTTCAATACACTGAAAAAAGTATCCATTGCCGTAGCAAAGTATTCCTGTTACGTCATCGGCTGTATTATTTTTTATAGCAGCCTTGGCGATATCATTAAGCGTACTCGCACCTGATAAGCCTATTGAGGTAATGCGACTTATATACACCAATTGATAAAGATCTGAGGTTTCTAAGATCGTCGGAGTAGTAGCTGATAACATTTGCCTCTCCTTAAAATATTCAATGACCTATGCCAATGATATTGGAAATAATATAGAGACAAGATTAGTAAGATCTAATGATGGCTTTATAAATTATCAGTATTTATTGTTATAGTTAATTGTATTAACTTGGTTACAGAATAGGGTATATTGTTAGACATTGCAAACAAATAGTTATAAATAGCAGAATACATTGTAACCAACTGATATTTATGCCTATATTTGTATTTCAGCAATATTATGGCAATAAAATAGTAATAATAGGGAGATAAAACAGAGAAAAAAAGATACTAGCTTTTAGACAAGCTAGTAATTGACTTGCATATTAATAATAGCAGTGATCAAGAGCGCATCATCAGGAAAGGTAAGCTTGATGTTTTGTCGACTGCCAGATATCAGTCGAATAGGAAGGTTGAGCTGTTCAAAAGCACTAGCCTCATCGGTAATATTAAAATTGTGTTTAGCGACTTGCGATAATACTTCTCGCAATTGGCCTAATCGAAATACCTGTGGTGTCTGTGCTTGCCATATACAACTACGATCGATAGTGGCTTGAGTATAGTAGCTATCGTTTTTAGAATGATCTGAAATAGATCGATTTGTTGATGTTAAAAAATGATTGTTTAAGAGATGATTACTTAAAAGAGGGTTATCAATTTTTTGCGATTGCTTAAGCGTATCTGCAGCTGGCACTGCTAATATAGCGCCATAAGGCTCACTCATAGCTGCTACTATAACTCGCTCAATATCTCTCGTTGGAACGCTGGGACGCGCAGCATCATGAATCAGAATCAGATCATCATCACCAGCGCCTTGCTCGATAATAGCGTCAACTCCCAAATGCACTGACTGCCAACGCTCAGCGCCACCTTGAGTGAAAGACACAGGCATAGCAAACGCTAACGTCTGTGCCCTAGTATCATCAGCAGCAATCACTAATAAACAGTGATCGATATAAGTACTCGTTGCCAACCTTGCCACACTGAGCTGTAATAAAGTCTGTCCACAAATATGCACATATTGCTTGGGTTTAGATGCACCAAAGCGGCTGCCACGACCTGCTGCGACAATCATACTGTGTACTTTGGGAACAGATTTATTATTAATAATATAGCCTTATTAAGATAATTTCAGCACTCTTACACCGATAAAAATACGGTTGGCTTAGAATGACTACTGACTACTGACTACTGTAGGTGAAGTAGATATTTGCACAAAAGTCTCATTAGGCTTAATAAGCCCTAAATCTAGACGAGCATGCTCCTCTACTGCCTCCAAGCCATTTTTGAGATCATGGACATCGGTACGTAGCAAGTCATTGGCAGCGACTTGATTGTCATTAGCTCGCTGCTGATCCTCAATCTGAGTTAACAGCTCACTATGCTCAAAGTGACCATTGCCACCTAGCCAGTACTGATATTGCAGTCCTAATAGTGCGGCAACCGCTAAGGCAAGTAACATAAACTGGCTAAAATACTTCATAAGCGTAAAATATCAACCGAAATAGTTTTTAGAGTATAGATTTATAGGATAAGTATGATGGGGTAAGCGATAAGAAACTACCTTGTATTTGATAATTTCTTATGCCAAATCTTCCCTTGTCCGTTAACCACGCAGACCGATAAATTCATCCGCACCGCGATAGCTGGCGCGCACTTGTTGCTCGATACGCAGTAGCTGATTGTACTTGGCGACACGATCTGAGCGGCATAATGAGCCTGTCTTGATTTGTCCAGCGGCAGTACCGACAGCCAAATCAGCGATAGTACTATCTTCCGTCTCACCTGAGCGGTGCGAGATAATAGTCGCATAGCCGTTATTTTTGGCTAAATAGATAGCATCCAAGGTCTCTGACAACGTACCGATTTGATTGAATTTAATCAAAATAGCATTAGCAATATGCTTGTCTATGCCTTCTTGCAAGATAGCAGGATTGGTCACAAATAAGTCATCACCGACGAGCTGCACTTTATCACCGATTTGCTCAGTCAAATACTTCCAGCCGTCCCAATCTGACTCATCAAGACCATCTTCGATAGAGATGATAGGATATTGACGAGCAAGGCCAACAAGATAGTCAGAGAAGCCTTGACTATCAAAGCTCTTATTGCCCTCGCCCGCTAAGATATATTTGCCGTCTTTATAAAACTCACTAGCAGCGCAATCAAGGGCTAAATGAATATCCTTGCCAGCTTTGTAACCGACTTGCTCAATGGCTTGCATGATAACCGTAATCGCTTCTTCGTTGCTACGCAGGTTGGGTGCAAAGCCACCTTCATCACCAACAGAGACACTTAATCCTTGTGATTTGAGTACTGACTTTAGACTATGGAAAATCTCAGTACCCGCACGTAACGCCTCTGAAAAGCTAGTAAAGCCAACAGGCTCAATCATAAACTCTTGGATATCAACCGTGTTATCCGCATGCTCGCCACCGTTTAAGATATTCATCATCGGTACAGGCATCGTCAGTGACGTCTGATTGCGCAGATTAGCAATATACTGATGCAGCGGCAGGTTTTGCGATTTTGCAGCCGCTTTAGCAGTCGCTAGTGAAACCGCTAGCATCGCATTAGCACCTAAACTATCTTTATTATCTGTGCCATCGAGCTTGATCATAGCGTCATCAATTTGCTGCTGCTCAGTCACATCTCTATCCATGAGCGCGCTACGGATCTGACTGTTGACATTAGCAACGGCTTTTTTGACCCCTTTGCCCATGTAGCGAGCTTGGTCGCCATCGCGTAGCTCTAAGGCTTCACGCGAGCCTGTTGAAGCACCACTTGGCGCAGCGGCGCGGCCTAATGTGCCATCCGCTAAGATGACGTCAGCTTCGATGGTTGGATTACCGCGCGAATCTAGAATCTCACGAGCACGAATGTCTTTAATTGCGGTGACGTTGTTAGTTTCTTCAGCATACATAATGTGGATTAATTCCTTTGGTCATGCCAAGTTTGTGGGATAAAAAGAGGAAGATTAAAACTAAAATGATTATAAAATAAGCTTATAGCTTTACCCTTTTATAGTAGCTATTACTGACATCAAAAGTATCGATGCTAGCGGGTATAAAAAACGAGCTATAGTGCTTGGCATCATAGCATAATTTTGCTTAAGAATGACTATCAACTATGACACTTTTGCTAAGCCTTACTTTTCTATTACAGGATCAGATACCGTATTATTTAATTCCACATCTGTTTTAAATCGCGTTAGACGCAGGGCGTTCATCAATACAGAAATAGAGCTCAGCGCCATAGCAGCGGCGGCTATCATCGGGTTTAAAAAGCCAAAGGCTGCTAATGGTATGCCCAAACAGTTATAAATAAAGGCGAAGAACAAGTTTTGTTTGATATTGCGTACCGTGGCTTGCGCAATTTTTTGAGCCGCATCGATATGCATCAGCGACTCACCCATCAGACGTGCTGAGGCACTGTGCTGTGCTACATCCGTTCCTTCAAACATCGCAAAGCTGGCATCAGCGGTTGCCATAGCTGGTGCGTCATTAACCCCATCTCCTGCCATCGCCACTTTGTGTCCTGCAGTCTGCAGCTTGGCGATGGCACTGGCTTTATCTCGGGGACTCATTCTGCCATAAGCGGCTTCGATGTTTAATTGAGCCGCAACATGATCAACGACCGACTGCTTATCGCCACTCATTAAGATTACAGTAGTACCTGCTGCTTGTAGAGCACTGATCGCCTGCGGAGTATCGCTTTTTAGATCGTCCGCTAGAGCAAATGCACCCAACGGCTCATCATTGATACTGACTGCTACCGTGCTAGCAATTTGCCATACTTTTGGCATCATTTTAGGTAAATTTAAATTGGCAAATTCAGCGGTACCGACTTTTACCACGCCAAGGCCTTCAATAGTAGCTTGAATGCCTGCGCCTTTGATCACACTGATATCAGTGACATTCAGTAAAGGCAATCCGTGCTCATGAGCGGCATTAATTAGTGCCGTAGCTAACGGATGGCTAGCATGTGCCTCAACACTGGCGGCGATTTGTAGTACGTCATTAGCGGCTAGAGATTTATCGACCATGACTTGATCTACGATAGTCGGTTTACCGATGGTTAGCGTTCCTGTCTTGTCTAGTACTACCGTATCGATATCGCCTGCCGCCTCCAGACTTTGCGCGTCTTTAAACCAAACCCCGTGACGCGCCGCCACGCCCATACCCGCCATAATTGCCGCTGGTGTAGCCAGACCTAAGGCGCAAGGACAGGCAATAACTAATACTGAAACTGCGTGCATCAAAGCGGTATCGACCATGCCAGTCAACCACCAAGTGATGCCGAAGGTTAATAGTGCAATAGCGACGACCACAGGTACAAAAATAGCAGTGACTTTATCAGCCAAACGCGCCAGCTTGGCTTTTGAGCCTTGAGCATCGCTCAGCGCTTGTACCATATCACCAAGCTTGGTATCACTACCCTTAGCAGCGACGCGATATAATAGACTACCGTTTTCCACCAGAGCTCCTGCCAATAAAGTATCACCCGCTACTTTTTTGAGTGGTACGGACTCACCTGTTAAGTGACTCTCATCAGACCAGCCACTACCCTCGATAACTATACCATCGGTTGCGACCCGACTGCCTTGCTTGGCACGCAAAATATCGTCTATCTGTACCTGTTGTAGCGCAACGTTAATAAACTCACCGTTAGGTTGCTGCTGCTCGACTTCATCTGGGGTCAACGATAATAATAAATCGATACTGTTCAGGCTATGCTTTTTGGTGCGCTCTTCTAGATACTTACCCGTACGCACAAAGGCTATGACCATAACCCCTGCTTCAAAATAAACCTCAGGGCCATGGTTAGCCATGCCTTGCATCATAGCGTCTGCACTACTATCACCATGAGTGAGCCAGATATAAGTCGAATAAGCCCAAATGGTCACGGTACCCATGACCACCAATACGTCCATATTAGCAAGGCCACCTTTGATAGACGCCCACGCACTACTATAAAACGGTAGTGCTAGACCAAACTGTACAATAGTCGCGAGTACAAACTGTATCCAAACTGGTGGCATCCATGCCATGCCAAAACCCGTTAGCATGCCTGCCATACCGACTAAAAACGGTAGCAGACAGATCCAAAGTCCAATCAAGCGCCAAGGCCACTTAGTTGCTGTATCTTCATCCGTTTGAGCAAATAGACTATCCCCTGCCTGCAAATTAGCGACAAAGCCAGTCTTATCGACCCACTCCTTGATTTGCTCTGGACTGGCCTGATTTGGATCATAATCAACATTGGCAGTCTCACCTGCAAAGTTGACGCTCACTTCATAGATAGAGGGCTTTTTATTCAACACTTTCTCTATTCGCGAGGCACAGGCTTGACATGACATACCATCAATTGCCAGTTGCAGATGCGCGCGCTGCGGCGACAGCTGATCCTGCTGCTCAATACCAGTTTCAACATCATAAGAATGATCGGTTGCACGATTAGAAGTAGTCATAGGTGAAACTCGTTATTTATTATATAAAAGAATATATTAATATATATCTTAGATGGCTGTCATTGACATTAATTCAAGAGACAAGTATTTACTAAAATTTATCTGCTAAAAAACCAGCCATGACAGCTGGTTTTATCTTATTGATTTGACAAATCAACAATTTATATTAAGTATTAGCAACGCTAGCATCAAAGCCTGCCTCATCAATAGCGGCAGCAATTTTTTCAGCGCTGGTTTTACTGTCATCAAAAGTGACGGTCGCTTGATTATTTGCAAGCTCAATACTGATATTATCTAATCCATCGATATCAGCTGTCGCGGTATGTACACTGGCAACACAGCCACCACAGGTCATGCCTTCGATATTAATAATTTGTGTTTGATTGGCCATTGTGGGCTCCTTATGATCATTGGTTTAGTCAATAGTTAAAAGTCTAAGTTTTCTCGTTTTTTAAGAGGTTCGTTTTATCAGATATTGTCTCTGTGAATGTATAACGCGCCCTAATGATTATATGCATTAATCATAGCGTGGGTTTTGTGGCGCATCGATAGGAAACGGCTGGGTAACATAATCCACCATGCTAATCGCGGCGGTAAAAGCGTGAATACTCGTATCGGTATCGTCATAGCGAATTAGCGCGATATTAGTAGCAGCGTCAAGATCAATCGCTTTAACGCCAGTAATATTTTTGAGAGCGACCATCACGCTATCTAAACCTTCAGCATCATCGATATTTTCGATACTAACTTGAGCCACTTTAATCGCCATGATCCTATCCTTTTATGATTACCTGATAAATCTCTAAGTTAGCAAGTATATAAGTTCTTAGCTATTTAAGTTCTTAGCTATTTAAATTATTGCGTATCTAAAACCTCAAAGCCTTTTACTAGCTCATCAAGTTGCTTTAATTGCTTTAAAAACGGCTCTAACTGGCTCATACGTAGCGCACAGGGACCATCACACTTTGCAGTCTCAGGACTCGGATGCGCCTCTAAAAACAGCCCTGCAAGCCCCGTTGCCATACCAGCGCGCGCAAGGGTAGTAATCTGCTCACGACGACCTCCAGCGCTATCGCTACGTCCACCTGGCTGCTGCAGACTATGCGTCACATCAAAGAATACAGGTACATCCATCTGCTTCATAGTATCAAAGCCCAGCATATCGACCACTAGATTATTATAACCAAAGCTACTTCCGCGCTCGCACAAGATAAGCTTGTCATTGCCTGCTTCAAGGCACTTATTCATAATATGGCGCATCTCGTGCGGCGCTAAAAACTGTGCTTTTTTGATGTTAATAATCGCGCCTGTTTTGGCCATCGCCTCTACCAAATCTGTCTGACGGGATAAGAACGCAGGCAGTTGAATGATATCAGCAACTTCAGCAACAGGCTGTGCTTGATAGGGCTCATGGACATCGGTAATAATTGGCACGCCGTATTTTTCTTTGATTTGACCCAGCCAATCAATGCCTTTATCCAACCCAGGGCCACGAAATGAGGTCAGGCTTGAACGATTGGCTTTATCAAAACTGGCTTTGAACACATAGTCGATCTGTAGGCGCTCACAGATATCGATATACTGTTCAGCAATCTCAAAAGCCAGCTCCTTAGACTCCAGAACGTTCATCCCGCCAAATAACACAAAGGGCTGATCGTTACCAATAGTGATAGCACTATCGCCACTAGGAGTACTAAGCTGAATATGTGATTGTGCGGTTAATAAATTATCCATAAAAGTGATCCTGTTTATTGTTATTAGTCAGTGTAGCTTATTTAATGCCTATAGCTATTGTAACGGATAGCATGATTAAAAAAAGGGGGTAGACGTAACTTTACGATAAACCATAACGTAAAAAAGACCGATCCGTAGATCAGTCTTTTTTACGTTACTTAGCTTTACTTAAGCTTTACTTAGCAGCGCTATAATTTTTAGCCGCTTTTACAAAGCTGTTAAATAACGGATGACCACCACGTGGTGAGCTAGTGAATTCTGGGTGGAACTGCACCCCGATAAACCAAGGATGCTCGGCGATCTCAACGGACTCAACCAGATGCTGCTTGGCAGAATAGCCAGAGATAGTCATACCCGCTTGCTCTAATGGCTCGATATAACGATTATTCATCTCATAACGATGGCGATGACGCTCAGTGATATTGGTTGCGCCGTAGATTTGGCTCAGCTTACTACCAGCCACTAATTCTGCTTGCTGAGCGCCAAGACGCATCGTACCACCAAGGTCTGAATCATCAGAACGTATCTGCAACTCGCCGCGCTCATCTAACCACTCAGTAATCAGGCCAATAATAGGCTCAGCGGTCTTACGATCAAACTCAGAGGAGTTGGCATTGATGTTAAGCACATTACGCGCATATTCAATAACAGCCAATTGCATCCCTAGGCAGATACCTAGATACGGAACATTATTCTCGCGAGCATAAGTAATCGCTTTAATCTTACCTAGCGTACCGCGCTCACCAAAGCCGCCTGGTACTAAGATCGCATCGGCTTGCTGCAATCGCGCTAACAAGCTGTCATCATCCTCTAAATGCTCAGCATCGATATAATCGATAGTGACATCCGCTTTATGAGTGATACCCGCATGCAATAATGCTTCGTTGATAGACTTATAAGCGTCAGGCAACTCAACGTACTTACCGACCATAGCGACCGTAACCGTCGATTCAGGGTTAAGCTGAGCATCAACGACTTTATCCCAATCGCTCAAATCCGCCTCTGGCAAATCAAGACCAAAGCGCTCACAAATCAAATCGTCTAAGTCTTGCTCGTAGAGAGTGCGTGGAATTTGATAAATGCTCTTGGCATCCTCACACATGATGACTGCGCGCTCTTCGACATTAGTAAATAGTGAAATCTTACGACGGTTATCTAATGAGATTTTATGCTCAGAGCGACAGATTAAGATATCAGGTTGCAAGCCAATAGAGCGCAGCTCTTTGACAGAATGCTGAGTCGGCTTAGTTTTAGTCTCGCCAGCACTGGCAATATAAGGAACTAGCGTTAAATGCATCAGCATGGCTTTATTACGGCCAAGCTCTACTTGCATCTGACGCACTGCCTCCATAAATGGTAAGGATTCAATATCACCAACCGTACCGCCAATCTCGATAATGGCCACATCATAGCCCTCACCACTGGCTAAAATTTTGCTTTTAATCTCATCCGTAATATGTGGGATAACTTGTACGGTACCGCCTAAATACTCACCACGACGCTCTTTGTTCAAGACGTTTTGATAAATACGGCCACTGGTAAAGTTATTGCTTTTACTCATCTTAGAGTGACGTAAAAAACGCTCGTAATAACCCAAGTCCAAATCGGTCTCAGCACCATCGGCCGTCACAAACACTTCACCATGCTGAAAAGGACTCATGGTGCCTGGATCGACGTTAATATATGGATCCATTTTGGTCATTGTGACATTGACGCCACGCGCTTCTAATATGGCAGCTAAGGAGGCTGCGGTAATACCTTTTCCTAGCGAGGACACTACCCCACCGGTCACAAATATAAACTTGGTCATAGCACTCTGTCAGTAATTGGTAAAGAAGGATTTTACTAAAAATACGCCATAAAATATAGAGCAAAACTCAAACTGGGCTAAATAGTTCAGGTTTAGTCACTGATAACGGTAATAAACTTGTCAATAATCTATGCCCAGCTTAGCTGTAGACTCATTATAAATCAATAAGTCAAAAACTCACCTCGAAGGATGAGTTTTTGACTTAACCTTTGATGAGCATAATACTAAAACAAGTATTCTAACCCGCCACCGATAGCCATGACATCAGCATCAGTACCATTAAGGTCAGCTGAGTTATAGCCTGCGTAACCATGAGCAATGATATTGTCTTTGTAAGCGTATTTAGCACCTACTACCAGCTGATCTGAATCAAAATCTGTCATACCGCCAATATTTTTAGTAGTGTCATACTGCACGTAAGCAACGGTTGGATGATTGAAATTATCCAAATTCATCTGCGCACTTACTGCTAATCCCTTTTCTTTATCAAGACCTTGGTAGTCAGCCTGTTGGTATAAAACGCCCAAAGTAACAGGATAGCTAGTATAAGCATCAAGATTGACAGTTCCGCTACCACGCAATATATCACCATCAATACTCATGTCTTGATCATAAGCGATACCTACCGTCACGCCTAAGTCTGCATCAAACAACATTGAGGCGCCAAACCCGCTACTCTTATCATTATCAAAGCTCTCATCAGCACCGTATTGCAGGGCTAGCTCTAATGGCAAGCTCTCATATTTGGGAGCAATCCAGACAATCGAATTATTAATACGATCACCATCTGTAAGGGTCAAAGCATTGGTGATCGAATCATCTTCATTAACGCCGCTGGCACCGATATTATCCCAGTAGCCTTCATTGACGCTGACATTATTGACATAGTCAGTAACGGAATAGTTACGGCCAAAACGAAACTCACCATACTTTTTATTGAGTAGACCTAGATAGGTGTCTCGACTTGTAAAAGCTGGCTCATTACTTTCATTACCATCAACAGCGATGCCGTACTCTAACTGATAGATCACATCAGTATTGATCGTTACTGCTTCAGATCCTCTAAAGCCGATACGTGATATTGTTGAGTTGATCTGAACAGAGTCGCTGCTAGAGTCTGTACGACTATTAGCGACATTATTATCATAATCTAAATCAATATCGACATAATCAATAGTAACGAAAGCTTTGCCATATATTGTTGGTGCTGCTTGCACAGTAGCTATAGATGATGCTGCAATGGCTGAGGCCAAAAATAATTTTTTCATAGATAGTCTCCCTAATATAGTGTTGGTGTTAAAAGACACTAAAACTAACACTAGCTATTGCTTATAGCATAAGCGCATTATAAATTTAGTACTAGATATTGAATTATTATATAAGGCTTATACAAAAAAACTCACCTTGAGAGGTGAGTTTTTATGATGAATGTTAAATACTAAATTCTAAATTAGAATTTATATTCTAGACCACCACCTGCTGCGAACAAGTCATAATCTTCACCAACAACATTATCAGCTGAGTTTTGACCAACATAGGCATGAGCAATCATATTGCTTCTGAACTGATACTCACCACCGACAACGATCTGATCTGAATCAGCGCCATCAAAGCCACGTACGTCAGAGGTATTGTTGTATTGAACATAAACAGCAGCTGGCTTAGCAAAGTTGTTTAGGCCCATTTTCGCACTAACAACAAAGCCCTTTTCTTTCTCGTCGCCTCTACCACCCATTTTGTTGCTGTCATCGAAGTCAGCAACTTGATAGAGACCACCTACAGTCACAGGATAAGCGATGTATTTGCTCATATCGACAGTAGCAGTACCACGGATAAGATCACCGTCTAAGTTAACGTCGTTATCATAAGCAACACCAAAAGTGATACCAGCACCAGCGTCAAACATCGCTGCTGCCGCAAAACCTGCATCAGTGTCGCCAGGAAGGTCATCTAATGACTCATTAGCTTTATACATAAGCGCAACATCTAATGGTAGGCCATTGTACTTAGGCGCTTTCCAAACCACTGAGTTATCACGACGACCGCTGTCAGTCATGTTGATACCGTTCTCATTTTCTTCAAGCTGGTTAGAACCTAAGTTATCCCAAAAACCACTACCAGAAGTGATAACGTTGTTTACATAATCAACAACTGAAGTGTTACGACCGAAGCGGAATTCACCATAGCTATCGTTTTTGAAACCTAGATAAGTATCACGGCTTTTGAAAGCGATATTAGCATCATCATCAGCACCATTGTTACCATCAATATTGATACCTACTTCATACTGATAGATAACATCAGTATTAGCAGTAATAGCTTCAGCACCTTTAAAGCCTAAGCGTGAAGAATATGAGTTAATTTGTACTGAATCTTCATCTTTGTTAATAGCACTAATTTCATCATCTACATTAACATAGTCCATACCAACGAATGCTTTACCATAAATAGTCGGTGCGGCATTAGCTGCAGATACAGATAGAGCAGCAATGGCTGTAGCTAAAAGTAGTTTTTTCATGGGTATATCTCCACTTCACAATTTTAGTAATGAGCGCGCTATTATTAGCTGTTACTCACAATGGTATCGTCACAAATCCTCAAAGATATAATGTGTAACTGGCTACCGAGATTAGTCAGAAACAAGTATGGCAGAGGTTTATTACGGTAAGATGAAAAAACTAACCTTTACATAAACTGAATCAGAAACATTTAAGCTAATGTAATCAATATGTAAAATTTGGCATTAATCATTCTATTGCGTAACATCCGTTACCAAACTCATACTTCAGCTACAAGCATAACAACTTTGACATAATTTGCAATATATTTTTTGGTATTTATTATCATAAATAGCTCAGAGTCACTGCTAGTATTACTGTCAACAAAAATCGCCATCCACAAAAACATCTCTACCTTATTAAAAAGATAGAGATGCAGTTTATCTAAACAACTAATTTAGTAATACAAACTAGTTATTAGCATTATCTACAGATTTTTGCCATAAATAGATGACCTAATTCATAGGTTGTCTTATTTACAGACTACCTTTGAGCTCACGACGAGCATGGTGTAGCAGTGGCTCGGTATAGCCGCTTGGCTGTGTACGACCTTTGAATACTAAGTCGCAAGCCGCTTTGAAAGCGATAGAGCTCTCAAAATCTGGTGCCATAGGCTGATATTCAGGATCATCAGCATTTTGACCATCGACAACTTTTGCCATACGCTTCATGACTTCCATAACCTGCTCTTCGCTGACAATATTATGATGCAGCCAGTTGGCTATATGCTGACTTGAGATACGCAAAGTGGCGCGATCCTCCATTAAGCCAACATCATTGATATCTGGCACTT
Organism: Psychrobacter sp. M13; assembly: GCF_030718935.1. Taxonomy (NCBI): domain Bacteria; kingdom Pseudomonadati; phylum Pseudomonadota; class Gammaproteobacteria; order Moraxellales; family Moraxellaceae; genus Psychrobacter; species Psychrobacter sp. M13. The sequence continues at coordinate 2,301,614 of NZ_CP132194.1, forward strand.
TTGAACAACCAACGCCTTGATTGACCCAACGCACAACATACCCTAAGATACCTTGTGCATTGTTCTCAACCTCTTGTTGCTTCTCTTCATCGCTCCAGTTACCGTCTGTCGTCAAGGGAATCGTCAAAATATCATCGACATTGGCGCGACTACGAGACTTGAGCTTGTCTTGGACATCTTTTACGTTCACTTGATGGTAGTGCATGGCGTGTAGCGTTGCCCCTGTTGGTGAGGGTACCCAAGCAGTACTAGCACCAGCTTGAGGATGCGCAGCTTTAGTATCCATCATTTCCTGCATTTCATCTGGTTTTGCCCACATACCTTTACCAATTTGAGCTCGACCTTGTAGACCGACTTCTAAACCAACATCGACGTTCCACTGCTCATAAGCGGGTTGCCATGCTTGTGACTTCATATCTCCTTTACGAACAAATGCCCCTGCATTCATGCTCGTGTGCATCTCATCACCAGTACGGTCCAAAAAGCCTGTATTAATGAAAATGACGCGATCTTTAGCTTGGCGAATGGCTTCTTTTAGGTTGACCGTCATGCGACGTTCTTCATCCATAATGCCAATTTTGATAGTATTGCGCTCAAGACCTAATAAGTCCTCTGATGCATTGAACAAATCATTAGCCATTTTGACTTCATCAGGACCATGCATTTTTGGCTTGACGATATACATAGAGCCTTTACGTGAATTTGATAGCGCACTCTTACCTTTGAGGTCATTGAGGCTCAATAACGGCGTTACTAGAGCATCCATCATGCCTTCAAATATCTCCTCAGAGCCATTACCCAAGTCGACTAAGATAGCTGGATTCTGCATCAAATGACCGACATTACGGATGAGTAATAGTGAACGACCAGGAAGAATCAACTCACTACCATCTGGAGCAGTATAAGTACGATCTGGGTTTTGCTTACGCGTACGAGTCTTGCCACCTTTTTCAAAGGTTTCTTGCAAGTCACCATTCATAAGACCAAACCAGTTGCGATAAACTTCAACTTTCTCCTCGGCGTCGACTGCTGCGATAGAGTCTTCGCAATCTTGAATGGCAGTAATGGCTGATTCGAGTAGGACGTCTTTGATACCAGCAGCATCGTCTTTGCCAATTGGGCTATTACTATCTATTTGAATCTCGGCATGCAAGTTATTATTTTTCAGCAATATGCCAGTTGGCTGACTCGCTTCACCAACGTAACCTGCAAATTTACTAGGATCTGCTAATTCAATGTGATTATCACCTTGGATAACCTCAAGCTTACCTTCTACTACTTTAAAGCCTGTAACGTCGTTGTATGAGCCTGACGCTAACGCGAAGTGCTCGTCTAAAAACTGCTTAGCGTAAGCGACTACTGCTGAACCGCGAGTCGGATTGTAACCGCCTTTAGCTTCTTGACCGTTTTCACTGCCAATCACATTAGTACCATACAGTGCATCGTACAGACTTCCCCAACGCGCATTGGTTGCATTTAAGGCGTAGCGAGCGTTGCGGACAGGTACGACTAACTGCGGACCTGCAATATGTGCAATTTCGTCATCGACGTTTTCAGTTGAGACTTGGAAAGCCTCGCCCTCAGGTAGCAAATAACCAATATCTTGCAAAAACTGCTTGTACGCCTCAAAATCAATTTTGCCGTTTTCAGTAGGGTTGTCCAGATGCCATTGATCAATCTGCTCCTGCATCTCGTCACGCGTCGCTAATAATGCTTTGTTACGTGGGGTGAACTCCTTGACGATCTTCTCAAAACCTGACCAATAGCTTTCTGAATCCATACCAACTTTTGGAAGTACCTCGTTTTCGATAAAGTCATACAGTTGTTGATCGATTGCAAGAATACCCTTTTGGATACGATTGTTTTGAGAAGTCTGGCTCATAGTGGTGTCCTTATCTATACATGAGAAGTATTAATAGTAATTTATAGCGCTAACGGTACAAACTTACCATTATTAAGAGCAATTATTGGTAACAACAATTAAGTAGTAATGAAACGATTATCAATAGTAAGACAATATTGCACAAAAGCAAAATGCATCCTACTATCAAATAAAGAAATAAACAATAAATAGGTATTCACTAGATAAATAGTGAAGTTTTATAAATTTTATAATTGAGAGTGCGTATACCTTTGATTCTATAGTAGCAGATCAATGAGCAAGTGACTTGGGCGTCTAGATAAACTGTAAGTAATCATTACGGTTTGCTGTTATCTGCACTTCACTTATACTTTGAAAAACTAACAGACCTTAGTCAAGGCTGATATAATTAATATAAATCACCTTTACCTTGTTAATAAAGCTTGGCCAAATTATGACTCAGAACCACGTTACAGCCGCAAAAATGTTAACTGATGATCTGCAATTACAGTCCATTGCTAAGACATCCATCGATAAAACGTCTGTCGATAAAATATCTATAAATAAAGCTCCTGATAAATCTTTTGACGATAGCGTTGACATTACTCAACTGCGCACACCGCTAAAAGTAGATCTGTCTGATATTTATGCGTTTTTGGGGTGCCGTACTAGCCAGTCTTGGGTAGAGCAAGCCCTAGCTAACTTACCACTGATCATTCAAGATCATGCAAATTGTGAAAAAAAGGCAGCAGGTACCGCAATGAACCTTATGTTTCGTTACGAGTTTGCCTATGACTTACAGTGCAAGCTTGCGCAATTGGTGCGTGAAGAGATGCTGCACTATGAGCAAGTGCTAGGGATTATGGCGGATCGCGGGCAGGAGTGGCAGTATTTGAGTGCGGGACGCTATGCCAAAGGTATGCTCAAACATAAACGCACCTTTGAGCCTGCGGCAATGGTAGATGTATTAATAATAGGGGCATTTATTGAGGCTCGCTCTTGTGAGCGTTTTGCTGCCTTAGCTGAGGTCATAGATGACGCGCGCTTAGAAAAATATTACCGGTATTTATTAAAGTCTGAGAGTCGTCATTTCAAGGACTATCTGGCACTAGCTCAGTCTTTATCTGAAGACAATATCGATGAGCGTGTGGCCTTATTTAGAGAAGTAGAAAGTGAGCTGATATCGAGTCCTGATGATGAGTTACGTTTCCATAGTGGCACGCCAGCTTAAAACGCGTCAACTTTAGTCTTTGACGGCATAAAAAAAGCAATGAGTAAAAACCGATAAAAGCTCCACTCATTGCTTCTTTGTATCAATCACAAACCAATTGCAATTCGTTACTTACGCTGCGTTATTTGTCACGGGTCGCGTCGGTATCATACTGCTTATTATGCTTAGCAATATTATGCGGATCATGATCTTCGGTAACACGTTCGGCCGCTGCTGGGTTGACTTTCTGTAGGGCATCATCTGGGACAATACCTTTGTTATCATTAGCATCCCTTAACTTATAGCTCTCATCTGTCGTATTTAACTCTTTATCTTGGTCATCAGGGGTAGTCATAGCTTATCCTTACAAAAATTTGTTAGTCATAATCTTAGAGCCGTTGCTACTGATAGCAAGTACATATTAATCTTTTTGATCAGGATTCAAAATACGGGTTTGCGCATTATCGACACTGGCGTAGCGATTCATATTATTGATACCTTCGCTTTTAGGTGCTTCGCTACCGACTGTCTCATCATTAATGCCTTCATCAAACGCTGTACTGCCTTGTTGATCGCGACGATCAGGCTGACGTGCTGGGTTGTCGCCATCATTAACATGCTTGGTATCTAGCACTTCATCTTCAAAAGTATCTGTATAGTTGGTAACAGAGGTTTCAGATTCTAGTTCATCATGATTATAAGCAGGCATAGGCTTCTTGACCGCCTCGTTATGATTAATGACATCTCGCTGGGCCAGCTCTTCATCTACAACTGTCTTCTCTAATGGATCTTCATGAACAACGCTCTCACCAGCTATCTGTCTTTGAGTGCTTCTGTTAGCCATACTAGCATCAATAGGATCATCTAAGTTTTTAAAATCATCAATCAAGCTTGAGCCTATTACTGTCTCTTGCAGCGTTTGCGTGCCCTTTCTTTCTTCTTCCGCATGAGCAGCAGATTTGTGAGTATGGTCATGATGTTCAGAGGTAGTATCAGTAATAATCTCTGCTATGGTGTCATGACTACTGATTGGCGTTTTGGTTAATGCAGGATCTTTGGTTTCCATTTTATTATCCTTAATAAGCTACAAATATTTAGTGGACGAGCAGTTAAAACAGTTAAGAACATAACGCTCTTTTTATATTTTATTACCATCTTGGCTCAAATCATGAGCGTTAAGATCAGCGACATTTTTGCCACCTGCTGGTAAATCCTCACTTTTACGAGGGTCAGCATATACTTCGTCAGTCTCTTGGGAAGCCTGCTGAGGACCGTCAATTTCAGGATCGTGCTTACGACCTTCATAGCTGTCTTTTGGGTTTTCTGGCGTATTGGGAATAGGATTATTTACTGGTACTACCGCTTCATCATTAGGCTGCTCGTTATCTACAATAACTTTTTCACTACTACTGGTTATATTAGAATTAACTGTCATGGGTCATCCCTCTCATAATCATATCGGTTTATATTTGTCATTATTTATAAGTAGTAAGCCTACTTATCAGTACGTTGTTGCTCATCTATAAAAGGAGTCTTTTCTGCATCAGTCAAGTCTTCTGGTTGGTTCGCTGCTTTATCCTGCTGTAAGTTTTTATCGATCTGTTTAGCATCTACTTTTTTGATAGCTTCATTGATCTCTGATTTGACGTCTTGGTTATTGTTTGAGCTACTCATAAGGTCTCCTACACATAGTTGAGGGACATAATTTAGGTCGATGTCAATCATCGCTGTTTCACTAAGTATAGATAATTGCAAGATAAGCATACTAGTGTGCTGCGGTTTCAATGTGTGTATATATGTGAGCTAAAACCAACGTTTGTAACTGGTTATTTTTGACAAAAAAAACTAAGCACAGAATATATCTATGCTTAGCTGGCTGTTATCTATCTAATCTTATGCTACTTTTTAAGTATTGGCTTGTAAACGAGGTACTAGGACTCACCTACTCTGTTAATAGTTTTAAGTAAATAGTCTTGAGCGATGTGAGGCGTTTCATCGGCTTTTGGTTGCAACTGCTGCCAATTCCCTGCGCTATCCAAGGTCCATGCTTGCACATTGTCTTGTAGATAGTTTTGCAGCCCATCTTCAAAAATTTGCTTAAATATTTTTTTATCTTTTATAGGAAAGGCGACCTCTACTCGGTGAAATAGATTGCGATCCATCCAGTCGGCACTAGCACAGTACATACGCTCATTACCATTATTATGGAAATAATAAACTCGCGTATGCTCCAAAAAGCGACCAACGATAGAGCGTACCGTAATATTCTCAGACAGGCCTGCTACTTGCGGACGCAAACAACACATAGAGCGCAATATTAGTTCAATCTTTACCCCAGCTTGTGAGGCATCGTAGAGCTTGTCGATCAGACGACGCTCTGTCAAGGCATTGGCTTTGATAATAATATGTGCCCGCTTGCCCGCTTTGGCATAAGTGATTTCGTCATCGATAAACTGAATAAGCTGATCATGCAAGGTAAAAGGGGCATGAAGCAACTGTTTCAAGTTAGCAGGCTTACCCATACCCGTCAGCTCTTGAAATATATTATGCACATCCTCTGAGATATTAGGGTCAGCGGTGAACAATCCATAATCAGTATAGACTTTGGCATTGGCTGCATGATAGTTACCTGTGCCTAAATGCACATAACGGCGAATCTTGTCATCTTCACGACGGACGATAAGAATCAGCTTAGCGTGAGTCTTATAGCCAACGATGCCATAAACCACTACTGCCCCTGCTTCTTGCAAAAAGTTGGCTACTGCAATATTTGAAGCCTCATCAAAACGGGCTCGCAGCTCAATAACTGCGGTCACCTCTTTACCGTTACGCGCGGCTGCGGCGAGCGCTTGGACGATCTCAGAGTTCGTACCAGAGCGATATAAAGTCTGCTTGATGGCTAATACTTTGGGATCATTGGCAGCTTGCCAAAGCAAATTAACCACAGGCGAGAATGAATAAAAAGGATGATGAACTAGGACATCGCCTTTACGCATCGCGCCAAACATACTAGTGCTGCGATCTAATTTATCAAACTCACGGCGAAAGGGCTTAGGCAGTATTTGAGTAAAAGGCTGATAGCGTAAGTTTGGAATATTGAAGTCAAAAAGCAGTCGCGTTAAGTTGACAGGACCATTGACGCGGTACAGCTGATTGTCATGCAGCTCAAACTGATTCAGCAGATAATCACTGATAGGCGTTGGACAGTCCGTTGTCACCTCAAGTCGAACTTTATCACCAAAGCGACGGTTTTCAAGCTCACCCTCAAGCGCCTTGGCGATATCATCCACATCATCCGCTAAGTCAAGATCAGCATTACGAGTCAGTCTGAACTGATGACAGCCCGTAACATTCATCCCAGGGAATAGATCACCGATATGCTCATGGATCACCGCTGAGAGCATAACATGATGCTCTTTACCGCCCGTCAACTCATCTGGCAGGCGAATGACGCGGGGCAAGCTACGCGGGGCTGGCACGATTGCCAAATTAATATCGCGACCAAAGGCATCTTTGCCCTCTAAGCTTGCGATAAAGTTTAAGCTTTTATTGACTAGACGAGGAAAAGGGTGCGCAGGATCAATACTGATCGGTGTCAGCACGGGTGAGACTTGCTCGATAAAATAACGCTTCATCCAAGCAGACTGCTTGGCATTTAGCTCATCGCGCTTTAGGTAGCGGATATCTTGCTTAGCCAATGCTGGCAGTATATCTTCGTTCAAGATACGATACTGTTCTTCAATCGCTTGGTGCGCAATCGTTGAGATTTCGTTCAAAGTCTCGCTTGGGCGCATACCATGGGGACTATGAGGCGCATCACCTAGATTAAGCTTTTGCATCAAGCCTGCGACACGAATCTCAAAAAACTCATCCAAATTAGATGAGAAAATTATTAAGAAGAACAAGCGCTCAAGCAGCGGATGTAACGGACTAGCGGCTTGGGATAAGACCCGCATATGAAACTGTAAAAGAGACAAGTCACGATTGATATAGCTGCTTGATGAATAACTGCCATCATCGAAGCGATGCCAGTTAATTTGGGTGATATTATTTTTTGTGGTATTCGAGGAGTTAGTTGCTGTTGACACGGGTGTACTCTTTATAGGTTTGGTTTCAGGGGCGGCTGGGTTTTGACTTGTGCTAGTCGCTAATTTTGCGTGAGCAACTGATGTATCGTCAACACTTGGATTCGTTTTTATTGTTTTATCAGCATCATTACTTTGGGTCATGACCTAAGCTCCTCTTAATTAAGGTTTGTTGAGTCAGTTGATTGAGGTAATTATTGTATTTTTGACTGTATTCCCAAACGCTACCATTAACCAATTAGCCGGCCAAGCCACTTATGGCAAAGCGGCATTTTTTAGGCGTTTTTTAATAATGCGTTGCTTGTTACGCAAGCGCTTGTCATTACGATTATCTTGATAATATTTTGGATTAGTCAAAGAGGCAATAAGCAGCGCTGACTCATCACGGTTGAGATCATTGGCTGATTTGTCAAAATAGTGCTGGGCAGCGGCTTCAACACCGTAAATGCCATTGCCAAATTCAGCCACGTTAAGATAAGCGGTCAAGATACGTGGCTTATCCCAAAACGTTTCTATCATAAGAGTGATAACGGCCTCTTCACCTTTGCGCACATAAGAGCGATGCGAGGTTAAAAATAGATTCTTAGCCAACTGTTGAGTAATCGTTGAGCCGCCAGCTGACATCTTACCCGTTGCTTCATTCTTTTTTTGCGCCGCTTTTATACCATCAAAATCAAAACCACCATGCTGACTAAAGGTTGAGTCTTCACTGACGATAGCGGCTTGTTTGGCTGACTTGGCAATCTGATCGTACTCAACCCAAGTCTGGGTGACATCGCCACCGGTCAGCCTATGAGTGAGCATAAACATACTATTATTGATAGGTTGAGACTTCCATAATAATAGTAGTCCTGCTACTAATACATGAAAAGCCACTATCAGTGTAAGGACTGCCCATAATAGCCGTTTGATGAATCCGCCAAAACTTGTCATGTATCAGGTGTCCGATTGATGAATGGTGCTAAGTAGTAGGATATATTACCCAATCTCGCTATCGCTGTCACGGCTGCTGTTATTATTTACCTGATTTGTTTATGATATAAAGCTGATTTTTTATACAGTAAAACTACTTTTAATATAAGTCACTACTATGAAAAACCTTGACCTTGCTAATAATATTCGAGTCCTGCGAGCTGACATTATTGCTGCTATACCTAACTTAGCTCAGCATCATGAGCAGTGGTGGTTATTGGGTACCTCTGGCTGTCATTTGTGTGATATCGCCGCACAGATAATGGCGCGCTTGCAAGCAGTGCAACCTCTCTCTTATCAGACCATTGATATTATTGAGTTCGATGAAGATTTGATGATGCTATTTGCCACTAATATTCCTGTACTATTAACTCAAACTCAGCGTTTAGATTATCCTTTTTCAGTATTGGATTTGCAGCAACTATTATAATTTTTCGATTTTTTTCTCTTTTGTTTAAATCATTCTGTCTTACTTAAGATAAATATTAAGTCTAACTTCTTACTCACACAAAAGGTTACATTTCATTTTATTGATTATTGATATACATGATTGTTGCTAAATCTTTGATCTTTGTTATATCCTATCATTTACCTATTTGTTAACATAATGACTGGTATCTTGTTAACAAAATGACTAATATCAGTTCAGTGAGAAAAAAGGAGAGCTAAATTGGAGCACAACTCAAAAATAGATAGAGCAACGCTAGTTCAGATGTTCCGTGAATTTATTGAATCTGAATATGTCATTGATGATCAAGAAACCCAAAAGCCTTTTGAGTGTGATGGCTTATCAGTATATTGTGATATGCCCTTTATCGTAGCCATACCCGAAACTGTTGAACAAGTTTGTAAAGTGATGCAGATTTGCTATCGCTATCAGATTCCAGTAGTGGCGCGCGGCGCAGGCACAGGCCTTTGTGCAGGGGCAATGCCTAATCCTGATGGTGTGTTACTGGTCATGTCAAGGTTTAAGCACATTCTTAATATCGATCCGCTTGCTCGTAGTGCTCGTCTGCAACCTGGCGTTCGTAACCTTGCCATCAGTGAAGCCGCGAGCTTTTATGGTCTTTATTACGGTCCCGATCCCTCCTCACAAATTGCCTGCTCAATCGGTGGTAACGTCGCTGAAAACTCAGGTGGTGTTCATTGTCTAAAATATGGTTTAACCACTCACAATTTACTCAAAGTTGAAATGGTGACGGTTGAGGGCGATCTGATCAGCATCGGTAGTGAAGGACTTGACAGTAACGGGTTTGATCTAATGGCTCTCATTACGGGCTCTGAAGGTCTACTTGGCGTCATTACTGAGGTCACTGTTAAGCTACTGCCGAGTCCTGAAAAGGCACAAGTTATTATGGCAGCCTTTAGCGATGTTCAAGCAGCAGGGGATGCCGTTGGTGCTGTCATTGCCAAAGGCATCATACCCGCAGGGCTTGAGATGATGGATAGCCCTGCCATTATCGCAGCCGAAGCGTTTGCTCATGCTGGCTATCCAATAGATGCCCAAGCCGTGTTGCTCTGTGAACTAGATGGTAGCGAAGCTGAGGTTCAAGAGCAGATTGCAGAGGTTGAGCAGCTGTTTATTGAGCTTGGGGCAACTTCTACGCGCGTCTCGCAAAGCGAAGCAGAACGCGCGCTATTGTGGAAAGGTCGCAAGTCGGCGTTTCCAGCGGTAGGTCGCATCTCCCCCGATTATTACTGTATGGATGGCACTATTCCACGAGGTCAACTGGCTTATGTCTTGACCGAAATGCAAAAACTCTCTGAACACTATGGTCTAAAAGTTGCGAACGTATTCCATGCTGGTGACGGCAATCTACATCCGCTTATTTTATTTGATGCCAATGTACCAGGCGAGCTTGAAAAGACCGAAGAATTTGGTAGTAAAATTTTAGAGCTTTGCGTAGCAGTCGGCGGTTGTATCACAGGCGAGCATGGTGTCGGTGTCGAAAAGATTCGTCAAATGGCTGTTCAATTCACCGATCAAGAGCTGACACAGTTTCATGCCATCAAACACGCTTTTGATCCTATTGGCACCCTAAACCCCGGTAAAGGCATTCCGATACTCAAACGCTGTCAGGAGTACCGAAGTCTTGATGATATAAAATTTGAATCGGAAAACCAGTTAAAAGGAGATCTGGCATGACAGACATCAGTCAGATGCTAATTGAGCGAGTAAAACAAGCCAATAAAGACGGCACTAAGCTACAAATTATCGGCGGTGGTAGTAAAGCTTTTATGGGTCGCACTCCTACGGGCGAGCCTATCAATCTGAGCGAACATCGTGGTATTACCAGCTATGAGCCCGTCGAATTGGTGCTTACAGCTCGAGCTGGAACGCCATTAATTGATATTCACAAAGCACTAGCAGAGCATAATCAATGTTTAGCGTTTGAGCCGCCATTGTTTGACAACCAAGCCACCTTAGGCGGTACTTTGGCCTGTCACTTATCAGGACCTGCGCGACCTTGGAGTGGTTCAATCAGAGATCATGTGCTGGGCGTGCGTTTGATCAATGGGCGTGCAGAGGAGCTACGCTTTGGCGGTCAAGTCATGAAAAACGTCGCAGGTTATGATGTCTCAAGGATGCAAGCGGGTGCTATGGGCACGCTAGGTATTATCACTGAAGTCAGTCTCAAAGTCATGCCTAGACCTGCTGCTACTGCGACTATCAAGCAACCAATGCCTGCCGCTCAAGCTATTGAAACTATGAATCGTCTCTCTGCTCAATCCAAGCCATTAACAGGTGCTTGCTGGCTTGATAATCATCTTTATCTACGCTTAGCAGGCGCACAAAGCGCTGTCGACAGTGCCGTTGATCAATGGCAAGGGAAGACCTTACAAGAAGGAGAGGTCTTAGCAGACAACAATGACTTTTGGCTTAAGCTTCGTGAACAGCAATTGGATTACTTTTTGGGTTCAGAACCCTTGTGGCGATTCTCAGTCAATAGTAATGCCGACCATAGTCTGCCCAATGAAAACTGGCTTATCGACTGGGGCGGTGCTCAGCGCTGGCTTCGTGGCGACTTTTCTACAGAGGAGCTTGAGAGCATTGCTGAGCGTATGGGCGGTCAAGTGAGCTGTTACCGTGGTGGCAATAGAGTGCAGGAAGTGTTTCATAATCAGCCGGCAGCGCTACGCCAGCTTCACAAAAGACTTAAGCTTGCTTTTGATGCCAATGAAGTTTTTAATCCTGGTCGCTTGTATAGCTGGATGTGAGCTTAATAAAAAGGAGCGCATGATGCGAACCAAAATCAATGTTAAATATTTAGATCATCAAGATATCCAAGAAGCAGATGCTATTTTGCGTAGCTGTGTCCACTGCGGCTTTTGTAATGCTACATGCCCCACTTATCAAGAATTAGGTGATGAACGTGATGGGCCTCGCGGTCGTATTTATCTAATAAAGCAGATGCTTGAAACTGGCTCAGTTAGTGAAAAAACGCAACGGCATTTAGACCGTTGTCTGACTTGTCGTAGCTGCGAGACCACTTGCCCTTCTGGCGTAAAATATGGTCGCTTAGCCGAAATTGGCCGCGATATTATGGAGACTGAAGTAGCAAGGCCTGCTGATCAAAAACTAACGCGCTGGCTACTTAGACAAATACTTCCTTACTCAAATCGATTTGGATTTCTGCTACGACTAGGGCAGCTGTTTCGCACGTTTTTACCACGCGACTTAAAAGCTAAAGTTCCTGTCAAGCAAGTTAAGCTTTCTATGCCTGCGCCGCAGCCACAGTCACACTTACGCCGTATGCTGGTATTAGAGGGCTGCGCGCAACCTTCAGCGACCCCTAATACCAACATTGCAGCCACTCGCGTATTGGATAAACTTGGCATTAGCTTGTTTTCCGCTCCTAAAGCTGGATGCTGTGGTGCTGTCAGCTATCACATGACAGCTCACGAAGAAGGACTGGGCTTTATGCGGCGAAATATCGACGCCTGGTGGCCAGATATTGAATCAGGCATTGAGGCCATTGTCATTAATGCTTCAGGATGTGGCTCTATGGTCAAAGAATACGGTGAAAAACTAAGTCATGACCCTCATTATGCAGCTAAAGCCAAGCGGGTCAGTGACTTGACTTACGATTTAAGTGAGATATTGATTAAAGAAGATTTGGGCAAATTAGGATTAAAAAAATTAGGACATAAGACAGCGGTTCATTGCCCCTGCTCTTTACAACATGCCCAACAGTTAGGCGGTCATGTCGAGCAGATATTGCAACAAGCGGGTATTGAGCTTTCTCGCACACAAAACGGACACTTATGCTGCGGTTCAGCGGGTACTTACTCTATCCTGCAACCTGAATTGAGTCAGAAACTGCTGTCTAATAAATTGACCGACCTTACCGTGGGCAATCCTGATCAGATCGTCACTGCAAATATTGGTTGCCAGCTTCACTTAGAAAGCCGATCTACAATCCCCGTTAAGCACTGGATTGAATTATTAGATATGTCATAACATTAAATAGGGATCAGTTGTGATAATTATGAGCTAAAAGTTAGATATGTAGATAAACTCATATAAGTAAACTTATATTCGGTTAACGGGATACTGGTAAAAAACTCTTATTAAGTAAAAATCAGCTATTAATATCCTTCAAATATAGTACTGGCATAGCTTTTAGAATATTTAATTTGTATTCTTTAGCTGAATGCCTATTATTTATTTTATCAATATACTAAAAAATCGTTTACTAATATCTTATATTTTTCTAGGATTTATAAATAAATTTTGCTACATTGAATAGGAATATTAAGTACAAAAGTAAAAGAACTCATTTGATCTTCTAAATGGGTATCGTTCTCTGTAGTAACTATTATTTACTTTAATAAGCTATAGATTTTTTTGTTTCAAAAAATGAATAAATATATGTTTTGATAATGCTCAAACCATAATTCTAATTATCTTTAACAAGGATGTTGATGATGTATACCCTTCTGGCCTTAGCGCCAATTATTGTGGTTCTAGTTTTACTGGTGATCATGCGTCTACCAGCCAAAATATCTATGGGCGTTGCCTATCTAGTGACCGCGCTTCTAGCATTGTTTGTTTGGCAAGCCAGCGGTGCTCAAGTAGCCGCTGCTACTGTAAACGGTGTCATCGTTGCCCTCACGCTGTTGTTTATTGTATTCGCCGCAATTTTATTGCTGAATACTTTAAAGGAGGGTGGCGCTATTGTCGCTATCCGTAAAGGCTTTATGGACATCTCACCTGATAGGCGCATTCAAGTCATTATTGTGGCTTGGTTATTCTGCTCGATGGTAGAAGGCTCATCAGGATTTGGTACGCCTTCTGCTATCGGTGCACCGTTGTTGCTCGCTTTAGGTTTCCCAGCGATGGCGTCAGTTATGGCTGTATTAATTATTCAATCGACACCCGTATCATTTGGTGCTGTTGGGACGCCGGTATTACTAGGTGTTTGGACTGGTATTAATGATAAGCAAGATATAGCACAAGCGATTGCGCCACTCTCGCCTGAGAATTATCTACTGCAAATTACAGGTAATATCGGCCTGATACATGCGTTAGTAGGTTTTTTAATTCCGTTACTTTTAAGTGGGTTTTTGACCCGATTCTTTGGTACAAATCGTTCTTTCGTTGAAGGGCTCAAAGTATGGCCTTTCGCTATATTTGCTGGTCTCAGCTTTACCATTCCTTATTTTTTAGTGGCCAAGTATCTAGGTCCTGAATTCCCGTCATTGGTTGGCGGTTTTATTGGTCTTATGATTGTGCTTCCTGCAGCAAAGCGTGGCTTTTTAATGCCTAAAAACACTTTCGATTTTGCGCCACGCGCTAAATGGGATAAAGACTGGCTCGGCTCGTTACCTGAAGAAAAGTTTGATGACTCTATTGCACCAAGATTTTCTTTAGTTAGAGCGTTTTCTCCTTATCTTATCGTTATTGGCTTATTGATCATCACGCGAGTCATTGCACCGCTTAAAGCATTTTTGACAGGTAGCTTGACTACTGTAGAGTTTACCAATTTGTTTGGTACGACCATATCTAGTAAAATACAACTTGCCTACTCTCCAGGTACTATTCTTATTATTGCCTCTTTAATATGTATTTTGTTATTTAAAATGAATGGTCAAGCGGTAAAACGTAGTTGGAGTAACTCGGCAAAAACGATGGTAGCTGCTGCACCAGCTTTGCTATTTTCGGTACCTATGGTGCAAGTATTCATCAACTCTGGCTCAGCTGCTGACGTTGTGAATTCGCTACCTGCTATGCCTATATTATTGGCTGAGAGCGCTGCTGGTGCCTTTCAAAATGGATGGCCAATTGTGTCTCCATGGATTGGCGCAATGGGTGCGTTCATTGCAGGTTCTAATACCGTCAGTAATATGATGTTCTCTTACTTTCAGTGGTCAACAGCTAGTCAAATTGGTTTCGATACTAATCTTGCAGCACAAGTAGTCGCACTACAAGCGGTAGGCGGAGCCGCTGGTAATATGATTTCTGTGCATAACGTAGTTGCCGCTTGTGCGGTAGTGGGTTTAATGGATAAGGAGGGTTATGTCATCCGCAAAACCTTAGTGGCGATGATCTACTATGTCATTCAGGCAGGTTTGATCGGTATGGGCATTATTTTTGGTGGATTAGTATGGTGGATATTGGCCGTTGTTTGGCCGATTGCCTTCTTTGGGCTTATGTCGATCAGCAGTAAAAAAGCCAATGTTCAAAGCTCGTAGCTTATCATTCACAAGTCACAACTCGTAAAGTAACCGTTGAGGCTAAAGCTGGCGCTGTTAGAGAACTTCTGATAGCGCCAGCTTTGTATCTTCATTACTTTAATAGTTACTATAATAATTAACCCCACTCTCAACTTGAAATAAGCAAATCAAACTGAAGAGGCGGATTACCAAGTTTTTTGTTGAGTACAAAGCACAGATTGTGTGAAAGAATCTTACGAATCAATCGATGAGACAAATGCCATAAATCTCTTGCTCGTACCCTTTGTATATTAAATCGTTCTGATAGCTGACCAATGACTGTTTCAACGATACGGCGGGCTTTCATTAGCCGCCTTACCACAGGTTTGGGTCTATCCTCTTTCATGTTGGCTCTGAGTGGCGTTTGTAAATCCACGCCTTGAGCATCGTAGTACGATGTCAGACTAGGGCTGATATACCCTTTATCAGCGCCAAGTAGCCCATGAATATGAGTGGTGATTTCTGGGGCAACCGCTCTTTCATCAACATTGGCAGGAGCAAAGGTAAAGCCTTTAATCATGCCCGATAAGTTAACAAGCAAATGGCCTTCAAAGCCATAGTACCTCTCTTGCTTAGCGGCACAGTAGCTAAAAGCTGCTAAGTCTTGATAATTCTTATGCCGATAAGCGCGTCCATAATGACAGACGGGTATCGGAAAGCCATCCATAAAATGAATGTTGTCACGGCCTTCAATTTGACTGACTTTATCTTGTATCTGCTGTTTGACTTGCCACAGATTGGCGCAGTGCTTTGCGAAGTTAGGGTATGAGCCGATGGCTGGAAACCAGTCTTGCCAATGCTGGGTAAAGTATTGCCAAATTTGTTTGTCTTGATCAAGGTGTAAAAATTCACCGACCATCTCCATGCAAATAACCTCAGGATCACTTAGCTTTGGCGCGTAACCTGCACTTCGCAAGGGTTTGATGACGACTATTTTGTAATATTGCTCTACCATTAAATAGATATTGATGATAAATTCGTCTATGGGCATCTCACAACTCCATTGTATTCTTGGTCGAAAACAATAGATTAGTGAGGTGCTCTTCTTTTTTCAATCACTTTCGAAGTTGAGAGTGGGGTATAATTACTGTATTTTCGCTAAGATATTATATTGAATTTATAGCGGTCATTATATAATAGCGACCGCCAGTGATAAGAAATAAGGATAAATCCCATGACAGACTTAACAAAAATAACTGAAATTGAAGACTTGCGACGAGTAGCCGAGCGCAAAGTACCGCGTATGTTCTATGATTATGTCGACTCAGGCTCATGGACTCAGACCACTTACCGTAATAACGAGACTGACTTTGATCGTATCAAGCTGCGCCAGCGTGTGCTAGTTAATATGGAGAATCGCTCGCTGGCGACTACGATGATCGATGAGCAAGTTTCTATGCCAGTCGCCATTGCACCAACGGGCTTCACGGGGATGATGTGGGCGGATGGCGAGATTCATGCCGCACGCGCGGCTGAAAAGTTCGGTGTGCCGTTCTCACTCTCGACCATGAGTATCTGCTCAATTGAAGATGTCGCTGAGAACACCAGTGCGCCATTTTGGTTTCAGCTGTATATGATGCGCGATCAGGATTTTATCGCCAATTTGATTCGTCGTGCAAAACAAGCCAATTGCTCAGCGCTGATCTTAACCGCTGACTTGCAGGTGCTCGGTCAGCGTCACAAAGATATCAAAAACGGTCTATCCGCGCCGCCAAAACCAACCTTGGCTAATATCCTCAATCTAATGACTAAGCCGCAGTGGTGCATGAATATGCTCGGTACCAAAAGACGCACCTTTGGTAATATCGTTGGTCATGCCAAAAATGTTGAAGACCTCTCATCACTATCAGCATGGACAGCTGAGCAGTTCGATCCCGCGCTGAGCTGGGATGATGTCTCCCGTATCAAAGATATGTGGGGCGGCAAGCTGATTATAAAAGGCATTATGGAGCCAGAGGATGCGATATTAGCCGCGCGTAGTGGTGCCGATGCGCTGGTGGTCTCCAATCATGGTGGCCGTCAGCTCGATGGTGCGCCCTCCTCTATTGCCGCGCTCAGCGATATCGTACAAGCAGTGCGCGCGGAGAATAGCCAAATTGAGATTTGGCTCGATAGCGGTATTCGCTCAGGGCAAGATGTGCTAAAAGCTATCTCATTAGGAGCAAATGGCACGATGATTGGCCGAGCATTCCTATATGGGCTTGGTGCTTATGGCGAGGATGGCGTACGCCGAGCACTGGAGCTAATCTATAAAGAGTGCGACACAACTATGGCGTTTTGTGGTCATACTGATATTAATGATGTCACTCAAGATATCTTAGTCAAAGGCTCGTTTGAGCATCTCAAGACTGCAGCGCCTTTTATAGCGCCACCCCCTTGGTAAGCGCTGATAGCCAGTGCTAATAGCTCGTTATATTAATGCTTTGTTAAACCTGACTTTTAAGTAGGAGTATGCTTTTTAAAATAAGAGATACCCTTTATACTCTACTTCATGTTTTATAACTTAGCTGCCTTATGACCATTAGCCAATTATTCAAGACCGCGCCTGTTTCAACGCTATTGCTAGCCAGCTTTATTGGTCTGTATATTATGCAAGTATTGACAGGTGTCGATGCTAACAATCCTACTACTGAGCAGCTGCTACATTGGGGCGCAAACGCACTGCCTTTAACGATGGTTAATGAGCCTTGGCGCTTGATCAGTAGTGGCTTTTTGCATATTGGTTTGATGCATTTATTGTTTAATGGTTTTGCCATGTACTTTTTTGGACAAGTTGCCGAGCCGATGTTTGGGTCGGTTAAATTTTTGGCGCTATTCTTACTAGCGGTCATCGGTGGTAATTTACTGAATAATCAGATGACGTGGCTGGGTATATTAGATGGCACAGGACAGCCAGGATTATCGGCTGGCGCGTCTGGCGGTATTATGGGCATTGGGGCTGCGTTACTCATCGCAGCACTATTCAAAATCTCTGTCAATGGTATGGTGCTCAATCTAAAAAGCCTCATATTTATTATGGGGATTAACTTAGTTTATGGCTTTGCCGTGCCCGGTATCGATAACGCCGGACATATCGGCGGGGCTATCACTGGCTTGCTCATTGCCTCAGGTTTTGCGCTAGCTTATCGTCAGCGCTTAATGGCTATGCGTAGCTCTACGCCCTCTAGCGCGCCTTATCATACTGAGTATGTTGACTATCAAGCCAAACCCAACTTTGACAGTGCCCATAATCTTGATGAAAGTAATTTTGATGAAAGCAATCCTTATGAAAACATTAATTATACCGATACTGACACGCATAACCCTGTAAACTCGTATGAGAGCTATGACGGTTATAGTTCTGAAAATTATGATAGTACGGCTATAAAATCTCAGTTCGATAATAGATATGCGACTGTTACTGACTTTGATACTCTTGATAATACTTCTAGCGAGCCGATCAAACACACTCAGAATATTATTATTAATAAAGATATAGCCACACCTAAACCTACTGTCGTTTGGCAACTACTGCCTTGGCTAGTTATATTAATAGTCGCTATCGGCTTTACTGGCTGGTGGCTAACTATTCACAATCAAATATTACAAGTACTGGCCGCTCAATAACCTATTGCTTTGCCTAACTTTACTTACCTGCTTACGAGACCCGACTATGTTTAAATCATCTGTGTCATCCGCTATCAATACTCGCACTGTGATCACCACGCTGACCGCTGTTACTCTACTAGGCACTGCTGGCATAGCAAACGCAGCCCTATTTAAAAACTTGCCGCGCGATCAAGATGCCGAGCTTAGCGTCGGTGTTAACGTGCTGTACGCTAATACTGCTTATGATACTGATGAGAACGAGATTCGTGTCTTGCCAGGGGTGTTTTATGATAATAATAAAGTATATGCACGTGGTGCGACTGCGGGTGCTTATCTGATCAATGACGGCACTAACCAGTTGGCCGCAACGGTGCAACTCGCTGGTAATTCGTTCGATCCTGAGGATGCCAATGGTGCATTACAAGGTTTGGATGAGCGTAAAATATCAGCTGCGGCAGGCTTGAGCTATCAGCGCCGCACCCCTGTCGGCGGATTTCGCTTGCAAGTAGCCACTGATGTCTTAGATCGTAGTGGTGGTAATACTGCCCGCTTAACCTATCTGGCACGCATTACCAAGAATAAGCTAACCGTTTATCCAAGCATAGGCTTTGAGTATCAGGACGCTGACTATAATGAATACTATTATGGCGTCACTCCTGAGGAGTCAGCCCGTACTGGTATTGCCGCTTATGAGTCTAATAGTAGCTTGAACCCTTATGTCAATGTCAGTGCTAATTATGACTTTAGTGATAAATGGGCAGGATTTGCCAATCAAAGCGTCAGCTATCTAGCGAATGAGCAATATGATAGCCCGATGGTTAACTCGCGTGTTGAGGCAACGTCTACGCTTGGTTTGCTTTATAAGTTCTAGGGTTTGCCTTTAAAAGATAGGTTTTGATATTTAGCGTAGGCTGGGCTTTTAGCCCAGCTTTTTGCTGTGCGTAGTTTGGCGGATTGCATGGTGCTTTCTAGAGCAATGCTAAAAAGTATTTTAAAAAATGGTACTTAAAAAGCACCCTACGTTATCTTATTTATATGTTCTACAAAGAAGTCCAAAATATCTCTTCGTTTTTATTACCATTTTCATCCTCCCAACTCAACTTAGATTGATACTTGCTAGGGCTATTGAAATGTAGGGATGCTAAAAGCTTAATTCTTGAACCTGGTCTCATTTCTTGATAAGGGAACATATCTATTAATTCAGAATTGAATAAAGGACTATCTTCGCAATCAATCAACTCAAAATTAACATTGTATGCACTACCCTGTCCTGTATTAGATATATAAAAATTATAAGACTTACCCATTTTCGTAAGGCTCACATTAAACTTAGGCTTAGTCTTATTTGTTTTTTCCTCAGCTATACTTTCTATTTGAAGCCTCGATAGCTCAGCTGTGATCCTTTCAAGCTCTAACTGTTCCTTTGCTAACTTTCTTGTACGAACTAAGGAAATAGTCGAGATTCCTACTGCTAGTATAGAAATAATAATGCTTAGTACTTCAAACTTGCTCATTTTAAGCCTTTAAATAAGTTTTTGAATATTTTTTCAGCTTCTATTTTCATCTCAGGCATAGCTACTTCTTTCGCTTGCTCAAAACCTACTTCTTTCAAATCAGCTAACATGACTTCAAAGTGACAGTTATTACATTTAACGAAATCACTATCTTTTAAATTCTCTGGAAGCTTAAATTCATTATGCCCACATTGAGGGCATTGAATGTCTATATGTTCAGTCTTAATCACGTTGTACCCTTATTTAATGTAAATGATTACGGTTTTATAATATTAGCATTTATATTTTATTTTAAAAAAATTAGTTCGTAGGTAGGTGTCGAGGAAAAAGGCCCAACACCTCGTCATAAATTTCTACCTTAAATAGTTAGGATCACAAGCTCTGCCCAACCTACAAATTCAGCATTTTTAAGCTTTGAAAAATATTAAAGCCTGAACTACGATAAATATAAGCAAAAACGAGATGTTGCCGCTCGTACATAAAAAAAGACCTTGCCATATAACATAACAAGGTCTTTTTATTAAATCAAAAACAGACGCTAAATTAAGAAGGATGCACCATATCTGCTGGTGTCACCCACTCATCGAACTGCGCTTCAGTTAACAGCTCTAGCTCAACCGCGACTTGCTTCAAAGTTTTATTTTCTTTATAAGCCGTCTTGGCAATCTTTGCCGCATTTTCATAACCAACATGACGGTTCAATGCAGTCACTAGCATCAATGAGTTGTGCAAGAAGTCATCGATTTTGTCTTTTACTGGCTCGATACCAACAGCACAGTTTTCATTAAAGCTGTTGCACGAATCACCCAATAGCTTGATAGATTGTAATAAGTTGAAGGCAATAACTGGCTTATAGACATTTAGCTCAAAATTACCTGACGCACCTGCCATACTAATAGTGACATCATTACCCATGACTTGCGCCACAACCATCGTCAATGCTTCTGACTGAGTTGGGTTTACTTTACCCGGCATGATAGAAGAGCCTGGCTCGTTCTCAGGAATCGTCAATTCGCCTAGACCACAACGAGGGCCTGATGCCAACCAACGTACATCGTTAGCGATTTTGTTTAAGCTGGCTGCTAGCGTTTTTAGTGCGCCTGACGCGAATACTTCTGCATCACGAGCCGCTAGTGCTTCAAATTTGTTCGGTGAGGTTACGAATGGCAAGCCAGTCAAAGTCGCTAATTGCTCAGCAGCAGTTACTGCATAATCAGGATGGGCGTTTAGACCAGTACCAACCGCTGTACCGCCTAGTGGCAACTCATATAAGCCTTCCAATGCTTGATCGATACGCACTAATGAATGATCCAATTGGCTGACATAACCACTGAACTCTTGGCCTAATGTTAGTGGCGTAGCATCTTGTAAATGCGTACGACCAATCTTCACAATACTATCAAACTCTTTAGCTTTGGCGTCCAAAGTATCGCGCAGAGCTTTGATAGCTGGAATCAATAAGCTATTGATCTGACGGGCAGCGGCAACGCGAATAGCGGTTGGGAAGCTGTCATTGGTCGACTGCGCATGGTTGACATGATCATTAGGATGAATCGGCGTATAACTACCGCGCTCATTACCTGCAATCTCGTTAGCACGATTGGCTAGTACTTCGTTCATGTTCATGTTCGACTGGGTGCCAGAACCTGTTTGCCAAACGACTAACGGAAATTGATCCGTAAGACCGCCGTTAATCACTTCGTCAGCCGCTTGCACGATTAAATCGCGCTTATCGCCATCGATACGCTCAAGGCTAGCATTAGTGATAGCAGCGGCTTTTTTGACTAGCGCCATCGCCTCAATCATTGGGCGTGGTAAGGTCTCGCCGCCAATCTTGAAGTTCTCACGACTGCGCTGTGTTTGCGCGCCCCAATAAGCATCAGCGGGCACTTCTACGTTGCCCATAGTATCTTTTTCAGTACGAGTTGCCTGATTCTGTGTCGACATAACTACCCTCTTTGCTGGTTCGTTAACGGATGCGGTATCCGTAAAAAGTGCAACAGACGCTGCACATAAGGAAAATAGGAGGTAATGCGTCATTATGATAGCATGAGTTATGATAAATTTCTCATTTGCCATAAGGACTACAGATGTCCAACAATCAAATATCAGCAGCAGTCAAAACAGCTGTAACGCATGCAAGGCAGGACTTAGCAAGTAAGCAGCCCGCGCAAAAAATCAGTAGTGCTATAAATGTTACTGAAAATATGATAACCAGTATCACTGATAATGATAGCTCTAATACCAGTATTGCTGAGTCAATAAAACCCGTTAGCAATCCTCCAAGACGTTACTTTACCCGTCAGCGTCGACAGTTGACTAGCAATCAGCGCCAAAGACTTGCCCGCGATGCTAGTTTGCATCTGCTCAAATTGCAACAGCGTTTGGCTACCAATGCACGAATTGGGCTCTATTATGACGGCTTCGGAGAGCTGCCAACACAACCACTATTGGATTGGTGTTTGCGCTTAAACTATCAGCCCTATTTGCCCGTAGTTGGCTCACTTGGCCGTAATAAAAAGTGCAATGACGATAAGCATCTAAGATTTGTACCAATTTATCATACGAAACTGATAAACGTACCGACCCGTATTCATAGCTTAGGCATGAAACAAAATCATAGTCGTCAGTTATTATGGGCGCGGGAATTGGATGTGATTGTCTGTCCGTTAACCGCAGTAGATAAGCAAGGTAATCGCATGGGAATGGGCGGCGGATTTTATGATACGACGCTTGGTAAAAGCTATCGATCTGGCGCGTCAAGGCCATTAAAAGTTGGCTGGTGCTATGATTTTCAATTGGTTGAGCAGTTAGTGCGTCAACCTTGGGATGTACCGCTTGATGGCTTGATTACCCCTAATGGCATACGGTGGTTTTGATGAAAGACGATTTTAAGAAGAATAATGACAATAAGTCTAGCGCGGACGGTGTTACGGAGTATTTGCAAGCGTTAGAAAATAACGATCAAGAACGTGAGCATCTTTATTATAGTCAAGAGCAAGCGTTTGACTCTGATGAGCTGGCGACTATTATTAACGAAGCGCGCTTAACTAGACTGCTTACGCAGAGTGATGAGTTTTTGCATAGCTTGAGTGGTGAGATTGCGGATTTTGAAGATTAATGATCTTCCTTGTTTTAAATACACACTTATACACACAAAAGTATAGTAATAACTATTTTTGTGTGTAATAATACACATGTCCAATTAGTATCCTTGAGGAGAATCCATGAAAAGTGGTGAATTAATCAAGTTGCTTAAAGAGGATGGTTGGATAGTTGATAGAGTTAAAGGAAGTCATCATATTTTGAGAAAGGAAAGCGTTGATAGCATTATTTCAATAAGTCACCCTGAAAAAGATGTGTCTCGACATCAATTGGCTCAAGCAAGACGTATTTCTGGTTTGAAACTTTAAGCAACTCCAACCTTTTAATAGAGGTTGTTTTTTACTCTTCATAAAAACATTCTCTATTATATTTAAATTTATTAATAAGCTCATATTCATAGGGGGTTGTATGTTAAATTATCCCATCGCTATATTCAAAGACGAAGGCATGGACAACTATGCAGCTATTGTTCCAGATGTTGACGGCTGTTTCCCTTTAGGAGATACCATCGATGACACCGTACAAGAAGCGCAGTCCTTAATCTATGATCATATCGAATATATGGTAGATAAAGGTATGAGTTTTGAGTTTCATACTAGTGATATAGAAACATTAAGAATGAAAGCAGATTTTCAAGATACTTTGGCCTGGGCTATTGTAAGTATTGATGAAAGCAAGTTTTCAACTAAGCAAGTACGCTTTAATGTCAGTTGGCCTGAATACTTATTAAAGCGTGTTGATAGTTATGCTGAGCAGCATCACGAGACTCGCTCTGGGTTTTTGGCAAAAGCGGTACAAAAAGCTTTAGTATAAAACTATCAATTTAAAATAAAGAAGCTACCTATTTGGTAGCTTTTTTATGGAATATCGTTCTATAAAACGTAACCTACAACACCATCGCCGCAATCCAACCAAACGCGAGTAGCGGAATATTATAGTGTAAAAAGGTTGGCACGACGCTGTCCTTGATATGATCATGTTGCCCATCGACGTTTAGACCAGACGTTGGGCCAAGGGTCGAATCTGATGCTGGCGATCCTGCATCTCCTAATGCGCCAGCGGTCCCGATAATAGCAACCGTTGCCAGTGGTGAGAATCCTAGTGAAATACACAGCGGTACATAAATAGCGGCTAGAATAGGAATGGTCGAGAATGACGAGCCAATACCCATCGTCACAATAAGACCCAGTGATAACATCACCAGAGCCGCAATCGCTTTATTACCTGCAAATAAATTGGTCGCGCCATCAACGAGCGGCTGAATCTGCTCAGTCGCTTTCATAACTTCTGCAAAGCCTTGGGCGGTAATCATAATAAAGCCAATCATCGCCATCAGCTTAATACCATCATTAAAGACGGTATCAGCCTCACGCCATTTGACCACGCCCGTTGCCATAAAGATGCCAAAGCCAAACATCGAGCCGAGCAATAATGAGTCAGTATAGAGCTGCACTACAAACGCGGTGACAATCGCTGCAAGGGCTATCAGCGTTTTTAGCTTGCTTTGAGTTTGGGCGCTGGTAGCGGTTTTGCTTAAATCATCTTTATCAACGGCCTCATCATGTGCTTCTTTGTCGATTGCGAGCTGTTTATATTGGCGTGGCTTGCGATAGCTGATAAAAACTGCAACTAATAAACCAACGAACATACCTAAGGCTGGTATTGCCATGGCTTTGGTCACTGAAATATCACTGATATCAATCCCTGATTCACCGACGTTTTTTAGCATAATTTGATTGAGATAAATATCTCCAAAACCGTAAGGAATAAACATATAAGTGGTGACAAGGCCAAAGGTAATCAGACAAGCAATCAGGCGTCTATCAATTTGCATCCGATTAAAGGCTAACAATAACGGCGGCACTAATAGCGGAATAAAGGCGATATGTATTGGGATTAAATTCTGACTAAAGCAGCTCATCACCACTAGCGCTGCAAATAGCGTGTATTTAATCATTCCGCTAGTGCCACCTGCATCAATACGCTTGATCACTGCGCCTGCTAAAGATTGCGGCAAGCCTGAATGAGCAATCGCAACCGCAAAAGCTCCAAGTAGCGCGTATGACAGAGCAATTTGCGCCCCATTACGGATACCTTCTTGAAAGGCATTTAGGGTATCAGTCACCCCAAGACCTGCCAGCAAGCCGCCTGCCATCGCCCCAATCAGCAAGCTCAGCACCACATGCACTCTAGCCAATGATAGTCCGAGCATAATCACTACAGCTACTAATACAGCATTAATCATCATTCTCTCACCCTTACTTTATTACCGCTATCGTTACCGCTACTTTTGGCGGCTTAATTATAACGGGCGCAAGTTTACCTGATTTTTTACCCAAAGCCTATCCAAGACCCAAGCAAAACTCAGGCAAAACCTAGGCTGGTCATTAGCAAGCCTTTATCACTCCTCTGCCATTTATAATCTCTATTGTTTAATGCATGCTTTTTATTGGTACTCAAAATCTAAGCCTTGCAATTTTTCTCACGGTCACCATTTATCTAAACATGAACCCAACTTGACTTAACAAGTCTGGTTAACAAGGAAATAAAATAAATGACTGACTATAATATTGATAAAGACAACATCGACATTGATGTTAATGTATCGACGTCTGAAACAGACACACAAGCCGATGCTCCAGATAACACTGAAGCCAATGCTCAAGACAATACTCAAAGCCATGAGCAAGACGAGACTGTCACTAGCCAAGTAGATAACCACTTACCCTTGCTGGCTCTACGTGATGTTGTTGTTTACCCTCATATGCAGATTGCTTTATTTGTAGGCCGCGAGCCTTCGGTAAAAGCCGTTGAATTGGCGCAAGCGAACTATGGCGATAAAGTGCTCGTTGTCGCGCAAAAAGACTCATTAACCGAAGATATAGATCAAGATAACTTATATCAATACGGTACAGTTTGTCGCATCGTCAGTACGATGCCACATGATAGTGATGACAATTGCATCAAAGTATTGATTGAAGGTCAATACCGCGCGCGCGTCGATAGTATAGAAGCCCATGATGATATCTTGATGGCGACTTTTGAGCAGGCTGATGTTGCTGTGCCAATGGATGAAAGTCAGCAGAAAAACACGATTAAGGCCTTAACCAGCCTGTTTGAAAGTTATGCTGAGGCCCGTTTACGTAACGCTCGTGAGCTGACGCGCGTTGCTAAGCGCATCGATGATTTGCTTGAGCTGGTGTATTTTATCTCGACTCGGGTATCGATGGATCTAGAAATTAAACAGTCGTTTTTAGAAAATGACGATATCAAGACCCATATCAATACGTTGACCGAGTACTTAGTCAAACAAAGCGCTGAGCAAAATATCGAACAAGATATTCAAGATGCGGTACGTCAGCAGATGGAAGACAATCAGCGTGAGTACTTCTTAAATGAAAAGATGAAAGCGATCAAGAATGAGCTGTCCGATATGAACGACGGCGCATTCGATGGTGACGATGATGTAGGAGAGCTTGAAAAGCGTTTAGATGAAGCTGACTTGCCAGAAGATGTGCGCAAAAAGGCTGAGCAAGAGTTTAAAAAGCTCAAAATGATGCCACCTGCGTCAAGTGAATCATCAGTTGTACGTAACTATATCGAATGGATTTTAGATACGCCATGGAATGTCACGACTAAAGTTTCTATCAATTTAGACAAAGCTAAAAACGTCTTAGATGAAGATCATTACGGTCTACAAGATGTCAAAGATCGCATCTTAGAATATCTCGCGGTACAGTCGCGCGTCAAAAAGCTACGTGGCCCAATCCTATGTTTAGTCGGCCCTCCAGGCGTTGGTAAAACCTCATTAGGTGAATCTATCGCCCGAGCGACTGGTCGTAAGTTCGTACGTATGGCGCTTGGTGGCGTACGTGATGAAGCGGAAATTCGCGGTCATCGCCGTACTTATATCGGTGCGATGCCAGGCAAAATCGTGCAGTCATTAGCAAAAGTAGAAGTCAAAAACCCGCTATTCTTACTCGATGAAGTGGACAAAATGGCGCAAGACTTCCGTGGTGATCCAGCATCAGCCTTGCTTGAAGTGCTTGATCCGTCACAGAATGATAAGTTTAACGATCATTATCTCGATATGGATTTAGACCTATCGCAAGTGATGTTTATCTGTACCGCTAACAGCATGGATATTCCAGCAGCACTGCTTGATCGAATGGAAGTTATCCGCTTGCCAGGCTATACCGAAGCAGAAAAAGTCAATATCGCGCAAAAATACTTAGTACCGAAAGCAATTAAGCAAAACGGTCTAAAAGAAGGTGAGATTGAGATTGTAGAAGCGGCATTGCATAGCATCGTTCAACGCTATACGCGTGAAGCAGGCGTGCGTAACCTCGAGCGTGAAGTCAATAAAATCTGTCGTAAAGTGGTTCGCGGTTCGGTTGAGAGTCATGGTGCACGCGCTCCGAAAAAGGATGAGCGTCAACTAGTAGTCGTTGACGATAGCAATATCGATGACTATCTAGGCGTGCATCAATATGACTTCGGTCTCGCTGAAAAAGACCCTGAAGTCGGTCGAGTTACTGGTCTGGCTTGGACGCAAGTCGGTGGTGAGCTATTAACGATTGAAGCGGTCGCTATGAAAGGCAAAGGTGAACTTACCTTTACAGGCTCACTTGGCGATGTGATGAAAGAGTCCATTCGTGCCGCTATGAGCGTGGTTCGTGCGCGTGGTGATAGCTTAGGTATCGATTACGAAACCTTTAAAACTACTGATATCCATGTGCATATGCCGGAGGGTGCGACGCCAAAAGACGGCCCATCAGCAGGTGGCGCACTGACCACTGCGCTAGTATCAGCAATTACAGGTATTGCTATTCGTCCTGATATTGCGATGACGGGCGAGATTACCCTACGCGGTAAGATCCTACGTATTGGCGGTCTAAAAGAGAAGCTACTAGCTGCCCATCGCGGTGGCATCAAGCATGTCTTAATTCCAGCGACTAACGAGCGCGATTTGGCTGATATTCCTGATAACGTCAAAGCAGGTCTGACCATTCAGCCAGTGGCGACCATTGATGAGGTGCTAAAAGCGGCATTAGTCAGCATGCCAACATCACTCAAACCTGCTAAAGCTGTGGTAGATACGACGTCTAAAAAGGCGCTACATAGTTAATTGAACTGTTGATAATTCTATCTTAGTCATCAAAAAATCCGCTCATCAATCTGATGGGCGGATTTTTTGATATTATTCTGTCATAGTCTTACCGTCATATATCTATAAAGCTACTCTATCTCTATGGTAATAATTAATTTACATATATTAACCCTTTGTTGCGCATTTGATAAATATATAAGTCTCATCCTTAGTTATACTTATGGCGAATCAAAAATTAAAGTCAGTTATAAATGGCTTATAAATATAATTACTAATGGAGATAATATGAACAAGTTAACGATAGCAAGTGCCCTACTATGTGGTTCAGCCTTAGCCATGAGCGGTTGTCAAACCGTCCAGGGCCAGCTAAATACGGGTAATCCGTTGAGCCAGCCTGTACTCAAGTCAGCTATTATGACTACTGATGGTGAAGATAAAGAGATGGGGCAAGTGTATTTACGTCCTGTTGATAATGGCGTGCAAGTCTATGGTAAGTTAATGGGTTTGCAAGCTGGTGAGACTGTCGCTCTACATATTCACGAGACAGGTAGCTGTGGCAATATGGGCGAAGACGCTGGTGACCACTTTAACCCTGACAACTACCCACACTCAAACCCAGATGACTTAAAAGGTCATGCAGGTGATTTACCAAACGTGACTGCCGATGAAAATGGTGTTGCTCCTATTAACTACGTCAATAAGCAGATATCGGTCGAAAAAGTAGGCAAATACAGTGTTAATCGCTTGGCCTTTATCGTCCATTCAGGTGCTGATGACTATGTCAGCCAGCCTGCAGGAGCAGCAGGCGACCGTATCGGTTGTGGTATCATCGTAGCGAATTAATTTACTAAAACTGATTTAATAAAAGTTAGTTCAATCACAAATAAATAAAAACCTCTTAGCTAGCTAAGAGGTTTTTATTATGCTGATAAATAACTATGTTGATAGATAACTGAACATAAATACAGAGCTATCTATTCTTCGATCCACTCGCCTTTACGCCAGTACACACCCCAACGTGACGCTTTGCCATTTTTTTCAGAGCCGATATATTGCTCTTTTTTCTTACGTGACCAGCGTAGGATAGTTGGATTACCCTCAGGATCTTCATCTGGACCCTCAAACAGATACTGGAACTTATCTTCCATTTTATCTTTGATCTCTCGCAGCTCAGCCAGCTTTGGCGGACGAGTCTCGCGTACCTTTGGAAACTTCGATGCTGCTAGGAACATACCAGCCGCGCCTTCACGTAAGATAAAATAATCATCATGCTTGAGTGACTTTAGCTCAGGCAAGTGAATAGGATCCATACGCGGTGGTGCTGCTTCACCTGTCTTCAATACTTTACGAGTATTATCACACTTCTGGCAAGCAAAATAAGGACCGAAACGACCGGTCTTTAGCTCCATTTGTCCATCACACTTATTACAGTCGATGGTTGGAGAGTCAGAACCTGGTACTTCAAATTTACCTTCTTCTAGCACATAGCCATCACAATCTGGATTGTTACCGCAGATATGTAGCTTTAGACCACCATCGACGATATAGCCATTCATAGCAGTTGCGCATTTTGGGCAACGTTTTTTCTCCATTAAATCTCTGACTTCAGCGGCTTCATCATCAGTATCGCTATCATCAAGATTGGCAAAAGCTTCTACTGGCATTAGGTTTTTGGTGCCTTTACAGCGCTCCTTTGGCGGTAGATTATAACCTGTACAACCTAAGAAGACGCCTGTTGAACCCGTCCGCAATTGCATCGGACGCGCGCACAGATCACAGTGCACATCAGGCACATCGGTTGGATCATTAGGGCGCATGCCATCAGCGTCTTTGGCGTGCTCGACTTTCTTTTTAAAGTCGCCATAGAAGTTATCGAGTACGTCTTTCCAATTAGTGTCACCTTCAGCGACATGATCGAGCTTGTCCTCAAGCGCAGCGGTAAAGGTATAATCCATTAGATCAGGAAAGCTTGCCGTCAGTCTGTCTGTAACGATATCGCCCATTTTTTCAGCGAATAAACGCTTATTCTCAAGCTTGACATAACCACGATCTTGAATCGTTGAGATGATAGAAGCATAAGTCGAGGGACGACCGATACCTTTTTTCTCAAGCTCTTTGACTAAGCTTGCCTCAGTAAAGCGCGCTGCTGGCTTGGTAAAGTGTTGACTCGGATCAAGCTTGTCAAGATTGAGCTTATCGCCTTTTTTGACATCAGGCAGTAGCGTATCGTCGGTCTTAGCAGGTGATAATACCCGTGTAAACCCATCAAAAACCATGGTACGACCGCGCGCTTTTAATTCGACGTTGCCCGCTGTCACTAGCAGATTCACAGAGAGATATTTAGCAGGCGTCATCTGACAGGCGACAAACTGACGCCATATCAGCTCATAAAGGCGGATAGCATCGCGCTCCACGCCTTTGAGCTGAGTTGATTTCATATTAACATTAGAGGGTCGAACCGCTTCATGCGCCTCTTGTGCGCCTTGCTTATTACCATAGAAGTTTGGCTTTTCTGGTACGTATTTTGCGCCGTAACTATCCTCAATAAAACCACGGGCAGACGCCAAGGCATCCCCTGATAAAAAGGTCGAATCGGTACGCATATAAGTAATATGCCCCGCTTCATACAAACGCTGCGCTAAGATCATGGTTTTTTTGACTGAAAACCCTAAACGCGTACTCGCTGCCTGTTGCAATGTCGAGGTGATAAAGGGAGCACTAGGACGCGATTGAGTCGGTTTTTCTTCGCGCTCTTTGACGATAAAGTCATTGGCTTTGAGTACTTCTAAAACTTTATCAGTCTGTTCTTTATTGACTAGTTTGAGCGTCTTATCGTTTTGCTTATTTGCCTCTAGACGAATGTTATCTTCACGAGTCTCATCATCCGCTTTTTTAGTCGTTTTTTTGCCGTCATCGATGTGCGTATCAGCATGAATCTGCCAGTATTCCTCTGGTATAAAGGCACGAATCTCATGCTCACGCTCAACGACTAGCCGCATCGCAACCGACTGTACGCGACCTGCGGATAGACCACGAGCGACCTTTTGCCAAAGAATTGGCGATACCATAAAACCAACCACTCGATCCAAGAATCGTCTGGCTTGTTGGGCGTTGACGCGATCGATATCGAGCTTGGAGGGTTGCTTAAAAGCATTTTGAATGGCGTTTTTGGTAATCTCGTTAAAGACCACGCGCTCGTATTTACTATCCGCCCCACCAATGACTTCTTTTAGATGCCAAGCGATTGCTTCCCCTTCGCGATCCATATCCGTTGCTAGATAGATTTTGTCAGCGTCTTTGGCCAATGCCTTTAGCTCTTTAATGACCTTAGTCTTATTAGGCAATACTTCATAGACAGCCGCCCAATCGTGCTCAGGATCGACACCCATTCGCCGTACTAGTGCTTGTTGAGCTTTTTCTTCTTTTGATAGCGTCTCATCTTTATTGGCGGTGGCTTTTTTAGCGCCTTTGCTTGCGCCAACCGGCAAATCGCGAATATGACCGATACTTGAGCGTACAATATAATCATCGCCCAAATATTTATTGATAGTCTTAGCCTTTGCTGGTGATTCAACGATCACCAAAGATCTGCTTTTATTGCTTTTGGCAGTGGTTTTGGCAGCGGTCTTGGCAGGTGCTTTCTTAACGGCTGTTTGTTTAGCAACTGTTTTTTTAACAGCAGGTTTTTTAGCAGAGGCTGTTTTTTTTGTTGTGGTTTTTGCCATATTTGACGACACCATAATATAGGAGGTAAAAGGAGGTAGAGCTTAACAGCTAATGGTTTTATTATAGAAAATAGTCTGTTATCAAATAGTCTGTTATAAATAGTAGTGGTTGTTGATAACAGTATTAACCACCGTAACCGCGCTTTAATTATCTCTTAAAGCTTGATAAATGACGGTCAAGTAACTCTAAAACAGCGATAAACTTATCAAGACGTTACACTGCTAGGCATTAAACTGTCAACTGTAAATAACTTGATTCAACGATAAGCTATTTATTTGATACAGATCTCAAGACAATAAGCTGACTGATTTAGCACCTAAAAGTCTTTATTGACTGGCTTATCTTTTAGGATGAAGTATTCGCTAAAATTGTACTATTTATATCCTTGCTGGGTAGCTTTTGCACTTGTAGCGCCCATTGCTCCAGCTGAGTCTTTAGTACCAATAAGTCAGCTTCAATCGCCGCTGCTTTATAGCTTGGGTTAGTGATAGGACGCACGTAAGCGATATCGTCCCAGTAGATCACAATACTATTGGCCTTGATTGATAGTGCTTTCACAAACGGCTCGATCGTCGCAGGTAATGCCAAAGGTATTTTGTCTAGGTTGAAATTAGCCTTTATAGCAGTGCTTTTAGCTAACGGGCTTTTTAGGACTGTACTATTAGCAGTAACATTATTTTCGGTGTTTGGTCGCCATTCACCTTCTATGACTTGATAACGGGTCTGTGGCAGCTGCATGTTATCGAACACTACCCCATATTGACCCATCATCCCGCGCCCATATTCATTATCGCGACCACGTACCCAATCAGGGCAGGCCACAAGCTTAGGATTGAGCTGCAAGCGCCGCGCTGTCATGCGCAACTTGTCCAAACGCTGATCGATACCGCTGGGTTTGAGCGCCATCATACTCCCTAATACAAAAAGGACGATAGCAATAGCGATCCACATTCCCATGACAACCAACCTTGTTAACGATATTAAAGTTTATAGATGACGACGATTTTAGTTGCGCGCACGCTGTCTTTAATGAGTACAAACCAGAAAAAATCAAGCATGAGCAAAAC
This sequence comes from Psychrobacter sp. M13, assembly GCF_030718935.1. Classification (NCBI taxonomy): domain Bacteria; kingdom Pseudomonadati; phylum Pseudomonadota; class Gammaproteobacteria; order Moraxellales; family Moraxellaceae; genus Psychrobacter; species Psychrobacter sp. M13. The sequence continues at coordinate 2,334,569 of NZ_CP132194.1, forward strand.
TTTGACTCTTAAATGATGACTATCTAGCTAAAACGCTCTACATTATCAACTCAGTATTTCTACTGTTATATCAATTGCTTAAATAGAATAATCATCTCAATAATAACAAGATGCCAAAAGTAGTTCTGCCAAAAAATGCTATGATAAACCATAATTTTAGACTTGCGCAGGTTTATTATGTCTTATTTTTTAAACGTAACCACTATCAACAAGCAAAGTCTTGGCTTAGTAGCTATAGGTACGGCGATGTTGGCGCTATCTGGTTGTGCTACTACTCAAAGCCTAACCCCTCAGCAGTGTCAAGTTAGTAATTGGCAAGATATTGGTTATGCAGATGGCTTGCAGGGACGTTCTGGCGCTTATTTTGGCAATCACGCCAATGACTGTGCTAGCGTAGTCGGTGCAACCCCAAATCGTATGCTGTGGGAGCAAGGTCGTCAAGTCGGTCTTAAAAGTTACTGTACGGAGCTCAACGCCTATAAAGCAGGGCGCGAAGGTTACGACTGGCAGCCTGTTTGTCCACTCGAAGGTATTGAAAAACTAGAAGAAGCCTACTCTCAAGGTCGCTATTATTATATCCGTCAGCGCGATTTGGATTATCTGCGCTCGCCCTATCCTTTTGGATATGGTGGCCGTTTAGGTTATGGTCGCTATGGGTATACACCATTTGGCTATGGTCCTTACAATCATGGCTGGTAAGTGCATTTTTATAAATCGATGATGTCAGCTATCAATAAAAGAAAACCTTACAAAATTACTTTTGCAAGGTTGGAGAAAAAAGCCATTATTTTATTTATTTTTCTTATTATCTTAGTTATTTTTTTAGGGATTGGGCTACTGGTTTATATCGGTGGTTTGCTTTTATAAGTAAATCTCTAGACGTTCATTAATTAATCATCAAATAACTTTTAGTCATTCACAAACGCAATCTTAGTCAATCCTGCGGTACTCGCCGCTGCTAATACTTGCGCGACACTATCGTATTTACTGTCCTTATCCGCTCGTAGCTGAATTGCTGGATCTTTTCCCGTACTGGCCTCTTGTTGCAAACGCGTCTGAAGCTCATCCATACTAATAGCCTCGCTATCCCAAAATATCCCAGCGTCCTTATCGATGCTAATTTGAATAGCCTCTGGTGGCTGCTCATTCACTGCGGCACTGGTCTTAGGCAAGTCTAATGGTACGGTTGGGTTCAATACCGTTGCCGTCAATAAAAAGATAATCATCAATACCAACATAACGTCGATAAGCGGGATGAGATTCATCTCGTTTAGCCCTTGAGCGTCATTATCCCCTAGCTGAAATGCCATAACCTTCTCACTACTTTATTGATACGCTTGGTTTATATATTTAATCAATGAGTTTGCTATCGTGCCTATAAAACTAACAATCGCAAAACCGCTATGCTTTAGAGCTGTGAGCTTGAGACATTACGATACTGACTATCCGCTTTACTCGTTTGCGTAGGCGCAGATTTTATGAGCGCATCGGTATGTCCGTTTTGTATAGGTGTAGTCGCTATAGCTTTTAGATTAACGGACTCGGCGAGCAAATCATGCGCTTTATCATTGGCAAAGTACATAACACGGCGATTGACGCGTACCGCAAGGTTATAAAACACTACGGCTGGAATGGCGACCGCTATGCCAAGCCCTGTCATGATAAGCGCTTCACCGATAGGGCCTGCTACTTGCCCTAAACCCGCTTGACCACTAGTGCCAATATTATGCAGCGCATGGAAGATACCCCACACCGTCCCAAATAGCCCAATAAAAGGCGCAATAGCAGCTGTCGTCCCTAAGATAGGCAGTCCGCGCTCGCTCATATAACGATAGCGACTGATGTGCTTAAGTAGTGCTTGCTCAGTGACCAAGCGACGCGTGGCAGCATCCGAATCAATAAGTTCAGCACGCTTGACTGCAATCTGCTGGGTTAAGTCATCGGCTATAATAGTTGCCAGCTTACGACTTTGAATCACCCGTACGATACCTGTCACCCAAGAGATGAGCGATAATCCTAGTAATAAGAAAAATAAGCTCTTAGTGACTAAGTCGCTAATTTGCCAGTAGTGCATAAAGTCCATTTGGGACTCCTTATAACGTTTAAATAACTTTTAAGATTTATGAAGCTTTCGAATTGATGAGCTCAAATTGATATAAAGCGCTGTTTTTACAATTTTCGTTATGTCCGTTATTACAAGTTCATACGAAATGTGAAAGTGGCTGTGCTTTTTGTAGGATTGTTACCTCTCGTAGCTGGATGAAGCTTAGCTTTTGATAATGCTCTTATAAAATCTCTGTCAAATTCATTGTTACCTGAAGACTTAGATTTTCTTATATTCCCTATATTGCCATTAGAGTCAACCGACATACTCACACTGATTGAAGCTTCAAACCCTTGGAAACCATAATCTTTGTTTTTAATAGAAGTAAATTTAGGTTCTCTTGACCAACTTGATTTACCTATATTGCCATAACTAACAGGTTGCGCTGCAGCTTCTCTTTCTTTAGCTTCTCTCTCTTTAGCTTCTCTCTCTTTAGCTTCTCTCTCTTTAGCTTCTCTCTCTTTAGCTTCTCTCTCTTTAGCTTCTCTCTCTTTAGCTTCTCTTTCTTTAGCTTCTCTTTCTTTAGCTTCTCTTTCTTTAGATTCTCTCTCTTTAGATTCTCTCTCTTTAGATTCTCTCTCTTTAGATTCACGAGCTTCATTCAGTATTCTTGCTCGCTCAGCTAAGTCTTCTTTGGTTGGATTAGTATCGGTTGGCAAGCTAGATAACTCTGTGATAGTAGGTTCTTGCTTGACTGTCTTATTGACAGTGGGCTTAAGTTTATCGACAGGCTTAGCCTTATGTTTTTCGACTATTTTTGGTTTAGCAGCAGCAACAGGCTTAGCTTTCGGTTGAATCTTAACTTTTTTGACTGGCTCTTCTTTTATCTCTTTAACGACGACTTCTTCAATTTCGACAGGTGGTGGCGGTAATAGCTGTATTTCGATAGGTGGTGTCACTATGGGCAACTCAATGGTAGGCGCAGGCGGTTTTATCGCCACCAAAGCCACTGCTGCCAGCACATGTAGTCCGACGACTAGGCTAACAGCGAGCATTATCAACTTAACTGGCGGCGTATTAAAATCTGTCAAACTCATAATACCCTAATGATTCATCGAAAATAAAGTAAGATGATAATAATGCAAACGATAACTATTATCAATAATAATTTATAAACTAATAGCGACTCGCCTTAGCGTTAATAAAAATCATTATCATTATTATTGATAATGAGTCTCAATTCATTTATCATGATTGCTTTGATTTTACTCAAACACTATTTGCAAAATCGATATTAATAAAACCACTTTTCTGTTGTTCAGTCGACTTATTAATAGACGATCTAACCCCTGCTAACTACTGAGTTCTTATGTCTAATACTACCCTCTCATCAAGCTCTGTCTCGAACCCTTGTATAGCGCCTTTGTTTAGACGCTCTTTATTGACTACGCTTACCGTATTAGTACTTGCTAGCGTGAGTGTGACAGGCTGCTCATCATCCGACGACACTCAAGACGATACAAAAAAAGAAAATAATAGCGCTGACGTATCTTCAAATATTGCAAACAATGATGCGGTTTCTGTTACCACTATTGATATTGATACGGTAAAAGGGGATGTGAGCTTGCCAATTAACCCCTCACCGCTAGTGGTGTATGACATGACCTTGATGCAGGATTTGGCAGCGCTTGATGTGGCTGTTGATGGTATGCCAAGCGGTCTGCATTTAGATAATTTGCACTCAAAAAACCAGCCCGATCCCAAAGAGGTGGGCACGGTGTTTGAACCAGATCTTGAAGCCCTAAACGCTATGCAGCCGCAAGCTATCTTAGTTGGCTCGCGGATGGCAGAAAAATACAGTGCACTCTCTAGCATCGCCCCGACGCTGGATATGAGTATTGATACTACCAATATCTATGAGTCAAGCAAACAGCGCCTACATGATTTGGGCGCACTATTTGGCAAAAGTGATGAGGCGTTAAAGCTACAGCAAGATATCGACGGTCTTATTGACGAGACAAAAACAGTCACTACTAATAAGGGCAATGGTTTAGTCGTCATGGTTAATGGCAATAAATTATCAGCCTATGGTGATAAGTCGCGTTTTGGCTTTATCCATAGCGTACTTGGCGTGCCTATGGTAGATAATAAAATCGAAGATGGTCGTCATGGTCAGCCAGTATCTTTTGAATATCTGCAAAAAACCAATCCTGATTGGCTATTTGTGATTGATCGTAGTGCGGCTATTGGTGAGGACAGCGCTGGTGCAAAAGCTGTCTTGGACAATCCGTTGGTTGCACAAACAACAGCATGGAAAAAGAATCAAGTGGTGTATCTAAGTCCAGATTCTTACTTAGCATTCGGTGGTTATTATCAGTGGATGCAGGATTTAACAGCGATTAAAACCGCATTTAGCAACGCAAAATAATAGCTTACAACAGCTATCCTTTACGCCAGCCACAAATTAGTAGCCATTATGTCCTTATTTTCTAATCATGCTACTAATCACGACACTAGCAGAGATAACGCTAACAGTGATACCTCCATATCTTCTACGCCATCAAGATGGCAGCAGATAATGGGGCATTTAACCACTGAACCACGCCACATTAAGATAGCGCCTTGGTTGATCAATACTATAAGCCTTATCATCATGGGGTTTTTGGTATTGCTCAGTCTATCGATTGGTGTGGCAGACTTTTCTTGGTCAGGGATTTTTCATAGCTTTATCACTCACAGTGCAAATTCAGATAGCTCGCTGCTGTTCGTCAGTCGCATACCACGGACGATTGCCATTATTTTGACCGGTATTGCTATGGCAGTTGCTGGGATGATTATTCAAGTGGTGCTCAAAAACCGCTTCGTCGAGCCGTCGATGGTTGGTGCCACTCAAAGCGCCGCGCTTGGCTTATTAGTCGTCAGTCTATTCTTTCCTGCCAGCGCATTAATTGTAAAAATGAGTGTAGCAACCATCACAGCGGTATTTGGCATGATGCTATTTATGCTGCTGATTCACCGTATTCCGCCGACTGACTTTTTGATGATTCCGCTAATTGGTATCGTATTTGGTGGGATTATTGATGCTATTACGACCTTTATTGCCTATCAAACTGAAACCTTGCAAATGCTCAGTGTTTGGCAATTTGGCGACTTCTCTAGCGTGTTGGCAGGACGTTATGAGCTGTTATGGTTGACAGGCGGATTGTGTGTCATTGCTTATATTATTGCCGATAAACTGACTATTATAGGTTTAGGAGATAATATCGCTTTGAACTTAGGTATCAGTAAGCGTCAAGTGACTTGGATTGGCGTCGGTATGGTCGCCATGATGAGTGCCGTTGTAGTAGTCACGGTTGGGGTAATACCCTTTATTGGTTTGGTCGTGCCGAATATCGTCAGCCGTATTATGGGTGATAAGCTCAGGCGCAGCTTACCTGCCGTTGCCTTGCTAGGTGCTTCTGCGGTATTGATTTGCGATATTATCGGGCGCTCTATTCGTTATCCATTTGAGGTACCAGTAGCGACCGTATTTGGCGTGGTCGGTACGGTCATATTTTTATGGCTGTTATTACGTGCGCCTGCTGAGACCTAAGCGATCTATATTGTTTAGATGAGCGTTATCCTACTTGCCATTCTCTTTTAAAAGATTAGCGTATGCCTTTGCCGTCTACTGTTGAAAGCTCACATATTGAAAGCTCGAACACCAATACTAGTCATAATGATCATTCATGGCTTGGCAAGCTCTCACGCTTACGATTAACGCTAGTAGCCCACCCCTGCTTGATTGCTACGGTTATTTTGCTTATCTCAGCAATACTGTTTTTGACGATCAATGTGCATGGTTATTGGGATTTTGCGCTACCTTTGCGTGGTAAAAAGCTATTGGCCTTGATGGTTGTCGGCTATGCCATTGGCGTCTCTACACTACTCTTTCAAACCTTAACCCATAATCCTATTTTGACGCCGTCCCTACTGGGCTTTGACTCGCTTTATGTGCTACTGCAAAGCTTATTGGTTTTCTTTTTAGGGGCGATTAGCTTTACCAGTCTGGATCCAGTTGCCAAATTTTCGCTTGAGATTGTGTTGATGTTTGGCGCATCGTTGCTGCTATTTAAAGTGCTGTTTTCCAAAAGCAGTCAGGATTTAACACGGCTGATATTAGTAGGGGTTATTTTTGGGGTGTTATTTCGCAGCTTATCGGCATTAATTGCACGGCTGATTAATCCTGATGATTTCGTCGTTGTACAATCAGCGAGCTACGCCCAATTTAATACGGTGAATCCGCAGCTGCTCGGTATTAGTCTAGCGATTTGTGCTATTAGCGCTGTATTCGTCTGGCGCTGGCGCTATCAATGCGATGTATTGATGCTGGGTAAAGCGCAGGCCGTTAATTTAGGTATTCATTATCAACGCTTAGCATTTGGGCTATTAACCGTCATCGCGGTATTGGTCGCCACCGCTACCGCACTGGTCGGTCCAGTGACTTTTTTTGGCTTATTAGTTTGCGCCTTGACCAATCGACTTGCCAGTAATATGTATCACAGTCAACGGCTCATATTAGTCAGTCTAATCGCCATGATTTGTTTAGTACTTGGCCAAACGCTTTTTGAGCAAGTACTCGGTATGGCGGGCGTATTATCAGTAGTCATTGAGCTGGCGGGCGGATTAGTCTTTTTAGCCTTGATATTTATGAGTCAACGTCGCTCAAGATAGTAAGCATATTAAGTTATCAAAATTCAGCTCATAGAGAGTCAAAGAAAAGTAAAAAATATGATAAAAATAACAGGCGTATCGCATTACATTGGCAAGCAAAAAATCCTGCATGATATTGAGTTATCATTGCCCTCCTCACAAGTAATCGCCTTAATCGGCCCTAATGGTGCGGGAAAATCGACTTTGTTCTCAGTCATGGCGCGCCTGCAACCATTGCAAAGCGGACAAGTAAGCTTTACTGTAGCTAATGAAGAGCAGGATATCATTCAGTGCGATGCACGGACGCTATCTAAAACAGTCGCAATGCTTAGTCAAGACAACCAAGTACAAGGGCGATTGTGCGTTCATGAGCTACTGATGTTTGGGCGCTATCCATACCATCAAGGACAACCTACTGCAAAAGATCAGCAAAAAGTCGATGAGATTATCGAGCGCTTTGAGCTACGACCTTTAGCCGATCGTTTTTTATCTGCCTTATCGGGTGGGCAACGGCAACGGGTGCTTATTGCGATGATTGTCTGCCAAGATACGCCCTATTTACTGCTAGATGAGCCGTTAAATAACCTTGACATGTATCATTCGGGGCGCTTGATGCGTGAATTACGGGAGTTGAGTCATAGTCAACAAAAAACCGTCGTCATTGTCTTGCACGATATCAATCAAGCCGCACAATTTGCCGATACTGTGGTCACTATGAAAGAGGGTCAAGTACAAGCTATTGGTCATCCTGTTGAGGTCATCACCCGACAGACTATGAAGGATCTCTATAACGTCGATGTGACCGTACTTAATCATCAAGGTCGTCCAGTGATTGTAGATGCGGTTTAATGTAGAGCTATAAGCTCTCTTCTGCATCCTGACGCTTGATGACTTTATGTTCATCTTCGCTATTATCCAATTTCCAGTAGCTTGAGATATATAAATGAGTTTTACTGACGTCTTTTTGCTTAAAGTATTGGCGTAGTGCGCGCATACCATTAAATTCGCACGCTGCCCACACTGCAGGTGTACCGTCTAACCAGCTAAGCGCTTTAACACGCTCAAGTAGTGGATAATGACAGTCACTTGCCTGCGCATTAACGACCCATTCAATCTCGATATTCTTTGGTTTTTTCAGAGACTGGATATCGTCTGCGCTTAATACCTCTATGACTGCATAACCAACGGCATCGGCTGGCAGCTGTGCCAAATTGACCGTGATGGCTGGTAGTGCGGTCATATCACCTGCTAACAAAAACCAATCTGCTTCGGAATTAATGTATTTTTTGGGACCTGGACCACCGATCATAATACTGTCACCAATTTTAGTCGTTTTTGCCCACTCGGATGCTGGCCCTTCAGCGCCTTGATGATTAAGACCGTGTAATACAAAATCGACATCTATCTCATGATCACGCTGCTGGATAATAGTATAGGTGCGCATGATAGGTTTTTGGCCTGTATCTTGCGTGAATATAAGTTTGATGTAGGCGCTTTCTTGCTCTGCTGGAAAATCTTTTATGCCTTCTCCTCCCAGCGTAATGCGGCGCATATTGGGCGTAATGTCAGTGATATTTTCAACTTCTAATATTCTTGGGCTAGGTTTAGTCATTTTTAGATCCTTATATTGATATAAGCATATTTGTTTGTTGTATCGTCGATATCAAATAAAATACAGACACTGTGTTAATAAAGGAGATAAGTACAAGGTTTCTTGCATGCTGCGCCTACGCTGATATGAAGCTACAAAAATTTATCCTAGTCTTACTGTACTTTGGTGTGCTGACCTAGCTATAAAGAATCCGCTTAAAACATAGGCTCTTTAGTGCCTTTCAACTGGTTTACCTTTACTTAGATTTTGTATGGCATTTTGGCGTCCTCTCCACCACAAATAGACGCCAGTAACTGACAATATTGCCACTGCCAAACCAACCAATACTAAGAACACCTGATATAGCAGATGACCCGCCCCTTGACCAATGTGCCCCATATGTAATGTCGATAGCCACTGATCGGTTTTGCTACCAAATGATGAATTCTGATAACCGAAATTCACTCTTTCAACTTTACCAGTGGCGGCATCAACGGTTATGGAAGACGCACCGCCCTTTTTACCAATATCTTTGTCAGTTTTAAAACGCATTTGCCACTGGCCGTCATCCTCAACCCAGCGAATGCCTAACAACTGCTGTACCTTTACACTCTTCTGTTGAGCAACGATATTAGCCTGCGCAGTTAAGTATTCGATACTGTTCGCTTTATCAACCACTGCGGCTGTATTTTTCTGGTTAAGCGTCTCTTTATTCGGCTCAGATGTAGATGCTTTTGGCCGACCTTCTCTTGTTTCAAGTCCTACAACTACTCGCATCGTAGGCTGATAAACCTCTTTTAAATTAAAGCCGACACTCGACCACGCAATGATGAACAGTATGACCCAAAGCCATAACCCAAAAGCATGATGTAGGTCATAATTGAGCTTAAAGGTATTGGTCTTAGTACGGATTTTCCACGCGGGTCGCCAGCGCTTAAGCCATGAGCTGCGTTTTTTATTAGGTTTTTTTTGCTTGGCTTGAGTGTTTTTGACTTTTCTTGGCAAAGTTAAATAAAAGCCAATAAAACAATTGATCGTCCATACCAATGAAACGATACCTAAAATTAGCTTACCGATATCACCAAGTAATAGATCACGGTGTAGCCAAAATACCTTATACATGGTATTGCGCCATGCCCACTGTTCTCTATCACGAGTGCCGATGATAGCGCCTGTGTAGGGATCGACATAGACCTCATGAAATGGCGCTGTTACTTGAGCACTCACCTGTTTGCCATACGCTCTATCAACTGCAAATACCGCTGAGCGTGCAGGCTCAATTGAGGTTGGCATAGAGGAGAACTTATAATCAGGATAAGCGCTAATGACACGGTCGTGAAGCATCGCTATGGGTAATTGAGGTGTATCTACAGCTTTAATATAAGCCAATTTATGATTAAATCGCTCATCGAGATCATCGTAAAATGCTAATAACGACCCTGTGATACCCGCGATTATTAAGAAGCCTGCTATTACAAGTCCAGTATAACGATGTATCAAAAGGCAGGCTTTACGAGGACTAAATGTCATGGATGACTCTATTTATAGTAATTTTTACGAAAAAATACCAGCCCTTCTTATTAGAAAAGCTAGTATGAAATTTCAGGATGGCGTTTGCTTAAAATTGATAGCTCAGAGATGCCTTAATATTACGACCAGCCTCAAAGTCAGTAGAGGCATCCGCTGTCGTATTAAGACGAGAGGAATGGCTAGCATAAGTTTCATCAAATAGGTTATACACCCCAAGCGTTGCGGTGACATTATCAAGCTGACGCGGTGCATAGTTCATATACACATCATGCACATCATAGTTTGGCTTGGTATCTCCCTGATTATCGGTAATGGATGCGACATAAGTACTGCGCCATCCTAAACCTACGATATCGCTTGGCTTATAATTTAAGTTCACCATATAGCGATCACCTGAGTCGGCACTACCGCCACTCACTGAGGGAATACTATCACCGGTTTGGTCGCCCTCGCTACGCGCGCGTGAATAGCTCAGTCCCATGCCAAAGTTAGCAGTACTATAGTCAGCCGCCAGCTCAACGCCCTTGATCTCATAGTCTTCATCGCTATTGATCATACCTTGACAGTCTTGCAAGTTACCAGACGCGCCGCGCTCACCAGTCGTACAGTTAAGACCATAGCGACCAGCACGATCGCCGGTTCTGACAAATTGCTGATAGTTTTCGATATCAGTTATGAAGTATTTGGCACTCAATTGTAGTGCGTCATCAGCTACTGTCAACCCGCGTAGCGTTGTTGCAATACCGACCTCAGCATTAGAGCCTTCTTCTGGCTTTAGATCATCATTGACATAAATACCAGCACCATTGCTATTGAAGACGGCCTGCCCTAAGTCAGGACCATTGAATAGTTGCGTATAGCTGGCAAATACTTGCGTACTAGGGGCAATCTCGTAACTGGCCGCTAGTGCGCCAACGACATTGTCATACGTCTGACCGCCCGAGATAAATTCTGGTGATTTATAACGATCATAGCGTACGCCAGGAGTTAAGGTGAGTTTGCCTATATTCCATTGATCCTCGACGTATACAGAAGTATTAGTTGCTTCATCACCCCCTCTTTTTTCAAAGTCTCTGGATAAATCGGATTCTTTTTTATAGTGCTCAACCCCTGTGATGAGCTTATGAGTGCCTTTAATACCTTCAATAACGCTACTGTCAATCAAGCTAGTATTCTGAATTTTACCGCCTGTCGTTTTTACCGTTGCATCAAACTCATAGCGCCCTACATTATCAGAGTCACGTAATATTTGCGTCTCTGTCTGGTAGAGGTTGGTGTCGATATCAATCAGTTGACTTGCAGGATTATAGCTGTGATCAAGCGAATAAGTATCACGGCTTACCTTTTGCGGTATAGGATCATCGGTTAAGCTTGGAAAGTCAGGACGAAACGGAAAGACACCTTCTTTGTCTGTACGGCTAAAGCTTGCGCCTACGTGGTGATCATTGCCAATGTAAGCGCCCGCTTTTAATAAAATATTCTCGCCTTCACTATCTTCAAAAAGCTCACGGCCGCTACCATCTTCGCCAGAATTGGCATCTCGCTTACTATAATAAGCCAATAGATCGATGTTATCAGTCGGCGCGCCATAGATAGTGACTGCGGTTAGTAGCTCATCGTTATTGCTGGCATAACCTGCTTTTAATTTAGCCCCTACTTTTTGGCCTGGCTTAAGTAAGTCTGCCGCATCTACTGTTTCAAAAGCCACAGCGCCGCCCAAAGCATCGTTGCCAAGCGTGACGGAATTATTACCTACTGAGACTTCTGCTTGTTTTAGCAAATCTGGGTCAATCGTCACATCGCCCATGTGATAAAACAGAGCGCCCTCTTGACGTGCGCCATCGATCGTCACTTTTAGATTGGTATCATCAAGGCCGCGTACTCGTACTCGTTGATTGATTGTTGAGGTGCCCCCTACTGTGACACCGGGTATGACATCCAAAAAATCACTCAAGTGATCGGCTTGTGCCGCTGGTGTATAGTCATCTATGTACACAGAGTCCTCTTGCACTTTATCACGTACCGAAGTATTGGCTGTTACTGTGATGGTCTGCAGAGTAGTGTTAGGCATAGTATTGGCTTCATTGGCACTGGCCGCTTGTGAGACGAGCGCTGCCGCTATAGCCATGGATAATACGCTTAAACGATTAACTTTTACATTCATAATTAACTCACTGATAGTATTTATTGACAATCACAATAGGTATCAACATTAATATTATTTAAATATAGCTCCCTATCAGTAATACTTATCGACAATAGGACTCTTAAATATTAACAATAATGTTAATGATAATTATTACTATTTACATAAAGAACGTCATGATAACTAACTAAGTATAATTAAGCAACACTGCTAAAGAATATTTTGGTCTTTTTATCTAGGTCATATCTATAATCTGAACGTATAGGACTAAATGAGCTAAAAAGGCTAAATGTTGGCAGGGATGTGTCAAATAGCTCATCAATATCTCGATATTAATAGCGCTATTATCCTAGCTCTGCTGCAATTTCGCTCTATAAATAGCAGCATTTTTATCACTATTTTCAAATTGAGGACACGCCCTAGGGTCTGTCATTTCATTCAAAACTCTCGTTTTTATTTAACTTTTGACTTTTTATCACTATTTTTCAGAAGAAAAACTTTGTATGACCAGATTTTTATAAACCTCTCATTACTATTACTATAAGCAACGTTTTATATCTTTACTTTTGTAAAATAATTGCATTTTGAGAAAAAAAACATTGCAATCACTTACCTTTTCGCTATACCCTAGAGATAACTGACCAAATGGTCAGCTTTTATATACGTATTGATCAATAAAATTAGCCAGTGACAGTTGGTTTATTTTATTAATTAGCACAAGGACAAGTGTGATTCTTTACTGGCTCTACATTCAGATAGCCAGCAAAGATAGGACTGCAAAGTTACTTTAAAAGGAAGCAATTATGAGTGAAGTCAAAGGTAATCCTGATCTGCTGTATGGTCTACATGACCGTCCAGCGCCAATGAAAGCTTTCTTAGGTGCTGTTCAGCACGTTTTAGCTGCTTTTGTTGGCGTTATCACACCCTCATTAATCATCGGTGGTGCTTTAGGTTTAGGGGAACATATTCCCTACCTTATTAGTATGGCGCTGATGGTATCTGGTGTTGCTACTTTTATCCAAACCCGTACAATTGGTCCTATAGGTTCAGGGCTTATGGCACTGCAAGGAACCAGTTTTGGTTTCTTAGCTGCGGTATTAGCCGCAGGTTTTGTCGTAAAAAACCGCGGCGGTAGTCCAGAGGAGATTCTCTCAGTTATCTTTGGCGTCACCTTTTTAGCCGCTTTTGTCGAGATATTCTTGAGTCAGTTCATCACTAGGCTTAAATCCTTGATGAGTCCTATCGTTACCGGTTGCGTTATCGTCACCATTGGTCTATCGCTAACTAAAGTTGGTCTTACTGATTTAGCAGGCGGTGTTGGTGCCGAAGATTTTGGTAGCATACCGAATTTATTGCTAGGCGGTGGGGTATTAATTAGTGTCGTGCTTATTAGTATCGTCCCTAATAAAGTGATTCGTTCTAGCGCTATTTTTATTGGTCTAATATTAGGCTTAGTTGTCGCCGCATTTATGGGTCGCATTGACTTTTCATTAGTATCACAAGCGCCATTATTAACAGTACCTGTGCCATTTAAATTTGGTTTTGCTTTTGATTGGCAAGCTTTTATTCCTATTGCCTTTATGTATATCATTACCAGTATTGAGACTGCAGGTGATCTAACGGCAACATCCATGATCTCAGGCGAGCCTATCAAAGGCCCACTCTATGAGAAACGCATTAAAGGTGGGGTGTTAGCCGATGGTGTAAACTCTGCCATTGCGGGTATATTTAACAGCTTCCCTGTTACTACTTTTAGTCAGAATAACGGTGTCATTCAGATGACGGGTATTGCCAGTCGTTATGTTGGCTTCTATGTTGGTGGTATCTTGTTCTTTATGGGTCTGTTCCCCATTCTTGGTGCTATCTTCACTCAGCTACCAAAGCCTGTCGTTGGCGGAGTTACGCTACTCATGTTTGCTACAGTAGCTACTGCTGGTATTCGTATTTTATCAACGGTTAACTTTACTCATCGTAATATTCTGATCATTGCCACCTCTTTGGGTCTTGGTTTGGGCGTCGCTTTTGTGCCTGATGTGTTCGCACAAATGCCACAGATGTTCCGTAATATCTTTGGTTCAGCAATTACGATGTCAGGTGTCATCGCTATTGTTCTTGATACGATTTTGCCGAAGAATTATGGTGTTGAGTATGATACTGAAGAGCAGCATTTAGAAGATGGTCTTAAACCACCTAGACAAAAGGTATCTTAATTTAGAACCTTTGCTTTAAAATAATAGTGTGAATAGGGCGCAGTAAATATATCTTTACTGCGCCCTAAGCTTATCTAGATTGGTGTATAACGACTAAAAGGCTTGCAATTGTCAAAACGAGATAAAATATTTTTTAGTTATATGAAATACATAACTGATGCATTGGTTTTATAGATCAACATACAAAATAAGTATATTTGCTTAAACTTTTATAAGCTTATCAACCTATCTGAGCTAACTTATCGTAGTTTTCGCCTTTATCTCTTTGATAGGGACTGTTTTATTCAATACCACAACCGCGCAAGATAAACGGCACCAAAAAGTCAGCGGCTCGTGCTTCATCTTCTTTATCGTAAGCTTCTTTTTGCATTAAGCCCACGATTTCAGTTTCGAATTCAGCATAACGTTGGGTAGTGGCCCAGATCAGTATTAGTAACTGTAGGGGATCAGCAATACCAATCTTGCCTTGGCTGTACCATGACGTCATCACTTGCGTCTTGTCAAGTGCCCAATCTCTCATCGTTGTTGACATAAAGTCATGTAAGTGCGGTGCACCGCCGATGACCTCAATAGCAAATAGCTTATGACGATTGGGATGGGCAAAAGCTTGATGTAACTTAGTACGTACAAACTTCTCTATGACTGTCTTGGGATCACTATCGACCGTCATAGTGACTAGGCCATCATTCCATTCTTCAATGATGGCGCGTAATACTACTTTGTAAAGATTGCGCTTATTCTTAAAGTAATAGTGAATATTGGCTTTGGGTAGCCCTGCTCGATCAGCGATACCTTGCATGGTAGCACCGCGATAGCTTTGCAGGACGAACTCTTCTTCAGCAGCATGTAAGATAATGGCCTGATTATGGGCGCGTATACTGTGCTGACTTCGATGAAGGGATGTCTCTGTTGCATCTGAATCTTTGAGGTGATTATTTTGAGTCATAACAGTCGTAACCTAGATTATTTCAGGATTTTTACTAAGAATATACGGCATTATCTCTAATATAGAAAATAAATATAACTTTTTTTGGCATATACCGCGACAAATGGAAGTTTTTTGTATAAAATAGTTGACCAAATAGTCAGGTTTTAGCACAATAGACAATATTAGACCAAATATGATTTGATTAATATCACTTTAATAGATGATTTTTCGGTTTAAACTGTCATCAATTAGCAAATGCTAATTTTATAAATTATAAATGATAAGAAAAGGATGTCACTATGAGCTTAACCTTAGCGCAATTCAATCAGTTAGACAATGCAGAGTCTACTGCAACGCTGCTGACTTGCTGTACTAGCAGTGCTTGGGCGAGCAGTTTAGCTGCTGAGCGCCCTTTTAGCGATATTGATGCTATGTTAAGCGCTAGTAATGAGGCGTGGAACAAAGCACAAACCAGTGAGGCCAATTTAATAGAAGCTTTTGATGGTCATCCGCAAATCGGTAATGTTGCTACGCTCAAAGAGAAGTACCGCAATACGCAAGACAGTGCCGCTCACGAGCAATCAGGAGCTAGCGAAGCGGATGATCAAGTCTTAGAGGACCTTGCGCAAGGTAATCAAGACTATCTTGATAAGTTTGGCTTTATCTTTATTGTTTTTGCGACGGGCAAAAGCGCTCAGCAAATGCTAGACCTATTGATGGCTCGTCTACCAAATGATCGTGACACTGAGCTGGCTAATGCTTCAGCTGAGCAAAACAAAATCACTCGCTTACGTATTCAAAAGCTATTTGGCCAAGCTTAAGCGGCACTTTATAACTAAGCATTGATTGCTTGTATTCAAATAAATCTAATTATTATAAATAAAGGAAATATTATGTCAGCTACTCTATCCTCACATATTTTAGACACTCATCTTGGTAAGCCTGCGGCTGATATCGACCTAACTCTGCATCGCATCAAAGACGGTGGTGGGGCCACTTTACTAGCGAATGGTACCACTAACGACGATGGTCGCGTAACGCCAGATGGCTGGCAGTTTGACTCAGCTGTTGATAGCAGCGAGCAGAATCTAAGCGCTGGTCGTTATACCATAACTTTCGATACGCAATCTTATTTTGACACGCAAAAGCTAAAAGCTTTTTATCCACAAGTTATCATTGATTTTGTGGTGAGCGATGACGGTCATTATCATATCCCGCTATTACTTAGCGCGCACGGCTATGGTACTTATCGCGGCTCATAATTAAAAAGCCTTGAGTAGTTAGATGCTCAAGGCTTAAGTAAGCGGCAACAGCCATAGATTAGTACAGATATAAAAAGGCAAGGAAGCGCTTGTAACACCGAGCATGTAAGCAATAATCGTTACAAGTTACCAAGACATAGCAACAAAAAAGGACACTGCCACATGGGCGCATATCTTCTCGATTGGTTAGCATTATTTTTCCGCTGGTTTCACGTTATCGCTGGGGTGGCATGGATTGGTGCCTCATTTTACTTTGTATGGCTAGATATGAGTCTGCAGAAGCCACCCGAATGGAAGGCCAAAAAAGGTATTTCAGGTGACTTATGGGCAGTACATGGTGGTGGTTTTTATGAAATCGCTAAGTATAAGCTTGACCCTGAAGAGATGCCAAAGACTTTGCATTGGTTCAAATGGGAAGCTTATACGACATGGCTGACTGGTGCGGCGATGATGGCTATCGTTTACTACGCCAATGCAACGGCTTACTTAATTGATCCAAGTAAGGTTGATTTTGGTAGTAATATCGGTGCTATTGCTACAAGTATTTTATTCTTACTTGTCACCTACGCTATTTATGAAGGGGTTGTCCGTAGCCGTATCGGCAAAAATAAGATGGTTTTTAGTATCACTATCTTTGTACTGATGATTATTGCCACTTATATTTCATATCAGTTATTTAGTGATCGCGCCTCATTCATTCACGTTGGTGCCATTTTGGGTACGATCATGGCCGGTAACGTATTCTTCGGAATTATGCCCGCTCAGCGTGCACTAGTAGATTGCGTTCGTAAAGGTGAAAAGCCAGGTCCAGAAGTAGCAGAATTAGCATTAATGGCTAGAAACCGCTCATTAATGAATAACTACTTCACCCTACCGCTAATCTTTACTATGATTAGTAACCACTATCCAATGATGTATTCACATACGCATGGTTGGTTAGTACTGGTATTCGTCGGTATCATCACTGCAACCGCTCGTCATTACTTTAACCAAAAGCATTTGGGTCATCATCAACCAAAATACCTAATTATTCCAGCAATAGCGACTGTATTGCTCATTATTTGGATGCGTCCTGCACCGATTGAGCCGCTACCTGTTCCACCCGTAGCGGCGGCTCAGCCAGTAGCAGATATTGCGCCACCTACTGGTGAAGCTGTCGTCGCTGGAGCGGCTCCAATTGCAGGCGCTGCGGCTGTTCCTGTAGCTGCCTCAGCTGATGATGCGGTGATAGGTGTTGTACAGGCAAAATGTAGCGTTTGCCATATGGCACAACCCACACAAGCAGGATTCAATGCGCCACCAGCGGGTATTATTATCCAAACGCCTGAAGACATGAAAACTTGGAAAGCTAAAATTGTAACTGCAGTACAGACGGGTTATATGCCGTTAGGTAACATCACTCAGCTGACTGATGAAGAGCGCTCACAGATCGTCGCTTATGCTTCAGGGCTATAATATTGAATCTTGACATTTAAATTCTAATAACTCTTATATCTATAAAATAGCCAGTCCATGACTGGCTATTTTTATGGGTAAATAAGCTGGTTTTGATTCTATTTACCTTCATTTTATCTCCCTCTTATACTGGCCAACTAGACACATATTTGTCTTAATCTCAAATATTATTCATTATTTTGCGTTTTGATAGGTCATTTCTGCCCATTTTTATTGAAATAAGTGAATAATTCTCTTGACCAATAACTGATACACCCTTAAAGTGTTAACAATCAATATATATAATTGTTAACAATATACTATGTGAAGTGTTAATAATATTGGTTTTAGTTGATTTCACTTCACAAGGAGAAAGGGATGTCTAGTGTCAACAAGCAAGGAAATCAGCTTAATAAACAATATGATGGTCAACTCTACGACTGTAAAACTTTCAATCCAGAACGTAAGAACTCAAGGCTCTATAACGAAGACTTAGCCCCTTTGCAGCCTGAGCAGCGTAACTGGGGCTGGTTCTCTATATTTAATGTCTGGTCTAATGATATTCAAAGCTTGTTTGGCTATACCCTTGCTGCCTCCTTGTTTTTGAGTTATGGCTTGAGCGGTTGGTGGGTGATGGCTGCTATTATCTGCGCAGGCTTTATTGTCATGCTCATGGTGAATTTGACAGGAAAACCCAGCGTAAAATATGGCGTGCCCTTTCCTGTACTGATACGAGCCAGTATGGGAGTCAATGGCGCTAACTTGCCCGCTGTACTACGAGCGATTATCGGTATTTTTTGGTACGGGGTGCAGACCTATTTTGCTTCAACCGCCGTTGCCATCTTACTAGCGGTATTTATGGGTAGCTCAGATAGCACTTTTTTAGGCTTAAACGGTACGGCATGGTTGGCCTTTGTCATCGTCTGGGTTTTTCAGATTATGCTGTTCTGGGCAGGTATAGAGCCTATCAAGCACTTTTTGAACTGGGCAGGTCCACTAGTCTATGTGGTGATGGTCGTATTAATGGGCATGATTTGGTATCAATCAGGCTCAGAGCTGATACCAGCGATCAACTCTATCTTTACTGGCGGTAGCGACTACGCGGGAACATCTCTTCAAGCCTTTACCGCTATTGTTGGGACTATGGTGGCCTACTTTGCCGCTGTGGTGATTAACTTTGGTGATTTTTCACGCTTTTTATGTAGCGAGCGTGATATGCGTAAGGGCAATTTGATTGGTCTACCCATCAATATGCTATTTTTCTCTTTCATTGCTTTAATCATTACCGCAGGAACTTTAGTGTTGTTCGGTGAGGCGTTGACTAATCCATCAGATATTGTTGAACGTGTTGACTCACTACCTTTGACTATTATTGCCGCTTTAACGTTTTTTGCCGCTACAGTTGGTATTAACATGGTTGCCAACTTCATTCCACCCGCTTATGATTTAGCAAACTTGTTTCCAAAGCATATTAACTTTCGTCGTGGTGGTTTGATCACCGCTGTGATTGCATTTTTTGTAGGGGCGCTTTGGTTGTCTTTTATTAGTCAGATTGGCATTGTCGGTTTTGTGAATACGGTTGGGGCTATTATCGCACCGTTCTTTGGAATTTTGGTCATTGATTACTATGTTATCAGACGCCAACACATTGATATGAATGATCTATTCTCAGACCGTCCAGATGGCGCTTATTACTATACGAAAGGTTGGAATATTCGTGGGCTAATTGCTTTTGCAATCGGTGCACTATTCTCTGTCGCTACCGTATTAATACCTGTATTTGCCAAATTTGAAGGCTATGGCTTTTTACTAGGTGCAGCTATTGGCGGTATTGTTTACTGGGTATTGATGCGGCAGTTCACAGTTGAACCCAATCAGCTGACAAAATAGCTAAAATAGAGAGAATATTAGGATAAATGATATAATATTCTCTTTATTTTTACTTTTATCAATACAAGCTGATAATTTACTTGACCAAATGGTCAGATGCCCTTAAAGTAAAAGCCATAACTGCATTTTGTATCTGCTTATGAGTGTTTAACACGCTTGAGCAACATTCAAAGATTATTCGGCACCTCTTTGCCACCTCATTATCTTCAAGTAACCTCTGTAATTGCTAGATGAAAGCTAAGCGTCTACTATGATGCTTACCATTTATACGCAAGTCTAAATAATTAATTGCTTATTAGAGTTAGGGTCTGTTGAGCATTCATAAATGAGCACTGCTGATAGCTAAAATGGTTCTAGTCTAGGTAAAAATCGCAGGCAATGCAGATGCCTTGGCTAGATTTTTACAACGAATAGAGCAATTTTAGCATCAGCCTGCAAGGACAGGACTCTTTTTTGTCGCTTCGTCATTAAAAAGATCCGCTTAGAATGACTAAACTAGATATTTTTAATCTAGAATCGACTAAAAAATAGTCACTGTCAGTGCCATGATCGAATGTTCAACAGACCCTAACCTCTTACCAATCTAAGCCTGCAAAAAACTACCGAGTCCTGAGCATAATGACTGCTCTTCATATAAAGGAATATTGACCATGAGCCAAAAAATCACCAGCGATTTTGATCAAGACGCTTATCCTCGCGACCTAAAAGGCTATGGCGAAAATCCGCCTGATCCTAAATGGCCAGGTGGTGCAAAGATTGCGGTACAGTTTGTATTGAATATCGAAGAAGGCGCCGAAAACAGTGTGATTCATGGTGATGGTCAATCAGAACGGTTTTTATCAGATGTACTAGGTACGCCAGAGTTTACCAACCGCCATCAGTCTATCGAGTCGGCATTTGAATACGGTAGCCGTGTTGGTGTATGGCGTGTACTTGATGTGTTCAAAGAGTATGGCTTGCCGATTACTACTTTTACTTGTGCCGCGGCAGCTGAGAAAACGCCGCATATCATTGAGCGCGTATTAGAGGATGGTCATGAAGTGGCTAGCCACAGTCTGCGCTGGATCACTTATCAATACATGTACCGTGAGACTGAACGTGAGCACGTGCGCCGAGCGACTGAAATATTTGAGCAGATGTTAGGCAAGCAGCCATTAGGATGGTACACGGGGCGCGATAGCCCTAACACACGCGAGCTAGTTGCTGAACAAGGCGGCTATATGTATGACTCAGACTCTTATGGTGATGAGCTACCGTATTGGTTAGACGTCAAAGTACAAGACGGTGAGGTTATCACTCGTAAACCGCATTTGGTGATACCGTATACGTTAGAGACTAATGACATGCGTTTTTCTTCAAGCCCTGGCTTTACTAACGCTGAACCTTTTTACCAATACCTAAAAGATAGCTTCGACACTCTATATGAAGAGGGCGATAAAGACGGTAAAAACCAGCCAAAAATGCTAACTATCGGTTTGCATTGCCGTATTATTGGTCGTGCCGGTCGTATCACTGCGCTTAAACAATTTTTGAAATATATCACCAGTAAGCCCGACGTTTGGGTATGCCGTCGCGATGAAATCGCCAAGCATTGGTATGAAAACCATCCAGCCACAGCGGATAACACAGTCAGCTGGATGTAACGTTAACCCTCTTTTATCTTAGCGATTTTACTGCCTTTTTGATAACGGTTTAAGCCGTATATGCATCGGTAGTAAAGTAGCTAATACTGAAAATAAGTAAGGCAACATTATGAAAACGACAATAATTGCTCAACCTCTAACTAAAGCGGCATTCGCGCCGTATGGCTCAGTCATTGAGCCTTATAATGATGAAGAAAAATGTCCTGAAAACAGCTGGGATATCAATCGTGGCTACGCTTGTCGTCATGATGCTATCTCAAAAGTTCAAAATGATGGCGGTGAAGTTGGTTTTAGTATTTTTCGTACTAAAAGACGCGATTGCCCTATTACGCTATCCGTTATGGAATACCATCCGTTTGGCTCGCAAGCCTTTTTTTCTATGAACTCAACAGACTATCTAGTTGTTGTAGCCAAAGCTGGCGAACCGCCTAAATCAGCGGCTGATTTAAAAGTGTTCTATGCCTATTCGCATCAAGGCGTGCAGTATGATGCGAACGTTTGGCATCATCCGTTACTGGCACTAAACGCTGATTGTGACTTTTTAGTAGTTGATCGCATCAATGGTGATGGTAATAACTGCCATGAGTTCGAGATTGACGATTGGGAAGTTTGCATTGATGTCTCAGCTGAGCAAGCTAAGTCAGAAAGAGCAAAGGCTAATGCTGTTTAGAAGGTATTCATTAATGTTAAAGCCAGCTAATATAGATTAGCTGGCTTTTTTATGCTCTCAATTTCTAGCTATGACCTCATCAAAAAGCGTTAAGCCCATATTGAATCGCTCAGCCTAAACATGATAAACAACTTTGTTCGAGTTGTCTTTTATTAGTTAAAACTCTATAATCCGCCGTTATTTAGATAAGTGCAGTAGCACTCATTTTGTTATTGAAACCCGCTATTCAGATGAGAGTCGTATGATAGACAATAATAGCTTGATATCAGCAAAGCAGTCTTGGATAGGGACTATGCAAATCATTACCGCTGCGATCTGCTGGGGAACCCTTGGTATATTTTCTACTTATCTTAATCAAGCAGGATTTAGTGGTTGGCAAATTACTATTTTGCGTATCGTTACCGCTGCTTTATTAATCCTAGTAATGCTCCCAAAATTATGGTTCTATCTGCGCAAACTAAGCCCAAAACAGTGGGGCGGATTAGCACTACAATCTCTCATTGGTGTGCTCGGTATGTCGCTATGTTACTTCTTTGCCGTCATTTATGTCGGTGCAGGTGCCGCCGTTGCTCTGCTATATACCGCGCCAGTCTTTAGCTTATTATTTTCAGCCATTTTTCTTGATGAATCGATCACTCGCCAGTCTGCCCTATTGGCATTGGTAGCGGTATTCGGTGTCGGTTTGACGATGCTCGGCGACGAAGCCAAGCTCAATTGGGGCGTAGCTTTGGGGTTATTAGCTGGCGTTTGTTATTCTTTATATGGCGTGCTTGGTAAGCGTGCGATGCACTACGCACACTCTGCACCTTTAGTGTTTTTTACCTCGATTATTATCAGCGCTGGTGTGCTGTTGTTACTACCTCAAACTTATCATACTTATACTAAGTTACTGAGCTTACCGGTACTGACTTGGGGCTATGCTTTAGGATTAGCGCTCATCGGTACAGTCGTACCCTTTGCGCTGTATATGAAAGCCTTAGAGAAACTACCTGCCTCTCGCGCCTCAGTGTTCACTATCTTTGAACCGTTGACCGCTATTGCTTTAGCTATCTTGCTATTAAGCCAGTCGCTATCTGCTATTCAGTATTTAGGTGTATTACTCATTTTACTCGCAGCACTACTTAATGCGCTCCTCAATGGTACTTCTACTCGCGTACCGCGCTGGCTGCAAAGAAGAAAAAGAGTAAAATTGGAGTAAAATTTGTTTTATAATTCAGAAGTCACACTGGAGAATGGTTATGCACGGCTCAAAACTTAAGTTAAGCGTTTTACTTAAGCGCTCAATTACCATCCTACCTCTGCTAATACTGTCACCATTTGCTGTAGCCATTGCTCCTATACAAGCCAATTTTATACTAGGCATGGATGTGCAAGGACAACGCTTAAACCTTTATAGAGGATGCGGTGAAGGTTATGTCACTTGTGAGAATATGCTGCTAGTAGCCCCAAATTTAGGGCAGCTTTTGCAAATAAGCGAGTATGGCAAGAGGCTAAGCAAAAAGCAGAATACTATCGACCTCTATCCTGCCAAAACCAAGCATAGTATTTGTAAAGACGGCGTCACGCCTTGCGGCTTTCAAGGCTATAACTTTGAGGGCGAGGATTTTAACGGTTTTATAGATACCTCGAAACAGAAGATAACCGTAAATGGCAACTGGACGACGGACACCGCTACTCTGTCTTACCAAGAAAATGCCAGTTATCTGCCGCTAGTTTCACAATCTAAAAGAATCGATCGCTTATACAAGGCCTCAGACAAAGCTTTGAATGACAGCTATCAAACGACTCTCTATGAAGTTGGACGACTTTATGGTCAAGGTCAAGCGACTGTGTTAAAAAATGAGCAACGCCAATGGCTCAAAAAACGCTCTGAAATTTGCGGTGCGGATGTCGACCATCTGCCCAGAAACCAAGCGGAGGAGGTCTGCTTCATCCAAAAAAATGACAATCGACTGAATGATTACTTCTTATGGATTGATTGAAAGCATTTTTATTAAAATATCAGGACTCAATCCGCTGTAAAAAAGCCTGAGTTCGCGGATGAACCGATATCTCAAACATCTGCTCAGCGCTGCCCTCCTCAACCACGTGACCGTCTTCGATCAATACCACATGATCGGCGACATCGCGGGCAAACTTAATCTCGTGAGTGACCACCACCATTGTCCAGCCCTCTGATGCTAGCCGCTTCATCGTCTCAAGTACATCTTGTACTAGCTCTGGATCGAGTGCAGAGGTTGGCTCATCGAATAACAATAATGACGGCTCAATAGCGAGCGCCCGCGCAATACCAACGCGCTGCTGCTGACCACCAGATAGCTGAAACGGATAAAGATCTGCTTTATCGGATAGCCCAACCTTATCCAGCAATGCTAGAGCTTGACTTTGCGCATCAGCTTTACTAGTACCTTGCACGACTGTCGGACCAAGCATCAAGTTTTGCAAGGCGGTCTTATGCGGAAATAAATTATAAGACTGAAACACCATCCCCGACTTACGCTGCAAGGCGAGCAAAGCTTTTTTATTAGGCTTAGTACCAAAATCTACGCTTAAGCTACCATCATCAAAAGCAATTACCCCTTGATCGGGAATCTCAAGGGCATTGATACAACGCAAAAAGGTGGTTTTGCCCGATCCTGATGGCCCTAATATCACCACCACCTTACCTTTATGAATGGTCAAATCGATGCCTTTGAGCACTTGATTATTACCAAAGGCTTTGTGAATATTAGTGACTTGAATCATGACCGCTCCTACTATGCTGGCTGTGCTATTACTTCAAAAATATAAAGTTTCGTATTAACGATTACTTAGCGACGTAACGATCAAGGCGTGTTTCGAGTCGACCTTGGATAGAGGTCAATACTAAACAAATACCCCAATATATAAAGGCCGCCTCGGTATACACCAGCATAAATTCATAGTTACGCGCGGTAATGATTTGCGCTTGTTTAAACAGCTCGGTGACCAGCACTAACGACGCTAATGAAGTATCTTTAACCAAACTAATGAAAGTATTCGATAACGGCGGTACAGATACGCGCAGTGCTTGCGGCAAGATTACATGACGAAAGGTCTGTAAGTACGTTAAGCCAACCGTCGAACCAGCTTCCCATTGCCCTTTTGGGATGGATAAAATAGAGGCACGTACCGTCTCTGAAGCGTAAGCCCCAATGTTAAGCGAAAAAGCAATAATCGCCGAAGGGAAAGGATCAAGCTTGACCCCGACACTTGGCAGACCATAAAAGATAATAAATAGCTGTACCAGCATTGGTGTACCGCGAATAGCAGACACATAAATACGCGCTAGACGATAAGCAATCCTATGCAGCCAGCCTGCGCGCGGCACAATACGAATAAGTGCCACACTTAGCGCAATAGCCATGCCTATCGCAAACGATATCAGCGCCAGCGGTATCGAATAGTAGATACCGCCTTTAAGCATGGGCCAAAATGAGCTAATGACAATCTGCGCCCGATCTGGTGTCATAAAGGGCAGTAATGACAGTAAATCAGCGAGCATTGAGAGGATAGATGCTAGCATTACTCTTGCTTACTTATATCAGCGCCGAAGAACTCTTGGCTGATTTTGGTTAAAGTGCCATCCGCTTGTAAAGCTGCCATTGCTTCATCTAATTTTGCCACCACCGCATCATCGCCCTTCAATAACACCAATCCTGAACCACGCTTTTCACTGGCTGGCGCTACTAATTTGATCTCAAGACCACTATCTGGAAAGTTTTTGAGATAATCGAGTACCGCTAGATTGTCATTCATCGTAAAGTCAGCTCGATCTTGCTTAACCAGCTGCACCGCTTGTGCCATACCATCGACTGGTACGATTTCAGCCTCATAGCGCTCAGCAAGCTCGCCATAGTTACTCGATAGTGATTGAGCAGTGCGCAGACCTTTTAAACCTTCCCACGAGCTATAACGGTTATCGTCGGTTGGCGCTAGCACGACTGCACCTGACCAGCTGTAAGCACTAGCTTTATCATATTTAGCTTTACGCTCAGGTGTGGTCAGACTGACTTGATTGGCCACCATATCAAAACGCTCGGAGTCGAGTCCCGCCAGCATCGCATCCCACTGAGTTTCTTTAAACTCAACCGTAACGCCCAACTTGTCAGCGACGGCACGCGTGACCTCAACATCATAGCCAGTAAGCTTACCGCTGACATCATGATAAGTGAACGGCGGGTAAGTACCTTCAGTACCGACATTGATAGTACCGCCATTATTAATACGTTGTAGTAGATCTGATTCACCATTAGCCGTGTCAGCAGCTGTTGAATCAGTAGTATTAGACTGACCACAAGCACTTAATAATAGCGCACTGACAGCGAAAGTTAACAAAGCACGACGTTTCATAGGATGTCCTTATACAAGTAAGTAAATGGTGTGATAATTATAACTTATAATTTTTGTAACTTTTATAATTCTAAAAATTGCAAATTGTAGAGGGCAGTTCTGCCTGCATATAGTGTTGCCTATAGACGGATGCTGCCCATAAACGATATGAGTAACCTCATCACAATGTCATAATGTCACAATGTCATAATGTCATAATGTCATAATGTCATAATGTCATAATGTTTGAGTCTGGGTGCTCGATTTGAGGATAGCGAGCGTATTTTTCAATGCTGTTTTTATATAACACTTTATTCTACAAGATTCTTTACAGTAAATTTTGAACTTATTAGCTGGCAGCTCTAATAGCAAATAACTCATATACTATCGCACATTAAAAAGAATAAACGTACAAAAATAGTGATTACGTAGCAGGGCGTTATAATTCGCCAGAGAACTGATAGCGATCCCCTGCATGCCACATTTTGACAAAAGTCACGACTTGACCTGCTGAATAGGTCTGACGGCATAGTACGAGTGTCGGGGCGTGTAGTGAGATTTGTAATGCCTGAGCAACCTCTTCTGAAGCGGCTAAAGCTCGGATAGTATAGCTACCGCGCTCTAGTGGGCTCTTTGCAATCAAATAGTCACTGGTATTTACCACACTAAAGTCTTGCTCAATAAACTCTGGTACTTTTACCGCATCGACCCAACGCTCTTCGAATTGCATCGGCTGACCATCAGCAAAGTGAATAATCTTTACTTCATATAATATTGGCGCTTCATCGCTATCCTCACCGTTATCCGTAGCTAGTGGCATGGTTGACGCCTTGGCATCAACTATATTGATGTCAAGTGCATTGGCATCAAGCGCATTAGCATCAGACACATCGATATCAAACTTACGGCGTAGCTCACCGTCCAGCATGCTAGCAGTAATACTGCGCTTACTCACGACTTGTGCTTGGTAGTCACGATTGGCTGACTTTAAGTCTTGAGCGATATTGCGTACTTCGACAAAAGTATGATTGAACTGCTGCTGTGCCACAAAGGTTCCCGACCCTTGCCGACGCTCTAATACACGCTCCTCGCTCAACTCTTTTAAAGCGCGGTTCACCGTCATCCTTGACACCCCAAACTCTTCAGCCAATGCCATTTCTGTAGAAATCGCATTACCAGCTTGCCATTTACCGCTATGTATATTATCCAATATCGCATTTTTAATACGTTGATATGCAGGCGTTTTCTTTTTCATAGCGCTCTTCATCTTTGTCATGCTTATCTTTTAACCGTCAGCGTCAATCATAAAAGTATCGCCATAATATCATGCGTATTCACAAAACAGTTTTGTTGATGTCACAACACAACAAATAATTCAAAAAAACCTTGCATGAAAAAACTATCTTTGATAATTTGTATATACAAATTAATTATTATTTAAAAATTGGCTCAAATAAATAATGGTATCGATACAATCATAAGGAATGATGATGACTGATTCTAAAACAACCCCGATTAGTAAAATGACTCGCCGTGATGAAAGTCGCGATATAGCCGCCCCTACTGGCAGCACCTTAAATTGCAAAAGCTGGCTGACCGAAGCGCCTTATCGTATGCTGCAAAACAATCTACATCCTGATGTCGCTGAAAACCCAAAAAGCTTAGTTGTGTATGGTGGTATCGGACGCGCTGCCCGCAACTGGGAAAGCTACGATCAAATTTTAGAATCGCTTAAAGAATTAGAAGATGACGAGACATTATTAGTGCAATCAGGCAAGCCGGTTGGCGTCTTTCAGACTCACGAAAATGCCCCGCGCGTATTGATTGCCAACTCCAACCTTGTGCCGCGCTGGGCCACGTGGGAGCACTTCAATGAGCTAGATCGCAAAGACTTAATGATGTATGGGCAGATGACTGCGGGGAGCTGGATCTATATCGGCACCCAAGGCATCGTCCAAGGCACTTACGAGACCTTTGTCGAAGCAGGTCGTCAGCATTATGATGGCAGCTGGGCAGGACGTTGGATTTTGACCGCTGGTCTTGGTGGTATGGGCGGCGCGCAACCATTAGCCGCGACCTTTGCTGGTGCGACGTCTCTAAATATCGAATGCCAACAATCCAGTATTGATTTCCGTTTGCGTACGGGTTACGTCGATGTGCAAGCAGACGACCTTGATCATGCTTATGAGCTGATTAAAAAGCATACCGATGCAGGCGAAGCCGTCTCAATCGCGCTACTTGGTAATGCGGCAGATATCTTGCCTGAGATGGTCAAGCGCGCCAATGCAGGAGAGATAAAGCCTGACTTAGTCACTGACCAAACCTCCGCTCACGACTTAATCAATGGCTATCTACCAAGTGGCTGGACCGTTGACGAGTGGAAAGCAGCACAAGAAAATCCAGATCAACACGCTGCCTTAACCAAAGATGCGGCGGCGTCTTGTGCCGTACATGTACAAGCAATGCTAGACCTACAAGAAATGGGGATTCCAACGACCGATTATGGTAATAATATTCGTCAAGTTGCCTTTGATGAAGGAGTTAAAGACGCCTTTAATTTCCCAGGCTTTGTGCCTGCTTATATTCGTCCGCTATTTTGCCAAGGTAAAGGGCCTTTCCGCTGGGTAGCGTTGTCTGGTGATCCAGAAGATATCTATAAGACCGATCAAAAGATCAAAGAGCTGTTCCCAGAAAATCAGCATATTCATCGCTGGCTAGACATGGCGAAAGAACGCATTCAGTTTCAAGGCTTGCCAGCGCGTATCTGCTGGTTAGGTTTAGGCGAGCGCGACAAAGCAGGACTTGCCTTTAATGAGATGGTTAAGAACGGCGAACTCAAAGGCCCAATCGTTATCGGCCGTGACCATTTAGATACAGGCTCTGTTGCCAGCCCTAATCGCGAAACTGAAAGCATGAAAGATGGCACAGACGCTGTCTCTGACTGGGCACTATTAAACGGCATGCTCAATGTCGCAGGCGGCGCGACTTGGGTCTCATTGCATCATGGCGGCGGCGTGGGCATGGGTTACTCGCAGCACTCTGGCATGGTCATTGTCGCTGATGGCACAGATAGCGCAGCCAAACGTTTAGCGCGAGTACTAGTCAATGATTGTGGCTCAGGCGTGATGCGTCATGCGGATGCAGGCTATGAGCTGGCGATTAAAACAGCGAAAGAATACGGCTTAAACTTACCAATGATTAAATAGCTTAAGCGATTTCTATTTTATAAGAATAAATAACTCTATAACATATGACATTAGGAATACCATCATGACTACTATTAAGAAACTTGTTCTAAACCCTCGCCAACTTAGCTTCGAGATGCTGCGCGATATTTATGAGCGACCTGTCATATTGACGCTACCCGATAGTGCTTATGAAGCAATAGATGCCTCACACGAAGATGTACAAACGATTATTCGTCGCGACAAAAGTGCGTATGGTATCAATACCGGCTTTGGCTTGTTAGCAAAAACTCGTATCAGCGATGATCAGCTTGAGCTACTTCAGCGCAATTTGATTGTGTCGCATTCTGTTGGTACTGGTGAGGCGCTACCAGACGGCGTGGTACGATTAATCATGGTCATGAAAGTGGCTAGCTTATCGCAAGGTGTGTCTGGTGTACGTCGCGAGGTAGTCGATAGCCTATTGGCCTTGATTAATAATCAAATTACGCCACACATTCCAGTGAAAGGCTCTGTCGGCGCATCAGGCGATTTAGCACCGCTATCACATATGACACTCGCTATAATGGGTGAAGGCGATGTCTATGTTAATGGTCAAAGTGTACCTGCGGCTGACGCGCTAGCTCAGCATGGTCTTGAGCCAATTACCCTTGCGGCTAAAGAAGGCCTTGCACTCATTAACGGTACTCAGGTGTCAACGGCACTGGCACTACGCGGATATTTCCTAGCGCGCGATTTGCTTGAGACGGCAACTATCGTCGGCTCCATGTCTATTGATGCCGCTAAAGGCTCAGACTCGCCATTTGATGCGCGTATTCATGACGTTCGTGGTCATCATGGTCAAATCGAAATCGCCAAAGCACATCGTCAGCTGATCAAAGGCAGTGCCATTCGCGCCTCGCATGATGGTGAGCAAGACGATAGAGTACAAGATCCTTATTGCTTACGTTGCCAGCCGCAAGTGATGGGCGCGTGTCTTGATATCATCAATCAAGCCGGTCAAACTTTATTAATAGAAGCCAATGCGGTCACTGATAACCCGCTGATTTTTAACAATGAAGATGGTCCTGTTGCTATATCAGGCGGTAACTTCCATGCTGAGCCAGTCGCCTTTGCCGCAGACATTTTAGCCTTGGCGATTGCTGAGATTGGCTCTATGTCTGAGCGCCGTGTGGCTTTACTCATTGATGCAACCTTGTCAGGTGGCTTGCCGCCATTTTTAGTTGACAATGCTGGGTTAAACTCAGGCTTTATGATTGCCCATGTGACGGCAGCCGCACTCGCCTCCGAGAATAAATCTATCGCCCATCCTGGTAGTGTCGATAGTATCCCGACTTCTGCCAATCAAGAAGATCATGTGTCAATGGCGACTTATTGCGCACGACGTCTCTATGAGATGGCGCATAATACCGCAACGATTATCGGTATTGAGCTATTATCTGCAGGTCAAGGTATCGACTTCCATCGCGGACTAGATACCTCAGAGCCGTTACAAACAGCGCATCAGAAGCTACGCGAGCACGTGACTTTTTATGATAAAGATCGCTACCTAGCACCTGATATTGAAGCCGCCAAACAGCTGGTATTAAATGGCATCCTTACTGAGCATTGGCAGTCATTGCGTAGCGATTGGTATCTGTCTAAATAGCTCGTTGATGAAGAGTAGAGAGATAAACGATGATAACGACTTCCGTAAACCACAGCCATGCTGATATGACCCGATGGACAGGACGCGCAGAGCCGTTTGAGACTGCTCGTGCCCGCTATTGGTATCAACTAGCACAACCTTATGCGTTTGCTACTCTTGATAATAAAGGGCAGCGCATTGGGCTGGTTGGTTTCGCCTGTGATCAAGGTGTGCGTCGCAATCAAGGACGCGTGGGTGCCAGAGCAGCGCCGCCTTTGATTCGTAGCGCATTTGCGGCATTGCCCATTATCGCTGAGCTGCAACAGCGCTTTGATAGTGAGATGCCAACCTTGCTTGGTGATGCAGGTGATATTCATTGTCACGATAGCGATAGTTTTGCCGCGCAAGTTCTTGAGCAAGCCCAGAAAACCTACGCGGATGTCGTCAGTGATATTATTAAGCGAGGCGGTCTGCCTATCGGTTTAGGCGGCGGTCATGCGATTGCCTTTGGTAGTTTTTTGGGACTGTGGCAAGCGTTACAGCAGATAGACGCCACAACCCATGAGACATCCACACCTAGCAAATCTACACCTAGCATTGGTATTATTAACTTTGATGCTCATCTTGATATTCGTCAGTCTGATGTCGCAACATCTGGTACACCATTTCGTCAAATCGCAGAACATCTCACGGATCATGAGCAAGCGTTTCATTACTGCTGTATCGGCGTTAGTCGGTTTTCCAACACTGCTGCTCTCTTCGACCGCGCTGAGCAGTTAGGCGTACATATTATTAGTGATGAAGACTGCACCAATAAAAAATGGAAAAAAATTGCAGATCAAATTGAGACCTTTATCGACCAAGTTGATGTGGTCTACTTAACTATTGATATGGATTGCTTGCCCTCAAGCGTGGTGCCTGGTGTCAGTGCGCCAGCCGCCTATGGTATTAACTTGGCATTCGTTGAGCGTGCGGTCAAGATTATCATGGCATCAGGCAAAGTAAAAATGGCCGACATCGCCGAAATCAACCCCACTTATGATACTGACCAACGCAGCTGCAAAGTCGCCGCTCGACTATTAGCAACCATCATTGAGCAGCATTTATTCACCTTATAGCTGGTTTACAAATACCCAGCGCCTAGCAGGAGCCTATTATGACTACCTCTACCGTACAGACACCTATCGATAGCGCCACTATGACCTCGTTTGATAACGTGATTATCAATGCTAATCTCGCCACATTCTCCAAACAATACGGCTTTGATATCTATAGCGACAATCAAAACGACAACCAAAGCAATAATCAAACTAAAAGTACACCTTATGGACAGCTAGAAAATGCGGCTATTGGTATTCAAGATGGCAAAATTGCATGGATTGGCACTCATGAAGAAATAAAGACACACCTTGCTCATTATAAAAACGATCAAATCAAAGATGTCGATGGCAACTGGGTAACGCCTGGACTCATCGATTGTCATACGCATCTGGTTTATGCTGGTAATCGCAGTAATGAGTTTGAAGCGCGTTTGCATGGTGCCAGTTATCAAGATATCGCAGCACAAGGCGGCGGTATTGTCTCGACCGTTAGCGCCACCCGCGAAGCTAGTATCGATGAGCTATTTGCGCAAAGTGAAAAGCGACTTTTGGCACTACTTAAAGAAGGTATAACCAGTGTCGAAATTAAATCTGGTTATGGCTTAGATTTGGATACTGAGCGCAAAATGCTAACGGTTGCACGCCAGCTCGGCGAAAAGTATAACATCGAAGTACGTAAGACTTACCTAGCTGCGCATGCCCTGCCGCCTGAGTATAAAGGTCGGATGGATGACTATATTGAGCAAGTTTGCCAATGGCTGCCGATTTTACATAGTGAAGGTTTGGTCGATGCAGTAGATGGTTTCTGTGAAAATATTGCTTTCAGTACTGAGCAGATTAAGCGTGTGTTTGAGGTTGCACGCTCATTAGATTTACCTGTCAAGCTGCACTCTGAGCAATTATCTGATATAGGTGGCAGTGCTTTAGTCGCTGAATATCAAGGACTATCAAGCGATCACTTGGAGCACTTAGCAGAAGTCGATATCGAAAAAATGGCCGCCAGCGACACCGTAGCGGTACTATTGCCAGGGGCGTTTTATACTTTGCGTGATACCAAGCTGCCACCCATTGATAGCTTACGTAAGCATAAAGTAGCTATGGCAATTTCTACCGACTGTAATCCGGGTACCTCACCACTCACCTCATTATTGTTAGCAATGAATATGGGTAGTACGCTATTTTTTATGACGCCAGAAGAGGTACTTGCTGGCACGACTACTCACGCTGCAAAAGCACTGGCGTTATCCAATAAAGGCCGTATAGAAGTCGGCTGTGATGCTGATTTGGCATTATGGGATATCACTCGCCCTGCCGACTTGAGCTACCTGATCGGCTTAAACCCTATTATTGGTACTATGATTAAGGGTCAATGGCGCAGATAACATTTCTATAAACCGCTATGAACGCTAAACGAATAACTAACGCAAGTCATCAACAACTGCTAACATAGCAATTAACGATGCCTCACCTAACTGAATACAGCGCTCTGGAGACCAACCCATTTCCAAATCGGGCAAGTTATCATTATCTTTAAAAGGCATTTCTAGAGTATTGGCGAGGCAATCAAAACGTTCGGCAACCCAGTTGGTGGCGAGAGTCATATTTGCTTTGCCTTGCGCATTAACCTTATAACCAACCTCAGACTGAAAATCGGCACTGGCTAACTTTAATACTTCTGAGAACCTATTACGTAGATGTTCGAGGCGGTCGTTATAACTTGGTGTACCTTCAGAGCCAGCAAGGAAGACGAAAGGTAGTGTTTCATCACCATGCACATCATAAAACAAGTCTACCCCAGTTTTCTGCATTTTATCAATTACGTGGAACACCTCGGGGCTTTTTTCTAAGCTTGGATTTGACCATTCACGATTAAGATTAGTGCCAGCCGCGTTAGTCCGCAAGTGACCGCGCACACTACCGTCAGGGTTCATATTAGGTACGATATAAAAGTTAGCTTTCTCTAGTAGTAGCTTGCCAGTGGCGTTATCACTATCGAGCAAGCTATGCATCAAACCCTCGACTAACCATTCAGCCATCGTCTCCCCTGGGTGCTGACGCGCTGTGATCCAAATGTTGCGTTTACTGACATCACCATCGCCAATTTTGACCAAATTTAAATCGCGCTTATCAAGGGTTTCACCTAAATGCTCTAAGCTCACTAAAGGATGCGTTTGTACTGCTGCCAACAGATCTTGATGGCGCTCATAGCTGTAAGGAGCAAAATAAGCAATTTGAATAGTCTCACATTCCATATTCGCCACTATGGTTAATATGCCATTTTTATAAGAGGTTGGCAGTCGAAACCAATGCTGACGATCGAATGACGCAACCGCTTGGTAATCGTCCCACCCTTTGGCGTACGCTGCCTCCCCTGCATTAACAATATTAAGCACGCATTGCTCACCAACTTGACCTGTCAGTCGAAAGTTAAACCACTGAAAAAACTCGCCACCAACATCGGGACGAATAGCCAATTCAATACTCTTTTTATCATTCAAACTGATAACGTCAATATTACCTGAATCGAAATTAGCAGTGATACGCATAAAACCTCCTTAATTATTTCTTATAACGTTAATTGCTTTAAATAATAGCACGTCCTAAATTTTTATAAAAAAATCCATGAAAAAAAACTTAGCCTTAATACAGTCATTTTTTGACACAAAAAAACCGCGCTTATCAATAATGATAAACGCGGTTTTAGTGACTTAGCTTTCAAATAAAGCGATTAGTTTAGGATACCAAACGCCACTAGAGCGTCAGCGACGCGCTTAAAGCCCACCATATTAGCCCCAGCCATATAATCGATATAGCCATTATCTGTTTGACCATACTGCTCTGAAGCACCCGCGGCACTATCATGAATATCTTTCATAATGACTTTTAGACGCTCGTCTACTTGCTCAAAAGTCTTATATTGACGCACTGAGTTCTGTGACATCTCAAGCGCTGATACGGCAACGCCGCCTGCATTAGCCGCCTTACCTGGCGCATAATGTACGCGATAATCACGCACATAATCGACAGCATCAGCAGTTAAAGGCATATTAGCCCCTTCAACGATATATTTGACGCCGTTATCGACTAACTGCTTAGCTTCCTCTTCGTTCACTTCGTTCTGAGTCGCTGAAGGAATAGCGATATCCGCTTTAAACTGCCAAGGCTTTTGACCCGCTAGCCATTTACCGCTGCCAAACTTAGTCACATAATCGGCCAAGGGCTTATTCGCAGCTTTTTGTGTTTTTAGCCAGTCGAGTTTCGGTTTATCAAAGCCGTTTTTATCATGCAAAGTACCTTGCGAGTCAGATACGGTAATTACTTTAGCACCTAATGCAATGCACTTTTCAGCAGCATGTAGTGAGACATTACCAGCGCCTGAGACTAGCACGGTTTTGCCTTCAATAGCTTCGTCTTGCGCTTTTAGCATGTTCTCTAAAAAGTAAACCGCGCCGTAACCTGTGGCTTCGGTACGCATCAAACTACCACCAAACCCAACGCCTTTACCTGTGATAACACCAGTGGACTCGCGAGTTAGATTCTTATACATGGCAAACATATAGCTGACTTCGCGACCGCCAACCCCAATATCGCCCGCGGGTACATCCATGTCTTTATTGATGTAATGATAGAGTTCACGCATAAAGGCGTAACAAAAGCGGCGAACCTCAGAATCTGACTTACCTTTAGGGTCAAAATCAGAGCCACCTTTACCGCCACCAATTGGCAAACCCGTTAAAGCGTTTTTGAATATTTGCTCAAAGCCTAAGAATTTTAAGACCGATTGGTTGACAGTGGGGTGAAATCTCAGACCGCCTTTATAAGGCCCTAATGCATTACAAAACTGTACGCGCCAGCCACGGTTAACCTGCACTTCGCCTTTATCATTTTCCCAGTTAATACGGAAGTTAAAAATACGATCAGGTTCAACCAAACGCTCAAATACTTTGAACTCTTCGTATTCAGGATGAGCGTCGTATAAGGGTTGGATAGTAAGGGCAACTTCTTTTACCGCTTGAATAAATTCATACTGATGGGAATAATGGGCTTCGAGCTTTTCGATGGCTTGACTTATACTCATATATTTTCCTTAACTATAAAACGTGGGATTAAAAGAGCGTGGGATTTTATTCGCATACGTCCACGCAACGGACCATCACAATATACAATAATATTGAGGCAAAATTAGTTTTTTAGTGATGCAATATAATAGGTACATAAAAACTGGCGGGATTGAATACTAATACTCTAAACAACCGATAGGTCATGTTCAGTTAGATATTAGGGTCTGCTAGAAATAGGAGCCGCGAACAATATTACACCAATAATGTCTAATGTGCATAATTTTACGCAAGAACGGCTAAATGCTTAACTTATGGTATTTAATCTACCTTGCCGCTCAAAAAAGTCAATAGCTTATGTTAATAAAGTTATTTTTCGGCATGACAACTAATTAGAATAGCTAGAGCTTAAGCGGCATAAGTAGTGGTATAAGTATCAAGATTGGGCATCCTTGATTAGCTACTTAAGCAAACTGCCACTGCTCCCGCGTTATTTTATATAAAACATGCTCAGCGAGCCTATGATTGGCCTCAAGCATGGGATGACAAAAGTTGTCTTGCGTATCTATCATACCTAGGCGCTGCATAACCTTTTGTGAGGGCTCATTAATCACTGAGGTAAAAGCTACGACTTCGTTTAGTTGTAGCGTCTCAAAAGCAAACTGTAACGCGGTTTGTGCCGCCTCAGTAGCATAGCCTTGACCCCAATAGTCTTTATGCAATCGCCAAGCAATCTCAATACTGGGTGCGAATGGTAGGTCAGCGTGAGTGTGATTAAGACCAACAAAACCTATAAAGCGGTCAGCTTCGCTTGCGCACTCTTTAAGACTTACTGCCCAAAAGCCCCAACCTTTATCTTTTATGAGCTGTTGGCATTTATTCGCGATCGTATCGCTTAATTTAGGTGATAATACTTTAGGAAAATAGCGCATCACCTCAGGATCGGCATTAATCTGAGCGAATATCGCAAAGTCGCTGGCCTGCCATTGACGCAGATAAAGGCGTGGGGTTTGTATTGTATGTATTTTCATAATCACTCAATCAAATTTAACTTACACATTCACTTTATACTTTAAATCTTGGACTTCATCGCCCGTCATACCTCGAAAACCCCAACAGTGCGCAGGCTGCTCTTTTATAGTAATTTCAATATCTATCGACGCAATATTCAGCTGCGCTTCGATTTGTGCAAAGAGCGCTTTAATCAATACCTTTTTGGTCTCAATAGTGCGCCCCTCCATCATATTTATCTCAATCACAGTATAGGCCGCGCTTCTATCGGCAGGATAATAGAAGTCCTCAGTATCTAAGGGTATAAAACGCTGCGCGCGCTTATCTTCAGGCAGACCTAATATAGACTGCATACAACCATGAATCACCTTAGATAACTGGCGTTTGATAGGATTTAGTTGCTCTTTGATACCGTAAATTATGATCATAGTCGCTTTGGCTATCTTATTTAAATAAAAAAATTAATTCACTACCGTAACATTCATAGCTAGCGCCCAGTCTCTACCGTTATCCTCACAGCGTGGGCACAAGTAGTCGGCCTCTGATAAATGAGTCACGTAACCACAATCCATACAGGCATAACAAACGGTTGTCTCTACTTGCTCGACTGGCTGATACCGCTTAGGAAATAGCGGTAGACCGTAGCGCACTTGCTCATCGGTATAAAGCAAAATGCTTAGCTTGCCATCGGTCTCTAGCAATCCTGTACGCACTTGTCCTAAATGCTCTACCCCTTGCTGGCGCATCTCTGCAAAGAACTCATCGTGCGACATTTTACCTTTTTTGATTTTATCGAGTACCAGCTGCCCGTCCTCGACGATATATATTGATCTGCCCTCTAATAGATCTTCAAAGGGCTGATACTTCATCATGATCCAAGTGCACAATCGATAAAGTGCAATCACCGTGCTCATGATAATAACCGCTTGAATAATCGGTAAGTCTTCGGTAAACATCGGATCGCCTGCAATAGAGCCAAGCGATAAAATGATGGTCAATTCAAAGATGGAGAGTTGACGGACACCGCGTTTACCCGTAAAACGCAGAAATATAATAATCATGCTAAACATGACAACTACACGGATAAATATCTCAAGAGCAAACGCCCATGTGGTGTCATGAATAAAGATACTGACCCAATCCATATCAATCCTTCTCAATTAACTGTAGAAATTCTCGCTCTGCAAGGATTTGAATTTCGATACCCTCATTAATTAGCGCCTCTACTTTGCGCTGTTTACTACTTTTCTCACTATCCTTTAGCTCTACTGAATCATTGGACGATTCATCTTGGCTACCGACCACTAGATAATTAAGCTTTTTAGAAGCGCCTGCTTTTACCGTAAAGCCTTGTTTGGCAGCCAACTCTATGATTTCCTCGCGACTGATACCTAAGCTGCCTGTAAAACAAATATTAAGACCTGCATAGCGTCCAGAGGTATTGCCTTGCATCGCATTGACTGTAGGATAGCTGTTATTGACATAGTTAACTTGACTAGCAGTATTGGCTGAACTTTGCTTGATATTCGCTCTAGAGCGCCCACGCCTGTTGTAACTGCGTTTAGATTGGCTAACATTGACATAGTCTTTTATAGAGTCGCTATTCTCGCGCAAAATAGTGATGACGACATATCCGCAAGCTTTAGCATCCGCTAGCGCATCATGATGCTCGAACTGATAGTTGAGTAGATTACAGACATTAGCCAGATTATAGCCTTTATAGGCAAACTGGCTAAATGTTCGACGCACCAGTACTGTAGCATCGACCCAAGGCCAATTAGGATTCGGCAAATGATAACGAGTAAGACATTCTTTTAGCGCCCGTTGATCAAACAAGGTATAGCTCACTACTATAGTGTCAGCCACGAAGGCCAATATCTCATCGAATACTTCAATAATAAAGGGCGCATCCGCTACTTGCTCAGCAGTGATGCCATGGATACCGATATTAAGCGCGTCAAAGTCAGCTTGTGGATTAACAAGCGTGCAGTAACTATCGATAAGCTTGCCATTAGCATATTTAGCTAGCCCTATCTGGCAGATAGAGCCAACATTATTATTAGCGGTCTCGACATCAATGGCAACGAAATCCATTATCCTTATCCTTACTTAAACGCTTTAAGAGCGCTGATTGAGCTTGTTAACGCTACTGGCGATCAAACTCACCATAACCATGCCCATGATAATTAAAATCAGGGACATCGTATGCGCAGCTTCATAATTGAGCGCTTCTACTTGCTCATAGATAGCGATGGATACCACTTTGGTCTCGCCAGCGATACTGCCACCGATCATCAGTACCACGCCAAACTCGCCAATAGTATGGGCAAAGCTAATCAAGCTGCCAAGCACAATACCAACGCGAGCTTGTGGTAGCGCTATAGTCATAAAGCGGCGTAAACGATTGGGTTCTAATAGGCTGGCAACCTCCATCACGCTTTTGGGAATACGTAAGAACTGCGCATAGACTGGCTGAATATAAAACGGTAGGGAATAAATAATAGAGCCGACCACCAAACCCTCAAAGGTAAAGACTAGCGCGCTAATATTATGCTCGCTTAGCCATTTGCCCATACCGAAATTTGGACTTAATAATAGCAATAAATAAAAACCGATAACCGTTGGCGGTAACACTAAAGGCATTGCGATAATGCCCATCAATATAATCTTAAGGCGTCCTACTAGCCATCCTCGGCTCGGCTTGGCTAGCCAATAAGCTAACGGCGTGGCGAATAATAATAGTAACAAAGTGGTGACGCCAGCAAGCTTAAGACTGACCCAAAATGGCGTCAACATCGCTGAGATAAGAGTTTGATCTATCATAGGGTCACTACTAATTATTCAGGGCTACTTTATCATACTGGATTTTGGCGCTATAAAACCAATACGGTATATAAGGTAATATATTTATGCAAAGATATGGCGCTTCTAGTATAGATTTTGCACAGTTTCTATCCCACTTACAGACAACCAATCAAAAAATTATCCTAGCGACATTTTAGGTTCTATTTAACTTCAAGATGATTATATCTTAAAAGCTAGCCTTTACTTAACTGCCAAATATCCTGCATCCGCAAAGTACTGTTGTCCAGCAGGTGATAATAAATAACGGGTAAAGTCAGTTGCCAGTGCCGCATCACTAAGTACGATACCATCTTGCAAAATAGCAGGATAAGACTCTACTGGTAGGGTATAAAATTGCTCGGGCGTGGCTTTAATAGCTGTAACTTGAGACTGCGCGACAAAGCCATAATCGACGCTGCCTGTATTAGCGTATTGAAAAGCTTGACCGATGTTTTCTGCCTGGATAATTCGCTTTTGAGTGTTTAGCAAGTCATAAATATTTTGCGTTTGTAGATAGGCTCTTGCAGAAGCACCATAAGGCGCAAGATCAGGGTTGGCAATCGTTATCTTCGCCTCTGACTGCTCTGCTAATAACGCGGTGAGTGTAGTCTCATTTAGAGTGTCAACAGACTTATGAACATTATTAGTAGTGCTGTAAAAAGCCAGCTGCCCTTGCGTATAAGTAAAAGGTTTAGTTTGAGCAGCATCTTCTACTCTCTCGCTAACCCATCTAGCGGGGAAATCTTGATTCGCCGAAAGATAAATATCATAAGGCGCACCTGCGATCATATGTGCATATAGCTTACCCGATGAAGCAAAGGTCAGCTCAATATCTTGTGCTGTTAAGTTATTCTCAGCGTTATAAGCTTCTACTATTTTAGGTAATACATCAGATAGATTCGCAGCAGCAGCGATGCGTATTTTCTCAGGCTGGCTGGTCGTTTCATTAGCAGCAGCTTCATCTTTAGAAGTATCTTGGGTGCTACACGATGCTAACGTAAAGACTAAGCAAGTAGATGCAGCAAAGATTGATGCTATTTTAATACTCAAAGCCTTGCTCCTAAATTTTACTATCATTGGTTATTTTTATAATTTTTTTCTCAAAAACCGCACTTTTTGAAAATCAATGCTAAAACGACTAAGCAAAAATAGTCTCAAAACTATTCATGCTTAGCCGTGATAATCTATCTCTACATTTATTTAAAGTTCAAAATTTAGCTATAACAATCGGTGCGCTGGGCGCACCCTACAGCTATTCTTGCTAAGCTGTTTCAGATTATTCATCAAGTTAAATATAAGTAACGATAGTAAACCTGTAGCGTGGGTGGCAACTCACGAGTTATAACTCAATCATTAACCGTTGTTACTCAGCCATTGTTACTCAGCCATTTCGAAGGCTCATTGTCGTAATACTCTTGCTTCCATACAGGTATATCCGCCTTAATGGTATCAAGTATCCAGCGACAGGCATCAAAGGCTGGATATCGATGGGCTGATACCACGCCAATCCATACCGCTATATCGCCAATCTCTAGCTCGCCAATACGATGAAGAGCAATAGCATGAGTAATCTCAAACTTACGCTTGGCTTCTTCTATTATCAGTCGACCCTGATTAATCGCTAAATCTTCATAGCCGTAATAAGTCAGACGCTCAACGCTCGTGGCATTATTATGATTGCGCACCCGACCTTCAAAGCTGACAAACGCGCCGCAGCTATCACTGTCTAGCATGGCTTTGAGTCTATCTTCATCAATGGCGATATCTAATAGCGCAAAACCATCGCGCTCAGCTAGTTCATAGATATCATCAACGCTCCGCTTAGTAGTCATTGACTGACTATGAACAT
Organism: Psychrobacter sp. M13; assembly: GCF_030718935.1. Lineage (NCBI taxonomy): Bacteria > Pseudomonadati > Pseudomonadota > Gammaproteobacteria > Moraxellales > Moraxellaceae > Psychrobacter > Psychrobacter sp. M13. The sequence continues at coordinate 2,376,633 of NZ_CP132194.1, forward strand.
TTTGCTTATCGTCTTTTATAGAATCTGTCATTTAACCCCCTGCTACTGGCGTAATAAAAACCACGCTGTCGCCATCATCAATAGTATCTGACCACTTAGCAAAATAGTCATTTACCGCGACTTTTAGCTCCGACTGCTCACGACTAAAATTATATTTTTGATTTAGTTGCGCGTATAGCTCCGTTAACGATGTTGACTGCTGCACATTGACTTTTTCTTCATGACAGTTGGCTTCATCTGCTAAGCTGGCAAAGTAGAGGACGTTAATCGTTTTGGTACTATCTGCTGTTTGGTCTTTTTCTATAACGCTCATTTTATTTTCCCTTCTGTACAACCTTTAAACCAGATACTTTATAAATCTTAACCATGTTGATAATCAGACTTACCACCCGTCTTAGTAATCAGGCGGATATTATCTATAGTAATATCGTGAGAGATCGCTTTAGTCATATCATAGATAGTCAAACAAGCGACGCTTACTGCGGTTAGCGCTTCCATTTCGACGCCCGTTTTATGAGTCACTTTAACACTGGCATTGACCGTAATAGCGTGCAAATTATCATCATAGTCAAAGCTTAAACCAATCTTATCTAACGGCAGTGGATGACAAAGCGGGATCAAATCATGAGTACGCTTGGCTGCCATAATCCCAGCGATATGTGCCGTTTGGGTGATACTGCCCTTTTTCGTCATACCATCAGCGGCTTTAATCTGCTGATAAATACCACTGGGAAAGCTGACTTGCCCTTGCGCATTAGCCTCACGAGTGCTGGCGGTCTTACTACTGACATCGACCATATGAATATCGCCATCGCTGTCTAAATGCGATAGCTTATGCGGTAGCTTGGAATCAGCTAAGCTGGTTTCATTATTATGTTTCAAAAAGAGCTCTCACTTTCTTATTAGCGATAAAATTTATAAATCGTATAAAGCGCTACAGGCACGCTTAAAGTCTGTAGGCGTATTAAAATTAGTCAATAACTGCTGGTTTTCTAACACTGGAACGGTTTGAGCAATGGGCTTAATAAAGCTCATTACCTTGCGCTCGCCACTATCAATATAAGCACGCAGAGCAGGCTCAATACTTAAGCGATAAAGTCCTAGTAGCGGATATAAATGGTCTTGATCTGTTAAACAGACTATCGACTTATCTATATTGTTATTATCAATATAGGGACTTAATTGCTGCCAAAGCTCATTCGCGTTGATTAAACTATCGCAACTAATGACCATCAGCCATAACTGCTTATGCTCTAAATTAGCATCGCGTGCATTATTCAAATTTTGTAATGCAGATTCAATCGCTACAAGTGGCCCTTGCGTCGCCTCAGCTTTATCGTTATCTACAATAGATATAGATTGATAATCATCAATCTGAGTAATCGACAACTCTGGATTACTTGCTAATAACTTAACATCGACTGCAAACTCACGACCATTATCCGCAATCATAATAGGTACGTTAAGCTGAGCCGCTTGGCGCACATGGTAATCCAGCAATCGCTCACCGGTAGGCAAAGTTAGTAAAGCTTTCGGCGACCCCATACGCTGAGACGCCCCACCCGCTAATATGACTACGCCTGCCAATTTACTTAAGCTGTCTGAACTATCTAAATTATTGCTCACCGATTATACCTTTCATGAAAACTCGAATAACAAGGAAAACGAGCATAATTACTACTCACTGTAGGCTAAAAGAGTTTGACACCGTTAATCGTGTTTTTTGAACTTGGTATTAATTATGGCTAGGATTAGCACGCATAAAGTGCGCTACAAAATTACAAGGACGCGTACGGCTATCGAACTGCTCTTTTAAAATATCGTTCCACCCTGTACGACACGCGCCTGTAGAGCCAGGAAGACAGAAAATACCCGTGCCATTTGCCATACCAGCAATCGCCCGCGACTGAACCGTTGACATACCGATATCATCTTTTGAGATCAAACGGAACATCTCACCAAAGCCATCGATAGACTTATCAAATAATACGCTAACCGCCTCAGGCATACTATCGCGAATAAAGAAGCCCGTGCCGCCCGTGGTAATAACCGCATGGACGTCAGGGTTAGCAATCCAGCCACTGATAACCGCGCGAATCTGATAAATATCATCGGTAATGAGTTGGCGATCAGCTAAGTTATGACCCGCTTCAGTTAAGCTATCCACTAAATATTGCCCTGAAGTATCTTGCTCCAAAGTACGACTATCAGAAACTGTTAAAATTGCAATATTAAGCGGAGTAAATTGGGCAGCAGGCTTAGACATAATTTTTCCTAATAATTCTCTATAATTTATAACTAGTTGTAATTCAAAATGAGACGTTTACTAACCACCGATAATCGATAAGTTATGCATAATGCCGCTGTTGGACTCGTGCAAATGATGGTGTTCAGGTTTAATTGGCATAAAGCTGTGTAGCGTATTGACTAGACCTGGTACATCATTATTTTGTAGAAATGGACGAATATCGTAGTTGCCCTCATCGAATAGGCAGAGATGAACTTTGCCCTGACTACTAACTCGCAAGCGATTACAATTGTCACAAAAATGCGCAGCATAAGGCGCAATCATGCCGATGCGTCCTAGATAATCGGGATGGCTGTATTCAATCGCAGGGCCATCAGCGCTACCTCGCGCATGCGGCTGCCAGCCATGCTCAAGCAGGTAATCAGTAATTAATTCAGATTGTGCATGCTGGGCAAAAAACAAATCGCTATTATCACTAGTCTGCATAAACTCTATAAATCGATAAGTCACTGGACGCTGTTTGACATAGTCCATCGCTGTGACTAAATTCTCAAAAGCCGTTTCTGCCATTAAGATACTGTTTATTTTTAGCTTGATATCGGTGGTTTCTAACAGCTTATCCATATCAGTAATGAGCGCGGGCAAAGTATTAAAACCTGTCATTTTATGAAAAGTCGCGGCATCAAAGCTATCCATACTGATATTAAGCTGGTTCAGCCCTGCCGCTTGCCAATTGGCTAGATGTTTACCTAGCTTGTAACCGTTACTAGTCATCGCAACTGTCTTGATACCCGTTGTGCTTTTAATCGTATCGATAATATCGACCACATCACGGCGGATAGAAGGCTCACCACCTGTGATACGTACCTTTTCGGTACCGACTTGTGCAAAACCTCGTATCAAAGTAGTAATCTCAGGTACGCTTAATTCATCGTCAGGGCGCTTGCCTTGGTAGCCATTGGGCAGGCAATACTCACAGCGAAAATTACAGAAATCGGTGATAGATAAGCGTAGATAAGTCAACTGCCGAGCGAAGCCATCAGTAAGCGGCCGCACATGGTCCGTAGATGACATCGTAGGTGCTGTTGAGCTTAATGCGCTTAGGGTAGGATCGCTACGATCTGGCGTTGTCGTTGGAGAATGCAGCTGAACACCTGCTGCTATTGAATTATGATAAATCATATAGGGTTACCGCCACTATCTTTTAGCTGATATTACATCATTGTCTTCAGCTACTCATTACTTCCTGTCATACTTTGCTTATTAGTATTTTGCTAATTGTCTAAAAGTATAGTCTACTCATCATCTAATGCATATTGAGTATAACAAACTATAGCACGCCTCAACCCTAGATTTGCTAAATATACAGCCAAGAAAAAGGTTGAACATCAACGATGCTGCCAGAGGCTACATTACCGTTGTCCTTATCTATTACGACAAAGCAATTAGCGCGGCTAAGCTGCTTGATTCTATGTGATTGCTGGCTGGTAAAGCATTCAACCTGATAGCCTTCAGACGTCTGCGTCAAAAACCCACGCTGAAAGTCTTTACGACCGACTGACTTTTTGACGTCATTGGTTAAAGTAGCTTTTAGATTTAGGGTGATTGGTTGCTCTGATAAAAGCGCTCCTGACATCTGCCATAGCGCTGGTATCACGAACTGTAATGCTCCGACAATGGTAGATAAAGGATTACCTGGCAGACCAAAATATAATACGGGCTTATCAATATCTTTACTCGATTCGCCAAACAACTCACCAAAGACAAATGGCTTGCCAGGTTTCATCGCCACTTTATAGTGACTGATTTGCCCTAGCTGCTCAATGACCGTAGTCAAAAAGTCATAATCCCCAACAGATACGCCAGCAGTCGAGATAAGCACATCGCACTCCTGCATAGCCTTAGTTACCGCTGTAGTCGTGTCCTCTAAATTATCGGCAATAATGCCGTAATCTTGAATAGTAATAGGTAGATTGGCGAGCAAAGTCTTTAGCGTTGGGGTATTAGAGTTATATATTTGTGCTAAATGCTCAAGCTCACGCCCAAGCGCGACCAATTCATCTCCAGTCGCCAATATACCTACGATCAACGGCTTAAATACGCTGACCTTATCCACTCCTAAATTTGCTAATAAGCTGATATCACTAGGATTTAAGCGCTTGCCTCGTTGCAGTACGATTTCTCCTGACTCAACCTCTTCGCCTTGCTCACGAATATTATCATCAGACCTACAAGCTTGGGTTAAGGTAATATCATAAGGCTGAGACTTATCAATGCTGTCACGTATTTCGGCGAAATCAGTATTTTCTTGCATGATAACGGTATCACAGCTACTAGGCACGACTGCGCCCGTAAAGATACGCACCCCTTGCCCTGCTTGCAGATTTTTTGCTAATTCTTGATCATAAGGATTACCTGCTTGCGACTCCCCTACTATTTCGATAATGCTATCTTTATCAAGCTTACTACCTGTAGCAATACTATAACCATCCATCGCCGAGATATTTTGTCTAGGCACATTAAAAGGTGAAGTAACCTCTACCGCTAATATCTGATTGAGACTGTTTAACAATGAGATAGTGCTCAGTTCTCGACTCACGAGCGGCGCATCACTTTCATTATAAGTATTAATCCGTTCTCTAATTGCTAACTGTAGCGCTTCCATCGTAATCATAAATTTAAACTCTCGTTATGGATATATTTTTCTTATAGCTTGATACTTTGTTTGACTTAGACTAACTATCCAACCACTCCTGCTGTTTGGCATAGGTGAGCTGTTCAGGTGTATCAATATCATAACTGAGTTGCTGGTTAATAACAGTACTGATTTGCTCAGTTTTTAATCCTCTGATTAAATGCCGTAACCCTTTATCACCTGTGAGCGCTGACTGCCATTGTTTTAATAATTCGTAGTCAATAGTGATAGGCAAACCGACGATATTCAGTTTGGAATTATCAATAGTAAAATCTCTATTTAATTGCGCATAGCGGCTAGCAACAACGAAATGCTGCTCTATCAATAACTCATTTAAGTGACGCTCGTCTAAAAGAAACTGGTCAATACCCATAATTACCACTCGTTTAACAGACGAATCAATATTAGAACTATTTAAAGCGTCAATAGCTAAAGATAAACTATGCGCCATACCCATCTCAGGGGTTTGATTAAATACAATAGTCACGTTCGAATTCGCAGCAACCAACTGACTTACTGCATCCGCAATCGCTTGATTATGTTCAGGAATAACGACAACGACAGTTTGTGGTTGCGTGTCTAAACCCAATTTAAGCATATAATGAATTAAGGGCTTATTGTCTTTACTAAGCAGCTGCTTGGAGTGTCCTAAACGCTGACTAAGTCCACTGGCTAAGATAATAACCGCATGAGTGTTAGTCATGAGCATAGTCATTTGTATAATGGTGAGTAAAATTTTCTTTAGCTAATAATTGCAAATTGGATTTATTATTAATAGAAGGTACTGGCTGTACTTGCTCATTCATCACCGCGCTTACTTGCGCCATAATACTTAATGCTAAAGCTTCTGGACCATCACCGCCTAATTTTAAACCAATAGGATAGTGCAACTTTTTAATACCTGCTGTTAAACAATCAGGATTAGACTTACTATTGCTAACCTCATTAATTAAACGCTCAGTACGATAGCGTGGCCCTAGTTGTCCAAGGTATTGATAATGGTCTGCATGCTCTAATAGTACGTTAAGTCGTGCACGGTCTTGGCTTAAGCTATGTGACATTAGCGCTATCGCAGCATTATCACTAAGCTCAAGCAAAGTTTTGCTATCTTCTAAAGACACGCATTGCACAACATCTGCCTGTGGAAAACGCATACTCGTCGCATATTGCGCACGACTGTCTATCACGGTCACCTGCCAGTCTTGCAATTTTGCCATAACCACTAATGGCATCACGTCATTACCAGCCCCACAGATTAGCAGACGCTTTTGCGGTTCAATGCATTGTAATAACCATTCGCTTGGTACTTTTTCTTGGCTATCGATATTTTCATGGTTACTTTCTAAATGACTGCCTTCTAAATAGCGGCTTTCTAAATCGCTATTCAAAATAACGTAATCGGTATTTCGTTTCTTAAGTTTATGTTTAGATAGCTCTTTGACTGTATTTATAAGTATAGGAGAATTTGAAATATATTGCTCTGAGCCAATAAACCTAACTTGTCCAGCTTTATTATAAGTTCCTAAACTAATTCTTGCGCCGACTGAAAATATATTTTGCAAACCTAAAGGTTCAGATTTGATCAAAGTCGCTATAGTGGTAGGTTGCCCGTTTTGACGGACTTGAGTAATTAAATTTAGCAAAGGATTTGCTGACGTTAAACGTTCAAATAAAACATGTACTTTGCCATTGCAACCCAAGCCAAAATTTAGCTCATCTTCTGATTCAATTTCTAACCCATCAGCAGTATTACTATCACTGTCATCATCTCTTTGCTCATCGCCCGTTTGATAAACTTGGACATTAGCGCCATTGCGAGTGAGCCAAAAGGCGCGTTTGATGATGTGCGGCTCAAGGCAGCCCCCACTAATCATACCAACCGAACGTCCATCCGCGCAAATCAGCATCATCGCGCCAGCACGCCGATACGCTGAACCTTCAGTACGCACCACTGTCGCCAATACAGCATCAACGTTTTGTTGAGCGGCCTCGCCTGCCAGCTTAAGAATGTCAGCGATTTGATTCATAACGCCTCTTACTTTATTTGTATTATAAATACTCAAGTTGTGAAAACCCGCTACTTAAGCGGGTTTCTTTAATATAATAACTTCTATGGAAAATTACTCTGGCATCTCAGCTAGCAATTTATCAAGCGTAATCGGGAAGTCATAAACCCGTACCCCAACCGCATTATAGACAGCATTAGCAATTGCCGCAGCAGCACCAGAGATCGCCGTTTCACCAATACCTTTAATGTGCATCGGGTTAGTATACGGATCATCTTCTTCTACCAGAATAACATCGAGCTGCGGGACATCTGCATTGACAGGAACATGATATTCAGCAAGGTCATGATTACACAGGCGACCATCGCGCTTGTCATGAATGATCTCTTCCATCAAGGCAGAACCAATACCAAATATCATACCGCCATAGCACTGCGAGGTAGCTGTTTTATGGTTTAAGATACGCCCTGCTGCAAAGGCTCCCGTCATACGTTTAAGACGAATCTCCCCAGTAACTTTATGTACGGCAACTTCAGCGAAGTTAGCACCATATGACGACTGACGATATTTTTTACCATTTTTACCTGGTTTGATCTGACCTTTAGCACTGAGCTTTTGATCGTCGTACTTAGCGATAATATCTGCTAACGCATAAGACTGAGAATTACTAAAATCATATGCTTCCGTTTCAGCTTTGGAAATCGGTAGACCTGTTTTTTCAGCGATTTGATCTGCTAGTCCCGTTGCTTTTTCTGTCAAACCAGAGACCTTATCTGCCAAACCAGATACTTTTTCAACTAATTCTGCAGCTTTTTCTTTACCCATTTCAAGCGCCGCATCAAGAGCAACTTCTGTTATGCTAGGATCATGCTCACCTACTTGCTTGATTTGCCCATCGTCTAACTGAATGGTATCAGGATGAAGACCAACCTTACCTGCAATAATCTCTCGCAATTGCTGACAGGCTAGATAGACACCACTGCCGGCACTAGCAGCACCCCAACTACCGCCTGAACCTGACGCCGCTGGTAGATCACTATCGCCCAACTTCATTTCAATATGGTCAATAGGTAGCCCTAACAGATCCGCGGCAACTTGAGAGAATACCGTATAAGAGCCAGTGCCGATGTCAGTCATATCGGTTTCGATAATAGCTTTTACACCAAGCGTTTTTGAGCTATCTATCTCTAGTGTGGCGCGAGCTTCAGAAGGCTGTAACTGGTTGCCACGAGCAGATGCCGCCATGCCTGTACCTATCCACCAATCGCCCTCTAACTGGCTGGCAGGTTTGCTATTACGTTGCTCCCAACCGAACTGCTCAGCGCCCTGTTCCATACAAGCAATGAGCTTGCGCGATGAGAACGGAATATCTTGGCTAGGATCTTTTTCAGGTTCGTTACGGCGGCGCAGCTCAATGGGATCAATATCCAACTGCGAGGCCAGCTCGTCCATCGCACATTCAACCGCAATCATACCAACGGCTTCGCCTGGGGCGCGCATAGAGCCTGACAATACTTGGTTCATATCTACTTGTTTGTAATTTACACGGCGGTTTTCACCACGATATAAATACTGGGTAGATAAGGCAGTTGGCTCAAAAAATGCCTCTTCTGGCAAATTACTAGTCACCGTATCGTGAATCATGGTATTGATAACACCACTTTGGTCAGCGCCAATAGCGATGCGCTGACGGGTATTCGAGCGTCTGATTGTCGCCTCCATCACTTGCGGACGCGTCATCGTAATTAGCACTGGGCGACCCAGCTCTTTTGCGGCAATTGCTGCGGCAATAGACTCTGGCGCAATACCAAGCTTACTACCAAAACCGCCACCCACGTAATAGGCAATGAGCTGTACCTGATCTTTCTTTAAATCCAAGGCATCCATAACTTGCTGCTTGCAAGAGGCAAGCATCTGATTAGCCGTATACAAAACCAGCTTATCGCCCTCCCAATGCGCCAATGTCGTATGAGGCTCCATAGCGGCACTATTTTGGCTAGGCGTATGATAAAAGCGATCAACAGTCACCGCAGAATCAATAAGTCCTTGCTCAGGATCACCCAGTACAGAATTTTTGTCTGAGCCTTTTTTTTCATCAACCTCATGAGCATTAGATAGCTCTTTGGTAAAATCGACAGCGGCTTTATCAGTCTGATCTTGGTAAGTGACTTTAAGTGCTTTTGCGCCTTCTGTTGCGGCCTCAAAAGTTTCGGCAATCACGACAGCTATAGGCTGACCATGATAGAACACTTCACTTACACCTTGAGCGGGTGCTTTGGTTGCGCCGCCTTGCTGCGGATTGCGTAAGAAATGCTCTGGATCGGTTATAACTTTGATAATGCCAGGAATATTATCTACAGAGCTATTGTCGATATTATCTACTTTACCCTTAGTAATAGTTGCTCCAACCAAGACGCCATAGACTTGGTTCTCTAGGTGAATCTCTGCTGAATAAGGGGCTTGACCGCTGACTTTCAATGAGCCATCAACGCGATTAATAGGCTTGCCAACCAATTTGCTTGCCGTTTTGTCAAATAGGGTTTCGACAGGCTTATCCATGGTCATTTTTTTGGTCGATTCTGCTGGAAGTACTGAGTCCAATAATGACATGATTATGCTCCCTCATTCGATAGTAAACGGCTTGCTAGTGCGCGCTGAATAACTTGTTTAAATAAACGGCGTGTTAGCGGTATCTTGAAGTCATTTTGACCACTACCTTTAGCCTCTTTTAATAATAAATCTGCCGCCTGTTTGATGACCCCATCATTACCGTCAGTACCTATTAATAACGCTTCGACTGCTTCGTTGCGCCACGGCTGAGTACCAATGCCGCCAAATGCTAAGCGAACCGTGTCCAAATTACCGCTATCATCAACATCTATGATAGCTGCACAAGATAACAAGGCAAAAGCGTATGAGGCGCGATCACGTACTTTGTCATAAGTATGCATGCCTCTGATCGGTGCTGGCAGTACCACATGGGTGATTAGCTCACCTGACTCTAGTACCGTTTCGATATGTGGGGTGTCTTTTGGCAAGCGATAAAAATCTTTGACATTAATTTTACGAGTTGAGCCATCTGCTTTTATAGTTTCAATAGTAGCGTCTAACAGGCGCATCGCTACTGCCATATCAGAGGGGTGCTGAGCGATACACGCGTCGCTCGTGCCTAATATTGCCAAAGTGCGATTCTCACCACTGATAGCGGGACAACCAGAACCTGGATTACGCTTATTACAAGCGCTATCAGTCTGATAAAAATAGTAGCAACGCGTACGCTGTAAGAAGTTACCGCCTGTCGTGGCTTTATTACGCAGCTGACCGGTCGCCCCTGCCAAAATAGTACGCGATAACACAGGATAATTGGCGATGATCTCAGGATGAGCGGCCAGATCACTATTGGTAACGAGCGTACCGATTCGCAATCCGCCATCGTCCGTCATCTCTACTTGCGCAAGCTCTAAACGGGTCACGTCAACTAATTTGGTTGGCGTTTCAATCTCAAGCTTCATTAAATCTAAGAGGTTGGTACCGCCTGCGATAAATGAGGCCTCTTTAGGAGTTGCAAACATAACCGCTTGCTGCGGCTCAAGGGCGCGAATATATTCAAAGCGTTTCATGAGCGTTCTCCTTGCAGGCTAGCATTGGTTTGCTTATCTATTGACTGAGAAGTTGATGATTTGCTTAACTGAGTTTCACTGGGTGGCGGTGACCAAATACCTGTGATAGAAGTGCCGTTCTTTGCAGCTACAGACTTATCTGAAGCTTGATTTGACAGTACTTGATGAATAGCTTTTATGATATTAGGATAAGCAGAACAGCGGCAGATATTACCACTCATACGCTCAGCGATTTCTTGTACTAGCAGTCCATCTGGATTTTGCAGATCAGTGCTCACATAGCTTGGCCAATTTTGCTGAATCTCATCTATTAAAGCCGTCGCTGAGCAGATCTGTCCTGGCGTACAATAGCCGCATTGAAAGGCATCATGATCAATAAAGGCTTGTTGCAACTCAGATAACGACTCAGGCATACCGATGCCCTCAATCGTCGTAATCTCGTCACCATCGTGCATAATCGCTAGCGTCAGACATGAATTCACACGCTCACCATTGATCAAAATAGTACAAGCGCCGCATTGACCATGGTCGCAGCCCTTTTTGGGACCGGTAATCTGTAAGTGTTGACGACATAGATCAAGGATCGTCGTTCGAGGATCAAGGTCATCAAAGTGATGCTCTTGTTTATTAATATTCAAAGTAAGCATGCTGGCTTCTCGCTGGCAGGTGATAAGGGCTATCCATAAAAGTTAATAGTTTTTAGTTCTGTTATTACTAAGCATAGCTATTAAGCTTGGTCATTAATTAAAATTATCAGACATGATTAACTGCGTCAGTAATAATGCAATTTATTATGACTTATTAGGCAAATAGGTTTTGTTTTAGCTTTGTAGTGCTTAGAGTGGAGTTTTTTGACTAGAATATGAATGATAATTATTTAATACTCCGTATAAAAAGTCACTCTATTATCCCGTAAAAATCCACCCAGCCCTAAACCATAGCGTTCAGCTACTCTTACCGCAGTACTTGTCGGGGCTGACATGCCCACTAGCCATGGCAGGCGCATACGAATAGATTTCTGTACTAGCTCAATAGATAATCGTGAAGTCATAACTACGCAGTGAACTTCTGCCTTGTGACGTAACTGCCAGCCAATAAGCTTATCCAGCGCATTATGACGCCCAACGTCCTCAAATAAATGCAACGTATTACCCTGCATGGTCGCTGCAGCATGAACCGCGCCTGTTAATTTATGGGTATGTTGAGTTGCATCGATTTGTGCGCGTATAGCTAGTAGCTCATCAAGACTAGGTTGACTTATATCGATATTCTTTTGATTATGTTGTAAATAAAAACTTAAATCAGGTAATGCTTGGGTGATTCCTGTAATACCACACATTCCACAACCTGTACGCCCTGCCAGCATACGCTTTTGTGCTTGAATACGTTGATGACAGCGTTGGCTCAAGGTCAGCTCAATAACATAAGTGTCGTAATCTAGTAGATGCTCAAAACTATTAAGTTCAGAATGATCGTCATTATCATTTTTACTATTTATAGCGTTATCTTGAGTAAAAGCGTTCAGTTTTGCTTCATCGCTTAACTGCATCACCTCCCAATCCAATAGCTCAAAGCTGTGCTCGATAAGCCCTTCACTATATAAAAAGCCGATAGCTAAATACTCTAGCTGATGTGGACTTGCCATCAATACTGCGTAGTGAATGCCATTAATCACGATAGCAACCGCAGCTTCTACCGCTAGACTGGCGGGCTTATCTTCAATAATCAAATTTTCTACGTTTGAATTTTCGACGTTAAAGTTTTCAAGATTTGAATCTTTAATAATTGAGTTTTCATCATTTAATAAAGTAGCTGTTGGACAATAGTGTCTTAGAGTAGGATGAATGCGTGCAAGTGGAGTCGATTCAATTGGTTTAGTCACTTTATCAACCTTTATACTTTTAGATATTATTTGAGTGTCGCAATCGATATTAAATAAAATAGGTGGGTTAACCTTAAGCCAACCCACCCTGAAATCATTATAAAAAAATCACTTTGTACTAAGCAAAAGCAGCTTGCGGGCTGACCTCACTATCGACTTCTTTAGCGCTCTTATCTTTTACTTTAACGGGCTTGGCGCGCTCCAAAATAACCGTTGATGACTTATAGGCAGGGATATGCGAGTCTGGCGCATGGGTATCTAAGTCGAATAAATCATTGCACTCAGGATAGTAGGTCGCCACCGCGTTAGCCGCGATATCCATCTCTGTTAACACTAAAGGCCCAAGGGTACGTATCTGACCATGACTGTCTTGACGCGATACCGTAACTCTATCGCCTTTTCTCCAACCTATACGCTGGATCTCATCAGGATGCATAAATAGCACATCACGGCGATCTGTTTGACGGTAGCGATCCTTGTAGCCAAAAATCATAGTATTAAACTGATCGTGACTACGTACACTAGTCAATTGCCATACTTGTTGATGAGCTTCAATAGCACTATTGTTATCATCGTAATCGACATTGCCCAATTGTAGATCGGCATTTGCCTCGGTCATTTGTGCCGCTACAAAAGTGATCGGATATTGTGGTACTTCAAACTGCGCCTTGCCACTATCTGTATTCCAAACCCGATGGCGCGCGGGATGATATAGATGAAAACCTCGATCAGCCTCGCGGACACGCTTATTAAAGCTTTCAAAGCCTTCAATAGCTTCAGCGACGTAATCACGAATAATATCAAAATCCTCACTCATGGCCTGCCAATCAATTGGGTCATCCGCGCCTAATACATGAGTTGCCATATCAGCGATGATTTGCACCTCGGATTTTATCATGTCGCTAATCGGTTTAAGACTGCCCTGCGAGCGCGATACTTGACACATTGAATCCTCGGTCGTTGCAAACTGCTCACCCTTTTTGGTCATAATGCTCTCAGTACGGCTAATACAAGGTAGAATCAAATTGTTCGCCCCAGGATATAGCATAGTACCGTTGAGCTTAGTGCCAACAAATACGTTAAGCTGAGTAGTCGTCAACGCTTGTTGGATAGCGCTCATATTAGGCGCGGCTACGGCATAATTGCCACCCATACTGACAAAGGCTTTTAGCTCACCGTCTATCAATGCTTTCGCGCCAGCTACCACATCGAAACCGTCCTCTTGTGGCATAGGACGCTTGAATACTTTCTCTAAGCTATCGAGCAGCTTTTGCCCAGGCCGCTCATGCACACCCATCGTCCGATCACCTTGCACATTAGAGTGTCCGCGTATTGGTGATGCGCCGCCACCATCAACGCCGACCATGCCCATTAGCAGTAATAAATTGGTAATCATCGCCACATTGTCATCGCCTTGCACGTGTTGAGTGATTCCCATACCCCAAGTGCAAATGGTCTTTGGACTGTTGGCAACTAACTTCGCAATGCTGACAATCTCATCTTTGCTAATTCCAGAGCCACGCTCAACGTCGCTCCAAGATTGTTGGCGTAACCAATAATCAAGCTCTGTATAACCAGAAGTATGCTGCTCTATAAAGTCGTTATCGATTTTATTATTCTTAGTCAGCCATTTGGCAATACCTGTCAATAGCGCTGTATCACCACCGATTTGAATTTGAATCACATTATCGACTAGATCATCGCTCTGACCCATTGCCATATGCGTAGGCTTTTGGGGGTTTCTAAAAGCGCTTAGCCCTTGCTCACGCATCGGATTGATCGAGATAATTTTGCAGCCTTGCTTGTGTGCATGAGCGAGCATCTCCAGCATACGCGGATGATTCGTCGCAGGATTTTGCCCAAACATCATAATCAGTTTGGCTTGCTCAAAATCCTCTAGCATTACCGTCGCTTTACCAACGCCTAATTGACGACCTAACATCACTGAGGTTGGCTCATGACACATATTTGAGCAATCTGGCAGGTTATTAGTACCAAAGCAGCGCACAAATAATTGATATAAAAAGGCGGGTTCATTGGTCACGCGACCTGAGGTATAAAATAGCGCCTCATCAGGAGAATTAAGCGCATTTAACTGTTCAGCGATAATTTTATAAGCATCCAACCAAGCGATTGGTAAATATTTATCTTGCGCAGCGTCATAACGCATCGGCTCCGATAAACGCCCGCTATGCTCAAGCTCATAACCATTCCAACCTTGTAGCTCAGTCACGGTATGTCTAGCGAAAAACTCCGCATCGGCTTTGGTCGACATTGTCTCGCTTGCCAGCACTTTTATTCCCGTCTCACAGACATCTAGCGTCTTATGAGTCTTATGATCAGGCCAAGCACAGCCTGGACAATCAAAGCCACCATTAGGCTGGTTACTACTGAATACACTTAAACTACCACGAGTAAAAGCTTTATAATCCATCAGCTTACGAGTTGAGGCAATTAGCGCGGGCCAACCAGCGGCTGGGTGGGAATAAATAGGAATCTTGCGCATAATAGACCTCATTAATGAATTGCTATGGACTCTGAGTTTGCAAAGTAGCTACATCTAAATCATACTAAAAGCACGGTGCAGATAACCAGTAAAAACTTGTTAATAGAGTTGTTTTTATAATGGTTATAGCCTCTTCACTTTGAAACCGATATAGTGCTACTGATATATAATTTACGCAGGCTCGACGCCGCGTAGACACAGCACGCCAAAAAACTTATACCAGTAGCACGGCGATAATGACGTATCGATTTTATTTCGAACTGACTAAGGCATGTTGAAACACTTTGTTAAGTTTGCTTTATTGAGAATTATGTAGCTGATGCTTGTAGCATTGACAGCAGTGCTTAATTTTTATAAAGTTTAGTAAAATTAATCGCTTATAATGATCCATATAAGCATCTATAAAACTTTATACACAGCAGCTAAAACCGTCAAGGATGACATTATGCAAAATGAGTCAGTATCAAATGTTAGAGAAAACGTCACTGAGGCTGAATGGAAAATGCGCGTCGATCTCGCCGCTTGTTATCGACTGATTGCGATGTATGGCTGGGATGATCTAGTTTTCACTCATATATCCGCCCGTGTGCCAGACACCGAAGATGCATTTTTGATTAATCCTTACGGCTTATTATTTGAAGAAATCACCGCCTCAAATCTCGTCAAAGTCAATCAAGCGGGCGAAAAAATATCGCCATCTGATTACGATATCAATCCAGCAGGATTTACCATCCATAGCGCTGTACATGGCGCACGTCACGATGCCCACTGCGTACTACATTTGCACACTGGCGATGGCGTCGCGGTATCAGCGCAAGAGCAAGGTTTGCTACCTATCTCGCAGCAGTCGTTATTTCCACTATCTAATTTGGCTTATCATGACTATGAAGGCATCGCCTTAAACCCTGAGGAAAAAGTGCGATTGGTGGCGGATCTTGGCGATGCTAACTTTATGATACTACGCAATCACGGCTTGTTGACTTGTGCTAGCAGCGTCGCCGATGCCTTTTTGTTTATGTACATCATGCAAAAAGCTTGCGAGGTGCAAATTAAAGCGCAAAGTGGCGGCGCTACTTTAACCCAAATACCCGCGCAGATATTAGCAGGTATTCAAGCGGCATCGGCACAGGTAACCAAAGGCGCTGGCGGTGATATTGCTTGGCCTGCTCTGTTAAGAAAACTACGCCGAACTGACTCTTCGTTTGAAGAATAAAAGAATAAGTAGATGATGGGAATTCAGTGATGATACCTTTAAGTGATTGGCAGAATCAGGGACAATATCAGTTTATTAATGGACAGCAGATTTTTACTCGGTATGGAGGAGACAAAAACGCGCCAGCCTTAGTATTGATTCACGGTTATCCTAGTGCTAGTTGGGATTGGGAGGGCATGTGGGATGAGCTGACACAGCACTACTATGTGATCACACTTGATATGCTAGGTTTTGGCTTGTCGGATAAACCTAAAAATGCAAACTATCTGCTCAGCGAGCAAGCCGATCTTTTTGAGACTGTACTAGATGGACTTAATATCGATAGCTATCATATTTTGGCGCATGATTATGGCGATACCGTCGCGCAAGAGCTACTAGCAAGGCAAGTTTATGATAGCGATATTAATAAGAAGCACATCGCCAGTGTCTGCTTTTTAAATGGTGGTCTATTTCCTGAAACTCATAAGCCGATACTCGTTCAAAAACTATTACTCTCGCCATTAGGTTTTTTGATCTCAAAGCTCATCACCAAGCAGAAATTTGCCACTAATTTGCAAAAAATATTCGGTCCTAATACTCAGCCAACACCTGAGACTATCGATACGTTATGGCAGCTGCTTAGCTACAATAATGGCTTGAGGGTAATGCACAAATTAATCAATTATATTCCACAGCGTAAAGAGCATCGCGAGCGCTGGGTAGGTGCTATTACTGATAGCTTGATACCGATCAAGCTAATCGCTGGCGCGAAAGACCCGATCTCAGGTCAGCACATGATTGACCGTTATCGCAAGCTGATTCCTAATGCCAATATTACGACAATGCCAATGCTAGGGCATTATCCGCAAATAGAAAATGCCGCTGCTATTACTAAGGCTTATTTAGCATTTAGAGAGCGTATTGATTAATAAATATAAAAAAGCAGCCAAATAACGAATTATTTGGCTGCTTCAAATTTTTAATAATTAAACTAACAACTATAGCGAGATGTGCTGAGCTTCGCCTTTTTCAACCGCAAGTTTGGCAGCAGCAGAGGCAACGGCTAAATCTTGCAAGCCAACGCCCGTACCATCAAATAAGGTAATCTCATCATCATTGCTACGACCCGCATGGTCGCCATTGATGACCGCACCGATTGGCGTGATGTCAGACTCTTTGATCGTGCCCGCTTTGATCGCGTGCTGGGTTTCACCTAAGCTAATAGACTGTGCAATTTCATCAGTAAATACGGTCGCAACTGCCATCAGATCAGCATCTACTTCTTGCTTACCGACCGTATCCGTACCCATGCAAGCGATATGCGTACCTGGTTTGATCCAATCTTTCATCAATAATGGCTCAAACGCTGAGGTAATCGTGATGATGACATCAGCCTCGGCACACAACTGCTCACGATCAACTGACTCAAACGGGATACCAGCCTCATCAGCAACGGCTTTTAAGTTGCCAAGTTGATCAGCATCTTTATTCCAAGCGACTACCTTTTCAAAACTGCGTTGCTCAAGAGCCGCACGTAATTGAAAAGTAGACTGATGACCTGCACCAACCATACCTAATACTTTGCTGTCTTTGCGCGCTAGGTGGGCGATTGATACCGATGATGCCGCGGCAGTACGAACCGCAGTTAGATAGTTGCCGCCGACGAGCGCACGTAATTTACCATTATCAGGATTGAATAGAAAAATAGTGGATTGATGGTTCGTTAAGCCTTTGGCTGCATTGCCTGGCCAGTAGCCACCTGACTTTAGACCTAATGACTTACCTTTTTTATCAAAGCCTGACTTGAAGCCATAAAGCGCATCAGCATAGCCGATAGCTTCACGAATAACAGGGAAGTTATAAGCATCTCCGCTTGCCATTGAAGCAAATACGTTTTCAACCGCAATAAATGCTGAAGGGCGATCAATGACTGATTTACAGGCCTCTTCTGAGACAATGATTAAGCCTTCGTTATTGGCATCGTTGTTATTAACATCGTTATTAGCTGTACTCATCATAAATTCCTTTTATTATTGATGTTTATCAAATTCTTAAAAAATTTTAAATATTTTTTATAAAATTAGGGGCCGCTGTAGGCTAAAGCTACAACAGCCCCTGTTAAACTAAACGGATAAAATTAAACGAATGGCTAGTAGTTCTAGCTTTGCACTAATTAGTATGCGCGACCACGTGCAGATACTGGCCATACAGACTCAACTTTGCCGTTACGTACGCCAATGTAGAAGTCATGGATGTTACAAGTAGGATCACAATGACCTGGTACTAGTTTTAGTTTTTCGTTAATTTTTAGCACAGCATCAGGATCGCTTACTACGCCATGCTCATCTGAGCACTTAACATATTCAACGTCATCACGACCGTAGATGAATGGTAGGCCACTATCTACTGATTGTGCTTTTAGACCTGCATCAACGATAGCTTTGTCAGGTTTTGCATGGCTCATCACAGAAGTCAGGATGAACAAAGCGTTTTCCCACTCACCAGCATCAATACGATTGCCGTCTTCATCTAAGATACGACCATAGTCAGCATCCATAAACGCGTAAGAACCACACTGTAATTCGTTGAAAACACCTGAATTACTTTCGAAGTAGTAACTACCTGTACCACCACCTGAAACGAATTCTGGCTTTAGACCAATCTCAGTTAGCGCATCGATAGCTTCTTGTACTTGATCGATAGCGATTTGAGTTTTAGCTTTACGATCACTATAGCTGTCCATGTGCTGCATCGCACCTTGGTAGGCTTGAATACCAGTGAAATGGATGTTTTCAGCAGCATCAATAGCTTTGGCAATCTCTACAACTGCTTCAGTCGTTGTTACACCACAACGACCCGCGCCACAATCGATTTCGATATAGCAATTAAGCTCAGTACCCGCTTCGGTTGCCGCAGCTGATAACTCGGCAGCGCTATCGATATCATCGACACAAACGGTGACTTTTGCACCTAGTTTAGGTAAGTTAGCTAAACGCTTGAGCTTAGCAGGCTCACGTACTTGGTTTGATACTAAGATATCTTTGATACCACCGCGTGCAAACACTTCCGCCTCTGATACTTTCTGACAGCATACGCCGATAGCGCCGCCCATTTCTTCTTGCAGTTTTTGTACGTCAACTGACTTATGCATTTTACCGTGGCTACGATGACGCATACCATGGTCTTTAGCATAGTCGCCCATTTTTTTGACGTTACGCTCAAGGGCGTCAAGATCCAAGATCAAGCAAGGGGTTTGAATATCAGCTTCATCCATACCAACTTCAGCAGGGACGTTAAAACCAACTTCTAATTCTTCAGTAATCATTCTCATGCTCCATTTATTTTGATTAATTGTATCTGACTATAAAAGGGTCATTAACTTGCGCATAACTTACGCTTAATCAATGCCCAGTTTTGTTGCGCCAAGTATTTAAAGATCATACTTAGCATCAATACCTAATTATTGTTGCTAAGTTGCAATTGTTGCTCAGTTGCTATTGTTTCTTAGCTGCTAATACTTAATGGCTTAAGATTAGTTCCAAGGCAGTTTATCAAGATCTACGTTACCACCTGTGATAATGACCCCAACCTTTTTACCTGCAAACACGTCTTTGTTCTTTAAGATAACAGCAAGCGGTACAGCACAACTTGGCTCAATGACAATTTTCATATGCGTCCAAGTCAGTTTCATCGCTGCCACGATTTCTTCTTCGGTCGCGGTCAGAATATCAGTGACATAGTTGCTAACAAAGTGCCAAGTTAAATCTTTTAAGGGTACTTTTAGACCATCAGCGATAGTGTCTGGCGCATCATCAGCGATAATATGACCGGCTTTAAATGAGCGCGCTGCATCATCAGCATTGACAGGCTCAGCGGCATAGATTTTGACATCAGGGGCTAAGTTCGACAAGGTCAAGCAAGTACCTGAAATCATTCCGCCGCCACCGATTGGGGCAACAACCATATCAGGTGTTACGCCGCGCTCTTCCATTTGCTCCAAAAACTCACGTGAGCAAGTCGCTTGTCCTGCGATAACGCGTGGGTCATTGTACGGATGGACAAAATCACCGCCAGTTTCTTCTTGAATCTTAGCAAACACTTCTTCACGTGAAGTCGTTGATGGCTGGCATTCAGTGATAATACCGCCGTAACCACGGACTGCCGCTTTTTTGGCTTCAGGTGCGCTATAAGGCATGACCACATTACAAGGTACACCGCGCTGACCTGCCGCATAAGATAAAGACAGTGCATGGTTACCTGAGCTATGCGTACAGACACCATTTTTGGCTTCTTCATCACTCAAGCCAAATACGGCGTTTGAAGCACCACGAACTTTAAAAGCGCCTGCTTTTTGAAAGTTTTCGCACTTAAAGAACATCTCACAGCCAGCCAGCTCGTTCAAAAACGATGAGGTCAAAACAGGAGTACGATGAATGTATGGCTTAATGCGCTCATGCGCCTCAAGCATATCGTCAAGGGTTGGAATTGTTAAACCATCTTCATTAGTAATCATAAAAAACTCCTTGTCTATTTTTTATTTGTCTTTCTACTATCTATTCGCCATTCGGTTATTGCGCTAGTTAGTTATTGCGATAATTAGTTATTTTGATAATTAGTTATTGCGGTAATACTCTTGGGCAGCAGCAACGCCTTGACCTAGGGTGATTGGATAATCCAAGTCAGCCATTGCCATCTCAAGCGTAGCAAGTCCTGATAACACCATTACCTCAGTAAGTGATCCTAAATGGCCTATTCTAAATGCTTTACCTGCCATCTCACCTAAGCCGACTCCAAAAGAGATGCCGTACTTGTTAAAGGCGTGATCGGTCAGCTCATTACTGTTAAAGCCTTCTGGAACATAGATCGCGCTTACCGTTTGAGAATATAATTCAGGTGATTTTGCCGCAAGCTTAAAGCCCCATGCGCTAACTGCTTGGCGCACACCTTCGGCTAAACGATAATGACGTGCGTAGACATTCTCAAGGCCTTCTTCAAACAGCATATCAAGACTGGCTCTCATGCCATAGATTAGATTCAGTGGTGGGGTATAAGGAAAGCCACCATTCGCATTGGCTTTTAGCATGTCACGGAAGTCAAAATAAGTACGCGGTAGTTTTGCTTGATCCATAGCCGCTAGTGCTTTTGGGCTAATCGCTAATACGGCCATACCTGTGGCTAGCATAAAGCCCTTTTGTGAGCCTGCTACTGCAATATCAACGCCCCACTCATCCATTTTAAAAGGTACAGACGCGATTGAGCTGACACCATCAACGAATAACAATGCTGGATGATCACTACTATTCATGGCGGTGCGAACCGCGCCAATATCACTTAGAACACCAGTCGCGGTTTCATTATGAGTGACCATCAGTGCTTTGATTTCGTGATTGGTATCGGCTGCTAAAATAGCTTGAAACTGATCGGCAGGAGCACCTTCGCCCCAAGCACATTCGATAACTTGTACATCTAGACCATGACGCTGGCACATATCAATCCAGCGATGCGAGAACATACCATAACGGGCGATAAGGACTTTATCACCTGGTGACAAAGTATTGCTGATAGCTGCTTCCCAGCCACCTGTGCCACTAGAGGTAAATAAAAGTACTTCACCATCTTCGGTTTCAAATACCTTTTTAGCATCAGCCAGCACGGGTAAAAACGTTTGGGAAAAATCAGGAGCGCGATGATCTTGAGTTGGCACGTTCATCGCATGACGAAGTCTTTCTGGTATGTTGGTAGGACCAGGAATAAAAATAGGGTTCTGTAACGACATGAGTCACATCCTTGTTAGTGTATATAGAAGGTACACAAAAATTGCATATATAGAGTATCAGGGCAAAATAAATGCAAGAGTCTTCCTGACTCATACAATTTTTTGTGTTGTGCAGATTTAAGTATTTTATAGATTTTAAAAATTAACCATGTCAAAAAAAGAAGTTGCAGGTGACTTATCACTAGGCTGCTTACTGCTTTCTTTTTATGGTGTGTCTTGCGGTAACGGTTTGTACGAATGATACGAATGTTTTGGGACTGTTCAACGAAGGAGTTTGGGTTGAAAAAGTTTAGGTACTGAAGCGTAGATACTGAAGCCTAGATATTTAGTAACCAATTAAAGGCAACATCGTTGAAGTTGTTATTTAACATACAGGCAAACACATTTTTTTACAAGTGTAATTTGCATAATTTCATCTTTACCCGGCCAAAAAGCACTTTATTGCTATCAAAAACTTTATACCGACTAGATCCAACCTTCTTCTAACAGTGACTCCGTATTACTGACTTTAAACTCATGATATAAGTTAAAAAACGTCATGGGGTCTTCGACACCATCGAGCAATTCGCGTTTACTCAGCGCTACAAACATAGCTAGTGCATAGGCTGAGCAATGAATGGACTTTTTGGGATTAAACTCAATATTAGTAAAGGCTTGATACTGCATAACCTGCTCAGCAAGCATAGGGTTTTGTTTTAGAGCATTGACATATAGCCAGTCGTAAAAGGTAGTTAATGGCTCTACGCTCCACTCCATACCGAAATAATTATAGCCGATTAATTCACCTGACGTTGTCAAGCGCTCATCTTTTTTGGCTTGTCTTGGGGCTACTGTCAAAAGATCGGTAAAAGGGCCACCGTATTCAAAAACCATACTGCTTTGAAAGGCGTTTTCGACACTACAGTGCTGACCACTATGCTCATTGTACTCATTCGTTAGCTGTAAACTCAACGGACTGAGTGAAAAGCTCAACTTATTACCTGATTTGCTAGAGAGCTCTAAGACATTACTAAAGCCATACTTCTTACGAATCACTTGATGCAAGTCATTAATAGATTTTTTCTTCTGACGACTGGCAAATCCTACATGTCGCTCAAATCGAACCATGTCAGTTTTTACCAGATTATCACTGTTAACTCTGGGCATGAATACAGGTCTTTGTTCGATAGCGTTTTGTGTTTGTTCCATATTCAAAATACCTTGTATAGCTGGTTTTGTAGAAATAATTTTATAGATAGCTAGAATACATAGCTAAAACACTTTGAAAGCGACACAGTGTTGCTAGTGTATTTATATTGCTTTTTACCGTATAGCTATTAGGGTGTATCGCCATTAAAAAATGAGGATAAAAACTGTCGTCAGTTGGGCGTGTTGATTGTCTTAAATGATGACAGACCCTAGGTTGAATGAGCCATTCGACGGGCATTTTAACACAAATAAAAA